>NZ_JAKGSI010000001.1 GCF_021568315.1 Corynebacterium uropygiale
CTACAGCTTCTACCTCGAGGGCACGGCGGATCGCCTGGTGGACCCGCAGCTCCCGCCGCTCGGCGCCGGGGACATCCTCAGCGTCGGCACCCTGTCTCTCGCGCTGGAGCCGGGCGCCAGCCGCTACGCCGCCCTCGTCCACGAGGCCGCACGCCAGGGGGCGCTGGTCACCCTCGACCCGAACATCCGCGCCCTCACCGCCACCCCCGAGCACCGCGAGGCCCTCCGCGCCCTGCTCCCCGACGTCTCGGTGCTCAAACTCTCCGAGGATGAGGTGGACTTCCTCGGCGAGGACGTCACGACGCTCGTCCCGGCCGCCATCATCACCCGCGGCGGCGAGGGCCTCCGCCTCGTCATGGGCGAGCACACCCTCGACGTCTCGCCGGCCCCCGTCGAGGTCGTCGACACGATCGGCGCCGGCGACACCGTCATGGCCGTCATCCTCAGTGAGCTCGACGCCCGCGGGGCGCGCCTCCCCGAGTCCCCGGAGGAGTGGCGGCCGATCCTCGAGCGCGCCGCCCGAGAAGCCGCCGAGACCTGCGCCCACGCCGGGGCGCGCCGCTAGGCCCGGGCGGGGTGGGCGCCCAGCCGCCCAGCGATGTCATCGAGCTGGGCGGCGATCTGCACGAAGGGCAGGTTAAGGTCGAGCGTGTGCACGCTGATGGAGTTCCCGCTCATCTGGTAGGTGGCGTGGGGCTGGATCTCCTCGTCGGTCCTGGCGTAAAGCAGGAGTCCGGAGACCTCGTGGTCGTTCTCGCCCAGGGAGGCGGCCGCGTTCTTCACGTACGTGAAGATCTGATAGAGATTCCCGGAGTGAACGCTGCGCCGATCGAAGCGTTCCTGGGTGGTGTGGGAATAGTATTTGGCGTCGATAATGAGCACGTTGCGGCCACGCCTGAGCGTGGCGCGGGCGCTCCTGCGCGAGCCGCGGATCCTCGTCCTCGATGAGACCTCCGCGCACCTGGATTCCGCGACGGAGCAGCGCCTCCTTGACCTGGTGCGCACACAGGTCGAGGAGCACCGGATCGGGGTGCTCCTCGTGACGCATCGGGCCTCGACGGAGGCCGCGGCGGATCGTGTCCTGCGGCTGAGCCCCGCCCAGCCGGCCCGCTAGCTCGCCGGGTGGACGGTGTAGAGCGGTTCGCCGGCGCGGACGGACTCGCCGGTGTGCCGCAGGCACTGCGTGCTGCCCTTGGTGACCACCACCGGCGTCGTGATGTCATAGCCGGCGGCGCGGATCGCGGGGATGTCGAATTCGCAGAGCGTCTCCCCGGCCTTCACCTCGTCGCCCTTCTGCGCGAGGGGGCGGAAGTGCTCGCCCTTGAGCTCCACGGTGTCGAAGCCGATGTGCATAAGGACGTCCACCTTGGTGCCGTCGGGGGCAATACTGCGCACCGCGAAGGCGTGCCCGGAGGGGAAGGAGACGATGACCTTGCCGTCGAAGGGCGCGACGAGCCGGCCTTCCGTCGGCACAATCGCCATCCCGGAGCCGAGCTTCCCGCCGGCGAACATCGGGTCGCTGACCTCCGCGAGGTTGAGGACATCGCCGGTGAGCGGCGCCGCCACGGTGCCGAGCGCGGTGAGCGTGTCGGTTGACGACGCCGCACTCGCCGCGGGGGCGGGGGCGGGAGCGGCGGGCTCGGCCTCGACGGGGGTGGCGAGGTCGGCGGGGGTGGCGGCCGCGGCGTCGGCATCAAAGTTGCCGCGGAGCTTGCCGTAGGCGAGGGAGGCGCCGAAGGAGATCACGAAGGTGATGACGCTGCACACAAGGAACATGGGGATGTCCGAGGAGCGGATACTCACCGCGCCGAGGAAGCCCGCGGCGCCCAGCGCCACGCCCTTGACGTGGAAGATCGCGACCAGCGCGGAGCCGAGGGCGGCGCTGCCCATGCCGATGTAGAAGGGCCAGCGCAGGCGGAGGTTGACGCCGAAGATCGCCGGCTCGGTAATACCCACGACGGCCGAGGCGCCCGCCGCACCCGAGAGGCCCTTGAGCTTCTCGTTCTTCGCGAGGAGGAAGATCGCGAGGGTGGCCGCACCTTGGGCGATGTTCGCCATGGAGGCGGTGGGGAAGATGAAGGAGCCGCCCTGGCTGATGAGCTCGAGCTCGATCGGCGGGAAGGACTGGTGAAGGCCCGTGATGACGATGGGCGAGTACACGAGGCCGAAGAGGAAGCCGCCCACGGGGCCGCCGAACTCATAGAGGTTGGCCAGGCCCATGCCCAGCCACTCGCCGGCCACGCGCATGACCGGGCCCACCGCCATGAAGGTGAGGAAACCGGTGACCAGCAGCGAGAGCACCGGGGTGACGAGGAAGTCGACGGTGCCGCGCAGGTGGCGGTGGAGGAACTTCTCGATGGTGGCGAGGATCCACGCGACGACGAGCACCGGCAACACCGTGCCCTGGTAGCCGGCCTGGGCGACGTCGATGCCGAAGATGTGCCAGTAGCTCATCGTGCCCTCGGACATGGCCTCGACCACGCTGTAGCCGTTGACGAGGTCCGGCATGACCATCGCCATGCCGATGCCGGCGCCGAGGTACTCGTTGCCCCCGAAGCGCTTCGTGGCGGTGAAGCCCACGAGGATGGGGAGGAAGGCGAACGGCGCGGAGGCCAGCAGGTTGATGAGCCCTGCCGTGTCGCCGAGCGCCGGGTAGCGCTCCACGAGGGGGAGCGGCCCGAAGAGGTCTGGCGCGGTGAGGACGTTGTTGAGCGCCATGAGGAGACCGCCACCCACCAGAATGGGGATGAGCGGCACGAAAATATCCGCGAGAACTTTAATCCCTCGGGAGAAGGGATTACCTTTCTTGGTGGCGACGTTCTTTAGCTCCTCGGTAGACACCGCAATATTCTTTGAGCAGAGCTTCGTCAATTCATCAAAGACGATATCGACGTCTCCGGGGCCGACAATGATTTGGAACATGCCGCCGGCCTCAAAGGTGCCTTTGAGGTCCGGGTCATCGTCGAGGGCGGTGGTGTTGACCTTCTCGCTATCGCGGAGGACAAGGCGGAGCCGAGTGGCGCAATGCGCAGCTCCGAGGATGTTATCCTCTCCGCCAATTGCCGGGAGGATGCGTTGTGCAACCTGTGCGTGATCCATGATCCAGCCTTCACAGTTGGTGGGGGTAGGGGAGAAAAGGGAGGATTCTCTCACCGCTAGTATTCAACAAAAAACCAGCGATGATCAAAAAATGTGACTCGTGGCGCAAAAGCGGCCGTCGGCCACCTCAATGTCCACGACGTTTCCGTCGCGAATAATGAGCACAATAGAGTTTTTATTTAATTCTTGAGAGGCGTTATCGGGGCGCTCCGACTCCGCACCGCCAGCGACGGGGATGAGGCGGGTCTCCTCGCCGCGGCGAAGCTCCAGCTGCCCGTCAGACCAGGTGAGGCTGAAGCCGGGTTCGATCTCCACGGACCAGGCCTCGTCGAGGAGGCTGCGCCGCCACACCTGCCAGGGGCCGTAGGCCTCGTCGGCGGGGAGCTGCTCGGGGGCGTCGGGGAGGAGGATGCGCTGGCGCAGGGCGTGATTGTGCAGGCTGAGGCGCCGCGGCAGGGTGAGGGTGTGGACCCAGCCCTCGGCGGCGAGGGTGGCGGACTCATCCTGCGCGGGCATCCCAGCCCAGCCGAGGAGCAGCGCGGTGTCGCCGTCGAGAGCCGCCTGCGGGGCATAGAACTCGAAGCCCCAGTCGGTGCGCTGGTAGGGCCTCAGCGCGTGGAAGGTGTGCCCCTCGAGGCGGCCCACGATGTAGCCGCTCTCATCGCCGCCCGCCCGCTGCGGGCAGAGGAAGAGCACGTGGAGGCGCTCGCCGGTGACCTCGTCGCGCAGCGGCACGAGGTTCGGGCACTCCCACATGAACGCGTCCTGCGGCGCGGCCTCCGCGGGCTCGACGCGCAGCTCACCCGCCCAATCCCAGCTCTCCAGGTCCGCCGATTCATAGACGACGACGGCCCCCCGCTCCTCCTCACGCTGCGCTCCGAGGAGCATCCGCCAGCGGGGCCGGGCGGTGGCTTGCTCGGCGCTGCCGCCGTCGCCGGCCTCCTCCGCGGTGATGGGCGTGATGTGGGGATCGCGGAAGTGCCCGGTGTAGCCGGGGTGCTCGCGGGGGATGAGCGGGTTCAGCGGGGAGCGCTGGTAGAAACCGCCTTCGGGGCCGGCGGGGTGGTGGACGTGGACGAGGTTCTGGGAGGGGACCCGGGTGCCGTCCTCGGTCTTGAGGTTGCCGGTGTAGTAGAGCCGTAGGCCGTCCTCGGTGCGGACGGCGCAGCCGGAGTAGCATCCGTGCCGGTCATAGGGGGTATCGGGGGTAAGGGCATCGGGGTGGTGCTGCCAGCGCAGAGAGCGGAGATCCGCGGAGGCGTGGCCCCAGCCGATGCGCTTGGGGCGCCGGGGAAAGGCGGGATCGTGCTGGTAGAAGGCGTGGAGGGTGGTGCCGTCGAGGTAGAGGCCGTTCGGGTCGTTGAGCCGACCCTGCGGGGGAGCGACGTGGAAACGGGGGCGATAGGGCATAAACCCACAATATCGGGCACAATGGGATCATGTTGTATGTTTGTGGCGAAGCCCTCATTGATCTCGTTCCCTGCAGCTCACCGGCGGGAGGGGAGGGGCTCGCTCCTCTCCGCCCCGTCCCGGGCGGTGGACCTTTCAATGCCGCGTGCTATTGCGGACTTTTTGATCGGACAGTGGCTTTTGTGGGCCGAATTTCCCAGGACCCCTTCGGCGAGACGCTCATGGGCGTGCTCCACAGCTATGGGGTGGACACCCGCTTCGTGCAGCGCGGCTCGGAGCCCACCACCCTCGCCGTCGCGAGCACCGGGCCCGACGGCTCCGCCACCTACAGCTTCTACCTCGAGGGCACGGCGGATCGCCTGGTGGACCCGCAGCTCCCGCCGCTCGGCGCCGGGGACATCCTCAGCGTCGGCACCCTGTCTCTCGCGCTGGAGCCGGGCGCCAGCCGCTACGCCGCCCTCGTCCACGAGGCCGCACGCCAGGGGGCGCTGGTCACCCTCGACCCGAACATCCGCGCCCTCACCGCCACCCCCGAGCACCGCGAGGCCCTCCGCGCCCTGCTCCCCGACGTCTCGGTGCTCAAACTCTCCGAGGATGAGGTGGACTTCCTCGGCGAGGACGTCACGACGCTCGTCCCGGCCGCCATCATCACCCGCGGCGGCGAGGGCCTCCGCCTCGTCATGGGCGAGCACACCCTCGACGTCTCGCCGGCCCCCGTCGAGGTCGTCGACACGATCGGCGCCGGCGACACCGTCATGGCCGTCATCCTCAGTGAGCTCGACGCCCGCGGGGCGCGCCTCCCCGAGTCCCCGGAGGAGTGGCGGCCGATCCTCGAGCGCGCCGCCCGAGAAGCCGCCGAGACCTGCGCCCACGCCGGGGCGCGCCGCTAGGCCCGGGCGGGGTGGGCGCCCAGCCGCCCAGCGATGTCATCGAGCTGGGCGGCGATCTGCACGAAGGGCAGGTTAAGGTCGAGCGTGTGCACGCTGATGGAGTTCCCGCTCATCTGGTAGGTGGCGTGGGGCTGGATCTCCTCGTCGGTCCTGGCGTAAAGCAGGAGTCCGGAGACCTCGTGGTCGTTCTCGCCCAGGGAGGCGGCCGCGTTCTTCACGTACGTGAAGATCTGATAGAGATTCCCGGAGTGAACGCTGCGCCGATCGAAGCGTTCCTGGGTGGTGTGGGAATAGTATTTGGCGTCGATAATGAGCACGTTGCGGCCACGCCTGAGCGTGATGTCGCTTCTCATGGTGGGCAGCATGTCGGAGAATCCATCGTCGAGCGCCCAGGGGATGTGGGGTGCTGCGGCGTGGAGCTCGGGGTGTTCGCGCCGGTAATACTCCAGTATGAATGCCTCGTAGAGGCGGCTCATGCGCTGCTCGTCGAAGAACTCCATGAGCCGCGTGCGGCCGTCGGCCTGGGTCTGCAGGAGCCCCTTGGCTACGAGCCAACACACGCCCATGAGCAGCCGATAGGTCTGGTTGTGCCGGTCATAGCGCAGGGCCCAGTCCACCGTGCGAAGATCCAGGGTCCGGACGTCCGCGAAGTGAAGGACCAGCCGCCGGAGGGCCTTCTTGCGTGGCGTGGAGATGTCGCTACGCAAGAGCAGCAGGAGAGTGGACTTCATGATGCGGTTCATCATCGAGTCCGCGGAGTACTCGTCGACGGTGCACACCATCTGGTGGCGGAGGAAAGCGCGAGACGTTATCGACGCGCTCACCTCGATCTTTCCCTTCACGGAGGAGAGGGCATGGCTGCGCTCGTGGTAGTCGTGCCGGAGCCCGCGCTTGATCTGCGCTGCCACGCCTCGTTCCAGGATGGCTGCGCAGAGTTCCGCGGCGTTCTCGAATTCTTCCGTGGCGAGGTCACGGTAGCCCTGCTCGCGCAGCGCCCGAAAGGCATAAGCGAGCATGTGGTAGAGGTTCTGGACGGGGATCATTCGAGGCTCCGCAGGAGATTCCTCGACCACTCGCGTACCTTCTCGGGCTCATCGAACCAGTATTCCTTCAGCAGCGGGATGAGCTCATACGTGACAATCCTGCGAAGCGCCGTGTCAGTACAGCTTTCGGGCTTCATTGTGCAGAAGAAGCTGTGCCCGATGGTGAAACCTTCGCCCAGGGCGTCGTCGTCACTAATCACGACGTTGAGTGCCTCCACTTGGCGGATGAGGGAGTCGAAGGCCTGGTTGTTGAGGGATTTGCGGTAGGCCTGGAAGCCCTCGGTGCTGAAGCCCGGCGTGAGGTCGAAGAAGGCGAAGCGGCGGCGCAGGGCGTAATCGAGGAGTGCCAGTGAGCGGTCGGCCGTGTTCATGGTTCCGATGATGTGCACGTTGGCAGGGACGTGGAAGAGCTCGGCGGAGTAGAGCAGCTGCACGGTGTTCTTGGGGCCGCGTTTGTCATTCTCGATGAGCATGAACAGCTCGCCGAAGATTTTGGAGAGGTTGCCGCGATTGATCTCGTCGATGATGAAGAAGTAGTCCCTGTCATCGTCGTCTGCGGCCCTCGCGCAGAAAGAGTAGAAGGACCCGCGGGAGAGCTCGAAGCCCTTCTCGCTGGGCCGGAAGCCCTCGATGAAGTCCTCATAGGAATAGCTCTGATGGAACTGCACCATCTGGACGCGCTCCACATCCTTCACACCCATGATGGAGTAGGCGAGGCGCTTGGCCAGGTAGGTTTTGCCCACCCCGGGCGCTCCTTGCAGGATGATGTTCTTCTTCGCTCGGAGTACGTCCACCACCGTGTCATAGGTTCCCTCATCCATAAAGACGTCGGAGAGGAAGTCCTCGCGGGTGTAGGCGGGGTAGTCCATCTGGGGTGTCTCGGGGAACTCCTCCGCGGTGTCTTCGCTGTCAAAGAAGGATTCCAACTCTGCGACGAGCTTCTGGTCTTTCGTGATGTCGGTGAACGCCTTCATGGCGAGGGTGCCACGAGTTCCCCAGTGCCCCTTGTGTGTCCACGTCACCTCGCGCACATGGGGATAATCCCCGCCATCCTCGGTGTAGTCATAGTCGCTCGTGATAACGCCCCGCCCTAGGATCTCCTGGCGGCCACGTTGAGCAAAGACGACGTCCCCCGGCTTCATCTCATGGGCAAACTGCCAGGCAGCGTGCACGGTAGTGGTCTTGCGCGGCGCGTCGGCGTGCTCGTCGAGGAGTGCGCGCTGCATGGCCTTCTCAGAGTCGTAGGGGGTGAGGTCATCGAACTCGGACAAGCGAAGGCCCATGATGCCGCTCTCGGAAAATTCCTCCCACATGCAGGGGTCCTTGCCCGGGGTATAGAGCCAATAGCGTGTGGTTTCTACGTCGGCGTCGCCGAGGCCGCGGCCATCAGCTGCTTCCTGAGCCTCGAGTTTTCTCCGCGCGGTGTCCGCCTTGTTCTTTTCCTTGGTCTCCTTGTTGACGCGCTCGGATTCTACCCGCGCGGCGTGGCTGATCTCGGGGAAACTCGTGAAGGGGAAGGCCTTAGTCCCGAACTGAGAGCGCACCGCATCGCAGATCGCCAGGTACGCCTCGCCACTAGCAGGGGCCGGGTCCTTCTCATGCGGGACGTGCTCAGAACATACCGGGCCAGCAAGAGCCTTGTCCCCCAGATACCAGCGGTTGCGTCCATCCAGACTGAGGAAGGCGAGAGGACGACTACACGACAGCCCCATGGGGAGTTTGAACTTCAGGAATGGCTGGTCGATGGTGTGATCGTAGGCCTGGCAAAAGGCCTCCCTGCTGGCCGGGGTGTCATGATCACCGAGAGCTAGCGCTGCCTCGAAGAGATCCCATAGATTCTGGATGTCCCTCTCGCCACGCCGGGGATCGTCATGAAAAGCATAAAATGTGGCATTCCCCGGATAGAGAGGGGACAGTCCTTCAAAGGAATGAGGAAGCTCCGCGTTCATGCCGAAAGTCTCCTTGAACGCGGCAATGCGCGCGGTGCGGTTGCCGTCGTTCATCTTCCTGGAGAAGAGGCCGAGGACAGTGAAGGGATCGATGTCCGTGGGGCCCGGCTCACTATCGAGCGTGGGGAGCTTCTTCCCGAGGCGGTCATAGGTCTCCTTCACCTTCTCGAGGAGACCTGTGCGGTCGTTGCGCCACCTGAGCAGCTCATCAGCGAATGCGGTGCAGAACTCTATCCATGGGAAGCGAGTGGCCATAGCGTGCTCCTGTTCTTTGCTGGGTGAGGGGCGCACGTCGCCGCCCAGCGTACAGGACGCGTAAACGCGGGGGCCTCGCTCAATTGATCGGGGGTTCTGGATTGAGTGCCGCCATCAATGTAGGCGCTAATGGTGATGCTGGATTGTGACACCACAGAATGTTTGAGGAGCCCTCCGAGTGCTCTATGAGCCATAGGGCGGCCTCACGGTGATTGCTATGCTCCTCAACTATTCGGCAAACGACAATCCAGCCACGGGTTTTCGCGATGAGTTTATCGGGATAGGGCAGACCCGTCGAGCGCGCCATAAAAGGCGAGGTGCCATGCGTGGGCGTCATACGTGAGCGTAAAGAGCTTCATACGATCCCCGCTGCAATCTGCATGGGCATCGATGTACAGGCCACCATCGCGAATGTCTGCCATGGTTCCCCTCTCCTCACGACCTTTGCGCCAGCGCAGTGTCGACGCGCTCACCTCGGTCCCAGACGTCCTGGTCGAGGATCCCCGCCCGCCGGGAGACGACAGCCGCGACAAGCGCCTGGCCGGTGACGTTCGTGGCGGTGCGGCCCATGTCGATGATCGGCTCGATCGCGAGGAGCAGGCCCGCCCCGGCGAGCGGCAGGCCGAGCGTCGAGAGCGTGAGGGTGAGCATGACCACGGCGCCCGTCGTGCCGGCAGTCGCTGCCGAACCAATCACAGAGACCACGATGATGAGCAGGTAGTCCACGGGCGAGAGATCCACGCCGAAGAACTGGGCCACGAACAGCGCCGCGACGGCCGGGTACACGGAGGCGCAGCCGTCCATCTTGGTGGTGGCGCCCAGCGGGATAGCGAAGGACGCGTAGGAGGAGGGGACGCCGAGGGTTTGCTCGGAGACCCGCTGCGTCACCGGCATGACGCCCATCGAGGAGCGCGTGATGAAGCCCAGCGAGGTCACCGGCCAGACGCGCCGGTAGAAGCCCACCGGGGAGAGCCCGTGGAGCGCCAGGATGACGGGATACACGATGAGCAGCACAATCGCGAGGCCGATGTAGATGGCCAGCACGAACTTCCCGAGGCTGCCCAGCGCCTCCCAGCCATAGGTGGCCACGGCGTTGCCGATGAGCGCGCCCGTGCCAATCGGCGCCAGCCTAATGATCCACCACAGCACCACCTGCACCACCTTGAGGAAGGATTCGGTGAAAGAGAGGAAGGGCTCGGCGGCTTTGCCAGCCTTGACCGCCGCGGTTCCCAGCGCCAGCGAGACGACGAGAATCTGGAGCACATTAAAGCTGAGGGAGATGCTGCCGGCGTCGGTGGCCTTCGCGGACAGGCCGAGGATATTGCCCGGCACGATGGAATTCACGAAGCCCATCCACGAGCCCACGGTGGACGGCTCGGCGGCGGAGTCGGCGCTGACGCCTGCCCCCAGCCCCGGCTTCATGACCACGCCGACGAGGATTCCCGCCAGCACCGAGAAGAACGCTGTGATCATGAACCACCAAATGGTGGAGAGCGCCAGCTTCGCCGCGTTGGTGACTTCCCGAAGTTTGGCGACGGATGTCACCACGGCGGCGAACACCAGCGCGGGGACCATCACCTTGAGGAGCTGGACGTAGGTGGAGCCCACCCAGTCGAGGATGGCTGAGAGCCAATTCTCGGGCTCGAGGGAGCGGGCGATGAATCCAAAAATCAGGCCGACGATCAGGCCGTAGATCACCTGGGCGCCGAAGCCCCGGGCCCAGCCGGGGAGGAGGTGGCGGCGCGCTGGGGTGTCCGAGGCGGATGCCGCGGGGGCAGAGGAAGAATCACTTGGCGAGGACGACACGCTGTTCACGCTTTCTGCACGGGGGACAGGTCGGGCGAGTTGGTGACATGACCACCAACGCGCATGTCTGATCCAACCACGCGGGGCGGGGAAAGCATTCCTTCCGGGACGGAAATGTGAGCAAACTAACCGAGTGGACTATGGAGAGTAGACAGGGTAGTACGGAGACCCCACGAGAAAGACGAAAACCCCCTCCCACCGCGGTGGTGTCCATACCGCGGGGGAGGGGGTTTCGCGAAGAGAACCGATGTGAGGCGATAGCACCGCCTCGGGTGCTTCGGGGTGTTAGCTCATCATCCCGAAGATCTTGGAGACGCCGCCGAGGATCGTCTTGACGATCTTCACAGCGAAGTCGAGGGCGTCAGAGTCGAAGTAGCCGGGGAAGGGCTGCTGGCCAGTAGGCATGAACTGTTCCTTTCAGGTGTGCGGTATGCAGGAGTGTGGGCGAAGACCCGGTGCCTCCCGCGGCGCCGAGGGTGGTCCCCAGGGTGAGGCGCGCGGAGGCGTCGTCGCAGGGGTCGCGCTGGGGTTTACTTCTCGGCGTCGCCGATGGTGATGATGGACTCGGGGTTGTTGTAGTCCTTGTAGCGGGCCAGCGGAGCAACGCGCTCGCAGTTGAGCACGCACTTCGGGTCGGCCTTGTTCGGACGGCCGTCGCGGCGGATGTCGTTGGCGTTGTAGACGGCCGGGGCGGCGACGACTCGCTCACCCTTCTGGGCGCGAGAGGGGAACTGCATCCGTAAGTCGATGTTCAGCTCGCCCTGATCGGTAGCCTGGTAAGTCTGCCAGGTGTAGACGCCCCAGTCAGCGCCATTGTCGGCGTTGCGGAGGGTGACGCGCACGGTGTAGTACTTGCCGGGCGCGAAGCCGGTGGCC
The DNA here is from genome assembly GCF_021568315.1 of Corynebacterium uropygiale. Lineage (GTDB taxonomy): Bacteria > Actinomycetota > Actinomycetes > Mycobacteriales > Mycobacteriaceae > Corynebacterium > Corynebacterium uropygiale. The sequence goes on from NZ_JAKGSI010000001.1 coordinate 11,329, forward strand.
TTCGTCTGGACGCGGCCGTAGTACGGGCCCTTGCCGGCGTTCGCCTTCTCCAGGAAGGGGACTTCGTGGTCGCCGTCGGCGTCGTCGGTGAAGCTGACGGTGCCAATCTGGCCTTCGGAGTGGTCGGGGGCCGGGTCGCTCTCGTTGACCTTGGTGGGGTCCCAGAAGGGGCGACCATCGGTGCCGCTGCTGCCCAGCAGGTCAGCGGAAGCAACGCCCTGTGCGGCAATCATGCCGCTCATGCCGAGCGCCAGCGCGGCGCCCGCAATGCGACGGATCTTCGTCATAACTCTTCTCCTTGAGCGTTCGTGACGTACGCGGTGTGGATGGATGGGGTGTTTAGACGATGCCCGCGGCGAAGCCGAGCATGGCCTTGATGGCCTCGACGAGCGACGGTCCAACCTCGGAGCCCCAGTGGAGGACGGGCAACGGATCGGTGGTGGGGTCGAGGGCCAGGCCTTCGTTGGGGTTCGTGTCAGCGCCCATGATGTCTCCTTTGCGAGATGAAGTCTGCGTGAAGTCTGTGGCCGCGCACTCGGCGCGGAGGGGGTCTACCCACGTCAACGCCCCGGCCGCACCGCGGGGCGGTGCGGAGTCCGGAGCGTCAGTGTGGACGTCAGTCCAGTGGATTACTTGCCGACGATCGCGGTGACGAGGCCGAGGATGGACTGAGCCAGGGAGCCCAGGGTGTTGAAGACGCCGGTGATGGAGTCAACGGAGACCTCGGAGGAGAGAGCCTCGAGCTTGTCGGAGGAGCCGGACACCAGGCCGTCGGCGGAGCCGGAAGCGGCGGCCGGAGCCTCGGTGGTGGTGGCGGCGGTGGTCTCGGAGGCCGGAGCGGTCTCGGCGGCGGTCGCGGTGGCGATGCCGAAGGTAGCGGAGGTCGCGATCAGGCCGGCGGCGATAGCGTTACGAAGCTTCATGAATTGTCCTCTTTTCGTTGTAGTCGTCTGTGCTGTGGACTGAGGCTCATACTAAGAACCGCCGCCGGGGGAGCACCACCGCCAAACGGCCCAAGTTTGAGGTATCTTTCGGCGACGCTCTCCCGCCGAAGGGTGGTCGAGAGTTACTCCGCCTATCTCCTTTCGGCCATAGGGGACCCTAAGAATGCCTGGTGGGCGGCGTAGGTCTAGGCCTCAACATGGCCCAGGCGCCCGAGAGCACGCCGCGAGCCCCGCGTCAAAAATGCCCCAATTCGGGGGTAAGTAGGTCCGCAGAATCCCACATAGCGCGCAGCCGCCCGCCTAGCCTCCCGCCGAGGACACCCCGCGGGGCCTACCGCGGCGGGCGCTCACCGTGGGGTGGCCGGGGATCCAGAAGCGTAGGGGAGCGTCCTGGTTCTTGGAGATCCCGATCCTCGGCCCCGCAACCCACTCCTCATCAGCCAGCCCCTCAAAGCCCAGGTCAGCGGGGGCGAGGAGGTGGAAGTGGGCGGGGTGGGCGTCGTCGAGAAGGATGGGCTGCTGGCGGATGGGGGCGTGGTTGTCCTCGACGCGAAAGCCCAGCGCAGAGCCCACGTTGCCGGGGCCGCGGGCGAGGCGCGGGTCGGGGCCGGGGAGGTTTCGGCGTTGGGCGGCGAGGGAGGCGCCGCGGAGGACCTCGCCGGCGCGGAGGAGACACCCCTGGCCTACGCCCTCCGGGCCGCACACGATGTTCCCCGCGCGGTGAATCCCGTAGGAGATATAGATGTACATGTGCCCGCCGGGTCCGAACATCGCGGCGTTTCGCCGGGTGGGCCCGCGGAAGGCGTGGGAGGCGGGGTCCTCGGCGCCGAGGTACGCCTCCACCTCCGTGAGGCGGATGGCCACGCCTCCGTGGCACAGGACCCGGCCGAGGAGCTGTGGGGCGACGACGTCAGCTGGCTGAGTAAAATCAATGCACATTCCGAAGCCCGATGGTAGGCCAGGCCGCGTCCTCGCTGCGCCTGGGCCTGCCTCGGGACCCCGACACGAAAGGACTCCGCACTCCGTGACTGCCCCCGCCACCCCGCAGACCCCGCAGACCGCCAGCGTGAAGGATTCCATCGAGGGCCGCCGCGCCGTCCGCCGCTACACCGCGGAGGCGCCCAGCCAGGAGCTCATCGATGAGGTCGCCCGCCTCGCCCTCGAGGCGCCGAGCGCCTTCAACGCCCAGATGCGCGACCTCTATGTTGTGACCGACGACGCCACCAAGCAGGCCCTCTACGAGGCCTCCAACCAGCGCCAGTTCCTTGAGGCGCCGGTGGTGTTCGTCGTGGCCGCGCGGACCGAGGCCGTGACGGACGACGTGGAGGGGCTGCTCGGCGAGCAGCGCGCGCAGGTCTTCGCCTCTTTCCGCTCGGGCATGTCCCCGGAGAAGCTCCGCGAGGCGAGCATCAAGGACGCCATGCTCGTGGCGGGCTTCCTGCTGGTCGCGGCGCAGTCCGTTGGCCTGGCGACCAGCCCCACCACCGGCTGGGACGAGGAAAAGGTGAAGGAGGCCATCGGCCTGGGCGGCCGGGAGGATCGGGCGATCGGCCTGGTCATCGCGGCGGGCTTCCCGAACGAGAGCCCGGCCCACCCCGGGCGGGCGGAGAGCCGCCTGCACCGCATCTAGTGGGGTAGTGACAGCTGGATGGAGGACCTTCGTGCACAACGAGACGGAGAGAATGCACGAAGGTGTTCCTTCGTCGGCTTCGGCCGCTTACACTGACACATGCTCGTCCGCCGCCGCATCGGTGGTGGCGGTGCAGGGTCAGTGATAAGGAACTGAACATCGGGGGAGAAAGAACGATGATGAGTACGCAGACGAGTGCCGGGGCGGTGAAGGCTGCGCAGGCCTTCAGCTTCTTCATCCATAGCGCGCGGGAGGATCACCGCAGCGTCGATGGGGAGACATATCTGAAACTCATCAAGCTGCTGTGGGCGGCTGACCGGCTGAGTCTTCGCCACTGTGGCCAGACAGTGTCGGAGGACCGCTACAGCGCAATGCGCTATGGGCCAGTGGCCTCAGAGGCGTATTCGCTGGTAGGCGCGTGTAAACCGGGCGCTCCAGCTCCGACTACGTGGTGTTCGTCTGAAGATAGTGAATGGTGGAGGGACCATTTTGAGGCCGGCGTCTCTGAGCTTCAACTGATCCGGGACCCCGGTGATGACCATCTTTCGTGTGCCGACACGATGATGCTGGAGAAAGCATACGCGGCGTTTCGTACCACGCCGCGTTTCGTGATGGCCGATGATATCAGCCACCGATATCCAGAATGGACACGCGCCTTTACAAGGGGTAATCCCCGTACGTCGTCCGTTGATATTGACATGGAGGATTTCTTTGCAGACCCGGACGACGGGAAGTTTGACTACTTCCACGTCGATGCAGATACTTTGAACGCTGCGCGAGAGTTTTATCGTGAGCGCCAGGAGATGGCTGTGGCATTGGGGTTCACTCGGTAGACCTGCTGACCCTTGCTACGGGATGCTCACCCCCAAAGGATCGCGCAGCACACTGTCTGTGGCCACGGCCCGCGCGATGCCGCGCACGATTTCCTCATGCGTGGGGATGAGCCGGAAGGTGAGGGGGAGGGCGTGGCGGCGTCGGACCTCGGCGGCAATGCGGTGGGGGACGCGGGCATCATGGGTGATGTGCTGACCTGCGAGGACGATGGTGCGCACGGGTCCCTCGGGGGCGTCGAGGATGAGGTCCACCATGTCCGCGAGGAACTCGACGTCCTCGGCGCGTCCGGGTGGGGCGAGCGTCGGGATGCTCGCCACGGAGTGGAGGCCCTCGGGGTGCGCGATGGCGGCGCCGAGGGAGTCGTCGGCATAAAACACGGCGGTGCGTTCCTCGGCGCTGTGCTGGTCGGGGAGGGGGGAGTTCTGGAGTTCGGCGGCGAGGATCGCGGGCACCGCCGCCCCGATGGACAGCGGCACCGTGAAGTGGGCGCTGAGCTGTTCGCGCAGGTTGAGGCGCTCCCAGTGGAGGTGAGCGGCGTCGACACTGCCGCCGATGCTCACCAGCCCCGGCGTGCTCACCCCGAGGGCGGCGAGGCTGAGGGAGGGGTCGTGGTGCTCGCGGGCGAGGGTGAGCAGGCGGTGCACCCCGGCCACCACGTGCTGGGTGGCCTCCGCCGGCGGGATGGAGGAGAGATCGAGGGCGATGTAGGTATCGACGATTGTCCGTCCCCGCAGGTCATAGAGCGCGAAGTAAGTGTTCCGCGTGCCGATCGCCACGCCGCCCAGATAGTAGGTGCCGGTGCTCAGGCACAGCGGCTGGCTGGGGCGGCCAAGCGGCGGCGCGGCGAGGTCCTCCGCCACATCGTCTGCCAGCCCCGGGGCCGCACCCGCACCCGCGCCCCGGCTCTCCGCGCGCCCCTCCGGGCAGGGCTCCACAAAGCCGGCATCGGTGAGGGATCGGATGGCGCGGGAGACGGTCGCCGCGGAGAGCCTGGTGTGCGCCGCGATGTCTCGTTGCGGCAGGGCGCCCAGGCGGCGCAGCGCGTGGAGGCAGCGCGCGGCGGGCAGGCGCGGGGGCGTGAAGACGGGGCCGGGGTCCGGGGGAGTGAAGCGCCCGGTGGTGCGGGTGCGGGGGCCCGTCATGACAGTCCTGCCAGGGCGTCGACCAGCGCGGGAAGGCCGGTGGCGGCGGTGCTGCGCCAGGAGTAGTCGCAGAGGCGGGTGAGGTCGGTGGGCTCGGGGCTGATCTCCAGGATGGGGGTGCCGAGCTCCGCGGCGATCCGCGGCAGCCCCGCGGCGGGGAAGACGACGCCCGATGTGCCCACGATGAGCACGAGGTCGGCGCTGGCCATCGCGCGTTCTGCCGCGTCCCATTCGCGTTCGGGGAGGGGCTCCCCGAACCAGACCACCCCGGGCCGGATGAGGTTCCCGCACAGGGGACAGCGGGGCGGGCGCAGGCGCGCGGACGGGCCGGCGGGGTGCGCCGGGGTGTCGTCGTCGGGAACGAGGGGGAGGCTCACGCCGCCGCGCCAAGGTCGGGAGCAGATGGTGCAGCGGTAGTCGAAGAGGCTGCCGTGCAGGTGGATGATCTCGGAGGATCCGCCGCGTTCGTGCAGGTCATCGATGTTTTGGGTGGTGATGGTGATGGCCTCGACGCCGGGGAGCTGTTCCCACGCGGCGAGCGCCCGGTGCCCGGCGTTGGGGTCGGCGTGGCGGGAGAGGGCCGCGCGCCAGAGGTACCAGGCCCACATGGGCTCGGGGTCGCGCGCCCAGGCGTCGATGCTGGCCATGGCTTGGGGGTCGACGTGACTCCAGACGCCGGTGGTGGCGTCGCGATACGTGTCGAGGCCGGACTCGGCGCTCATGCCGGCGCCGGTGAAGACGTTGATGCGCCGCGCGCCTCGGCAGAGGTCGAGTGCGTGTTCCAGCTGCTGATCCCGCATAGTGTCCAGGCTAGGCGGGCGCCGCGGCGCGGTGGGGGAGCCCGATCCGCAGGTCTTAGGTGAAAACCATTATCATTAGACCTCATGACATCACGCCCCAACCCTTCCAGCCCCACGCCCGTGACGGTTCTTTCCGGCTTCCTTGGCTGCGGAAAGACCACGCTCCTCAACCACATCCTTGCGAATCGCGAGGGCCGCAAGATCGCGGTCATCGTCAATGATTTTTCGGAGGTCAATATCGACGCCGCGCTCATCGCGGGGGAGGGCCACCTCACCCGCGGCGAGGACCGCTTCGTCGAGCTCACCAACGGCTGCATTTGCTGCACGCTGCGCGAGGACCTCGTCGAGTCGGTGAGCGAGCTCGCCCGCACGGAGCGCTTCGACCACATCCTCATCGAGTCCACGGGCATCTCGGAGCCCATGCCGGTGGCCGCCACCTTCGAGTGGCAGTGGGAGGACGGGACGCGCCTCCAGGACATTGCGCCCATCGACACCATGGTCACGCTGGTGGACACGACGACGTTCCTCGACCAGATTCGCCGCACGCAGTCCCTCGCCGAGGCGGACCGCGCGGCCACGCCGGAGGATGACCGCACGGTGGCGGATCTCCTCGTCGATCAGGTGGAGTTCGCGGATCTCATCTTCCTCACCAAGACGGACCTGGTGGATGAGGAGCGCGTGGAGCGCACCCGCGAGCTGGTCCGCGCGATGAACCGCCGCGCGGAGATCGCCGAGCTCGTCCACGGCGAGGTGAGCGTCGACACCATCCTCGGCGCCCATCGCTACAGCGTGGAGACCGCGCGCGCCTACCAGGGCTATACGGAGGAGCTGGAGAACCCGCACACCCCGGAGACGGAGGAGTACGGGATTTCCTCGTGTGTGTTCCGGGGGGATCGGCCGTTTGACCGGCAGCGCCTCATTGATGCGTTGAGGGCGACGACGGGCCTCGTCCGCTCGAAGGGCTATTGCTGGATTTCGGATCGGCTGGACCTGGTGCAGGTGTGGCATCAGGCGGGACCGAACCTGCAGATCCAGCCGGCGGCGCAGTGGGCGGGCACGGACCTGGAGCCGGGCAACGAGTTGGTGCTCATCGGCATCGATCTCAATGCGGAGGATCTGCTGGCTCGCTTGGAGAAAGCGACGCTCAGTGATGAGGAAGCCGCTGCCTTGTTGAAAACTTATTGACAACATGGCGGGGTCGTGCCATAGTGGGGCCAGAGGGTTTTCAATAAGTTCCCAATAATGAAAATCATGGTCGGGAGCTGCGGAAACTCATTCCCAATAAGACGCCATCGCATTGTCCTGAGGAGGACATCATGACCTGTAAGACCCACGAGAATCATCCCCACGTCCATGGCCCCGGCTGCGGCCACGTCGCCATCCCGCACGGTGATCACGTGGACTATGTGCACGACGGCCACCTCCACCGCGAGCACAACGGCCACTGGGATGAGTGCGAGCCCACCGAGCACATCATCCATGAGGATCACCCGCACCAGCACGGGCCGGGCTGCGGGCACGTTGCCGTCCCCCACGGCGACCACGTGGACTACATCCATGATGGTCACCGCCACGCCTACCACGATGGGCACTGGGACGAGCACTAAAGGCTACTCAAGGCTCAGGCTCGTCTGAGCGCCTAAGACACCGAAGGGTCCGCCGAGTCCGCCGCCAGCTGGTGGAAGAACTCGTCCTCGGTGAGTAGCACGATCGGCGATCCCTTCTCCCGCAACTGCTCCGCCTTCGCCAGTTTCCGCGAGGCGGAGCTGTTTGCTGCCCAGGCCGCCGGGTTGGGCGTCCCGATCACGAGGATCGTGGTCCGCCGCGTCATGCTCTTCTCGACGACGCCACCCGCCGCCTCAATGAGCTTCTGCACCGCCGCCCGCTGGCCGTGGTACAGGGTCCCGGTGATGCACACGTGCTCCCCGCGGAGCGCCTCCGGGTTCTTCCCGAACTGTTCGATGAGCGCCTCGGCGTCGAGTGCTGCGCTGTTCGCGGTGTGTGATGGGGTGCCGGCACCAGCAGTTCCGCCGAACCGCCGCGCAAAGCCCCGCGTGATGGGGCAGGCCTGTTCTAACTCCTCGTAGGTGTAGTCCTGCTGCATGCGCGCGAAGATTCGTCCGCAGGCGAGGGCGTCGGCGCTGGCCTCGTGGTGTTCGAACTCGTCGCCGGGGAAGTAGTACTCGTACACGTTGTCCAGGCTCTTGCGCTCTATCTGCTGGGCGAGGAGCCGCCGGGCCAGGCGCAGCGTGCACATGCGGCGGTTGGGCAGGTCGGGCAGGCCGTAGAGGGTGGCGAGGTCACTGAGCACGTAGCCGTCGAAGGCCATGTTGTGGGCCACGAGCGGGCGGTCCCCGATGAGCTCGTACACCGTTGGCGCCACGTCCGCCCACGTGGGTGCGTCCGCTACGGCTTCGGGCCGAATCCCGTGCACCATGATGTTCATGGGGAGGAAGTAGTCGCAGTCCGCGTGCGGGTGGAGGAGCGTGGAATACCAGTTGATGGGTTGGCCCTGCTCATCGAAATGAATAAGTCCCACCGAGCAGGCGGATCGCCGCTGCTCATTGGCGGTTTCAAAGTCGATGGTCACAAATTCTCGCACGATGCCTCCACTCTGTGTTGTCCTTCACAGGTTACCGGCGCAGTGATCGGTCCGCCCTAGGCCGCCCCCGGCTGTGCGTTATAGTCGCGGCCATGAACACCTCCCATGAGCACACCATCCGTTCCGTCGCCGTCTATTGCGGCTCCACCTTTGGCACCGAACCGGCCTTCCGCGAGGCGGCCCGGGCCACGGGCGCGGAGCTCGCGCGCCGGGGACTGCGCCTTGTGTACGGCGGCGGGAATGTGGGGCTCATGGGAGAAGTTGCCGACGCTACCCTCGCGCACGGCGGTCAGGTCACGGGGGTAATCCCGACGCAGCTGGTTAACCGCGAGATGGCCCACCGGGGCATCCAGCACCTGGAGACGGTGGACACGATGGCGCAGCGCAAGGCGCGGATGGAGGAGCTGGCCGACGCGTTTCTGGTCCTTCCCGGCGGGATCGGCACCCTGGAGGAGGTCACCCAGGTGCTCACCCGGGAAGTGCTGGGGGATGCCCAGGGGCCGGTGGTGTTTATCAATCCGCTGGGCTATTGGGATCCGCTGTTAGGGGCGTTGAAGGCGATGGTTGATTATGGCTTTCTCCCCGGGCGCTACGTCGAAGGACTGGCCGTAGATCCTGACCCGGCGGTGGTGCTTGATCGCTGTACTCACTGGCGGAACCCGGGAGCGAAGTGGGAGGGAGAGGATTAGGGAGCGCAGGGTGTGCAGCATGATGTGATGGGGAGGGGCGGGTACTGAGTCGAGGACGATCTGTGGTCTGAGGGTGTAAGGCCTGGTGAGAGCTTTGGGGTGGCCATGATAGGGAAGGCTCTTCGATTACGATGTAACCCCATATGGGGGTGCTTGCCTAGAGGGTGTGCTAAGGATGGAGTCACCAACCACCTGATCGTAAAACTATACATCGTGCTACCGCGTAAAGATGCGTGAAAGGTGAGGTCGAGGCGTATGTCTCTGACGAAGGCTCGTACTCGTATTCTTGGCTCAATTCTTGGGTGTGTCATCGCTGTTGCCCCCGGGAATGCTCAGGCGGATCCCAGTGATGGCATCGACTGGCATATCCGCGGCACCGTGCAGGGCCCTATGGGAGAGGACCTTCCCCTCCGTGAGGGCATTCATGATGATCGTACATGGGGCTCAGGGTTTGGCGTGCGACATATTGAGGAGGGTCATGGATATCTTCCTTCTTTGTCGGAGATTGAAGAGGGTATCCGTCAATCGAAAGAATGTGGAAATGGGCTGCCGGATGGGGACCAAAAAGTGGTGTGTAATTCCGAACTGCAAGGCCACAAATTTCGGGTAGTAGTGACTCAAAGAGTTGATAATCGCTGTCCGGATGGTCGTCCAGTCGGTATTATTACAGCGTTTTTTGAATAGTACGGGGCTGAACATGCAAGAACCGCAGCTAGAAGAAATGCGTGAGTACTACAGTATGCTAGGCACATTTTTGGAACACCTTTATCCCATGGTTGCGGATGAGGGTATCGAAATTAAGGGATTTGGTGTAAGGTCTGGATACTATTATGTCGATTTATTTGAAAATGGTCGGTATGAGGGTCAAGTAGTTCGATATTGGGGCTATCTGCGCCACCTTTTGGGAAAGCAAGAGGATGAGGTTGATTTCGATCTCATGCTGGGATCTGTGGGCGCGATCGAAAAATTCTTGACGTCAACACCATCTAGTCCGAACAATGTGAAGAAACCAGTGATGGAATACATCTGCAAGGAGGATGAATATGAAGAACCTATTCCGTTGTGGGATTTTATCCGGCGCCTTGATTCTGGGGCTGGCGCCGATGGGCGCTCAGGCAGTTGAGTACCATCCTGGCGATAAGGTCCCCAAGAGTGTGGATCCCGATGGTTTTCTGCCTGGGCCGGTAACCTATGACTCCGGACCTAGTTGTGTTACAGGGGAGCAGCGAGGGGATATGATTCATGTTCAAAATTCGTGCAAGGCGGATGAACATGTAAGGGTTATGATCGCTTTTGGTCCTGACTCTCCATGTGTCAATCTTCATCCCGGAGATACATTCGATCATAAACTAGAATCCCATGTGCCGGGTGGTCAGATCTTTAAGAAGCCATTTTTCAGTGGCATTGAGCTCTGCTAACCCTCACCGCCCACGTACTCCAGCTTCATGAGCGCTGGGTTATAGACGTAGTCGACGATATCTCCGTTCGCGATCATCGCCACCGCCTGGTCGATGACGCTTAGTGGTGCGATGAACCATTCGGTGACGTCGTGGCTGTTCCCGGCGGCAGCGGTGGAGCTGATGTCGAGCCGCGCGGGGGCGAACACGCGGTGGAGGAGGTGTTCGAGTGCGGAGGGGCGCATGTTGTAGAGGTGGTAGTCGGCGTCGATGCGCACGGGGGCGTGGAGGTAGGTGGCTTCGCGTTCGGCGTCGCGGAGGCGTTGTTCCACGCTGGTGGTGCAGTAGCCGATTTTGTGGAGGTCGCTGAGCTGGGAGATCTCAGGGTTGGTGCTCAGTGAGCTGAGGACGTAGAGGTGCCCGGTTTCGACGTCGGCGTCGCCGATTTCATCGGCCGTGATCTGTCCGGCGCGGGCGACGACTTTTCCGTTGTTGACGTACAGCTGGATGGCGAAGGATTTGAGGTACATCGAGGATTCGGTGCCGTTGTCAAAGATCACGCGAAGCCGTACTTTGGGTCGTCCGCTGGTGTTGAGCGGCGCTCCTTCTTCTGGTTCTTTAATCTCCGCGACGAAGGCCAGCATGCCGCGAAGCTCGTAGAATTTCCCTTCGGCGATGGTGTTTTCTCCGGTGAAGGTGACGAGGGTGGCGGTGCCGTCGCGGAGTTCTTGCTGCTTTTGTTGGAAGAGGGGGGCGAAGGTATCGAAGTCTGGGGCTTTTTTCCGGGTGGCTACGCCGCCTGCTGGGGGTTTGGGGCTGCGCCGAGGGAGGGTGGCGGTGTCGTAGAGGCTGGCGTCGTCTTCGTCGTTGTCGTCGAGGATGTCGCTGAGGATATCGTCGTCGTCGAGGGTGTCGAGGAGTTCGTCGACGTTGTCGGGGGTGTGGTCGGGGGTGAGGAGGCCGACGTCGTCGAGGTGCGCGAGGGCGGCTTTTTTGTCCTCGTTGTTGAGGATGCCGACGAGCCGGGCGCCGAGTTTGCGTTCGGCGATGTCCATGGTGTCGGGGCTGGGGGCGCGGCGGTGGGTGTCGTAGAACTCGAGGATTTCGGTGAAGGCGCGTTCGAGGCGGTCCTCGGAGGTCATGCGCCGGGGGCGGACGGGTTCGTCGAAGAGGCCGTCGGTGTCGTCGTTGAGGAGGGCGAGGAGTTCGGGGGAGAAGTCGGGGGTGTTGGCCATTAGTGTTTTCCTTCTCCCTGGTGGGCTTTGAACTGGCGCTTTTTGGCTTGGAGCCAGAGGAGGATTTCGCCGAGGCGCCGCTCGGCGGGGTCGTCGGAGCGGGGGTTGGGTTTGCGGCGATGCATGGCCACAAAGGACTTGATCTTGGGCACCATCTGGAGGGCTTCCTCCTCGGTGACCTCCACTTTGGATGCGGTGATGGCGTCCTGGATGGTGCGCAGCACCTTGGGGGTGACGTTCTTACTCATGACCTCAAAGGCCTTTTGGAAGGGATTGACCGAGTCGATGAGATTGATGGAAAGATCCTCGATTTTGACGAATTTGTCCGCCATACGGATGAAACGCTCATCGCCGATCTCGCGGATGTCGCCGTTCTTGATGACAGAGTCGGCCACGACGTGCTGGCGCACTTCCTCGACCTCCTTCTCGCTGAGGGCAGGGTAGCGCTCGCGGATGATGCGCGGCACGAGCACCTTGTTGGTGGTCTCGGGGTCCAGTCCGCCGGCGGCGGCCTTGGCGAATTTCTCGTCCTGGAGCACGGTGGCTTTGAGGTCGTTGAGGTCGGTGTCGATGAGCCGACGGACCCGCTCGGTGGAGGGCTCCTTGAACCCCTTGATCTTCACCACGCCGTGCTCGGTGTCTTTGTTGCTGTCCCCCTCCTGCTTGGCTTTGAAGGCGAAGTTGGGGGCTAGGACTTGCTCCATGAGCAGCGAGGCGGTGATGGCTTTGAGCATGTTATTGACGGCGACGGTCACGTCGTCGGTGCTCGCGTCGGGCTCCGCGATGAGGTTGGTGAATTGGGCGTGTTCTTTGCCTTCGCAGTCGCGGGTGACGCGCCCGATGATCTGGATGATCTCGGTGAGGGAGGCCCGGTAGCCGATGGTGAGGGCGTCTTCGGCGTAGGGCCAGTCGAAGCCTTCCTTGGCCATGCCGAGGGCGATGATGATGTCCACGGCCTCGCGCTCCTTGGAGGCCACGGTGGTGAGGTAGTGGAGCACTTCGGCGCGGCGTTTCTGGTCGGTGTCATCGACGAGGTCTGCCACGCGGAGGATCTCCCCGGTATCGCGGCGGCGCACGGAGTAGATGCCGTGCTCGTCGGCGTCCTGGACCTCGCCGATGGCGTCCATGATCTGCCCGACTTCCTCGAATTTGTCCTTGGTGGAGTCGCCCGAGTTCACCGACGGGATGTGGATGATGGTCTTCCGGTCCAGGTGGAGGGCCTCGCCGACGCTCTCGGTGTAGGGGCCCTGGTAGAAGTGGTGGCCAATACCCAGGGACTTGAGGTAGCGGTAGCCGTTGAGCTGGTCGTAGTAGTTGAAGGTCACGGGCGTGAAGCGGGCTTCGTCCTCGGGCGCGAGGACGGGGATGCTATCCCCGCGGAAGTAGCTGCCGGTCATGGCAATGACGTGCACGTCCGACTTGTCCATGACCGTCCGCAGGAGATTGCCCAGCCGGTTGTTGTCCAGGTCCGCGGAGACGTGGTGGAACTCGTCGATAGCCAGCACGCAGCCGTTGAAGTCCTCCGGGGAGATGGCCTCGAAGGCGAAGCGCAGCGTGGCGTGCGTGCACACGAGGACCGCGTCCTTGCTCTCCATGAACGCCACGAACTGCTTGACCAGGCTCTGCGCCGAGGCCGGCTTGCACAGGTTGTTTTCCGGTTTGACGTGCCAGTTGGCGAAGAAGCCGTGGGTCTTCAGGTCCGTGTCATCGAAAGAGCCGCCGATGGAGCGCTCCGGCACTGCCACGATGACCTTCCGCCGCCCTTGATTAAACAACTTGTCGAGCGCGACGAACATCAGCGCGCGCGACTTCCCCGACGCCGGCGGCGCCTTAATGAGCAGATTGTGCGCCCCGCGCTCCTCCCACACGCGGGCCTGCATCTCTCGCATGCCGAGCTCATTGGTGTTCACCGAATTCCCGGACTGCGCATACGTCACATTGACGACGTTCATCTCGGGCGTGCTTGTCGTGCTCATTCTCACTTGGCCTTCTTCTTCCGGGAACGGGCGGGGGTCGAGTCTTGTTCATCGCTCATCTTCTGGTAGAGCGTGAACAGCGCGGCGAGGCGATCCTCGTCCGACTCAAAGCCACTCCTGCGATAGATGCTATCCACGAGGGCGTCATTCTCTGCGTGGGCTTCGCACAGAAGTTCGGGCATCTCCTCGGGATCGTAGAGCTCAGCGAGGGTCTTCTCACAGAAGTACTCCCGCACATCGAGGATTCGCAGCGCCGCCTGCGTCAGCTTCTCCTTCATCGGTCCCGTGAGGTGCGGGACCGGGAAGTTGTTGTACACGATGGTGTTGGAGTAGCGGAAGTCCGTCTTCATCTTGCCGCCGACCGCTCGGAGCCACGCCATGTGCATCTTCGAGGTCAGCAGGGCGAAGAGCCAGGGCTCGGCGTCGTAGACGGCGAAGGCGAGGTCCGAAATGACAGTATCGGGCCCTATGAAGCCAATCGGAACGTATGTCCGCCGCTCAGACGAAACCTTAGGAACGATGATGGAGTTTGTGGGTTTATGTTGCTCGCGAAATCGATAGGGTGTCTGTGCCAGTTTCAAAGCATCACGCGTGTCACGGGATTCGCGGTATTCTCGGGTCGTATTGATTCGCTTCTCTATAGGGGGGATTGTCTCCGCTTCGGAAAGATCTTGTTCCTCGATCCATAGACAGTAACGGTCGATTCCGTTGATAAACTCTCGCGAGCCAACATGTTTTTTAAGGAACTGTGACGCTTCGGGGTAAATCTCGAGAAGATCGCTTCTCTCCTGGCTATTGAGCAGGAGGTTCCCTCCGTCGTATGCCATCATACCGAACTTCATGAGGGGTAAAAATGTGGTGAGGGGAGCTGTTCTGCGAGAAATTGTGATTGAAGGAGCCTCTGAAAGGTAGCCATTAATTGCGCTGACTTTCTTTGATATTCCCCCAGTGTAAAGAAGTTTCTTCTTATTGCTAGATTCCCTAAGGTTGATGACAGATACAGTCACTCCGGCATTATGCTTAGCGCTGTTCGACCACTTAAATGAGGTGTACGCATAGCCGATCTCGAGTCCCAGCGCGAACAAGTCGGGGAAGAGAAGTCCTACGTGTTCACCTTGGGTGATGGAGTTCGTAGTGACGAACGCAAGCTGGGCGGAGCTACCCGCGATGTACTGTCCGCCCTTGAAGAACCACGCGGAGATATAGTCGATGTTTTTTGAGAAATCCTTTTCGCCGTAGGCGAACTGGAGGTCTTCTGTTTGCTCTGGAGAACGTTTCTTTGCACCCACGTACGGCGGGTTGCCGATGAGGTAGACCTCCTCCTCCGGGGTGTGGGGGCAGACGTCGTTCCAGTCGATGCGGCAGGCGTTCGCACAGCGGATTTGGCCCATGCTACGCAAGGGGATCATGGGCAGGTCAACGCCGAATTTCTCTTTGTACTCCCGGTTCATCTGGTGCTTGGCGATCCAGAGGGACAAGACGGCGACCTCGGCGGCGAAGTCGTCGATCTCGATGCCGTAGAAGTGGTCGATCTTGACCATGGAATCAGAGAAGAGCGTCTGGTGCTTGGGGCTGAGGTGGGCGAGGCGGTCGAGGATCGCGTGTTCCAGCCGGCGCAGTTCCTTGTATGCGATGACCAGGAAGTTTCCCGAGCCGCAGGCCGGGTCAAAGACCTTGATCTTCCCAATGCGGTCCAGGAGTTTTTCGAGACGGGGTACGGAGGAATAGGCGTCGTCGAAAGCCTCGCGCAGTTCGTCGAGGAAGAGGGGCTCGATGGTCTTGAGGATGTTCGGGACCGAGGTGTAGTGCTGGCCCAACTCCGAGCGCGAACCTGTTTGGACGACTGCCTGGAACATGGAACCGAAGATGTCCGGGTTGATGTCTTGCCAGATCAGGCGGCCCATGAGGATGAGAAGGTCCCGCGACTTACGGTCGAACTGGGGGACTTGGTAGGCGGCGTCGGCACTGAAGAGGCGGCCGTTGACGTAGGGGAAGAGTTGGAGGTGCTCGGGGAGGTCCGATTTATCGGGGATGTCGAGGGCCTCGAAGATTTCGGTGATGACCTCGGCGGTGTCGCTGCCGTCCTCACGGGAACGAGAGGCGATGGCGTGGGTGAAGGAGCCTGCGGGGAAGAGGTCCGTGTCCTCCGCGAAATAGCAGAAGAGGAGGCGGGTGAAGAAGATGTTGAGGCCGTGGCGGTCTGCGTCCGTGGCAAGTGAGACCGCGTTGGTGCTGACGAGGGCATCGAAGAGCTCGCCCATGCGCTCCGCGGCCTTTGTGTCCGCGGGACGCTCCGCGATGAACTGGGCCTTTTCCATGCCCGCCCAGGGGAGGAAGAAGGCGTAGTGCTTGTCCACCTCGCGGAGGGGGAAGACGCGGTTTTCGTTGGTTTTGGTGTCCAGGGCGGCCAGCCACTCATGATCCGTGACGATGACAAAACGCGTTTTGAAACGCACTACGCGCTCGTGGGTGCGCAGCTGTTCCAAGGCGTGGAGGAAACGGGACTCGCGCTCCGCGGGGGAGGCGGCCGGGGTGGCGTCGAGCCGGCGATAGTAGACCAGATCCTTCTGGGCGTACTCGCGGGAGGGGTCCTCGGCGACATTGATGGAGCCCTTGCGCAGGCGCGTGATGTTGCCCTTGGAGCGGCCGTAGGCCAGGAGGAGATCGAAGAGGAAGTCATCCGAATACTCGGGCTGACCAGCGATGTTCTTCACGCGCTGCTCAATGGTCTTCACAGATAACAGTGCCACGGGTAAGCCCTTCCTGGATGCTAAGCCACAGACAACAACTGGGGATCAGTGTAGTGGGCGGGGGCGAGGGGGTAGGGGTGCGCGTGAGGGGAGAGGTCCCCGGTGGAGGGGACGTTCCCGGGGGATCCCCGGGGGCGTTGCATAGTATGGATTAATGTGGCGTGGGAGTGTCGGGTGCATGTGGGCTCCGGTGCTGCCCTGGTGTTGTTGGTAGAGAGAGGGAGTGGTGTGGTGGAGAAGATCCTGAAGTTCGCGGAAGTTGTCATGGCCTGCGCCTGCCCCTTTCTTGCGAGTGTGGGCTTTGGCGGGAGCTCCATGTGGGTGTTCGTGCTGGGGCATGTCCTGCTCTTCGTCGGGGTGACGCTGGAGCTCGTGGGGAGGTGGCGTGGGCGCAGCATCTCGAGCGGCGAGTTCGGGGTGGCCTGGGGAGCCTTTGTGGTGATGTACCTCGTTGCGCTCACGCACGTGACGGGCGCGCCGGTGATCGTTGGTGTTCTGGGGATTCTCTGCTGCGTGGCCTGGTGGTGGCGATACGGCCGGAGGAGCGGGGCGGGGAGCTCAGCGGGTGACGTGTGAGCTGGGAGCCTAGAAGGCACCACCGTTGGCCACGAGACTCTGGAAGGACATCACGATGAAGGCGCAGGCTTCGGCGTCAGAGTCCGCTTTGTGGTGCCTCAGCCGGTAGCGCGGTACACACGCGTTGACAACGGTGGGGAGCTTGTAGTTCTCCAGACCCGGGATGATCTGGCGCGCAGTTCGATAGGTGCAGAAGAAAGGCTCCGGGAGCGAGGTGGTGTTGAAGTAGACGTCGAGATCACGCCAGACGCCGGCGTCGAACGACGCGTTGTGGGCGTACACAGGTAAGCCGGAGACAAAACGGGAGACGTCCCCGGCGATGTGTGGCCACATGGGCGCGCGCTTGACCTTGCGGGCGCTGATTCCATGGAGATCGGTGAACTCAAAGTAGCTGAGTTCCTGAGGCGGCTTGAGAAGTGTGGAGTAGCGCTCAACGATCATTCCGTTATGCACCTTGACCAGGGCGATCTGGCACGCGGAAGCGCCGCTGTATCGATTGGCGGTCTCGAAATCAACGGCCACAAACGTGGGGGTGAGGAGCTCCGCCGGTGAGGGGACAAAACGGGAACCGGAGCGCCGGGCGGGGCGGGAGGTAGAGGAGCGGGGCTTAGGGTGCGCCAGGGAACGACCCGTGGAGATGCCGGAGGATGCGTGCTCAACAGCCTTGGGCTCCTTGGACTTCTTGGAGAGCTCAACCAAGCGCTTCCACTCGGCGTTGAAGGCGCTGGGGTCGCGCCCCTCCGCCTTCGCGTGGAGAGCCTGGGCTTTTGCCAAGCGTTTGCGGATCTCCAGGCGGTAATCGTCCCGCGGTGCGGGGAGATCGCGGCCGAGCCAGTCTGTGAGCATCTCTACCTCGCTGGCGTAGTCCTTCAACTTGCGCTGGATAATGCCCACCTGGATGACGTAATACTCCATGACGTTCGCAGGATTGATCTCAGCCGCGGCGACCATGGCGTGCATGCAGCCGGTAGCCAGCTCTAAGGCCTCCTCGAGGCGCCCTTCGCGTTTGAGATCCGCGATGTCGCCGATCCAATCGCAAATGTCGCGGTCGCGGTATTGGGGCATGAACCAGCCTTCGGGGGCGAGGTCATTTTGTGGGGTGGGCTCGGGATCAGGCTGGATTTCTGGGGTGGGAGCGGGTGCGGGCTCGGGAGGCTGGGGGACGTGGGGGACTACTGGTCCTGGGTAGGTCGGTTGGGTGGCTTGTTGTGGGCTCACACGGCGGCGAATCCAATCCAGAAGTCCCATGATGAGGGGCGATCTCCTTCACGTACGAGGGCCATCACTGAGGTGGCAAACGAGTAACGGCCAAGTAGTTGGCTCTGCCATAGCGTATCAATGGGGGGTAGGAAACTAGTGATGGCCGGGGCGCCAGTGTGTTCGATGGAAAGTGCCCTGCTGGGGTGTGGTGGGGAGCTAATGCGGAGACAGCAGGAAGCAGCCCGCGAGAGTGAGAGCCACAACGGCAGCGCCGATGATGATGGGTAAATCATTTCCTTCGGCCCGGCGATATGAAGTTTTCTCCAATCCCCAGGTGACCACGTAGACAACGATCCCGCCGAGGATTAACGGATATTTTTCTACTCCGTGAAGACAGAGGGCTATGGCTACGTAGAGAAGGACGAAGGAGACGAGCCAGCTGAAGGCGTTGCCGGCTGAGGAGTTTGTCTTGTTGAGCATGTATGACCGCCTTGTATGTGGGTTCGCTTTTCATGCCGTTAGGCCTAATGATCTTTACGCCATCATGCCGTTCATCCTCTGAAAAGTAGAAAGGTGTGTGACGTCTTATAGAAGCTGTGCTCAATTATCCTCGCAGCATTGTGGCATCCTTTCCCAAAGGCGTCAATAGTAAGCAGTTGCGTGAAGACGGGGAGCTGGGTCCGATCTGCTCGCCCTTCCGCTGGGCATGTAGCTTTGCTACTCTGAGCCGCATAGTAGTACCCGCCAGTTCAAGACCCAGGAGATGGCACCTATGGAGAAGGCAGCCCGCCCATTTCGTGATGGCAACCCCACTGCGCAGCGCTGGGGGTGGATCGGGGCACTCGTGTGCACGATCGCGTGGGTGGCGATCATGCTCGCCATGGGACACACGATGCTCGAGGCGCTCACCAACCCGCTGACGGTCATGGAGGCCATCGTGACCGTCTGGCTGTGGGTGGTCTCCATGAAGGTGCGGTCGGCAGCTGCGGAGTAGGTAGGGTTGAGGACTTATGCCGAGAGTCAGGAGTAGGAGACGTTCTCTAGCCATTGGCGCGCGAGGGCTTCGTCTACCTCTAGGCCTCGAGAGCGTAACAGCTCAATGTGTTCGCTAATTGACATAAAAGGCTTGCTTTTATTGGGCAACAGGAGGCATCTAGGTTAAACAGAGATCCAGCCCACTCCCGACAAAGTCGAGGCGGGCTGAACTGTTGCCTCCAATCTATCCGGCTTGGCTGAAAAGGGGCAAGAAGGGGAGTCTCGAGAACCATCAGACCTGGTAGACGAATCGGCCGCGCCACAAGCGCCAGCAACTCATCCTTCAACGGCCGATGGGGCAAGCGCAGGACTGTAGCGCGGGGGTACTGGTCGTGTGGTTGAGCATGGTTGCGTTGTGTTCTGGGGATTCTCCGAACCTACCGTGAGAGCTGTGCTCCTGAGGGCCCGCTGTTTCTTCTGGCGGGCGTGCGCACTGCGGCGGGGTCCGCTAGGGCGACGAGGCTGTCCACGGATGGTGAGAGGTGATGCGTGGGGTGGACTGAATGTCAGGTCGGCGGGTAAAACTCGGATCCGTCGAGACCCTTGCTGGGGGAAACGGGATCAGTAGGCAAACGCCAGGTGGGGTCACGTGTGCAAAAGGTCAAAGCGATGCCAGCGAAGTAGCCGTCACTGTAGAGCGTGCGGTTGGGCTATAGGAAAACTGAAGTGACTCACGTGGTGCCGCCCCTCCATTTACTCGTATGGGGCCTGGAGAGGGGCGTGGTGTTCGTAGGAAAGCCTGCTTCATCTGCCGCGATAGGAATGGTAGCAGTAGTACTGAAAATGTATAGCATGTGAGATAAGCTTGCCTTGCGTTCCCCTGCTACTGAACGGCCAAACGCCTGGGATGGAGACACCCTCATGGAGCTGAAGACCAAAATCCGCGCCTTCGCGGTGATGTGTGGCTTTGCCCTTGCGGCAAGTGTGGAGGCTGGCGAGCACTTCGATGTTGCGCACCCGTGGATCTTCTATGGGATTCATGGGGTTTTCGTGGTGCTCGCTGTCACCTGGATGCTCAAAGCCCGATCTCGTGGCCGCCTCTCGACAACGCTGGTGATCCGCGGCTGCGTGGCCTTGGCCTTGCTCTATGCTGTCGCTGCCACTCGGGCGGCCATCGCCCCGGCGGCAATAGCGGTGGTGGGGATCGCCACGATTGCACTGTGGGTGTGGGCGGAAAATAACTCGAGGCGAAGCAGCGCCGCGTAGGACTCGCCTGTGTCCTACGCGGGCGGGGGCTCCCTCGCGGGAAGGGGATGTGATGCCGAATGCTGTCACGCGTGAAGGAATGGGCGTGGCTGGTAGTAACCGTGCTCGGCGTCGTGTTCCTGCCCCTCGCACCCATTGTTGTCAGTGTGCTGTTCCTGTATGTCACGCGGAGCCTCCAGCCAATGGGGGTATGGGGCGCTCTCGGGTGGTTTGCTACTGCGTGGATTCTGTCGATCTTCGCCGGTGTGGTGGCGCGGTATATCGTTAGGGCGGTTATGTATCTTCGACTGTCCCCCGCCGGCATGCCGCATTCTGGAAAGATGTCAGAAAACATCATCACCACGCTTCTTGCGGTAGTGCTGTATTTCTTCCTCTTTCTGGCTATTTCGCCGCCGCTCTACGCGATCTGCGCCACGGGTATCTACGCCATCACAGCGTTCATTCTGTCGAATATTTTTGATGATTAAGCCCGGGGCTCAACACTATACATTCACAAATGTATTCCCTTGCAGGCCCAATCCTGGCGGGGACATCTGATGTAGCTGTGGCGTCATATCAGTTTTTTCGGGTGGAGCGATCCTTAAAAACTCAGATTGGGTAGAGTCAACCAGAGGGCTACTGAGACTAGAAGAGGAAGGCTGAGACCTTGTAGGTAATATTTCACTACCTCATAGGGGAACGTGACACCGAATCCACTATCCAGGATGGTGAAAGATTGGACGGGCTTCCGGCGAGTGCGTAGGTAAGAGCAAACGAGCGAGCTGCAGAGAGTGCATGGGAAAACGAGGAGGAAGGGGTACGGAGTTATTATGCTCAAATAAAAGGAAAAAATGAGCGAGGCTGCACCGACCGTCAAGATAGCTCTGATTACGTCCTTTGAAGAGCCATACTGGGTGAGTATGGATATGGAGTATGAAAGGAGAGAGAAAGGTGCCAGGAATAACGAAAAGGTCGCGCTCGGGGAGACCGTGGAAAGGATGTAGGTGCAGACGATAGTGAGTATTGTCGTGTAGTGGAGAAGGGTATATCTGCGAAATCTACGCAGAGTAAGAATGATTTTATTTCCAGTTGGCTTGTTCTGTGTCCAGCGTCCGGTGCTTGAGAACAATGCGGCGTGAACAAGGTCCGGATCTTGTATGCTCCACAGGGATGAGTAAAGGAGTTCTCGTCTCCCATTTTTAATAATGGTGGGAAGTGTCCGTTTCCATGGGGCTGCTAAAAGAATACGTATTCCTAGTGATAGAACGAGGAATAGTGCTCCGCAGTAGCAAATGTGGCCAAGAAGAAATCCGAGAGCCGGGAAAGTGACGATTTGGTACGGAGTGGTGGGGCTTAAAACCACTCGTGCGCCATGATGGCGCGATCCCCATTGGAGCTTATCCTCTGGGATTGAGTGTAAGGGGAGAAACAATTCTGCTAGTCGCGCGATGATGATCAGTGCAATGATCGCGCAGGCTGCAATAGTGAGTCGCTCAGTTGTATCAAGAGCGGTCACCGTCTGGGCTCTATGCCAGTTATGGATCCCGGAACAAACGCCAATGAGTACGCAAACATAAATAATGTACTGCGTTACTTGGTTTAAATTAAAGTGTAATTGTTTCATCGCTACAGGAGGTGAGGATATCGGAGTGGGTGGCAACAATGCAGAGGTGCCCCCTACGGGAGAGATCCTTAAGTGCGGATGATAATTTTTTCACCCAGCGACTATCGAGATGGCGTTCAGGTTCATCGAGCATGACGATAGGACGGGCATCGCTGAGCTGAGTGGCGAGAAAGGCGCGCTGCCTTTCCCCACTTGACAGGCTGAATGTGGAGCGCTCTGCAAGTGATGTAAGGTCCCATTCGTTGAGAATAGCGTGATATCGGTCTTCTTGTGGCGGGACGAGCAACGCAAGGTGCTCACCTACGGAAAGCTCGGGGTAAAAAACTGGCTCGCCTAAGAGGATGAGTTGGTCGACTGACTTAATTCGGTGTACTGCCGTATCGGCTAGCGTCACCTCTCCGCAATTAGGGGAAAGCTCGCCGCTCAATATCTTGAGAAGCGTTGTTTTTCCGGCTCCGTTCGGGCCTGTTATTGTGTAAAATGTGCCCTGGTGGAAGGTGAATGAGAAATTATGCTGCGAGTCCTTCGGGCCAAAGGTGATATCTGTGTGAAGCTCGCCCTCGCGATAATTATCTGGTTTTCCAATAATGGCCGTGTCTCCAGGTTTGTGTAGACCGTGTGAGTTGAAAGAAGTAATCAACTGCGTGCCAAGGTACCAGAGTGTCCACTCCATTGGTGGCGCCTAGGCTCTGCACACGCGGCGCTTCTCATAGTCATGTCTCACCACGCTTTTTCGCATGTTCCCGCCTCACCCCGCCCCGCCCATCGAGCTCCAGCGTGCCGTCTTCTACCAGCTCATCGAGGAAGCGCTGGGCTGTGGCCCGGGGGACGTCAGCGATCTGCATGAGCTGGGTGGCGCTGAGCGTGGGGAATTCGCGGAGCCACACATCCAGACCCGAGCGCAGCCGGGCTTGTTCCTCCTCCTTCTGGGCGTGGGCGCTGCGGCGGGTGTCGGCGCGCCCGGCGAGGATGCGCCGGGCGGTGGGGCCCAGGATCCATGGGGTGCGGGAGGCGGCGTCGTCGTCAATGGGGAGGGGGATGATGAGGGCTTGGCCGGCGACCATCGTTTGGGCGGCCGTTTCCAGGGCCACGCGGGCGGCCTCGCGGGTGGTGCAGAGGCGTTCGGCGAGGAGCCGCTGCGTGAGGACGCCGTGCCTGAGCAGCTCGGAGAGCAGCACCGCCACGCGGTAGTCGGTGCGGCGGGCGGCGGGGACCAGGCGGCGCTGGAGTTCGAGCATCGGCCGGTGTGGGGGACCGCCGGCCAGGGTGGTGAGGACGGCGGGGCCGGCGGCGTCGTGGACCTCGCGGACGGTGGGGAGCGGGTGGCCCAGGCTCAGCATCGCCTGGCACATGCGCGGCACGCCCATCCCGTGCGGGCCGGTGAGCCGCAGCGCACGGCACAGATCCGCGAGCGCCGGGGAGGCCGACGCATGACGACTCAGCACTCGCTCCGCGGACATGCCGGGAACGAAGCCGCCCGGGCTGCGCACCTCCAGGCGGGAGTCGGCGGGGTCCCAGCGGACCTCGACGGGCTCCGGGCGCGCCCAGTCCCGGTGGATGAGGGCATTCATGAGCGCCTCGCGGGTGGCGCGGCGGGGGAGGGCCGGGATGTGCTGGGGGACCTCGCCCAGGGTGAGGGTGGTGGAGGGCATCGTCGCGGAGAGGGAAGCCTCCATGCGCTGGAGCTGCTCGAGCACAGAAATGTCCTGCTCAGGGGCCGGCGGCGGGGTTGGAGGGGAGGGGTGGGCGTCGTCGAACCCCTCGCCGCGGGCGCCCACCCGGACGTAGGCGAAGCCCGGGCGGGGGCTGCGCGTGAAGAGGAGAGCTGCGGCCTCGGTGAGGTGGCCGCTGCTGGTGAGGGCGCCGAGGGAGTCGAGGAACACCGGCGCGGGGGCGGCCGCCGCCTTCTTCCCGGCGGACTTGCGCACGCAGGCGCGCGCGAAGGCGAGGGCGTCGGGGCGGACGTCGGCGAGGCGGGCGGGGCTCGGCAGGGCGAGGGGATCACAGCCCGGGCGGTCGCGGCGGCGCTCCCACCACTGGGCGCGGGTGACCGGCTGGCAGGAATCTCCGACCCGCCAGCGCAGACGGCCCTTCGTGTCCTCGATGGGCTCCGGCGCCGGCGGCACATAGAGAGTGAGCACCCGCTGGCCCTCCACCTCATAGGGGCACACCTCCGGCGCGATCCCCACCAGCGCATCAATGCGCTGCTGCAGCCACGCCGCATCCAACATGGTGCCGATCACCTGCCCCTCCTTATCCTCCACTCCCACGATGAGCGCCCCGCCATCCACCGAGTTCGCCATACACGCCACCGCGTGGGCCAGCTTCTTCGCCGCGGTGGGGTTCTCCCGGTGGCCGGGCTCGATGATGGGACCGCTGCGGCGGCCCGCCTCCTCCTTGAACTCAATCCACTGAGTTTCCACGTGCTCGCGGAGGAAACCATCCTGGGCGCTGCCAAGGATGCGGTGGACGTCGGGCTCAAAAGCCGCGCGCGGGGAACGGGGGCGATGGGGCGGGTGGCTGGGAGGTCGCGTCATCATAGGCCCTGACCTGCGGGGAAAATAGGGACGACGCCACCCAATCTAACACGCGCCTCCGCGCGCTTCCCGCCCTCGCGCAGCGCACCCCGGATGGAGCACACCCGGGCGCGCGGGCTACACTGACCTGCCATGAGCACTGCTTCCGCTGATCAGCGTTCGCCCTCCCTGCTTGATGCCAGCTGCGAGGCCTTCGTCCAGGACCTTGCGGCGCTCTCCCCCAGCGCGGCCACCGCCTGGGGCATCCCCGGCTACGAGGACAAGCTGGAGAACTTCTCCCCCGCCTATTGGGATGCCGTGGCCGACCGCACGCGCGAAATGATCGCGGACATCGACGCCTTCGATGACTGCACCGACGACAGCGACGATGACGATGACTTCGACGACGTCGATCACGTCACCGCCGAAACCCTCCGTGACCGGCTCTGCCTGGAGCTCGACCTCCACCACCGGCTGGAGTACTACCGGCAGCTCAACAACATCGAATCGCCGGTGCAGACCATCTCCCAGGTCTTCCTCCTCATGCCGCAGGACACCGAGGAGCAGCGGGAACTCATCCGCGCCCGCCTCACCCAGGTGGGGCCGGCGCTCGCCGGGTATCAGGAGTCCCTCTCCGAGGCCGCCGCGCACGGGAAGGTGGCCGCCCACCGGCAGATCGATGAGGTCATCAACCAGTGCGAGAACCTCGCCGATAGCGGCTCCCTCCTCGAGCACCTCGGCCTGCCCGCCGACTGCCCCGAGGTGGAGGCCGCCCAGCGGGCCTTCGGCGAGATGGCCGACTGGCTAAGCGAGCACCTCGGCCCCCACGCCCCGCACGAGGACGCCGTGGGCCGCGACCGCTACGAACTCTTCTCCCGCTACTTCGTGGGCGATGCTGTTGACCTCGACGAGGCCTACGAGTGGGGCCTCGAGCAGCTCCACGACATTGCCGCCGAACAACGGCAGATCGTCGATGGGCTGTACGGCCCCGACTGCAGCATCCGCCAGGCCTTCCGCGCCCTCAACAATGATGAGCGCTACCAACTTCACGGCACCGGGGAACTTGTCGAATGGATGCAGCGCACCGCGGACGGTGCCATCGCGGACCTCGCGGACACCCACTTCAGCATCCCCGAGAACCTCCGCCGCATCGAATGCCGCATTGACCCCGCCGGCACCGGCGGCATCTACTACACCCCGCCCAGCGATGACCTCAGCCGCCCCGGCCGCATGTGGTGGTCCGTCCCCGCAGGTCAGGACACCTTCCACACCTGGCAGGAGCTCACCACCGTCTACCACGAGGGCGTGCCCGGCCACCACCTCCAACTCGGCCAGGCGCTCTCCGACACCGCCGGCCTCAACCTCTGGCGCCGCGTGGTCTGCTGGATCCCCGGCCACGGCGAAGGCTGGGCCCTCTACGCCGAGAAACTCATGGACGAACTCGGCTACCACTCCGACCCCGCCACCCGCCTCGGCTACCTCGACGCCCAACGCCTCCGCGCCGCGCGCGTGGCAGTGGACATCGGTGTCCACCTGGGTAAGAAGATCCCCGAAGGCACCACCGTCTGGGACGCCTCCTTCGCCCGCAGCTTCCTCCGCGACAACACCGCGATGGACGACGCCAACCTCACCTTCGAGCTCAACCGCTACCTCGGCTGGCCAGGCCAAGCCCCCTCCTACGCCCTCGGGCAGCGCATGTGGGACTCCCTCCGCGAAGAGGCCACCGCCCGCGGCATGAGCCTCCGCGAGTTCCACGACACCGCCCTCTCCTACGGTTCCATCCCGATGTCCCTGCTCAGGGCGCAGATCCTGCGCTAGGGGAGAGGCGGCGCCGGCGCAGGGCGGTGCGTGCGGGGCCGCCGCCTCCCGCGCCTCCCGTGTCGGCCGTGCGCTGCGCGGCGGGAGGGCGTCGGCACCCCGCTAGTTGGCGCTGTAATAATCCGGGCCGATGCGGAACATATCCCGCCCGTTGGGGGTGAGGGTGATCTCATCCGGGCTGGGCCAGGACACAATCACGCTGCCCACCGCCACCGAGCCGCCCGCCTGCACCGGCGTGTACGCGCGCTGCGGGTGCTCGGCATCGCCCGTCACCTCGATGCGCGCCGGGCCCGTGAAGAACTGCGCCCGCTTCACCTGGCGATGGTCCCCACTGTGCTCCTTCCACGTGGTGGTGAAGTCCGCCCAACAGTCCGCGAAGGGTGCCGACGACGTCCCGACCTCGCAATTCAGGGCGCCATCGTAGATGGGGAAGCTGTAGAAGCCGGGCTCCAGGTGCTGCGTGACGGGGGCCGTAGTCCCGCGCTGGCCGGACTGGCCGGACTGTCCGCCCTGGCCGCCGCCGGAGGACGCGGAATCCTGCGAGGCGCCCACGGTGGGGTTGGGGGAGTCGCTGCCCCCGCCCGGTGCGGGGCTGCTGAGCGTCGGCTGGGGGAGGGCGGAGGAGCTCTGCGACTGCTCCTCATTGAGCGGCGCCGTGCGATGATCCCCCTGCTGGGGCTGACACCCCGCCAGCCCCGACCCCAGGAGGCTGAGCCCCAGAGCCCCGGCGAGGAGCACCCGTGTGCGTCGTGGCCGCTGTTGCGAAGATCCTCGTTGCTCCATGATTACGCTTCCCGTCGAGTACGCGCGGTACGCCCCGCACGGCCCGCCCGGGAGGGTGTGGGGAGGCCGGCGCGCGCACAGCTTATTCTTAGCCTTTCCCGCATTCTAACGGCGGACCAGGCCCTTCGCATAGGGGTGTGGGGGCGGGCGGGGCGGCCGCAGCGGGGCAGGCGTTCATGTCCGGGGCGGGTGTTACTCTGAGTCACACATTACAGACGGCCACGAGAGCACCACGAAGGAGCCGCCCATGACGACGAGCGCCTGGATCATCGCCCTGCTTGGCGCGGGGCTCGCCGGCTGGGTGGACGCGGTGATCGGCGGGGGAGGCCTCCTGCTCATTCCCATCCTCATGGCGGTGGCCCCGCAGCTCAGCTACGCGACGGTCCTGGCCTGCAACAAGGTGGCCGGATTCTCCGGCACCTCCTCCGCGGCGGTGCTCATGGTGAGAAAAACCCGGCCGCCGGGGAGTATCCTCGCCCGGGCTATCCCCCTGGCGCTGGTGAGCTCCGGGGTGGGGGCGGGGCTCGCGGGGCTCGTCGCGAAGGACACGATGCGCCCCATCGTCTTCGTCCTCATGGTGGCCGTGGGGCTCTTCGTGGCCTTCCGCCCGAACTTCGGGGTGGGGCAGAGCAGACCCTGGTCAGAGATCCCCCGGCGGCGCCACGTGCTCGCGCTGTGTGGGGTGGCGCTCATCGCGTTCTATGACGGCATCTTCGGCCCCGGCACCGGCATGTTCCTCATCATGGTGGTCACCGCGGTGCTCTCCCAGGACTTCGTGCGCAGCGCCGCGCTGGCCAAGGTAGTCAATGCCTCGACGAACCTCGGGGCGCTCATCGTCTTCATCATCGGCGGGCACGTGTGGTGGACGCTCGGGCTGGCGCTCGCGGTGGCGAACGTGGGCGGCGCGCTCCTCGGGGCGCGGACCGTGCTCGGCGGGGGCGTGAAGCTCGTGCGCTGGGCGCTGCTCATCGTGGTGGTGATCATGGCGATCTACCTCAGCCTGCAGCAGGTGGGCGTCGTGTAGGCCCTTAAGCAGCCTCGACGCGCGCAGCCGCCGCCTCCCGCTGGGTGCGAACCCACACGAAGAAGCCGCTCAGCACGAAGCCCGCGTACACCAGGTACAGCACCGCAGAGGGGTAGTAGCCCGCGGTGAGCAGCAGGGGGACCCCCACGACGTCGACACCAATCCAGATGAGCCAGAACTCCGTGAGACCCTTCGCCATCCCATACGTGGCCAGAATGGAGCCGACGAAAATCCAGGACTCCGCCCACGGGCCCCAGGAGCCCAGCGCGCCGAAGACCCAGCCGAAGAGCACAAAACCCACCGCCGCGGCAATGAGCAGCCAGAGGCGCTCGCGCGGGGAGGCCCAGCGCGGCTGCACGGCGTCGGCCTCCTCGGCGGGGGTGCTCACGATCGAGCGGGACAGATCCGTGTCCTCCTTCTCCCGGAGGCCGCGGCGGCGCGCCGCCGACCACTGCGCCCAGCCATAGACACTCACGAGGATGAACATCACCTGGCGGCCGGCTTGTCCATATAAGTCGAGCGCCTGCGGGGTGTGGAAAACCCCGCCCAAGAACACGGTGAAGAGCAGCACGTTGCCGATAATCCCAATCGGCCACGCCCACACCTTGCGCTTCATCCCTCCCCAGGCGCACGCCATACCAAAGACATTGCCGATGATCTCGCGCCACAAAATCTCGCTCCCGCCGATGGAAATCGTGGCGTCCAGAAGATGGGAAAGAATACTCACCTCACAGAGAGTACTCGGCGGGCGAGAGGGCTACGCGCCCGTCCCCGCGAGCGGATCCTCCGGCCACGCGTGCTTCGGATAGCGCCCCCGCATCTCCGCGCGAACGCCCTGGTAGGGCCCCGACCAGAAACTCGCGAGATCATCCGTCACCGCCACCGGCCGCCCCGCCGGCGAGAGCAAATGAAACTGCACCCGCACCCCGCCGGCCACCTCCGGGGAGGCCACCAGCCCCAGGCAATCCTGCAGCTTCGTCTTCACGACGGGCCTCCCGCTCTCATAGCTCACCGCGCGCCGCCGCCCCGAAGGCAACGTCAGCTCCGCCGGGGCCAGCTCATCCAGGCGCTGCGCCTCCGGCCAGGGCAGCAGCCGCTGCACCACCGCGTGCACATCCACCGAGCCGAGCGGCGCCCCCTGGGCCAGCCGCTCCACCTCCGGGGCGGCATAGAGGGACACGTCCGTCGACCACACCGACGGCCACGGCTCGCCCAGCTGCTCGTGGAGGAACTCCAGCCGGGCGGCCAGCCGGCCCGCCGCAGTGGAGGGCCCGCACTGATCCGCCCACAGGTCCCAGCCGTGCTCGGCGAGGAGCGCGCTCACCGCCTCCCGGCCCACCTCGGGGTCCGGGGAGATCGGCGTGGAGCTCAACTCCACCGCGCCCAGGCGGCGCACCTCGCGGAAGCGCAGCCGCCCCTGCTCCAGCCGGGCGATGGTCTCCGACTCGACGCCCACCGCGCGCTCCGCCTCCTCGGCGCTGAGCGCCGCCGCAGCGCGCACCACCCCCGCCGCGCCCGGGCGCCCACCGCGGGTGAGAGAAGCGACCGCAATCCACGGCCGGCCGCGCAGCCCCTGGCACTCCGGGCCGAGCACCGCGCGCGTCCCCGAGACCAGCAGGTATTCCTCCTCCCGGCCGGGCGCGGCCCCAGACTGCCGGCGGGCCACCCGGTCAGGGAAGGCGGCGGCGATGACCTCGCCGGGGTGGGGGCGTCGAGAAGTGTGGGCCGCGTCCTCGGGGCGCGGGGCGAGGCGCTCCAGGCGGCGAGTCTCCGGGTGGCGGCGGAAGGAGCCCGCGGCCTGGGCGAGATCGCCCGAGGCGCCCTCCGCCAGCGCCGCGAGCACCGGGGCGGCACCCGCGCCGAAGCGCTCGAGGGCAGCGCCCAGCCGCGGATCGAGGGGCAACTCCGCCAGACGCCGGCCCCGATCCGTGGCGTGACCTGCGGAATCGATGGCGCCCAGGCGGCGAAGCGTAGCCTCCGCATCATCGAGCGCCTGGGCGGGCGGCGAATCGAGGAGCGCCAGGCCCTCCGCGCGCGGCGTGCCCCAACACGCCACCTCGAGCGTGGCGGCGGTGAGGTCCACCGTCGTGATCTCCGGGGCGGGGAAGTGCGGGGCGCGGGCCGCCTCCTCCTCCGAGCAGCACCGCACGCAGATGCCCGGGCCCTCGCGACCAGCGCGGCCGCGGCGCTGCTCCATCGTGGCGCGAGCCGCCAGCTGCGTGACCAGGCCCGTCATGCCGCGGGCGGCGTCGCGCTTGGGGACGCGGGACAGCGCGCTATCCACCACCGCGTGCACCCCCGGCACCGTGAGCGAGGACTCCGCCACCGCCGACGCGACGACGACCCTCGGGGAACCATCCGGGCGCGGGCGCAGCGCCTCATCCTGCTCCGCGGAGCTCAGACGCCCGTGCAGCGGCAGCACCGGGCAGGCGACGCGAGCGCGCAGCCGGGCGCAGACGGCGTCGATCTCCCGGGCGCCCGGGGCAAAGACCAGCACCGACTGCCCCGACGGGCCCACCTCCCCGAGGAGCGCGGCGGCCTCATCGGCCACGTGATCCCAGAACTCGGGGCTGCCGTGGACGCGGCCCGGATGCGGCGCCCAGCGGGTCTCCACGGGGTGAATGACCCCGGGCACGTCCACGAGCACACCGCCCGTGAGCTCCGCGTAGCGGCAGGCGTCGAGCGTGGCCGACATGATGGAAAGGAGCAGGTCATCGCGCAATTCCCGGAGCTCCAGGAGCATCGCAAGGCACAGGTCAGTGTCCAGGGAGCGCTCGTGGACCTCATCGAGGACCACCGCCGACACCCCGGGCAACTCCGGATCGCGCAGCAGCATCCGCAGCAGGACCGCCGGCGTCATGAACTGCACCCGCTCGCCCCGCACGTGCTCCCCGCGGATGCTGATCCCCACCGCGCCGGGCATCTCCGGGGCGAGTTCGCGGAGCCGACGCGCCGCCGCCCGCACCGCCACCCGTCGTGGAATAGTGACCACGACGGTGCCCGGCACCTCATTGGCCGTGGCCGGGGGAATGAGCGTGGTCTTGCCCGTGCCCGGCGGGGCGCTGAGGATGACCGGCCGGCCCGAGCCGGAGGCCTCGACGTAGCGGGACAGAGCCGCCGACACCGGCAAACCGGCGCCGATGGCCTCGCAGGAAAAGCGATGGGGCATCGTAGGGAAGCTCCTTGGGTGATACGCCGGAGTGGACTGGGGATCCCCCGGGCGGCCGAGGGGAGTGCGGCCGCGGGAGACGACCAGAAGCGGCGGGTTGTTCTGATTCACCACGGTAGTAGGTCTCCGTGTGGCGGAGGAGTGGTGGGGCGGGGAGGGCGGATGCCGGCTGGTGCTGCTAGCTGCTTCGGTGTGTGCTCCGGCTAAAAGTCTCTTTGACTGCAAAAAACTACAAAAAGTGACTTTCGTTCACACCCGGACGGGGGAAATTTAGCACCTTCATGGTTATTGATTGACGGGCTCGACGATAATGACACACCGTGAAGTGGTCGTGTCAATTGCGGAGGAGGGTTGTGCAGGATCCTCAGAGGGCCGTGGTGGCAACAGAATGATGGGCAGTTCTCCGGGTATCAATATTCTATGTGTGACTGATTGATCGATGCTTGTGGTGGACATTAAGGAGGAGATATGGCTTCTAGCGCAGTGTATGTCGATGTAGGAATGCTGGCCGTAATGTGGTGGTTGATATGGAGATCGAGAAGCACATGCGGCAAGCGCGTGATGTGGACTGCTGTAGCAAGTACTATATTGATGGTCCTACTGCTGGTATGCGGTCAGTTGTGGCCTGGTAATGGATATACCTGGATATTGTCCGCAATTTTTGTTTCTTGTGTTGTCATTACGCTATTAGGCGTGAATAGTGCAGGC
Organism: Corynebacterium uropygiale; assembly: GCF_021568315.1. Taxonomy (GTDB): domain Bacteria; phylum Actinomycetota; class Actinomycetes; order Mycobacteriales; family Mycobacteriaceae; genus Corynebacterium; species Corynebacterium uropygiale. Next base: position 42,966 of record NZ_JAKGSI010000001.1, read on the forward strand.
GGTCGATAGGAGGATCGTGCAGCAGGGTTGATGAGACGCTAGGGTGTCCTTAAAGCAATGCCTGATGCGCGTACATCAGCTGAAGCGCCTCCTTGCTCCTCTTTCCTCAGGCACGCGCTTCTGGAGGTCTGGCCTAACCTGAGTGAGAGTGACGGAGACATCCTCTTCGGGTACGTCTAACCACAGTGCGGTGATCTCTCGGGCAACGTCTTCAGCATCTGTCAGCCGGGCCGCTTGTCCGGAGATATCGAATTCCGGGACCTCTACCAGCCACCACTGACCATCGCGGGTGACAGTAGCGTCAACATGAGTCATGATGGATTCCACCTCGCTATCAATTCTTTGCTGTCTGCATCACGGATGGATGGTTGATCGTCCATGCAAGGAAAGCGTCGAAAAAGACTCTCCGAGAGGTAGGTTTACTATGAGAACATGGACTGCCAGTGATGGCACACAATTTACTGACCAGGACATTGAACGATGGGCCAACGAGCAAGAAAGTGATAAGCCTTTTCGTGGTGGACACCTCGGCCCCTCACAACCTGGTCGGCCCATAAGCGTTAGTGAAGACGCACGTCCCGAAACAATCCGGTGAGACCGCAGGCGGCGAGCCCCCGCCAGCTACACCGCCGGGGCATCGTCCTCGAGTTCTACGCGCTCGAACTTTTCCTCATCCACGGTGCCCACCACGCGAGCCGGCACTCCCATCGCGATGCTTCCCGCCGGGATGTCCTTGGTCACCACCGCGCCGGCGGCGATCACGGCGCCATCGCCGATCGTCACGCCGCCCAGCACGATGACCCCGCCGCCTAGCCACACGTCCTTGCCGATGGTGATCGGCTCCGCCTTCTCCCACCCTGCGCGTCGCATCGCGACGTCATGTACCGGGTGGTTGATGGTGAGGAGCTGACAATTCGGCGCGAGCATCGAGCCCTCGCCCACGCGCACCGGCGCCGAGTCCAGAATCACCGTGTTGTAGTTGAGAAACACCCCCGAATCGAGGAACGTATTGCGCCCATACTCCACCTGGAGCGGCGCGTGCACCCCCATGGGATCCGAGCCTGGGGCGAGGATCTCCCGCAGCAGCTCCCCCGCCCGCTGGGGATCCGTGTTCGCCAGGTCATTGAACTCCTTGAGGCGTCGAGCCGTAGCGAGCTTCTGCTTCCCCAGCGTCTCCGGGGCGTCGGTCAGGTGCCACTGACCAGCGGCCATTCGCTCGAAGCCGGTCCAACGGATGAGATCCTGTTGGGAAGAGCAGGGGTTGAAAGCCGTGTTGTCGTTGTTATTGGGCATGTGTTTCACATCCTCTATCGAAGATAATTATTCTGGCATTATAAGAAGGAAAATAGTACACGACAACTATCGATGATACTGGGGCTACACTTGTAATGATGAATTTTGCTTGGTTGTTTATTGTGAACGAGGTCGATCGCGAGGGCTAACATGTAGGAAATGCCGTTGTTCAATAATATCCCTCTGCCACGCTTCTTATAATCGGGTCAGAACTGTGTGGAACAGTTGAGAGAATTATATTATTTGAGCGCAATAATGTTTATTCTTGGTAATATACATAATATTATGAAATAATGAGTACTGGACTGGTCGCAGAAGAGAGTGAGATAGTCTGGCCACATGAACGGTGCGCGCGTGAGAGTGATTGTCGGATGGATCCTCGGGCTCTTCCTCTGTGGATATATAGTATTCGCGATCCTTCTTCCATACGGTCTGGGGCCGGTTGATGCCGTGGCGTTTCTTGCCTCGGTTGTGCTGTTGACAGTAGCACCCGCAGGGGTGATTCTGGGCGTCGTGGGAGTGGTATGCGCAGGTTGGGGACGATGGCAGCGCCGAAATTCCACTGCGTCGTTGCGCTGCTCAGCTGGTGTAGCGCTCATACTGTGTGTCGGTGCAACGGCAACGATGGTCAGCGTGACCGTATCCACGATGGCGGTAGCTTACCGGTATGGAGGTTCGGTCTCCATCGCCCAGGCACTTCTCCCCGGCCCGATGAGTAGTGAGAAGACACTACCGGATTTGCAGGTTTCTTATCCTGCGCAAGGTGAATATCCGAGTGGGGAGGTTGAGATATATGGTGCACAGCCTGAGGGTCGTGCGATGAGGCCTGTCATCGTCGATATTCACGGTGGCGGATGGAATCAGGATGCTCACATGCCAGCCACACTCCGTTGGTTCGCCGACCATGGATACCTCGTGTTGCGACCGAGCTATGAATTAGCTACTCCACAGCATCCAACAGCAGATAGCGTTCCGGGACAGGTATTGGGTGCGTATCGCTGGTGTGTTGAGCATGCAGCGCAATGGGGTGGAGACCCACAACGGGTTGTCCTGTTTGGGGACTCCGCGGGAGGAGGCCTGGCATTGAGTGCAGCGTATCGGGCAGCAGAGGATTCTTCGCCTTTTCGTCCGCAAGCTGTTGTGGCGCTATATCCGACTGTTGATGTCAACGCTGTTGCTCGAGTGCGGACCCTTGGGGCTGGAAATGCAGCACGCGAGTATGTGGGTGCAGATGAAGATAAGAATCCAGAGGCGTTCGAAAGAGCCTCCAGTAGTCGGTGGATTCACCGGGGTGCACCGCGAACACTCATTATTCAGGGCGAGCATGATACATTTGTTCCCCCGGATTCCGTAGAGGATTTTGTCAAGGAAGCGCGGACTAGTGGAGTGGACGTGAAACTCGTTCGTGTACCGGCAGCGGATCATGCTTTCGACTCCCAGGGTGCTGGATCTCTTGGGTTTCAATTAGTGACAACGGTGACGGAGAGCTTCCTTCTCAGTAGTATCTAGAGGGGCGTTATGCGCCGTTGCGTAGTGAAGAGTGTCGTGAAAAGTGAGGGCGTCCGCTATAAGGAGAAGTTTTCCATAATGTTGTGAGAAAATATTAGAGTCTAGGCCCTAATTGGAGGAAAAGCTTTTATAGGTAGTGAATTATTATTATCTAGAAATTCTAGGGATTGCAGGGTTGTCTCTGCTTTAAAATGTATCCTTGATACTGCTCTTTTTGTGGTCGACGACATGAAGTCAAGCATGTGGCCTACAGTATCTTCATTTTGTTAAAATCGCTAGAATCACGCATGGGTCAACTAAGGGATTGGTCGTCTCATTCGGGGCTATTGTCATAATTTTCTTTGAAACACTGGTTGTCGAGCAGTGCAGGTATACGCTATTGGTCCTTGCCCAATAAAGCTCCATCCTCTATGGTGAACTCATGGAACATTCTCTGACTCAACAATCTACGCGAGTAGCGGTAGTCACCGGGGGTTCCTCGGGGATCGGGGAGGCCGCCGCGCGGGCCCTGGCCGGCGACGGCTGGCACGTCATCGTCGCAGCTCGACGCCTGGATCGCCTCCAGCGCATCGCCGAGGAGATCGGCGGGACGGCCGTCGAACTCGACGTCACCGATGACGCCTCCGTGGCCGCCTTCGCAGCGCAGGTCGAGCGCGTGGACCTCCTGGTCAACAACGCCGGCGGGGCGAAGGGGCTGGAGCCCGTCGAGGAGACCACTCTCGACGACTGGCGCTGGATGTATGACACGAATGTGCTCGGCACCGTGCGCGTCACCCAGGCGCTGCTTCCGAAGCTCCGCGAATCCCAGGGGCTCATCATCAACATCGGGTCGATCGCCGGCATCACCCCCTACGAGGGCGGATCCGGCTATAACGCGGCGAAGTTCGGCCTCCGTGCGCTCACCCGCGTGCTGCGGATTGAGAATGCGGAGAAGCACGTCCGCGTCTGTGAGATCGACCCCGGCCGCGTCGCCACCGACTTCTCCCTCGTCCGCTTCAACGGGGATGAATCCCGCGCCGAGGCCGTGTACAAGGACAAGATCAACCTGCTGGCGGAGGATATCGGGGAGGCCATCCGCTGGGTGGCCTCCCTCCCGCCGCGCGTGAACATTGACACCATGAACATCATGGCCGGCGACCAAATCTGATGAGCCTGTCCGCCCTCCTCACCCTCATCGGGGTCTGGCTCATGGCGCTGGCGTCCCCCGGGCCGGATGTGGTCCAGATTGTGCGTGTCGGCAGCCGCACCCGCCAGGCGGGCATCTGGTGTGCGCTCGGCATCATGGTGGGCAACACCGTGTGGATCCTCGCGAGCCTCGCCGGACTCTCCGCCCTCATCAGCACCCACCAGGAGACGCTCTCCGCGCTCCAGCTCGTGGGCGGCATCCTGCTGCTCATCATGGGAATCGGTGCCGTCCGCGGCGGGTGGGCGCAAGTCCGTGGCGACGGAGCCCGGCCGGTGGAGAGCGTCGGGGAGGCGTCGTCGGCACCACCCACGACGCCAGGTGCGATGCTGCGGCTCGGGATCCTCACCAACATGTCGAACCCCAAGGCGCTCCTCTTCTTTGGTGCGGTGTTTGCGCAGTTCATCACGCCGGAGCTGGGCTGGGGAGCGCGGCTGGGGATGGCGGTGCTGCTCATCCTCATTGGACTCGCGTGGTTTGTGGGGGTGGCGCTGGCGGTGCGGACCCTCGCGGCCTTCCTGCTGAGGCACAGCGGGGCGCTGGACATGGGGGCGGGGGTGGTCTTCCTCGGGGTAGCCGGCGTGCTGTTCTACGAGGCGTGGCAGGGCTTCGGGCTGCCCCGGCTGCTCAGCCCCCGCTAGGGCGGGCAGCCCCCGCTAGGGCGGGCAGCCCCCGCTAGGGCGGGCAGCCCCCGCTAGGGCGGGCGCGGACGGCGGGAGGGGATAGAGAAGGGGATAGACTAGCCCCCATGCATACCGAGGATGTCGCGATCAGAGGGGACAGCATCAAGCTTGGGCAGTTCGTGAAGCTGGCCAACCTCGCTGCCACCGGGGGAGAAGCCAAGGAACTCATCGCCAGCGGAATGGTGCAGGTCAACGGCGAGGTTGAGGTGCGGCGCGGCCGGACCCTTACCGAGGGGGACCTCGTGGCCCTCATGGACCCCACTACCGGATCCGCGCTCGCCAGCAGCCGGGTGAGCACCGACACCGACGACGACTACTTCGACGAAGCCACCGCCGATGATGACTTTGACCCCGAGAAGTGGAGGAACCTCTAATGCCCGCGTTCGAAGCCCTGGGCGGCATGCCCTACTGGATTGAGCTGCTGAGCTCCGACCCGGCCCGCTCCGCGCACTTCTACTCCACGCTGCTGGGCTGGGAATGCGAGGGGGAGGACTACCGCCTGGCTCGCAAGGAGGGGCTGCCCGTGGCGGGCATCGTCACCCAACCCGAGGACGCCCCCTTCCCCGACACGTGGGTGACCTACTTCCTCGCCGATCACCTCGAGGCCGACGTCGAGCGCGCCGAACAGCTCGGTGCCCGCATCCTCAGCCCCATCGCCGACGTCCGCCTCGGCCGCATGGCGCTCCTCGCCGACCCCGCCGGGGCGCTCCTTGGGCTCATCGAACCCCCAGGTGAAGAGGCATTCATCGCCGCCGGCGAACCCGGCACCCCCGTCTGGCACGAGCTCACCGCCACCACCGGCTACGACAATGCCCTCACCTTCTACGAGGAGCTCTTCGGCTGGGCCACCAGCACCATCGACGGCGGCGCCGGCTCCGCGCTCCGCTACACCACCGCCCTCATGGACGGCGCCCCCTTCTGCGGAGTCCGCGACGCCGAAGGCCACTTCCCGCCCCAGGTCCCCAGCTTCTGGCAGGCCTTCCTTGGGGTCGCCAATGCCGACGACGCCGCCCGCACCATCACCGAATCCCACGGCGAGATCATCCGCGAACCCCACGACTCCGAATTCGGCCGGATGCTCCTGGCCTCCGACCCGACCGGCGCCACCATCACCCTCTGCGAGGTCGACCCGCCCGCCCCCGAGGACATCTCCGAAGCCGACCCGCTGCACGGGCTGGACCTAGGGGAGATGTGAACCTCTAAAAGTGGTAGCGGCAGGAGGCAATAAGTATTTTTTCTCCTGAGATTCTGTACACCAGTCGGTGCTCGTGGTTGATCCGTCGAGACCAGTATCCGGAGAGATTGCTCTTCAGGGGCTCGGGTTTCCCGATTCCTTCATTCCGGTGTCGGGAAATATCCTCGATGAGGCGATTAATCCGCTTGAGGATCTTCCTGTCCTGCTGTTGCCAATACAGATAGTCCTCCCACGCGTTCTCGTCCCAGATGAGAATCATTCATCGGCCTCGAGAAGATCGTGGGAGATGCCCTCGCCATTGTTGAGTCGTTCGACGGCCTCCAGGAGGCGTTGGGCATTGCGTGGTGATCGCATGAGGTACGCGCTCTCCACGAGTGAGTTGTAGTCATCAAGGGAGAGAAGAACCGCAGACCCCTTACCGCTGCGGGTGATGATGACTTCCTCGTGGTCGTCCACCGCGCTGCTGAGGGCCTCGGCATAGTGGGCCCGTGACTCGGAGTACGACATGGTCCGCATGATGACCTCCTCGTGGTCTCGTATCGTGCTGGCGCGCACATGTCACGCAAAGCGTACGAGATATTGTACGTGTGGTCAAGGAAGGGGTGCGGGCGGCAGCTTCAGGGCTGAGGGATGAAAGGCCCTAGTAGTGGTGAGGCCCGGGTTAGTCCTCCTTGAGAAACTCCGCCACATCCGTGATCCGCTGCCGGGCAACCTCTGGCGTGGAGATCCAGTGCTGGGAGATATACGCCCTCACTGTGGCATTCGCGGGCAGTGAGGCGGGCGGTTCGGTGAGCTCGTCGTGCTCGGCGATCTGGACGAGGGTGCGCGGCCAGCGCTCGGGTTCGGGGAGGTCCGGGATGGGGCCGGCGCTCTCCGGGAGGGCGCCCAGGCTCTGGAGCTCCGGGAAGGTGAGCACCAGCGAGTCCGCCTTCTCTGCCAGGAGAAGGGCCAGCGCAGCGCCGGAATCGGCGCCCCACAGGCTCACCGACTGGGCCCCCTGGAGGCGGGCGTGGCGGATCGCCTGGCTGGTGGCGTCGAGAATCTCAGCGAGGCTGGCGGCGGGGAGGAGGGGGTAGTCGACGTCGATGATCGTGGTGCCGGAGACCTCGGCGGCGCCGGCGACCTCGGGGCGCCATTGCATGTCGAGGGCGGTGCCGGAGCCCCGCCACCAGCCGCCGCCGTGGAGGGAGACCGCCCAGCGCCCGGAGGGGGAGCTGGGTTCCAGGATGCAGGCGGGCTGGCCGGGCAGGTCGCGGAGGGTGACGCCGCCGGGGAAGGCGACGCCCGGCATCGCGTGATCGAGGCCAGAGCCCAGCATGAGCATGGCGGCGTGCGTGCTGCGATCGGGAAGGCGGGCGAAGTAGTTGTCCGCCTCGGTGGGGTCGCCGCTGCCGCCCCGCCAGGGCGGGGTGAGGTCAGGGAGGGGGTGGTGGGCGTCGAGGTAGCTGGCGAGTTGCTCCAACTGCTCCTCGGGGCTCAGCTTCTCCTCCCAGCCGCCGACGCGGAACGCCGCGCGCTCGGCGGCCTCGCGTTCCTCCGCCGGCAGGGAGGGATCCGGGGCGGCGGGGCGGGAGTGCTCGGCGGAGTGCGCGCCGGGCTCGGAGTGCTCGGAGGGCTGGTGGGGCGTAGACGTCATGGCCACCAGCCTAGCCGGCGCCGAGCGGAGCGGGCCCTACCAGATGGTGACGCGGTTCTCTGGCGCGATCCACATCGGGGAATCTTCCGTGACCTCGGGGAAGGCCTCGTAGAACTCCGCGATATTCGCCGCGATGACATTGCAGCGGAACTCGGCGGGGGAGTGGGGATCGATGGCCAGGTATTGCTGCGCCATCTCCGGGCGGATCGCCGTGCGCCACACCCGCGCCCAGGAGAGGAAGAGCCGCTGCAGCCCGGTGAATGTGCGGGTCGCGAGCTCCGGGTCTGCCCCCTCGGCCTCGAAGGGGAGCTCCTCCGATTCCCCGTGGTCCTTCACCCAGTTGTGGTAGGCGACGACGGCAATCCCCAATCCGCCCAGGTCGCCGATATTTTCGCCCAGCGTGAAGCTGCCATTGACGCCCGAGGACTCGATGCCCGCCTCCTTGAGCACGGTGGGCACCAGCCCGTCGTACTGGGCGACCAGCCGGTCGGTGAGGGCGGTGAAGGCTTCGCGGTCCTCGTCGTTCCACCAGGAGTTGAGGTCCCCGTTGCCGTCGTAGCGGGAGCCCTGGTCGTCGAAACCGTGGCCGATCTCGTGGCCAATCACCGCGCCGATCGCGCCGAAGTTCTCCGCGGCGTCGGCCTCCGGGTTGTAGAAGGGCGGGCGGAGGATCGCGGCGGGGAAGGTGATGTCGTTGACGACGGGGTTGTAGAAGGCGTTGACCGTTTGCGGGGTGGCGAACCACTCGTCGCGGTCGGCGGGGTGCCCGAGCTTGCTCAGCTCATAATCGTGCAGGTAGGAGGCGCCGCGACGGACGTTGTCCAGCAGGTGCTCGCCGCCGGGCTGGAGCTCCAGCCCATCGTAGGTGCGGGGGCGGTCCGGGTAGCCGATCTTCGCCTTGAACTTGTCCAGCTTCACCAGCGCCCGCTGCTGGGTGGCCTCCGTCATCCAGCTGAGCTGGGAGATGCGCTCGCGGTAGGCCTCGATGAGGTAGTGGACCAGCTGCTGCATCTCCGCGCGGTGGGAGGCGGGGAAGTGCTTCTCCACGAAGAGCTGGCCGATCTCATGGCCCACCATCTGCTCCGCGAGGGAGACGCCGCGCTTCCAGCGATCGCGCTGCTTGGTGGCCCCGCTGAGGGCCGTGCCGTAGAAGGCGAAGTTCGCGTCGCCCACCTCTTCCGGCAGCAGCGTCGAGCGCGCGTTGAGCACCTGCCACGCGCCCCAGAGCTGCCAATCCGCCAGCCGATCCTCGCTGAGCAGGGACGCGAGGTGCTCCACATAACTCGGCATCATGGAGATCACGCGCTGCCCCTTCAGGCCCGCGCCGGCGAGCAGCCGCTGGATGACCTCCGGCAGATCGTCGATCTCCGTGGGGTTATAGGTCTTCATCGCATCGCGCGTGGCCACCACATCCCAGTGCCCCGCCGCGATGTCCTTCTCCAGGGCGACGACGCGCTGCCCCGCCGTGGCAGCGTCCAGTCCCGCGCGCTGCTCCGGGCTGAGGAACTCGAGCATGCGCCCCACATGCTTCTCGTATTTCTGCAGCGTCTCGGCGTGGGCGGACTCGCGATAATAGGCCTCATCGGGCAGGCCCAGCCCCGACTGCACGAGGTACGCCACCGCATCCTCGCCGATGGAATCCTTCGCGACCCAGAACGTCAGCGGCGCCGGCACCCCCAGCCGGTCGAGGGCCCCCAGGTGCTCGGCGAACTCGCCCACGTTCGCGGCCTGCAGCAGGGCCAGATCCTCCGCGAGGGGCTCCATCCCGGCGGCGTTGATCGCGTCCGTGTCCATGAAGCCGGAATAGAAGATGCCTGGGCGGTGGTCGTCGTCGCGAACAATGGCATGAACATCCTCCTCCGCCTGGTCACGGAGGAGGTGGAAGGTGCCGTCCACGGCGCGGTCCTCGGGAATCGTGTGGCTCTTCAGCCAGGGGCCATTAACGTAGTAATAGAGATCGTTCATGGGGACCACTGTAGTGAGAAGCCCCGCCCCCGGACGAGGCGACGCCGCCGGGCGCCCCTTAGCCGAAGGTGGGTGGCGGCCAGTGCCCCAGGGTCACGACGTACGCGAGCTGTAAAAAGAGCATAAAGAGGAGCACTTCCAGGATGGGCGCCAGCCCGCCCACGATGGAGGCCACCAGCAGCCCGCGGGAGCGCTTCTGCCACAGGCACAGGATGCTGAGAATGATGCCGATGGGCACGGTCACAACGGCGCAGCGAAAGACGGTGACGCCCGCGCTGAGCGTGAGGATGATGGGCACAATGATGCAGAGCAGTGCGATGACCAGGATCGCGATGCCGAGGGGGTCGCGCGGGAGGGAAGGGCGACGCATGGTTTCACCACCTATCGATTGCTACTTGAAGGGGTTGCAGGGGCTTCCGGATTGCAGGGGCTTCCAGGTGCCCTGTGTCTCCGCAGCGCTTATCATGCTGGTGGCAGAGGGAATCCAGCGTGTCATCCGGGCTCCCTGGGCCGCTGTGTCCTGGTCCGCAATACTTGCCATGGGTAGGGAGCCCTGAGCGCTCGGAGCGATTGGCGCGGTTTTTTGAACGCTCGGAGTCACGACGATTGAGGGTATGTGCCGCCTCGATAAGGATGGGGCTTGCGCCGTCGTGGGAGAGAGTGTGGACGTCAACTGTGCGAGATCCATGCTGGTCGTTGTGACCCCCTTCCCATAGTGCATGCCCAGGGTCATTTATGACCATAGTATTTTCTTGCCTTTTCACAAGGGCGTGAAGTGTAAGAAATGTCATAAGGTGCTGCTATGAAACCTCTGGTGTGCTGAGAAGCACAAAAGAGTTTACGTTGTGTTTACCTTGAGGGCCCGATTCCGTAATCTTCGCGGCGAAGAATCGTGAAAGGTATGTGTACATCGTGGAAGGACTAGGCCGACCGTGACCCAGTTAAGCGTCGATTCTTTACCTGATAACAGCATGAAGACCGATCTCGTGTGGCACCTGACGTTCGGTGCGATCCTCGCCGTCACCCTCGTGGTTTTTACGTTTTGGTCGCATGGCTACGTGGGTAACGGGACGGGTGGTGCCGTTCTCATCGTGACAATTTTGTTCGCCATGTTCATGGCCTTCAATATCGGAGGCAATGACGTGGCGAATTCCTTTGGCACCTCGGTGGGTGCGGGCACCCTGACCATGAAGCAGGCGCTGCTCGTGGCCGCGGTCTTCGAGGTCGGCGGCGCGGTTCTCGCCGGCGGTGAGGTGACGGAGACGGTGCGCTCCGGCATCGTTGATCTCAGCTCCATTCACCTCCAGCCCATGGACTTCGCCTTCATCATGATGTCCTCCCTGCTCGGCGCGGCGATCTGGCTGCTCGTCGCGACGAAAATGGGCTGGCCTGTCTCCACGACGCACTCCATCATCGGCGGCATTGTGGGCGCGGCGCTCACCGTCGGTTTCATGGACGGCACGGGCGGCTGGAACATGGTGCAGTGGGGTGGCATCGGGCAGATCGTCATCTCCTGGGTGCTCTCCCCGATCCTGGGCGGCATCGTGGCCTATGCGCTCTTCTCCATCGTGAAGCGCTACATCCTCGTCTACAACGACCAGGCGGACAGCTCCCTGCGCGACCTCCGCGTCAAGCGCGCGAAGCTCAAGGAAGACCACAAGACCCGCTTCGAGCGCCTCACCGAGATCCAGCAGATCTCCTACACCAACGCGATGGCGCGTGACTCCGTCACCGTCCTCCAGGGCGACTACTCCCGCGACGACCTCGAGTCCGACTACTACCGCGAACTCCACGACCTCAACGAGGAAGAGGAGAAGGTCCACGCCACCCGGGCCCTCGAGCTGTGGGTGCCGCTGCTCGCCGCGCTGGGCGCCATCGTCATTGGTGCGATGATGCTCTTCAAGGGGCTGAAGAACCTCCACCTCAGCATCGATAATGCCGGAAACATCGTCATCCTCATCATGATCGGCGCCGCCGTGTGGATGGCCGTCTTCATCTTCGCGAAGACCCTGCGCCGCCACGCCCTCGAGCGCTCCACCTTCCTCATGTTCTCCTGGATGCAGGTGTTCACCGCCTCCGCCTTCGCGTTCTCCCACGGATCCAACGACATCGCGAACGCCATCGGCCCCTTCGCCGCCATCCTCGACGTCCTCAAGACCGGCGAGATCAACGAAAAAGCCGCCGTCCCCCCGGCCGTCATGCTCGCGATGGGCCTCGCCCTCGTCTGCGGCCTCTGGTTCATCGGCCGCTCCGTCATCCAAACCGTTGGCTCCGGCCTCACCGAGATGCACCCCGCCTCCGGCTTCTCCGCCGAGCTCGCCGCCGCCGCCGTGGTCATGGGCTCCTCGGTCCTGGGCCTCCCGGTCTCCTCGACGCACATCCTCATCGGCGCCGTGCTGGGCGTCGGCATCGTCAACCGCGCCGCCAACTGGGGCCTCATGAAGCCCATCGCCCTCGCCTGGGTCATCACCCTGCCGGCGGCCGCGATCGTCTCCTCCGTGGGCGTCATCGCCCTGCGCGCCATCTTCGGCTAAACCCCGGGGCCTGGAAGGCTCGTGGGCTCGACGCCCACCCACCGCCCCTCACCCCAGCGAACACACGAAACCCCCACCGCGACGAACGCGGCGGGGGTCTTCTTATGCGGGCAGTGCCCGGGGTTCAGCGGGGCGTTTGGGTCTGGGCCCGGAGGCTACGAGCCGAGGCTAGGACCACTGAGAGGGGTTCTGGTTCCCCTGCTCCGGATTCTGCTGGTAGCCCTGGTAGGGCTGCTGGCCCTGCTGCTGGTAACCCTGGTAGCCCTGGTAGGGCTGCTGAGCCTGCTGGGGCTGCTGCTGGAACCACGCCTGCTGGGGCTGAGACGAGGACTGAGCGATCTGATCGGCATTCTTGCCGTCGTACCATGCGCGGGTCTGCGGCAGGAGGGAGCACACGGCGGCGACGAGGAAGCCGATGGTCGCCACGCTGAAGAGTGCCGTGCCGAACACACCGGCAATGTTTCCCATAGCGCCCAGGAGGCTGCCGAAAAGAAGAACGATCAGCGCGGAGAAAGTGGCAATAGGCGCCTCGTGCGTACGGACCTTCGTGCTCCACACGAGCAGCACGATAGCCCCCAGAGCTCCAATCACAGCCAGGGCGACCGAAGGCAGCACGACCGCGCTGAGGGCTGAGCGGGTCACCGTCGACTGGAACTGACTGACTGTGCCATCGACATCGAAGGAGGTAATCCCTCGTCCCACCCCAAAGAGATTAAGGACATCAAGAAGGTCCCGCGTATCCGAATTCTTGACTTCCCCGGCCTGTTTGATGATGAGGTCGATTCCCGACGTCACACGATAGTTAGCAACGAAGCCGACGATGAGCCACAGGAAGGAGAACACCCCAGCCACGGCGATGGCCCACTCCATCACCTTGGCAGTGGTCGGCATGGTAATCGTTTCAGGGAGACCCGGCAGTGCCTTGGGCTGACGGGGAGCCGAGAGCTGTGCCGGCTGCTGCTGGTAACTCTGCTGCTGGTAGCTCTGCTGCGGCTGCTGCCCTTGCTGCTGAGAATCAGCGGCGTGCGCTCCGTTCGAGGATGCGCCGCGCGCCGGCTGCGCGTGCTCCGGCTGCGCGTGCTGGTGGGAGTACTCGTCCGGGAACGCCCCCGACGAGGCCAGGGCCCGCAGGGCGGGGATGTTCATGTCCGGGGCGGAGTCGTCGTCGAGGCGGGCGTTGTAGAGGGAGCGGCGCTGCTCATCGCCGAGGATGTCGGCGGCAACCTTTGTCTGCTGGTAGCGGGCGTCGCCTGTGGACACGCCCTCGGAGCGCAGCGCGTTGAGCCGGCCCTCCAATTCGGAGCGCAGCTCCTCCGTGGACGCTTCTCTGGGGAGGTGGAGTGATTGGTAGAAGTCGTGATGACGTGCCATACAGCATCCTTCTCTAGGTATTAAAAGTCTGGATGTTTTCACAGGATATCGCAGGATGCTGTCAGGAATCTAGGGTGGGAAAAGCAGGTTGAGTGCTTAGGCTGACGCATCGTGAGTGTTTTTCATCAAGGGCCCGCTCGCCCGGGCCGTCTTCTCCTACGTCTTGGCATTCTCTTCTGCGTCGCCATGTTGGTGCCCTGGGGGGCGGCTCGCATGGTGTCCTCCGCGCGCCCTGAGGTGGGCCTGAGCACCGCGACGGTGGGGAACTCGACGGGCACCTGGTCCCTCCCCCTCACGCGCGCCGACGGCAGCCCGCTGCAGTGCGCGCATACGCGCGGCAGTGCCGCCGAGTTCACGGCCTGGGACTGCCAGGGCGTGGAGGTGTCCAGCATTGTGGCTGAGAAACCCGAGAACGCGGATCGGGCGTTGCGCCGGGCGATGCGGGCGGTGACGTTCGTCGGCGTGTCCCCGGAGACGGCCCCTGTGGTGACGCAGGACCTCGGGGAGCGGGGTGAGATCGCGGCCGCGAGCATGGCGCTCACCAGCCCGGTGGGGAAGAAGCAATCCGCGTCCCCGGTAGTGGCTTTCCAGCTGAGGCCCAAGGAGGGGGAGCACGCCGGCTCGGTGCTCACCGTGGTGCTGCATCGGAGCAGCGATGAGGGGAAGACCCGTGACGCGGCGGCGGCCGTGTGGCAGACGCTGGCTGGCGTCGAGCCACAGGGTGAGATGAGGAAGAACGTTGAGGTGACAGGAGCATGATCGTGCAGACGCTGAAGAACTCTGTAGCGCGGCGTGACGCAGCGCCGTGGGTGCTGGGGGTGTGCCTCCTCATCGGGGCGGTGGGGCTGCTTCTCCACCTGGGCGTTGCGGCGCGAGTGTCCTGGCAGGGCGTCCTCTTTGGCCTTCCGCTCGCGATTCTCCAGGCCGCCGTGCTCGTCGGCCTCCTGAGGCTGAGCCCGCTGTGGCGAGGCGTGCGGCCTGCTCACCCGTCCCGGTTGGGGTGGCCGACGGTGGCCGCCGCCCTGTTGTGGGGCGGGGGCGTGGCCGTCGTCGCGGCGCCGCTCCTAGCCAACCCCATGAAGGACCTCGTGAGCGCCCTGGGCTGGGTGCCGCTGGAGGCATCACTGGCGGGGGCATGGCCGGAGGAGTTCCTCAAGGGTCTGGGTGTGGTCCTCATCCTGCTCAGCGTCTCGCACCTGTGCCGGCCGTGGCAGGGGCTGCTGATGGGCGCGCTCATTGGCTTGGGATTCGAGGTGCAGGAAAACCTCATGTACGGCTACGTGGAGGGGCTAGCCCACCCGGATTCGGACGCGGTGGGCATGGCCGCCACCTGGCTCATGCGGGTGCTGGGTGGGCCCTTCCTTCACGCGTGCTGGACGGCGCTGATCGGCTGGGGTGTGGGGCTCGCGCTCTACGGGCTGCGCAAAGATGCGAGGCGCCGGGCAGTGCAATCCGCTGCCTGGATGTGCGCCGGGTTGGCCTTGCACCTGTGCTGGAACCTTGCCATCAGTAATGAGGCCTTCGCGGTGGTGTGGATGGTGCTCATCGCCGTGCTCTCCTATGGGGCGGTGCTCACGGTGGGGTGGCGCCAGACGCGGTGGCTGCGCGCCCACCGGGAGAGCATCCCGCAGCCGGTGGGGTGACGCCGAGGGGCGCGGCGGCCCTCCCGGCAGCGGCCTCCTTGGGGTGCGCGGCGGGGGCGTCGTCGTCGTCCCCAGTGGGGGTCCGTGACAGGTCCTCAGTTTGCGTAAAGGCCACGTCATAGGGTTTTCTATAGGTTGACCGGAAGATGAAAGCCGAGGTGACCTGACCCATGACCCACCCAGAACGCGACACTCGCTCAGCCCAGCCAGTGCGCACCGGGCTCTACGACCCCCGCCACGAACACGATGCCTGCGGCGTCGCCTTCGTGGCCGACATCCACGGCCGCCCCTCCCGAACCATCGTTGACCAGGGCATTCAGGCCCTGCTCAACATTGATCACCGCGGCGCCGCCGGCGCGGAACCCACCACCGGGGACGGCGCTGGCATCCTCCTCCAAATCCCTGACTCCTTCTACCGCCAGGAGATGGCCGAGCAGGGCGTGGAGCTGCCCGCCCCGGGCCACTACGCCACCGGCATCGCGTTCCTCCCGCGTCGCCGCATGGCCATGTTCGACGCCCGCCGGCAGTTCGAGGACATCGTCGCCGAGGAGGGCGCGGAGATCATCGGGTGGCGCGAGGTGCCGATCGACCCCAGCGGCCTCGGCTCCATGGCCCGCGACGCCATGCCGACGTTCGCCCAGGTCTTCCTCAGCGCGCCGGGCGCCTCCGGCATTGACCTGGACCGGGTCATGTTCTTCATCCGCAAGCGCTGCGCCCACGAGCTCGGCCGCACCGATGGCGAGCCCACCATCTACTTCCCCTCGCTCTCCTCGCGGACCATCGTGTACAAGGGGATGCTCACCACCCCGCAGCTCGCCGAGTTCTACCGCGACCTCCGCAACCCGGACCTCACCTCCGCGATCGCCCTCGTCCACTCGCGCTTCTCGACGAACACCTTCCCCTCCTGGCCGCTCGCCCACCCCTACCGGCTGGTGGCGCACAACGGTGAGATCAACACCGTGAAGGGTAACGAAAACTGGATGCGCGCCCGGGAGGGCGTCATGTCCTCCAAGGAGCTCGGCCCGCTTGATCGCGCCCTCCCGATCTGCGACCCCGAGGGCTCGGACACCGCCCGCTTCGACGAGGCCCTGGAGCTCCTCCACCTCGGTGGGCGCTCCATGCCGCACGCGATCGCCATGATGGTGCCCCAGGCCTGGGAGCACAATCCGGCCATTGACCAGGAACTTCGTGACTTCTACGAGTACCATTCCTGCTTCATGGAGCCCTGGGACGGCCCCGCCGCGATCGCCTTTACCGACGGGACCATCATCGGCGCGGTCCTCGACCGCAACGGGCTGCGTCCCGGGCGCGTGTGGATCACGGACGAGGGGACCGTCGTCATGGCCTCGGAGGCTGGCGTGCTGGACATTGACCCGGCGCGCGTCGTGAAGCGAACCCGGGTGCGGCCGGGGAAGATGTTCCTCGTGGACACCGCCCAGGGGCGGATCATTCCCGACGAAGAAATCAAGCGCGAGCTGGCTCAATCCCAGCCCTATGGGCAGTGGATTCGGGAGAACTTCGTGCCGCTTGAGGGGCTGCCGCAGACGCGCTACACGTGGATGCCGCACGAGCGGGCGGTGCTGCGCCAGCGGGTGTTCGGCGTGACGGAGGAGGATGTGGACCTCATTATCCGGCCGATGGCGCTCAACGGCGCGGAGGCGATCGGCTCGATGGGCTCGGACACGCCGATCGCGGCGCTCTCCCAGCGGCCGCGGATGCTCTTCGACTTCTTCTCCCAGCGCTTCGCGCAGGTGACGAACCCGCCGCTCGACTCCATCCGAGAAAAGCCCGTGACCAGCATGTTCACCCTGCTGGGTGCGCAGGCGGACGTCCTGCACCCCAACGCGGAGGCGGCGCGGCGGATCCGGCTGGACTCCCCGGTCATTGATAATCACGCGCTGTCTACGCTCATCCACGCCAACGATCACGGGGAGTGGGAGTCCTTCTCCGCGGCGGTCATCAGCGGCCTGTATCCCGTCGCGCACCACGGTGCCGGGATGAAGGAGGCCATCGCGCGGGTGAAGCGCGAGGTCTCGCAGGCGATCGCCGAGGGGCACAGCATCATTGTGATCTCTGATCGGGAATCTGATGAGCGCTTCGCTCCCATTCCCTCCCTGCTGCTCACCTCGGCGGTGCACCAGCACCTCGTGGCCGAGCGCACCCGCACCCGCGCCTCCCTCATCATTGAGGCCGGCGACGCCCGCGAGGTCCACCACCTCGCGATGCTCATCAGCTTCGGTGCCGACGCGATCAACCCGTACATGGCCTTCGAAACCATCGATGAGCTGCGGATGAAGGGGCAGCTCGGCGAGCTCAGCCTCGACGAGGCCTGCTCCAACTACGTCACGGCCGCGACGAGCGGTGTCCTCAAAGTCATGTCCAAGATGGGCATCGCCACCGTCGCGAGCTATCGCGGCGCGCAGCTCGCCGACGTGACCGGCCTGCACCAGCAGCTCCTCGACGACTACTTTGGCGGCATCCCCTCGCCGATCTCCGGGATCGGGCTGGCGGAGATCGCGGAGGACGTCGAGGCCCGCCACCGCAGCGCCTTCCTGCCGCGCCCCGAGGAGAACGCGCACCGTGAGCTGGACCTCGGCGGCGAATACAAGTGGCGCCGGGAGGGGGAGTACCACCTCTTCAACCCGGAGACCATCTTCCGCCTCCAGCACGCGACGCGCACCGGCCAGTACGCCGTCTTCCGCGATTACACGCGCGCCGTCGATGACCAGTCCACGCGCCTCGCGACGCTGCGCGGGCTCATCGAGTTCCGCCCGGACCGCGAGCCGGTGCCGCTGGAGGAAGTGGAGCCGGTGAGTGAGATCGTCAAGCGTTTCTCCACCGGCGCGATGAGCTACGGCTCCATCTCCGCCGAGGCCCACGAGGTGCTGGCCATCGCCATGAACCGCCTGGGTGGCATGTCCAACTCCGGCGAGGGCGGCGAGGACCCCCAGCGCTTCACGCCGGAGCGCAACGGCGACTGGCGCCGCAGCGCCATCAAGCAGGTGGCCTCCGGGCGCTTCGGCGTGACTAGCCACTACCTCAATAACTGCACCGACATCCAGATCAAGATGGCCCAGGGCGCCAAGCCCGGCGAGGGCGGCCAGCTCCCGCCGAACAAGGTCTACCCGTGGATCGCCGAGGTGCGTATCACCACGCCGGGCGTCGGCCTCATTTCCCCGCCGCCGCACCACGACATCTACTCCATCGAGGACCTCGCCCAGCTCATCTACGACCTCAAGAACGCCAACCCGGAGGCGCGGATTCACGTGAAACTCGTCTCCGAGCAGGGCGTGGGCACCGTCGCCGCGGGTGTCTCCAAGGCGCACGCGGACGTCGTGCTCATCTCGGGTCACGACGGCGGCACGGGCGCCTCCCCGCTCACCTCCCTCAAGCACGCGGGCGGCCCCTGGGAGCTGGGACTCGCGGAAACCCAGCAGACCCTGCTGCTCAACGGCCTGCGCGACCGCATCCGCGTCCAGTGCGACGGCCAGCTCAAGACCGGGCGCGACGTCATCGTGGCGGCGCTCCTCGGGGCGGAGGAGTTCGGCTTCGCGACGGCGCCGCTCGTCGTCGAGGGCTGCGTCATGATGCGCGTGTGCCACCTGGATACGTGCCCCGTCGGCATCGCGACGCAGAACCCCGAACTGCGCAAGAAGTTCGCCGGGCGGGCCGAGCACGTCGTCAACTTCTTCACCTTCATCGCGGAGGAGGTGCGGGAATACCTCGCTCAGCTGGGCTTCCGCAGCATCGACGAGGCGGTGGGCCAATCCCAGGTCCTTGGGATGACCGAGGCCCTGGAGAACCATGCCCGGGCCGCGAAGCTCGACCTCAGCCCCATCTTCCACCAGCCGAGCACCCGCTTCCCGACCCAAGCCCCGCGCTGCACTAAGGAGCAGGACCACGGGCTCGACGGCGCCCTCGATCACCAGATCATCGCCGACACCCAGCTGACCATCGACGCCGCCGCGGCCGCGAGCTCCAAGAACGCACCCGAGTGGATGTCCGCCGGTCAGGCGCCCACGGTGTCCCTCACCTATCCGATCAGCAACGTCAACCGCTCCGTCGGCACGATGACCGGCTCCCGCGTCACCCGCGCGGCCGGCGCCGAGGGGCTTCCCGACGGCACGATCAACCTCACGTTCACGGGCTCGGCCGGCAACAGCTTCGGTGCCTTCGTCCCGGCGGGGATGACGCTGACGCTCGTCGGGGATTCCAATGACTTCCTCGGCAAGGGGCTCTCGGGCGGGCGCATCATCGTGAAGCCCGATCCCAGCGCGCCCGCGCAGCTGCGGACGCTGCCGGACATCATCGCCGGGAACGTCGTGGGCTTCGGCGCGACGAGCGGGGAGATCTTCCTGCGCGGCGTGGTCGGCGAGCGCTTCTGCGTCCGCAATTCCGGGGCCACGGTGGTGGCCGAGGGGATCGGCAACCACGGCTGCGAGTACATGACCGGCGGGCGCGTGGTGGTGCTCGGAGAGATCGGCGAGAACTTCGCCGCCGGCATGTCGGGCGGCATTGCCTACGTGCCGCGGGAGCTCGACCTCGAGCGGCTGGTCAACCCCGGGATGGTGGACGTCGAGCCCATCACTGACCCCGAGGAAGAGGAGTGGCTGGCGGACATCATCGCCCGCCACCGGGAGCTCACCGGCTCCACCACCACGTACACGACGGCGGACATGGTGCGGATCATGCCGCGCGATTACCGGCGGGTCCTCGCCACCATCGAGGAGGCTGAGGCCGCCGGCCGAGACGTCAACGTTGCGATCATGGAGGCTGCGAACTAATGGCTGACCCACGAGGATTTCTCACCCACACCCGTCAGGAGCCCGCGCACCGCCCCGTGCCGCTGCGCCTCATGGACTGGCGGGAAGTCTACGAACCCACTGACCAGACCGTCCTCACCCAGCAGGCCACCCGCTGCATGGACTGCGGCGTGCCCTTCTGCCACCAGGGCTGCCCGCTGGGGAACATCATCCCCGAATGGAATGACCTGGTCCGGCAGGATCGCTGGCGCGAGGCCTTCGACCGGCTCCACGCCACGAACAACTTCCCCGAATTCACCGGGCGGCTCTGCCCCGCGCCCTGCGAGGGGGCCTGCGTGCTCGGGATCAACGATGACCCCGTCGCCATCAAGAACGTCGAGCAAACCATCGCCGACCGCGGCTTCGAGGAAGGCTGGGTGAACCCCATCCGCCCGACCTTCCACACCGGGCAGAGCGTGGCCGTGGTAGGCTCCGGGCCGGCGGGACTCGCCGCCGCCCAGCAGCTCACGCGCGCCGGGCACGACGTCACCGTGTTTGAGCGCGACGACCGCCTCGGTGGCCTCATGCGCTACGGCGTGCCCGAGTACAAGATGGAAAAGCGGCACATTGACCGTCGTCTTGAGCAGATGGCCGCCGAGGGCACCGTCTTCCGCACCAACACCGCCCCCACCGCCCGCGACCTGCGGCGATTCGACGCCGTCGTGCTGGCCACCGGCACCCCCATGCCGCGCGACCTGCCCGTGGACGGCCGGGACCTCGAGGGCATCCACTTCGCCATGGAATACCTCACCGAGCAGAACCACGTGTGCGAGGGCGACGCCGCCGAGCCGCGCATCAACGCCAAGGGCAAGAAGGTGGTCATCATCGGCGGCGGAGACACCGGCACCGACTGCTTCGGCACCGCCCTGCGCCAAGGGGCGGCCAGCGTCACTCAGCTGGACATTCGCCCGCGCGCGCCCCGGCGCCGCGCCGCCTCCACCCCCTGGCCCATGTACCCGCTGGTGTACCGCGTGGCCACAGCCCACGAGGAAGGTGAGTACGTCGTCACCGGCGACGAGCCCGCTGACGTCCCCGGCATCACCCTGCGCCACAGCGGCGAGGCCCTCGGTCAGCGCGTGTACAACGCCAACACTGTGAGCTTCTACGGCGAGAATGGACAGGTCACTGGGCTGTGCGGCAATGAGGTGAGCGTCGTCGACGGCCGTCGCGTCCCCATGGAGGACACCGACTTCGACATTGACGCCGACCTCGTGCTCATCGCCCTCGGCTTCACCGGGGCGGAGCGCGGCGGCCTCATGCACGAACTCGGCGTGGCTTTCGACGAACGCGGCCGCATGGTGCGCGACGAGCAGTACCGCGCCCAGACCTCCCCGCGCTTCCCGGGCTTCGACACCCCCGTCTACGTGGCCGGGGATAACGGGCGAGGGCAGTCGCTCATCGTGTGGGCTATCGCGGAAGGACGCGCGTGCGCCGCGGCCGTCGACGCCGACCTCATGGGCGAAACCGCCCTGCCGGCGAACCTCAGCCCGTCGAGCGCGCCGCTGGGCGCCTAAGGGGTGCAAGAGCAGCAAGCCCCAGGACGCTGGATGTGATATGTATTACATCCAGCGCCTTTGTTGTGAGGAGACAATCATGAACGGTCAGGATCGCGAGGCTGCCGAGTGGATTGCGGGATATCGGCGTCGTCTTGTTGATACACAAGAACGCTCCCGGGAGATGCTCTCCCAGGCACTGGAGCTGGGCTGGCCAGACGCAGGCTTCGCCGGGTCTCCCTTTCCTGTCGAGTACGTGACGAGGATTCTTCATTCCGAACGTCCGCGGGAGGAGAAGCACCAGCTCCTCACCTATCTCCTGTGCCATTGGTATTCCGACAGTGTCGATGGGGAGTGGGCCTATGTGCCCATGCGCGTGACTACTCCGGAGTTGTATCTTCAGTTCGGGCTCGGGGTAAGTATCTCAGGAACGTCGATGATGAATCTGACTGAGGGGGCCCGAGACCTTATCGACGGCCAGGATGTGGATTTCGCCAAGGAATACTATGAGACCAGTGTCCGGATAGCGCTCCGCAATCGCGCCGCCCACGACATGGGCGAATGATAAGAGCTAAGGCCCCAGGGAATCCTGGGGCCTTGTCCTCTCCCGGGGCTCCCCGGAGGCTACGCGGAGCTAGCGCGCGGCCAGCGAGTAATCCGGGGCGTTGAGTTTCATCTCGCCCGGGTTCCACCAGCCGTTGCGGGTGATGGTCTCGTAGTCGATGTTCGCGAGCTGCGGGGTCTCTCCACGGGAGTCCTTGCGCAGGGAGTACATCTCCAGGGAGCCCCAGTCCTGCTGCCAGTCATCCTTGAGGTAGGCCGGCTTCTCCCAGGAGGTGAGGACGGACTCGACGGATCCCATCGCGCCGCCACCGTTGTAGTCCTGGAAGTCACTGAGCCAGACTTTGCCGTCGTAATCGGGGGAGATGCGGTAGTCCGGAATCTCCGCGACGCCGGCGTAGTGATCATAGGAGCGCTGGCAGGGGAACTGCAGGCCCACGGACCAGTCGAGCAGCCCGGCCTTCTCGGAGCCGAGGAAGGTGTTGAGGTCCACCAGGTGCGGCACGCGCGGCGGGGTGACCGCCACCCACTGGTCGGGGTCCATCGAGGTGTCCTCGACGTACAGCCGGACCACGTTGGCCCCCTCCGGGATGCGCTCCAGCGGGAGGCGCACGTTACGCCAGGAGGGGATGGGGCCGGCGTCGAGCATTTCCAGGGAGCCGGTGTCGTGGACGCTGCCGTCGGCCTCACGGGTGCCGTACTGGAGCTCGAACTTCTGGCCGCCCTGCTTCACACCGTTGATGTCGTGGTGCTTGGTGCGCCCGGCGAGGGACACGACGAGCAGCGGGGAGTCCTCCTTCTGCTCGCTCGGCAGGGAGTACCAGGAGGTGGTGAGCTTCGCGGGGCGCTGCGCCTGGTCCTCGGGGGTGTAGGAGCCGAGGACCGGCACCGTCGTGTAGTCGAGGTTGAAGGGGAGCGTGGCCCGGGAGCCGTTGATCCCCTCGTGGGCGCGGAAGCCGCCGGTGGTGCTGGAGGTGGCGTCGGTGTCCTCGGCGTTCGCGTTCTCGTTCGCGGTGGAGGAGTCGCTGTTCTTGCCGATGGAGCCGACGCTCGTCGTGTCCGCATCATCAGCGGAGATGTCCTCGGCCACGCCATTCGGGTGGAAGCCATAAGAGCCCTGCGTGCTGAGGGAATCCTTGAGGCTGCGGCCATCGGCGGGGGTGAGGAAGGAGTCGTTGGTGTTGTCCTCGACGAGCACATCCGAGGCCATCCCGCACTGCTTCCCCTCGA
This sequence comes from Corynebacterium uropygiale, assembly GCF_021568315.1. Taxonomy (GTDB): domain Bacteria; phylum Actinomycetota; class Actinomycetes; order Mycobacteriales; family Mycobacteriaceae; genus Corynebacterium; species Corynebacterium uropygiale. Next base: position 66,064 of record NZ_JAKGSI010000001.1, read on the forward strand.
AGGTGCGCAGGTTGCCCAGGCCGATCGAATAGCCCGGGTACTGGCCGATGAACGCCTTGGTGAACGTCGCCATGGAGAAGAGCACGATGACGCATCCCAGCACCGCGATGGGCGCCGCGCAGGCGCGGGCGTAGCGGCTCGGGCGCACAGGCCGGGGCGTGCCGCCCTCCTCGATACGGTGCCGCTCGAGGAAGAGCTGGATGACGCCCACCACGATGATGATGAGAGAGATCGCCAGCACGATGTCGGCGGCCTCGACGCCCTTGTACTGGATCGTCTTATCCCACCACGGCACGCTGAAGTGCGCCACGTACCACCAGCCGTTCGGCCCGCCGAGGGCCTGGGCAAAGATGAAGAGGAACGTGCCCAGCGTGAGCGTGCGCGCCCACACGGCCTTCATGACGATGCGCCCCAGCACCACGGCCGCCACGCCGCCGAGTACCGCAGCGAGGCCCGGGTAGATACCAAAGTGGTGCGTCCACTTGGTGGGGGTGAAGGAGAGCAACGCCGTGCCGATGAAGAAGATGACGATCCCGCGCTGGATCGGGCCCTGCGCCACGCCCGGGACGCGGCCGCGGTGGCGGATCAGCCACACGGTGATGAGCGCTGCCGCAGCCACCATGAGGAAGACCGGCAGGCGGCGCGTCATGGAACCGTCCACGAGTTGTTCGAACAGGGTGGTGTAGCGAAGGCCCTCGTCGTGCCAGCGGAGGGAGGGGCCGACCTCGGCGCGCACCCGGATGGATTCCAGGACCGAGCCCAGCGGCTGGTCCCCGAAGACCGCCACGAGGATCGCGGTTCCCGAGGCCAGGAAGGGCGCAATGAAGACGAGCACCCCCTGCCACGTCGGGATGTCGCCCAGCAGCGGCAGCCGGCGGCGCAGGATCGTGATGAGCGCCGGAAGGAAGACGAAGAGGATCGCCGGGCCGAAGAGGCCGGTCGGGCCGCCGGAGAGGGTCACCGCCGCGAAGAGCGTTCCCACTGCCGCGGGCAGCAGCCGGTTGGTGGCCACGGCGCGTTCGAAGGAGGCCCACGTGAGCACAATCATCACCGCGATGAAGGGCTCCGGGCGGGTGCCGTTGTCATAGGGCAGCCAGAACGCCAGGAAGAGGCCCGCGGCGGACCAGTGGACGAGGCGGCGGCCGTCGACCTTGGGTCCCATGCGGGGGATGAGCTCCCGGGACACGATGAACCACATGGCCAGGGCGAAGATGAGCGCCGGCATACGCATCCACAGCGAGGACGTGGAAACCTGGGAGAAGAGAGCCAGCAGGTCATAGTAGGGGGAGCCGAAGGGGGACTCCGGGACCCCATACCAGCGGTAGTAGTTGGCCATGTAGCCGGAGTGGTGGGAGGCCCGCGCCATGGTAAGGAGGAAGCCGTCGTCGGAGGTGTTGGCGCCGAAGATGTGCCACCACGCGAGGACGAACACGACCACGCCGTCGAGCGGGCGGAAGCGCTTCCAGGTCGCGGGGATGCCGCGATAGGGCTTCCCATCGAGGCGATCAAGCCGGTGCAGCCCCCACAGGGAGACGAGCATGAGCACGATCCCGAGCCCCATCGCGAGGCCCTTGAGGAGCGTCGGCGAGGAAGTAAAGCGGCTGTTGATCTGCACGGTGGCGGAGATGCCGGCGTCGCGGAGCTGCTGGGAGGTGGTGGCGTCGCCCTCCAGCTCGGTGAAGATGCCGGAGACCTGGGGGCGGACGTCGCGGTCGACGGACTCGCTGTGGATCTCCGCGCCCGAGGAGGCGCTGCGGATCTCCGCGCTCGTCGCGTCGACGGTGGACTCGATGCTCAGCACTGCGTCCTTCGGCAGCTCCTTCACCTGCTCAGGCGTGAGCTGGAGGACCACGGACTCCTCCGAGACGACGTCCACCGAGCCGTCGAAGCTGCGGACGAAGAGCCCTCGGCTCGTGGCCTGCTCGGAGTGCTCGGGCAGAGTACCAAAGACGAGGTCCTGGCCCTCCCGGACGTCGTCGAGGGCGCTCATCGGAATGGTGGCGTGGATCTCCTGGGGGGCGTAGGACACCAGGGGCGCCACGACGCTGCCCAGGTCATCGTCCTGCGGCCAGTTCAGCGTGGACTGCGTCTGCTGGACGGGCAGGAAGGGCGTCGCGACGAAGAGGAGGAACCCCAGCACGCCGGAGATGAGCGTGAGGAGCCGGAGCCAGGCGGGAGCGGGAGTGCGTGTCACGGGCACAGAGTTTAGTGATTGCTTAGGCATGAGTGCGGACCACCACCACGAACGGGCCGACTTCCTTCACATCCCACGGCGCGCCGGGCGCGGTGAAACTCTTCGGATTGAAGTGCATGGCTTGGAATCGAACGTTGGGGTTGTTGGGATAGATGTCTTCGGAGATGTGCGTCTTCCAGCCGTCCTTCGCGTCATCGACGGAGCCGCGGAAGACGAACACATCGGGGGCACGCCAGGGCGCCGAGTCGAGCGAGCGGGTGAAGGCCTGGGGATCCGCCAGGTTATCCCAGGAGCCGCGCGCCCAGTCCTCGATGGCCTGGTTGCGCTTGGAGAAGTCCCCGAGTGGGTTCGCATAGTGGCTGGTCGCAGCCTGGAACCCGTAGTAGGGGTAGAGGGAGAGGAAGTCCCGCTCATCGGTTTGGACCACCGTGTCCGCCGGGTCCCTCCCGTGGTCGAGGATGAACGCGTTGATCTCCTTGTAGTACTGGCCGGCGTCGCCAGTGAAGCGGTCGGCGCGTTCGCCGTAGCCGTCCGTGTCGGAGTACGCGTGGTCGATGCTGCTCTGGTTCCGCGAGGGGATGGACTGCGCGTAGTGCACCCCGCCTCCCAGCAGCAGCACCATCATGAGGATGGTGATGGTCCGCGAGAGCCGCGGGCTCATCCGCTCCGGGTAGAGGCGCTCGACGCCCACCAGGCGGAACTCAGCGATGGCGAGCACCCCGGCCGTCGCCAATTGGAGCACAATGATCGTGTCAATCCGGAAGCCGAGGAGCGTGCTGCCCGCCAGCGTGACCACCATCGAAGCCACCGCCCACAGGTAGAACACGACGAGCCCCAGCCCCAGCGCCCGCACATCCCGGTCAAGGGAGCGCACGACGATGTATACCAGGCCGATGAAACACAGGACGCCCAGCACCGAGGGGGCGAGGAAGGGGATCGGGAGCTCCGTTCCGGCCTGGGGGAGATAGTGATTCGCGGTGGAGCGTGAGGTCACGTCGCTGTGCAGGCGGCCCCAGAGGAAGGGTCCCCACACGGTAGCGGCGATGAGGAGTGAGCCGCAGCCGATGATGAACAGCCGCAGCAGGGGCCGCCAGCTCCGGGACTCCCAGAGGGCCGCGACCGCGGCGAAGAGCACCACGGAGGCCGCGATGAGCGCCGTGAAGAGCGTGTACATCGTGGCGGACACGCCGAGGTAGAGCAGCACCGCCACGATGCACCAGCGGGAGCCAAGGAGCGCGCGGCGGGCGAGGATCGTTGCCGCCGGGGCCCCGAGGGCCACGATCGCCGCATAGGGCTCCTCCGCCGTCATGACGAGGACGATGCACGTGCTCACCAGCGCGATGGCCGTGCCCGCCGCGAGGGAACCCGTGATCCGCTGCCACAGCGGCACGAGGATGGAGCCCGCCATGGCGATGGAGATGATCGCCCACGGCTGGTACACCTCCCAGCCGGGGATGCCCAGCAGGTTCGCGAGCCGGCCGCCCAGCCAGAACCACCCGGCCGGGTAGTAGCTGGGCATGTCGATGTAATTCATGTCCCGCAGCGAGAGGTTCTCCGCCATCCGGGTGAGGAACTGGGTGCGGAAACCTTGGTCGACCTGCAGGCCTTCGAGGTAGAGGCGGCTCGCCGCGAGGGGGATCCCGGTGCTGCTCAGCACGATTCCGCCGGGCGCCACATAGCAGAGCGCGTGCGTCAGCCACACGCGCCAGCGCGGCCGCCGGAGTTGCAGCGGCGGGGTGTGGGTGTCTGTGGTGTCTTTCCGACGGCGGACGTCGGCGCGTTGCTCGTCGAGAAGCCACCAGAGGAGCAGGCCGCCCACGATGACGAGGATCGCCACGGTGCAGGCGGTCGCGAGCGCACGCAGCACCATGGACGTCGAAAAGGCGGGAAGATCCACGCGCTTGAGGATGATCCAGCCGAGGAGGACGAGGATCCCGCTCCCCAGACCAGCTCCGATGACGCCGAGGAGGGTCCCCTTCTTGCTCAGGAGATCGGAGGAGTAGGGCTCATTGACCGGGGGGTCAAAAAGATCCGGATCCGACATGTCGGATCCGGTGGCGGATTCTTGAATCGTCATGGGTTCTAGTGTGACATATGAGGTTAAGAATCCGAACCTCTATGCACTGAGAAGGCCGTGAGAACGGCGACACTCTAGAACGGCAGCTTCCTCATGATCGGCTTGGGGATGTGGTTGAGGGCCATCGCCACGTAGCGGAAGAGCGGGTGGACAAAGATCTCTTCCTTGCCATCGATGACGGCCGCCACGGTGTCCTTGGCGACGCGCTCGGGGTCGACGGTGAGCGGGGCCTCGTCCATCCCGTCGGTCATCTTCGTCCGCACCTGCCCCGGCCGGACCACGAGCACCTTCGCGCCGGAGCCGCGCAGCGCCTCGCCCAGCTGGACGTAGAAGCCGTCGAGCCCCGCCTTCGACGCCCCATACACGAAGTTAGAGCGCCGCACCTTCATGCCGGCCACGGAGGACATCGCGACGATGGTCCCATGCCCCTGCGCCCGGAACTTCTGCCCCAGCAGAACGCCGACGGACAGCGGCCCCGTGTAGTTGATCTGCGCGGAGGCCACGGCCTTGGCCTGGTCCTGCCAGAGTTCCTCCTGGTCACCGAGGGTTCCGAATGCCACGATGGCGATGTCCACGTCGCCCTTCTCCCAGGCGGCGTCGATGACCCCCGGGTGGGAGTCGGTGTCGGTGGCGTCGAAGTCGATCACGTCGACCTCCCGCGCGCCGGCGTCCTTCATCTGCCGGACGGCGCCCTCGACGCGGGGCGAGTCCTCACGGGCGGCGAGGATGACCCGCGCCGGGCCCCGGCGGAGAAACTCCGTCACGATGGCGAGCCCGATCTCCGAGGTTCCGCCCAAGAGGAGGATGTTCTGGGCTTGGCCCACTGCATTCAACATGCCTGAAGTCCTTTCTGTAGTCCCTGTAGTCCCTGTGCTCGTGCCTGTGGTGCGTCGCGGGGGCGACTAGTGAAGCTCCAGGCGGCGCGACATATCGGAGGCGAAGACGCCGTGCGGGTCGATGGCGTTGCGGGTGGCCAGCCAGCCGTCGAGGCCGGGGTACATGGCGTGGAACATCTCCGCGGAGGTGCGGGACTCCTTGGCCAGGTAGAGGCGGCCGCCGAACTCGAGGACGCGGCGGTCCAGGTCATCGAGGAACTCGCCCAGGCCGGGGCGGATGGGGAAGTCCACGCACACGTTCCAGCCGGGCATCGGGTAGGAGAGCGGCGCCTTGTTGCCGGGCCCGAAGAGCTTGAAGACGTTGAGCGCCGAGTAGTGCCCCGAGCGCTGGATGTCCCGGATGATCTCCTTGAACGGCTCGACGGCTTCCGTGGGCACGACGAACTGATACTGGAGGAAGCCCTTCTTGCCGTAGCCGCGGTTCCACTCGCCGATGAGGTCCAGGGGCTGATAGAACTGCGTGAGATTCTTGATGGCGTTGCGCGCCGGGGAGCCCATGAAGTAGTAGGCCTCGCCGACGGCCATGAGCGAAAGCTTGTTCATGGTCCAGGACGGGAAGATGTCCGGCACCGTCATGAGCTGTGGGGCGTTGAACTTCAGCGGATCCTTGGCCAGCTTGGGGGCGTATTCCTTCAGCTGGTCGAGGGTGGCGAGGGAGCCACGGGAAATGGTGGCGCGCCCGAGCTTCGGTTCCGGCGAGATGACGTCGAACCACGCGGAGGAGTAGGTGTAGTTCACCTCGGAGCCATCGGAGTGGAGCGCGATGGTCTCCTCGAGGTTGGAGGTGCGGTCCGTGTCGGAGATGAAGTAGGCGGTCTCCGTCTTGGTCATCCGGATCGTGGCGCGCAGGATGATGCCCGTGAGGCCCATGCCGCCGACGGTGGCCCAGAAGAGCTCGCCCTCGGGGTCATCGGGGGAGCCCTCCGGCTCGAGGTGGAGGACGCGGCCGTCCGCGACGAGCAGCTCCATCGAGACGACGTGGTTACCGAAGGATCCCGCCGAGTGGTGGTTCTTGCCGTGGATGTCCGGGCCGATCGCCCCGCCGATGGTCACCTGCCGCGTGCCGGGGAGCACCGGGACCCAGAGGCCATAGGGGAGGGCGGCCTTCATGAGCTGGTCCAGCGTCACGCCGCCGTCGACGTCGACGAGGGCGGACTCCGCGTCAATCGAGTGGATCCTGTTGAGCGGCGTCATGTCGACGATGAGCCCGCCGCCGTTCTGGGCGGGGTCGCCGTAGGAGCGGCCCATGCCGCGGGGGATGACGCCTCGACGAAGGTGCTCCGGCTTCTCACTGTTCTGGTCCGCCACCTGCTGCACAGCGGCGATGATGGTGTCCACGTCCGGGGTGGACAGAACGTGAGCTGTTGACGGTGCGGTGCGCCCCCAACCGGTCAGAGATTGTTCTGTGGTCTGCAGTTGCATCTTCCGATTTTCTCTCGTCGATGGAGTTGAGTTACGTCCTCTTACCCTACCTGGGGCATCTGGGCATTCCCTGTGTGCCGAGCGTGAGATAGATGACGCTCTCGCTGAAAAAATCCTTCGCGACGTGCAGAGTGAAACGAAGTCCGGCTGCGGGACGATAGGCCGACGCACTGCATAATATACGGTCCAAGGAAATAAACATTACGCCCCTCAAAACTTTTGCTGACCTGCGGATTTCTTAGTGGGCGTTCGGCGCGCACCCCCAGGAAGGGGGTAGGGGTGAGGCGGGAGGGAAGCGCTGCTCGGCGAGGTTTTGGGCTGAAAAACTGCACGTCGGGGGCGATTAGGCAATTTGATAGGATCTATGCACATAAACGGGAAATATTCCAGGGGAGATCTCCCGTTTCCTCCCCCTGGGATCCCCGCTATTCTCAGCATTGTCACGGAAACAGCAGGGCAAGCATGGAGCCCCGCACCCCGTGATGTTGTTGCAGAAGTCTGAAAGGAAGAATCCATGATTGAGTCCTCCCACACCATCGTTAACTCCGGTCTCCAGGGCCTCGGCGGCATCTTCAAGGCTGTCGTTGAGAGCATCACCTCCGTCGGTGGCTCCCTCGGTGAGGCCATCCAGAACCTCGTGAACGCCGTGTTCGGCGCTCTGTAAAGAGCCCTCCGACCTGGCGGTCAGAAAAGCCCCGGGCCTGTCCACACCTTCCGGTGGGCGGGCCCGGGGCCTTTTCTGTGCCCGGGGCTTGTGTGGTGCGCTCACGCCCTCCGCGCTAGAGGTCCATGAGCTCCCGGATGCGCTCGGGGAGCTGCTCCTGGGAGCAGATGGTCTCTCCCTTGTACTCGCGGAGGATGGCGTAGACCTCGCCGCGCGAGGTGCTGTCGAGCATCGGCAGCTCCTGGGCCATGAGGCGGGTCATGAAGTCATTGAGGGGGAGGTCCGTGTGCTGGGCGGCGACGTGCTCAGCCGCCTCGGGGGCCTTCTTTTTGAGGAATCCGAACATGGGAGCCACCTTAGCCGCCCGCCTATGATGTGGTGCATGAGTTCTCAGCATCCGGTTCTTGCCGTCGTCGATGAGCAGCAGGAGCGCACCGTCGTGTGGCATGTGCAAACGGCCCCTGGAATGGCGGAGGGCTCCGGCAAGCTCTCGGGGGCGTGGGTGCTCAGCGAGGAGGCGGGGGATGTGGACCCGGCGCAGCTGGAGGGGATCCTGGAGGGCACCCGGGTGGTGTCCGCGGAGGAGCCTCACCTTGAGGCGTTCGTCGAGGCTCTTCGTGAGGCCATCACCGAGCTGAAGGAGTACCGGATACCGGCGGGCTCGCAGAAAAAGACGCCCAGTGCGCCGAGGTTCTCGACGCCCACCGAGCCGGACCTCAACAAGATCGCCGAGGCCTATCACGGCGAGCCCGTGGGCCGGCGCGCGTGGACCGTCGCGACAGCCCTCGCCGAGCTGGTGAGCACGTGGCATGACATTGAGCGCCAACGCCGTGGGCGCAAGTACCTCAAAGAGGCCTTCGGCCCGGACATTCGAGCCCTGCCCGTGCCCCGCTGAGCCGCGCTACCCTGGTGGCATGTCCACCGAGCGAGGCCTGGCCACCGTCGTGCCCTTGTACGACGCCCGTGCGCGCCGCAGCCGCCCGGACGACGTCACGGTGGTGCTGAGCATCCAAGTCCAGAGCCAGGGGGTGGTGCGGGTCCTGGGAGTTCGCTCGACGCTCAGCCTCGCGGAGCTGGGCCACGTGGCGAGCGTGGCGCTCGGCGTGGCCTCCAGCCCGGACACGCCCGCCTTCTTCACGAGCAGCAGCTCCTCCTCGCCGCTCGAGCCTGGCATCCTGCTCGGGCACTGGCTTCGCGCGAGGGGCGATGATCTGGTCTTCCACTGGGGGCTGTGGTGCTTCGACGTCAGCGTCGTCGACATTCATCCGCGCGACCACGCCACCCCGGGGCGCCTGTGCATCGGCGGGGTGGGGGACTTCCTCGGACGGCCGTTCGATATTCCCCGAATCAATGCACACCTCACGGGGGTGAAGCATCGGCGTTGGCTCTTGCACTCCCTGCGGCCTGAGGTCCGAAGGGTGATTATGCGCGCTGGCGCCGATAGTTTCCTTCCGCTCATTCAGGCCCTTGATCTTTACCGGCCTCTCTGCCTGCCGGAGGACACGCGACGCATTCTCGATGCGCTACCCGTCGAGCAGGAGCCACGTGCCAGAGAGGCGTGGTGGCTGTGCGTGCTAGCGCTCAGCTGTTTGACGGGCGGCCCAGAGCGTCAAGAGATCCTGAGCGAGTCCTTTTATCAATGCACCGGGGAGGAACGCAGCGCAGAGGAGATCGCGTCGCTGTGCGCCGCCTCCCTGGAGGGGCTGCGGCAGGTGGGGGCGTATGGCGAGACGTGGGAGGTTCTGCCAGCAGACCAGCGCCTGGATCTCTACCGCTATGTGATGCGCGGTGAGATACCGAGTAGGCTGTGAGTCCGTGTCTGAGATCGATAGCGAGAATACTTCCCAGATTCCCCAGCCCACGGAGCCCCAGCCACTGCCGGTGCCGCCCACCGGCAAGACAAATAGCCTAGGGGTACAGGCTTTTCGGTTCATCGTGTCAGGTGGGATCTCCGCGGTGGTGGATCTGGGGTTGACCTGGATCTTGCGGCTGGGCTGTGGATGGTCTGTACCGCCGTCGAGGACCATCGGTTTCATCTGTGGCACAACGACGGCATACCTCATTAATAGGCGCTGGACATTCCAGGCGGAACCGAGCTGGCGGAGATTCATCGCCGTTGCGGTCCTCTATGCCCTGACCTATGGCATCAATATTGGGGGGCAGACACTCGGGGAACACCTGTTCTTGGCATGGGGATGGACGCCGTGGATCGCTCTCGTCGTTGCTTTTGTGATCAGCCAAGGGGTAGCGACGGTTATTAACTTTGTCGTACAGAGAGCGGTGATCTTTCGGATGCGGTAGGGGGTACCAGTTGGGGGAAGTGCTGCGAAGGTAAGCCCTTTCCGGTATATTTGTGCTCCACAAAGGACAATGGAGCGAACAAGCCTGCGGAGGGGCGATGAAAAAGCTCATTGCGCTGAGCGCGGCGGTAGTGTTGTGGGGCGCTGCGGGAGTGGCAGCAGCCTTGCCAGAGGAGTCGGGAAAGCGGGAGGAAGCTGCGGTTGCCGAGACCTTCTACGATCCTGAGGCGCCCCCTGAGCTCGCAGAAAAAACGCCCATCAGTGAGAGTCAAGGCAGCAAAGACCGCCAGATCCTTGAGAAGGAACGGGCAGCACAATTTGCTGAGGCTCAGGTCGGAAAAGGGTATGAATTAAATTTCGCTATCAGTCGATCCGCGGGAAGAGATTCTAAAAAATTTAACTGCTCCTCTCTGGTGTGGGCGTCCTATATGGCCGCAACGGAAGGGTCCATAGATCTCGGAAAAAACAGATGGATCTCCTTCTGGCGTTATGGGGTGTATCCTATTGATCTGGCAAACTCTGCCGACGCTAAAGAGGTTCAATAAATGAAGTGTATCCGAGGCAGCTTAGTATGGGCAGTGTCTTGTTGCTTCCTCATTACTGCTTGCTCTACTAGTGGCCAAGAAATAACTGATAGGCCAGACATTGGGGAGTATGAATATCTCGGAATGGCGGTATCCACATCACCGACCATGACGAAGGGGGCTAACGATATTATCATCGCTAGCGACTCTCGCGGGGAAGTGGATATCATTGCGGAAGACGGTGAGGTGTATCATAATTTTATCAGGCGATTAGGAAACTATTTTGCAAAAGCGGTCCCAGATGGAATACTGATATTCGATAAGCAGGGCAATCCGATCCGGAAGTTCGACACAGACACGGGCGGTTACCTTATGGATGCAAATAGCTCTGATGATGGTAATCTGCTTGGGATGTCGTTTAATATTGGACGGGCTCAACAAGGAAATCTGGGGGGAAATCGTCTAGCCTTAACGGATGGGAAGAAAGTTAGCTATATAAACTCGAATTACCTGGTTGAAGGTATGACGGTGTGCGATGATGGAAGGATGTTATGGTTTGATCGGCCTGATGAAGCTAATATGAAAGCAATTAAGGTAGCGGAGATGCGACTGGATGGAACGATTCGATCGGAAATCATCGATGGATACAAGTTTGAGAATCTTCACCGCGGGAGTTTTGACTGCAATGATCAATCCGCTATGTTTTTCTATTCTGAGGAAGAGCAGACTTACAGGATAAAAGTGAATGGGGTCTTCAGTGAAAATAACTCTACCGAGGTCCTCGGAGAGGAGCTCCCCTGGGAAGAACAGGCATTCGACGGTTTTTTTGTTTACAATGGCAGATACTACGAGGTGTCGGATACCGGCAAGCTTCGAGGTAGAGGAACTCATAGTGCATCCGACGATATCCAGGTACAGTTAGATATCGGCGGCGATCGAGCGTTCATGGCTTCTCGTTTTGGGAAGTGGCTTCTCGTGAACCATTTTCCTCGAGAAGGTAGCGATAAAAAATATATCACAGTTTTCGATATTGATAATCCATCCTGCCGAAGTGAACGGAGGACGATTTCTTTCAATGACTCTCCATTGATAGAGTCTAAAGGAAAAGAAATGGGAGTGAGGTTGATGCTTGCCAGTGTTGTTCCGGTTGGTGCGCCAACTGTGACATGTAAAAATTGGAGGTAAAGACTCGTGATGATGTGCTCTCGTGGGCCTTCTGTGCCATAGAGTTTTCTCTTATTGAGCGCGGAATTATCAAAGGATGATCGAACCTAGCATGATATGACGTTGCGCCTTCTCATTATTCTCACCTGATGTATTTGTGAAGACGATCGAGTAGGTGTTATTAGTGGATATCACCATACCTCGCGAAGTGTTCTCGGCGCCCCTTGCGGTGGAGCCTCAACCACTCACGGAAACCGGTGATATCGCGGCGTTGCACCAGGAAGAACCAGGCGAATCGTGCATATTCCTGGGGGAGGAGCCTCCGCATCCCCGGCTGGTTCATGAGGTATCCGCGGTTTCGATAGGTAAAGAAGCGCTTCACCTCATTGTCAGGGTATTGGGTGTGCATCCGCCCCCCAAGAATGGGCTTGAACTCCTCTGCGCCATCTGGGTGCAGGTATGCCGTTCTGAGACAGGTACCAAACCTCTGGCCGGAGCGGACAAGTCGCCGGTGATATTCCACCTCATCGCCACGGATGAAGAGACGGAGGTCGGGCACTCCAATGCGGTCCAGGGTCTGTGCAGAAAATAGCGCACCATTAAAGAGTGAGGCGATCCCCATGAGGACGTCTCCCTGCGGGTTTTTCGAATCGCTAAGTTCCTTACGGAAGCGACGCCACTCGAGGCCTCTTCGCAAGGGGAAAGCCAGCCTCTCCGGCTCCTCCAACGTGCACACGACGGGCGACACGGCGTCGAGCTGGTGGCGTCGAGCACAATCCAGGAGGTTAGCGAGGACCTCCGGGCCTTCGGGGCGGCCGTCGTCGTCGGCGCACCATACGGCATCGGCGCCCAACGCCAGTGCAGTGAGGAAACCATAGGCAAATCCGCCGCCCCCGCCAAGATTGTGTTGGGAAGGCAGATACACGCCACGGTCCCCCGCAATGTCCTCAAGGAGCTCTTTCACCCGGATCTCGTTGCCATTGTCCACGACGATGATGTGCTGGACCGGCCGGGTTTGCTCCGCGACCACTCGGAGGGAATGCTGCAGCAGCTCCGCCCGATGATGGGTGACGATAACAGCGGCAATCGAGCTCGCGGAGGAAAGAGAGTTCATGGGACTCATTGTGCCACGGAGAATGGTGCCAGCACTTTAGCGGCGGTTCTCGGCAATGTCTTGCATGAGCCGACGCACGTGATCCCCTGCGGCTTTCCCTTCGTAGGCCTCCACAACGTCATCGACGTACCCCGCCTTGCGGACACTCCCATGATCGATCCACAGCGCGGTGGTGCAGAGCTGGGCCAGGAAGTCATTGGAATGCGAGGCAAAAACAAGGATGCCCGATCGCTCGACCATCTCCTGCAGCCGGTGACGAGCCTTGGCCATGAACGCGGCATCGACCGCGCCAATGCCCTCGTCCAGAAGCAGGATCTCCGGCTCGATGGAGGTCACAACCCCGAGGGCAAGGCGGATCCTCATGCCCGTGGAGTAGGTGCGCAGCGGCATCGCGAGGTAGTCGCCCAGCTCGGAGAACTCGGCGATCTCGTCCATCTTCTTCTTCATCTGGCGGCGCGTCTGCCCGAGGAACAGCCCGCGGATGATGATGTTCTCATACCCGGAGATCTCCGGGTCCATGCCCACACCGAGGTCAAAGACGGGGGCGACGCGGCCGCGAATGTCCGCCGAGCCGCGCGTCGGCTCATAAATGCCGGACAGCAGGCGGAGGAGGGTGGACTTTCCCGCACCATTGTGGCCGACGAGGCCCACGCGATCCCCCTCGCGGAGGTGGAGGTTAATGTCCTTGAGCGCCTCCACGACGACGACGTTGTGCGCATTGCGCCCGATCGCGCCACCCGCCGCCCCGAGGAAGGCCTTCTTCATGGAGCGGGACTTCGCGTCAAAGATGGGGAAGTCGACGCAGGCGTTATAGGTATCGACGGAAACCATGAGCTCTTCGTTCTCCTTCTGATAAAACCCGGTTCTCTACACCCAATAGCTGACGCGGAAACGCCACTGGCGCATGGCTAGCAACGCGATGACCAGCCCCACCACCGTGCATGCCAGGACAACCCACCAGTGATAGGCCGCCACCGGCTGCCCAATCATGGGGGCGCGCACCACCTCGAGGTAATGGAAGAGGGGGTTGAGCTCGGCGATCTTAGCGCGCGACGACACTCCACCGCCCTGCTGATGCAGAGTGCTGGTCATCCACACGATGGGGGTGACGTAGAAGAGAAGCTGGGTGAGAGACTCTAGAAGCGGGGAGACATCTCGGTAGCGCGTCGCGATAATCCCAAAAAACATGGACACCCACACGCCGTTGAGGATGAGGAGCGCCATGCCGGGGATGGCCAGGAGAATCTCCCACCCGAGGTTGCGGGGGAAGATGATGATGAGGATGACCCAGATCACCAGGTTGTGTGCGAGGAAGAGGGTTTGGCGCCACACCAGTCGGTACACGTGAACAGAGAGCGCCGAGGGGAGCTGCTTGATGAGGCCCTCGTTATCAATGAAGATGTCGGAGCCCTCCTTGATACATCCCGAGATGAAGCCCCACATGATAAGGCCCACGGTCACGTGCGGGAGGAACTCCGCCACGGGGATGCCGAAGAGGAGGGAGTACAGCAGACCAAGGGCAAGGGCCATGACACCCGTCGCGATGGTGATCCACAGCGGGCCCAGGACTGAACGACGGTAGCGCTGTTTGATGTCTTGGATGCCTAGCTGCCACCACAGTTCGCGTTGCTGGAAGCCACGAACCAGATCCGCCCACGCGGTCCCAAATGTCTGGGAGCGGGAGGGGGGAACCGCCCGATCGTCCGACGCTGTCATGCGCGAAATGTCGTCCGCGAGCTGATGGCTGTGAAGCGCGGAGGCCTGCCCGCGCGGTTTCTTGTCCTCTTGTTCCTGCACGGAACTCACCCTAGCCGCTGGAGGTTGTGCCTTTCACCTTGGCTCTCGCATTCTGAGCGTGAACAGGGCATAATTCATGGGGATTGTGTCGGGATTGTCGGGTTCACAGCGGAGGAGGCAGCTGTCCATGAGCTATGACGTTGCTCGCGTGCGCGGGCTGTACGTCTCTATTACTGCTGGTTGGACTTATCTCAATGCGCATGCGCACCCGCAGATCCCGGAACGCGTGAGCAGTGCCGTGGCGCGTGCGTTCCGTGCCGCTCCGCAGGTGGTAGAAAGCGGTTCGGGGTATGGCTCACATTCTCGGCATGATGCTCCTGGACAGCTCCACTATGAGCGCTCGCTTCGCGAGGCGCGCATTGCCATCGCGGACTTGGTGGGGGCGACGCCCGATTGTGTTCTCCTCGGGACGGGGCTCCCCGAGCTTTATCACCAGCTGGCCAGCGCCATGCAGCCCATGCTGCGGCGCTCTTCCTCCATTGTTGTGAATGAGCTTGATAACCCCGAGCTCAGCGCCGCGTTCTCTGATCATCCGGTGGCGGAGATTCGCTGGGCGCAGCCCGATCTCGCCACTGGCGAGCTCCCCGCCTGGCAGTACCGCAATATTGTCGACGGCGGCACCCGGCTCGTCGTCCTCGGCGCGGCGCATCCGCTGTTGGGTCCAGTCGCCCCGGTGCGGAGGATCACGGAGATCACCCGTCAGCGTTCACGCGCCTGGACTCTGGTCGATGCCACCGCTTTCGCTGCTTATCGGCCCATTGACCCCGAGGACTGGGGCGCGGACATTATCGCTGTTGACGTGGGGCACCTGGGGGGGCCACAATTGGCTGCCCTTGTGTTCCGGGATCGGGCGATGCTCAAACGCCTCAGGGAGCTGCGCCCCGGCTACCCGGCCGATAGCGTTCAGAAGTTGGAGTATCCAGTGTCTGCGGGCCTCGCGGGCGGGGTGCCTGCACTGGTGGACCACATGGCCGGGCTCGTGGACTCGCGAGGGACTCGGCGGACCAGGCTCCTGCATTCGATGGGAGAGTTTGCACGCTTCTCTGAGGACATGGACTACTACCTCATTCACTCCCTGGAGTCCTTACCCGCTGTGCACGTCCTCGGCGTGTCAGGGGAGGCGGCGGCTGGCGGGCTTCATGACCGCATCCCGTGCGCCAGCTTCTTGGTGCACGGGGTTCCGGCCTCGACGGTGCACCAGCGCCTCCTCGACAATGGTTTGCTGTGCACCGTGACGGAAAACACGCCGCTGATGGAGGACATGGGGGCGGTCGATGCCGGCGGGGCGCTGACGGTGTCACTTTCGCCATTCTCCACGACGCACGACATCGACCAGCTCATCCGCGCGATGGCGTCGTTAGCTTAAACCTCCAGGACGAGCTTCCCAGTGACGGCACCGGAGTCGAGGAGTTCGTGCGCGCGGGCGGCGTCGGCAAGGGGCAGCGTTTCATGGATGTGATGCCGGATCCTGCCGTCGGCGAGCATGGGCCACACTGCTTCTCGGGTGGCGGCGACGATAGTGGCCTTCTCCTCGCGCGGCCGCGAGCGCAGCGTGGTTCCCCTCACGGTGAGTCGCTTCATCATGAGCAGCCCGAGGTTGATGGTGGATTTCGCGCCGCCTTGAATCGCGATGGTGATGAGTTGACCACCCGGTGCGAGGGCCCGAATGTTCCCCTCAAGGTAGGGGCCGCCGACCACATCAAGAATGATGTCGACGGTGTTCTTCAGCTCGCGTGACCAGTCGCTCTCGCGATAGTTGTAGAGGAGATGGGCGCCCAAATCTTTGCAATACCGCAGTTTCTCTTCTGAGGACGCGGTGACCGCAACTTCTGCCCCCATGGCCGCAGCGCATTGGATCGCGAAAGAGCCGATCCCGCCCGAACCACCATGGATGAGGACGCGCTGGCCCTCCCGAATCCCGGCGATCTGCCCGAGGTTATTCCACACCGTGCAGGCGACCTCCACGATGGATGCGGCTTCCGCCATGCTGTAGCCCTCCGGGATGGGAAGGAGTTGTCCCTCGGGGACGGCGACGTATTCAGCGTAAGCGCCGCCCGCAAGGAGACAGCACACCGGTTCACCAATGGAACGGGATGTTGTTCCTGGGTCCGCGATAGTACCGGCACATTCCAGGCCAATAATCTCCGATTCTCCGGGCGGAGCAGGATAATTACCCTGAGCCTGATTGATATCGGCGCGGTTCACTCCCGCAGCGTGAACTTTGACGAGGACCTCTCCCTCCCGAAGCTGCGGGGTGGGGACGGATCCTAGCCTGAGGCTGCGGGGATCAGACTCGTCAGTGAGGACAATGGCTTGCATTGTGGTGGGAAGAGCGGACTGGGAGTTGTGATGGTTCATGATTACCGAGCGTAGCGAAGCGGGCGAGTAAGGACGCCCAAAAGCCAGGTCACTGTGCTAAGAACCCACAGACCGATGGCTGCAGCGGTCCAGGAGTGGATGCTGATTCCCACCCCCACCATCTGCACTGCGATGACTGAAAGAAAAAGTAGCGCGGCGTTGAGGACGACGGAAAACAACCCGAGGGTGAGAAACGACAAGGGTCGGCTGATCCTGCGAAGAACAGGGGCGATGACGGAGTTCACCGCGGCCCAAGCAATGGCGGTGAGCAGATACGTCTGCCAGGGCTCGCCGTAGGAATTGTGCAGGCTAAGTCTTGGCACATACGTGAACGTGATGTAGAACGCGATGCCTGTGATCACGACCTGGAGCGCAAGATTCCACAAAAACCTCATGGGCAGACTCTAGTCCTAGGGAAGCCGATGAGGGAGAATCGTCTGGGCCCTCATGGTGCGCCGATGCGTGGCTGCTGTGGGCCACCAGTGTTCCTTGGAGTTGTCTGAGAAATCACATGGTTGGCGAGTGTGATGTAGGCGTAGCATTAAATTAGTTTAAATTTTTGTAACAAGGGTTACAAAGTGTGGTTCGAGTGAGGTCTTGAGGGGGTGCGTGAAGTGAGAGCGTTCGGTCGGTGCGTTTCGGTCATCTCGACGATTGCGATGTGTGGTGTGGCAGGGGTAGGGGTGGCTTCTGCCATGCCGGTTGATTTTCTGCCGTGGCCGTTCCCGGTTTCCGGGGTGGATCGGGCGATGCCCGATAGGGTGTCGGACCGGGTGACTTCCGATGGGTGGGTGGTGCACGCGGGCAAGTTTGGAGAGAGGGTGTTTGTCAATCCGCCGCTTGATGGTTCTGTGACGACGGGAGAGGCGTTTGGGTCGGTCGATTTTAAGGGGTGGATCGATGGTCAGGGGGATCCTGCTCTTTCTGGAGCAGTGTTTGAAGCTGGGTATCAGGTTGGTTGTGGGGTGGATATTTCTGGGGGCGTTGATGCCGAGGTAGCTTCGGTGGTGGGCTCCTCGCCAGCCGTGAAGGCGGGTGTTGAAGGCGGACCATCTGTGTCTGTGAAACTGCCGAATGTTCAGGGTGCTACTGCTGGAGTGGATGCTACCGGCACGGTGGAAGGGACAGTCTCTGGTAAGGCGGAAGTAGCTCCGACGGTGAATGCACATCTTGATCCCGGCGGAATCACGAATGTGGTGCTGGTGTCTATGCCGATGGATCCTCAGTATCTGCGTGCTTCTGGTGGTTTTTCTGGGGCTCAGGTCAAGGTGGAAGGGTGTATTGGTCCGGTCACCGTGAGGTCGTTTGCGACGGTGTCGACGACATCTCCAACCTCGGTGGATTCGGTGAGCGTGTACGGGGATCCGCAGCGTATCCGTTAGGAGATAAAAAGTGACAGGGCCAGGTGACTCAGCGCAGGACGTTCGTGGTGTATTCCCAGTGCAGGCCTCAAGTGTAGAGGGATCGCTTGACAATAACTCGCGAGGTGATCAGCCAGGTGAGTCCAGACTGGTGATTGCGTTGAAGCTCGTTGCGGGTGTACTGGTCGTGCTCATCGCTTTGCGGGAGTCGCAGTTCTTCGCTGGGCCGGTTGAGCGGTACGGATATGTGCCCGTGATGTTTGTGTTCATGGTGGTGATGATGGTCGGTGGGGGTTTGATGGCTTCTGGGGTGATGGGTGTGTGGTCACGCGTTTTCAGAAGTCAGAGTAGGTAGGAAGAAAGACGAGTGGTGGTCATGGATCCGTATGCGAAATCCTCTTTGCTGGAGGTAATGCCGGAAATGCGGGCCGGGTTTGGTCGGCTCCGTGGTCGCTTGTCTTTGTGGAGGGTGTTGATTCGACGCGGGTGCGGAATCGCGGCGGTTGCAATGTACCTGGCGTGTCTAGGGAGCGTGTGGAGCTTACCGTCTGTTGAGGCAAAGGAGCCGACAGCTGAGGATATCGCACGCTGTGAGCGGGAAAAGGCCGCGCGTGAGGCATGGTGGGAGGATACGTACCGCAGGACGCATCCTGGTCATGTGGGTCCTATTCCTCCGAATCCTGTGCCGTATGTGTGCGGTCCTGTGCCGGATGATCCTCCGGCAGTGCCCAGTGGTCCAGAAGAAGTCGATGATGCACCGACGCGGGCGCATCGTTATGAAGGTTTTGATACGCAGGTCAACCCGTATGAGCAGGACATGCAGGTTGGGAGCCCGCGGAGAGGATTGGCCGAGCGGGTCACACGGCATGGAGAAGAAGCACACACGCGTAGTGGTCCGGCGGAATCGAATGTTCCCGAGGTCGTGCCGTGGGAGATAAGCCTTCCTGACCGAGTAGTGCGTGTGGCGGATGCCGGTGAAGGGGAGGTAGCTGTAATTGATAATGAGGGGGCAGCTACCGGGGAAATAATTGTGAGAGATCCGGTGACGGGCGAAGAACGGGTGGATACTCGTGATGGGTTGGCTGGTGAGCAGCTAGTCAATCCTGAAGAAAGGGATAGCCCAGCGCGTGACGGTGAGGTATCGGTTAACGCTGGCCGTGACGAGAACTCTTCTCACGAGGCGCATGGAAGTATTGATCTGCAGAAAAGTGGTACTGACGCATTGCCTATAGGCCCGGTTGGTGCGGCAGGGGCGGTCGCAGGCGTGATGGTGGCGTTGAGACGTCGAAACCGTGTGTGGCGTAGGAACATTCAGTGGGGTGGGGGCAGGGATCAATCGTTGGTGGTGTTGGAGGGGCCTGACTCACCACGACAGCATCGCTTTAACATGGATGTTCCTAACGGAGGCCGCTTGATAAAAGATGCTGATGGTGGGGTCAGTGTTGTGAATGGGCAGGGGGAGATCGTGGAATGGGTACGGCCTCCATGGGCATATGACATATCTGGGCGGGTGGTGCCGACCTGGTTTGAGGTGGATAACACTACGGGTGAGATCATTCAGGTGGTTGATCCTGAGCGGTCAACGGTGCTGCCAGTGGTAGCAGATCCGGACAAGACAAAGACGGCAGGAGAGGAATCATCCGGGAAAAATTCCCTGTGGCAGAAGACGAAGAGTCTTGCCGGTAAAGGATGGGAAAAAACGAAATCTGTCGCTCGCGCAGGAAAGAACAAGATCACCGGCTGGGAATCAGGACAACAAGAGGAGTATAAGCGTAAAGGTGAGCGGCAGCGCGAGGAGTATCGTCATAGCCGGAATGCGCTCAACGGAATGTATCTAGGGCCAGTATCAGGAACCGGAAAACAGAATAGGAAGGCCCATGGAGCAGCTTCTACCCCTAGTGGAACAATTGCGCAATTGCCTACCAATAGGAATAAGTATTATGACCCTGATATAGATGACGGACTTGATACGACCCTCCCCACAAGACAACCCGGTTTTATTGGGCCAGTTACTTTGGAAGATGCTGCCGGGCAGGCAAGAAACCGAGCCCGTCGTAATGTCAAGGTAGATCCGGGCAACATGAATGATCCTCGGTTCCCGGGGGATTCTTACCAAGGTGATGATGCGTACAGCAGGTCTGTGCGGGAGATCGAGAGTAAGGGACCTCGTGCCAAGAATCCTAACGTAGTACCCCCGTCTGTTGGGGCTAGTGACGTAGGGATGTTTATCCAGGGTGCAGGTACCGGTGCTGGCTTTAGTGCGGCAGAATATAGCGCACGTGGCCTTGAAGGTGTAGGTGATCTTGCCCAGGTTGCTCGGGTGGGTAGTCGTGCGTTTGGTGCTGGTGGTGCTCTACTGGGCGCTGAGATTGATCGTCGGCAGGGAATGGATGCAAAAGAGGCTTATATATCTAATATGGGAGGTGGGATGGTGGGAGCTGCAACGGTGGCCGCGGTTACGGCGTTTCTACCAGTGACGCTCCCGGTATGGGGTGTGGGTTTATTAATAGTTGGAGGCGGTGCGGTAACGTTGGGTGCCACTAAAGGAATTCAGTATCTTTACGAGAATGCGATGAGTGATGAGTGTAAATAACGATGAACAGTACGGGGGTATTATTGTGACCCTCACTTATGCGGTGGTGTGGGTTATTCCAGCATCTGTAAGTACAATATTGGCCTTGAGGGACAGCGATTGGGGATTAATGTTTATATCCTTAATGCACTGGAGCTTAGGACCAATTGCAGTTCTGGCGTTATGGGCTATTTTTCCTCGTATTCTGCCAAGAAATATGCTTAAAATAACGAGGATCAGCTTCGGAATCTCTGTGAAAACCAGTCTCCTTCGCTTGCCCCTCATTTCATTGGCTGCGGTTTCCCCGTTATTAATTCTTGGATGTCTATCATTTGGTCATGCTCCAGACTACCGCGAGCGGGGAATGATACTCACCGGAATCGGCTATTGCGTTTTACTCATTTGGCGTGTTTCGCGTTCAACTTATCGAGGAGATGCCGTAATTAATATTGGCACTGAAGGGATACTTATTCAGACCTGGATGTGCTTTTCCTGCCAATGGGAGGATATAGAAGAGATAATAATAAAGAGGAAGATGTTATTTCCCTCTATTGAGATAACTGGAAGAATCAAGAGCATTTCTGGCTCAGGAGAGCGTGTGGTGTTTACAACGGGCAGATTGACTACAATCCTATTCGGATATCCGCACAGTGATTTCATGAAGTATATTAATTTATATGCCCCGGAGAAGCTGCGCTGCAAGAATTGTTTGCTTTGATGGAGGGGAGAATAACAGCCTTCAGACTAATGCAATTGGCAAAATAGTATTGTTGCCCGACTAGTGAACTGTAGGCGTTGTTCAGTGCGCCAATGGTTTCACGAAGTTTTGGAGTTTCTGCTCGCTGCAATGCATTGAGGTGCGTATACTGACGTTCGCGGCGTGCGGACAAGTTGGTTAGTTGGCTGCCCCCGCGGATTTCCACGAAAGCCTAGCCATCCGGTAGTGTGTACGTGTCGCTCCCTACTGGTGGAGCACAATGGAGGCGTGGCAGAGCGGCCGAATGCACTGGTCTTGAAAACCAGCGATGGGCAACCATCCGCGGGTTCAAATCCCGCCGCCTCCGCCACGGGGGGTAGTGCTGCGCGGGGGGCTAGGCGCGCAGAGGCCGGGTGATGATAGAGAGCACCCACGTCACCGCGCTGAGGACGGCAAGCCCCAGAATCGCCGACGCCCACGTCTGAATGCTGATGCCCACTCCCACCATCTGGAGGGCCACGAGGGAGAGAAAGAGCAGCAAGGCATTAATAATGACAGAAAAGAGCCCGAGGCTGAGGATCGTGAAGGGCAGCCCCAGGGTGCGGAGGAGAGGGCCGAGCACCGACTGCACCAGCGACCACGCGAGAGCCGCCACCACGTATGTCTGCCATGGCTCGCCGTAGGAGCTTCGGAGGCTGAGGCCGGGGACATACGTCAGCGCGATGTACAGTGCGATCGCCGTGACAATCACCTGGAGGGCGAAATTCCACAAAAACCTCATGAGTTGACTGTAGTCCCTTGAGTACCGGGGGCGGGGGAGTGGCCTTCTGTCTGGCATCGTTGCACACTGTGACGGGGGTAATGATCTCGGTGCGGGACGGCGGTGTTGGTGCTGGTGAGAAGGCGGGGAGCGCGCGACGTGGGGGTAAGGCTTTTGTCAGGGGATGGACGTGCCGGGCATCTCCCCGTACTCTTTCGGTCATGAAATGTCTGAGCGGACGTGCCGTTGTCGCGAGCGTGATGGCCGCGACGATGACCGCGGGGTGCCTGAGCGTGTCCACATCCGCCGCAGATGCCTTCCATGGGCATTGGATTTATGGCCGCATTGCAGAGACCTATGAGCGTCTGGGAGGGTGGGCGACGTTTGGAGATGCGGTCACGGATGAGCTTCCTGCCACTCGCAATGGGCGCTATCAACATTTCGCGAGAGAGTCGTCCATTTTCTGGCATCCCCACGTGTCTGGCGGGGTGGCGCGCCAGGTTGGTGGGAGGATTAGGGATCAATGGGCGGCTCACTCCTGGGAGCGAGGCCCACTTGGCTATCCCGACACCGATGAGCTGCCGACCTACGGTAATACGGGACGCTACAACCACTTCGAGGGTGGGAGCGTTTTTTGGTCGCCGGCTACTGGTGCCCACGTGGTGTGGGGGCTGGTGAGAGATCGGTGGTCTGCCCTGGGGTGGGAGCGGGGTGCCCTTGGCTTTCCCACGACGGATGAGCGCACGACGCCCGACGGCACCACCAAGTTCAACCACTTCCAGCATGGAAGCATTTATTGGAACCCGACTCATGGTGCCGTGGAGATCCCGGCCGGAATCTTCCGGCTGTGGGGTGAGGGGAATTATGAACGTGGCGCCCTCGGCTATGCGGCGGCCTCCCCTGACACTGTTGATGAAGGCATAGTCCAGCAATTTGAACACGGTGAGATCGGTGTCTTTCCGCCGACGGGTGTCACGCTTCCGGCTGTGTCGAATTCGGCTGATCTGGGGCGCTATGCCCTGACCTACCCGCTTTTTCCCGCGGCTTCACAGGAGACGTGGCCAGCCGCGTCTGTCTTCCGGGAAGTGTCCAGGCACTATAGCCATTACTTTGCGGAGTTCGCTGGCTGCGGAGAACATGTGACCGCTGGCATGGTGTGCTCGCTCCCCTCTGCCTCGGGGCGCACTTACCCCATGGAGGTGACACAGGTAGGCGATGACGGGATGGTACTGCGCACCCGTGAGGGACACCCGGAGGGAAGCGGCAGAACCCTTCTCATTCGCTTCGAATCCGTGTCCCCTTCCTCGCAGCGAGTCGGTTCTGTGAGCGGGCCACATGCTGAGGAGTTTCGAGCTTCCCGCGAATCATGGATTGTCATGCATGTGGTCGCATCCGGCAGCGAGGAGACCATGCAGCTCGCTGGCCCGCTGTCCAGTGTGGATGTTGCCCAGGAGGTTTTTGGGCCTATAGCGCAGAGGGTGAGCGCTGACGTTCCTCGGAGCGTTAACCGCTACGCCATGGGGCAGGGGTGGGGCTCATGAGCATCCGAAACTGGAACCATGGCTGGCTGAGAGCGATTGCGGCGGGGATCGCCAGCATCGCGCTCACCTTCACACACGCTGGGGCAGCCTGGGCAGAGGAGCCGTCAGTAGTTGTTGACAACGGCGACGGCGGAATCAAGCCCCCTCACTGCGGCGCACAGAGCGCACAGATCCGTGTGGATTCCTATGATGCGGAGGGAATGTCCTGGTGTTTCCAGCTTATTCAGCCTGCTGGATGGATCTCTTTACACGCCACGGGCTCCTATGGGGTCGTGAACGGGTTGTCTCAACCAGTACGCGTGGGAGTTCAGCATTCTTCCGGGCGTGTGTTCTGGAATGTTGTTGTCGCGCCGGGCGAGGTTGCACCAGTCATGGTTGGTGAGCATGCATCGGTGGTTGTTGAATTGGCGACAGGTCCCCTGGGAGGGGCGAGTGGAGCATCAACATCAACGGTGGCAAAGGGTCGCGACGTCTCTCTACGAGCAGTCTCCGGCGGAGGCATGATCGCGTCGACGTGGTCGGGAGTGCGTCTGCGTGAGCTCGACCGTGATAGCGATTTTCCCGCTCGCGTGGCTGCAACGTGGCGAGTTCTCGACGCCGATGACAGCTCAGGATGTTTCTCCTTCGCCCCGGTCGGCGACCCCGATGCCCGCCTCCAAGCGCGTAACGGTGAGGTCAGTGTTGCTGTGGGCGGCGATCAACGTGCAGCTTCGTGGTGCGTGCGAGAGGGCTCGACGCCCACCTCAGTGGTCATGAGCAGCCGTTTTTCCCCAGGTCTGGCGCTAGGAGTGGACCAGAAGCGCCTTGTGCTTGTTGATCAGGCTCGGGCTGCTGAGTGGTTTGTTGATCAGCCGCTGGTGGTTCTAGGGAAGCCGAGGGGTGAGTAAGCGGTGTTGCGGCGGAGTAGGCGACGACGTTCGCGCTGGATTGTTGTTTCTCTTTTTACTGTCTTGTCGGTTGTGGCCGTTGATGCCCGGTGCGGTGAAGTTGCACGGGCGGAGGAAGAGGACCGAATTCTTCGTGAAGTGACCACGGCTGAGGGACGGGAACTGGTTGTTGATCTTCTGACCTCTGGCCTGCCGGTGTCTGCGGCTGCTGCGAAGGACGCTCTGCTGGGTGGGGATGCGGCGGTGGCGGAGTTTTTATCTTCGGGGGCTAAAGACGACGCGCTGAACGCGGATGTGCGTGAGCTTCTTAGTGTGCTTGGCCAGGTGTCTGGTGCTCAAACCAACGAAGAGATCCGCAGGCTGACGTCTGAGGGATCTACAGAGGACATGATTGCTTTTCTGGACGGCGGTTACCAGGAGTTTCAAGCCAAGGATGATCTGAAGACTGCGTGGCTGTCGACGCAGGCTCCGGAGGGGAGCGTGGAGAAGAAACGGGCAGAAGACGCTGTCCGGGATGGGTCGCGGGAAGCGATAGAGAAGTTTGCGACGACTGGTCTTACCGAAGCACGTGCCCATGACCAGCGCATGACCGTGTGGAAGCTCATGCAATCAGCGCCTCAAACGGTGAAAGATGCTGCCTCGGCGGCGTTGAGAGATAATGATCCCGAGGCGATTGAGGAGTTCCTAAGGTTCGGTTATCCGGTGGCTGTTCTCCAGGCTAGTGATGAAGCCACAATGGGCGAGCTCGTTGAGGAGGCACAGACACAATCCCAGCTTGCCGCCGAGGGGGCGTCCATGGCCGTTCAGCATGCGGAGAGCGCGCGTGCAGCCCTTGAAGCGGCCAGAATCGCGACTGAGAGAGCACGCGATGAAGCTCTTCGCGCAGATGCTGCAGAAAAACGAGGAGCTGCCGCGGCGGAGCAGGCTGGAAGGCTTGCAAGCCGGGTGGCACTTCTCGCAGATAGCGCGGCTTCAGCGGCGGCGGAAGCTCGTTCGGCTCTGGCGATGACGCTTGCTGCCCTCGCTCGTGCTCAACAGGCAGCGACACGCGCACAACAGGCCGCGGCTGCTGCTTCGCATCATGCCATGGCTGCGGGCAACGACGCATCGCTTGCCGCACAGGCCCGGCAAGCCGCGGAAGCTGCACGGAATGCTCAGGATGCGGCCCGAGGAGCAGCGTACAACTTCGAGTTAGCAGATCGCGCTCTTCATGCCGCGCAGAGTGCGGGTTCGGCTGCGGGCAGTGCAGCGGCACACGCAGACGCAGCCGCTGGTGCTGCGGCTGATGCTGCTGGGGCTGCAGGAATTGCAGAGGATGCGGCAGCCCAGGCTCGCGCGGGTGCTGCACAAGCTCGTGCCGCTGCAGGCCGTGCACGAGCAGCGAGTGGAGAGATTGACAGCATAGTTCCCCGTATTGCTGAATTGGTGGAGCGGACGAAGAAAGCGGCGAAGGAAGCCGAAGAACATGCTGGTCGTTCTGCTGAAGCTGCGGCGGAAGCTGAGCGTCAGGCGGGGAATGCTCAATGGTTTGCAGATCAAGCCGGCCGTTTTGCTACACAGGCAGAGGATGCTGCTGCTCGCCTTGATGAGCTCGTTTCCCTCGGCGAGGAAACCGTTCAACTGAGCCGGCAGATGTATGAGGATCTTGTGTCGGATGAGCGTGAGGTGCGAGTAGGGAAAGCCAAGGCGCTTCGCCACGTTCAGGATGTGCATGATCAAACGCAGCGTGAGCGCGAGGAGCATGAGAAAGCTGCGCTCCGTGATCTTGAATGGATGAGCGCGGAGAGTGTGCGCGCCGATGATGAGCGGGTGCTACCGGCCATCGTGAACGCCGCACAATATGGAGAACCGAGTGTTGCCGAGCATGCAGCCGTAGTCCTTGCTGGCGGGAAGGCTGAGGATATTCAGGCGTTCCTTGACGAGGGTGCCGAGGATGCGTTGTATCAACGCAGCATGACAACGTTGGCCGGCCTCATGGAAAACGATCCGCTTGATACCGTGAGGGCTGAAGCGGAGCAGATGTGGTACCAAGACGGAGACGCCGTTGATCAATTCCTCACTGTGCGGGTTCCCGAGCTGAAACTTGGCGATCTTCGGAGGCGTGCCTATGACGCCCGGGAAAGCGGAGGGGCTGAGGTTCGTAAGAGGGTGGACGAAGCTCTCGTCGATGGTTCTTATGAAGCCCTCCATCGGCTCTTCGACGAGGGTGGGTATGCAGATGCCATGCACCGTGACCAGTTGGAGTTTGCTTATCAGCAGCTCCAACAGGGCGGGCCGGTCATGAAGATGATGGCAGAGGAAGCTATCCAAGGAGACCGGCGAGGATTGGAACGCTTCTACCGCGTCGGGCAATTCGAAGCGAATTATCACGATGGTGTCCGTGCAACTCACGAGCAGGCGATGGACGCCGCTGTGGAGCGAATGCGGCTTCAGGCTGCACAAGCGCATGAGGATGCAACGCTTGCACGGAAGGCCCATGAGGACGCTCAAGGTTCTGCGGAGGCTGCTGCGGCCTTGGCCGCGGAAGCGCACCGTTTCGCTGGGCTTGCGCAGCAATCTGCTGAGAAGGCGAGAGGGCATGTGACGAGTGCTGAGAATTCGTATCATGTAGCGCTTCAAGAGCAGCAGAGGGCACGTCAAGCGGCGGATGCTGCGGAGGCTGATGCCCGTCAGGCGGCAGTTCACGCGGATAAGTCGGAATCTTTGGCTGCCATTGCGAGGCAATCTGCTGGAGCTGCTGCCCAGAGTGCGGCTGAAGCGCGGTCGTATGCGATTCAAGCGGAAAGCGACGCTCAGCAAGCAGGGGTTATTGCTCAGGGCGCTTATGTCTTTGCGCAGAACGTGGAAATCGAGGAGCGTCAGCAGGCTGTACTTGCAGGGCTTGAGGAAGGCGAGGAGCCCACTCAGGTCTCACTTCTTGACCTCATCAAAGAGGAAGTCGGGCCAGCTGCCTTTGATCTTCTGCTTGAGATAGTGGGAATCAACGACATCCGTCGATGTGTGCAGGGTGAATGGGGATCCTGCGCGATGCTTGCAGCGAGTGTGATCCCAGTAGGAAAGCTTGCCAGCTTGGCGATGAAGTCCGGCAAGATCGCACGAGCTGTGGCCAAGCTGACGACGTCTGCATCACGGATCATGCGGCGTTTCAAGGAATTGAAGGAAGCGAGGGTGGTGCAGAAATTCGCGAAGCATGGCACGATCTGTGGCATCACCCCCGCGGGACAACAACGTGGTGTGGAACTGCATGTGGTCCCGGGTGTTCTTCAGCGGCAGGCGCGGCCGGAGTGGAACACGGGATTTAACGCACGGCTGGCGGCGCGGACGTGTGTGCCCGATACAGTGCTGCGGACTCGCCGCGGGTATTCACCGATCAACGGAAAGCTCGCAGGTATGACGATCAAGAAAGATATCGTGCTGAAGGATGGTGAAATCTCTGAGGTTGTCGTACCGTATACGGAGCGAGGTTTTCCTGATTTTAGCGCTAGTCGCTATAAAGAAGGTGGATTCTCCCGCAATATAGTGAGGATTGAGCCAAAAATGACCCGATGGGGTGACAATAAATCAGCGGATGCAGCTGCAGGCATTGATAAAAACTTCAGAAAAGTGAATGATTTGGTATGGCACCACACTGAGGAGGAGGGCGTGATGATGTTGCTGCCTCGTAAGGTGCACAATGAGTTCCGCCATACCGGTGGGTTCTATTTTTGGGGAGGCAAATATAAGGCGCTGCCAAAACCGTTGAGAGAAAAGCACCGGGTCGACTGTCCTATTAACCAGGCGGGTTCGATTCTTGGAGATTGGGTTCGGGATAATCCGCCGGAGATGTCGCGCCTGAATTGGTGTAAATCTTGGTCCTGAATATAAAAAGGAGGGAAGAATAAGTGAAAGATAAGCGGGCAGTATCCTACTCTGGAAAGCACCGTTTTGAGGGCGTTCCGGTGTGGAAAGCTGAAATTATTACTAAGGGCGAACCTGTAGTTCGGGCGTTGAAGCTGATTGAGAGTGAAGATGTCCCAAAAAATGTAGCGGAATGCATATCTGCTCGAAAATATTCCGTACCGGATGTCGAATACATTTATCGCGTGATGTATGCGCATCGATTTTCTTACCACGTGTATTCTAGTCAGAAATATTGGTATGCGGATGCTATAGTCTTTCTGATCTGGCTCTTTAGGCCTATCTGTAAGTATAAGGAGACTATGGACTTCTTTGGTTACTATGGCAGAGATAGAGCGCTGTTTGATGACGCGATGAACAATGCGTTTTCGGATAATCCAAATTATATGTACAACCACGAAATTTGGGGCTTATGGAGCCCTGTGTGGGATAAACTGGTGGCCGCGGGTAAGATATTCTTTGACGAGGAAGGGTTTGCAAACGTCCACTATAAAGATGTTCAGCGAGCGATAAATCTATATAGAGAAAATGGATACCCGTGGAAAGGTGCCGATCTCGATTGGCTTGAAGAGGAGGTTAAAGCAGGTCGTGCTATGGAGGCGCTAGGGGTTGAGGAGAGTCAGATATTTCCCCTCAATCCCCCGCCGGATTGGAAGAAGATTTTGCTTTTTGAGCTGAAGCTTGGGCATGTGTTGCCGCGTGGCTTGGTGCAGATTCTGAAGAATGATGGGAAGTTGGGGAAGAGGAATTGGGTTGCTGGCCCGTGGCATCCTGAGAACGGGATGGCAATTGAGATTTTGAGGCCTTGTGATTTTGCTAACGAGTCTCGGGAGGTTCGGAAGGAAGCTGCGGGGCGGCGTGGTGTACTGCCTTTTGCTACGGGTGAAGATGGTGAGCATGAGTGTCTCGCTATCAACTACTGGCGGCCTGGGGTGCCTCGTGGTGCTGTGGTGTATCTGGATAACGAGGGGGATTTCCCGGTCACCATGGTGGCAAGAAATTTCAATGAGTTTCTTGGCATGCTGCAGGAGGATCCCTATGAGGGTCGTGATCTGACGGAAGAAGAAGAGTTGGCGATGGTGTGGGTCGACCCGGCGGAGAGGGCGAGCGTGCGTGTTGCTCGTCCGATCCTCGGTTTCCCGGACCCGCGGGACAAACACGCGGAGTGGTGAACGTCGAGATTGAAGATGCCAGGGAACCCCGTCCGGCCAGCCTGATCTACCGGCTTCCGCCTCTCTGCATCCATCCTTCATAGCCCCCGTGGAGGCTGAGAAGGCGTGGGGTGGTCGTCGAGCATTCATCGCACTCCTGTAATAAGCGGATTGCGTCCTCGGACCGGCTACCTCGCTGACAAAAGAGCACGGCGGTCTGAGAAGCCCGGACATGGGACGCGACCTCCCCAGGCTCTACGCGGATACGGCTGAGGGGTATGTTCTGGGCGCCGGGGATACTTCCGGCGGCGAACTCCACGGGTTCACGCACGTCAATCAGGGTGGCCTCGGGTGGGATCTCCGTCGTCGTGGGGACAGGCGTGGGAAGGGGCGGGCCCTGCTCGATGATGCGCTTCGTCACTGCCGGATCGCGGTGGAGAGGGATCTCGGACCAGGTGGATCGCCAGGCGTCGTAGACAGCCACGCGGCCCGCATGAGTGCGTCCGCACCCGCAGAGGTATGTGATCGCCTCCAACGCCATGGCGGAGCCGACCACCCCCACGACGGGGCCCAGCACCCCGGCCTGGGCGCAACTCGGTACCGAGCCGGGTGGGGGCGGGGAAGGGAAGAGGTCCTCGTAGATAGGGGCGTGACCTGCGTGGAAGAAAGACAGCTGGGCTTCCCAGCCCAGGATCGCACCCCAGACGTGAGGGATCCCGAGGCGGGCGCAGGACGCGCTCACCACGTGGCGCGTCTCGAAGTTATCGGCCCCATCCAGAACCACATCCGCTCCGCGAAGGATGTGCGGGGCATTTGGCCACGTGAGCCGGCCGCGCACCACCTCCACCTCCACGCAGGGGTTGAGTTCCGCGATAGCCTCCCGCGCGGAGTCGACCTTTGGAACCCCCACCCGGGAGGTGGTGTGCAGCACCTGGCGGTGGAGATTGGACAGATCCACAACGTCATCGTCGATGATCGTGATCCTCCCGACCCCCGCTGCCGCGAGATAAAGCAGCGCCGGGGAGCCCAGCCCACCAGCACCAACGACCGCGACGTGGCTCCGGCCGAGGGCCTCCTGGCCTGCCGCACCAAAGCCCGGCAGCTGCATCTGGCGTGCGTAGCGCTCGTTGACGGTCGACATCAGAGCCCCACCCACTGCGTAGAGCCATCACCCATGTGCTGCTCCTTCCAGATGGGGACGTCGGCTTTCACCCGGTCCGTGAGCTCCGCGAGTGCCGCGAAAGCCTCCCGGCGATGAGCCGAAGCCACAACCACCAGGAAGGCGCACTCGCCGATGGTCAGCGGGCCGACACGGTGCGCCACCCACGCGCGCACGCCCGGGAAGTGAGACAGCACGCTGAGGCATACGCGCCGGAGCTCGTCCTCGGCGGAGGGGTGGGCGCTGTAGGTCAGGGAGTTCACCGACTGGCCGCCGTCGTGATTGCGGACGATGCCCTCGAAGATCGCGACGGCGCCCGCCGCGTCGGTGGCGGTGAGAGCGCGCGCCTCGGGGAGGAACTCCTCCAGGGGAGTCTCCGATATCCGCGCGGCGAGGAGCTCCGCGGGCGGCTCGGAGGGGGCCGACGGTGCTGGGGTGGAGTCGGGGGCTCGGTGCAGGAGCTCCGTGAGGTGCGGGAGGAGCGGGCGGAGGACCTCACAGCCATCGCGCACGCCTCCCTGGGAGCCCGGAAGCGTCATGCAGAAAGTGCGGCCGTGGGTGCCTGCCACCGCGCGCGAGACGACCGCCAGCGGGGTGTTGTCCAGGCCTCGGAGGAAAAACGCCTGGACCACGCCGGGAAGGAGGCGCTCGAGGTGGGGGAGGAGGGCGTCGACGGTGAGGTCATCCGGGGTGACTCCCGTCCCGCCCGAGGTGAGCAGCACATCGGGGAGGTCCTCGGGGCGGGCGAAGAGCTGGTCGAGGGTGGCGGGGATGTCGGCGTCGGCGACGACAACCGGCGCGGGCGTCTCGAAGCCCAGCTCCCGGAGGAAATCCACCGCGAGGGGACCGGAGAGGTCCTCGTACTCGCCGCGCGAGGCCCGCGTCGACGCCACAATCACCAGGCCGGTGCGAGATTCAGCTGGGGACACAGAAACTCCTTCTACAGCAGGGGGTAGACGCGGACGAGTTCGCCGCCGGCGCACTCCTGTCCAGCGGGGATACGGACGAGGCACGTGGCAGCCGCCGCAGCAGCCACCAAGTGCGAGCCGGGGCCGCCGAGGATCTCGACGGCGCAGTCGGCGCCGTGCGCATCGAGGCAGATGCGCCCGCGCCGGAACTGATCCTTCCCCTCCATGCCGTGGGCGTGTCCCCGAAGCGGGAGCAGCCGGGGGGAGGGGCAATGCTCGGGGGCGAGGGCGGGAAGAACGAAGAGGTGGAAGCTCACCAGCGTGGAGATCGGATTTCCCGGCAGCGCCACCACAGGTACGCCTTCGAACTCCGAGATGCCTTGTGGGCCGCCCGGCTGCTGGGCTACGTGGCCGAACCAGGCGTCTGGGTGGGAGCCAAGGACCTGGCGGACCACCTCGAAGGCGCCGTGGCTGATCCCGCCCGACGTCACAATGACATCGGCCGGCGTTCCCGCCGCCGCGCACCGGCGGAGTTCTGCCGACAGGGCGGCGGCCCAGGCGTCGGGGTCATCGCCGGTGCGAACATGTCCCACCACGTCGATGCCCGCGCGCCGCGCCATGGCCGCCATGAGCGGGGCGTTCGCGTCCGGGATGGTGGCCGCCGAAGGCTCATAAGTACGGACGGGAGAACCAGCAGGGCGGACCTCCTCCCCGCCCGTGCAGAGGAGCAGCCGGGGTGGGCGTCGAACCTCGACCTCCGTGATCTCCTGGGAGGCGGCCACGCCGACGGCGATGGGCGTCAGCACCAGGCCGGCGGGGAGAAGCACCTGCTGGGCGTGGCAATCGCTGCCTCGGCGGCGGATGAACTGACCCGCCGGGGTGTCGGGCACGCGGAGCTCGGGGGCGTCGAAGGAGGGCGGATCGCAGTGCTCGATGGGGACGATCGCCGCCGTCCCACGGGGGATCCGGGCGCCCGTCATGATGGGGGCCAGGCGCCCGTGGAGGCCGTCGGGGTAGAGGGGATCGGGGTCCGTGCCGGCGGGGATCATGGGGCCACAGGGCCAGGTGCCCGCGTGATCGAGTGCTTCCTCGGGCAGGGCCACGCCGTCCATCTGGGAATTATCGAAGCGAGGCGAATCCGCGAGCGCCACGAGATCGCGGGCAAGGACTCGGCCTTCCGCGCGCTCCACGGGGATGACCTCGGTGTCCGCCGGCCGCTGCCGTCGGGCGAGGTGAGCGCGGACGGCCTCACGGTGAGCTTCCGGTGTGCGCATGATCCCTACGGTACGGCATGCTGGGTGCATGGAGATTTATTACTTCGCCGCGGCGCGCGCGGCCCGGGGGCTCGAGAGGGAAGAGCGAGCCGAGGTCCCCGGCACTCTCGATGAGCTCCTCCGAGAACTCGCCGCCGAGGCTGCCGACGCTGCCGGGCCGGGCCTGCGCCTCGCGGAGGTGCTGGAACGCTGCACGTTCCTTCTCGACGGGCGCCGCTCGCCGCGGGAGGCCTCGCTCGAGGGGGTGGGGCGGCTCGACATCCTGCCGCCCTTCGCCGGGGGATAGCCGGGATAGCAGAGCGCCCGGCTGCCCAGCTAGATGCTGAGCCCGCGGGCTGTCACCTTCTCCCACGCGGCGATGAGCGCGTCGGTCTCCTTCTTCGTGGTGATGCTCACGCGCAGGCCGTCGGGGTAGGCGCGAACGATGATCCCCTCCTCCGCGAGGGCCTCCGCGAGCGCGGCCGGCTTCGCGGGATCCTCGGAGGGCAGCCAGATGAAGTTGGCCTGGGAATGCTGGGCGCCGAGGGCGTCGGCAGCGCGATCGCGCTGCGTGATGGTGTCGGCGGTGCTGGCCATGACCTCGGGGGCGTGCTCGAGGCAGCAGATCGCCGCCGCCTGGGACACCGTGCTCACCGAGAAGGGCGGGGCCACCTTGTTCACGGCCTCGATGATCTCCGGGTTCCCGAAGGCATAGCCGACGCGCAGTCCCGCCAGGCCCCAGGCCTTGGAGAACGTCCTCATGCCGACGAGGTTGTCATAGCGCGCGATCTCCTCGACGGCGTTGGGGGTGTCCTCGGCGCGGTTGTATTCAAAGTAGGCCTCATCGAGGGCCACGAGGACGTCATCCGGGACGGCGTCCATGAACTCGTGGAAGTCCTGCCGGGTGATCGTCGAACCTGAGGGGTTATTGGGGTTACAGACGAAGATGAGCCGCGTGCGATCGGTGATGGCGGCGATCATGCCGGGGAGGTCAAGCCCCTGCGAGTCGGTGAGCGCCACCGTCTTCTCCTGGGCGCCGTGCACCGTGGCGAACATGGGGTAGGCCTCGAAGCTGCGCCAGGGGAAAATGACCTCATCCCCGTCGTGGCAGCAGACCTGCACGAGCTGCTGGCACAGCGCGGAGGAGCCGCTCCCCACCGCGAGCTGCTCGGGGCTGAGCCCCAGGTACTCGGCGAGGGCCTTCTTCAGCGCGGTGGCATTGGTGTCCGGGTAGCGGTTCGGATTCTCCAGCGCTTCCTGGACTGCGTCCTTGACCTGCGGGACCGGGCACGTCGCCACCTCGTTGGAGGATAACTTCACGGCATGGGGCCGATCCTTCCCAGGAACGTACGCGGGCAGTGCGGCAACTTCAGCTCTGATCATGGTGCACATCCTACCCACCCCGGTGAAAATCGCAGGTCCGGGGGCGAATCCGCGGGGGCCGGAGGGGTGGTGCCTAGCGGGGAGCCCGATAGGCCGCACACGCATCCGCGATGAGGCGCGCCCCCACCTTCGCCGTGCGCCCATCCACGTCATAGCGCGGGTTGAGTTCGACGACGTCCATCAGGCGCAACACACCGCTCGCCGCGGCGCAGCGCACGATCCGCCGAACAGTGCTGAGCTCAACTCCCACCGCGGCGGGGGCGCTCACCCCGGGTGCGATGGCGGCCGGGAGAACGTCGAGGTCAACGGAGAGATGGAGGGCGTCGAGGCCCCCGAACCGGCTGTGGAGAAAAGCCTCCAGCTGGGCGGGGGAGAGGAGGCTGAGCTCATCCTCCTCGAGGACCATGGCGCCGAGGTCGGCCGCGGTGTCGCGGAGGACCTGCGTGTTATTCGGCGCGGAGATGCCGAGCACGGTGTAGTCCGCGCCGCAGGAGAATTCGCGGCAGATCTGCAGGAAGGGCGTGCCGGAGGTGGGGACGGGCGCCTCGCGGAGGTCGTAGTGCGCGTCGATGTTGAGCACCCCCACGCGCGAGCCCTCGGGGAGGGCGGCACGCAGCCCGCAGTGGGACCCATAGGCGGTTTCATGCCCGCCGCCGAGCACCACCGTGAGAGGGTGGCGCCGGGCGGAGTCGCTGACGAGGGCGCTGAGCTCCGCGTGACCGTGCTCGAGCTCCTCACCAGGGACGATGTCCCCATAATCCACCGCCGCGTCGGGGCCGTCGGAGAGGATGGCGAGGGAGCCGAGGGCCTCGCGGAGGGCGCTCGGGCCCGCGGCGGCGCCGGGGCGGCCGTGGTTGCGCCGCACCCCCTCGTCGCTGGCGAAGCCGACGATCCCGACGGGGACGCCCGACCCGCGGTCCCCTGGGCCCAGCTGATCCTCCGTGCGCACGATGTGATGCCAGCGCGGCCCATCGGCCCGGCCCGTCCACGATTCCGCTGCCCGATGCATGGCGTCAGTCTAAGTCAGCAGCGGATACGCCGCTACCCTGGGCGTATGGCGCGACGCTCCAGCCTCCCCACCCCTCCCGCGAAGGTGAAAGCCCCGGCCGCGGCGAACACCCTCGCGATCCTGCAGCTGCTCACCTCCTCCGACATCCCCATGTCCGCCGCGCGGATTATCCAGGAGACCGGGCTGCCGCGCTCGACGGTGTACCACCTGCTGCGCGTCATGGAGGACGCCGGCTTCGTGGTCCACGTGGCGGAGGAATGCGCCTATGGCCTGGGGCGCGCCGCCTACGAGATGGCCACCTCCTACTCCCGGCAGCAGCCGCTTGTTCGCGTCGGCGTGCGCACGGCGCAGCAGCTCGCGCGGGCCGTCCGGGGGAGCGCGCACATCAGCCGGCTCTCCGGCTCGGAGGTGATCTACCTCCTCGAAGAGCGCGCGCCGGGGGCGGTGCGGCTCCTTACCGACGCCGGGGTGCGCCTCGACTGCGTGCGTACCGCCAGCGGGCGGGCGATGGTGGCCTATGCCGAGGAATCCTATGTCCGGGCTGCCGTCGGGGTCCATGGGGTCGGCGGGAGGGAGTTCGCGGATCTCCTGCGGGAGCTGAAGGCGGTGCGTGAGCGTGGCTGGGCGGAGGAAAAGGAGCTGGTGAGCCCGGGGCAGGAGAGTATCGCGGCGCCCATCTTCGATCACCTCGGGCGCGCGACGGCTGCGCTGGCTGTCACCTTCGGCTGCGGCACCCTCGGCGAGGAGGAGAGGACCCGGGTGGGGGAGGACGTTCGCCAGCGGGCGCTCTGGCTGGGGGAGCGGGTCTATGGCGCCGGGCGCGCCGCGCGCGCGGGGAGCTCCGGGCGCGCGGACTCCGCGGGGCAGAAACGCCGCCCCTGAACTGCGGAGTCTGGAATCTCAGACAGCGCGCCGCGCGGGGCCCTCGCCAGGTGAAGTGACCGCCCTTACAGTGAAGGTCTCACTTGCTGGAGACCACACGAGGAAGTGGAACGGCCATGAAGGAATCACAGGCTCGCGTCGTGCGGGCGCCCCGCGGAACGACGCTCAACGCCAAATCCTGGCAGACCGAAGCGCCCCTGCGCATGCTCATGAACAACTTGGACCCGGAGGTGGCCGAGCGGCCGGAGGACCTCGTGGTGTACGGCGGCACCGGCCGGGCGGCCCGCAGCTGGGAGGCCTTCGATGCGATCGTCGCCACCCTCAAAGAGCTCGAGGACGATGAAACCCTGCTCATCCAGTCGGGGAAGCCGGTCGGTGTCTTTCGCACGCATGAGTGGGCGCCGCGCGTGATCATCGCGAATTCCAACCTTGTGGGGGACTGGGCGACGTGGCCGGAGTTCCGCAAGCTCGAGGCCGAAGGCCTCATCATGTATGGACAAATGACGGCGGGCTCGTGGATTTACATCGCCACGCAGGGGATTCTCCAGGGCACGTATGAAACCTTCGGGGCCATTGCTCGGAAGCGCTTCGGGGGAAGCTTGCGCGGGACCATTACGCTCACCGGGGGATGCGGCGGCATGGGAGGCGCCCAGCCGCTGGCAGTCACCCTCAACGGCGGCATCTGCCTGATTGCGGACTGCGACCGCTCCCGATTGGAACGACGCCAGTCCAAGCGCTACCTCGACGTCATCGCCGAGGACCTCGACGACGCCGTGCGCCGCGCCCTCGAAGCGCAAAAGAAGGGGGAAGCGCTGTCCATCGGGATCGTGGCCAACGCCTCGGACGTGTTCCCCGAGATGCTGCGCCGCCACCGCGCCGGGGAGATCCGGGTGGACATCGTTACCGACCAGACGAGCGCCCACGATCCGCTCTCCTACCTGCCGCGCGACGTGCACTTTGAGGACTGGCACCGCGAGGCCGCCGATGACCCCGTGACGTTCACGAAGAAGGCCCGCGAGTCCATGGCCGTGCAGGTGCAGGCCATGGTGGAGTTCCACGATGAGGGCGCCGAGGTCTTCGACTACGGCAACTCCATCCGCGACGAGGCCCGCCACGCCGGGTACTCCCGGGCCTTCGAGTTCCCCGGCTTCGTGCCCGCCTACATCCGGCCGCTCTTCTGCGAGGGTAACGGTCCCTTCCGCTGGGCGGCCCTCTCCGGGGACCCCAACGACATTCGCGTCACCGACCAGGCCTTGAAGGAGCTCTTCCCAGAGAAGGAACACCTCCACCGTTGGCTGGATGCCGCAGAGGAGTACGTCGAGTTCGAGGGGCTGCCCGCACGCATCTGCTGGCTGAGCTACGGCGAGCGCCACAAGGCGGGCCTGCGCTTCAACGAGCTCGTCCGCGAGGGGAAGATCTCCGCGCCGGTGGTCATCGGCCGCGATCACCTCGACTCCGGCTCCGTGGCCTCCCCCTACCGTGAGACGGAGGGCATGCTCGACGGCTCCGACGCTATCGCCGACTGGCCGCTGCTCAACGCGCTGACCTCCACATCTTCCGGCGCCACCTGGGTGTCCATCCACCACGGCGGTGGCGTGGGGATTGGGCGCTCGCAGCACGCGGGGCAGGTCATCGTGGCCGATGGCACGGACCTCGCCGCGCAGAAACTCGAGCGGGTTCTCACGAACGACCCGGGCATGGGCGTCATCCGGCACGTCGACGCCGGCTACAACCGTGCCTACGAGGTGGCCCAGGAACGAGGAGTGCACATCCCGATGCCCTTCCGCTCGCGCGAGTGAGCACACATGTGAGATAGATCTTTAGACTATGAGAATCGCGACAGGCGATCTCCCATTGTCCAAAGGAAGAAGGTGAGGGACCATGCCCACCACTGAGACAACCGAGACGTCGGCGTCATCATCGCGCCGAACGATCCATATCGAAAAACGATCCGTTGGGTTCGTACCTCGCCATGAGCGCTATGGCACCGCCTGGAGCCAATTCACCCTGTGGTTCGGTGCCAACCTCCACATCACGACGCTCGTCACGGGCGCCCTCGCCTACGTATTGGGCGGCGACGTCTTCTGGTCCATCATTGGTCTGTTCATTGGCCAGGTGGCCGGTGGCGTCGTCATGGCGCTGCACGCGGCCCAGGGGCCGCGGCTGGGTCTGCCGCAGATGATCTCGTCGCGCGCACAGTTCGGCGTGTACGGGGCGGCGTTGCCTCTGCTGCTCATCGTTCTCATGTACCTGGGTTTCTCCGCATCGAGTACGGTGCTCGCCGGCCAGGCGATCGCGCAGCTCTACCACGGCCCGGACTGGACCGGAATCCTCACCTTCGGCCTGGTGAGCGCGGTGTTTACGGTGATTGGGTATAAGATCATCCACCGCCTGAGCCGCTGGGTGAGCCTGGTGAGCATCATCGCCTTCGTCTACCTGCTCATCCGCTTCGCCATGGTGGCTGACGTTGGCCAGCTGCTCAGCATCCGGGAATTCTCCTGGACCTCCTTCCTGCTGGCCATCGCACTGTCCGCCTCCTGGCAGATCGCCTACGGCCCCTATGTGGCGGACTACAGCCGCTACCTGCCGGCCGAGACCAGCGCTCGCAGTGTCTTTTCCTGCGCGCTGGGTGGCACGGTCATTAGCTCCACCATTGCGATGACCTTTGGTGTGTTCATCGCCGCGTGGGCGGGAGAGTCCTTCGAAGGACACGAGGTGGGTACCGTCGTGAGCCTGGGGACGGGCGGCCTGGTCGCGGGCCTCATTTATCTGTCGATCGCCATTGGGAAGCTCTCCATTAACGTGCTCAACACCTATGGCGGATTCATGTCGATGATGACGACGTACAGCGGTTTCCGGGGCAAAGCGGAGGTTCCCCAGGTGCTGCGGATTCTCTCCATCCTTGCGATGACGGCCGTGAGCATGCTCATGGCGCTCATTGGCCGCGATGAATTCCTGCCCGCATTCAGCTCCTTCCTGCTGTTCCTGTTGACGGCCTTCGTGCCTTGGTCAGCGATTAACCTTGCGGACTTCTACTGGATCTCCCACGAAAAATACGATGTGCCGGCGCTCGCCGACCCGGATGGGCGCTACGGGCGGTGGAACTGGGCGGCGCTCATTGCCTTCGTGGGTGGGGTCCTCATTCAGCTGCCGTTCGTCTCGACACACTTCTACACCGGGCCGCTCGTCGAGAAGCTCGGCGGCACGGATATTTCGTGGATCGTGGGGCTGGTGGCCACGGCGATCCTCTATATGGCTCTGCGGCCCCTCGATCCCCGCACCATTCCTGAGCGCACCATCCTCCCCGAGGAGGATCCCTCTGAACCCCTTTCGATCAAGGAGTAATTTGTGAGCGAACATCGAGGTCCCGCCACGCTTTTCCGCGGGATATCTGAACTGCACACGGTCTCCGCGGCGGGCGTCATCCAGGACGGCGCCGTGCTCGCCGAGGAGGGCCTCATCCGCTGGGTGGGTGCTGCCGCCGACGCCCCCGCCGCCGATGAGGTCATTGATCTCGGCGGCCGTGCGGTCCTGCCCGGCTGGGTGGACAGCCACACGCACATGATCTTCGACGGGGACCGCTCCGCGGAGTTCGAAGCGCGCTTGGCCGGGGAGGACTACGCGGCCGGTGGTATCGCCGTCACCATGAACGCCACCCGGGAGGCCGGCGAGGAGCGGCTGACGCAGCTACTGCTCGAGCGGATCGCTGAGGCACAGGCCGGCGGCACCACCACCATCGAAACAAAGACCGGCTATGGGCTCGACGTTCCCTCCGAGGAGCTCGCCGCGCGTATCGCCGCGCAGCACGTCGATGATGTCACCTTCCTCGGCGCCCACCTTGTCCCGCCGGACACTGACCCGGAGGAGTACGTCGACCTCGTCTGCGGCCCCATGCTCGACGCCGTTGAGCCGCATGTTCGCTGGATCGACGTCTTCTGCGAGCGCGGGGCGTTCACCGAGGAACAATCGCGCCGGGTGCTGGCCGCCGGCAAGGACCGGGGCCTGCGCGGCCGTGTGCACGGCAACCAGCTGGGGCCGGGGCCGGGGGTGCGCGTGGCGGTGGAGCTCGGCGCGGCGAGCGTCGATCACGTCAACTACGTCACCGATGAAGATGTCGCGGCCCTGGCCGCCTCCGACACTGTCGCCACCGTCCTGCCCGCTTGCGACCTCTCGACGCGCCAGGAGCTTGCGCCGGCGCGGCGGCTGCTCGACGCCGGGGTGACCGTCGCTATCGCGACGAACCTCAACCCCGGCACGTCCTACACCACCTCGATGAATTTCTGCGTGGGGACGGCGGTCCTCCAGATGCGGCTGAGCCTCGCGGAGGCGATTCAGGCCGCAACGACGTCGGGCGCGAAGGCCCTGGAACGCCACGACGTCGGCGAGGGTCGCGACCCCCACGGGCGCCCGGCCAAGGGCACGATTGTTCCCGGAGCGGCCGCGGACCTTCATGTCCTGCGCAGTGCCCACGCCATTGACCTGGCCTATCGCCCGGGGGTGCCGATGACCTATCGGACCTACCAAGCAGGCCACTGCATCTACGACGCCACCCCCGCCTATCAAAGGAGCGCACAATGACCACAACCCCGGTGATGATCGGAACGGGAGCTCTCAGCATCGACGACGTCGTCGCTGTCGCCCGTGAGGGCGCCCCGGTGCAGCTCAGCGAGGAGGCCCGCGCGGCCATCGCGGAGACCCGCGCGCACATCGATCACCTCGCTGAGCAACCCACCCCGGTCTACGGGGTGTCCACCGGTTTCGGTGCCCTCGCGCGCCGCCACATCCCGGCGGAGAAGCGCGCCCAGCTGCAATGCAGCC
Source organism: Corynebacterium uropygiale (assembly GCF_021568315.1). GTDB lineage: Bacteria > Actinomycetota > Actinomycetes > Mycobacteriales > Mycobacteriaceae > Corynebacterium > Corynebacterium uropygiale. The sequence continues at coordinate 106,852 of NZ_JAKGSI010000001.1, forward strand.
TTGTCCGCAGCCACGCGGCGGGCTCCGGCCCGGAGGTGGAGACCGAGGTGATTCGCGCCCTCATGCTGCTGCGGCTCTCCACGCTGGCGACGGGTCGCACGGGCGTGCGCGTGGAGGTCGCCGACACCTACGCGCAGTTTCTCAACGCGGGCATCACCCCAGTGGTCCACGAGTACGGTTCGCTGGGCTGCTCGGGGGACCTCGCGCCGCTCTCCCACTGTGCCCTCGCCCTCATGGGGGAGGGAGTTGTTCGCGACCGCGAGGGGAATGTTCTCGACGCAGGCCAGGCGCTTTCTCAGGCGGGGATCACCCCCGTTGAGCTGAAAGAGAAGGAAGGCCTGGCGCTCATCAACGGCACGGACGGGATGCTGGGGCAGCTGTGTTTGGCGATCCGCGACTTCCAGAACTTGGCGCGGTGCGCGGACCTCGCGACGGCGATGTCGGTGCAGGGGCTGCGGGGGACCACGGGCGTTTTTGAGCCGCACCTTCAGGCGTTGCGCCCCCACCCCGGTCAGGCGGCAGCGGCTGCAAACATCCTGGCTCTATGCGAGGACTCTCCTATCGTGTCGGCCGCCTTCGAGGAATTTGCGAAGACCCATGTCCAGGATGCTTATTCAGTGCGGTGCGCGCCCCAGGTCGCGGGCGGATTCCGCGACACCCTTGAGCATGCCATCGCGGTAGCGAACAGGGAGCTCGCCTCCGCTGTCGATAACCCCGTGGTCACCCTCGAGGGGGAGGTGCGGTCGAATGGTAATTTCCATGGCGCGCCGGTGGCTTATGTGCTGGACTTCCTCGCGATCGTTGCGGCCGATCTGGCGAGCATCTCCGAGCGGCGGACGGACCGCTTCCTCGACCCGGCCCGAAACCGTGGGCTCCATCCTTTCCTTGCCAACGATCCCGGAGTGGATTCCGGCCACATGATCGCGCAGTACACGCAGGCGGCGATTGTCTCTGAGATGAAGCGCCTCGCGGCGCCGGCCTCCGTGGATTCCATTCCCTCCTCGGCGATGCAGGAGGATCATGTATCCATGGGTTGGTCTGCGGCGCGGAAACTCCGGAAGAGCGTCGACGGACTAGCACGGGTGCTGGCCGTCGAGATCCTGACGGCTGCCCGAGGTATCGATATGCGGGAGCAGGAGCCCTCTGAGCCGGTGAAGGGGGTCATTGAGGCGTTACGGAAGGAGGTGCCGGGGGTGGGGCCGGACCGTTTCCTCGCACCAGAGATCGAGGGGACGCGACGGTTGGTCGTGGACGGATCGCTGCTCGCAGCAGCTGAGAGCACGGGAGTGACTCTCACCTAAGAGGAGGTGAACCTGCAGGCTGAAGCTATGGCGTGCAGGTTTGCATCAATGCCAGCCGACCATTACACTGCTAGAAGGTCATTCGACGAATGACTCAGGAGACGTGCCAGAGCGGCCGAATGGGGCTCACTGCTAATGAGTTGTCCTCTTAACGGGGGACCGGAGGTTCAAATCCTCTCGTCTCCGCCATAGGGAAGGTCCCCGGTCTGTGTGACCGGGGATCTTTTGTGTATTCCCCCTGGTAGGCGGTTACTGCTTTACCACTGAGAATGACACGAAGTGACACGTGGCTGCTGATTTTTGCGGCTGTTATCGTAAAGACTGGATAGCTCCTCTGCGCCCATCCGCACGCGAGAGTTCTTGTCTGAACTAAGCGGAGAGCATCTCCGATGGTGAGAGACCCCCGGAGCAGTTGGCCAAGGGGACTCAACCTCGTCCGCGCTTGCTTGCCTATTTTTTGCGGGCGGGGGAACACGGATCCGTGTTGTCAGTGCTGTCGAGCATGTAAGCCATGAGATATAAATCAGGGCTTGTAGCGATGTGTTCAGCGATTTCCCGCGGGGTGACAGTATCGGGAACCGGATTCTCTTCAAGAGGACCTATTGGTGGGCGTGGAATCGTACAGCGGAGGAAGAGCTCACCTGTGGAAAGGAGTCTGCGTATGGCCTCCTCCCATTGATCGACAGTGGCTTCCTCGCTGTCGCCAAAACCGAAGTAGTCGATCGCAACAAGTAAACTGACCCAGTCATCCTCTTCGGCGATCTGTTCTTTTACACGGGTAATTACCTTGTGGGTGTTGATCCATGTGGGACTAATGTTTGACATGAACCTTAAATTCCGATCTTCTACCGTTGGATTTATTCATTAGGTTTATGGTGTATCCTCCAGATTTTGAATCAAATCTGAAGTATGCAGTCGACCCATCTTCTGGGAACGTGATAAGTTTATCGGTCAGAAGATGCGGCTTATCGCCGAGTTCTGCGAGGGCTGTGGAGTGGGTGACAGCACACCATGCGTCCCAGACGGCGTCGTTGTTTTCTGCTTGCCATACCCGGTTTTTATTGGGTTTTCCGAACTTTTTATCCATGGTGGCTCGGATGTCCGCGAAGGTGTAGGGCATGGGGTAGTGTGTGCCGACGCAGTTTCTTTGTTGTGGCACATCGGCTGCGGCTACCGGTTCTCCAGGGAGGGAGATGGTGGACAGTGAAACGGTGACGCTCAGTGCTGCTGTAAGGATCTGTTTCTTCATTGTGCGCTCCCGTCACTCCGCTGGCTGATTACAGATGACGACACGCTCTACCTTTCGCTTGAGCGGAGGAACGCCCACAAACCCAATGTTGTGCTGGGTGTGTGCGGCCACCGTCTCACATCCCGACGGGCTTCCGGGGGAGTCAGTGCCGAACTCGGTGTAGTAAACCTTGATGTTGAGGGGCCCTGGTCAGTCATTCTTCACTTGTGTGAAACCCTTAGATTCATACCAGGAAAGACAATGAGGGGCTGGCTGCTCTCCAGGCGTACTCCTTAAGCTCAAGGTGGAATCAATTTCCCTTTCTGCAATGGCGTTATGCCCTTCCTTCGGTGCGATGGAAACCGTTTCTCCGGGGTCGAGCTCCACCACGGAATCGGAGGAAATGGGGGAAGGGAATGATGTGTGCGCTTCGGCGGAGGGTAAGGCGGGAAGCGTACATGCTAGTGCGGTGAGTACGGCCGCGGTCGAGTGAAAGTTCATGATGGAGTGAACTCCTTCCTGAAGATAGATAGCACTTAATCCGAACGTTAACATGGGTATAAGTAACCCCGCAAGGGGTAGCGACAAGCCGGGGGCGTTCTTCGGCTTCCATCTGGTGTTTCGCTGCGAGTATCCCGCCTCGCGGCTTTCAGAGGATCCACAAGATGAGCGGCTGTCCGGGGATCCGCAAGATGCGTGCGTGGCCGGCTCAGTTGGCCTTCCCTGTTCCGCACTCCTCGTTCCCTTGGCTCCTTCTGCTCTGTCCAAAGCTGCCCCACCGCCAACACCTGACGATCCTCCCTCCATTGCCATTCACTCGTCCTGACCTGCAGATTTTGCACTATCTGCGTAGGGGTGTACTATTCAATGTCGTTGCAGTGATCACTCCCCTGTGGTCACAGCGAGTGCGCCCGTAGCTCAACGGATAGAGCATCTGACTACGGATCAGAAGGTTGGGGGTTCGAATCCCTCCGGGCGCGCAACACTCCCGGGTCGCTAGAGAGCGGCCCGGGATTTTCGTCTCTCAGGCCCGCTTCAGCAACGTGGCTGCCCTTCGGTAAGATCCCAGTCAGCACTGGTTCTAAAGGATGGGTATTTATGTTCCCTGAGAAGAGAAAACCACACCCCCTCGCCTCCCTCACCGCCATCACTTACGCACGCACCAGGAAGGCCGCCCTCGCTCTGTTCGCCTCGCTCGTCCTTTTCGGCACTGCGGGACTTTCCGGGTGCGGCTTCTCTTCCCTGACGGAGGACGGCCAGAGCGATGCCTCGGCCTCCAAAGCATCGGGGGACTCGGTGGCGCCACTGCCCGCCCCGGAGAACCACACGGCGTATCCTCACACCCTTCATTCCGCGTGGGGCGATACCACTCTTCAGCAGCGCCCCAAGCGGATCGTGGCAACAGGGTGCGTTGACCTGGAAATACTTGCCGCATTGGGGGTTCAGGCGGTTCTCACCCCGGAGCGCTGCGTCGAACCTCAGTATGTGAAGGATGCGCTGGCGCGGATCGGGGACGGGGTGGACGTGCGCACCTATGAGTTCGATCCCAGTTCTCCCTATCCGGCGGAGACATTCCAAGCGGCCGAGCCGGACCTCATCATTGCCTATGGCGGGGTTGCGGACTATTACGAGAGGCTCGCGTCGATCTGCCCCGTCATCTCTTTCCCGCAAGCGGATATGAAGTACTCCGACCTCGCGTGGACCACCATGGTCAAGGAGATCAGCGAGGCGCTGGATCTCACGGATGCCGGGCAGCGACTCATCCAGGAAACAGAGCAAGCCTTCGCTGACTACCGGGTCCAGCACCCGGAGCTCCGCGGCCGGACCATCACCTACGGCGATTACTACGGTGGCCAGGATGGGCTGAAGATCATGAACTACTCGGGCTCCACGGTCGAGGGTTTCTTCTCCGACATGGGCTTCGACCACAATCCCGCCTCGGGGCACTTCGTGAAGGACCAGTTCGTTAGTGGGGAGCTGGTAGATTCGATCTCCGCAGACGTCATCATGCTTGTGGACTCCACCGGCACCGGCGACAGCGGCTCGCTCAGCGACCTCACCTCGCTTCCCGCCTTCCAGTCCATGCCGGCGGTGGCGGCAGGCCGTACCGTCACAATCCGCGAGGACGATGACGGCTTCGAGATCGAGGGCCAGCACCACCCAGGGGACCTGGCCTACGCCCTCTGGTATCCGGGTCCGCTGTCTTCCCGCTGGGCTCTCGATATCCTCGGCCCCATCCTTGCCGACGCTGTCTCCACGGGCCGCTAAGCTATGCGCACGGCATGGGGCCTGGTGCTTCTCGCTGTGGCTCTTCTCGGTGCGCTGGTGGCGAGCGTCGCCATCGGTGCGCGCGCGATGAGCCTCCCGGAGCTGTGGCAGGCCCTCCACCACCAGGGTGACCCACGGGTGATCTCGACGGTGTGGGACATGCGGGTGCCGCGGACGGTGACGGGCTTTCTCGTGGGGGTGGCGTACGGGCTGGCTGGGGTGGTGATCCAGGCGCTCACCAGGAATCCCCTGGCAGATTCGGGGATCCTTGGGGTTAACGCGGGCGCGGGTTTCGCCGTGACACTCACGGTGGGACTCCTGGGGCCCATGAGCATGGCTGGTCTTCTGTGGCCGGCGTTGTTGGGCTCTGCGCTGGCTACCGTCGCGGTGTACCTCATCGGGAGTGCGGGGCAGTGGACGGCGGATCCATTGTCCCTGGTGCTGGCTGGGGTGGCGTTGGGGACGCTGCTGGGCGGGGTGTCGAGCTTCCTCACGCTCATCGATCCTGACACTTTCCAGTCCTTGCATCGCTGGAACCTAGGGAGCATCGGGGTGTCGTCCCTCCATCCCACGCTCACCGTTGCCCCGCTCATTCTCCTCGGGGTGGTGCTGGCCGTGGCCTTGGCCCGTCCACTCAACGCCATCGCGCTCGGTGATGAGCTGGCCCAGTCGCTCGGCGTGCGGGTGGTGGCGGTGCGTACGGTGGCCGTCATCGTCGTGACGCTGCTCGCGGGTGCCTCTACCGCGCTCACGGGAGGCATCGGCTTCGTGGGGCTCATGGTACCGCATGTGGTGCGCTGGTTCACCGGCCCGGAGCAGCGGCGCATTATGGCGGGGACGATTCTCGCCGCCCCCGCTCTCGTCCTTCTCGCCGATGTTGTGGGGCGGGTCCTCATGCCCCCGCACGGGATTGAGGTAGGGCTGGTGACCTCCTTGATCGGGGCGCCGGTACTCATCGCGCTGGTGCGAAGGAAAAAGGTGAGCGCGCTGTGAGTTCTCTGGTTGGTGTGTCGCGGGTCGCCCCAGGGTATCTGGTCCTGAGAACCCGATTCTTTTCCGCGCGCGTCCATGGGCGCCGGCTGCTCCTTCTCCTCAGCGCGCTGCTCCTTGCGCTCGCTGTGGCGGGGCTCAGTCTGTGCTTCGGTGACGTGCGTATTCCTCCCGCGGCGGTGTGGCACACCATCATCGCCGGCGGCCCGCACGCCCGCGTGGTGCTTGGTTGGAGATTCCCCGTCAGCCTCGCCGCGCTCGTCTTTGGGGCGCTGCTCGCCCTCGGCGGGGCGATTGTCCAGTCCCTAACCAAGAATCCGCTGGGTTCCCCCGACATCATCGGCTTCGATGCCGGCTCCTACACGGGCGTCGTCCTCACCATCCTGGTGCTCGGCCACGAAACGCTCGCGTGGACGGCGCCGGCGGCGCTCCTCGGTGGGCTGCTCACTGCACTGCTCGTTTACGTTTTGTCCTATCGCCGCGGGGTGGCGGGGTTCCGGCTGATCATCGTGGGGATTGGCGTGTCCGCGATCCTCGGGTCCATCAACGCGTATGTCATCACCCGCGCTCATGTCGACGACGCGATGCTCGTCGGTTTTTGGGCTGCCGGCTCCATCACACGGGTCACGTGGCAGAGCCTGATGCCCGCGCTGATCGCCGCGGCTGCGCTCTGCGTCGTGCTTGTTCCGCTGTCTCGCTGGCTGGTGGCCCTGGAGATAGGCGACGATGCGGCCGCTACCCATGGCGTCCCGGTTGGCGTGGCGCGCCTGGCCCTCATGGTGCTGGGTGTGGCGACCTCCGCGATCGTCACGGCGAGTGCCGGGCCCATTGGCTTCATTGCGCTCGCTGCGCCGCAAGTGGCGCGTCGAGTGTTTCGCACACCGGGAGTGAGTCTGGTGGGTTCGGCCATCGTGGGGGCGGGCCTGCTCAGCGGGGCGCACCTTTTGTCGCTGCTGACGAGCCAACTCTACCGGGCGGTGCCGGTGGGCATCATGACGATGATCATCGGCGGCGTCTACCTGCTTGTTCTTCTTATCCGACAGTCTCGAAAGGGCGTGAGCCAATGAGTCCCCACCTCGCCGCGGAGCACGTCGCGCTCGGCTATGACCAGGGCGGTGTCATCTGCGATGACCTCAGCCTCAGCATCCCGGAGGGCGGCTTCACCGCGATCGTCGGCCCCAATGGGTGCGGAAAATCGACGCTCCTGCGCTGCCTCGCCGGGGTGCTCACACCGCGCGCCGGGAGAGTTGTTCTCGACGGCCGCCCCCTACCGCGCTACCGGCCGAAGGAGGTCAGCCGCCGGATCGGGCTGCTGCCGCAGAGTTCCCTCGCGCCCGATGGGATCACCGTGGTGGACCTCGTGGCGCGGGGGCGCATTTCCCACCAAGGGCTGTTTCAGCAATGGCGGGTAGCGGATGAGGCGGCCGTCGAGAAGGCATTGCGCGCGACGCGCTTGCTCGACCACCGGGAGGAGCAGGTGCGGGAGTTATCAGGTGGGCAGCGGCAGCGGGTGTGGATCGCCATGCTGCTCGCGCAGGAGACGCCGCTGCTCCTCCTTGATGAGCCGACGACGTACCTGGACATCGCCTACCAGTGCGAGGTCCTCGAGCTCCTTGCCCGCCTCCACGCGGCGGGGAAAACCGTGGTGACGGTGCTCCACGACCTCAACCAGGCGGCGCGCTACGCCACGATGATGGTGGTGATGAAGAAGGGGGCGATCGTGGCGCAGGGCACGCCGGAGGAGGTGCTCACGGAGAGCCTCGTGCGGGAGGTGTTTGGCATCGACTGCCTCGTGAGCCCCGACCCCGTCACCGGCACCCCGAGCATCAGTCCTCGCCGGCCGGGCCTGAGCAGCTAAAAGACCTCGATGCGCGCGCCCAGGGACTCCGCGTGGGCGAGCTGGCGGATCCACCCGGGGGCGCCGGGCTGGAGCCGGAGGACGGGGCGCCCGGAGACGCTCGTGGTCGCGGCGTGGGCGTCCTGCTTCTTCGCGGTGATGCCGCTGCGCGCCTCGTAGCGGATGCGGGAGCGGTAGCCGGCGTCGGCGAGCTCCGCGATGCTCGGGCTCTTCGCGGCGAGGCCCTTGCGCGCCTCGGTGAGTAGCTCGATGGCCTCGTCGAGGCAGTCGATGAGCGCCGCCGAGTTCGTTTCGCACATGCCGCGCACGAGCGCCGGGGCCGTGCCGGCCACCCGGGTGCCGTCGCGGAAACTGCCTGCCGCGAGGGAGAGGGCCAGCGCCCCGCCGTTATCGCCGACGATGGCCTGGGTCTCCGCCAGCAGGTGCGGGAGGTGGGAGATCCGGGCGACGGCGGCATCGTGGTGGCCCACCCGGGAGGGGATGGCCTCCGCGCCGGTGAGTTTGATCATGCGCGCCACGTCGAACCACAGCTCCACCCAGGCGCTGCTCACGGCCCCGGAGGTGTCGATGGCGTGATCGAAGGTGATGACCCAGGCGGCGCCGCGGAAGAGCCCCTCCTGGGAGGCCTTCCAGCCGCTATCGGCCGTGCCGGCCATCGGGTGGCTGCCCACGTAGCGCCCCGCCAGGCCGTGCTTGAGCACGAGGTCATAGACCTGGGCTTTCACCGAGGCGACGTCGGTGATGCCGCAGGTGGGGGCGAGGGTGACGATCTTGTCGAGGATGCCGTCGATCGCGCTGATCGGCGTGGCGAGCACGATGAGGGCCTGCTCCTCCTCGGCGCGGGCGAGGGTGGCGTCGAGGTCATCGCTGACGTCGAAGCCCTCGCTCAGCGCGCTGCGGGCCCCCGAGCACGACCGCGTGAAGCCGAAGGCGGGCTGCCCGGCGGCGCGGAGATCGCGCAGCAGGGAGCCGCCAATGAGGCCAAGTCCAATAATGCACACGGGGTGGGCGAGCAAACGATTCATCACCTGACAATTTTTGCACACCGCGACTAGGCTTACCGGGTATGAGTGCGGCATCAGCGCGAGACAACTCGGCGCGACAGGACCTCGGCCCCCTCGAGGGCGAGGAGGGATACACGTTTTCCCTGGTCGCGGCCTATCAGCAGGGGGAGTGGACGCTCCGCCTCTTCCACGATGACTTTGAGGAACTGCGCACCGCGGAGCAGGCGGTCCGCAACCTGCGCAGCGAGGGTCCGGCCCTGGCCTTCCTCTGTGTCGACGACGACTACTGGGTCATCCTCCGGCCCGCTCCGGGCGGCCTCAAGCTGCTCATCAGCGATGTCACCATGGCCTATGACGATGACTATGCCGCCGAGATCATCGACGAACTGGGCGTGGAACTTCCCGACCTCAGCCCCGAGGAGCTCGATGAGTGCGAGCCCTGGGCGGACGGGGACTTCGACATCCTCGCTGACCTGGGTGTGAGCGAGGAGGTGCTCGGCGTCATCTGCGATGACGTGGAGGCCTGGCCCAGCGAGCAGCTGGCGCGCGTCGCCCAGGAACTCGGCTGCGGCGAGGAATTCAGCGAGCTCACGGGCGTCGAGGTCCCGATGGACGAAGGGTGGTAGCCCTGCCCACCCCCGCCTGGCGGATGGAGGCCGAGCGCAAGATGCGCCGGGCCCTGGAGGTGGCGCGCTCGACGCCGCCCGAGGACGTCCCCGTCGGGGCGGTGATTTTTGGTCCCGACGGCCGGGAGCTCGCAGCGGCGACGAACCGCCGCGAGGCGGACCTGGACCCCACGGCCCACGCGGAGATCCTCGCCGTGCGCGAGGCGGTGCGCCACCGTGGGGATGGCTGGCGCCTGAGCGGATGCACCCTGGTGGTGACGCTGGAGCCCTGCGCGATGTGCGCCGGGGCGCTCGTCGGCGCGCGGCTCGATCATCTTCTCTTCGGGGCCTCGGAGCCGCGGACGGGGGCGTGCGGCTCGGTGCTCGACATTGTGCGGGACCCGGCGGCCATGCACCACATGAGCGTGCGCGGCGGGATCCTGGAGGAGGAGTGTTCCGCGTTGCTCAGCGTCTTCTTCGGTGCACGACGCTGAGAGAGAACCCACAAAAGTCCTGACAGGGATCCCGCGATCGCGGTACCCTAGATGGGGTACATCAAGAAATCTCTATAGGAGGTGCCCGCATGGGTGACATCGAGAACAAGGCTGAGGACCTCGGCGGCAAGGCCAAGGAGGCCTTCGGCAACGTGACCGGCAACGAGGAGATGGAGAACGAGGGCAAGGCCGACCAGGTGAAGGCCGACGTCAAGGAGGCCATCTCCGACGCTGGCGAGAAGATCAAGGAAGGCGCGGACAAGATCCTGGGCGCCTTCAAGGACAAGTAAGCCCGGATCCCCGGACTCCCCGCCCGGAAGGGCGGAATCCAGGCCCCGAGGTGGCGATTTGGCCCCTCGGGGCCTGTCCATTAGGCTGCATTAGCGGTGGCGTGTCCGAGCGGCCGAAGGTGATCGCCTCGAAAGCGATTGTTGGGTAACCCCCAACCGCGGGTTCAAATCCCGCCGCCACCGCCACGAAGCCCCGCAGTTCTCCACGGAGACTGCGGGGCTTGTTGCTGCGCTCGGTGTGTTTGCCGCGCCGCAGGCCCCCTAGGCGGGGACGGTGGGGGCGTCGGCGTCGTCGAGGCGCGGGTACTCGGGCTCGGGGTCGTCGCCGAGGGCGCTGCCCTCGACGTCGAGGCGGGGGAGGATGCGGTCCAGCCAGCGGGGCATCCACCACGTCGAGCGGCCGAGGAGGAACATCGCCGCAGGCACGAGCGTCATGCGGATGAAGAAGGCGTCAAAGAGCACGCCCGCCCCGAGCGCGAAGCCGAAGACCTTGATGAAGGGGAGCGGCTGCCCGATGAACGCGACGAAGACGGCGATCATGATGATAGCGGCGGCGGTCACCACGCGGGCGCCCAGGGTGAAGCCGAAGATGACGGATTCCTCCACGGCGTTGTAGTTGGTGCGGCCGCTCGCCTGCCCGCCGGAGTGGATCCAGTGCTCCCTCATTCGCGTGACGAGGAAGACCTGGTAGTCCATGGCGAGGCCGAACGTCACGCCGATGAGGAAGATCGGCATGAAGGACACGAGCGGGCCCGGCGTCCCGACGATCCCCCAGAGCCCGTCCTGCCAGAAGAGGATCGTCGCGCCGAAGGCCGCCCCCACCGAGAGAAGGAAGCCCAGCCCCGCGACGATCGGCACCGTGATCGAGCGGAACACGAGGATGAGCAGCACAATCGCCAGCCCGACGACGATCGACAGGTACACCGGCATGGCGGCGGCGAGCTCCTCGGTGATGTCCATCTGCACCGCGGTGAGGCCCGTCATGCCCACGCGGATGCCGGCGGCGTCCTCGATCTCGTGGGTGCGGGCGCGCAGCGAGTCGGAGAGGTCCACGGTGGCCGGGTCGCCGGGCCCGGTGTACGGGGTGATGAGGATCTGCGCGGCGGTCTGCCCCTCGTTCACGCCCGTGAGCTGCGCGTTCTTGACGGTGGACATGCCGTCGATGCTGTCCACGGTGTAGAGGAAGCTGCTGAGAGTGGCGGCTTTCTGGGCGTCGAACTCCGTGCCCTCGGACTCCGCCTTCGCGCGCTGGGCGTTGACGTAGGGCGCAAGCGCCGGGGAATCGGGGTTGGCGTGTGCGGCGTCGACGACGAGAAGCAGGGGCGCGTTGACGCCGGGGCCGAAGCCTTCCGCCATGAGGTCGGCGGCTTCGCGCTGGGTGGTCCCGTGGTTGGCGGTGGCGTCGGAGGGGAGCGCCATCTGGAGGTGGAAGAGCGGCAGGGAGAGCGCGCCGAGCGCGAGGATGACCACACCAATCGCCAGCCCGGGCACCCGGTGAACCCCGCGCACCCAGAGGCTGCCGAGGGTGCGGCGCGGCGTGTGGCGTCGGCACCGGCGCCACGGGTTGCCCGCCACGCCAGGAACCTTCCCCGCGAAGGCCTTCTTCCCGCACAGGCCGAGCAGCGCGGGGGTGAGCGTGAGTGTCACCAGCACCGTGATGAGCACGGTGAGGGCGGCGAGCAGCCCCATCGCGGTGAGGAAGCCGATGCCCGCGACGGAGAGCGCGGCGAGCGCCACGATGACGGTCACCCCGGCGAAGACCACCGCGGAGCCGGCGGTGCCCACGGCAAGGCCGGCGGCCACGTCGTCGGGGTGGTTCTCCCGCTCGGAACGGTAGCGGGAGAGCACGAAGAGGGAGTAGTCGATGCCGACGGCCAGGCCGATCATGATCGAGAGCGTCGGGGTGACGTTGTTGAGGTCCACGTAGGCGGTGGTGAGCAGGATCGCGAGGACGCCGATCCCCACCCCGATGACCGCGGTGATGATCGGAAGCCCGGAGGCCACGAGCGAACCGAAGGTGAACAGCAGCACGAGGAAAGCCACGGCCAGGCCGATGATCTCGCTCATCGGCTCGATGGCGATCTCCTCGCCGAAGCCCGAGCCGGCGGCCTCCACGCGCACCCCGGCGTCGCGCGCCTGGTCCATGGCGTCGTTAATGATGGCGCGCTGATCCTTGGTCACCACCATGGAATCGCCGGCGTCGATGGAGAAGGAGGTGTAGCCGATCCGGCCGTCGTCGGAGAGGGTGCGCACCGTCTGGGCGTCCTCGTTGGCGGTCTCCTCGGGGAGGCCGAAGGAGCCGTACATGCTGTGGATCTGGCCGGTGAGGCGCTGGTCCACGTCGACGGGGTTGCCGAAGCGCTGGGTGTCGGTGATGGAGTCGCCGAGGCCGGTGCGGAGGGCGTCGATGGTGCGGTCGACGGCGGCGTGGGTCTCGGGCTCGCTGAGGGTGTGGCCCTCGGGCGCCTCGAAGACGACGGTCACCGAGGACGCCGTCACCGGGTTCTCCTGGTTGGGGAATTGCTCCACGAGCATCTTCGTGGCGTTGATCGACGGCGTCCCCGAGACAGAGAACTGGCTGCTCAGCGGCTTGTGCAGGCCCAGCGCCAGGCCCGCCACCGTGAGGAGGATGACCACCCAGGTGCTCAGCACCCACCAGGCGTGGAGGAAGGACCATCGTCCGACTGTGTAGAGGACTCGTGCCACGGGGAGTTTCCCTCATTCCTTGGTCGTCGACGCACACTGCGTGACATGCGTGTAGCGCGTGTAGCCACCAGAGTTACGTCCTCAGTCTAAGGCCTCCCCCTGAGCGGTGTCTTAAACTCGACTGTTGTGAAGATGACGCAGTCCACACCCTCCTCCCAGGATCTTTCTTTTGAGCTGGGCACCCGCCTCAGCGGCGCCCGGCAGGGTCGCACGGGGGTGATCCACACGCCGCATGGGGACATCGCCACCCCGGCTTTCATCCCCGTGGCCACCAAGGCGACGGTGAAGACGCTCACCCCCGAGCAGGTGGCCGCCACGGGGGCGCAGGCGATCCTCGCGAACGCCTATCACCTCTACCTTCAGCCCGGGCCGGACATTGTCGACGAGGCCGGCGGCTGGGGGCGCTTCGCCCACTGGCCGGGCCCCACGTACACGGACTCGGGCGGCTTCCAGGTGATGAGCCTGGGCGTGGGCTTCAAGAAGGTGCTCGCCATGGACACCTCCCAGTACTCCCCGGAGGACATCCAGGCGGCGCGCCGGGAGCGCCTGGCCCAGGTGGACGAGGACGGCGTCGATTTCCGCAGCGTCATCGACGGCTCGAAGCACCGCTTCACGCCCGAGGTCAGCATGCAGATCCAGCACCAGCTCGGCGCGGACATCATGTTCGCCTTCGATGAGTTGACGACGCTCGTCGACACGCGCGCTTACCAGGAGGCCTCCGTCGAGCGCACGCACCGTTGGGCGCGGCGCTGCCTCCTCGAGCATGATCGCCTCACCCGGCAGCGGGAGGGCAAGCCCCTGCAATCCCTGTGGGGAGTGGTCCAGGGGGCGCAATTCGAGGACCTGCGGCGCAAGGCCGTGCGGGGTCTGCTCGAGCTCGACGCCGAGGCGCGCTCCGAGGGCCGGCGCGGATTCGGTGGCTTCGGGATCGGCGGGGCGCTGGAGAAGGAGAACCTGGGCACCATCGTGGGCTGGGTGTGCGAGGAGCTCCCCGAGGAGCGCCCCCGCCACCTCCTGGGCATCTCCGAGCCAGATGACCTCTTCCTCGCGATTGAGAACGGCGCCGACACCTTCGACTGCGTGGCACCCACCCGGTTGGGCCGGCGCGGCGGGGTCTATACCCTCGACGGCCGGATGAACCTCCGCGCCGCGCGCTTCCGCCGCGACTTCCGCGGGGTGGACGAGGAGTTCGGTGGCTACGTCTCGGAGAACTACTCCCGGGCCTACATCCACCACCTGCTCAAGGCCAAGGAGTACCTTGCGGGCACGCTGTGCACCCTCCACAACCTGCAGTTCATGGTGCGTTTGGTGGACAACATCCGGGCCGCGATGGAGGCCGGGGATTTTGATGCCTACCGGGAAGAATTCCTGGGCCGCTACTACGCGGGGCGCTGAGTGTCTTGGAAGAAGGGGTATACAACCCGGGCCGAGGCTGTTAGGGTGAGCTATGTCCCACCCCACACCATCATTCTGTGAAAGGACACCTCATGCCCGTCGAAGCAATCATCGATTTCTACCACTCCGCCGCTGACCAGGTGGCCGCCTTCATCCACGGCCTGCCCTTCGTTGCCCCCGAGTTCGTGACCAGCACCGACCAGTTCGTCTGCGGCTGGCACATCGGTGTGGATGCTGGCGCCCAGGGTGCCGCCAACGGTGTCTCTCCCGAGAATTACATGCAAGGTGCCATTAACGGCGCCATGCAGCGCTGCCAGTAGGACCGGGGCGGGGCTGGTATTCCTGTATCCCCGCTGCGGTATTCACCCCCTGTCCCTCCTCTGGTTGGGCAGGGGGTGCGGTGTGTGTGGGGGGGGCGATTTCTCCTTCGTCCGCATAAAGCCCGCAATGAAGTTATGCGCCCCCCTTGCCTGGCGTCACACGCGCGTAGTACGATCCCGGTGTGGCTGACTGGCAGTATCGGCAATCTTATATTCAGCTCAAGCATGGAACGTTTCCGTTGTGGGCAGAAGAGGCGCTCCATGATGAACAGGCCATAATTCTCGATCCTGATCCTGCTAGCAAAAGTGGAAAGAGCATAAGAACTATTGGATGGTCGACTTCTGCTGGTTGTCTTCTGACTGTTATTACTGTCGTTGATGAAGGGATCGAGTTTGGGGTCAACTGCTGGAAATCATCTTCAAGAGATAAGAGAATCTATGGTTTTCCGCCGCAGGAAGGGTAAAAGATGAATAAATACTCGGCTTTGGAGCAGGCTATCGCAGAAACGGAAGATGTAGAGCGAGGCGATCCTGTTCGTAGGGATACTATTATCTCATCTCCTGGCCGGACTCGAGATAGAATTCTGCATATCCGTTTAACTGAAGAGGAGTATCAGGCTCTGCGCTGCCAGGCGGGAAGTCAGCCTGTGTCGGCGTATGCCCGGGATAAGGTCCTCCACAGTGATGAGGCTCCCCAGAGTGACATTATTGCCCATGCGGTATGTGATGCTCTCCGCAAGGCGGGATATGTTATTGCGAAAGATGATGCTGCATAGTGTTCTTCTTCGTATAGACGACTCCCCAGGAATCAATAAGGCAGGCTGGGGAGGGTCGTGCGGACAATGTGTTCTCTGTCCTGGTGTAGCTGTCATGCTTAACGGCTAAACGGGTGTCTGATGAACTTCTGTCCCATCTATGGAAAGGTGCGAGGTGTTTTGGTCCGATGATTAAGTATGGCGATTCCTATACCGCGGAGGATATGCTCGCCCTGTTGAAGAAAGCGCGATCGAGCTTAAATGAAGCGATTGAAGCTTTGGACGCTGCCGAGAAGATAGATGGCCCTGAAATTAGGGAAAATGAGCTTCTTGGCACAATGTGCTTCACTAATGAGCTAGGTCCCTTGTATAGTTTCATGGTCGATGATCTCGACGACCTTATATGCAAGACCGAGGAGATTGTGGCGAAGAAGCGCTAGCGTCCTGTAGCTCTCGTCGCGCGCTCAATGCGTCGACAAAAACAGCCCGAGGGAGTCTGTCCCTCGGGCTGCGCGCATGGCGGTACAACGGATATGCCTCAGTACCCCTCCTGGCGCTTGACCCACGCGATGACGGCATACGTAATGGGAAGAATGATGACCTCAATGAGGGTTTTCCAGATGAAGCCCACGACGACGTAGTTGATGAAGTCGCCGGCCGTCGAGACCCCAATGACCGGGGCGGCGATGATGCAGAAGATGAGGGTGTCGGCGAATTCGCCCACAACCGTGGAGCCGATGAGGCGGGCCCAGAGGCTGCGCTCGCCGGTGCGCTGCTTGATTTTCACGAGGGCCCAGGAGTTGAGGATCTGGCCCACGAGGTAGCCGGCGAGGCTCGCGGCGACGATCTGCGGCACGAGCCCCAGGGTGGCGGCGAAGGCCTCTTGGCCCTCGTAGAAGTCGGCCGGGGGAAGCCAGATCGCGATGTAGAAGGCCACCACCGCCAGCACCATGGCGGCGAAACCCGTGATGATGGCGCGTCGCGCGGCCCGGAAGCCATAGCACTCGGAGAGCACATCCCCGATGACGTAGGCGAGCGGGAAGAGGAAGAACGCACCATCGGTGATGAGCGGGCCGATGGCCACGCCCTTCGTCGCGTTGATGTTGGAGATGATGAAGACCGCGACGAAGAGCGTCACGAAAATCGGGTAGTAGGAGCGCTGCACCGGGAGGAATTTCGCGCGGGCGCGCTCCTCGCGTTCGGCGGTGGAGGAGGGGGCGTGGTTCATAGTTTTTTACTTTGCCACAGCGGGGCCATACTGGGGACCATGTCTCTGTCCACACATGCTGGCCGTTATGCCCCCTCGCCGAGTGGTGATCTCCACGTGGGGAACCTGCGTACGGCCCTTCTGGCCTGGTTATTCGCCCGCGGCTCGGGCCGGCGCTTTGTGCTGCGTGTGGAGGATATTGATACCCAGCGCTCCTCGGCGGAGGCGGCGCGGCGCCAGTGTGAGGACCTGGAAGCCCTCGGCCTGCGCCACGACGGGGCGGTGCTCTACCAGCATGATCGCTTCCCCGCCTATGAGGAGGCCCTGGACACGCTGCGCCGCCGCGGCCTCCTCTACGAGTGCTACTGCTCCCGCCGCGACATTCGCGAGGCCGCCCGCGCTCCCCACACCCCGCCCGGGATGTATCCGGGAACCTGCCGCGACCTGGGTGAGGAGGAGCGGGCGGAGCGGCGTCGTCGGCTCCGCGAGAACGGCCGCGTCCCCGCGCTCCGATTGCGGGCGCAGGCGCGCGAGTGGAGCGTCACGGACATCCTGTATGGACACGTGTCCGGCCCGGTGGATGATGTCATCGTGCGCCGAGGGGGCTCGGGCGCGGTGGATTGGGCATATAACTTGGCAGTGGTGGTCGACGACGCCTACCAGGGCATCGATCAGGTGGTTCGCGGCGATGACCTCCTCATGTCCGCGCCGGCGCAGGCCTACCTGGCCCATGAGCTGGGCTTCCCGCAGCCGACCTATGCGCACGTACCGCTCGTCCTCAATGAGGAGGGCCGGCGGCTCGCCAAGCGCGATGGCGCGGTCACTCTCCGTGAGCTCGGCCAGCAGGGGATGAGCCCTCGGGAGGTGCTTCATCTCCTCGCGGAGTCCCTCGGCCTGCCGCCGAAGGATTCTCCCGACGCCCTTCTCCCGCACTTCGATCCCGCCCGGATCCCCCGCGAGCCGTGGATATGGCGCACGCCGCCAGCCCCAGGGCGCACATGCCCGTGAGCAGGGGGTGGTCCCCGGCATAGTGGGGCATGGGCCAGGGCGCGTGGGCCAGCCAGACCCCGCTGAGCAGTACGCTGATGGCCGCCAGCCAGTGCCCGCGGATGAGCGTGAAGCGGTCAATGAGCCAGGCCGCCGCCCCCGCCACGGCGCCCACCCAGCCGCTGAGCAGCAGCAGGACCGCCCCGACCAGCCCGAGCGTGAGCGGCCCGCGCCAGCGGGAGGGGGTCTCCCGCAGCCGGTCCTCCCCGGCCGGGGTGGGCCGGATGATGAGGCACGCGAGGATGATCCCCAGGCAGAGCGCGCCCGCGAGGATCCCGCCCAGGAGCAGGCAGGTGCGGTAGGCCGTATCCGCCACGTGGTGGAGGCTGAATGTGCCGCTCGCCCCGGCGGGGATGAGGAAGGCCTGGGTGGAGGCGTCGACGGTGCGGGGCTCGAGGGGGACGCCGGAGAGCTCGCCGCGCAGCCCCGGGTTGGCGGCGCGGGTGGTGATGAGGAGGCGATCGTGCTCGGCGGGGGTGAGGTGGCCGTCGTCGGGGAGGGACTCGAGGGGCACGGGGGCGGCGGCCGATTCCGGGGCGGGCGGGCCGGCGTAGACCCAGGCGGCGGTACTGCGGAACTCGTGTTCCCCGGCGGGGAGGGTGAGCGTGTCCCCGGAGCGGTACTCGCGGCCGTCGATGCTCACGCGAGCCCGCTCGATGGGGAGGAGAATGCGTAGCTCACGGGGGTCGCTGAGGGTGAGGCGGCGGATGATGACGCCGGTGTCGGGCCACAGCCTCTGGAGGAGGATGGTGTGGGCGTCGGGGGAGGAGTCCGGGAGGGTGATGGTGCGGGTGATGTCGTGGCCGCGGATGTGCGCCTCCGCGATGCCCACCCGCTCGTGCAGCTCGATGCGCACAGGGGTGCCGTCGGCCCCGGGGAGTCGCACCGCGCGCGGAGTGGCGCGCTGGAGCTCCACGCGCACGCTCTCCCCGCCGTGGTGGATGGTGAGCTCGGTGTCCTCGGTGGCGGTGAGCTCGAGCTCCGCGCCGGCCACCGGCCCGTCGGGGCGCAGCTCCAGCCACTGTCCCGGGCCCGTCCCCGGGGCGGGGAGCCAGGAGGTGTGGGGGTCGTGGTCGACGGCGGCGGTCGGGGAATGGGCCGGTTGGGCCCCGCCGAAGCTATCCGCGTTCGAGGCGGACGTCGAGGCCACCACGCTGCCTCCCTTGCTGCGGACGCTGGGGCGGGCGCCGGCAGAAGGATAGTCCTTCACGGCATTGAGCACGCCGCCGCTCTCCCCGGCGGCCAGCGGCGCCGACTGCCCCGAGCGCCCCTCCCCGTAGTTGTGCTCGCTGGGCATGGGGGTGTCGGTGAGGGTCTGCGCGCCGGCGTCGACGAGCCGCCGCGGCCGGTAGCCCTCAATGCTGTTGAGCAGGGCCAAGGTCTCCCCACCGCCGGAGACGGTGTCCACAGAATCGGCGGGCGCGAGGAGCGCGTCCGCGTGCCGATCAATGAGCACGACGTCCAGATCCCCGAAACGGTGATGCTCGCCCGGGAGCGCCCGCATGAGGCGCCGGGCGGTGGCGCGGGAGCGGGAATCATCGAGGTCAGAGCGCAGAATCACCGCCCCGATCCCCAGGCGCGGCAGGTCGCGGACGGCCGCCCGCGGGTCGAGGTGGAGCATGGCGTCGAGCCCATCGAGGCCGCGGATGGCCTCGGGCGGGACGAGGGGAATGGCGTCGCGCACCGCCCACGGCACGTCGAGGAGCGGCTGGGCGGGCTCATCGCGCGTCCAGCCCCACGTCTGGCGGGCGGCGTGCGCCGGCGGATAGATGAGCGTGCGGGTGCCGGAGGCCTCCTCGTTGATGAGGCGGGTGGCCTGCACCCACTCCTCCGGGATGTCCTCCCACGCGCCGCGGTGGGCCAGGCACCCGGTCCACGCGGGCGCCACCGCGGCGAGCGCCACGAGGATGATGAGCGCCGCGGCGCAGTGCCGCGCCGAGGGGTGCGTGAGCTCGGGCAGCCGCCAGCGCTGCGGCCAGGGGATCGATGCCACACCGATGAGCAGCGGAATCCTCACCAGGAGGTCGAACTTGTGGACGTTGCGCAGGGCGGCGCCGGGGCCGTCGAGAACATCCAACCACCACGGGGCGGAGAAGCCCATGATGAGGACCCCGGCGGCGAGGAGAAGCAGCCAGAGGTGGCGCAGCGGGAGCTGGCGGGTCCGGCCCGCGCGGGCCAGCCCCCAGAGCCCGAGGGCGGCGATGGCCATCGTCGCGACGATGAACACCGGCTCCGTCACGAGGAGCACGCCGGCGCGGCGTTCCTCGTCGGCGAAGGGGGCCCAGCTGGTGGTGCCGCGGAGGATCTCCGCGAGGTTGAGCCAGCGGGTGGTGACGCGGGAGGACTCGATGAAGTCGATGAACGGCGGGGAGTAGCGGCCGAGGATGAGCAGCGGCCCGATCCACCACGCCGAGACCGCGGCGCAGCCCGCCAGCCAGGCCAGCAGCCAGCGTCGGGAGCGAGCGAGGAGGATCGCGCCGGCCGGGATGCAGGCGGCGAGGGTGGCCGTCGCGTTCACCGCACCCATCGCGGCGATGGGCAGCAGCGAGAGGCCCACCTCCCGCCAGCGCGGCGGAGGCCCCTTGAGCAGGGGATACATCGCCCAGGGGGCGAGCATGATGGGCCACGCCTCGGAGGAGATAGCCGTGAGC
The DNA here is from genome assembly GCF_021568315.1 of Corynebacterium uropygiale. Taxonomy (GTDB): domain Bacteria; phylum Actinomycetota; class Actinomycetes; order Mycobacteriales; family Mycobacteriaceae; genus Corynebacterium; species Corynebacterium uropygiale. The sequence continues at coordinate 126,971 of NZ_JAKGSI010000001.1, forward strand.
GTGGTGAGCGTGCGCGGGGAGAGGGCGAAGAGTGCGGCGGCGAGCAGGCGCGTCGGCTCCGTGCCGACGCCCAGGCGCCGCAGCACCTGCAGCATCCCGGAGAATCCCAGCCCGAGGAGCAGCGTCCACCACAGGCGCTCGGTCACCCAGCCCGGCAGGGGGCTGAGCAGCCAAAAGAAGAGCCCCTGGGGAAAGAGATAACCATAGGCCTGGTTGTGGAGCTGGCCCAGGGAAAAGACGTCCGTCCAGATGTGGAGAGCGCCGCGCAGGAAGCCGCCGGGGTTGATGAGGAGGTCGAGCTTGGTGTCAGTGGTGCTGAGCCCCGGGGAGGTGGAGAATGCGCAGAGCAGCGCGAGCACCCAGCCGAGCGCGTGGGGCAGGAGGCTGCGACGGGCGCGCAGCCCGCGCTGGGCGCACAGCCCGTGCTGGCCGCGCCGGGCCCTAGCCGCGCGAACCGTACTCCGGGCCACCGAGCAGCGCATCCTCTGAGCTCACCGTCTGATTCTCTGGGGGCTTGTCCTGGGAGGAGAAGAGCGCCACCCCCGTCACCGCGACCACGCCCAGGGCGATGCCCACGACGGCGCTCGCCACCGCGGGGCCCAGCGTGCGGCGGGCTAAAGAGTCAGATTCAAAGGCCATAGCGCTTTTAGCCTAGCAGTCGGCGTCCGGCTCCTCCTCGGCCGGCGGCACGACAAACACCGGCACCCCACAATTCTGGATGACGTTTTCTGATGTCGACGTCTGCCAGAATCCGCGGAAGCCGGAGGTCGCCCGCGTCCCGGAGACGATGAGATCCACGCGCAGCTCCTTCGCGGCGTCGACAATGGCGGACCAGATCGAGGTGGCGCACTCCACCATGTGGGCCCGCGGCTGGAGCCCGAGCGACTCCGCGAGGTTCACCCCCTCGCGGCAGGTCTCCCGGGCCTCGGTGTAGGCGGGGTCCTCGCCTTCTCCGCTGGGGGACCAGTCGGCCTGGCGCAGCCCGGACATGCTCACGGCGCGCGCCGCCTGCCGGTGTACGGGCTCCCAGGCGGTGAGGATCTCGACGCGGCGGGGGCGGAGGAATTCCGCCGCATAGGTGAGGGCGCGTCGCGCCTCGGGGGAGCCGTCGAAGGCGATGAGCATCGTCTGGGCCTCGGTGCGGGCCGCGGTCGGGGCGGTGTCGGACATGATCTCTCCTTCGATCACTCAGGTTTTCGGCACAGTGTAGTCATTGCGGCGCGCGGGCTCCCCTCAATCGGAGGCCCTCAGCCGGTGGGGCACCTGTGCCCTCGACTACTGTTTTGTCACGTGACTCATTCTCCTGCGCGCCGGGGCGTGTGGATCCTCGTTGGGGCCCTCGCCATCCTTGCTCTGCTGTGGTGCGGCCTGTGGATGGCCTACCATGATCGGGTTCCGCGGGGCTCCACCGTGGCGGGCGTGGCGATCGGCGGGCTGACCCCCACCGCGGCGGAGGAGAAGCTCGAGCAGGAGATCGGCCCGCGGCTCACCCACCCCGTGGAGCTTCGCGCCGGCACGCGGCAGGCCAGCGTGGTCCCGGCGGAGGCGGGGATCCGCCCGCAGTGGGCGGCCACGGTGGAGTCCGCGGGGGTGAGCAGCGCGAACCCCTTCAGCCTGCTCGGCAGCCTCGTGGGTTCGACGGACATCCCGCTGCTCAGCGACGTGGACGAGGATGCCTTCCAGGCGCAGGCCGCGCGCCTCGAGGGGGAGCTCCACGCCGATCCCGTGGACGGTTCCGTCGAGCTCCACGGCGCGGAGATCGTGCAGCACGAGGCCACCCCCGGCCAGGACGCCCAACCCGATGCCCTGCGCAGCGCCCTGCGTTCGCGCTGGTGGGAGCCGCAGGGCCTCAGCGTGGACACGCGGAGCATCGCCCCCGGGATTAGCACGGAGGAGGTCCGCCGCATCGCGGAGGGGCCGGCCGCCCGTGCCGTCTCCGCGCCGATCATCCTCCACGGCCATGAGGGTGCCGACGGCATCCTGCCGCCCGAACGCATGGGAGAGGTCCTGAGCTTCGTCCCCGAGGAGGGCACGGGACGGCTTCGCCCGGAGCTTAACCGGGAGGCCGCCCGCGGCATCCTCGCGGAGGGGTTGGCGCCCTCTGAGCATCCGCACGTCAACGCGCAGATTGACTTCCGGGGTGGGGATCGGCGCGTAACTCCCCACCAGGATGGCACCCTCATCAACTGGGATGAGAGCCTCGCTGACCTGGAGGAACGCCTAGTGGGGGAGGGGCAGAAGGAGAGGGATGCCGTCTACCAGGATGACCCCGCGCCCTATACCACCGAGATGGCCGAGCACGCCACCTTCGACGATGTGCTTGGTGAGTTCACCACGGGCGGTTTCTCTGGCCCCTCAGGCGTGAACATCGCCCGCGTGGCGGAGACCGTCAATGGTGCCTTCATCGCCCCCGGGGAGGTCTTCTCCCTCAACGGTTTCACCGGGCCCCGCGGTACGGCCCAGGGCTATGTGGAAAGCGGCGTGATCCTCAACGGCCGCCCGGATAAGGCCGTGGGCGGCGGGATTAGCCAGTTTGCCACGACGCTCTATAACGCCGCGTACTTCGCCGGCATGGAGGACGTCACCCACACCCCGCATAGCTATTACATCAGCCGCTACCCGGCAGGCCGCGAGGCCACCGTCTACGAAGGGGCCATTGACCTGCAGTTCCGCAACACCAGCCCCCACGGGGTGCGGATTGACGCGAGCGTCGCGGGCAATGAGGTGACCGTTCGGCTCGTGGGCGTGAAGACGGTGAACGTCGAGTCCATCAACGGCGGGCGCTGGGCGCCCACCGAGCCGGAGGAGGTCACGGTCCGCGGCGGGGAGTGCGTGGCGGCCTCCGGGGCGCCGGGCTTCACGACGTCGGATACCCGCATCGTGCGGGCTCTGGGCGGGGAGGAGCTCAGCCGCACAACCACGACGACGGTCTATGACCCGGAGCCGCGGGTGCGCTGCGAGCCCTAGGCGCGGGCGGCGGGCGGCCGGCCGCCCCTAGGCCAGCGCCCCCATGGGATCCCAGGCGGGGAGCACCGTGGGCTCCTGCTTCGCGGCGGCGACGACGGCCTCGGGCAGGTAGCGCGGGTGGACGGCCACCTCGTAGACGTAGGGCTCGAACCAGGAGTCATCCATGGTCCAGAAGCCCTTGTCGGCTTTCTCATCGCCCCAGGAGTTTTCGACGCGCCAGCGGCGAATCTCCAGGTCCTCGGGCAGTTCGGCGGAGTCGTGGCAGTCCGCGCAGGGGAGGTCCACGCCGGTGAGGACCATAGCGTGGGTCATGAGGGACTCGCCGCTGATGAGCCGCTCCTTCTTATCCATGTCCAGCTCCACACCGTAGAGCTCCTCGCGCTGGTAGAGGTCCGCGGCCCAGACGCCGGTCTCCGCGTGAGAGTGGGCGACGGTGTCGCAGCCGAACCAGACGGGGTGGCCGTCGACGATGGAGGAGGCGGCGGCGCGCTTGAGGACCTCGATGGGCGCGTTGACGTAGGTGACCGGCGAGCCGATGACGTTGCCCAGGTACTCGACGGTGTAGGCCGCCTCGTAGGGGTTGCGCGGGTCATTGACCACGCAGATGTAGTCCTTGAGGTCCGCCGGGAGGACGGCGCGGGCGAACTCGGTGGGGGTGTACTCGCCCTCGCGGTGGAAGGTCTTGTCCTTGTCCCGGTACTGCCAGAGGAAACGCTCCGGCGGGGTGCCCAGGTGGATCACGAGGATGCGGTAGACCTGGGCCAGGTAGGAGCGTCGAACCTCCTCGACCTTCTCGGGGGTGTCGGCCTCGCGGATGGCGAGCGCCCCCTTGCGCAGCAGCGAGTTGAGGTCGCGGCAGAGCTTGTCCGTGTGGGAGCTCGACCACGTCTCGGGCATGGCGTACTTGGGGACGACCCCGTACTTCTCGACGAGGGCCACGAACATGCCCCACTGGCCGCCGTCCTCGACGGGGTTGGCCAGGAGGTGCTGGACGGTGCGGTCATCGAGGTCGCGCTCGGCGAGCTCGCTCATGGCGACGAGGAAATAGTTCGCCTTCTCCAGCTTGTCCCAGAAATGCACGTAGGCCTGGGAGAACTCAAAGTCCTTGATCTTGGTGTCCGCCATGAGGGCGGTGCGCAGGGAGTTGAGGCCCGCGAAGATCCAGCAGCGCCCGGACTTCTTCTGGTTGGCCACCGCGTGGTCATCCGTCCGGTGGGAGACCGAGTGGTCGATGCTGTGCAGCCGAGCGCGGTTGAGGCTCGCGGCGTCGACGCCGACGGAGGTGACGGCGTTGCGCGCGATTGTGAGGGATTGGTCAGTCATCGTATTCTCCGTTTTCTCCTTCATCCGTGCTTCTAGGCCATCGCGTCCCAGAGGGGGACCACGTGGGCGGGGGCGTCGGCGCGTTCGCGCAGCTGCTCGGGGAGGAAGGAGCGCCGCACCGCGATGGCGAAGACATTGTCCTCAAACCAGTTCTGGCTCATCGTGCCGTAGCCCTTGTCGCCGATCTCCTTCACCGCGCCGTGGTGCTCGGTGCCCCAGGAGTTCTCGACGCGCCACCGGGGCCCCGGGGCGTCGTCGTAGCCGGTGAAGACCATGGCGTGGGTGAGGCGGGATTCTTGGGTCATCATCTGCTCGGCCTTGGTGGTGGCGGAGTCCACGCCGTAGAGGGTGTCGAGCGGGCGGAGCTCGGCGTCCCAGACGGCATCGCCGGGGGAGAATTGCCGCATGACGTCGCAGGCGAACCAGACGGGTTCCTCCTTGCGGAGGCTGGCCTGGGCGATCTCGCTGAGCTCCTCGATGCTCACGTTGAGGTAGGTGAAGAACTCGGTGCCGGGGAGGTCACACTGACCGTCGATGGCGTAGCGCTCGCCCCAGGCGCGGTCCGGGCGCGGGTCGTGCCCCAGCACCACGTACTCGCCCAGGTCCACGGGGAGGATGTGGGCGGCGAACTCGGTGGGGGTGAACTCGCCTTCGCGGTGGAAGTTCTTGTCCTTGTCCCGGTACTGCCAGGTGAAACGCTCCGGCGGCTCGCCGAGGTGGATGCTGAGGATACGTCGCACATCCTGGAGTACCTCCTCCTTGGCCCGCCCGCGGAGGAAGCCGCGGCGCAGCACCGTGTTGATGTCGCGCACCATGGCGGCCGTCTTGGAGCTCGACCACGTCTCCGGCATGGCGTACTTGGGCACCAGGCCATACTTCTCCACGAGGGCGACCACAAAGTTCCACTCCCCGCCATCACTCACCGGCTCCTGGAGGAGCAGGTGGGCCTCGCGGGAATCCAGGTCATCGCGGTGCTCCTGGATCCGATCCCAGAACACCTCCGCCTTCCCCAGCAGGTCATAAAACTGCAGGTAAGCTTCGGAAAACTCGAAGTCCTCCAGCTTCCGCTCCTCCGCGATGCGATGGCGGAGCACATTAAGCGCCGCGAACATCCAGCAGCGCCCGGAACGCTTCTGGTCGGTCACCGGGAGGGAATCCAGCCGGGTTTCCGTCACGTCGTAGAGAGAGACGACGTGGGGCCGGCTGAGCGCCACGGCGTCGACATCATTGCCCGCCACGGCATTGGCGATGACCTGCACCTGAGGCTCATCGAGGCCGCGCGACCACTCCTCAATATCAGTTCGTGTGAGTGAAAAAGCTGTCATGGTGTCCTGTTATACACCCCACCCCGGACACGAACGCTGCGCTAGCCTGAGGGCGAACAGCACCGCACAGGAGGAGCACTCATGAAGAAACTGATCAATGACGCGGAGCAGGTCGTCGTCGAGTCCCTGGAGGGGCTGGCGCTTGCGCACCCGGACATCATCGAGACCCACCAGGAGCCGCTCATCGTGACGCGCAGCGCCGGCACGGTGAAGGAGCGCGGCCGGGTGGGGCTCATTTCGGGTGGTGGCTCGGGGCATGAGCCTCTGCACGCGGGCTTCGTCGGGCGGGGGATGCTCGACGCCGCGGTGCCCGGCCCCGTGTTCACCTCGCCCACCCCGGACCCGATCATGGCCGCCACCTCCTTCGCGGATCAGGGGGCTGGGGTGGTGTACATCGTGAAGAATTACACGGGCGACGTGCTCAACTTCGATACCGCGGCGGAGCTCGCAGAGATGGAGGACATCGAGGTGGAGCAGGTGCTCGTCGATGATGACGTGGCCGTGGAGGATTCCACCTTCACTGCGGGGCGCCGCGGGGTGGCCGGCACGGTGCTCGTGGAGAAGGTCGCGGGTGCCTCCGCCGAGCGCGGCGATGACCTCCAGACGGTGGCGCGCCTCGCGCGGACTGCCGCGAAGAACGTCCGCTCCATGGGCGTGGCGCTCAGCGCCTGCACCGTCCCCCACGTGGGCAAACCCTCTTTCGAGCTGGGGGAGAATGAGGTTGAGTGTGGCGTCGGCATCCACGGGGAGCCCGGCTGCGAGCGCATCCCCATGGCCTCCGCGGATGAGATCACCGACATCCTCTTCGACCGCGTGGCCCAGGATCTGGGCCTTCGCGCCGGGGAGAGCGTGGTGGCGCTGGTGAACGGGATGGGCGGCACGCCCTCCTCGGAGCTCTATATTGTGTACCGACGCGTGGCCCAGCGCCTCGCTGAGCTGGGCGTTGAGGACATCCGCCCGATGGTGGGGAACTACGTCACCAGCCTCGAGATGCGCGGTGTCTCCGTGACGCTCATGCGGCTCGACGAGGAGCTGGCGGAACTCATCGACGCGCCCGCCCACACGATTGCGTGGACGCGAGACTCCGCCTCGTCCTAACGTGAACGGTGTATGACCCTGCGAACCGGCCGGCGCCGCTGGCCGGAGGAGAGGAGACGAGTGTCCATGGCAGACACGCTCGGCGTGGAATGGGCCACGCGTTGGATTGAGGGGTGCGCCGCGGCCGCGGCGGAGCACCGTGATGAGCTCATTGACCTCGACCGGGAGATCGGCGACGCCGACCACGGCGAGAATGTGGACCGCGGCTTCCGGAAGGTCACGGAGGCCCTCGGTGCGCAGGCGCCGGGGAGCGTCGATGAGCTGCTGAAACTGGTGGCCAAGACGCTCATCTCCACGGTGGGCGGGGCATCCGGCCCGCTGCTGGGCACGGCGTTCCTCCGGGCCTCGAAGGCCGCGAAGGCGGCGGAGTCCGGGGAGCTAGGCGCTGGCGATGCGGCCGCGCTCATCGAGGCGGCCCTCGAGGGGATCCAGTCCCGCGGCCACGCCGAGGAGGGGGAGAAGACCATGGTGGACACGTGGGCGCCCGCCGCCCGCGCCGCCCGCGAGGCCGCCGATGGGGGCGCCTCCCCGGCTGAGGTCCTCCGCGCCGCAGCGGAAGCCGCCGCCCAGGGCGCCGAGGCCACCATCCCCCTCAAAGCCACCAAGGGCCGCGCCTCCTACCTGGGCGAACGCTCGGTGGGGCACAAGGATCCGGGGGCGACCTCCTCGGCCTACTTCCTCGCCGCGGCTGCCGCGGCCGCCGACGCCGCGAAGGGAGGCGAATAACCATGCCGCAGGTGGGTATTGTCCTGGTCTCTCACTCGGCGAAGCTCGCCGAGGGGCTCGCGGAACTCGCCCAGCAGATGGCCCATGACGTGCGCATTCTCCCGGCCGGCGGCTTGGAGGACGGCGGCATTGGCACTTCCTATGACCTCATCGAGAAGGCCGTCCAGAGCCTCCTCGATGATGGCCTTCACGTCGCCATCTTCACGGACTTGGGCTCCGCGACCATGACGGTGAACACCCTGCTCGACATGCTCGACGACGAGCCGGTGCGTTTCATCGACGCGCCGCTGGTGGAGGCGGCAATCGGCGGGGCGGTGGTGGCCCAGCAGGGCCGCGACCTTGATGCCGTCGAGAAGGAGGCGCAGCGGGCGATCGCGCTCTTTAAGAAGAAGGAAAAGTAGAGCTAACCGCCGCCCGGCCGGCCTCCGCGGCCTGGCCGAGCGTGATGGGCCCGAGGTCCCGGTTCTGGTCCCAGACCTTCTCGGGGGCGCCTGCGGCGTGAGCGCCCACCTCGCCCGTGTCCGGGCGGTAGGTGACCAGCGCCAGCAGGTCGGGGGAGGTTTGCTCGCAGACCGCCCAGCTGTAGAGGCGATCCTCCATCCACCCGGATTCGGCCTCCTCTGCGTGGTGAATGGAGGTGGGCGGGGTGAGCGCGGCGAGCGTCGCGGAATCATCGAAGAAGGACTGCTCGTGCAGGGCGCGGAGGTAGAAGCGCCCCGCGTTGATGTCAAAGGGCTCCATGGGGGTCATCGTAATGGGCGGGGGTCGGGGAGGTAGACCTCCCCGCCGGAGGCGAGGAACTCCTTGCTCTTTTGCTCCATGCCCGCGATGGCCTCCTGGGCCTCCTTGTCCCCGTAGGTGTCGCGGATGTCCTGGGAGATCCGCATGGAGCAGAACTTGGGTCCGCACATGGAGCAGAAGTGGGCGGTTTTGGCCGGCTCGGCGGGCAGCGTCTCATCGTGGAAGGCTTCCGCTGTCTCCGGGTCTAGCCCGAGCCCGAACTGGTCGCGCCAGCGGAACTCGAATCGCGCCGCCGAGAGCGCGTCGTCACGTTCCGACGCCCCCGCGTGCCCTTTGGCCAGGTCCGCCGCGTGGGCCGCGATCTTGTAGGTGATGACGCCGGTTTTCACGTCGTCCCGGTTGGGCAGGCCCAGGTGCTCCTTCGGCGTGACGTAGCAGAGCATGGCGGTGCCGTAGCGGGCGATCTCGGTGGCGCCGATGGCCGAGGTGATGTGGTCATAGCCGGGCGCGATGTCGGTGACGAGCGGCCCGAGCGTGTAGAAGGGGGCGCCGTCGCAGAGCTCCTGTTGGCGCTCGACGTTCTCCCGCACCTTGTGCAGCGGGATGTGCCCGGGCCCTTCCACCATGACTTGGACGTCGTGCTCCCAGGCGCGGTGGGTGAGCTCCGCGAGGGTGTCGAGCTCGGCGAACTGGGCGGCGTCGTTGGCGTCGGCGATGCAGCCGGGGCGCAGGCCGTCGCCCAGGGAGAAGGCCACGTCATAGGCGGCGAAGATCTCGCAGAGCTCGTCGAAGTGGGTGTAGAGGAAGTTCTCCTGGTGGTGGGCGAGGCACCAGCCGGCCATGATCGAGCCGCCGCGGGAGACAATCCCGGTGACTCGCTGCGCGGTGAGCGGCACGTAGCGCAGGAGCACGCCGGCGTGGACGGTCATGTAATCCACGCCCTGTTCGCACTGCTCAATGACGGTATCGCGGTAGATGTCCCAGGTGAGCTTGTTGGCCTCCCCGTCCACCTTTTCCAGGGCCTGATAGATCGGAACAGTGCCAATTGGAATAGGCGAATTACGAATAACCCACTCGCGGGTGGTGTGAATGTCGTTGCCCGTAGAGAGGTCCATGAGCGTGTCCGCGCCCCAGCGCGCCGCCCACTCGAGCTTGCTCACCTCCTCCGCGATGGAGCTGGTCACCGCCGAGTTCCCGATGTTCGCGTTCACCTTCACCAGGAACTTCCGCCCGATGATCATCGGCTCCGACTCCGGGTGATTGATGTTGCTGGGAATGATCGCCCGCCCGGCGGCCACCTCCTCGCGGACCAGCTCCGGATCGCACTGCTCGCGCAGCGCCACGAAGCGCATCTCCGGGGTGATGATCCCCTTCCGCGCGTAGTGCATCTGGGTGACCCTGGCGCCGGGGCGGGCTCGACGGATCACCGGGCGCCGGCCCTGCCACTGCTGGGAGGGGGCGCCCCGACGCACAGCGGTGCGGCCATCGTCTTCCAGGCGGTGGCCCCGAGCCTCGTAGGTTTCGGTGTCCTCGCGCTCGAGGATCCACGGCTCCCGCCAGGGTTCCAGGCCCTTTTCTGGGTCGGAGCCGGGGCCCATCGTGCGATAGACCTCCAGCGGCGGGTTCGCGTGGCCGTTGGGGGAATCCTCCTGCGCGATCCTCGTCACGGGCACCCGGATGGGGTGCTGCGGATCGGAAAGGTCTTCACGCCAGCTCAGGGAGTGGGAGGGGTGTTGTTCTCGCCCCGGGCGGGTGGTCTGGCTGTTGTGGGCATGGGTGGGTGGCGTCGTCATCGGACATCCCTTCGCTAGTACTGGCTAGATCAGGTTCGACGGGTATGAATCTCAGCCGCGGCTGCGGCACCCCGTGTCACTGCCCCCGAACCTAACACGCGCGGCGGGCGTCGGCGAGGGGAGGGACGGGGAGGGACGGAGAAGGACGCGCGCCCGCGGCCGCCACCCCGCGCCGCCCGCGCCCCCACGCGGGTAGAGTCCTTGGCATGCGTCGCATTCCTGTTCTTCGTGAGCGTCCAGACTGGGAAAAGATCATCGCCGAAGAGAATTTGGTGTATGACCTCTACGATGAGGACGACAAGGAGCATTATTGGAATGAGAACTTCGTGTACTGCTTCTCACAGTTGGAACACTCGGACATTGTGCAGCAGGTGGAGGAGCTCCACCGCCTGTGCATTGACGCGATTGATGACATCGCGGCCGGCACCTACGGCCACCTGGGTCTGCCGGCGCCGATGTTCCGCCTGGCCCGGGACAGTTGGAGCGCGCACCGGGAGAACCCGGAGGCGGAGATGGACCTGTATGGGCGTTTTGATGTGATCCGCGATGCGGAGAACGGCGCCGTGAAGTTGCTGGAGTACAACGCGGATACGCCGACGTCCCTCGTCGAGTCCGCGGTGTGCCAGGATACGCACTTTCTTTTTCACTTTGGGGATGATCCGCGCTTTATCCAGCCCACGCGCCTGGGTGATGCGCTCATTGATCGCTGGGAGGAGATCCGCCTGGCCCGCACGGGGCGCTTCGGCTACGTGGATAACACGCTGTATTGCGCGTGCGTCCGCGATGATGAGTACGGCGAGGATGAGGTGAGCACCAAGCTCATCCAGCACACGGCGCAGATGGCCGGCTGGCGCACGCATTTCATGCGCATGGAGGACATCGTTTTTGATACGGAGCTGCGCCGCTTCGAGGACCAGGAGGGCTACCCGATCCAGAGCATCTTCAAGCTCTACCCGTGGGAGGACATCGGCCTCGACGAGTTCGCGGACTACACCATCGAGACGTACCCCAGCACCGCGTGGTTCGAGCCCGCGTGGAAGATGTTCCTCTCCACCAAGCATCTCCTCGCGATCCTCTGGCACCGCAACCCGGGCCACCCGAACCTCGTCCCCGCCTACGTGGGCAGCCCCCAGGATCTGCGCCATTATGTGCGCAAGCCGATCTTCGGCCGCGAGGGCGCGGGCATTGAAATTGTCGACGACGGCCACCGCGTCGCCGGCGATCCCGAGGATTGGGATGCATCCGAGTGCGTGTTCCAGGAGTTCATTGACACAAAGGACGTCTTCGGCGGCACGGCGAACTTCCACCCGGTGATCGGCGCGTGGATCGTGGGCGGGAAATTTGCGGGCTATAGCATCCGTGAATCCGATGGGCTCATCACCGATGATTCCGCCCGTTTCACTCCAGCTATTGTCGAGCAGTTCTAGCCGGACTACCCTTGCACCTATGAAGCGTCGCAAACGCCGTACCATCCTTGCCGCTGTCGGCTGTTCCGTGCTCCTGGGCGGTGCGCTCAATAACTGGTCGGACCAGGCCGAACCGCCCGCCCAGCCGGAGCCGCAAGCCGCGGAGGCCCCCGCGGCGGAGGGCAGCGTGGACGACGAGTATGTCCGGGTGTGTTACAACCCGGAGACCAAGGAGCGCGTGGAGGACGAGCAGTGCCCCCACGAAGAGGGGGACGGCGACGGCGGGGACACGGTCGTCAACAACAATAACTCAGGCGGATCGCCGCTCACCCCGCTGCTCTGGTACTACATCGGACGGATGTCCGCGCGGGGCACGGGGCCCATCATCCCCGCCGTGGGCTCCCAGGTGGCCGACAACATGGGCTCCACCCAGAAGCCCAAGAACGGCACCATCGTCCGCAATGTCTCGCGTGACCAGCGCTCGTTCGCCGACTCCTACCGCTCCAGCAAGGACGTCTCCTACACCGGCGACGGCAAAACCACCCGCTCCAAGTCCGAGGCGGAAAACCACCGCTCCGAGGCGCTGAAGAAGAATTCCGGCAGCTCGAACGCCGGCAAGAACCAGGACGCCGTGAAGAAGAGCGGTGGATTCGGCAAGTCCGGCGCCTCCCGGGGCGGCCACGGGGGATAGGGCGGCGAGCGCCAGCGGTTGCGGACTGCGCGGGGCGGGCATAGCGTCATACTTAGCCTTGCTATTCTCGACGGTAGTCAGGAGCCGACCTCATGCCTTTCACCTACGCCATCGCGTGGCCCGTGCTCGTCCTCGTGTGGATCCTTGGCCCCTTCGTGGGCGGCGGAACCCCGAAGGCCTTGGAGACCCTCTACTGGGTGTTCGTGCTGCTGGCCGTGGCCTACGGCCTGGTCACGGCCGTGAAGCGGAAGAATATCCCGCTGGGAATCTGCTCAGTCATCACGCTCTTCGCGTGGCCGATTGAGCTCTACCTCATCATCTCCCTCTTCGGTTTTAACTAGGGGGGGGCTGCGTGACACCGGAGGACACCATGTCGCCGCTTATTCCAACGGCGCTCGACAGCGCGATGGTGATTCTGTCCCTCATTGCGGTGATTCTGGCGATTATCGCGCTGGTCTTTATCGCGAAGGACCGCCGGAACTTTTCGAGCAGCATTTTTGCCGCCCTGTTTGTGTGCGTTGTTCCCCTCGTTGGTCCGGTGTTTTACTTCATTGTCCGAAGGGACGAGCGCCGCGGCGGGGGAGGGGGCTGAGCTCAGTCGTGGCCGCCTAATCCCTCCACGATCCGCACGGTCTCCATCGCGACCCGGGTCACGCGCCCGATGAGGTCCACGATGTAGCGGGGATTGCCCACCTCATCGGCCCAATCATTCGGGTCATTGACAATTCCCGACGCCTTGTCTGTCTTCACCTGATAGCGATCAATCAGCCACGCCACCGCCGAGCGCGAACCCAGCATGTACTTGTCGGCCTCCGCCGGGATCCCTGCGATGGTCACCCGCTTGTTGTAGATCAGCGTGGTGACGTCATTGACCCGCTTACCCGTCTCCGGGTCCTTGTACTTGGCCCAGCGCATCTTCTGCACACGCCAGGTCTCACGGTCCGACTCATCGCCCTTCACCTGGATGTCCAGCGGCCAGGGCTCGACGTCCTCATAACCCACATGCAGAGCCATGAGCTCCTTGCCGGCCCGTGCGAAACGGTCGAATCCCTCCCGCGACTCCGGCGTCTTAATGTGCGGCAGCATCTTCTTCAGATCCGCCTTGTAGGTCTCCCGATACTCCGGGTCATGCAGCTTGCCATAGACGAAGTGGAAGATGTCATCGCCCGAAATGTCATTACCGAGCGCCTCACGATAGATCTGCTTGATGTCCTCGGTGATGTTATCGACGCGCACATAGCCCTCGACGACCTCACCAACCTGCCCATACATGCTGGCCTCGCCGGCCTGCTGGACAGCGCCCTCGCCGAACAGGCCGCCATCGTCGGCCTCGACGGGTTGCCACGTGAAGCGGGGGAAGAACTGGCCGGTATCTAGCGTGTGGAGGTTGGGCAGCAAATCAGTCGCAATTAATCCGAAGTCATAGTGCGATGCTGATCCAGTCAGAACGTATCCGATGTTCCTGTGCAGCGGAGTCGGGAATATTGATGGGAGCTGATATATGCGATGGTTTAATTGACGATCGAAATATACGTTTTGCTTGTTAAATGGTCTGTATAGCGATTGGGTCGTATGTCCATGGTTGAGGATCTGGGCTCGGCGGTTCAAATATGAGGTTAGACTTGAGGACCATTTGATTCTATTTCCTTCAGATAATTCAGGAAGGCGCCTAAACAGGTCAGTAGGCGTTTCATTCGGCTGTATCGCAGCAAGGGCATTGTTGTAACCCTTCTTGAGTTTTTTGACCGAAGATTCAAGTTTGTCTGAAGATGACGAGTAGACCCACGCGTCTCTATTAGTTTGAAGACCTGCTGAATAGATTGAAAAGAGCTTTACTGATCCTCCCTTCTTCTCGCCGAGCACGGGCCAGGTCTCGAATTCTGGATCTCGCTGATAAAGCCAGTCGCCGTACTCGTTCGGTTGGACCTTCTTCCACTCGATGGTGCTGATGGAGTTCTTGTCGACAACGCTGAGCTTCTCCGACTTCGAAAGGTATTCGCCGATATTGTGATAGCGCAGATTGAATCCTTTTTTCGAGACATCCTTTACGCCGATAAAAATGCTAACACCGACACGGACATCAAAAACGTTACCACCCTCACGCTTCGCTAATTCTCCAGATATACGTGAATTACCCCGAAGATTAAAAACATACATATCGCTGAAATCTTCAGCGAAAGATAGGCGTATACCGTCTCCGGTATTGCCATCGATCCATCCGTTATTTGTAACGAATCCTACTATTCCTGAATCGCCAATTCGGTCGGTCGCCCATCGGAAAGCGCGCAGATAAGAGTCGTAGAGCGAGTTCTTATTCGTCGCTGTGGATTTCGCCGCGTAGGTTTCCGCAATACGCGCGTCGAGGGTCGGGTATTTGAGGTTGGCGTTGAGATCATTCGCGCTCGTCTGTCCCGCGGAATAGGGCGGGTTGCCAATCACCACGTTGATGGGCGCGGCTTTCTGGCGTTCGATCGTCTCGTTATTCGAGGTAAAGAGCTTGAGGTCCCCGATGTCGCCGTCTTCGTGGATCTGGAAGGTGTCGGCCAGCGCGATGTTCCTAAAGGTTTCGTAGCCCGGGGCGTCCTGGCCCTCGCGCTGCGCCCGCTCGGCTTGCAGGGCGTTGTACGTCGTCTCGATGTTCGCTGCTGAGACGTAGTAGGCCAACAGCATGATCTCGGTGGCGAAGAGCTCGCTGCGGTATTTGCGTTCCAGGTCCTCGGGCCGGATCAGCCCGGACTGGAGGAGCCTGACCATGAAGGTGGAGGTTCCCGCGAAGGGGTCGAGGATGCAGGTGCCCTCGTCGGTAAGTCCGCGGCCGAAGTGGGCGCGGGAGACCTCGTCGGCGGCGCGGAGGATAAAGTCCACGATCTCCACAGGTGTATAGACAATTCCCAGGGCCTCGGCCTGCTTCTTGAAGGCTTTGCGGAAGAAGCGCTCGTAGAGGTCTTTAATCACCTGCTGTTTGCCGGATGCGCTGGTCACCGCGGCGGCGCGGGTGCGCACGGAGTCATAGAACTTCTGCAGGGTGTCGGTCTCGGATTCCAAGCGGGCATCCGAGAGCGCCGCCACCATCCGCTCCATCACCTGGGCCACCGGGTTGTTGGCCACGAAGTCATAGTCCTCAAAGAGGGCGTTGAAAACGGGCGCGGTGATGAGGTGCTGGGAGAGCATCGAGATGGCATCATCCCGGGTGATCGCGTCATTGAGATTGGCGCGAAGCCCTTCCGCGAAAGCGTCGAACTCGCGGAGAAGGGTGTCGTCCGCCCGGTCCAGCAGCGCGGAAATGCGGGTGACCTGGTTCTCGGCGATTGTGGCGACGTCGTCAGCCCAATCCTCCCAGTAGGTGCGGGTGCCCACCTTGTCCACCAGGCGGACGTAGAGGGCCTCCTGCCACTGCTCAAGGGAGAAGAGGACCAGTTGTTCGGTCAGGCCGCTATCAGAATCAGGCTGTCGGGGGGGGGGGCTTCCTCAGATGTGGAGGTCCGCGCCTCCGGGCGGTCCTCGGGCGCGGGGGTGTCCGTCGTCGGCCCCACGTGGCCAGACTCCAGGGGAAGCTGCTCCGTGTTTCCCTCGTTGAGGGCGATAGAGTTGACCATGGCGTTGAAGCGGTCATCGTGGGCGCGGAGCGCGTTGAGGATCTGCCAGACCACCTTGAAGCGCTGGTTGTCTTTGAGGGCCTCGGAGGGGGCGACGTTCGCGGGGACCGCCACCGGCAGGATGATGTAGCCGTAGTCCTTGTCCTTGGCCTTGCGCATGACGCGCCCCACGGACTGCACCACATCCACCATGGAGTTGCGGGGGTTGAAGAAGATCACCGCGTCCAGGGCGGGCACGTCGACGCCCTCAGAGAGGCAGCGGGCGTTGGTGAGGATGCGGGTTTCGTCCTCCTCCATGGGGGACTCCAGCCAGGAAATGCGCGTGTTGCGTTCCATCGCGTTCATGGCGCCGTCCACGTGCTGGGCGCGGACCTGCAGGTCAGCGTTGAGGAGGGAGATGCCTTTGGCGTCGGCGTTCTCCTCCAGGGACTCCTGGAAGCTCGCGATGATGCTGGGGTAGGACTCCGCGATCTGCTTGGACGTCTTGATGTCCTGGGCAAAGGCCACGGTGCGGCGCATGGGCTGGGCGTTCTCCTCGAAGCCGCCCTTCTTCCCCTGGAGCGCGCCCGAGCGCTTGGCCAGGCCGTTCCAGGCGCCGATCATCGCGGAGGCCTGCGTGAGGTTGACGTCCGGCTCGGAGCCCTTGGCGCGGGCGAGGGCGTCGGCCGCCACGGACTCGTCCACGGTCATGACCAACACTTTGTAGTCCGTGAGCAGGCCCTTTTCCACGGCCTCGCCGAAGCCCAGGCGGTGGAACTCGGGCCCATAGGTGGCCTCGTCGTCCATGGAGGCCACCTCGGCGGAGTGCTCCTCGGCTTTTGCCTTCACGGTGTCGTCATAGAGCCGGGGCGTGGCGGTCATGTAGAGGCGCTTGGCGGCCTGGATGTAGTGGGCGTCATGGATGCGGGTGAAGTTGGAGGCCTCCTCGCCGGCGAGCGTGACGCCCGTGGTGCGATGCGCCTCATCGCAGATGACCAGGTCAAAGGGGTCCAGTCCCAGCTGCTGGGCCTCGTGGACCGCGGGGAGGGACTGGTACGTGGAGAAGATGACGTTGAGCCCCTTGGCGCGCTTGCCGGAGGAGAGGCGCTCGACGATCTGGGCGCCCTCCGTCGAGACCGGAACCTCCAGGTCATAGGTGGCGATGTCCTCCGCCTTCCTCCCGACCTTGGTGTCCGAGCACACCGCGAAGCTGCGCAGATCCAGGCGGGCCTGGGCGGTCCACTCCTTGAGCGTCTGGGAGAGCAGCGAAATCGAGGGGACCAGGAAGAGCACGCGGGCGCGGCCGCCGTTCAGCTCCGCCACCTGTTCTGCCAGGCGGAGGGCGGTGAAGGTCTTGCCCGTTCCGCAGGCCATGATGAGCTTGCCGCGATCGTGGGTTGTGAGCCCCTCGATGGTTTTTGTGATCGCCACCTGCTGGTGGGGGCGGGGCTCGAAGGTCTCCCGCTGGGAGAGGTTGATCTGGATGTCCTTCTGGTGCTCCGAGCCCGGGAACGCCACGTCCCAGTTGATGGGGGAGTCCGCAATATCCGCCAGCCCAATGCGGTTCGTAGGGATGAGCTGGTTGGCCAGGGCCTCCTCCGCGTGGGAGGACCAGCGGTCTGTCGTCGAGATAATGAGGCGGTTGGCAAAGTACTCCGGGCCGTCCTCGGTCTGGAAGCTGCGGCCCGATGCCTCAAAGAAGGAATCCAGGTGCTTCTTCGAGATCGTCGTGGTGTCCTTAAAGAACTTGCACTGGATGGCCGTCCACGTGTCGTTCTCCGCGCGATGCGCCACCAGGTCAATGCCGGTATCGACGGCACCACCATTGAAACGCCAATCCGCCCAGCGGCAGACCTCATCGAATTGGCTGGCCATCACGGGGTCCGTGCGGAGGTAATTGACCATCAGCTTCTCAAAGGCGATGCCATACTTCGCCTTCGGCTGATTCTCGCGCAGCTGTTCCAGGACCTCAGAGAACTTGGACATGGTTCATATTGTGCCCCAACTCATCCCGCGGGGCGGGGTGCGCCCCTCTGGTGGGGGAACCCGGCCCCACCCAGCGCAGCAGAAAACCCCCGGCGCCGTGGCACCGGGGGCTTCGTCTCTGCGGAGGATGTGGGATTTGAACCCACGAGGGGCGTGAACCCCGCACGCGTTCCAGGCGTGTGACATAGGCCGCTAGTCGAATCCTCCTGTACCGCAGCGGCTTTCACCGTTGCGTACTCATGAGAGGGTACACAGTCCCCAAAGGGATGTGCAAATTTGGGGCGTTGGGGGAGGTCGCGCGGGGTATGGGCGTCGAGAACACCCCGGCGGCGCCTCACGCTGCGGGGTGGGATTGGCTATCTCGGGGGAAGGGCGCTAAGGTTGCGGGCAGGATCTCGCGCGGCGTGTATCTTGTGAACTCCCCCAGGGCAGGAATGCAGCAAGGGTCAGCAAGCTCTACCGGGTGCGCGGGGTCCCCTTTTTTATGCGCGGGGCACCAGCGGGGAGCGCGGCGCTGGGTATCCCCTGATCGCGTGGCCCTGGTCTAAGGTGAGGAACAGGAACCCGGCACTCACTGAGGGTTCTCTCAGGTCCCATCACCGTGAAGGAAGGCAAGAGAAGGTGACCACGATGGCCCAACCGCTGCGCTCGGCGAGCCCGGACGAGTTGAAGGAGCTCGCGCAGGATGTTCGCGCCCG
Organism: Corynebacterium uropygiale; assembly: GCF_021568315.1. Taxonomy (GTDB): domain Bacteria; phylum Actinomycetota; class Actinomycetes; order Mycobacteriales; family Mycobacteriaceae; genus Corynebacterium; species Corynebacterium uropygiale. Next base: position 145,300 of record NZ_JAKGSI010000001.1, read on the forward strand.
CTATGAGGAACTGAAAGCAAAGAACCTGGCCCTGGACCTCACGCGCGGGAAGCCCTCCACGGAGCAGCTCGACTTCGCGCAGGAGCTCCTCAGCCTCCCGGGCGATGAGGTGAAGGCCTCCGACGGCTCCGATTGCCGCAACTACGGCAACCTCAAGGGCATCCCGGACATTCGCAGCCTGTGGGCCGAGGTCCTGGGCCTGCCGATGGAGCTCGTGTACGCGCAGGACTCCTCCAGCCTCAACATCATGTTTGACCTCATTTCCTGGTCCTTCCAGTTCGGGAACAACGATTCCCCGCGCCCCTGGAAGGATGAGGAGAAGGTGCGCTGGATCTGCCCCGTCCCGGGCTATGACCGCCACTTCACCATCACGGAGCAGTTCGGCGTGGAGATGGTCACCGTGCCGCTCACCGAGGACGGCCCGGACATGGACCAGGTCCGCGAGCTGGCCCGCGACCCGCAGGTCAAGGGCATGTGGTGCGTGCCGGTCTTCGGTAACCCCACGGGCATCACCTTCTCCGAGGAGGTGTGCCGCGAGCTGGCCAGCATGGAGGCCGGCGCCCCCGACTTCCGCATCGTGTGGGACAACGCCTACGCGGTCCACACCCTCACCGACGAATTCCCGCCGGTCTACAACGTCATCCGCATGGCCGAGGAGGCGGGCAACCCCAACCGCTTCTGGTTCATGTCCTCCACCTCCAAGATCACCTTCGCCGGGGCGGGCGTCGCGTTCTTCGCCTCCTCCCCGGAGAACCTCGCGTGGTACTCCTCCATCGCGGGGGTGCGCGGCATCGGGCCGAACAAGATCAACCAGCTGGCCCACGCGCGCTACTTCGGCTCCGCGGAGGGCGTGCGCGCCGTCATGCGCAAGCACGCGGGCTCCCTGGCGCCGAAATTCCAGCGTGTGTTGGACATCCTCGAGGAGCGCCTGGGCGGCTATGAGATCGCCACGTGGACGAAGCCGCAGGGTGGCTACTTCATCTCCCTCGATGTTGTCGACGGCACCGCGGCGCGCGTCGTGCAACTCGCGAAGGATGCGGGCATCGCGCTGACGGGGGCGGGCTCCTCCTTCCCGCTCCACAAGGATCCCAACGACCGCAACATCCGCCTCGCGCCCTCCCTGCCGCCGGAGGAGGAGATCGCCACCGCCATGGACGGCGTGGCCACCTGCGTGCTCCTCGCCGCCGTGGAGAAGCTGGGCGCCTAGGGCGGTAGCTCGATGGATCTCGACGGCACCACGTACTGGATCTCCACGCTCTTCCCCGGTGAGCTGGAGACCCTCACGCTGCCGGCCCCCGGATTCGGCGACCTGCACCTCTCCGCCGGCGAGGTCGCCGAAGGCCAACTCCTCGCCTGCACCCGCGGCTTCGCCGAGTGCGACACCGGCTTGCATGGCACCGAAGGAGAGCTCGACGGCATTCCCATCCGCAGCGAGCTCTTCACCATCCACGCCACCTCCCGCAGCACCGAGCCCGCCTGCCAGGCGCTGCGCGCCGCCGTCTCGCAGATCGCCAGCGCCAACGCTGAGCTGCGCGGATGCCTGCCCGCCCAGCCGGGGATGCTCCTGCCCGAGCCCCTCGACGTCCCGGGCTGCACCGTGAGCAGGGGACTGCTCGTGGTCCCGTGGGTGTGGGGGCCGCAGGTCCCGCACCTGGCGGAGAAACACCGGCAGACGATGATGCTCCAGCTCCTCATGCTCACCGAGGAGGAAGCGCAGTACGCCCACACCTACGGGGTGGGGGCGCTCCAGGAGGAAATGGTGAACACCGGGATCAACGTCATGGAGTGGACACGATGAGCGCACCGATAATCCTTGCCGGCGCCTGGGTACCCGAGGGCGGCTGGGGGGAGGCGCTCATGCAGGAGCTCGGCATTGAGCCGTGGCGCATCCCCGTGGTCATCGTCTCCGCTGTGTGCATCTACCTGGTCTTTTTGCTGCTGACCCGGCTCTTCGGCCAGCGGATCCTCACGGCCACGACATCGCTGGAGGCGGTCGTCGTCGTGATGTTTGGGGCGGTGGCGGGCCGTGTGATTATCGGCCACCCACCGACGCTCGCCGCCGGTGCCATCGGCCTGTGCACCCTCGTGGTGATGGAGCTGCTCTTCGGGCGGCTGCGCAGCTACGCCCGCCAGCGCAGCGACCACGGGCTCTTCCGGGTGGACCCGGTGCTCGTGGTGGCGCACGGGAAGGCACTGCCCGAACTGCAGAAGAAAGCGCGGGTGAGCGATGAGGACATTGCGGTTTTCCTTCGCCGCAGCGGGCTCACCCGGCTCTCCCAGGTGCGCTACATGATCCTGGAGGCCAACGGGAACCTCTCCATCATCCGGGCGGACCAGGAGTATGACCCGGGGATTCTCGTCGGGGTGGTGGGCGCCGAACGATATGGAGAGTGCCCCAGGTAGGCTCAAGCCCGTGGCACTTTATCGGAAATATCGCCCCTCCACCTTCGCGGAGGTTGTAGGTCAGGAGCAGGTCACCGGGCCTTTGTCGGTGGCCCTCGACTCCGGGCGGATTAACCATGCCTACCTCTTTTCGGGGCCGCGGGGGTGCGGAAAGACGTCCTCAGCGCGCATCCTCGCGCGCTCCCTCAACTGCGAGCACGGGCCCACCTCCACGCCGTGTGGCCAGTGCGCCTCGTGTCGCGCGCTCGCCCCGGGAGGGCCGGGGACCCTCGACGTCACAGAGCTCGACGCCGCCAGCCACAACGGCGTCGAGGACATGCGCGAACTCCGCGACCGCGCCTACTACGCCCCGGCGGAGTCCCGCTACCGCGTCTTCATCATCGACGAGGCGCATATGATCTCCAACGCCGGCTCCAACGCCCTGCTCAAAGTGGTGGAGGAGCCCCCGGAGCACCTCATCTTCATCTTCGCGACGACCGAGCCGGAAAAAGTCATCGGCACCATCCGCTCGCGGACGCACCACTACCCCTTCCGCCTGCTCACGCCCCAATCCATGCGAGGGCTCCTTCAGCGCACCGTCGAATCTGAGGGCGTGCACGTCGAGGACTCCGTCTACCCCCTCATCATCCAGGCGGGCGGCGGCTCCCCGCGTGACTCGCTGTCTATCCTCGACCAGCTCCTCGCCGGCGCCGGCCCCGATGGCCTCACCTACGAGATGGCCCTGCCCCTCCTCGGCGTCACGGACCTCTCCCTCATCGACGCTGCCATCGACGCCCTCGCCCGCCACGACGCCGCGGCTATGTTCACCACCGTCGACGACGTCATCGAGGCGGGCCACGACCCCCGCCGCTTCGTCACCGACCTGCTGAGCCGGCTCCGCGACCTCATGGTGCTGCAGTCCGTCCCCCAGGCGCTGGAGCTGGGGCTCGTCGACGCCCCCGCCGACCGCGCCCGCGTCCTCCAGGAAGAAGTGGCCCAATTCGGCCCCGGGCACCTGCCCCAGCTCGCCGCGATGGTCAACGAACGGATGGCCGACATGCGCGGCGCCACCTCCCCGCGCCTGCTGCTGGAAATCCTCTGCGCCCACCTCCTCATGCCCGCCGGCAACGCGCCGGGGCAGATCATCGCCCCCGCGCCGACGGCAGGCGCTGAAGGCGCTGGTGGTGCTGGTGGCGCGGGTGCTGGCGCTGCTGGTGGTGCTGGTGCTGCTGGCGCGAAGCCCTCCTATGAGCGGCCCTCCCAGCGGCGAGCCCGCGAGGCCGCCGAAGCCGTGGCCCGCAAGAACGCCGCGCCGGCGGAGGAGCCTGTGCGGGAAGAGAAGTCGGTGGAGGCCGAAAAGCCGGTGGAATCCAAGCAGCCGGCGCGGGTCGAGGAGCCGGCGCCCGCCCCCGAGCCGCAGCGCGAACCGGAACCCGCCGCACCCTCCGAACCCCGCGCGGCGGAGGCGTCGTCGTCGGCACCACAGCCGGAACCGGAGAGCGAGCCGGAAGAGTCTCAGGCCCCCGAGAGCACCGAGGACCCGGTGGGGCTCATCAAGGAGAAGTGGAGCGAGCTGCGCGCGGAGATCGGCAAGCGGAACAAGGTGGCCGCGATCATGCTCACCGAGGCGAAGGTGCTGGGCATCAAGGAGGGCACGCTGGTGCTCGGGCACAGTACCGGGGCGCTCGCGGCGCGGCTCAATGATGCGCAGAAGAACGAGGTCATCGTGGCCGTGCTCAAGGATGTGCTGGGGCTTGAGCTCGCGGTGCACTGCCAGGTGGGCACGGGTGCGCCCGGAGCGCCGGGGGCGGCTGCGGGGGCGGCTGCGGGGGCGGCGCCTCGGACGGAGTCCCGGAACGCGCAGGGGGCGGGTGAGTCTCGCGCCCCAAAAGACCCTGATCCGGCGGAGAGGTCCTCGCGGCCGTCGTGGCGCGATATAGCGGAGCGCGGCCGCGCCCACGCGCGCGAGCACGCCAAATTCAACAACGGGGTGCCTCTGCCGCCTGAGCCCGTCGACGAGGGTGAGGACGCCCCGCCGCCCGAGGACACCTCGGCCAGATACGCGCCGAGCCAGGGGGCTGGCGGGCAGCGCGGGCCCGGCGGTGCTGGCGGTGGCGCTGGCACTGGTGCCGGTGCGCCTGCCGCGTCGAGCCCGGCGCCGAACCCCCAGCCGTCCTCGCAGCCTCCCGCGCCGCTCAGCGCCGAAGAGGAAGAGGAGGAGATGGTCCGCCAGGCGGCCGAGGAGCCCGGGGAGATGGACCACCGGGATGCCATGGACGTCGCGATGGAGCTCCTCGAACGCGAGCTCGGGGCGAAGCCGCTCTAAGCGGCGGGGCGGCTGGGCGGCTAGACGGCTAGGAGTCGAAGCCCATCCCGAGGGCGTCGAGGAGCTTTAGCCACGGGCCGCGGCGGCCGCCGCGCTGATCAGAGCGGATGAGCGCGCGGGTTGTCAGCGTGATCCCCAGCCAGGCGATGGGCTCCGGCGGGAAGGGGATGGGCTTGGTGCGCACCATCGCGAGGTCGCGGCGCTCGCTGGCGCAATCATCCAGCTCATCGAGCATGACCTGCGCCGCAAAGCGCGACGCCCCCACGCCAAGCCCGGTGAACCCCGCGGCGGAGAGCACCCGGCCGCCGTGGGAGCGGTGGAAGAAAGGGAAGAAGCGCGAACACGTGTCAATCGCGCCACCCCATGCATGAGTGAAACGGACCTGCCCTAGCTGGGGGAAGGCCTCGTGGAATTGGCGCGCCAGGGTGCGGAATGTCTCGGGGCGCTGATCAAAGCGCGGTGACATTCTCCGGCCAAAGTGATAAATAGCGTCCCACCCGCCCCAGAGAATGCGCTGATCTTTTGTTAAGCGGAAGTAGTGGAATTGGCTCCCGATATCTGCCAGCCCCTCCCGATTCTCCCAGCCAATACTCGCGAGCTGTTCGGCGCTGAGCGGCTCGGTTACCAGAACATAGTCATACACCGGGACCGTATGCCACCGAAGGGAACGCACCAAGGAGGGGAAGACATTCGTCGCGAGAATCACCTTGCTCGCCCTCACCTCCGCCTGTTCGGTGTGCAGCGACACCCCCCACGGCCCCGAACTCACCTTCGTGACCAGGGTGTTTTCATAGATCTCGACGCCCAGATCACTCGCCACCCGAGCGAGTTCCCACACCAGCTTGGCCGGATTAACGATGGCATTCCCCCTCCGATCGCGCAGTCCCCCTAAGAACACCGGGGAACGCAGATAGCTGTGCAATTCCTCCGGGCCCACCCATTCCAGCCCCGCCTCGGGGGCGTGAGCGGCTTTGAGCCCTGGAACGTGATGCTCTTTTGTCGCGAGATCAATTTCTCCGGTGCGCTCAAAATCGCAGTCCATGTGATAGCGCTCGATGGTGGATTCAATCTCATCAAGATTCTGAATCCCCAATTCCAGGAGCTTATCGACTTCCTCCGGCAGGTGCTTTTTTCCATTGTCATATCCGTGCGTGAGGCTCGCGGAGCAAAATCCCCCGTTTCGCCCGGAGGCCGCCCACCCGAGGGTGTTGGCCTCCACGAGGACCACGCGGCGCTGGGGGTTTCTTTCCTTCGCCAGAAGTGCGCTCCACAGCCCGGTGAAACCGCCGCCCACGATGGCGAGATCCGTACTCACCGTGGCGTTCACGCTCGGGCGCGGCGCGGGGCGGCGGGGATCGTCGAGCCAGAACGGAGTATCCGAAGCCCCGGCCAGGGCGAGATCGACGTCGAATGCAGTCATCATGATCACTCTCTCAGAGGAGTTGGAAAGAAGCAGGTGGGAGGGGGCGAAGAGGAAGAGGCGCTAGCCGGCCATGGTGCTGATGACCTCCTTGGTGGATGCGCCACTGCGGCGCAGGACAAGGGCCACCAAGCCGAGCGCCAGGAGCGTGAGGATCAACATGATGGTGGACATGGCGGCCACCTCGGGGCGCAGGGCCACGCGCACCGCGGAGAAGATATAGACCGGCCACGGGGTGTAGCCAGGCTGCTGGACGAAGCTGGAAAGAATGGTGTTGTCCAAGCTCAGGGTGAACGCCATGAGCCCTCCGGCCAGGATGCCAGGGGCGGCAATGGGCATGGTGATGTCCTTGAACACGTGGAAAGGCGAGGCGCCCAAGTCGGCTGCGGCCTCCATGACTCGACGGTCGACGCCGCTCATTCGGGCCCGGACGATGAAGGTCACCACCGCGACGGAGAACATCGTGTGCGCGATGACCAGGCGGACAAGGCCGTGGTTCATGGGGGAGAGGTTGGCGTCGACCCCCAGGGTGACGAACCACGGGAGAAACGCAATACCATCGACGATTTCCGGGGTGACCATGGTGAGAACGAGGATCCCGCTGAGCCCCACCGCCCACCACTGCCCGCCCGGCGCGTGGGCGAGGGCCACCCCAGCAATGGTCCCGAGGAGCGCCGAGAGGGCCGCGGCGAACACCGCGACGATGAGCGAGGTGACGACGGAACTCACGATGACATCGTTATTAATCGCCCGGATATACGCGCCCACTCCGAAGCCATCCCAGGAGGCCAGAATGGTCCCCGAGTTGAAGGAGTAGACAACGATCACCGCGATGGGGAGAAAGAGGAAAATGAACACGAGGATTCCCCAGATACGTAGGAGAGTATTCATGATGCGGCCCCTTCCTGGTGAGCAGACGTGACGGGTGCGGACGGCGTGACCCCATCGAGGGAGAGCGCATTCACCCGCCGCATGATGAAGGTGACGAGGTAGCCAATGAGGGCGGCGAGGAGAATGACGCTCACGGTCGCGAGAATGAGGGTCACTGCCATCGCCGATCCCAGGGCCCAGTTTTGGGCCGTGGTGAATTGTTGCGCGATGACTTGGCCGATCATGGATCCGCTGGCCCCGCCCAGCACGCTGGCCGTGACATAGTCCCCGGTCAGGGGGATAAAAACGAGGAGGCACCCGCTGATAATGCCCGGTTGTGCCAGCGGCAACGTGACGTAGAAGAAGGTTGCCACTTTTCCGGCGCCAAGGTCATAGCTCGCCTCCCGGAGTGCATGTCCTGCACGGTCGATAGCGACGAAAAGCGGCAGGATCATTAAGGGGAGGTAGTTATACACCACACCGATTTGCACGGCCTTGCGCGTATACAGCACGTCGATGGGATAACCCAGAATCTGGGAAATGACTCCCTCCGGGGACAAGATCACGTGCCAGCCAATCGTACGAACCAGGAAGTTTGTCCAGAAGGGCACCATCACGATAGCCAAAAGGAGGCCTCTCCACTCTGGCCGCACCTTGATCGCCAGCCAGTACGCGAAGGGGAGCGCAATGACGAGGCAGAGGAGCGTCCCCGTGATGGAGATCCGCAGCGTGTGGAGGAATGTGATGAGGACAGAGCCGCTGAAAACCGCGCGATAACTGTCCAACCCCAGGTGGTCTGTGGCTACAGCGGAGAACTCATCCGGCTTATAGCCGAAGCTGTAGTAGAGCACCATCGCCACGGGGATGAGGAAGAAAAAGACGGCATAGGCCCAGGTGGGGAAGGCGAGGGCGGCGGGCCCCCACCGGCGAACGATCATGTTTTTCATGTTCCGCTCCTCGTCTGGGCGGCGCTGAGAATCTCTACGCGAGTGCCCATGGTCTTATCGTGGACGCATTCCACGAGGCGGTTAAGGATGTCATCCTCGGGGAAGATGAGATCCGAACGATCAAAGGTCTCGGACATATCTTTCTCATGAAGGAATCGGGCCCCGGTGGAATATCCGATGTAATCAACCTCGGCGAGGACATTCTCCTCCGTGAGAATGTCATTGAGGAAGGCATGCGCGGCATCGGGGTGGGCGGCTCCGCGCGCGATGCACCAGACGTCGTACCACAGGTTTGCGGTGGGGGTGGGGAATACGAATTTCCAGCGATCGGGATCGTCGGCATTGAGGATTCCCTGCCGGGCATCACCATTGAAGGCCTGCATGAGGGTGAATCCGCCCTGGGACATGGCGGTGGCGGCATTGCCCACATAGGCCTTGACGTGCGGCGCGATGCCCTCGACGACGAGCTCCCGGCATTCCTCAAGGACCCGCGGATCCTGGGTGTTGAGGTCCTCATTGCGCGCGCCCAAAGCAATGGCGCAGACCTCCCAGGCGTCTTCCAGCACGGCAACTTTCCCGCTGGCCTGCCCCTGGGCGAGCTCAACAAAATCAGCCCAACTGGTGGGATTCCCCGAAATCGCCCGCGTGTCATAGACAAAGCCGGTGGTACCAAAGCACTTGCACACGGCGTAGGTGTTATCCGGATCTATGGACAGGTGGCGGAAGCGGTCATCCACGAAGGAAAGGTTGGGAAGCAGATCCCTATTGAGCGGTTGGAGGAGCTCGTGCTCCACCATCTGCGGAACCATATAGCTGGAGGGAACAACAATGTCGTAGCCAGAGGTCCCCCTCGACGCCGACAATTTGGCGATGAGCTCCTCATTCGAACCGTAGGAATCGACGTTCACCCGGATATCATTCCGCTCGCTGAAGCGGGAGAGCACGCCCGGATCGTCATAATCTCCCCACGAGTAGATATTGAGCTTATTTTCCAGGGTGCCATCTGTTGTGGTGGCGGGAGCCATGGTGCGCGATGACGTGCAGGCGCTGAGGCCCCCGCCGGCCAGTACCGCGCCGGCGCCAAGCGCCATTCCCTTGAGAAGCTGGCGGCGGGAGAACCTCGGCCGGAGAATCGACAGGTCAGAATTACTCATCGCTAAACACCTGCACTGCATCATCGGACCAGCTCACGGTGGCGTGATCGCCCTCGCTCACGGAGGGGGCAGAGCGCGCCGGTACGCGAACAAGAATCTCGTGCTGATCGGCTAAGCGCACAAGGAACGTGACAGCATCTCCCCGAAAAGACTCGCCAATCACGACGCCACTCACCACATTGGTGCCCAACTCATTCTCATTCGAGGCGCTCGCATCGAAGGGCGCAATCCGCATATTCTCCGGGCGGATAGCGGCCAGAACTCGCTGGCCGCGCCGGAATTCTGGATAACTCCCCGCAACCTTGAGCATTTCCCTTTCACCGCGGAGGATGAGGTACTCGCCCTCATTGCTCTCGACGCTCGCAGGAACGAAATTCTGCTTGCCGATAAACCCAGCAACGAATGGGTTCGCCGGGTGCTGGTAAATCTCCTCGGCGGAATCGACCTGCTGCACCACGCCGTGGTTGAGGACAACCACGCGGTCGCTCATCGCGAGGGCTTCCTCTTGGTCATGGGTGACAAAGATGAAGGTCAGGCCCAAATCGGTGTGGAGGCGGATGAGCTCGAGCTGCATTTCCTCGCGCAGCTGCCGGTCCAGGGCGCTCATGGGCTCATCAAGGAGAAGCACCGTCGGCCTGTTAACGAGAGCGCGAGCCATAGCCACGCGCTGCTGCTGCCCGCCGGATAATTGGTGCGGTTTTCTGTCCGCGAGGTGATCCATGCGCACCAAGGACAGCGACTCTTTGACGCGCGCCGGGATCTCTGCCCGAGGGACTTTATTGCGCCGCAGCCCGTAGGCTACATTCTCCGCGACACTCATGTGCGGGAAGAGGGCATAGGACTGGAAGACGGTGTTTACGGGCCGTCGATGGGGAGGAAGAGCGGTGAGGTCCTCGCCGTCGAGCTCTATTCGCCCGGAGGTCGGGTTTTCGAATCCCGCGATCATGCGCAGCAACGTGGTCTTTCCACATCCAGAGGGGCCGAGGAGGGAGAGAAATTCCCCGCGGTGAATATCAAGAGTGACGTCGGCGAGCGCTGTCACGTCTTTGAATTTCTTTTCGACATGGGCGAGGCGCAGAACAGGCGGTTGCGTTGAAGTCATCACAATGACGGATCATCCTTCCTTTTGTCCCCACCGGGTGGCGAAAACCTATCCGTGACTGGGAGCAACCACGAGAAAGTGGATGCCATTCATTTTTCTGTGGTAGCCATTATGGCATGACCTAGATCACTAGGGAAGGGGAAAAGTGTTCAGATGCGCCTCGAGGCTTGACAGAGTGTTTAGAGATCGCCCCGGTTGCCGGCGTCAAAAGCGCAAAGTGCCAGGTGAAGGCTGAAGAGGTCAGAGCCGCGGGAGAGCGTCATCCCCAGCAGGTTCTCGATGGTGCTGATCCGGGTATAGAGCGCGGTCCGTGAGATATGGAGTTCGGCGGAGGCTGCCGAACGAGAGGTGGGATGCTCCACGAGCACGCGGAGGGTCGCGAGGAGGTCGCTCTTATTCTGGGCATCGTAGCGGAGGAGGGGGCCCAGGATCTGCTGAGAGAAATCAGCGAGGTGAACATTGTCCGCAAGGTGCGTCATGAGAACGCTGAGCGGAGTGGAACCCACGACGCGGAAACCGGGGGACTGCTCCGGCTGGGATCCGAGAAGCCTCACCGCATGGACGACGTCGAGAGGACTCCTCACCGCCGGCGACATGAGAACAACCGCCTCCGGCCAGTGCCGCTGCACAAGCTCGGGGATCACCTCGCGTGGGCTGCTATCCGTGGCGGAGATGAGCGCCACCACGTGCTGCGGATGCTCCGGGGGAGGGGCGATGAGCACGTCCCACGGGGGCGAATGCCTGGCCAGCACCCGGCGGATCTCATCCACCCCGAGGGGCTGCCGAAACTCCAGCGCATAGAGGAAGCGCTCATGGGTGCGGAACCCCTGAGCGTTGAGGACCTCCGTCATTCCCTCGACCGTGGTGAAACGATTCCCCAGCAGGCGCTCCAGCGCGGTCCGGTCGCGGAGATCCTGCCAGGACTGGGGGTCCCGCGCACCGTGCCGCTCGACGAGCAACGCAATCGCCGCTTGCTGCAGCACATAACCCGGAGCGATCTTGAGCTCCCGTGAGAGCTCCGAGCCCTGCCCGTCCGCCTCCTCCTCTAGGTACACCAGGCGCCCCCACTGCGTGCCCCGAGCAGTGACGTCGAGGCAATACCCCTCACCATCCGGCAAGGGGGTGGGCGCGATAATGGTCCCGACGCGGCCAAGGCGCGCCTCCCACCGCCTGGACCTCGCCGCCCACTGCTGAAGGAGGGCGGAGGGCGGGCGGTGCCCCTCGGAATAATAAATCACCTGGTGGAGGGGGTTTTCGAGGATGATCGGCGCCCCGAGGAGACGGGCTGCATGGGTGATGATCTGTTCGGGCGAGGCGCCTCGGATCATCATGGCGGTGAACGTCTCCGCGATGTGCCGCATACTCGTGGCGCGCTGGGTTTCCTGCTCCAGCAGGTGGTGGTGAATCTGCTCGCTGATGTCGACGAAGCGGATTTCCTCCTCAATGCACACGAGGGGAAGCGAGTGCTCGCGGCAGGCATCGACCAGCTCCCGGGGCGGGGTGACCCATTCGGTTCCCAACTCGACGACGAGCACCGCCGCCCGAACCTTCGCGAGCTCCGCCACCACGGCGCGAAGATCGATCCCCTGCCACCCGGCACCCGTGGTGAGCAGGAGCTCCCCGCCGCTGAGGAGCTGCGCGACCCGAGGCGATTCCGCGACGTGAACCCACCGGATGGGACGGTGCAGATCGTCCTTTCCCACGAGGACCCTGAGAGGCACCCCCGCGAGCGCGGGGAGGGAGAGGACATCGGCGATAGTGAGGGGACACGGCGTGGCGGGGCGGGGCTGGGAGTCGTTCTGCGGCACGCTTGACACACTGTCCACTTCCTGCGGAACTGAGGACACATCTCGCGCGTGTTCTGGGGTGGTGCGTGTCACAATCGTCACAGTAGCAAACAGCTGATTACTCGAAAAGAGAGCGAGGTTCTGCCGTGACGCACGTGGCGCATACTGAATCCGAGTACAGGGAATTGACGGAAGAACAGGTTCGGGCATGGGATCGTCATCACGTCTTTCATTCCTGGTCTGCGCAGGACGAGATTGCCCCGTTGCCCATCGCCTCAGCGAGGGGATCAACATTCACGGACTATTCCGGGAAGACCTATCTGGATTTCAGCTCGCAGCTTGTCTATACCAACCTGGGTCACCAGCACCCCCGACTCGTGAGCGCTCTCCAGCGCCAAGCCGAAAAACTGGCGACGATAGCCCCCGGTTTTGCCAATGACGCCCGCGCGGAGTTGGCCCATGACATTGCCGAGATCGCGCCCGAAGGAATGGACTACGTCTTCTTCACCAATGGCGGTGCTGACGCCAATGAATACGCCATCCGCTTAGCGCAGCAGGTGACAGGCCGCGCCAAGGTCCTCAGCGCCTACCGCTCCTATCACGGTGCGACCGGAACGATGATTGGCGTCAGCGGTGATCCCCGCCGCTGGGGTGCAGAAAGGGGTGGGCACACGGGCGCGGAATCTCGACACTTTTTTGGCCCCTACCTCTACCGCAGTGCGTTTTGGTCGCAGACCCCGGAGGAGGAAACACAGCGTGCTCTCCAGCACCTGGAGAACCTCATTGTCCTGGAAGGACCGGAGACGATCGCGGCGATCATTCTGGAATCCGTCGTGGGAACAAATGGCATTTTGGTGCCGCCGCCGGGGTATCTTCCCGGGGTCCGTGAGCTGTGTGATCGCTACGGAATCTGCTATATCGCCGATGAAGTCATGGCGGGTTTTGGCCGGACTGGGCAGTGGTTCGGGTTTGAGAATTTTGGGGTTGCCCCGGATCTGATCACGTTCGCGAAAGGTGTGAATTCCGGTTATGTTCCCCTGGGCGGTGTGGTGATGCGCAGCGAGTTCCGGGATTTCTTCGCGCACCGTCCCTTCCCCGGTGGGCTGACGTACTCTGGCCATCCGCTCGCCTGCGCCGTGGGGGTGGAGAGCATGAGGGTCTTCCGGGAAGAAGGGGTGCTCGAGCACGTCCGTGACCTCGAAGAACGTGTGATGCGCCCTGGCTTGGCGGAATGTGCGAAGCGCCACGAGGGCATCGGGGAGTTCCGAGGCCTCGGCCTCTTCTGGGCGGTGGAATTGGTCCGCGACCGGGATACTCGAGAGCCCCTCGTTCCCTTCTGTGCCACCGGGGAGGAGAAGAAGCCGATGGCGGAACTGGCAGCAGCGTGTCACGCGCGAGGCCTGTGGCCGGTGGCGGTGGATAACCGCCTGCACCTCACCCCGCCGCTCACGATCTCTGAGGAGGAGCTCACGAGGGGGCTCGACATCCTCGATGATGCGCTGAGCGCGTGTGGGCTCTAGGCGGAAAGGCAGTCACAAGGGAGGCGCTGTAGAGACAGCGCCTCCCTTGATGTGCTGAGTGCAATTAGTGCGTGGGGAATCCGAGGCTGATCTGGGATTCATCCGGCTGTGGCCACCGCGTGCTCACCACTTTGCGCCGCGTATAGAAGTGGAAGGCCTCGGGGCCGTACATGTGTGTGTCCCCGAAGAGAGAGTTCTTCCACCCGCCGAAGGAGAAGGTCCCCACCGGCACGGGGATGGGAACATTGATCCCCACCATTCCCACCTCAATCTCCTGCTTAAACTCCCGCGCAGTTTTCCCGTCCCGGGTGAAGATGGCGACACCATTGGCGTAGGTATTGGCATTAATGAGGGAGACAGCATCGTCGAAAGTGGGCACCCTCACCACGGAGAGGACTGGCCCGAAGATTTCGTCATCATAGACCTTCATTCCCGGGGTGACGTGGTCAATGAGGGTCGGGCCAACAAAATAGCCCTCGGAGGGATATTCGCCTGTGCGTCCATCTACCACGAGGGTGGCGTCGCTGCCTTCCACAGAATCGATGTATCCGCGGACTCTGGCCTGCGCTGCGGCGCTGATGAGGGGGCCAAGGTCGCTCTTCTGGGAATCGCCGGGGCCAACGGTGAGGTTCCGCGCTCTCTCGGCGATTTTTTCTACCAGTTCATCGGCGCACTCGCCCACCGCAACGATCACCGATACAGCCATACACCGCTGGCCTGCGGCTCCAAAGCCTGCGGACACCGCAGCATCCGCCGCGGAATCGATGTCGGCATCCGGCATCACGACCATGTGGTTCTTAGCGCCTCCCAGTGCTTGGGCGCGCTTCCCGAGTCCGGTGGCCCGGGTGTAGACGCTGCGCGCAACGGGCGTCGAGCCCACGAAAGATACCGCCTTAATGAGAGGGTGATCGATGAGGGATTCGACGGTGTCCTTCTGGCCGTGAATGACAGAGAAAATCCCGTCCGGTAGCCCGGCCCGGGTAAAGGCGTCGGCAATCCAAAGAACCGAGCGCGGAACCTGCTCCGAGGGCTTCACCACCACCGCATTACCAGCGGCAATAGCAGCCGTGGTCATCCAGAGTGGGACCATCGCCGGGAAGTTGAAAGGGGTAATGCAAGCGACCACGCCGAGGGGTTGCTTAAGCTGTTCGACGTCAATCCCCGTCGATACCTGGTGCGCAATCTCTCCCTTGAGATGGTGCCCCAGGCCGGCGCAGAATTCGACATTCTCCAGCCCCCGAGCAATTTCCCCGCGGGCGTCCGGAAGAGTCTTTCCATTTTCTTCCGTGATAATGGCCGCTAACTCATCGGCCTCGGTGCGCAGAATATGGGAGAGCTGGAAGAATACCGCGGAACGCTTGCCGAGCCCCACGGCGTTCCACGCCTTCTGCGCTGCTGCCGCTCGACGCACGACGTGGTCAACGCACTGCTCATCGGCGCACTGGAGCTCGCCGATGGTCGCGCCCGTGGCCGGATTATTGACCAGGACACGTTGTCCTGCCGTCGCGGACTCTAATCCCAGGTCAGAAAGATCTGTCAAGGAGCCATCGACATAGTGCTGAATACGCGGGGTCATTCGTTATTTCATCCTTCTCAAGGGTGATGGGGGTTCTCATATTTCGCCAGGAGGGTCCAGTCTTTCGCGATGTCGCCTTCCTCATCGAGCCGGATTTGACGCTTCTGTTGCCCCTCATACGAGCGGAAAGGAACGCAGCGCGAGAGAAGTGCCATCGCGAACGTGGCGCAAGTCTCAAAGAGAGCTGTTTTTGACGCACTCGACAGTGTATGATGTGCGAACTAGTCGTGCGAGACAGTTTTTTGCACCACCTGTGTGCACATATGCAGATGGCTGGCTGAAGGCGACACGACGAGTAGCGGTGAACCAACGAGGCGTGTCGGATACAAGGCAGGACGTGGGATGGCAAAGCGAGTAGATACTGCCCACCTCGAAGCGCTGGTGACTTTTCTGGCCGTAGCGCGTTTAGGTCATTACGTGGCCGCAGCGCAGTATCTGGGGGTCAATCACACGACGGTGTCCCGACGAATCCACGACTTAGAGAAAGCCCTCGGCGGCCCGCTCCTGGTGCGGGCGAAGAATGGCTGGGAATTAAGCGCACTCGGGGAGCGGACGTTGAGCCTCGCCGAGCAGGCGGAGGAGGTCCTCCACGGGTTGGGTTCTCTGCGGTTGGATGATGCAGCACCGCTTCTTCGCGGACTCGTCAGGATCGCGGCGCCGGACGTTTTTTCTGTCCATGTCATTACCCCGGCGATGGCTGCTCTCCACAAGGACCACCCGGAACTGGATATTGAGCTCATTACGGCCACGCAGCGGGCCCGTCAGGGGCGGTCGGGAATGGATATTGAAGTGGTTGTGGGGAAGCCGCAGGTGCTGAATTCGGTGACTCGTCCCGTCATGGATTATCACCTCCGGCTGTATGCGTCGAGGGATTATGTGGCCGAGCACGGAGAACCCCGGAGCATGAAGGAGCTGGAGGGCCACCCCATCAATTTCTACGTGGAATCCGGGCTGCAGGTGGATGATCTCGATAGCGGCAGGCAGTCACTTCCGGAGCAGAAAGAGGGGCCGAAGGGGATTGCCTCGACGAGCGTCTTTGGCCATGTCTCCGCCACCATTCACGGCGCGGGGATCGGTCTTTTGCCGGATTATCTCGCTGGCCAGCATGACTTTGTCCCCATTCTCCCGGAGGACTATCGCCACCCCGTGAGCTATTGGGTGGTGGTACGCAAAGAAAACACCCGAAACCCCCGGGTGCGGGCGTGCTTAAGGGCGATTGAGCAGCGCGTGGCCCACATGGGTGCCGGCACCGCCCATCCGCACCACCCCTAAAGCCCCGACTGTTCCTTGGCCTCCCGGACATCAACACGGAGGATTTCTGCGCCGCCGCCGTTGACCCGCGCGACCGCCTTCGGCTACAACGACACAATGGATGCCGACGCCCGCCAAGCGCTTCGCCGCCAGCTCGCCGAGCAGCGCCTGGATGACCTCCGGGGCGGCCGGGTGACGCGCGGGGGAGGCGTCGTCGACCCCCTCCCGGAGGATGCCCCGCCTTCGTCCGCGATTATCACGCCTACTACAAGACGGAGCGCGGGTATCATCCGCGCTCCCTGAACGCGACGGATGGCTGGGCGGTGACCTCCACCCAGTCCCTCGTCAACGCCCGGATGCTGGCCTTCACCGGGGAGATCGAGGGCCCGGTGCTCGTCGTGCCGGGGGCCAGCCACGTGGACCTCTATGACAACCCCGAGGCCATCCCCTTCGACCGCCTCGCGGAGTTCTTCGCCGCGGCGGCCAGCGAGGGCACCCGCTCACCCAGCTAGTGTGCCCAGCGCTCCACGATGGACCTGTGCCCACCCAGGAACGCCACGAACAGCAGGATGAAAATGAGCCTCACCAGCTGGAAGGCGACGACGATCGGCCCAATGTGGTACTGCGAGGACAGCGCCATGACCGTGTCGATGGCCCCGGGCGTGGTGGCCAGGTAGGCGTCGATATATCCCACGTGGAGCAGGGCGGACACCGCCAGCGCCAGCCCCGCGCAGAACGCCATGAGCAGGACCGTGAAGAGCAGCAGCGGGGCGAGGAGCTTGGCAAAGAGCTTGAGGTCTGCGACGGAAATCGCGCCGCCGCAGAGCCAGCCGACGGTGAGGAGGGCGGCGTCGCGCAGGTAGACCGGCGGTTGGAGGGTGAAGTAGTCGGGGAGAATCGCGCCCGCGAGGACGGTGAGCAGCAGCGGGCCGAAGACGCTCGGCGCGGGGATGTGGAGCTTCCGCGCGAGCGGCCCGCCGGCCAGGGCAATCGCGATGATGAGCAGCACCGAGGCCAGGTTGAGCTGCGGGGCGGCAGCCGCGGCGGCAGCAGGGGATTGCGGGCGGGCAATGCCCACCACGATGGGCAGCGACATCGAGACGATGAGCACCCGCAGGAACTGGGACAGGGTGGTGAGCCGGTGGTTGACGCCGAGCTCCATGGCCATCGTCGCCATGTAGGAGGCCCCGCCCGGGAGCATGGAAATGACCGAGGTCGTGGGGCTCAGCGAGCGCGACCAGCGGAAGAGCAAGTATGCCGCCCCGATGCTGAACCCCAGGATGAGCAGGCCACACGCCACCGAGGGGAGCAGCAGCGGGGCCAGCTCCCGCACCTGCGCGGTGAGCAGCGGCGCGGCGGCCAGCACCCCGATGAAGCCGCGGCACAAGGAGCTATACCACGTCGTGACGCGCAGCTGCTGGCGCCGGACCAGCGCCACCACGCCCGAGCCGATGATCCCCGCGAGCAGCCACGCGGCCGGAACATCGCACACAGTGAGCAGCACGCCCAGCGCGACCGACACCACCACGATGACGATCCACGGTCCAAGATTCTGAGGGCGTTGCACTTCCTCCACGCTAATGTGAGCTCTGACATATGTCTACCCGCTCGTGTACGATGGCCCTACATGTGACTCGGGACACGAAAGAGGGATATCTATGCGGTGGGAAACACCCCATCTCACACGTCAGCGCCAGGGGTCGGCGCTCCTCGCCACCGGAGCGGCCGCGATTCTGCTGGCCATGATGCTTGTGCTCAGCGCCTGCGCCGCGCCGGGCTCCAACGAGCCGGAGGCGGACTTTCCCTCCCGTGAGCTCACGATCATCGCCGGTGGAGGGCCGGGCGGTGGCCTGGACACCGTCTCCCGGCAGCTGGTGGACGCCATGCAATCCACGGGTGTGGAGCAGCGGCTGACCGTCGTCAATAATGCCGCGGGCAACGGAAACTCCGCGCGGGCGAACGTGCTGTCCAGCCCGCACAATGGCTACCGGGTGGTCATCGACTCCAACCGGGTCATCCTCAACACGATGATGGGCAACACCGAGCTGGATTTCGAGGAATTCGCGCCGCTGGCCTCCCTCTCCACCGACCACATGGTGTGGGTGGTGCCGCAGAACTCGCCCTTCCGATCGGCGCGGGACGTCATCGAGGCGGTGAAGAAGGACACGCAGTCTGTGACCTTCGGTATCGGCTCCATTCCCTCCGATGAGCAGCTCAACATCCTCCTCCCCATGAAGACCTCCGGCGTGAAAGACCTGCGCTCCCTCAACATCGTGAACTTTCTCGACGGCGGGGCCGTGAACACCGAGCTCCTCGGCGGGCGCATTGACGTGGCCTCCACGGGCTACTCGGAGATCGCCCCCATGGTGGAAAGCGGCGACTTCCGCGTGCTGAGCGTCTCCGGGGAGGAACCGCTCGGGGACATCCCGAACTGGAAGAGCATGGGCATGGACGTGGTTCTCTCGCACTGGCGCGGCGTCTTCGGCCCGGCCGACATGCCCGAGAACACCAAACAGTGGTGGATTGAGTCCATGCGCCGCGCCACCGAGAGCCCCCAGTGGAAACAGCAGGTAGAAAACGTAGGCCTCATCCCCGAGTTCGTCCCCGGGGAGGAATTCCGCCAGCAAATCCTCCACGAGCGCGAGACCATGGCCGCTATCTACAAGGAAGTGGGGATCGCCAATGACTAAGAAGAACGTCCAACGCCTTGGGGCGGCGATCGCCCTCCTCATCGGGATCGGGTACGTCGGCTCCACATTCCTCATCTCGACTTACACCTCCAACCCCCTCGACATGGGCGCCCGCCCCTACCCCTTCCTCCTCGGCGGACTCTTCATCATCCTGTCGATCTCCTGGTGGGTGCAGACCTACGTGGCCCGCCCCTCCGCGCACCCCAAGGACTCCTCCGACCTCACCGACGAAGACCACGGCCCCTTCGAGCTCGGCGAGGACTTCTCCTGGCCGCGCGCCGGGGCACTCGTGGCCGTGAGTTTCCTTGCCGTCTACGTGCTCGAGTGGTGGGGATTCCTCATCGTCGGGGCGCTCTACCTCGTGGGCTCGATCATGGTGATGCGCTGGACCAAGCCCACGCCCCGGCAGATCATCCTCACGATCATCACCGGAATCATCGGGGCTTTCGCGGTGAAATTCCTGCTCAGTGACCTACTCGCCATCTACCTGCCCTAGGCCCGCGGGCCCACGACGGACGACAAGGAGACAAGGAGACACACCATGACGGAGACTCTCGGACTCTTCTGGGGCGGGCTGATGGACGTCATCACCGATCCCATCGCCCTGCTCTACGTGGCAGGCGGGGTGCTCGCGGGGACCATCGTCGGCATGATCCCCGGGCTGGGGCCCTCGACGGCCATCGCGCTGCTGCTCCCGCTCGCCATGACGCTCGACCCCTCCAACGCGCTCATCATGATGGTGGCCATCTACCTGGGCGCCGAGTACGGCGGGCGCATCTCCTCCATCCTGCTCAACATGCCCGGCGATGCCGGCGCCATCATGACCACCCTCGACGGCTATCCCATGGCCCGCCGCGGCGAGGGCGCCCGGGCCCTCCAGATCAGCGCCACCGCCTCCTTCGTGGGCTCGCTGCTCTCCATCGTGGGGCTCGTGCTGCTCGTTGCCCCGCTGTCGCGGCTGGCCATCAGCTTCGGGCCCGCCGAGTACTTCGCCGTCGTCATCATGGCGCTCGTGCTGACCAGCACCCTCGTCGGGGCGGGCATTGTGAAATCCCTGCTCGCGGTGGTGTTTGGGCTCATGCTCGCCACCGTGGGCATCGACAGCCAGACCGGGAACTCCCGCTTCACGTTCGGCATCCAGGGACTGCTCAGTGGCATTGACGTGGTCATCGTCATCATCGGCCTCTTCGGGATCGGGGAGATCATCCACGCGGTGGCGTGCAGCCGCTCGGAGAAAATCCGCATGCTGAGCGCCCGAGGCCAGAAGGCGAGCGCCAAGGACCTCGTCGGAACCCTGGGAACCATGCTGCGAGGCTCCCTCCTGGGTTTCATCTCCGGCGTGCTGCCCGGCTCCGGGACCACGTTGGGCGCCTTCCTCGGCTACTCGGTGGAGAAGCGGCTCTCCAAGAAACCCCAGGACTTCGGCACCGGCCTTCCCCGCGGGGTGGCAGCCCCCGAGGCGGCGAACAACGCGGCGGTGGGCGGCGCCCTCGTCCCGACGCTCGCCCTCGGCATCCCCGGCTCCGGGGTCACCGCCGTTCTCCTCGCTTACCTCATGATGTACGGCCTCGACCCCGGCCCCACCTTCTTCCAATCCCAGAGCGACCTCGCGTGGCTCATCATCGGCTCGCTGGCCATCAGCGCCGTCATCGGCTTCATCCTCAATTACCCGCTGGCCCCCGTGTTCAGCTCGATCCTCAACATCCCCAGCCACTACCTCTACGCCTTCATCCTCCTCGTCGCGATGGTCTCCGCCTACGGGTTCCACGGCTCCATTTTCGACGCCTTCCTCGTCGTCATTTTCGGAATCATCGGCTTCTTCCTCCGCATGGTGGGGCTCTCGAGTGCGCTCGTGGTCATCGGCATCGTGCTGGGCGAGATGCTGGAGGGGACGCTCCGCCAGGCGATCCTGCTCTCCAAGGGCAGCGTGGTGGACATGCTCGTCCACCCGCTGCCCATGACCTTCCTGGGAATCGCGGTGGTCGCGATGATCTTCGACACCGTCGTCGGGCGCCGGATCCGTCGGCGGCTCGCGGAGGAGGCCTAGGCCGGCCGCCGCGCTCGCCGCCCGCTTCGCCACCGCGGCGGGCGCACGGGTACAATCGCCGGGGACAAACTGCCGACAGGACTAAAGGGGAAAACATGTCTCAGCCGGATATGAACCAGCTGCTGCAGCAGGCGCAGCAGATGCAGGCGCAGCTCCAGGCCGCGCAGCAGGAGATTCTGGCCTCCACGGTGAAGGGCACCGCGGGCAATGACCTGGTGACCGTCACTATGTCCGGGAGCGGGCAGGTCACGGACGTGACCATCGACCCGCAGGTCGTCGACCCCGAGGATGTCGACACCCTCCAGGACCTCATCATGGGCGCCTTCGCCGACGCCCACAAGAAGGTGGCTGACCTCGCCGAAGAGAAGATGGGACCGCTCTCCCAGGGCTTCGGCGATGACGCGATGGGCTCCCTCTTCCAGTAGCCCCAAGCACCCACCTCCCCGCCCCCGCGGCCGAGCGCTGCGGGGGCCTTTTCCGAGCCCCGAAGGACCACAAGGACCCACCCATGTTCGAAGGACCTCTCCAAGACCTCATCGACGAGCTCTCCCGCCTCCCTGGAGTAGGACCTAAAAGCGCCCAGCGCATCGCCTTCCACCTCATGAAAACCGACCCGGAGGACATCGACGCCCTCGCCCAGGCGCTGCTGGCCATCCGCGATGGTGTGACCTTCTGTCGCATCTGCGGCAACGTCTCCCGCGAGCCGGTGTGCCGCATCTGCGCGGACTCCCACCGCGACGCCACCACCATCTGCGTCGTCGAGGAGGCGAAAGACATCCAGCTCATCGAGCGGACCGGCGAATACAACGGCCGCTACCACGTCCTCGGTGGGGCGCTCGACCCGCTGGCGAACATCGGCACCAAGGACCTCAACATTCACACCCTCATGCAGCGGATCGCGGGGGCGCTGAAAGACCGCGAGCTGGCGGACTCCACCCCCGAGCATCCGCTCTACGATGACCCGCCCGTCATCAAGGAGGTCATCCTCGCCACGGACCCGAACACCGAGGGCGAGGCCACCGCCGCCTACCTCCTGCGCCTCCTCCGCGAGTTCCCCGACCTCACCGTGAGCCGCCTCGCCTCCGGCATGCCGCTGGGCGGGGACCTCGAGTTCGTCGACGAGCTCACCCTCTCCCGCGCCCTCTCGGGGAGGCTCACCCTCTAAGGAGAGCGCCGGGCTGGCGGGGGGGGGGCTGGCCCGCGCGCCCCCGCGCCCGCCGCGCCTTACCCCAGCCGTTCCGCGCGCAGCTGCGTGACCGCCGGGATGTCCAGCGGCTCCAGATCAGCGAGGGCCACCCCCTGCGCCCGCGCGAGCAGCAGGTCCGCGAGCTGCGGATTCCTGGCCAGGGCGGGGCCGTGCATGTACGTCGCGATGACGCTTCCCTGCACCACGCCCTCCGCGAACTCCTGCCGCGGATCGCCGGCGATCTCCGAGGCGCCGTGCTCGTCGGTATTCCCGATCCCGCGGGTCAGCCGCCCGAGCGGCTGGGCGCTCTCCCCGAGGAGCGTGGCCCCCATGTGGTTCTCGAAGCCGGTGAGCGGCTCGCTGAGTTCCGCGGTGATGCCCGCGCCGGTGGGTTCCGACGCCACCTCGCCGATCGCCCGCTTGTCGAGGGTGACCGTCGTGGCGTCGAGCAGCCCCACGCCGTCGACGACCCTGCCGCCCGCGCGGAAGGACTCGCCGAGCACCTGCAGACCAGCGCAGATAGCGAAGATGGGGCGGCCGGCCTCGGCGGCGCGGCGCAGGCCCCCGTCGGAAATGAGGTGCTTGGAGGCGAGGATCTGGGCGGTGTCCTCGCCGCCGCCGAGAGTGTAGATGTCGAGGGACTCCGGCACGGGGTCGCCGAGGCGGATGGAGTGGATCTCGGCGTCGAGGCCACGCATGCGCGCCCGCTGGCGGAGGACGAGGGCGTTGCCGTCGTCCCCATAGGTGCCGAGGACGTCCGGCAGCACCAGACCGATCGTGAGCTTAGGCATGTCCAGCCTCCTTCGTGTCAGCGGCGGCGGCCTTCTCCAGGGCCTTCTTGAGATCCCGGAAGGCCGTGTAATTCGCGAGGACCTCCACCCGCCCGGGCGGGCAAGCCTGGATGGCGGCCAGCGGATCCTTGATGAGCTCGTGGGAAATATCCGCGTAGACCAGCCGCACCGCGAGGTCCGTGCCCCGCTCCCCGGAGGCCTTCACCGCGAGGTCCTCGAAGTCTTCGAAGCGCACATCCCACAGCCAGGAGAGGTCCTCACCGTCCGCGACCTGCCCATTCACCGCGATGACCAGCCCGTCTGCGCTGCGATCCACCATGGAGAGCGCCTCCTGCCAGCCGGCCGGATTCTTCGCGAGCAGCAGGTGCACCTGGCGCTCGCCCCACTGAATAGTGGAGTAGCGTCCGGCCACATTATCGACGGTCTCGACGGCCCCCACCGCCTGCTCGAAGGGGATCGCGGCGCTCGCCACCGCGGCGGCCACAGCCTGGGCTGCATTGCCCTGGTTGGCCCGACCCGGGATGCGCAGGGAGAGCGGCCGCTCACCCTGGGGCCCGTGGAGAGTGCCGTCCTTCACCCACCAGGTGGGCTGCGGGCGTCGGAACTCACGGCCATCGGGGAGGCGGTTAACGGCGTACCAATCCTCACCATCCCGCACGATGTGCCCCTCGGTGCGGGGGCAGGAGACGCTGTCACCCAGCCAGCCGGCGCCGGCGGACACCCACACGACGTGCTGGGCGTCATAGGCGACGGAGGTCATGAGCACGTCATCGCAGTTCGCCACCACGAGCATGTCCGGGTGGTCCGCGACGCACTGCCGCAGCGCGCGCTCCACCTTGTTGATCTCACCCACCCGGTCCAGCTGGTCCCGGCTGAGGTTGAGCAGCACGAGGGCCTGCGGCTCTAGGAGGTCCGCCACGTGCGGAACGTGCAGCTCATCGCACTCGAGGACGACGTGCGTGGCATCCTCCCCAGCGAGCAGCGCCGAGACGATCCCGGCGTCCATGTTGTCCCCGCCCTCGTTGCTCGCCACGTCAAACGCGGTGCGCAGCGCTGCGGTGAGCATGCGAGTGGTGGTGGACTTACCGTTCGTCCCCGTGACGAGCATGGTGGGGCGGTTGCGGATGAGCGAACCCATAATGTCCGGCTCGATGAGGCGGGCCACCAGCCCGCCGATCATCCCGCCCGCACCGCGACCCGTCGCCCGGGAGGCCCGGGTGGCAAGGTGCGCGGCGCCTTTGGCCACCGAGGTACGCAGCCGTCGGACCGGAGGGGGAAGCGTGAGGGCGGGTCGGTGAGAATTCATGTTTCTAGGTTAGCGGTCGCGCTCCGTGGAGGGGGAGACCCTGGGCGGGGCCTCGCCATCCGGGTCGGGTATCCGGCCCACGGCCGCCCGAAAGGCCGTATCCCCCATGAGCGGAATACCCTTACGCTGCGCGTGCATAGCCTTGCCACGAAGATCTCGCGTCAGATTACACACGACGAGCGACGACTCCCGCGTGAGCTTCTCCGTGTACGCCAGCCCCTTCTCGACGAGCAGCTCGATGAGCTCATCCGGATCGTCCTCAATGTCCGGGGAGATGACAATCTCCATGCCCGGCTGCAGCTCCGAACCCGGCTGGTACACCCCCGGATTCTCGAGCGCGCGCGGCGCCTTCGCCGCCTGGACCCGCACCGTGCTGCGTTGCATTCCCACCGGATCCGACTTCAATTCCGCAGGATCGTACTCGCAGAGCTTGCCTTCCCGGAGCTGGAGGAAAATCTCCCAGCTCAGCCGGGTGAGCTCGCGCTGCGCCTCAGCCGGCGGGATGAGGGTGCGCTCGACGCTCGCAGCGGCCGTCGTCTCCGTGAGCCCCAGGTGGTGGGCCAACGCCACGAGGCGGGAATCTGTGAGGTGAATCCCCTGGCGGTGGGCACTTTCCGACAGGTCGATGATTCGCTGCGGCAGGGGCACTGCGCCCGGCTTTTTGCGCCCCCGCCCACGTCGACGACGACGGGAGCGCTGGGCACGCGCGGCGGCGGACAGGGCCCGGCGGGACTCGTGGGCGAGGAACCCCCACGTCGAGGCGGCGTCGAACGTCACGAGGACGCGCCCCCGAAGCAGCTCCTCGATCTCCTTGAACGAGCGCGTGAAACCCGGCGCCTGCGCGACATCCGGCGGGGTAAGCCCATGCATGTGGGCGGGGCCAGGATCGTCGCCCCGCCCTGGGTTGATGACCCGATAGAACTCCTCTACCTGCTGGAATTTGCCCTGTGGCCCCTCCTCGAAAACGAGAGCATCAATGGCGACAATCCGTGACGTCGTCGGGTGCAGACCTGTGGTCTGCAGAGTGAGACACACAAGAGGAGTGGCTGGTGAGGACATAATGGCAGCATAGCGTACGGGGCCTTGTGGCTCCCCTCCCTATTGCACCGCAGCAGCAGCCCGGTGGGCCACCCTGCACGCCCACGTCAGGGCGGCGAGTGACGCCACATAGGACAGGCCTATCGCCACCACGATCAGGGCCTCCGAGTGTGCGAACGCGCCGATCACCACGGTGAGAGCCGCACAGGCGAAAGACAGGTACGCAGTGATGCGCATCGGGGTGAGCGCCGCCTCGTGGGCCACCTGCCACGCGCGGTCGCTCTTCTTCGTCTGCGAGGTCCGAATCCCCACGAGATCGTTGCGGCGCAGCGTTGTGTTCTGCACCGCGTGGTTGATGGAGAGGATAACGCCTCCCACGACAACGAGTCCGAAGGCGGCGATAATCGATGCGACGAGCGGCATGGCCCGAGCCTAGCTGAAGAGAGCTAGCTCAGCGCCCGGTTCACCGCCGAGGTGACCGCCTTGAGCGAGGCGTAGGTGATGGAGCTGGCGATCCCCACGCCCCATGCCTGCTTGCCGTTGACCTCGGCCAGCACGTAGGCGGCGGCCTCGGCGTCGTCACCCGCGGAGCGGGCGTGCTGGGAGTAGTCCATGACCTCGACGTCGATGTTCTGGCTCTCCAGCGCGTTGGCGTAGGCGGCGACGGGGCCGTTGCCGGTGCCGTGGAGGGTGAGCTCCTCGCCGTCGATCACGACCTCGGCGCGGACCTCGGCGTCCTCGTCCTCGGTGTGGGCGTTGTCCACGCGGATGGAGGAGAGCTCCAGCGGCTTATCCAGGTCAAGGTATTCGGTGGCGAAGATATCCCACATGTTCTTGGAGTTGACCTCGCCGCCCTCGGCGTCGGTCACTTCCTGGACCACGGAGGAGAAGCTCACCTGCAGGGCGCGCGGCAGCTTCATACCGTGGTCGGTCTTCATGATGTACGCGACGCCTCCCTTGCCGGATTGGCTGTTGACGCGGATAACAGCCTCATAGTCGCGGCCCACATCCTTCGGGTCGATGGGCAGGTAGGGGACCTCCCACTTCGTGCCGCGCAGCTCCTCCCAGGAGACGTCCGTGTTGTGGGCGCCGGGGCGAACCTTCTGCGCCATGGCGTCGAGACCCTTGTTGACGGCGTCCTGGTGGGAGCCGGAGAAGGCGGTGAAGACGAGGTCGCCGCCGTAGGGGTGGCGCTCCGGGACGCGCAGCTGGTTGCAGTACTCAACGGTGCGGCGGATGCGCTGGATGTCGGAGAAGTCGATCTGCGGGTCCACGCCCTGGGTGAGCATGTTGAGCCCCAGGGTGACGAGGCAGACGTTGCCGGTGCGCTCGCCGTTACCGAAGAGGCAGCCCTCGATGCGGTCCGCGCCCGCCAGGTAGCCGAGCTCCGCGGCGGCCACGCCGGTGCCCCGGTCATTGTGCGGGTGGAGGGAGAGGATGATGGCCTCGCGGTTGTTGAGGTTGCGGTGCATCCACTCGATGGAGTCCGCGTAGACATTGGGGGTGATCATCTCTACCGTCGACGGCAGGTTGATGATCATGGGGTTCTCGGAGGTGGGCTCCATGATGGCCGTCACGGCGTCGCATACTTCCTTGGCGAACTCGAGCTCGGTGCCGGTGAAGGACTCGGGGGAGTACTCCCAGCGCCAGTTCGTGCCGGGGTAGTCCTGCGCGATGCCCTTGATGAGCGAGGCGGCGTCGGTGGCCAGCTTCTTGATGGCCTCCTTGTCCTTCCGGAAGACGACGTCGCGCTGGAGGATGGAGGTGGAGTTGTAGAAGTGAACGATGACGTTCTTCGCGCCCTCGCAGGCCTCGAAGGTGCGGCGGATGAGGTGCTCGCGGGCCTGGACCAGGACCTGGATGGTGACGTCATCGGGGATCATGTCCTTCTCGATGATCTCCCGGACGAAGTCGAAGTCCGTCTGGGAGGCGGAGGGGAAGCCGACCTCGATCTCCTTGAATCCCATGGTGACGAGCAGCTCGAACATGCGGCGCTTGCGCTCGGGGCTCATGGGGTCGATGAGCGCCTGGTTGCCGTCGCGCAGATCCACGGCGCACCACTGCGGGGCGCGGGTGATGGTGCGGTCCGGCCAGGTGCGGTCGGGCAGGCGGATGTCTTCCACTTCTTCCGCGAAGGGCATGTAGCGGGAGACCGGCATCTGCGAGTTGCGCTGCTTGTTCCAGGCCGGCTGGTCCGAGGGGATGTCACCGGCGGGGGTGCTGAGGTCGGCGGGGGCGGAGAAGAAAGAGTCCTGGGGAGACATGGGGGAGGTGATCCTTCCGGGATGAGGCTGGGTGATACGTGCGCTAGGTGCAGTATCGGGGGCTGGGCCACGGCCGGCAACACACACTCCGCGACGGGGTGCCGGCCGTGAAATTTAAGCCTGAATCCCGCCGCGGCGAAGAAGGAGGAGCCGCGAGTTCTGAATCATGGGGAACACTGTAACGCACACCACCCCGAGGAATCAATTGAGACCTTTGCGGGACAGCGTCACCGTCGAGACAATCATGACGACGAGCGCCCCGCCGAGCCACCCATAATCCCCGCCGCTGACCTGGAAACTTTCCCCCAGCACCGCGTAGCCGAGGATGAAGGCGACGATGGGCTCGCCGATCTTCATCGCGGGGAGGGAATTGCGCAGGGCGCCGGCGTCGAAAGCGATTTGCTGGACGGCCGTCCCCACCAAGGCGGAGAGGACGAGCGCATAAAACTCCCACGTGGTGAGGAGCGCCCAGACGCCCTCCGAGCGCAGGGCGTCCGCCACCGCCTTGGAGAACACCGCCACGAAGCCGAAGAGCGCCCCCGTCACCAGGCCCAGGACCAGCGCCTTCTCCCGGCGGATGAGGCGGCCCGAGAAGTGGTACGCCGTGCCCAGCACCACCGCGCCAATGATGAGCGCCGGGGCCCAGTGGCGCAGGTTCGGGGCGTCGACACCCCCGACGGGGCGGCCGAGGAGAACGACGATGGCCACGGCCACGCAGAGCACGGCGGCCCAGAGGATCTCGTTGAGGGGCATGCGGCGGCCGTCGTAGAGGGCGGAGATCGGCAGCGTGAACATGAGAGACATGACGAGGATCGGCTGCACAATGAGCAGCGGGCCAAAGCCGAGGGCGAGGATCTGGAGCCCGTAGGCCAGGAGGGAGGTTCCGAGGCCCGCCCACCAGAGGGGCTGGCGGATCGCGGTGAGGATGGCGGAGCCTTCGGAGGGGCCGGCCTCGGCGATGCGGTGACGGACGGCCGTTCCCCAGGCGATCGTCAGGGCGGAGGCCAGCGCAAAAACTATAGAGAGAAAATTATCCGTCACGCTCTTAGTGTAAAGGGAGTGCGTCATTCCGCCGGCATCTGGCGAGAATCTGGCGGGCATCGTCCACGCTGACATGGCGAATATCTCACTATGAGGAACGCCGTTCCATTATTAGAGATGGGCCCGTCCACGCTACACTATGGAGCACGTAAGTCACACCCCGACACGGAAAGGCGCCCAAGGTGGCTCTGGTCGTACAGAAATATGGTGGATCGTCCCTCGAGAGTGCAGAGCGCATTCGCAACGTGGCGGAGCGCATTGTCGCCACGAAGAAGAAGGGCAATGACGTCGTCGTGGTCTGCTCCGCCATGGGGGATACGACCGATGACCTGCTCGATCTCGCCGCCCAAGTGAACCCCGTGCCGCCCGCCCGCGAGCTGGACATGCTGCTCACCGCCGGTGAGCGCATCTCCAACGCCCTCGTCGCCATGGCCATCGAGTCCCTCGGCGCGGAGGCCCAATCCTTCACGGGCTCCCAGGCCGGTGTGCTTACCACCGAACGGCACGGCAACGCCCGGATCGTCGACGTCACCCCCGGCCGCGTCCAGGAGGCGCTGGACCAGGGCAAGATCTGCATCGTCGCCGGGTTCCAGGGAGTGAATAAGGAATCCCGCGACGTCACGACGCTCGGCCGCGGCGGCTCCGACACGACGGCCGTCGCCCTCGCCGCCGCGCTCAACGCCGACGTCTGCGAGATCTACTCCGACGTGGACGGCGTCTACACCGCCGATCCGCGCATCGTGCCCAACGCGCAGAAGCTGGAGAAACTCAGCTTCGAGGAAATGCTCGAGCTGGCTGCCGTCGGCTCCAAAATCTTGGTGCTGCGTAGTGTGGAATACGCGCGCGCTTTCGACGTGCCGCTGCGCGTCCGCTCGTCTTATAGCAACGACCCCGGCACCCTCGTCGCCGGATCAATGGAGGATATTCCCGTGGAAGAAGCCGTACTCACCGGTGTTGCGACCGACAAGTCCGAAGCCAAGATCACCGTTCTGGGGATCCCCGACACCCCGGGCGAGGCCGCCAAGGTCTTCCGCGCCCTCGCCGACGCGGAGATCAACATCGACATGGTGCTGCAGAACGTCTCCTCCCTCGAGGACAACACCACCGACATCACCTTCACCTGCCCCCGCGCCGACGGCCCCCGCGCGATGGAGCTGCTCAAGAAGCTGCAGACCGAGGGCCACTGGTCCAACGTCCTCTACGACGACCAGGTCGGCAAGGTCAGCCTCGTCGGAGCGGGCATGAAGTCGCACCCCGGCGTCACCGCCGACTTCACCGAGGCGCTCCGCGATGCCGGCGTCAACATGGAGCTCATCTCCACCTCCGAGATCCGCATCTCCGTCCTCATCCGCGAGGACAGCCTCGACGCCGCCGCCCGCGCCCTCCACGAGCGCTTCCAGCTCGGGGGCGAGGAAGAAGCCATCGTCTACGCCGGCACCGGGCGCTAAGACCGTCACCCACCGCCACCCACGACCCCACGAAAGGACTAGTGACGAACCCATGACCACGCTGGCAGTAGTTGGAGCCACCGGCCAGGTGGGCCGCGTGATGCGCAGCATCCTCGAGGAGCGGAACTTCCCCTGCGATAAGATCCGCTTCTTCGCCTCCTCCCGCTCCGCCGGGAGCACCCTCAGCTTCCGCGGCGAGGAGGTCACCGTCGAGGACCTCGCTGAGGTCACCGAGGAGAGTGTCGCGGACGTTGACATCGCCCTCTTCTCCGCGGGCGGATCCACCTCCAAGACCTGGGCGCCCGTCTTCGCGGCCGCCGGGGCGACCGTGGTGGACAACTCCTCCGCCTGGCGCAAGGACGACGAGGTCCCGCTCATCGTCTCCGAGGTCAACCCCGAGCAGGCGAAGGACCTGGTGAAGGGGATCATCGCGAACCCCAACTGCACCACCATGGCGGCCATGCCCGTCCTCAAGCCCCTCCACGACGAGGCCGGCCTCCGCACCCTCCACGTCTCCTCCTACCAGGCCGTGTCCGGCTCGGGCATGGCGGGCGTCGAGGCGCTGGCGAAGCAGATCCAGGCTGTCGGTGATCGGAACGTCGAGCTCACCACGGACACCTCCGCCCACCAGCCGGAGGACTTCGGCCCCTACGTGGCCCCCATCGCGTACAACGCGCTGCCGATGGCCGGCAACTACGTGGACGACGGCTCCCTCGAAACCGACGAGGAGCAGAAGCTGCGCAACGAGTCCCGGAAGATCCTCGGTATCCCCGAGCTCAAGGTCTCCGGAACCTGCGTGCGCGTCCCCGTCTTCACCGGCCACACGCTGACCATCCACGCCGAGTTCGACCGCTCCATCACCCCGGAGCGCGCCGTCCAGATCCTCGCCGAGGCGCCGGGCGTCACCGTTGTGGACGTCCCCACCCCGCTCGAGGCCACCGGCATCGACGACTCCCTCGTCGGCCGCATCCGCCAGGACCAGACCGTCGAGGACAACCGCGGCCTCGTGCTCGTCGTCGCCGGCGACAACCTCCGCAAGGGCGCGGCCCTCAACACCATCCAGATCGCTGAGCTGCTGGTCTAGCTCCCGATCACACGCCATCCGGGCGGGGCGTCGGCCTCGCCCGGTTTCTTATGCGCGCGGGCGGTGAGCATCCGCCTCAGTGTTCTCGACGCCCGCCTCGGCGGGATCCTGCAGGGGCTCTCCCGTCTCCTTGTCGATGAACTGGGGCTCATAGTCGATCTCATCATCCTCAAGGAGCTCGGTCTCGATCTCGACGGCCATCGAGTCGTGGAGCTGCTGGACGTCGATGTTCGACTCCTCAGCGATGCGCTGGATCTCGGCGGCATTCTTCCGGGAGAAGGAATGACGTGGGTCGAGCTTGCGTCGGATCAAATCACGGAAACGCTCGCGGCGCTCCGACTCGGCGGTGATGTGCGGCCGGCCGCGCAGCCACGCCCAGCTCATGACCGCCATGAGGAGGATGCCGAAGTAGCCCAGGGTGGGGAAGACGTAGGCCACCAGGTCCTTGAAGCTGAAGAAGGAGAGGCAGAAGCCCACCGCCACGAGGGCCACGTAGATGTGGTGGAAGCGCTCCGGCACGTGCGTGCTCAGCCGCTTGGCGAGGGCATAGAACATGGAGATGCACGTGTTGAAGATCATGAGGTAGATGACGATGGACATCGCCACCGCCAGCCACGGGTGGATCTCCGCGATGATGGTGAGCATGGGGACGTCGTCGTGCCCCACCGTCTCCACCTTGAGGAAGAGCGCGACGCAGGTGAGCGTCAGCAGCAGCGCGAAGAAAAGGCCGCCCACCAGGCCGCCCCAGCCGGCCGCGCGGGTGTCGAGGTTCGCGCCGCCGATGACGATGGCCATGGAGACGCCGACGATGAAGTTGAAGCCCACATAGTTGAGCGAGGAGATCGTCCAGTGGGGGATGGTGCTCGAGACCGTATCGAGGGCCACGCGATCATAGGTGGCGATATCCCACGGCGAGGTGAGAATCGCGTAGATCCCCACCACGCAGATAAAAATGATGATAAAGGGGCTGATCGCGGCGATGATGGCAGCCACTTTGTCGACGTCCAAAAAGCCGCAGATAATCGTCAGCGCCACGAGGAGGATAGCCCCGATCCAATTGGGCAGCCCGAATTGCTGATTGAGATTCGCACCCGCCCCCGAGAACATGATGAAGCCCAAACAGAAGAGCGTGGCCAGCGTGGCCAGGTCCAACATCCAGCCCAGCGGCTTGGGGCGGCACACTCGGGCGAAGACCGTCATGTGATCGCGCGCCTGAAAATAGGAGCCCAATTGCAAGACGGCAGCCGCCGGGATGAGCATGAGCAGAGACGCCAGAACCGCGCCGGCAATACCCCACTTCCCGAAGGCGATAAAGTACTGCAGCATTTCCTGGCCCGTAGCGAATCCCGCGCCGACGACCACGCCGATAAATGCGAAGGAAATCGCCATGATTCTCTTGAACATAATGTCCATCGTACAAAGGGGGAGGTCTGATGTCTCCGCGAGCTGTCGCGGGGCACCGTGAGGCACCGCGTGCCGTCGCACGTCCTCCCGCGCCCTCGGGTGGCTAGCGCGGGGAGTCCTCGATCCGCGTCGCCTCGATGACGTCCTTCCGGGCGCGGGCCACGCGGGAGCGGATGGTCCCCACCCGGACGCCGGCGATGTGCGCGGCCTCCTCGTAGGTGTAGCCCAGGACCTGGGTGAGGATGAGGGCCTCCCGGCGCTCCTCGGGCAGCTGGTTGATGACGGTCCGGGCGTCGATCCACGCGGACCACGTCGCGGAGTCCGTGCCCTCGTCGGGGCGGGAGGCGGCGACCTCGTCGTAGTCGGCGGCGGATTTGCGGGGCCGGGCCATGTCGTGGCGGATGTTGTCCACCCACACGCGCCGGGCAAGGGAGAGCAGCCACGTGCGGGCGGAGCTGCGGGCGGCGAAGCGGGGGAGGGCGCCGAGGACGCGGAGGTAGGTCTCCTGGGTGAGATCGTCGGCACTCTCGGGACCGCCGAGGTGGGCGAGGAGACGCCAGACATCATCCTGGGTGGCGCGAATAAACTGGGCGAGGGCCTCGCGGTCCCCGCGGCCTGCGGCGAGGGCGAGCTCGGTGACGAGCTCATCGTCGTGGCGCGCGGGGTTCTTCACACCGACTGACGATACCAGTGGGCCGGGCGCGCTCCCGTGGCGGGAACAGAGGGTAGCCTTTGGAAAACCTATTAAAGTCCGCGGATTAAAAAGTTTTCCCTTGCGATCGCCGATGGAGTGGGTTAGACTATGGGATGTCCACAAACCCATAGGCGCAACCTGTTTTTATTTCGATTGAAGAACGAGGTGACTCACATGGCTGATCAGCCCAATCAGCAGTCCTCTGCCGCCGATGAGATCGTGTCCAAGGGACTGAACCCCAGCCAGACCACTCCCACCCGCCGGCTCAACGGCGCGCCCGTCGCCAGCGAAAACGTGTCGGTGACCGCCGGCCCGCAGGGTGCGAACGTCCTCAATGACTTCCATCTCATCGAGAAGCTCGCGCACTTCAACCGCGAGCGCGTCCCGGAGCGTAACCCCCACGCCAAGGGCCACGGCGCCTTCGGTGAGCTGCACATCACCCACGATGTCTCCCAGTACACCAAGGCCGCTCTCTTCCAGCCCGGCACCGTGACCCCGATGGTCGCGCGCTTCTCCACCGTCGCCGGCGAGCAGGGCTCCCCCGACACCTGGCGTGACGTCCACGGTTTCGCGCTCCGCTTCTACACCACGGAGGGCAACTACGACATCGTGGGGAACAACACCCCCACCTTCTTCCTCCGCGACGGGATTAAGTTCCCCGACTTCATCCACTCCCAGAAGCGCACCCTCGGCTCCAACCTCCGCGACCCCGACATGCAGTGGGACTTCTGGACCCGCACGCCGGAGTCCGCCCACCAGGTGACCTACCTCATGGGTGACCGCGGCACCCCGAAGACCAGCCGCCACCAGGACGGCTTCGGCTCCCACACCTTCCAGTGGATCAACGCCGAGGGCGAGCCCGTGTGGGTGAAGTACCACTTCAAGACCCGCCAGGGCTGGGAGTGCTTCACCGACGCCGAGGCCACCGAGATGGCCGCCCAGAACGCGGACTACCACCGCCAGGACCTCTACGAGGCCATCGAGCGGGGCGACTACCCGATCTGGGACGTCAAGGTCCAGATCATGCCGGTCGATGAGGCGGAGAGCTACCGCTTCAACCCCTTCGACCTCACCAAGACCTGGTCCCAGAAGGACTACCCGCTCATCGACGTGGGCTACTTCGTCCTCAACCGGAACCCGCGCAACTTCTTCGCGCAGATCGAGCAGCTGGCCCTCGACCCGGCGAACCTCGTCCCGGGCGTCGGTCTCTCCCCGGACCGCATGCTGCAAGCCCGCGCCTTTGCCTACGCGGATGCGCAGCGCTACCGCATCGGGCCGAACTACCACCAGCTGCCCGTCAACCAGTCCCGCGTGCCGCGCAACACCTACACCCACGAGGGCCCCATGAACTTCCTGTTCCACGATGGGGACCAGCCGGTGTACAGCCCGAACCGCACCGAGCGCGCTGCCGGTTACCTCGACGACGGTGTGAGCTCCTCCTCCGGCAAGACCTACGGCCCCGCCGAGGACCTCTACATCTCCGTCGACTCCCACGGCAACGACCTCACCCGCGCCGCCTACATCCAGCACCCCGAGGATGATGACTTCATCCAGCCGGGCATCCTCTACCGCGAGGTCATGGATGATGATGAGAAGGAGCGGCTCGCCGACAACATCACCAACGCGATGATCGGTGTCAGCGAGCAGGTCGAGAAGCAGTGCTACGAGTACTGGGACAAGGTGGACACCAACCTCGGTGCCCGGGTCCGGGAGCTCTTCGCGCAGAAGAAGTAAGACCCCTCGGCTTCCTTCCAGGCCTGCACAGGCGCCTCAAGCCGGCCGGCTCGGCCGCCGCCCGCGCTCTCAACGTCCAGCGCGGGGCGGCCGTGGGGACCAACCTCGGCCGGCTTTAGGCGTCGTGCTCAGGAGCTTTCTCCTCGTGGGAAAGCATGTCGCTACCCCGACATTGGCTCAATCCCCATCACCTCGTCCTCGTTGCGATCCAACGCCACATCAAGCTCGTAACGTGACTGGAGATTCATCCAGAACTCCGAGGACGTGCCGAAGAACCGCCCCAGTCGTAGCGCTGTGTCTGCTGTTATTCCTCGCTTACCTTGGACGATCTCATTGATCCGGCGGGCGGGCACATGAATCTCCTGAGCTAGTCGGTACTGGCTCATACCTAGCTCCTTGAGGAAATCCTCTGAAAGAACCTCCCCAGGGTGGATGGGCGGGAAATCCTTAGTGATAGTCACAAATCTCAACTCCCTCGGCGTTGTTGTTAGTCCACGTGAAGCAAATCCGCCACTGTGCGTTGATTCGGATACTGTGCTGCCCAACTCGGTCACCTTTCAAGGCTTCTAGACGGTTGCCGGGAGGTACCCGAAGATCGTCAATATGAGCAGCTGCGTCAAGTAGGCGGAGTTTTCGGAGTGCCGTCCGCTGGATGGTGGGATCAATCTTCGGTGACTTGTGGCGGTGCCACAGGAGTTCTGTGTGCTTGTCAGCGAACGAGTTGATCACACCCCGAGTATGAACGAACCGCGTTAATAACGCAATCCGTTACTTCTCTGTGCTGGTCCTGTCCGCTTCGTGCCAGCATCGCAAGCCCCTCCCCATCTCGCTGGGGAGGGGCTTTACTCTGTTGCGCCCGGCCCTGCTCGCGTCGTTCACCAGTGTGTGGGGACTTGTGGAGCTATGGGCGCCTGCTCATGGGTTATTTCTTCTGGTCGCGAGCGCGTGGAGACTGAGGGAGATCAGCTGAGCGCGTTTCTCGACGGAGCTCCTTTTTGTGTAGCGTCATCGGGTCCGAACCCGGATCCACGATGGTCACGCCGTGGATCGAGCGCGCAATATAGAAGCTCCCGACGGCGCAGATGACCCACACCCCAGCGATCGCGATGATCGCCCGGATGAGGTCGTTCACCTGCAGGCCGTGGCGGGAAATATCCGCAACCAGCTTGGCGATGAGCAGGCAAGGCAGCGCCAGGGAGGTCGTCGGGCCCAACACATTGACCCTGGTGAGGGCGTCGGGGGCGCGCCAGAGGAGGGCGGCCGTCGTCACGACGAGAAGCGTGGCGATGATCGCCAGGATGGAAACAATAATCTCCGCGGTACTCATGCCTACCGCCGTCCCTTCGAGATGATGCGAGCCATCGAGAGAGTGGGGAGCACGCCGGCGCTCACCGCGCCGAGCAGCGCCACCTCATAGGACACGGACGTCTCATTGTTGAGCGTCCAGAGGAAGTAGATGGAGAGCATGCCGTAGAAGATCATGTCGGACATCACGGCGCGCGTCATCCAGTCCTTGGTGCGCAGGATGAGGATGAGCGAGACGATGATGCTCACCGCGATAATCACCCCGCAGCATGTGAGGATCGTTTCAAAGAGTGTCATTTCTCCTCCTCCACGTCGGGGTCGCCGGGAAGCCCGCTCGCGGTGTTCTCGGTGCTCGGGGTGATGCCCACCGTGTCTCCCGCGCGACGGGGCAGCACCGTGTACGGCGGGTGCGCCCAGTAGCGCTCGTCGAGGGTGCGCTCCTCACCGGCGGGGCCCTGGCCGGGCGCGCCGTGGTCGATGTCGCGGACGTGCGGGGCCATGCGGGCCTCCATGTCGGCGAGGCTGGCGCACACATCGGTGGGGTCCTCGCCGAAGACGGCGTGGACGAGCAGCTGGTAGGGGCCGCCCGGGCGCTCGGGCTCGCGCAGGCCGAGGGAGAGCGTCGACGGCGTCATCGTGATTGAGGACGTGAACCAGAACACCTGCCAGGCGGAGGTCACGCGCAGCGGGTAGGCCACGATGACCGGCTGCATCGGGTTGCCCGGCGTGAGCCCGCGGACGATCAGCTGCACGCCCGAGACGATAATTTCCTTAATCAACCAGGGGATATACAGAAGTACATGCATCTTAACGTCCTTGCTCGCTGAGGTCGGGGAGGCCAATCGGGTGATCGCCCAGCACCACGTGCTGGTAGTTCTCGACGTCGAGCAGCCCCGAGGTGGCCGTGATGCTGGCATCCATGAGCGGGCCGGCTCCCAGGAACATCGCGAGGGACACGAGGATGAGCAGCCCACCCGGCGCGATGAGGGCGCCCGGGATGCGCAGCGAGGCGGGGTAGCGCTTCTCGCTCATGTCTCGGCCCCAGAAGACCTCCCGCCAGATGCGGAGCATGCTGAGCAGGGCGCCGAAGGAGGCCAGGATGATCGCCGCGATGACGATCCACGAGCCCACCGAGCCCTGGCGCGCCGCCGTGATGACGATGGCCACCTTGCCCCACAGGCCGGAGAAGGGCGGGAAGCCCACGACGGAGAAGGCGCCGGCGGCGAAGATCGCGGCCACGAGCTTATCGCGGCGCGCGAGGCCGGAGAGCCGCTTGAGGATGCCGGTGCCGTAGGTTTCCTCCACCGCGCCCGAGGTGAGGATGAGGGAACCCACCGTCACCATGTGGTGCAGGGTGTAGATGAGCCCGGCGGCGAGCGCCCGCTCCGGGTGGTCGCCGAGGAAGGCGAGGACCACGAGGATCATCGGCATGCCGTTGACCATCTGGTAGGCAAGCACGCGGCGGATGGAATTCTCCGCCAGCCCCGCGAAGCCGCCGATGAGCATGGACACCACCATGAGCGCAATGATGAGCCAGTTCCACCGCTGCTCCAGGTCAAAGACCACGACGAACAGCCGGAAGAGCATGTACACGCCCACCTTGGTGTGCAGGCCAGAGAAGAGGCCCATGACCGCCGCGGACGTCCCCGGGTAGGTGCGGGGCAGCCACGTGTGGAGGGGGAAGACACCGGCCTTCGCCGCGATCGCGATGATGACCACCCCGAGCGCCACGACGGCCGGGCCGTGGCCCCGCCCCACGCCGGCCAGCGCCGGCAGGTTGACCGTGCCCACCACGCCATAGAGCAGGCCCACGCCGATGAGCAGCACCGTGGAGGCCGTGAGGTTGACGAGCACGAACATGCGCCCGCCGGCCAGCCGCGCCCAGGTGCCCGACATGGCGATGAGGCCATAGGAGGGCAGCAGCATGACCTCGATGAACACGAAGAAGTTGAAGAGATCCGCCGTGAGCAGCGCGCCGTTCACACCCGTGACGAGCATGAGGGTGAGCGAGGCGTAGAAGCGGGAACTCGTCTCCCCCGCGGCCGTGGCAAACCAGTTGGCCGTCACCGCGATGAGCCCGGTGGCCACCAGCATGATCGAGGAGAAGGTGTCCGCCGCGAAGGGGATCGCCACGCCGCCGTCGTAGAGGCCGACATTGTGGGCGATCGCCCCGTGCGAGGCGGTGTAACAGAAGAGGCCCGCACCCGCGAGGAGGCTGAGCAGCGGGATGAGGATGTGGAGGGCGTCGCGCGCCGGACGCCAGGGCAGGAGCAGGGCGATCGCGCTGGACACCAGCGGAACCGCCACCATGAGGGGCAAATACACACCCATTAGCGCTGCACCTCCTGCGCCTCGGAGAGGGCCTTGGCGGCGGCCTCACGCTCCGCCTTCTCCACGGCAGCCTTGCGCGCCGCCTGCTTTTCAATGCGGCGCCCCGCCGTGTCGATGGTCGAGGGGCCGTCCTCCGGCATCCGCTCGGCCACGTGCGTGTCGTCGTTCGAGCCGAGGGCGGAGAGGGTGAGGAGGATCGTCGTCACGGCCATGGAAATGACGATCGCGGTGAGGACGAACGCCTGGGGGAGCGGGTCCGCGATGGCGTCCATACTCGTGCGATTCATGAACGGCTCCCCACGCCAGGCGCCGATGCCCGTCGCGAGAAGCAGCAGGTTCCCGGCGTGGCTAATGAGCCCGATTCCCAGGATGATGCGGACCATGCCGCGCGTGAGAATGAGGTAGACACCGCCGGCAACGAGGATCGAGATGCTGAGGGCCATGATCATCGGGCATTCTCCTTTCCGGCCTTCGGGGCGGCGGGGACGGTGGCGGGGTTGATGGCCTCCGGGAAGTCGGGGTCCGCATTCTCGACGGTGGGCATCTGCGGCGTCGGCGGCAGCGGGCCCTGGGAGCGGACGTAGTCGAGGTCATCGATGCTCTCCGCACCCGGCCGCGTATACCCGCCGAGCGCGTTGATCGCCATGGTCAGCATGCCCAGCACCGCGAGGTAAATACCGCCATCGAAGATGAGCGAGGTCGTGAGGTGCTGGCCCAGGAACTCGCCGTGGATGGCATAGAGGAAACCGCCGTGCAGGTAGCCGATGAAACCCGCCACCAGGGCGGTGACAATGCCCACCCCGGTGAGGACGCGCGGGGTGCGGCGTCGGAAAATACCGGCGTCCTTGCCACCCGTGAGGTAGGAGAGCATGATCGCCGCGCCGGCGACGAGCGCCGCTGGGAAGCCGCCGCCCGGGGCGCTATGCCCGCGCCAGAAGATGAGCACGCTGGAGACCAGCAGAATCGGGGTGACGAGGACGAGCGCCTTCTGCATGGGGATGGCGTTGAGCCGCGACTGCCCGAAGGGGCGCGGCCGCGTTCCCGGGGCGAACTGCCCGCGCGGAATGGACTGGATGACCGCGCCGATGACGACGGCCGCCATACCCAGCACCGAGAGCTCGCCCAGGGTATCGAGGGCACGGAACTCGACGAGGATCGCGCCCACCACGTTGTCCGCGTCCGCGATGTTGTGCGTGTTCTGCACGTACCACATGCCCAGGTCCGAGCGCCCGTGCCGGGCCAGCAGCCCCCAGATCGCGGCGAAGGTCGCCACGCCGGCCAGGATCGCGACGAGCGCTGCGCCCCTCTTGTGCCGCGGGGAAATCCGCTGGTAGGTGGCCGGCTGGTGGCGGATGACCAGCATCATGATGATGGTGACCAGCGCCTCGACGAGGAACTGCACGAGGCCCACATCCGGGGCGCCCAGAGACAGCATCTGGAGGGTGACACCCACGCCCGCGGTGCCCAGGAAGACCACCGAGGACAGGCGGTTGCGCGTGCGCACCAGGCCAATGACCGAGAGCGCAATGATCGCAAAGGCCGCGAGGTCGATCGGCTGGTCCAGCCCGGTGACCTTGGGCTGCGCCGGGACGCCGTCGAGCCCCGGAACGATGAGACCGGCGGCCGCGAGGCTGATGAGCGTGAGCCACAGCCACAGCAGGTGGCGCGAGGGGTTGAGCGTGTTAGCCATCCAGCCGAGGGCGCGGCCCACCTCGGTGAGCCCGGATTGGAGGGCGGCGAGCGCCCGGTTGCCGGAGCCCGGGAAGAGCTCGCGGCCATCGAGGGCGTTCCACACGCCCTGGCGGTGCAGCACGCCGAAGATGCCCACCACGAGGACGATGATCGAGATGACGAGCGGCAGGTTCACGCCGTGCCAGAGGCCGAAGTGGAGGTGGGCGCTCATGC
Organism: Corynebacterium uropygiale; assembly: GCF_021568315.1. GTDB lineage: Bacteria > Actinomycetota > Actinomycetes > Mycobacteriales > Mycobacteriaceae > Corynebacterium > Corynebacterium uropygiale. Next base: position 185,903 of record NZ_JAKGSI010000001.1, read on the forward strand.
CCACCGAGCCGAGGATGGCCTCCACCGGGCGGCCCAGGTAGCCGACGAGGAACGCGGCCGGCAGGGAGAGCAGGCCGGGGATCGCCGCCGGGAGCCACAGCGCGACGGGTGCCTCGTGGACGTGAGACATGTCCCGGGGGCCGTCGACAAATGCGCCGAAGACGAGCCGTGCGGAATACGTGAAGGTGAAGACCGCGCCGACCGTCGCCGCGATGAGCAGCATGATGACCGCCGTGTTGCCCAGGGGCGCATCCATGAAGGCGGTGATCATGCCCTCCTTGGAGACGAAGCCCATGAGCGGCGGGATCGCGGCCATCGACGCCGCGCCCACGCACACCGAGACGAAGGTGCACGGCATGCGGCGGATCAGCGGGCCCAGGCGGCGGACGTCGCGGGAGCCGGCCTCATGGTCAATGACGCCGATGAGCATGAAGAGCGAGGACTTAAACAGCGCGTGCGCCAGCGTGTGCACCACTGCCGCGGCCAGCGCGAAGGGGGTGCCGACGCCGATCGTCGCGACAATCCAGCCGAGGTGAGACACCGTGGAATAGGCGGTGAGCTTCTTGAGGTCCGTCTTCTGGATGGCGAAGTAGGAGCTCATGAGGGCCGTCGCCATACCGACGACGATGAGCAGCCAATTCCAGGCCGCGACCCCGTGGAACACCGTGGAGAATCGGAGCAGGACGTAAATACCCGCCTTCACCACCGCCGCGGCGTGGAGGAAGGCGGAGACCGGGGTGGCTGCCGCCATGGCCTCGGGGAGCCAGAAGTGGAAGGGCAGCTGGGCGGACTTGGTGAAGGCGGAGATCGCCAGCAGGACGGCGAGGACCGCCGTGAGCCCGGGCTTCTCGTGCCAGAAGTCGGCGCCGAGGATGACCTGCAGGTTCGTCGAGCCCGCCTCGACGGCCATGATGCCCAGCGAGGCGAGCAGGGTGAGGCCGCCAAAGAAGGTGAGAATGAGGGTCCGTTGGGAGCCGGCCTCGCCGCCGGATCCCGAGCGCGCAATAAGAAGGAAGGAGGCGATAGACACCAACTCCCACGCGATGAAGAGCAGCACCACGTCATTGGCGAGAACCAGCAGGAGAATCGACAGCGTGAACGCCGTCATGATGAGGTAGAAGCTGGTGTTTCCCTGACGGGCGGGCAAGTAGGAGGCGGAGTAGATAAACACCACCGCGCCTATGCCCAGGGCGAGCACTGCGAAGAACAGACTGAGGGCATCGCCACGGAGCGCGAAGGACACGTCGATACCTGGTGCCAAGAAATCGTGAACCCACACCCAGTCAAAAGACAAGGGGGTGTGGGTGAAATCCCTGGCAATCAGCACCGCCCCGACGACGAAGAACGCCGCCAGGGGCCACCCAGCACGACGGTCAAAAATCTTGACCGCCGGGGTAGCAAGCACCACCGCCGCCGCAGCGAGGGCGATCACAATGAGAAGGGTCACGGGTGAATCACTCTCGATGGCTGGGGTAGACATTGCTCTAAACGACGTGGTCAATAGTACCAGTGGGCCCTCCCGCCGCCTCCCGCGCAGGATTCCCCGGGGTGCCTCCGAGCGCCGCTTCGAGGGACGCGGTAAGTTTCTCGACATGAAGAGTGCGCGAACCCGAATCCTCCCTTATCTCCTGGCGCTAGCGCTCGTGATCCCGCTTGCCGTGGGCGCCGTGCTGGGGCTCAGCCCCGCCACCACGTGGAGCGAGGGAGGCGCCCCCGTCGACGATGCCAGCCCCACCATGTCCGGCATCGACCCGCGGGCGCTCGTCGGGGCGCGGCAGGCGGCCGGCGCCGCCAACACCCAGGCCGGCCTCCTCAAGAAGGGCACCGACCAGCTCAAAGAGGGAACCCAGCAGTTCCGCGACAAGTCGGGTGAGCTCACCGACGGCATGAACCGCGCCACCGACGCCAGCCAGCAGCTCTCCCAGGGGCTCGTCCAGATCCAGGCCGGCACCGGGCAGCTCGGGCAGGGCGCCACGGAGCTCGCCGACGGCATCGACCAGGTCGTCCAGGAGATGGCCGGCCTCGAAGCGGTCCGCGGCCAGATGCTCACCGCCGTAGACCAAGCCGACGGCGAACTCAAAGACAGCCTCGACCCGCGCGCCCGGGGCATGCGCGAGCAGCTCCAGGGCTTCCGCGATCAGATTGCGAACTTCCAGCTCGACGAGGCCATCAAGGAGCAAATCAACCGCGCGCACACGGGCTCCCGGGAACTCGCCAACCAGCTGGCCACGCCCGGCTACGCCTACCATGACGGCATCTACCAGGCCACCCAGGGCGCCCAGCAGCTGGCCGCTGGCATGACGGAGCTCCAGGGCGGCGTCGGCCAGGCCGTTGACGGCGTCAACCAACTCGACGACGGCGCCGGCAAGATCCAGAACCTCGCCGCCCAGAACCAGAGCCGGGTCCAGGCCGTCCAGCGCGCCCTCCCGACGAGCCCGAGCATCGCCGCCGAGGAAGCCGCCGCCTCCGGCGAGAACCCCAGCCCCATGCTCAACCCCATCCACGCCCTGCTCATCGGGGTGCTCATGGCTGTCGGCGGGGCGGCGATCGCCTTCATCGCCGGCCGCGAGGACAGCCGCCGCCAGCGCCTCCTCGGCGCGATCGGCGGGGGAGCGGTCCTCACCATCCTCGGCGTTCTCCTCGCCGGGATCCTGGGCGGGAACCTCGGGGCTGGGCAGCTGCTGCTCGCCGCCGTGGGCTGCGCCCTGGGCGTCGCGGTCTCCATATTGATGACGACGCTCGCCTGGCGCCTCGGCGGCCGGCTGATCGCCATGATCGTGGCGGCGGTGGTGCTCATCGTGGAGGTCGGCGTGGTCGGCCACGTGTGGAGCAGCTCCATCCATGAGGATGCGCACGGTGTCTGGTCGGTGATCGCCAGCCTCCTGCCGCTGAACTACACCACCATGGCCGTCTCCACCGCGGGGAACAGCGGCAGCGCTAACGCACTCGTTCTCTCCCTCGGGCTGCTGCTGGCCCTGGCGATCATCGCGGGAATCGGGGTTCTGGCGGCGCGCCGGGATGCGGATTCTTCCTCGGCTCCCTCCGCCCCGCGGCACGGGATGGCGGATTAAAAGGGGGATGCTGTAGCCGGCGCGCCCGGGGGAGCCCTGACGGGGCGGGCGGCGCGGGCATAAGCAAAGGGCCGATAACCCAGTGGTTATCGGCCCTTCATCTGGTCGGGATAACAGGATTTGAACCTGCGACCTCCTCGTCCCGAACGAGGCGCGCTACCAAGCTGCGCCATATCCCGTGGCACTCGCACAACCATAGTCGATGCGCGAGCATTTGCGCAAAACAGCAGGTCAGTGCCGGTTCGGATGCTTCTCCTCATAGGCGGGATCATCGGTGATCCGCAGGAGCGTGGCGGAGGGCCGGCAGAACACCCGGAAGGGCACATAGCGCGAGGTACCCAACCCGTTGGTCACGTGAAGGAGCATGGACTTCCAGCGGTGGAGCCCGCGCGCCCGCTCCCGATCAATCCCGCAATTGGTGACAATCGCCCGGCCCCCCGGCAGGCAGAGCTGGCCGCCGTGCGTGTGGCCGCAGAAGCAGAGCTGGTAGCCGTCGGCCTCAAAGCGGTCAAGGACGCGCGGCTCCGGGGCGTGGACGAGCGCAATCGCGAGGTCGGCGCGCTCGTTGGGCGGCCCGGCGATCGTCGAGTAGTCATCGAGGTCATGGTGAGGGTCGTCGACGCCCGCCGCCGCGATCTTCACCCGTCCCACCCGGATGTCGCGGCGCGCGTGGGTGGCGTCGAGCCAACCATGCTCCTGGAAGGCAGCCTTCATCCCCTCCCAGGGCAGGAGGTTGTCGCCCACCGGGCGCTTCTTCCCCAGCAGGTAGAGGAAGGGGTTGACGGGGCGCGGCCCGTAATAGTCATTGGAGCCGAAGACGAAGAGCCCCGGCACGTCGAGGAGCCCGCCGAGCGCGCGCAGCACGTGGGGGACGCCCTTCTCGTGGGAGAGATTGTCCCCGGTGTTGATGACGAGGTCCGGCCGCAGATCAACGAGCCCAGACACCCACTCCTCCTTATCCTCCTGGCCGGGGATCATGTGGAGGTCGCTGAGGTGCAGGATGCGGAACTCCTCAGGCTTGCCGAGGGTATTCGTCCCCAGGGTCCCTGGCTTGAGGAGGGGGAGGGTGTACTCGTGAAGCTCGAAGTGGTGCAGCTCCCGGTTCGCGAGGAGGGCCGTCGTCACCCCCGCCAGCGTGCCGGCCCCGGCGAGCGCCGCGGCGGCGCGCAGGACGCGTCGAGTGCGGGTGGTGGCGGGTGCTGTCCTTGTCTTCCTCTTCGTCCGTGTCACCCGATCTAGCCTAGCGGCCAGCCTGCGTAAGGTGGAAGCATGAGTGAGCTCAAGAATCGTATTCGCCAGGACCTGTCCGCCGCGATGAAGGCCCGCGACGACGTGCGCAAGGGGGCCCTGCGCATGCTCGTCTCCGCCATCACCTACGAGGAGCGCAGCGGCTCCCAGCACGAACTGAGTGATGAGGAGATCCTTGGCATCGTTGCCCGGGAAATCAAGAAGCGCCGCGAGTCCGCGGACATTTATGCCCAAAATGATCGCCCGGATCTTGCGGAGCGGGAGGAGGCGGAGGCGGCCGTCCTCGCCGAGTATCAGCCCTCCCAGTTCAGCGATGAGGAGCTCTCCGCCTTCGTCGCTGAGGTCGTCCAGGAGGTCGCCGGGGAGAATCCCACGATGAAGAACATGGGGCCGGTCATGAAGGCCGCCCAGGCCCGGGCCGCCGGGCGCGTCGACGGCAAGCGGCTCTCCACCGCCGTGCGCGCCGCGCTGAGCTAGAGCCCGAAGACCCGGCGGAGGTCCTCCGTCAGCTGGTCAAATTGCTGCTGGACATCATTGGTGTTTCGACGGGGTTCGGGGCGCCGGGGCCGCGTGCCGTCGGAGATTTCCATGACCACTTCTGAGTCCTTCACCATCGGGCTGCCGTCGGCGGAGACGACGCGCAGGACGGTGCCCTGGGGGCTGCCGTCGCCCGCGACCATCCGCGAGCTGACCTTATAGCCGCGGTCGCTGAGGAAGCGGCGGGCGTCCTCCTCCTTGCTGCCGACGGCCGCGTTGACCTCGGTCTGCGCGGTGCCTTGGTCATAGTCCTCGTTGTGCTTGGGCAGGTGGCCGTCGGTGGCGGCGGGGACGCTCTTGGCGATCTGGAACCACGTGCGGGCAGGCTCCATTCCGCCGTAGAGGGTGCCGTTCTGGCACTGCTGGACGGGGCCGGTGCACAGCGGGGCGTTGTTCGTGCCGTCGTTGTAGATGTAGGTGGCGGCGGCAAAGCCGGAGTTGTAGCCGAGGAAGGCGGCGGACTGGTGGGTTTCCGTGGTGCCCGTCTTCGAGGCGATGGGGGTGCTCCACCCGCTGCTGCGCGCGGCGTCCTTGGCGGTGCCGCTGGTGTAGTCCTTGCTCATCCCGGCGGTGAGGGCGTGGGCTACGTCCTCGCTCACGGCCTGCTCGCACTGGGGGCGGTCAAGCGCCACCTCCTGCCCGGAGGAGTCGGTGACGGATTCGATGGGGTTGGGCTCGCACCAGTGGCCGTCGGAGGCGAGGGTGGCGGCCACGTTGGAGAGCTCCAGCGGGTTGACGGCCGTCGGGCCGAGGGTGAAGGAACCCAGGTTGGCCTCCTTCATGTAGTCCGCGATGGACGTGTTCTCATCCCAGGAGCCCTTCTCCGCATAAGAGCGCAGGCCCAGCTTTACGGCGAGGTCGACGACGTTGGACACGCCCACCTGCTCAATGAGCTTGACAAACGGCGTGTTGGGCGATTGCGCCAGCGTGTCCGTCAGCGACATCTGGGAGCGGTAGACGCCAGCGTTTTCCACGCAGTAGGTGTTGGGCGGGCAATTCGCGGCGCCGCCCTCGCCCAGGCCCGTGGCCTCATAGCGCGTCGGAACGTCGAGCACGGCGTTGAGCCCCATGCCCTTCTCCAGGGCGGCGGCCGCCGTGAAGAGCTTGAACACGGATCCAGCGCCGTCGCCCACCATCGCGGAGGCCTGGGGCAGCACGGTCTCGCTGGCCTCCTGGTTGAGGCCGTACCTGCGCGAGGAGGCCATGGCGCGGATCTTGCGGGAGTCATGCCCCGGCTCCACGATGTTGGTCACCTCGGCCACGCCCGGCTGGGTGGGGTTGACGTTCTTGGTGAGCGCCTCGTGGGCGGCGTCCTGCATGTGGGGGTCGAGGGTCGTGCGGATGGTGTACTCGCCCTTGAGGAGCTGCTCCTTGGGAAGGCCCTTGTGCTCGAGGTAGGTGAGCGCGTAGTCGCAGAAGAAGCCGCGGTCGCCCGCGCTGATGCAGCCGTTCGGCGGGGCGGAGTCTTCATTCACGACGCCCAGCTCTTCCTGCTTAAAGCGGTCGGCCTCGAAGGACTGCAGGTAGCCGGCGTCCACCATGGCGTCGAGAACCGTGTTGCGGCGCTCGAGGACGGCGTCGGGGTTGGTGAAGGGGTCGAAAGCCGAGGAGGATTGCACCATCCCGGCGAGCATTGCGGACTGGGGCACGCTGAGCTCGGCGGCGGGCTTATTGAAGTAGGTGCGGGCGGCCGCCTCGATCCCGTAGGCGCCGTTGCCGAAGGGGACGAGGTTGAGGTAACGGGTGACGATCTCATCCTTGGAGAGCATCTTGTCCAGGTCGGAGGCCATGCGCATCTCCCGCAGCTTGCGGGGGATCGAGGTCTCAATGGCCGCGGCCTGCGCATCCTCATCCTTCGCGGTGACAAGCAGCAGGTAGTTCTTCACGTACTGCTGGTCGAGGGTGGACGCCCCCTGCGCGATCCCCCCGGAGACGAGGTTGGTGACCATCGCGCGGGCCGTGCCCTGGAGGTCCACGCCCTCGTGTTCGTAGAAGCGCCGATCCTCAATCGCCACGATGGCGTCCTTCGCGTGCTGGGGAATCTGATCCGCGGCCACGGGGTAGCGGCGCTGATCGTAGATCCACGCGATGGGGTTGCCCTCCACGTCGGTCATGGTGGTGACGCCGGGGGTGACCCCGTCGGTCATGTCCGCGAGGTTGGACTCCATCGTGGAGCTGGTCCGCGTGATCGCGACAGCAGAGGCCCCGGCCAGGGGCACGAGCGCCAGGGTGATGACCAGCGCGCAGGCCAGCGTAGCGAGCAGCAGAGTGCTTAGGGATCGAGCGACAGACACGCTTCGTAGTCTACGTAGCCGCGGCCCGCATGGGAACTCCCCGCCGCCCACCCCAATATGGCGGGGGACACGGAGGCGGGTTCACTGTGTCCCACATCATTGGTTAGGATGAAGGATCAACTACGACGACGACAGGAGCCCCCATGACCTCACCGAGCACCTCCACCGAGAGCTGGGCCATGCACTGGGCGGACTTGGGCCGATGCCGTCACCTGCATCCCGACGCCCTCTTCGTCCAAGGCGCCGCCCAGAACGATGCCGCCCGCATCTGCGATAGCTGTCCCGTCATCACGGAGTGCTGCGCGGATGCCCTCGATAACCGCATTGAATACGGAGTGTGGGGTGGACTCACCGAGCGCCAGCGTCGCGCCGTCCTGCGGCAATACCCCAACGTCCAGTCCTGGTCCCACTACTTCCGGGAGGGTGGAACCATCCCCGGCGTGCCGCGAGGGGATACCGCCGCCCGGGGCGGCCACGTACAGTAGTCCCCATGAAGAAATGGGAATACTCGACCGTACCGCTCTTAACGCATGCCACGAAGCAGATTCTTGACACGTGGGGGGAGGACGGCTGGGAGCTCGTCACCGTGACCCCCGGCCCGAACCCGGAGAGCCTCGTGGCCTTCATGAAGCGGGAGGTGGAGTAATGACTGCGAGCACCCCGACCGCCCGCCTCGCTGAGCTGGGCATCACCCTTCCCGAGGTCGCCGCCCCGGTGGCCGCCTACATCCCCGTCACCCAGGTGGGCAACCAGGTGTGGACCTCCGGCCAGCTGCCCTTCGTCTCCGGCGAGCTGCCGGCCGTGGGCAAAGTGGGTGCGGACCTTGACACCGATGCCGCCAAGGACCTCGCCCGCACCGCGGGCATTAACGCCCTGGCTGCCGTCGATTCCCTCGTGGGGCTCGACGCCGTCCGCCGCGTCCTCAAGATCACAGGTTTCGTGGCCAGCGCGCCCGGTTTCGACGGCCAGCCGGCCGTCATTAACGGCGCCTCCGAGCTCATGGTCGAGGTCTTCGGCGAGGCAGGCGAGCACGTGCGTAGCGCCGTCGGCGTGGCCGAGCTGCCCCTGAATTCGCCCGTCGAACTGGAGCTCATCGTCGAATTGCGTTAGGCGGCCACCCCCGCACGGGGAGGAATCCGTGCCGGCCGGGTCGGGCGACTAGAGTGGAGCTCATGGAGCACCCCGCTTACAGTCAGCTTCGGCCGGTCACGGCATCCGCGGCCGTTGTTCTTTGCCCGAATCCTGGTTATGCCGCCCTCGAGGGCACGAATTCTTGGGTGATTCGCGCCCCAGAGGATGAATACAGCATCGTCATTGATCCGGGTCCTGAGGACGAGGGCCACCTCAACGTCCTCCACTCCCGGGCAGACAAGGTGGGGCTCATCCTGCTCACGCACCGGCACCACGATCACGCGGACGGCGCCCACCGCTTCCGCCAGCTCACGGGGGCTCCGGTGCGCGCCTTTGACCCGACGCACTGCTATGGCGCGGAGAAGCTCGAGGATGGGGAGATCATCAAGATCGAGGGCGTGACCCCGCAGATCGAGGTCGTCCACACCCCCGGCCACACGGCCGACGCCGTCTGCTTCTTCATCTGGTCGGGGGAGCCGGGCTCCTCCACCCTCGAGGGCATCGTCACGGGAGACACCATCGCGGGGCGCCACACGACGATGATCTCCGAGACCGACGGCGACCTCGGCGATTATCTCCGCTCCCTCCACATGCTCAAGGAGCGCGGCAAGGGCATCCCGCTGCTCCCCGGGCACGGGCCCGACGGCGCGGACGTCTCCGCCTTCGCGGAGAAGTACATCGGCCGCCGCGAGTACCGCCTCCAGCAGATCCACGAGGCCTGGGAGAAATACGGCAAGGACATCGAGCTCCAGAAGCTCATCGACGTCATGTATGACGACGTGGACCCCGTCCTCCGCGGTGCCGCCGAGCAATCCACCCGCGTGGCCCTGCGCTACCTCGCTGAGCACGAGGGAGAAGGCAGCGGCGAGGACACCCCCGCCGGCGCCGAATAATAAGGCTGAAGAAGAACTCCTGACAGCATTGCAGCCCCGTTCCTCCTGGTGAGGAGCGGGGCTGTGGTGTCTGTTGGGGCGGCTGCGGCTGCGCGCGGCCACACGCCGGACGCACATCGTGGCCGCGCGGGCTGAGGCACAAGACGTGGTGCCTCAGCGCTGGGGCTCTTAGCGTGCGCGGCGGGCGAGGTGCTCCGTGTCAACGATGAGCACGGACTTGCCCTCCAGACGGATCCACCCGCGGTGCGCGAAGGTGGCCAGCGCCTTGTTCACGGTCTCGCGGGATGCGCCGACGAGCTGGGCGATCTCTTCCTGCGTGAGGTCGTGGTTGACGCGGAGTGCCGCGCCCTCCTGGGAGCCGAAGCGGTTAGCCAGCTGGAGGAGGGTCTTCGCGACGCGGCCGGGCACGTCGGTGAAGATGAGGTCCGCGAGGTTGGCGTTGGTGCGGCGCAGGCGGCGGGCGAGAACGCGGAGAAGCTGCTGGGAGATCTCCGGGTGCTGCTCGATCCACTGGCGCAGCATCTCAGAATTCATGGTGGCAGCGTGGACCTCGGTGACGCAGATCGCGGAGGAGGTGCGGGGGCCCGGATCGAAGATGGAGAGCTCGCCGAACATGTCCGAGGGGCCCATGATGGACAGCAGGTTCTCGCGGCCGTCCGGCGCGTGGCGGGCAAGCTTCACCTTGCCGGCAGTGATGATGTAGAGGCGGTCACCCGGATCGCCCTCATCGAAAATCGTGGTGCCGCGGGGGAAGCGGACGGTTTCCATCTCCGCAATGAGGTTGTCAACGGCCACCGGATCAACCCCCTGGAAGATACCGGCGCGGGAGAGGATCTCCTTAACACCTTCCACAGAAAACTCCTTAGTAATGACGTGCACACCTTCCGGCTCACGGGGCTGGTCTTTTACACGAAGGACCGGAGGTCAACCTGCACGCGTCGATAGCAGTGTGTCCACGACCACTGTAGCGTGCCATCCGTCACTTTTGCATCCCAGAAGTGAAAAAATCACGTAAAGCCCGGTTTATCCCACAATGGGGGTGAAACTCTACCCCTGAGGCAGCACGGCTGACTCCAAGCGCTCCATTTGGGTGGCAAAGAGGCCGAGCACGATGGGAGTCGCAATCACGAGGAGAAAGAGCATAAAGGCATTCTATCCCCGGGCGTTAGGATGGAACCCATGCCCTCAAGCCTCACCCGCTATACCACACCGGCCACGCGCCCGCGGCCCGGCACGCATCCTGCCCGACGGGGAACGGAGAGTGCGCTCGCCCGGACGCGCCGGGCGCGGAGGATCAATCGGACGCTCGCCCGCGCCTACCCCGACGCCCACTGCGAGCTCACCTTCCGCTCGCCCTTCGAGCTGCTCGTCGCCACGGTGCTCTCGGCGCAGTGCACGGATGTGCGGGTCAACCAGGTGACGCCGGCCCTCTTCCGCCGCTTCCCGGGCCCGGCGGAGATGGCGCAGGCCCCCCAGGTGGAGGTGGAGGAGCTCATCCGCTCCACGGGTTTTTATCGGGCAAAGGCGCGCAACATCATCGCGCTGAGTGAGCGGATCGTGGGGGAGCATGGTGGCGAGGTGCCCCGTGACCTGGATTCCCTCGTCGCGCTCCCCGGGGTGGGCCGCAAGACGGCGCATGTGGTGCGCGGGAATGCGTTTGGGGTGCCGGGCCTCACGGTGGACACGCACTTCGGGCGCCTGAGCAGGCGATTGGGCCTCAGCTCCGAGGAGGATCCGCTGCGGATCGAGAAGGACATCGCGCAGCTCATCGAGAAGAGCGAGTGGACCATGTTCTCCCACCGCATGATTTTCCACGGCCGCCGCGTCTGCCACTCTCGGCGCGCCGCGTGCGGGGCGTGTTTCCTCGCGGCGGACTGTCCCTCCTTTGGGGAGGCCGGCCCCACCGACCCCGCCCTCGCCGAGTCCCTCCTCACCGGCGATAACGTCGAGCACCTCGCACGCATGGCCGGCCTCGACCCCGAGGAGGAATCATGAAACCGGCGGTCCGATGGTCCATCCTCGGGATCATCATCATCTCCGTGCTCATCGCGCTCGCTGTGCCCCGGCTCCTACGCTCCCCGGAGCCCTCGGGATCAGAGGGCTCGACGTCCACCTCAGCGCCCTCCCAGCCGGCGCGGGAGCGCGCTGAGCCTCAGTCCGCGGCCGCCGGGAGCCGCCCGGATTGCCCGAGCGTCGACCTCGGCAAGGTGCAGCTGGACTGCCTCGGCGGACACGCGGACGCGGCGCCGGCCCGGGATGTCACGGTGGTGAACCTCTGGGCCTGGTGGTGCGCGCCGTGCCGGGAGGAGCTTCCGGTGCTGGACGAGTACGCGCGGAAGCATCCGGAGTATGCCGTCGTCGGCGCACATGTGGATCCGCAGGGGCAGGCCGGGGCGGATTTCCTCACGGAGACGGGGGTCTCGCTGCCGAGTCTCGCGGACCCGACTGAGCAGCTCGCCATCACGTATGGGCTGCCCAAGGCGGTGCCGATCACCCTCGTCTTCCGGGAGGGGAAGCTCGCGGGGATGTTCCCGCAGGTCTTCCACTCGGTGGAGGACCTCGACGCCGCGGTGAGTTCGGTGCTCGCATGAGTCGGCGCAGTGTGGCGACAGACGACCTCGCGCTGCCCGGCTGGCTGCGGGGGCTCTATGACTCGGCGAGGAGGACGGCGCCGGCGACCCCTGGGCTCGACGGCCGCCCGGCGGGGACGCGGCCGCGCCGGGGCACAGAACCCGGGCGCCACTCGGCGGTCTTGCTGATGTTCTCCGGGGAGAGCTGGGAGGACGGGCAGCTGCTGCTCACGCACCGCTCGCCGAGCATGCGCTCGCACGCCGGCCAGGTGGCCTTTCCCGGGGGACGGGTGGACCCGGGGGACCGCGATGTCATCGACACGGCGCTGCGTGAAGCGGCGGAGGAGACCGGCCTCGACCGGGCGGGGGTGACCCCGCTGCTCACCCTGCCGGATGCCCACACGCACCGGGGTGCGTCGGTGAGCCCGGTGCTCGCGTGGTCGCCCACGCCCGGCAGGGTCTGGGCCGCGAGCCCCGAGGAGACCGATCACGTCTTCTACTGTTCCCTGCCGGAGCTGGTGCGGCCGGAGAATCGGCTCATGGTGGGGCGTCGGCACCCTCGCACCGGAGCCCCGTGGCGCGGGCCCGCCTTTTGGGCGGAGGGCTACCTCGTGTGGGGTTTTACCGCCGGCGTGCTGGCCGGGGTGCTCGCGGCGGGAGGCTGGGAAGACGCCTGGGATCGCGACACTACCTATCCGCTCGCGGAGATGATCCGCCGATCGCGCAATAATGAGAAACTAAACGATGACCACCGAGGCCCCCGTGGCGGAAAGATAAACGAGTGACACCTAGTCTCATCATCGACCTCGTGCTCGCCCTGGGCATCATTGTGACGCTGATCCAGGGGTGGCGGATGGGGGCCGCGATCTCCATCTTCAGCACCGTGGGAGGGATTGCCGGGCTGATCGGCGGAGCGGTGCTGGCGCCGACGGTCATGACCTACGTCGACACGACGGGTCTGCGGATCCTCGCCGCGCTCGGGCTCATTGTGTTGCTGTTGGTCATCGGGGAGATTATCGGTGGGGCGATCGGCGGTCGGGTGCGCGCCGCCCTGCCGCGTTCCTCCGGGAGGGCGATCGACTCCCTCGTGGGAGCCATCTTCCAGCCTCTGGCGATGCTGCTGGTGGCCTGGCTCATTGCGCACCCGCTGGCCGTCGGCTCCGCGGGGCCGCTGACGGATGGGGTGCGGGGCTCGCGGATCCTCGCGACGACGAACCGCCTCCTCCCGCAGCGCGTGGAGCAGCTGCCGGACCGCATCTCCGCCATGCTCAGCGACAGCGGCATCCCGCCGATCATGAGCATCTACGAGGGGCACAACACGGACGTGGAGCCGCCCGCCATCGAGGTGGAGGACAAGGCGCTGGTGGCCTCGCTGCGGCCCAGCGTCATCCACGTCATGGGCGACGCCGAGCAGTGCTCCCGCCGGCTCATGGGCTCCGGCTTCGTGGCCGCCCCCGACTACGTCATCACGAATGCGCACGTCGTGGCGGGGACAAACGAGGTCAACCTCGACACGACGCAGGGCCTCAAGGCCGCGCAGGTGGTTTACTACAACCCGCATGTTGACCTCGCGGTGCTCTACTCCCCGGAGCTCGACCTGCCGGTGCTGCCCTGGGCGGAGGAGAGCGCCGAGACGGGCGATGATGCGATCGTCATGGGATTCCCGGAGTCCGGGCCATTCACGGCCTCGCCCGCGCGCGTGCGTGAGCGGCTCACCATCGCGGGGCCGGATATTTATGCCAGTGGACGCGTGGAACGGGAGGCCTACACCCTCCGTGGCTCCGTGCGCCAGGGGAACTCCGGCGGCCCGGTGGTGAACGCGGAGGGGCGCGTCATTGGGGTGATCTTCGGCGCGGCTGTCGATGATGCCGACACCGGCTACGCCCTCACCAAGGATGAGGTCTTCCGCACGGTCGGCGACGTCACCGCCCTCCACGATCCGGTGGGGACCGAGCAGTGCGTCGCCAGCGCGCAGCCAAGCACCGCGACGGTGCACCCGAGCGCGGGCTAGCTGTGGCGCAGGCGCATGCCGAGCGCCGGGACGATGGCGTCGAGAAATGCTCCCGGGTCCTCGATGTGGGGCAGGAGCTCCGTGTCCGGGATGTGGACGGAGCGGAAGGTTTCGCGGGTTCGACGTCGAGCCCTATCCTCCTGGACCTCCCACCCGGGGCCGCCCGGGTGGATGAGGGTGACGGGGGCGTCGATGGGCCGGCGGTACTGCTCGGAGGGGACTTTGGCCCAGACCAGTTCGATGTTGGACTTCACTGCGGGGCGCGGGCGCTCGGGGGCGAGCTCCGCGAGGCGCAGGGAGAGGTATTCCTCGAAGCGGTAGTCGTCGTGAAAACGGGCGTGGGTGCTGGCCACGAGGTTGCGTCGATAGGCGCCGGCGCTGGGTACGCCGCGGCGCCACAGGGCGGGGGGAAGGAGGCCCGGGATCGGTGGGAAGACCGTCCACGGCTGGGTGAAGCGGAGGCGTCGGAGGTCCGCGGGGTGGATCGCGCCGATGCTGATGAGCGAGTCCACCATCGCTGGGTACTTGGACGCGACCGTCCAGGCGACAGCGCCGCCCGAGCCCTCGCCAATGAGGGTGGCAGAATCATGACCCAAGCTGCGAATGACGCCCGTGATGTCGCCGACTGTGCCGTGGAGGTCATAGTCGAAGCGACCGGCCGGGTGGTCGGAGAGGCCGTAGCCGCGCATGTCGACGGCCGCGACGTGATAACCGCAGTCAGCGAGGGGGAGGAGGATATCTCGCCAGTCGAACCACGCCCCGCATGCCCCGTGGAGGAGCAGGATCAGGGGGTGATCGGCGCTGCCTGCGGTGGCAGCATGAAGGCGCACACCACGGGTGTGCACCATGTCATGACGAAAAGGGTCAGAGGGGATCCTCAGGAGTACATTCCTCGGGAGTTCGCCTCAAGCTTCTTCTGAGCCTGGCCGGGGACGAGCTTCTTCAGCTCCGTGACCGAATCGATGGTCTTCTCCGGCTTGCCGATCTTCTTCACCTTGAGGAAGCCGACCAGCGCGAGCAGCCCGGCGACCACGAGGATGATGGCGAACACAATAAGGAAGGCCGCCCACCACGGCAGCCAGATGTGCAGCAGGCCGGCAAGGAAAGCGAAGAAGAAGAAGGTGCTGTAGAGAGCCAGGACGCCCGCGGCGCCGAAGAGGCCGCCGCCCACTGCCCCCTTCTTCACTTCCTGGGCGAGCTCCGTCTTAGCGAGCTCCAGCTCGGAACGGAACAGGGTGGACATCTGGCTGGTCGCGTTGCTGATCAGCGTGCCAATGGAACCCTCGCCCGCTGCGCTGGTATCCACATCACTGAGAGGGATGGAATTGACCTGAGCGGAGAAATCCCCGCTCCCGTCAGTGAAGAGTCCGTCTTTGTTGCTCACGTTTGCTCTTTCCTCCGAAGGCGTTCAGATAATCCCAATGTTGCCACAGCTTCCCCATGCTGTGCGCATGGGGCCGCATCACGATGATTATCGTAGTGGACATGCCTTCTGAGTCCGACCCTTTGGCTCCCCTTCTGGCTGTGGGGGATGTCGCGGAGAGCTGCGAGCTGGCCTCGCGGGCGATCAATGCGGTGCACCGGCGCCCCGTCAATCTGAGGAAGTCGGATCTCACGTCCGCGGAGGCGGCGCTGCGCGGAGCCCAGGGCTCGGCGCTCCTCGCTGAGGGTGGCCCCATCCAGCCCGATCCGGAGAAGGACCCCGCCTTCCAGCGCATCATCCAGGTCTATGGGGTGCTGGGCCCCGAGGTCGCCCAGCGCAACGCCGCGATCCTCCTCCGCGCTCCGCGCCAAATGTTCTCGACGCTCGCCTCCCGGGCCGGCGTCCCGGCGCGTCCCGCTACCCCAGACGCGGCGGCTCGGCTGGATCTCCTCTCCCGGCTGCTGAGCCGGCGGCCCTCCCCACATCCGGGGGTGCTCACTCAGGTGCTCCATGCAGAGATTCTGAGCCAGGAGATCTTTGGGGAGGCCTCAGGTCCGATTGCTCGGGTGCTCAGCCGGCTCTGCGCCATAGGGACGGGCTTTGATCCCCGTGGCCTGTGCGTTCCTGAGGCCTATCTCCACCGCCATGAGGGTGAATACCGCGAGGTCATCGCAGGGTTCCCGCAGGATGCGGAGCACGCGGCCCAGGCCGTGTCCTTCCTGGCTCGGGCGTGGGAGGCGGGGGCGCGCGAGGCCGAAGGGATCGCGCGGCTGGCCTCGCACTGATGGGTGCTGGGGTGGGAGGCTGCGGGGGCTTTTAGTGCGCCGAGGTGGACGTCGAGCCCTGTCGGTCACGGAGGAACCACCACGTGCCGGCGCCGACGCTCGCGAGGGTGAGGAGGAGGACGGTGGTGAGCCCCAGCTCCTTGGTGGCGCTGCTGGTGATGCGGGGGTCGGGATTACGGAAGTCGAGGACCTCCCAGCCGCGCTCGGTGGCCTCGCGGCGCAGGACGCGATCAGGGTTGACGGCCACGGGATGCCCGACGAGCTCGAGCATGGGTATGTCCGCCGCGGCATCGGAGTAGGCATAGGAATCCCCCAGCTCATAGCCCCTTTCCTGGGCGATTTTTTCGATTGCCGCGGCCTTGTTCGGGCCCGTGCAATAGAAGGGAATATTCCCGGTGTAGGTGCCGTCCTTGATCTCCAGCTCGGTGCCGATGATGTCGTCAATCCCCAGCTCCTGGCCAATGATGTGGGCCAACTCCGGGACGGAGGCCGACACAATAATGACATCCTCCCCGTGGGCTTGGTGCCGCTGAATGAGCTCGCGTGCCTCCGGGAAAATCTTGGGGGTGAGGTAGGAGTGCATGGTGGCGTCGGCGATGTCGTGCACCTTCTCGACGCTCAGCCCCTCGATGACCGACGAGAGCCGCTCGCGGGCCAGGTCCAGTTGCTCCGCGCTTTGGGTGGAAAAGACCCAGGACAGCTGGTCGAGGGCGAGGTGAAGCGCATTGCCCGGGGAGATCATCCCGGAGAGCACGAGCTTGCGTCCCAGGGTGTGGGAAGAGGAGACGGCGATGATGGTTTTGTCCAGGTCAAAGAATGCGGCGGTGGGAGACATGACCTCAGTGTAATGAAAGTGCGCGAGCGTGCAGGGTGGAGAGAAGGAAAAGCGCTGCGTGGTAGGGGTGTGCACGAAATTCTTTGGCGGACTTGTGTTCCTGAAGGCAGCTGTGTCATAATCGCTCACGCAGGGCCCCCGATGGCAACATCGCGCGAGGCCCGCCCCGGCTCGCCCCCCGAGGCCGGGTTACCGACGGCCCGCGCGCACCCCCCCCGAGGCGCGGGCCGTCACCTATATCTGCAGGTGTTCTCGTTCCTGTGGATCAGGCCGGATGAGTTCCGGCCTTGTGTCGTGTAGGGGGTGGTGCGGGGTGGGGATAGCGCGGGAATGGGTGGTGCCAGTGTGATTCCTGGGGTGCGTGAGACGAGTTATCCCCAGAATGATGGTGACACGTCATCGGGATTCGGGCTTTTCCACAGCTGCCGCCGGAGGGGGCTGCACCGGCGCCGAGTCTCCGCGACACTCACACCCATGAACAGCATCTTGGTCGCCGTCACCGACCCGACCCTTCACCCCGAGGCCGTGCACATCGCCGCCGCGACGGGGCGCAAGGTCATCGATACGACGGATCCGCGCGACATTACCCGCCACCTCGCGAAGGTCGACGCCGTCCTCGTCGACGAAGGACCAGCCGCGCACGTGGGGAGCAGTCGGCGTCGGGATCGGATCTACGTGGTGGCCCCGGATCCTGGGCCCGTGCCCTGGCAGGCCGTGGCCGCGGCGCACGCGGAGCGGGCCTTCGTGCTTCCCGCCCAGGCCACGGACCTGCTGGCGGAGCTCGGCCGATCCGACGGGATGGTGGTCTCCTCCCGGCGGGGACCGGCGCGCGAGCATCGCGAGCATGGGGCGGTCCTGGCGGTGACCAGTTGTTGCGGCGGGGCGGGCACCAGCACCCTGGCCGCGGCGTGCGCCCTCCAGGCGTCGAGTAACGGATTCGAGGCCATGCTCATTGACGGCGATGCCGACTCGGGTGGAATCGATCTCTTGTGCGGGCTGGAGCAGCACGCTGGGCTGCGATGGCCGGACCTCACGTTCGGGCACGGAAGCGTCGATGGGGAGGATGTGCGCCGGGCTGTGCCGTCGACGACGAGCGGTCTTGCCGTGCTCTCATCGAGCCGCAGCACCCTGGCGGGCGAGGCGGAGCGCGATGCCGCTCTTCTGGCCGTTGCGCTGCGCGACCTCGCTGCGGTGCCCGGGCTCTGCGTCCTTGATCTTCCGCCGTACATGGTGAGCAGCGCGCGGGACATCGCGGATATGAGCAGTGCGTGCGATCGGATCGTCATGATAGTTCCCGCCGAAATCCGGCCGGTCTCCGCGGCGGCGCGCCGGATTGCCCGCTGGCGGGAGGTGGGCTCGGTGCCGGCGATGGACATCGTGTTGCGGCATCGGGGCTGGTCGGGGCTGAGCGCCGAGGAGGTTGAAGAGATCCTCGGACAGCCCGTCACGGCGGAGCTCCCACACCTGGGGCGCATCGCCAAGCACAGCGAGTTGTCGGGGCTCAGCCTGCCCCTTCCGGCGCCCCTGCGCCGTGTGGCAGTGAGTCTCCTTGAGGAGATGGGGTGGGCATGAACGGGACACTGAACGTTGATGCCATCGTCGAGCGCGTGCACCGGCGGATTGCGGAAGACGACGTCCAGCCGAGCCCGGAGGCGCTCGTCTCCGTGGTGCGGGAGGAAGCCGGGGTGATTAGCGACCTCGACATGCTGGAGCTCCTGCGCCGCTTGCGCCACGATTCGGATGGCGTCGGAGCGCTCGAGCCGCTGCTGGCGATCCCCGGCGTCACCGACGTGGTGGTCAACGGGCCGGGGGCGGTGTTCTTCGACCGGGGACGCGGGCTCGAAAGGGCCCGGCTGAGCTTTCCCTCCGATGCCGATGTGCGGCGCCTCGCCGTGCGGCTCGCCCACGCGTGTGGCCGACGGCTCGACGACGCCCAGCCCTTCGCCGATGGCCGCTTGAACAGGGACGATGGCAGCCACATCCGCGTGCACGCCATGCTCAGCCCGCCGGCTGAGAACGGGACCTGCCTGAGCCTGCGCGTCTTGCACCAGGCGGCGGACACCCTGGACAGTCTTGTTGGCGCGGGGACGATGCCGAAGGACATCGCGAGCGCGCTGGGGCTCATCGTCCGGGCGCGCCGGGCGTTCCTCGTCACGGGTGGAACCGGCAGCGGGAAGACGACGCTGCTCTCCGCGTTGCTTGCCGAGGTCCCGCACGATGAGCGCATCATCTGCATCGAGGACACGGCGGAGCTGCAGCCGCGGCACCCGCATGTGCTCACGCTCGTCGCGCGGGCGAAGAACATCGAGGACCGGGGTGAGATCACCCTCTCCGACCTGCTCAAACAGTCATTGAGGATGCGTCCGGACAGGATCATCATCGGGGAGATTCGCGGGGCGGAGGTCGTCGACCTCCTCGCCGCCCTCAACACGGGGCACGACGGCGGGGCCGGCACCGTGCACGCCAATTCCCTCGCGGAGATCCCCGCGCGCATGGAGGCGCTCGCCGCGCTCGGAGGACTGGACCGCACGGCCGTGCACTCCCAAGTGGCGGCCGCGCTGCAGGTGGTGCTCGTCATGAAGCGCCACGCCGAGGGGCGACGCCTCCACCAGATCGGGCTGCTCGAGGGAAACCCGGTACGCGCCCGCGTGCTCTGGGATGAGATCCACGGAGAGACCCCAGAATTCCGTTCCTACCTGCGCGAACTGCGGGAGCAGCTCGGCCTCGTGGAGGGGGAAACGCCATGATGACCTCCCTCCTCTGTCTCCTGGGCGGCGGGCTCTGCGCTCTCCTCGGCACACCCCGTCCATCCCGGCGCCTCCCGCGCGAGGCCCCACGAGCGCTTCCGCTGCGTCGTCCGCCCTTCATCCTGGGGGCTGCGGCGGCTGCTGTCCTCGGCGTGGGAGTGGTGCTCACAGGGCAGCTCAGCACGGCGCTGAGCATCAGTCTTCTCTCTGCCACCCTCGTGTCCCTGTGGCGACGACGCCGACGCCAGGCCCGCACCCAGCGGGTCCACGAACTCAGCGCGCAGCTGGTGGGGCACGTTCTCGCGGACCTCCGGGCAGGGCACTCCATGCCGCAGGCTCTCGCCGCGGCGGCGGAAAGCGATGTCCTCGGTAGCAGCGAAGCCGCCCGGGGCATGCGCACCCTCATCGGGGTGGCGGCCACCCGGGCACACCACGGCGGCCGAGGCGGTGCCGTGCTCACCGAAGCCCAAAACACCTACCCTGACCTCGCAGAATGCGGTCGCCTCTGGGACAACGCGGACCGCCACGGAATCCCCATGGTCCCGCTCTTGGAACACGTGCAGCGGAGGATCGACGCGCACCTGCGTCACCACCGGGCCACGGCAGCCTCCCTCCAAGGAGCCCAGGCCACGGCGCTCATCCTCAGCGCTCTGCCCTTGGTAGGCATCGCGTTGGGCAGCTCCATGGGCGCCCACCCGCTCAGGCTTCTCCTGGGCGGAGGACTGGGCGGGATCCTCCTTCTCAGCGGTGTGGCGCTCTGCTGCGCCGGGCTGTGGTGGTGCCACCTCATTATCTCGACGGCAGGAGGAACACCATGACCCCGATGATGGCTTTCAGCATCATGCTCTGCGCAGCGGCCCTCTGGCTTCCGTCCCTTCGCCCGCGGGGGAGGATCCGCAGCCGAGAGCAGAACCCCCACCGTGTCCGGCGCCGACGCCACCCATGGTGGGCCCGGGATGGGCCGCGGCAAGCATCCCGCTCGTCTCGGTCTCGACGCCCAGATCCGGCGCTTCTCCTCACCTGTGCCGCGGACATCGATCTCTTCGCGACCTGTGTGTCGGCGGGGCTTTCCTCGGCGGCAGCGGCCTCCACCGTGGCGGCCAGCGCCAGGCCCGCGACGGCAGAGCAGTGGGCTACCGTCTCTGCCCTGCTTGAGCTGGGGATGCCGCCGGAGAAAGCCTGGTCGCCCGTCGTCGGGCTCCCGGGGTTGGGGGACCTGGCGGGGCTCAGCACCTCCTCCCATCGTTCGGGGGCGGCGCTCGCTGATGGCTGCGAGCGGATCGCTGAGCGGCTGCGCGCCGAGACCGAAGAGCACGCCACCGCCGCGGCGGAGCGCGCCGGGGTATTCATCGCGATGCCCCTGGCGCTCTGTTTCCTCCCGGCCTTCATCCTCGTGGGGCTCGCGCCCGTCATCGTGAGCCTCGCCCGCGATCTCTTTTAAGAGAACGCCCACGTCATCCACATCATCCACCACATCCGTGCCTCAGGCACAGCAATCTGAAAGAAGGTACACCCTATGAAGAACACCCATCTTCCCGCACGGAGGTTCTCCCTCGAGCACCTCAGCAATGACCACGGAATGAGCACCATTGAGTATGCGATGGGGAGCCTCGCGGCAGCTGCGCTCGCCGGAGTGCTGTACATGGTCATCAAAGGGAGCTCCGTCGTCAAAGCCATTGAAGGGATTATCACCGATGCGCTGTCCCAGACCCCGGGCTAAAGCGGTCCCGATCTGTCCAGCGGCGTCGTCCCGCGAGCCCGGCAGGCCCCGGAAACCATGGCGAGGACTGCTCAGGGACGATCGTGGTTCCGTGAGCATTGAGGCGGCACTCGCTCTCAGCAGCCTCGTCATTGTGGCGGCGGCCTTCATTGCAGGGCTGGTCACAGTTGGCGCGCAGGTCGCGGCCGTCGACGCCGCCGCTGCGGCAGCGCGGGCCGCCGCTATCGGGACCACCTACCAGCCTCCGCGGGGCAGCGTGGAGGTGAGCTCCGATGGGGCTCTGGTCACTGCGCGGGCCACGGTCCCCGGTCCGCTTGGCACCATGAGCGCGGAGGCCATCGTCCCGGCCGAACTCGTCGTGGAGGCAGGATCATGATGGCCCAGCATCGTGGGGCCGCGCGGGATGCGCAGCGCCGGCGGTTTCTCCGGGGCGAGGAGGGCTCGGCCACCGTCGCGGCGGCCAGCATCATCCTCGTGCTCTCCTTCGTGGCCTGCCTGCTCATCGGGGCGGGGGTGTTCCTCGTCGCCCAGCACCGGGCGCGCAGTGCTGCAGACATGGCGGCCGTATCCGCAGCCTGGGCACTGTACCAGGGAGAGGACGCATGCGCGGAGGGGCGCCGGGTGAGCGAGCTCAACGGCGCGACCCTTCGGCGCTGCACCACGGAAGGCGCCGACGTCATCCTCAGCGTGAGCGTGCGCTCCCGCGAGGCGGAATCCCGGGCCGGGCCCCTCTGAGCTGGCTCTACGCGGACGAGGATGTGGGGCCGTGCTCCGGGTCGGCGGTCTCCAGCATGGTGACCAGCGCCCCGAGCAGTGCGATGGCTCCCTCCTTGTCCAAGGGCTCATTGCCATTCCCGCACTTCGGGGATTGGATGCAGGAGGGACAGCCGCTCTCGCAGGAGCACGAGCGCACGGCCTCGTACGTCGCCGTGATCCACTGCTGGAAAAGCCGGAAACCACAGTCCGCGAAGCCAGCGCCGCCGGGGTGGCCGTCGTAAACAAACACGGTGGGAAGGAGAGTATCCGGGTGCTCGGCGGTGGAAACACCGCCGATATCCCAGCGGTCGCACGTGGCGAGGAGCGGGAGAATCCCGATGGCGGCGTGCTCGGCGGCGTGGAGGGAGCCGGGGATCCGCGAGGGATCGATGCCGAGGGAATCGAAGATCGTGGGGTCCACCGTGTACGCCACGGCCCGCGTGCGCAGGACCTGCGGCGGGAGGTCGAGGGGAGTGGTTCCGAGGATCTCGCCGTCGAAGCTGCGCGTCATATAGCCCACGACGTGATCGGTGACCTCCACATCGACGTTTGCTACCGAAAGGCCGGGGTGCGGGTGCCAGGACTCCTCCGGTGAAGGCTCCGACAACACAGCAATATCCGTGACGCTCCGGGCGCTCGTCGTGTAGTCGGGCGTGGCCGGGTGAAGAAGGGCGAGGTGATCGTCGAGGAGAAGATCGTCAACAACAAAACTCTCCCCACGGTGCAGGTACAGCGCGCCGGGGTGGACCTGGGAGCAGGCGCGGGCGGAATCGACCGTGCCGATCATCCGGCCATCCGTGGCGTCCACCAGGAGGACCTCGTGGGCTGAGCCGCCCCGCAGAGAGACTGCGCTGTGTGCGGTGTCGGGACAGAGCCCCTCGTGCTGTTCGCGGTCGGCCGCGGGCAGCGCCACCGGGAACCAGCCGCGCGGGCGCCGGCGGAGGAGACCTTCCTCCGCGAGGTCCGCCACCACCTGCTCGGCGTGGAAGAAGGTGATGTCCTCATCCGTCAGCGGTTTTTCCACCGCCGCGCAATAGACGTGGGCGCGGAGGACAAACGGATTCCACGGGTTAAAAACGGAACGCTCCACCGGGGTGCCCAGGAGGGAGTCAGGGTGGTGAACGATGTAGGTGTCCAGCGGATCATCGCGGGCGACGAAGATCGCAAGCGACCCCTGGCCGCGCCGGCCCGCCCGGCCGGCCTGTTGCCAGAAGGAGGCCACCGTGCCGGGAAAGCCCGTGGTGATCACCGCGTCCAGGCCACCGATGTCGATGCCCAGTTCCAGGGCGTTCGTCGTCGCCACGCCGAGGAGATCCCCATTGTCTAGGGCTTTTTCGATGGCGCGTCGATCCTCCGCCAGGTAGCCCGCGCGGTAGGAGGAGATGCGCTGGGCGTCCTCGCGTCGGCCCATCCCAATGAGGTTCTCCGCGCAGCGCAGGGACACCGTCTCAGCCTGGCGGCGGGAGCGGACGAAGGTGACGGTCCTGGCACCCTCCGCGATAAGCCGGGACATGAGCTGGGCGGATTCGCTGCCGGCGGGGTGGCGGATGGGAGCGCCGTGTTCCCCCTCCACGCCGGGGAGGAACCCAGGCTCCCACAGGGCAATGGTTCGCTCCCCGCGGGGAGCACCATCCTCCGTGATCTCGTGGGCGGCTCGGCCGGTGAGGAGGCTGAGGTGCTCGGCGGGGGCGGCGGACGTCGCCGATGCGGCGATGACCACCGGGTTCGCCCCATAAGAGGCGGCGAGGCGCAACAGCCTGCGCAGGACGAGCGCCACGTGCGCTCCGAAGACACCGCGGTAGGAGTGGGACTCATCGATCACGATCCAGCGCAGGTGCCGGAAGAGGCGGGCCCAGCGCTGATGGTGGGCGAGCAGCGAGGTGTGCACCATGTCCGGGTTCGTGACGATGAAGCGGGAGTGATCGCGGATCGGGCGCCGGGCCTCGATGGGGGTGTCCCCGTCGTAGGTGGCGGGGTAGAGCGTCGAGAGCTCGGGGATACCGGCGATGAGTGAGCTCACGGAGCTGATCTGGTCCGTGCCCAGGGCTTTGGTGGGAGACAGATAGAGCGCGCAGGCCGCCGAGTTCTGGCTGCACGAACTGAGAAGAGGAAGGAGGTAACCGAGGGACTTACCAGAGGAGGTGCCCGTCGCGACGACGGTGTCCCGGCCTGCCCAGGCGCTCTCGGCGGTCTCGCGCTGGTGTTGGTAGAGCTGCCGGATGTCGCGCTCGTCGAGGGCTCGCCGCAGGGCAGGGGAGACCCACTCGGGGAAGTCCACCCAGGTGGCGCCGCGGGCGGGCTCGGTGACGTGGAAAGTGCAGGTGGAGTCGCTGAAACGCTGGGTGAGGATGTCGAGGAGCTCCTCGCCGAAGCTCGGCGGGGCGCTCGGGCCCTGGCTGGTGCTGGGCATCCGCATCCTCCTGCATCCTCCTGTTCATCCCGCGCCCATGGCGCGCTCCCTGAAGGCCCAGAGCATTTCGTGAAGCTCGTCCCGCGTGACAGACTAGTCCCATGCAACACGGCACCGTGAAATGGTTCAACGCGGAGAAGGGCTTTGGCTTCATCACACCGGATGATGGTTCCGCGGATGTTTTCGTCCACTACACAGAGATCATCGGAACGGGTTTCCGCACCCTCGAAGAGGATCAGCGAGTGGAGTTTGAGGTCTCCGGATCGGCGAAGGGAATGCAAGCCCAGCGGGTGAGCATTCTTGGTTAGCATTCTCAGTGCGTGGTACAAACTGTGTACCGTATGGGGGAGTTAACCGCAACGACTAGAAAGATGTGATCCCGTGGCAGGACAGCAGGGCGATGGTGTGAAGCGCCTCGTGATCGTCGAGTCGGCGACCAAGGCGCGGAAAATTCAGCCGTACCTGGGGGATGATTACATCGTTGAAGCCTCCGTGGGGCACATTCGGGATTTGCCGCGCGGAGCCGCCGACGTTCCCGCCAAATACAAGAAGGAGCCGTGGGCGCGCCTCGGCGTGGACACCGATCACGGGTTCAGCCCCCTCTACGTCATCAGCCCGGAGAAGAAAAAGAAAGTCAGCGAGCTGAAGCGCCTGCTCAAGCAGGTCGACGAGCTGTACCTCGCCACAGACCCCGACCGCGAGGGCGAGGCCATTGCCTGGCACCTCCTCGAGGTCCTCAAGCCGAAGATCCCCGTGCGCCGCATGGTGTTCAACGAGATCACCAAGTCCGCCATCATCGAGGCCGCGCAGAACACCCGCGAACTGGACTCCAACCTGGTGGACGCGCAGGAAACCCGCCGCATCCTCGACCGCCTCTACGGCTACGAGATTTCACCCGTCCTCTGGAAGAAGGTCATGCCGCGCCTGTCCGCCGGCCGCGTCCAGTCGGTGGCCACCCGCGTCATCGTCGAGCGCGAACGCGAGCGCATGGCCTTCGTCCCCGCCGAGTACTGGGATCTCACCGCCGAGCTCGAGGCCGACCCGCGCTTCAGCGCCCGGCTGGCCAGCATCGACGGCAAGCGCATCGCGCAGGGGCGTGATTTCCGCGACGACGGCACCCTCAGCGGCGAGGCCACCGTCGTGAACAAAGAGCGCGCCGAGGCTCTGGCGGAAGCCCTGGAGGGCCGCCAGCTGACGGTCGCCTCGGTGGAGGAGAAGCCCTACACCCGCCGGCCCTATGCGCCGTTTATGACCTCGACGTTGCAGCAGGAGGCGGGGCGCAAGCTCCACTACACCTCCGAGCGGACCATGCGCATCGCCCAGCGGCTCTACGAAAACGGTCACATCACGTATATGCGTACCGATTCCACGTCGCTCTCGGCGTCGGGTGTGGCTGCCGCGCGGCAGCAGGCCAAGGAGCTCTACGGAGAGCAGTACGTCGCCGCCTCCCCGCGCCGCTATGACCGGAAGGTGAAGAACTCCCAGGAGGCCCACGAGGCCATCCGCCCCGCCGGCGAGCGCTTCGCGACCCCGCAGGAGCTCCGCCAGCGGCTGGACACCGAGGAGTTCAAGCTCTACCAGCTCATTTGGCAGCGCACCGTGGCCAGCCAGATGGCCGACGCCAAGGGAACCTCCATGAAGGTGACCGTCGCCGGCGACGCCCGCACTGGCGAGCACTGCGCCTTCACCGCCTCCGGCCGCACCGTGACCTTCCCCGGCTTCCTCCGCGCCTACGTGGAGAGCAGCAAGGGCATCGCCGACGATGCCGAGAAGCACCTCCCGCAGCTCAGCACCGGCGACACTCTCGACGTGCGCAGCCTCAGCGCGGACGGGCACACCACGAACCCGCCCGCCCGCTACACCGAGGCCTCGCTGGTGAAGAAGATGGAGGACCTGGGGATCGGCCGCCCGTCCACCTACGCGGCGATCATCAAGACCATCCAGGATCGCGGCTACGTGCTGCCCCGGGGAAATGCGCTCGTGCCGAGCTGGGTGGCGTTTGCCGTTGTCGGCCTCCTCGAGCACAACTTCGCTGACCTCGTCGACTATGACTTCACCTCCTCCATGGAGGATGAGCTCGATGACATCGCCCGCGGCGAGGAGGACCGCACCGCCTGGCTCAACGGCTTCTACTTCGGCAACCCCAATGCCAGCGAGGGCATCGCGGACTCCGTGGCCCGGCAGGGCGGCCTGAAGAACCTCGTGGGCGATAATCTCGAGCACATCGACGCCCGGCTGGTGAACTCGCTCCACCTGTTTGACGACGACGAGGGGCGCCCCGTCGTCGTCCGCGTGGGCCGCTACGGGCCGTACATTGAGCGGCGGATCGGCACCACGGAGGAGGGCGAACCCCAGTACCAGCGGGCGAACCTCCCCGAGTCCACCACGCCGGACGAGCTCACCCGGGACGCCGCCGAGAAGCTCTTCGCCACCCCGCAGGGCGGCCGTGAGCTGGGCGTGAACCCGAAGAACGGGCGCACCATCGTCGCGCGCGAGGGGCGCTACGGTCCGTACGTGACGGAGCTCGTCAACGATGATGAGCGCGCCAAGGCCGAGGCGGAGGCGGAGACCATCGTCGCGGAGGAGCGCGCCCAGGAGGATGCCGAGCGCGCCGCCGCCGGCAAGCGGAAGAAGAACTGGGAGACCAAGACCGCCCAGAAGCAGAAGGAGAAGCGCATCGCTCAGCACATTGAGGAAACTCTCAAGCCGGCGACCGCCTCCCTCTTCTCCACGATGGAGCCCGCCACGGTCACCCTCGAGGAGGCCCTCCAACTGCTCACTCTCCCGCGGGAAGTGGGCGTGGACCCCAGCGACGGGCAGGTCATCACCGCGCAGAACGGCCGCTACGGCCCCTACCTCAAGAAGGGGAATGACTCCCGCTCGCTGGGCAGCGAGGAGCAGATCTTCAGCATCACCCTCGACGAGGCCCGCCGCATCTACGCCGAGCCCAAGCGCCGCGGCCGCGCCGCCGCCCAGCCGCCGCTCAAGGTCCTGGGCGATAACGACGTCTCCGGCAAGCCGATGACCGTGAAGGACGGCCGCTTCGGCCCCTACGTCACGGACGGCGAGACCAACGCCTCCCTCCGAAAGGGGGATCGCCCCGAGACCATGACCGACGCCCGGGCGAACCAGCTCCTCAGCGAGCGGCGCGCCAAGCTCGCCGAGACCGGCGGGGCGAAGAAAACCCGCAAGAAGGCCTCCAAGAAAGCCTCCAAGAAGGCCTCGAAGAAGACGAGCACCAAGAAGACGACGAAGAAGAGCACGAAGAAGCGCTCCTAGCCTGAAGGGCTGAGAACGGGGAAGTCGGCGCTCGGGCGTCGTCGTTCCCACCGCGAACCCAGTTGTGTGATACTGAACACATGACTGGGTTCTCTGTGTTGGCCATCGGTGTCCTGGCCATTGTTGTGCTGCTGCTTCTGGTGATGTGGCTCAAGGTGCCGGCCTTTGTGGCGCTGATTATCGTTGCGCTGCTCACGGGCCTGGCCACCGGCATCCCGGTGGGCGATCTCATGTCCGTCCTCACCGAGGGGGCGGGGAAGACGATGAGCTCGGTTCTCATGGTGGTGGGGCTGGGCGCCGTGCTGGGGAGGATCATTGAGCTCTCGGGCGGGGCGGATGCCGTGGCCAGGCGTTTCACCCGACTCATGGGGCCGCGGCGAGTGATCGCGGGGGTCACGACGGCCTCCTTCGTCCTCGGTATCCCGGTGTTCTTCGATGTCGGGTACATCATCCTCGCCCCGATCGTCTTCGGCTTCGCGCGCACGGCCCGACTCCGGCCGGAGCTCCTGGGGCTGCCGGTGGCGGGCGTCCTCATGGTGGTGCACGTCATCATGCCGCCGCACCCGGGGCCGGTGGCCGTCGCGGGGTTCATGAGTGTGGATGCCGGGCTTCTGACCTCCGTGGGGTTGGGGGTGAGCGTGCTGGCGGCGCTCCTCGGCTACGCGCTCACGCGGTGGTGCGCCCGCGCGGGGTGGATGGCGGTGGAGCGCGCGTCGGCGGGGGAGGGCGAAGGCGGCGACACCGGCGACTCCCGGGAGGGGTCGGCGCAGCGAGGGGAGGCCGCCACCCCGCCCAACCCGTGGGTAGTGATGGGTCTTGTGGTGCTCCCCATCGTGCAGATCATGGTGGGCACCGTGGGCGCGATGCTCGCACCCAAGGGCTCGACGGCTGCCGGCGTGGTGGGGCTCATCGGGCATCCGGTCGTGGCGCTGCTCGTGGCGGTGGCGCTCGCGGCGACGGTGGTGGGCCGCGGTCAGGGCTGGTCCTGGGCGCGCCGGGCGGAGGTGATGGAATCCGCCCTGCCGAGTGTCGCGGTGATCGTGTTTGTCACCGGCGCGGGCGGGGCCTTTGCGAACGTGCTGGTGGCCTCGGGGATTGGGACGGTGCTCTCGGACATGCTGGTGGCCGCGCACCTGCCGCTCATCCTCACGGCCTATGTGGTGGCGCTGGCGATCCGCGTGTCCCAGGGTTCGGCGACGGTGGCGATGCTCACCGCAGCGGGGATCATCGCGGAGCCGGTGGCCCAGTCGGGGCTGAGCCCGTGGCAGGCGACGATCGTGGCCTGCGCGGTGGGCTTCGGGGCGCTCGCGGCCTCGCACATCAATGACTCGGGCTTCTGGATCGTGACGAAGTACCTCGGGTTGAGCGTGAAGGACGGGCTTCGGACGTGGACGCTCGCGTCGACGCTCTTCTCCCTCGCCGGCTTCGCGGTGTGCGCGGGGCTGTGGTGGGCGCTCGCCCTCTGAGGCGGCGGGGCGCGGGGGCCGGGGGCGGAGGCCGCGGCCCTCGGCGCGCAGCCGGGCGCCGCCCTAGGAGCGGTCGGCGAGGGTGGCGCGGATCGGGCGGGCGAGCTGGGTCATCTCGCCGCGCCCGCGCAGCTCGACGGACTTCATGAGCGTCCACCGGGCCTGCTCGGCTTCGTTGGCCCCGCGGAGGGTGGCGGCGCTGGTGAGGACGCGCCCGGGGGTGTCCTTGGCCAGCTCGGTGAGGCGGGCGGCCTGGTTGACGGCGTCGCCAATGACGGTGTACTCAAAGCGGTCGTGCCCGCCGATGTGCCCGGCCACGACGTGCCCCGCGGCCACACCGATCCCGGCCTGCAGCTTCATGCCCTTGAGTTCCTGGCGCAGCTCGCGCGCCGCGGTCATGGCGTGGGAGGTCGCGTCGGAGAGCATGAGCGGCGCCCCGAACACGGCCAGCGCCGCATCCCCCTGGAATTTGTTGATGGTGCCGCGGTTGCGGTGGACCACCTCCACGACGTGCTCGAAGAACTTGTTCAGCTCGTCCACCACTTCCTCAGGCGTGTGGTTGACGGCGAAGTGCGTCGAGCCAATGACGTCGATAAACAGCACCGCCACCTTGCGGTCTTCCCCGCCGAGGGTGGGCCGCTCCTCGAGGGCTCGACGCGCGACCTCGGCGCCCACATAGCGGCCGAAGATGTCCCGAACCCGCTGGCGTTCCTTGAGGCCGCGCATCATCTCGTTGAAGCCGGCTTGGAGCACGCCGATTTCGGAGCCGTCGTAGATGTCGACCTCGGCGTTAGTATCGCCGCGACGCACCCTGTTGATGGCGTCCTGGAGTTCCTGGATGGGGTCCACCACGCTCATCACCGCGAAGGTGGTGCCGATAAACCCGGTGACCAGCGACGTCGCGGAGAGGGCGACCACGGCGGGGATGAGGTCGTCGGCGTCGCCGCTCAGCATGCCCACGCGGTGCGCGATGAAGAGGAGCACGATCCCCACGATCGGCGCCGCCGAGGTCATTGCCCACGTCATGCGCAGCCGCTGCTGGATCGGGGGCTCGAGGGTGGAGTCCTCGAAGCGCCGGGCCAGGGCCGTCGCGGCCACGGGGCGCACGAGCCGCTCAGCGAGCAGGTACGTAATGAGCGTGACTACCGCGGAGGCCAGCAGAGTGAGCACGACGATCACCAGCACGAGCTTCCACGAGACGGTGGAGGCCACGGCCGCCGCGATGACGATCCCCAGCAGCCACACCGCCGCGCACACTCCCGCCTGGTAGACGGGGATCCTCATGACGAGGTTGCGGACCATGTTCGGATCATGATCCTGGGGGCTGCGCTGCCAGTCAATGACCGGCCGGAAGAGGAAGAAGGTCACCACCATCCCGATGGCCACCGCGAACACGAGATAGCAGATGCCCAGCACAGGCAGGTAGGTGGCCTTCGATGTGAGGATGTCCACCTCGGGCATGGGCACGAGGAAGCGGACAAACAGGGTGACCGCGAGCGCGCCAGCCACATTGGAGCCCAAAACGAGGGCGGCGTAGAGGGGCCACGAGGTGCCCCACAGCCATTTCATGGCGCGCAACATACGAGTCATGCTCTTCACTTTATGCGGATGAACGGGGAGTCATGGCGTGGGGCGCGCGCCCCAGCCCATTTGACGGTATCACCTGGGGCGATGCCCTGCCATCCCCGCCCGTCTTCGGCGGCGCGATTCTGCCGTCGGGCGCGCCGGCTACAGTGAAGACTCGTGAGCAGCAACGAGTTCCCCAGCATTGCCGAGCGGCTCGCCGATGCCCCCGAGGTCCGGCGTGTCATTCTCGACGCCGCGGCCGCTGCCAGAGATCCTCGGCGCTCGCCCAGCGCCATGACGCATTCCTGGGTGTTCACGGGCCCGCCCGGCTCGGGGCGTTCGGTCGCCGCGCTGTGTTTGGCGGCCGCCTTGGTCTGCGATGGGGAACCCCTGGGCACCTCGGAGGCCGCGCGCACGGTCTTTCGGGGCAGCCACACGGATGTTGTGCACATTGTTCCCGAGGAGCTCTCCATCGGCGTGGACACGGTGCGCAGCATCATCGAGGATGCCTCGCGGATGCCCACCGTCGCCCCCTGGCGAGTGCTCATCATGGAGGACGCGGATCGCCTCACCGAGTCCGCGGCGAACGCCCTGCTCAAGACGGTGGAGGAGCCCCCGGAACGCACCGTGATTATTTTGTGCGCTCCCTCCGTCGACCCTGAGGACTTCTCCGTCACCCTCCGTTCGCGGTGCCGCCACGTGTATGTGCCGACGCCCTCCCTCCGCGAAATCACGCGCATCCTCGTGTCGGAGGGGGCGACGGAAGCAGACGCCGCCCTCGCCGCGGCGGCCTCCGCCCGACACATCGGGCGCGCGCGGCGGCTGGTACGCTCCCCGGAGGCCCAGCAGCGCCGGGCGCAGATCCTGGGCCTCGCGGAGCTCATCAACCACGGGGACCAGGCCTTTCGTGCGGTGAGCTCCCTGGTGAAGGCCGTGGAGCAGGAGACCAAGGAGGCCTACGAGGAGTCCAATGCCGCGGAGATCGCGGCGCTGAGCACGGCCCTCGGGATGGGGGCCAAAGGCCGAGGCGCCCAGAAAGCACTGCGCGGCGCGGCCTCCCAGATCCGCGAGCTGGAGAAGCAGCACAAGAAGCAGGAGACCCGCCGGATCCGGGACATCCTCGATCTCTCCCTCGTGGACCTGGCCGGCCTCTACCGTGACGCCCTCATGCTCTCGACGCGCGCCGGCGTGGACCTTACTCATCCCGACTTCCAGGGCCTCGCCGGGGAGATCGCCGCCGCGGTGCCCGCCCCGAAGATTGTGGAGTGCGTCGACGCCATTAGCCGGTGCCGCGAGCAGCTTGCGCAGAACGTGCGGCCCGCCGTGGCGATGGACGCGATGGTAGGAAGGATTCGCCTGGCCAGCGGCGTGCGCTGAGGGGGCGAGGGCACCTGGTGCCGGCGGATTTTTAGATTCCGTGAGAGTACGGTAACATGACCACTCACGCACATCAGTGCGTGTGCCGCCTTAGTTCAGTCGGTAGAGCGCTTCACTCGTAATGAAAAGGTCGCGAGTTCGATTCTCGCAGGCGGCTCCACGGAAAACACCCATTGAGTCAGATCCCGGGAAGCCGGGGCTCAATGGGTGTTTGTGTGTTGGGACTGGCACTCGGGGCTAGGGGCGGCGCAGCCGATAGCGTTGCGAGGCTGTCTCGCGAGAAGGGGTAGCGGGCACATTCACCGAAGAACTCGTCGAGGATCTCAACGGAAACCTGTTGATGATCCCCCCCAGGAAAGGATCCGTGCGGGCATACTGACATTGAGACGATTCTGACGACGTGTCAAAGGACAAAAGATTCAAGGGAACGAACGTGCAGGCGTAGCTAGGTTACCCCTACTGCGTAGGGGTAACCTGCTGGCGCGATCACTCCAGCTCCGCCCACACGAGACTTAGTTGAGAATTAGTCGTTAGCATTGAGGGCCGTTCTTCCTGAGTTCTTCTGATAATCCCTTTACCTCTTTTCGGATATCGAGGAGAAGCTTCCCTCCAGCAATGACAATAATAATTATCAGAACTGGAATTAGCAGGAGTCCGACAATTGCAAGAATTTCCATGGTTCCAATCATAATTTTAAGGCTTGATGTCGACGCAGGCGTAGTTTCCCCAAGAATTTCCGATGCGAACACGGCCGCAGAATGATGTGTTCGCGTCAAGATTTTTATTTAGGTGGAAAGTGTGAGTTGCTCGACCAAAAGCGCAATTACTACTTCCCGATTCGGTCACGCGGCGCCCATCTTTGTAGTAGGCTATTTCGAATTGATCCACGCATGCGTTTTTGTCTTTTAGATCTGTTCCTGGAACGTATGCGACGGTCGCCGTGGTGACATTCAGTCCGCTGCCATTGACGTAGAGCCAGTTCCATGCCCCCGCTCCGCCCGGTGCCCACGATCCGCCATTGGCACTTCGTGGCTCATGATCGGCGGAATGCTGGATGGGTGCAGTGGCAACGGCTTTTCGAACCGTTGAATTTTCTCCATGTGGTTCCTCTGCGCATGCGTGCGGAGAAACTACGGACACTGCTGTAGCGATTGACAATGTCGCAATCATAAATCTTGGGGAAAGATTCTTCATGAATCCTCCTGATGTTGCTTATGGTAGTGGCGTGATGTCATCATCTGACTGGGACACAGTTATTTTCCTGTAGGGAGTAAAGATCTGTGTCTTGTAGATGTATGCTAGGCGAGGTACAGACGGGCTTCCAGAGATATTGGAAAAAATATCCCCACTACCCCCGATTGGGGGATAAGTAATCTTATTCGTGCTGCTAGGATATGTTTCTAGAGCCTAGTTATTAGATGTCTACTAGAAAATATCACTGGACTATGCACATGTGCCTCGAGGGGGGGCTGCGGAAGGGTAGATGCGTTGTTGTCGTTTATGGGATCCATTGCGCTGACTTGTGACATTGCGATGGCAGAGTGGATCCGGTGGTTTCAGGGCAAGTATTGTGTCGGCGGTCACTATTGTCCCTTTGCGTACAGTTCCTTACGAAGTGTCGCGAACGGCAGACATGACTGTGTGGGAAACTATGTGAAGGGGTGGACGAGCTTTCACCAGCTTCCTCACGAGATGAGAATGAGGGTTCTGCTGCTACTGGTGATCCTGTTAACGCGTCTCTGGTACAGGGGAGGTAGGAGATCACATCTGTGAGCCCAGTGGTGTTTGGCTTTGGCGGCCCCGTCCTACACACAACAGTCAACACAGCGGTGCCGCCGGGCAGATCCGGGAGTTGGAAAACCAGCACAAGAAACAAGAGACTCGCCGCATCCGGGACATCTTGGATCTCTCACTCGTTGACCTCGCGGGACTGTACCGTGACGCGCTGATGCTGTCCACGCGCGCCGGGGTGGCGCTCACCCATCCGGATTTTGAGGGCCTGGCGGGGGAGATCGCCACGTCGGTGCCCGCGCCGAGGATCGTGGAATGCGTCGATGCCATCTCCCGGTGCCGCGAGCAACTGGGGCAGAATGTACGGCCGGCCGTTGCGATGGACGCGATGGTGGGAAGGATTCGTCTGGCGAGTGGGGTGCGCTGAGGGCCATAGTCTGGCTAAGGAGCAGGTACGGTGGCGGCGCCTGGCAGGATATTCAGCGGGATTTTTAGATTCGGGGGCAGTGTGGTAATATGACCACTCGCGCGCGTCGGCGCGTGTGCCGCCTTAGCTCAGTCGGTAGAGCGCTTCACTCGTAATGAAAAGGTCGCGAGTTCGATTCTCGCAGGCGGCTCGGTGGAGAAGCTCCGCGTCCTGTGATGGGATGCGGAGCTTTTTGCATGACCTGGGGGTGCCGGTGGCCTGTGTCATAGCCAGCCGCGGCGCTGCGCCGCCTGGGCGGCGCTGATCCGATTGTTTGCCCCCGTTTTCGCAATAGCCTGCGATGCGTGGTTGCGCACTGTCCCTGGGGCGAGGAACAACCGACGGGCAATTTCCCGTACGGGTGCGCCATCGAGGGACTCGCGGAGGACATCACGTTCCCTGGGGGTGAGTGGATTCGCTCCGATGGAGAGGGCCTCCGCGGACAAGGTCGGATCAATGACCGTGCCACCCGCATGTATGCGGCGAATCGCGGCGGCTAGCTCCTCGGCCGGAGCGTCTTTCACCATGAAGCCCGATGCACCAGCTTGCATGGCTCGTTGGAGGTAGCCAGCCCGGCCAAAAGTGGTGACGATGAGGACGCGGCACCCGTTGCTGCTGTGGGGTGCGTGGGCTCTCTCCGGTGTGGTGGGGGTCTGTGCCGTGCGTGTGGCCTCGGCGATCTCTGCAGCCGTTGTGATGCCATTGTGCGGCATTTCAATGTCGAGGACCGCGACGTCAACACCGAGGTCAACCACGGCGTCGGCCACACCATTTCCGGAAGGGAACTGCGCCACCACGTCAATATCCGGCTCAATATTGAGCAGTGCTGCTAATCCCGCGCGCACGAGCTCTTGGTCATCTGCGAGGACCACCCGGATAGGAGTGATATCCGGATGCTCGATCGGCGCTGTGTCGGGTGTCATGTTACTTGTCATTGTGTCTCCCCCGCGCCTCGTGCTTGTGGTGCTGTCGGCCACGCGTGAGGGGCGCATTGTCATTATCCGATCCTGCTGACATCACAATGTCGACGACAGTGCCGTGTTCTGTCGAGTGAGCTGAAGAGGCTGCTGTCACGGGGAGCACCGTACAATGCCCGCCGGCCGCCTCCACCCGCTCTTTGAGGCTGCGTAGTCCTTTGCCGCCGCGGGCTAGGGGTGACACGGTATTTTTCTGATCGCTGCTGACCGCGTCGTGGATGCCACCAGCTGTGTTGTCAATCCCTACCCCGTCATCGATAATCCGCAATCGCTGTGGTGCTACCTCCACCGTGCATGTGTGCGCACCAGAATGCCGCACCACATTGGTGACTGCCTCGCGGAGACAGGCGGCAAAAAGACGATCGGTTTCCGGGGGTAAAGAAGGCACGTGGTCCGGCCAGCAGGCCGTCATACCGGCAGCGCAGATGATCTCACGTGTGCGAGCTAACTGCCCAGCGAAATCGGGTGTCTCCAGGAGCTCTGCAGTGGTACGCACTTCATGCAACGCCTCGCGGGCGACGTCGAGCACAGCGTCTATTTCTGAGCGGGCGGCATCATCCTGAGATCCGATGAGACGTTGGGCGAGCTGTGCTCGTACCGTCACCGCTGTCAACGCTTGCCCCAGTGAATCATGAACGACGCGCGCCATATCCTCGCGTTGTTCAGCTAACGCTCGTGCCGCTGCGAGATCATGAGCTCGGTGTTGGGCATCCCGCATGAACCGGATGAAGAACATTCCGGCTAGGGAGAACAGAATGATCCAGACCAATCCCTGTCCCATAGCATCGGGCACCCACATCACGATGATCGCTATCATCGCCACTGTCACAGCTGCTGTCCCCACACAGGCCACTGCTAAAGAATCGACAAAGATCCACGTCGCTGTGACAAAAGGATGCATAACGATGGCCGAAAAACCGGCTCCAGGTGTTGCCAGTCCAGCAAGGATGAGCAGAGGAACGGACATCCACGGACGTCGATGATTGAGCAGAACCGACACGGACGAGAAAAATGCAGCGAAGGCGATAATGGCGATCGAAGCAGTCGCCTGCCATCTGACCGAGAGGGGCGTCGTCCAGGTTTGGGCAAGGGGCCACAGAAGAGTCGGAACGAACACGACGTTTGACCATGCGGACTTCACCCGTCGCCCGGATCGCAGGCGATACGAAAGCCTCATCGAGCCGTCATTCGACGCGCACCGCGCACACATACGAGAGCCCACACTGCCGACCATACGGCAATACTAAATAGAGCGGCAGTAAGCGTCTCCTGTTGTGCCATCCCATCGTGGTAATATTCACCGGACAATTGTGGCCATCGGGCCAGAATCGCTGAACCATACATGGGGGTGAAGCGAGAAAACTCTGCTAATGCCCCATGCAGTGGGACAAAGAGATTGCCAAGGAAAGAGAACACCACCAGCAACCCTGAAGCAATAGGTATTGCGGAATCCGTCGGCAACACGAGTGCCATGGCCAGGCCAAACAGTGTCATGGGGGCGGCGGCCACAAGAATGAGCACCACAGTGGCAGCCCACCTCCCGGCGCCATCCATATGCGAACCCGTTGCTGCGCCGAGGCTGAACACGAGAAGGACAGAAAAAGTGGCCATGAGGGCAGCCATAATGATCTTTCCTCCTAGCCATGCCCGCTGCGACAATCCTGCCAGTCGTAACTGGCGGACCCATCCCGATTGACGCTCCAACGTGATAGCGCCGGCAATGGAGATAGCAACTCCGGCAGCGCCATAGAGGGCCATGGATGTCATGACGACGGCAGCGGTATTACCGTGACCGGCGGCGTCGGCATCGCCGGAGCTGGTTGTCCCGAACATGAGGTAGAGGGCGCCGGGTAGAGCGACCGTGAAAATGAGAAGATCAGGCTTGCGTACTATGCGCCGCAATTCTTGCTGTAGGTACGCTGCGAAGGTGTGCATGGTATTACTCCTCGATCAACGTGGCGGGTGCGTCGTTGGCAGTAGCGGCGTGGCGTGCGAAGGCGTCGAATTCTTCTGACGCGTCGCCGTGCTCGCCACACTGGAAAAAGAGATCCTCGACGGAGGGCACTCTCACTTCAAGGCGTGACGCGGCCGCCATATTCAGGAGGGTGCGCACCGCTGCATCGCCATCAGGTGCGGTGAGCCGCATTCGTCCGTCGATGATGACAAGGTCTTCTGGTGGTATACCGAGGGATTGAACGAGGTGGGCAGCGTCCTCGGCGGTGCCCTGCCACACTCCGGTCACGTGCCGCTTCGTCTTACTCGCGAGCCTCGCCACGGGCATATCTGTGACGATTCGACCTCGCTGGAGGAGGATGACTCGGTCGGCGGCGTCGTCGACTTCGTGAAGGTAATGCGTCGCGAAGACAATGGCGCGCCCCTCGGTAGCTTCCCGGCGCATTGCTGTCCAGAAACTACGTCGGGCTTCGGCGTCCATGCCGGCAGTGGGTTCGTCGAGTAGGAGGATCTCCGGGTCTGGCAGAAGAGCGAGCGCAAACCGTAGGCGCTGGATCTGGCCGCCGGAGCATTTGCCTACTCTGCGGTTGACGAAGTCGGTACAGCCGGAGCGGTGAAGGACATCGTCGACGGGGAGGCAATCACCGAGGATGGCGGCCGTCATCTGGGCGGTAGCTTTCACGGTGAGATCAGGGAGCAGCCCGCCGGATTGCAGCATGGCCCCGACAGTGCCGGGAACGGCTCCTGGGCGTTGACCGAGAACCTCGATGCTCCCGTCAGTTGGGTCGCTCAAGCCCATCACCATGTCCAGGAGGGTAGATTTCCCTGCACCATTGTGACCAAGCAGAGCGACAACCTCGCCCCTATTGATCTGGAATGTGACGTTATCGACGGCTGTAACGGACGTGCGGCCGTGCCCGAATGTTCGGGTGACGCCCCGAATATCAATGGCTGGTGTTCTCATGCTTCTCAGTCTCGCCGATAAGCAAAGAAAAGACATGTGCCAAACGTCGTCAATAGTCCATGACTTTTGTCATGGGAGGCCGGAGAAGAAGCATGGCGCGGGGAGGGGCGCCTGCCCTCGGCCGACCGTGGGGCGGCTCGTGGTCATCTCCGTGCAGCGAGAAGCTGGTGTGCTGTGAGGAGGGGCCGTGGAGTATGGGTGCGTGTGTGGGGGGGCGCAACTGCGCCGTAGGGGGGAGTGAATTATGTTTCCCGTACCACTTTTAGGGCAGTGAGTATCGCGCCAAAGAGGAGAAATCCGAGGGGAAGGGCCTCGGGCACTGTGGGGAGGAAATGCATGATGGTATACAGTGCTCCACCAACGATAATGATCCCGCTTTCGCTCCCTGTCTTTATGCGCCGCTTAGACATATTATAGATGAAGAGAATGGCGCATATTATGAAGAGTGTGATTCCATATGGGGTGGCTGTCCCGAGGAGAAGGGAAAGCATGGCTTCAATTGCCAATACCGCGAGGTCGATGCCACCATATCTGGTGATGGTCTCTTGATTTATTACTTGCATTTTTCGGCGGGGGCTTTCTCCCAACCAATATTCATAAATTGACTGAAGTCATAGCATTGTGGGTCATTGGCTCACTCGGCTTTGTTCGTTATCTTTTCCCACAATGCGGTTGCTCCCATTCCGCAAGCAATGCTTGCTTTGTGACTGTGTGTGAAGTACTCACATACTGCAGTTGCGGTGCCCGATGCTCCGAGTGACCAGAACTCTTGTCCTGTCATGTAGATTCGTGGACCCCAATCCCACTCGAAATGAATATAGTTGGAGGGGACATTTGGGGCCGCTTCGGACGGTACTGTGTACTCGACAGCGATCCCTTGAGGGTTAACTTTTCGGTATGTGTCAATTCTGCGATTTCCCATTTCCTCGCTGTTCACTCTAGAGTAGCCATCGTTCATGAGTTCCTGCTTGCGTTGATGGCTGTCATGCGAGTAGACATCGAGATCTTTATTTGTGGGTGCGAAGTTTCCGCTTCTACTAGGGGAAAACTCCTCTGCATGTCCGCTAGTAGGGAAGATGGATAGTGTTGTCAGCACGATCGAGAGTCCTGCGAGAAATTTTCTCATCATATCCCTTTCTTATGGGGTCTGTGCCCCAAAGGTAGCACAAGGGATGGCCATTCTCCTCTATAGTGCGAAAAGTCATATAAAAATATAAATGTGATAAGTAGCATATCTGACGACATGCCTTTCGCGCATTATGTGTTGCTGGGGCGGTAATGGTGTCGATAAGGGGCAGATTGAGCAATGTCCGACATTCTCCTGGAGGCGGTGCCCATTTTCTGTAGGGGGGCTTGCCTGCGCGGGGCCGCGCTGTGAGTGTCGGGCCGCGTGACGTTCCGCCGTCAAGGGTGAGATGCGTCACGGTCGGGGGTGAATGTGTCCCACTAGAGATAAGTTGTCTGACGTCTCCGGTAAGATAAGGGGCACTGCACGTGAGCGTCGCCACTGCGGCGCGTCTACACACTGAGAAGGATGCCTCCTGGAGAGGGGAAAACCTCATGTCATCTAGTGTCCTCGCTGCTCCCGTCACGGGATTCGGGATAGCGAACTGGGTAGTGGTTGTGATCTATTTGCTCGCCATGCTGGGAGTGGGCGTGTGGTTCGCCCGCCGGGCTGGGCGGAGTCAGGACGACTACTTCAAGGCGGGTGGCCGTATCCCCGCGTGGGCGGCCGGATTCTCGATCTACGCCACCACGCTGTCCGCCATCACTTTCATGTCCACCCCGGAGAAGGCGTACCTCACGGACTGGGCCTATGCCGCGGGAAACCTCGCCATCTTCGCGATCGTGCCGATCCTCATTGGCTACTATGTCCCCTTCTTCCGCAAGCTTGACGTGACGACGGCCTATGAATACCTCGAGGAACGTTTCGGCCCTTCGCTCCGACTCATCGGTTCGTTGCTCTTTGTCTTCTATCACCTGGGGCGCATCGCCATTGTCATTTACCTCCCCACCCTTGCGCTCACCTCTGTCACAGACATCAACCCCATGCTGGTGGCTGCGGTCGTGGGTCTGCTCTGCGTGATATATACCTTCCTCGGCGGTATGGAGGGGGTGATCTGGTCGGATGTCATCCAGGGCATCATTTTGTTGGCTGGTGCCGCGACCATCGTCATCTGGGCTATGGCCCTCACTCCCGACGGGTTCACCGGCGCGGTTACTGAGGCAGCGCAGGAAGGTAAGTTCCTGTCTGGTCAGAACCTCTCGATGGGGAACCTGGCCGCCGCCCTGCCGATCATTTTCATTGGCAGCGCCCTCAACTCCCTGCACCAATACACCGCAAGCCAGGATGTGGTCCAGCGCTATCAGACCACGCCGTCCGTCGAGGCGACGAAGCGCTCGCTCATCGTCAATGGTGTGTTGGCCCTGCTGACCATCCCCCTCTTCTACGGCATGGGGACGGCGCTGTACAACTACTACACCTCGCAGGGCGGGCTTCCGGAAGGAGTGAATACTTCCGCGGTGGTGCCCTACTTCATCGTCACCACGCTTCCCGCGGGACTTGCGGGCCTGCTGGTCGGTGCGATCTTCGCGGCAGCGCAGTCCACTATCTCGTCCTCGCTGAATTCCATTTCTGCCTGCGTGGTCGTCGACATTCGGCAGCGCTTTTTCGGCACACGTGGTGAAGCGTCTGTGATGTTTTCCCGGATGGTGATCGTCGTGGCTGGCCTCTTCTCGCTGGCAGCGGCTCTGTATTTGGTCGCGACCAACAAGTCCGACCTGTGGGATCTCTTCCTCGCCATGACAGGCCTCTTCGGCGTCCCCCTCGCGGGCGTGTTCGCCCTCGGTATCTTCACGACGCGCGCCAGCACCCCAGGGGTCATCCTCGGCCTGCTCCTCGGCGCAGCGGCGGCGTGGAGTGCGGGACGGCTCGACGTCGGGCCCTTCATCGTCTCGATCACGGCGTTCGTCGTTGCGCTGGTGGCCGGCTATGTGCTCTCCCTGCTCATCCCCGGTTCCCATGACCCGAAGCGCGTCATCCCGCTCACGGTGAAGGGCCGCGGCGCGGCCTATGAGCGCCGCGCGTAGAGGGGCGCGGAGTTCTCAGAAGCAGCATGCACGGCCCCGCGAAAAACAGGCTCTGAGCTGGCCTGATCGCAGGGCCGCTGTCATGTCCGACCCGTCTTGTAGACTCATCGGCACTATCGACACACAACCGAGAACCGAGGGGGATCTCATGACTCAGACACTGCAGACGACGGCCCAGGCAGCGGGGACAGCGGACCCGGATGTGATCCGAGGGGAGGACGGGGTGCTGCGGCCCCGGTGGGCGGCGAAGGATGAGCTCCTTCGCGCCTATTACGACGAGGAATGGGGATTCCCCGTCCGCGATGAACAGGGAATCTTCGAACGCATCTGCCTGGAAGGTTTCCAATCGGGGCTGTCCTGGTCCACGATTCTGCGAAAGCGGCCAGCCTTCCGGGAGGTCTGCGAGGGCTTCGATCCCGAGAAGGTGGCCTCCTTTGGGGAGAAGACAATAGCGGAGCTTCTTGCCGATGAGCGGATTATCCGCAATCCCCGGAAGATCCACGCGATGATTCGCAATGCCCGCGCCACCCTCCAGCTGCGAGAGGCAGAAGGGCTTGCGGATCTCGTGTGGAGTTTCGAGGAGCCGGAACCGCACCCCTGGCGATGCTGGGCGGATATTCCCAGCTCCACCCCGGCATCCGCCGCGCTGGCGCGCCGGCTCAAAGCCGCAGGCTTTTCTTTCGTGGGGCCCACGACGATGTTCGCACTCATGCAAGCCATTGGCATCATCAACTGCCGTGTTCCCCTGGGAGGGGAGGAATCCCGCCGAGAACCGGGAGCTGGGCACCTTCCCCTTTAATGCGAGGATTCTTATGTGTGCGGGTATCGTGGGCAGACATCAGAGCTGCCCGCAGGTGGGTTGATTGAGCGGAAGGAGAGAGATGAGAGTGAGAATGCGGCGGATACTCGCGGGGATCGGTGTGAGTGCGGCGCTCGCAAGCGGAATGGCCTTCGCGCCGGGAATCGTTCCTGGGGCGGAGCAACTGCCATCGGCCCACGCCGTCGAAGGCGGACGCGATGCTCTTTGGCAGCCATGGACCGCCAAGGTCACCGCCGAGGGCTCGCTCTGCACGGGCTCAGTCATTGGCCCCCACTGGGTACTCACCGCCGCGCACTGCGTGGGAGAAGAAGAGGCGGCGCACGGGGCCGTGAGCGCCGGGGCACGCGCCGAGCGCACCGCGGCGATCGACCGGGTCATTCACGCCCCCGGCGGGGCTGACGCCGCCCTCATCCACACGGCCACCTCCCTAGGAGTGCGCCCTGTCTCTCTCCCCGTGCCGGGGCCCATCCCTCACCAGCCGGGACAATTCTCCGGGTGGGGCCACGGGCGCTACCCGCTGCAGACGGGCTCGGCCACCGTCGTGGGGGAGTACCGCGATCATCACCGGGGAGAGGCGCGCATGCTCGTCACCCATTCCACGCGGGGCGCCCAGGAGCCCGGGGATTCCGGCGGACCATTCCACATTGGCCCCGTGCTCTACGGGGTGTTGTCCTCCACCGGGGCCCGTGACCCGCAAGGCCACGTTGACGCAAACTACACGGCCGTTGACCAGCTCATTCCGTGGATATATCGGACCATTGGAGAAAACAGTTTTCACTAACGACGCCTTGATGAAAACGTCCGTAGGGTAGGGGCATATGAGTACCACAGTTCAAGGAATCATCGCACGCGCCCAAGGCGAACCAGTTGAACAAGTAGAGATCGTTATTCCGGACCCGGGTCCCAACGATGTCATCGTGAAGATCCAGGCCTGCGGGGTCTGCCACACTGACCTCGCGTATCGCGACGGGGACATCGAGGATGCCTTCCCCTTCCTCCTCGGCCACGAGGCGGCCGGGATCGTCGAGCAGATCGGTGAGGATGTCACCCACGTCGCAGAAGGGGACTTCGTCATCCTCAACTGGCGGGCCGTCTGCGGGGAGTGTCGCGCCTGTCGCAAGGGCGAACCCCAATACTGCTTTAGTACCCACAACGCCTCGGCGCGGATGACTCTCACCGACGGCACCGAGCTCACCCCGGCACTGGGGATCGGCGCCTTCGCGGAGAAGACCCTCGTTCATGAGGGGCAGTGCACCAAGGTCAACCCCGAGGAGGACCCGGCCGCCGCCGGCCTGCTCGGCTGCGGCATCATGGCTGGCCTCGGCGCCGCGGTGAACACCGCCCGCATCCGTCGAGGAGAATCCGTGGCGGTCTTCGGCTGCGGTGGAGTCGGGATGGCGGCCATCGCGGGCGCCGTGCTCAATGGCGCATCCACCGTCATCGCGGTGGACATTGATGATCGTAAGCTGGAGAAAGCGCGCAGCTTCGGTGCCACGCACACCATCAATAACAAGGGGCTCAGCACCGAGGAGGTGGCCGAGCGCATCGCCGAGATCAACGGCGGGGTGGGGACCGACGTCACCATCGACGCCGTCGGCATCATGCCCACGTGGCAGCAAGCCTTCTACTCCCGCGACTTCGCCGGGCGCATGGTCATGGTGGGCGTGCCCAACCTCACCGACCACGTCGACATCCCGGCCATCGACCTCTATTCCCGCGGCGGCTCGGTGAGCCCAGCCTGGTACGGCGACTGCCTCCCCGAGCGAGACTTCCCCGCCTATGTGGACCTGCACCT
The DNA here is from genome assembly GCF_021568315.1 of Corynebacterium uropygiale. Taxonomy (GTDB): domain Bacteria; phylum Actinomycetota; class Actinomycetes; order Mycobacteriales; family Mycobacteriaceae; genus Corynebacterium; species Corynebacterium uropygiale. The sequence goes on from NZ_JAKGSI010000001.1 coordinate 229,818, forward strand.
GCAGGGGCGCTTCCCGCTGGGGGACTTCGTCTCGGAGAAGATCGGCCTCGGTGACATCGAGCGCGCCTTCGAGACCATGAAGAAGGGCGATGTCCTGCGCTCCGTGGTGGTGCTCTGATGCCGGGGCTCAGCATCGACCACGTCCTCACCCACGGGACCTTCGCCCTCGACGGCGGGGAATGGGAAGTCGATAACAACATCTGGATCGTCGGGGACGAGTCCGAGGTGTTCGTCATCGACGCAGCTCATGACGCCCAGCCGATCATCGAGGCCGTCGGGAACCGCCACGTCAAAGGCATCCTGTGCACCCACGCGCACAATGATCACATCACCGTGGCGCCCGAACTCTCCCGCGCCTTCGACGCCCCCATCTGGGTCCACCCCGGGGACGACATGCTGTGGACCGACACCCACCCCGAGCTCTCCCATGAGGACCTCGCCGACGGGCAGGAATTCAGCATCGCGGGAGCCTCACTCCGGGTCCTCAACACCCCAGGGCATTCCCCCGGATCCTGCTGCTTCTACCTCCCCGAAGCCAACGAGCTCTTCTCCGGGGACACCCTCTTCCAAGGCGGGCCCGGGGCCACCGGGGGACGCTCCTACACGTCCTTCCCCACAATCATCGACTCCATCCGCGGCTCCCTGCTCACCCTGCCAGCCGAGACCATCGTGCACACCGGGCACGGGGACCACACCAGCATCGGGGCGGAAGCCCCGCACCTGGAAGAATGGATCCGGCGGGGCTACTAAAGCCGCAACGCCCCACCACCTCACCGCCCCAGGACACAGCAGAGCGCCCTCCCCCGTGCGGGGAGGGCGCCGTGCGTATCGTCGGGCAAGTCCTCGCAGGCCTACTTGACCTCCGGAACCTGGACCTCACCATTGGCGGTCTTCGCCAGCTCCTGCTGGATCACCGCGGCGAACTGCTCCGCCGGCTGGGCGCCACTGACAAACTGGGTGCCCACGAAGAAGGACGGGGTGCCAGAGATACCGATGCTCTGCGCATACTGCTGGGCCTCCGCGATCGGCTTCTCAAAGCGATCGCTCGTCGCATCCTTGGTGAACTTCTCCACGTCGGGAACCTGGACATCCTTGGCCAGCTGGACATAATCATCCTTGCTGAGCTTCTGGTCCTTCTCCAGGGTGCTGACCTTTTCAAAGAGGGCGTCCTTGTACTCGCGGAACTTGTTCTGCGCCGCGGCCGCCCGGGCAGCCTTCGCCGCCGCCATGGAATCCTTGCCGTGCAGCGGCACGTCATTCCACTCGATGCGGACCAGGCCCTTGTCCACATAATCCTTCACGAGCTGCGGCTCCACCTGGGAATTAAAGCGCAGGCAGAAGGGGCAGTAGTAGTCGGAGAACATCGAAATGACGACGGGGGCATCAGCGGCGCCCATCGCCATGGGGTCCGAGACATTCCGGCGGTGCACCGCCAGCACATCCGAGGCATTCTGCGGCTCACGGCCCGGGCCGGAAATTGTCGCATCAAAGCTGCCATCATCCTTGGCCCGCGGCACATCCGTCGCCTTCCCTGCCTTCGCGTGGGAGGCGATCTGCGCGGTGGTGGGGGTCGCGGTGTTCTGCCCCCACACGTAGCCGCCCGCGACGGCGAGGACAAGGAGCACCAGGGCCGTCACCCACGCCACCGGGGGAATCGCCGACCAGGAGCGACGCGGGGAGGCGCCCTCCGAGCCCTCCGCGTCCGCCGCCTCGGGGAGAGAATCCCCTTCCGGCTGGTGGGCCTCCTCGGGGGCGGCTCCCGCCTGGCCCACCTGGCCCGGCTCAGCCGCCTGGCCCGCATGGCCCGCCTCCTGCGGGGTCTCCGCGCCCTGCGTGTCCCGCTGGTCCTTCGCGTTGTGCTCTTCGCTGTTCTCGGCGTTCGTGCTCATAGGTGTCCAGGGTAGTCAACGCACCCGCGAGTTCTAGAGCTGGGGGCGGGGCAGGGCGGCGGCGTCGAGAAGGTAGCGCCCATAGCCGGACTTCTCCAGCGCCCGGCCGAGTGTGCGCAGGTGCTCGGCGTCGATGAGCCCTGCGCGATAGGCAGCAACCTCCGGGCTGCCGATGATCTGCCCGGTGCGTTTTTGCAGCACCTCCACGTAGGCGGAGGCTTCGCTCATGGAGTCGATCGTGCCGGTGTCGAGCCACACATCGCCGTGGTGCATGGTGTGCACGCGGAGGCGTCCGGCCTGCAGGTAGGCGTCGTTGACGCTGGTGATTTCGAGTTCCCCGCGCGCGGAGGGGGTGATGGTGCGGGCGATGTCCACCACGGCGTTGTCGTAGAAGTACAAGCCGACCACCGCGTAGTGGGACTTCGGGGTGTCGGGTTTCTCCTCGATGCTGATGGCCCGCCCTGCCTCGTCGAATTCGACGACGCCATAGCGCTCCGGCCGAGCGACCTTATAGGCGAAGATCGTGCCGCCGCTGCCACCGGCGGGGCCCTCGTCGATCCGCCGTGCTTCCGCCGCCAGGGAGGTGGTGAAGCCGTGGCCGTCGAAGATGTTGTCCCCCAGGACGAGCGCCACGCTGTCCCCGCCGATGAACTCCTCGCCGATGAGGAAAGCCTGCGCCAGCCCATCGGGGGAGGGCTGGACGGCGTAACTCAGGCTGATGCCCCACTCGCTGCCGTCGCCAAGGAGGCGGCGGAAGGCGTCGGCGTCGCCGGGGGTGGTGATGATGAGGATCTCGCGGATGCCCGCCTCGATGAGCGTGCTGAGCGGGTAGTACACCATCGGCTTGTCGTAGATGGGCATGAGCTGCTTGGAGATGGCCCGCGTGATGGGGTAGAGCCGCGTCCCGGAGCCGCCCGCCAGGATGATGCCTTTCATCAGGATTCCTCCTCGGGCAGGATGTCGTCGAGGGCCTCCCGCCAATCCCGCGGCGTCCAGCCGGTGGCGATGATCTTCTCCAGGGAGAATGTCGACGACGACGGCCTCGGCGCCATGACCGGCGGGGCGTTGCGGGTTCGCTGGGCGGATTCGCGCCGGGAGTGCTCGTACTCGGCGGTGCTTACGGGCTGGACGCGCTCGGGGTCGGCCCCGCAGCGGCGGAAGACCTCGCGGGCGAGCTCGGCGAAGCTCAGCGCCGGGCCGGTGTTGCTTAGGTGGTAGATCCCGCCGGGGGCGCCGCTGGCCAGGAGGTGCATGATCCCGTCGGCGAGGTCGCGGGCAAGAGTGGGGCGCCCGACTTGGTCCTCGACGACGCTGGGATTGATGTCTCGGCCCGCCAGGTCCATCATGGTGCGCACAAAGTTCGGGCCCTCGCCGATGACCCAGGAGGTCCGCACCACCAGGGCGCCGGGGGAGCGGAGAACGGCCTGCTCGCCGGCTGCTTTGGATTGGCCGTACACGTTGAGCGGGGCGGGGAGGTCGGACTCCTGCCACGTCGGGGCGCTGCCGTCGAAGACATAGTCGGTGGACACGTGGACGAGGGGGATGCCGTGGGCTGCCGCGATGTCCGCGAGCCGCCCGGGGAGCACGGCGTTGAGCGCCCAGGCCTTCTTCCGGCCTTCGGGAGTCTCGGCCGCGTCGACCTGGGTGTAGGCGGCGGCGTTGATGATCGCCCGGTAGCTGGACCAGTCCAGGTCGCCGTCGGCCTGCGGATCCCGGGCGAGCTCCTCCAGGTCGAGGAGGCGCGCCGGGTCGGAGGCGCCCTTCGGCGGGCGGTGGGTGGTGAACTCGAACTCGTCGGCCATGTCGTGCTCGGCGGCATAGGCGCGCAGCGCGCGGGCCAGCTGCCCCGTGCTCCCGATGACGAGGATCCGGCGTGGGGCGGCGGGGGTCACCTCGGAGAGGAGCGGGTGGTAGCGATCCTTATCGGAGACGATGGCCTCGGAGAGCGGGATCGGCCAGGGGATGTTGAGGGTGGGGTCACCGAGGTTCACCGCGAGGTAGTGGACCGAGGGGCTCCAGTGCGCGGTGACGAGGTAGCTATACACCGTGTTGTCGTCCAAGGTCTGGAAGCCATTGGCCACGCCGCGCGGCACGAAGACCGCGGTATCCGGGCCGATCTCGTGGGTGACGACCTCGCCGAAGGTGGGGGAGTCCCGGCGCAGATCGCACCAGGCCCCGAAGACGCGGCCGTGCCCCACGGAGATGAACTTGTCCCAGGGCTCGGCGTGGAGGCCGCGGGTGACGCCGCGCTCGGCGTTGAAGGAGATGTTGTTCTGGACGGGGCGGAAGTCGGGGAGCCCGGCGTCGACCATCTTCTCCCGCTGCCAGTTTTCCTTGAACCAGCCGCGCTCGTCGCCGTGGACGGCCAGCTCGCAGAAGAGGAGACCTTCAATCGCGGTGGTGCTGATCATGCGTTATTGACCTCGCTTCGCGTAGGCGGATTCCACGCTCTCCTTCTCAGGACGCCAGAAGTCCTCGTGCTCCCGGTACCAGGCGATGGTGGCCTCCAAGCCGGCGCGCATGCCGGTGTCCCGGTCGGTGTACCGCGGCTCCCAGCCGAGCTCCCGACGGATCTTCGTGGAGTCCATGGCATAGCGCTGGTCATGCCCCGGCCGGTCTGCCACCAGCTCAAAGGCGTCGGGGCCGAGGCCCATGAGCTCGCAGATGAGCGAAATCACCCGCCGATTATTGACGTGATCATTGTCGGCACCGATGATATAGCTCTCCCCGAGGCGTCCGCGATCGAGGATCGCGTGGACGGCGGCGGAATGGTCGTCGACGTGAATCCAGTCCCGCACCTGCTCGCCCGTGCCATAGAGCTTCGGGGTGAGCCCGCAGAGAATGTTGGTGATCTGCCGCGGGATGAATTTCTCGATGTGCTGCCACGGCCCGTAGTTATTCGAGCACTGGGACAGGGTGGCCGGGATGCCAAAGGAGCGGATCCACGCCCGCACGAGGTGATCGGAGCCCGCCTTCGTCGCCGAATAGGGCGAGGAGGGGCGGTAGGGGGTGTCCTCGGTGAAGCGCGCGGGATCATCGAGCGCGAGGTCACCGAACACCTCGTCCGTCGAGATGTGGTGGAAGCGCACCCCGTGGCGGCGGACCGCCTCGAGCAGCTGGAAGGTGCCGACGATATTCGTCTGCACGAAGGGGGAGGGGTCGCACAGGGAATTGTCATTATGGGATTCCGCCGCGAAATGAACGACGCACTCCGCATTCCCCACCAGTTCATCCATGAGCGCGCTATCGCAAATATCGCCCTGAATGAACTCAATATCCAGGCCCTCGAGGTTCTTCTTATTCCCCGCGTAGGTGAGCTTATCGACGACCGTGATCCGATAATTCGGGTGGTGCTCCAGGGTATAGCGCACGAAATTGGTGCCGATAAACCCCGCCCCACCAGTCACGAGCATGCGGGATGCCGCCTGGGTCATGAGCGCGCCTCCTCCGTCGAGGCCCCCGAGGCCCCTGAAGCTCCCGCGGCCTCCGAGCCGCCAGCGCTCCCAGCGCTCCTCGTGAGCGGCGCCTCGGGGCGGATGGCGTTGGTGAGCGCCACGGCCCGGGCGAGCCGCGCATAGCGCAGCTCGAGCTCGCGGAAGCGCATGTAGGAGGAAATGACGACGAAGACGAAGGCGATGACCAGGGCGTAGAGGAGGAGGTCCGTGCCGCGGTCGACGCCCAGCCAGTTCGCGATGACCGTGAGGTCATCGGGGCGGAGGATCGCCCACACGCTGAGCAGGATGAAGACCAAAAAGCCCAGTTTGACCCCCGCCTTTGCCCGGGCTTTGCGGCGATTCGCGATGAAGAAGAGGGCGATCGCCACCACCGCGAGGAGCAGGATGACCTGGATTAACGTAGCCGTCACGGCAACCTCTTTGCTAGTAGACCATCGGCGAGAATATTGACCCCATTCATGAGGGATTGTCCCTTACTCATCGAGTATTCCGTATAGAGAATATCGACGGGCTCCTCGGCCACTCGCCACCCATAGTTATCCATGATGGTGACAAATTCGGAGGCGTGGGACATCCCATTCATCCGCAGATTGAGCTCCATGGCCGCCTTCTTGTTGAAGGCCCGCAGGCCATTGTGGGAGTCGGTGAGCCCCAGGCGCCGGGTGCGCGGGGAGAGAGCGACGACGATCTGCAGCACAATCCGCTTGATGAGCGGCACCTGATCGTGTTCCGCCCGGGGCCGGCCGAAGCGCGTTCCCACGACGATATCGAGCGGCTCCGTCCGCAGCCGATGGACCATCCGCTTGACGTCTTTGACCTGGTGTTGGCCGTCGGCATCGAAGGTGACGAAGTAGCAGGCCCCGGGTTGGGCGCGGGCGTATTCGACGCCCGTCTGGATCGCGGCACCCTGGCCGAGGTTCACCGGGTGGTTGACCAGGTGCGCGCCGGCGGCGTGGATCTCCTCGGCGGAGTTGTCCGCCGAGCCGTCGTTCACCGCCACAATGTTGGGAAACGTCTCGCGCGCGTGCTCAATGACTCCGCGGATCACCGTGCCCTCGTTGTAGCAGGGAATGATGAGCCACGTATCGGAAAAATCCTCCGGCGAGCCCTGGGGGCGCGGAGGTGTTGGGGAATGCGAAGGGGCTGCGTTCATGATGGGTTCATGCTATCCCACCGGCGTGATGGTCGCGTCCTGGACGGTGGAAAAGGAGGACGTAGATCCGCCGAAGCAGCGGCAGGGGGAGCAGCCGAAAACCCGTGCGCAGTATCACGTTGAGGATGGCGCGCGGCCGATTCACGAGCCCGTTATCCATCAGCGTGGTCTGCATGTGCCACTCCTGGCGGATGACGGCCGGGTCCGCCCGGCGCTCCAGCATGGCAAAGCCCGCGCGGAAGAGGGTGAGCGGCTCTGGCATGTTGCCGAAGCGCGCCCCCGCCGAGAGCATCCGCACCCACAGGTCATAGTCCTCCATGCCGCGGATCTCCCGGTAGCCGCCCACGGCCCGCGCGGCCTCCGTGCGCAGGAGCACAGAGGGGTGGTTCACCGGGCAATTCCAGCGCGCGTAGGCGAGGATGTGCTCGTGCTCCTCGGGCAGCCGCCGCACCCCGAACAGTGCCTCCTCGGGGTTGGCGCCCTTCTCCACGGCCTCCGCATCAAACTCGGCCAGTGCAGTGCCGACGACGTCCAGCCGCCGCAGCGTCGCATAGCGCAGCTGTTTCTCCAGGCGCTCGGGGAGGGCGATGTCATCGGCATCGAGGCGAGCTGTCCACGTCGTCTCCACGAGCTGCAGGCCCGCCTGGCTAGCGACCCCGGCGCCGCTATTGAATTCCAGGCGGTGGATGAGGAAGTGGGTGGGAAGCTCGGCATAGTGCTGCTCCCAGCGGCGGAGGACGTCGTTGAGGGAGGCGGTGAGGGGCCCGTCGGCCACCACGATGACCTGCTGCGGCGGGAGCGTCTGGGCGGCGATGCTGCGGAGGGCGGCGTCGAGGTGAGAGTCGGTGATCTTGTGATACACCGTGATGAGTACGGCGATGTCCGCCGGGGCGGGGGTGGTGGAGCCGGGGCTCGACTGTGTCTCAGACATGCCTATACCTGCATAAATGACCGAAGCTATTCCTAATTCTCTGTACTAACGAGTTGGATAGTAGCGGACCCCCGCCATGTGCACGGCCGCTCCGGCTAAAGGTCCAACCATAAGCGCGGTACAGACCCCCCATGTGAGGGTAGTGGGTAACAAAAGAATGAGGAAAGCGATGAGGGAGGCGCTCAGCCACCCGGCCACATAAAAGCCGTGCCGCTCCACCGCGAGGGCCGCCGCCCCGCTCATCATGAGCACACCCGTGCACGCGGAGGCGAAGGTGAGCACCGCGAGCGTCGGCCCCGGCACGAGGAATCCCTCCCCATAGAGCATCGACAGAATCCACGGGCCGATGAGCCAGGCTGCCACCGCCCCGACGAGCCCCACCCCAAGCACCGCCCCCACCGGCGCGAGCATCGTCTGCAGAATCCGCGCGCGATTCTCCACACAGCGCACGATGAGCGCGGACTGGAAACGGGTGAGCGGCACGAGGATCGGCGCCCGCGTGAGCGTCACCGCGAGAATGATCCCCGCCACGGTCACACCCGTCGCCTGGGCCGGCTCCGGGTGCACGCTCTGCGCCACCTGCACGAAGACAGGGAATCCCGTGATGAGCGCCGCCGAGGCTCCCGTCGCGGTCATCGCGGAGAGGGCTCGACGCCGCAACGCCCGGGCGTCGACATCCGCGACGGCGGCCAGAATCTCCCCCCGATCCCGGCTGAGCGCGAGGATGGCCAGCCAGGCCACCGAACCGATCACCGTGATGAGCATGAACGCCCCCAGACCCCAGCCGCAGGCCCAGGCCACGAGCGCGCAGCCGAGGCGCAGCGCCGCGTCGAGGGCGAGGAGCCCCGCATAGCGCCGCCACAGCCCGAGTCCGGAGAGCACCCCGGAGAGCACCGCCTGGAAGATGTAGCCGGCCAGGCCAAGGGCCATGATGATCGTGCCGCTCAGCCGGTGGCTCTCCACCATGAGTGGCATCCACAGAGCGGCGCTGAGCAGGACAATCGCCACCGCGATCGCGGCGATCTGCCCGCCCAGGCGCCAAGGGCGGCCGCGCCCCGCCGCCCCCGATCCCGCCGCCGTGGCGCCGGCGCCCTTCTCGCGGGCGTGGGAGATGCTGCGCGTCGTCTCCTGCATGAGGCCGTCCGTGCAGCCACCCAGGGCGAAGAAGAGCCCCCAATAGGCCTGGAACTGGTCGGCACCCGCGGCGCCCAGGGCCCAGGCCGCCAGGGAGATGACGATGAAACCCGAGGCGGCGGAGAAGATCGTGGCATAACTGAGCCAACGCATGGGTTAGGACCTCTCTGTGCTCTGTGTGCTCTCTGTGCGCGTCGGGAAGGGGGGAAGCTCGGGGCGCCAGAGCCAGGCCTGGAGGAGCTCCTCTAGTTCCTGCTCGGCGAGGCCGCGCTCGGCCGCCGCGCGCCGAGCCTCCCGGAGAAGATCATGGGGTTCCACAACACTGTGCCGCCCCGCCTGGACATAGCGTCGAATCATGGCGAAGAAGGCCTCATCGCCCAGGGCGGTGCGCAGCGCGTGCACCGTGAGGGCGCCGCGCTTGTAGAGGCGGTCGTCGAACATGAGGCGCGGGCCGGGATCCCCGATGATGATGTCCTGCGGGGCGCGTCGGAGCCGCTCATAGTGGGTGCGGGCGTTCTCCGCGGCGGGGATCCCGTGGGCGTGCTCGGCCCAGATCCACTCGGAGTAGCAGGCGAAGCCCTCGTTGAGCCAGATGTCATTCCATTGCGCGAGCCCGAGGGAGTTACCAAACCACTGGTGGGAGAGCTCGTGCGCGATGAGCCGCTCCCACTCCCCGCGCCCGCGGCAGTGATTCGAGCCGAAGATGCTGAGCCCCTGCGCCTCGAGGGGGATCTCCAACGGATCCTCCGTGACCACCACCTGGTAGGAGGGGAAGGGGTAGGGGCCGAAGAGCTCGGCATAGCAGCGCAGCATGTCGGTCTGGCGGGCAAAGTCCGCCCGGAAATTCTCGACGCACCCCGGCGCCACCCATCCCAGCACCGGGATCCCCTGCGGCCCCTCGGGGAGCTCGACGCGCCGATACTCGCCCACCTGCACCGTGGCGAGGTACGTCGCCATGGGATGGGTGGTGCGATATTCCCAGGTGGTGCGGGATCCGGAGCGCTTCTCCTCGACGAGCTCCCCGTTGGCGATCGCCCGGAAGGGGTGATCGGCGCTGATGCGGATCTCGAAGTAGGCCTTCTCATCGGGGGTGTCATCGCAGGGGAACCAGCTGGGCGCCCCGCACGGCTGCGAGGCCACGAGGGAGCCAGACTCCAGCTCCTCCCAGCCGATCTCCCCCCACGCGGAGCGCACCGGCCGCGGCGTGCCCCCGTAGTGGATCTGCAGGCTGAATTCGCTTTCGACGGGCACCGGCCGGGAGAAACGAATCCGCAGCTTTCCACCCCCGTGCTTGAATCGCGCGATGCTGATTCCCGCGGCCTCCCCGCGGCCACGGAACTCGACGCGCCGCACGGCGAGCCCCGCCGCAAGATCGAGGGTGAGGGCCTGCAGGGGCTCATAGTTGTCGAGGAGCAGCTCCGCCACCCCGCCCAACCGGTTGGGGATCACCTTGTAGTCCAGCTCGAGCCGGTAGCGGCGAACATGAAAACCCAGGTTGAAGTCAATTCCCGTGTAGGAATCGCGGGTGCCGGGGATGGGGGTGGAGCGGAGTCGTCTGCTAGTCATCGTGCCCTGATAGTACTCCCAGCAGCCACGTCGCGATGAGCGACTCCACCGCGGCCACCTGCGCATAATCCGCGGCCCCGGCGTGCCCGCCCTCGGTGTTCTCCGCATAGTCGACGGGCTGCCCGGCCGCGGCGAGCGCCCGGGCGAAGAGCCGGGCGTGGGCGGGGTGCACGCGGTCATCGCGGGTGGAGGTTGTCACCAGCGCGGGCGGGTAGGGCCGCTCCGACCGATCAACCACGTGGTGGAGCGGGGAGTAGCTCTCTAGAACGGCACGCTCCTCGGGTACGTCGGGGTCCCCGTACTCGCACATCCAGGAGGCCCCGGCGAGCCAGCGGTGATAGCGCAGCATGTCCGTGAGCGGCACCTGGATGACGGCCGCACCGAGGAGCTCGGGGTACTGGGTGAGTGCCTGCGCGGTGAGCAGACCGCCGTTGGAGCCGCCGCGTACCGCGGTGAGCGCGGGCGTCGCATAGCCCCGGGCGTGGAGGTCCTCGATGACCGCCCGGTGATCCTCATAGACCTTGGTCCGATTCTTCTTCACCACCTGCTGGTGCCACTCCGGGCCGAACTCCCCGCCGCCGCGCAGCGAAGGCTGCACAATATACCAGCCCTTCTCCAGCAGCGAGGTCCCCAGAATCCCCAGGTAGGAGGGTAAGAGCGAGACCTCAAAACCGCCATAGCCGCCGACAAACGTCGGGTGCGCCTCCCCGTCGAAGCGCCCCGTGATGAAGTAGGGGATCCGCGTCCCGTCGGCGGAGGTGGCCCAGTGCTGGCGGGTCTCCACGCCCGTCGCGTCGAAGGCCGCCGGCGCCTCCCCATAGCAGCGCGGCTCGGTGTCCTCCGAGGGGTCCAGGCGCAGCAGACGCGGCGGCTGCGCGAAGGAGTGGAGGAAGATCCAGGCCTCGTCGCCGTCGCGCGGGGAGGAGGCATAAGGGATGGCGTGCGAGTGCTCGGGCAGCGTCACCTCGGTGGGCGCGGCCTCGGGCTCGCGCAGATCCACCACGAGAAGCCGCGAGCTCACATCCCGCGAGAGGCCAATGAGCAGGTAGTTCTGCGTCGTGAGCACGGATTCGAGGCTCGTGCGCTCATCCGGGGACACAAGCACCCGCACCCGCGCGCTCTCCGGCTCGCGCAGCGCCTCCTCGAGGGGGACGACGCCCAGCCCGCCCGCCGGCACCCCGGCGCTCAAGCCCGACGTGGCCTCCGTGCGGGGCATCAGGAGAAGATGCTCGCCGTGGACCACGACGCCGCAGTCCTCCGGGACGGGGATGCGGGTGGACTCCGCTACGCTCGCGCCCACCGGGCCGATCCACAGGCGGGTGCGGAACATGTCCACCGACTCGAGGAAGAGCAGCCGCGGGGGCGTCGCCGTGTCATCGAGCCAGGCGTGCGCACCCACACTCTGCGCCGGGCACTCCATGATCACCGGCGCCTCGGCGGGGGAGTGGCCCCGCTCCCACAGCTGGATCCGCCGCGGATAGCCCGAGTCCGTGAGGCTTCCCTCCCCGTGATCGGTGGCGAGCAGCACCCTGTCCTCGTCGATCCACCCCACCGAGGACTTCGCCTCCGGCAGCACAAACGCCCCCTCCTCGGGGCGGAGGAAGCGGCGCTCCTCGCAGTCGAACTCGCGCACCACGGTGGCGTCGGCGCCGCCGCGGGAGAGGAAGAGAAGGGCTCGACGCCCACCCGTGCGCTCCACACTGCCGCCCTTCCACACCCAGCTCTCGCCTTCCTCGGCGGAGAGGGCATCGAGGTCGAGGAGCACCTCCCAGGCGGGCTCCCCGGCCAGGAAGTCCGAGGCCAGGGTGCGGCGCCAGAGGCCGCGCGGGTGCTCCTCGCTGTCCTTCCAGAGGTTGTACAGGTACTCGCCGCGGCGGGACACGGTGACGAGCTGCTCCTTCGAGCCCAGGATCTCAATGAGTCGGGAGCGCAGCTCCTCACGCTCGGGGGTGGAGCAGGCGGCGTCGGTGGCCTGCGTCCACTCCTGGGCCCAGGCGAGGGCGGATTCGCCGAGGACGGGGATGAGCTCCTCGGGATCGATGGCAGCGCGGGAGGTGGCGTCGTGGGAGAAGGGGAGAGCAGTCATGGCGGCCATCATAAAGAAAAGCGCACCCCCGGGCAGTCGCGCGAACTGTCGGGGGTGCGGGAGAGCAGAGGGCCGAGCCCGAGGGCCGGTCAGAGCTGAGCGCTATTCCGGCGCTGGATTAGAGGCCGAGGCCTCGCTGGATGGTCGGCCAGGAGTGGCGGAGGTCATCGTTCCAGTAGCCCCAGGAGTGGGTGCCCTTGTTGTTGAACTGGAAGTGAGCCGGGATGTTCAGGGAGTTGAGCTTGGCCTGGAGGTTGTGGGTGCAGTTGTTCGTCGCACCCTCGATGGCGCCGCCCACGATCATGGTCTCCGCCATGGAGATGCCCTTGAGGTTGTCGGGGACATCGGCCAGGCGCGGGCTGTCGGGCATATCCCAGGTGCCCGCCGTGCCGGAGCCGTTGGAGACGTAGATCTCGTGGCCGCGGAGCTTCTCGGCGTTGACGAGGCCGTCGTTGTAGCGGCTGTAGTCACCGCCCATGGGGCCCCACATCTGCTCCGGGGTGGCCTTGCCACGGTTGAGGGTCTGCTGGAGGTAGTACCAGGGCAGCGGGGTGGAGGTGGCAGCGCAGCCAGAGTAGGAGGCCACGGCGCCGTAGAAGCCCGGGTTGTGCTCAGCGAGGAGGATGGAGGAGGTCGCGGACATCGACATGCCGGCGATGGCGCGGTTGCCATTGGCGCCCAGGTAGTTCTCGATCGGGCCGGGGAGCTCCTTGGTGAGGAAGGTCTCCCACATCTGCTTGCCGCCGAGGTTCTCGTTGGGCTCCACCCAGTCGGTGTAGTAGGAGAACTTGCCGGCCATCGGGATGACGACGTTCAGTCCCTTGTCCTTGTAGAAGTCGAGGACATCGGACTGCTGGATCCAGTTGGCGCCGCCTTCGCCGCCGTCACCGCCGTTGAGCAGGTAGAGGGTGGGGGCGTTGGGATTCTCCGCGCGGAGGATGGCCAGCGGGACCTGGCGATCCATCGAGGGGGAGTAGGCGAGGACCTCTTCAGTACGGGGATCCTCGTCGTTGACGGCCTTGCGCCAATAGGGCGAGGTCTCCGTGACGGGCTTGGAGTTCTTCGTGATCTGCGCCAGGGCGGTGTCACCAGCGACATCCTGAGCGCTCACGGTGCTGACAGCGCCGGCGGGGGCCACGGACATGACGCCCAGCGCGGTGGCGGCGGTCACCATAACAGCGGCGGCGGGGGCCGCCCAACGCGAGACAATGCTCATGAGGTTCTTCCTTTGTGTTCTGCTCTCACAGCGGTAATGAGCCGGTATCGGCCACGGGTACGGATTCAGGATAGTCTTAACTGTCGCATACTTCGAGTTCACAGTGATACATTCAATAACTGTTTGAGTCCTCGACCCCGCTTGATGTAAGGAGCCACCCCCTCATGAACCCTGTTCAGAAGTTCTTCCAGGACATCTTCCTGAGCATGTCCGACGCCCTCGGAGCCCACATCCACAACGGCTCCTCGGCACTCGCCAACCTGGCTCTGGCGATGGGCTGGATCTAAGCATCACCGTGAGCGGAAGGGCGTCCCTGCGGGGGCGCCCTTACCCCTGTACGGGGTAGGGGGTCAGGGGAGGACAGCGCATATTCTCTCGGAGGGATGCGACAGTTCGGGGTGAGACCAGTATCGTTGGGGGACGTGAGTGAACATTATGATGTCGTAGTCCTTGGCGCCGGCCCCGGTGGGTACGTCGCCGCCATCCGCGCCGCCCAGCTTGGCAAGAAGGTCGCTGTGGTGGAGAAGAAGTACTGGGGTGGGGTGTGCCTCAACGTAGGCTGCATCCCCTCGAAGTCTCTCCTCAAGAACGCCGAGGTGGCCCACATCTTCAATCACGAGGCCAAGACCTTCGGTATCTCCGGGGATGTGAGCTTTGACTGGGGTGCCGCGCACTCGCGCTCCCGCAAGGTCTCCTCGGACATCGTCAAGGGTGTCCATTACCTCATGAAGAAGAACAAGATTACTGAGGTCAACGGCCTCGGCTCCTTCGAGGATGCGCACACCATCACCATCACCGAGGGGGAGGATAAGGGTAAGACCCTCACCTTCGATGACTGCATTATCGCCACCGGCTCCGTCGTGCGCTCCCTGCCGGGCGTGGAGATCGGCGGCAACGTCGTCTCCTTCGAGGAGCAGATCCTCAGCGAGGACCTCCCGGAGTCCATGGTCATCGTCGGTGCTGGCGCGATCGGCATGGAGTTTGCCTACGTCCTGGCGAATTATGGCGTGAAGCTCACCATTGTGGAGTTTATGGACCGCGTGCTGCCCAACGAGGAGGTCGAGACCTCCAAGGCCATCGCGAAGGAGTACAAGAAGCTCGGCGTGAAGCTCCTCACCGGCTACAAGACCACCGCTGTGCGGGACAAGGGCGATGTCGTCGAGGTGGACGTCGAGAGCAAGGACGGCAAGAAGAAGGACACCCTCAGCGTCGATCGCGTCATGGTGTCCATCGGATTCGCCCCGCGCGTCGAGGGCTATGGCCTGGAGAACACCGGCGTCGCCCTCACCGAGCGCGGTGCCATTGACGTCGACGAGCGGATGCGCACCAACGTCGAGCACATCTACGCCATCGGCGACGTCACGGCGAAGCTCCAGCTCGCCCACGTGGCGGAGGCCCAGGGCGTGGTGGCGGCGGAGACCATCGCCGGCGCTGAGACCATGGAGCTCGGCGATTACATGATGATGCCCCGCGCCACCTTCTGTAACCCGCAGGTCGGCTCCTTCGGCTACACCGAGGAGGGCGCCAAGAAGGCCTTCCCGGATCGCGAGATCGTCTCGGCCACCTTCCCCTTCTCCGCGAACGGCAAGGCCAAGGGCCTGGGCGAGACCGCCGGCTTCGTCAAAGTCATCGTGGACAAGGAGTTCGGCGAGCTCATCGGCGGCCACATGGTGGGCGCCAACGTCTCCGAGCTGCTCCCCGAGCTCACCCTGGCCCAGCGCTTCGACCTCACCGCGGAGGAGATCGGCCGCAACGTCCACACCCACCCGACCCTCTCCGAGGCCATCAAGGAGGCCGCCGAGGGCACCCAGGGCCACATGATCAACCTCTAAAGGATCCCGCGGCGGGCTTCCACGGCCCGCCAGGGTTCCCA
Organism: Corynebacterium uropygiale; assembly: GCF_021568315.1. Lineage (GTDB taxonomy): Bacteria > Actinomycetota > Actinomycetes > Mycobacteriales > Mycobacteriaceae > Corynebacterium > Corynebacterium uropygiale. The sequence goes on from NZ_JAKGSI010000001.1 coordinate 245,121, forward strand.
CAGCACCCCGCGCAGCGTTGACGACGACGCCCGCGCGGGGTGTCGCCATCCGCGGGGCTAGTAGGGGGCGATGGTCGAGTGGTGGGCGTTGATATCCACCTGCTCATGAAGGGCGGGGAAGGCCCGCTGGGCGCAACCGTGCCGCGAGCACATGCGGCATCCGGGGCCGATCGGGGTGGCTGAGGCAGGGTCGGAGAGGTCAAGCCCTTGGCTGTACACCGTGCGCTGGGCGTGGCGGGACTCGCAGCCCAGGCCCACGGCGAAGATCTTGCCCGTCGCCCCGAAGTGCGGGCGGCGGTGCTGCACCGTGCGCGCGGTCCACAGGTAGTGGCGCCCGTCGGGCATCTGGGCGTGCTGCCGGTGAATCCGCCCGGGCGTGGCGAAGGCCTCGTAGATGACCCACAGCGGGCAGGTGCCGCCGGCGTTGCTGAAGTGCAGCCCGGTCGCCGATTGCCTCTTCGACATATTCCCCGCGCGATCCACTCGCACGAAGGTGAAGGGGATCCCGCGCAGCTGCGGGCGCTGGAGGGTGGACAGCCTGCTCGCGATGGTCTCATAGCCCACGCCGAAGACCTGGCTGAGGTACTCGATGTCGTATCCGTTCTGCTCCGCGCAGCGGTGGAAACCCTGGTAGGGCATGAGGATCGCAGCCGCCGCATAGGAGCCGACGCCCCGCCTGGCCAACTCCCGCGAGGCCTCCGAGCGGAAACCCTCCGCCCTCACGAGCTCCTCCACATCCTCCGCGCACTCCAGAAGCGCCAGCTCCGCCGCGAGCCGGAACGCCCGCTGCCCCAGCGAAAGATGGGAGTGCACGGTGAGGATCCGGGTCTCGGGGTCAAAGTGGTGAACCAGGTCGTTATCCCCACTCACCGTGTGGACCTCGACGCCATACTCCTCCCGCGCCGCCGTGCGCAGTTCCTCCTCCAGGACGTTCATGGGGAGCTGGCCGGCGCCGAGCGCCTCCCCGAAGTCCTCGCAGCGAATGTCAAGGTCATGGAGGTAATTCTGCCGGGCGTAGAAGAAGTCCCGGACCTCCTCGTGGGGCATGGCGAGGGCCTCGGCTCCCTCCGTCGGGCTGTCCATGATGAGGGAGAGCTTGTCCCGGACGCTGGCGTATCGCCGGTGCATCGCCACCATCGTGCGGGCAATGTCCGGGTGGTTGTACACCAGCTCGGAGAGTTCGTGCATGTCGATGGCCACGCGGTTGATCTCGTCGTCGTGAATGACCTCCTCGAGCTCGGCCATGAGGCGGGAGTCATCGTCGAGGGAGAAGAAGGTGGCGTCGACGCCAAAAGCCTCAGTGATGCGGAGCAGGACGGGGACGGTGAGCGGGCGGACGTCGTGCTCAATCTGATTGACGTAGCTGGGGGAGAGCCCGAGCTCGGCGGCGAGCTCCGCCTGGGTGAGGTCGCGTTCCCTGCGCAGCTGGCGCAGCCGCGACCCCACGAAGGTTTTTGCCATGAGCTGAGATTTTGCCAGAAATGTGAGCTCTTTCGCATCGGGCGGGGTAGTGCGCGCCGCGAAACGGGGCAAGTTCCACATTATTTCCACCGAAAGATTGATCCCGATTGGGGTGACCCGCCCCCGATTTTCACTAAAGGTGAGAAAAGTCACAGAGAGAGCAATTTCGCAGGGGTATTCAGTGAGAACTCCGAAGAACGGCAGGAACCGGCCTTATAGTGCCAGGGCGCCGAGCGGAAAGACTAGGGAAGCCATACCTAAAAACCACGGCTACCGGCGCGAATGGTCTCCAGGCTCAGGGTGTCTGAGATCTTCCTGAATAGGATCCGCGCGGGGGAGAGACATAAAATTGAGGCGACTATGGAGGTGTCATGACTACAAAGAACCCGGATCCCGTGGCCATTGCCCACGGAAAAATTACTGAGGAGCCTCTGCGGAAGCTGCCGAAGTACCCCAGCTGGGCGATCAAGCTCACCATGGCCATCACTGGCCTCATCTTTGGGCTCTTCGTCCTGGTGCACATGGTGGGGAACCTGAAGATCTACATGCCCGATGAGGATGGCAAGGCGCCGATCGACGTCTACGGTGCGTGGCTCCGTGACCTCGGCGCCCCGCTGCTCCCGCACGAGGGTGCCCTGTGGATCTTCCGCATCGTGCTTCTGGTGGCGATCGTGCTCCACATCTACGGCGCATTCGCGCTCACCGCGCGCGCCCACCAGGCCCGCGGAAAGTTCCGCCGCACCAACCTCATCGGTGGGCTGAACTCCTTCACGTCCCGCACGATGCTCGTGACCGGCATCATCCTGCTGGCCTTCATCATCTTCCACATCCTGGACCTCACCATGGGTGTGACCCCGGCAGCGAGCAGCGCCTTCCACGAGGGCACGATCCACGCCAACATGGTGGCCAGCTTCTCCCGCCCGGCCGTCGCCATCTTCTACATCATCGCCATGGTGGTGCTCTTCCTGCACCTCTCCCACGGTGTGTGGCTGGCTGCGAGCGACCTCGGTATCACCGGTCGTCGCTGGCGTCAGGCGATCCTGGTCATCGCCTACCTTGTCCCGGCGATCGTGATGATCGGCAACATTTCCATGCCGCTGCTGATCCTCTGCGGAGTAATTAGCTGAGGAACTGGATAAGGAAGAGGAATCATGAGCAATAACACAGAGACTGCCGCTCGTCCCGAGTTCACCCAGCCTAGCTCCGTCGTCGAGAACGTCCGCCTGGGCAGCATCCTGGAATCCCACGAGCCCAAGGGTGTCCCGACGAAGGACATGTGGCAGTACCAGAAAGACCACATGAACCTGGTCTCTCCGCTGAACCGCCGCAAGTTCACCATCCTCGTGGTGGGCACCGGCCTCAGCGGCGGTGCTGCCGCGGCCGCCCTCGGCGAGCTCGGCTACAACGTCAAGGCCTTCACCTACCACGACGCCCCTCGTCGTGCGCACTCCATCGCCGCGCAGGGTGGTGTCAACTCCGCCCGCGGTAAGAAGGTGGACAACGACGGCGCCTACCGCCACGTCAAGGACACCGTCAAGGGCGGCGACTACCGCTGCCGTGAGTCCGATTGCTGGCGTCTGGCCTATGAGTCGGTGCGCGTCATCGACCACATGAATGCCATCGGCGCCCCCTTCGCCCGCGAGTACGGCGGCACCCTGGCCACCCGTTCCTTCGGTGGTGTGCAGGTCTCCCGCACCTACTACACCCGTGGCCAAACGGGTCAGCAGCTGCAGCTGTCCACCGCGTCGGCTCTGCAGCGCCAGATCCACCTGGGCTCCGTGGAGATCTTCACCCATAACGACCTCGTGGACTTCATCATCACGGAGAAGGATGGGGAGAAGCGCTGCGAAGGCATCGTGACCCGTAACCTCATCACGGGTGATCTCAGCGCCCACACCGGCCACGCCGTCGTGCTGGCCACCGGTGGCTACGGCAACGTCTTCCACATGTCCACGCTGGCGAAGAACTCCAACGCGTCCGCCATGATGCGCGCCTACGAGCACGGCGCCTACCTGGCCTCGCCCTCCTTCATCCAGTTCCACCCGACGGGCCTTCCAGTCAACTCCGAGTGGCAGTCCAAGACCATTCTGATGTCGGAGTCGCTGCGTAACGACGGCCGCATCTGGTCCCCGAAGGAGCCCAAGGACGACCGGGATCCCAACACGATCCCCGAGGAGGAGCGCGACTACTTCCTCGAGCGTCGTTACCCGGCCTTCGGTAACCTCGTGCCCCGCGACGTCGCGTCCCGTGCGATCTCCCAGCAGATCAACAAGGGCCTGGGCGTCGGACCTCTGCACAACTCTGCCTACCTGGACTTCCGCGACGCTATCGAGCGCCTCGGTAAGGACACGGTTCGGGAGCGTTACTCCAACCTCTTCCAGATGTACGAGGAGTCCATCGGCGAGGACCCCTACACCACGCCGATGCGCATCGCCCCGACCTGCCACTTCACCATGGGTGGCCTGTGGACGGACTTCAACGAGATGACCTCCATCCCGGGTCTCTTCGCCGCCGGCGAGTGCTCTTGGACCTACCACGGCGCCAACCGTCTGGGCGCGAACTCCCTGCTCTCCGCTTCGGTGGACGGCTGGTTCACGCTCCCGTTCACGGTGCCGAACTACCTGGCCCCGCTGCTCGGCACGGAGAAGCTCGCGGAGGACTCCCCGGAGGCCCAGGCCGCCGTCGAGACCGCCCAGGCCCGCATTGATCGCCTGATGAACATCAAGGGCGACAACCCGCACGGCCCGGAGTACTACCACCGTCAGCTCGGTGAGATCCTCTACTTCTCCTGCGGCGTTGCCCGCAACACCAAGGATCTTGCCGACGGCATCGAGAAGATCCGCGCCCTGCGCGAGGACTTCTGGGCCAACATGCGGATCACCGGCGAGCAGCACGAGATGAACCAGGTCCTCGAGTACGCGAACCGCGTCGCGGACTACATCGACCTCGGTGAGCTCATGTGCATCGATGCTCTCGACCGCGACGAGTCCTGCGGTGCGCACTACCGCGATGACCACCTCTCTGAGGACGGCGAGGCCGAGCGTGACGACGAGCACTGGTGCTTCGTCTCCGCGTGGGAGCCTGGCGAGAACCACACGTTCATCCGCCACGCTGAACCGCTGTACTTCGAATCGATCCCGCTGCAGACAAGGAACTACAAGTAATGAAACTGACACTGGAAATCTGGCGTCAGGCTGGACCTACGCAGGAGGGCCGTTTCGAGACCATCGAGGTCCCGGATGCTGTGCCGCAGATGTCCATCCTGGAGCTTCTGGACCACGTCAACTCCGGCCTCATCGAGGAAGGCAAGGAGCCCTTCGCCTTCGCCTCCGACTGCCGTGAGGGTATCTGCGGTACCTGTGGCCTCACGGTGAACGGCCGCCCCCACGGCGCCGACAAGAACAAGCCGGCCTGCCAGCAGCGCCTCGTGAGCTACCACGACGGTGACCACCTGCGCATTGAGCCGCTGCGCTCCAATGCCTACCCGGTCATCAAAGACATGGTGGTGGACCGCTCCGCCCTTGACCGCGTCATGCAGAAGGGTGGCTACGTCTCCATCAACGCCGGCACCGCGCCGGATGCTGACACCCTCCACGTCAACCACGATGTCGCCGAGCGAGCCCTCGACCACGCCGCCTGCATCGGCTGTGGTGCGTGCGTCGCCGCCTGCCCGAACGGTGCAGCCCACCTGTTCACCGGCGCGAAGCTCGTCCACCTCAAGATGCTCCCGCTGGGCAAGGAAGAGCGTGGCAAGCGCGCCCGTCAGATGATCGACGAGCTGGAGACCAACTTCGGCCCCTGCTCCCTCTACGGGGAGTGCGCCGACGTCTGCCCGGCCGGCATCCCGCTGACCGCCGTCGCCGCCATCAACAAGGAACGCGTCCGGGCCGCTCTTCGGACCAAGGACGACTGAGGTAGTATGAAGCTCAGCTGAGATGAGCTCTTCACAATTCTGAGAAAGGTGAGTGATGGCGATGGCATCCAGCCAGGCCACAGCCCCCAAGGAATCCTTCCCGGCCTATGAAGGTCGTATGCACTATGTCGAGGGTTACCACCCCTCGAGCCTCTCTGCGCCGCACTCCTCTCTGCAGCGCAGCTCCACGTGGATTGGCATGGGCTTCGTCCTGGCCTCCCTCGCTGGATTCGGCATCCTCGTGTTCGGTGTGGCCTCCGTGCTGTGGAACCCGAACCAGGCAGGGATGTTCTTCCTCGTCCTGGGGGCCATCCTGGCGGTGGCTTTCCTGGTCATCGGTTTCGGCCTCATCCACTATGGGCGGCGCTACTACCGCTCCTATGTGAAAGAGACGGGGCACCACTTCTAGTCCCTGACCCATCACTCGCGTCACTCACCCGAGCACGCCTCCATAGCAAAGCACCCCCTCCTGGTTGGAGTGGGGTGCTTTGGCGGAATAATGGGCACTATGGCTAATCATGCACTGCAGGGGAGCCGGCCGTTGCCCGGCCCCAGCCCCGAAGTCGAAGCCGAGCGCCGCCGGACCCTTCGCCGGCACAAGGCCTTCGTCACGGGACTCCTCATCATTGCCGCCATCATCTTCCTCAGCTGTAGCTGGTGGCAGCATGAACACGCCGACGCCGCCGTCTGGGTGGGCTATGTCCGCGCTGCGGCGGAGGCGGGCATGGTGGGCGGCCTGGCCGACTGGTTCGCGGTGACCGCGCTCTTCCGGCACCCCATGGGGCTGCCGATCCCGCACACCGCCCTCATCCCTCGCAAGAAGGACCAGCTGGGGGACCAGCTCTCCGGTTTCGTGGGGGAGAACTTCCTCAACGCCGAGCTCATCACGGAGAAGGTCGCTCAGGCGCAGCTCCCGGAGCGCGCGGGGGAGTGGCTGAGCAAGCCGAAGAACGCGGCGACGGTCTCCGCGCAGGTCGGGAAGTTCACCGCCCGCGTCGTCGAGGCCATCGACCCGGGGGAGGCGGAGAATGTGCTGCGGCGGCTCGTCGTCGACAAACTTGCCGAGCCCGAGTGGGCGCCGCCGCTGGGCCGAGTGCTCGAGCAGCTCATCGAGGATGGGCGGACGGAGCCGCTCATCGAGGAGTTGGCGCACTGGGCGCATCGCAAGGCGATCGGCGCGGAGGAGCTCATCGTCCGCATTATCGACGAACGCAAGCCGGTGTGGGCGCCCCGCTTCGTGAATAACCTCATCGGGGAGAAGGTCTACCGCGAGCTCATCCGCTTCACCGAGGACGTCTCCAGGGACCCGCACCACGAGGCGCGCTATGCCGCCCGCCGCTGGCTCACCCGCCTGGCCAGGGATCTGCAGAATGATCCGACCATGATCGATCGCATCGAGCGGTGGAAGGGCGACATCATGGGCTCGAGCGCCCTGGCGGGCGTGGCCCGCTCCCTGTGGGACTCCACCTCGGCGAGCATCCTTGAGCAGGCCACCCACGAGGATTCGCTCCTGAGGGTGAAGATCGCCCAGCTCGCGGAGGAATGGGGCAACCGTCTCCGGGAGGATGATGAGCTGCGCCGTTCCCTCGACGGAAAGGTGCGCCGCGCGGCCACCTTCCTGGCGGATAACTACGCGGAGGAGATCACCGGCATCATCTCGGAGACCGTCCGCCGCTGGGATGCGGAGGAAGCAAGCGAGAAGATGGAGCTCATGGTGGGCAAGGATCTGCAGTTCATCCGCCTCAATGGAACCATCGTGGGTGCGCTGGCCGGACTCGCGATTTACACTGTGAACCATCTGATTTTCGGGGCATAGGCGCGGTTCGGCCGGACGGCGCCGGGCTGCACCACCCCACCCACACGAACAAGGACACACCCAATGAGCACGAATAATACGAAGGATGGCCCACTGCAGAAGTGGGCGGACGCCGGTACCAAGGCGAGGGACCTCGCGGGGGAATTCTCCGGCCACCTCAAGGAGAACGGCTCCCTGCCGAGCGCCGCGGGGGCGAAGGAGATCGGCAACCGGCTGATTGACGCCCGCACCAAGGAGGAACTCAAGGACGCGGTATCCGACGCCGCGCGGCACACCGGGCAGTCCCTCCGGGAGGTCGGCGGATCGGTGAAGCGGGCGGCGTCGAGCACGAAGCAGAGCGAGAAGGTCGATGACCTGCGCGATGCCCTCTCGGAGGCGCTCTCCGCCTCCATGGACTCGATCCAGGAGAAGCTGGCGGAGCGCCGCGAGTGTCGCGCGGAGTCCCGGAAGAAGGCTGAGCCCGGCATCCTCGAGGGCGAGGTCATCGCGGAGCGAGAGGAGGATCGTTGACCATCTTCCACGATCTGTCCGTCGCTCTCCTCATCGTGACGCTGGCCGTGCAGGGGCTCGTGGCTGTCGCGGGCGTCGTGGGCGGCGTCCTGGCGCTCATGACCCGCGAGGATGCCTTCCCCGCCGGGGATCGCATGCCCAAGCTCGCGTGGGTGGCCATGCTCTTCGGCTCCGCCGTGGTCATTGTCCTCGACGTTCTCAGCCGGGGGAGCATCCCCATCCTGCCGTGGATCGGGATCGTCATCATCGGGGTCTACTGGTTTGACGTGCGCCCGCAGCTTCGCAGCCTCATCGACGGGACCTATGGCTACTAGGACCCTCCTGGATCTGGGCGCGGCGCTCCTCGGGGCGGAGGTGCGATCCGCGCAGGTCAGCGCATGGCTCGACGCCCACCAGCCCGGTGCCTCCGCGGCGGGCTACCCCGACCTCTGGGTGCCGCCGACGCTCGTCGCCGGCACCGCGGGCGCCCAGGATCGGGGCTTTGTCGTGGGCTCGACGGCCGGCTATCCCACCGGTCTGCACGAGCCCCTGGTCAAGGCGGCGGAGGCGCGGCTTGCCGTGCAGCAGGGGGCCGCGGCGATCGCGCTGTGCGTGCCGGCGGAGTCCAGCGCGGACCCCAACCGGGCCCTCATGGAGGCGGTGACCGTCCGGGAGGCCGTGCCCTCACCGGTGCGCCTGTGCGTCGTTCTCGGCGGGGAGGAGGCGGGGTGGCCGCAGCTGCTCCAGTACTATGCCCGCGCGGGGATCGACGCCGCCCTGCTGCCCACACACGTCACCCTCGAGGCTCTTCCCAGTGACGTGTGGGAGAGCGCCCGGGGGATGGACCTGGGGGTTCTCCGCCCGCTCTAGGCGGCGGAAGAGGCGGAAGCGGCGGGGGCGGCGGCGCCGCTGATGTCGTGGAGGTTGACGTTTTGCCCGCTCATGGTGAGCTGAAGCCCGTCGGCGGTGACCGCGGCGTCCTCGATGCGCAGGCCCTCCTGGGCGGATTCCGCGAAGCCCTCGCTCAGGTCCTCGCCGATGACCCTGTTGACGTCCTCGGAGAGGTTGAGGCCGAAGATAGAGCTCCTGGTGATCTCGAAGGCGAGGCGCCCGTTCTGGGCGAAGGGCTTGAGCGTCATCGAGGTGGCCCCACCGGTGAACTCGATGGTGATGGTGCCCTCCTCGGCGTTGCTCGTGACGCCGGTGATGCGGAAGAGGGACTGGATCACGTCCTCCGCATAGTCATCCTGGCTGCCGCCCCCGGCCATGCTCTGCTGGAGGACGGCCTTCAGGTAGTCATCCCCGAGCGTGGTGCTGATCCGCAGGTGCTCGGCGATGGGGGCCTCGGAATTCGAAATGTCCACGCTATCCAGCGTGACGGCGGAGCTCGGCTGCCCCTTGATCTCGGGGAGGTCGTTGGGGCCGCCCGGCCAGCTCACCTGCGAGGTGTCCGGGGTGGTCATGTCGACGTGGGGCACCTTCTTGGTAATGAGGGAGAACAGCACGGGGGAGGCCCCGAAAGAAATGTTCGGCTCTTCGGGGTTCTCCACCCCGGCCTCCTGGGCGTGGTGCATGACATCATCGCGGAAGCTGCTGCGGATCATGTGGCGAACACCGAACTCGGCGAGCGCCCCGAGGATCACCAGCACAACAACGAGAATGACAAGGAACTTGATTGCACGGGAAGAAGTCGACTTAGTCACGAGCCCCATCTTTCCGTAGGGGAACCATTTTTGCTAGTCCCCCGCAGTACCTGGCTGGGCCGCCCCCGGGTCCACAATCTCCCACGGAACGGTGATGAGATTATCCCGGATGGGCCGGCGCGACGCCTCGAAGGGGAGCCCCTCCTCGCGGAGAAGGTCCAGCGTGTGGCGCCACCGGATCCGCGGCCCGTGCGGGGACCAGCCGGCGCAGCGCTCCCAGGCGGCGTCGAGGCGCTGGAGGAGGGCGTGGATGTTCTCCCCGGGCACGTTGCGGTGGATGAGGATCTTGGGGAGGCGTTCGGCCACGTCGGAGGGGGTGTCGACGTCGTGCGGGTCCCAGGCCAGGGTGAGGCTGCGCGGGCCGTGGGCGTCGAGGGTGACCCAGCTGGCGCGTCGGCCCAGTTCATCGCAGGTGCCCTCGACGTAGAGTCCGCCGGGTGCGAGCCGCTCGCAGACCATCGCCCAGGTGCTGGTGACTTGGGAGACGTCGTACTGGCGGAGCACGTTGAAGGCGCGGACGAGGTGGGGCCGGTGGCCGGCCAGCTCGAAGCCGCCGAGTTCGAAGTGGACGCCCTCGCGGGGCGGGAGCACGCGCTCGGGGTCAATTTCCAGTCCGATGACGCGCACGTCCGGGGTGATGCGGCGCAGCCAGCGCGCCCACTCGACGGTGGTGGTGTGGCTGGCCCCGTAGCCGAGGTCAATGGCGAGGGGTTCGGGGGCGTCGCGCAGGAGGCGACGGATCCCCGCGTGGTGGGCCATCCAGCGGTCGCAGCGGCGCAGCCGGTTGTAGCCCGTGGTCCCCCGAGTGATCACGCCCACCGCGCCGGGTTGGTGCGCAGTGTGGAGCCGGGCGCGGAGATTGTGGGCGTGATCAGCCATGTGTATTTAGAGGTTCTGCTCGATCCATTCCTCGGTGAGCGTGCCCTCGTTCTGGAAGAGCTCGCCGAGGGCGTCGGCAACCTTCGGCTCGATGGCCGGGCCCATGAAGGGGATGTTGACGGAGATTTCGTTCTCGTAGGAGAGGGTGGTGGTAGCGTCGTCGCCCTTGAGGGAGATGTCGCCCTTGAAGTCCACCGGGGTGCCCTTGACGTCAGCGGTGTAGGAGATGTCGGCCGCGCCATCCTCGAGGGCGCCGACGGTCACGACGCGCTTGACCTTGAGGGACTGGGAGATCATCGCGCGGACGGCCTCGGGGAGGATCTCCATGGGGAGCACCTCGTAGAGGGTGGCGACGGCGCCGCCGTCCTGCTCGGTGAACTCGTGGACCTGACCCGGCTCCGGGGAGAGGTGGGCCACGTTGTGGGCCCAGTAGTCGGCGTTCGTGAGGGCGGCGTGCACCTTCTCGGCCGGCTGGTGAATAGTTACAACGTTCTCACTGCGTGTTGTCATGCTCCACAGACTACCGTTAGGGGCGTGGCAGATTCATCTCCAACCCCAGTACTGAACGATATTGATGGTGCCGTCCTCGACGAGCAGACCACTCTCGCCGATCTCACGACCTTTCACGTCGGTGCTCGGCCGCGCCTCACGGTGCGCTGCCGGACCCAGGATGCGGTGGTGGAGACGGTGCGCCGGCTCGACGCCGCCGGGGTGCCGCTGCTCGTCGTGGGCGGCGGCTCGAACCTCCTCGTGGCCGATGAGGAGCCGCTCGACCTCGTCGTCGTGCTCATTGAGTGCGCAGGGGTGAGCGTCGAGGAGGACACGGGCCTGCTCCGCGCGGAGGCGGGGGCCGTGTGGGATGAGGTGGTCTCGACGTCCCTTGCTGCCGGTCTCGGCGGGCTGGAGTGTCTTTCGGGGATCCCGGGCTCGGCGGGGGCCACCCCGGTGCAGAACGTGGGGGCGTACGGGGCGGAGATCGCGGACGTGCTCACGCGGGTGCGCCTGCTGGATCGGGAGACGGGCGAGGTGTCCTGGGTTCCGGCGAGTGCGCTGGACCTCTCCTATCGCTATTCGAACCTCAAGTTCACGGCCCGGGCCGTGGTCCTGGAGGCGGAGTTCCAGCTCCGCACCGATGGGCTCTCGGCGCCGCTGCGCTTCGGGGAGCTGGCGCGACGCCTCGGCGCCTCGAGCGCGGGGGAGCGCCGCCCGGCCGCCGAGGTGCGGGAGGTCGTCCTCGACCTTCGCCGCGGGAAGGGCATGGTGCTCATCCCGGGGGATCACGACACGTGGTCGGCCGGCTCCTTCTTCACGAACCCCATCGTGCCCGCACAGATCGCGGACAGCGTGCAGGATAAGGTTCGACGCTCCCTCGGCGCCGAGGAAGCCGAGTCCATGCCCCGCTTCCCGGCGGGGGAGGGCAAGGTGAAGCTCTCCGCGGCGTGGCTCATTGATCGGGCCGGTTTTGATCGCGGCTACCCGGGGGAGGGGGCGCCAGCGCGGCTCTCGACGCGGCACACCCTGGCGCTCACCAACCGGGGCGAGGCCTCCACCGGGGACATCGTGGCGCTGGCGCGCGATGTGCGCGATGGGGTGAACCGGGCCTTCGGCGTCCGGCTGGAGCCGGAGCCCATCTGGGTGGGCTGCTCGCTCTAGCCGATCCCGCGGCCCCCCGCGGCCCCGAGCCCCCCCCGAAGGCCCCGGGGCCTTCCCTATTTCTGCTTCTTGAGGATCTCCATGAGCTGCTCGTGGACCTCGCGCCGGCGAATCTTGCCGAGCTGATCCTGGGCCAGCTCCTCGAAGTGGTAGAAGGTGCGCGGCACCTTGTACCGGGTGAGGCGCTCGCGGCAGTACTCCTTGAGCCCCTCGGGATCGAGCGCCGCGCCCTCGTTGAGGGTGATGCAGGCAACGACGTCCTCGGAGCCATCGTGGGCGCGCGGCCGGCCGACGACGGCCACCTCACGAATGTCCGGGTGGGAGCGCACGGCCTCTTCGACCTCGGCGGGGTAGACGTTGAACCCGCCGGTGATGATGACCTCCTTGATGCGGGCGACGAGCCGGATGAAGCCGTCCGGCTCCATGACCCCGACGTCGCCGGTGCGGTACCAGCCGTCGACAAAGGACTTCTCCGTGGCCTCGGGGTTGTTGAGGTAGCCGCTGAAGACCTGGGGGCCGCGGACGAGGATCTCGCCCTCCTGGCCGTCGGGCCTGATCTCGGTGGGGTCCTCCGGGTTGACGATCTTCACTTCCGTGTCCGGGAAGGGGATGCCCACATAGCCGGGGCGGCGGTCCGTGCTCATAGGGTTGCCGACGATGATGGGCGAGCACTCGGTGAGGCCATAGCCCTCGACGAGCAGCCCGTTCGTGGCGTTCTCCCAGCGCTCGACGGTGCGGGCGGGGAGCGTCGAGGCGCCGCTGAAGGAGTTGCGGATGCCCTTGATCTTGATGTTCTGCTTCTCGGCGGCGTCGACGATCTTCTCGTAGAGCGTCGGCACGCCGGGGACCCACGTGGGGGTGTCCTTCTTCAGGCTGTTGATGATGAGGTCCACGCGCGGGGTGGGAAGGAGGATGAGCTCGCCGCCGATGAGCATGGAGAGAGTGGCGAGCATCGTCATGCCATAGGCGTGGAAGAGGGGGAGCGCTGCGAGGCACTTCTCCACCTCATCACCCAGCCCCTTCACCCAGGCTGTGCCCTGGAGGATGTTGGCGTAGAGGTTGCCGTGGCTGAGCATGGCGCCCTTGGGGGTGCCGGTGGTTCCCGAGGTGTAGAGAATGAGGGCCGTGGTCTGCTTGGTGACCGGGGTGGCGGGGGCGAGAGTCTCGCCGTCGCCGCCAATCGCGGAGGAGAGCAGCACCTCCCAGGGCACGGTGTTGGGGGCGGGGGCGGTGAGGGAGTCCCGCGTCTTGCGCAGCATGGGCAGCGGCAGCTTGAGGGCCAGCTGCTTGGTCCGCGGCATGGCCTCCACCATGTTGACGGAGACAATGGTCTCGAGGGGCGTGCTGTCCCGGAGGGTGTCGAGCATGGCCGCCGACTTGTCCCAGCAGATCGCCACCCGCGCGCCGTGGTCGTTGTAGAGGCCGCGGAGCTCGTGGGCGGTGTAGAGGGGGTTGTGCTCGACGACGGTCGCCCCGAGGTTAAGCACCGCCCAGAAGGCGATGATGTGCTGGGGGCAGTTGGGGAGCATGATGGCCACCGGGTCTCCGGGGCGAACGCCGAAGGCGCGCAGGCCTGCGGCGCAGCGGCGCACCTGCTTATCGAGCTCGGAGTAGGAAAGGGTGCGGCCGAAGAAGTTCGTCGCCGTCCTGGAGGGGTAGGTGGAGATGGTCTCCTTGTAGATGTCCAGCAGTGTGGTCTCCCCGTAGTCCAGGTGATGGGGGGTGTGACTGGTGTAGTGCTGGAGCCAGGCTTGGGTTTCTAGTGCGGACACGGGATCCTTCCCACTCTCTTACGGTGCAGTAAGTTACAGGGTCGTAGCATAGCATGGATGCCACGCTCCCACACGACTCTAGGATGGCCCTATGCGCGTTGCCATGATCTCCCTGCACACCTCGCCTCTCCACCAGCCCGGAAGCGGCGATGCCGGGGGGATGAACGTCTATGTACTGCAGACCGCCAGGCATTTGGCCCGCCGGGGCGTGGCCGTGGATATTTTCACTCGCGCCACCCGCATGGGCCAGGGGGAGATCGTGGAGGTGGAGCCGAACCTCCGCGTGATTAACATCATCGCCGGCCCCTACGAGGGGCTGGCCAAGGAAGCGCTGCCCACGCAGCTCGCCGCCTTCGCCGGGGGGATGCTCCAGTGGGAACACTGCCACGACGTCTCCTATGACCTCATCCACTCCCACTATTGGCTCTCGGGGCAGGTGGGCTGGCTCCTCCGCGATGTGTGGAAGGTCCCGCTCGTCCACACCGCGCACACCTTGGCCGCGGTGAAGAACGCCCACCGCAGCGCCGAGGACACACCCGAGTCGGAGGCGCGGCGGATCTGCGAGCAGCAGCTCGTCGACAACGCGGATGTGCTCGTCGTCAATACGGATCAGGAGCGGGCGGACCTCGTCGAGCACTATGACGCCGACGAGTCCATCATCCGCGTCATCCCCCCGGGCGCGGACACGGAGCTCTTCACCCCGGGCAGCGATCGTGCGACCGAGCGCACCCGCCGCGAGCTGGGCATTCCGCTGCACGCCAAGGTCATCGCCTTCGTGGGCCGGCTGCAGACCTTCAAGGGGCCGCAGGTGCTTATCCGCGCGACGGCGGAGCTCATGCGCAGGGATCCGGGGCGCGCCCTGTGCGTCGTCATCTGTGGCGGGCCCTCGGGGCAGCACGCCACCCCGGAGGAGTATGCGCAGCTGGCCCGCGAGCTCGGGGTGGAGCGGCGCATTCGCTTCCTCAATCCGCGCCCCCCGCAGGAGCTCGTGGCGCTGTATCAGGCGGCGGACATCGTGGCCGTGCCGAGTTATAACGAGTCCTTCGGGCTTGTCGCCATCGAGGCGCAGGCCAGCGGCACGCCGGTGGTCGCGGCCCGGGTGGGTGGGCTGCCGCTCGCCGTCGCCGAGGGGGAGACGGGGATCCTCGTCGACGGCCACGAGCCGGAGGCGTGGGCCGATGCCCTGGGCACGCTCCTCGACGACGACGAGACGCGCATCGCCATGGGAGAAGCCGCCGTCCGCCGGGCGGCCTCCTTCTCCTGGTGCGCTGCGGCCGAGCGCCTCGAGGAGCTCTACGAGGATGCGCTCTCCGTCGGGGTGGCCGACTGCCCCCAGCGCTTCGCCAGCGGGAAGGAGCGCTGAGTCACACCGCTCCCACCAGGACCGGATCCGGGGCGGCTGGCATAATAGGACCCATGAGTAATGGACAGCTAATTCTTCTGCGCCATGGCCAGAGCGAATGGAATGCGTCGAACCAGTTCACCGGGTGGGTGGACGTTGATCTCACGGAGAAGGGCCAAGAGGAGGCTCGCCGGGGTGGCGAGCTGCTCAAGGAGTCCGGCATTGAGCCGTCGGTGCTCTACACCTCCCTCCTGCGTCGCGCGATCAAGACCGCGAACATCGCGCTGGATGTGGCCGACCGTCACTGGATCCCCGTTGTGCGCGACTGGCGCCTCAACGAGCGCCACTACGGCGCCCTCCAGGGCCTGAATAAGGCGGAGACCAAGGACAAGTACGGCGAAGAGCAGTTCATGGAGTGGCGCCGTTCCTACGGCACCCCGCCGCCCGAGCTCGACGATGACAACGAGTTCAGCCAGGCCCACGACCCGCGCTACGCCGACCTCGACACCGTCCCGAAGACCGAGTGCCTCAAGGACGTCGTCGCCCGCCTCGTGCCCTACTTCGAGGAGGAGATCCTCCCCCGAGTGAAGAGGGGCGAGACCGTGCTCATCGCGGCCCACGGTAACTCCCTGCGCGCCCTCGTCAAGCACCTGGACAACATCTCCGACGAGGACATCGCCGGCCTCAACATCCCCACCGGCATCCCGCTCCTCTACGAGCTCGATGCCGAAGGGAAGGTCCTCAACCCCGGTGGCCGCTACCTCGATCCCGAGGCCGCTGCCGCCGGCGCCGCTGCTGTGGCTGCCCAGGGCAATAAGTGAGTGTGTCACCTCTTCTCGCCTTCGTCCTGGGGGCCCTCCTCGCTGGAGTAGGCTACCGGGCCTATCGGGCGCTCGCTGAGCGCCTGCGCCGTTTCCGTTCCTCGGAAACGCTGGCGAGAAATGAGGTGACGACGGTCAGCCAGGTCCTGCACCTGGCCATCCAAGGATCACCCACCGGAATCACGGTCATTGACCGCTCCGGTGAGGTGATCTTGTCGAATCCGCACGCCCACGGCATGGGCGTGGTCCACGAGCGCACGCTCAACCCCGAGGTGAGAGCGTGCGCTGACCTGGTCTTTGAGGACCAGGAGACGCGATCGCTTGACCTGCGGGCGCCCACCCGCCGCCCGGGGGCGCTCGTCACGGCGGTCACGGCCGTCATCAAGCCTCTTACCCTCGTCGATGATCGATTCGTCATCATCTACGCCACCGATGAGTCCGAGAACGTGCGTATGGAGGCGGCGCGCCGGGACTTCGTCGCGAATGTCTCCCACGAGCTCAAGACGCCCGTCGGCGGGATGGCCCTGCTGGCGGAGGCCGTCGTCGAGGCCGCCGATGACCCCGAGCAGGTCGAATACTTCGGCGGGCGCCTCCACAAGGAGGCCCACCGGCTGGCCGACATGATCAACGAGCTCATCGCGCTGTCCAAGCTGCAGGGGGCGGAGGCGCTCCCCGACATGGAGCCCGTGGCAGTGGGGGACATTATCGACGAGGCCTTCGCGCGCAACCAGCTTGCCGCGGAGAACGCGGGCATCACGCTCATCAAGGGCAAGGATCGGGGTGTGCAGGTCATGGGGGATAAGGCGCTGCTCACCACGGCGCTGACGAACCTCGTGAGCAATGCGATTAACTACTCGCCCAACGCGATGCCGGTGTCCGTCTCGCAGAAGATCGGGAAGGACGGCACGGTCCTCATTCGTGTGACGGACCGGGGCATCGGGATCAGCCCGGAAAACCAGAAGCGCGTCTTCGAGCGCTTCTTCCGCGTGGATAAGGCCCGCTCGCGCTCGACCGGGGGCACGGGGCTGGGCCTGGCGATCGTCAAGCATGTCGTCGCGAACCACGGGGGCACCATTTCACTGTGGTCCCGGCTGGGAACGGGATCCACGTTTACTATTGAGCTTCCTATCCACCATCCGGAGGACGCGCCGGAGGCCGAGAGCACCGAGGAGGACTCGGCCTCACCTATCCGCAAGGCGGTCTCGCGGGTCACTCCACGGCGAAAGGATAAAAACTAGCCATGACCACCATTTTGATCGTTGAGGACGAGGAGTCGCTGGCCGATCCGCTCGCGTTCCTGCTGCGCAAGGAGGGTTTTTCCACGCTCATCGCGGGTGATGGCGCGACGGCCCTCGAGATGTTCACCCGCCACTCCGTGGACATTGTGCTGCTCGACCTCATGCTGCCCGGCATGTCGGGCACCGAGGTGTGTAAGCGGCTGAGGGAGATGTCCTCCGTGCCGGTCATCATGGTGACCGCGCGCGATTCGGAGATCGACAAGGTGGTGGGCCTCGAACTCGGTGCGGATGACTATGTGACCAAGCCGTATTCCTCGCGGGAGCTCATCGCCCGCATTCGCGCCGTGCTCCGCCGGGGTGCGGACACCGATCACGAGGGCGCGGAGGACGACGGCAACATCCTCACCGGCGGCCCCGTGCGGATGGACGTCGAGCGGCACATCGTCACCGTGGACGGCGAGCCCGTCGCCATGCCGCTCAAGGAGTTCAGCCTCCTGGAATACCTGCTGCTCAACTCCGGTCGGGTGCTCACCCGCGGGCAGCTCATCGACCGGGTGTGGGGCACCGACTACGTGGGGGACACCAAGACCCTCGACGTCCACGTCAAGCGGCTGCGCTCCAAGATTGAGCCCGAGCCCTCGAAGCCGCGCTTCCTCGTCACCGTGCGCGGCCTGGGCTACAAGTTCGAGTCCTAGTCCTTAGTCCTCGCGGGGCGGGCGCTCCTGGGCGGCCGCCGTCGCCGGATGCACCTGGCCGGGGTAGTGGCACTCGGCGCGGCGGCGCAGGTGTCGGGCGAGGATGTCATAGGCGGCATCGCCCATGATGGCGCGGAGCTCTGCCTCCTGCGTTTGCCACACGGGGAGGGGGTCGGTGTGGCAGGCCGGGTCCGCGGAGCAGTACCAATCAAAGTCCTCGCCGCCCGCGCCCCAGCCGCGGCGGTCATATTCGCCGATGGTCGTCCGCAGGATCTCCGAGCCGTCGGGGCGCTCCTCCCACTCGTCGTGGCGGCGCAGCGGCACCTGCCAGCACACCTCCGGCTTCACGACGGTGAGCTCCTCTCCCTCCGCGACGGCCCACTGGTGCAGGGCGCAGCCCGTGCCGCTCGGCCAGCCGCGGCGGTTGGCGAAGATGCAGGCGCCGTCGACCACCCGCGTCTTCAGCGCGGGCTCCATCTCCCCGTCATCGCCCTCGAGCTCATCCCAGACGAGCCACGGCTCCGGCGCGATCGACTGGTTCTCCTCTAATTCCTCCGCCGGCGCAGGCGTGAGCCCGACGTCTCGGTACTGCCAAAACTCGGCCGGCATGCGGGCGACGGCGTCGCTGAGCTGGGCGTGATCCTCCTCGTCGGCGAGGTAGGCCCCGTGCACGCAACAGCCGACCTCGGGGAGGGTGGCGTCGATTCCCGGGCAGCGCGGGGTGCCAAACTGGCAGCGCCAGTGGGATTCGAGCCAGGTGAGATCGATGCTGTAGAGGCGCTCGGGGTCCTCGGGATCAAAGAATTCGAACCACTCGCGCGGGTGATCGGGCGGCAGCTCCCGCCCGCTCGCGATGGAACGGCCCGCGGGGGAGTGGCGGGGGAATCCCAGCGGGACGGGGGCGGATGATGGGTGATTCACACTTGGACACGCTAGACCGTCTACCCTAAAGGTGTGCGAATAGGTGTATTAGATGTGGGCAGCAACACTGTTCACCTGGTGGCCGTCGATGCCCGCCCCGGTGGACACCCCACCCCGATGAGCGATTGGAAGACATCGCTGCGGCTCGTGGAGCTCACCGATAAGAAGGGTGCCATCCACGACAAGGGGATCAAGAAGCTCACCGCCGCGGTGACAGAGGCCCATGATTTGGCCTCGACGCTCGGATGCGCGGAGCTCATCGCCTTCGCGACCTCCGCCGTCCGGTCCGCGACGAACTCCCAGGAGGTCCTCGACCACATTGAGAAGGAAACCGGGGTGCGGCTGGAGGTGCTGAGCGGCGTCGACGAGGCGCGACTCACCTTCCTCGCGGTGCGCCGGTGGTACGGCTGGTCCGCCGGGCAGATCACCAACCTCGACATCGGGGGTGGCTCGCTGGAAATCTCCGCCGGCGCGGACGAGGACCCCGAATGCGCCTTCTCCCTCGACCTGGGCGCCGGCCGCCTCACCCACCAGTGGTTCGACACCGACCCGCCCGAGCGCAAGAAGATCAAACTGCTCCGGGATTACATCGACGCGGAGCTCGTCGAGCCGGCCCGTCAGCTGCGGGCGCTGGGGGAGTCGCGGCTGGCCGTCGGCACGTCGAAGACCTTCCGCACGCTGGCGCGCCTCACCGGGGCGGCGCCCTCCTCCGCGGGGCCGCACGTCACCCGGACGCTCACCGCGCCGGGCCTGCGCCAGCTGATAGCGTTTATCTCACGCATGACGGCCGCCGATCGCGCCGAGCTCGAAGGCGTGAGCAGCGACCGCTCCCACCAGATCGTGGCGGGGGCACTCGTGGCGGAGGCTAGTATGCGCGCGCTGGGAATAGATAAGCTAGAGATCTGTCCGTGGGCGTTGCGCGAGGGCGTGATCCTGCGGCGGATTGACACAGGCCTCGGCGAGCCCGAGGAACAGACAGGCACCGGACAGGAAAGGACCGGAGAATGAGTGATCGACAGCTCACCGTGGCGGAACTCCTCGCCCGGGCCGGGAAAAGCGGGGAGGGCCAGGAGGCGCCCAGGCGGCGTCGGCGGCGCAGCCTCGAGGAAGGCGGCATCTCCGTCGCCGAACTCACCGGTTCCATCCCGCGGGTGAAGGAGAAGCCGGCCGACTCCCGCCACACCGATAGCCCCATCGACGGGCCCGAGGAGCCGCATACGGCCCCGCAGGCCCCGCAGGCCGCCCCGGAGGCGGTGGAGGAGGCCACGCCGGCCGAGCAGCAGAAGACCGAAGCTCCGAAGGCCGAGCCGCAGAAGGACGAGGCGCAGCCCGTCGAGCACGCCGATGCTCCCGAGCCCAAGGCCGAGGACGAGTGGGCGGAGGAGTCCGCCGTCGAGCGCACCGCGGAGAACGAGCGCGTCTCCGAGGAGGCCGTGGCCCTCGAGGCGCTCGCCTCCCGCACCGAGGCTACTGAGGCCTCCGAGGCCAGCGCCGATGCGGAGTCCGAGGAGAAGCCTGCGGAGACCCCGGCGGAGGAGCGCACGGGTGTGCTCCCGGTGGTCGAGGACGAGGCTCCCGCCGAGCGCCCGGAGGAGTCCGCGCAGCCCCAGGCCGTCGAGGAAGACGAGGAGCCGCAGTACGCCTTCTTCGATGACGAGGGCAACGAGGTCCCCCACACCCCCGCCGAGCGCGAGGAAGAAGAGGACGAAGGCGAGGGCTCGTGGCTCGCGACGCTCGGCCTCGCGGTGGCGGGCATTGTGCTCGGCATCATCGTGTTCCTGGGCTTCCAGCGGCTCTGGGAGAGCGAGCTCAACGCCATCATCGTGGCGGTTCTGGGCCTCGCGGTGACGGGGGTCATGATGGCCGTCGTCCACGTGCTGCGGACGTCTCGCGACGGGCTGAGCATGTTCCTCGCGGCGATCGTCGGCCTCCTCATGACGTTCGGTCCGCTCCTCGTCGCGATGGCATAGCAGCGACACGGCTGCGGCACGGCAGCCGCAGGAGAGCCGCCTGCGCCGCGGCGGAGCACGCCCACCGGTCTAGACTCGGTGGGCTTTTTCGTTAGGGTGTGGGTCATGAGCACTATTGCAATTCTTGGATGCGGAAAAATTGGTGAAGCACTGGCGTCGGGGCTCGTGGCCTCCGGGGTGGAGCCTTCACGCATCACAGTGACGAACCGCAGCGAGGAGCGCGGTGCCCAACTCAAGGAGAAGTACGGGGTGAAGGACGAGCGCGATAATGCGCACGCCGTCGAGGGGGCCGACGTCGTCTTCGTCTGCGTGAAGCCGGCGCAGGTGGGGGCCGTGCTCTCGGAGATCTCCTCCGCCCTCGATGAGAACGACGAAGACACCACGGTGGTGTCCATGGCGGCGGGGGTGACCATCGCGGAGATGGAGGATGCGCTGTCCGCCGGCACGCCCGTCGTGCGCTGCATGCCGAACACGCCGATGCTCGTGGGCGCGGGCATGAACGCCATGGCCCGGGGGCGCTATGCCAATGATGAGCACGTCGAGCGGGTAACGGAGCTGCTCTCTGCCGTCGGCGATGTCCTCCTCCTCGAGGAGAAGCAGATGGACGCCGCGGGCGCGCTCGCGGGTTCCTCCCCGGCCTACATCTTCCTCATGGCGGAGGCCATGATCGACGCCGGTGTGGAACAGGGCCTTACCCGGGCGCAGGCGGAGAAGCTCGTGACGGCCGCGATTGCCGGCTCCGGTCGGATGCTGCGGGAGTCCGGGGATGATCCGGTCACCTTGCGCGCCAACGTCTCCTCCCCGGGCGGCACGACGGTGGCCGCCCTCCGCGAGTTCGAGGAGTCCGGCTTCCGCGGGATGGTCTTCCGCGCGATCGCCACGTGCACGGAGAAGGCCTCGACGCTCTCCAAGTAGGCGCGGGACTCGACGACGGTGCCCCGCCGGCCGTCACCCCGATGTGAGGGTGGCAGCCCCTGCGTGCGGGGCCGGTGTGATCCTGGTGAATTCCCGTGAGCACTGGGATTTCTGAGATGACAACCACGTAAGTCGCAGTAGTCACACTGTTCACGCTAAGCTAGTCCCGGCACGTGCGTGACCGATCTGTAGGAGGGGAAGCCTACAGCGCGCCCGCTGCTGAAGGGTAAAGGTAAATATGCTGAACGAGAACAAAGGAAAGTTCGTGACGGTTGCGGAAGTCGCGGAGATCATGCGTGTCTCCAAGATGACCGTGTACCGTCTTGTCCATTCCGGAACGCTGCCGGCGGTGCGCGTCGGCCGTTCCTTCCGCGTCCCCGAGCAGGCCGTTAACGAGTACCTCGAGCGTTCTGTGTACGACGTCGGATAATGGCCGAAGGAGCACCCTTCAGGCTGAAGAAATCCGCAGACAGCGAGCGTCCCGCGTGGCGCCCGGTGTCTGCGGATTTCCTCTCTTCCAGGCCCGGGCGGCCGGGTGCTAGTTTTTTCTCCGGGCCCAGCGGCGCTATGCTGGGAGCATTGTGTTGATCAGTGCCCGCCGCTCCCGGAGCTGCGCACTCCGCCCGATCGGGCGGCGCTGGCACGATTAGCCGGTCCGTACGTACGAATCACACATAGGAAGTGAGCGAGGAAACCTTATGGGTTCTGTGATCAAGAAGCGCCGGAAGCGTATGTCCAAGAAGAAGCACCGCAAGATGCTGCGCCGCACCCGTGTCCAGCGTCGTAAGCTCGGCAAGTAAGCTTTGATGGACTTCCGCGCGGGTCTTTAGCACGCGCTCACCGCGTCGCGCATCCCACCAAGGATGCCGGCGCGGTTGTTTTATCTCTGGCCGCCTGGCGGCCTCACGGAAAGGTGGATGAGCCCATGCATTGGACTCGTTTGCAGAAAGCGGCGCTGATTATCAACCTCGTGATCGGGGTGATCATCGTGCTGGGCGGGCTTTTCGGCTTCCTCTCGCAGGATGCCACGACGATCGGCGTGCTCATCATGGTGCTGCTGACCATCGTCGCGATGGTGCGGGGGAAGTTCTGGGGACTCTAAGCCCCGCGGGCCCTTAGCCGCGCGGGCGGAGGATCCGGTAGATGTGCCATCCGCCCACGCTGAAGGCGGCGGTAATGAGCGTGGGCAGCCCCCACGTGCGGATCGCCGTGCGGAGGCTGCGATAGTCGTGGAGCTCCCAGCCGCGGCGCTCGGCGATGCGGCGCAGCGGGCGGTCGGGGTTCACCGCCACGGGCGTGCCCACCATGCTGAACATCGGCATGTCGTTGATGGAGTCGGAGTAGGCGGTGCAGCGGGAGAGGTCGAGCTGCTCGACGGATGCCAGCGCCGCCACCGCATAGCGCTTGCCTGAGCCGTGGAGGATGTCGCCGACGAGGCGCCCGGTGAAACGCCCGTCCTTCACCTCGGCCACAGTGCCGAGCGCGCCCGTGAAGCCGAAGCGCCGGGCGAGGATCTGCGCGATCTGCACCGGGGTGGCGGAGACCAGCCACACCTGATGCCCGGCGGCGAGGTGGGCCTCGGCGAGCTCCCGGGTCCCAGGCCAGGCGCGGCCCTCCATGTGGGCGTCGACGATCTCCTCGCAGAGTTCCTCGAGCTCGCGGACCTCCCGCCCCTCGATGAAGGCGAGGGCCTGCTCGCGGCCGCGCGCCATGTCGCGGGCGTGCTCGGCGCCGGTGATCCGGTAGCGCAGCTGCTTCCACGCGATGGGGAGCATGTCGCGGGGGCGGACGTAGCGACGCCGTGCCAGCCCCAGCGCGAAGACGATGAGCGAGGATCCGCGGATGAGTGTGTTGTCGACGTCGAAAAACGCGGCGACGTGCTGGTCCTGGGGGATCGACGGGTCCGGCGTCGTGAGGCGGAAGCTGCCGGCGGCCTCGATGGAGCCCGAGACAGAGTCGACGCCGGAGGAGAACTCGTCGAGTTCGAGGTCAAAGAGCTCCTTGATGGCCTGGGCGGCGGCGGCCTCGCCGGCCGTGCGCTGGGTGTGCTCATCCACGGGAGGGAGGGCGACGTCTTCGATGAAGCGGCGGAGGTTGCCTCGGCTCAGACTCCACAGGGTGAGGAATTCTTCGGGGGAGCTGTAGAGGGGAGCGTTATCATGAGGAAAGCTCAAACCGGGAGTCTCCTAAGAGGTGATTCTGGTGCCGGCCGCGTCGGGAGGCAGCGGTATCGTGACCATCGTAAGTCAAGTCCCCCTCGGATGGGAGGTGCTCAAGGTGGAAAAGGCGCGGACCTTGGTGGAGCTCATGGTGCGGCCGAAGTGTGGTTCTTGTCACCGTGTGGCGGAGCAGATTCGCCCCGTCGTCGAGGAGCATGGCGCGGAGTTGCGGATCCTCAATGTGGAAGAAGACACCCAGCTGGAGGTGGAATTTGGGGATCGGGTGCCCGTCGTGGTGGTGGCGGGGGAGGAAACTGCGTGCTGGGAGATTGAGAACGAAGAGTTAGTCGAGGCTTTGTTGAGCGCCGGCGGCGAGAGCACTAGCGTGTATT
Source organism: Corynebacterium uropygiale (assembly GCF_021568315.1). Taxonomy (GTDB): domain Bacteria; phylum Actinomycetota; class Actinomycetes; order Mycobacteriales; family Mycobacteriaceae; genus Corynebacterium; species Corynebacterium uropygiale. The sequence continues at coordinate 269,260 of NZ_JAKGSI010000001.1, forward strand.
GAACATAAGTCTGCCCCCGGTGGGGGTATACCTTTGGATGAGGCCGGGCTGCGCAGTGAGCCCGGCGTTCTCGTGCAAGAAGCAGTGAGGTGCAATGTGAGTGTGCTCGTGGTCGGGATGTCGCATCGGTGCGCGCCGGTGACGCTCCTGGAGCGGTTGAGCATGGATCAGCGAGTGCGGGAGGACACCGCCACCCTCATGGTGAACAAGCCTTCGCTCTCGGAGGCGATGATCATCTCCACCTGTAACCGGATGGAGGTCTACACCGTCACCAACAGCTTCCACACGGGCGTGCAGGACGTCGTCGATGTGCTCCGCGAGGTGAGTGGCGTCGACGAGGCCACCCTCCGCGGCTACCTCTATGTCCGCTACGCCGACGCCGCCGCCGAGCACCTCATGGTGGTGACCTCCGGGCTGGACTCCATGGTGATCGGCGAGCAGCAGATCATCGGCCAGGTGCGCACCGCCTACCAGGAGGCCGCGGAGCACGGCACCGTCGGGCCCGCGCTGCACTCCCTTGCCCAGACGGCGCTGCACACGGGCAAGCGCGTCCACGCGGAGACCGCCATCGACGACGCCGGCGGCTCCATGGTCTCCTTCGCTCTCGACGAGGCACTGCGCCACATGACCCTCTCGCCGAACGCGAGCACGCCGCTGGAGGGCATCAACGCCCTGGTCCTCGGCGCAGGCGCGATGGCCTCGCTCGCGGCGACGCACCTGGGGAAGCTCGGGGTGAGCCGGCTCATCATCGCCAATCGCACGCGGGAGCGGGCGGAGCGCCTCGCCGAGCACGCCCGGGAGGCCGGGGTGAGCGCCGAGGTCGTGGACTTCGAGGACCGCTTCTCCGTGCTCTCCCAGGTGGACATCGCGGTCTCCGCCACGGGGGCCGATTCCTTCACCATCACCCAGTCCGCCATCCCCTCCAACCGGGCGCCCCAGCTCACCCTCGTGGACCTCTCCCTTCCCCGCGACATCGACGACGACGCGGCGCTGCTCTCCGGGGTGCACCTCGTCAACATTGAGCGCCTCCACCAGGTGCGCGACCGCGAGGAGGGCGAACTCGCCCCGACGACGCGGGCGGCTCTCAGCATCGTCAACGAGGAACTGGAGCACTTCACCTCGGAGCAGCGGGTGCGGGATGTGGTTCCGGCGGTCGCTGCCCTGCGCCGCCACGCCAACGAGGTGGCCGCGCAGGAGCTGGAGCTCCTCCGGCACCGGGCGCCCACCCTCAGCGAGCATGACTTCCAAGAGGCCTCGCGGGCCGTGCGCCGCGTCGTCGACAAACTCCTCCACGAGCCCACCGTGCGGGTGAAGAAGCTCGCCGCCGAGTCCGGGGTGGTCTCCTATGAGTCCGCCCTCCAGGAGCTCTTCGGGCTGGCGCTTGCGCCGCAGGGGGAGAAGGGGCGTTCGGCGGCCGTCGACCTCTCGGACCTGCCTGCCCCCGAGGAGATCACCAGCACCACGCCCATCAGCGTGGCGCGCGCCACGACCCACCAGAAGGAGGATTCCATGGAGACGTCGGCACAGGAGAGGAACGAATCGACCGCGGGGCGCCCGTTGCTGCTCGGCACCCGGGGGAGCGCCCTCGCCCGCACGCAGACGGGGCACGTGCGCGATGCGCTCCTCAGCGCGGGCTTCCCCGCGGAGTTGCACATCGTCACCACGGCGGGGGACGTGAACATGGCGCCGGTCGAGCGCATCGGCGTGGGCGTGTTCACCCAGGCGCTGCGCGAGGCCCTGCACAGCGGCGAGTGCGACGTCGCCATCCACTCCTTCAAGGACTTGCCCTCCGCGCCAGACCCGCGCTTCCGCCTCATCGTGCCGCGCCGGGCCGACGCCCGCGAGGCGCTCATCGCGCGCGATGGGCTGCGCCTCGCCGAGCTGCCGACGGGCGCCCGGGTGGGCACCAGCGCCCCGCGCCGGATCTCCCAGCTCCGCGCGCTGCGGCCGGACCTCGACATCCGCCCCCTGCGCGGCAACATCGACACCCGCATGGGCAAGGTGAGCTCCGGGGAGCTCGACGCCGTGATCCTCGCCTATGCCGGGCTCTGCCGCATGGGCCAGGAGGATCGGGCGACGGAAGTGCTGAGCGTCGAGGATCTGCTGCCCGCCCCGGCGCAGGGGGCGCTCGCCGTCGAGTGCCGCGCCGATGACGAGGACACGATCCGCGCCATCGAGTCGCTCGTCGACCCCGAAGCCACCGCCTGTGCCACCGCGGAGCGCGCGCTGCTCGCCCGCCTCGAGGCGGGGTGCACCGCCCCGGTCGCCGCGCACGCCACCCTTGACGGGGACATGCTGAGCCTCACCGCCGGGGCCTTTGCCCTCGACGGCAGCCACAAGGTGGTGCTCAACCGCACCGCCCCGTCCGCCCAGGCCCAGGAGCTGGGCGAGCGCGTGGCCGAGGAGATGCTCGCCCAGGGCGCCGGCACCATCCTGGCCCCTGAGGCGAACTAGCAGAGCGCGGAAGGAGAAGTAAGGAGAGCATCATGGCTGAGCTTCACATTCACGACGAGGCCCTCACCGTCCACTTGGATTGGTGGGAGAAGCTCGCCGCGCGCCGCTCGGACCTCACGATCCCGCTGCGGGTCGTGCGGAAGGTTGATGTGCTCGCCGACGTCTCTGACCTCGTGGCCGGGCAGACGCAGAACCCCGGCATGCGCATCCAGGGCATGACGAGCACAGGGACATTCACCACTGTGGACGGCTCACACAAAAAGACATTTGCTGTGTGCCATGGGCGCCGGCCCGGGCTCGTATTAGAGCTGGAAGGGGCCACTTTTGATCGCATTGTGGTGTCCACGGACAGTGCGCGGCACTATGCCGCTCAGCTCAGTCAATACGGCGCGTAGAGCAGCGCGGAGGCCCGCGTCGGTTTGGGAACTCCGCGCTTCTGTTTTATGGTGTAATACCACATCCTTTATCCGCCTCGTGCAACGGGGTCCGCAAAACTCGCAGACCCCGGGATGCTAACGGGGCGGTTCCGTTTGGCCGCGTACCTAGAAAAGATCTTCATGAGCAAGGACCCCCAGGTCGTCACCGACCTCCAGCCCGAGCAGCAGCCGGGCAAGGTCATCTTTGTCGGTGCCGGTCCCGGCAACCCCGACATGCTGACCGTGCGTGCCCGCGAGGTTCTCGCGCACACCGCCCACGCCCTCACCGACGCCGACGTGCTACCCGGCGTCCGGGAGATCGTCGGCTCCGGTCTGCCGGTTCCCGCGGAGAAGCTCGAGGCCGCGGAGGAAGAATACGAGCGCATGTGCGCGGAGGCCAAGGCCAACGGCGCCCGCCGCAAGCCGCAGCGCCCCGCCCCGCCGACGGCCGCGGAAATCACCGAGCTGGCCCCCGAGTCCACACCTGAGGAGGTCCTCGCCCAGCTGCAGGAGCTGCGCGCCCACGGGGACGTCATCCGCCTCGTCACCGGCAACCCGCTCAACCGGGAGGCCTCCCTCGCGGAGATCTCCGCGGTGGGGGAGGCCGGCGTGGAATTCCAGGTGGTGCCCGGCATGTCCCTGCCCGGCACCGTGCCCTCCTTCGCGGGGATCGCGCTGGGCTCCACGTACACGGAAACGAACATCACCGAGCAGGACGTGGACTGGGAGCAGCTGGCCGCCGCCCCGCAGCCCCTGGTCCTCGAGGCGAAGGCCGAGGACCTGCCGACCATCGCCGAGCAGCTCACCGCCCACGGCCTCGACGCCAGCATCCCCGTCGGCGTCACCGTCAACGGCACGACGCGCCTGCAGCGCACCCACGAGACAACACTGGGCACCCTGGGGAAGCTCGACGCCGAGCTGCCCGGCACCCTGGTGGTCACCGTCGGCCACCCCGTGGATGACCGGACGAAGTACTCCTGGTGGGAGAACCGGCCGCTCTATGGGTGGCGGGTCCTCGTGCCGCGCGCCAAGGCGCAGGCCGGCCCCATGAGCACGCGCCTGGCCGGACACGGTGCGATCCCGCAGGAAGTGCCGACGATTTCCGTCGAGCCCCCGCGCAACCCCACTCCGATGGAGCGGGCGGTGAAGGGCATCGTCGAGGGGCGCTACCAGTGGGTGGTGTTCACCTCCGTCAACGCGGTGCGCGCGGTGCGGGACAAGATCGCGGAGTTTGGGCTCGACGCCCGGGCCTTCGCTGGTGTGCGGCTCGCGGCGGTGGGCCGGAAGACGGCGGAAGCGATCCGCGCGCTCGGCATCACCCCGGAGCTGCTGCCCCCGCAGAATAAGCAGAATGCGGAGGGGCTCGTCGACGTGTTCCCCGAGTTCGTCGAGGGGCTCGATCCGGTGGGCCGGGTGCTCCTGCCGCGGGCGGATATCGCCACGGAGGTGCTCGTCGATGGCATCCATGAGCTGGGCTGGGAGGTCGACGACGTCGTCGCCTACCGCACCGTCCGCGCCGCCCCACCGAGCGCCGACATCCGCGACATGATCAAGTCCGGCGGATTCGACGCCGTGTGCTTCACCTCCTCCTCCACGGTGCGCAACCTGGTGGGCATCGCGGGGAAGCCGCACCAGCGGACGATTATCGCGTGCATCGGGCCCTCGACGGCGGCCACCGCCCGGGAAGTCGGGCTGCGGGTAGACGTCATCCCGGAGATCGCGGACATCCCGCACCTCGTCGATGCGCTCGCCGAGCACGTCGCCGCCCTCCGGGCCGCGGGCCAGCTGCCCCCGCCCCGGAAGAAGCGCCGCTCGCGGCGCCGCAAGAACGCCAGCTAAGCGCCGGCTGCGGGGCGTCGCGCGGGCGTCGGGCGGGCGGTGGGGGAGCCCGCCGGGGGCGCGCGCCTATGATGGTGGGTCGTCTCCCCGAACGTGTGAAAGAAGGACTCTTGGTGAGCTATTCCAATCATCTGATCCGACGCCCCCGGCGGCTGCGCACCACCCCGGCCATGCGCGAGATGGTCGCGGAAACGGCGCTGCGGCCCGCGGACTTCATCCTCCCGGCGTTCATCGCGAATGGTATCGACGCCCCGCGGGAGATCAGCTCCATGCCGGGCGTCTACCAGCACACCGAGGACTCCCTGCTCAAGCTCGGCGAGGAAGCCCTCGAGGCGGGGGTGCGCTGCATCGACCTCTTCGGCGTCCCTCTCGATGAGGAGAAGGACGCCGAGGGCTCCGAGGCGTGGAACCCGGAGGGCGCCCTCAACCGCGGCCTGCGCGCCCTGCGCCGGGAGTTCGGCGATGAGCTCATCATCATGGCGGACACCTGCCTCGACGAGTTCACCGATCACGGCCACTGCGGCGTGCTGAGCACCGACCGCCACGGCGCCACCATCGTCAACAACGACGCCACCCTGCCGCGCTACCAGAAGATGGCCGTCGCCCAGGCGGAGGCCGGGGCCCACATCGTGTCCCCCTCCGGGATGATGGACGGGCAGATCGCCGCGATCCGCGAGGGTCTCGACGAGGCCGGGATGCAGGACGTCGCCATCATGGCCTACTCCGCCAAGTACGCGTCGGCCTTCTTCGGCCCGTTCCGCGAGGCCGTCGGCTCCTCCCTCGAGGGGGATCGCCGCACCTACCAGCAGGATCCCGCGAACTTCCGGGAGTCCCTCCTGGAGACGGAGCTGGACATTGAGCAGGGCGCGGACTTCGTCATGGTGAAGCCGGCGCTGCCGTACCTCGACGTCCTCCGCGCCGTCGCGGAGATGTCCCCCGTGCCGGTGGCGGCCTACCAGGTCTCCGGCGAGTACGCCATGATCACCGCGGCGGGGCAGAAGGGTTGGATTGACCGCGAGGCCGTCATGATGGAATCCCTCATGAGCATCAAGCGCGCCGGCGCGGAACAGATCCTCACCTACTTCGCAATCGAGGCCGCCCGCCGGCTCCGCGGCTAGGGGCCACTAAGATCTGCTAGCAACGAAGCGTCGAGAACATCGAGGAGAGGTCGAGGAGAGGTGCCGACGTGACCATCAAGGAGCAACGTTCCGAACCCCGGGTTCGCCCCGATGCCGTGAAGGTCTTCTGCCAGCTGTGGATCGCGGGGATCATCCTGGAGCTCGTCCACCAGGTGTTGTCCATCATCATGAGCGCCGTGGACCCCAGCCAGCTGCGCGAGCAGGTGGTGGAGCAGGCCAAGCAGCAGAACATGCCGCTGCCGGAGGACATGCTCTCCATGATCACCGTCCTCGCCTTCGTCTTCATGGGGGTGATCGCGCTCATCGTCGCGCTGGTCCTCGCCTTCGCGACGCAACGAGTCCACCGCGGCACCAAGCGCTCGGGCGTTGCCCGCAGCCTCCTCACCTTCTTCTCGATCTACTTTGTGCTCCGCCTCGTGCTTGTCATGTTGAGCTCCCCGCAGGGCACCGCGGTGCCGCTGGCGCTCTTCGCGGTGGATGGGAGCGTGCAGATCATCGTCGGCGTGATCGGGGCCCTGGCCATGTACTGCGGCCGGCGGGAAGAGACGCTGCGCTGGACCGGCGAGTGGCAGATGATCGAGAATCTTCGCCGGGGTGGGAAATAGACCATGAGCACTCCCGAGAAGCCCGAGACGACGGGGGACCTGGGCGCCGCGATCGCCGAGGCCCGGGAGGCGGCCCGCGCGGTCGGCATCAGCGAGTTTGATACGCCCTCGACGGGCATCGCCGGGGAAGACAACCCGGAGGATGCCCGCAAGCACGCCTTCACTTTCGACCTCGAGGGGCTCGACGACGCGCCGGGCATTAGCGACATCGAGGAGGCCCTCGAGGAGATCCCCGGGGTCCGCGCGCGGATCGTCTTCGGGGACCGGCGGGCGTGGATCACGGCCCCGGAGTCGGTGGGGCCGGATCGCCTCGCCGAGGTCATGGAGCGCTTTGGCGTCGTCGCCCGCCTCACGGAGGGCTCGCTGCGCCGCCGCCTCGATCACCCGCACGCGGCCCTCGGCAGCTCCCACCAGCGCCGTCGCCTGCGAACCCTCCGCGGCCGGCGCCAGGCGGAGGAGCGCGCCCGGATCATCGAGCGGCAGAAGCGCGCCGGGTGGCTGCGCTCGGAGGCGATCCGCCACCTCGTGCAGGACCCCGAGAGCCGCGATGTGCTCTTCACGGCCCGGGATCTTGTCACCGTGCCGCGGCTTGTGGTCTCGACGATCCTCGCGGTGCCCACCATCATCCTCCACTACGTCGTCGCTTTTCAGTTCCCGGGCTGGCAGTGGGTGTGCCTGGCGCTCGCGCTGCCCGTCGTCGTGTGGGGGGCGTGGCCTTTCCACCGCGCGATGCTCGGCGGGCTGCGCCGTGGGCTCAGCGCCCTCGATGCGGCGAGCTCCGTCGCCATCCTCGTGGCGTGGCTGTGGTCGGCGGCGATGCTCCTCTTCACCCCCGCGGGCGACATCGGCTGGCTCTCCAACCCGAAGATGTTCGCCTTTGACCAGCAGCTTCTCATGGAGGGGGAGATTTACCTCGACGTGGCCTGCGGCATGACCGTGGTGCTCCTCGCTGGTCGCCTCATGACCCGCCGCACGCGGCTGAGCCTCATGGATGACCTGGCGAACGCCCGGCCGGACCCGCAGGAGTGTTATACCGTCGTCCACCGCAACCGGGCGACCGGCCGCCAGGAGCCCGAGGTCATCCCCCTCCAGGAGGTCAACGTGGGCGATGACCTCCTCGTCCCCGAAGGTCACATCATTCCTGTGGATGGGCGCGTGGTGGGCGGCAGCTCCACCGTGGAGGCCGGGCTCATCGAGGGCCGCGGCATCCCCCGCCGGGTGAAGGTCAACGACCGCGTGTACGCCGGCTCGACGGCCGTCGACGGCCAACTCAAGGTTCGCGTCATCCGCACCGGCCACCTCACGCGCTCCTCGGTGATCCACCGCTGGGTGCGCGGGGCCACGCGGCGGCAGAACCGGATGGCCTGGGTCTCGACGTCCACCGCGGGCTGGCTCATCCCGGCCTCGCTCATCATCGCGGGCGCGGATTTCTCCCTGTGGTACCTCATCAGCGGAAACATCAACGCGGCGTTCACGACGGCCCTCGCGATCCTCGCCTCCGTCGCGCCGGTGGCCCTCGCGCTCTCCACCTCCCTGGCCCTGCGCCACGGGATCGAGGCGGCCGCCCGGCACGGGATGCTGCTGCGCGATGGGAACATCATGCGGCGGCTCGCCCAGGTGGACACGGTGGTGTTTAACCGGGTGGGCACCCTCGTCGAGCAGGAGATGGCGGTGGAGACCGTCACCGCCGACCACGGGGAGAACCCCGACCTCGTGCTCCGCGTGGCGGGCGCCCTCTCGATGGAGTCCGAGCACCCGGCGAGCCAGGCCATCGTCCACGCCGCCCGCCAGTCCCGCGACCACGGCGAGGGCGGTGAGGAGATCCCGCACTGGATCGAGGTCACGCACGTCGACATCACCGCGGACGGCACCTTCACCGGGATGGTCACCCTGCCCGCCGGGCACGGGGACAGCGAGCGCCAGGTGGAGGCCTCCCTGTGGCGGCCGCGCACCATGGCGGACCTCACCGGCCGGCTGGCGGCGGCGGCCGCCTCGGGCGGCACCCCGATCATCGTGCGCTGGCGGGGGAAGGACCGCGGCGTGATCACCCTCAACGACACGGTGAAGGATGACGCCTCGGAGGCGGTGGAGGACCTCGCGGACCTGGGGATGGAGACCATCATGCTCTCCCGGGACACGTACCCGGTGGCCCGCCGCTTCGCCGACCGCATCGGGGCGGCGAGCGTCCTCGCGGGCATCGCGCCCGGGCGCAAGGCGATGGCCGTTCGCGCCGTCCACGCCCGCGGGCACTGCGTGGCGATGGTGGGGGACTCCTCGGTGCGCGAGTGCCTGCACGTCGCCGACGTGGGCATCTGCGTCGTGGGCGGACAGCCGCTCGCAGACCTCATCAGGACGGACACGCGGGGGCTGGACGTCGTCGTCCTTCGCTCGGACGTGTCGGCCATCCCGCAGATCATGAGCCTCGCGCGCCGCACGAGCCGGCTCATTGACCAGAACATCTGGTTCGCGTGGATCTACAACGTGGCGGCCATGCTCGCCGCGATCTCCGGCCTCCTGCACCCCATGGCGGCGACGGTCCTCATGATCTGCTCCTCGCTACTCATCGAGTGGCGCTCCCGCCGGGCCCGCGTCTTCTAGGCCCAGCGCCGCCGGGGCGTGCACCCGCCGCCGGGGCGGAGCACTCGGCCCCGGCTCTTCGCCTTAGGATGGTGAGCATGAGTGCCCGCAGGACAGTAGTAGACGCCCCCCTCGTGGACGCCGCGCTCGGCCGGACGCCGAGCCGCATGCCCGTCTGGTTTATGCGCCAGGCCGGCCGTTCCCTCCCGGAGTATCGGAAAGTTCGGGAGGGAATCAGCATGCTGGACTCGTGCTTCCGCCCGGAGCTCCTCGCGGAGATCACCCTCCAGCCGGTGCGCCGCCACGACGTCGACGCCGCGATCCTCTTCTCCGACATCGTCGTCCCGCTGAAGGCCGCCGGGGTGGAGGTGGATATTGTGGCGGGGCGCGGCCCGGTCATGGAGCGCCCCGTGCGTAGCACGGAGGACGTCCAGGCGCTCCCCATCCTTGACCACGATGTCCCGGAGGTCGCCGAAGGGATCGCCGGCATCCTCGCGGAGCTCAGCCCGCAGCAGGCGCTCATCGGTTTCGCGGGCGCCCCGTTTACGCTGGCCAGCTACCTCATCGAGGGCGGCCCCAGCAAGAACCACGAGCGCACCAAGGCCCTCATGCACGCCCAGCCGCACGTCTGGCACGCGCTCATGAACCGCCTGTGCAGCACCATCGAGGCCTTCTTGCGCACGCAGATCGACGCCGGCGTCGACGCCGTGCAACTCTTCGATTCCTGGGCGGGCTTCCTCACCAAGCGCGACTACCGCACCTTCGTCTTGCCCTACTCCCAGCGCATTTTCGACGAGATCGCGGCGTCGGGAATCCCCCGCATCCACTTTGGCGTGGGCACAGGCGAGCTGCTCGGCGCGATGGCGGAGGCCGGCTCCGAGGTCATGGGGGTGGACTGGCGGGTGCCGCTCGACCAGGCGGCGCACCGGATTTATGCCACCTCGGGGCCGAAGGTGCTGCAGGGCAACCTCGACCCGGCGCTGCTCCACGCGGGCCGCGAGGTGGTGCGCGAGGAGATCGCCCGCATCTGCGAGGAGGGGCGCCGGGCGCAGGCGGAGGGCCTGGCCCGCGGACACATCTTTAACCTGGGGCACGGGGTGCTCCCCACCACGCCGCCGGAGGCCATCACGGAGGCGGTTGATCTGATTCATCGTGAAGGAGTTTTTCGCTCATGCGTTATGCCGTGATCGGCGCAGGCCTGGCGGGGCTGTCCGCCGCCTATGAGATTCACCAGCACGCCCCGGAGGCGGCAATCGAGGTCTTTGAGGCCACCGACCGCATCGGCGGCAAGATGTTCAGCGTGCCCTTCCACTCGGGGCCGGTGGACATGGGGGCGGAGGCCTTCCTCGCCCGCAACCAGGAGGCCTACGCGTTTTTCACCGAAGAGCTGGGGCTTCGTACCGTCACCCCGTCGGGGCTGCCCTCCTCGGTGTACATGGGCGGGCAGCTGCGCCCCCTGCCGCACGCCGGCATGATGGGCATCCCTGCCGACGCCGAGCCCATCCGCGAGATCATCAGCGAGGAGAGCGCCCGACGCATCGACGCCGAGGCGGAGCAGGACCCCATCCCGTGGACGCCGGGGCAGGATTATTCGGCGGGGCGGCTCGTCCGCGAGCGCTACGGCGATGACGTGGTCGATCGCCTGGTCTCCGCGCTGCTCGGGGGCGTTTACTCCTGCACCGCGGATGACCTGGGCATTCGTGCGACCATCCCGCGCCTGGCGGCCACCTTCGACGCCATGGCGGAGGCCGGGGAGCCGGTCTATCTGTCCGCCGCGGTGCGTCGGCTCCTGGAGAAGCGCGCCCAGGCGGCCGGCAGCGCCCGTGGTGCGGGGACGGGGCAGGGCAGTGTGTTCGCCGCCTTCCCCGGCGGCTACGCGGAGGTCTATGAGACCCTCGCGGAGCGCAGCGGGGCCCGCATCTTCATCGACGCTTTCATCACCGGGCTGAGCCGCGACCCGAAGGGCGGCTACCGCCTCACCGGCGGCGGGGAGGGCGCCTATGACCGAGTGATCCTCGCGACCCCCGCGCCCACCACTGCGCTGCTGCTCAAGGGCATCGCCCCCGAGGCCGCCCAGCACATCGCGGGGATTCGCTTGGCGAGTTCGGCCGTCGTCGGCATGAAATTCGACACCGACGAGGGCCTGCCGCAGAACTCCGGCATCCTCATCGCCGCCGACGAGCCAGGCCTCCACGCCAAGGCCTTCACCCTCTCCTCGCGGAAGTGGCCGCACCTCGCGGAGCGCGGGGGCGCGGTGGTGCGCGCGAGCTTCGGGCGCTTCGGGGATGATGCCCTCGTCCGCGCGGAGGAGGATGACCTGGTGGATTACGCCCTCGATGACCTCCAGGCGATTACCGGCTTCGACGGCCGGGCCGCGGGGCTCTCCGAGATTTATGTGCAGCGCTGGTTCGGCGGGATCCCCTGCTTCGACGAGCACATCCTCGAGCGCGTCCGCCAGGCTAAGGAAGCGCTGGCGGAGATCAGCGACCTCGGCGTGACCGGGGCGTGGGCGAGCGGGGTCGGCGTCCCCGCCGTGCTGGCCGACGCCCGCCGGGTGGCCCGACGCCTCGTTTAGGCCGGGTTGGGCCCCACCTAGGGGCGCGGCCGCTCGCGGTGGACCAGGATGCTCGAGAAGTCATCGTTGCCGCGCCCGGCCTCCTGCTGCTCCTCGAGGCTGGCGAGCGCCGCGCGGACGGCCGGCAGCTCCACCGTCGAGCTCGCGAGCATGAGGCGCGCGTCCTTCGCGATAGCGTCGGTGGTGAAGTCCCCGCCGGTCACTTCGCGCTCCCCGCGGACGAAGGGGCCCTTCATCCCCGCGATGAACGCGAGCCCGGTGTGCTGGAGGAAGTCGAGCACCTCCTCATCGCTGAGCCCCTGGGAATTGCCCAGGTTGAGGGCCTCGCGCAGGCCCTCCCCGCTGATCGCGAGGGCGAGGTTCGCGATGAGCTTGGCCGTCGCCGCCTTCGCCGCGGAATCGACGCCGCGCAGCCGCTCCGGATCCGCCCAGGGGGCCACGACGCGGAGGACCTCCTCGCGCCGGGCGGCGTCGGGGGTTCCCACATAGACCCCGAGGCTGCCCTGCCGCGCCGGCCCAAGGGTGCCGACGACCGGCGCGTGCACATAGGTCGGGACGGCCGCCGCGAACTCGTCGGCATCGGCGGGGGAGACGGTGGTCGTGTCCACCCAGGTCACCCCGTCGGGGATGAGGCCCGGCCCGATGATGACCTCGCGGACCGTGTCCGGGCCGAAGAGGGAGCTGATGATGAGATCCGCGCCGTCGATGGCCTCGGCGGGGGTGCTGGCGCCCGTCGCTCCGGCGTCGAGGAGCCGCTGTGTGCGGTAGGCGGTGCGGTTCCACGCCGTGAGCTCATGCTCGGGGAGGAGGTGGAGGGCAAGCTCGGTGCCCATGCGTCCGGTTCCAAGAAATGCAATCTTCATGGCCCCCACTGTGCCACAGAGCACAGAATCTGGTAGGACTCGGAGTGCACCCGAATGCAGATCGGGCAGCCCGGACGAGGGAGCCGTACCCGGCAGGCGACAAGACGGCCACAACGCAAGGAGTGGCCCCATGGCCTGGATTGTTCTTGTCATTTCTGCTCTGTTTGAACCCGTGTGGGCGGCAGCACTCGCCGCCGCCGATGGCCTCCGCAACCCCCGGGCGCTGGTGGTGTTCGCGGTGGGGCTCTGCATCTCGATGGGCGGCCTGGCCTGGGCCATGCGCAGCCTGCCCATGGGCACCGCTTATGCGGTGTGGGTGGGGATCGGCGCCGCGGGGGCGGTGGGCTACTCGGTGCTCTCGGGACAGGAACCGCTGAGCGCGCTCAAGCTCCTCTTCCTCGCGATGATCATCGGTGGGGTCATCGGCCTCAAGGTATCCAGCTAAAGTTCTGCGCGCCCACCCCCTACAATGGTCCCCATGACTTTCGGCGATCCCACTTCCGCGCACACTCGTGTGTCCGCTCAGTACTTTGAGAAGGCCCGCTCGGTGACCCCCGGCGGCGTGAACTCCCCGGTCCGCGCTTTCGGCTCTGTGGGCGGCCAGACGCGCTTCATCCGTTCGGCGCAGGGCTCGACGCTCGTCGACGTCGACGGCAACGAGTACGTTGACCTCGTCTGTTCCTGGGGTCCCATGATCCACGGGAACGCGCACCCGGAGATTGTCGCGGCCGTGCAGAAGGCTGCGGAGGCCGGGCTCTCCTTCGGGGCGCCGACGCTCGCTGAGGTGGAGCTGGCGGAGGAGATCATCGGCCGTACCGCCGTCGAGCAGGTTCGCCTGGTGAACTCGGGCACGGAGGCCACGATGTCCGCCGTGCGCCTTGCCCGCGGCTACACCGGGCGGGCGAAGATCCTCAAGTTCGAGGGCTGTTACCACGGGCACGTCGACGCCCTCCTGGCCAGCGCCGGCTCGGGTGTGGCCACGTTCGCGCTGCCGGATTCGCCGGGTGTCACGGGCGCCTCGGCGGCGGACACGATCGTCGTCCCCTACAACGATCTCGACGCCGTCCGCCAGGCCTTCGCCGAGCACCCCGGCGAAATCGCGGCGATCATCGCGGAGGCCTCCGCGGGCAACATGGGCACCGTGCGCCCCGAGGAGGGCTTCAACGCGGCCCTCAAGGAGATCGCGCACGAGGACGGGGCGCTGCTCATTCTCGACGAGGTGATGACCGGCTTCCGGACCTCGTATTCGGGCTGGTACGGCGTCGACGGCGTGGCCGCTGACCTCGTTACCTTCGGCAAGGTCGTGAGCGGCGGTCTGCCCGCGGCGGCCTTCGGCGGCCGCGCGGAGATCATGGCCTCCCTCGCCCCGGAGGGGCCGGTCTACCAGGCGGGCACCCTGTCCGGGAACCCGGTGGCCATGGCCGCGGGCTTGGCCTCGCTCCGCCTCGCGAAGGAGGAGCTCTACCCGAACCTGATGGAGAAGGCCGATACCCTCTCCTCGCTCATCTCCGGCGCCCTGGAGAAGGCCGGCGTGGCCCACCACATCCAGCGCGCCGCGACCATGCTCTCCGTCCGCTTCGCCGAGGGCGAGGGCCGCAACTTCGCCGACATGAAGGCGGCGGACACCTTCCGCTACCCGGCCTTCTTCCACGCCCTCCTCGACCGCGGCGTCTTCGCCCCGCCGAGCGTCTTCGAGACGTGGTTCGTGAGCAGCGCCCTCAGCGATGCCGACTTCGAGAAGATCGAGCAGGCCCTCCAGCCCGCCGCCGAGGCGGCCGCCGCCGCGCAGGGAGAGAACTAACTGATGAGCACCACCCTCGTCCACCTCGTCCGCCACGGCGAGGTGTTCAACCCGGACCGTATTCTCTACGGCCGTCTCCCCGGCTACCACCTCTCCTCCCGCGGTCAGAGCCAGGCGGCCCGCACCGCCGAGTCCTTCCGCGGGCACGACGTCACCTACCTCACCGCCTCCCCGCTCGAGCGCACCCAGGAGACCGCGACGCCCATCTGCACGGTCACCGGGCTGGGGCTCACCCTCGACGGGGGCGTCATCGAGGCAGGCAATGCCTACCAGGGACTTCGGGTCCGCGGCTGGCGCTCCCAGCTGTGGCACCCCCGCCACTGGCGGCTCATGACCAACCCGACCATCCCGAGCTGGGGCGAGCCCTACACCGACATCGCCCACCGCATGATGGATGCCATCGAGCGGGCGCGGGTGGCCGCCGAGGGGCACGAGGCTATCATCGTGAGTCACCAGCTTCCCATCGTGTGCGTGCAGCGCACGGTGCGCGGCCAGCGGCTGGCCCACAATCCGACGGCCCGGGAGTGCGACCTCGCCTCGGTCACCTCGCTTCTCTTCAAGGGCACGGAGATCGTCGATCTGATGTACAGCGAACCAGCTCAGGAGATCTAAATGCGCAGACTCAGGGCAGCTCTCTCGGGGGTTCTCGGGCTCGCAATGGCGCTGAGCCTCGCCGCCTGCTCGGAAGACAGCACCGCCGGGCACTATGCGGCCGACGGCGGCCAGTTCCAATTCCACAGCCCCGGTGGGAAGACCGAGATCTTCTACCCGGAGGATGAACGCCAGGAGCTCCCCTCCTTCAGCGGGGAGGACCTCATGCACGAGGGGAAGAACATTTCCCTCGATGATTATGAGGGCAAGATCGTCGTCCTCAACGCCTGGGGCCAGTGGTGCGCCCCCTGCCGCGCGGAGGTCGATGACCTGGAGGCCGTCCAGGAGGAGCTGGAGAAGTCGGGCCAGGGCACGGTCCTGGGCATCAACGTCCGCGACCACAACCGCACGGTCTCCCAGGACTTCGTCAAGGACAACGCCGTGAGCTACCCCAGCATCTACGACCCGCCGTTCATCAGCGCGGCCTCCCTCGGTGGCGTCCCGGCCTCCGTCATCCCGACGACCATCGTCCTCGACAAGCAGCACCGCCCGGCCGCCGTCTTCCTCCGCAGCATCACGGAGAAGGATGTTCTCGACGTCGTCCGCCCGATGCTGGAGGAATCCTAAATGGGGGAGGCGCTCGCGCAGACTGTCGCCTCCGGCCCGCTGCTGCTGGGCCTGCTCGCCGCGGCGCTGGCCGGGGTGGTCTCCTTCGCGAGCCCCTGCGTCATCCCGCTGGTCCCCGGGTACATGTCGTATCTCACGGGGGTCGTTGGCGGGGAGATGAACTTTGAGGGGCGCTATGGGCCGGAGGTCGGCCGGCGCCGCCTCTGGGCGGTGCTCGGGGCGGCCTGCCTTTTCATCCTCGGCTTCACTGTGGTGTTTGTGCTGGCCACCGCCGCGATCTTCGGCGCAATGAGCGCGCTCACCCTGGGCGCCCAGACGCTCATGCGCGTGGGCGGCGTCGTCACCATCCTCATGGGGCTCGTGTTCATCGGCTGGTTCCCGGGCCTGCAGAAGGATGTGCGCATGGTGCCGCCGCGGTGGACGACGTGGCTCGGCGCGCCGCTGCTCGGCGCGGTCTTCGCGCTGGGGTGGACGCCTTGCCTGGGGCCCACTCTCGGGGCGATTATCTCGATCTCCGCGGGGACCTCGGGCATGACGGCCGTGCGCGGCGTGCTGCTCATTGTCGCCTACTGCGTGGGGCTGGGCGTGCCCTTCCTCCTCATCGCGGTGGGCGGGGGCACTGCCATGAGAGGATGGGATTGGCTGCGTCGCCATTCCCATGTGGTCCGGCTCATCGGCGGGATTGCCATGATCATCATCGGGATTCTGCTGCTCAGCGGGGTGTGGGAGATCTTCATCGGCTGGGTGAGGCAATGGACCGTGACCTATGGGGCTACGCTGATCTAGACGCCGGGGCTGGGATGCCGAGGCCTCGGCACGCAAGGAGAAAGTGAAGGATGCACCTCATCATCAAGTGGCTACGTCGGGCCTGGAACTGGTTGACGAGTATGCGCACCGCACTCATGCTGCTCTTCCTCGTCGCCCTGGCGGGGATTCCGGGCTCCCTGCTCCCGCAGCGCAGTATCAACGAGACGCGGGTGCAGGAGTACATCGAGACCAACGGGAAGCTCGCGGAGATCTATGACAAGCTCTCCTTCTTCGACGTCTTCTCTTCCCACTGGTTCAACGCGATCACGCTCCTGCTCGTCATCTCCCTCGTGGGGTGCATCATTCCGCGCAGCTGGGAGCACGCGAGGGCGCTGCGCACCCCGCCCGTGCGCGCGCCCAAGCGGCTGGACCGCATGCCGCTCTACGCGCAGGCCGTCGTCGAGAAACCGGAGGCCGAGGTCGAGGCGCAGCTCCGCGAGGTCCTCAAGGGCTGGCACGTCTCGGAGTACTCGGCGAAGGAGGATCGCGCCGGGCAGCACTCCTTCAGCGCGGAGCGCGGCTACCTGCGCGAATTCTTCAACCTGGTGTTCCATCTGGCGGTCGTCGCGCTCATTGCGGTGGCGAGCCTCGGCACGCTGCTCTCCTATGAGGGACAGGTCATTGTGGTGACGGGGAAGGACGTGGAGGAATCGACGTTCTGCAACACCTCGACGGCCAACTATGACACCTTCCGCGGCGGCGCCCTCTTCGACGGGACCGGCCTCAACCCCTTCTGCGTGGAGGTCCACAACTTCCAGGCGGACTATCTGCCCAATGGGCAGGCGGAGTCCTTCGGCTCGGACATCTCCTATGCCGCCGGCTCGGACATCACGACAAACCCCGAGACGTGGAAGAGCTTCCCGCTGGGGGTCAACCACCCGCTGCGCGTGGCCGGGGATCGCGTCTACCTGCAAGGACACGGCTACGCCCCCACGGTCACCGTGACCTGGCCCAATGGGGAGAGCCGCACGCAGACCGTGCAGTTCCGCCCCGATGACACCATCAACTTCCTCTCGAGCGGCGTCCTCCGCTTCGACCCGCCGGCCGGCATGTACTCGGACCTCTACGAGCGCCGCCAGAATCAGCTGGCCATCCAGGGGCTCTTCGCGCCCACCGCCCAGTGGAGCGGCGAGAAGGGCGAGCTGCTGAGCTCCGCCTATCCCGCCCTGCGGGATCCCGCGATGGCCATCGACATCTACCGCGGCGATAACGGCCTCGACACCGGCCGGGGCCAGCAGCTCTTCAGCCTCGATCAGCGCCTCATCCTCACCGGGCAGCTCCAGCGCATCGAGCGCATCAACCTCGGCAAGGGGGAGGAGGTCACCCTCGACGACGGCACGAAGGTGCGCTTCGACGGGGCGCAGGAGTTCGCCAACCTGCAGGTGAGCCACGATCCCACCCAGGTCTGGGTGCTCATCATCGCGGTGATTGGGCTGGGGTCGCTCGTCGGCTCCCTCCTGGTGAAGCGCCGCCGCATCTGGGTGCGCTGCCAGCCGCAGGAGGATGGCACGACCCTCGTGACGATGGCCGGCCTCGCGCGCACGGACCGCGCCGGCTGGGGCGAGGAGTTCCGGGAGAAGGCCCGGGAGATCCTCGGGCTCCCGGAGGACGTGCCCGATGATGAACTCTCGATCATCGACGCCCACACCCGCCACGAGCGGGACTGAGGACTCGAGGTCAACGAGGAGCTCGAGGAGCTCGACGAAGCCACCGCGCGCCCACCCCGCCTCCATCGAAAGATGGAGGCCCACATTGTTTTGCCTGGGGTGGAGGCGTAACGTGTCGGATGAATCTGTGTCATGAAGGGGAACTCTGTATGCCTGTGAATCAGTCTTTGGCGTCGACGTCCGATCATGTCTTCATGTCGGCGTTCATCGTGTACCTCGTCGCGTGGGTGATCTCGATTGCCTACTACGTCCAGGTGCGCGCGCTCATTGAGGCGCGGCAGGAGCTGACGGCGGAGGTGCGCGAGCCGGTGCTGGCCACCGGGGGAGAGGGGGATGCCCCTGCGGAGGAATCTCCGGTGCTGCCGGAGAAGGTGCAGGCCAAGGAGCGCCGGGCGGAGAAGATCGCCGGCATGATGCAGGCCGTGATCTGGCTGGGCGTCATCCTCCACATCGTCTCGGCGGTTCTCCGCGGCCTGGCGGTGCACCGCTTCCCCTTCGGCAACCTCTATGAGTACGTGCTGGTCATCTCGGCCTTCGCGATGGCCGGTGCCGCCGCGGTGCTCGTGCAGAAGAAGGAGTGGGCCACCCTCTGGCCGTGGCTGCTCACCCCGGTGCTCGCGCTGCTGTTCTTCGCCGAGGTTCGCCTCTACACCGTGGCCGCCCCGGTGATGCCGGCGCTGAAGTCCTTCTGGCTCCCCATCCACGTGACGACGGTGGCCGTCGGCGCCGCCATCGGCCTCATTTCGGGGGTGGCCTCCCTGCTCTACCTCTTCCGCATGGCCCAGCCCCAGGGGAAAGAGAAGGGCTTCTTCGGTGCGGTGGCCAAGCCGCTGCCGAGCGCCAAGACCCTCGACGCCCTGGCCTACCGCTCCGGCATCGTGGCCGTCCCGGTCTTCGGGCTGGGCATCGTGCTGGGTGCCCTCTGGGCCGAGCAGTCCTGGGGCCGCTACTGGGGCTGGGACCCCAAGGAGACCGTGGCGCTCATTACCTGGGTTCTCTACGCCGCATACCTCCACGCCCGCGCGACGGCCGGCTGGCGCGCCATCTGGGCCGCGTGGATCAACGTCGCCGCTTTCGCGGTGATGGTCTTCAACCTCTTCTTCATCAACATGGTGGTGACCAGCCTCCACTCCTACGCCGGTGTGAACTAGCGCACTAGGCCGCGCAGGCCGCCCGCGGGCCGGCGCACACCTGACGTCCCTCGTCTCCCCAGGTGAGGGGTATTCTTGTGTGGGGAGATCTCCCCCTGCGCTCATGCCTGAGCGGCGGTACACTGACCACATACGACGGCGCCGATCCCTACCTTTGGATTAGATTAAGGGATATAGGGGTACGGTGCCCGTCCTCGTTGCACAGAGTGAGTCTGGCGGGCGCGGAGGTGCCCCCTGACGAAGAGGAGAGTGAACATGTCTGGTCCTCGTCGTAAGGCTGGCAAGTCGGCGGGAAACATCCCGGAGCTTTTGGCGCTGGGGGAGCAAATCGCCGAGCGGCGTCGCAGTCTGGGCAGACTGCAAAATGAGGTGGCGGAGTCCGCAGGGGTATCGCGCTCGACGCTCCACACCATTGAGCACGGCGGCAGCGGGGTGCGCTGGGAGAAGATCGCCGCCGTGAGCCATGAGCTGGGGCTCAGCCTCAAGCTCGTCGAAAATGACCGATATATTTAGCCGCTCTCGTTATTCTGGGGACCCTCCTCGGGGTTCTCGCGCTGTTCGCGCTGTTCTCGTTTCTTTTGCTCGCGGCGTTCGCGCTCGCGGCGCCGGGCATCCTGCTCGAGCTTCCAGAGGAACTCTGGGTCATCATCGGGGCCTTTGATCGCCGGGGGAGTGGTGCGCCGGCCACCCAGGCCGCCGCGGCCACCGCGCTGCCACGTGTGCGGGCCGAATGCGCGGTAGAGAAGCACCACGGCCAGGATGATGAGAATGAGTATGAGCAGTCGTCCCACGAAGCCTCCTTATTTTGTCCCAGCGTACGCGAGGCCCAGGCCATCAGTTAGGCTGAGTCCCGTGAGTACGCCAGATTCTTCCCGCCCGACGTCCGACGCCCGCCCCGAGCTCCCCCCGGAGCCGGACCCGGCCCTCCGACGCGAGGCGACGCGCGCGATCATCATCTACGGCCTGTTGAGGCTGGCGCTCTTCATCGTCCTCACCGTGGTCATTCAGTTCATCGCGTACCTGGTCTCCGCGCCGTTGCCGCTGGTCATGTCCGCGCTGCTGGCGCTCATCGTGGCCTTCCCGCTCTCCATGCTCATCTTCCCGAAGCAGCGGATGGCGGCGACGAACACCCTGGCCCAGTGGAAAGCCCAGCGCACCGCGCGGAAGGCGTGGATTAAGGACGAGCTCTCGCGCCGCTAGGTGGGCGTCGTCCCCTTCCCCCCGGCCCCTAATGGCCGAAGAGGAAGGCGATGAGCAGCATCACCGGCAGCGCGAGGAACGTGGTGAGGAATACCGTGTCGCGGGCGACGATGGTGCCTTTGTCGTAGGTCGCGGCGTAGTTGTAGACGTTCTGCGCGGTGGGGAGCGCCGCGAGGATCACCGCGGCGTAGAGCGCCTGCCCCTCGAGGCCGAGGAGCAGCCCCAGCCCCCACGCGATGAGGGGCATGAGCAGCAGCTTCATGAGGGTGGCGCAGAGGATGGCCGGGCGGTCGGCGGGGGAGTCAAGGATCTTGTTCCGGTGGAGGGAAGCGCCGAAGCTCATGAGGATGAGCGGGATCGAGGCGCCGCCGAGGATCTCGAAGGGGCGCATGACGGGGTCGGGGAGGTGGGTCCCGCTGAGGCAGAGAATCACCCCAAGGATCGACGCCAGCACGATCGGGCTGAGCACGGCGGAGCGGATGGCCGCGAGGACGTCGCGGAAGGAGCCCTTCGTCGCCCCGGAGAGGGTGAGGGCCGTGAGCATGAGCGGCGTGAAGAAGATGAGCTGAATGACAAGAATCGGGGCCACATAGGCGCCCGTGCCAATGACATAGAGGCTCACCGGAAGGCCGATGTTGTTGGAGTTCACGTAGCTGGCGGCGCCCGCGCCCATCGCGGTGCTCGCGAGGTCCGTGCGGAAGAAGAGCCGCGCCGCCAGGCAGAAGGCCGCGCCCGTGAGGAAGGTCGCCGCGAAGCTCACCGCGATGACCGGGGAGAAGAGCTCCGCCGGGTCCGAGCGGGAAACCACGCTGAACAGCAGCGCCGGGGTGGCCGCGTAGAAGGCCACCCGGTTGAGCATGAGGCGGGCCGAGCCCGGCCCAATAATGGCGAAGCGGGCCAGCAGGTAGCCCGCGAGGATCACGATCCCAATGATCCCGAATCCCGTGAGCACTCCCGCCATGGTCCCGCCGCCTCCTCGTCGCTACTTAGATCATCACTCCACACACCAAACCAATGGTGCTGAGGATAGACCACAGCAAGAGAGATTTCCCAATGGAACCAATGAGCGGGATGAGCTCCGTGCCCGTCGCCCCCTGGCGGACGGGGCGCAGCGCCGAGAGGATGATCGGCAGGTAGAGGGCGCCCAGCAGCGCCCACGGGGTGCTGAGCACCGCGAGGAGCAGGCTCATGAGCAGCGCCAGGAGCCCCAGGGCAATGAGGACCTGGCGCGTCCGGGCGTCGCCGAGGATGACCGCCAGGGTCGTCTTCCCCGCGGCGGAGTCGGAGGGGATGTCGCGGAGGTTATTCGCCAGGTTCACCGCGGAGCTGATCGCTCCCACGCCGACGGCCAGCAGAACGCCCTCCACACTCACACGCCCTGCCTGCGTGAACTGGGTCCCCAGGACGGCGACGAGCCCGAAGAAGAGGAAGACCGAGACCTCGCCGAGCCCGTGGTAGCCATAGGGGTGGGACCCGCCGGTGTAGAACCACGCGCCGAGGATGCACAGCGCCCCCACGAGGATGAGCCACGGGGAGGAGAGGAGGCTCAAGGCCACCCCCGCCACGGCCGCCACCCCGAAGGCAAGGAAGGCCGCCCGCTTCACCGCCGGCGGAGACACAAGGCCAGAGCCGGTGAGCCGCAGCGGGCCGGAGCGATCCTCATCGGTGCCGCGGATGCCATCCGAGTAGTCATTGGAGTAGTTCACCCCGATGATGAGCGCCCAGGCCACGATGAGCGCGAGCAGCGCCCGACCCCAGTGCGCGCCATGGATGAAGAAGGCGGCGCCCGTCCCCGCGATGACGGGGGCGAAGGCATTGGGCCAGGTCCGGGGCCTGGCGCCGAGAATCCAGGGAGAGACAGTCATGGGCCTATTCTGCCTCCCACCCCACGAGGGCCCGGCTAGAGGGCCGCCTCAAAGAGCCGCCGCACCGCCTGCCGGTCCACCTTCCCCGGACCAATCAGCGGCAGCCGCTCCACCTTCTTCACCTGCCGGGGCACCTGCCAGCGGGGAAGCTCGGCGCAGTGCTCGTAGACATCGCCGGGGCGCGCCACGCCGGTGTAGGCGGCCACAACCTGCTGGCCACGCCGCGGATCTGGCACGCCGACGACGCACGCCGCCTCAATCCCGGGGTGCTCCGTGAGGTGATTCTCGACGACCTCCGGGTGGAGCTTCAACCCCCCGGTATCGATGATCGCGTCGAGGCGGCCCTCGACGCGCAGCCGGCCGTCGTCGTCCATGGAGCCTCCGTCGGAGGTGCGGAACCAGCCCGGCTGGGCGAAGGCCTCGGACTCGGGCGCGTTGCGATAGCCCTGCGCCACCATCGGGCCGCCGAGGATGATGCGCCCCTCCTCGAG
This sequence comes from Corynebacterium uropygiale, assembly GCF_021568315.1. GTDB lineage: Bacteria > Actinomycetota > Actinomycetes > Mycobacteriales > Mycobacteriaceae > Corynebacterium > Corynebacterium uropygiale. The sequence continues at coordinate 291,928 of NZ_JAKGSI010000001.1, forward strand.
ACGGACGCGCGCGCCGGGGAGGGGGCGGCCGTCGTAGACGCAGCCGCCGGAGGTCTCGGAGGAACCGTAGGTGGTGACGAGGCGAATGCCGAGCTCCTCGGCGCTGCGGCGGGTCTCTGCGCGCAGCGGCGCCCCGCCGATGAGAATCCGGTCAAAGCGGCGCAGTCCCTCGATGCCCTCGAGGGAGTCCATGGCCTTGAGCAGCTGCATGGGGGTGAGGGCGGTGTAGCAGCGCTCGCCCGGGGTGGAGCTGCGGAGTTCCTCGGCGGCGCGGGCGAAGTCGCGGATGGAGAATCCCCCCGAAAGGTCGAGGCAGAGGGGCTCGACGCCCGCAATGAGCGAGCGAATGAGCACCTGCAGCCCCGCGATGTGGTGGGCCGGCATGGCGAGCAACCAATTGCCCTCCCCGCCGAGCACCCGGTGGGTGGCGTCGGCGGAGGAGACGAGGTTGCGCGGGCTCAGCTGCGCCCCCTTGGGCGTCCCGGTGGAGCCGGAGGTCCCGACGACCAGCGCGATGCCCTCGTCGATCGGCGCCCCGGCCCGCTGCGTGTTGCGCAGGAGGGTGGCGCGGGCCCGGTCGTGGGGGGAGGTGCCGCCGGGAAGCGGCAGGAGGCTGCGCTGGCCGGCGATGGCCTGCTCGAGGTCGCCGAGGATGCGCTCGGGGTGGTGCGGGTCGATGGGGAGCGGTTCGAGCAGTCGGGTCACAGGCCCATCGTACGGGGCCCGCCCGGGCTAGTAGTAGAAGGGGAACTCGTCCCAGCGGGGTGGGCGTTTCTCCAGGAAGGAGTCGCGGCCCTCGACGGCCTCGTCGGTCATGTAGGCCAGGCGGGTGGCCTCCCCGGCGAAGACCTGCTGGCCCATGAGGCCGTCGTCGACGAGGTTGAAGGCGAACTTCAGCATCCGCTGGGCGGTGGGGGACTTGCCGTTGATCTCCTGGGCGGCGGCGATGGCCTCATCCTCCAGGTGGGCGTGATCGGCCACGATGTTCACGGCCCCCATCCGCTGCATGGTCTCCGCGTCATAGGTCCGGCCGAGGAAGAAGATCTCCCGCGCAAACTTCTGGCCCACCATCCGCGCCAGGTAGGCGGAGCCGTATCCGGCGTCGAAGGAGCCGACGTCGGCGTCGGTCTGCTTGAAGCGGGCCTCCTCGCGGGAGGCGATGGTGAGATCGCAGACCACGTGGAGGGAGTGGCCCCCGCCCGCGGCCCAGCCGTCGACGACGGCGATGACCACCTTCGGCATGGTCCGGATGAGGCGCTGGACCTCGAGGATGTGGAGGCGCCCGCCCTCCGCCTTGGCGCGGGCCTCGTCGATGCCGGAGGCGTCCGCGGTGGCGTCGTCGTGCTCATGGGTGCGGGCGTACTGGTAGCCGGAGCGCCCGCGAATCCGCTGGTCCCCGCCGGAGCAGAAGGCCCAGCCGCCGTCCTTGGCGCTGGGGCCGTTGCCGGTGAGGAGGATGACCCCGATGTCCGGGCTGCGCCGCGCGTGGTCGAGGGTGCGGTAGAGCTCGTCGACGGTGTGGGGGCGGAAGGCGTTGCGCACCTCGGGGCGGTCGAAAGCGATGCGCACGATGCCGTTCGCGCGCCCCTCGCCGCGGTGCCGGTGGTAGGTGATGTCGGTGAGATCCTCGAAGCCGGGAACGGGGGCCCAGAGCTCGGGGCGGAAGGGCTGTGCGGTGCTATAACTCATGGGGGTCAGTCTACGGTGGGGGCATGGTTGGTTTTTCTCCTCTCCCGTCGCTTGCGGCCTCGCTCCCCCCGAATCTCCCGCCTGTGGCGGAGATCCTCGACCGCACCCGCATTGTCGCGCTGCCGCTGCGCGTGCGCTTCCGTGGGATCACGGTCCGCGAGGCCGCGCTCATCGAGGGCCCGCACGGCTGGGGGGAGTTCGCCCCCTTCCGCGAGTACGAGGCGCCGGAAACCTCCGCGTGGCTGGCCTCGGCGCTCGAGTCCGCGTGGACGGAGTTGCCCGCCCCGCGCCGGGAGTCCGTCGAGGTCAACGCAACAATCCCCGCCATCCCGGCTGAGCAGGTCCCGGCCCTCGTCGAGCGCTACCCCGGCTGCCGTACCTTCAAGGTGAAGGTCGCGGAGAAGGGACAGAGCCTCGAGGACGATGTCGCGCGCGTGGCGGCGCTGCGGCGGGTCCGCCCGGATGCGCTCGTTCGCGTCGACGCGAACCGCGGCTGGACCCTCCCCGAGGCGCTCGCCGCCGCCGAGGCCCTCGGCGACCTCGACTACATGGAGCAGCCCTGCGCGAGCGTCGGGGAGCTCGCGGAGCTGAAGGAGGAGCTCTCGCGCCGGGGGATCCCCACTCGCATCGCCGCCGACGAGTCCATCCGCCGCAGCGAGGACCCCTTCCGCGTCGCTGAGCTCGACGCCGCGCACGCCGCTGTCCTCAAGGCCGCCCCGCTGGGCGGGGTTCGGCGGCTACTGGGGATTGCGGAGCACCTCGCCGGGCGGGGGATGAGCGTCACGGTCGCGAGCGCCCTGGATACCGTCGTCGGCCTCTACTCGGGCCTGCTCGCGGCGGCGTGCCAGCCGGCGCTCCCCGGGGGAGGCTTCCCGGCGGCGGGGCTCGCCACGCAGCAGCTGTTCGCGGCGGATGTGGCGGAGCCGCTTCGCCTTGTCGACGGCCACCTGCCGGTGTGCCGCCGGACCCCCGAGCCCGCCCGCCTCGACGAGTTCGAGGCCGACGCCCCCACCCGCGACCTGTGGATTCGTCGCATCCGGGAGGCCTATGCGGGCGTTGTGTCCTCGGCGGAGTGATAGTTCATGAGCCCGGCGATGTCCTTCCACGTCGGGCGCCCGCGCCGGGACCAGTTGCGCACGGTCTCGGAGGAGAGAGTGAGCAGGGCGATGAGGTTCACCCCGTTGATGAGCAGGTGGACGGTGATCTGCCCGGGGTCGGGCATGGTGCCGTCGAGGAGTTTGACAAACAGCATGCCGCTGAGCGCGGCCATGAGGAGCACGCGGGGCATCTGATAGCCTACATAGGTGAGCACGGTGAGCCCGGCCATGACGATGATGCCCGCCGCGATGGCGATGAGCGTCACCGGGATCCACCGCTCCGGCACGATGAGGTCCGCGGTGCCGGTCACCGTGACCGGGGTGGGGTCGCCCGCGAGGATCGCCCGGATCAGCGAGAACACCTGCGCCGCGAGAGAGCAGATGAGCATCCCCAGCGCCACCTTGATTTCCCAGGGGCGCTCGACGGCGGCGCCGGAGACCAGGGTGCCGGCGGCGGGGGCTGGATCGGGATCGGGCTCGGCGCTGGGGCCGTCGGGGGTGGCGAAGCCACGGGAGGCGCGGGCCACCTGCTTAGGAGTGTTGGGGTCGCTGGCCGGCGGGGCCTCGACCTCGTTGAGGCAGAGGACGGGGAGGTCGCCGTCGGTGTGGATGCGGTCGCCGCCGCCGTTGCGGTGGTGGTAGCCGGTGGAGAAGTCCTCGATGACGTCGACGTTGAGCCCCTCGTTGGCGCTGCAGAGGGACTCAACGATGTGGTCGCGTTCGACGTCGATGTTCGCGTCAATCCGGTGCGTGACCTGGAGTGTGAAGAAGCTCAAGCCCACCGCGGTGTCGAAGCTCCCCGCCGCGATCCAGCCGACGCGCCGCCCGCCGGGCAGCAGCCACTCATCGGGGCAGCGCCAGAAGCGGACGTGGTGGCGCTGGGAGGGGTTGCCCTCCACCTCCTGCTGGTAGGAGAGGTCCTGTTTCCTCCCGAAGAGGAAGAGGGGGCTCACCGGGGCCTCGGGGTAGGAGCGACGAAAGACGCTGGCCACGACGATGCGCCAGGAGGAGGCGAGGGTGACGTCGTCGGCGAGCGTCCAGCCCGCGTTGGTCATGGCCTGGTGGATCTGGGCGGCGGTGCCCTCCGCGGCGAGGTTCACCGGGTCCCCGAGCATCCCCTCCGAGGTGCGCGACCGTCCGAAGAAATAATCCGGCACATAAATAGAGGTGAGGATGCGGTGCAGGCGCGGCAGCGTGAGATAGGCGGAGACCACCCAGAACGGGATGATGAGGAGCAGCAGCCAACTCCAGGAGAGGGAGTTTTCGAGCAGCAGGATGGTGAACCACAGGGAGCCGATCCCCCCGAGGACGAAAAACACCATGTCCGTCTTTGATCCCGGCAGCGTGGATCGAATCTGTTGGTCAAAAACCCGGCCGGTGCCGCGGCGGGTGGCCTCCTTACTCATAAGGGCTATGCTAGCGCGCCAGCCCAAGAACACCCTGCACAAGCACGATAGATGAGCCGACGACGGCCAGGATCGTCGCCAGCCGCCGCGCGCCCGTGCTGCTGATCCGGTGATTGAGCCGGTCCCCGCCCCAGGCGCCGGCAAAGAGCATGACCAGGGCGATGATCCAGAGCCACAGCGGCACCACGCCGACGTCGAAACCCCCGAGCACGACGGCCTTGAGAAGGAAGGACAGCGTGTTCGCGACGAGGAGAATCGGGTGGAGCGTGGCCACGAACTGCCGATAATCCCAGCCGGTGAGCCGGGCATAGGCGGTAAGGCCTGGGCCTGCGATCCCCGCCACCGTGGACATGAAGCCGGCGAAGACGCCCGCGAGGACCATGGGGAGGAGCTGGTCGGGCCGGAAGATCGGCCCGGCGGGGTTGAAAGTGGCGAAGAGAATCGCCGCGAGCACGAGCCCGCCCACCGCCACAAGCAGCCACGGCCCGTTGAGGCTGTGCACCACCCACAGCGCGGGCAGCGAGCCGAGCAGGAGGGAACCCGCCAGGATCCCGAAGCGCTTCCAGTGCGTCTCCCGCCGGACCGCCCAGGCGTTGTTGGCGGCGTTGACCATCGAGAGCGCATTGACCATCACCACGCCGCTCAGCGGCCCGAGCAGGACGGTGAGGATGGGGCCCGTCACCATGCCGACTCCCAGCCCGGTGACGCGCTGAACGAGCGCCCCCACGAAGACGGCGATGACGAGGATCACAGCAATAGTCAGCACGGGCATACTGTATCGGCAGGACAACGGAATGGCCAAGGTCATGTCTAGGCCGTGTTTTATGCCGGGCCGTGCTTTATGCTTAGTCGCGACGATCAGTGAATGAAGGAGACACGATGACCTCTCGTGACGACGAAACGCAGTACATCCCCCGCAGCCAGAATGACCCCCAGGACTACACGCAGGCTTACCCGGCCGGCGAGTATCGGGATGAGGATTTCGGCTCCCGCCCGCGCCAGCATTTCCCCAGCCCGGAGGAGCGGTACCAGCAGCCCTCCTCTTGGCAGCAGGAGGATTGGCAGCAGGAGGAGAGGTATACCCAGCCGCCGGCCCCGGGGGATCGTGGCCGCGGCGGGCGTTCTGGCGGCTCGGGGATGGGGATCGGCGCCGTGATTGGGTGGTTCCTTGCAGGCCTCGTGATCTCCGGGGTGATCTTCTACTTCATCGGACACGCCACCGCGCCGGAGCCCACGCCCGAGAAGGTCACGGAGACGCAGATGAGCACCGTGACCGCCACGAGCACCGTCACCACCGAGCCGGAGGAGCCGAGCAGCGAGGGCGGCCTGCTTCCCTCGATCACGCTCCCCAGCCTCCCGGAGAAGGCCCCCGACGGCCAGGACATCCAGGAGTGGCTCAACGAGTTCTTCGGTGGGGCCGAGGGTGCCGAGGGTGCGGAGCCCAACGCCCCCGAACCCGCGAATTAAGCTAGACACATGCCTCACTCCAGCCCTGATGAGGCGGCGTCCTCGACGCCCGCCTTCGACCTGGCCCTCGCCGTCGTGGACTATTGCCTCGCGGCGGGTGTGCAGGATGTCGTCCTCTGCCCGGGATCGCGGAACTCGCCCCTCTCTTTCGCCCTCGCGCAGCGCGCTGACCTGCGCCTTCACGTGCGTATCGACGAGCGCTCCGCCTCCTTCCTGGCGCTCGGCCTGAGCCGGGTCACGCGGCGGCCGGTGCCCGTCGTCATGACCTCCGGCACGGCGGTGGCCGAGTGCCTGCCGGCCGTCGTCGAGGCCGCCCACTCCCACCAGCGCCTCGTCGTGCTGAGCGCCGACCGCCCGGCCCGGCTCGTCGGCACGGGGGCCAGCCAGACCATCCAGCAGCGTGGCATCTTCTCGACGCTCATCCCCACGCACCACATCGATGCGCCGGAGGAGGCCTCGGAGATCCCTGGGCTCCTCGCCTCCGCGGGGGCCGGGCCCTGCCACATCAATGTGGCCTTTGACCAGCCGCTTCTTCCCGAGTCCCTGCCCGCGGGGCCGGTGGGTTCCCCGCAGCGGGCGGCCCCGATCGCGCCGGTCGTCATCGACCACGGGGAGGTGTGCATTGACCTGGGGCGGCGGCCTCTTGTCATCGCGGGCGATGAGGCCTGGGAGGTCGAGGAGCTCGCGGAGGTGCCGACCATCGCGGAGCCCTCCGCGCCGGCGCCCTTCCGCCCGGTCCACCCGCTCGGGGCGCGCCTGCTTCGCCGGGGCGAGATCAGTCACGGCGAGTACTCCGTGGAGACCCGCCCGGAGCAGGTCATCGTCGTGGGGCACCCGACCCTCCACCGCGAGGTGCTGGGGCTCATCAGCGACCCGGACATCGAGCTCATCTGCCTCTCGCGGACCCCACAGTTCACCGACCTGGGGCGCCGGGCCGCGCAGTACGGCTCCCGGGTGCGCACGGTGGGGGAGGTGGATTCTTCCTGGCTCAAGGTCTGCGAGGCGGTGAGTACCCTCGGCGCGGACACGGTGCGGGAGGTGCTCGCCTCGAAGGACTTTGGCCTCACGGGGGTCCACGTGGCGGCCGCGGTGACCGATGGCCTCGGCGTGGGGGACACCCTCGTGCTCGGCTCCTCCAACCCGGTGCGCGATGCCTCCTGGGTGGGCCTGCCCTTCGGCGGGGTGGACACCTTTACTCCGCGCGGGGCCGCCGGGATCGACGGCACCATCTCCCAGGCGGTGGGGGTGGCTCTCGCGCAGCAGTCGCTCGCCGCAGAGGAGCCGCGGGCCCCGCGCACGGTGGCGCTCCTCGGGGACCTCACCTTCCTTCACGACGTCGGCGGACTGTGCATCGGTCCGAGGGAGCCCCGGCCCGAGCACCTCACGATCGTCGTCGCCAATGACACGGGCGGGGCCATCTTCGAGGGCCTGGAGAGCGGCGCCCCCGGCCTGCGCGCCCACTTTGAGCGGGTCATGGCCACCCCGCATGAGACCTCCCTCGCGGACATCTGCGCTGGCTATGGCGTGGCGCACCGGGGCGTCGACACCCTCGACGCCCTCCTCGAGGCCCTCGCGGAGGGCACGGATTCCCCCGAAGGCATCGAGGTCATCGAGGTCACGACGGTGCGGGATACGCGTCGGGCGCTCCTCGAGGCCATCGCGGCGAGGATGGGCTAGCCCGATGGCCCGCGCGATCCACATCCCCCGCGAGCGCCTCCGGCGGCGGCTCCACCAGCTCATCCTCGTGCTCTTCATCGCCGGGATGCTGGGCTGCGCGGCGGTCGTCGGCGGGGCCTGGTGGAATGACCACCAGATCACGAGCGACCGCGGCCGAGCGCTCGCGACGGTCACCGCCGTCTCCGCCACCCGGACCACCGTGGAGTTCCAGGGCGAGAATGGCGTGTTCTACTCCCCGCGCACCGGGCTGCTCTATCCCACCGAGCTGGGCGAAGGCCAGCGGGTCTGGGTGAACTACCAGCGCGAATCGCCGGAGTTGGTCAAGGTGGAGGGGCGCGCATGGACCCTCTCGATCATCCCGGCGCTGAGCTCCGCCCTGGTGATCCTCCTCGTGGCGCTGGGCTTGTGGTGGCTGGTCGCGCGGGTGACGCGGCCGGTCGTCGGGAATTCACGTGGAGATTAGCTTCCGGCTACCTGGTGGTGTGTGCGCGGTCATAGAAGAAAGGAAGGGTGAGGGCTGTGAGAGTTGCGATCATCACTGAGTCTTTCTTGCCCATCGTCAATGGCGTCGTCAACTCTGTTCTGCGGGTGCTCGAGCACCTCGATCAGCGTGGCCACGAGGCCATGGTCATCGCCCCCGGGGCCCGCGAAAGGGCCGAGGAAATCCCCTCCTACATGGGCTTTAACGTGCAGCGCGTGCCCACCATCCGGGTGCCCATGGTGAACTCCCTCCCCGTGGGGGTGCCGACGGCAGCCGTCTACCACGGGCTGCGCAGCTTCCAGCCGGACGTCATCCACCTCGCCTCGCCCTTCGTGCTCTGCGCCGCGGGGGCGTTCGCCTCCAGCCGGTTGAAGGTCCCGGCGGTGGCGGTGTACCAGACCGACATCGCCGGCTTCGCGCGTCGCTACAAACTCTCCGCACTCTCCACCGCCAGCTGGGACTGGACGCGCGCCCTCCACAATCGCTGCGCCCTCACCCTGGCGCCCAGCACCGTGGCCATCACGGAGCTGCGCAAGCATGGGGTCCAGCGGGTGCGGCGCTGGGGCCGCGGCGTGGATGCGGAGCGTTTCCATCCGCGGCGTCGGGACCCGGAGCTGCGCCGCCAGTGGGATCCGAGTGGGGAGAAGATCATCCTCGGCTATGTGGGGCGGCTGGCCGCGGAGAAGGGCGTGCACCGATTCCAGAAGGTGTCGCAGGATCCGCGGGTGCAGGTGGTGATCGTGGGCGATGGGCCGGAGCGCCGCGCCCTCCAGGAGCTCATGCCGCGGGCGATTTTCTGCGGGGCGAAGGGCGGGCTGGACCTCGCCCGCCACTATGCCTCCTTCGATATCTTCGCCCACCCGGGGGAGTTCGAGACCTTCTGCCAGACCATCCAGGAGGCGCAGGCCAGCGGTATCCCGACCATCGGCCCGCTCGCGGGTGGCCCCATCGACCTCATTCACAACCAGGTCAATGGCACGCTCCTGCCAGTCGCGGAGTTTTCCCGGCTGCTCGGCCCCACGGTGCACCGCCTCATGGAGCCGGATCTCTATCCTTCTCTGTGCCAGGCGGCCCGCGCCCGGGTGGAGTGCACGACGTGGGAGTCACTCGGCGATAAGCTGCTCTCCTACTACGAGGAGGTTCAGGCCCTCGCTAAGATCGGGGACTATGGCCAAGGCAGATCTCGATAAGAATCCCTTCGACGTGGCGTCCATGTTCGACGCCGTCGGGCGCAAGTACGACGTGACGAACACCGTCCTCTCCTTCGGGCAGGACCGTCGCTGGCGCCGCCGTACCCGGGAGGCTCTGCACCTTCGCCCGGGGGAGCGGGTTCTGGATCTGGCGGCCGGGACCGCGGTGTCCACGGAGGAGCTCGCCCACTCGGGCGCATGGTGCGTGGCCTGCGACTTCTCCCGGGGGATGCTCGCTGCCGGCGCGCACCGCGACGTGCCGAAGGTGGCGGGCGACGGCATGGACCTCCCCTTCGCGGACGAGTCCTTCGACGCGGTGACCATTTCCTACGGGCTGCGCAACATCCATGACTTCCGCGCCGGCCTGGAGGAGATGGCCCGGGTGACCAAGCCGGGCGGGCGCCTCTGTGTCAACGAGTTCTCCACCCCCGTGGTCCCCGTCTTTAAGACGGTGTACAAGGAATACCTCATGCGCCTGCTGCCGAAGATCGCGCGGGTGGTCTCCTCCGACCCGGAGAGCTACGAGTACCTCGCGGACTCAATCCGCCAGTGGCCTGACCAGGAGGAACTCGCCGCAGAGATCAATGCCCATGGCTGGAAGAACTGCTCCTACACCAATCTCACCTTCGGGATCGTGGCCCTGCACACGGCGGTGCGGGCCTAGCCCACGAGGGCCAGGAGCCCCGGGCCCCGAGCCTCTAGCCCCAGAGGGGCTGCTCCTCCCGGCCGAGCCGCCGCCGCAGCTCCTCCCAGCCGCGGAGCCCCCGGCCACTGGCCCGCCACAGCCGTGCGACGAGATCCTTGTCCTCCTCGGTGATGAGGTTGCCCATGAGTCGCGCGGCGGCCGGCATGATGGCCGCGCCGATGGGCCCGCGCAGTGCGAGGGGCCCCGTGATCGGCAGGAAGCGGGGGTGGGTGAGCGCCCGCGCGAGGGTCCGGGCCAGCAGGAAGGCCTCGCCGAAGGTCTCGCGCAGGGTGGCGGGCCAGGCCTCGCTGAGGTCGAGGCTCTCCGCCCGCATCCGCCCCGCCGGCGCGCTCTCCGCGAGGAGGGAGAGCGCCAGCTCCGCGCTTTCCATCCCATAATCGATGCCCTCCCCGTTGAGGGGGTTGACCAGCGCCGCGGCATCGCCGAGCAGCATCCAGTTGGGCCCGGCCACCCGGCTCACGGCGCCGCCCATGGGCAGGAGGGCGGAGCTCACATGCTCGGGCGCCCCGAATTCCCACTCGGCCCTCTGCTGGGAGGCATAGAACTCGAGGAGCTTCTTGGTGTTCACCTTGGCCGGTCGCGCAAGCGTGCTCAGCGCCCCGCAGCCGACGTTCGCGTGTCCGTCCTCGCCGCCGAGGGGGAAGATCCACCCGTAGCCCGGCTGGAGCTCCCCGTCCTCGGTGCGCAGCTCAAGGTGGCTGTGGATCCACGGCTCCCCGGCCCGCGGGGTGGCGCAATAGGAGCGCGCCGCGATGCCATAGACCTCCTCGCGGTGCCACGTCCGCCCGAGGGCCTTGCCCACGGTGGAGCGCACTCCATCACAGACAAGTGTCACCGCCGGGCGCACCCGGGTATTCCCGACGCGCACCTCCCGGATCCTTCCCCCGTCGAGTTCAACATCCTGGGCGGGGGCTCCGGGCGCCCACTCGGACCCTCGGGCGTGCGCCTCGCGGAGGAGGGCGTGGTCAAAGTCGCGCCGGGCCATGGCGGAGCCTTCGGAGCCGAAGCGCCCCTCGGGCCAGGAGGCGGTCACCGAGCCGCCGAAGCCGTGGAGCTTGAGGCCCTTGTTCCGGTAGGAGGGGAGGAGGTGGGCGTCGAGACCGAGCTCGCGGAGTTGCCGGAGCGCGCGGGGGGTGAGGCCGTCGCCGCAGGTTTTATCGCGGGGGAAGGTGGCGGAGTCGCAGAGGAGAACGCTGTAGCCCTGCTGAGCGGCGTGGAGAGCGGCCGTGGAGCCGGTCGGGCCGGCGCCGATGACGAGGACGTCGATGTGCTTGAGCTGCTGAGTCACTGCACTCATCATTCCTTGTGGAGGGGCGCGGTGTGTATGTGGCCGCCCAGTGGACTACGGTTAAACACGATATTTACGGTACCGCACACTCTTGTAAGGATTCTCGAGACGATGAACAACGGCCCAACTGGCCCCATCCCCCATCGCCGTCGACAGGTCGACTCTGCCGACCAGCTAGGCGCCATGACGGTGTCCACCGTGGACCTGGGGGATGCGGATCTCAATGCGGCCATCCGCGAGGGGATGGAGCAGGTGGAGCGTACCCTCCGGGAGGAGCTCTCCCGCGGAGAGGATTTCCTCGTGGACAAGGTGCTCCACTTGGTGCAGGCCGGGGGGAAGCGTTTCCGCCCGATGTTTGCGCTCCTGGCGGCCCAGTATGGGCAGCGTCCCCAGGCGCCGGAGGTGGTGCAGGCGGCTGCCGTCGTGGAGATTGTCCACCTGGCTACCCTGTATCACGATGACGTCATGGATGAGGCGGAGCGGCGCCGTGGGGTGGCCTCCGCGAATTCTCGCTGGAACAACTCGGTGGCGATCCTCGCGGGGGACATTCTCCTCGCCCACGCCTCCGGGATCATGGCGCTCCTCGGCACGGAGACGGTCAAGCACTTCTCGGAGACCTTCGCGGAGCTCGTGACCGGCCAGATGCGGGAGACCATCGGCGCGGAGGATCGCGATCCCGTCGAGCACTACCTCACCGTCATCCGCGAGAAGACCGGCGTTCTCATTGCCTCCGCGGGCTATTTGGGTGCGTACCACTCTGGTGCCGACGACGCCACCGTGGCGGCCCTCCAGCGTTTCGGGCAGAACATCGGGATGGTGTTCCAGATCGTGGATGACATCATCGATATCTTCTCCGATCCCGAGGTCTCTGGGAAGACCCCGGGCACGGACCTCCGGGAGGGGGTCTTTACCCTGCCGGTGCTCTATGCCCTCCGCGAAGAGAGCGAGGTCGGGGATCGGCTGCGCGAGCTGCTCGTCGGGCCCATCGAGGATGAGGACACTCTCGCGGAGGTTCTCGACCTCCTGCACCGCAGCAGCGGGCGCCAGCGGGCGCTCGAGGACGTGCACCGCTACCTCGCGGAGGCGGAGAAGCAGCTCGACCAGCTGCCGGACAATGCGGTGACCCGGGCGCTGCGCTCGCTGGGCGAGTACAGCGCGCGCCGCGCCGGCTAGGTGAACGCGCGGGGTGCGGGTGTCTGTGAGCGCGCCATTTCCCGGCGCTGAACTGGCGATTTGCTTTGGTCCCGGGGTGGCGTAGTAAAGTCTCTACCTGCACCGCTTGAGTGCTTGCCAGCTTACCCAAGTGGCCAAAGGGAGCTGACTGTAAATCAGCCGGCATTGCCTTCGGAGGTTCGAATCCTTCAGCTGGCACTCCTCCTTTCGCAGCAACCCCGTCGTGAAGAGTCACGGCGGGGTTGCTGTTTGTGTATCTATGCCCGGCGCGGGGGCGGGGCTGGCCAGCGCACGGGGGCAGGGCAGAGCAGGGTAGGGTGGCCCTCCACCATCTCCGAAAAGTCTAGGCAAAAGATTAGGTTCTTCTTGCCTTTCTGGGGGCGATAATCCTACGATAAAGAATGCCAAAACCTTTAATTTTTCAGGAGTCTCCATGTCTCATGCTGAGCAACCGTCCTCGGCCTCCGATGCCCCCACGGCCCCCAAGGCCCGCGCCCCGAAGGGTGCCCCGCGTTCCTCCTCCCGTTCGCGCCTCGCGGATTCGGTGCTCGGAACCCGGAACCTCATGACTGTGGCCGCGATCGCCGTGGTGGGAGCCATCATCGTCGTTCCGATGACCTGGCTGTCCATGTCCTTCACTCTCGGCACGGGGAACCTGCTCTTCCTCGTCGCTCTCATGGGGATCTGGGTGATCCCCTATGCACTGCCCATTTCGGTGGTGCCGCGCCCGGGCGCCAGCGTGGTGGCGGGCTTCATCATCGGTGTCATCACCATGATCACGACTCCGGTGGGCCCCTCCGGCATCCTCGGCAGTGTCCTGGGTGCCCTCTTCGTGGAGATTGGCTACCTGATCTTCCTCTACCGGCGCATGAATGAGCGGGTCCTCTTCCTCGGCTGCGCCGTCTTCGGCCTCCTCAACGGCCTGTTGTACATCTTCGGCATGTTCACCGGCGTGTCGGGCACGACCAAACTGCTTGCCTGCATCATCTCCATCGCCTCCTCCCTGGTCGGCGGCGTGATCGTCATGTTCATCACCAGGGCGCTGCACCGTGCGGGTGTCGGCATCCCGCCGCGCCGATGAGCACCCCGACCCCGCCGCTCGCCCAGCTCGAGGACCTCAGCGTCCTCTATGATGGCGCCCCGGCGCCGGTCCTCGATGGGCTGAGCCTCGAGCAATTCGATGGCCAGGTGACAGCCGTCGTCGGCCCCTCCGGCTGCGGCAAGAGCACGCTGCTGCACACCGTGTGCGGCATCATCCCGCATTCCATCCCGGCCCGCTATTATGGGTCGGCACGCCTGCTGGGGGAGGAGGTGGCCGACGCCTCCGCCGCGCACATCGCCCAGGCGGTGGCAGTGGTGACCCAGGACCCGGATTCGGCGATCGTCACCACGAGCCTTTACCGCGAGGTCGCCTTCCCTCTCCAAAACCTGCGCGTCCCGGCGGAGGAGATCCCGCCGCGCGTCGAGGAGGCGCTGCGCACCGTCGGCCTGTGGGAGCGGCACGAGGAGGACCCGGCCCGCCTCTCCGGCGGCCAGCGCCAGCGGCTGCAGATTGCCGTGGCCCTTGCGATGCGCCCGCGCCTCCTCGTCCTCGACGAGCCCACCTCCATGATCGACCCCGCCGCCCGCGAGGAGATCGCCGCACTCCTGCGCTCCTCCCTCACGGAGGAACGAGGCGTGCTCCTCATCGAGCATGATCTCCGCCCCGTCTGGGACATCATTGACCGCATCCTCCTTCTCGACGACGCCGGCCGCGTCCTCGCCCTCGGCCCCCGGGAGGAGGTCGTGGCGCAGTTCCCGCAGGTGCGCCCAGCACCCCAGGAGGGAGGGGAAATCTTCCGCCCGCACGGGCAGATCCGCTTCTACCGTCGCGAGGGTGAGGGGCCGCTGACAGCGGTCCCCGCGCTCGAGGACCCGGATCCCATCCTCCGCCTCGAGGAGTTCGGCCTGTCCGGCCGCGGCTGCCCGGTGAGCGCCGCGCTGGGACGGGGCGAACTCGTGGCGCTGGTGGGGCCCAACGGGAGCGGGAAGACCACGCTGCTCGAGGCCATCGCGGGCGTGCAGCCCCGGGCGCGGGGGCGTGCCTTCCACGATGGGAAGGAGCTGCGCCGCGGGAGCATCGGGGCGGGCTTTGTCCACCAGAATCCCTGGCACCAGTTCGTGTCTACGAGCGTCCGGAAGGAGCTCGAGGTCGGCTCTGCGGCGGGGGAGGGCGTCGAGACCCTCCTGGAGGAGATTGGTCTCGCCGCCCACGCGGAGCGCCACCCCATGACGCTGTCAGGCGGGCAGGCGCGGCGGCTCTCGGTGGCCACCATGCACGACTCTCCGCACGAGGTGCTCTGCCTCGACGAACCGACCTACGGCCAGGACCCTGCGAACATCCGACGCCTCGTAGCGCTCATCGAGCAGCTGCGCGCCCGGGGGCACACGGTCATCGTGGCCACCCATGACGTCGACTTCGTCCTCCACCACGCCAGCCGCGTTATCGCGCTGCCGGAGCGGCAGAGAGCGGAGGAAGAGCCCGCGGGGCCCGAGCCGCGGCCCCCACACACGCGCCGCCGCCTCGGCCTCTTCGAGCGCCTCTACCCGCTCACCCTCTTCGCGGGCATCCTCCCGGTCTTCGTGCTCATTTTCTTCTGGCGCCTGCAGACCTTCCACCTCGCGGTGATGGTGGCGTGCTCGGTGGGTTGCGTTGTGAGCCTCGCCCCGTGGCGCCGGATCCTCGGCTGCCTGGCGGCGATCTGGGGGATCTGGGCCATCCTCCTGTTCAGCGCGGGGCATGTCATCGCGGAGTATCAATCGCCCGTCAACAACGCATTGATGGACCCGTACTTAGTCGCGGCGCTCATTGCGCTCGTGCTGGTCTCGGGGATCGGGACGAGCCCCCACCGCATGCTCTCGGCGCTCGTTGATGACCTCCACGTCCCCTATCGCCTGGCCTCGGCGGGCGTGGCGGCGCTCGACTTCATGCCGCGCTTCCGCCGCGAGTTCGCCACCCTCCGGCGTTCCCGACGCCTCCGCGGGATCGGCCTAAGCTGGGGCGTGGCGGCGCCCGTGTACCGCTGGTGCTCCTCCTTCGTCCCGCTGTGCATCATCGCCGTGCGCCACGCGGAGAAGGTGGCCATGAGCATGGACACCCGGGCCTTCGGGGCTTTCCCGACGCGCACATCCATCGACCCCACAGCCTGGCGGTGGTGGGATACGGTGTTGCTCGTTGCGCTGTGGGTAGTTGGTGCCGTGGGGTGGTGGATTTACCTATCCTGACCAGTGGGTTTGTGTTTCTTCCACTCTTCGGGTTAATCTTTGCAAGGCTTCAACGGAAGCGGTTCGGTATTTCCACCAACCTCATCCGAAGCCGTGCCCCCTTAGCTCAGTCGGCAGAGCGTTTCCATGGTAAGGAAAAGGTCAACAGTTCGATTCTGTTAGGGGGCTCTGTTGTTTGTCTCACCTCGGGTGGGCAGGCATCGTGGCGGTGTAGCTCAGTTGGTGAGAGCGCACGACTCATAATCGTGAGGTCGAGAGTTCGAATCTCTCCATCGCTACCACGTGGAAACCGGCGGACAGTGTCCGCCGGTTTTGTTGTGCGCCGGCCCACTCCCGCGCCGGGGGAGCGCAGGGCGCGCCGGGGTGAGGAGCGCGGGGCGGGCGTCGAGAACCATCCGCAGTCCCATATTTTCCCCTCCTGGCCTGCACATTTCCTCTTTCCTTGAGGAGCGTGCTAGGGTGGCGAGTGCTGTTCCTAAGGCAGCGAAGGGGCGTAGCTCAATTGGTAGAGCAACGGTCTCCAAAACCGTAGGTTGCGGGTTCAAGTCCTGTCGCCCCTGCAAAATGTCGCCAGCAGTCCGGAGGAATCACGTGAGTGAGAAGCAGCCCGCTAGCACGGGGAGCGCGCGCCCTACCGGCAAGCGCCAGCTGGCTGGAGTGTCCACCACGTCGGTCTCGGCAACTGCGGCTGCCACGCCCGCTGCGGCGCGGAAGAATCCCGATGAGAAGCCCGGCGGAGGGGTCGCCGCCTTCTTCCCGGAAGTGGTGGCGGAAATGCGCAAGGTCGTGTGGCCCACGGCCAAGCAGATGGTGATCTACACCCTCGTGGTCTTCGCGTTTCTCATCATCATGATTGCGCTGACCTCGGGCGTCGACGCCCTGGCCCGCACCGGAGTTGAGTTCGTCCTCGGCTCTTAGCTACACTTTCTTCTAGTACTTCACATCCCGCCGAGGCCTTGGCCCGGCGGGATTAATCAATGGAGATCAAGGATGAGTGACGAAAATTTGAACTCGACGGAGGCCGTCGAGGAGCAGCCGGTCCAGGAGGCCGACGCCGCCGCCGCGCTCGGCGCGGAACCAGAGGTGGACCCGGACGCGGAGTACCGCGCCCGCCTGCGTCGATTCACCCGGGAACTGAAGAAGAAGCCGGGCTCCTGGTACATCGTGCAGACCTACTCCGGCTATGAGAACAAGGTGAAGACCAACCTGGACATGCGTGCCCAGACCCTCGAGGTGGAGGACTCCATCTACGAGGTGGTCGTTCCCATCGAGCAGGTCATTGAGATCAAGGACGGCAAGCGCAAGCCGGTGAAGCGGAAGCTGCTGCCCGGCTATGTGCTGGTCCGCATGGACATTAATGACCGCTCCTGGTCGGTGGTGCGCGACACCCCGGGTGTGACCTCCTTCGTCGGTAACGAGGGCAACGCCACCCCGGTGAAGCACCGTGACGTCGCCAAGTTCCTCATGCCCTCCCAGACGGACGAGTCCGAGCAGCCCGTCGTCAATGAGGAAGGCGAGCAGGTTGTGGCCATGCCGGAGGAGAAGGCCCAGCCGAAGCAGCAGATCGACTTCGAGGTGGGCGAGGCCGTCACCATCCTCACCGGCGCGCTGGCCTCCGTCTCCGCGACGATTTCCGAGATCGACCCGGAGACCGGCAAGATCCAGGCGCTCGTGAGCATCTTCGGCCGCGAGACCCCCGTCGAGCTCACCGCGGACCAGGTGGAGAAGATCACCTAGGGCCCCTCGGGCAGCTTGGGAGAAACACAGTACCGTGTGGTACTGTGTTTTTTCGTGTGTCTGACCCGGTTGCGGCCGGAAGAGGACACCAGACACTGAACGTCTCCCCGGTGGCCGGGGTAGCTCCGGCATCCGGACGGGCGTGGCAAGCATCGTGGCTGCGCCCGGTATCAAGGGAAATGAGGTAATTCGATGGCCCCCAAGAAGAAGAAGGTTACCGGCTTCATCAAGCTGCAGATCGAGGCTGGCGCTGCCAACCCGGCTCCGCCCGTCGGCCCGGCTCTCGGTGCCCACGGCGTGAACATCATGGACTTCTGTAAGCAGTACAACGCTGCGACGGAGTCCCAGCGCGGCAACGTCGTGCCGGTCGAGATCACCGTCTACGAAGACCGTAGCTTCTCCTTCGTGCTGAAGACGCCGCCCGCCGCCAAGCTGCTGCTCAAGGCCGCTGGCCTGCAGAAGGGCTCCGGCGTTCCGCACACCCAGAAGGTCGGCTCCGTCACCATGGATCAGGTCAAGGAGATCGCCAACACCAAGATGCCGGACCTCAACGCCCGTGACATCGACGCCGCCTGCAAGATCATCGCGGGTACCGCCCGCTCCATGGGCATCACCGTCCAGGAGTAATCGGGGCGTTGCCCCTCGTGGGAGGGCCAGCTTCGGCCCGGACCACACAAGAATCCTTTTCACCACCCTTCGAGAGTGAGGACTCTTCTTTCATGAGCAAGAAATCTAAGGCCTACCGCGCCGCCGCCGAGCGCATCGATGCCGGCCGTCTCTACAGCCCCCTCGAGGCCGTCAAGCTGGCCTCCGAGACCTCGTCCAAGAACTACGACGCCACCATCGACGTCGCCATCCGCCTGGGTGTGGATCCGCGGAAGGCTGACCAGCTGGTCCGCGGCACCGTCTCCCTGCCGAACGGCACGGGTAAGGAAGTCCGCGTCGCCGTGTTCGCCGCTGGCGAGAAGGCCACCGAGGCGGAAGAGGCGGGCGCTGACATCGTCGGCACCGAGGAGCTGATCGAGCAGATCACCGCCGGCACCCTCGACTTCGACGTCGCCATCGCCACCCCGGACCAGATGGCCAAGGTCGGCCGCGTGGCCCGCGTCCTCGGCCCCCGTGGCCTCATGCCGAACCCGAAGACCGGCACCGTGACCACCGACGTCGCCAAGGCGATCAAGGAAGTCAAGGGCGGCAAGATCTCCTTCCGCGTTGACCGCGCTGCCAACCTCCACGCCGGCATCGGCAAGGCCTCCTTCGAGCCGAAGGCCCTCGCGGAGAACTACGGCGCCCTCATCGAGGAGCTCCTCCGCCTCAAGCCGACCTCGTCCAAGGGCATCTACCTGAAGAAGATCACGGTCGCCTCCACGACGGGCCCGGGCATCCCGGTTGACCCCTCCGTGGTGAAGAACTTCGCCGCTGAGGCCTAAGACCCCGCGTCGAAGGCCTCCGGCCCGGGCCACCCGCCCGGACGGTTCTACTTCAGCCCCCGAGCTGCGAGTCCTCTCGCCTCGGGGGCTGTGTGCTGCCCAGCTCCTGATTGGAGCGCCCCCACCGGGCCATCTGATCGATGATGGGGCGCAGGCTCTGCCCCAGCTCCGTGAGCTCATATTCCACGCGCGGGGGCACCTCGGGGTAGTAGTGCCGGGTGAGGAGGCCGTCCTCCTCCATGCTGCGAAGGTTCGACGTGAGGACCTTCGCGCTGATGCTCCCGATGGAGGATTTGAGCCCGCTGAAGCGCCGCGGGCTCGTCCTCATCCGCGAGGCGAAGGACCTGGACTGGACGTACATCAGCCCGGCCGCCGACTTCCAGCCGGATTCCCCCGCCACCGGGCGCTACGTCGTCGCGGGGGAGGAGTTCACGACCAACGAGAAGGGCGAGTCCTTCATCAGCTACGCGGATTATGCGAGCGCCCTCCTCGACGAGCTCGAATCCCACGCCCACCCCATCCAGCGCATCAGCGTGTACACGGCGTCCTAGGGGGCGCCAAGCAGCAGGAAGGCCCGGGCCCCCGCCCGCCGCCCGTGCTGTGAAATCTGTCCTAGCCACCGCGGCGCGATGTCAAAGCTCACATTCGCGCCGCGGTGGTGTACATATATGAGGGGCTCGGACAACCCCGTCGCGAGCCATAGATTCTTGGACAGAAAGTCATCACATGGGTGTTCTTGTTGCTCAGCTCGTGCAGTGGGCGGGGGCAAGTGCGGTCTTCTCGCGGAAGACCACGTGGCCGCGGGCGATCTGCCTGGGCTTGGATGTCGCGATCGTGGCGTTCCTCGTCATGGTGTTTGGGTGGAAACGGCTTCCCTATGGGCTGCCCCAGGACATCGGTTTTTATCTTCTCTTCTTCGGGGTGGCCATTGTGGCGACGGCCCTCCTCCGGGGCCTGCTCGCGCTCCTGCGACGGCGAAAGGGGGAGGAGACGTCGTCGTCGGCACACCCCGCCGCCTCCCGCCGCCGGGGGCTCAGCGTGGTGGCCGCGGTGGCGTGGTCGCTCCTCGGGGCGATTCTGCTGGGTCTTGCCGGCGTGCTCTTCTTCGTGCCGCACTGGTTCCACAGCTTCTTCGGCGATCTGTCCGCCGATCAGCTCATCTTCCTGCTCACCAGCGGCAATGGGGAATCGACGGCGGAAACCGACGCGAGCGTGCGCAACGCGATGATTCTGCCCGTCGTGGCGGTGGTCCTCGTGGGGCTCCAGCTGCCCGTGTGGTTCGTGAGGCGGTGGAAGAGGGTTGCGGCGGTGCTCGTCTCGGCGCTGCTCACCGTCGGCTCGACGTGCTACGCCTTCGCGGTGCTGCCGCTCACGGATCTCTCCACGATGAACAGCTCCTCGGAGTTCCTCGCGGAGAATTACATCAACCCGCGGGACTCGGTGAGCTTCCCAGAGAAGAAGCGCAACCTCCTGCACATCTACCTGGAGTCCGTGGAGAACTCCTACTATGACGCGGCGCACGGCGGCTACGACGAGCGCAACTACATGCCTGACCTGCTCGCCCTCAACGAGAAGGCGGTGCACTTCTCCAACACGGACACCATGGGTGGCCCGCACCAGACTTTCGGCGCCGTGCACTCCGTCGCCGCGATGATCAACATGGAGGCCGGCGTCCCCATGAAGACCTCCGTCACGGGCGGGACCGCGGAGGCCATGTACTACCCGAAGTTCCCGACGCTCGGCGAGATGCTCCACGAGCAGGGCTACCAGACCGAGCTCATGATGGGGGCGGACTCCTCCTGGGGCGGCCTCGGCGACTACTACCGTGAGCACGGCGATTTCCTCGTCTTCGACCACCCCTATGCCATCGAGCACGGCTACCTGGAGCCCGGCTACAAGGAGTGGTGGGGCTACGAGGATGACAAGATCTACGAGTTCGCCAAGAAGGAGCTCACCCGCCTGGCCGCGCAGGAGGACCCCTTCTACTTCATCCTCGAGAACGCGGACACCCACTTCCCCGACGGCTACAAGTCGAAGAACATGAAGGAGGAGCCCTTCGACACCCAGTACGGCAACGTCATCTTCTACTCCCAGCGGGAGGTCACGAAGTTCGTCAAGTGGGTCCAGGAGCAGCCCTGGGGCAAGGACACGACGATCGTCATCGTCGGCGACCACCGCTCCATGGATAAGACCTTCTTCGAGGGCTGGGACCGGGACTATGAGCGCACCATCGTGAACATGATCCTCAACCCCGCCATCGCGGAGCCGCCGCGGGAGCGCATGTACAACCGCGATTACGCCCCCTTCGACCTCTTCCCGACGACCCTTGCCGCCATCGGCGCGACGATGAAAGATGAGCGCGCCGGGTTGGGCACCAACCTCTTCTCGGACAAGAAGACGCTCATCGAGGAGCACGGCCTCAAAGAGGTGGACGGGGCGCTGGCCAAGCGGAGCGAGTTCTACTTCGACTTCCGCTAGCCCTCTCGCTCGCCCCGCGCGGGGCGAGCCTCGCTGAAGCGCCGCGGGTCGAAGAGCTCCACGCCGCAGGTCTCGGCCCCGCTCTCGGCCATCGCGGCGAGGACCTCTCCCACCTTGGGCGTGAACTTGAATCCGTGCCCGGAGAATCCGCAGGCCAGGAGCACGCGCTGGTGGTGGGGGTGGCGGCCGATGACGAAGTGCTCATCGGGGGTGGAGGTGTACATGCAGGCCTTCGCGTCGAGGAGCCTGCCCTCCGCGAGGGCGGGCAGGGTTCCGCGGAGGCGTCGGCGCATCACGGCGACCTCCTCCTTGGAAATGGTGCGGTTGAGGTGATCGGGGTCCGTAGGCGTGGGCTTGCGGAAGAAGGCCACCTTGGCGCCGGCTTCGGTGGCGGGGAATCCGTAGATGAGCTCCCCGGCCTCGGTCTCGTGCACGTAGATGGGGCTTCGGGCGTAGGCCTCCGCGTCCTGCGCCGGCTCGAACCAGTACATCACCTGCCGCTCCACGCTGAGCGGGAGCCCGAGGTCGCCAAGGAGCCGCGGAGCCCAGGCCCCGGGGGTGAGGACGAGGGTCCCGGCTCGGGCACGGCGGCCGTCGGCACACGTCACGATGACGTGCTCCGGGTGGGCGTCGACGTGTGTCACGGCGGTGTGCTCCCAGATGGTGGCTCCGTGCTCGCGGGCGCGGGCGGCCTGGGCGCGGATGGTCTCCTCGGGGACCACCCAGCCGGCGAGGTCCTCGAAGAAGGCGTGCTCCTCCTCGGCGAGGGTGATGTGGGGGTGGCGCTGGCGCATCGCGGTGGGGCTGAGCACCTCGTGGGGGAGGCGGTGCTGGCGCGCGGCGAGCAGGGATCCGCTGAAGGTCCGGGAGGCGCTGGGCCCCATGTAGAGCCCGCCGCAGAGGTGGAGGATGGGCTCGGACCACCAGGAGTCGAGGTCCCTCCAGAGCGCATAGGCGTCTCGCAGCCAGGGCACATAATCGGGGTGCTCAAAATAGGACTGGCGCACGATCCGCGAGCCGCCGTGGCTGGAGCCGCGATCGTGGGCGATGCCGAATTGTTCGATCCCGAGCACGCGGGCGCCGCGGCGGGAGAGGGCGTCGAGGGTGGCGGAGCCCATCGCTCCGAGGCCGAGGACGATGACGTCGGTGGTGATCACAGAAGAATCCATAGCCCCACAATAGTGAACCCCCGCCGGTGCGGGGCGGGGGTTAGTGCAGGTGGGGGCTATTTCTGGACGGCGTCGCGTCGTCCCAAACGGACCTTTTTCACTTCGCGGCCGGCGTCGAAGTCCTGGTCGGTGAAGCCGAAGAACCAGGTGAGCGCGAAGGCCACGATGAGCGCGGCGAGGGAGGCCACCCAGTATCCCCAGAAGCTCGAGTCGATGCCCTCGGGGTTGACGAAGGAGGTGAAGCCGATGATCGAGCCGGTGAAGCCCCACATGTTGACGTCGAAGAGTCCGGTGAGGAGGCCGCCGACGGCACCGCCCACCGAACCCATGACGAAGATGCGGCCGAACTTCAGGTTGATTCCGTACATGGCGGGCTCGGTGACGCCGCAGAAGGCGGAGATCGCGGCGGGGCCGGCCAGAGTCTTGATTCGCTGCACCTTGGATTTCACGAAGACGGCGAGGACGGCGCCGCCCTGGGCGACCATCGTCGCGGAGATGATGGCGTTGAGATAGGAGTGGCCCTGCTGCGCGATGTCCTGCGCCACCAGCGGGATGACGGCCCAGTGGAGGCCGAAGATGACGAGCGCCTGGTAGAAGCCGCCGATGATGAGCCCGGAGATGGTCGGGGAGAGGTCATAGAGCCCCTGGATGAGCGAGGCGATCCCGGTGGACACGAACATGACGATCGGCCCCAAAACGAGGATGACCGCCAGCGAGACCACCACCACCTCGATGAGCGGCAGCAGGATCATCCGCAGCGTCGCCGGGATGACCTTCTTCAGCCACGGCTCAATCACCGAGGCCAGCCACGCCCCCACGATGATCGGGAAGATCGAGTAGGTGTATCCCGCCATGTGATAGGGCAGGCCGAAGAAGTCGGCGTTGAGAGACATGCCGAGCAGCGCGTGCTCCTCCTCCCCCTCGGAGAGGGACACGAGGTCCGGGTAACAGAGCACCCCGCCCACGATGGCGACGACGATCGGATCCGCCCCGAGCCTCCGCGCCGCCGTAAAGCCGACGAAGATCGGCAGGAAGAAGAAGACCGCGTCGCTGATGGCGTTGATGAGGGTGTAGGTGGGGGTCTCGCTGCTGGTAATCCCGAAGTTCACCAGCAGTGCCAGGACGCCCTTGATGATGCCGGAGGCCGCGAGGAGCCCGATGACCGGGATCATCGAGCCGGTGATGACCCCGATGAGCGAGCTGAATCCGTACTTCACCCAGCCGAGCGCCGTCGAGGGGCGCTCGACCTCCTCCGCCGGGGCCTCGGTGGCGTCCCCGGCCCCGCCGAGGCGAGCGACGACCGCATCGTGGACATCCTCCACCTCCGGGCCGATGACCACCTGGTACTGGCCGCCCGCCTTGACCACCTCAATGACCTTGCTATTTGCTCGGACGCGGGCGTCGTCGGCGCGGGCCTCGTCCTTGAGGTAGAAGCGCACCCGGGTGATGCAGTGGGTGACGCTGCGGATGTTCTCCGCCCCGCCGACCCCCTCGATGATGTCCCAGGCCACGGCGTCGTAGCCGCTGAGGCCGGCCGGGGGCTGCGCTGGGGTCTGCGCCGGAGCCTGCGCGGCTTTCGCCTCCTTCGGCGCCGTCGGGAACACCTGCGCGACCTCCGCGCCGGCTTTCGCGGGGCCCTCCGTGATCTCGACCCGCTCCACCTTCTTCTTCGAGTTCGCGATGACCACGACGGAGGTGGTGGACTTCCCGGCGTCGAGGATGGGCCCCGTCGTCATGGTGCCGAGCCGCTGGCCCGCCTCCACGGCGTCCCCCTTCGCGACCTCAAGCTCGAAGGGCTCGCCGCCCAGCTCGACGGTGTCAATCCCGAGGTGAACGATGAATTGGAGGTGATCCTCCGTCACGATGCCCACGGCGTGCCCGGTCTTCGCGACCATGGCCACCTTCCCGGACACCGGGGCCAAGATCTCCCCTCCCGGCGGGTTCTCAATACCGAATCCTTGGCCCATGGTGCCCGCGGAAAAGACCGGGTCGGGCACCTCGGAGAGGGGGATGATGTCCCCCGCGATGGGGGTGTGCACCGGACGTGGGGTGCTCATGACTGCTCCTTTTCACGTGTGCTGGTGGTCATGATCTACAGTAACCACCCATGCGAGGGGCCTCCGCCCGCAATGTAGAGGACATGTCAACAATACGGGGGTTAGGATAGGCGTATGCAATTCGGAATCTTCACGGTGGGGGATGTCACCCGGGATCCCCTCACCGGCCGCACCCCCACAGAGGCCGAGCGGATCGCGGCCACCGTGGCCCTCGCGCGGAAGGCGGAGGAGGTGGGGCTCGACGTCTTCGCCACCGGCGAACACCACAACCCGCCCTTCGCCGCGCCGGGGAATCCGCCCGTGCTGTTGGCCTACCTCGCGGCGCAGACGTCGAGAATTCTTCTCTCCACCTCCACCACCCTCATCACGACCAACGACCCCGTCCGCCTCGCCGAGGACTATGCCTATCTCCAGCACCTCGCCGGCGGGCGCGTGGACCTCATGCTCGGGCGCGGCAACACGGGGCCTGTCTACCCGTGGTTTGGGAAGGACATTCGCAAGGGCATTCCGCTGGCCGTCGAGAACTACCACCTCCTGCGCCGCCTGTGGCGCGAGGAGAATCTCACGTGGGTGGGGGAGTTCCGCTCGGGGCTGCGCAGCTTCACCGCCACGCCCCGCCCGCTCGACGGGGTCCCGCCCTTCGTGTGGCATGGCTCGATCCGCTCCCCGGAGATCGCCGAGCAGGCCGCCTATTATGGCGACGGCTTCTTCCACAACCACATCTTCTGGTCAATCGAGCACACGGAGAAGATGGTCCGCCTCTACCGCCAGCGCTTCGAGCACTATGGGCACGGCGCGGCGGAGGAGGCCATCGTGGGCCTCGGCGGGCAGGTCTTCATCGCGGAGACGGAGGCCAAGGCCAAGGCCGCCTTCCGCCCCTACTTCGACGAGGCCCCGGTCTATGGGCACGGGCCCTCGCTCGAGGAGTTCAGCCGCATGACCCCGCTCACCGTGGGGACGACGGAGCAGGTCATCGAGCGCTACCTCGGCTACGCGGAGCGGGTGGGCGATTATCAGCGGCAGCTCTTCCTCGTCGATCACGCCGGCCTGCCGCTTGACATGGCCCTGGAGCAGGTGGAGATCCTCGGCCGGGAGGTGGTCCCCGTCCTGCGCGAGGAGTATGAGCGACGACGCCCCGCCGGCGTCCCCTCCGATCCGCCGACGCACACCGCACTGCTGGCGGAGGGGGCGGACTCCCCGCATCTGCTCGTCGAACCTGCCGGCCGCGCCCAGCCGGCCGAGGGATAAGGAGGATGCCGTGAAGAAACTCGTCATTGTCCACGCGGGGCTGTCTCGCCCGTCGAGCACGGGGATGCTCGCCGAGGAGATCGCGCACGCCGTGGAAGCCCAGGTGACCAACAGGGGAGAGGGGCTGGAGATCGGCAGCGTGGCCGTCGTGGAACTTGGCCGCGAGCTGGCCACCCTCATGTCCACGGGCGTCTACGGGGAGGCGCTGCGCGCCGCGATCGACGAGGTCTGCCGCGCCGATGCGCTCGTCCTGGCCACGCCCGTCTTCAACGCGAGCTACTCCGGGCTCTTCAAGATGTTTATCGACGCCCTCGACAAGGACGGGCTCACCCGGGTGCCCGTGGTCATCGCGGCGACGGCCGGCACCCCGCGGCACGCCCTGGTCCTCGAGCACGCGATGCGCCCGCTGCTCAGCTACCTTCGGGCGATCGTCATGCCCACGGCGGTGTTTGCCGCGACGGAGGACTTCGGCGCCCGCGAGGACCTCCGCCGCCGCGTCCACCGCGCCGCCCAGGAGCTCGCTGGCTACCTCGTGGACGTGCGGCAGGCGGTGGCCGGCTTCGTCCCCGAGGAGGAGGACGTGGCCCCGCGCAAGGCGAATCGCGTGACGGACGTCGACGCCGGAATCACCGACTTCCGTGAGCTCCTCCGTGGCCACGACGGGAACGGCCGGCCCTGAACTTGCGCGGGCTCGCCGCTGCGGCTATAGTGTCATCCGAAGTTTGAACGGCTCCTCGGAGCCGAGCTCAAGTTTCACCGAAGACCGTCGGTCAATCCCACGTCACTGGGGTTCGAAGGAACTGTGAAGGCAGTTCGGCCCACGCAGGAGACACTGTAGAGCCACCACACCGAAGTGTGATGCGCCCTGTGCTCTTGCACGGGGCTTTTTCTCTGGGCGCGGCAGCCTCTGCCGCCGGCTGGGGGAAGGGTCCCGGCGGATCAAGAACACAATGGAAAGAGGAAGGAGGCGAAGTAATGGCAAACCCGAAGAACGAAGCGGCTCTCGCCGAGCTGAAGAACCGTTTCGCTGAGGCGGACAGCATCCTGCTGACCGAGTACCGCGGGCTGACCGTGGGTCAGACCTATGAGCTGCGTACTGCTCTCGGTGCTGATGTCCAGTACTCCGTCGCCAAGAACACCCTGATCAAGCTGGCGGCTCATGACGCCGGCATTGAGGGCATCGACGACCTCTTGACCGGTCCGACCGCTATCGCTTTCGTCAAGGGCGAGGCGGTGGACGCTGCCAAGGCGATGAAGAAGTTCGCTGATGACAATCAGGCGTTCATCGTCAAGGGCGGCTACATGGATGGCAGCGCTCTCAGCGCTGACCAGGTCAAGGCTCTCGCCGATCTCGATAACCGCGAGACCACGCTGGCAAAGCTGGCTGGTGCCATGAAGGGCAGTCTGGCAAAG
Source organism: Corynebacterium uropygiale (assembly GCF_021568315.1). Taxonomy (GTDB): domain Bacteria; phylum Actinomycetota; class Actinomycetes; order Mycobacteriales; family Mycobacteriaceae; genus Corynebacterium; species Corynebacterium uropygiale. The sequence goes on from NZ_JAKGSI010000001.1 coordinate 318,898, forward strand.
GCCGCAGGCCTGTTCAACGCTCCCGCTTCTCAGGTCGCACGTCTTGCTGCGGCTCTCGAAGAGAAGAAGCAGGACGCTTAAAGACGTCAGTCTTCGCAGACACATCATCATACTTCCCGAGTTGCCACTTCAGCTCCGCGCCGCAGATCGCGGCCTAGTCGCTGAGGCAGCAGGCTCGACACAGAAAGGACACTATTATGGCTAAGCTCAGCAAGGACGAGCTCATCGAGGCCTTCAAGGAAATGACCCTCATCGAGCTCTCTGAGTTCGTCAAGGAATTCGAAGAGGTCTTCGACGTCACCGCCGCCGCCCCGGTTGCCGCCGTGGCCGCCGCCCCGGGCGCCGAGGCTGCCCCGGCTGAGGAGCAGACCGAGTTCGACGTCGTCCTCGAGGACGCTGGCGCCAAGAAGATCGGCGTCATCAAGGCCGTCCGCGAGATCGTCTCCGGCCTGGGCCTGAAGGAAGCCAAGGAGCTCGTTGAGTCCGCTCCGAAGGCCATCCTCGAGGGCGCTTCCAAGGAAGACGCCGATGCCGCCAAGGCCAAGCTGGAGGACGCCGGCGCCAAGGTTACCCTCAAGTAATCTCCGCCGCTCCCCGCGAGCTTTCCACCCCCTGTCCCGTTCTGGGCCAGGGGGTGTTCTTTATCTGTCATCCGTGCGCTGGCCGTCGGTTCCCGTTGCCCCCCCCCTGACGGAGATGTACTCTAGATCACATTCCCTTGCGGCATTGAGCTGAGGAGACGGCTATGAACCGACGCCACCCCGACCCACTAAAGTCCCTCGACTTCCGCCGCCTCGTCGGCGCGCGGGTCTCCAACGAGTTCTCCCAATCCATGATGGGCCTCTCCATCACCGTGCTCCTCGTGGCGTGGACCGGGGAGGCGACGCTCGCGGGCGTGTGCCTGGGCGTCTACACGGCGTGTCTCATCCTCTGCCAGGTGGTCTCCGGGACCATCGTGGACCGCGTGCGGGCGGACCGCGCCCTCCGCTGGTCCGCCGCGACGCAGGCCGTCGGCTGGGGTGTGGTGCTCATCGGTGCCCTGGGGCACGAGAACCGAGCCTTCTGCACGGGGATGATCATCCTGGGGGCCATCATCGGCGGCACGGCCTCGGGGCTCGATGGCCCCGCGGAGTTTGCGCTCACCCGGCAGCTGGTCCCCAAGGAGGACTTCCAGAAGGCCTCGGCAGTGGCCCAGGGGCGGGAATCTGTCGCCACCACCAGCGGCGATCCCATCGCCGGCGTCCTCTCCTCCATCACGACGACCCTCCCGCTCATCATCCAGATCGTCTTCAGCACGCTCGCCGCGCTCCTCGTCCCGACGCCCACCCGCCGCACCCCGCCCGAGTCGCCCTCGGAGAGCCCTGGCGGTGCTTTCGCCTCCTTCGTTGAGGATGTCAAGGAGGGCTATCGCTTCGTCTTCCGGGATAGTGGCCTGCGCGCCTTGGCACTCATCGCGGGGATCTCGAACTTCGCGATGGCCCTCCTGCCCTTGACCCTGCTCATGCACTTCACCGCCGCGGGCGAGGCCCCGTGGAAGCTGGGTATCCTCTCGGCGATGATGGGGCTGGTCATGATTGCGGGGGCGTGGTTCGCCGGGAAGTTCGCCGACCGCTTCTCCTTCTTCCTCGCAGGCATACTCGCGCTGGGTGGGGAACTCATTGGTGCCCTCCTCTTCATGGGCACGCTCCACTCCCTGGTGCTCACGTGCCTGGTGTTCGTCGTCGAGTGCTTCTTCCTCCCGCTCTTCAACTCGGGCTTCGGCGCGTACATGGCCTTTGCCTGCACGGATGAGAACGAGGGGCGCGTCTCCGCCGCCACCGGGGCCCTGGGGATGGTGCTCATGCCGCTAGGATCCATCGCGAGCGGCCTCCTCCTTGACCGCTTCGGCGCCCTGCCCGGGCTGTGGATCTGCGCCATCATTTTTGCGGTGTGCCTGTGCCTCATGGTGGGCTCGACGTCCTTCCGGCGGATGCCCCGCTATGCGGAGATGGCAGCCCAGGAGAAGGAAGGGCAGGAGGAGAACGCGCCGGATGCGGTCTGAGGCGGTCTAGGGGCGCTACCCCCGAATTTCTATAGCGTGTTTCATTTCACGTGGTGGGTGGTTTAGGATGGCGACACGTCCCCAAAACCAGGAGCTTTGCTATGACTCACCCGGTGGAATCGGCACCGCCCACCCGCGAGGTTGACCCGAGGGAGGTCCGGAGGATCGCCTTCTCGGCCTTCATCGGCACGGCCCTCGAGTGGTATGACTTCTTCCTCTTCGGCACGGCCTCGGCGCTCGTGTTTCAGCACGTGTACTTCTCAGGCTCGAGCCCCATCGTCGCGACGATGGCCTCCTTCGCCACCTTCGGGGTGGGATTCCTCGCCCGGCCGCTGGGCGGGGTGCTCTTCGGCGCCATGGGCGATCGATGGGGGAGGAAGCCCACGCTCATCGTGTCGATCGTCGCGATCGGCCTGGCTACCGGGCTCGTCGGCTGCCTGCCGACCAGCGCGAGTATCGGCCTCGCCGCCCCCATCCTCCTCACCTGCCTGCGGCTCTTGCAAGGGGTGGCCGTCGGCGGCGAATGGGGCGGGGCCACCACCCTGGCCCTCGAGCACGCGCCGCCGGAGAAGCGCGGGCGCTATGCCGCGCTGGTGCAGATTGGCTCTCCGGCCGGCACGCTCCTTTCTAGCGGGGCCTTCGCCCTCGTCTTCCTCCTCCCCGACGCGAGTGTTGACTCCTGGGGCTGGCGCCTGCCCTTCCTCGCGGCCTTCCCCTTCCTGGGGATCGCGCTGTGGATCCGGCTGCAGGTGGAGGAGTCCCCCGTCTTCCAGCAGGCGGAGCGGGAAGCCGAGGGCGGGGGAGAGGGCGAGGCAGCCCGGGGCTCCTTCGTGGATCTCTTCCGCCACCACGGGGTGAAGGTGCTGTGGGCCTCGTGCGCCTCCCTCGTGGGGATCGGCGGGTTCTTCGTCATGAGCACCTACGCGCTGAGCTATGGGACCTCGGTCCTGGGGATCGAGCGCCAGTCCATGGTCAACGCGACGGTCATCGCCGCGGTGGGGCAGATCCTCATCAACGTCGGCTTCGGCCGGCTGGCGGAGAAGATCGGGGCGCACCGCGTCGTGATCGGCGGGGGACTGGCCAGCGCGATCCTCGCCTGGCCGCTGTGGATCCTCATGGACACCGCCAACATTGTGGCCATCACCGTGGCGATCGTGCTGGGGCTTGCCGTCGTGACCATTTCCTATTCCGTGGTGGGCGTCCTCATTACGCACATGTTCCCCTCGCGGGTGCGCTACATGGGGATGGCGATCAGCGTGAACATCGCGGGGGCGATCTCCGGGCTGCTGCCTTTCATCGCGACGTGGCTCAACAGCTTCTATGAGGAGCAGTCCTCGACGCCGGCGATCCTCATCCTCGTGGTGATTTCGCTGGTCACGGTGCTGGGTGGCTACTTCGGAAGCCGGCACCACACGGAGGATGAGGTGCTCGTCACGGAGAAGCCTGCCGCCTAGCGCACCCCGCCGGTTCTATAGACTGGCAGCATGCTTCCACGGTCTCGGATTATTAGCGTTGTGCTCATTGGGCTCGGGGCGGCACTCATCGCTGCGAGCGCCCTTGCGCCGCTGTTCATGCACACCGACGGGCGGGTGGCCGTCGATGGCGAGGAGACCACGCTGAGCCTGCGCGATCCGCACGCCACGCTGCGATCCATCGCCCACCCGGAGGAGGGGGCCACCAAGACCCGCGTCCTGCGCCAGCTGCACACCACCGTGGAGGAGCCCTCCGATGCCGACGGCGCCCAGCTGCGCGTGGGCGTGTCGGTGACCCGCGAGGGGGAACACTCCGAGGATCCGCAGGACCTCGGCGGGCTGCACACCGCGCAGGTGTGGAGCTTCGGAATTGATCGGAGGGACGGCCGCGTGGCGGGGGACATGCGCGTGATCGAGCAGATCGCCAGCCCCACCCGGACCATCCCCGGCGAGGGCTGGTGGTTCGCCTTCCCGCCGAACCCCGAGGAGCGCACCTACGACCTGTTCGACGACACCCTCCGGGGCTTCTACCCGGCGGACTTCGTCGAGAACACCACGCTGGAGGGGCGCGATGTCAAGCACTATCGCCAGCACATTGAGCCCCAGAATGTTGCCCGGCACTACGCGGGGCCTCTCAACACGACGCGGCTGCCCGACGGCAGCGAGGGCTACCTCTACCACTCGGCGCGCCGGGACCTGTGGGTGGATGAGGACTCGGGCGTGCTCCTCCGGCTCTCCGAGGGGATCGATGACTACTATGGCCGGGCCGATGGCTCCCGCGCTGAGGACGTCTTCACCTTCCAGGGTGAGATGAGCGAGGGGGACATCCAGGCCCGGGTGGATGAGGCCACGCGCCTCGGCGGGCGAAGTGTGGCGGATATTATTCTTCTGGTCTGTGTCATTCTCGGCGCTATCCTGCTTCTCGCGGGTATGGTGGGGGCACTGTGGCCCGGTCGGGGTCCTCGCCGCCGGCGGCGCGCGGAGGATGCCGGCTCGGAGGACGGGCACGCGGCGGCTGCCGACGGCACCCCCGTCGCGTAAGCCCTTTACAAAGCGGAGAATCTGGTATAGGGTAGTTCGATGCGCTGGACTTCTCCGCCGGTGCGCAGCAAGCCTTGTTCGATCAGCTTCTGAAAAAGCTGACTTGACAAGGTCATTTCGTGCTATCTGGGGGAGAGAGTCCACAGCAGACCGAATGCTCAACATACCAGTGGGGTAGTGGCCACGTCCGGGTGATCACTGCTCCGCGTGAGGTGCTGGAAGGACCCATCTTGGCAGTCTCCCGCCAGACCAAGTCAGAGGCCGAATTCCCCGGGGCTCCGAAGCGATACTCGTTCGCGAAGATTACCGAGCCCATTGAGGTGCCGGGCCTCCTCGACCTGCAGCTAGAATCCTTCGCTTGGTTGATTGGTACCCCTGAATGGCGTGCCCGTCAACAGGAGGAGCGTGGCCCCGAGGCCCGCATTCTCAGCGGCTTGGAGGAAATTCTCGAAGAGCTTTCCCCGATCGAGGATTATTCCGGCAACATGTCCCTTTCCCTCTCCGAGCCGCGATTCGAGGACGTCAAGAACTCGATCGACGAGTGCAAGGAAAAGGACATCAATTACTCCGCTCCGCTGTACGTCACCGCGGAGTTCATCAATAACGAAACTCAGGAAATTAAGTCCCAGACCGTGTTCATCGGTGACTTCCCGATGATGACGGACAAGGGAACCTTTATCGTCAACGGCACGGAGCGCGTCGTCGTGTCCCAGCTGGTGCGCTCCCCGGGCGTCTACTTTGATCAGACGATCGATAAGTCCACCGAGCGCCCCCTCCACTCCGTCAAGGTCATCCCCTCGCGTGGTGCCTGGCTGGAGTTCGACGTCGACAAGCGCGATACCGTCGGCGTGCGCATCGACCGCAAGCGTCGTCAGCCCGTGACGGTGCTGCTCAAGGCCCTCGGCTGGACGGCTGAGCAGATCCAGGAGCGCTTCGGCTTCTCTGAGATCATGATGTCCACCCTCGAGAACGACGGCGTCGGCTCCACCGACGAAGCCCTCCTCGAGGTGTACCGCCGCCAGCGCCCCGGCGAGCAGCCGACGCGCGACCTGGCCCAGTCCCTGCTGGACAACTCCTTCTTCAAGCCGAAGCGTTATGACCTGGCCAAGGTCGGCCGGTACAAGATCAACCGGAAGCTCGGCCTGGGTGGGGACCACGACGGTCTCATGACCCTCACCGAGGAAGACATCGCCACCACCCTGGAGTACCTCGTGCGCCTCCACGCCGGGGAGCGGAGCATGACCGCCCCCAATGGCGAGACGATTCCGGTGGAGACGGACGATATTGACCACTTTGGTAACCGTCGTCTGCGGACCGTCGGCGAGCTGATCCAGAACCAGGTGCGGGTGGGTCTCTCCCGCATGGAGCGCGTCGTGCGCGAGCGCATGACGACGCAGGATGCCGAGTCCATTACGCCGACCTCACTGATCAACGTGCGTCCGGTCTCCGCGGCGATCCGTGAGTTCTTCGGAACGTCCCAGCTCTCCCAGTTCATGGACCAGAACAACTCGCTGTCTGGCCTGACGCACAAGCGTCGTCTTTCCGCCCTGGGTCCCGGCGGTCTGACCCGTGACCGCGCCGGCATCGAGGTGCGCGACGTCCACCCGTCTCACTACGGCCGCATGTGCCCCATCGAGACGCCTGAGGGTCCGAACATCGGTCTGATCGGTTCCCTCTCCTCCTACGCCCGCGTCAACGCGTTCGGGTTCATCGAGACCCCGTACCGCCGCGTCATCGACGGCCGGATCACCGACCAGATTGACTACCTCACCGCGGACGTCGAGGATCGCTACGCCGTCGCCCAGGCGAACACGGAATACGACGAGAACGGCTACATCACCGAGGAGCGCGTCACCGTGCGCGTGAAGAACGGTGACATCCAGATCATCCCCGGCAACGAGATTGACTACATGGATATCTCGCCGCGGCAGATGGTCTCCGTCGGTACGGCGATGATTCCGTTCCTCGAGCACGACGACGCCAACCGTGCCCTCATGGGTGCGAACATGCAGAAGCAGGCGGTGCCGCTCGTGCGCGGCGAGGCCCCCTACGTGGGCACCGGCATGGAGCAGCGCGCCGCCTATGACGCCGGCGACCTCGTGATCTCCAAGAAGGCCGGCGTGGTGGAGGACCTCTCCGCCGACTTCATCACCATCATGGACGACGAGGGCATCCGCGATACCTACCTCCTCCGCAAGTTCCAGCGGACGAACCAGGGCACCTGCTACAACCAGGTCCCGATCGTCAACATCGGGGACCGCGTGGAGGCCGGCCAGGTCATCGCCGACGGTCCCGGCACCCACAATGGTGAGATGTCCCTCGGCCGCAACCTCCTCGTGGCGTTCATGCCGTGGGAAGGCCACAACTACGAGGACGCCATCATCCTCAACCAGCGGATCGTCGAGGAGGACATCCTCACCTCGATCCACATTGAGGAGCACGAGATCGACGCCCGAGACACCAAGCTCGGCGCCGAGGAAATCACCCGCGAGATCCCGAACGTCTCCGAGGACGTCCTCCGCGACCTCGACGAGCGCGGCATCGTCCGCATCGGCGCCGACGTCCGCGACGGCGACATCCTCGTCGGTAAGGTCACCCCGAAGGGTGAAACCGAGCTCACCCCGGAGGAGCGCCTGCTCCGCGCCATATTCGGCGAGAAGGCCCGCGAGGTGCGCGACACCTCCATGCGCGTGCCCCACGGCGAGACCGGCAAGGTCATCGGCGTCCGTCGCTTCTCCCGCGACGATGACGACGACCTCTCCCCGGGCGTCAACGAGATGATCCGCGTCTACGTTGCCCAGAAGCGCAAGGTGCAGGACGGCGACAAGCTCGCCGGCCGCCACGGCAATAAGGGTGTGGTCGGCAAGATCCTCCCGCCGGAGGACATGCCCTTCATGGCCGACGGCACCCCGGTGGACGTCATCCTCAACACCCACGGTGTGCCGCGTCGTATGAACATCGGCCAGGTGCTGGAGACGCACCTCGGCTGGCTGGCCTCCGCCGGCTGGAAGGTCGACCCCGAGGATCCCGCCAACGCGGAACTCATCAAGACCCTCCCCGAGGACCTCTACGACGTCCCGCCGGAGTCCCTCACCGCGACCCCGGTCTTCGACGGCGCCACCAACGAGGAGCTCGCCGGGCTGCTCCGCAACTCCCGGCCGAACCGCGATGGTGACGTGCTCGTCGATGAGAACGGCAAGACCGTCCTCCTCGACGGCCGGAGCGGCGAGCCCTTCCCCTACCCGGTGTCCGTGGGCTACATGTACATGCTCAAGCTGCACCACCTGGTGGACGAGAAGATCCACGCCCGCTCCACGGGTCCGTACTCCATGATCACCCAGCAGCCGCTCGGTGGTAAGGCCCAGTTCGGTGGCCAGCGCTTCGGTGAGATGGAGGTGTGGGCCATGCAGGCCTACGGCGCCGCCTACACCCTCCAGGAGCTGCTCACCATCAAGTCCGATGACGTGGTTGGCCGCGTGAAGGTGTACGAGGCCATCGTCAAGGGTGAGAACATCCCGGACCCGGGCATCCCCGAATCCTTCAAGGTTCTCCTCAAGGAGCTCCAGTCCCTGTGTCTCAACGTGGAGGTTCTCTCCTCTGACGGCACCCCGATGGAACTGTCCGGCTCCGACGACGACGACCTGGACCAGAGTCCCTCCTTGGGTATCAACCTCTCCCGCGATGAGCGCTCGGACGTTGAAACCGCCTAAGCGACACTGAGAAACAACCGCCACCACTGACAGCCAACAATCTCCCGGGACGCCGGGAGGAAAGGGAGTTACGTGCTCGACGTCAACTTCTTCGACGAACTCCGCATCGGTCTGGCCACGGCCGACGACATCCGTCGCTGGTCCAAGGGCGAGGTGAAGAAGCCGGAGACCATCAACTACCGAACCCTCAAGCCGGAAAAGGACGGCCTGTTCTGCGAGCGTATTTTCGGTCCCACCCGGGACTGGGAGTGCGCCTGCGGTAAGTACAAGCGCGTCCGCTACAAGGGCATCATCTGTGAGCGCTGCGGCGTCGAGGTGACCAAGTCCAAGGTGCGCCGTGAGCGCATGGGCCACATTGAGCTGGCCGCCCCCGTCACCCACATCTGGTACTTCAAGGGCGTGCCCTCCCGCCTCGGCTACCTCCTCGACCTTGCCCCCAAGGACCTGGAGCGCATCATCTACTTCGCGGCGAACATCATCACCAGCGTCGACGAGGAGGCTCGCCACAACGACCTGACGACCCTCGAGGCAGAGATGCTCCTCGAGAAGAAGGACGTGGAGGCCGACGCCGAATCCGAGATCGCCGAGCGCGCCGCGAAGCTCGAAGAAGACCTCGCGGAGCTTGAGGCCGCCGGCGCCAAAGCCGACGCCCGCCGCAAGGTGCAGAACGCTGCCGACAAGGAAATGCAGCACATCCGCGAGCGCGCGGAGCGTGAGATTGAGCGCCTCGACGAGATCTGGAACACCTTCACCAAGCTCGCGCCGAAGCAGATGATCATTGACGAGTCCATCTACGAGGAGCTCGTCGACCGCTACGAGGATTACTTCACCGGCGGCATGGGCGCGGAGGCCATCCAGACCCTCATCCGCAACTTCGACCTCGACAAGGAGGCCGAGGAGCTGCGCACCATCATCAACGAAGGCAAGGGCCAGAAGAAGGTCCGCGCCCTCAAGCGCCTCAAGGTCGTCGCCGCCTTCCAGCGCTCGGGCAACGACCCGGCCGGCATGGTGCTCGACTGCATCCCGGTCATCCCGCCGGAGCTTCGCCCGATGGTTCAGCTCGACGGCGGCCGCTTCGCGACCTCCGACCTCAACGACCTCTACCGTCGCGTCATCAACCGCAACAACCGCCTCAAGCGGATGATCGACCTCGGCGCGCCGGAGATCATCGTCAACAACGAGAAGCGCATGCTCCAGGAGTCCGTGGACGCGCTCTTCGACAACGGCCGCCGCGGCCGCCCGGTCACGGGCCCCGGCAACCGTCCGCTCAAGTCCCTGTCTGACCTGCTCAAGGGCAAGCAGGGCCGCTTCCGCCAGAACCTTCTGGGTAAGCGCGTCGACTACTCTGGCCGTTCCGTCATCATCGTCGGCCCGCAGCTCCGCCTCCACGAGTGTGGTCTGCCGAAGCTCATGGCCCTCGAGCTCTTCAAGCCCTTCGTTATGAAGCGCCTCGTTGAGCACGATTATGCGCAGAACATCAAGTCCGCGAAGCGCATGGTGGAGCGCCAGCGCCCCGAGGTGTGGGACGTGCTCGAGGAGGCCATCGCCGAGCACCCCGTCATGCTCAACCGCGCCCCGACGCTGCACCGCCTCGGCATCCAGGCCTTCGAGCCGGTCCTCGTCGAGGGCAAGGCCATCCAGCTGCACCCGCTCGCCTGTGAGGCCTTCAACGCCGACTTCGACGGCGACCAGATGGCTGTCCACCTGCCGCTCTCCGCGGAGGCTCAGGCGGAGGCCCGCGTGCTCATGCTCGCCTCCAACAACATTCTTTCTCCGGCCTCCGGTAAGCCGCTGGCCATGCCGCGTCTGGACATGGTGACCGGCCTCTACTTCCTCACCATGGACAAGGGCGAGGATGAGATCGGCGGCGAGGGCCGCTACCGCCCGGCCACCACGGATCACCCCGCCGAGGGCGACTACTCCACGGTGGCGGAGGCCATCATGGCCCGCGACCGCGGCGTCCTTGGCCTGCAGGCCCCGATCCGCGTGCGCATCTCCCACCTCCGCCCGCCGGCCGACATCGAGGCCGAGCTCTTCCCCGACGGCTGGGAGCAGGGCCAGGAGTGGACCGCGCACACCACGCTCGGCCGCGTGATGTTCAACGAGCTCCTGCCGTGGAACTACCCGTACCTTGAGGGCGTCATGGTCCGTAAGGGCGGCGGCACCGGCAAGATCCTGCTCGGCGACGTCATCACCGACCTCTCCGCCAAGTACCCGATGATCACCGTGGCGCAGACCATGGACAAGATGAAGGACGCCGGCTTCTACTGGGCCACCCGCTCCGGCGTCACCATCTCCATGTCCGACGTTCTCGTCCTCCCGAACAAGGAGGAGATCCTCGACCGCTACGAGGCCGAGGCCCGCGAGATCGAGCGGAAGTACTGGGTCCAGGGTGCGCTTACCGAGCGTGAGCGCTACGACCGCCTGGTCGAGCTCTGGAAGGACGCGACCGACACCGTCGGTGAGGCCGTCGAGAACCTTTACCCGGATGACAACCCGATTCCGATGATCGTGAAGTCCGGTGCCGCCGGTAACATGCGTCAGATCTGGACGCTCGCCGGCATGAAGGGCATGGTTGTGAACTCGAAGGGTGACTACATCACCCGCCCGATCAAGACCTCCTTCCGCGAGGGCCTGTCGGTGCTCGAGTACTTCAACAACTCCCACGGTTCCCGTAAGGGCCTGGCCGATACCGCTCTGCGTACCGCGGACTCCGGTTACCTCACCCGTCGTCTCGTCGACGTCGCCCAGGACGTCATCGTCCGCGAAGAGGACTGCGGCACCACCCAGGGCATCCGCGTCCCCGTCGCCGAGGCTGTGTACGACGCCGACGGTCAGGTCACCGGCTACACCCGGCACCCGCTCACCGAAACCTCCGTCGCTGGCCGCGTCCTCGCGACCGACGCGACTACCGAGGACGGCACCGTCGTCCTCGAGGCCGGTGCGGAGATCAACGAGCAGGAGATCGACGCTCTCGTCGACGCTGGCGTGACCAAGGTGAAGGTCCGCTCCGTGCTCACCTGCTCCACCGCCACCGGCGTGTGCGCCAAGTGCTATGGCAAGTCCATGGCCTCCGGCAAGCTCGTCGACATCGGCGAGGCCGTCGGCATCGTGGCCGCCCAGTCCATCGGTGAGCCCGGTACCCAGCTGACCATGCGTACGTTCCACCAGGGTGGTGTCGGTGGCGACATCACCGGCGGTCTGCCGCGTGTCCAGGAGCTTTTCGAGGCCCGCGTTCCGAAGAACCGCGCCCCGATCGCCTCTGCCGCCGGTACCGTCCACCTCGAGGACGAGGGCAACTTCTACACCCTCCGCATCACCCCCGATGACGGTTCCGACGACGTGGTGTACGAGAAGCTCTCCAAGCGCCAGGGCCTCGCCATGGTTCGACGCCCGATGGAGTCCAACCCCAGCGCCATGATCGAGCGCACCCTCCGCGAGGGCGACCACGTGGAGATCGGCGACCGGCTGCTCCGCGGCCCCGCCGACCCGCACGACGTCCTCGAGGTCCTCGGCCGCCGCGGCGTCGAGCAGCACCTCATCGACGAGGTTCAGGCCGTGTACCGGACCCAGGGTGTGGCCATCCACGACAAGCACATTGAGATCATCATCCGCCAGATGCTGCGTCGTGGCACGGTCATCGAGTCCGGCTCCACCGAGTTCCTCCCCGGGACCCTCGTGGACCTCACCGAGGCGAAGCTCGCCAACCAGGAGGCCGTGGCCGCCGGCGGCGACCCCGCCCAGCTGCGCAGCGAGATCATGGGTATCACCAAGGCCTCGCTGGCCACCGAATCCTGGCTCTCCGCGGCCTCCTTCCAGGAGACCACCCGAGTGCTCACGGACGCTGCGATCAACAAGCGCTCCGATAAGCTCATCGGCCTCAAGGAGAACGTCATCATCGGTAAGCTCATCCCGGCCGGTACCGGCATCAGCCGCTACCGCAATATCACCGTGAAGCCCACCGAGAGTGCCCGGAGCGCCAGCTACCCGGTGCCCACCTTCGGTGACAGCATCTACGGTGGGGATGACTCCTTCGCCGAGTACACCGGCCCCTCCGTCCCGCTGGAAGAAGCACACTTCTACGACCAGTAGACGAAAAAAGAGCCCGACGCCTCGCGCGTCGGGCTCTTAGCCTCCGCCCCCGCACCAGCCCCAACGGCGCGCGTGCGGGGGTTGCTCTTATTCAGACGGGGCGCGCCCGGCGGAGGGGCGGGGGAGAACCACGGGAGCCCCCTCATGCTGGAGCACATCCGCCTCCACCTGGTACACCTCGCGGAGCAGCTCCGGGGTGATGGTGGACGCCGGGGATCCGGAGGCCACGCACTCGCCCCGGCGAAAGACGATGATCTCATCGCAGTAGCGGGTCGCCAGATTGACGTCGTGGAGGGCGACGATCGCCAGAGCCTCCTCCTCGCGCACCCGTTCCCGCACCGTATCGAGGAGGAAGAGCTGCCGGTGGAGGTCGAGGGCGCTCGTCGGCTCATCGAGGAGCATGAGCCGCGGGGTTCCGACGAGCATCTGCGCGGCCGCGACCATCTGCCGCTGGCCGCCGGAGATCTCGTGGAGGTGGCGCTCGGCGACGTCGGCCAGCCCCACCTGGTGGAGGATCTGAGCCGTGCGGACCTCAGGGTCCTCCGTGCTGCTGCGCCGGGCGGCCATGAGCGTGGCCTCGAAGGCGCTGAGCGCGGTGGCGTCGGGGATCTCCTGGGGCACATAGCCGAGGGCGCGGCGAAGCACTGTGCCGCTCAGTTCCTGCTCCCCCTCGCGCACCGAGATGCGCCCCGAGCGGGGCCTCTTCACCCCGGCCACCGCCTTGAGGAAGGTGGATTTTCCGGAGGCGTTCGGCCCGAGGAGCCCGACCAGCCGCCCGCCGTGGAGGGTGGGCAGGCTGAGGGAGGGGAGGATGAGGCGTCGGCCATACCCGACGCTGAGGTGATCGATCTCGAGGGCTACCACAGCGACCTCCTTCGGGTGAGCGTGATGGCAAGGAAAAAGGGCACGCCGATGATGGCGGTCACCACCGCGATGGGGAGCACCTGCCCCGGGCGGACCAGCTGGCTCACCGCGTGGGCGCAAGACATCATGAGCGCGCCCGAGGCCAGGGAGGCGGGGAGGAAGAAGCGCTGGTCCTCGCCCACGAGCATCCGCGCCACGTGCGGGCCGATGAGCCCCACGAATCCGATGATGCCGGTGAAGGCGACCGTCGTCGCGGCCATGAGGGAGACGAGGAGAAGCACCCCGATCCGCAGGCGGGTGACGTTGACGCCCATGGAGGCGGCGCGGGCGTCGCCGAGGCGCAGCGCGGTGAGCTGCCAGCCCAGCACGCTGAACACCGGAATGGAGACCACCAGCACCACCGCCATGATGAGGTTGCTGCCCCAGGAGGCGCGCGTCATGGAGCCCAGCTGCCAGAAGACCACCTGCTGGAGACTCTCCGCGGAGGACATGTACTGGATGAGCGCGAGGAGCGCCTGGAAGAGGAAGGTCAGCGCGATGCCGAGGAGGATCATCGTCTCCGCGCTCGCGCCGCGCAGGATCGCGACCCCCACGATGAGCAGCGAGGTGAGCAGCGCCGCGATCCACGCCATGAGCGCGATATTGAGCTGCGGCTGCGCGATGATCTGCCAGTGCAACACAATGGCCAGCGCCCCGCCGAAGGCTCCCGCCGCGGACACGCCGAGGGTGAAGGGCTCCGCGAGCGGGTTGCCGAGGATCGTCTGCATCTGCGCGCCCGCGAGGGAAAGCAGCATCCCCACCAGCAGGGCCATGACGGCCATCGGGGTGCGCAGCTGGATGAGCACTTTCCACGAGGGGGAATCCATCATGGATGGATCCTGGAGGGCGGAGAACACGTCACCCCAGCCGATGTCCATGACCCCCACGAGGATGCTCTCCGCGAAGGCGAGGAGCGCCACCACCGTCAGCGCCGCGATGATGCACCAGCGCCGGATGACGGTGCGCCGGTGCGCGCGCAGGAGGGAGTCAGCTCTGTCCTCACTCATTTCTCAGCGCCGCGGGGAGTGCTGACAAAGAAGGCACCCTCCCCGCTGAAGGGCGCGTACTTCTCGTGGGCGTCCTTCCACTCCTTCGCGACGTCCACATCCGTGTAGTCCTCCGGGTGCAGCCACTGGGCAATCTGGAGGAGCGCCAGGTAGTTGAAGGGGGAGTTGTAGAACTGGTGCCAGATCGCGTAGAGGTTCCCTTCCTTGGGCGCCCGGAGCAGGTCAAAGGCCGGCTGCACGGAGGGCAGGTGCTGGAGGGATTTCTCCGCATCCGCCATGCTGATGCCGTATCCCGCCGACGCGAAGGTGGCCGGGTTGCCGTCCTTGTCCTTCTTCGTGGCCCAGTCGCCGCCGGTGGCGATGATGACGTCCGGGTCGAGGTCGATGACCTTCTCCGGGGTGAGGGTGACGGACTCGCCGTCGAGGACCGAGTCGCCCACGTTCTCCCCGCCGGCCACGTTGACCAGCTCGGAGATGTTGGAGTTGTTCCAGGTGCCGCAGCAGTCGGAGAGGCCGGCGGCGCGCCAGACGAAGGTGCGCGGCTTGGACGTGGCCTTGGCTCCGCGCTCGCGGACCATGTCCACCACGCGGCTCCAGTCCTGGTTGAAGTCCTGGGCGGCCTCCTCCTTGTCGAAGAGCTTCCCGAAGATCTCCATGGAGCGGGTCGTGTTCTCGAGGGGGTGGGCGCGGAAGTCGGTGACGATGTAGCGCAGCCCCAGGCTGTCGAGCTTGTCCGTGGTGCCGGTGGTCTTCGCGGCGTCGTACTGGTCCTGGGAGAGCACGAGGACGTCGGCGTCGAGGTTGATGAGGTTCTCGAGCGCGACATCACCCTTTTGGAAGCTGCCGATCTCCGGGATGTCCTTCACGCTGGGGACGGCCTCGACGAGCTTGGAGTAGTAGTCCGGGACGTTGTCCTGTAGGTCGGTGCCCATGCCCACCACCTTGTCCAGCGGGTGCTCCCGATCGAGCGCCGAGGTGGCGAAGAGGGAGCGGCTCTCGCCGAGGATGATGCGCTCCGGCTGGTGCTCGAAGCTCACCTCGCGGCCCAACACGTCCGTGATGGTGAGGGCATCCCCCGAGGGGGCCGCCGAGCTCTCGCTGGGGGAGGAGGACTCGGGGGAGCTGCAAGCGCTCAGCCCGAGGAGCCCCGCTACACTGAGTGCGAGCGCGGCACGGCCGGCCCGCGCACCTCGCGCGCGCGAGGACGGGTGAAGGAGAGAAAGCATTCTGTCTACCTCGATGATCGTGAGACTGAAGAGAATAGCGACACGCCACAGCGGCGTATGGAAGCCTAGAAATTACTAAGCCTGCCCTATGGTACAGCTCTCAGTAGGCCGTGAGAAACGCCCCGCGCATCCGGGGCTTCTCCTCTGCGTCTGTAGCGTGCTCCTCATCCTCGTGCCCCTTCTCAGCCTGCGCTTCGGCTCCGGCGCTGTGCCGCTCCACGAGGGCGCCCACATCGTGTGGATCAAGCTCACGGGCCTGGGGGACCTCAGCGCTTATCGCCCGACCATCGTCAGCCTCATCTGGGAAAACCGCATCCCCCGGATCCTCAGCGCAATGGCGGTGGGCGCCGTCCTCGGCCTCGGCGGGGTGGCCATGCAAGCCGTCATCCGCAACCCCCTCGCGGAGCCCTATGTCCTCGGCATGAGCGCCGGGGCCTCGACGGGCGCCGCCGCCGCGATCGTCCTGATCGGCACCTCCGCCGCGCTTGCCGTCGGGGGCATGGCGTGCGCGGGCGCGGTGCTCTCCATGATCTGCGTCCTGTGGTTGGGCTCGACGGCCGGCGGAAGCTCAATGCGCCTGGTCCTCGCGGGTGTCGCGATGGGTTTCCTCTTCACGGCGCTCACCAACCTCATCCTCTCCCTCGCGCCGAGCGCGGAGACGGCGCAGGCCGTCGTCTTCTGGACGCTCGGCTCGCTCACCCGCCCCTCGCTGCGCCAGGCGGCGCTGCTCTGCGTGCTGGCGGTGGCGCTGGGGCTCTTCCTCTGGCGGGTGGGCCCGTGGCTCGATGCCCTCGCCTCCGGCGATGACACGTGCCTGGCCGTGGGCCTTGACCCGGGGCGCACGCGCGTGGCGATGATCATCCCGGTGTCCCTGGCTGTTGCCATCGCGGTCTCGCTGACGGGCGGGATCGGCTTCGTTGGCCTCGTCATGCCGCACCTTCTGCGCCCGCTCGTGGGGAGTGCGCACCGGGGCCTCGTGCCGATGGTCGCGCTGACCTCCGCGCTGCTCCTCGTCCTCGCGGACACGGCGGCGCGTTCGGTACTCCCGCAGGGGGAGATCCCGGTGGGGGTGCTCACGGCCTTGCTCGGGGCGCCGCTGCTCCTGGTTCTAGTCCGCCGCGGGGGCGATCGCCCGTGATCGACGTCCATGACCTCTCCTACGAGGCCGCGGGCCACCTCCTCCTCGACGGGGTGAGCACCACCGCCGAGGACGGCGCCGTGCTGGGTATCATCGGCCCGAATGGCGCGGGCAAGTCCACGCTGCTGCGGCTTCTCTACCGCGCGATCGAGCAGAGCACGGGGACGGTCGTCGTCGACGGCCGCGACCTGCGCACGTGCCGACGGCGGGAGATCGCGCAGCGGATGGCCGTGGTGCCGCAGCGCGGCGAGGCGCAGGTTCCGCTCACGGTACGCGAGAGCGTGGCGCTCGGCCGCTTGAGCCGCCGCGGACTCCGGCACTTCGGGGACGCCGCCGATGCCCGCGTGGTGCGCGAGGCGATTGCGCGCGTCGGCCTGGCGGACAAGGCCGAGAGGCTGCTGCCCGAGCTCTCAGGCGGGGAGGTGCAGCGGGTGCTCATCGCGCGGGCGATCGCCCAGCAGGCCACCCACGTGCTCCTCGATGAGCCGACGAATCACCTGGACATCCGCCACCAATTCGAGGTCATGGACCTTGTCCGCGGGCTGGGGGCGACGTGCGTCATCGTGCTTCATGACCTCAACCTCGCCGCCCGCTACTGCGACCGCCTCCTCCTACTCCACGAGGGGCGCATCCGAGCGAAGGGTAGCCCCGCGGAGGTCCTCGAGCCCGGCCTCCTCTCCGAGGTTTACCAGGTGAGGGCGCAGGCGCTGCGCGTCGGCGGGCGCCTCCATCTTCTCTTTGAGAATCCCGCGGACCCGGCCGCGGCGGCGCCCGGGCCCGAGCATTCCTAAGATGAAGAGGGACAACCCGGCCCGGCCGGACTCACCCACGACCCACGGACGGCCCATCATGATGATCTCCTCCCTCTCCCCGCGCCGGTGCGCGCGGAGCATTGGCGCCCTGTGCGCCGTGCTCGGCGCCCTCGGGTTCCTGCTTCCCGGCTGCGCGAGCCCGGACAGTGCCCGGCAGAGCCCCGAGGGTCAGGCCGGGGGTGGGCAGGTGAGCGTCGAGAGCTGTGGCCGGACGGTGACGCTGAAGGCCCCGGCCCGGCGGGTGCTCGTCGAGAACTCTGTGGGCCTGCCGCAGCTCGCGGACCTGGGGGTACTCGACCGCGTGGTGGGGCGAGTGGGCGACGCGGACACCTCCGTCTACCCGGCGGAGACGCGCGCGGCGGTGGAGGCGATCCCGCGGCTCGCCGGCACGCCCATGGGCAGCGGGCACACGATGGTCTCGACGGAGACGCTCCTGGCCAACGACGTGGACCTCGTCATCGGCTATCCGCAGGGCGTGGACCTCGAGAAGGCGGAGGCCGCCGGCATCGCCTTCTACGTGCCCCAGGCCTATTGCTCCAAAGAGGACAGCGCGCCGGCGGATGTCGACGCCATCTGGCGTGAGAACACCGCGGTGGGGGCGCTCATCGGGGAAGAGGAGAAGGCGAGCGCGCTCAACGATGCCTTGCGCGCACAGCTGGAGGAGATCCGCGGCAGGGCGGGGGAGGGAGCCTGGCGCGGGCGCCGGGTGATGGGGCTCTTCCTCACACCGGGCGATACGGGCACGCTGTGGGCCTATGGGGCCGGGAGCATGCTGGAGCCGCAGCTGGAGGCGCTTGGCGCGCGGAACGTCTACGGGAGCCACGGCCGCCGGGTGCTTCAGATCGGGATGGAGGATGTTTTGGCCGAGGACCCCGACGTCATCGTCCTCCTCCACACCACGGGCTCCGAAGAAGAGATCCGCTCCACCTTCGAGCAGCTGCGCGGGAGCGAGTCCCTGCGGGTCAGCCGGGAGGGGAGGGTGGTGGTCCTGCCGTATCCGCTCGTGGACCCGCCCTCCTCGCTGAGCATTGAGGGGCTGCGGCGCTTGGCCGAACGCACCGAGGCGGCGCGGGGCTGAGCTTGCGTGGGGGAGGAGAGCCCGGTATACTCCGACGAAGTTCCCCCGTCTTATGCGGTGGGAGTCTGACACCGCGTCCTCGCGGCCTGGGTGAGAGCCCGGGTGGTGGGGAAAGCGAGAGTCTGGACATGCGGCAGGGCCCCGGAAAAGAGCCCCGTTTTTGTCGTGTTTGGGCTTTGTCGCGAAGACGGATCCACTCAAGAAACTTCCTCATTAAAGGACGGTTCATGCCAACTATTCAGCAGCTGGTCCGCAAGGGCCGCCACTCCAAGTCCGCGAAGGTTTCCACCGCGGCGCTGAAGGGCTCCCCCCAGCGCCGTGGCGTGTGCACCCGTGTGTACACGACCGCCCCGAAGAAGCCGAACTCCGCTCTGCGCAAGCTCGCCCGTGTGCGTCTGACCACCGGCATCGAGGTCTCCGCCTACATCCCGGGCGAGGGCCACAACCTGCAGGAGCACTCCATGGTGCTCGTCCGCGGTGGCCGTGTGAAGGACCTTCCGGGTGTTCGGTACAAGATCATCCGCGGCACCCTCGATACCCAGGGTGTGAAGGATCGTAAGCAGGCCCGTTCCCGTTACGGCGCGAAGAAGGAGAAGTAATACATGCGTAAGTCTGCAGCTCCGAAGCGTCCCGTCGTGAAGGACCCGGTCTACAACTCCGAGCTGGTCACCCAGCTGGTGAACAAGGTCCTCAAGGACGGCAAGAAGTCCACTGCTGAGCGCATCGTCTACGGCGCCCTCGAGAAGTGCCGCGAGAAGACCGGCACCGACCCGGTGGGCACCCTCGAGAAGGCTCTGGGCAACATCCGCCCTGACCTGGAGGTTCGCTCCCGCCGCGTGGGTGGCGCCACCTACCAGGTGCCGGTGGAGGTCCGCCCGGGCCGCGCCAACACCCTCGCCCTGCGCTGGCTGGTGACCTTCACCCGGCAGCGTCGTGAGAACACCATGATGGAGCGCCTCGCGAACGAGATCCTGGATGCCTCCAACGGTCTTGGCGCGTCCGTCAAGCGTCGCGAGGACACCCACAAGATGGCCGAGGCCAACCGCGCCTTCGCTCACTACCGCTGGTAAGAACGCCGATAGGCCATTCCGCCACGCGAGTGGCAGAATGTGAAGCGACATTATCCGCCGTAACTATCATGAGGGTGGCCGTCTGAGGCCTCTCTTCGGACGTTACGACAAGCTATGAGTTTGGGGAATAACAGTGGCACCACAAGAAGTGCTTAAGGACCTCCACAAGGTCCGCAACATCGGCATCATGGCCCACATCGATGCCGGTAAGACCACGACCACCGAGCGCATCCTCTACTACACCGGCATCAACCGCAAGGTCGGTGAGACCCACGATGGTGCCTCGACGACCGACTGGATGGAGCAGGAGAAGGAGCGGGGTATCACCATTACCTCCGCCGCCGTCACCTGTTTCTGGAACGGCAACCAGATCAACATCATCGACACCCCTGGGCACGTCGACTTCACCGTTGAGGTCGAGCGTTCCCTCCGTGTGCTCGATGGCGCTGTCGCCGTCTTTGACGGCAAGGAGGGCGTGGAGCCGCAGTCCGAGCAGGTGTGGCGCCAGGCCGCCAAGTACGACGTCCCGCGCATCTGCTTCGTCAACAAGATGGACAAGATGGGTGCGGACTTCTACTACACCGTCCAGACCATCATTGACCGTCTGAACGCGAAGCCGCTCGTCATGCAGCTGCCGATCGGCGCTGAGGATGACTTCGACGGCGTCGTCGACCTCCTCGAGATGAAGGCCCACGTGTGGCCGGGTCGCGTCGAGGTGGGCGCCGAGCAGCAGATCACCGACATCCCGGAGGATCTGCAGGAG
The DNA here is from genome assembly GCF_021568315.1 of Corynebacterium uropygiale. Classification (GTDB taxonomy): domain Bacteria; phylum Actinomycetota; class Actinomycetes; order Mycobacteriales; family Mycobacteriaceae; genus Corynebacterium; species Corynebacterium uropygiale. Next base: position 339,251 of record NZ_JAKGSI010000001.1, read on the forward strand.
AAGGCCGAGGAGTACCGCGAGAAGCTCATCGAGACCGTCGCTGAGTCCGATGAAGAGCTCATGGAGAAGTACTTCGCCGGCGAAGAGCTCACCATGGATGAGATCAAGGCTGCCATCCGCAAGATGGTCGTTAACTCCGAGATCTTCCCGGTCTACTGCGGTACCGCCTACCGCAACAAGGGCGTCCAGCCGCTGCTCGACGCGGTGGTGGACTACCTGCCGAACCCGATGGACATCGGCGAGGTGCACGGCCACAAGATGGGCGACGAGTCCGTCGAGATGACCCGCAAGCCCTCCAAGGAGGAGCCCTTCTCCGCGCTGGCCTTCAAGATCGCTGCGCACCCGTTCTTCGGTAAGCTCACCTTCGTCCGCGTCTACTCCGGGCGCGTGGAGCCGGGCCAGCAGGTCCTCAACTCCGTCAAGGACAAGAAGGAGCGCATCGGTAAGCTCTTCCAGATGCACGCGAACAAGGAGAACCCGGTTGACGAGGCCGTCGCCGGCAACATCTACGCGTTCATCGGCCTGAAGGACACGACGACGGGTGACACGCTCTGCGATGCGAACAACCCGATCATCCTCGAGTCCATGGACTTCCCGGATCCCGTGATCCAGGTGGCCATCGAGCCGAAGTCCAAGGCTGACCAGGAGAAGCTGGCCACCGCTATCCAGAAGCTCGCCGACGAGGACCCGACCTTCACCGTGAAGCTCGACGAGGAGTCCGGCCAGACCGTCATCGGCGGTATGGGCGAGCTCCACCTCGACATCCTCGTTGACCGCATGAAGCGCGAGTTCAAGGTTGAGGCGAACATCGGTAACCCGCAGGTCGCCTACCGCGAGACCATCCGCAAGGCGGTCGAGAAGATCGAGTACACCCACAAGAAGCAGACGGGTGGTTCCGGTCAGTTCGCGAAGGTCATCATCTCCCTCGAGCCCTACGCTCCGGACCCGGAGGAGCTCGAAGAGGGCGAGTCCCCGATCTACAAGTTCGAGGACGCCGTCACCGGTGGCCGCGTTCCGCGCGAGTACATCCCGAGCGTCGACGCTGGTATCCAGGACGCGATGCAGTACGGCTACCTGGCCGGCTACCCGCTGGTCAACATCAAGGCCACCCTGCTCGACGGCCAGTACCACGAGGTCGACTCCTCGGAAATGGCCTTCAAGATCGCGGGTGCCCAGGCCCTCAAGGAAGGTGTCGCGAAGGCGAAGCCGGTTCTGCTCGAGCCGGTGATGTCCGTCGAGATCACCACCCCGGAGGACTACATGGGCGACGTCATTGGCGACGTCAACGCCCGCCGTGGCCAGGTCGTCTCCATGGAGGACCGCGCCGGCGCCAAGCTGGTCAAGGCGAAGGTCCCGCTGAGCTCCATGTTCGGCTACGTGGGCGACCTCCGCTCCAAGACCCAGGGTCGTGCGAACTACTCCATGTTCTTCGACTCCTACGCCGAGGTCCCGCAGAGCGTCTCCGAGGAGATCATCGCCGAGCGGACCGGCAAGTAAGGACCACACGGAGGGCCTGGCGCGACACCCGTCGCGTCGGCCCACCGGGCGGGGTCCGGCCCACTGAGACGCTGGGCAGCGAGTCCAGAGTCTCACGTCGGCCGGTCCCCGGCAGGTCAGGAAAGTGCCAGCTTGAAAATCAGGATGGATAATTCTAGGATCTGGTAACTGGCACATTTTTGTAAGGCTCCATCCACCGTGCCCCGAATTAGGGTGGGTGGATGAGGCACTATAAACCCCGTGGCTGCGAGAGTCGTAGCCACCATAAAGTCCAGGAGGACACACAGTGGCAAAGGCGAAGTTCGAGCGTACGAAGCCGCACGTCAACATCGGTACCATCGGTCACGTCGACCACGGTAAGACCACCACCACCGCCGCCATCACCAAGGTGCTGGCCGAGAAGTTCCCGGATCTCAACGAGTCCTTCGCTTTCGACGCCATCGACAAGGCGCCGGAGGAGAAGGAGCGTGGTATTACCATCAACATCTCCCACGTTGAGTACCAGACCGAGAAGCGCCACTACGCTCACGTTGACGCCCCGGGTCACGCCGACTACATCAAGAACATGATCACCGGTGCTGCCCAGATGGACGGCGCCATCCTCGTGGTCGCCGCCACCGACGGCCCGATGCCGCAGACCCGTGAGCACGTGCTTCTGGCCCGTCAGGTCGGCGTCCCCTACATCCTCGTCGCCCTCAACAAGTGCGACATGGTTGACGACGAGGACCTCATCGAGCTCGTCGAGATGGAGATCCGCGAGCTCCTCGCCGAGCAGGACTACGACGAGGACGCCCCGATCGTTCACATCTCCGCTCTGAAGGCCCTCGAGGGCGACGAGAAGTGGTCCAAGTCCATCCTCGAGCTGATGGACGCCTGCGACGAGTCCATCCCGGACCCGGAGCGCGCCACCGACCAGCCCTTCCTCATGCCGATCGAGGACATCTTCACCATCACCGGCCGCGGCACCGTCGTCACCGGCCGTGTCGAGCGTGGTCGCCTGAACGTCAACGAGGACGTCGAGATCATCGGTATCCGCGAGAAGGCCACCAAGACCACCGTCACCGGTATCGAGATGTTCCGCAAGCTCCTCGACTACACCGAGGCTGGCGACAACTGCGGTCTCCTTCTCCGTGGTGTCAAGCGTGAGGACGTCGAGCGTGGCCAGGTGGTCATCGCCCCCGGCGCCTACACCCCGCACACCCAGTTCGAGGGTTCCGTCTACGTCCTCTCCAAGGACGAGGGCGGCCGCCACACCCCGTTCTTCGACAACTACCGTCCGCAGTTCTACTTCCGGACCACCGACGTCACCGGCGTCATCAAGCTTCCGGAGGGCACCGAGATGGTTATGCCCGGCGACAACGTCGAGATGTCCGTCGAGCTGATCCAGCCGGTCGCTATGGACGAGGGTCTGCGCTTCGCTATCCGCGAGGGCTCCCGCACCGTCGGCGCTGGCCGCGTCACCAAGATCATCAAGTAATGATCTCAGTGCTGCCTGCGGTTCTCTGAGCCGCAGAGAGCGCGCATGAATCCGCCCCCGAGTTATCGACTCGGGGGCGGATTACTTTGTCGGGGACAGGAGCTCTTAGCCCCACGTCAGAGAGGAGGGATCAATGCCCTGGCGCTCTGCCTCACCAAGAATGAGCGCGCGGAGGTAGTGAGCATTCTCCTCGCTGCCATACATGGAGTGGAAACGTGGGTCCTGCTGGTACAGAGAGGAGAGCAGAACTTGCTTCTCCAAGGTGCATGTGTACCACCGCTCGATGGTCGCGCGGTGGGAATCGACCAGCTGGGCGGCCTCCTCTGAGCCCGGCGCAACCTTCCTCTCGCGTGCGAGGCCGAGAGCGTCGACGAACTCTGCCTGCTCAGCCTGTGCTTTTCTCAGCGTGGCCTCGTCCGCGTTCTCCATTGCGGTTTGAGACTGCTCCCATTCCGGTGTGTCTCCCCAGCGCTCCTGAGCTTCCTGCTGCCAGCCGTCCCACTCAGGACCGAACAACTCTGCTGCCTTGTTGAAGTAGGTCACGGGTTCCTCCTTAAGAAGCCGTTGAACTGCGTGGACTCTCCACTGCAGGTGAGACATATCTTCTTGGAGCTGGACGAGATGCTTTTCGAGCTGTGATCTCACGAGCTCGGGCTGCTCAAGCGCTCTCTTGATTTCCTTGAGCGGCATCCCGATCTCTCGGAAGATGAGGATGCGCGAGGCCCTTTCGAGATCATCATCTGTGTAGACCCGGTAGTTGCCTGACACAGTCCGCCATTGCGGCGAGAGCACGTGAATCTCGTCCCAGTACCGAAGCGTCCTCGTTGAAATATTGAGGGCTTCAGCAGCTTCACCAATGGAATAATCACTCACAGTGTCAGTATCAGGCTTTCCGTAACGTCAAGGTCAAGAGCTGGGGAACCCATCCATCAGCCGCGGAGTCTAGCGGCGGTCCTCAAACCATCCTGTGACTGCGGGGGAGGTGTTCTGGTAGATGTGCTTGGTCTCGGTGTACTCCTCGAGCCCAGCCTCGCCCAGCTCCCGGCCAACACCTGAGTGGCCATAGCCGCCCCACTCGGCCTGCGGGAGGTAGGGGCCAAAGTCATTGATCCACACCGTGCCGTGGCGCAGTGCCCCAGCGACTCGCTCGGCGCGCCGCGCGTCGGAGGTCCACACCGCGCCGGCCAGGCCATAGTCGGTGTCATTCCCGATACGGATGGCCTCCTCCTCGCTGCGGAAGGTCTCGACGGTCACCGTGGGCCCAAAGGCCTCGTCGTGGACGCAGTCCATGTCCTGGGTGCACTGGTCGATGACCGTCGGCTCGTAGTAGTAACCCTGGGAGAGGTCGAGGCTGCCGTCGGCGGAGCGGCCCTCGGCGAAACGCCCGCCGCAGCGCACGCGCGCCCCCTGCTCCTTCGCGCGCTCGACATAGGCGTGGACCTTCTCGCGGTGCGCCTTGGAGATGAGCGCCCCAGTCTCCGCCTTCTCATCGTGGGGGCCGCCCAGGCGGATGTGGCCCGCACGGGTGACGAGGTCATCGACGAAGCGCTCGGCCAGGGATTCCTCAATGATGAGCCGCGCCCCCGCCGAGCACACCTGGCCCGAGTGGAGGAAGGCCGCGTTGAGGGCGTTATCCAGGGCGGCCTCATAGTCAGCATCAGCGAAGATGATGTTCGGGTTCTTCCCGCCTAGCTCGAGCGCCACCTTCTTCACGGTGGCGGCCGCCTCGGCGGCGATGCCGCGGCCGGTCACCAGGCCGCCGGTGAAGCTCACCAGGTCCACGCGAGGATCGCTGGCCAGGGGCGCGCCAGCCTCGGCACCCGCCCCGGTCACGAGGTTCGCGGCGCCGCGGGGCACGGCGAGGTCGTCGAGAACCTCCATGAGCAGGATGGCGGTGTGTGGGGTGAGCTCGGCGGGCTTGAGCACGAAGGTGCAGCCTGCGGCGATCGCGGGGGCGACCTTCCACGCCGCCTGGAGGAGCGGGTAGTTCCACGGGGTGATCATGCCGCAGACGCCCACGGGCTCGCGGACGATGCGGGAGACGACGGTGGGGTCGCCGGCATCGACGACGCGGCCGGCATCGTGGCCGGCGAGGGTGCCGAAGTAGCGGAAGCAGCCGATGATGTCGTCCATGTCGATGCGGGACTCCGGCAGGCGCTTGCCGGTGTCGAGGGACTCGGCGAGGGCGAAGTCCTCCTTCCGCTCCTCGATGGAGTCCGCGACGCGGCGGAGCAGCTCCCCGCGATCCCAGGCGGACCAGCCCTCCCAGCAGTGGGAGTCGAAGGCCTCGCGGGCAGCGGCGATAGCATCGAGGGTGTCCTCGGTGCCCGCCTCGGAGACGGTGTCGACGGTCTGGCCCGTGCCGGGGCAGATGATGGTGCGGGTCTGGCCAGATCGAGCCGGCCGCCATTCACCATTGATGTAGCAGGTGTGGGGCATGTCTTCTCCTTCTTCTCCTTCTTCGTCGCGTACGTCTGTGGGATTTGGCCGGGATTCCGTGGGGCTTACTCCTTCCCCGAGGGGAGGGAGTCCCAATCCTTGACCGGGTCGGCATTATCGGACATATCGGAGCCGCCCGGCAAATGGCGCTGCATGTGGAGGAACTCCAGGTGGCGTTCGTACATGTCGAGGACATCGTCGATGAGCTGGCTTTCCGTGTAGCCGTAGACGTCGTAGCCCAGGGAGCCCGTGAGGGAGAACACCTCCAGGCGGTAGTAGAGCTCATCGGCATCGGAGTCGAGCTGCACCCGGCAGGCGAAGTTCGGGCGCCATTCCTCCGTGGGATAGATCTGGTACCGGAAGTTGCGGTCCTCCCCAAAGTCCACGCGCAGATCCAGCTGGTCCACCGTGCCGTTCGTGACGCGCACCGGGGTCTTCTCCAGGACTGCCTCGGCCCCGCGGTTCTTAATCTCCTCCGCCACGGCGGTGAGCGCCGGGGTGGCGACGTCGTGAATAAACGTGTCCACCTGCTCGCGGCTGGGGAAGGACATGGCGCGCTGGAGGCGTCGGCGCCAGTTGCCGGCCTGGGGGCCCGCGGTGCGCGAGGACATCGCGCCGTGCATGGCCTGGGCGCGGGAGTCGTGGTGGAGGAGCTCCAGGCGCGTGGAGGTGAAGAGGCTGTACATGATGAGGTAGATGACGAAGGCGAAGGGTAGGCCCATGACGATCGTCGCGGACTGAAGGGTGGGGATGCCGCCGACGAAGAGCATCGCCACGGTGAGTACGCCCACCACCACGGCCCAGAAGACGCGGGACCAGGGCTTGCCATCGGAGTGGGTGTCCTTCACCTTGGAGGTGAAGTTGGACATGACCAGCGCCGCCGAGTCCGCCGACGTGATGTAGAGGAGCAGGCCGATGAGGGAGGCGATCGCCATGACGACGGTGGCGGCGGGGTACTGCTCGAGGAGCAGGTAGAAGGCGCGCTCGGGGTTCTCCATGGCGGTGGAGCCGAAGTCCGAGTCCCCGTGGAGCACGATGTCCAGCGCGGAGTTCCCGAAGACGGACACCCACAGGAGCACGAAGATGAACGGGATGGTGAGCGTCCCGATGACGAACTGCCGCAGCGAACGCCCGCGGGAGATCCTCGCGAGGAAGAGGCCCACGAAGGGCGCCCACGCGATCCACCAGGCCCAGAAGAAGAGCGTCCAGGCGTTCAGCCATTCTTGCACGTCGCTGAAGGCGTAAGTGTCCATGGTCATGGAGGGGAAGGAGGAGATATATTCCCCGACATTCATCATGAGCGCATCGAAAAGAAAAGCCGTGCGTCCGGTAATAAGGATGTATACCATGAGGCCGATAGCCAAAAGAACATTGATCTCCGAGAGCCGCTTAATTCCCTTATCGACGCCGGACACCGCGGAAATGGTCGCCACGGCCACGGCCAGAACCACGAGGGCAATTTGGGCGGTGAGGCCCTCCTCGACGTGGAAAAGAACCTTGAGCCCATAGTTGAGCTGAACAACGCCAATACCCAGCGAGGTTGCCACGCCGAACACGGTGCCGAGCATCGCCGCCACGTCCACGGCGTCGCCCGCCGGCCCGTGGATCCTCTTGCCCAGGATGGGGTAGAGGGCGCTGCGAATAGCCAGCGGCATATTGAAGCGATAGGCGAAATAGCCAAAGGCCATCCCCATGAGCGCATAGAGGGCCCAGCCGGTAATCCCATAATGGAAGAGGGTAAAGACCACGGCGCGGCGCGCGGCCTCAATAGTTTCTGGGTCCCCGGAGGGTGGATTATAAAACTGCGTCACGGGTTCCGCGACGGAGAAGAATAAGAGGTCCACCCCGATGCCCGCGGCGAAGAGCATGGAGGCCCAGGAAAAGAGCCGGAACTGAGGCTTGGCGTGATCGGGACCGAGCTTGATGTGGCCGGTCCTCCCCGCGGCGATCCACACCATGAAGACCACGGCGACCGTGGCAGTGAGGATGTAGAACCACCCGAGGTTCTCCGAGATCGCGCGTACGACGGCGTCGAGGGTCGAGGCGGCGGACTCGGGGGCGAGGATCGCCCACAGGGCAATAAGGATGACACCTGCGCCGGAGATGAGGAACACAGGCCAGTTGATCTCAGGATGCTCGGCTTTGGCCATGGAACGTCTTTCCTGGGTTGGGGTCGGCTAACGACTCAACGGTAGAGCGCAGGGAGCACATTTGCGAACCGCGCGCCGCGCGCCCTCGGGGTGATCAGTTCGACACTCCCGCGCTGACCTGCCCTTTTCCTCTGAGAAAAGTCTGAGAGATGCGGAGGTTATTATGCCCTCCGCACAAAATGTGCCACCCTGGAAGGGTCGCACGCGGTGCGGGCTCGCCCGGCACCGCGGCGCTTTTTGTTGTGAGAGAGACGAAGAAAGCAGAGGTGCCATGCCGCGATTGTCCATGCCGAACCTGTCCAGACTCGTCCGGAAGCGCGCCTCGGGGCCGGTGGAACACCGTGACGTGGTGATCGTCGGCGCGGGCTCCGCGGGATCGGTGCTCGCGAACCGCCTCTCCGCCGATTTCACGACGGATGTCCTGGTCCTCGAAGCCGGCCGCATGGACAGCCTCTGGGACCTGTACATCCACATGCCCTCGGCCTTCTCCTTCCCGATCGGTAACCGCTTCTACGATTGGGCCTACGAGTCCGAGCCCGAGCCGGAGATGCACGGCCGCCGCATCTACCACGCGCGCGGCAAGGTGGTGGGGGGATCCTCCTCCATCAATGGGCAGATCTACCAGCGCGGAAACCCGATGGACTACGTGGGCTGGGGTGCCCGCCCCGGCCTGGAGAACTGGGGCTGGGAGCACTGCCTGCCCTACTTCAAGCGGATGGAGAATGCGCTCGGCGGCCCGGAGAATGATCCCCGCCGCGGCCACGACGGCCCCCTGCGCATGAAGCGCGGCCCGGCCAGCTCCCCGCTCTTCCAGGCCTTCTTCCGCTCCATCGAGCAGGCGGGCTACCACTACACCCCGGACGTCAACGGCTACCGCCAGGAGGGCTTCGGCCCCTTCGACGCCAACATCGACGGCGGCCGGCGGCTCTCGGCGGCCCGCGCCTACCTCCACCCGGCGCTCTCCCGGCCGAACCTCGAGCTGCGGACCCGCGCCTTCACCACCCGGGTGCTCTTCGAGGGCACCCGCGCGGTGGGCGTGGAGTACGAGTGGAAGGGCCGCACGCGCCAGGTCCGCGCGGAGAAGGTCATCCTCTGTGGCGGCGCCTTCAACAGCCCGCACCTGCTCCAGCTGTCCGGCGTGGGCGATGAGAAGGTGCTCAACAAGGCGGGCGTCAACGTGGTGCGCCACCTGCCGGGCGTGGGGGAGAACCTCCAGGATCACCTCGAGGTCTATGTGCAGTACAACTGCACCCAGCCGGTGAGCTCCCAGCCCTGGCTGGAGAAGTGGCGCTGGCCCTTCATCGGACTGCAGTGGCTGCTCACCAAGAAGGGCCCGGTGGCCACCTCCCACTTCGAGGCCGGCGGCTTCGCCCGCTCCAACGAGGACGAGGCCTACCCGAACCTCATGTTCCACTTCCTCCCGCTGGCCATGCGCTATGACGGGACGAAGCCGGAGGGCGATCACGGCTTCCAGTTCCACGTGGGACCGATGTATTCGGATACGAAGGGCCATGTGCGGCTCACGTCGTCGGACCCGCACACCAAGCCGGAGATCATCTTCAACTACCTCGCGACGGACCAGGATCGGCGTGAGTGGGTGGAGGCCATCCGGGTGTCCCGGCGGCTGCTCGACACCCCGGCCATGCGTGAGTTCTGGGATCGCGAGACCTCGCCGGGCGCGGAGGTGCAGAGCGAAGAGGAGATCCTCGAGTGGGTGCGCCGCGACGCCGAGACCGCCCTGCACCCCTCGTGCACGTGCGCGATGGGGCCGGCGGAGGACGAGGCGGCCGTCGTCGATCCCTCCTCCATGCGGGTCCACGGGACCGAGGGCCTCTATGTTGTCGACGCCTCCGTCATGCCGCGCATCACGAATGGGAACATCTACGCCCCGACGATGATGATCGCCGAGAAGGCCGCCGACCTCATCGCGGGGAAGACGCCGCTGGCGCCCATCACCCAGGAGGAGCTGCCCTTCTACCACGCGAAGCAGGGCATGCCGCTCAACCCGGAGGACTAGGGGCCCTAGCGCCTAGCGGTTGCGGCGCAGCCCGATCACCCAGGCGGCCTCCCCGGTGGCGACAAGCTGCGTCACCGTGTGCCCGGCTCCCACCGCCCAGCGGGGGATGGAGTCGGTGCCCTGGGTGCAATCGAAGCGAATGCGCAGCTCATCGCCCACGGGGATGCGGGTGATGGCCTCCTTCGCCTCGATGAGGGGGAAGGGGCACACGGCGCCCATCATGTCGATCTCATGCACTCCGGGCTCCACGGCCTCCACTCCGGCCTTCTCCTTCTGCGGGGCGAGCAGTGTCCCCACCGGCGCCACCTGGAATCCGAGGCTGGGGGAAGGGGCCGCGGCAGAGGTCTCGACGCGCACCTCCCGCGGCGCGGCCGGCTGCGTGCGGGTGACCCGGGGCGCCTGCGCGGAGCGGGGGCGCAGCCAGAGCTTGGTCGCGAGGAACACCCCCACCGTGATGGCGGCGAGCGCGAGCCATCCCTGGTACGTCCACAGCGCCGTCTGTACCATGCCATTGCCGACGGTGCAGCCACCCGCCCACGCGGCGCCGACGCCCATGAATACCCCGCCGATCACCGAGCGCCCGGCCTGGGTGGCGTCGGGGACGCGGACGCGGAACTCGCCGCTTGCTCGGGCAGAGAGGAAGGATCCCAGGAGGATCCCCAGCACGAGGAGCACACCCCAGTCGAGGCGCGAGGCGTCCCCGGTGACGAGGAATCGCGTGAGGTTGGCCGAGGGGGTGGTGATGCCGAGGCTGTCATTGCGGCCGGTCGCAGCGGAGAGCGGCCACGCCACGACGCCGAGGACGCCTACGACGAGCGCCGTCGCATAGAGGTGCCAGGGGCGGCTCACGAGGCGCCGCAGAGTCGAGGTGGGCTGCCCGTTGTCTGCAGCCGCGGAGCCGGGCTGAACCGGCTGAGCATTCTCCTTGGTGAGCTCCCGGGTGACGAGGTAGGCCGTAACGGCCGCGAAGGCCACGACGAAAGGCCACGGCGAGACGCCCAGGCTCTCCGGGATGCTCGTGAGCGGCAGGGTGTGGGACTTCAGCTCGGTGCTCAGCGGCGCGAGGATCCCGCTCTTGGCGGCCGCCGCGGAGAGGCCGTACATGACGAGCGCAATCCACGAGCCGACGAGCCCCTCGCCCGAGCGATACCACGTGCCCGAGGCGCAGCCGCCCGCAAGCACGATGCCCAGCCCAAAGAGGATTCCGCCGAGGATCACCGGGACAGGGGCCAGCTCGGGGAGGGTGGGCTCAATGACTCCTGCGCTGCTCAGTGCCGCGAAGCCCAGCGCGTGGACCGCGATGACCACCATGAGCGCCACGAAGCCCCGGCTGCTGCGCAGGGTGAACATGTCCCGGAGAAAGCCGGTGACGCAAAAGCGTCCGCGTTGAAAGGCGATGCCCAAGAGGGCGCCGAGGAACAAGCCAGTGACAATCATGGTGCCTCCGATCCGCACACGGCGGGAGGGGATAGGGTCGGGGAGGAACTATACCAGAAAGTCTGTAGCGGGTAGACCAAGCGGTCTACCGTGTGGGATTGCGAGCCCCCTGCGCAGACCCTGAGCATGACAAAACGGCGACCACCCGAGGGTGATCGCCGCAGGGTGCGGGCCGATTTAGCGGTCCGCGGGCTGCACGTGCAGCCGATACGTGGTGTCCACATCGACGTCGCGAATGGCTTCGCGGAAGTCGCGCTCCGACTGCTCAAGGACAGAGCGCAGCTGCTCCAGGCGGACGCCCGGGTGCGCCGTGATGGTCCAGCGAACGGTGGGGCGGTTGCGATCCACCGAGACCTTCTGGCTCACGGACTCGACGCGGGGAACCTGGCGCTCGATGGACTCGCCGACGGCGTCGGCGATCTTGCCCATCGTGAGGCCGATGGTTCCCTCCGGGGCGGACGCCGAGGAGCGCACCCGGTTGAAGCCGTGAGGCCGGATGTTGGCGATGATGAGCCACAGACCAATGATGATGCTCACGACGAGGATGCCGATGAGCAGGTACAGGTACCAGGACTCACCCGGGATGCCGGCGATGAGCTTCGTGTCCACACGCTTGCCCAGTTCCTGGGCGGGCGGGCAGTTGAAGCGCAGGGCGGTGACCCAGACGCCACCGGCCAGGATCAGCAGGCCGACGAGGAAGACGATGATGCGGTCAGCGGCCGCGAGACCACGGTTCATTTCTGGACCTCCTCTTTCTGGACCCGAACCTTCACCTGCTTGGGGTTCTCCAGGTTGGCAACGAGCGGGGAGAGCGTCTCCTCCACGCGCTGGGCGAGGGAGGAATCCGTCGTGTCGCCAGCGATGGACACGGCCAGCGTCGAGCCCTTCACCGTGGAGTGCGCGGTGCTCACGCCGGGAACCTTGCGAGCCGCCTGGGACGCCATGCGAGAGACGTCGACGGGGCGGGTCCACAGGGAGACCTCGGAGGTGACGCGCCGGTGGGTCCGGCGACGCGGCTTGAGCGCCACGATGATGAAGATGATGCCGACGATGATCGCGATGATCCCCGCGGCCAGGGCCCAACCCGGGAGGCCGGGGCCGCCGAAGAGCTCAAAGACCGGCTTGAGCCACTGGGGGGCGTTGGCTCCCTTGTCCGAGATCGCCCAGATCTCACGCCCGGCGATGACCGCCAGGGCAATGAACAGCAGGCCGATGAGGATGGTCACCCAGCGAGCGAACGGGTTGGCCCGGGGCTCCTGGCCCAGACCAGCGCCGAGGCCCGTGGTGTCGTGCTGAGCGGGCTGCTCACTCATGGGCGGCCTCCTTTCCGACGCAGGCTATGCGGGGTCACCACCACCGGGCGGGTGGGGTGGTCGCGCGGGTAGTCGATCGGCGCGAGAGGGGCCGGCTTCTTCGGGGCCTGGACCGGGCGCAGCGGCTGCTGCTTGGCCACGGTCACGGGCACCTCCGGCATCGGGCGTCGAACATGAATCTTCTCGAGGGGTTGCTCGGGGGCGGTGTGGATCTCACGCAGCTCGATGGAGTCCGAGACTGTCGGGGAGGAGATCGTCGCGCGATTCCTGGTCTTCACGGGCGTGAGATCCGGGTTGCGCGGAGCGGAATCGATGGCCGCCTGCGTCACGCGATGGCGTTCTCCCACCACAGGGCCCGTGATGACGTTGACCGCCGTCGGGCGCAACCCGCAGTAGTCGCGGAGCCACTCCTGGATGGTTGCTCGCACGGCCTCGGCCACCGAGGTGACCGGGGAGGGCCAGCTCACTGCGATGATCGCTTCGACGGAGGCGGTGCGGCTCTGGTCGTCGACCTCCACATCGAAGCGAGGGTAGTCCCGACCGGCGAGGCCGCCGTCGACCTTCACGCAGCCCGGCACCGTTAACGACGCTGCCTCAACGATGCGGGAGACAGTCCGCTCTGAGATCCGTGTGATGCCTCCCGAATTATCCGGGGAGTGCATCAGTCACGCTTCCTAACTGTGTCGACAACATGCCGAAGATCAATCTTGCCCTCGTAGTGAGCGCCAATGACGCCACCGATGGCACCAAAAATAAGTCCAACGACAAAGCCGAAGAAACCGAACTCGAGGCTGAGGAAGGCCAGCGCGAGACCGAGGGCAATGCCGATCACGAGGTAATGCTTCATGGAATTCTCTATCCCTGGGTAGAAGGTGGGCGCGAGCCCGGGGTGGGCCTAGCCCTGCCCGTCGGCGATGGTGACGTCGACGGGCAACGGCTGGGCAGCTGCGGCGACGGCGCGAACCTTCTCGGCCACATCATGGAGATTGGGCTTGCGAGACAGGTCGGCCACAACGTGGACCTCGAAGCGAGGGTTCTCGCCCGAGGTCTGGCGCAGACCGCGGACTCGCGCACGCGGGTAGTACAACGCGACTTCGCCGAAGCGTCCCCCGGACAGATCGGCAACGCCATCGAGGGCGATGATCTGCTCGGAGAGCTTCTGGGCCTCGTCGACGCTGAGCTGATCGTGCGCGGTCATGAGTTACTGAACCCGCGGGGTCTCGATGGCCTGCTGCTCGTCCTCGTCGTCGTCCAGGTCGAGGTGGACGTCGTGAACGGTGACGTTGACCTCGGTGACCTCGAGGCCGGTCATGCGCTCGATGGCGTTGATGATGTTCTTGCGGATCGCCTCGGCGAGCTCGTGGATGGCCACGCCGTACTCGGCGACGATGGCAACGTCGACGGCAGCCTGGGACTGGCCAACCTCGACGTCGACACCCTGCTGGATGTTCTGGGTGCCGGAGATGGACTCACGGATGGAGCCCACGAAGCGGGAAGCGCCACCGCCGAGAGCGTGGACACCGGAGACCTCGCGCGCAGCCAGGCCGGCGATCTTGGCAACGACGGTGTCGTCGATCGCGGTGTAGCCGCGGTCGGTGCGGAGGACGTTGTCCTGCTCCTTCAGTTCTTCCTTGGAAGCGCCCTGGGTAGCGGGGGCGTGCTTAGCTTCAGCCATGGTTAACGCTCCTTTATGCGTTGTGCGGACTATGTACCACCTTGATCATAGGGAGCAGCGCAGACGAAGCACAATAAATTCAAGAATCTTTATGGAACTGAGACCTAACCGTGCTCCCGACGCCACACCCCGGCGCCGGCCCGCAGGTTCCCGCAGGCCAGCGTTTGCATTATCTGGGCAAACGTGATTTACTATGCGGGTTGCCTCGACACGGCGGGGAAGTGTGCTGGTCAGAGACCATGCGCACGGAACCGAGATGGCGGGGCGACCATGACACCTTCGTGAGAAGGATCCGCTCCCGGGCGGACCGGAGAAGGGGCATGGCAAATGAACAGCGGCAGTAGGTCTTGAGACCCACTCTTTTCAGGAGGGGCTCTACCACATTGATTGTGGGACTCACCTGGCTCGCATGTTTGCCATGCCAGGTCACCAGACAATCAAGAAAACTGGCGTTGCGCCCGTGGCCCCGGCCCGGACAACGTTATAGAGGAAAGAACAAGCGAATTCCCACCGCTTTCTCGTGCTGAGCATGAGAAATGTGGGACGAGCGAGGAAGAGGAAAAGCGTGGCGGGACAAAAGATCCGCATTCGGCTCAAGGCCTATGACCATGAGGCGATCGATGCGTCGGCACGCAAGATCGTCGAGACCGTCACCCGGACGGGTGCTCGCGTCGTTGGCCCGGTGCCGTTGCCCACTGAGAAGAACGTGTTTGCCGTGATCCGTTCTCCCCACAAAGACAAGGATTCTCGCGAGCACTTCGAGATGCGCACGCACAAGCGCCTGATCGACATCCTCGACCCGACGCCGAAGACGGTTGATGCCCTGATGCGCATCGATCTTCCGGCCAGCGTCGATGTGAACATTCAGTGATCGACGAAGAACTTGGCAGCGGAGAATAATTCATGAGCGAAAACGAGATCAAGGGCATTCTGGGTACCAAGCTCGGCATGACTCAGATCTTCGACGAGGAGAACCGGGTCGTTCCGGTCACCGTCGTCGAGGCTGGCCCGTGTGTGGTGACCCAGATCCGTACCAAAGAGACCGATGGCTACACCGCCATCCAGATCGCCTATGGCGAAATCGACCCGCGCAAGGTGAAGAAGCCGCAGGCGGGTCACTACAAGAAGGCCGGCGTTACCCCCCGCCGCCACGTCACCGAGATTCGTATGGACGACGTCTCGGGCTACGAGGTGGGCCAGGACGTCACGGTGGAGATCTTCGACGGCATCGAGTTCGTCGACGTCACCGGGACCTCCAAGGGTAAGGGCTACGCCGGTGGCATGAAGCGCCACGGCTTTGCTGGCCAGGGCGCCGCCCACGGTAACCAGGCTTCCCACCGCCGCGTCGGTGGCATCGGTGCCTGCGCTACCCCGGGCCGCGTCTTCAAGGGCAAGCGCATGGCTGGGCGCATGGGTAATGACCGCGTCACCACCCAGAACCTGAAGATTCAGAAGATCGACGCCGATTCCAACCTGCTGCTTATCAAGGGTGCTATCCCCGGTAACCGCGGTGGAATCGTCACCGTCAAGACCGCAGTGAAGGGCGGTGCACACGCATGACCAATCTGAAGCTCGACGTCCACACCGCTGAAGGCACCACTGACGGCCAGGTTGAGCTGCCCGCCGAGATCTTCGACCGGGAGGCCAGCATTCCGCTGATGCACCAGGTCGTTGTGTCTCAGCTGGCTGCGAAGCGGCAGGGTACGCACTCCACCAAGACCCGCGGCGAGGTCCGCGGTGGTGGCCGCAAGCCCTACCGCCAGAAGGGCACCGGACGGGCTCGCCAGGGCTCCATCCGTGCTCCGCACTACACCGGCGGTGGCATCGTCCACGGCCCGAAGCCGCGCAGCTACGCCCAGCGGACCACCAAGAAGATGAAGCGTGTCGCCCTGTTCGGCGCTCTCACTGACCGTGCCCGCCACGAGCGGATCCACGTCATCAGCGAGCTCGTTGCCGGCCAGGTGCCGTCGACGAAGAAGGCCCGCGCTTTCATCGAGCGTCTGACGGACCGCAAGTCCGTGCTCCTGGTCATCGGCCGCGAGGACATCACCGCCCGCAAGAGTGCCAACAACCTGCCCGGCGTCCACATCCTGGTCGCCGATCAGCTGAACACCTACGACGTCCTCAACGCGGACGACGTCGTGTTCTCTGTTGAGGCCCTCCACACCTTCGTCAACCGTGCCCTCGGTACGGACAAGGAGGACGAGAAGTAATGGCCAAGATCGCAGATCCGCGCGATATCATCATCGCCCCCGTGGTCTCTGAGAAGTCCTACGGCCTCATGGAGCAGAACGTGTACACGTTCTTCGTCCGGCCGGACTCCAACAAGACCCAGATCAAGCAAGCAGTGGAGCAGATCTTCGGCGTGAAGGTTGCCTCCGTCAACACCCTGAACCGCGAGGGCAAGCGCAAGCGCACCCGCACCGGTTACGGGCGTCGGAAGGCTACCAAGCGCGCGTACGTGACGCTCCGTGAGGGCAGCGACTCCATCGACATCTTCGGCGGCGCCGCCTAAGAAGAGTCGAGAGAAAAGGACGAACTATGGCTATTCGTAAGTACAAGCCGACAACCCCGGGTCGCCGCCAGAGCTCTGTTTCCCAGTTCAGCGAGATCACTCGCTCCACTCCGGAAAAGTCTCTGCTGCGCCCCCTCCCGAAGACCGGTGGCCGTAACTCCCACGGCCACATCACCACCCGCCACCGTGGCGGCGGGCACAAGCGGCGCTACCGCGTCATCGACTTCCGCCGCAGCGACAAGGACGGCGTGCTCGCCAAGGTCGCTCACATCGAGTACGACCCGAACCGCACCGCCAACATCGCGCTGCTGCACTACGTCGACGGCGAGAAGCGCTACATCATCGCGCCGAAGAACCTCAAGCAGGGCGCTATGCTCGAGTCCGGCGCTGACGCCGACATCAAGGTGGGCAACAACCTGCCCCTGCGGAACATCCCGACTGGTACCACCATCCACGCCGTCGAGCTCAAGCCCGGCGCTGGTGCCAAGCTCGCCCGTTCCGCCGGTGCCTCCATCCAGCTCCTCGGTAAGGAAGGCAAGTACGCCATCCTGCGTATGCCCTCCACCGAGATCCGCCGGGTGGACATCCGCTGCCGCGCCACCATCGGTGAGGTCGGCAACGCTGACCAGATCAACATCCGCTGGGGTAAGGCCGGCCGTATGCGCTGGAAGGGCTGGCGCCCGACCGTCCGCGGTGTCGTCATGAACCCCGTGGACCACCCGCACGGTGGTGGTGAGGGTAAGACCTCGGGTGGTCGCCACCCGGTCTCTCCGTGGGGCCAGAAGGAAGGCCGTACGCGGAACCCGAACCGTTACAGCAACAACATGATCGTGCGGCGCCGTCGCACCAACAAGAGCAAGAAGCGCTAAGAGGAGGTAACGAAGAATGCCACGCAGCCTGAAGAAGGGCCCGTTCGTCGATGAGCACCTCCTCAACAAGGTCGATGCTCAAAACGACAAGGGCACCAAGCAGGTTATCAAGACCTGGTCCCGTCGTTCCACCATTCTCCCGGACTTCATCGGGCACACCATCGCCGTCCACGACGGCCGGAAGCACGTCCCGGTGTTCATTGATGACTCCATGGTCGGTCACAAGCTGGGAGAGTTCGCCCCGACCAAGACCTTCAAGGGTCACGTCAAAGAGGACAAGAAGGGACGTCGATAAGCGATGAGTGAGACCATCACCTCCGCCCGCGCAACCGCGCGCTACGTCCGCTGCACGCCGATGAAGGCGAAGCGGGTCATCGACCTCGTCCGCGGCAAGTCCGTGTCCGAAGCTCTGGCGATCCTCAAGTACGCCCCGCAGCGTGCTGCGACGCCGGTCGCTAAGGTCATCGCCTCCGCGGCCGCCAACGCTGAAAACAACTTCGGCCTGGACCCCCGCACCCTGGTTGTTGCTGAGGCTTATGCCACCGAGGGCCCGACGATGCGTCGGTTCCAGCCGCGCGCTAAGGGCCGTGCTTTCATGATCCGCAAGCGCACCAGCCACATCACTGTGGTGGTCGAGAGCCAGAAGGAAGGGGCCAAGTAGTGGGCCAGAAGATTCATCCTCACGGCCTCCGGCTGGGCATTACTTCCGACTGGAAGTCCCACTGGTACGCCGACAAGCAGTACGCAGACTATGTCGCCGAGGACATCAAGATCCGCGAGTTCTTCTCCCACGGTCTTGAGCGCGCCGGCATCGCCGACGTCGTCATCGAGCGCACCCGCGACCGCGTCCGCGTCGACATCCACACCGCCCGCCCGGGCATCGTGATCGGACGTCGCGGCTCCGAGGCCGACCGTATCCGTCGCGCCCTGGAGAAGCTGACCGGCAAGCAGGTTGCCCTCAACATCCTCGAGGTCAAGGGCATCGACGCCAACGCCCAGCTCGTGGCCCAGTCCATCGCTGAGCAGCTGGCCAACCGTGTGGCCTTCCGCCGCGCTATGCGCAAGGCCATCCAGTCCGCCATGCGTCAGCCCCAGGTCAAGGGCATCAAGGTGCAGTGCGCCGGCCGTCTCGGCGGTGCCGAGATGTCCCGCGTGGAGCGCTACCACGAGGGCCGCGTTCCGCTGCACACCCTGCGCGCCGAGATCGACTACGGCACCTACGAGGCCCACACCACCTTCGGACGCATCGGCGTCAAGGTGTGGATCTACAAGGGTGACGTCGTCGGTGGTCGTCGCGAGAGCGAGATCAACGCACCCGCAGAGCGTCGTGGGCGCGGTGACCGTCGCGAGCGTCCGCGCCGCGGTGGCCAGCGTCGCCAGCGTGCTGAGAAGAAGCAGGAGGGCTAAAGCATATGCTCATCCCTAAGCGCGTCAAGTACCGCCGTCAGCACCGCCCGAGCCGTCGCGGTGTGTCCAAGGGCGGAAACCGCATCAACTTCGGTGACTACGCCATCCAGGCTCTCGAGCCGGCCTACGTCACCAACCGCCAGATCGAGGCAGCGCGTATCGCCATCAACCGGCACGTCAAGCGTGGCGGTAAGGTCTGGATCACCATCTTCCCGGATCGGCCGCTGACCCAGAAGCCGCTCGGTGTCCGTATGGGTTCCGGTAAGGGCCCTGTGGAAAAGTGGGTGGCTAACGTCAAGCCGGGCCGCATCCTGTTCGAGATGAGCTATCCGAACAAGGAGACCGCCCTCGAGGCGCTGCGCCGTGCCGGCCAGAAGCTGCCGTGCAAGGTCCGTATCATCTCGAAGGAGGATCAGTTCTGATGGCAACCGGTACCCCCGCACACGAGTTCCGCGAGCTCTCCTCCGATGAGCTCACCACCCGCCTGTCCGAGGCGAAGGAAGAGCTGTTCAACCTTCGTTTCCAGCACGCGACCGGCCAGCTCACCAACAACCGCCGCCTGCGCACGGTGAAGCGCGACATCGCTCGCATCTACACCGTCATCCGCGAGCGCGAGCTCGGCCTGTCCACCGCTCCGGGAGCTGAGGCTTAAACCATGAGTGAGGCAAACGTGAACGAGAAGGCTACCAAGGAAAAGGGCGCCCGCAAGGTCCGCACCGGCTACGTGGTCTCTGACAAGATGCAGAAGACCATCGTCGTCGAGGTGGAAGACCGCAAGCAGCACGCCCTCTACGGCAAGATTATGCGCACCACCTCCAAGATCAAGGCGCACGATGAGAACGAGGAAGCCGGTGTCGGCGACCGCGTCCGCATCGAGGAGACCCGTCCGCTGTCCAAGGACAAGCACTTCCGTCTCCTGGAGATCGTGGAGAAGGCCAAGTAACGCACTCTTCCGCGACAAGATACGCACAAACCCCCGCCCCTCGATGGGGCGGGGGTTGAGTGTTGTCCGGGGGAGGGAA
This sequence comes from Corynebacterium uropygiale, assembly GCF_021568315.1. GTDB lineage: Bacteria > Actinomycetota > Actinomycetes > Mycobacteriales > Mycobacteriaceae > Corynebacterium > Corynebacterium uropygiale. The sequence goes on from NZ_JAKGSI010000001.1 coordinate 359,069, forward strand.
TGGGGCGACGAGGCCCCGACGCCAGCTAGCGGGAGCCGATCGTGCTCTTCATTGCGTGATACGCCCCAGCGCCGCACACCAGAAGAATTGCCGCTGTCCAGCAGCAGAACTCAAGGGTGGCGCCCCCATCGGGTTGGCCAGCGAAGAACACGCGCATGGATTCGATAGTCGGTGACATCGGCTGGTGGCGGATGAACCAGCGAATCCACCACGGGTACGCGTTGGCGGGAGCAAAGCCCGTGTTGAAGAACATCAACAGCATGAAAATACCGCTGAATGTCGTAACGGCGCTCTTCTCCGACCCTCTGATCGAGAGGAGGAGCACCAGCGCCGAGCAGGCGGCGCCAAAGAACCCGGCCAGGATCATCGCAGCGAGAAGGGAGGCGAGCACCTCGAGGAAGGACCCTTCGAAACGCAGTCCCAGCACCATACCGACAACAATGAGTAGCAGTGTCACCACCATGGCGTAGAGGAACACGGCGACGAGCCGGGCGAGCAGGATCGTGGCATGCGCCATGGGGAGGGACCACCAGCGATCGAGGAGGCCACCATCGCGGGCATTGATGAGGCGTATGTTCGCGACGATGGAGCCCTGCATAGTAGACACGAGGATGAGAAGAGCGGTAGTTCCGCCGATGGAGTTCTCCCCGCCCATCCGGCTCATGGTCGACCCGAAAACAAGGTGGAAGAGGACGAGCAAAAGGATGGGGAAGATGATCGTCTGGATCAGCATGATGGGGTCGCGAACCCAGGATCTGATGATGGAGCCCGTCAACGCTGAGGTCGCGCTCGCGTAGCCCACGGGCGCGCGCGTCGCGGTGGCGGAGGCCTCAGAGGTGGTGCTAGGGGTAGTGAAGATCATCGTCGAGCCTCCCTCACTCCAGCGGCCAACAGTGCGATGACGCCGCAGACCAGTACGGCCACGAGCCACGCCACGGCGGGGAAGGTGGAATCGGTATGCGAGGTGGTGGCCCACCCGCGCATGGTGTCGATCCACTGCGACACGGGTTGGTGCTCCGCGAAGGGGCGCAACCACGTGGGGAAATCCGAGGCGGGGACAAGTCCGGTAGAGACCATGATGAGTAGCATCTGGGGAACCACGAGGACCTGGCCCGCCTCCGCGTGGCCGAGAAGCTGGCCAAAGGCGTCAGTGAGCATGGCAAGGCCGAGACCCAGGAGGACGGGCAGAAGAATAAAGGCAAGAAAACTGAGGAAGGTCCCGTGCCAGCGGAACCCGGCAACATAGGCGGCCAGAAAGCCTGAAGCGACGGCAATGAGGCTTCTGGGAATGACGGGAGCTAGCCGGGCAAGAGCAGGCAGGGACCGCGGAATCGGAAGGGAAAGCACACGGTCCTGCACCGCGAGGCCGACCTCGCGCCCGGCGTTGTTGGCACTGACGATGGCGTCGAAGAAGATTCCTTGGAGGACAGCCATTGGCAAAAGATAGCCTGCGTAGTCGGGGAGCGTCGTGTGCAGCGGAAGATAGAAACCCAGGAAGATGAGAATCGGGGCTCCGATAGATGCCACGACGTCGCCGTCCCGGAAGGACCTGCGGAACGCCACCGCCGAGAGCGGTGCGAGAGCCTTCAACGTTCCTACGCTGTGTCGCTCTCTTATGAGGCCGAAGAGCACGGGGCCTCCTCTTGTGCATCGGTGCCGGTGAGGTGGAGGAACACTTCGTCGAGCGTGGGGCGGCGCAGCCCGATGTTCCGAGGAACGATACCGGCATCCCCGAGCCTGCTGGCGATGGCTGCGAGGTCCGCAGTGCCTTTGGGGGCTGGCACGTGGATGACGCCGGCTTCGGGGGAGTGTGCCGCGGGGGCTTCGATACTCGCGAGAACCTCTTCGGTAGCGTCGGCATCGACAGCGATCTCCACGATGGACCCGCCCACCTTCTCCTTCAATTCAGCCGGAGTACCCTCCGCGATGACGCGTCCCCGACTGAGGATCACAATGCGGTCGGCGAGGCGATCCGCCTCCTCAAGGTATTGCGTGGTGAGAAGGACCGTCACCCCTTCCTCTCGCAGGGAGCGAACGACGTCCCAGACGGCCGCACGGCTCCGCGGATCGAGCCCAGTGGTGGGCTCATCAAGGAAGAGAACCTGGGGCCGCGTCACGAGAGCGGCGGCAATATCGGCCCGGCGGCGTTGGCCACCGGAGAGCTTTCCGGTTCGCCGATCAAGGAGCTCCCCAAGGTCCAGGAGCTCGGCCAGTTCCTCTGCGCGTTTCCAGGCCGCTGCCTTGTCCAAGCCGGTGAGGCGGCCGAAGAGGATGAGGTTTTCGCGCACGGTCTGAAGCTCGTCGAGTGCCGCGTACTGCCCGGTGAGAGAGATTTTCTCCCGGACGCCGGCAGGATCTTTGGCGACATCGCACCCTGCCAGGCGGGCGGTACCGCTATCAGCACGGATGAGGGTGGAGAGGATGGAAATGGTGGTCGTCTTCCCCGAGCCATTATGGCCCAAGAGGCCCAGGACGGTGCCGCGTTCGGCGGACAACGACACCCCATCGAGCGCGGTCACATCCCCGAACTTTTTGACAAGGCCTCGAACACCAATGTCGATTGGTTTCTTGACATCTGTCATGGTGTTTAAGCCCTCGCGGCGCCGACGCGCCAGTATCCAGAGAAAAGAATCGACGTCTTTTCCATCTTCCATTCGCGAACCAGATGTCGACGTACTTGCTTTGCAAGCTGTGCCTCGCCACACGCCCACGCATGGTGGAGAGTCCACGGGCCCCGCCGCTTCAGGTCCTCGACGACCGCCTCCGCCTGCGTATCCACATCAGCACGCACGACGCTGAAGGTGGCGAGCCCTTCCGCGGCATCCAGGAAGCCGGGCTCCAGGTGTTCGTCGTCGGGGGTTGCGACGATGAGGTGGGTGCGGGCGCGTTCGGTGGCGTCGAGAATCTCGAGGATTCGACGCGCGGCCGGCGCCGCCGTGGGGTCGGCGACAATGAGCCGTTCCCCGTCGACGAGGTGCCAGGTGGCGGAGAGTGTGCGGTAACCGACTGTGTCGCCGGGCTGGGCGTCGAGGGCGAAGATGGTGCCGGGGCCCGTGCGGCCGTGGACGAGGATGTCTACGTCGATCTCCGCGCTTTCCGGGCGGTGATGCCGGATCGTGTACCACCGCAGGTCCGGGCGGACCTCCTCCGGGATGGCGTTGAGCTCGGCGCGGACGTTGATGCTGGAGGCATCGGGGAGGTGCAGTTCCGCGCCCTTCGGCGGGAGGATGAAGCCGAAGTATTCATCGGCCTCCGGTGTGAGCTGTGCGATCTCAGGAGCCGTGATGGTGATGCGGCGAAGATGCGGGGTGAGCTCCTCATTCTTAGTAACAGTGACGGCAAAGCACGCGTGGCTTTGTGGTTCCGGGGGAAGGTCCATCGTACGTGCGGCGCCTTTCCTCACTGCGTGGAGGAAAACTTCCATGGCACGGTCTTTGAGACTCATATCATCCTTAGGCTCGTAGGGGACGGCGGAAGAGAAGTGGCTTCTCTCAAGAGTAATGCACAGGCTACCCTAATCTGTAAAGATAGTCGAGGGACGAGGCGTGCATTCCTTCCTTTGGTAACTCATGCTGAGGGGTGCGGTGGGTCTGCCTAAAAAAAGGTGCATTAGCAAGAGGACTGCGAAGAACATGCACGCGGGAGAAGTGATGAGTATGACGAAGAAGGTCATGATTATTGCGTTCGCCTATTTTGGCGTCACCATCGGGGCGGGCTTTGCCTCCGGGCAGGAGATTCTGCAGTATTACGTCCCCTATGGAGTATGGGGGATTGCGGGAGGGGGGCGCTGGTGTCACTCATTGTCATGCCACTCATTGCGATGGTGATCCTTCAATATGGCAGCTATTTTCGGGCTCGTTCTCATGGCGAAGTATTCACTTTACTCGCGGACAAAGTGACCTCCCGAGCGCTCGATTATGGCTTGTGTCTCTCTCAATTCTGCGTGGGATTCGTCATGTTGGCGGGGGCAGGTGCGAATCTTCATCAGCAATTTGGCGCGCCGTTGTGGGTGGGATCAACACTCATGCTTGTCCTCGTGTTGGTTGTGGGAATGCTGGATGTGGACCGCGTGACCCGCGTGATCAGTGCGATCACCCCGCTGATGGTGCTTCTTCTTATCGTGGCTGCAGTCTTTGCCTTGACGCACCCGATGCTGGAGGTGAGCGAGGCATCGGCAATGGCTTAGCAGATGGTGGAGTCGCCGCTTCCCACCTGGTGGTTGTCCACCTTCAACTACCTCGGCCTCGCGATGTTCTCTGCAATTTCTATGGCTATGGTCATTGGCGGGTCGGAATGGAATCCACGCGTGGCCGGCCGCGGCGGATTCGTCGGTGGGCTCATGTTCAGTGTTATTTTGCTGCTCGTCATGATGGGCCTTTTGGTGCGCATTCCCTCCGTCGGGGAGAGCGCCTTGCCCACACTGAAGCTCTTCAACGATCTCAACGGGACGCTCGGGATTGTTGCCGCCGTGGTAACCTATCTGATGATTTTTTCCACCACCATCGGCATTTTTTATTCGCTGGGTCGGCGCGTCACTGTCCATTATCCTGACCGATTCCACGCTGCCTTTATTGTTCTTACTCTCGTGGGATTTGGGTTGAGTTTCTTCGACTTCACCCAGCTCGTGGCCACGGTGTTCCCTGTACTCGGTTGGGTGGGCATTCTCATTATTCTGCTCTTAGCAGCAACATGGTTGCTCCATGGGCGGGAGAAGATCGGCAAGGAGACCCGTCGGAGGGATAAAATCCGTGGGCTTATTCTCCGCAAGCTTGATCCCCGGCAGAAGTTCTTACGCCGTCACGAGGAATCCCCCGTGGCCCTCGTCAACGATGCAGAAGACGAGCTGCCTGGCAGCTATCGCCGGGCATTACGTAACGAGATCATCGAGGATGCCCTCGTCGAGCTGAAGTAGGAGTCCGCGTCCGGCGAGGAGGCCGGTACTCTGACCGCTGTTGAGGCGTGGGCAGACGGGGAGCTCACCGAGCTGGGCGAAAGCCTCAAGGGGGAGAGGCCATCGCCGGTGGAAGAGGAAGAACCGGGAAAGTGACTCCTCTGACTCCTCCTCAGGGAGGATAAAGCGGCCTACCCCTCCCAGGGGAGGAGGTGCTTCCGCCCCCTGCCTTCTACTGTGAACGGCATGGTAGACAGACTTTCACCCGGCCCCTCATCTGGACTCCTTCTTCGCGACGTGTGCGTGGACTATGGTCGCTCTCCTGTCGTGCAGGGCGTGTGTCTCCATGCCACGCCCGGGCGAGTCTATGGTCTTCTTGGGCTCAATGGCGCGGGGAAGTCGACCCTGTTTTCTGCGGTCCTCGGGCTGGTTCCGTTCGGCGGGACGATCACTGTTGATGGCCATCCCGTGGACCTCACCCAGGTTGGCGCGAGTATCAACGGGCCGGCGCTGTATCCTCACCTGTCTGCGAGGGGAAATCTCTCCGTGCACGCCCTGCTCACGGGCACGGACCCAGCGCGCATCGACGAGGTTCTTCAGCGTGTGGAGCTGCACGCCGGGCGCAAGCGCGCGGGATCCTTCTCGACGGGAATGAAAGCGCGCTTGTCGCTGGCGATGGCCCTACTCACGGACCCGCCGCTCCTCATCCTCGATGAGCCCCAAAATGGGCTCGATCCCCAGGGCATCAAGGACCTCCGGGAGCTCATCCGTTCGCTCGCTGCGGCGGGAAAGACCGTGGTCATGTCCTCGCACCAGCTGGGGGAGGTCGCCCATATCGTCGACGATGTGGGAATCCTCGCCGGCGGAGAGATCCGTTATGAGGGGCCGCTCACTGGTCTCGCCGAGCCCGGCGAGAATCTGGAAGACGCGTTCTTCCGTTTGGTTCGGAATACGCCGAGCATCGAAGGGGAAGAGCGATGAGGTTTCTGCGCGCAGAGATTCTTCGCTCCTGGCTGAGCCTCCGGTTCTTTCTTCCCCTCATCGCTGTGCTGTGCGCAGCGCAGGCCGCGTCGATTAATGCGGGGATCCGGGCTCTCGGCGGGCAGGCGGGTCTCGCCGCCCTTCACCTGTATGCGGTGGGGGTGGTGGTGCCATTGGGCCTGCTGACGTCGGTGATGACGGAGTACGCGGAGGAGCGTCAGCGCTATGGCGGGTTGCTGTGGCGGCCATGTGAGAAATGGAAGGTGCAGGGCGCGCGTCTTGCGGTCACCATGGGTTACGCGCTGATCGGTCACGTCTGCGCCTCGCTCATCGTTGTGGGAATGAACTGGCAGTTTGTGCTCCTCGAGACGACGGTCTTCGTGGGCGCCTATGGGGTGGGGCTGCTGCTCTGGTCGCTGGCAGGGCGGGGGAGCGTCGGCCTGAGCATTCTCCTCGGCTTGGCGTGGGATGTTCTCTCCATCTTCCGCGCCGAAACGCCCTCCTGGTACCTCAATCCGATGTGTTGGGCGCTACGGGCGAGCCTCCCGGTCTTCGGCGTCCATGCGAATTCCGTTCCCGCCGACGACGGCAGCGTGGCCGGAATTGACCCCGTGCTACCAGCGCTGCTCCACCTCGTGATGGGCGGTGCGTGCTGGGCCGTGGCGGTGGCGATGTACCGGCTGCGCAGCGCTCAACCGCGGGCGGAGAGAGCTCAACGAGAAGTGCCGCTGCGCGGCGGCCACGGGCGCACCTCCGCTGCACGGGCGATGATGCTGCCCCTGCCCTGGCGTGTGTGGGTTGGGCTGAGCGTCGTCATGATCCTGGGGCTCGGTGCCATGCGCATGCGCTATGGAACGACGGCAGCCACGGGCGCGTATGCCCTCATCTGCGTCCCCTCGGGGGCGTTGATGGCGGGGACGATGGCATGGCGTGCGCATCGAGATGCCTGGCGTGGACTGGTGAGCCGTGCCGGGCGAGACCGAATGTTTGGGGCCCTGCTCACGGTGGTGTACCTGCCCCTGATGGTCGTCTGCGGGGTGGGAGGGGTCATCGCCACGATGGGCGATGGTGGGCCCTATTCGCTGATGGTCATGCCTGGGGTGCTCGCGATGATCCTCGTCATGGTCTGTTGGGGCTCGGCGAGATCACTGAGTGCCACGATCATCGGGTGGATCCTCCTCCTCATCTGGAGCCTCATGGCCGGGGCGAGCATCCTGGCCGACAACGGACTCTGGTGGCTGAGTGCCCCGTGGAGCTGGGTGTGGGTGGCGCATGAGCATCCGGAGCACTGGGTGGTCATCGTCGTCCTGACATGGGTCGTGGCCGGCGGGTTGCGGGTTCTCGCGCGCCGGGACATGCGCCATCGGATCAAATAAGCCCTTGATGGGCGGCCCAGATGACGAGGTTCACGCGATCAGTTGTCCCCGTCTTGTGGAGAAGATTCTTCACATGGCTTTTGACAGTGGTCTCGGCGATCACGAGCCTGGCACCAATATCGCGGTTGCTCAGTCCTTGGCAGATGAGCCGGAGGATCTCGCTCTCCCGGTCGGTCAACCCCGGCACGGGCAGGGCGTGGTGGGGCTGGTGCACGTGGCGAAGGACCATCGTCGTCACCGCCGGGTCAAGGTAGCCCTCACCACGGGCGACGCGGCGGATGGCGTCGAGAAGAACCGCGGGCGGAGAGTCTTTGAGGAGGAAGCCTTGGGCGCCGGCCTCGAGGGCGGCGAGGACGAGGGATTCCTCGCGGAAGGTCGTGAGCATGAGGGAGGGGCAGGAGAGCCGGCGAGCGGCCTCGATCCCATCCATGACGGGCATGCGAATATCAAGGACTGCGACATCGGCGGCATAGCCGAGCGCCTCCTTGCCGTTGTGCGCCGCGCGAACGACCGTCATGTCCGCCTGGGAGGAGATGAGCATGCTAAAGGCGGCTCGGACGGCGGCTTGATCTTCAGCGAGGATGACCTTGATCATGGCACAGTAATCCGGATGTGAAAGGTAGTGTCCGTGGTGGTATACGCCATGCTACCTATGTCGGAGATGCGTTCTTCTACGCTGCGAAGGCCTGTCCTCGTGCCGGGGCCGGGTGTGCCGAGAGGGTTTTCTGCCTCCAGGTGGAAACCCGAATCAGTGATGCGGAGGCGGAGACTCCCAGGGGCAGCACCGTGCTTGAGCGCGTTCGTGCTGATCTCCTGGACCGCCCGGACTAGGGCGATGCGGTAGCGAAGCGGCCAGGAGCCCGTGGCCTCGAAGCTGGCGGGCAGCTCGGCCGCGATACCGCACCGCTGCACGATGGCGGGAATCTCTGCCGGGTCGATTGAGGGCGGGTCAGCGTCGTTGAGGGCCTCCACCAGTGCGCGCACATCCGCCAGCGAACGGTCTGCCAGATCGATGATCTTGTCGAGCGCGCCGCGTGGTTCGCCCACGTACTGTGCCGTCTGCGCACTCACCTTGATAGCGGTGAGTCCGTGGCCGACGACGTCGTGAAGCTCGCGGGCTAGGGCGATGCGTTGGTGCAGCATAGCCTCGTGGACGGCACGATGGTGCGCGATGCTCCTCGTCCTGATCCGCTGGGCCAGCACATAACACCCCATCACCAACAGAACGGCGGGGACCCCGAAAGGGGCGATACGGTGGGTCGAGAATCCACCAAAGATCGGTGGGGCGACGACCATGGGATTCATCACTGCTCCCGCTGCAGCGAGCATGGCATACAGTGCTCCCCCGGAGCCCCATCGGGTCACCGTCCACAGTGTCAGCGGGGCGGCGAGGAGGATGGGATTGATCCCCAGGTTGACGGGGGTGAGTGCGAACACCACGAGGAGGAGCACGAACAGGCACGCGGTGATCGCGGCGGCTACCTGGAGGGCAATCTTGCGGAAGAGAGAGGTGACGGCAATGCCGAGGTGGATGACCGGCTCGATGACGTACCACCGCAGGGGGCCGTGCTCGATGATGAAGAGTACATCCAGCACCACGCAGAGAAAGAAGAATCCTGACCAGGCGAGATCGGCGATGGGAAAGGGGCCGCACCACCACCGCGTCCGGGACCGCCAGTCGAGGGGATCGCGGAGGGAAGCGGAATCGTCAATCACAGAAAACAGTGTAAGAAACCCCGACGGCGCGGGGGTAGCCGCAGGCTCGTCGGGGTGGGGGAGGGCGGGACGTCCGCTTTAGCCTTCTGTGCTCACGATCTCGTCGGGGGTGTGGGGAAGCTCCACCTTGAGGGCTTCCTTCTCCCCGTTGAGGTCGATGACGTGGAGGGTGTTGGTCGACGGGTCCGTGACGTAGGCAATGTGACCCTGGACGGAGAGCGCCGGGCGCGGATCCTGCCAGGTCTCGGACTCTTCCCACGGGCTGATGACGTTGATCGTCTTGGTGACGGCGCCCTTCTCCAGGTCAATGAGGTGGAGGTTGCCGTCGGTGCCGAGGACCACGCCCAGGCCGTCCTTATTCACGCCAAGAGAGCGGAAGGTGTAGGAGGTGCCCAGGTCCACGACGGTGAGCTTGCCCGTGCGGGTGTCGGTGACGGAGACCTTCTCGGGGCGCTCGAGCTTCTCCTCGTCGGCGGCCTTCTTGTCGGTCTTGTAGTCACCGAGGACGTACGGGGACTCCGTGGTGCCCGCCTGGTTGCCGATGCGCGCGTAGGCGTCCTCGGCCTTCACCTTGGTGACCTCGCCATCCTTGTAGATGAGGCCGCCATCCGTGCAGCCCACGAAGACGGCGCCATCAGCGGCTTCCTTCGCGCCGTGGACGCCGGGGCACTGCTCGAAGCGCTTGATCTCGGTGCCATCGGCCTTCACCTGGGCCACGCCCAGACGCTTGCCCTCCTGGTCAGAGACGGTGACCATGTAGGTGCCATCGTGGTTGAGGTGGGCGACGCCGTGGTGCGGGGTGGGCACCTTAAAGGCGTCCTCGACGGAGAAGTCCTCGAGGTTGATGGTGGTGACGGTGCCGTTCTCGTCGTCGAAGAGCACGGTCTTTTCACCATCGGTGGTGACGTGGCCGGGCTTGGCGGCCTCCGCGGAGAAGCCGGTGAAGGAGGGATCACCCGCGTAGTAGTGGGAGTGATCGCCGTGGGGGACGTGGTAGGAGCCGATGTCCAGCACCTCGAAGGCATTGCCCGTCGAGACGAAGACGTGGCGGCCGTCGCCCGCATCGTTGAGGCGGAGGTAGCCGTCCTTCTCGAGGTCCTTGACTACCTCGGGGGCCTTGCCCTTGTCCAGGTCGCCAGCGTCGAGAACCATGACGCCGCCATCATAGGAGAGGGCGATACGCGGGGTCTGGTGGCGAACCTCGGGAAGCTTGGCGGCTTCCGAGGGAGCGGTGACGTTGGGGGTCACCTGGGCGGCCTCGGCGGCGGTGCTCGCGGAGGATTCGGCGGAGGAACTGGGGGCCTCCCCGCCCTGGCTGGTGCAAGAGGCGAGGAGGACAGCAGAAGCGGCAATCATGCCGGTGCGCAGCAGGAACTTGGACATACTCTTAAGAAGACCACAGATGATAATTGTTTTCAAATGTTCCTGTTGGGAAGAATTCGGAGTTCTCTTAAGAGTGGGAGGGGCGTCGACCATGCTGCCATCGACGACGGAAGCTGAGCAGCGCCAGCGAGCCCAGGACGAGGATGATCCCCAGCGCCCAGAGGAGGCAGAGTCCCACCCGTTCGGGAGCGCCGTCGTTGAGCGAGATGAGCATGACGACAACGTGGGTGACCGGGTTGTTGCGGACGAAGGGACGGACGGCGGAGACGTAGGCCTCCGCGGAGACCAGGCCTCCTGAGAGGAAGAGCACGCACATGAGGAGGGGTGTCAGCGCCATGAGGGACTCGGGGGTGTCGGTGAGCTGCGAGACCAGAGCGGAGAGCGTGGCCGTGCACAGCGAACCGATGAGGATGAGGAGGAGGAAGCCCACCACCGTGCCGGGCCTCTCCATGCGCATCCCGCAGATCATCCCGACGATCCACACGGTGAGCCCCGCTGCGACGCTGCGGAGCACGTAGTAGAGGAATTCGCCGAGGAAGAGGGGCAGCGGACCGGAGGGGAGGGAGGCGACGCGGCCGCTCAGTCCCGACGTCCGGTCCCGGATGGACTCGGCGGCGGCATAGGAGAAGCTCATCCATTGCGCCCCGAGCACCATGAGGGTGCACAGCGGAATGAGGTTGAGGGCCTCCGTGCCTTGGGCGGTGCGGATGAAGTCCCCGAAGAGGATCCTCATGATGAGGAACATGATCGAGGGGACGAGGAACGTGTTTGTCACGTTCGACATGGTCCGGAAGAAGCGGATGATGAGGCGACGGGTCGTCGCGAACGTGTAGGCCAGGACAGAGTTAGACACGGTGACCTCGCTTCAAAGCAAAGCTGAAACCCCAGAACCCGCATACCAGGAGCACGATGAGCCAGGCGAGCGCTTCCCAGGGATGATTCTCGGCGCCCAGGTGCCCGGCCATGAGGCCGCGGAGCGTGTCGAGCAGGACGGAGATCGGCAGGTGGGCGATGACGTCGCGGACCCAGGAGGGAAGGGCGCTCGCCGGCACGAAGGCGGTGGAGAGCATGAGGATCGCGATGGTCAGACCCTGGAAGGTAAAGGATGCGGAGACGGGGTTCTTTGCCAAGAGGCAGAGCCCATCGCAGCCCGCGCACAGCGCAAGGGAGATGAGGATTGCGCCAAGGAAGAAGGCCAGCGTCCACAGCGGCCCCCCGTGGAAGCGCGCCCCGCAGAGCATCGCGACGACGAGGACCAGCGTCCCCGACCATAGTGTTCGCGTGATGTCCGCCAGCATGCGGCCGGCCACGATGAGCCAGGTCGGCGACGGTAAGCTGAGCAGCCGCTGATGGAAGCCGTCCTCGGCATCCTGGGACACCGCGAGCGTCGATCCGCCCGCGGCAAAGATGATCGCCTGCATGACGCCCGCGGGAAGCAGGTAGTCCGCGTAGCTGTCCATGAAGGCCTCGGCGGACTGGGAGAAACTCGCGTAGAAGGCGAGGAAGAACACCGAGGGGATGAAGAGCGCCGAGATCATGACGGATTGGTTGCGCAGGGTGTGCGCCACGTCGCGACGCCACAGCGCGGAGAGCGCCGCCCCGCCGCGGGCCCGCCGACGGTGGCCCTGCGCCGGCCTATCGAGGGTCACGCTCATGGCTTCTCCCCCGAGGCTTTCTGGGCGACATCCCCCGAGTCGGCGACGGCCATGTAGACGTCATCGAGGCTGGGTGGGGTCATGGCGGCGTCGATAATGGCGTCCTCCGAGCCGTTCCACAGGCTGAGAATGTGCACCATGTCGCGGTAGCCATTGGGGGCGATGACGCGCGGGGCGGGGCCAGCCTGTGCCTCGTCCGCGAGCTCATAGCCCTCCGCGGTGATGGTGCGGCGGAAGGTATCGGCGTCGGCGTCCTCGCGGAAGGTGACGGTGCACAGCGGTGTGCCGTAGCGGCCCTTGAGCTCCTGGGGTGTGCCCTCGTCGATGACGACGCCCTCCGCCAGCACCGCGATGCGATCCGCGAGCGCATCGGCCTCCTCGAGGTATTGGGTGGTGAGGAGGATCGCCGTGCCGCTGTGGCTCAGGTCCTTGATCATGGCCCAGACATCGGCGCGGCTCGCGGGATCGAGGCCCGTGGTGGGCTCGTCAAGGAAGAGCAGCGAGGGCGGCACCATGAGGGAGACTGCGATATCCAGCCGGCGGCGCATGCCCCCCGAGTAGTCGCTCACGCGACGGTCTGCCGCGCCCTCGAGGCCGAACTGGCTCAGCAGCTCCGCGGCGCGCTCAGCGGCCTCTGCCCGCGTGAGCCCGGAGAGCAGACCGAAGTACCGGAGGTTTTCCCTTCCCGTGAGGATGGGGTCGACGGCAGCGTATTGCCCGGTGAGCGCGATGGACTGCCGAATTCCGGCGGGATCTGTGGCGAGGTCATGGCCATCAATGCGCACCGAACCCTTCGTGAAGGGGAGGAGCGTGGAGAGGACATTGACGAGCGTGGTCTTTCCGGCACCGTTGGCACCGAGCACCGCGACGATGCTGCCGGCCTCGATGTTGAGGTTCACCCCGCGGAGAATGTGAGCGCGCGAGGAGCGAGAGCCCAGCTCACAGTGGAGGTCGCGAACCTCCAGCGTTGGATCACTCATGTGACTTCCTTAATGCTTATGATATTTCGTGATTGAGCATAATCAAACACTAAGGTGGGCGCAATATATGTGGGGGGAGGCGGGGGCGGAGCGCGGATGCGGCGGCGTCATTTGCGCCGATCGGGGGCCATGTGTGATAATGCTCGGGTTGCTTGTGGGGGTGTTGACCCCTGCGAGTCGCGCATAATCCCGACCGCGTGCGTGAGGGTCGGTAATTCCGCGCACAACTGTCATCCAGGTCGAAAAGGAGACTCTCAGTGATTCAGCAAGAATCGCGCCTGAAGGTCGCCGACAACACCGGTGCCCGGGAAATCCTGTGCATCCGTGTCCTCGGTGGCTCCACCCGGCGCTTTGCTGGCATTGGCGACACCATCGTGGCCACTGTTAAGCATGCAACCCCCGGCGGAAGCGTGAAGGCTGGCGACATCGTCAAGGCTGTGATCGTCCGCGCGAAGAAGGAAACCCGTCGTCCCGACGGCTCCTACATCGCGTTCGATGAGAACGCCGCCGTCATCATCCGTAACGACAACGAGCCTCGCGGCACCCGCATCTTCGGGCCGGTCGCTCGCGAGCTGCGCGAGAAGAAGTTCATGAAGATCGTTTCTCTCGCTCCGGAGGTGATCTAATGAAGATTCACAAGGGCGATATGGTTCTCGTGATCTCTGGCCGGGACAAGGGCGTCAAGGGCAAGGTTATTCAGGCTTTCCCGAAGACCGAGAAGGTTCTGGTTGAGGGTGTGAACCGCGTCAAGAAGCACGTCGCGAACTCCGCTCCCGAGCGTGGTGCTGAGTCCGGCGGCATCGTGACCCAGGAGGCCCCCATCCACGTGTCCAAGGTGATGGTTCTCGACTCCGACGGTAACCCGACCCGCGTCGGCTACCGCTTCGATGAGAACGGCCGCAAGGTTCGCATCTCGCGTCGCAACGGGAAGGACATCTAAGAATGGCTGAGAATTACACCCCCCGTCTGAAGACCACCTACCGCGACGAGATTCGTACCAAGCTCCAGGACGAGTTCAAGTACGAGAACGTCATGCAGATCCCCGGCCTGACCAAGATCGTGGTCAACATGGGTGTCGGCGACGCTGCTCGCGACTCCAAGCTCATCAACGGTGCGATGAACGACCTGGCCCTCATCACAGGCCAGAAGCCGCAGCTGCGTCGCGCTCGCAAGTCCATCGCGAACTTCAAGCTCCGCGAGGGCATGCCGATCGGCGCGAAGGTCACCCTCCGCGGCGACCGCATGTGGGAGTTCCTCGACCGTCTGCTGACCGTCGCTCTCCCGCGTATCCGCGACTTCCGCGGCCTGTCTGACCAGCAGTTCGATGGTCACGGCAACTACACCTTCGGTCTCACCGAGCAGACCATGTTCTACGAGATCGACGTGGACAAGGTTGATCGTCCGCGCGGTATGGACATCACCGTTGTCACCACCGCGACCAACGACGAGGAAGGCCGCTTCCTTCTCCGCCAGCTCGGCTTCCCCTTCAAGAAGAACGACTAAGGCGGTTCACCCCTCGCGGTGAATGCAGCATCCACCCCGCTCCTCTTCCCAGCGAAGAGCAGCGGGGTTTATGCGTTCTGAGCAGTGCGGATGGGGAGTCCTGCACGCGCGAGGCGGTCATGTCCGGCCCTGAGATTAAGATGAGCCCAACGCGTCAATGCACTAAGGAGTTCTCATGAGTCTCACCGAGGCCGTGGCGGCCGCCGTCACGAAGAAAGACACCCTCTTCCGGGAGGACCTCCCGCGCTATAGCGTGCGGGCCATCCTCGCCGGGGCGTACCTCACCCTCGGCACCGCCTGCGCTGGGGTGGCCGGGCAGGCGGTGAATGGGCTCGCCCCCGGGCTTGGGCCCATTGTGTTCTCCCTGCTCTTTGGCCTGGGGCTCTTCAGCATCATCATCTTGGGTGCCGAGCTTGCCACAGGGGACATGATGTTCTTCAGCTACGGGGCGGTACAGAAGGACGTGAGCTGGGGTCGCGCGGTGGGGGTGGTTGTGGTGACGACCGTGCTTAATCTCGTGGGCGCCGTCATTATTGCTGCAGGCATGGGGGTCTCAGCCAAGCTCGGCGGCATGGACCCGCAGCATCTCATCGCCACACTGAGCGAGGGCAAACTGGCAAAGACCCCCGTCCAGCTCTTTGTTGAGGCAATGATGGCGAACTTCGTGGTCAACATGGGGATCGTGGGGGCGATGTTCGCCAAGGAGCTGGTCTCCAAGTTCTTCGTCATCGTCCCCATCATCGCCATCTTCGTCATGCTGGGGCTCGAGCACGTCATCGCGAACTTCTCGCTCATGAGCCTGACGTTCTTCGCCGGCGCCGAGCTGCCGCCGCACATGACCCTAGGCGCTGTCCTGCTCAACTGGGTCCTTGTCTTCCTCGGCAACTTCGTCGGAGGAGGGCTCCTCATCGGAGGAGTCTACGCCTGGCTCAACCGGGGCCCGGCGGCCTACCGGGACTAGTCGGGGCGGGCCGGGAGGCGGTGGACCGCGGCCCAGGCCCGGGGTTTAGAACTCCTCGTACTCGGCGGGGTCCTGGTCCCACAGCCGGTGCGGGTGCCCCTCCGAGATCCCGGAGATGGTGGCCACCGTCGTGTCGTCGAGTGTGACGCGCGCAGCCTCGAAGTTGTCGCGGAGGCGCTCCGGGTGGGAGGTCCGCGGGAGCGGGATGAGCCCGCGGGTGTGGTGCCAGGCGAGGATGAGCTCCGCCACGCCGGTGTGGTGCTCCTCGGCAAGGGCGCGGAGCGTCGGGTGGTTGAGCAGCTCGCCCCGGCCGAGCGGGCTCCACGACTCGACGGCAATCCCGTGATCCTGGTGCCAAGCGACCGCCTCATCCTGGGGGAACATGGGGTGGATCTCCAGCTGGTTGACCTCGGGAAGCTCGGCGCTCACCGAGTGCAGCTCCTCGATGTGCTCGGGGAGGAAGTTGCTCACACCCAGGTGCTTGACCAGGCCGCGCTCGCGGGCGTCGAGCATGGCCGCCCAGGCTTCGGTGAAGTGGCCCTGCTTGGGGTTGGGCCAGTGGATGAGGAGAAGATCAATGGCGCCGTGTCCCAGGCGGGCCGCCGACTCCTCGATGGCCCGGTCCGCCAGGGGGCGCTCGTGGTAGCGGCCGGCGAGCTTGGTGGACACGATGATCTCCTCGCGCTCAACACCCGTGCGGGCCAGCGCCCGACGGATCCCGAGGCCGACGGCCCCCTCGTTCTCGTAGTTGTAGGCGGTGTCGATGAGCCGGTAGCCCGCCTCGATCGCCGAGTCGACGATGCCGGCGCCCTCCTCGCCGCGGAGGTAGACGGTCCCCAGGCCCAGGTGGGGGAAGGTGAGTGTCTCGGACATTGATCTCAACCCTTTCCGATAATGGAGGTCTTATCCTATATCTCCAGCATAGAGATTGAACCGGTCGCCGCGCGTGAATCCGGCCAGCAGGAGACCGGAGGTCCGGGCCATCTCCACGGCCAGGGACGTCGCCGCGGAAATGGCAACAAGCCCCGAAAAACCCGCGCTCAGCGCCTTATTGACCAACTCGAAGGAGGCGCGCGAGGTCATCACCAAGAGGAGCTCCGAGGCGGGAAGCTGCCCCCCGCGAAGGAGGGCACCCACCACTTTGTCGGCCGCGTTGTGCCGGCCCACATCCTCGCGAACGAGGAGAATCTCCCCGTCGGTCGTCGCCACCCCTGCGGCGTGGACCCCGCCGGTGCGGCGGAAGGACTTCTGCTCGGCGCGAAGGCGCTCGGGCAGGCTCACCAGAACATCCGGCGCCGGATGGATGGGAACCACGCGTTCCCCGTCCCGCTGCGCCATGATCTGCTCGATGCTGCTCGATCCGCAGACCCCGCAGGCGGATGTCGTGGTGTTCGTGCGCAGGAAGTTCACGGGGACGGGGGAGCGGCGGGCGAGATCGAGGTCGAGGACGTTATAGGTATTGGTCCCGCCGGGACCCACCGCGCCGGGGCAGTAGCGGGCCTCGCGGATGTCCTCGGCGGAGCGGATGATCCCCTCGGTGTAGAGGTAGCCGTGGACAAGATCGATGTCATGTCCCGGCGTGCGCATGGTGGTGGCAAGCACCTGGCCCTTCGAGCGGATCTCCAAGGGCTCCTCGACGATCACCTCGTCGGCGCGCTGATCGCGCAGCCAGGCGTCGTCGGCCCCGGGAGCGGCGGAGGGGCGCCGGGAGAACCGCTGGGTGGGGACGCGTTTAGTGAGCCTCGTCATCGGCGTCCTTCCACGTGGCGGCGAGGTCACGGATCCGCATAAGGCGCGCGCGGATGTCATCGGCGGGGGAGTTGGGGCTCAGCGACAGCCCGACGAGGAACGCCGTGAGCGGCGCGGCCGGGCGCGACGGCCCATGGGCGACTGCCTTGGTGAGGTCGAGGACATCGTTGACGGCGGGGTCGAGCACGGTGGGATCAACGCCAACCTCCCGGGCGACGTCAGCAAGCCACCGCCGCGCGGTGCGGACTGCAGGTTCGTCTGGCTCGGTCATGGGTCCACCATAGACCCGTCGAGGTACCGGCGCGGGAGGGATTTTGAGAAACATGGCAGAGACGGTAATGTGGGTCGGCGGACTCGTGTGCCCTTCGGGGCGTCCACGACGATCCGTGAACGTAAACATCCCTCCTTTGTTAAAGGCCCCCCGCCATGATGCGGACCGTGTGATCAGAGGCAGCGAGCGCCCCATGTTATTGAGCGTGGGGAGCGTGAAGTGGCCCAGAGAATGCACGGAAAACGCCAGGTGGGCCGGGGAACCATAACGAGAAAGGTACGAGGTCACTACATATGACCATGACTGACCCCATCGCCGACATGCTGTCGCGCGTGCGTAACGCGAACCACGCGTACCACGAGCACGTGTCGATGCCGTCCTCCAAGCTGAAGGCTCACATCGCTGAGATCCTCAAGCGCGAAGGCTACATCAAGGACTACAAGGTCGAGGAGGCCAAGGTCGGCAAGACCCTGTCCATCGACCTCAAGTACGGCCCGCAGCGCGAGCGCTCCATCTCTGGTCTGCGCCGCGTTTCCAAGCCGGGTCTCCGCGTGTACGCCAAGTCCACCAACCTGCCGCAGGTTCTTGGCGGCCTGGGAATCGCGATCATTTCCACCTCCCAGGGCGTCATGACTGACCGCCAGGCGAATGAGAAGGGTGTAGGCGGAGAAGTCCTCGCCTACGTCTGGTAAAGGAGGAGTGAGACAGAATGTCGCGTGTCGGTAAGAATCCGATTGCTATTCCGTCCAACGTCGAGACCAAGGTCGACGGCCAGCTCGTCGAGGTGAAGGGGCCGAAGGGCACCCTCTCCCTCGAGGTTCCGGCCCCGATCAGCGTCGCCGTTGAGGACAACCAGATTGTGGTCACCCGTCCGGATGACCACCGCAAGAACCGCTCCCTGCACGGCCTCTCCCGGTCGCTCGTCAACAACATGGTGATTGGCGTGACCGAGGGCTACACGATCAAGATGGAAATCTTCGGCGTGGGCTACCGTGTCCAGAAGAAGGGCAGCAACCTCGAGTTCTCCCTCGGCTACAGCCACCCGATCCTGATCGAGGCCCCGGAGGGCATTGAGTTTGCCGTCGACGGCAACACCAAGTTCTCCATCTCCGGTATCAACAAGCAGCAGGTCGGCCAGATCGCCGCCAACATCCGTCGGCTGCGGAAGGATGATCCTTACAAGGGTAAGGGCATCCGTTACGAAGGCGAGCAGATCCGTCGCAAGGTCGGAAAGGCGGGTAAGTAAAGTATGAGCAACACTGAGAACCAGAAGCGCGTGCCGGTGGGTAAGGACATCTCCACCCGTCGTCGCCAGGCTCGTGCCCGTCGTCACTTCCGTATCCGCAAGACCCTGCGTGGTACCCCGGAGCGTCCGCGTCTCGTGGTCCACCGCAGCTCGCGCCACATGACCGCCCAGATCATCGACGACCTGGCCGGCCACACCCTGTGCGCTGCCTCCAGCATGGAAGCGGATGTCCGCGCCATGGAGGGCGACAAGAAGGCGAAGGGCGCCAAGGTTGGTCAGCTCATCGCTGAGCGCGCCAAGGCCGCTGGCATCGAGAAGGTCGTGTTCGACCGCGGTGGGTACAAGTACCACGGCCGCGTCGCTGCACTGGCCGACGGTGCACGTGAAGGTGGTCTGGAGTTCTAAATGGCCATCATGAACAAGAACCTCAACGGAAGGATCGCGTAATGCCGGGACGTGAACGGCGTGACGGCGGACGCACCGCCGACAACAACAAGAACGAGCGTCGCGGCGGCCGCAACGACCGCCGCCAGCAGGACGAGCGCAGCCAGTACATCGAGCGCGTGGTGACCATCAACCGCGTCGCGAAGGTCGTCAAGGGTGGTAAGAACTTCAGCTTCTCCGCTCTCGTCGTCGTGGGTGACGGCAACGGCCTCGTGGGCGTCGGCTATGGCAAGGCCCGCGAAGTTCCGGCTGCTATCCAGAAGGGTGCCGAGGAGGCCCGGAAGAACTTCTTCCGCGTCCCGCTCATCAACGGCACCATCCCGCACCCCATCCAGGGTGAAGACTCTGCGGGCATCGTCATGATGCGCCCGGCCGCCCCCGGTACCGGTGTGATCGCCGGTGGCGCTGTGCGTGCCGTGCTGGAGTGCGCGGGCGTCCAGGACATCCTCTCGAAGTCCCTGGGCTCCGACAACGCCATCAATGTCGTCCACGCGACCGTGGCCGGCCTGAAGCAGCTGGCGCGCCCCGAAGAGGTGGCTGCCCGTCGTGGCAAGTCCATCGAAGAGGTCGCCCCGGCCCGACTGCTGCGCGCCCGCGCAGGTCAGGAGGCGTAAACCATGGCACTCAAGATCACTCAGCTCAAGGGCACCGTCGGTACCAAACCGAAGCAGCGTGAGAACCTCCGGAGCCTCGGCCTCAAGCGCATCCGCCACAGCGTGGTCCTGCCGGACACCCCCCAGGTGCGCGGCATGATCAACGTGGTGCGCCACCTGGTCTCCGTCGAAGAAGTGGCAGGAGAGTAGATAAACCATGAGCGAACCGATCAAGCTCCACGACCTGCGTCCTGCCAAGGGCGCCAACAAGCCGAAGACCCGCGTGGGTCGCGGTGAGGCCTCCAAGGGTAAGACCGCCGGCCGTGGTACCAAGGGAACGAAGGCCCGCAAGCAGGTCTCGGCAGCGTTTGAGGGTGGCCAGATGCCGATCCACATGCGCCTGCCGAAGCTCAAGGGCTTCAAGAACCCCAACCGTGTGGAATTCCAGGTTGTCAACGTCGACGACCTGGCGAGCGCCTTCCCCGAGGGCGGCGACGTCACCAAGGCTGACCTCGTCGCCAAGGGCCTCGTCCGCAAGAACCAGCCCGTCAAGGTGCTGGGCAACGGCGAGATCTCGGTGAAGGTCAACGTCACCGCTGACAAGTTCTCCGGCTCCGCCAAGGAGAAGATCGAGGCCGCTGGCGGCTCGGTCACCGAGAGCAAGTAGCGACACACCGCTTCCGCTCCACAGCGAGCATCACACCGGCCCCCATCTCTGAACTGAGGTGGGGGCCGGTTTTTTATTCTCGACGACGTCCCGCGCACGAAATCCAGCCCGGCTCACGCTGCCCGCCCGGGGAGGTCAAGCAAGGTCGCCCTGAGTGTCGCGGAGCATTGCGATGGGCCTCGGGGCGCGGGGGAGTGCCCGATGAAAGAGATCCCGGGGCGGAGCTGGTAGCATAGCGGGGTCAGTCTGTATCCACTGCCCTCAGCTGGGCAGGAACAACGAGAAGACGCCTCTGGAGTGGCGCGCCTGGCCGGGAACGGCGGGGCGCTCCCGCGGGGGCCAGGAGGATAAGTGTCTGCCATAATCCAGGCATTTCGGGATAGGGATCTTCGCAGGAAGATCCTCATCACCGTTGCGTTGATTATCCTGTACCGCATTGGTGCGCAGATCCCGTCGCCCGGCGTGGACTACGCGATGATCTCCCAGCGTCTGCACGACCTGGATCAGGATTCGGGGATCTACACGATGGTCAACCTGTTCTCCGGGGGCGCCTTGCTGCAGCTCTCGGTGTTCGCCATCGGCATCATGCCGTACATTACGGCGTCGATCATCGTGCAGCTCCTCACCGTCGTCATCCCCAAGTTCGAGGAGCTGAAGAAGGAGGGGCAGTCGGGTCAGACGAAGATGACCCAGTACACCCGCTACCTCACCCTCGCACTGGCGGCGATGCAGTCCGCCGGCATCGTGGCTCTCGCGGACCGGGGGCAGCTGCTGGGCCAGGGCGTGCCGGTGCTCGTCCAGGGCCACACGGTGTGGGACCTCATCCTGCTCGTGGTGGTCATGACCTCCGGCGCGATCCTCGTCATGTGGCTGGGTGAGATCATCACCGAGAAGGGCGTCGGTAACGGCATGTCTCTGCTCATCTTCGCGGGCATCGCTACCCGCATCCCGCGCGATGGATCCCGCATCCTCGCCGACTCCGGCGGAGTGGTCTTCGCCGCCGTGACCGTCGCGATCATCATCCTCGTCGTGGGCGTCGTGTTCGTCGAGCAGGGCCAGCGCCGCATCCCGGTCCAGTACGCCAAGCGCATGGTGGGGCGCCGCCAGTACGGCGGGACCTCCACCTACCTCCCGCTCAAGGTGAACCAGGCGGGCGTGATCCCCGTGATCTTCGCCTCCTCCCTCATCTACATGCCGGTGCTCATCACGCAGATTGTGCAGTCGGGCAAGGTGGGGAACCCGGATAACTGGTGGCAGCGCAACGTCATCCAGTACCTCCAGACGCCCTCCTCGTGGCAGTACATTGTCCTGTACTTCGTGCTCATCGTCTTCTTCTCCTACTTCTACGTCTCGGTGCAGTATGACCCGAATGACCAGGCGGAGAACATGAAGAAGTACGGCGGCTTCATCCCCGGGATTCGCCCCGGCCGGCCCACGGCCCAGTACCTGGGGTTCGTCATGAACCGGCTGCTGTTCGTCGGCGCGGCGTACCTCGCGATCATCGCGGTGCTGCCGAACATCGCGCTGGACCTCGGCGTCGGCGACGTATCATCGGGCATGACGGGCTTCGGTGGAACCGCGATCCTCATTATGGTCTCCGTGGCGCTCACCACCGTCAAGCAAATTGAAAGCCAGCTCCTCCAAAGCAACTACGAAGGATTACTGAAATGAGACTTGTCCTCCTCGGCCCTCCCGGCGCAGGTAAAGGCACCCAGGCTGCGCTTCTCTCGGAAAAGCTCGGCATCCCGCACATCTCGACGGGCGACCTGTTCCGCGCCAACATCGGCGAGGGCACCCCGCTGGGCATCGAAGCGAAGCAGTACATCGACGCCGGCAAGCTCGTCCCCACGGACGTGACGGCCCGCATGGTGGAGTCCCGCCTCGCGGAAGAGGACACCAAGGACGGCTTCCTGCTCGACGGCTTCCCCCGCACCGTCGAGCAGGCGGACATCCTCGAGGAGCTGCTCGCCAAGCACGGTCAGAGTCTCGACGGAGTGCTGAACTTCCAGGTGTCCGAGGACGTCGTCGTCGAGCGCATGCTCGCCCGCGGCCGCGCCGATGACAACGAGGAGACCATCCGCACCCGCCTCGGCGTCTACCGCGAGGAGACCGCCCCGCTCATCGAGCACTATGGCGATGCGATCATCACCATCGACGCCGAAGGCACGGTGGAAGAGATCAACGAACGGGCCCTCAAGGCCCTGGGCCGCTAAGCCCGGACCCTGCGCCCCGGCACTGTCCCCGCGACGGTGGCCGGGGCCTTGTCTTTCTGAAGGAGAACTCATGGCTTTTCGCCGCAAGAACCGCGTCATCATGCCGCGCACCCCGGGAGAGCTCGACGCCATGCAGGCGGCCGGGGAGGTCGTCGGCCGCACCCTCGCCGAGCTGCGTGCCCAGGCCCGCCCGGGTATGAGCACGCTGGAGCTCGACACTCTCGCAGAGGAACTCATCCGCGCCGAGGGTGCGACCCCCACCTTCCTCGGCTACGAGGGGTTCCCCGGCTCCATCTGCGCCTCGGTCAATGACGTCATCGTGCATGGCATCCCGTCGAAGGACGTCATCCTGGGGGAGGGGGACCTGGTCTCCATTGATTGCGGGGCCACCCTCGACGGCTGGGTGGGGGACTCCGCGCTCACCTTCGGCATCGAGGAGCTGGACCCCGAGGTGCAGGCCCTCAACGAGGCCACGGCATGGATCCTCGAGCAGGGGATCACGCAGATGGTTCCAGGCAACCGCCTGACAGACATTTCGCACGCGATCGAGAAGGCCACCGCGGAGGCCGCGCGCCGCTACGGCGTGGAGCTGGGGATCGTCGACGGCTATGGTGGGCACGGAATCGGGCGGGAGATGCACGAAGACCCCTACCTGCCCAACGAGGGCCGCGGTGGGCGCGGACCGCGGATCGCCGAGGGCTCGGTCCTGGCGATTGAGCCCATGATCTGCATCGGCAGCGGAGACAACGAGGAGCTCGACGACGGGTGGACCGTCGTCACCCTCGAGGGCGGCGCCTCCTCCCACTGGGAGCACACCGTGGCGGCCACCGCCGCGGGCCCCCGGATTTTGACGCCGCGACCTGGGGAAGGGCGCTAGCGCCACGCGGTCTGTGTCACGGCAATAAACCCTGGGACATGTGTTATAGTCCGTGACATGTCCTATAAACCCCGTCATGCCAAGCCGTCTCGGACGAAGCAGCGCGTGAGCCTTGTTGCCTCCTCCGGGGCGGTTGCGGCGAGTATCGCCCTGGCCCCCGGGCAAGCACATGCTGCGGAAGCCCCCAACCTGTCCTCCACCGTCCCCGCGCTGCCCAGCCCCCAGGACATCGCTCGTCAGCTCGACCAGCAGTCCCGCGACTGGGTGTGGGCCAACCGCAACGCCCTCCAGCAGCAGGCTGGAAACCTTCCGCCCGGATCCTCGGACCAGGCTCGCCAGGCTATCGACGGCGCTGTGAACAGCATCTACCCCGGACTCATTGAGGAGCGCAGCGGTGCCGCCGCCCAGCCGGCCCCCGCTCCGGCCGCCCCGAACAACCCCTGTCCGGCGGACGCCAAGGCCTGCGTGGACCTCGGCGCCCAGCAGTCCTGGCTGCAGGAGGATGGCACCATCGTCTACGGCAAGGTGCCGATCTCCTCGGGTCGCGCGGGCAGCGAGACCCCGAAGGGCTACCACACCGTCACCCGCAAGGTGCGCGATGAGATCAGCTACGAGTTCAACAACGCCCCCATGCCTTACTCCGTGTACTTCACGGCAGGCGGCGTGGCCTTCCACCAGGATGACGTCAACGTTCCCTCGGCTGGCTGCGTGCACCTCAACCACCAGGACGCGGTGCACTACTTCGACACGCTGAATGTTGGCGACGTGGTCTACGTCTTCTAAGGTCTCAGCGTCGAGAATTTTTCTCCGCCCCCGTTCCTTCCCGCACGGAAGGGGCAGGGGCGGCTTGCGTTTATGCAGGTCGGTAACTAAGCTAGCCCGGTGGTGTGGAATGCCGCACCGCCACGAGAAGCAGTAGAGATCAAGACGCCCAGGTCATGGGCGTCGGGAATGCGGAGGATATGGCTAAGGAAGGCGCAATTGAGGTTGAGGGCCGCATTGTCGAGCCCCTGCCGAACGCAATGTTCCGTGTCGAGCTGGACAACGGGCACAAGGTACTCGCCCACATCAGTGGGAAGATGCGTCAGCACTACATCCGTATCCTGCCCGAAGACCGCGTGGTCGTGGAGCTTTCTCCCTATGACCTCACGCGCGGCCGCATCGTCTACCGCTACAAGTAATTTTCCGCCTCCCTGCTCTGGGCGTGATGCCTGAGCCTCAAGCTCGGTCACACCTCACACACCTTCGGCCACGGTGGCTGAAGCCCCACGCGAACATGGCGTGGCCCCCGGCTTCCGACCGGGCACCTTCCATGTCGTGGGGACGAACAGGGAGAAAACCACCGTACAAAACCGGAAAGGTACTGCCGCATGGCACGTCTAGCTGGAGTTGATCTCCCGCGCAACAAGCGCATGGAGATCGCCCTGACTTACATCTATGGCATCGGGCCTGCCCGAGCTGCCGAACTTCTGGAGCGTACCGGCATCTCCCCGGACCTGCGCACCGACAACCTGTCCGATGAGCAGCTCAGCGCTCTTCGTGACGTCATCGAGAACTCCTGGAAGGTTGAGGGTGACCTCCGCCGCCAGGTGCAGGCTGACATCCGTCGCAAGATCGAGATTGGTTCTTACCAGGGTCTGCGTCACCGTCGTGGCCTGCCGGTTCGCGGTCAGCGCACCAAGACCAACGCTCGTACGCGTAAGGGACCGAAGAAGACGATCGCCGGAAAGAAGAAGTAACCTATGGCTCCAAAGACTCGTTCTGGCGCGCGCCGTTCCGGCCGTCGCGTCGTGAAGAAGAATGTGGCCGCTGGCCACGCCTACATCAAGTCCACCTTCAACAACACCATCGTGTCCATCACGGACCCGCACGGTGCTGTGATCTCCTGGGCCTCCTCTGGGCACGTCGGGTTCAAGGGCTCCCGTAAGTCCACCCCCTTCGCCGCACAGATGGCCGCCGAGAACGCTGCCCGCAAGGCGATGGACCACGGCATGAAGAAGGTTGACGTGTTCGTTAAGGGTCCGGGTTCGGGCCGTGAGACCGCCATCCGTTCCCTCCAGGCCGCTGGCCTCGAGGTCAACTCGATCTCCGACGTGACCCCGCAGCCGCACAATGGTTGCCGTCCGCCGAAGCGCCGCCGCGTTTAACAGGGAAGGAAAGGTAACTAGAGAATGGCTCGTTACACTGGCCCCGCAACTCGTAAGTCCCGCCGTCTCCGCGTCGACCTCGTCGGCGGGGATATGGCCTTCGAACGTCGCCCCTACCCCCCGGGACAGGCTGGCCGCGCTCGGATCAAGGAGTCCGAGTACCTGCTCCAGCTCCAGGAGAAGCAGAAGGCTCGCTTCACCTACGGCGTGATGGAGAAGCAGTTCCGCCGCTACTACCACGAGGCCAACCGCCTCAACGGTAAGACCGGTGACAACCTCCTCATCCTGCTGGAGTCCCGCCTCGACAACGTCGTGTACCGCGCTGGTCTGGCCCGCACCCGCCGCCAGGCTCGCCAGCTGGTTTCCCACGGCCACTTCCTGGTCAACGGTAAGAAGATCGACGTTCCTTCCTACCGCGTCTCGCAGTACGACATCATCGATGTCCGCGAGAAGTCCCAGAAGATGATCTGGTTCGAGGAAGCCCAGGAAAACCTTGTTGACGCCGTGGTTCCCGCCTGGCTCCAGGTTGTTCCTGCCACCCTGCGCATTCTCGTGCACCAGCTGCCCGAGCGCGCTCAGATCGACATTCCGATTCAGGAACAGCTGATCGTCGAGTACTACTCGCGTTAATCTGTCCGAATCACCTTTCAATCCTTTCCGCCTACCGACGTCATATAGCGGGCGTCAACAAGGAGAGTTTCATGCTCATTTCCCAGCGACCCACCTTGACCGAGGAGTACATCAACTCCTCTCGCTCCCGGTTCATCATTGAGCCGCTGGAGCCGGGTTTTGGTTACACCCTCGGCAACTCGCTGCGTCGCACGCTGCTGTCCTCCATCCCGGGGGCCGCAGTGACCAGCATCAAGATCGACGGTGTGCTCCACGAGTTCACCACGATCAACGGTGTGAAGGAGGATGTCTCGGACATCGTCCTCAACATCAAGGGTCTGGTGCTGTCCTCCGACTCTGACGAGCCGGTCGTCATGTACCTCAGCAAGGAGGGTCCCGGCGAGGTCACCGCAGGGGATATTCAGCCCCCGGCCGGTGTGGAGATCCACAACCCGGACATGCACATCGCCACCCTCAATGAGCAGGGCAAGCTGGACATCGAGATGATCGTCGAGCGTGGCCGCGGCTACGTTCCGGCGCTCACCTCGAACGCCTCCGGCGACATCGGGCGCATCCCGATGGACCAGATTTACTCTCCGGTCCTGAAGGTCAGCTACAAGGTCGAGGCCACCCGTGTGGAGCAGCGCACCGACTTTGACAAGCTGATCATCGACGTGGAAACCAAGAACTCCATCACCGCGCGTGATGCCTTGGCTTCCGCGGGGAAGACCCTGGTGGAGCTGTTCGGCCTCGCCCGCGAGCTCAACACCTCCGCCGAAGGCATCGAAATTGGCCCGTCCCCGCAGGAGAGCGAATTCATTGCTGCGTTCGCCACTCCCATCGAGGACCTCAACTTCTCCGTTCGTTCGTACAACTGCCTCAAGCGCCAGGAGATCCACACGGTCGGTGAGCTCGCTGAGTGCACCGAGTCCGACCTGCTGGACATCCGGAACTTCGGGCAGAAGTCGATCAACGAGGTGAAGATCAAGCTGGCCAGCCTCGGTCTGACCTTGAAGGACGCTCCGGACGATTTCGACCCCACCACCCTGGAGGGGTATGACGCGGAAACCGGCGATTACGTCGACGTTGAAAGCGAAGATTCCGAGTAGCTCACTGCGCTCACACTGATCCGTACACGAGGAGAAGACCATGCCTACCCCGAAGAAGGGCCCCCGCCTTGGCGGCTCCCCGAGCCACCAGCGGAAGATTCTGTCCAACTTGGCAGCGCAGCTGATCCAGCACGGTGCCATCAAGACCACGGACGCGAAGGCCAAGGCCCTGCGCCCGTTCGTCGAGAAGATGATCACCAAGGCGAAGTCCGGCACGCTGCATGACCGCCGCCAGGTTTTCCGCCACATCCCGAACAAGGATGTTGTCAACTACCTCTTCGAAGAGGTTGCTGAGAAGTTCGAGAACCGCAACGGTGGGTACACCCGCATCATCAAGCTGGAGAACCGCACCGGCGACAACGCCCCGATGTCTCAGATCTCCCTCGTCCTCGAGGAGACCGTGACCTCCGAGGCCACCCGCGCCACCCGCGCTGCCGCCTCCAAGAAGGCTGCTGAGCAGGCCGCTGCGGAAGAGTCCACCCCGGAAGCCACTGAGGCGACCGAGTCCACCGAGCCCGCCGAGGCTGAGGTGAACGAGGAGGCCGTCAAGGAGTCCGAGGCTCAGGACAAGGCCGCTGAGGCCGAGGAGAAGGCTTCCGAGTAAGCCCTCTCCACCCGGCCCCTCCGGCCGGACAGAGAAAGCACCCTCCCCGAGGGTGCTTTTTTCATGTCCGCGTAGGCCGCGTCGGCCCGCGCGGTATGGTGAGGCCATGTCTCTTGCCCCCTCTCGGAAAGAATTGGTGGCGGGGATCCTCCTCATCGTGGGGCTGATCCTCGCTTATGCAGGACAACTCGTGGCCGTGATCGCCTGGCCGGTGCGTTTCCCCATCGGCTACCACCTGCTGGGTGACTTGAGCGTCCGCCAGTGCGACGCCCTGGTCGAGGACTTCGCCTCCCGCTTCCTCTGCAGCCCGCAGCACGGGTGGTTCGCGGCGGGGCTCATCGGCGCCGGCGTGTGCGCGATCCTCGCGGGCATCCTGCTGGGGCAGCGGTGGATCGTCCTCATCCTGCTGGGCGCCAGCCTCATCCTGTGGACGTTCTTCCCGCTCGACGTCGCCCCCACGCCGCACCTCTGGACGGGGGTCCTCACCTTTGCGCTCTTCTGGTTCGCTGTCCTCCTCGCGCGCCCGCGCTTCGCTTTCACATGGATGTGGTGCGTCATTGCACTCATCGGCGCGGGCTTCGCGCTGCGCCACTTCTACGCCACCCCGCCCGGAACCCCTGGCGTCTACCAGCGCATTGCCATCGACGCCCTGAGCCTGGGCCTGCTCATGCACGCCTCGTGGCTCATCTCGCGCTCGCGCCAGGCGAGCCCGAAGAAGCGAGCCGCCCGGCAGCGTCGGGACGAGGAGGCCGCAGAGAAGGATGCCGCCCTCCGCGCCGCCTCGGAGGCGATGGAGAACCCGCATGACTGATACGCTCCGCCTCAAGCTGGGCATCAGCTATGACGGCACCGGCTTTCACGGCTGGGCCCGCCAAAAGCCGAAGGGCGGGGAGGAGCTGCGCACGGTCCAGGGCGAAATAGAGAAGGCACTCTCCCTCGTCCTGCGTCACCCGGTGGAGCTCACCGTCGCCGGCCGCACCGACGCCGGGGTCCACGCTGCGGGGCAGGTCGCCCACGTCGATGTGCCCGTCGAGAGCCTCGCGCAGCGCAGCATCGACGGCGACCCCACGCGCCTCGTGCGTCGCCTGTCCAAACTCCTCCCCGAGGACGTCCGCGTGCGCTCCTGCGAGGAGGCGCCTCGGGATTTCGACGCCCGATTCTCGGCGCTGCGCCGCCACTACGTCTACCGCGTGAGCACGGACCCGGCCGGCCCGCTGCCCACCCGCCGGCGGGACACGGCCACCTGGACCCGGCCGGTGGACGTGGACCGGCTCAACGAGGCCGCCGCGATGCTCATCGGGCTCCATGATTTCGCCGCGTTCTGCAAACCCAAGCCGCACGCAACAACGGTCCGCGACCTGCAGTCTTTCGTCTGGGTGGACGCGTCGAGCCCCCTCGAACCCCAGGTGCTAGAGGCGCATTTGAGTGCTGATGCCTTCTGCTGGAACATGGTCCGCTGCCTCGTGGGCGCGAGCCTCATGGTGGGGGATGGGCGCCGGGACCTGGGGTTTATCGCGCAGCTCATGAAGGAGACGCAGCGGTCCTCGGCGGTGCCGGTGGCCCAGGCGAGGGGGCTCACCTTCGTGGGCGTGGAGTATCCGCCGGAGGAGGAGCTCGCCGCGCGCGCGGCCGTGACGCGGGACCGCCGGGAATAAGGCGGGTTCGGGAGCAGGCGGTGCTACAATTCCCACGGTTAGGGAGTCCCAAGCAGGAGGTTCGGCAGGTCGATGGGGATCACCGGGGTTGTGCTCGTGGGAATCGTGGTGTTCTGCGTTCCCGGCTTTCTTTTCTCGTGGATATCGGGGGTGCGGGCGCCCTGGGCGGCGGCCATGTCCCTGCCGGTGAGCTTCGGGATCTTCGGGTTCGCTGGCTGGCTGACCAGCGTCTTAGGCGGGCGCTACATGATGAGCTCGCTCATCGTGGTGTGGCTCTTCTTCCTTGTGATCGCCGCGGTGTGGCGCTGGGTGGCCTATATCTTTGACCGCCGCCCGCACAACCCGGAAAGCGAAGGGGAGACGGTTCTGCAGGGGCCGAAGGGCGTCGTGATTGAAACGCCCGTGGACGCCGAGTTTGAGGCCGCCCCGGTGGCGTCGACGCCCACCGAGCCGGACCCCAAGCCGCCGGCCCGCCCCTCCTTCTTCTCTCCTGGCGGCTGGTCGGATCCGCGGTGGATTCTGCCGGCCCTCGGCGTGGTGGCGGGCATGCTGCTCATTATCATTCCGAGTATCCGCTGGCTCAACGCCCTGCCCCACGGGATGGACGACGTCTTCCAGGGCTGGGATGTGCACTGGCACGCCTCGGTGATCCGCTGGATTGAGGAGACCGGCAACGCGGACCCCACGCGCATGGGCGAGCTCCACAACCCGGAGAATCATTACCCCATGTACTACCCGGTGGCGTGGCATGCCGGGGTGTGGATCCTGGCGCACATCATGGGGCTGAGCCCCGCGACCGCCGTGAACTACGGCTCCATCATCATCCCGGGGATTGTGGCCCCGCTGTCGGCGGCGACGCTCGCCTGGCGCCTCATCAACGATCGCTCCCTGTTTTCCCAGATGGCCTCGGCTTTCGCGGCGGTCATCATCACGGGTATCCCGGCCTACTACTGGATTGGGAACTATGTGGGCGCCTGGCCGTACACGGCGGCGCTCTGCGCCTGCGGCATCGTGTTGGCGGCGTTCATGTCGGCCCCCTACCGGCCGATCATGCTCCTGGCCTGCGGGGTCTCCTTCATGGGGATCGTGCAGCTGCATCCGGCGTCGGCGACGGTGGTGATCCTCGGGCTCGGGCTGTGGTGGCTTCTCTGGCTCCTGTGGAACCCGGTGCGCACTCCGCAGTCGATCCTCGGTTCCCTGGGATGCCGGCTTCGCGACGTGCTCATCCTGGCCGCCGGTGGGCTCATCGGCGTGGTGCCGCTTCTGCCGCAGGTGCTGGGGCGCACGAGCGACATGGAGGGGGTGGCCTCCTTCAGCGCGACGGAGGACATCACCCTTGCCGAGAGCATCCGCAAGACCATCACCATGACCACCCGGCACGTCAACGACGGCGCCCCCTTCCACTTCATGTGGGTGGTGGTGCCGGCACTGCTCGGGCTTCTCATCCTCATCATCTGGCGCAGGAACATCTGGGCCCTGCTCTTCTACCTCATCAGCGGGATCCTCACCGTCAACGCGCTCACGCCGCTGCCGGATCCCTATGGGAAGCTCCTCAACATCGTTGGGCAGTTCCACTACGCAACACCCCACCGCCTCATCATGCCCGTGGCACTCATCAGTGCGGCCTCCGCGGGGGTGGCGATCACCGCGATCCTCGCCCTCCTGCTCCGGCCGCTGCGGCGGCGCTCGACGCGCTGGGCGGGCGTCAGCATGGTGGCGCTCACCCTGCTGGGCACCGGGGGACTGGGCTGGTACGCGCATGCGGACGTCGAGAAGGAAGGCCGGTGGGTGATCCAATCCGCGCGGCAGGAGATCCACACCTTCACCGACAAAGACCGGCGGGCCTTCGCGTGGCTCGCGAAGCAGCCCAAGGCCTATGATGGGCTCATCTTCCACGATCCCTCCGACGGCGCGGGGTGGATGTACCCGCTGGAGGGGCTGCCCAGTATCGCGCGCCACTACCACTGGCCGATGCCCGTCTACTACACGGACTCCTATCACCTGTGGGAGCACATCGACAGGATGGGGGCCGGCCTCCCGGGCGACCCCGACGCACAGAACGAGACGGACCGGCTGGCCGAGAAACTCGGCGTCCACTACGTGGTCCTCTCGCCGCCGAACTTCTGGGCCTTCCAGGTTCCCCACGAGCCGCTCACCGAGGGCACCTACACCGCGCCGGGGCTGACGCTGGTGTACAAGGAGGGCGAGGACGCGATCTTCGTCGTCAACTCCAGCTTCACCGACGAGGAAATCCAGGCCATGCGCACCTCCGGGGACTCCCCGGAGCAGCTGCCGCACCAGCCCACCTACGGGGAGCTGGGGATCGCGCGGACCGCGGCGGAAGTGAACAAGCCCTACTTCCACCGGCCCGGCGACGGGCGCGTGAGCGGGGGCTCGACGGCCGCTGCGGGCGTGGGTGCGTGGTAGGGCTGGGGCTGGGGCCGGGCGCTGCGGATCTGGCGCGCGGCCCTGCCCCCTGGTATGATCCCCCTCACTGTCGAGTGACACTGTCTATCGGGGAGCGGTTCGGGGGAATCGCTCGGGGATTCTTAGAGGGGGAAGCATGGCTGATCGCCTGTTATCGACGTCATCTGCCCAGGTCAGCGGGCATAGATTTCTGAAGCGCCGGGTGGAGCACGCGCTGGTCCTCGGCGATGCCCGCATGATCCACGATCCGCTGGCCCGACGCTACCGGGCGGCGCTGAGCGGAATGATCCTCGCGCTTCTCATCGGCGCGGGGGCGGGGCTCATGGCCGTCATCCGCCCCGCGATCAACCCGGGTGAGGCCCCCATCCTGCGCAGCGACTCCGGGGCGCTCTTCGTCCGCGCGGGGGAGCGGATCCATCCGGTGGCCAATCTCGCGACGGCGCGGCTGATCGCCGGCAGCCCCGAGGACCCCGCGCGGATCTCCGATTCGGTGCTGCTGCGCGAACCCCTCGGCCCGCCGCTGGGCATTCCGGACGCGCCGGGGGTCTTTGCGGCCGGTGCCGTCGACGAGCTGCACTGGGCCGCGTGTGCCGAGCCCGCGGGGGTGATCTCCGTCCGTGCCCGGGCGGAGGTGCGGGACCTCGGCGCGAAGGAGGCGGTGCTCGTCGCGCCGGCGGGGGAGGGCGCCGGCGAGGGGGCCGCGGACGGCGCGGAGTGGATGCTCACGGGGGAGGGCCGACGCCTCCTCCCGCCCGCCGAGAGCGCCGAGGGCAGGGCCGTCCGACGGGCGCTGCGCATCGACGCGCGCACCCCGCGCTGGACGCCGCCGGAGGCCTTCCTCAGCGCCACGCAGGAGCTCCCGCCCATGAGCCTTCCGCCCGGCACGCTCCTGCGCACCGAGGACGGCGGCTGGTGGCTTGAGCACGAGGGCACGGTGCGATTCTTGAGCGGTCTTCAGGCCGGCATCCTGTCCGACGCCGGCTGGCCTATCCGCGACGTCGGGCGCAGCTACCCTGCCCAGCAGCCCGACGCGACGGGCCCGGGGATCGACCTGCCGGAGGCCGCGCCCGCGTGGGTGGATCCCGCGGCGGACACGCTGTGTGCGACGGGGGAGGCGGGGATCGGCCGCCCGGTCGGTGCCGAGGGGGAGCGGGGCGTGGAGCTCGCGGGGGACTCGCTCGCTGGGCGCTATGCCGGGCCGCGCGAGGGCGCCGTCGCGGTGAAAAGTGGCGGAGGCCTACATATGGTCTCAGAGTGGGGCACGGTACACCGGGTGGCGGATGCCGAGGCCGCGGCTGCCCTGGGGATCGATGGGAAACAGGCCAGGTCAGCGCCGTGGTCGGTGCTGAGACTCCTGCCGCAGGGCGCGGTGCTGGGGCGCCAGCACATTCCGGGCGTGGAGCCCTAACCGGGCCGCGGGCGGGAGCGCGGCTGTCTTTTCCTCATGACGCCCCGCGGGGAAGGGTCTACTCTGGGGGACTATGCGGTGGATAGAAAGTGCAGTAAAGGCGGGCAGTGCGGTCACTCAGTCCATCCACCTGGGACGGGGATTGGACGCCCGCACCGTGCAGCCGGTCGGTTGGTACGAGCACGATCTGGCGGTCCGCGCCGTGCAGGAGAGCTTCGAGCGCATCCCCGCCGGGGAGCGCGTTCGCCTGGCGAAGAAGACCTCCAACCTCTTCAGAGGCCGGAAGGACACCTCGGTCCCCGGGCTCGACGTCTCTGGGCTCGGCGGGGTCATCGCCATTGACCCCGAGGCCCGGACCGCCGATGTCCAGGGCATGTGCACCTACGAGGATCTCGTCGATGCCACGCTGCCTTTTGGCCTCTGCCCCATGGTGGTGCCCCAGCTGAAGACCATCACCCTGGGTGGCGCGGTGACGGGGATGGGCGTCGAGTCCACCTCCTTCCGCTGTGGTCTGCCGCATGAGTCCGTCCTGGAGATGGACATCTTCACCGGGGAGGGCCGCATCCTCACGTGCTCGCCCACCCAGAACGAGGACCTCTTCCGCGGGTTCCCGAACTCCTACGGCTCCCTGGGCTACGCGGTGCGTCTGAAGATCGAGCTCATGCCCGTCGAGCCCGTCGTCGAGCTCCGCCACGTGCGCTGTCACTCCTTCGCGGAGACGGCGCGCCTGCTCGCTCAGATTGCCGACGACGGCGAGTACGAGGGCGAGCCCGTCGAGTACCTCGATGGCGTTGCGTTTTCGCCGGAGGAGTCCTACCTGGTGCTGGGGCGGGGCACGTCGGAACCGGGCCCGACCAGCGATTACACCCGCGAGCACATCTACTACCGCTCCCTCCAGCACCCGGAGGGCGTGACGAGGGACCGCCTCAGCATCAGGGATTACATTTGGCGCTGGGACACGGATTGGTTCTGGTGCTCGCGGGCCTTCGGCACCCAAAACCCCACGGTGCGACGGCTGTGGCCGCGTGATCTCCTGCGCTCGAGCTTCTATTGGAAGCTCATCGGGCTGGACCGCAAGTACGACATTGCGGATCGTTTGGAGGAGCGCGCCGGGCGGCCTGCGCGCGAGCGGGTGGTCCAGGACATCGAGGTGACCAGCGATAAGCTGGCGGATTTCCTCGAGTGGTTCTTCCAGGCGAGCGAGATCGAGCCGGTGTGGCTGTGCCCGATTCGCCTCCGCCGGGGTGTGTCGGAGCTCGTCGGCACGGGCGAGGTGGTGAAGGACTCCCCGCACCCCTGGCCGCTGTACCCGCTCGACGCGGAGCAGTTGTGGGTGAACGTGGGCTTTTGGTCGAGCGTTCCGGTGGACCTGCTGGGCTCGGATGCCGAACCCGGCGCCTTCAACCGGCTGGTCGAGCGGCGGGTTGCCGAGCTGGGCGGCCACAAGTCGCTGTACTCGGAGGCCTTCTACACGCGGGAGGAATTCGAGAGCTTGTACGGCGGGGCGATCCCCGAGGAGCTCAAGGGGGTGTACGACCCGGATCGTCGTTTCCCCGGGCTGTATGACAAGACCGTCCGCGGCGCCTAAGGCGCTACGGGAGGCACCACAATTCAAGAGAGTGACGAGAGTGAAGGGAAAAGAGTAGAGCGAGATGTCTGGACACAACTTTGAACCGATGACTGTTGCCGAGATGGTGGAGTCGATGACCACTCCGCCACTCCCGTTTCACATCACTGCTTTTGATGGCTCGAGCACGGGCCCGGAGGACAGCCCGTATCGCCTGCATTTAGCGAGCCCGGAGGGCCTGGCCTACATCGCGACGGCCCCCGGTGACCTCGGCCTTGCCCGCGCGTACATCACGGGCGGCCTGCAGATCCATGGTGAGCACCCGGGTCACCCGATCGGGATGTTCGATTCCCTGCAGAAGCTCTACACGTCGATTCACCGTCCCGACGCCGCGACCGTTGTCAGCTTGCTCCGCTCGCTCAAGCACTACAACGCCTTTAAGCTGCAGCCCATCCCGGAGGTGGAGCAGACGAGCCGCTGGCGCAAGGCGCTGGTGGAGGGCCTGTCCCGTCACTCCAAGGAAAGGGATAAGGAGTCGGTTTCCTCGCACTATGACGTCGGCAATGATTTTTATGAGTTGGTGCTTGGGCCCTCGATGACCTACACCTGCGCCTACTACCCGGAGGGCGGGGACCTGAAGGCTGCGCAGGAGAACAAGCATCGCCTCGTTTTTGAGAAGCTCCATGTCCACGAGGGGGACCGGCTGCTGGACATCGGCTGCGGCTGGGGGCAGATGGTGCTCTTCGCGGCGCGCCGCGGGGTGAAGGCCCTGGGCGTGACGCTCTCCCAGGAGCAGTACGAGTGGGCGCAGAAGGCTATTGCGGCGGAGGGCCTGGAGGATCTCGCTGAGGTTCGCTGCATGGATTATCGCGATGTGCCGGAGGGTGAGTTCGATGCGATCTCGGCGATCGGCATCCTGGAGCACATCGGCCTGGCGAATTACACGGATTACTTCACGGAGCTCTACGGAAAGCTCAAGCCGGGCGGCCGCTTGCTCAACCACTGCATCACCTACCCGGATAACCATCCGCGCAAGGCCGGCAGCTTCATCGACCGCTACATCTTCCCCGATGGGGAGCTCTCCGGCTCCGGCACGATCATCAAGAAGATGCAGGATGTGGGCTTCGAGGTCCTCCACGAGGAGAACCTGCGCTTCGACTACCAGCGCACTCTCCACGATTGGTGCGAGAATCTCCGCGAGCACTGGGATGAGGCCGTCGACCTCGTCGGCGAGCCCATCGCCCGCCTCTGGGGCCTCTACATGGCGGGCTCCGAGTGGGGATTCCGCCACAATGTGGTCCAGCTTCACCAGGTGCTGGGCGTGAAGCTCATGGAGGATGACTCCCGCGGCGAGCTCCCGGAGCGCATGTGGTGGGAGGTCTAAGCCTCCGCTAGTCTGGGCTGCACTATGGCAACGATGCGTCAGATGGTCCATGAGCGGATCGAACAGTTCAAGGACACTCACCAGAAAACCAAGGAAAGCCGCTATGGCTTCCTTGTTCGTCCGCTCACCCTGATCCTGGGGTGGACCGTGATGATTGCCGGGATTATTATGATTCCGCTGCCGGGGCAGGGGTGGCTCACCGTCTTTATCGGTGTGGGCATCCTCTCCCTCGAACAGAAGTGGGCGAGCAACCTCTTGACCTGGGGTGTTCGCCAGTATGACCGCTTTGTGGAGTGGTATGGCCGCCAGAGTTTTGGGCTCAAGGCCGTGTTTATGGTGGCTCTC
The DNA here is from genome assembly GCF_021568315.1 of Corynebacterium uropygiale. Classification (GTDB taxonomy): domain Bacteria; phylum Actinomycetota; class Actinomycetes; order Mycobacteriales; family Mycobacteriaceae; genus Corynebacterium; species Corynebacterium uropygiale. The sequence goes on from NZ_JAKGSI010000001.1 coordinate 395,830, forward strand.
ATTGTGCTCATCTGGGTGGTGTTCATCGGCCTGGCCTATGCCTTCTGGAAGTGGGGTTCGGCGGATTGGCTCGACCCCGCCGCCCGATGGATCGGATTGCGCCGTTAAGAACCCAGCCGCCCACGCCAACGCCCGCGAGCAGCGCGCAGAGCTGGAGGCTTCGGCGCCGGGGTGAGGTGTCGACGACCGGCTGGGCGGCAAGCCGCACGGGGCGCGCGGCCTCATCCTCCACCCGGGTGGGGCCGGGCAGATGCGTGAGCGCGGCGAGGGGAGTGATCTCCCCGGTGGCGGGGAGCGCCGAGGAGGCGAGCCGGTGCCGGATCTGGGCGGCGGACTCGTGGGGGTAGCGGGATCTCAGCAGCGCCGCGATGCCGCTGACTACGGGTGTTGCGAAGCTCGTCCCCTCCCACGAGCGTACGCCCTCGTCGGTGAGGACACCCTCGGCCGGCCGGGGATCGCCCACGGGGGAAAGCCCTCGCGCGACGTGTCCCGGCGCGGCGAGGAGATCGGGGCCGGGGAGGGAATAGTTCGCGATGCGCCCCTCCGGGGTGAGTGCGGAGACCCCCACGACGGTATCCGCGTGGGCGGGGTACACCACATCCCCGGGTGAGCAGCCCTGGCTGGCATTGCCCGCGGCGGCGACGACCACGACATCGCGTTCTTCGGCGTGGGCGAGCGCGGCGTCGAGGGGAGTGTGGTCAACTCTCTCGTTCTGGGTCGGGGAGAGGCATGCGACCACCGAGAGATTGATGACGCGCGCCCCCTTGTCCACGGCCTCGTTGATGGCGGTGGCCATGCTCGCGAGGGTGCCGGCGGCATCGCGATGGGTTGACGACGTCTGGCGGATGCTGAGGATGCGCGCCCCGGGTGCGATGCCGACGATGTCATCGTGCCCCGGGTCGGGCCGTGCCCCGATGATGCCGGCGACAATCGTGCCGTGGCGATCGCAGTCCTCCGTGCCATCGCCCTCCCCGACGAGGTCTCCGCCCCCGATGACCTCGCCGAGCCGCGGGTGCGGGTGGACCCCGGTGTCGATGACGGCAACGGTGATGCCCTCGCCCTGGCTGAAGCGGTGGGCGGCTGCGAGCTCAGAATCGGGCGGGCCCGGAGGGTTGGTGCTGTGGGAGAGCTCGGCGCAGCGTTCCTCCGCGCCGGCGAGGGGGAGAGGAAGAATCACCATCATCCCCCAGAGCAGCCCAAGGACAAGGGCAAAAGCCCATGGTTGGTGTGTTCGCATTAGCCCAACCCCCGGATTGCCGCGAAGAGCCCCATGAGGTGCAAGGACAGCGGAGCAATGAGAGCAAGGGCAAGGAATTCTGCGCGCTCGTACCACACCATCGTGGTGGGCTGTAGCGCGGTGATGATGTGCCACCACGCGGGCGCGCTGGTCATCCCGAGCGCAAGAATGAGACAGAATCCGACACCCCATTCGGTGGCCCCTTCCTGCACGGTGGCAAGCATGGTGGCCAGGAGAGCGAGGATCGCGATCCCGCTAAGGAGGGCCCTCCCCCAGGGGCGGTGATAGCGCATGGCGTGCAGGATGACCGCGCCGGCAGTGGCCAGGCACAGGACGAGTGCGGTGACTCCGCGGCCGGCACCGGCGGCGCTCAGCGCTACGAGGAGGAGGCCCGGAGCCAGGATGAGCGTGGCGGCGAGGAGGAACCCGTCGTGAAGCTCGCCGGCGCGGCGGGCGGAGTCCTCGCGGTGAGGATCGACATCGTCGGAAATGGCGAGTGTCTGCCCCGCTGAGGGCAGCCTCGGGACGGTGAGCCCGGCGAGGCTCATGGCGAGGCGCGGTGTGCAGAGGAGAAGGGTCATGCCGAGGAGAATGGCCTCGGCGGCCAGGGCGCAGACGCCCATTCCGGCGGCGATACTCACGGTCCCCAGCACACCCGCGAGGCCGAGGCTGCCTATCCCCGCAAGCCATCTCCAGCTCAGCCGGGCGATCGCGTGCAGTGTGCCCACGCAGGTGAGCAGGGCGGCGACGGCGGCGGCGATGCCCCAGGCGAGCTGCGGTGCGTGCAGCGAGTCGGGGGTGAGGACTGCCGTCGCGCCCACTCCCGCCGCACAGGCCAGTGCGGCGAGGGGAATAGCGATCGTGCCAGGGCAGCGGCGATGGAGAGTGAGCAGACCCAGGGTGAGGAGAAGGAGCCTCGCCCAGAGTGGTACCCCATCGAGCGGCCACACCACCAGGAGAGCGGCGGCAGCACCGGCGCCAAGAAGAGGCAGCCAGGGGAGGAGGCGCCAGGGTGGGCTCTCCGGTGCGGAGTCGAGGAGAAGCTCGGCGGCGTCGCGGACCACCGGCGTGGATTCCTCCACTCGCGGCGAGAGCACCACGATGCTTCCGTGGCGAAGGCCCGTCGCGGCCAGCGGACAGGTGAGGTCCAGGAGCGTCCCCGAGACTGTCGCAGCTCGCCACGGGCGATCGACCCGCGGAGCCTGGCTGAAGGCCATGACGTCGTCCATGACCTCATTGAGCGTCGAGGACGCGGGAACCGCGAGGTCAACCTCGCGGTGATGGCTGCCGACGTGGATGCGGAAACTCAGCCGTACAACATGATCCGTGATCATAGGATCCCCCCAAAAAATTTTCCCCCAAACAGTAGTGCGTGACGGCCATTGTGCCCTAAGATGAGCGACAAGTCCATAGGGGCGGGGAAATACAATCACACAAGGGGGGAAATATGCTGCTCAGCCCTACCATGAGCACAATTGTTCCGGCCATGACGATGGCCGATCGAGAGGCGGTACCACCCGTGCCACACGGCACGATCGACGTGGAGGCCGTCCCAGGGGCCAAGAAGGGCCAGAAGATTCCGCTCATGCGCATCATCGTGCCGGTCATCATGGTGGCGGCCATGGTGGGGATGGTTCTCATGCTTTTTCTTGGGCAGGGGACCGTGCATCCCATGATGCTGCTCTTCCCGATCATGATGGTGGCCTCGCTCTTCATGTCGATGAGCTCGGGCAGCGGGACGGACATTGATGAGACACGACGCACCTACCTGCGCCACCTGGGAAGTCTCCGGGAGCGTGCTCTCAGCAATGCCCGGGAGCAGCGTCGGAATAGCACGCACCGGCACCCGCACCCGGCGGACCTGCGGGGGATGGTGGGAAGCCGCCGGATGTGGGAGCGTGCGCCCGGGGATCCGGATGTTCTCGAGCTTCGTCTCGGCGTGGGCACCATGGAGCTATGCACTCCCATCGAGGTGAAGGATCCCGGCGCGGCGGAGGATCTGGACCCGGTGTGTGCGGTCTCGCTGCGGCACACGCTCAACGCCGTGGGGATGGTGGGCGATATGCCCATTGCGCTGCAGCTTCAGGCTTTTGGCTACGTCGGCCTCTGCGGCCCCTGCGCCGATGACGTGGCGCGCTCGCTCATCGCGCAGATCCTCTTCCACCACGGTCCAGAGTGCGTGGGCATTCACGTCGTGGGGACGGGGTGGGAGTGGCTGAAGTGGGTGCCTCACCGGCGCGACGAGCAACGCGCCCAGCATCGGATACTCCTGGTGGATCGCGTGGACCTCTCGGAAACGGACGATGTGCTGGCCGAGAACTCGTGGGATTGCGTCATCAGCATCGGCTGCCGGCCGGGCACCTACCTGCGCTCCTGCTGCGAAGACGAGGGCCTGCTTCTCCTCTGCGGGGAGACCCTCGCCGTCCTCACCGAGGACGGGCAGGAAGACATCGGGCGCCCCGACCGGCTCGATCGGCGGGCGGCCGTCGACCTCGCACGCCGCATGAGCCCCTACGAGAGGCCCTCGGCCCGCTCACGCGAATCCGCCCCCGGCGACGCCCACACCGGACTCTTGGGGCTACTGGGGATCGCTGACCTCGCGAAGGTGGACATGGACACGCTGTGGGAACCGCGGGGCCAGGCGAATCTCGCCATCCCCTTTGGGATCGACGACGGCGGGGCGCCGGTCATCCTCGACATCAAGGAGTCCGCCAAGGGAGGAATGGGGCCTCACGGACTGTGCATCGGGGCGACGGGATCCGGAAAGTCGGAGACTCTGCGCACGCTGGTGGTATCCCTCGTTGCCACGCATTCGCCCCGGGAGGTGAACCTGGTCCTCGTTGACTTCAAGGGCGGCGCCACCTTCCTGGGGCTTGAGCGTTTGCCGCACACCTCGGCAGTCATCACGAATCTGGAGGAGGAGTCCATCCTCGTCGAGAGGATGCATGACGCCATCAGCGGCGAGCTGCACCGGCGGCAGGAGGTGCTTCGCCGCGCCGGCAACTTCGCCAACGTGTCGGAGTACAACGCCGCCTGCTCCGAGCGTGAGGATCTTGAGCCGATGCCCGCGCTCTTCATCGTCGTCGATGAGTTTTCCGAGCTCCTTGGGCAGCACCCGGACTTCGCCGACCTCTTCGTCGCCGTCGGCCGGGTCGGGCGAAGCCTCCACGTTCACCTGCTCCTCGCTAGCCAGCGCCTCGAGGAGGGCAAACTCCGAGGCCTCGATTCTCACCTGTCCTATCGCTTGGGGCTCAAGACCTTCTCCGCCGCCGAGTCCCGCCAAGTCCTCGGAGTTCCCGACGCCCACCAGCTCCCCGCGAGCCCCGGCGCGGGCTTCCTGCGCAGCGATGCCGATCAGCTCACCCGCTTTCAGGCTAGCTACGTCTCCGGTCCGGTGCCGCGTCGGGTCTACCGCAGGTCCGAGGGGACGGCGATGGTGAGGCCATTCCGTTCCTGGGAGGACATTCGCCTCGCTCAGGGCGAGATCTCCGAGGCAGAGGAGATCATCCTCGACGAGTCCACCACGGTCCTCGATGCCGTCGTGGACAAAGCCGTGGAGGCGGCCGCGCGCCGGGGTGAGCGTGCGCATCAGATGTGGCTGCCGCCGCTGCCTGCGCGCATGGATCTTGCGTCGATTGCCGGGGCGACGGGGGACTATGCGGGGTGGGCGGCGCCGCTCGGGATCATTGATCGCCCATACCAGCAGCGCCAGGATGTCTTCCTGTTGAGTCTGGATGAGGCCGGCGGGCACTGTGCTCTGTGTGGTGGCCCGCGCTCGGGGAAGTCGACGGCGCTGGCGAGCATGGCCGTATCCTTTGCCGTCCACCACGGCCCCGATGAACTAGCGATCTACGTCCTCGATTGTGGCGGTGCGCTGGGTTTCCTGTCCCACCTCCCGCAGGTGGCGGGCATCGCGGGGCGCGATGAGGAGGAGCGCCTCCGGCGGATCATTGATGAGCTCATGAACCGTGTCGACGGCGCCGAGGACATCCAACCGGGACGCACAATTCTCCTGCTCATCGACGGATGGCACACCATCCACGAAGAGTACGAGGACCTCGTCGAGCCCATCACGCGGCTCGCCGCGGACGGGCCTGCCGCGGGGATTCACCTGTGCATCTCCACACCGCGGTGGGGGCTTCTCCGGCCGGCCATCCGGGATCTGCTGCACCACCGCATCGAGCTGCGGATGAGCGATCCGCTGGACTCCATCATCGACCGCCAAGCCCAGGCGAGGGTGCCGCTGCAGCCTGGCAGGGGAATCACTCCCGACGCGGAGCAGCTCCTCATCGCTGCGTGCGCTGCCCAGGATGCCGCCCATGTGGCCAATGTCTGGGAGAAGGCCGGCCAGTCGCGCGTGCCGGCACTCGCCATGCTGCCGGATGTTCTTCACCGTTCTGCTCTGCCCGCGGCCTCCCCGGAGGGGCTTCCGCTGGGGATCGGCGGGCCCCGGCTCGACGTCCTCCAGTGGAATCCGCAGCGTGATCCCCACCTGTTGTGCGTGGGATCTCAAGGGTCGGGGAAGTCCACGGTGCTCCGAAGTATCGCCGAGGGCTTCGCGGAGCTCGGCCGGGAGAGGGTTCGGCTCGTGCTCATTGATCACCGCCGAAGCCACCTCGGGGCGCTGCCAGAGGAGATGCTGGCTGCGTACTCGGCCTCCTCGGCCACCACCGCGCAGGTTCTCCGCGATGTCGTCACGACCGTGACGTCTCGGCTCCCTGGCCCGGAGGTCACGGCGGAGCAGCTCAAGGCCCGGGATTGGTGGGAGGGGCCGGAGATCGTCGTCATCATCGATGACGCCGACCTGGTCAGTGATGCCGATCTCCACCCGCTCATTGCTCTTCTTCCCCATGCGCGCGATGTGGGCCTGCACATGGTGGTGGCCCGAAAGTCCGGCGGTATTGGCCGAGCACTCTATGCGGCCTTCTTCGCAGCACTCAAGGATCAGCTCCCGGCCCTCGTGCTCCTTGACGCAGATAAAGAGGAAGGCCCCATCCTCGGGGTGAAGCCGACGAGGCAGCCGGTGGGCAGAGCAGCCTGGCAGTGCCGCACGCAGATGTGGCCGACCTGCCGCATGAGTACATCCACGACGGGGGAGAACGATGACTGACACACTGCACGTCATGGTGACGGTGCTGGATACGGCAACAATCATCGAGGGGCCGGAGACCGTCTACCGCTACGACCTGCCCGGCACTGGGGTGAGAGAGGGCTGGGCGACAGAGGGGGTCATCACCCAGATTCGCGATAGCACGGGCCCCCACTGGCCAGACATCGACGTCTGCATTGACGCCGAGGAATCCACCGCGCACTCCCTCCGCGAGGCACTCCGGGATCACGGTATCCACGCTCGCTGGATACACGACGAGGACACTATGCCCCGCGAAGCGGAGGGACGCTCCCCAGACAGTGGGCCCCCCACGCTTGCACCCGCGACGAGCGAGGAGTTTCTGCCGTGGGAGGAGGATGAGCTCGACGACGAACCGCCGCTGTCACGCGGACGGGCACGCCCAGCTCAGCACGGTTCACCACGGCGTCGCCCGGGCCGGCCGCGGGGGGACGACGCCTCGCGTTGGAAAAGCCCGCTGGTCCTCGCAGCTGCCGTCGTCATTCCGATCTGCCTCGTGGTGAGCTGGTGGGGGCTCAGCCACGCGTTCAGCTCAGCGGATGCTGCGGCTCCGCCCGCCCTCCCCGAGGCCGGGCAGCCGGCGACCACCGAGACGCAGGGGAAGGGGACGTCGTCGAGCCCTCCTGAGGAGACCCCACCGCTGCCGCTTCGACACGGCGACATTGAGCTCACGCTGCCCGCGGGCTTCCGCTTTGTGGAGGACAACGGGGCGCTGCGGGCGGAGGGAGAGGATCCGGATGTGCGGATTCACCTCGCTGTTGACCCGGTGCACGGGGTGCCGGCGGCGGAGGTCCGTAAGGAGATTCTGCGGATGGTGGAGGACACCGAGGCTCTCACCTTAAGCACCGATGATCCCGCCGGGGCTATCACCTATGTGGAGGATCCGGGGGACCACTCGCGGGTGGAGTGGACGACGTGGATCGCGGAGGGAATGCAGTTCAGCGTGGGGTGCCATCACCGGACGGGGCAGTTCACGATGCCACAGCGGGCGGCGTGCCGGATGGCGGTGGATAGTCTTCACCGGGCAGGGAACCCGAAGCCGTCGAAGACAGTCTGAGGTACATGAAGCCCATCACAGGGTGGGTCTTTCACACCAATCAACACCGAATCGTTCGAGGAGGGGCGAACACATGTCGCTTTTGAGGACTGAAGCCGACGTCATGCGGGCCACCGCAGGCCGCGTCGACGATACGAATTCCCAAGTGCAAGGGGAGCTGCAGCGGCTGCGGGGCGTCGTCGACGGCGTCCGCAGCAGCTGGGCTGGAGAGGCGCAGGTGAGCTTTGACGGGCTCATGGAGCGGTGGAATAGCTCCGCCCGGCAGCTCCAGGAGGCGCTCAACGCCATCAGCGAGAACATCCGATCCAACGCCACGCACTATGAGGCCATGGAAGCAGAAAACTCGCAGGCCTTCAGCGCCGTGGGCGGGGCTGGGCTCGCACTCTAGAGGGGCAGACTCCCTCGTTCACACTCACAGAAAGGGCATGCATCGATGAGCCAGATCAAGTATCAATTCTCTGCCATTGAGGGGGCTGCGGCGGATATTTCCTCCACGTCGGGGAGAATCAATCAGCTCTTGGCGGATCTTGCCGCGCAGATTAAACCCATGGTGTCCACATGGGAAGGCGAGGCCGCCAGCGCCTACCAGGTGGCGCAGGACAAGTGGGATCGCGCGGCAGAGGACCTCAACCAGGTTCTCGCCACCATTTCCCGCACCGTCTCTCAAGGAAATGAAAGGATGAGTGATGTTAACCGTCGCGCGGCCGCCAGCTGGGGCTAAGCGACACCCGCATGATTGATACCTCGTGAGTGGGGTGGGGGCGCTGCGGTCGTGGGCATGACCATCCGTCTTCTTTCAGGGGCAGATGAGGCCGTGAGCGCACGAGAACCTTCTCGCATGAGCCCACCTCCTTCACGATGGGGGACCTTCCACACAGACTTCTGCACCATCATCGGAGTCTCCGGCGGGGCGCACGTGAGCGCCCCGCCCTTCTGCATTCCCTGATTCTCCCGGAACGCCGCGGCGCTCCATGGCACCGTGCAGTGCAGGAGCCATTTGGTTCCCGGGGAGTCATCCGCTACGCTGTTCTCTTTGTGTGGAGTCTGCCGTGATGCGTGGCTCATCGGTTCCCACTTGGTGGGAGCTTGACGGGTTCATCAGGGAAGACAGCAGATCAACTCGGGTCTCCACCGGCCGCCGTGTTTGATTTCCACCCCGCGGTCTCGTGACCGCTTTGTGGCTGGCAGTTCTGGACAGACTTGTAAGGAGTCATAGTGTCTACTTTCCACCCGAAGAGTGGTGACATTACCCGTAAGTGGTATGTCATCGACGCCACTGACGTGGTGCTGGGTCGTCTGGCGACGCACGCGGCGAACCTGCTGCGTGGCAAGGGCAAGCCGATCTTCGCCCCCAACGTCGACTGCGGTGATCACGTCATCATCATCAACGCTGACAAGGTTCGCGTGTCCTCCAACAAGCGCGAGCGCGAGTTCCGCTACCGTCACTCCGGCTACCCGGGCGGTCTGAAGACCATGACCCTGGGTCGCGCCCTTGACCTGCACCCGGAGCGCACCGTGCACGATGCCATCAAGGGCATGATGCCGCACAACAAGCTCTCCCGCGCTTCCATCAAGAAGCTGCACGTCTTCGCTGGCGAGGAGCACCCCTACGCCGGCCAGAAGCCCGAGAACTACGAGATCAAGCAGGTGGCACAGTGACCGAGAACAACATCGAGAACAACGTAGCCGACGCCGCTGACATCGCTGCTGCAGCGGCTGCGACCGAGGAGTTCACCAACACCATCGGTGACGCCGTCGCTCCCGCCGAGGCCGAGACCGAGGCTCCCGCCCCGGCTCAGCACGAGGGCCCCATCCAGACGGTTGGTCGCCGTAAGCGCGCCATCGTCCGCGTCCGCATGGTGCCGGGCACCGGCAAGTTCACCTGCAACGGCCGGACCCTCGAGGAGTACTTCCCGAACAAGCTGCACCAGCAGCTCATCAAGGATCCGCTGACCCTCCTCGAGCGCGATGGTCAGTTCGACATCCAGGCGAACCTCAAGGGCGGCGGCCCCACCGGCCAGGCTGGTGCGTTCCGCCTCGCGATCGCTCGCGCCCTCAACATCTACAACCCGGGTGACCGCAAGGCCCTGAAGAAGGCCGGCTACCTCACCCGTGACGCTCGTGCCGTCGAGCGCAAGAAGGCCGGTCTCCACAAGGCCCGCCGCGCTCCGCAGTACTCCAAGCGTTAAGCTTCGGCTGGTATTGTCAACGCCTTCTCCCCGACGTGGGGAGGGGGCGTTGTTTCGTATCACCCGCCACATTGGCAAACACAGGCAACACGGGTATCGCTCGGCCGCGCGGGTGGGGCGCTCGCTTAGACTAAGCAGCATGACAAGACTCTTCGGAACAGATGGTGTTCGTGGCCTGGCGAACAAGACGCTGACGGCCTCACTCGCTTTGCAGCTGGGGGCGGCAGCCGCCCAGGTGCTCACGCGGGAGGTGCATTCGTCGAAACGGCGTCCCGTCGCGATCGTGGGGCGTGACCCCCGGGTATCCGGAGAGATGCTGGCAGCGGCGCTGTCGGCGGGGATGGCCTCGCGGGGCGTCGACGTCCTGCGGGTGGGTGTGTTGCCGACGCCGGCTGTCGCCTTCCTCACGGATGATTACGGGGCGGACATGGGCGTGATGATTTCGGCCTCGCACAATCCCATGCCGGACAATGGCATCAAGTTCTTCTCCGCGGGCGGGCACAAGCTGCCCGATGAGATTGAGGATGAGATTGAGAAGGTGATGTCGGACCTGGAAGAGGGCGGTCCGACGGGGCACGGCATCGGCCGGATCATCGAGGAGGCCCCGGATGCCCGCGAGCGCTACCTCAAGCACCTGGCTGGCGCGGCGCGGACGGATCTTACGGGGATCACGGTCGTCGTCGATGCGGCGAATGGCGCGGCCTCCGATGTGGCGCCTGCGGCCTATGAGGCAGCGGGGGCGACGGTTATCCCCATCCACAACAAGCCCAACGCCTACAACATCAACGACAAGTGCGGCTCCACGCATATCGACCAGATCCAGGCGGCAGTGCGCGAGCACGGGGCGGACCTGGGCCTCGCGCATGACGGGGACGCGGATCGCTGCCTGGCTGTTGACCATGAGGGAACTGTTGTCGACGGCGACCAGATCATGGCCATCCTCGCGGTGGCCCTCAAAGAGAAGAATGATCTGCGCGAGAACACGCTGGTCGCGACGGTGATGTCCAACCTTGGTCTCAAGCTCGCCATGGATCGCGAGGGCATCGCGATGGACACCACCCAGGTGGGGGACCGCTACGTGCTGGCGGAGCTCAACGCCCGCAATCTCTCCCTCGGCGGCGAGCAGTCCGGCCACATCATCCAGCCGAAGTACTCGACCACCGGCGATGGCCTGCTCACAGGGCTGTCGCTCATGGCGCGCATGGCGCAGACGGAGTCGAGCCTCAAGGAGCTCGCCTCGGTGATGACGGTGCTCCCTCAGGTCCTCATCAACGTTCCGGTGTCGGATAAGAACGCTATTCTCGACGCCCCTGCCGTGCGCGAGGCCATCACGGCCGCGGAGGAGGAGCTCGGAGAGACCGGCCGCGTCCTGCTCCGGGCTTCGGGCACGGAGGAGCTCTTCCGCGTCATGGTCGAGGCCGCCTCGGAGGACACCGCGCGGCAGGTGGCCGGGCGCCTGGCAGCCGTCGTCGCCGCCGTCTAAGCCGGGGCGGGAACCTGCGCGCGCCCTCGTGGGTCTAAGGGGATAAATCTTTTCCCGACCTGAAGGGGCGACGCTATGGGGGATGGGACCCTGCATGTAGATGTGGAGCAGACGGCCTCCGCGTTGAAGGAGACGCGGGAGCTGGCTGCTCAGCACAAGGATGAGCACATGGGGAGCCCACCGGACTTCCCGAGCACCGCGGCCGGGCAGGGCTTCGCCGAGTGCGGGGAGGCCATCCGGGAGGCTCTCCTTCGCGTTCATGAGGCGGCCGCCACACGCTGGTCTACGGCCCATGCCGCGATGGACGCCGCCATGCGCGATGTCCACCAGCTGGGCGCGCAGGATGAGGAGGCGGCGCGGGGGATTCGTGGGCTCGACGCCCACACAGGGGGTGTGCGATGACCTCAGCGAGCTCATCCATTTCTTCCCTGTATGCACCCGTCGTGGAGGAGCTCAAGGCAGCCTCCCGGGGCATCTACCAGGGCCCGCAGCTGGAGAGCGCGGACCTTCTCGCTCGCGCGCGGGCCACGGAAGGCATTGACCCGCAGGCGCTGCGCCGCGCGACATCCACGGCGACGGGAACCCCGGTGGGGCGGGTTCTCGGTGGTGGCCTGAGCCTGGGACGTGGTTTCCTCCTTCGGGTGGCCGAGGGGACAATCTCCCAATTCCTGGGCAATCTCCTGCGAGACGTCACCCAGCACGATGAGAAGTCCTCGACTCTCCACGGCCAGGCCGACGACGCCGCCACTGCCGTCGAGTCCATCTGTCGCGATACCGACACCGCCGTCCACGAGGTGCTACTGGCCATGAGCTCGAGCGTGCGTGCGCTCCTCACCTATGTGGCCTCCATGAGTCCCGTGGCCCAGGCGGAGGAGTTCTACGCGGCGATCCGCTGTGCCTCAGACCTCATCAACGAGGCAGGCTCCTGCGTCAAGGACTCCTGCGAGAGCCGCGATGAGGCACTGCGCTCCTGCTACCAGGAGTTTCTCCGCTGCACAGAGGCCGCCACCGAGCAGCCGTGCCCCGCTGTTCCACCGGCGGCCGGCCACACCGAGGCCTCTTCCTGCGAAGCTCCCCGCCCGGAGCCGCCGAGCTGCCCGGCGCCACCACCCAGTCCCGCACCCTGCACCCCGCCCGAGCCGCCTGCGCCTAGTGAGGCGCCCGCCTCCTCATATGCCGGGGGAGCCGCGAGCTCCGCCAGCGCAGAGTGTGTGCCGACGACGGCAGCCACCGCGGTGCCAGACCTCGCCGGGGCCGCGCAGCACGCTGCTCAGCAGGTCCAGCAGGCTGCCCAGCAGGTGATGTCCGGGGGCCAGGCGGCCATGAGTAACGCGGCGAGTGCCGCCGCGAGCGCTGCGGCGAGTGCCTCGGCGTCGGCGAGCTCGTCTGCTCCGATCATCACCACCATCGTCAACGTGGACCACGATGAGCACGGGGGAAGCGGAGGAAACCTCGGTGCCCTTGCCGGCATGGGGGTTGCTGTGGCCGGCGCAGGGGCGCTGCTCGCGCAGATCGGTGAACACCTTCCGCCGCCGGAGTGTCCGCCCGAGCCGCCAGAGTGCCCGCCCGTACCGCCGGAGCCGGAGCCGGAGCCTGAACCCGAGCCCTGCCCGCCCCCAGAGCCTGAGCCCGAACCGGAACCGCCGGCCCCCTGCCCACCTGCTCCGGAGCCCCCGCCACCTGCGGAGAAGCTCGCTCATCTGCGGGCGCAGGGCTACCACCTTGATCTCTCAGCCACAGAATCGGGCGCCGATGCGCCAGCACCCAACCCTGCACCCGCGCCCGCACCTACGCCAAACCCCGCACCCGCGCCCCCAGCCTCTGCACCTGAGGCACCTGCCCAGGTCGCCACCGCCGCGCCGGGCCCAGCCTCCGAGTCATCAGCTCCCGCACCGGCGAAGGATGCCGTGGGGACTGCGCACACGGCGGGGCAGTGGTAGGCCCTCGATACCAAAGGAGTGGACAAGAAGGATGAATGAGTTTGAAGAATTCGCCAAGCAGTTCCGGCAGCGGACGCAGGCGCGTCTGGAGGAGTTCGAGCGGATGCTCAATGACGCCACACGCCGCCCTCCCGCCCCGGCGAACACCCCGGGGACTGAGCGGACAGACGCCGGGATGGCGTCGAGCCCCGGAGGCGGCGTGGGGACAGAAAGGCGGCGTGGTCGCGTGAAAAGCGTTCTGAGAGAAGCGGGCGCTAGTGCTGGTTAAGGTCGGTGTTGGCGGAGAGCTCGACGCCGGCCTTGTCCGCAAGGTCCTTTCCCTCATAGGAGACGACATGCTTCGCCTCGGCCATCGGGGCGGAGAAGCCGGAGTAGGTGGAATCCTGGTTGAGCTGGTGGAGGAGGAAGCCGGTGATGAGGCCGCGGGCTGCCTCCTGGGCGGACCACTGGGGCTTGCCGTTACCGATGAGGAGATTGAAGAACGTGTCCTCGGTGAAGCCCAGCTGGTTGCCCTTCTCGAGTTCGCGGTAGGCGACGTCGCCGCCCCAGTTGTAGGCGAGGGAGGCGGGGTTCCCGGCGTCGAGGATGGAGTCCTGCCCGGAACCGATGACCAGCCCCGGCACCGTGATGTGCCGTGCTGCCGCGGTGGAGGAGGGGGCAGTCACCGCCGGGTAGAGGGCAGCCACCGCGTTGACCTTGGTGTTTTCCAGGGCGGCGAGGACCGCGCACCCCGCACCCATGCCGTGCCCCACGAGGCCCAGCTTCCCCGGGCCGACGGTCACGTTGCCGGTGCCCAGCTTGACGCCGGCGAGGATCTGGAGGCAGGTCTCCAGGTCGGCGGCGAAGCCGCGGTGATCGGGGCTGAAGCCCTTCTCGGTGTCCGGCGCGGCCACCGCGATACCCCAGCTGGCCAGGTGACGCAGCGTGCCGTGGTACTTGTGGATGCCCTTCATCCAGTCGTGCCCGAAGGCGACGCCGGGGACCCCGTTGCCTTCCTCGGGGACGTAGACCTTACCGGGAATGCCGGCATAGTCGAGGTCACCGACCAGGACGCGGTGGGGGCCACGCTTTGATAGTTTCGCGAGATGCTTCTTCAAATTCTCAGACACGTGTCCCAGGATATAGTCTAGGGTCCATGTGCGGAATTATTGGATATGTCGGTCAGCGTCAGGGACTTCCCATCGCGCTGGATGGGCTGAGGAATATGGAATACCGCGGCTATGATTCCGCAGGTATTGCCATCACCCAGGGGGCGGGGATCGCCGCGGTGAAGCGCGCCGGGAAGCTCCAGAACCTGGAGGATCGCATCGACGAGGTGGGCGTTGAGTCGCTGAAGGGCACGACGGCAATCGGCCACACCCGATGGGCCACCCACGGCCGCCCCATCGATGAGAACGCGCACCCGCACCTGTCCTATGACGGGAAGGTCGCGATCGTCCACAACGGCATTATTGAGAATTTCGCCTCCCTGCGCGATGAGCTGCGCGCCGCCGGGATTGAGCTGCGCTCGGAGACGGACTCCGAGGTCGCGGCGCATCTCCTCGCCCGGGCCTACAACGAGGGGGAGACGGCGGGGGACTTCCGCGCGTCGGCCCTGGCGGTGCTCAACCGCCTCGAGGGTGCCTTCACCATCCTTTTCATGCACGACGACCACCCGGACCAGATCATCGCAGCGCGCCGCTCGACCCCGCTCATCGTGGGCGTTGGCGAGGGGGAGATGTTCCTGGGCTCCGACGTCGCGGCGTTCATCGAGCACACGAAGCACGCCGTGGAGCTCGGGCAGGACAACGTCGTCATCCTGCGGGCGGATGAGTACGAGATCCTCAACTTCGACGGCACGCCCGCGACCGGCCGCCCCTTCGAGATCGATTGGGACCTCGCCGCCGCGGAGAAGGGCGGCTATGACTCCTTCATGCTCAAGGAGATTCATGAGCAGCCGGCCGCCGTCCGCGACACGCTCGCGGGCCACTACCAGGACGGCCGCGTCACCCTCGATGAGCAGAACCTCACCGACGAGGACCTGAAGTACATCGACCAGGTGTTCGTCGTCGCCTGTGGCTCGGCCTATCACTCCGGCCTGCTGGCCAAGTACGCCATTGAGCACTGGGTGCGCGTGCCCGTGCAGATCGAGGTGGCCAGCGAGTTCCGCTACCGTGACCCCATCCTTGATGAGCGCACGCTCGTCCTGGCGATCTCCCAGTCGGGTGAAACCGCGGACACCCTCGAGGCCGTGCGCCACGCCAAGGCGCAGGGCGCGAAGGTGCTGGCGGTGTGCAACACGAATGGCTCGCAAATTCCGCGCGAGTCCGATGCCGTGCTGTACACCCACGCCGGGCCGGAGATCGGTGTGGCGTCGACGAAGGCATTCCTCGCCCAGGTGGCGGCGAATTACATCGTGGGGCTGGCGCTCGCGCAAGCCAAGGGCACCAAGTACCCGGATGAAATCGCGGAGATTTACCGCTCGCTGGAGGAGATTCCGGCGAAGATCGAGCGCGTGCTGGAGTGCGAGGAGCAGGTCACGGGAATCGCCGAGGTGCTCGGCGCGGTGCGGACCATGCTCTTCCTGGGCCGCGGGGTGGGCTACCCGGTGGCGCTGGAGGGGGCGCTCAAGCTCAAGGAGCTGGCGTACATTCACGCCGAGGGCTTCCCCGCGGGGGAGCTCAAGCACGGGCCTATCGCGCTCATCGAGGATGACCTGCCGGTGGTCGTCATCGTGCCGAGCCCCCGGGGTGTGACGGTTCTTCACTCGAAGATCGTGTCCAACATCCAGGAGATTCGGGCGCGCGGCGCGAAGACGATCGTCATCGCGGAGGAAGGCGACACGGCGGTGGAGCCCTATGCCAACTGGCTCATCCGTATCCCGGAGAGCCCTTCCATGATGCAGCCCTTGCTCGCGACCGTCCCGCTGCAGTACCTCGCCGCGGAGATCGCCGGGCACTGCGGCAACACCGACATTGATAAGCCCCGCAACCTCGCGAAATCTGTGACCGTTGAATAACCACTGCACCCTGCTGAGAACCCGGATCGACCTCGACGCGATCGCCCACAACACCCGCCTCATCGCCGAGCGGCTGAGCCCCGGCACGCGGCTCATGGCCGTCGTCAAGGCGGATGGCTACCACCATGGGGCGCTCGCGGTAGCCGCCACGGCCCTGAACCATGGGGCCGACGCCCTGGGCGTGGCCACCATCCCGGAGGCACTGGAGTTGCGGGGGGCGGGGATCGACGCCCCGCTGCTCGCGTGGCTGTGGGCCGCCCAGGATGACGACGGGGTGGAGGGTGCCCTCGCCGCGCGCGTGGCGCTGGGGATCCCCTCGGTGGATCATGCGCGGGCGGTGATTGCCGCGGCCTCGCGCCTGCAGGAGGAGAGCCAGGACGGCTCGCACCCCGCAGCCCGGGTCTTCATCAAGGTGGAGACGGGGATGCACCGCTCTGGCGTCGACCCCGAGCGGTGGGCGGAGGTCATGGACCTGCTGCGTGACGCGCCGAACGTCGAGGTCCTGGGCCTTTTTAGCCACCTCTCCTGCGCCGATGACCCGGATCATCCCGCGAACGACGCCCAGGCGGAGCAGTTCGCGCGCGCGATCGCCTATGGCCGGGAGCGCGGCCTCGCGCTGCCCATCAACCACCTGTGCAACTCGCCGGGCACCCTCACGCGCCCGGACCTTCATCACGACATGGTGCGCGTGGGCGTGGCGCTCTATGGAGGGGAGCCCATCCCGGCCCGCGAGCACGGCCTGCGCCCGGCGATGAGCTGGCTGGCCACGGTGGCGCTGGTCAAGCCGGTGGCGCCCGGGGAGGCGACGAGCTACGGCCTCACGTGGACCGCGGAGCGCCCGGGCTGGCTGGCCGTCCTCCCCGTGGGCTATGCCGATGGGCTGCCGCGCGCCGCCCAGGGTGTGCTGGAGGTGGCCATCGGCGGGCGTCGCTATCCGCAGGTGGGCCGGGTGTGTATGGATCAGATCCTCGTCGACCTGGGGGAGAACCCCGCCGGGGTGGCGCCGGGCGATGAGGCGTGCATCTTCGGCACCGAGCCCGGGGCCATGAGCGCCTCCGAGCTTGCGGAGGCCCTGCACACCATCAACTACGAGGTCATGTGCCGCCCGACGGGTCGTACCGTGCGCACCTTCGTCGCCCCTGAGGCGGCCGGTCTCTCCGCCGCCCGCCACGAAAGCGAGGCATGATGAAAGCTGACTTCCCACAGGAGGGCACCTACCGGGCGGAGAACCCGGAGGACACCCGCGCCTGGGGCGAGCGCCTGGGCCGGGCCCTCGAGGCCGGGGACCTCGTCATTCTCGACGGCCCGCTGGGCGCCGGGAAAACTACGCTCACCCAGGGCATCGCGGCGGGCATGGGGGTCCGGGGGCGCGTGACCTCGCCGACATTCGTCATCGCCCGGGAGCACCGCCCGGCGGCGCAGGCCCCGGCCGACACCCCCACGCTCATCCACGTGGACGCCTATCGCCTGCTCGATCACGATGCCGATCCCTGGGGCGCCCTGGACTCCCTGGACCTGGATACGGAGCTGGAGGAGGCGGTGATCGTCGCGGAGTGGGGCGCGGGGCTCGTCGAGCAGCTGGCGGCCCGGTATCTCAAGGTGACGGTGGATCGGGAGAGCGCCGTCGAGGAGGACCCGGATTCTGAGGCTCGGTATCTGTCGTGGAGGTGGGAGGGGGAGGAGCCTCGCAGCGCACGCTAATGCGGGTGCCGTGGGCTGCGGACTTCCGCGACGCCGTCAGATAGTGCTACCTTTAGGTGGGAATGGGGGTAAAACCACACCTTCCCACATTTATATGGGCAAAATCGGACATATCTGACAGGCGGTACTTCTCATCATGCTGGCCTTCCTCGGCGACCAGCCGCTCGTAGCTCTCGTCCTCATCCTTGCCGCTGGGCTCGCGATCGGAAAGATCCGCATCGCGGGGATCTCCCTCGGGGCGGCGGCGGTCCTCTTCGTCGCGTTGGGGCTCTCCGCGGCGAATCCGGATATCGTCATCCCCTCCCTCGTCTACCAATTCGGCCTCGCCCTCTTCGTCTACGCCATCGGTCTCACCGCCGGCGAGCAATTCTTCGCCGAGTTCCGCACCCGCGGCTGGAAGATGAACGCCTTCCTCGTCGTGCTCATGGTGGTGCTCGGTCTCCTCGCATGGGTGCTCATCCCGCTGTGTGGGCTCGACGTCCAGCAGGGTGCCGGTATGTTCGCCGGCTCCCTCAGCTCGACGCCCGGTATGGCGGCCGTCGTCGAGACCTTTGGCGGATCAACCACCCCGGTCGTGGGCTACTCGCTGGCCTACCCGGGCGGGGTCATCGGCGTGATCCTCGTGGCGGCGATCGGGGCGAGCGTCGCGAAGGTCAATCACCTCAAGGACGCCCACAAGGAGGGCCTCATCCAGGAGCCGGTCGAGTGGACGGCCGTGCGCCTGCGCGAGGGGCTGCGCGCCCGGGCAAGCGAGCTGCCGGCCATGACGGGGGAGAAGATCATCGCCACCCGCATCATTCACTCGGAGGAGCACCACGAGCTCATCGAGCCGCACGCCCCGCTCGAGGCCGGCCAGCTCGTCCTCCTCAACGGCACGGCCGAGGCGCTGGCGGGGGCGGTGCCGCAGCTGGGAACCGCGGAGGACGTCGACATCCGCGAGTCCGACCTCGAGTACCAGCGCCTCACCGTCTCCAACCCAACCATCGCCGGGCGCGCCATCAAGGAGCTGCACACTCTCCAGCACGGGTTCCTCATCTCCCGCATTCGGGAGGGGGATAACGACGTCGTCCCCGCGGAGGACACCGTGCTCAAGCTCTCTGACCGGGTGCGCGTCGTGGCGCGGCGCGATAACCTGCCCCGCGCGCGGGCGATGCTCGGCGACTCGGAGAAGGCCCTCGCCAACATCGACCTCCTGCCGCTGTGCATCGGCCTGCTCCTTGGTCTCCTCCTCGGCGCGATCCCGGTCCCGCTCCCGGGCGGCTCCTCGGTCTCCCTGGGCTTTGGCGGCGGCCCGATCGTCGCGGGCCTGGTGCTCGGCGCGCTCGTGCGCACCGGGCGGCTCAACTGGCAGGTGCCCTACCACGCGAACCGCACGCTCTCCGCGCTGGGGCTCGCGCTCTTCCTCGCCGGTGTGGGCACGACGGCCGGCCCTGGCTTCGCCCAGGCGCTGACGGATTCCACGTCGCTCATCTACATCGGGCTGGGGATCTGCTTCACGGTGGGCTACACCCTGCTCTGCGGGATCGTGGGGGTGAAGCTGCTCGGCCTCACCTGGGACGAGTCCATGGGTATGGCCGCCGGGCTGAGCACCAATCCCGCCGTCATGAGCTACCTCAACGTGCAGACCGAGACCGAACTCGCCGAGCGCGGCTACGCCACCGTCTACCCCACGGCGATGATCGGGAAGATCATTCTGTGTCAGCTGGTGGCCGTCGCCATCATGACCTAGCCCGGCCGGCCAGCAGGCCATACCCCCGGCAGGCCCCCGCCGTTTATGCTGTGCGCATGAATGACACCCTTTTCACCGCGGGAGAAAACTACGCGGCGTACCGCCCGGAGTACCCGGAGGAGCTCATGCGGGGGATCCTCGAGGTCGCGCCGGGGCGCGGGCTCGCCGTGGACGTGGGCTGCGGGACGGGGCAGGCGGGCCGGAAGCTGGTGGGGCACGTCGAGAGAGTGCTGGGTATTGACCCGAGCCTCTCCCAGCTGAGCGCCGCCCCGCTGTCCCTGCGGGTGCAGGGCATTGCCGAGTCCCTGCCGTTGCGCGAGGGGGTGGCGGATCTCCTCATCATCGCGCAATCGATGCACTGGGTGCAGCCCGAGCCCTTCTTCCGCGAGGTCTCCCGGGTCCTCGCGCCGGGCGGGATCCTCGCCGTGCTCAGCTACGCGACGTGCAGTGTGTCGGATAGGTCCGTCGACGCCTTCTTCCAGGACTTTTATTGGGGCCCCTTCCACCGTTTCTGGGAGCCGGAGCGCGCGCTCGTGGAGAGGGGGCTGCGCGACATCGAGGTGCCGGGGGAGCCAGTGGAGCTGCCCTTCGCGGCGCCGGCCGTCATGGAGAAGAGCATGGACCTGCCGGCCTTCGAGGGCTACCTGGGCACGTGGTCGGCGGTGCGCACCGCGGAGAAGGAGGGGCCCGCGGCCCGCGCGGAGTTCGACGCCTTCCTCGCCGAGCTCCGGGAGGTCTGGGGCGAACCCGGCCGGCGCCTTCAGGTGACGTGGCCGCTCACGGTGCTTGTGCGTCGCGGGCTGTGAGCGGGGACTACCCTTAGGGATCGTGCTCACTCTCGCCATCGATACCGCAACCTCTGACCTCGTCGTCGGGCTCGTGGATGCGAGCCCTCGCCCCGCGCCCGAGGCCCCCCGCGCCGAGCTGCGCGAGGAGGTCATCATCCGCGGCACCCGGCATCACAACGAGCAGCTTGTCCCCGCTGTGCTCGACACGCTGCGGCGCGCCGGCGCGGAGATGGGGGACCTGGAGGCCGTCGTCGTGGGCTGCGGCCCCGGCCCCTTCACCGGGCTGCGCGTGGGGATGGCGACGGGCCAGGCCTTCGCCGACGCCCTCGGAATCCCCGTCTACGGGGTGTGTTCCCTCGACGCCATCTGGCGCGGCATGCGCGAGGCGCTCCCGGAGGCCACGGACTTCCTCGTGGCCACGGACGCCCGCCGCCGCGAGGTCTATTGGGCCCGCTACACCGCCACCGAGCGGGTGGCCGGCCCCGATGTCATCGCCCCCGCGGAGCTCGAGATCCCGCCGATCGTCGAGGCTATCAACGTGCCGGTCCGGCTGAGCGAGAGCCTCGCCAGCGATCATCCGGCCCCGCGCTTCGACCTCGCCCCCACCCCGGTGGCGCTCGTGGAATCCGCCGCGCTGGGGGAGCCCCCCGAGCCGCTGCGCGCCCTCTACCTGCGCCGTCCCGACGCCCAGGTGCCGCGCTCGCGGCCGCTCTCGCCCGCGATCCCGCGGAGCGACTCATGACCTGGATGCTCCGGGAGCTCACCGTGGCGGACATCCCGCGCGTGGCCGAACTCGAACAGCTGCTCTTCCCGGGCGATGATCCCTGGTCCGCCCAGGCTTTCCGGGAGGAGCTCGCGCAGCCGCACACCTTCTATGTCGTGGCCTGCTCGGAGGAGCGCCCGGGTGACGTCGTCGGCTATGCGGGCCTGGCAGTGATGGGGCCGACGACGGCACCCGAGTGCGAGGTCCACACGATCGGGGTGGACCCCGCGCTGCAGGGGCAGGGCATCGGACGGCTGCTCCTGGGGAACCTTCTGGCCGTGGCGGATGCGCTGCGGGCGCCGATCTTCCTCGAGGTGAGGACGGACAATGCGCCGGCGCGAGGGCTCTATGAGTCGGTGGGCTTTGAGGCCCTGGGAATCAGGAAGAATTACTATCAGCCCAGCGGGGCCGATGCGGTGACAATGCGCCGTCCGGCCGTGGAGCAGGAAGGATAAGACGATGTCACGGATCATCCTCGGCGTGGAGAGCTCCTGCGATGAGACAGGGGTGGGGATCGTGCGCCTGGAGGACAACGGGTACATGGAGATCCTCGCCAACCAGGTGGCGAGCTCGATGAGCGAGCACGCGCGCTTCGGCGGCGTCGTGCCGGAGATCGCCAGCCGCGCCCACCTCGAGGCGATGAGCAGCGTCATGCACGCGGCCCTCGAGGAAGCCGGCATCGATCGTCCCGACGCCGTGGCCGCGACCGTCGGCCCGGGCCTCGCGGGGGCGCTGCTTGTGGGGGCATCCGCGGCCAAGGCCTACGCGGCCGCATGGGGTGTGCCTTTTTATGGGGTCAACCACTTGGGCGGTCACGTGGCGGTGGCCAATCTCGGCGACGAGGTCCTCCCGCACGCCGTGGCCCTGCTCGTGAGCGGCGGGCACACGCAGCTGCTCGAAGTCGATGCGGTGGGCAGGCCGTTGCGGGAGCTGGGCAGCACGCTCGACGACGCAGCGGGGGAGGCCTATGACAAGGTCGCCCGCCTGCTGGGGCTGGGCTATCCGGGCGGGCCGGTCATCGACCGCTGCGCCCGCGAGGGCAACCCCACAGCCATTCACTTCCCCCGGGGGCTCATGAAGCGGCCGGAGACCCGCTTCGACTTCTCCTTCTCCGGGCTGAAGACGGCGGTAGCCCGCTACGTCGAGGCCGCGGAGCGCGAGGGGCGGATGATCGACCTTCCCGATGTGTGCGCGAGCTTCCAGGAGGCCGTGTGCGATGTCCTCACGAAGAAGGCAGTGCGGGCCTGCCAGGAGGTGGGCGCCGGCGTGCTGCTGCTCGGCGGGGGAGTGGCGGCGAATTCTCGCCTCCGGGAGCTGGCCGCGGCGCGCTGCTCCTCGGCGTGCATTGAGCTGCGGGTTCCGCCGCTGGGGCTCTGCACGGATAACGGCGTGATGATTGCGGCGGTGGCGGCTCAGCTCATCCACGAGGGAGCTCCGGCCTCCCCGCTCGACGTCGGCACGGACCCATCGATGGAGGTCGAGACGCCTTTGGCAGGTGCCACGGTTGAGTGCTGGCACTCGTAAGGGTAGAGTGCCAGGCAGGTTGTTCTTAACAGACAGTTGTTCACCCGCGACGACGGCTGTGCTGCAGTCCACAACCGGCACATTCACAGTTCATCAATAGTCCACTACGGAGGAACATCGTGGCGAACGTCAACATCAAGCCGCTGGAGGACCGCATCCTCGTCCAGATCAAGGAGGCGGAGACCACCACTGCGTCCGGTCTCGTTATCCCGGACTCTGCGAAGGAGAAGCCGCAGGAGGCTTCCGTTATCGCCGTGGGCCCGGGCCGCTTTGATGAGAAGGGCGAGCGCATTCCGCTCGACGTCAAGGAGGGCGACACCGTGATCTTCTCCAAGTACGGCGGCACCGAGATCAAGTACAACGGCGAGGACTACCTCATCCTCTCCGCCCGTGACATCCTCGCCATCGTCGAAAGCTAAGGGGGAATCCCTCTATGCCTAAGCTGATCGCTTTTGATCAGGAAGCCCGCGAGCACCTGCTCCACGGCGTGGACTCCCTCGCCAACGCGGTGAAGGTCACGCTCGGCCCGCGCGGCCGGAACGTCGTCCTTGACAAGTCTTTCGGCGGCCCGACGGTCACCAACGACGGCGTCACCATCGCCCGGGACATTGACCTTGACGAGCCCTTCGAGAACCTCGGCGCCCAGCTGGTGAAGTCCGTGGCCGTCAAGACCAACGACATCGCCGGCGATGGCACCACCACCGCCACCCTGCTGGCCCAGGCGCTCATCGAGGAGGGCCTGCGCAACGTCGCGGCCGGCGCGAACCCCATTGAGCTCAACCGCGGCATCGCGGCGGGTGCGGAGAAGGTCGTCGAGGAGCTCAAGGCTCGCGCGACCGAGATTTCCTCCCCCGCGGAGATCGCCAACGTGGCCACGGTGTCCTCGCGCGACGAGGTCGTCGGCGAGATGGTTGCCCAGGCCATGGAGAAGGTGGGCAAGGACGGGGTCCTCACCGTCGAGGAGTCCCAGTCCATGGAGTCCTACCTCGACGTCACCGAGGGCATCTCCTTCGATAAGGGCTTCCTCTCCCCCTACTTCATCACCGACACCGACACCCAGCAGGCCGTCCTCGATGACGCGCTCGTGCTGCTCGTGCGGAACAAGATTTCCTCGCTGCCGGACTTCCTCCCGATCCTCGAGAAGGTCGTGGAGTCCGGGAAGCAGGTCCTCATCATCGCGGAGGACATCGAGGGCGAGCCGCTGCAGACCCTCGTGGTGAACTCCATCCGGAAGACGCTCAAGGCCGTGGCCGTGAAGTCCCCGTACTTCGGCGATCGCCGCAAGGCCTTCATGGATGACCTCGCGGTCGTCACGGGCGCCACGGTCGTCGACCCCGAGGTCGGCGTCACCCTCCAGGAGGCCGACGCCTCCGTCTTCGGCCAGGCCCGCCGCATCACGGTGACCAAGGATGAGACGGTCATCGTCGACGGCGCCGGCTCGGCCGAGGATGTCGAGAAGCGCCGTGAGCAGATCCGCCGCGAGATCGAGCACACCGACTCCTCCTGGGACAAGGAGAAGCTGGAGGAGCGCCTCGCGAAGCTCTCCGGTGGCGTCGCCGTCATCAAGGTCGGCGCCGCGACCGAGACCGAGGTCTCCGAGCGCAAGCTGCGCGTGGAGGACGCCATCAACGCTGCTCGCGCAGCCGTCCAGGAGGGCGTCATCGCCGGCGGCGGCTCCGTGCTCGTCCAGATCGCGAAGGAGCTGCACTCCTTCGCTGAGACCTTCGAGGGCGAGGCGCGCACCGGCGTGCTGGCCCTGGCGCGCGCCCTGGTGAAGCCCACCTTCTGGATCGCGGAGAACGCGGGTCTCGACGGCTCGGTCGTCGTCGCCCGCACCGAGGAGCTCCCCAACGGTGAGGGCCTCAACGCCGCGACCCTCGAGTACGGCAACCTCATCGAGGAGGGCATCATTGACCCGGTGAAGGTTACGCACTCCGCCGTCGTCAACGCGACGTCGGTGGCGCGGATGGTTCTCACCACCGAGGCCTCCGTCGTCGAGAAGCCGCAGGACCCTGAGGAGTCCGGGCATGATCACCATCACCACCACTAAGCGGTGAAGGCCTTCGACGCCCCGCCGGGGAGATGATCCCTGGCGGGGCGCTCGTGTGCGGTAGGGAGGGGAGGGGCGGGGAAGCTAGGAGACCTCGGAGAGGCGCCGGCGAAGGAGCACCTCGCGCTCCTGTTCGCCCAGGCCGCCCCAGACCCCATAGGGCTCCTGGGTGCTCAGCGCGTGGCGGCGGCACTCCTCGAGGACGGGGCAGGCGTGGCAGATCGCTTTGGCTTGGCGCTCGCGACGCTCACGGGCCCGGCCGCGCTCGCCCTCGGGGTGGTAGAAGAGGTCGGAATCTTCGCCCCGGCAGGCCCCGAGGTATTGCCACTCCCAGTGATCGGCGGTCGGTCCGGGTAAGAGGTGAACGAGCGTCATCGTGTGAAAACTCCCTGGAGATTCGATGTGTCATCATCGCGGCGGATGGGGTTGGCCCCAGTGTGAAGTGCCAACATGACACTCATGTGACGGAAAAGTGAATGAATTGTTCACCTTGGCCGAAGTTCACTTGACGTCAGATCTCTGCAGGTGGGCGGAGGAGGCCAGGGCGCGGTGTGCTCTCAGTCCCATTGAGCTACTACAGTGAGATGGTGCTATGCATGCGGGAAGCGCCATGAATGGTGCTGCGCAGTGCGAGCATCCCCCGGATGACCGCTGAAGGAAGTGACTGGAGTGCCTGATACCGAGACGCAGCTGGGAGAGCTTGTCCCCCAGGCTGCCGCGGGGGATCGGACGGCGCTCAACCGGGTGGTGGGCCTCGTGTACCCGCCGGTGCTGCGCTATGTGCGCGCCCGGATCGGGGGTGGCGTGACCCCCACACCGGAGGACGTGGCCCAGGATATTTGTTTGGCGGTCGCGACGTCCCTGCCCACCTACGTCGATCGTGGGCGCCCCTTCATGGCCTATGTGTACGGGATCGCGTTCAACAAGGTGGCGGATGCGCACCGGACGTTGTCGCGGGATCGGCTCCACCCCACGGAGGAGGTTCCGGAGACTGTCGTCGAGCACGATACCCCGGAGGAGTGGGCGCTCATCGCGGATGGGCGTAACAGAGTTCGAGCGCTGCTCGATTCATTGAATGAGAAGTCTCGCAATATTCTGATCCTCCGTATTTTCGAGGGTCTCAGTGCAGAAGAAACGGCGGCAATTGTGGGTAGTACTCCCGGAGCGGTGCGCGTGGCACAGCATCGTGCTCTGGCGTCTTTGCGGAAGAAGTTGGGAGAGGAGGCGCAGTCATGAGTGATCGTGAGGATCTGTCCTTCTCGGACATCGCAGCGGATGATGCCTTCCTGGACGCCCTCTCTCGTGGCGAGGATCCCTCCGACGGGAAGGATCCCCTCGCCGCCCTGCTTCTTGACCTGCGCGAGGACACGGAGGCCCCCATGCCGGCGGCCCCGCTCCTCGCGGAGGTGAGCTCCCTCGATGGGGCTCGACGACGCCAGCCCGGCGCGTGGCGTCGTCATCTCGCCAGCGGCCTGGTGGGGGCTGCGGCGGCCACGCTCGTCATCGCGGGCTCCGGGGCTGCGCTCTATCGCGCCGAGCCCGGCTCGCCGCTGTGGGGGCTGGCGTCCATGGTCTTCGATGACCGGGCTGCCGTCGTCGAGCTCTCAAGCACGCTGGATGACATGGATGAGGCCGTCGACGGCGGCAAGAGCCCCGACGAGCTGCGCGCCCTCCTTGACCGGGCGCGGGAGCGACTGCGCGCGCAGGATGCGGAGGTGAGCGCGACCCCGGCGTCCTCGAGCTCGCGCCCGACGGCCTCCGCGGAGCCGTCCACCGAGGCCCCGGCCGTGCCGGCGCCCGAGACCGTGACGCTGACGGAAACCATCACCGTGACGGCCGTCCCCACGCCGGAGCCCAGCGCGACGCTCGATCCCACGGGGGAGCCGGAGAGCCCCGCGGCGCCGATGACTCCCGCTGATCCCGCGCCCGAGGCGGATGCGGGAGCCCCGCAGAGCTCGGCCCCGGCCCCGGCGGGCGTGCCGCAGCCCTAGCCGGAACCCCGCCTGTGGGGACCGCGCGATCCCTCGGATCCCTCCCGAATGACCTGTGCGATGAGCAGGGCGCCCATCATGACTAAAGTGAGAACCACGAGATGGTCAGTTGGGCAATTCGGAAAGAGGAAAATCTATGAGCGATCAGCGCGTGCCAACCGGTGGGGATGACCCGAACAAGGTGGCCCTCGTGGGCCTGACCTTTGACGATGTGCTGCTGTTGCCGGCAGAGTCCGACGTGATTCCCAGCGAGGTGGATACTTCGACGCAGCTGTCCCGCAACATTTCTTTGGGGATCCCGGTGATCTCCGCCGCGATGGATACCGTCACCGAGGCACGCATGGCGATCGCAATGGCACGCCAGGGTGGCCTCGGTGTTTTGCATCGTAACCTGTCCATCGAGGAGCAGGCGGAGAACGTGGAGATCGTCAAGCGCTCGGAGTCGGGGATGGTAACGGACCCGGTCACCTGCAGCCCGGAGATGACGATCGCCGACGTGGACGCGCTGTGTGCCCGCTTCCGGATTTCCGGCCTCCCCGTGGTCGATGAGCAGGGCATCCTCGTGGGTATCTGCACGAACCGCGACATGCGCTTCGAGCCGGACCCGCAGCGCCGCGTCTCCGAGGTGATGACCCCGATGCCGCTCGTCGTCGCGCCGGAGGGCGTGACCAAGGAGGAGGCGCTCAACCTCCTCAGCCACAACAAGGTGGAGAAGCTTCCCATCGTGGATAAGCAGGGGAAGCTCACCGGCCTCATCACGGTGAAGGACTTCGTGAAGACGGAGCAGTACCCCAACGCCTCCAAGGATGCGGCGGGTCGCCTGCTCGTCGCCGCGGGCATTGGTACGGGGCCGGATTCCTGGACGCGCGCCCACGCGCTCGTCGACGCCGGCGTTGACGCCCTCATCGTCGATACCGCCCACGCCCACAACCGGGGCGTGCTGGAGATGGTCTCCCGCGTGAAGAAGGAATTCGGGGAGAAGGTGGATGTCATCGGCGGGAACCTCGCCACGCGCGAGGCCGCGGCCGCGATGATCGAGGCCGGCGCCGACGCCGTCAAGGTGGGCATCGGGCCGGGCTCCATCTGCACGACGCGCGTCGTCGCGGGCGTCGGCGCACCGCAGATCACCGCGATCATGGAGGCCGCCGTCCCGGCGAAGAAGGCCGGCGTGCCGATCATTGCCGACGGCGGGATGCAGTTCTCCGGTGACATCGCGAAGGCCCTGGCCGCTGGCGCCAGCTGCGTCATGCTGGGCTCGATGCTGGCGGGCACGGCCGAGGCGCCGGGGGACATCGTCGTGGTCGGCGGGAAGCAGTACAAGCGCTACCGCGGCATGGGCTCCATGGGGGCCATGCAGGGCCGCGGCCTGAGCGGGGAGAAGCGCTCCTACTCCAAGGACCGCTACTTCCAGGCCGACGTCAAGAGCGATGACAAGCTCGTGCCGGAGGGCATCGAGGGACGGGTTCCCTACCGCGGTTCCATCGATTCCATCACCCACCAGCTGGTGGGCGGCCTGCGCGCGGCGATGGGCTACACGGGTTCGGCGACCATCGAGGACCTCCACAAGGCACGCTTTGTGCAGATCACCTCGGCGGGCCTCAAGGAGTCGCACCCGCACCACATCACGCAGACCGTCGAGGCTCCGAACTACCGCTAGAACTCTCAAGAACTGAGGAAAGAATCCACAGATGCGTAATTACCAGGACATCGGGATCGGGCGCCAGGCTCGTCGGAGCTACTACCTGAGCCAAATCGGCATCGTCCCGAAGCGGCGGACGCGCTCCTCCGCGGATGTCGACACGAGCTGGCACATCGATGCCTACTCCTTTGAGATCCCGCTCCTTTCCCACCCGACGGACGCCCTGGCCAGCCCGGAATTCGTCATGGAGATGAGCCGGCTGGGCGGGCTGGCCGTCATCAACGCCGAGGGGATCTGGGGGCGCCACGAGGACCTCGACGCCGCCTATGAGGAGATCATCTCCTCGGGGCAGCGCAGCCAGCGCCTCGCGACGAAGACCCTGCAGCGCCTCCACGCCGCGCCCCTGCAGACGGAGCTTCTCTCCGAGCGCATCCAGAAGGTGCGCGATTCGGGGGCGACGGTTGCCGTGCGCGTCTCCCCGCAGAACGCCCGGGAGCTGGCCCCCACTGTCATCGCGGCGGGCGCGGAGATCCTCTTCATCCAGGGCACCGTCATCTCGGCGGAGCACGTGAGCCGCGAGGGGGAGTCCCTCAACCTCAAGGAGTTCATCGGTTCCCTGGACATCCCGGTGGTTGCCGGCGGGGTGACGGACTATACCACGGCCCTGCACCTCATGCGCAGTGGCGCCGCGGGCGTCATCGTCGGCGGCGGGGAGAACACGAACGAGTTCGCCATGGGCATCACCGCAGGCATGGCCACCTCCATCGTGGATGTGGCAGCCGCGCGTCGTGACTACCTCGATGAGACCGGGGGTCGCTACGTCCACATCATCGCGGACGGGGAGATCGAGGGCTCCGGGCACATCGCCCGGGCGATCGCCTGCGGCGCCGACGCCGTCATGGCGGGCTCCCTGCTCGCCGACGCCGCGGAGGCCCCCGCGAAGTGCTGGTTCTGGCCCTCCGCCGCGGCGCACCCCCGATTCCCGCGGGGCGCCCTGGAGTCCTCCTTCCGTCGCTCCCTCTTCGAGGAGGGGCTGGAGGAGCGCCCGAGCCTCGAGGCCGTGCTCTATGGGCCGTCGACGGACGTCGAGGGCCGGGAGAACATCATCGGAGGCCTGCGCCGCGCGATGGCGAAGTGCGGCTACACGGACCTCAAGCGCTTCCAGAAGGCTGAACTGAACATCACGAGCTGGTAGGCATGCCGTAGAATCAGGTCCGTGACACAGCCTGATCAACATCCTCGTCCTGTTCAGCACCGGCCGGTCCTCGTCATGGACTTCGGCGCCCAATACGCGCAGCTCATCGCGCGTCGCGTGCGGGAAGCCTCGCTGTATTCGGAGGTCATTCCCCACACCGCGACGGCTGCCGAGGTCGCCGCGAAGGACCCGGTGGCGCTCATCCTGTCCGGCGGCCCCTCCTCCGTGTACGAAGAGGGGGCGCCGAGCCTTGATCCGGCCATCCTTGACCTGGGTGTGCCGGTTTTTGGCATTTGTTATGGCTTCCAGGCGATGACCCACGCCCTGGGCGGCACGGTGGCCCAGACCGGCATCCGCGAGTACGGCCGCACCTCCATGGAGGTGCTGGGCGGCAGCCTGCACGCCGGTTTCGAGCACAACCACAAGGTGTGGATGAGCCACGGGGACTCCGTCTCCCAGGCGCCGGAGGGCTTCGAGGTCACCGCGCGGACCGAGGGCGCCCCGGTCGCGGCCTTCGAGTGCCCGGCTCGACGGATGGCGGGCGTGCAGTACCACCCGGAGGTCCTCCACTCGCCGCACGGGCAGGAGGTGCTCACCCGCTTCCTCACGGAGATCGCGGGCCTCGAGCAGAACTGGACTCCGGCGAATATCGCCGAGGAACTCATCGAGTCGGTGCGCGCCCGCGTGGGCGAGGACGGCCGTGCCATCTGCGGCCTGTCTGGCGGGGTAGACTCCGCGGTGGCCGCGGCCCTGGTCCAGCGCGCTATCGGTGACCGTCTGACCTGCGTCTTCGTGGACCACGGCCTGCTGCGCGCCGGGGAGCGGGAGCAGGTGGAGAAGGACTTCGTTGCGGCGACGGGCGCCAAGCTTGTCACCCTCGACGAGCGGGAGGCGTTCCTCTCCAAGCTGGCCGGGGTGACCGAGCCGGAGGCGAAGCGCAAAGCCATTGGCGCCGAGTTCATCCGCGCGTTCGAGCGGGCTGTCGCCGGAGTCCTCGAGGGGCAGCAGGTGGATTTCCTCGTGCAGGGAACCCTGTACCCGGACGTCGTCGAGTCCGGCGGGGGCACGGGCACCGCGAACATCAAGAGCCACCACAACGTAGGCGGGCTTCCCGACGACGTCGAGTTCACCCTCGTCGAGCCGCTGCGCCTCCTCTTCAAGGATGAGGTGCGGGCCGTCGGTCGGGAGCTCGGGCTGCCGGAGGCCATCGTGGGCCGCCAGCCCTTCCCGGGGCCGGGCCTGGGTATCCGCATCATCGGCGAGGTGACGGCGGAGCGCCTGGAGATTCTGCGGGCGGCGGATGCCATCGCGCGCGAGGAGCTCACGGCCGCGGGGCTGGACGATACGATCTGGCAGTGCCCGGTGGTGCTGCTCGCCGACGTGCGCTCCGTCGGGGTGCAGGGCGATGGCCGCACCTACGGGCACCCGGTGGTGCTGCGGCCCGTCGCCAGCGAGGACGCCATGACTGCCGACTGGGTCCGCGTCCCCTACGACACCCTGGAGAAGATCTCCACCCGGATCACCAACGAGGTCCCGGAGATCAACCGCGTCGTCCTCGACGTGACCTCCAAGCCGCCGGCCACGATTGAGTGGGAGTAGCATGCGCGTCGGTCCGCACCCGGGCGGGAAAGACCGGGAGCCCGGCGCCTTCGGCGGCGCGCCCTGGCGCTATGCGCAGGAGCGGAAGACCTTTGAGCTGCAGCCCGGGCGCACCCTGGTCTTTGCCGTGATCTTTGCGGCGATTGTCATCTGGCAGGGGCACATGCCCATGCTGTGGTGGCCGCTCGTGCTCTTTGCCGTGTGGGTGATTTTCACCCTCGCGCACTGGTTCTACGTGTGGGCGAATAACAAGATCCAGGACTTCGTGGAGAAGGCCCGGGAGAGAGACTAAGCCGAGATGCGAGAAGCCGGCCGCCTGCTGAATATCCAGCGGCGGCCGGCTGTTTCGTGCGCGAGGCCCCGTGGCTGGGGCCGCGCGGGAGCGGCTAGCGGCGCGGTGAGGTGGGGGAGGCGTCGTCGAGATGGGCGAGGGCACGGCTGCCGTCGACGTGGGGGAGGACCAGGTACATCCACACGCTGATCGCTGCCCAGATGAGTGCGGTGCCCAGGAGGGGGAGGGGCGCGAAGATCGGGGTGATCATGAGCGCCAGCCACACGAGGAAGAGCGGCAGCATGGAGCTGATCGTTGGTCGGTAGGCGACGTGATGGCTCTCCATGATGGAGCGGATCTCCCGCCGATAGGGGTGGCTGAAAATGAGAAGGCACGCGACGCCGATGCACACGACCAGGACCGTGACCTGCACCCCGCGCGCGAGGGAGGTGGAGAGCACCGCGACGCCCACCCCAATGAGGAGTGAGGAGAGAACACGGACACTCTGCGGGGTGGGAACAGGACTGGGCGGAAGCATATCGGCATTGTCGCACACGAGGTCATGGTCGAGGAGTCCGGGGCGCGGTCGCCCGCCTCTGAACTGCCCTTTTGTGCCGACGGCCAGCGGGGGTTGACCCTAGCCCTTTCCCGCGGCATACTCATTCTCATGAATCGAACACACGTGCTAGATAATCGGCTGGAGGAGCGTGCCCGCACGCTGGAGGTGCTCCGGAAGAAGATGGCGGACATTGCTCCCGAGGCGGCGCGGGGGTGGGAGGGCGTGGCCCCGGGGGAGGTGGTGGAGCTCATGCCTGAACTGGCCGATCTCCTCCCGTGCGGCGGTTTACCTCGAGGGATGGTATCGAGCCTCGGGGAGTCTCCGCTCCTGGCGGTGCGCCTCATTGCGTATTGTAGTTCCCGGGGCGGACATGTTGCGATTGTTGGCTGGCCGGAACTGAGCTGTGCTGCAATGATGGAGGCGGGTGCCGACCTGTCGAAAATAGTATCGGTACCCTCTCCGGAGGGGGACATCTTCCACATTGGCGCGCTTCTCGCGGAGGGGATGGACGTGGTGATCTGCCGGGAGAACCCCACCGCAGCGGGGGAGACGCTGAGTCCCTCGCGGGCGCGCTCGGTCCAGGCGAAGCTGCGCCTCACACGGGCAGTCTTGCTCAGCGTGGGGATGCGCTTCCCCTCGACGGGGCTGGAGCTCAGCGCCCAGGTGTGTGCCTTTCACGGCATCGGCGAAGGAGAGGGACGAGTGCGCGGGGTGGACCTGGAGGTTTCCATTCGCGTGCGCGGGCGCCCGGCCATGACGCGCCTCCTGCGCCTTGGTGCGTGCGGGGAACTTGACCGAAAGGCCCCTTCTGCCTCCGATGGTGCCGACGCGCTCCCCCTGCGCAGCCCGACCGTGGTGCGGGCGTGAGGCCCCATGGCGCTTCGAGTCATGGCGCTGTGGTTCCCGGATTGGCCCGTCCAGGCCGCGGAGCTGACGCCGCCGGCGGCCCTCAGCGCGGAGCAGCGCGTGTGGGCCTGCGAGGGCAAGGCCCGGGCCGCAGGGGTCAGGCGTGGGATGCGGCTGCGCGAGGCGCAGGCGCTCTGCCCTGCGCTGGATATCGCCCCGCGGGACGACGACCGCGATGCCCGCGCCTTCAGCCCCATCGCGGACGGGCTGGATGAGGTCGTCGCGTCCGTCGAGGTGTTGCGCCCGGGGCTGCTCGTCCTTGACGCCCTGGCAGCTGCCCGATACCACGGCGGGGAGGACGCCGCTGCGGAGCTGGTGCTGGACTCGGCTGCGCGTCGAGGGCTGGACTGCCTCGCCGGCATCGCGGATGAGATCAGCACGGCCATCATTGCCGCGCGCCGGGGCGCCGTGGTCCCCGCGGGGGAGTCAACGGCCTTCCTGGCTGAGCAGCCCCTCGCCGTCCTCGGAGCCGAATCCGCGCTGGCCTGCGAATCGGAGGTCCTCCGCCGCCTTGCAGAGCTGGGCCTGCGGACACTCGGTGACCTGGGGCGTCTCCCGGCACGGGCGGTAGCGCAGCGTTTTGGCCAGCCGGGCATGGCGTGCTGGGACATCGCCCACGCTGACCGCGGCCGGGAGAAGCGCGTGGCCCCGCCCCTTCCCGCCGCGGAGTACAGCGTGGACTACCGCCTGGAGGAGCCGCTGAACAGGGTCGATGAGGCCGCCTTCCTGGCGCGCACCCTCGCGGCCCGGCTGCACGCCACGCTCGCCGAGGAGGGGCTTCTCTGCCATCGGCTGGCGATCAGCGCAGAGCTCGGCGGGGAGGAGTACTCGCGCGTGTGGCGGGCCCGGGAGGCGCTCTCGGAAAAAGCGATGGCTGATCGCGTGCGCTGGCAGCTTGATAGTTGGCTGGGCACGGGCGCCCGGGGTGGGCTCACGGCGCTGCGGATCGAGCCACTCGATGTGGAAGAACCCACCGCGTCCGCACCCCTGTGGGGCGGGCATGAGGAGGATACCCGCGCGCGTCGAGCGGTCCACCGCGTGCAGTCGCTCTTCGGGCCGGAGTCGGTTCTCGAGCCACACGCGACCCCCGGGCGCACCGTGGCGGATCGGGTGACCCTGCTCCCGGCCGGGGAGCAATGGGAAGGAGGTGATGCCGCCCCGTGGTCGGGGGCCATTCCCGGGCCGCTGCCGGCGCGGCTTGGAGGTGGGCCGACGCATCCCGCTCACCGCATCCGGATGGTGGACCGCAGCGGGAAGGAGGTCATCGTGACGGGAGAGGCGCTACTCAGCGGGTCGCCCTGCGCACTGGCGTGGGGGCAGCGGCGCTACCTCGTCCAGGCGTGGGCCGGACCGTGGCCGGTGGATGACACGCTCGCGGGCGGAGGGCGCTGTGCTCGTCTCCAGGTGATCGGCCAGTCGCCAGAGGGCACCCAGCCGCAGGGCTGGCTCATGATCTGGGTGGGCGGACAGTGGCGGATCGAGGCGAGCTACCAATGAGAGGGCTCACCAAGAGTGGTGCGGATTTAGCGCGTGGGGTCGTGGGTCACGTCAATGACGAGGCGGGTGGGGTTATCAAGAACCTTCACCACATACGGGTGCTTGGCGCGCAGGCCGATGATGAACTGAGAACGTCCCTCAAACACCCCGGCGGAGATGATCTCCACGACCTCCCCCACGCCAGGCACGGACTGGATGTGCGGATCATCCAAACCCAGCTCATAGGGGTAGGTGGTGTTATCGATGTTGACGTTGAGAGCAATGGTGCCCTCATACTCCATGCAGTGCCCCGAACCCTGCTGGGCGGGGTGCGTGTCATAGTCGATGTGCCAGCCAGGGTGGCCATCCCCGGAAAGGTCGAAGACCACCCGGTCAAAGCCATCATGGGCGCCCACCCGCACCTTCGTCACTGCCAGCCGCCCCGGGGCCTCCGGGCGTTGCGTCTTCATCGCCGTGTTGGCATCCCCCAGCGGAGTGTGTCCCGCCTGCGAGCTGGACCCACGGGTGAGTTCCTCATCCTCGGGGGACGAGGTGGGGACAGGGTCCTTCGACGCGATGACCGGGTTCGACTGGCTCTCCTGGCTCTCCTCCAACGGTGCGAGAGTGGCCGAATCTCTCGGTGTGGGCGAGCTGTCCTCAGTGGCATGGCAGGCACCCAGGCCCACGGCGGTGGCGCTGAGAAGAGAGAGAAGAAGGAGAGAGCGTCGACGCGAACGCGGCACCCGCCCCGCAGGGGAGAGGGGGACGAGGCGTGACACATTCTTCATGAGCTCTCACAAATCCTTCACAGTGCGCGGCCGGCCGGGAGCTCCCGGATAGTGGGCCGCATTCATAAACAGTGCCAAATGTAGCATGACAAATCCCAGCTCAGCGCCCTGAAGTGGAGGAAGAGTATTTTTTTGTCCCGAACGTGCCGGCGGGGAGAGCACCAGCTGGCCGGGCCGTGAACAGCGGATTCCTCATCCCAGAAGAGCCGGGTCACGGGGAAAGGATGCCCATATCGTTATCAAGAAGTGACACGACCGTGTAGGCTCCTCGCCTGCGAGAGTGCCGATGGGTGACTTGTACACTAGGCCCCATGCAGTGTGAGGATCAATGTTCGGCACGGTGCTCGGACCACCAGGTCGAGCCGTTGGCGGGGACGGCGAAGAAGGAAAAGCGACTCGTCGTCCTCGAGTTCCCGGGCGGGTGGAGCCGGGATGTCCTCGACGGTGGCACGTTCGGGGAGGAGCTCACGGCGGCGATCAAGAAGAAGCTCGCCGAGGCCGGCGCGGGGCTCCAGCTCGTGCGCAAACCGGGCCGCAAGGGACGCACCGTGGACGCCCTGCACGTCTACGTCGTCGATACGCGCGCGGCGACGTGCGTCGGGACGACGATCGCGCAGGTCTCCGACCTGTTGGAGCTTGATCTCGCGGGGGCGGAGTCCTCTCCGCGCTTCGCGCCGGTCACGCATCCGCTCCTGCTCGTGTGCGCGCATGCGAAGCGCGACGCGTGTTGCGCGATCAAAGGCCGCCCGCTCGCCCGCGAGCTCGATGATTCCTTCGGCGGGGAGGTCGTGTGGGAGACCTCGCACATGAAGGGGCACCGTTTCGCCCCGACCTCGCTCCTGCTGCCCTGGGGCTATAGCTTTGGTCGGACCTCGGTGGCCGACGCCGCCCGCATCACCGAGCGCGCCGTCCACGGGGTGTACTCCGTACTGGGGAACCGCGGCCGTGGCACGTATGGCCCGACGGGGCAGGTCGCTGAGCTGGCGGTTGCCGCCCAGCTGGAGGAGCAGGGGGAGACGGTGCACTGGGGTGAGCTGGTGGTGCGTCCCGTCGAGGATGCACCCGCGGGGGAGGCTGATTCGGGTGGTGAGCCCGAGGCATGGGAGCGCGTGGAGCACCGGGATGGCCGGGCGTGGCTGGTGGGGTTGAGCTCGCGCCGGGTGGAGGGGGTGGTGGCGTCGTGCGGGACGCTGCCGAAGCAGGGCACGGTGTGGGAGGCCGTGCGCGTCGAGAAGGATTAAGGGGAAAAGGGGGAATAGACGTCGCGCCCGGGGTGAATGCCCCGGGCGCGGTGTCTGTGCGTGGTGTGATCGCTTATCGGCGGAGGATCTTCTTGGAGAGCCAGTTGCCGAAGAGCTGCGCGATCTGCACGATGATGATGATGGTGAGCGTCGCGGTGTAGGTGACTTCCCAGTCGAAGGCGCGGTAGCCGTAGGTGATGGCGAAGTCTCCGAGTCCGCCGCCGCCGACGTAGCCGGCCATGGCGGACATGTCGACCACGGCGATGAACGCGAAGGTGTAGCCCAGGACGAGGGGGCCGAGGGCCTCGGGGATGATGACTGAGGTGATGATCTTCCAGGGGCCTGCGCCCATGGCTCGGGCGGCTTCGACGACGCCCGGGTCGATGGAGACGAGGTTTTGCTCGACGATGCGGGCGACGCCGAAGGTCGCGGCGATGGACATCATGAAGGTGGCGGCTTCCCGGCCGATCGTCGTCCCCACGACGAGCATGGTGAGCGGCCCGAAGGCGGCGATCATGATGATGAAGGGGATCGGCCTGATGAAGTTCACGATGATGTTGAGCACCATGTACAGCGCGCGATTCTTCAGGATGCCCTGGTCACGGGTGGTGTAGAGTAGCACGCCGATCGCCAGGCCGAGGATGCCGCCGATCACCATCGCCATGCACACCATGATGAGCGTGTCGGTGATGGATTCGAGGAAAGTGGGGCCGAGGCGGTCCCAGTCAGCTGCGAGCGTCGTGACGGTCATCGAGTGATCTCCTGAATGTCGGTCGTCCCCTGCAAGGTGCGGTGGAATTCTTCGATGGCGTTCTCTTCACCGTTGAGGCGGATGGTGATCTTGCCGAAGCTGTGCTCCTGCAGCGTCGTCACCCCACCATGGACGATGGAGAGCCCGACGCCCGCCTCCCGCGCGCGGGCCGCGGCGTCGAAGAATCCGGAGTGCTCAGTGAGGGTGATCGTGAAGAGCCGGCCCGGGTGCGCGAGCAGGTCGGAGGTTTCCACCTGGTCGGGGGTGTTCCGCAGCGAGGTGGCGACGAAGCGCGCGGCGACATCCGTCTTGGGCTGGGAAAACACCTCGTAGGTGCTGCCGTACTCCACGACTTTTCCGTTCTCCATGACGGCGACCGTGTCGGCGATGGAGCGGACCACTTCCATCTCGTGGGTGATGACCACAATCGTGATGCCAAGCTCACGGTTGACGTGCCGAAGCAGGTTGAGGACATCGTGGGTGGTTTCGGGGTCGAGCGCCGAGGTGGCCTCGTCGGCAAGGAGCAGCTTGGGGCGCGTCGCGAGCGCACGGGCGATGCCGACGCGCTGCTTCTGCCCGCCGGACAGCTGCTCGGGGTAGTGGTTGCCGCGATCGGCGAGACCGACGAAGTCGAGGAGCTCGCGGACGCGCTCCTTGCGCTCGGCGGCGGGAACCTTCGCGAGTTTGAGCGGGTACTCGATGTTCCCGGCGGCCGTGCGGGAGTGGAAGAGGTTGAACTGCTGGAAGATCATCCCGATGGAGGATCGGATGCCCCGCAGCTCGCGCTCGCGCATGCCGACGATGTTCGTCCCATCAAGAAGCAGCTCGCCCGAGGTGGGCGTGTCCAGGCCATTGATGAGCCGCACGAGGGTGGACTTCCCCGCGCCGGAGTATCCGATGACGCCGAGGATCTCTCCCGGCTCGACGGTCAGCGTGACGTCGTCGACGGCCGTGGTCTGGGACTTCTTCCCGGTGGGGAACACCTTCGAGACGTTGCGGAACTCGACGCGCGTCCCCTGGTTCTGGTCAGTGGAAGTGGAAAGAGACACAGTGAATTTGGCTCGCTTTGCTAGCTCTTGTTCTGGCGCTCGTCGTCCTCGAGGCGCTTGAGGATGTCGGCCAGCTCGTTGGCGGGGCGGTCCACGGCGACGTTCGTGCCGCGGGAGTCCTCGCTGTTGGCCTGGATGACCTCAGGATCGTGGAAGATCTCGACGATCTTCTGGTAGGTGGGGTTCTCGCGGTCCTCGTTGCGGGCGACGAAGACGTTGATGTAGGGCTCCGCCTCAGTGGAGTTCGGGTCATCCTTGAACACGGCCTGCTTCGGCTCGATGCCGGCGCGGTCCAGGAAGTTGTTGTTAATCACCGCCGGGCGGCCCTCGTTGAAGGCGGTGGTGGTGTTCGCGGCGTCGACGCCACGGACCGTGACCTTGGACTTGCCTTCGTCGATGTCCGCCGGGGTGGGCGTAATGATGTTCGGCTCCTTGAGCGTCACGAGCTTGGCCTGGACAAGGACGTTAATCGCGCGGCCCTGGTTGGAGGAGTCGTTGGGGATGGCGACCTCCTGGCCCTCGATGCCGTCGAGGTTCTCGTGATCCTTCCAGTAGAGGCCGAGCGGCACGATCTCCGAGGCGCCGATCGGGGTGAGGTCCTTATCCGCTCCCACGTTGTACGTCGCGAGGAACTTCAGGTGCTGGAAGAGGTTGAGGTCCAGCGCGCCCTGGGCGAGGGCGTCGTTGGGGGTGTTGTAGTCGGAGAAGGGCACCATCTCGATGTTGATCCCCTGCTCAGAGGCCTTTTCCTCGAGGACCTTCCAGACCTTCTTCTCCGAGTCGGTGGTGCCGATCTTCACGGTGGTGCCGTCCTTGCCGGAGCAGGCGCTGAGCCCCGTGACTGCGACGACGGCAACGAGGCCGGCGGCCAGGGTGCGACGCAACTTCATATTTTCACCTCATGTTGTGTGGGCAGCTCCGAGCGGAGGCCGCCAGCATTAAATGTCAGGACGTGGGAACACTACCACTTTTTATACAGCTTGGTCTAGTTTGCCCCTAAGGGAAGTAGACAAAGCGGTGATAATCGAACGAGTGTGCTATGGTGCAGTCTATGCGATTTCATGGAGGGGTGCCACTATCGTGGTCTCGGCTAGAGCGGATTCTTTCGGGGCGGCCTGGTCCGGAGCTTGTGCCTGCAGGCGCGGAGAACGTGCCCGTGCGGGAGCGTGCTCGCGCAGGTGACGGAGGCCCGCGCAGCGGGTTCGCGGAGCTTCACGCCTGGAGTAGTTACAACTTTCTGCGCGGCGCATCCAATCCGGATGCCATGGTTCACCGAGCTGTCGAGCTTGGTCTCGACGGCCTGTCCCTCCTGGACAGAGACGGTTTCTATGGGGCTATGCGCAGTGCGGAGGCGGCCGCCACGTGGGGGCTGCCGCTCGTCCTCGGGGCGGAGCTCAGTCTCCACGAGGGGGTCTTGCCTGTCCTCTGCCGGAGCCCTGAGGGGTACCGGCAGCTCTCCCGTCTTATCGCCCGGGCGCGCATGGCGGGTGGGGCGAAGGGGAACGTGCTCTACCCCCCTCTTGAGGACGTGCTGAACGAGTCGGGCGGGGAGTGGCTTCTCCTTCTCGATCACACGTGGGAGTCCAGGGTAGAACAGATGATCGACATTCTTGGTCCGGAGAATGTGCTCCGCGAGTACGCCGTGACCATGCAACCGACAGACGTGGATCACCACCGCGTCGTTGATCGTTACCCCGTTCCCCGCGGGATTGCGACGGCCCGCCCGGCGGCTGCCGCCGTGGGCGATGGCGACCTCGCCCGGGCCCTCGATGCGCTGGCCGAACGCGAGTCTGTCCAGGTAGCTCGAGGCCGAACCCACCCGATGGGGGCGCCATGGCTGCGCTCGGCTGCACAGATGCGCCAGATGCTCCCACACCGTCCCGAGCTCCTGAGCACCACTGTGGAGATTGTTGACGAATGCGCCTTCACCCTCGACCTTGTCGCGCCGGAGCTGCCCCGCTGGGATGTGCCCGACGGCCACACGGAGATGAGCTGGCTCAGGCATCGGGTCAGGGAGACGTTTGACGGTCGCTACCAGGCCTTTTCCCCTTTCCTCCGCGAGCGTGCGAAGCAGCAGATCGAGTATGAGCTGGGGCTCATTGAGCAATTGAACTTCCCGGGGTACTTCCTCATCGTCGACGATGTGGTGCGCTTTTGTCGTCGGGAAGGAATCCTCTGCCAGGGACGAGGCTCCGCCGCGAACTCGGCCGTCTGCTTCAGCCTGGGAATCACCAACGTGGAACCCGTGGGCGCGGAGCTCCTCTTCGAGCGTTTCCTCTCCCCGGAACGGGACGGCCCGCCGGATATTGACCTCGATATTGAGGCGGGGCGCCGTGAGGAGGTCATTCAGTACATCTATCGCCGTTATGGCCGGGAGAATGCCGCCCAGGTGGCGAACGTCATCACCTACCGGAGGAGGGGCGCGCTCCGAGACGCCGGGCGGGCGCTTGGCTTCCCCCAAGGCAGCGTCGACTCGTGGTCCCGAGGGGTGAGCGATCCACCCGCCGCCGTCCGTGCGCTGGCGGACCGCTTCCTCGGGCTCCCGCGGCACCTGGGCATCCACTCTGGCGGGATGGTGATCTGTGATCGGCCTATCGCGGACGTCGTGCCGACGGAATGGGCACGCAAAGAGCAGCGCTCCATCGTGCAGTGGGACAAGGATGATTGCGCGGCGGCAGGCTTGGTGAAGTTCGACCTCCTTGGGCTCGGGATGCTGGGCGCTCTCCACGAGATGATCGACCTCGTCGCCCGGCACCGGGGGACGGAGGTGAACCTCTGGGAGATCGACGTCACCGAGCCCGCGGTCTACGACATGCTCTGCGCCGGCGACGCCATCGGGGTCTTCCAGGTGGAGTCCCGTGCGCAGCTGGCCACCCTTCCCCGGCTCAAGCCGCGGAGCTTCTTTGACCTCGTCGTGGAGGTCGCGCTCATCCGCCCTGGCCCCATCCAGGGTGGCTCCGTCCACCCCTACCTGCGGCGACGCGCAGGCGAGGAACCTGTGACCTATGACCACCCGGTGCTGGAGAAATCGCTGGCGAAAACGCTGGGGATTCCTCTCTTCCAGGAGCAGCTCATGCACATCGCCGTCGATGCCGCGGGCTTCAGCCCGGCGGAGGCCGATGCCCTCCGCCGCGCCATGGGGTCCAAGCGCTCCCCCGAACGCATGGCGGCCCTCCGGGCCCGCTTCTTCGAGGGGCTTCGCCGCACCCAGGGCATCGTGGGGGAGACCGCCGAGGTCCTCTGGAACAAGGTGCTCGCCTTCGCCGCCTATGGTTTCCCCGAATCGCACGCCCAGTCCTTTGCGTCGATCGTCTTCTTCTCCGCATGGTTCAAATACCACTACCCGGCGGAGTTCTGCGTCGGGCTGCTGCGCTCCCAGCCCATGGGCTTCTACTCGCCCCAGTCGCTCATCGCCGACGCACGGCGCCACGGAATCACCATCCTGCCCGTGTCCGTCCACCACTCGGACGTGGAGGCTGATTGCCCCGGAGGGGCCATCCGCCTGGGACTTTCCGCGGTGAGGGGGCTACCCCGGGCGGCCGCGGAGCGGATCGTGGAGAGTAGAAACCGGGACGGGCCCTTTGCCTCCCTTGCGGACCTCGCGCGCCGGGCCGATATCTCAGTGCCCCACATGGAAACCCTGGCGAGGGCCGGGGCCCTCGATGACCTCGCCCCTGATCGTCGTCGAGCGCTGTGGGAGGCGGGTGTTGCCGCCACCGAGCACGAGGGCATGCTCCCCGGGCTCAGCGACATGCCATCCCCGGCCCTGCCCGGGATGAGCGCGGTGGAGCTGATGGCGGCGGATATCGCGGCCACGGGCATGACCCCGCAGTCGCAGCCCATGGCGCTCATTCGGGGCGCACTGCGTGCCGAGGGGATCCTCAGTGCCCAGGAGCTCAGCGAGGCCCGCGAGGGCGCGAGCGTGCGGATCGCGGGAATCGTCACCCACCGGCAGCGGCCCATGACCGCCTCGGGCGTGGTGTTCTTCGGGTTGGAGGATGAGACCGGACTCATGAATGCCGTGGTCTCGCCCGGGCTTTGGGAACGCTACGCGCGGGTGGCCCGGACCGCCCGCGGGCTCATCATCCGGGGAACGGTGCACCGCGCGGAGAGCGTCGTGTCCGTGACCGCGGACAAGCTCGAGGAACTTCGACTCGCGGAGGTGATGAGCCGGGGATCTCGGGATTTCCGCTAGCGTCCCCCACGGAAGGGGGAGGGGATGCGGATTATGCCCAAAGCGCAGAGTTTCCTATGTGAGAATTTAGGAAGCACCCTCAGTCAGTCATAAGGAGTGTCCCGT
Organism: Corynebacterium uropygiale; assembly: GCF_021568315.1. Classification (GTDB taxonomy): domain Bacteria; phylum Actinomycetota; class Actinomycetes; order Mycobacteriales; family Mycobacteriaceae; genus Corynebacterium; species Corynebacterium uropygiale. The sequence continues at coordinate 438,182 of NZ_JAKGSI010000001.1, forward strand.
GGACAATTGGGAACCCACTATGGGCACCGCGCCGCTTCTGGGAATAGCGGCCCTCGCGGTGGCTCTCATCCTCATCCTCATTATCGGGCTGAAGCTTCACGCCTTCCTCACGCTCATCGTGGTGTCCGCGGTGACAGCACTGGCCACGGGCATCCCCGTGGACCAGATCGTCCCCACCATGACCAGCGGCTTCGGTAGTACATTGGCGAGCGTCGCGCTTCTCGTCGGTCTGGGCGCCATGCTCGGCCGGCTCGTGGAAACATCCGGGGGAGCGCAGTCCCTCGCGGAGGCCATGATCCGCATCTGCGGAGAAAAGAGAGCGCCCTTCGCGTTGGGCTTGGCGTCGCTCATCGTGGGCTTCCCGATCTTTTTCGACGCCGGCCTCGTCGTCATGCTTCCCGTCATCTTCGCCGTGGCGCGTCGGATGAAGGGCTCGGTGCTCGCGTACGGGATCCCCGCCGCGGGCGCCTTTTCTGTCATGCACGTCTTCGTTCCCCCGCACCCGGGGCCGATTGCGGCGAGCCAGTACTTTAACGCCCACATTGGGCTCATCCTCGTCGTCGGTCTCATCATCGCCATCCCCACCTGGTACATCACCGGCTACCTGCTGGGGCAGTTCCTCGGGCGGAAGTTCGACCTCCCCGTCCCGGACATTCTCTCCGGCGGGCCGGAAAACCGCGAAGAGGTGAAGAACCCCGCGGGTGCCGGGGCCGTCGTCACGGTCATCCTCATCCCGATGATCCTCATCTTCGGCAACACCGGGATGGACATGGCGACCTCGGCGGGGCTCATCGACAAGAACGCGCTCATCGTCCGCATCCTCACCTTCCTTGGCTCGACGGCCATCGCCTTGCTCATCACCACGCTCGTCGCGCTCCTTCTCCTCGGCACGCGCCGCGGCGAACACCGCAGCGCCCTCGAGCGCACCGTGGAGGGCGCCCTCGGGCCGATCTGCTCCGTCGTGCTCATCACCGGCGCGGGCGGCATGTTCGGCGGGGTGCTGAGGACCTCCGGCATCGGCGACGCCCTCTCCGCCTCCATGTCCTCGCTCCACCTGCCCGTCATCTTGGGCTGCTTCATCGTCGCGGCCGTGCTGCGCCTTGCGCAGGGCTCCGCCACCGTCGCACTCACCACCGCAGCCGCGCTCATGGCGCCGGCCGTTGCCGCCGGCGGATTCAACGACGTCCAGGTGGCCCTCATCGTCGTCGCGACGGCCGCCGGCTCCGTCACCGCCAGCCACGTCAATGACTCCGGCTTCTGGCTGGTCGGCCGGCTCATGGGGCTCGACGTCGCCACCACGCTGCGCACCTGGACGGTGAACCAGACCCTCATCGCCGTCGTGGGCTTCCTCTTCTCAGCCATCCTCTTCGGCCTCGCGGGACTCGTCGGGTAGGGGCGCACGCACACCACATGCGGGGCGGGCTAGAGCCCGCCCCGACGCATATCTCCAGCCAGCCCGCCCAGCCAACGCCCCGCACCCCCTCATCCACCCCCGCCATCCTGTGAGTTCGCCCACCCGAGAAATGTATTTTCAGGAGGCTGAACAGTGTGTTACTATGGCGCCCGTATTGGTAATCAGTGTCATGGACTACTGCTCAGGTAGAGGAGAACCACGTGGTCATCAAAAAATCACTTGCCGTGATGGGAGCGTGCGTTGTGGGGCTGGGCGCGCTGAGCGCCTGCTCCTCCGGAAATGAAGGATCTGCGGGGACGTCGGCGTCGGGGAAGGACGGCCTCAAGGTTGTGGCCACCACCACCCAGATCTGCGACTACGTCACCCAGCTGGCAGCGGGCGAGAGCTCCGCACCCACCAAGGGATCGAGCGAGGCCCCCGCGGCCGAGAGTGAAATCGCTCTGGAGAAGACCGATTCCCAGGGCAGCACCCAGCACCTCGGGGCGGACAAGGATAAGGCGAAGGCCACCATCAACCTCACCTGCCTTCTTGCTCCCAACGCCTCGGCTCACGAGCATGAGATGACCCCGCAGCAGATGGACGCCCTCGGCCAGGCAGACCTCTTCCTGACGAACGGCGTCGACCTCGAGCACTTCCTCGACAGTGCCGTGGAGTCCTCCGGCTTCAAGGGCACCATGGTCGCCACCTCCGGCCTGCGGACCTCTGTGGAGAAGACCGACCCGGAGAAGGCCAAGAAGCAGCAGGAAGACTTCACCTTCACCGCCTCGGACGGCGAGGAGCACGTCGACGTCCAGAAGTGGCCTTTCCCGCCGGAGGAGGGGGAGGGCGAGGGCGAGTCCTTCGTCTTCGACCCGCACGTGTGGACCGCCCCGAAGAACGCCATCATCCAGGTGCGCAACATTGGCCACGCGATGGCCGAGGCCTCCCCGGATGCGGCGGACACTATCAACGCCCACGTGGACCAGTACGTCAAGCGTCTGGAGGACCTGGATAACTGGGCCCGCACCTCCTTTGAGAGCGTGCCCAAGGAGAACCGCACCTTGTTCACCTCGCACGATGCGTTCGGCTACTTCTCCAAGGAGTTCGGCATCAACTTCATCGGTGCGGCGCTCTCGGACTTCTCCGGCCAGCAGGACGCCACCGCCGAGCACATTGCATCGGCCGCCCAGGAGGTGAAGGACTCCGGCGCGAAGGCGCTGTTCGCGGAGAACTCCAACAACTCCAAGTCCATTGAGTCGATCGCCCGCGCGGCTGGGGTTCGGGCGGTCATCGGCGACGACGCCCTGTATGGTGATTCGCTGGGGCCGGCCGGCTCCGATGGTGAGACCTACATTGGCTCCCAGCTGCACAACATCATGAACCTCGTGAAGGCGTGGGGCGGAACCCCCGCAGAGATTCCGGCTTCGCTGAGCGGGGATACCCCGGAGGACATCATTGACTGACCCTGCTCTCAGATTTCAGGATGTCGACCTCAGCTATGGTCGGACACCCGCACTGAGTGGCATTAACCTCAGCCTCGATCCGGGCCAAGCGCTTGCGCTCATCGGCCCGAACGGGGCGGGAAAGACGACCCTGCTCCGCGGCATTCTTGGGACTGTCCGCGTGAGCGGGGATCTCCGCATTTTAGGCCACCCGGTCGGCCACGTGCCGCCGGGGCTCATTGGCTCCGTCCCTCAGAGCGCAGACCTTGACTTAAGCTTCCCCGTCACGGTGCGGCACGTCGTCGAGATGGGGCTCTACGCGGAGCTCGGCTGGTTCGGGCGGCTGAAGGGCGAGCACCGGCGCCGGGTGCGTGAGGTGCTCGAGCGCGTGGACCTCGCGGACCGCGCCCAGGACCGCTTCGGCGAGCTTTCCGGCGGCCAGCGGCAGCGGGTCCTCCTGGCCCGCTCGATCGTCGCGAATGCCAAGCTCATCCTCCTCGATGAGCCCTTCAACGGCCTCGACGGGCCCAACCGCTCCGCGCTGCTCAGCATCGTGCGCTCGCTCAAGGAGGAGGGGGTGGCCGTCGTCGTGTCCACCCATGACATGGTCCTCGCCGAGGAAGTCTGCGAGCAGACGCTGCTGCTCGCCGGCAGGCAGGTGGCCTTTGGCCCCACTGAGGAGGTCCTCGTCGACGACGTCATCCGCCAGGCCTACGGGAGCGCCCATGTGGGATAACCTCGTCGATGGGTTCAGCGATGGCCTCGAGCAGATCCGCCTCGTCCTGGAGCCGCTGCCCGGCTTCGAGGTCGTGGCCTCGCGCCCCTACCTCTTCCATGGGGCCACGATGCTCCTCGTCCTCGGGATCGTCGGCGCGCTCGTCGGGGTGATCGTCAACCTTCGCTCCCTCGAGTTCAACGCCGAAGCCACCGTGCACGGCGTGTTCCCCGGGATCGTCGTCGGAGCGCTCTTCGGCGGCGTCGACGCCATCATCCCCGGCGCCGCCTTCGTGGCGGTATTCATCGTCGTGGCGCTCAGTATTATCAGCCGGCGCAGAAACACGGAGGCGGGGACGGCCGTCGTGCTCACCTCTTTCTATGCGCTGGGTATGGTGATCTCCCTGTGGAAGAAGGACATGTCTGGACAGCTGGAGGCGCTCATGTTTGGACGGCTCCTCGAAATCCGCGATGACGTGCTCCTGCAGTCCTTCCTCGTCTGCCTGCTGGCCGCGATCGTCATCCTGGTGAGCTGGCGGCGCCAGATCTTCTTCGCCTTCGACCGCGTGGGCGCGCAATCCGCGGGGCTCAACGCCACCGTCGTGGACATCCTCATCAACACCGCCATCGCGGCTGTTGTGGTGGCCGTGTCCTCGGCGATCGGCGTTCTCCTCGTCATCGGGTACATCGTGATCCCGGGCGCGGCCGCCCGTCTTTTGTGCTCGAGAGTCTCGACGATGACCGTCGTCGCCATCCTCATCGGCGTGCTCGGCGGCTGGTTGGGGCTCTACGCCATGGCGCTGGACACCCAGCGGCCCATCTCCCCGCAGGCGGCGGTGGCGCTGTCCATCTGCGTGCTCTACTCCGTGGCCTTCCTCCTGCGCGGGCTGAAGCAGGTGGTGGTGCGATCGTGAACGCCATGATGCTCCACACGCTGTCCCTTCCGCTGGCGGAGATCATCCTCGTCGGCGCGCTCTCCGGGCTCATCGGGGTGCTGGCGATCCTCGACCGTCGCGTCTTCTTCACCGAGTCCATGACGCACGGCACCTTCCCGGGCGCGGTGCTCGGCGTGGTGGTGGGCTCCACCTACCTGGGCCTGGATCATCAGGGCCTGTCCCTCCTGCTCATGGTGGGTGCGTTCGTGGCCTGCCTGCCCCTGAGCTGGCTCATGCACCAGCTGGCAAAGGTGCCGGGAGTTTCCCCGCAGTCCGCCGCGGGCATCATCCTCACCTTGGGTTTTGCGCTCGGCTACTTCCTCAGCCGCTGGTTCAAGCCGCTGCCGCTGCGGATCGAGAACTTCCTCGCCGGCTCCCTGCTCAACTCCAATGCCACCGATGTGGCCGCCGCCGCGGTGGTGTTCCTCCTCGCTCTTGCGGCCGTCGCGCTGCGGGGACGGCACCTCATCTTCCACTGCTTTGATCCCGTCGGCTACCGCGCCGCCGGGCACTCCCCGGGGTGGGCGGAGGCCATCATCCTGGCGCTCGTGTGCTGTGGTTCGGTGGCCGTCATCCCGGCGGTGGGCACTATCTTGTCCATCGCGATGCTCGTCGCCCCGGCGGCCGGCGTGCTGCCGTGGTGCCGCTCGACGCGCACGCTCTTCATCGCGGCCCCGCTGGCGGGCGTGCTCATCGGCGTGGGCGGCCTCGCGGTGGCGGTGTGGGGGAATCTCTCCGCCGGCGGAACCATCGCCATTGCCGCCGGCCTCTTCTACGTGCTGAGCCTGGGCCTCGCGGCGTTGCGCCGGGTCCGCGCCTAGCCGGGTAGGCCGGCGCCGGGGGGAGGGGAGGCTGAAAGATCGGGGGGATGAGCATCCTCTTTCGGTGGAATGAACACGGAGGGCTGGCATAATGGCCCTATGCACGTGACGGATCTGCCTGATAAAACCCAGGACTACCTCAAAACCATTTGGGGTATCTGTGACCACGACGGAAAGCCTGCCACCCTCGGGGCGGTGGCGGGGCGCCTCGGGCAGAAGAACTCCACGGCCTCCGAGGCCATCAAGCGCCTCGCGGATAACGGCCTCGTCCACCACGAGCGCTATGCCGGCATCACCCTCACCGAGCATGGCCAGGCCATGGCCCTCGCCATGGTGCGCCGGCACCGGCTGCTGGAGACCTTCCTCGTCACCGTCCTCGGCTACACCTGGGACGAGGTCCACGATGAGGCCGACCTCCTCGAGCACGGCATCTCCGACCAGCTCCTCTCCCGGATCGACGCCTACCTCGGCCACCCCACCAAGGACCCGCATGGGGACCCCATCCCGACGGCCGAGGGCACGCTCAGCGAGGTGGAGACCGAACACCTCGGCGCCGTGGCGGAGGGCCGCACGGTGCGCGTCGAGCGCATCCGCGACCGCGATGATGAACTCCTCCGCTACCTCGCTGACCACGGCATTGTGCCCGGAGCGGACATCACGGTGGCCCAGGCGACCTCCGCGGGGCTCATGATGGTGGACGTCAAGGGCCAGCTGGTCCCCGTCGCGGAAACGGGGCTCAACGACATCTACGTGCGCAGCGCCGCGGAGGACTAAGGCCGCAGCGGACGAGCGCCCACCAGCTTTAGCGCCCGCCTGGGAAGCCGAGCTGCCGCCAGGCCTCGTAGATCCCCACAGCCGCCGAGTTGGACAGGTTCATTGAGCGGCGCCCGGGAATCATGGGGATGCGGAGCTGACGGGTGATGCGGGGGTGGCTGAGGCGCTCGGGTGGCAGGCCCGTCGGCTCTGTGCCGAAGAGGAGGGCGTCGCCGGCGCGGAAGTGCTCGTCGGTGTGCCAGGTGGTGGCCTGGGTGGTGAAGGCGAAGATGCGCGCGCCGGGGATGGAGTCGCAGCAGTCGTCGAAGGTGGGGTGGATGCTGACGGTCGCGAGGTCGTGATAGTCGAGGCCAGCGCGGCGAAGGTGCTTGTCGCTGAACTCAAATCCGAGCGGTTCCACGAGGTGCAAGTGAGCGCCCGAGCCCGCGCACATGCGGATCGCGTTGCCCGTGTTGGGCGGGATGACCGGGTTATCGAAAATGAGGTGAAGAACCGCGTCGCTCATGGGCGTTAGTCTAGGCCGCGGCCGCGTGCATGGAATAATGGCGGCATGACTGCGATCAAACTCGACGGAAAGCTGTACCGCCAGGAAATCTTTGAGGATCTGCGTCAGCGGGTCGCCGCCCTGAAGGAGCGGGGGATCACCCCGGGGCTGGGCACCGTTCTCGTGGGGGATGATCCGGGCAGCCACTCCTATGTGCGGATGAAGCACAAGGACTGCGAGGAAATTGGCGTGAACTCCGTGCGCCGCGATCTGCCGGCGGACATCTCCCAGGAGGAGCTCAACGCCGTCATCGACGAGCTCAACGCGGACCCCGCCTGCACGGGCTACATCGTCCAGCTGCCCCTGCCCAAGCACCTCGATGAGAACGCGGTGCTCGAGCGTATCGACCCGGAGAAGGACGCCGACGGCCTCCACCCGGTCAACCTCGGCAAGCTCGTCCTCAACGAGCCCGCCCCGCTGCCCTGCACCCCCAACGGTTGTATTCACCTGCTGCGCCGCTTCGGGGTAGAGCTCGACGGCGCGAAGGTTGTTGTCATCGGCCGCGGTGTTACGGTCGGCCGCCCGATTGGCCTCATGCTCACCCGCCGTAGCGAAAACTCCACCGTCACGCTGTGCCACACGGGCACCCGGGACCTCGTCGCGGAGACGAAGAGCGCGGATGTCATCATTGCTGCTGCGGGTAAGGCGCACATGCTCACCGCGGACATGGTGAAGCCGGGGGCTGCGGTCCTCGACGTGGGGGTATCCCGCGTCGACGGCTCCCTGCGCGGCGATGTCCACCCGGACGTGTGGGAGGTGGCCGGCGCGGTCTCCCCGAACCCGGGCGGTGTGGGCCCCATGACGCGGACCTTCCTCGTCCGCAACATTGTGGAGCGGGCGGAGCGGCTCGCGGATGCGCAATAAGGTGCTGTCCTTCTCCGCGCCGCACCTGCCGGAGGGGCTGAGTCTCGATAACCCGCACGACCGCTCGCTGCGGCCCTCGCGCCTCCCGCGGGCGGTGCAGTATGCGGGGCTGGGGCTCTTCCTCCTCGGGCTTCTCGTGGCGAGCGTCTTCGCCCTCACGGATCATTGGCGCCGGGCGACGTTCGTCCTCGGCAGCTCGATGCTTTGGCTCGCCCTCCTGCGGCTGACCTGCGACTCGCGCACACTCGGCGTTCTCTCTGTGCGCTCACGTCGTTTCGATTGCGCCTTCGCCATCGTGACGGGCGGGGCGATGATGTTTCTTTCCGCGTCCGTCGACGCCCTGGGGAGCTAGAGCGGGCTAGGGCGGGCTCGAGGAGAGCCCGTAACCCCGCCCCGCTCCCCAGCGGCGCCCGCCTAGCCGAAGTGGGAGGCGGCGTTGCCGTGGACGGACTCCTCAGCGAGGTGGATGAAACGCCGGAGCACGTGATCCATCTGCCGGTGCTCGGCGAGGAAGGCGTCGTGCCCCACGGGCGAGCTGATTTTCGCCATCCCTAGTAGGTTGCCGACGTTGCGCGAGAGGTGTTCCTGCTGGTGGTAGGGGTAGAGGATGTCCGTGTCGACGCCGGCGATGAACATCGGCACGTGAATACTGCTCAGCGCCCGGTTGAGCCCTCCGCGGCCGCGCCCGATGTCGTGGCGGTTGAGCGCGTCGGTGAGGGTGACGTAGGAGCCGGCGTCGAAGCGTGCCGTGAGCTTGCGCGCCTGGTAGTCGAGGTAGCTCTCCACCGCGAAGCGCTGCTGCGGATCACGGTAGGGTCCGAGGGGATTCTCGCCCGTCTGGGCCTCGACGCCGAAGCGCTCATCGAGCTCGAGCTCCCCGCGGTAGGTGAGGTGCGCGATGCGCCGGGCCGTCGCGAGCCCCTCGCGGGGGCTGTGCCCGGTGTCGTAGTAGTCCCCGCCGTGCCAGTGCGGGTCCCCCTCGATGGCGTCGATCTGCGCCGCCTGGATGCCGATCTGCCAGGCGCTCGCCCGCGCCGAGACCGCGATCACTCCGGCCGCGTTGAGCCGGTCCGGGGCCATGGCGGCCCACTCGAGGGCTCGGGCCCCGCCCATCGACCCGCCGACCACCGCGTGCACCGCGGGGATCCCCAGGGCGTCGAGGAACGCGAGCTCCGCCGTGACCTGGTCTCGGATGGAGATCCCGGGGAAGCGCGAGCCCCAGGCCCGGCCGTCCTCGGGGTGGGGGCTCGACGGGCCGGTCGAGCCGTGAAAGCCGCCGATCGAGTTCGTGCACACGACGCAGAAGCGGTCCGTGTCCAGCGCCCGCCCGGGGCCGATGATCCCGGGCCACCATTCGTCGGCCTCGGGGCCGCTGGTCAGCGAGTGCTCCACCAGGATGATGTTGGTGCGCCCGGACTCGAGGCCGTGCAGCTCGCCCCAGCGGCGGTAGGCGATCTGGGCGCCGGGGATGCGCGCCCCGGCCTCGGTGTGCAGCGTCCCGACGTCGACAATGCCCAGTTCCCCCGGGGCGGCGAGGCGGCTCACGGTGCTCACAGTGCCTCGAAACCGCGGCGGAGGTCAGCGATGATGTCCTCGGGGTGCTCGAGGCCGACGGAGAGGCGGATCGTCGCCTGGCTGATGCCGGCTCGCGCGAGGTCCTCTTCCGTGGACTGGGAGTGCGTGGTGGTGGCGGGGTGCACGACGAGGGAGCGGGTATCGCCGATGTTCGCGAGGTTGCTGTGCAGGCGCAGCGCGTCGATGAAGCGCCAGGCCTCCTCGCGCCCGCCGCGGATGTCGAAGGAGAGCACCGAGCCGGTGTACCGCAGCCCCAGCTTCTCCTTGACCGGGTACCACGGGGAGGAGGGGAGGCCCGCGAACTGGACCTTCTCCACCTGGGGGTGCTCGTCGAGGAAGCGGGCGACGGCCAGCGCATTCTCATTGTGGCGCTCGATCCGCAGCGGCAGCGTGTCCAGCCCCTGCACGATGAGCCATGCGTTGAACGGGGAGATCGCGGCGCCCGTGTCGCGCAGCAGGCCGGCGCGGGCCTTGAGCGCGAAGGCCGCCTCGCCGAGCTTCGCATAACGCAGGCCGTGGTAGGCGGGGTCGGGCTCCGTGAAGCCGGGGAAGACGGGGGCGCCATCGCGCTCGACCGTCCAATCGAAGCGGCCGCCGTCGACGATGACGCCGCCGAGCGCCGCCCCGCTGCCCCCATAGAACTTGGTGAGAGAGTTGACGACGATATCCGCGCCGAGCTCCAGCGGCCGCAGGACCGCCGCCGTGGCGATCGTGTTATCCACAATGAGCGGCACCTGATTGCGGTGCGCGACCTCCGCGATGGCCGGCACGTCGAGGATATCCGCCTGCGGGTTCGCGAAGGACTCCGCGTAGAAGGCCTTGGTGTTCTCCTGCACGGCCGCCTCCCAGGAGGCGGGGTCATCCGGGTCCTCGACGAAGGTGAAGTCAATGCCCAGGCGGGGGAGGGTGACCTGGAAGAGCGTGCTCGTGCCGCCATAAAGGCGTGGCGAGGAGACAATGTGGTCCCCCTTGGACGCGAGGTTGAGAATCGCTGCGGTCTCCGCCGCCTGTCCGGAGGCGAAGGCGACAGCCGCCACGCCGCCCTCCAGGGAGGCCAGCCGGTTCTCCAGAACCTCCTGGGTGGGGTTGGTGAGCCGGGTGTAGATGGGGCCCGGGTCGGACAGGTTGAAGCGCTGGGCGGCGTGCTCGGCGGAGTCGAAGACGTAGGAGGTCGTCATGTAAATGGGAAGGTTCCGCGCGGAGGCGTGGCTATCGACGGGCTGGCCGGCGTGGATGGCCCGGGTGGCGAAGTCCCACTGGGCGGCGTCGGAATTGTCGTAGTGTGTCATGTCTCCAGACCTTTCGTCCTCGATTATCCGTACTAAGCTGTCTAGAAACAGGAGAGTAGCGGACAGCTTGGTCTATTTCAAGTGAAGGGGGTGATCTGGGTCATGAGCTGCGGGCTTCGTGGGGCGTGACGGAGCACGACGCGCCGTCCCGTGGCTCCACAGGACATGACAACGGCCCGCAGGAGAATCTCCTGCGGGCCGTCAGCAGTCCGGGGCGGGACCTGCGCGCTCCGCGTATTCCGCGAACGTCCGTGGACGTCCGCGCAACTCCGCTCCCGTGCGCGCCGCTTAGCGCTTCAGCTCGTCGATGATGGCGTTGAAGGCCTGGGAGGGACGCATGACCGCGGTGGTCTTCTCATCGTCGGGCAGGTAGTAGCCGCCGAGGTCGGTCGGCTGGCCCTGGTTCTCGATGAGGTCCTTGTCGATCTGCTCCGCAGCCTCCTGGAGGGCCTTCGCGACGGGGGCGAAGGTCTCCGCGAGCTCGGCGTCCTCGGTCTGCTGGGCGAGCTCGTCGGCCCAGAAGGCGGTGAGGTAGAAGTGGCTGCCGCGGTTGTCGTTTTCGCCGACCTTCCGCGACGGGGACTTGCCCTCGTTGAGGAGACGCTCGGTGGCCTTGTCCAGCGCGGCGGCGAGGACGGCGGCCTTGGGGGCGTCGCCGGTCTGCGCGAAGTGGCGGAGGGACTCGGCGAGCGCAAGGAACTCGCCCAGGGAGTCCCAGCGCAGGTGGTTCTCCTCGAGGACCTGCTGGACGTGCTTCGGAGCGGAGCCGCCGGCTCCGGTCTCAAAGAGGCCGCCGCCAGCCATGAGCGGCACCACGGAGAGCATCTTTGCGGAGGTTCCCAGCTCAAGGATGGGGAAGAGATCGGTGTTGTAGTCGCGGAGCACGTTGCCCGTCACGGAGATGGTGTCCTCGCCGCGGCGGATGCGCTCGACGGAGAGCTTGGTGGCCTCCACGGGGGAGAGGATCTTGATGTCCAGGCCCTCGGTGTCGTGGTTCTGGAGGTACTTTTCCACCAGGCTGGTGAGGTTGCGGTCGTGGGCGCGCTCCGGGTCGAGCCAGAAGACGGCCGGCATGCCAGAGAGGCGGGAGCGGGTGACAGCCAGCTGGACCCAGTCCTGGATCGGGGCGTCCTTGGTCTGGCAGGCACGCCAGATGTCGCCAGCCTCGACGGTGTGCTCCATGAGGACCTCGCCGGCGGAGTTCTTCACCTTGACGGTGCCGTTCGCAGGGATACGGAAGGTCTTGTTGTGGGAGCCGTATTCCTCAGCCTTCTGGGCCATGAGGCCGACGTTGGGCACGGTGCCCATGGTGGCCGGGTCGTAGGCACCGTTGGCCTTGCAATCCTCGATGACGGCCTGGTAGACGCCGGCGTAGGAGGAGTCCGGGATGACGGCGAGGGTGTCCTGCTCCTCGTCGTTCTTGTTCCACATGTGGCCAGCGGTGCGGATCATGGCCGGCATGGAGGCGTCGACGATGACGTCGGAGGGGACGTGGAGGTTGGTGATGCCCTTGTGGGAGTTCACCATCGCGAGGTCCGGACCGTTCTCCAGGGCGGCGTCGAAGGCGGCGCGGATTTCCTCGCCGTTCTCCAGGTCCTCGAGGCCGGCGTAGATGGCGCCGAGGCCGTTCTCACCGTTGAGGCCGGCGGCCTCCAGCTGCTCGCCATAGGTCTCGAAGACGTCCGCGAAGAAGGCGCGGACGACGTGGCCGAAGAGGATCGGGTCGGAGACCTTCATCATGGTGGCCTTGAGGTGGACGGAGAAGAGCACGCCCTCCTCCTTCGCCCGGGCGACCTGCGCCTTGAGGAACTCGTCGAGAGCCTTGGCGGACATGAAAGTGCCGTCGATGACCTCGCCGGCCTGGACCTTCAGGCCCTCGAGGAGGGGCTGCTCGCCGTCGGCGGTCTCGAGGATGAAGTCGAGGCTGTCCTCCGCGGGCATAATGACGGACTTCTCGTTGTGGCGGAAGTCGTTGTCACTCATGGTGGCGACGTTCGTGCGGGAGTCCGCGCTCCACTCACCCATGGTGTGCGGGTGAGCCTTGGCGAAGTTCTTCACCGCGACGGGGGCGCGACGGTCCGAGTTGCCCTCGCGGAGCACCGGGTTGACCGCGGAGCCCTTGACGGCGTCGTAGCGCTCGCGGATGTCCTTCTCCTCCTCGGTGGAGGGGTTGGCGGGGTAGTCCGGAATGTCATAACCCTTGGACTGCAGCTCCTTGATCGCGGCGGTGAGCTGCGGGACGGAGGCAGAGATATTAGGAAGCTTGATGATGTTGGCATCCGGGGTCTTGGCCAGCTCGCCCAGCTCAGCCAGGTGATCCCCGATGCGCTGCTCCTCGGTGAGACGCTCCGGGAACTGGGCCAGGATGCGGCCAGCCAGGGAAATGTCCCGGGTCTCGACGTCAATGCCGGCGGTCGAGGCAAACGCCTCCACCACGGGCTTCAAGGAATAGGTCGCCAGCAACGGCGCTTCATCAGTACGGGTGTAGATGATCTTAGCCAATGTCACTCCCTTAAAGGTTTGAGGTACGGTCCCTAGGATACTAATTGCCCAGGAATGGGGGTGTCTGGCAGGGGAGAAAACTCCTCCGCCTGCAGTACTGATCGGAGAATAAGGGGTGCCGCGGCGGATGCGCGCCCACCCTGTCATCGGGCTCCCGCCCCGGCCCTACGATGCGTCTTTTCGTGTTCGGTGAGGAACGACGAGGGGAGTGCCGCTTGCGGGGTCTTCTAGAACGGAGGCCTCGACGCCGAAGACCTGATTGATGCTTGCCGGGGTGATGACCTCCTGCGGGGTGCCCTGAGCCAGGATGGATCCATCGCGCATGGCGATGAGGGAATCGGAGTACTTGGCCGCGAGGTTCATATCGTGGAGCACCATGACCACCGTCGTCCCCCGAGTGCGGTTGAGCTGTGTCACAAGCTCGAGGATGTCCAGCTGGTGGGCGATGTCGAGGAATGTCGTGGGCTCGTCGAGGAGGAGGATGTCGGTGTCCTGGGCGAGGGCCATGGCGATCCACACCCGCTGACGCTGTCCGCCAGACAGTTCGTCCACCGGGCTATCGGCGAGATCGCAGATGCCGGTGTCACGGAGGGCGGCCTCCACGACCTCGTAGTCATGGGCCGACCACTGCCCAAGGAAACCCTGATGGGGGTGGCGTCCGCGTCCAACGAGGTCGGCAACGATGAGGCCCTCCGGGGCGATCGGACTCTGCGGCAGCAATCCCAGAACCTTCGCGAGGTCGCGTCGGCCCCACTGCTGGAGGGAGCGATCATCGAGGACGACGGCCCCGCGCTGCGGGGTGAGCAGCCTCGAGAGGGAACGCAGCAGCGTCGATTTCCCACAACCATTGGGCCCAATGATCGAGGTGACTTTTCCCGCCGGAATCTCGATGTTGAGGTCCTCGGCGATCGGGCGATTCCCGTAGGACAGCTCTAGGTGCTCCGCAACGAGACGATGATCAAGGGTCACGAGGCTCCTCCTGAACGGTGAGAACGAACGAGCAGATATAGCAGGAAGGGGGCGCCGAGAGTGCCGGTGATGACCCCGGCTGGGTAGCGCACTCCCAAGAAGTTTTGGGCGACCAGGTCGGCAAGGAGCACAAGCAGTGCACCAACGAGAGCAGAGGAGAGGACGAGGTTGGCCGACGATCCTGCCCACCGGATGGCAATCGGGCCGGACATGAAGGCGACGAACGCGAGAGGCCCACAAGAGGCCGTGGCCACGGCGATGAGCACCACCGCCGCGATAATGATGACGACGCGCGTCACGGTCGTCGGCACTCCCACAATGCGCGCGATATCCTCGCCCAAACGCAGGGCCGAGAGCTGATGATTCGCCACACTCAGCAGCGGCAGGAGGACCAGCACGACAATTGCGACCGGCACCACCCGCTCCCAGGTCGAGTCATTGAGAGAACCGGTCAGCCACCGCGTGGCCGTGGGAAGATCCCAAGCGTCGGCGATGGAGAGCGTCCATGTGACGACTGCATGGAGGATCGAGGAGATGCCGATGCCAACGAGGATCAGCCGGGTGCCGCGGAACCCGTCACGAAGAGACAACAGGTAGATGAGAACGGCGGTGGCAATGCCACCGGCCACAGCGGCGAGGCTCACGGACGTCTGTCCCCACCGGAACACGATGATGGCAAACACCCCGACCGCCGAGGCGCCCGAAGAAATACCGATGATGTCCGGGGAGGCCAGCTGGTTCCGTAGCAGGAGCTGGAAGACGGATCCGGCCGCCCCGAAGGCCATGCCAGCGCAGAGCGCGAGCGCGACGCGTGGCCCCCGCAGCAGTCCGACGGTGTACGAGGCCCCAGGCACGTGCTCGCCGAGGGCGACCTGGATGATCGTCGAGGGCCCATAGAAGGTTCGCCCCACCATGAGGCTCACTGCGGCGACGACGAGGACCAGCACCAGGAGGATCGCCACGCGGAGCCACGCAGCTCGGCGGCGATGCTGGCGTTGAAGGCGAAGAGTCGAGGTCATGCGGTATCACGCATCCGTGAGCGTCGAACGATGAAAATGAACAGGGGGGCGCCGATGAGTGGTGTGATGATTCCGACAGACAGATCCTCGGAGGAGGAGAAGACTCGCCCCGCTACATCGGAGAGCACGAGCAGCGCTGCGCCCGCGAGGGCACTGAGCGGCATGAGCCAGCGGTGATCCGATCCGACAATGAGTCGAAGAATGTGCGGGACGATGAGTCCCACGAAGGCGATAGGGCCTGCGAGGGCCGTGGCCACCCCGCAGAGGATCACGGCACCAATGGAGGCGATGCCTCGGGTCCACGGCACAGACACGCCGAGAGAAGTAGCGACGTCGTCACCCATCGCGAGGGAATTGAGGCGGGTGGCACACAGCCAGCACACGAGGAAACCGACGATGAGCAGAGGGATTCCCAGTCGCATCGTGGTCCAGTCGGCACGGCCGATGCTGCCGATCTGCCAGAAGCGAAAGTCATCCATGGCGCGGGCATTCGGAAGGATCAGGGCGCTCACGAGGGAGCTCGCCGCCGCGGATGTTGCCGCCCCCGCCAGAGCGAGCTTGAGGGGAGTAGCGCCCCCGCGTCCCAGCGATCCCACCGTGTAGACAAACGCTGCGGCCACGGCGGCGCCGAGCATCGCGTAGATCATCCGGGGCAGGGGAGCCTGCGACCAGTCCCCAACGATGCTGATGACTACGAAGAGCGAGGCCCCCGAGAGCACGCCGAAGATCCCAGGGTCAGCCAGGGGATTGCGCGTCACTGCCTGAAAGGTCGTCCCCGAGACCGCCAGCGCGGCCCCCACCGCCACGCCCAGGATAGTGCGCGGAACCCTGCTCCCCGCCGCGATCTGCTCGATGGTCTCCTGGTGCCCATGGAGCGCCACCCACACGTCGGCAAAGCTCGTCGAGCGGTGGCCGAAGCGAAGAGAAGCCACGGCCGCGAGTGCAAGCACAACGAGGAGGACGACGAGGCAGAGGAGGTGCAGGGAGGTGGCTCGGGCTGACCGCGCGGTGGACCGGGCCGAGCGCGCCGTGCCGCGGGACAGGGCGTGAGGGTGTGAAGTCGTCAGCACTAAGACTTCAGACCTTCCTCAATCTTGGTGAGGTAATCGTCAAAACCCCAGTCGATGGACAGGGGCGAGGGGTTCACCGAGGCGGACAGCGGGCCGGTGCCCAGGAAGATGACGTGCCCCTTCTTGACCGCGGGGATCCGGGACCACAGTGGATCCTCCTGGAGACGCTTGAGCGTTGCCTTGTTTTCTTCATCTTTGTCGCTGCCATACGTGTTGATGGCATCCACATCCGAGAACTCATCCGCGTTTTCGGCAGATATCTCCTCATAGAATTTCTCAGAGTTCTGAGACTTGTCCGTTACGACCTGGGGAGCGCTGAAGCCGGCGTTGAGGAGGAAGTTCATCCGAGGATCATGCGTGGTGTAGAAGCTGATCTTGGAGAGATCAGTTCCCACGCTGCCCGACACAATGATTTTCTTGCCCTTGAGACTCGGGTGCTTGTCCATGTCGCTGGCGATGGTGGACTTCACCTCTTTCAGGAGCCTCTCGCCCTCCTCGGCCCGGTTAAGACCGCGGGCGTTGACGGTGATGATGTCCTGGAGATCAGTGCCCCACGCAGTCTTGGGGTAAGCGATGGTGGGGGCGATCTGGGACAGCCGGTCGTAGTCCTCCTGGGTGATGCCCGAGTACGCAGCGAGAATAACGTCCGGCTGGGAGTCCGCAACGGCTTCGAAGTCGATGCTGTCGGTCTCATCGAAGAGGATGGGAGTCTCCCCGCCGAGCTCGTCAATCTTGTCCTTCACCCAGGGGAGAAGTCCATCGGAATCATCGTCTCCCCAGTTGGTCTTGGGCATGCCGACGGGCACGATACCGAGCGCGAGCGGCACTTCCTGGTTAGCCCAGCCGACGGTGGCGACGCGCTCCGGGCGGCCCTGGATCGTGGTCGAGCCAAAGGCGTGCTCCACGGTGATGCTCTCGCCAGAGTTCTCCGATGCGCGCTGAGAAGCGGAGGAGGTGCTGGTGGAATCACTGGAGCAGGCCGTCAGCGTGAGAGCGGTGCAGAGCGCAACCGCACAGGCAAGGACGGGATAACGGTGGGGGTGCGTGAGCATGGGAGCCTTTCATATCGGACCAAAGAAGACTGGCCTAAGCC
Source organism: Corynebacterium uropygiale (assembly GCF_021568315.1). Taxonomy (GTDB): domain Bacteria; phylum Actinomycetota; class Actinomycetes; order Mycobacteriales; family Mycobacteriaceae; genus Corynebacterium; species Corynebacterium uropygiale. Next base: position 455,186 of record NZ_JAKGSI010000001.1, read on the forward strand.
GTCCATCCCACCTTACTGAGGGAAGATGGGCCTAATCAAAAAGCAGTGTTGGGAAAGGGGAGAGTTAGGGACGTCACGCTCAGGCTGATTGCTTGGCATGGGGTGGCCATGAAGTGCTAGGGTTCCCCTCCGTGTCAATTGTTCGCATGCAGCGTCGTCCCATCCCTGTGCAGACTGTTATTAGCCGGCGTCGTCGTATCCTCGTGATGCTGGCGCTGGCTGTCGGGGGTTTCGGGATTGGCACGACGGAGTTCGTCTCGATGGGGTTGCTCAACCTTATCGCGCAGGACTACCAGATCACCGAGGAGACGGCCGGACGGATCATTTCTGCCTACGCCCTTGGTGTGGTGGTCGGGGCTCCCGTCATCGCAGCGTTCACCGGAAAGCTTCCCCGCCGCCGTCTTCTCCTGCTGTTCATGGCGGCGTTTACAGTGGGCAACGCGCTCACCATTCTCGCGTCGAACTATGAACTCCTGTTGGTTTCCCGGTTCATCGCAGGTTTCCCTCACGGTGCGTACTTCTCGGTGGCTGGGCTCTCGGCAGCGTCGATGGCACCCAAGAGGGAGCGCGGCCGGGCACTCGCCTTTGTCGGAATGGGACTCTCGGTCTCGCTGGTCATTGGTGTGCCCATCGCCCAAGGGATCGGCCAAATCGCTGGGTGGCAGGCGGCTTATGGCCTGGTGACGCTCATCGGTCTCGTGACGATCGCGGCACTGTGGTTCCTCATGCCGCACATGACGGAGATGGCGGCCACTGACCCGCGCACCGAGCTGGGAGCTCTCGCGAAGCCGCAGGTATGGCTGACTGTCATCATGGGCACAGTCGGTTTCGGTGGCATGTTTGCTGTCTACACCTACATCTCCTGGACGATGACCGAGCGCGCCGGGCTCGATCCGTGCCTCATGCCCCTCGTCCTCACGATCTACGGTGTGGGTTCCGTGGTGGGGAACTGGCTGGGTGGCCGGGTAGCGGATCGTAACCTGGAGGGGGGCATCCTCTTCTCCTTCATTATGATCGCCGTCGTGTTGCTCAGCTTCTACACGCTCAGCACGATGCCGATCCTTGGCACCATCAACTTTGGCCTCGTGGGGATGTTCGGATCCTGCCTCATCCCCAGCCTGCAGATCCGCCTGATGGAGGTGGCAGGACGGGCGCAGACTCTGGCTGCGTCGCTCAACCAGTCGGCCCTCAATCTGGCCAACGCCTCGGGCGCGGCGATCGGCGGCGCGGTGATCTCCGCCGGGTATAGCTACTCGGCGCCGGCCCTGGCGGGGGCGAGCCTCGCGCTCATCGCCATCCTCGTATGGGTGGGGGCCTACCGTCTCCGCCGTGTCCAGGCCGCCCGATAGAGTGAGTCCCATGGCTGTCCAGATCACTACCGTCAACGTCAACGGCATCCGCGCCGCCGTCAAGGAGCGCAATGCGGCCAACCCCGGCATGCTCGCCTGGCTGAAGGACTCAGGGTCCGACGTTGTCCTGCTGCAAGAAGTCCGCGCGACGCTCGAGCAAACCCAGGCGGCCCTCGCGCCGGCGCTCGAGGCGGGCTGGCACTACGTCGGCGCACCAGCTGCCGCCAAGGGGCGCGCTGGGGTGGGGATCCTGAGTCGTCGCCCCCTCGACGACGTACAGATCGGTTTCGGCTCCTTCGAGGACGCTGGCCGGTGGATTGAGGGCACGGTCGACGGCATCCGGGTCGCGAGCCTCTACCTGCCCAGTGGGTCGGCCGGGACGCCGAAGCAGGACGAGAAGTACCACTTCCTCGACGAATTCACTGAGCTTCTCCGCGAGCGCGCCCGCGAGTTCCCCGACATGGTGATCGGCGGGGACTGGAACATCTGCCACCGCAAGGAAGACCTCAAGAACTGGTCCGGCAACCGCACGAAGTCCGGCTTCCTGCCCGACGAGCGCCGCTTCATGGACTCCGTCTTCGGCTCCTTCCCGGACGAGGCATCCCAGGTCGAGGCGGGCGTCGGCGAGTACGCGGGGGCCGTGGACTACCGCAGCGACGTGGCGCGCGCCGTCGCGGAAGCTCCCGAGTGGTTCGACGTCCAGCGCCGGCTCAGCCCCGAGGGGCCGGGGCCATACACCTGGTGGACGTACCGGGGGCAGGCGTTCAATAATGACGCCGGGTGGCGCATCGACTACCAGGCGGCGACCCGCTCCATGCTCGACCGCGCCGAGTCCTTCCACATCGGAAAGGCCCCGACGGTAGAGCAACGCTGGTCCGACCACGCCCCGCTGAGCATCCGCTACCGCTAAGTTGTCCGCTCCGTTTTCCTTCACCTCGACGCAGTCTCGCTTCTTATGCCCATTCTTTTGACCGTCTTTTACATCATCGGCATCACCGCGGAGGGGGTGACGGGCGCGCTCTCCGCGGGGCGCCAGAAGATGGACGTCTTCGGGGTCATGGCCATCGCGGTCCTCACGGCGCTGGGTGGCGGATCCGTCCGCGACATGGTGCTGGACACCTACCCGCTCACCTGGGTGGAGCACCCGCACTACCTGGTCATCGTCATGGTGGCCGCGGCGCTCACGATGTCCTTCTCCTTCCTCATGCACCATTTCCGCGTGCTCTTCCTCTTGCTCGACGCCGTGGGCCTCGCCGCCTTTTCCGTGCTCGGCACGCGGGTGGCTCTCGACGCCGGCTATGGCTTCATCATCGCGGCGGTGGCCTCCGTCATCACCGGGGTGTTCGGCGGGGTGCTCCGCGACCTCATGTCCGACCGCGTGCCGCTGGTGTTCTCCCAGGAGCTCTATGCCTCCATCGCGGTGGCGACGACGGCGGTGTACATGGTGCTGCTCGCGGTGGGGGTACCGGAGAGTATCACCATGGTCGTGGCGCTCTTCTTCGCGCTCATCGCCCGCTGCCTCGCGATGTACTACCAAAAGTCCCTGCCCATCTTCGAGTATCGCGGTGCGGACCAGCCCGTTGATCCTCGTATTCGGCTGTCCTATCGGTTGCTTCGTCGAGGTATGAGTCAGGCCAAGGGGAAGCTCACCCCGCGCCGGAGCAAGGGGTGCGATGAGGCGGGGGACTAGGCCACGCCCTCATGCCTCGCCAGATTCCCTCTCTTCCGGGGGCTAATGATAAAATTGTTGCGGATCTGTCAGTAATTTTTCACATCAAAGGGGCTTAATTCCCATGCGTATGGCAATTGAAGCGATCGTGGGGATCGTCATCGCGGTTCTTGGTATGTGGTGGCTGGTCACCGCGGGTCACACCATCAATGGCATTCTGTCCGCGCTCGTGGTGGCCGTGGGCGGCGGGCTGGTCGTCGTCGCCATCGCTCGGCTCCTTGATATTTACTCCAAGACTTACAAGGAGCCCGGCGAGTAATTCGCCCCACACTCATGGTCTCGGGGGAGACCCGGCCGAGAGTTCTCAGCGCCCGCTGACTACACTCTGGAGACCATGAGTGACGTACAGAGTGCCTCCGGCAAGTCGAAGCCCCGTGTCCTCTCGGGGATCCAACCCACCGCAGACTCCTACCACCTGGGAAACTACCTGGGTGCGCTGAAGCAGTGGATTGATCTCCAGGATGACTACGAGGCTTTTTACTTTATCCCGGACCTCCACGCGATCACCGTGGACCAGGACCCCAAGGAGCTGCGCGCCCGCACCATCGCCGGCGCCGCGCAGCTGCTGGCCCTGGGCATTGACCCGGAGAAGTCCACTCTGTTCGTCCAGTCCCACGTGCCGGCCCACGCCGAGCTCGGCTGGGTGATGACCTGCCTCACCGGCTTCGGCGAGGCCTCCCGCATGACCCAGTTCAAGGACAAGTCCGCCAAGCGAGGCGCGGACCGCACCTCCGCGGGCCTCTTCACCTACCCCATGCTCATGGCGGCGGACATCCTCCTCTACCGCCCCCAGTACGTGCCGGTGGGCGAGGACCAGCGCCAGCACCTTGAGCTCACCCGCAACCTGGCCGAGCGCTTCAACAACCGCTTTGGGAAGACCTTCGTCCTCCCCGAGGGCTTCATCCCCGAGGGTGCGGCCAAGATCTACGACCTCCAGGAGCCCACGGCCAAGATGTCCAAGTCCGGGGCCAACCCCAAGGGCATCGTCAACCTTCTCGACGACCCGAAGGTCTCCGCCAAGCGCATCCGCTCCGCCGTGACGGACAACGACGGCGTGGTCGCCTTCGACCGGGAGAAGAAACCCGGCGTGTCCAACCTCCTCGTCATCCAGTCCGCCCTCACCGGGACGAGCGTCGACGATCTCGTCGCCAGCTACGAGGGCCAGGGCTATGGCGCGCTGAAGAAAGACACCGCGGACGCCCTCGAGGCCTTCACCGAGCCGCTGCGCGCCCGCTACAACGAGTACATGTCGGACCGCGCGCAGCTGGAGGCCATCCTCGCGCAGGGCGCGGAGCGGGCGGCGGCGATCGCCGAGCCGGTCCTCGCCCAGGTTTACGAGGGCCTCGGCTTCCTGCGCCGGCGCTAAGACGACGCGCGCCGGGTTTGCCCGTCGAGCCCTCACCACACGCCCCTCCCCACCGACCGATGAAAGGTGCATAAGCCGCTCCTTTTTCGTAAGGTAGGGGAGGCTTTATCAATTTCTCAGGGAAAGAGAGGGCGCGTGGCTGCAAGCACGAAGTCCGACGAGCGGTACACGGATGAGTACGGCATCGAGCGGGTGAACCAGGATGAGCCGGGGTTCGTCGACAAACTCCGCATGAAGTGGGGATGGTTCGACCACATCATGCTCATGCAGGAGCGCTACTCCACCCACGGCGGGAACCAATACTCCGCGGGCATTACGTACTTCTCCGTGCTGGCGATCTTCCCCATCCTCATGTTGGTATTCGCCGGCCTCGGTTTCGTGCTGGCCGCGCACCCGGAGCAGCTCGATAAGGTGCAGGAATACATCACGAGCTCCGTCGAGGGCGACATGTCCGAGATGCTCAACCAGATCGTGGAGACCGCCATCGCGCAGCGCGGGGCGGTGGCTGGCCTCGGTATCCTCACCACCCTATGGTCCGGGCTCGGCTGGATGAACAACCTGCGCTATGGCGTGTCGAAGATGTGGCGGCTCGACCCCACCGACGGCAACTTCGTGGTGAAGAAGCTCCTCGACCTCCTGGGTCTCGTGGGGCTGCTGCTCTCCTTCGTCATCGCGTTCGGCATCACGGCCGTGGGATCCTCCGGCCTCACGATGCGCTTCATCGAGATGATCGGCCTCCACGACGTGCCGGGGATCGGGGTCATCGCGGCGCTCGTCGCTATTCTCCTCGGTCTCCTCGCGAACTTCCTCGTCATGCTGTGGATGATCATGTACCTGCCGCGCACGAAGGTGCCGCCGCGCTCCGGGGTGAAGGCGGCGATGCTGGGCGCGCTCGGCTTCGAGGTCGTCAAGCAGCTGGGTTCTCTCTTCTTCTCCAACGCGCTATCGAACCCTGCGGGCGCGGCCTTCGGCCCGATCATCGGCCTCATGGTTGTCCTCTACCTCGTCTGGCGGATCGTGCTCTACTGCTCCGCTTGGGCCGCCACCACCGAGGAATCCCTGCAGCTCACCACGCTGCCCGTCCCGGAGCCCGCGGTCATTCGCGTGCGCAATGACATCAGCCAGGGCCCGGGAAGCGGCACGATGCTCGGCATCGGCGCCGGCCTCGGCCTCCTCGCCGCCGGCGTCACCAGCCTCCTGCGCCGCCGGTAGGGTCTCGACGCCCACCCGGCCGCGTTCTCCCCGGCGCCCGCCCTCGGGGCCTGAGCGGGGCCTTAGCGCCGGGCGCGGCCGGTGCGGCCGGTGCGGCCGGAACGCCCGGATCGCCCGGTGCGGCCGGATCGCCGCTGCCGCCACGTCGTCCGCGGACCCGGGGCCAGGCGCGGGCGGCCGAGCCGCCACACAAGCACCGCGATCGCAGCGAGAGCGATGATCGCAGCCCCCACACCAAGCCCAAGGTGGAGGGGGCTCACTGCTGTCTGGGATGCGGAGTGGGAGTTGGGGGAGGGCATGGGGGCCATCTCGGTGGGGGTGCCGTCCTGGCCGTCCGCGGAGGCGTCCTCGGCGGCGTCGAGGGAGGCGACGCCGCGACCCGCGGGGACCTGGTAGGCCTCGTCGAGGAGATCGCGGGCCTGCTCCCAGGCGCGGCCGCGGTCCACGGTGGTGTCGAGGAGGACGGCGACGAGCCGCCGGCCATCCCTGTCCGTGGCGCCCACGAAGGTGTGGTTGGCGTCGTCCGTGTAGCCGGTCTTGCCGCCGATGCCGGTGGGGTCGTTGAGGAGCAGGTGGTTGTCATTCCACACCTCGAATCCCTCGTTCTCGCCCCAGCCGGGGAAGTCCACGTGGTCCGTGCGGACGATCTCCGCAAAGACCGGGTTCTTCCAGGCCGCGCGGTAGAAACGGGCGAGGTCGAAGGCCGAGGAGCTCTGCCCCGCGCGATCGAGGCCGGTGTAGTTCATGACGCGGGTGTCCCTCGCCCCATCGCGCTGCGCGAGCTCGTTGACCAGGCGCAGTGTCTCCTTCTCTCCGCCCAGCTGCTCCGCGAGTGCCGTCGCCGCATCATTGCCGCTGGCCATGAGCAGTCCCTCGAGCAGGGAGCGCACGGTGTACTTCCCGCCCGGCCCGATCCCGACGGCGCTTCCCTCCATCCCGGCGGCCTCGTCGCTCGCGGTGACGACGGTGTCGAGGTCCAGGTGCTCCAGCGCCACGCGGGCGAGCAACACCTTGATGATGCTCGCCGGCCGATAGCGCCCGTGCGGGTCCTTTGCCGCGATGACCTCCCCCGTGTCGAGGTCCGCGACCAGCCATCCCGAGGCCAGGACGGACTCCGGCACCGTGAAGCCGCGCGGCGCGCTCACACCGCAGCCCAGGCCGTCGGGTGCTGGCGAGACCGGCAGGGGAGGAGGCGGCGTCGAGCCCGGCTGCGGCGTCTCGGAGGTCGTCCGCGCCTTCGGGGGCACGAGTTGGTTGGGGCAGGAGGAGGTGTCCGGGGCCTCCGCGCGGGAGGCCGGCGGGAGGTCGGGCTCGTCCTGGCCGTGGGCCTGCGGCGGGCACGCGAGCGGCGCGCCGAGCGCGAGGCAGAAGGGGATGATGGCCGCGCGGCGCGGCCAGGAGTGGTGTGTCATGATGCCGTGATGGTACAGGGGTTTAATCTATGGGCATGACTGACATCCCGACCATCGGTACTAATCCTCGGTTTAAGCACCCGGATGAGGGTGTTATCGCGGCGTTGCCCAAGGTCGTCGTGGGCCTGCCGCACTCCGACTCCCTCGTCGCGACCCTGCGCCGCATCGGCGTCGTCTACGCCGAACTGAGCCTCTCCGCCGGCGCCACGGAGCTCCCCGAGTACGAGGACATCGATGTCCGCTATGTCCTCCGCGGCCACACTCTCGACGACGCCCGCCAGGCGCTCTCCCTCCACGGCCCCCGGCTCCTGGGCTTCGCCCTCGACGACGCCCCGGACGACGGCGTGCTCGACCTCTGCGCCGAGCACTGGCTGCCCGTGAGCGGGCGGCTCGACGACCTCCCCCACGGCGCCGTCCAGCGCGTGGAGTGCGGGGTGGAGATCTGCGATGACTTCGGCGTCGACGAGGACGGCATCACCCTCGGTGGGCGTTCGGCCTGGGTGCGCGACCGGCGGGTGCCGGTGCTCCTCGCCGCCACGGAGGAGGACCTCGCCGATCACCCGCTGCCGCTGCTTCGCGACGTGGGCATGGCGAGCGTTCCGCTCAGCCCGGGGAATCGCCTGCTCCGCGAGCTCAAGGACCTCGTGGACTCCTATGGCTACGGCCCCGAGGAGCTCCTGGAGATCACCTCCGACGCGCTCGACGCCTCCTTCCTCAGCCTCCCCGAGCGCTCCACCCTGTTCAACCAGGTCATTCTTCCGGCCTACGCGGAGCTCGCGGACCCGGAGGAGCAGGAGGCCGAGGACGAGGAGACCCACGAGCACGAGGAGGCCGCCGGATCCGCCGCGGGGACGCCGAAGCCCCCGAGCGGCGGGTCGCCGTCGGGGGCCAATGGGGGAGGGCTCTCGCTCACCCTGGATATCTAGGCTCGAGGCGCCGGGGCGCCCGCGCCGGGGCGCGCTTAGGACTTGGAGAATCGCTTCGTCAGCATGTTCTCCATTTCCTTCCAGCCCTCGGCGTGGTCGGTGTAGGGCGCCGAGGGGACGTAGCCCGAGGTGCCCGTCGAGCCCACCATGTAGGAGATGTAGTCCTGCATCCGCGGGTTGCTGAGGAAGTAGGAGTTGAGGGAGTCATCCTGGGCCCAGTCGGCGGCGTCGGCCATGAGCTCATAGGCCTGGCCGAGCTGCTGGGAGTCCACGTGCTCGGGGCCGGCCTCGATGTCCTTGGCGAGCCCGGTGAAGGAGTAGGAGTTGTCCTTGTGGACGGTGAGCTGGAGCTCGCCGGCGCGGGCGAGGGTGAGGATGTCCTCCCAGGTGGAGAGCTTCGCGAGGTCGTGCGTGTCGTGATCCGCGATCCAGCGCACCAGGCTCTTGGAGTTAGTAAACGTGAAGATCTCCCCGTAGCGGCCGAGGAAGACCGGCGAGCCATCGAGGTAGGTGCGCAGGGTGTAGAGGGTACGGCCGTCGAGGGCGATCCGCACGGGGTCGATCCCCGCCGCCGCCCACGGGGAGGAATCATAGGGATCTGCGTTGGCCTCATCCTGCTTCTTCTGCGCTTCCTCGGCCTCACGGGCCGTGGCCGCCGCGCTCTCCGCCGCCGTGATGCTCTTCTCCGCCGCGGCCGCGGCATCCTCATCCACGTCGACGACCTTCACGTGGGCGTCGAGATCCTCGACGACGGTGCGCCAGTTGTCAAGAACCGCGCGGCCGATCGCGGACCACTCGCCGAGGCCGGCGTTGCCCGAGAAATGCTCGGACCCGCGGTCAACATTGCCCAGCACCGAGTGGGAGGCAAAGAAGACGCTGACGTGGTCGGCGCCGCTCACCGTGCCGAGGGCCCGCGTGACGCGGAAGATCCGCGACACTTCCTTCACCGTGGTGTAGGTGGGGCGGTCAGCCAGAAGAGCCGGGGCGCCGATGATGTCGAGCTGCCCATCCGTGTTCGGGACCACGCGGGTGGCGTCCTTCTGTGCGAAGGCCTCCCACTGGCGATGGGATTGGAGATCGTGCGAGGCGCCGGATTCCAGGAAGGCAAGGAGCTTAGCCGGGCTTTCGAACACGAACACGTCGTCCTCATCGCCGAGGAAGGCGGTCCACTCCGCGCCGTGCTCGCGCCAGGTGGGGACCCACAGGGTATAAAAATCCCCCTCGGTGAGGGACAGAGAAATCGGAATGATGGTGGCCTTCTCGCTCATGGCCGCCGATTTTAGCCGACCCTCTCCCCGCTGCCCGGAGGGCCACGCGCTCGCGCGGAAAGCATGGGCCCTGGCCTAGCCCGTCGGCCGGAAATAGCCCTTGAAAGGCATCCCCAGATTCGTGGTGCGCAGCGGGTTCATCTGGACCGGATCGCCCGCCTCGATGATCTGCCCGCCCCCGGCGTACATGGCGACGTGCCCATCCCACACGAGCAGGTCCCCGGGGGCGAGCTCGCCGGCGCTCACCTGGCGGCCCACGGTCTGGGCCTCCGCGGTACGCGGAATCTCCACCCCGGCCTGCCGCCACGCCCACTGGGTGAGGCCGCTGCAATCGAAGCCGCCCTGGCCCGTCCCGCCCCACCGATAGGGGGTGCCCATTGCGCTGCGAGCGGCGTCGACGGCCGCCTGGCCCGCCGCGCTCCCGCCCTCGCTGCTCGAGCCGGAGGACAAGTTCCCGGCGTGGGGATCATGCCCGGCGAGCATGGCCCGCGGGTGGGGGAGCCCCGCTGGATGATCCGGCTCGCTCGCCAGGCGGTGAAGGGAGCTGACCGTGGTGGCGAGCTCCCGTTCGAGCTGGTGAACGCGCTGCTCTGCTGCGCGGAGGTGGGCCTGGCCGGCGTGGAGCAGCCGGGCCCAGGCGGCCGGCGCCGCGCCGGGAAGAGGGTTGAGGAGCTGCGGGGCGGTCTGGGCGGCAACCCGAAGGAAGCTCTGCGCAATCCCCGTGAGGTCCGCCCGGGCGCGGTCGAGAGCAGCCGCCCCCTCGCGGAGGAGCCGATCAAGCAGTCCGCGGTCCTCCCCGAGGCGACGGGCCGCGCGGAGGAGGGGGTGGGCGTCGGCCCCAAGGGACCGGGCGAGGGGAAGGGCGGCGTCGAGGCGAGGCAGGTTCCGCCACACCGGCAGCGACATGAGGGAGGGGGCGAGGGAAGCGATCCCCGCCACGACGGGTACGAGCGGAATCATCAGAGTCCTCCGAACTGGCGGCCGGTGGAGCGGTCGGTCTCGTCGATCACGCCGATGGCCTGGGCGGAGAGCTCAGCGAGGGTTCGCGCGACGCGGTGGAGGGTGTCCGCGCGGCGCTCGGCGGAGTCGACGGCCGCCTGCGCCGCCTCGCTGAAGGCCGCGATGCCCGGCCCGGATGGCCATTCGGGTGGGTGAGCCAGCGTGGCGGGGAGGGAGGCCTGGTGGTGGAGGTCCCGGGCCAGGCGGGCGGCGTGCTCGGTGCTGATGTTCAGATACTCATTCACGATGCTCATGCGTGCTTAGACCGGCCGGCGCGCCAGCCCGTTCCCTCCGGATTCCCTTCCGGGGCGGGAGACGTAGGATAAGCAGCATGGAGATCACCATCGTCGACCATCCCCTCGCCCTTGCCCGGCTCACCATCCTGCGCGATGCCCGCAGCGACAACAGCGCGTTCCGGGCCGCCGCAGCGGACCTGGGCACCATGCTCGTCTATGAGGCTTCGCGCAACCTGCCCGTCGAGAACTTCGACACGAAGACTCCGGTGGGCATCGCGCAGGGCACCCGGCTGGAGAATCCGCCGATCATCGTGCCCATTATCCGCGCTGGTCTGAGCATGATTGAGCCCGCGCTCTCGATGATCCCGGACGCCCAGGTGGGCTTCATCGGCCTCGCCCGGGACGAAGAGACCCACCAGCCGGTGCCCTACCTTGAGGCGCTCCCGCCGGACCTCACCGGCCAGCCCGTGTTCATCGTGGACCCCATGCTTGCGACGGGCGGCTCCCTGCTCAACGCCCTCCAGCTGCTCGCTTCGCGCGGCGCCACGGACATCACGGCGGTGTGCATGATTAGCGCGCAGCCGGGCGTCGACGCCCTCGAGAACTCCGGGCTCCCGGTGCGCCTGGTGACGACGTGCATCGACCCCGAACTCAACGAGGATGCGTACATCGTGCCTGGTCTGGGCGACGCGGGTGATCGCCTCTACGGCCCGCGGAACATCGACCTGTAGGCTCTCATCGAGCCTTTTGCCCAACGTGTTTGGCGGACGGCTGTGGGTGGGGGCCACAGCCTGGAGGGGTGACCTTCGACGACACGGGTGTGAGATGGCAAAGCTACGGCCGCAGACTGGGCGAAAACATCCGCTACCTCCGCAAACTGCGTGGGCTCAGCCAGGAAGAGCTCGCTGACCTCTCGCATTTGTCGCGCAACCAGATTTCGAATCTCGAGCGCAACGACAATAACGGGAGGGGCCCGTCGAACCCGAACCTCGCGACGATTTACCAGATCGCCCGCGGTCTCGGCGTCCTTCCTTTCCTCCTGCTTCCGGCGGGAGCGAGCCCCGTGGAGAAGCTCTGCCCGGATATTGGGCCTGAACAGCCCCTGGACTTCCACTGGCCAGGGATGAGCATCACGGCGCACGAGGAATTCGCCGCCTGGATGGAGCGCTATGACGGGGAGCCGGAGGCCCGGCGCGCGATCCCGTCCTCGCGTGAGAACTCCGCGGGGGTGGAGAAGAAGCGCTGAGGAACTACACTCGTGGGAAGAAAAACGAACTCGCGAGGTAGTTGAAGGGGTACGGGCGCACATGGGCATCGCAGCCGCAGTGGAAGAGTGGGTGGACCGCAACTGGGACACCGTGGTGCAGTGGCGCCGGCACTTCCACGCTCACCCCGAGCTCTCCAACATGGAATATCGGACGACGGACTTCATCGTCGAGGTCCTCGAGGCGCACGGCCTTCACCCGGAGCGCTTCCCGGGGACCGGCGTGCGCGTCGATATCGGCCCCACGGAGGGCCCGCGGCTTGCCTTCCGCGGGGACATCGACGCCCTGCCCATCACCGAGGTGACGGGCCTGGACTTCGCCTCCGAGAACACTGGGGTCATGCACGCCTGTGGGCACGACGTCCACACCACCCTCTGCCTGGGCCTGGCCTGCGCCCTCGCGGAGCACGCCGAGGAGCTGGAGACCGGGGTGCGGATCATCTTCCAGCCGGCGGAGGAAGTCATGGACGGCGGGGCGCCCCAGGTCATCGGCTTCGGTGCCCTGGAGAATGTCGACGCGATCTACGCGGTCCACGTCGAGCCGAAGCTCAAGGTCGGGAAGGTGGGGGTGCGCGTCGGGGCGATTACCTCGGCCACGGACATTGTCACCGTGAAGGTGCATGGGCCGGGCGGGCACAGCTCGCGGCCGCACCTCACCGCGGATGTCGTCTATGCGCTGGGCTCGCTGGTCACGGAGTTGCCGGGGCTGCTCTCGCGCCGGGTGGATCCGCGGACGGGCACCGTCATGGTGTTCGGGACGATCAACGCCGGCTATGCGTCGAACGCGATCCCCAAGACTGGGGAGGTTTCCGGCACCCTTCGCACCGCAGACATTCGCGTGTGGCGCACGGTCCAGCCGCTCATTGAGGAGCTTGTCCAGCAGATCCTCGCGCCGACGGGCTGCCGCGGCGAGGTCATCTACACCCGCGGCGTGCCCCCCGTGCAAAACGATGATGTGGCGACGGCCATCCTCGCCGACGCCGTCCGCAGCATCGACCCCGGCGCGGTGGTGCAGGCGCCGCAGTCCTCCGGCGGGGAGGATTTCTCCTGGTACCTCGAGCACGTCCCGGGTTCCATGGCGCGCCTGGGCTGCTGGGATGGGGAGCGCGAGCCCCAGGACCTCCACCAGGGGGACCTCCATGTGGACGAGCGCTGCCTGGGCGTCGGGCTGCGGCTCTTCGGCGCAGTGGTGGACCAATACCAGGCCAGCGCTCGACGGGGTCCCTTCCTCCGTTAAGCTGAGGGCGTCACAGATGACCGTGATCTGGCCTGGCGTCACAGCCGTCGCTCATGCGCGGCGGGCTCGGCGTCGAGAGCACCAACCCGAACGATAGTCCGAGAGAATTCCTGAGGAGAACGAGTGAGCAATCGAATTGTCATCATTGGCGGCGGGCCCGGCGGCTACGAGGCGGCTCTCGCGGGGGCCAAGTACGGGGCGGAGATCACCCTCGTGGAGGAGCGCGGCCTGGGCGGCTCGGCCGTCATCCTCGATTGCGTTCCCTCGAAGTCCTTTATCGCTGGTACCGGGATTAAGACCGACCTTCGCCGTGCCGACGACATGGGCCTGGACAAGGGCATCGGTGAGGCCCACCTGCACATCGATGTGCTGAACAAGCGCGTGCAGGCCCTGGCGCACCAGCAGTCCTCCGATATTCGGGCGCAGATGGAGCGCGTGGGCGTGCGGGTCATCGAGGGGCGCGCCCGTTTCGATGACTACAAGGCCAAACAGACCACCCACTACATCAAGGTGGATCACGCCTCGGGGGAGGAGGAGACGCTGGAATGCGACCTTGTCCTCATCGCGACGGGCGCCCGCCCGCGCATCCTCCCCGGCGCGCAGCCCGATGGGGAGCGCATCCTCACCTGGCAGCAGATTTATAACCTGCAGGAGCTGCCCGAGCACCTCATCGTCGTCGGCTCGGGTGTGACGGGTGCGGAGTTTGTCTCCGCCTTCGCGGAGATGGGTGTGAAGGTCACCATGGTGGCTTCCCGCGACCGCATCCTTCCCCACGACGACGCCGACGCCGCGGACACCCTCGAGACGGTGCTCTCCGAGCGCGGCGTCCACTTGGAGAAGCATGCCCGGGTGGAAACCGTCACCCGGGAGGGCGATGAGGTTATCGTGAAGACCTCGGACGGGCGCGAGATCCGCGGCTCCCACGCTCTCATGACGGTGGGCTCCATCCCGAATACGGAGGACCTGGGCCTGGACCTCGTCGGCGTGGAGCGGGACCGCTCGGGGCGGATCAAGGTGGACCGTGTCTCCCGCACATCCGTGCCGGGTGTTTACGCCGCCGGTGACTGCACGGACCTCTTCCCGCTGGCCTCGGTGGCGGCGATGCAGGGCCGCATCGCGATCTACCACGCGCTCGGCGAGGGCGTGTCCCCCATCCGTCTCAAGACGGTGGCCCAGGCCGTGTTCACCCGCCCGGAGATCGCCTCCGTGGGCATCACGCACAAGCAGATTGCCGATGGCGAGGTATCCGCTCGGGAGGTCGTCCTCCCCCTCGAGACGAACCCCCGCGCGAAGATGCGCGCCCTGCGCCACGGCTTCGTGAAGATCTTCTGCCGGAAGAACTCGGGCCTGGTCATCGGCGGTGTTGTCGTAGCGCCGACGGCCTCTGAGCTCATCCTGCCCATCGCCGTCGCGGTGTCCAACCAGCTGACGGTCTCTGACCTGGCGGAGACCTTCGCGGTCTACCCCTCGCTCTCGGGTTCCATCACGGAAGCCGCCCGCCGCCTCGTGGCGCACGACGACCTGAGCTAGGCCGCATCGGCAGCGTGCGATAGGGCTCATCGACGCTGATGTCGAGGTTCAGCGCGATGGGCCGATGCCGCTGGGGGAAGGCCCGCTGCGGGCATTGGGAGCGCACGCACCACTCGCAGCCGGGGCCGATGGGGGTTGCGGACTCGGGGGAGAGGTCGAGGCCCCGGCTGTAAATGAGCCGGTCCGCCTGGCTGAGCTCGCAGCCAAGCCCCACCGCGAACTCTTTGCGCGGGGCCCCGAACTCGCGGACCCTGCCCGCGATGGTGCGCGCCACCCAGAGGTAGCGACGCCCATCGGGCATCTCCGCGACCTGCCTCGTCACCCTCCCGGGGGTCTCGAAGGCGCGGTGGATGACCCACAGGGGGCAGCTCCCGCCGCTGCGGGCGAAGTGGAAGCTCATCGCCGATTGACGCTTGGAGATGTTCCCCGCCCGGTCCGTGCGGACGAAGAAGAAGGGCACCCCGTTGGAGCCCGGCCGCTGGAGGGTGGAGAGGCGGTGGCAGATCGTCTCGATCCCCGCGCCCCAGTGCCGGGAGAGCCGGTCGATGTCGTAGTGGTACTCCTCGGCGGTGTGGAAGAAGTCCTCGTAGGGGAGGGTGAGGGCGGCCGCGTAGTACTGCGCGAGGCCCAGCACCGCGACGCGCCGGGCCTCCTCATCCTCGGGGAAGTTGTCCGAGGCCAGCCGCTCAAGCAACTCCCTGTGGGCGAGGAGCCCGTACTGCAGCGCCAGCTGGAAGCACATTTGTGCCTCGGTGAGGTCGGCGCGGATGTTGACCTCCCGGCGCTCGGGGTCGAAGACGCGGCGGGGCCCGGTGGCGTGGCGCCGGTAGCGCACGGTGACGCCGAGGTCGCGATCGAGCGCGGCCGCCAGGCGCGTGAGGCGGATCTGCGCCTGCCCGAGCTCGCTCGCCCCCTGCTCCGCGAGCCGATCGAGCTGGTCAATGTAGTTGTTGGAGTCGTAGAAGAAGTCCCGCACCTGTTCGAAGGGGCCGGGGTGAGGTTCCGACGAGGGCTCAGCGCGATCAATCAGTGCCTGCGCCACGTCCGGGTAGCGGGCGATGAGGTCCCGCCACTGCTCAACCGGGACGGAGGGGTAGGTGGCGCTGAGGTCGGCGATGTGTCGGGCGTCCCGGTCGGGGGAGAAGTAGGTGGCGTCGACATTGAAGGTGGAGATGAGGCTCATGAGCACCGTCGCGGTGATGGGCCGCTGGTCATTCTCGAGCTGGTTGAGATAGCTCGTGGACATGTTGAGCTGCCGAGCCATCTCCACCTGGGTGAGGTCGAGGCCGGTGCGCAGGGTGCGGATCCGGGCGCCGGCGTAGATCTTGGCCATGAGGGGGAGTCTCCTAGGAAAGCGGACACCATGGTGAAATGGTGATCTGTTTACTGGGGGTAGCGGGGGTGGTGTGAAGCGTGCGAAAAAGGCCGTCTCCGGGGCTGCTGGAGAAGAGCTCCACACTCTCAAAATACGCGAATACCTGCGGATTCCACAATTTTTGCAAACTCGCAGAAGGCATGACACAAAATTCCGCTTCATTTACAGTGATGGGACCCACAGAAACTGCCCTAGCATGAGGGGCGTAACACAGATTGACTCTCTCCACGTCCCATCCAGGAGGCCTATCCCGATGATTGACCACAAGGTCAGGACCCACCGCTCCGCTGAGGACTTCCCCTATGAGGAGCACCTCGCGTACAAGATCGCGAAAGTCGCTGCCGACCCCGTTGAGGTTCCGGCCGACACGGAGGACATGATCATCAACCGCATCATCGACAATGCGTCGGTGTCCGCGGCGTCTGTGCTCCGCCGCCCGGTGACTGTGGCCCGCCGCCAGGCTGAGGCCCACCCCGTGAGCGCCGGAGGCGCCGCCGTTTTCGGTATCCCGGGCAGCTTCTCCGCCGAGTGGGCGGCGCTGGCCAACGGCACCGCCGTCCGTGAGCTCGACTTCCACGACACCTTCCTCGCCGCCGAGTACTCCCACCCCGGCGACAACATCCCCGCCATCCTCGCCGCCGCCCAGCACCGCGGCTCCACTGGCCGTGACCTCATCCGCGGCCTTGCGACGGGCTACGAGATCCAGGTTGACCTCGTCCGCGGCATGTGCCTCCACGCCCACAAGATCGACCACGTCGCCCACCTCGGGCCGTCGGTCGCCGCGGGTATCGGCACCCTGCTGCACCTCGACGTCGACACCATCTACCAGGCCATCGGCCAGGCTCTCCACACGACGACGGCCACCCGCCAGTCCCGCAAGGGCCTCATTTCTTCCTGGAAGGCCTTCGCCCCGGCCTTTGCCGGCAAGATGGCCATCGAGGCCGTGGACCGCGCGATGCGCGGCGAGGGCGCACCCGCCCCCATCTGGGAGGGCGAGGACGGCTTCATCGCCTGGATGCTCGCCGGCCCGGACCACGAGTACACCATCCCGCTGCCGGCCGAGGGGGAGGAGAAGCGGGCGATCCTCGCGACCTTCACCAAGGAGCACTCCGCGGAGTACCAGTCCCAGGCGCCGATCGACCTCGCCCGCCGGATGCGCGACCGGATCGAGGACTTCTCGCAGATCGAGTCCATCGTCCTGCACACGAGCCACCACACCCACTACGTCATTGGTACCGGCTCCAACGACCCGCAGAAGTTCGATCCCGACGCCTCCCGCGAGACCCTCGACCACTCGATCATGTACATCTTCGCGGTGGCCCTCGAGGATGGCGAGTGGCACCACGAGCGCTCCTACGCCCCCGAGCGGGCGCACCGCCCCGAGACCATCGAGCTGTGGCGCAAGATCTCCACGGTCGAGGATCCCGAGTGGACCCGCCGCTACCACTCCGATGACCCGAATGAGAAGGCCTTCGGTGCCCGCGCGGTCATCACCCTCAAGGACGGCACCGTCATCGAGGATGAGCTGGCCGTCGCCGACGCTCACCCGCTGGGCGCCCGCCCCTTCGCTCGCGAGCAGTACATCCAGAAGTTCCGCACCCTGGCTGAGGGCGTCGTCTCCGAGTCCGAGCAGAACCGCTTCCTCGACGCCGTCCAGTCGCTGCCCAACCTGGATGATCTCCGTCAGCTGAACATCGAGCTGGACGAGGACGTCCTCGCCCAGGCCCCCGAGACCCCGGAAGGACTTCTCTAAACAATGTCGGGACTCTACTCCAGCACTGTCACCCCCACTGAACGCCGCGCCGCCCTGCGCGCCGGCCTGAATTCCGGGAAGATCCAGCGCCTCCCCGGCGCGTTCTCCCCGCTGGTATCCCGCGCCATCCAGGAAGCTGGCTTCGAGGGCGTCTACGTCTCCGGCGCTGTCGTCGCCGCTGACCTGGGGCTCCCGGACATCGGCCTCACCACCCTCACCGAGGTTGCCGAGCGCGCCCGCCAGATCGCCCGCCCCACCGACCTTCCCGTCATCGTCGACGCGGACACCGGCTTCGGTGAGCCCATGTCCGCCGCCCGCACCGTGAGTGAGCTCGAGGACGCCGGAATCGCCGGCTGCCACTTCGAGGACCAGGTGAACCCCAAGCGCTGCGGCCACCTGGACGGCAAGGAGGTCGTCCCCACCGAGCTCATGGTCCGCCGCCTCACCGCCGCGGTCAACGAGCGCCGCGATGAGAACTTCATCATCTGCGCCCGGACCGACGCCGCCGGCGTCGAGGGCATCGACTCCGCTATCGAGCGCGCGAAGGCCTACGCCGACGCTGGCGCCGACCTCATCTTCACCGAGGCGCTTCACCAGCCCGAGCACTTCGAGAAGTTCCGTGCCGCCGTCGACGTGCCGCTGCTGGCCAACATGACGGAGTTCGGCAAGACCGAGCTGCTCAGCGCGCAGACCCTTGAGGACATCGGATACAACGCCGTGATCTACCCGGTCACCACCCTGCGCATCGCGATGGGGCAGGTGGAGGAGGCCCTCAAGGATATCCGCGACACCGGCACCCAGACCGGGTGGCTCGACCGGATGCAGCACCGCTCGCGTCTCTACGAGCTGCTCCGTTATGCGGAGTACAACGCGTTCGATCAGCAGGTCTTCACCTACTCGGTGGACACCTACGACCCCAACAAATAATCAGAGGAAGGACAATCACCATGACTCAGGATGCTCCCGAGGTTCGCCGCGGTCTTGCCGGCGTCGTCGCCGATTACACCGCGATCTCCAAGGTCAACCCGGAGACGAACTCCCTGCTCTACCAGGGCTACCCGGTCCAGGAGCTGGCTCGCTACTGCACCTTCGAAGAGGTGGCGTACCTCCTCTGGAACGGCGAGCTTCCCTCGAGCGACGAGCTGCGCCGCTTCTCCATCCGCGAGAAGGCGCTCCGTCACATTGATCGCGGGCTCATCGACCTTGTCATGTCGATGCCGCTGAGCTGCCACCCCATGGACGTGCTGCGTTCCGCGGTGTCCTACATCGGTGCCCAGGATCCCGAGTCCTACACCAAGGACTCTGACCACATTCGCCGCACCTCCCTCGAGCTCATGGCGAAGCTGCCGACGGTCGTCGCGCTCGACATTCGTCGTCGCCGCGGCGAGGGCTACATCGAGCCGGACACCAAGATGGGGTTCGCCGAGAACTTCCTCTACATGGTGTTCGGGAAGGGGGAGGGCTCCCCGGCGAACAACCGCGCGGACATCGAGGCCTTCGATAAGTCCCTCATCCTCTACGCCGAGCACTCCTTCAATGCCTCGACGTTCACCGCCCGCGTCATCACCTCCACGATGTCGGACACCTACTCCGCGGTCACCGGCGCTATCGGCGCTCTCAAGGGCCCGCTGCACGGTGGCGCGAACGAGGCCGTCATGCACCACATGCTGGAGATCGGTGACCCGGCCAAGGCCGAGCAGTGGGTGAAGGACAAGCTGTCCCGCAAGGAGCTCATCATGGGCTTCGGTCACCGCGTCTACAAGAAGGGTGACTCCCGCGTGCCGACCATGGAGGCGGCCTTCCGCGAGGTGGCGGAGCGCCACGGCGGCGAGAAGTGGATCGAGATGTACGACATCATGGCCAAGACCATGTACGAGAACACCTCTATCCACATCATGCCGAACCTGGACTTCCCCTCCGGCCCGACCTACCACCTGCTCGGCTTCGAGGTGGAGTTCTTCACCCCGATCTTCGTGATGGCCCGCATCACCGGGTGGACCGCCCACATCATCGAGCAGAACGAGAACAACTCGCTCATCCGCCCGCTGTCCGCGTACAACGGCCCGGATCAGCGCTCCGTCCCCGCGAAGTCCATCGACTAACACGTCGAGTGACCTGATGCCGAGGGGCACCGCATCGCCAGCGATGCACCCATGACAGCCGCCGACGGGGCGTGACCCGTCGGCGGCTTCAAACATGAATACCCTTGGCGCATAATGTGGGATTCCCCCTCCTTTGTGGGGGAGAAATCCTGCGAAGAAGGTGAGATATCGACAGTCCAGTACGATAAAAGTTCATGATGTGAACGGATCTCTCTGACGAGTCCCCCTGAAAGGACCCCTTCCGTGGAAAAGCCAGCCCTTCCCTCATTCTCTAAAGTTCTTGTCGCCAATCGCGGCGAGATCGCCGTCCGCGCATTCCGGGCCGCGGTGGAAACCGGAGCGCATACCGTTGCCGTCTATCCCAAGGAAGACCGCAGCTCCTTCCACCGATCCTTCGCCGACGAGGCCGTTCGTATCGGCACCGCAGGCTCCCCGGTGAAGGCCTACCTCGATATCGACGAAATCATCCGCGCCGCGAAGAAGACGGGGGCCGACGCCGTCTACCCCGGCTACGGATTCCTCTCCGAAAACTCCCGCCTCGCCCAGGAATGCGAGGAGAACGGGATTGTCTTCGTCGGGCCTCGGGCGGAAACGCTCGAGCTCACCGGCGATAAAGCCCGGGCAGTCGAGGCGGCAAAGGCCGCCGGCCTGCCGACGCTGGGCGATTCCGAGCCGTCCACGGACATCGACGAGCTGGTCGAGATGTCCAAGGACTTCACCTTCCCCATCTTCGTCAAGGCCGTCGCCGGCGGTGGCGGCCGCGGCATGCGCTTCATTGAGCGCCCCGAGGACGTCGCGAGCCTCGCCGCAGAAGCCTCCCGCGAGGCCGAGGCCGCCTTCGGCGACGGGCACGTCTACATCGAGCGCGCCGTCATTAACCCCCAGCACATCGAGGTCCAGATCCTCGGTGATGACTACGGCAACGTCATCCACCTCTATGAGCGCGACTGCTCGCTTCAGCGCCGCCACCAGAAGGTGGTGGAAATCGCGCCGGCCCAGCACCTCGACCCCGAGCTGCGGGAGCGCATCTGCGCGGATGCTGTCGCCTTCTGCCGTTCGATCAACTACCGCGGGGCTGGCACCGTCGAGTTCCTCGTCGATGAAGAGGGCAACCACGTCTTCATCGAGATGAACCCCCGCATCCAGGTGGAGCACACGGTGACCGAGGAGGTCACCTCCGTGGACCTCGTTAAGGCCCAGCTGCGCATCGCCGCGGGCGCGAGCCTCGAGGACCTGGGGCTGAGCCAAGAGTCCATCGAGCTGCACGGAGCTGCCCTCCAGTGCCGCATCACGACCGAGGACCCGGCGAACGGCTTCCGACCGGACACCGGCACGATCACCGCGTACCGCTCCCCGGGCGGCGCGGGCGTTCGCCTCGACGGGGCCGCCACCCTGGGCGGCGAGATCTCCCCGAATTTCGATTCCATGCTCGTCAAGATGACCTGCCGCGGTTCGGACTTCCAGACGGCCGTCACCCGCGCGCAGCGCGCTCTTTCGGAGTTCACGATCTCCGGCGTGGCCACCAACATCGGATTCCTCCGGGCGCTGCTCCGCGAGGAGGACTTCCAGACCAAGCGCATCTCCACCGGCTTCATCGCCGAGCACCCGTGGCTGCTCTCCGCCCCGGGCGCCGATGATGAGCCGGGGCGCCTGCTGGACTTCCTCGCCGACGTCACCGTGAATAAGCCACACGGGGAGCGGCCCACGGACCTGCGCCCGCAGACGAAGCTGCCGGAGCTCGTCGATGACCCGCTGCCGCGCGGATCCCGCGATGAGCTGCTGGAACTCGGCCCGGTGAAGTTCGCTGAGAAGCTGCGCCAGCAGGAAGCCCTCGCCGTGACGGACACGACGTTCCGCGACGCCCACCAGTCGCTGCTCGCGACCCGCATTCGTACCTCCGCCCTCGTCGCGGCGGCGAAGCACGTGGGCCGGCTGACCCCGCAGCTGCTCTCCGTCGAGGCCTGGGGTGGTGCGACCTATGACGTCGCCATGCGCTTCCTCCACGAGGATCCGTGGGAGCGGCTGGACAAGCTGCGCACCGCGATGCCGAACGTCAACATCCAGATGCTGCTGCGCGGGCGGAACACCGTCGGCTACACGCCGTACCCCGAGACCGTGACCAAGGCCTTCGTGCAGGAGGCGGCGGATTCCGGCATCGATATTTTCCGCATCTTCGACGCCCTCAACGACGTGGACCAGATGCGGCCGGCCA
Source organism: Corynebacterium uropygiale (assembly GCF_021568315.1). Lineage (GTDB taxonomy): Bacteria > Actinomycetota > Actinomycetes > Mycobacteriales > Mycobacteriaceae > Corynebacterium > Corynebacterium uropygiale. The sequence continues at coordinate 477,156 of NZ_JAKGSI010000001.1, forward strand.
TCGACGCCGTGCTGGAGACCAACACCACCATCGCGGAGGTCGCGATGGCCTACTCCGGCAACCTCATGGATCCGCACGAGGACCTCTACACCCTCGACTACTACCTGCACCTGGCGGAGAAGATCGTCAACGCGGGCGCGCACGTCCTCGCGATCAAGGACATGGCGGGCCTCATGCGCCCGGCCGCGGCCTCCACGCTGGTCTCCGCGCTGCGCCACGAGTTCGACCTGCCCATCCACGTCCACACCCACGACACCGCGGGCGGGCAGCTGGCCACCTACCTCGCGGCGGCCAATGCGGGGGCGGATGCCGTCGACGGTGCCAGCGCCCCGCTGGCGGGGACGACCTCCCAGCCCTCGCTCTCCGCGATCGTCGCGGCCTTCGCGAACACGGAGCGCGACACCGGGCTCTCCCTCGACGCGGTCGGTGACCTCGAGCCCTACTGGGAGGCCGTCCGCCAGCTCTACGCCCCCTTCGAGTCGGGCGTGCCCGGGCCGACGGGCCGCGTCTACCGGCACGAAATCCCCGGCGGGCAGCTGTCCAACCTGCGCACCCAGGCCAACGCGCTGGGGCTCGGGGATCGCTTCGAGCTCATCGAGGATTACTATGCGGCGGTCAATGACATGCTCGGCCGGCCGACCAAGGTGACCCCCTCCTCCAAGGTGGTGGGCGACCTCGCGCTGCACCTCGTGGGCGCGGGCGTGGACCCAGCGGACTTCGCCAATGACCCGCAGAAGTACGACATCCCCGACTCCGTCATCTCCTTCCTCCGCGGAGAGCTCGGCACCCCGCCCGGCGGCTGGCCGCTCCTCCGGGAGAAGGCGCTGGCCGGCCGCTCCTCGCAGAGCTCCGCGCTCGTCGAGGTGCCGGAGGAAGAGAAGGAGAACCTCGCCTCCGAGGATCACAAGACGCGGCGCAAGTCCCTCGACCGGCTGCTCTTCCCCAAGCAGGTCGCGGAGTTCGACGAGCACCGTCGTCTCTTCGGGGACACCTCGGCCCTCGACGATCGCGTCTTCTTCTACGGCCTCAAGGAGGGCGAGGAGAGTGTCATCCGCTTCGCTCATAGCGACACCCCGCCGATGGTCGTGCGGCTCGACGCCGTCGGTGAGCCCGATGACAAGGGCTTCCGCCGGGTCGTGCTCAACGTCAACGGGCAGATCCGCCCGCTCACGGTGCGCGACCGCTCCGTGGACTCCGTCACCGCCGACGCGGAGAAGGCCGACCCCGGCAACCCCGGCCACGTGGCCGCCCCGTTTGCCGGCGTCGTCAATGTCACCGCGCAGCAAGGCGATGAGGTGAAGGCTGGGGATCCGGTGGCCGTCATCGAGGCGATGAAGATGGAAGCGACCATCACCTCCCCGGTGGATGGCACCGTGGAGCGTGTGGTTCTCCACCAGCCGACCAAGGTGGAAGGTGGCGACCTCATCGTGGTCGTGAGCTAGCGCCGGGATCGCTCCCGACGCCTACGCCCCGCGCGAGGCCTGGACCTCCGCGGGGCGTCCTGCTGCCCGCACCAGGTCCGACGCGCACAGCGAACGGCCCGGGCCAGGTCCGCGAGGGACCGGGTCCGGGCCGATGCTCGGGGGAGGGGAGAGTCGCCTCCTAGGATTCCTCCTCCGGGGAGTCCTGGAGCTGACGCAGCTTCTCCTGCGCGCCGCCGGCGAGAATCTGCACGTCAGCGCCAATGTTCACGAAGTCCACCCCGGCGGCCACGTACTCGCGGGCCTGCGCCAGGTTGAAGGCGTTGACGCCTACCGGGAGGCCCGCCTCCTTGGCTGCCGCGATGGTGCGGGTGACGCGGTCGACGACATCGGGGTGGGTTTGCTCGCCGAGCATCCCCATCGAGGCCGCCAAGTCCGAGGGGCCGATGAAGAGGGCGTCGACGCCCGGGGTGCGGGCGATAGCGGCCGCGTTCTCGACGGCCTCCGCGGACTCGATCTGGACGATGAGGCTCACCGTCGACGAGGCCTCGGGCAGGTACCCGGGAACGAGGTTCCACCGGGAGGATCGGGCGAGGGCGCTTCCCACCCCGCGCACGCCGCGCGGCGGGTAGTGCATGGCCGCGGCCGCGCGGGCGGCCTCATCGGCGGTGTGCACCATGGGGACCATGATGTTCTGGGCGCCGAGGTCGAGGAATTGCTTGATGAGCACGGTGTCATTGACCGGCACCCGGACCACCGGGGTGGCCGGGTAGGCGGCCACCGCCCGGAGGAGGGAGAGCGTGCCCTCGATGGTGATGGGGGAGTGCTCGCCGTCGATGAGGACCCACTCGCAGCCGGAGCCGGCGATGATCTCGGCGGCCGTCGGGGAGCCGGAGCACACCCAGAGGCCGCGGAGGCAGTGGGAGGACTCGGCGAGGCGGGCGGCGAAGGTGGGGGCTAGCTGAAGCGGCATGTCACCGTCCCCAGTTCGCCGTAGTCGGCGAGGACTGTGTCGCCCGGCTCCACCCACATGGGGCGGGTGAAGGAGCCGGCGAGGATGAAGTCCCCGGCCTTGAGGTGATCGCCGTGCTCGGCCAGCTTGTTGGCCAGCCAGGCCACGCCCGTCGCCGGGTGGTTGAGCACCGCGGCGGCCACGCCGGAGTCGTGGATCGTCTCATTGCGGTAGAGGAGCGCGGAGACCCACCGCAGGTCCACGGCGTCGACGCTCACCGGCCGGCCACCATAGACCATCGCGCCCATGGCGGCGTTGTCGCTGATGGTGTCGACGATCGTCCGGCCCTCCATCTCGATGCGCGAGGAGAGGATCTCCAGCGCCGGGGTGACGTATTCCGTCGCGCGGAGCACGTCGAACACGGTGACGTCGGGACCCTCGAGCTTCTCCTTGAGGAGGAATCCCAGCTCCACCTCGACGCGCACGTTGGAGAACTGCTCGTGCTCGATCACGGAGCCATTCTCGTAGACCATGTCCGCGAAGATGGCACCATAGTCCGGCTCGGTGATGCCGGTGGCCTCCTGCATCGGCTTGGAGGTCAATCCGATCTTGCGGCCGACGAGCCGCCGGCCGGCCTCCTCGCCGCGGCGCCGCCATTCGTTCTGGATGCGGTAGGAATCCTCCACCGTCATCCCGTCGAAGCGGGCGGTGAGCAGCGGGATCATCGTGCGGTTGCGTTCGGCCTCCGCGAGATCATCCGCGATCTGCGTGACCTGAGCATCCGTGAGCATGGGGTCCTCCTCTTACATCTGGTGGCCGAGCTTGTACTCGCCCTGCTTCCAGCGAGGCATGGAATCCTCGCCCTCTTCGCGCCGAGTGTAGGAGAAGCCGTCGGCGCCGATGGTCTCCTCCATCTCGGACGCATCCGTGCGCGAGACCAGCGGGACGATGTTCCCGTCGAGGTCGAGCACCCGCGAGGCATCCGTGTACCAGGACGGGACGACGGGGGTGCCCCACCAGTCGCGGCGCTGGTTGTCGTGCACATCCCAGTGGACGGCCGGGTTGTCCGGGTCGCCCGTGTAGTAGTCCTGCGTGTAGATCTCGACGCGGTGCCCGTCGGGATCACGCAGGTACAGGTAGAAGGCGTTGGACACGCCGTGGCGGCCGGGGCCGCGCTCGATGTGGTCGGAGAGCCGCAGCGCGCCGAGCTTGTCACAGATCGCGAGGATGTTGTGCTTCTCGTGCGTCGCGAAGGCAATGTGGTGCATCCGGGGGCCGTCGCCGCCGGTCATGGCGGTGTCGTGGACGGTCGGCTTGCGGCGCATCCACGCGGCGTAGATGGTCCCCTCCTCGTCCTGGATGTCCTCGGTGATGCGGAATCCCAGGTCCTCCATGTAGGCGCAGGCGGTGGGGACGTCCGGGGTCACCTGGTTGAAGTGATCGAGGCGGACGAGTGCGCCGGGGGTGTAGAGCTCATAGCGCCAGGCCAGGCGCTCGACGTGCTCCACCTCGTAGAAGAACTCGTAGGGGAAACCCAGGGGGTCCTCGACGCGCACCGAGTCACCGATGCCCTTGACGAAGCCCTCCTTGCGGCGCTCAGTGCGGCAGCCGCGGGCCTTGTAGAACTCCTCGGCGCGGTCGACGTCCTCCGGGGTGCGGACGCGGTAGGAGAAGACTCCGACGGCGGCCTCCGGGCCTTCCCGCAGGACGATGTTGTGGTGGATGAACTCCTCCAGGCTGCGGAGGTAGATCTCCTTGTCGTTCTCCTCCGTGACGACGAGGCCCAGGACGTCGACGTAGAACTCGCGGGACTTCGCGAGGTCCGTGACGATGATCTCCATGTAGGCGCAGCGGAGGATGTCGGGGGCGGTGGGGGTGGTGGTAGTCATGGGGGTTCTCCTTGGGGTGAGGCGGCTGGCGACTACTTGTCAGCCTTGCCGAAGACGGGGTTGTGGACCTTGCCGAGGTTGATGTGCACGGCCTGCTGGTCGGTGTAGAAGTCGATGGAGCGGTAGCCGCCCTCGTGGCCGAGGCCAGACGCCTTCACACCGCCGAAGGGGGTGCGCAGGTCACGGACGTTGTTCGAGTTGAGCCACACCATGCCGGCGTCGATGGCCTGGGAGAAGTTGTGGGCGCGCTTGAGGTCGGAGGTCCACAGGTAGGCGGCGAGGCCGTACTTGGTGTTGTTGGCGAGCTCGAGGGCCTCCTCCTCGGTGTCGAAGGGGGTGATCGCGACGACGGGCCCGAAGATCTCCTCCTGGAAGATGCGGGCGTCGGGGGAGACGTCGGCAAACACGGTGGGCTCGACGAAGTTGCCCTTCTCGAAGCCCTCGGGGCGGCCGCCGCCCGCCTTGAGGGTGGCTTCCTTCTTGCCGATCTCGATGTAGGAGGTGACCTTCTCGTAGTGCTCCGGGTGGACGAGGGCGCCGACCTCGGTGGCCGGGTCGCTCGGCAGGCCCACCTTCACGCGCTTGGCCTGGGCGGTGTAGCGCTCGACGAACTCGTCGTAGACGGAGCGCTGGACGAGGATGCGGGAGCCGGCGGTGCAGCGCTCGCCGTTGAGGGAGAAGACACCGAAGATGGTGGCGTTGACGGCTTCCTCGAGGTCAGCGTCCTCGAAGATGATGGCCGGGGACTTGCCGCCGAGCTCCATAGACAGGCCCTTGAGGTAGGGGGCGGCGTTGGCGAAGATGATCTGCCCGGTGCGGGACTCGCCGGTGAAGGAAATGAGCGGCACATCGGGGTGCTTGACCAGCGGGTCGCCGGCGTAGCCCTCCTCGCCGAAGCCGTTGACGAGGTTGAACACGCCCTCCGGCAGCCCGGCCTCCTCGAAGATGCCGGCCCAGAGCTGGGCGGACAGCGGGGTGAACTCCGCGGGCTTGAGGACGACGCAGTTGCCGGTGGCGATCGCCGGCGCGAGCTTCCAGGACTCGAGCATGAACGGCGTGTTCCACGGGGTGATGAGCCCCGCGACGCCGATGGGCTTGCGGTTAACGTAGTTCACCTGGCGCCCGGGCACCTTGAACACGTCATCCGACTGCGCGACGATGAGGTCCGCGAAGAAGCGGAAGTTCTCCGCGGCGCGGCGCGCCTGGCCCTTGGCCTGGGTGATCGGGAGGCCGGAGTCGAAGGACTCCCAGGCGGCGAGGACGTCCTCGCGGCTCTCGACGATGTCCGCAATGCGGTGCAGCACCCGGGAGCGCTCCCGGGGGAGCATGGTGGGCCAGGGGCCCTCGGCGAAGGCCTTCTTCGCGGCCTCCACCGCGGCGTTGATGTCCGCTTCCTTGCCGGAGGCGGCGGTGATGTAGGGCTCGTTGGTGACGGGGTCGAGGACCTCGAAGGTGTCACCATCGATGGAGTCGACGAAGCGGCCGCCGATGTAGTGCTGGATCTTCTCGGGCAGGTCGGCGGGCTTGGCGGACAGGGTGTCAGTCATGATTCCTCCTGGTCGTGGGGGTGGGTGTCGGGGCGTCGGGAGTGACGCGTCGTGAGGTATTTCTCGAGGGTGTGGAGTCGATGCTGGCGGGCCAGCTTTTCGATGTATTCGGGGTCGGCGCGGGCCTCGATCATGACGATGAGGGTGTCGTGCTCATGGACCGATGCTTCCGCCCGCTCCGGCACGAAGGCGAAGGTCGATTCGCGCAGGTAGTCGAGCCGCTCCCACTGGTTTTCGATGAGCTCCACGAGGTCGGTGTTCGGGCAGCGGGTAAACAGTGTTTCGTGGAACGCCCGGTTGAGGGTGGTGAACGCCCGCGGGTCGAAGGCCGCGAGGCTCTCCCGCATGGACTCGTTGAGCTCCCGGGCCCGGGCGAGGTCCTCCTCGGTGAGGTGGGGCGCCGCGAGCGCGGTGGCCGCCCCCTCGAGGATGGCGATGAGCTGCATGCAGTCGGTGTACATGTTGTCATTCACCATGGCCACGCGGGGGCCGACGTTCGGGAGGTAGTCAATAAGCCCCTCCGCTTCGAGGCGGCGGACGGCCTCGCGCACCGGGACGACGCTCGAGCCCAGGGACTCCGCGAGCGTGGACAGCACCAGGCGGTGCCCGGGCGCGTACTCGTTGCGCGTGATGCGGTACTTGAGCAGCTGGTAGGCGCGCTCGGCCTTGGTCATGCCGTCGAAGCGGGGATCATCGGGGGAAATCATTGGGCGTTCTCGTCCAGCCAGCGCTGGTACTTCTCCTTCCACTCTCCGGTGGGCGGGAAGAGGCCATCGAGGGAGTGTCCCTCCGCGACCTGGGCCGCCACCCACTCGTCCTGGGTTTCCTTGGCGAGGGCGGCGTCGACAACCTCCTCCACGAGGTCACGCGGGATCACGATGACGCCATCGTCATCGCCGACGATGACATCCCCCGGGAGCACCGTGGCGTTGCCGCAGGCGACGGCCACCCCGGACTCCCATGGCACGTGCTTGCGGCCGAGCACGGCGGGGTGCGGGTTGCCGCAGAAGACCGGCAGGCCGATCTCCTCGACGGCGGCATAGTCCCGCACGCCTCCGTCGGTGACGACGCCCGCCGCGCCGCGCTGCTGGGCGCGCAGGGCGAGAACATCGCCGAGGGTGGCCGAGCCGGATTCGCCGCGGCCCTCGATGACCAGCACCTCGCCCTCGCGGACGGAGTCGAAGGCCTTCTTCTGCGCGTTGAAGCCGCCGCCGTGGCTGCGGAAGAGGTCCTCGCGGTTGGGGACAAAGCGCAGGGTGGCGGCCACGCCGACCATCTTCGTGCCCGGAGTCTGCGGGTAGACGCCCTCGATGATGACGTTGTTGAGCCCCGGCGAGCGCAGCTGCGCGGACAGGCCGGCCGTCGGCGCCTTCTCAAGCTTGGCGCGCAGCTCCTCACTGAGGGCCGTGGGGTTCGACGGCAGCCCGGCGGCCTCGCGCGAGCCCCAGGCATCCTCCGCCTGCTTCTCATCGGTGCGCGGGAGCATGCCGAGCGCGGGATCGAAGTCCCCCGGGCCCTCGACGATCGTGGTGCGCAGCTTCCCGGTGCTCTCCCCGGTGCTCGGCACGTCGACCTCCACTTCCACCACATCACCGGGCACGATGACGGTGGAGCCCGCCGGGGTGCCGGTGAGGATGATGTCCCCCTCCTCGAGGGTCATGTGCTGGGAGAGGTCCGCGACAAACTGCGCGAGGGGGAAGATGAGGTCCGACTCCGTGGTGCCGCCCTCCTGGGCGAGCTCACCATTGACCCAGGTGCGGATGCGCAGGGAGGTGGGGTCGATGGAGCGGGCGTCGAGGAGAGCGGGGCCCAGGGGGGTGTAGCCATCGCGGGACTTGGAGCGGATGTTGGAGCCCTTGTCGTGGGGGCGGTAATCATAAATGCCCAGGTCGTTGGAGGCGGTGACCCATCCGACGTGGGACCAGGCCTCCTCGAGGGAGACCCGGTGGGCGGGGGTGCCGATGATGAGGGCGATTTCCCCCTCGAAGGCCATGAGCTCGGTGCCCGCGGGGCGCTCAACCGTGGCGCCGGAAGCAGAAAGCGAGCTGGGGGCTTTGAAGAAGTAGGAGGGCTGGGAGGGGCGACGCCCACGCTGGGCGGCCCGTGACTCGAAGGCGGTGTGGACCGCGATGATTTTCCCCGGGGTGTGGGGGAGGTCGGAGAGGACAGTCATGGAACTCCTTCCGCGATGGCTCTTGACTTGTTACCCGGATCGTATATGATCCTTCATATTGTCGCAAGTGTTGAGAATCACTCTCATGCGGCATGATGGAGCTGCGCCACAACACGGCACACTGGTGGTGTGGCGCAACAATGATCGCGAACCGAAAGGACGCAGAGTGAGTTCGCACACTGTACAGCGCGGTGGCATCAAGGAGGACCTGCGGGTCTCCGCCGCCACCATGGTCGGGACCGCCATCGAGTGGTATGACTACTTCCTCTATGCCGCAGCCGCCGGAATGATCTTTAAAGATGTCTATTTCGGGCCGTTGGGGCCTGCGGCGGGAACATTGGTGGCTTTCCTCTCGGTGGGATTGAGCTTTATTTTCCGGCCCATTGGTGCTGTCTTGGCGGGACACTTTGGCGATCGCTGGGGGCGCCGTAAAGTCCTCATGATTACCCTTATTCTCATGGGCGGGGCAACAACCCTCATTGGTATTTTGCCCACCTATGCCACGATCGGCGCGGCTGCTCCAATTCTCCTTATTGTGCTGCGCATTATTCAGGGAATTTCCGCCGGTGGTGAGTGGGGCGGTGCGGTCCTCATGGCCGTCGAGCATGCCCCGGTCCACCGCCGCGGGATTATGGGGGCCGCCCCGCAGATTGGCGTCCCCGCCGGCCTGCTGCTCTCCTCGGGTGTGCTCGCGGTGATGAGCTACGTGGCGCCCGGTGAGGCCTTCACCCAGTGGGGCTGGCGCGTGCCCTTCTTGCTGAGCTTCCTGCTCATCATCGTGGGCTTCTACATCCGCCACGGGGTGGAAGAATCGCCGGTCTTTGAGGAGATCGCGGCCCGCCAGGAGAACGTGAAGATGCCGCTGGTCCAGCTGTTCCGCCGCCATGGCGTGCTTGTCCTGCTGCTCGCCCTCGTCTTTGCGGGAAATGGTGCCGCGGGCTACATGACGACGGGCGGGTTCATCCAGAATTACGCGACGGACCCGGCGGGCAGCATCGGCCTCGAGCGGGGCGCGGTGCTCAACGCGGTGACCCTCTCGGCCGCGAGCTGGCTGATTTGCACTCTCTGTGCGGGATTGGTCTCTGATTTTATTGGCCGCCGGAATACGTACATTATCGGATTCCTCGTCCAGATTGCCGGAATTTGCGCGCTGTTCCCGCTGGTGAATACGCGCTCGATCGGAATGTTGACGCTGGGCCTCGTTTTCCTCAGTATCGGCCTTGGTTTTACCTATGGCCAGCAGTCCGCCCTCTATGCTGAACTGTTCCCCGCCTCCGTCCGTTTCTCCGGTGTGTCCGTGACGTATGCGATTGGCGCGATCCTCGGTGGCGCTTTTGCCCCCACTATTGCCCAGGCCCTCCTGCAGAACACCGGAACCACGGGAGCGATCACGATCTACCTCGTCATCATGTCTGTCATTGCTCTCGCGGCGGTGCTCCTGCTTCGCGATCGCAAGGGGATTCCGCTGGGTCCGGAGCACGAGAAGCTCCAGAGACTGAGCCCCGTTCGGGGGATCGGAACGACGGACTATACGAAAATCACTATGGACTAGAAAATTAAATATATACGATCTTGTTCGATTCAGCGGGTCGCGCCGCACGGGACACTACGGGACACTGTGGCCCCACGACCGCCGCTGACAGTGCCGCTCATTGGCTGAAAGGAAGGAACACCCGCCATGCACATGCACTTCCACCACCACGGATACGTCTCCGAAGACCCCCGCTACCTGCCCGCTGCGGAGGGGATGCCGCGTCCCGCCGAGCTCCCGGAGGAGATGGACGTCCTCATCGTCGGGGCGGGCCCCGCGGGAATGATCACCGCCGCCCAGCTCTCCATGTTCCCTGAAGTTCACACCCGCATCATCGATCGCCGGCCGCACCGCCTGGAGATTGGCCAGGCTGACGGCATCCAGGCGCGCAGCGTGGAAACCTTCCAGGCCTTCGGCTTCGCGAATGAGATCATCGACGAGGCCTACTGGCTTACCGAGATGTGCTTCTGGAACCCTGACCCGGAGAACCCCGAGAACATCATTCGCACCTCCCGCGCCGTCGACGACGAAATCGGGGTGAGCGAATTCCCGCACCTTATCGTCAACCAGGCGCGTGTGCTTGACTACTTCAACCGCTTCATGGCGCAGTCGCCCAGCCGGATGCAGCCCAATTTCGGCTGGGAGTTCCTGGGGCTCGAGGTGGAGGATGAGGCCGAGTATCCGGTGAGCGTCGAGTTGAAGAATGTCGAGACGGGGGAGGAGCGGACGGTCCGGGCGAAGTACGTGCTGGGCGCAGACGGTGCGCGCTCGCGGGTGCGCCGCGCGATCGGCTGCAGCCTCAAGGGGGACCAGGCCAACCAGGCGTGGGGTGTGATGGACGTGCTCGCCAACTCGGACTTCCCGGACATTCGCACGAAGTGCGCCATCCACTCGACCAAGGGCTCCATCCTCCACATCCCCCGCGAGGGCGGGCACCTCTTCCGCATGTACGTCGACCTCGGCGTGGTGGGCCCGGACGATAATCACAAGATCCGCGAAACGCCCATCGAGGAGATCATCGCCAAGGCGAACGCGATCATCCACCCCTACCACGTGGACGTGAAGAACGTGGCGTGGAGCTCGGTCTATGAGGTCGGGCACCGGGTGACCAACCGCTTCGACAACCTCGAGGACGGGGAGGAGAGCGGCCGCACGCCGCGCGTCTTCATCGCCGGCGACGCCTGCCACACCCACAGCGCCAAGGCGGGGCAGGGGATGAACGTCTCCATGCAGGATGGTTTCAACCTCGGCTGGAAGCTCGGGCACGTGCTGAGCGGCCGCGCCCCGGAGGAGCTCCTCCACACCTACTCGGCGGAGCGCCAGGAGATCGCGCAGAACCTCATCGACTTCGACAAGGAGTGGTCCTCCCTCATGGCCTCCAACCCGGAGGAGCACGAGGACCCGAGCTACGTCGCCGACTGGTACACGCGCACCGCCGAGTTCCCCGCCGGCTTCATGACCCAATACCACCCCTCCATGATCACCGGCGGCACCGAGCACCAGGAGCTCGCCACCGGCTACCCCATCGGCAAGCGCTTCCGCTCGGAGAAGGTCGCCCGAAAGAGCGACACGAACTTCATCCACCTGGGCCACAATGCCACGGCCGACGGCCGCTGGCGCATCTACGTCTTCGCCGACGCCGCCGCCCCCGCGGCCGAGGACTCGGCAGTGCGCCGCTGGGCCGAGTGGATGAGCACCTCCCCGGAGTCCCCGGTGGCGCTCTACACCCCGGAGGGCGGCGATGAGGACGCCACCTTCGACATCAAGGTCATCTACCAGCAGAAGCACCCCGAGTTCGAGCTCTTCGACGCCCCGAAGCTCTTCTTCCCGACGGTGGGCCCCTTCGGCCTCGAGCACCTGGAGAAGGTCTTCGGCACCACCCCGGAGGATGACATCTTCGAGCTCCGCGGGATCTCCCGCGAGGGCGCCGTGGTCATCGTCCGCCCCGACCAGTACGTCTCCGCGGTCCTTCCGCTCAGCGAGCCAGAAGCCGTGGGCGAGTTCTTCCAGGGCGTGCTCCGCCCCGTGAAGTAGCCCGGCCGGCAGCGGCCCCTGACACGCGAACGCCCACCCGTTTCCGCCCTGGTGGCGGGCAGCGGGTGGGCGTCGTCGATTACGAGGGGGAGGGGACTCCTAGGAGATCTCGAGGAGTACGGCGCCCTTCGTTACGGTGCTGCCTTCCTCGGCCTGGAGGCCCTTCACCGTGCCGGACTTGTGCGCCTTGACGGGGTTTTCCATCTTCATGGCTTCGAGGACCACGACGGTGTCGCCCTCGGCGACCTCGTCGCCGTCGCTCACCGGCACCTTGATGACCGTGCCCTGCATGGGCGCGGTGACGGCGTCGCCGGAGACGGCGGCCCCGGAGCCGGAGGAGCGACGACGCCTCGGGCGCTTCTTCTTCCCGCCGCCAGTGCCGAAGCCCTCGGGGAGGGCGACCTCGACGCGGCGGCCGTCGATCTCCACCACCACGCGCTCGCTGAGGACCGGGGTGCCGTCGTCCTCGGGGGCCTCGTCCTCGCCGGCATAGGGCTCCAGCGGGTTCTCCCAGGCCTCCTCGATCCACTTGGTGTAGACGTCGAAGCCGGACTCATCGCCGACGAAAGCCGGGTTCTCGACGATGTGGCGGTGGAAGGGGAGGACCGTCGGCATGCCCTCGACGATGTACTCGCCGAGCGCGCGGCGGGCCCGCTGGAGGGCCTGCTCGCGGTCCTCGCCGTAGACGATGAGCTTGGCAAGCATCGAGTCAAACTGCCCGCCGATGACGGAACCCTCCACGACGCCCGAATCCACGCGCACGCCGGGGCCCGAGGGCTCCACGTAGCGGGTGATCGTGCCGGGTGCGGGCATGAAGCCGGAGCCGGCATCCTCGCCGTTGATGCGGAACTCGAAGGCGTGGCCGCGCGGGGCGGGGTCCTCGGTGATGTGGAGCGGCTTGCCCTCGGCGATGCGGAACTGCTCGCGGACGAGGTCCAGCCCCGTGGTCGCCTCGGTGACGGGGTGCTCCACCTGGAGGCGCGTGTTCACCTCGAGGAAGGAAATGAGCCCATCGGAGCCCACGAGGTACTCGACGGTGCCTGCGCCGTAGTACCCGGCCTCGCGGCAGATCGCCTTGGCGGACTCGTGGAGCCGGGTGCGCTGCTCCTCGCTGAGGAAGGGGGCCGGGGCCTCCTCGACGAGCTTCTGGAAGCGCCGCTGCAGCGAGCAATCGCGGGTGCCCGCGACGATGACGTTCCCGTGCTGGTCGGCCAGCACCTGGCACTCGACGTGGCGGGCCTTATCGAGGTAGCGCTCGACGAAGCACTCGCCGCGGCCGAAGGCCGCCTGGGCCTCGCGGGTGGCGGACTCATAGAGGTCCTCGACCTCGTCGAGGGAGTAGGCCACCTTCATGCCGCGCCCGCCGCCGCCGAAGGCCGCCTTGATCGCGATGGGCAGCCCGTGCTCTTCCGCGAATGCCCGGACCTCGGCCGCGTCCTTGACGGGCTCCTTGGTTCCGGGGGCCATGGGGGCGTCGGCACGCAGCGCGATGTGGCGGGCCGTGACCTTGTCACCCAGGTCGCGGATGGACTGCGGCGAGGGGCCGATCCAGGTGAGGCCGGCGTCGATGACCGCCTGCGCGAAGTCGGCATTCTCCGAGAGGAAGCCGTAACCGGGGTGGATGGCGTCCGCCCCGGACTTCTTCGCCGCCTCGATGATCTTCTCGATGACTAGGTAGGACTCGGCGGAGGTCTGGCCGCCGAGGGCGAAGGCTTCATCGGCCAGGGTGACGAAAGGCGCCTGGGCGTCGGGCTCAGCGTAGACCGCGACGCTGGCGATGCCGGCGTCTCGCGCCGCGCGGATGACCCGCACTGCGATTTCGCCCCGGTTCGCGACCAGGACCTTCTTAATCTCCGTGGTTTCCGTTGGCACTAAAGTGTCCCTCCTCGGAACAGCATGTCTCGCGTGGTTCGTGCTCATCGTTGAGCGTCAAACGATTCCTCCACACGGTGATGTCGCGATGTTCGACGCTCCCTGTCCGAGTGATCAGCTTAAACCCTCGGGGATCACGCCGGGCTCTTTACCCTGGGCGATAGGCATCCGCACCATGTTGCCCCACTCGGCCCAGGAGCCGTCGTAGTTGCGCACATTATCGAACCCCAAGAGGTACTTGAGCACAAACCAGGTGTGCGCGGAGCGGTCGCCCAAGTGGCAATACACAATGGTCGGATCGCTGGGGTGCAGCCCCTCGTAGAGCTCCTCGAGGACCTCGCGACGGCGGAAGCGCCCCGTCGCGTCGACGGATCCACCCCAGGGGAAGCTCAGCGCGCTGGGGATATGCCCGTGCTGCTGGGCGGTGAAGGCGCTGTCCTCCGCGCGGCGGGCTTCTGCGCCCTCGTATTCTTCGGCGCTGCGGACATCAAGGAGCGGCTGGGTGCCGATCGCCTGGCGGACGTCGTCGACAAAAGCGCGCAGCGACGCATCCTGGCGCGGGATCACGGGGTAGTCGGTGGCGGGATAATCCGGGACGGCGAAGGAGGTGTCGCGCTCCTCGGCCATCCAGGCGTCGCGCCCGCCGTCGAGGAGGCGGACGTCCTCATGGCCGTAGAGCTCGAGGATCCACAGAGTGAAGGCTGCCCACCAGTTGGAGTGGTCGCCATACACGACGACGGTGTCATCGCGCGCGATCCCCTTCTCACTCATGATCCGGGCGAAAGTCTCCGGATCCACGATGTCCCGGTAGAGCGCGTTATTTAATTCGCGACGCCAGTCGAGCCTCACGGCGCCGGGGATGTGCCCGATGTCGTAGAGAAGGGAGTCCTGGTCGGATTCCACGACCTTGAGGCCCGGGGTTCCTAAGCGTGCGGAGAGCCAGGAGGCAGACACGAGACGCTCGGGGTGAGCGAACTCGCGGAACTGCGGTGCCGGGTCAAAGGGGACTGCCATTATCTGCGTGCCTTTCCTACGGATTCATCTATTGCCCCTATTAGCGTAGTGCGTTGAATAGTTTTCAGCATGCCCTCATGCGGGTGTGGCGTTCATTACTCCGACGGGCGCGGGGCGAAATGGATCCCATCTTTCCCTAGACTCGCAGGTGGAGGCCCGTATATGGGGCTAGTGCACCATCATTCTCACCCAGAAAGGCCAGAGTTATGCACAAGAGCATTGTCGTCTTCGAGGTTGAAGGCGGGTCGGACAAGTACTTCGATGGGCATCGCAAGGACACGATGCCCATCGTGCGCGCTATCCAGGAGGCCGGCTGGCACTCCGAGGTCGTCTACTACCGCCCCGAGTGGGCCGATGACCTCTTTGATTATGTGTCCTCTCACTTCGACGCCTACATCTCTCGCGTCAACCCGGGCAACATCCCCGGCGGAGAGAAGGGCTACTTTGACCTCCTCACCCGGCTGGCAGAGTCCGGCCTCGTCGGCATGTCCACGCCGGAAGAGATGATGGCTTACGGCGCCAAGGACGCCCTGGTGAAGCTCAACCAGACGGACCTCGTGCCCACCGACACGGCCGCATACTACGACGTGAAGTCCTTCCACGAGACCTTCCCGACTTCCCTCTCCTACGGGGAGCGCGTGCTCAAGCAGAACCGCGGCTCCACGGGCTCTGGCATCTGGCGCGTGCGCCTGGAGGATCAGGAGCTGGCGAAGAGCGTCGAGCCCGGGACTGCGCTGCCCCTCGACACGAAGCTGCGCTGCACCGAGGCGGTCGATAACCACACGGAGATCCGCGAGCTCGGCGAGTTCATGGACTTCTGCGATCAGTACATCATCGGTGATAACGGCATGCTCGTGGACATGCGTTTCATGCCGCGCATCGTGGAGGGCGAGATCCGCATCCTCCTCGTGGGGCCGCACCCGGTGTTCGTTGTCCACAAGAAGCCGGCCGAGGGCGGGGACAACTTCTCCGCGACGCTCTTCTCCGGCGCGAAGTACACCTATGACAAGCCGGAGTCCTGGCAGGAGCTCGTCGACATGTTCGCCGAGGCCCGGCCGGTGATTGCCGAGAAGCTGGGCGGAGACAACATCCCGCTCATCTGGACCGCGGACTTCATGCTCGACACCGCCGAGGACGGCTCCGACACCTACGTGCTCGGTGAGATCAACTGCTCCTGCGTGGGCTTCACCTCGGAGCTCGACATGGGCATTCAGGAGCTCGTGGCGAAGGAGGCCATCGAGCGCGTCGAGAAGGCCGCCAGCTAGCGAGCAGCGGGCGCCGGTGGGCAGCGGCTCGCAGCAGCCCTAGGGCGCCTGGATGTGAGTACGACGCGGCGCGGGCGCGTGAGACTAGCTTCAGTGAAGAATCTCACGCGCCCGCGCCGTCGTGATGTGCTAACTAGGCCTCCGGGCTCTCGACCTCATCGAGCAAGGGAGCGACGGAGGACGGATCCGCGTCGGAGAGCATCTGCCGGCAGCGGTCATATTCCGCGGTCTCGCCGATGGCCCGGGCCGCCCGAGCCAGCGCGGCGATTGCGCGGAGCACACCCTGGTTCGGGGCGTGGGAATAGGGCACCGGGCCCCAGCCCTTCCACCCGTTGGCGCGGAGACGGTCCAGGCCACGGTGGTAACCAGTGCGCGCAAGGGCATAGGCGACGAGGCGGTCGTCGTCGTTCTCCGCGCTGCCGAGAGCATCTTCTGCGCGGGTGGCCCACACGAGCGGGCTCTCCGGGTGGCTCAGGGCGGTGGAGTTCTCCCGGGGGTTGAGGTCCTGGGCCGGATCCTCGGGGAGATGGACGGGCGGCGGGGCGAGCATATCCTGAAATTCCATGCGACCCACTCTAAGCGATAGGTGAGACATAGGGAGGGCAGCGAGAGCTAACTCGGTTCATGTCCGGCCCCTGTGATAGGAATATCTGGGTATCACAGTCTGGGTGAATGAAGGTTTGTAGAGGTGGAGACGCAGCTCAAGGAGAAGTACAGGTACGACTTGGATGGCCTTCGGGGGATCGCCATCGGCTTTGTCGTCCTCTTCCACGTCTTCGTCGGGCGGGTGTCCGGCGGTGTGGATGTCTTTCTTCTCCTCTCTGGCTACTTCTTCCTCGGCTCGCAGTTGCGCTACGCGGCGCGGCGCGACGCCACGCTGAACCCCTGGTGGCCGATCTGGCGGATGATGCGCCGGCTCGTGCCGGCGCTCGTGCTCGTCGTGGTGGTGTGCGCGCTGCTCGTCATCCTCCTGCTGCCGGACCTGCGCCGCGTGGACCTTGCCTGGCAGCTCATGGCGAGCATCCTCTACTACCAGAACTGGGAGCTCGCGAGCCAGGAGGCCGGCTACCAGGCCGCGTCCTGGGGGATTAGCCCGCTCCAGCACCTCTGGTCCATGTCGGTGCAAGGGCAGTTCTATGTTCTGGGCATTCTCTTCGCGTTGGGCTGCGGGTGGTCCCTGCGGATCCAGCGGCGTCGCCTCCAGCGCAAGCGCGGCAAGGAGGGCGGCCCCGAGCGGCCCACCTCCTCGATCCAGACGATCGCCCTGCCGGTGCTCATCGTCGCGACGATCGCCTCCTTCGCCTATGCCGCCTACCTGCACCCCGTTGACCAGCAGCTCAACTACTACTCGACGTGGTCGCGGATGTGGGAGCTCACCCTCGGCGCGGTGATCGCGCTCATTGCGCCGAAGATCACCCTCAACCGGCACCTGCGCTCCGCGATGGCCATCGTGGGCATCATCATGGTCATCACGACGGGGCTTCTCTTCGACGGCGCCCAGGTCTTCCCCGGGCCGGGCACCCTCTACCCGCTGGGTGGTGCGGTGCTCGTCATCCTGGGCGGCGGCCCGGCGTCGACGTTCCTCGCGAGCCGCTTCATGCGCTGGCTCGGTGAGATCGCCTACCCGCTCTACCTGTGGCACTGGCCGCTGCTCATCATCTCGCTGGCCTACCTGCAGATGAAGGAGGCGCCGGTGTGGCTGGGCATCGTGGTCATCCTGGTCTCGCTGCTGCTGGCTGACCTCACCCACCGCTTCGTCGAGCGCCCGCTGCGCCAGCACGCCGCCCGGCCCACGCGCGGGGAGGGGCGCGTCCGCGAGGCCTGGTGGAGGGCGCACGCCCTGCGGCCCTCCCGCGGCAGGGCCGCCGCCGGCATCATGGTGACGCTGCTGGCGGTGGCGTGCGTCGCGCTGCCTCCCGTGTGGGCGAAGCAGGTGAAGGCCATAAACGCGAACCGCCTGGACCCCGAGGTCTACCCGGGTGCCATGGTCCTCCGCGGCTACCGGGCGCCCGATGTGCCCGTCGCTCCCGACCCCTACGTGCTGCCGGACTCCCTCTCCATGTTCTGGAATGCCCGGTGCATGTCGCAGAAGGGCTCGGACCCCACGCACCTGCCGCCGGACGATCACGGCGGAATCGAGGCGGGGAACTGCGTCTTTGGGGACAGGGACTCCGACGTCACCGTGTTCCTCACCGGCGGCTCCCACGCCGACCAGTGGGGTGCCGCGCTGGACCTGTTGGGCAAGCAGCACCACTTCCGGGTGATCCCCTTCGTCCGCCAGTCCTGCCCCTCCTTCGTCCACGACTATGAGGGCGCGTTCTCCGAGAACTGCCAGACCTTCAACGACACGGTCCGTGACCGCATCATCAAGGATGAGCCGGACCTCGTCATCTCCAACTCCACCCGGCCGATGTACGAGGTGGGGCAGAAGCAGGACAGCGTCCCGCGCGGCTACGTGGAGTTCTGGGACTTCCTCAAGGACCTCGGCATCCCCTTCGTGGGACTTCGGGATAACCCGTGGTTCTTCTGGCCCGACGGGACGGACAAGTACCCCTCCTTCTGCGCGGTGGAGGAAGAGGACACGAGCCAGTGCGGCGTGTCCGCCGAGGTGCCCTATGGCACCGGCGAGGACCCGGCCAAGCAGAAGCTCCTCGACCGCGGCATGATTCCGGTGGACACCCGCCCGTGGTTCTGCCCGGATGATTGGTGCAGCCCGGACATCGGAAACATCTGGGTATACCGGGACTCCCACCACATTTCCGACGACTACTCGCGCAGCCTCGCCCCGCTCCTGTGGAACGCCATGGAGCCGCTGATGGACGCCATCCACGAGAAGCACCGCGAGCGCTAAAGCGGGGAGCCAGGCGCCCGGGGGCGGGCGCGGCCGTTAGTGCGCGCGGGCTTTAGTCCGTGGACGCGAGATTCCAGAAGGGGTGGACGTCGAGCCCCATCTCATAGAGGGCGGCGCGCACGGTGGGCAGGGAGAGCCCGATGACGTTGGAGGGATCGCCCTCGATGCGGTCCACGAACCAGCCGCCCAGCGCCTCGAGGGTGAAGGCGCCGGCGCACTCGAGGGGCTCCCCGGTGCGGGCGTAAGCGAGGATGTCCTCCTCGTGGGCCTGAGCGAAGCGCAGCCGCGTCCGCGCGACCCTCTCGATGACGGCGCGGCCATCGCCGCCCGCGCGGCCCTCGCGCCCCTCGCCGCCAGGTCCGCCGATGCAGTGGGCGGTGAGGAGCTCGGCCTCGCGCCCCGCCTGCTGGCGCCAGCGCTGGACGGTGGCCTCCACGGTGTGGGGCTTGCCCATGAGCTCCCCGTCGATGAGGAGCATGGAATCGCAGGCGATGACGACGTCCTCGGGATAGGAGGCGGCCACGGCTTGGCTCTTCGCCCGGGCGAGCGCGGCCACCACGTCCTCGGGGGCCGCGTCGGGGCCGCAGGCGGCGCGGATGGCGTCCTCGTCGACGTCCGCCGGATGCACGAGGGGCTCCACCCCGGCCCCGCGCAGGATCGCGCGACGCGAGGGGGAGCCCGAAGCGAGAACGAGGCGCATCAGCGAAGCGCCGCCGTGTTGAATGCGGCCGGGTTGAAGCGCCCGTGCCGCTCGAGGCGCTCGTCGAGGCAGCCCCAGAGGTTCTGCTCGGCGGAGCGGTTGTTCTTGGCGCGCAGCGCGGCCTCGTTCATCTTCTGCGTGATGACCGCGGTGAGCGCGGCGACCTCCGTGTCGGAGGGGTTGCCCTTGATGATGCGGAAGAGGGGGGCGTCACTCATAGAGATGCTTTCCTTGGATTGCGCTGGGTAGGGGCCTAGAGCGGCATGTTGCCGTGCTTCTTGGCCGGCGGGTAGCTGATCTTGCGGTCGAGGAGCTCCAGGCCGTCAATGAGGTGCTTCCGGGTCTCCGAGGGCGGGATGACTGCGTCGACGAGCCCGCGCTCCGCCGCGATGTAGGGGCCGACGTACTTCTCGGCGTACTCCTGCTCGTAGGAGCGCATCATCTCATCGGTGTCCTTGCCCTGGCGCGCGGCCTTCTCGAGCTCGCTGCGATACAGGGTGCGCACGGCGCCGGACGCTTCCTGCGCGGCGATCTCGGCGGTGGGCCAGGCGTAGACCAAGTCCGCCCCGAGGTCCTTGGAGCCCATGAGGACATAGCCCGGGCCCATTGCGCGGCGGACGATGACGGTCACCTTCCCGACCTCCGCCTCCGCGTAGGCATAGGCCAGGCTCGCGCCGCGGCGCAGGACGGTGCCGTGCTCCTCCTCCAGCGCCGGCTGGAAGCCGGGCACGTCGACGAACTCGACGATGGGGAGGTTGAAGGAGTCCATGGTCCGCAGGAAGCGGGCGGCCTTGGCGGCGGCCTGGTCGTTGAGGCAGCCGGCCACCTCGGTCGGCTGGTTGGCGACGATGCCCACGCTGCGCCCATCGATCCGCGCGAGGGCGGTGATGATATTCGGCGCGTACTCGGCCTGGAGTTCCAGCAGGTCGCCGTCGTCGACAACGCGGCGCAGCACGTCCTTCATGTCATAGGGGGCGCTGCTGGAGTCGGGGATGAGGGCGTCGAGCTCTGCGGCGGCGCTCTCCTCGACGCCGCCCTCCACGCGCGGGGCGAGCGCCCGGTTGTTGACGGGCAGGCGGGAGAGGAGGTCGCGGAGGGTGTCGGTGGCCTCGCTGTCGGAGCCGGCGGAGAGGTGAGCGGTGCCGGACTCGCGGAGGTGCACCTCGGGGCCGCCGAGGCCGAGCGCATCGGTCTCAACGCCCGTCACCGTGCGCACGACATCCGGTTCGGTGAGGTGGAGGGAGGCCTCCTCGCCGACCATGACGAGGATGTCCGCGAGGCTCGGGATGAAGGCCTGCGCCCCGGAGGTCTCGCCGCTCAGCACCGCGATGTGCGGCACCAGCCCGGATGCGCGCGTGAGGAGGCGGAGGATCCGCGCCTGCATGGCCAGGGGCACGATGCCCTCGACGAGGCGCGCCCCGGCCCCCTCGTGGAAGCCGATGAGCGGGACGCCGGTCTTCGCCGCTAACTCGATGACCTTAATAATCTTCTCGCCGTGGACTTCGCCCATCTGGCCGTCGAAAATGGTGCCGTCCTGCGCGAAAACACAGACCTTGCGGCCTTCCACGGTGCCATAACCGGCGACGACGCCATCCGTGGCCGGGCGCTGCTTATCTGCGGCAAAATCCGTGGCGCGATGCCGGGCGAGGGCATCGATTTCCACGAAGGAGCCCTCGTCGAGCAGAGCCTCAATGCGCTCGCGTGCCGTGGATCGACCAGCTGCGTGAATGTGCTCGATCGACTCCTCGCCCAGGGGGGCGTGTGCCTCCTTGAGGCGAGAGGACAAGTCGGCGATTTTTCCGGCGGTCGTCTTAAGGTCAATGTCAGCGGCAGTCATGGTCCCTTAGTCTAAGTCCTGTGGCACGCAAGTGAGAACCGCAGGGCCGATACTGTTCGCGGAGAGTCGTGCGCAGCGCCGTGCGCCGCCCCTCCCGAGGCGCCCGCACCACAGCGCCTCGGCGGCTAGACTGCGGGTCTATGACAGCCTTTGACCTTGGCGAACTGCGCGCGGCCCTCGGCGGATACCGCCGCATCGCGGCCGTGGATGAAACCGGCTCCACCAACGCCGACCTCCTCGACGACGCCCTCGCCCCGCCGCGCTCCGTCCTCATGACCGCCTCGCAGACGCACGGGCGCGGCCGGATGGGTCGGGCGTGGATCGCCCCGCGCGGCGCGGTTCTGGCCTGTTCCGTGCTCCTTCGCCCGAGCCTCAGCCAGTGCGAGCGGATCGGCACGCTACCGCTCGCGACGGGCCTCGGGATCCTCGAAGGGTTGCGCGATGTCGTTCGCGCGCAGCGCGGGGAGGAGGCCGCCCGCCTCATCCAGCTCAAATGGCCCAATGACGTGCTGTGGGAGGGAAAGAAACTCTGCGGCATCCTCGCCGAGGGAACCGGCTTCCCCGACGCCCCGCGCATCGTCACCGGATTCGGCATCAACATCTCCCTGCGCGAGGAGGACCTGCCCGTCCCGCACGCCACCTCGCTCCTCCTCCACGGTGTCGAGAGCACCCCGCAGGCCGTCGCCCTCGCCACACTCCGGCACCTCGACGAGCGCCTCCGTCAGTGGGAATACGGGGAGATTCCCGCGCTCATGGCCGAATATCGGGAGGTGTGCGCCACCCTCGGCGCGGACGTGCGGGTCGAGGCCCCCACCGGGACCGTCGAGGGTCGCGTCGAGTCCGTGGGCGACGACGGCCGCCTCCACCTGCGCACCGTAGCCGGGGATCTCAGCGAGATCTCCGCGGGCGATGTCACGCACGTCCGCCGTCGCACGAGCGATTACGCCTAGGACTTGGGGCCAACCGGCGGGCACCCAGTAGACTCACCCTCCATGGGAGATTTTCGGCTGGGACCCGGTGAGGTGGTGCGCGCGGACTTGACCGCCCCGCTGCGCACGCTCACCTATCCGGCCCTGGAACTCTTCGCGCTGACCGGGGCGTTTTGGATCGGGATCGGCTGGATCGATGCCGGGCACCTGGCGCTGGACGTGCACCAGCGCAACCTCGTGGTCCTCTGCTGGATGCTCGTGGCCTGCTGGCGTTTCCTCCTGCCGCTTCTGCGTTCGCGGCGGCAGCGATTCATCGTCACCAACCAGCGGATTCTCGTCCGCGCCCCCAAGTTGCGCGCCCCCTTGGACAGCATCGCGCTGCGGGATGTTCGCGGGGCGAGCCGCAAGCGCCGCGGCATTTCCCTCGCCCTCGTTGGCTACCAGCGGCCGCTCTACTTCCCGGACGTGCCCAAGGCGAAGAAGACCGTAGCGCTCATCGAGGAATCCCGGCCCGCCTGGCCCTCCGTCCAGGAGTGGTGAGCGCCGCGCGACACCGCCGCGACGCCGGCGGAGCGCCGCGCGAGCCCCGGGGGAGCCCCAAGCGCCCTGGACACACACCGTATAGTGAGGGCGTGACTACATCGACTGGCTCTTCGAACGATTCCGCTGTGTCCGCCGAGTCCGCGGAGCAGCACCCCGCCCATGCCCCCGGCGTTCCCGTCGTGAGCGTTATTGGGGATGGGCAGCTCGCGCGCATGATGCAGACAGCCGCCATCGAGTTGGGGCAGTCGCTGCGTCTGCTCGCGGGGGCGCGGGACGCCTCCGCCGCCCAGGTCGTCGCCGACTGCGTGCTCGGCGATTACACCGACATCGATGACCTCCGCCGTGCCGCCACGGGCGCGCAGGCGGTCACCTTCGACCACGAGCACGTGCCCACCGAGCACCTCCACCAGCTCATCGCGGAGGGCGTCAACGTCCAGCCGGGGCCCGAGGCCCTCGTCCACGCCCAGGACAAGCTCGTCATGCGGAAGAAGCTCCGCGAGATCGGCGCCCCCGTCCCGCCCTTCGCGGCGATTGCGAGCGTCGAGGACGCCTGCGCCTTCTGGGAGGCCGTGGGCGGGAAGGTGTGCCTCAAGGCCTGCCGTGGTGGCTATGACGGCCACGGCGTGTGGTTCCCGCACAGCGAGGAGGAGCTCGCCGAGCTCGTGGGCACCCTCCTGGAGAAGGGCACCCCGCTCATGGGGGAGCAGAAGGTGGCGCTCACCCGGGAGCTCTCCGCCATGGTGGCGCGTCGGCCCTCAGGGGAGGTGCGCGCGTGGCCGGTCGTCGAGTCCGTGCAGAGCGACGGCATCTGCGCCGAAGCCGTCGCGCCGGCCCCGGGGCTCAGCCAGGAGTTGGCGCGCCGGGCCCAGGACCTGGCGGTGCGTATCGCGAAGGAGCTGGGGGTGACCGGGGTGCTCGCCGTCGAGCTCTTCGAATACCTCGACGAGGCCGGCCAGCCCGCCATCTCCGTCAACGAGCTGGCCATGCGCCCCCACAACACCGGCCACTGGACCCAGGACGGCTGCGTGACCAGCCAGTTCGAGCAGCACCTCCGGGCCGTGACGGATCGTCCTTTGGGCTCGACGGCCACCCTCGCGCCGGTCACCGTGATGACGAATGTCCTCGGGGGCGCGGAGGATCCCGCGATGCCGATGAGCGAGCGCATGTCCGAGGTCTGGCGCCGCTTCCCCGAGGCGAAGATCCACCTCTACGGCAAGACGCACCGCCCCGGGCGCAAGATCGGGCACGTCAACCTCTGCGGGGATGACGTGGCCACCACTCGGGAGCAGGCGCGGCTTGCCGCTGACTTCCTGGTCCACGCCCGCTGGGCCGATGATGACGAGAACGAGTAGAAGGAGCACAGCATGAACCCGCAGGTGGGATTGATTATGGGGTCCGACTCGGACTGGGACACCGTGGCCCCGGCCGCCGAGGTCCTCGCCGAGTTTGGCGTCCCCTTTGAGGTGGGTGTCGTCTCCGCGCACCGCACGCCGGAGAAGATGCTCAATTACGCGAAGAGCGCGCACGAGAGGGGCATCCGCTGCATCATCGCCTGCGCGGGCGGCGCCGCGCACCTGCCGGGCATGGTGGCGGCGGCCACCCCGCTGCCGGTGATTGGGATCCCGCGGGCACTGAAGGACCTCGATGGCCTGGATTCCCTGCTCAGCATCGTGCAGATGCCCGGCGGGGTTCCGGTGGCGACGGTGTCCATCGGCGGGGCGAAGAACGCCGGCCTCCTGGCCGTCCGGATCCTGGGCGCCGGCTCCCCGGAGCTCGTGGAGAAGATGGCCACCTACCAGGCGAACATGGCCGCCGAGGTGGAGAAGAAGGATGAGCGGCTGCGCGCCCGGCTGCTCGGCGGGGATGATGCGGAGGCGGAGAGCTAGCCGTCTTTTGTGCGCCGGGCCCGAGCGCTGGGGCGGGAGCTGTAGCGGGCCCGGTGGCGTCGCCACCACCCCCAGGTGGCGAGGCACAACAGCAGGACGAGGATGCCCGGCCAGATCTGGGGTTCGGGGCTCAGTACGTTGAGCACCGCCTGCACGAGCGCGAGGAACGCGAATGTCCCGAGGAAGCCGAGCACTGCCTCGCTGCACAGTGCACGGCGCCGCTGCTCGGAGCCCTCGGGGGCCATTATGCTTTCACGCCGCCGGCGGTGAGACCCGCCACGATGCGGCGCTGGAACACGAGCACCATGATGATGAGCGGCACGGTGACGAGCGAGCCGGCCGCCATGATGGCCGCGTAGGGGAACTCGAACTGGCTGGGCCCGGAGAAGCGGGCGATGGCGACGGTCACCGGCTCCGTGGCGACGGTGGACAGCTGCCGGGCCAGCATGAACTCGTTCCATGTGGCGATGAACGCGAGGATGGCCGTCGTGAAGAGGGCCGGGGCCGCGAGGGGGAGGAGGACCTTGAAGAAGGCCTGGCCGCGGCGGGCGCCGTCGACCCGGGCGGCCTCCTCCAGCTCCCACGGGAGCTGCCGGAAGAAGGAGACGAGGGTGTACACCGTGAGCGGCAGCGCGAAGGAGATGTTCGGGATGATGAGCGCCTGGTAGGTGCCGATCCAGTTGAGGTCCCCGAAGAGCTGGAAGAGCGGCGTGACGAGGGCGATCCCGGGGAACATCGAGGCCGCGAGGATGATGCCGGTGACCACGCCCTTTCCGGGGAAGTCCAGCCGGGCGAGCGCATAGGCGGTGAACACGCCGAGGGCGACGGCGAGGATCGTCGTCGCGAGACTGATGAGCAGGGAGTTCCCGATTGCTCCTAGGAAGTTATTCCCGGTGGAGGTCGACAGCGCGTCCGAGAAGTTCTGGAGCGTGAGGTGCGTGGGCCAGGGAGTGGTGTCGAAGGTGTACTGCGATTCGCGCAGCGCGGTGACCACCATCCAGTAGAAAGGCGCCAGCCCCCACACAAGGATGAGAATCACCCCGATGTAGTTGCCGATGAGCGAACGACGAGTGGGTGTCATGCGGAGACCTCCTGTTCCGCAGCGGCGGGGGTGGTGCGGCGGCGACGACGCCACCACGAGATTTTCTTCTTGTCCCCGGAGCCGGACACATCAGCCCCGAGGAAGCGGATCATGATGAAGGCCACGGCGAAGATGAGCAGGAAGATCAACGTGGAGAGAGCCGAAGCCGAGTTGAAGTTGTTCTGGCGCAGGTCGCTGACGACGAGCTGGGAGATCGTGGCCGTCGGGGAGTTCGCCGAGGGGGAGATCATGATGACCGGCAGGTCGTACATGCGCAGTGCGTCGAGGGTGCGGAAGAGGATGGCGACCATGAGGGCGGGCTTGACCAGCGGCAGCGTGATGCGGGTGAAGGTCTGCCACCAGCGTGCGCCGTCGACGCGGGCGGCCTCGTAGACTTCCCGCGGGATCATCTGCAGGCCGGCGAGGATGAGCAGCGCCATGAAGGGGGTGGTCTTCCAGACGTCGGCGATGATGACGGCGGTGCGCGCCGCCCACGGATCGGTGGTCCAGGCGACGGGGGAGGGGAGCAGGGAGTTGATGAGGCCGCGGTCCGCGAAGAGGAACTGCCAGAGCTTCGCGGTGACGGCCGTGGGGATGGCCCAGGGGACGAGGACCGCGGCGCGGACCAGGCCCCGACCGCGGAATTCGCGGTTCATGATGAGGGCCATCGCCATGCCGAGGACCGTCTCCAGGGCCACCGTCACCACGGTGAAGAAGAGGGTGACCCGCAGGGAGGGCCAGAAGTCCGTGGCGAGGACCCCGGGCGGGCAGGTACCCACCGTGCCACGGGGTGTCATACAGCGTTGGGTGAGCCAATAGAGGTAGTGCTCGAAGCCGGCGAAGCCCCCCGTGGTGAAGAGGCCTGTGGCGGGATCGAGTGTCTTATCTGCCTGGAAGGACAGGAAGACGGCGCGGACGATCGGGTAGCCAATGACGATGGCAAGAACGATGAGCGTCGGCGCGATGAGGAGGGCGGCTGACTTCAGCTGTCTGGTTTTCCCCATGACAGTCTGCTCCTTAACAGTGTGAAGCCCGCACTCCGGAAGGGCAGTGCGGGCGCGTGCGCGGGTGCCCCGCGTGGTCTTAGCCGGCGGCGTTGGTGATGGCCGCGGACATATCGGCGGTGACCTCATCCACCGAGCGGTTGCCATTCAGCGCAGCGTAGGCGTTGTCCTGGATGGCCTTGGAGATCGCGGTGTAGTAGGGGCTCACCGGGCGCGGCACGGCGTTCTCGAGGGAGAGCTTCAGTGCCGGCAAGTAGGGGTACTTGTCGATGAGTGCCTGATCATCGTAGATGGACGCGAGCACCGGCGGGAAGGAGTTCTCCGCGAAGGAGCGCTGGTTGTCCTCGGTGATGATGAAGGAGATGAAGTCCCGAGCGGTGGCCTTGTGCTCGGAGTGGATGTTGATGCCGTTGTTGTAGCCACCGAGGGTGGACACGCCCACGCCATCCTTACCGACGAGCGGCTGCACCTCCACGGGGAGGCCGGCCTCCACCGCGTTGGTGTACATGTACGGCCAGTTCACCGCGTAGGCGGTGTCCCCACCGACGAAGGCCTGGTTGGTCTCCTCCTCCGTGGCGGAGAGGGAGGACTTGGCGATGGTGTTGTCCTTCAGCCCGTCCACCATGGCCTGGAGGCCATCCTTGGATCCCTGGGCCTCGACGTTCGGGGTGCCGTCGTCCTTGAGGATGGAGCCACCCCAGCCTTCCATGAAGCCCGCGGTGTTCACCGTGAGCCCCTCATACTGCTTGAGCTGGAGGACGAGGCAGTCCTTCTCCTTGGCGGCGTCCTTGCGATCCTCGCAGGACTTCTTCAGCTGCGACCAGTTCTCGGGCTTCTCGCCCACGAGGTCCGTGTTGCGGTAGAGGAGCTGGCCGTTGGTGTTCTGCGGCAGGGCGTAGAGCGTGCCGTTGTAGGTGGCGGAGTCCACGGTGGCCGGCAGCAGGCCGGAGGTATCGACCTCGAGGTCGCCGGTCAACGGGGCCAGCCACTGGTTCGCGGCGAAGTCCGCGGTCCAGACGACGTCGAGAGCCATGACGTCGTACTCGGAGTTGCCGGCCTGGAGGGATTGCACGAGGGTGTCGCGCTGGTCATCGGCTTCACCGGCGAGCTCGTGGATGGTGACCTGCTCGTCGGCGTGCTCCTTGTTCCACTTCTCGGCGATGGGCTTGATGAGGTCAATGTCGTTCTTGCCCATCGCGAAGGTGATGGGGCCGCGGCCATCGGTGTTCTCGACGGAGGGCGCTGCCTGGCCACCGTTCTCCGAGGAGGAGGAGCAGCCGGTCAAAGCTAAGGAACCGGCAAGCACGGCAGCGGCGAGCACGGTTCCACTCGTGAAGGCGAGTCGTTTGGTCATGGGTGACACCTTTCCTGTGAGGATTCTTTCACTAGTATTCCGGAAAAATCTATATCGCGGTACACCCGGTTAGCACCCCCGCGAGGGGGTCTTCACCGTGCCGCTGTGCTGTTCGGGCTGCCGGGTCCTTCCTATTCGATGCGTTCCCCGGTGCGGCGGTCGAAGTGATGGACCTGGTCGGGGGAGAAAGTCAGTGCGACGTGCTCGCCGCGGGCGGGGAGGTGATCCTCGGCCAGCCGGGCGATGAGGGTGGCTCCGGGGAAGTCCTCGCTGTGTGCATAGACATAGCTTTCGGAGCCGAGCTCCTCGACGATGTCGACGGTGGCCTCGACGGTGGGATGCCCCGCCGGGGCCTGCTCACCGTGCTCGGGGCGGAGCACGCGCACGTGCTCGGGGCGGACGCCGAGGGTGATGTCGCCGCGCTGGGCGTCGTGCGTGGGGAGCAGGTTCATGGCGGGGGACCCGATGAATCCTGCGACAAAGGCGTTGGTGGGGCGCTGGTAGAGCTCGCGCGGCGGGGCGACTTGCTGGAGGGTGCCGTCGCGAAGGACGGCGACGCGATCGCCCATCGTCATGGCTTCGACCTGGTCGTGGGTGACGTAGACGGTCGTGGTGCCGAGGCGCCGCTGGAGAGCGGCGAGTTCCGTGCGGGTTTGGACGCGAAGCTTGGCGTCGAGGTTGGAGAGCGGCTCATCCATGAGGAAGACCTGGGGGTTGCGGACAATGGCGCGCCCCATGGCGACGCGCTGACGTTGCCCGCCCGAGAGGTCCTTGGGGCGGCGGTCGAGGTACTCCTCGAGGCCGAGGAGCGCGGCCGCTTCCTTCACCTTGGCGTCGATCTCGTTCTTGGGGACCTTCTTCAGGGAGAGGGAGAAGCCCATGTTCTTCGCCACGCTCATATGGGGGTAGAGGGCGTAGTTCTGGAAGACCATGGCGACATCGCGCTCGGCGGGGTCAACTCCCGTGACATCGCGCTCCCCGATATGAATGCTTCCTCCCGCCACGGGCTCCAGCCCCGCGAGGGCGCGCAGGGTGGTGGACTTTCCGCAGCCAGAGGGGCCGACGAGGACAAGGAACTCCCCATCCCCGATGGTGAGAGTGAAGTCGGTGACGGTGGGCGACTCGGCGCCGGGATAGCGGATGGTGACGTTGTCGAAGCTCACGGAGGCCATACGTAGAAAAATATCAGACCTCCGCCAATTCGGTGGGGGTGATCACATTTGGGCCTTGAAACTGTACCTGTCATCCGATAGTCTCCGTAGTGTTCCCCATCACACCAGCTCTCGTGCTAGGAGGTATGAGCGTGGCTGAGACGACATCAACCCCGATAGAAGAGACCACCCCGCCCGCGAAAGGGCGCTGGAAGGTCATTGGCCCCGGCCTGGTGGCTGCGGCGACGGGCGTCGGTGGGGCCGATCTCGTCGCCACCCTCGTTGCCGGGCAGAAATTTGGCTATGCCCTCCTCTGGGCGTGCATTGTGGGAACGGTGATGAAGATCGTCCTCGTCGAGGGTGTGGGCCGTTACACCCTCGCCACGGGGAATACGATGTTCCACGGGTGGCGGAGCCTCGGTGCGTGGACCAGCTGGTACTTTGCCCCGTACATCATCATTTGGGGCTTTGTGTACGGCGCCGCGGGTACGAGCGGCGTGGCGCTCCCGCTCGGTGCGCTCTTCCCCTCGGTGGATCTCAAGGTCTGGGCGATCGTCGCGGGCCTCATCACCTTCGTCATGGCGTGGTTCGGCCGCTACCGCTTCATTGAGAAGCTCATGTCCGCGATGGTGCTCATCATGTTCCTCACCGTCGTCGGCATCGCGACGCTCTCGCTGCCTCACCTTCCGGAGATCCTCACCGGCCTCGTGCCCACGCTCCCGGAGGGCTCCTTCGTCTACGTGCTCTCCCTGGCCGGAGGCATCGGCGGCACGATCACGCTGGCGGCCTACGGCTACTGGTTCCGGGAGAAGGGCTGGCACGGTCCGCAGTGGATGAACATCATGCGCTGGGATAACACGGTGGCCTACCTGGTGACCGGCATCTTTGTGATCTCCATGCTCATCATCGGCGGTGACCTCCTGTACACCGCGAACATTGCGGTCCGCAGCTCGGATGCCGGCCTCCTTGACCTGGCAAAGGTGCTGGAAGATCGCTATGGCTCCACCATCTGCACCATCTACCTCATCGGCTTCCTCGCCGCGGCCTTCTCCTCCATCCTCGGCGTGTGGAATGGCGTCTCCCTCATGTTCGCCGATTACGTCGGCCACCTGCGCCACCTCGATCAGGATGATCCCCGCGTCCACGTGGGTGGGTCCTACTTCCGCTTCTACATCCTGTGGCTCACCTTCCCGCCGATGATCCTCCACTTCCTCGGGAAGCCGACGCTTCTCATCCTGTCCTACGGCGTCCTCGGCGCACTCTTCATGCCCTTCCTCGGGCTCACGCTCCTCATCCTTCTCAACACGAAGCACACGCCGAAGCCCTGGCGCAATGGCTGGTTTGTCAACCTCCTCATGGGCGTGATCTCCGTGCTCTTCGTCATCATCTGTGTGAACGAGATCATCGGGGTGTTCTCCAAGTAGAGCGACGTCGACCCACGCCGCCTCACCGCCTCTGAGGAGGATTCTGAAAAGATCCCTAGGAGATACCGGAAACAGCCAGAAGAACGCCGAGTGCCCCGCCCACACCCAGCAGGCAGAGGGGCACACCGAGCGCCGCGAAGAGCCCCCATCCGATGGGCACTCCGCGGCGCTTCATCTGATCCGCCCACAGAAGGGTGGCGAGGGAAGCCCACGGGCTCACCACCGGCCCCGCATTCACGCCGATGAGCAGCGCCATGAGCGCCTCCGGCGAGGAGGCAGCGGGCTCCAGCGCCAGATAGGCCGGGATGTTGTTGATGAGGTTCGCCGCGAGCGCCCCCACGCCGCCGAGCAGCCACGCCTGCGTCGCCCCCTCGGCATGGGCGAGGGGGGAGAGGAGCGCATCGAGCGCCCCGAGGCGGTGAATGAGCGCCGCCCAGGACGTGAGGGCCAGGATGAACGCCATCGAGCCCCAGGGCACGGCGTCCGCGCGCAGGCTCCCCGGGCGGAACACGAGAGTAATGATGACGCTGCACGCCGCGGCCACGCCGGCGCTCAGCCACACCGGCAGCGGGGAGAGCAACACCGGCAGCAGCACGAGGATGAGAATCCCGTGGCAGGCGACCTCCCACCCTGCCGATCCGCCCGCCCCGCCGGGCTGAGGTGCGGTGGCCTGCGACTCCTCCGCAGGGGAGCTGCCTGCCACGGGGGTTCGACGCCCAGCCCAGCGCGAGATGAGCAGCGGCCCGCCCGCGGCAAGAAGCGCGAGGACAAGCGCGGGAGCCCAGGACAGGGAGAGGAAATCGGCAGGGGAGGGGCCGTGCTCGGTTTGGACGGCGAGCAGGTTGGTGAGGTTGGAGATCGGTAGGAGGAGCGAGCCGAGGTTCGCCATCCAGATCACCGCCAGGCCTGCCGCGAGCGCCGGGATCCGGGCGTGCCTGGCCAGCACGAGGGCCACCGGGGTGACGAGGACGGCCGTCGTGTCCAAGGAGAAAAACACCGTGCTGAGCAGGCTCAATCCGATGATGAGGGCCCAGCCGCCGGCGGGGCGCCGGGCGTGGAGTCGGTGGAGGAGCTCATCGAAGGTGCCGGCGGCGTCGGCGAGGTTGACGATGATCGCCATGAACGTCGCGAAGCCCAGAACGGGGGCGATGCGCGCGAGGTAATCCCCGGCAGCGCCGGGATCCAGGAGGGAGAGGGCGGCCAGCGCGAGGGCCGTCAGCCCCGCGAGGCTGAGGGGGATCTTCACAGTCGGGCGGTGACCTTCTCCGCGCGGGCGATGCGCTCCAGCTCCTCCGCGGGGCGCAGCCCAGCGGCGATGACCACGCTCCCGCCCGCGGCGAGGGGGCCCAGGACCCGGGACCAGAGCTCCTCGGTGGAGCTCCAGCCGGTGCAGAGGTAGCGCTCGGCGGGGGGAAGCGGGGCGTTTGTGTGCGCGGCCCAGGCCTCGGCGAGGGTGGGGCAGGGCTCGACGAACTGGTCGCCGTAGGAGCGTACGGTGGGCCCGAAGTCGATGGCGTCGAGCGAGGGGAGCTCCTCGCCGATCTCCTCCACGCCGCGGCCCAGCGGATCGGCGGTGAGGACGACGAGCTCAGAGCCAGCAGCCTCGGCGGCGGGCACATCCTCATCCGCCGCGTCGAGGGAGCAGAAGAGAACATCCGCCTCGGTGGGGGCACCATGCTCACCGAGCACCACCTCGCAGCCCGCGCTCAGCGCCCCGAGGACCAGCGCCACCGCCTGCCAGCCCGAGGGAAGGCGCAGCTCGACGCGGGTGGCGCCGGGCTGGGCGTCGAACTCCTCGAGCAGAAGATTGCCGACCTTGGAGGTCCAATTGTCGAGCGTCTGCGCGGAAAAATCGAGGCGCGCCCCGGAGGCCTCGTCATAGACGCTGAGGCGAGGAGACGCCGGGTCATCCGCCAGGAGCTGAGAGAGGAGTGTCATGAGCCCCAGGGTACGGTAGAACCATGCCCGAGCCCACACACCCACACCTCGATGCGGAGACGTGGAGCCGCGCCGCCGGGCACGCAGCCCAGCACATCATTCGCGACTATTCCTCCAGCTTCGGGTTGGGATCGCGGCTCCTCCCGCCTCGTGTGCGACAGGACATCGCCCATCTCTACGCGGTGGTGCGCATCGCGGATGAGATCGTCGACGGCGCGGCCGCCGAGGCGGGCCTCAGCCTCGAGGAGATCCGCGCGGCCCTCGATGCCTACGAGGAGCAGGTGTGCGCGGCGCCCTCGCGCCCCTTCCACACCGACCCCGTCCTCCACGCCTATGCGGAAACAGCCCGCCGCTGCCGCTTCCAGGAGGAGCACCTGCGCGCCTTCTTCCGCTCCATGCGGATGGACATTCGCTCCGGCCCCGCCCGCTTCGATGAGGAGCAGATCCGCGCGTACATCTACGGATCCGCCGAGGTCATCGGCCTCCTCTGCCTCGCCGTCTTCGAGGCCTCCGCCTCCGATACTCCCGCCTCCGAGGGGACGACGACGCCAACCCACGCGCCCAGCTCTCGCAGCGGTGATACCCGCAGCCCAGAGGAGCGGGCGACACTCGAGCACGGCGCACGCGCCCTCGGCGCGGCGTTCCAGAAGATCAATTTCCTCCGCGACGTGGGCAAAGACTATGAGCACCTGGGGCGCATGTACCTCCCCGGCTGCGGTGCCTACCCGCCCTCCGAGGCGGCCATCCACCGCTGGATCGCGGAGATCGAGGAGGACCTGGCGGCGGCCCGCGCAGCCATCCCGCTGCTGCCCGGCCCCTGCCAGCCCGCGGTGTGGACGGTCACGCACCTCTTCGAACAGGTGGCGGAGCGCCTGGCCCAGACCCCTCCGGATCAGCTCCTGGGCTCGCGGGTGCGGGTGAGCGCGCCGGGCAAGCTGGGCATCGCGGCGCGCACCCTGGCCAGCGCCGGGGCCCGCACCCTGAGCCGCGCCCTGACGCGGAGCCAGGCGAACAATCTCACACGAAGGAGAACAGAGGATGACTAAGATTGCCGGCGCCCAGGTGGTGGTCATCGGGGCGGGGGCCTCGGGCCTGGCTACCGCCACCCTCCTGGCGGATCGGGGCGCCCAGGTGAGCGTCGTCGACCGCGGCGAGCGCCCGGGCGGGCGCGCCGGGGTCCTCACCCTGCCGGAGCACCCGGGCTTCCGCTGGGACACGGGCCCCTCGTGGTACCTCATGCCCGATGCCTTCGAGCACTTTTATGCGCTGCTGGGAACGTCGGCGGAGAAGGAACTCGAGCTCGAGCGCCTTGACCCCGGCTATCGATTCTTCCCCGAGGGCTGCGCCCCGCTGGACATCCCGCACGGGAAGGAGGAGGTCGCGGCGCTCGCGGAGTCCCTGGAGCCGGGCGCGGGGGCGGTGATGCGCTCCTACCTCGCGCAGGCGGGGGAGTTTTACGACATTGCGTGCCGACGCTTCCTCTACACCACCTTCGAGTCCCCGGCGCCGTTCCTGCACCTTTCCGTGGCGCGCCGCGCGCTGCTCCTCCTCCGGCTGCTCAGCACGTCCCTGGAGGGCTGGGTCCACCGCCAGGTCCACGACACGCGCCTGCGCCAGCTGCTCACCTACCCCGCGGTGTTCCTCTCGGGGGAGCCGCGCACCGTCCCGGCGCTCTACCACCTCATGAGCCACACGGACCTCGTCCAAGGAGTGCGCTACCCGCAGGGCGGCTTCGCGGCGGTCATGGCGAGCGTCCGGCGCCTCGCCGAGGAGCGCGGCGTGCGCTTCCTCCAGCGGACCGAGGCCACGCGGATCCTCACCACTCCACACGGCCAGGTTCGGGGCGTGCGCATCCGCCGCGAGGACGGCGCCGTTGAGGACATTCCTGCCGACCATGTGGTCTCGACGGTGGACCGCCGTCACAGCGAGCTCGATCTGCTGCCCCCGGCCCAGCGCACGTGGGGGCCGCGCCACTTTGAGAAGCAGAACCCGGGGATCGGGACGGTGCTGGTCATGGCGGGGGTGCGGGGCGAGCTGCCGCAGCTGCGCCACCATAATCTCTTCTTCCGCCGGGAGTGGGAGAAGGACTTTGCGCAGGTCCGCCGCCCGATGCGCTGGGATCCGCGGACTGATCTTGCCAGTGAGGTGCCCTGGTCCCGGTCTATTTACGTCTCCGTCACCTCGAAGACGGAGCGGGACGTGGCCCCGGCGGGGCATGAGAATCTCTTCATCCTCGTTCCCGTGCCGGCCGACCCCCGCCTGGGCCACGGGGACCTCCACCACCCGGAGGCCTCCCCGGCGGTGGCCCACATCCAGCGGGAGGTCCTCGCGCTCATCGCGAAGTGGGCGGGGATCCCCGATCTGGCCGAGCGCGTGGTGGTGAGCCGGAGCCTCGGCCCGCTGGATTTCCTGGAGCAACACCACGCCCAGTCGGGTGGGGCCATTGGTCCGGCGCACACGCTGCGCCAGTCCGCCTTCTTCCGGGGCGCGGTGCGCAGCGCGAAGGTCGCCAACCTCTGGTACGCGGGGGCGACGACGCGGCCGGGCGTCGGCATCCCCATGTGCCTTATCTCCGCGGAGAACGTCCTCAAGGGGATGGAAGGGGACCGCTCCTGCGGCCCCCTGGATGTCTCGTTGCGTTAGTTCACGCAGCGCGGCCCGTCGCCGCCGGCGTCGATCTGCGGGGAGACGGACTCCTCGCCCATCTCGGAGCCGGGCTGGCCCACGACATTGCTCGGGCTCTCGCCGAACATGCCGCTGGAGCCGGGGCCGTGGTAGTCATCGTGCGCAATGAGGAGGATGCTGCCAGGTTCGAGAGAGTCATCGGTAATGACCTCCATGCCGCCGAGGTAGTCGGCGAGGGAGCGGCCGTCCTCCTCCAGGCCGGGCGCGACGTGCACCTGGCTGTTGGCGTACTGGGAGGGCTCGGCGTTGCCGGTCTCCGTGACGGTGAGGTTCTCCTCGGTGAGCTTGTCCTGGAGGAAGCCCGCCAGCCCGGAGGTGGAGCCGGCGTTGAGGATGCGGATCTTCGCGTTGTGGAGGCCCTCACTGAGCGCCGGGTTGTTCTCCGCGGGGGCGGGGGCGGCCTCCTCGGAGGGCTTGTTCCCCTCCTTGTCGCCGAGCAGGTCCTTCATGAAGCGGTGGACCTCGTTGGTGTCCACGGTGACGATGGACTCGCCGTAGTCTCCCGTGCCGTCGAGGGAGGTCACCGGGATGGTGTTGAACTGGACGTTTCCGCCGGCCAGGTCCTGGAGCTGGGTGGCGAAGCTGAGGATGTCCCAGCCTTCGTCGAGAACGACGGAGCGCTGCACGGCGTCGCCCATGTCCTTGAGCTTGGTCGGGTTGGTGAGGGTGCCGGCGGCGAGGACCTTGTTCACCAGGGAGGCCATGTAGGCCTGCTGGCGGACGATGCGGTCGAGGTCACCGCGCGGGAGGCCGTGGCGCTGGCGGACGAAGGCGAGCGCCTCCGGCCCCTGGAGCGTCTGACGCCCGGCGGGGAAGTGGGCGCCGGAGAATTCGTCGTCCACGGCGTTGTTGAGGCAGACGTCGACGCCGCCCACCGCGTTGGTGAGCAGCACGAATCCGAGGAGCCCGACCTCGGCATAGTGATCAACCTCGATGCCGGTGAGGTCCGCCACCGCGGAGATGAGGCCCTGGCGTCCGGCGACCTTGCCGCGAGCTTCGATCTCGGTGTCGCTCAGCGCCTCGCCGCCGTTTTGGGCTTCGGCGCGCAGACGGTCCTGCTCCTTATACTTATGCGCCGCGTAGACCCCGTTGATCTTCATGTTGCCGTTCTCGCCGTCGTGAACATAGGTGTCACGAGGGATGGACACGGCGGTGGCGGAGGAGCCGTCGTTGGGGATGCGGATGACCATCATCGTGTCGGTGTTGTCGGCTTCCTCATCGCCGGCGTGGAGCATCTCCACTTCCTCGGGCGAGAGGCGATTGCCCTGCGCATCCGAGCGGGAGTCCGAGCCCACGAGCAGGATGTCCGTGGCCCCATCCTGGGCCGCGCGGGATCCCTTGCCCCCGCCGAGCGCGAGGTTCCCGGCGTTGGCCACGTCATTGCCGACGCGCCCCACCGTCGCGTACCCGATCCCGGATATGAGCAGGACGCAGACGGCGAGGACCGCCAGCGTCACCTTGAGGGGCTTCGATCCCGCCTGGGCGAGGGAGGGCGTCGTCGAGGGGGCAGCCTGGATGTCCCGGACTGGGCGGTGCGGCTCGTTCACTAGCGGAAATCTCTCACGTCGTCGGTTAAGGAATGGGGAATTCTGCAGAAGAGAATACTACTGTTGCTTTCCCGAGTGGCGGAACCCGGGACGCGTGGTCCCCGCCGGTAGGATGCTGGGACTGTGAGTACTTCGTCGACCTTGCTGCCGGTCATCACGGTGACGTATTCGCCGGGACCCTATCTGCGCAGCTTCCTCGATTCTCTTCCCGACGCCACCTCGGCGCCCACGCTCGTCATCATGGCCGATAACGGGTCGACGGATGGCGCGCCGGAAGCCGCGGTGGGCGAGGGCGTCGAGCTGCTGCGTACGGGCGGCAACATCGGGTATGGCGCAGCGATCAACGCGGCCGTCCGCGATCTGGACCGGCGCGGCATCGACTCGGAGTTCGTGCTCATCGCTAACCCGGACGCGGCCTTCGACCCCGGCAGCATCGATGAGCTGCTGGCGTGTGCGCGCCGGCACCCGCACGCCGGGGCCGTGGGACCGCGCATCCGCGAGGCCGATGGCAGTGCCTACCCCTCCGCCCGGGCGCTTCCCACGCTGGGAACCGGGATCGGACATGCGCTGCTGGGGGCGGTGTGGCCGTCGAATCCGTGGTCGCGCGCCTACCGTGATGATGTCCGCATGGATGTGGAGCGGGAAGCGGGATGGCTCTCGGGCTCCTGCCTGCTGCTGCGGCGGGAGTCGCTGCGCGACGTGGGCGGCTTCGATGAGCGCTACTTCATGTACATGGAGGATGTGGACCTCGGGGACCGGCTGAAGCGCGCTGGGTGGGCGTCGATCTTTTGTCCCACCGCCGAGATCACTCACACGAAGGGGCACGCGGCGGGTTCTCGCCCGGCGCTGACGCTGAAGGCGCACCACGAGAGCGCGTACCGCTATCAGGCGGATCGCCACCCGCACTGGTGGCAGGCTCCGCTGCGGCTCGCCCTCCGGGTGGGGCTGTGGCTGCGGGGAAGGTTGGCCGTGCGGGCCGCCCTCCATCGACACTCGTCCGAGGACTCTCACTAAGCACACGGAGGGATCAAGACAATGGCAACTCTCGCTGAAACTGATGCCGTCATCCTCGTCGGCGGCCGTGGCACGCGGCTGCGCCCGCTCACGGTGAACACGCCGAAGCCGATGTTGCCGACGGCCGGCTACCCGTTCCTGCAGCACCTTCTCGCGCGGATCAAGGCTGCGGGCATTGAGCACGTCGTGCTCTCGACCTCCTACAAGGCGGAGGTCTTTGAGGAGTACTTCGGCGATGGCTCGGAGTTTGGCCTGGACATCGAGTATGTCGTGGAGGAGCAGGCGCTGGGCACGGGTGGCGGCATCCGCAATGTTTATGACCGCCTGCGCCATGACACGGTGATGGTGTTCAACGGGGATGTGCTGGCGGGCACGGATCTCTCCGCGCTCATTGAGACCCACACCGCCAAGGACGCCGACGTCACCATGCACCTCGTCCACGTCTCGGACCCGCGGGCCTATGGTTGCGTGCCCACGGACTCCGAGGGCAAGGTGATGAACTTCCTCGAGAAGACGGAGGATCCGCCGACGGACCAGATCAACGCCGGCTGCTACGTCTTCCGCCGCGAGCTCATCGCGAAGACGATCCCCGCGGGCCGCGCGGTCTCGGTGGAGCGCGAGGTCTTCCCCAAGCTCCTCGAGGAGGGCTACCGGGTCATCGGCCACGCGGACACCTCCTATTGGCGGGACATGGGCCGCCCGGATGACTTCATCCACGGCTCCTCGGACCTGGTCCGCGGGATTGCCTACTCGCCGCTGCTGGAGGGCCGGACGGGGGAGTCCCTGGTGGACGAGACCGCCGGCGTCCGCGAGGGCGTGTTCCTCTTCGGCGGCACGGTCGTCGGCCGCGGCTCGGAGATCGCCGCCGGCTGCCGCATCGATGGCTCGGTCATCTTCGATGGGGTCACCATCGAGCCGGGCGCCCGCGTGCAGAACTCCATCATCGCGTCGGGGGCGACGATCGGCGCGAACGCCCGCATCAGCGACTGCGTCATCGGCGAGGGCGCGCAGATCGGCGCCCGCTGTGAGCTGCGCAGCGGCATGCGCGTGTGGCCGGGCGTGGTCATCCCGGACAAGGGGATTCGCTTCTCCTCAGATGCCTAGAGGAGGGGGGTTCGACGCGCTGAGCTGGGCGTCGAGCCCCCGAGGCGGGGGCGTATGCCGGCGCGGGGTGGTGCGGGACGCCGCACACCCGGGGGCGGGGAAAGCGGGGAGCGACACGCGGCTTGTGCCGATTTCTTCAGGGGGCACTATATGTAGTACCCCCACCTTCACCCCCGGGCTGTTAAAGATGTGACGCGTGTGGATAGTGACGTGGGGAAAGCGTGAAAAACGCAGGGGATCGGGGTGCGAAGGTTGACGATATGTAGGGTGGAGTGTGTAATCACAACGGTGTAAGGCGAGCTATCTCCTCGTTGACCCCATGGAGGGAGGCAGACGAGTGGTCCAGCCGCCACACGATCCAGACAAAGACCAACGGAGAAAGGATGCAGGCGTGGATGAAGTGACTGACGGCGCCGTTCTCCGTGTGGGCGCGGGTGCAGAACTCACCCTGGAAGAACTCTTCGGGGCTGTCGAGCAGGAGTGGCAGGATCAGGCCCTCTGCGCGCAGACGGATCCAGAGGCCTTCTTCCCGGAGAAGGGGGGATCCACCCGGGAAGCCAAGCGCATCTGCAAGGCGTGCCCGGTCCGGGATGAATGCCTGGAATTCGCCCTCGAACACGATGAGCGCTTCGGAATCTGGGGAGGGCTCTCCGACCGCGAGCGTCGCCGCCTCAAGCGTCAGATCGGCTAGTAGCGGCTCAGCCGGGGAGTCTTAGTACTCGAAGCGCGGGTCGATATCCCGGGGGTCCACGTTGAGATAGACCGCGACGAGCGCGCTGAGCACAGTGGCCAGGAGGTCCCGCCGCTCGAGCGCATCGCGGGAGCGCTGCTCAATGGGGCGTCGGAAGATGACAATGCGGGCACGGGTTGGCCGGCCGCGCACGTCAACGCCGGCGGGGATCACGCGCCCGAGGGGAACGGGGCCATCGGCAAAGATCTCGTCGGGGAGCACCGTCATGTCGGCGCTCAGCCGCATCCGGGGGATGGTATCCACCGCAATGTCCAGCCCATGGAGTTGCTCCGCGAAAGCATGGTGGATGGGCGCGTAGGCCTCGAGGACCAGGGCGTCGAACTTCTCGCGCGGGCTGCGGGCGCGCGGCACGGCGTGCGGAAAGAGGGGCCCGCGAAGGCCGCGGCCATGACGATCCCGAGACGGTGCAGTGCGCATGCCCCCTACTCTAAGGCCCGCGCGGGAGCCTCGGGCCGAGGCGCGCGGCAGCACGCTTCTGCGGGGCCGCTCGGCGGGGAGGGCTTGAAAACCTGAAGTACAGGTCTAGACTCGGTGGGCGTGAGTTCCTTTCGCCGTTGTTGCCGCCCCGGCTGTAATCGTCCTGCCGTCGCGACGCTGACCTATGCCTACAGCGAGTCGACGGCTGTAGTGGGGCCCCTGGCCGAGTCCCCGGATCCCCACAGCTGGGATCTCTGCGCGGAGCACGCGGAGAAGATCACCGTGCCGCTGGGCTGGGAGATGCTCCGGGTGGATCGCATCGACGAGGAGGATGATGACGATCTCACGGCGCTCGCCGAGGCCGTGCGCGAAGCGGGCCGCGGCCGGCCCCGCAGCGGCTTGGTGACCCCGGAGGAGAATTGGTCTGACCCGGAGACGTCGAGCCACCCGGTCCATCGCCTCAAGCGGGTGGCGCAGCAGAAGGTGCGTCGTCGAGGGCATCTTTACGTCGTCCCGGACCTGGAGGAGGACGAGTAGCCGGGGCGTCCGCGCTGTCCGGGGAGTGAACGCATCCACCCGGCGGGGTAATCTAAGGGGGCTTATGACGCCGACCCCAAAGGATGTGACCCTGTCGATGTATACGCGCGAAGACCTCGCCTCCGTCATCAAGGCCTATGACGTGCGCGGCGTGGTGGGGGAGAAGTTCGACGCTCAGCTCGTCCGGGATATCGGCGCCGCCTTCGCCGCCCTCCTGCGCTCCGAGGGGGAGAGCACCCTGGCCATCGGCCATGACATGCGGGAAAGCTCCCCGGAGCTCGTCGATGCCTGCGCGGAGGGTGCAATGGGCCAGGGCATCGACATCATCGACCTCGGCCTCACCTCCACCGACGAGCTCTACTTCGCCTCCGGCTCGCGCGGCTGCGCGGGGGTCATGTTCACCGCGAGCCACAACCCGGCACGCTACAACGGCATGAAGATGTGCCGCGCCGGCGCTCGCCCTATCGGGCAGGACACCGGCCTGGCGGACATCACCACCATGCTCGTGGAGGGCATCCCCGCCTACGAGGGGCAGCCGGGGCAGCGCCGCGAGGAGGACGTGCTCGAGGCCTATGCCGAGCACCTGCACTCGCTCGTGGACCTCTCGGGGATGCGCCCGCTCGTCGTCGCCGTCGACGCCGCCAACGGCATGGGCGGGCTCACCGTGCCGGCGGTGCTCAAGGGGCTGCCGATTGAGCTCAAGCCGCTCTACTTCGAACTCGACGGCACCTTCCCCAACCACGAGGCGAATCCGCTGGAGCCGAAGAACCTCGTGGACCTGCAGGACTTCGTCCGCCGCACGGGGGCGGATATTGGCCTCGCCTTCGATGGGGATGCGGACCGCTGCTTCGTCGTCGATGAGCTCGGCCAGCCGGTGAGCCCCTCGGCGATTTGCGCGCTCATCGCCGAGCGCTACCTGGAGAAGCACCCCGGCGCCACGATCATCCACAACCTCATCACCTCCAAGTCCGTGCCGGAGACCATCCGCGAGCACGGCGGCAAGCCGCTGCGCACGCGCGTGGGGCATTCCTTCATCAAGGCGGCGATGGCGGAGTCCGGCGCCGTCTTCGGCGGGGAGCACTCGGCGCACTACTACTTCACGGAGTTCTTCAACGCGGACTCCGGCATCCTCGCGGCCCTCCACGTTCTCTCGGCGCTCGCCCAGCAGGAGGGGCCGCTCTCGGAGCTCATGGCCCGCTACCAGCACTATCAGGCCTCCGGGGAGATCAACTCGACGGTGGAGGACCAGAAGGGGCGCACCGAGGCGGTCGTCGAGGCCTTCGCGGATCGGACGGAGTCGGTGGATCGGCTGGACGGCGTGACCGTGGAGCTTCGCGGCACGCCGGCGTGGTTTAACGTGCGCGCCTCCAACACGGAGCCACTGCTGCGCCTCAACGTTGAGGCCCCCAGCGCCGCCGAGGTGGACGCGCTGTGCGAAGAGATCCTCGGAATCATCCGCGCTTAAAACACTATCCTGGGGGCTCATGAGTGAGCCACTGGCAGAGTTCTATGACGTCGCCTGCGAGGGCGCCTATGTGCGGACCCTCGCCTCGGCCGTGGAATCGGGGCTGTTCGGCGGGCTTCCGGGGGAGCCTCCGCGCAGCCTCATCGTGGTGGCGGCGGGCGCGATCGCCCGGGCCGCCGCGCAGGCCGCGGTCCAGGTGCTCAGCCCGCTGCCCTTCCCCGTCGTCGTGGTGCCGACGCTCCCGGAGTACATCGGGGTTCTCGACGTCCTCATCGTCCTCGGCGAGGCCCGTGAGCAGGACCGATGGCATGCCGTGCGGGAGGCTACCCGCCGGGGAGTGCCCACGGTGCTCGTCGATGCCCCGGGCGCCGTCACGGAAGAGGCTCCGGATGAGACGATGATCCTCCCCGTCCCCACGGGCGCCACGGGATGGGGCTCCCCGGCCAGGGCGCTCAGCGCGGTGGTGGCCGTCGCGGAGCTCATGAGTGCGGGGGATGGGTTCGTGGTGGACCGGCTCCTCGAGGCCGCCGAGCGCGTCGATGAGGAGCTCACGCGCCTGAGCCCCGAGCGCGACGAGGACGCCAACCGCGCCCGCCAGCTGCGCAATCTCTGCGCTTCCCACAGCATTGTGCACAGTGGCCACCCGGCGATTGCGTCGCTCGTGCAGGGGGTGTGGTCGGCGCGGGGGATCGCGTCGGCGGCCGTCGAGCGCCAGGAGTGCGCCGCCATCCTGCAGCGCCAGCCCTCCCGGGATCTTTTCTTTGACCCGTTCGTGGACGAGCAACCGCCGGTGTTACCCTCAAAGGTTGTGCTATGGGGCGCGAGCCCCACGGAGTCCGAGGCCAGGGTGGGGTCCTATCGCGAGGAAGAGCCCGCGGGGATCTCGGCTGGTCCCTTCTCCGATGCCCTCATCCTGTCCACGCGTGGCCTTGCCGCCACGGTTTACCCCGTCACCACGGAGGACCTTTAGTCATGCAGCAGCTCGACGGAACGATCCGCAGTTACCCCTGGGGCTCGCGCACCATGATGGCGCGGCTGCAGGGGCGGCCGTGTCCGACAGAGCGCCCGGAAGCAGAGCTGTGGTTCGGGGCGCACCCGATGTGTCCGTCGACGGTGGCAGGACGCTCCCTCCTCGAGGTCATCGAGGAAGACCCCGAGGGCTGCCTGGGCTCGCGCGTTGCCGAGCGCTTCGGATCCTCCCTGCCCTTCCTGCTGAAGATCCTCGCGGCGGAGGAGCCGCTCTCCCTGCAGGCCCACCCATCGTTGGAGCAGGCCCAGGAGGGCTTCGCGCGGGAGAACGCGGCCGGGATTGATCTCACGGCGCCGCAGCGCAACTACCGCGACGCGAACCACAAGCCCGAGTTGGCCGTCGCGCTCACGGAGTTCACGGCGATGGCCGGCTTCCGCCCGCTAGCCGCTACCCGCGACCTGCTTCGCAGCCTCGAGTGCCCGGCGCTCGAGCGCTATATCGCGATGATCGACACCGAGCACGCCACCGACGCGGCGGAGGAGGAGAGCCTCCGGGCCCTGCTCACCACGTGGATC
The DNA here is from genome assembly GCF_021568315.1 of Corynebacterium uropygiale. Taxonomy (GTDB): domain Bacteria; phylum Actinomycetota; class Actinomycetes; order Mycobacteriales; family Mycobacteriaceae; genus Corynebacterium; species Corynebacterium uropygiale. The sequence goes on from NZ_JAKGSI010000001.1 coordinate 520,617, forward strand.
ACCATCCCCGCCGGGGTGCGCGAGGAGCTCCTCGCCGCGGTGATGGAGGCGGTGGAGCGCCGGGGCGAGCGCGGCGACTGGACCGACGAGGTCCTCCGTAACATCGCGACCCTCGCCGAGCGCTACCCCGGCGATAGCGGCATCCTGGGCGCCCTGCTGCTCAACCATGTGACCCTCCAGCCCGGCGAGGCGATCCACCTCGCCGCCGGCCAGCTCCACGCGTACATCCACGGCCTGGGCGTGGAGATTCAGGCCAATTCCGATAACGTCCTCCGCGGCGGCCTGACCAGCAAGTATGTGGACGTCCCCGAGCTCGTCCGCGTGCTGGACTTCCACTCCCTCGAGAACCCGCGGAACACCCCGGAGCTCGACGAGGATCACCACCGCTGGACCTACCAGGTGCCGGTGCCGGACTTCCTTCTTCACCGCGTGCCGGAGGCCCAGGACACGCTCATCGATGAGGACGGCCCCGTCATTGCGATGTGCACGGGCGGCACGGTGCGTCTGGACAACGGCGCGGAGACCGTGGACCTGGCCCCGGGGGAGGCCGCGTGGATCCCCGCGAAGGATCCCGCTGTGCGAGCCAGCGGCGGGGGCGAGCTCTTTATCGCGACGGCCTAGGAGCGCTCGGGCTCTCTGCGCCCGAGGGGGTGGTCTCCGGGGAGACGGTGTTCGGCTCCACCGGCTGCGTGCTTGGGTCGGTGGGCTCAGTGGGCTCTGTTGGTTCCGTCGGCTCGGTGGGCTCTGTGCTGGGATCCGTCGGCTCTGTTGGCTCGGTACTCGGATCCGTGCTGGGATCCGTGGATGAGGTCCCCGGATCGGTGGGGCCGGTGGGCCCAGTGGGCGTGGAGGGCTCCGTGGGGCCGGCGGGGGATGTGGGCCGCTCGGGATTTGCAGGCCGCGAGGGCCGCGGCACCGTCGGCTGGGGCTCCTGCGGGGAGGCGCCCGGTGCGCTCTGCGCCGGCTGCTGGGGGTTGGCGCTCGGACGATAGACGCTCGTGGGGGTCACGGCCTGGTGGCTGTTGGGCAGCCAGGCGTGGGGCGGGAGATAGGGGTCCTCGCTCGGCAGCGCCTGGTTGTGCGTCTGGCGGGTGCGCGGCGATTGCGGCGAACTCGTCTCCTGCGTCGATGGTGCCGACGCCCGGCTCGGCGTGGTTGTCGTGGTGATCGTGCTCGGGGCAGCGCTGGAGGTCGGCGGGGCGGGGCTTGGCCCGGTGAGGAGCCACACGCTGAGGCCGACGATCGCCGCGACCACGATGCCACCAAGGATGAAGAGAATAACCCGGCGGTTCTCGTGGGGGCGCTGCTCAGTAGACGTCATACTTAGGGTTCTTCCACACTCTTTCTAGCGGCTGGGATGGGAGAGGCTGCCGGTTCCTCCGGAGGAGGGCGGCGGGCCTGGCGGGGTGCTGGGCGTGGTCTCGCTCGGCTGGTGTCCGTTGGGCTCCGCGGGGCCGGTGGGGTGAGGTGTGTCCTCGGCGGAAGGAGTCGCGGGCGTGACGGGCTCAGTGGCGGGTTCCCCGGGCTGGGTGCTGGGGGTGCTCGGCGAGGCGGAGTGGTGCGGGGCCGGGGCCTCCGGGCCGGGGTTGGTGGGGCGATACACCCGAGTAGGGGTGATCGGCTGGGGGCTCGGCTCGGTCCACGCGTGGGGAGCGAGGAAGGGGTCATCGGCGCTGAGGCCGGCGTAGTTCTCCGTTCCCTCCGTGGGTTCGGTGGCGGTGACGCTGGGGCTGCCGTCGGCACGGGAGGGCGAGGGAGTGGGGCGCGGCGAGGGCGAGGCGGAGTCGGATGTCTGGGCGGTCGCCGGCCGGATGGGCTCGGAGGGAGGGTGCGGCGTGCCGAGCTTCCACACGCTGAGGCCCGCGAGTGCGGCCACCGCGATTCCCGCAGCAATAAAGACCGCCACGCGGCGGTTATTGCTGAGCAAGGAGGATGTGCTCACTGGGCTCCCTCGTCGAGGCACAATCTGATAACAGTTTGATAACTTAGCAGCCCGTCGCACAAAAGGGAACCGTTCCCTGCACGCTTGGTGCAGGGGAGCCGGGCAGGCCGAAGCCCGGCGTCATGTCCGGGGTGAGGGTTACAGTGGTGACTGTTCATCTTCTAGGAACTCATCTGAGGAACCCATACGCTATTGCTCAAGGAGGAATCCCATCAATGAGTGCTCCGTTTGACTTCAAGGTCCGTGACCTGTCCCTCGCCGACTCTGGGCGCCACCAGATCCGCCTCGCCGAGCATGAGATGCCCGGCCTCATGGCCCTGCGCCGCGAGTATGCCGAGGAGCAGCCGCTCAAGGGCGCGCGCATCGCTGGCTCTATTCATATGACCGTCCAGACCGCGGTGCTCATTGAAACCCTCACGGCCCTGGGCGCCGAGGTCCGCTGGGCATCCTGCAACATCTTCTCCACCCAGGATGAGGCCGCCGCGGCGATCGTCGTCGGCAAGGGCACCCCGGAGGATCCGCAGGGCGTGCCGGTCTTCGCGTGGAAGGGGGAGACCCTCGATGAGTACTGGTGGTGCCTCCGCCAGGTCTTCACGTGGGGCGAGGGCGTGGAGCCCAACATGATCCTCGACGATGGCGGCGACGCGACGACGGCCGTCATCCGCGGCATGGAGTTTGAGAAGGCCGGCGCCGTGCCCCCGGCTGAGCCCAACGATTCCGATGAGCACATCGCCTTCCTCGGCATGCTCCGCGAGGTGATGGAGGAGGACAACCAGCGCTGGACCCGCGCGGCCGCCTCCATCCGCGGCGTCACCGAGGAGACGACGACGGGCGTGCACCGCCTCTACCACTTCGCGGAGGAGGGCGTCCTGCCCTTCCCGGCGATGAACGTCAACGACGCGGTGACGAAGTCCAAGTTCGATAACAAGTACGGCACTCGGCACAGCCTCATCGACGGCATCAACCGGGCCACCGACATGCTGCTCGGCGGCAAGAACGTCCTCATCTGCGGCTATGGCGATGTGGGCAAGGGCTGCGCCGAGGCCATGAAGGGCCAGGGCGCCCGCGTGAAGGTGACGGAGGCCGACCCGATCAACGCCCTCCAGGCCCTCATGGAGGGCTTCCCGGTGGTCACCGTGGACGAGGCCATTGGTGAGGCAGACATCGTCGTCACCGCCACCGGCAACCTGGGGGTCATCACCTTCGAGCAGATGCTGAAGATGAAGGACCACGCCGTGCTGGGCAACATCGGCCACTTCGACAATGAGATCGACATGGCCTCCCTCCTTCACCGCGACGACGTCAGCCGCGTGAACATCAAGCCGCAGGTCGATGAGTTCACGCTGCCCAATGGCAGGAGCATCATCGTCCTCTCCGAAGGGCGTCTCCTCAACCTGGGCAACGCCACCGGCCACCCCTCCTTCGTCATGAGTAACTCCTTCGCGGACCAGACGATCGCCCAGATCGAGCTCTTCCAGAACGGGGACAACTACGGCAACGAGGTCTACCGCCTGCCGAAGATCCTCGATGAGAAGGTGGCCCGCATCCACGTTGAGGCCCTCGGCGGCACCCTCACGGAGCTCACCAAGGAGCAGGCGGAATACATTGGTGTGGACGTGGCCGGCCCGTACAAGCCGGAGCACTACCGCTACTAGGAGCTAAGGAGCTCCACCGGGAGCTCCACTGGGAGCGCCGAACCAACCCCCGAGAGAAAAGAGGGTGCATGATTATCGCCGTGGAGGGCATCGACGGAGCCGGGAAGAACACGCTGGTCTCCGCCCTGCGGGAGAGCGTGGACGCGGAGGTCCTCGCCTTCCCCCGCTACGCGGATTCCGCCGCCGCCCAGCTGGCCAGCGAGGCCCTCTACGGCCGCATGGGTGATCTCACCGACTCCGCTTATGCCATGGCCACCCTCTTCGCGCTCGACCGGCACGACGCCCTCCCGACGCTCCGCACCTTCGCGGGGAGTGCGCAGCGCCTGCTCATCGTCGATCGCTATGTCGCCTCCAACGCCGCCTACAGCGTGGCCCGCACCCGCGACGAGTCGCTGGCGGACTGGGTGGAGCAGCTGGAATTCTTCCGTCTGGGGCTTCCCCGCCCGGATCTCCAGGTGCTGCTCGCTACCTCAGCGGAGGAGGCAGCGCGGCGTGCCGCCCACCGCGAGTCCGAGGACTCCCAGCGCAGCCGCGACCGCTACGAGCGGGACGCCGGACTCCAGGAGCGCACCCTGGCGGCCTACCGGGAGCTCGCGCGCAGGGAGTGGGGGAGTCCCTGGTTGGTGACGACGTCCGCGGAGGATATTCTGCAAAAGATCCCCCGCAGTTTTTTCCACAGCACTACCCGCGCGGCGGGCGTTCATGGAGAGTGAGGCACACATGGCAGCGAAAATCCTCGTCGTCGATGACGATCCGGCCATCTCTGAAATGTTGACCATCGTCCTCGAGTCCGAGGGCTTCCAGCCGGTCGCCGTCATGGATGGCGCCGAGGCCGTGCGCGTCTTCGAGGAAGAACAGCCCGACCTCATCCTCCTCGACCTCATGCTCCCCGGCATGAACGGCATCGACATCTGCCGGACTATCCGCCAGCGCTCCTCCGTGCCCATCGTCATGCTCACCGCGAAGACGGATACCGTCGACGTCGTCCTGGGCCTGGAGACCGGGGCGGATGATTACATCACCAAGCCCTTCAAGCCGAAGGAGCTCATCGCCCGCGTCCGTGCCCGCCTGCGCCACAATGACTCCAAGCCCACCGAGGTGCTGGAGGTAGGAGACCTCGTCATTGACATCGCCGAGCACACCGTGAAGCGCGGGGAGGAAGAAATCTCCCTCACCCCCCTCGAGTTCGACCTGCTCCTCGAGATGGCCCGCCGCCCCCGGCAGGTCTTCACCCGCGAGGAACTCCTCGAAAAAGTGTGGGGCTACCGGCATTCCACGGACACCCGCCTGGTCAACGTCCACGTGCAGCGGCTGCGCTCCAAGGTGGAGAAGGATCCCGAGAACCCCCGTGTCATCCTCACCGTCCGCGGCGTGGGCTATAAGACCGGCGACGGTGTGGTGGGCGAACACGAGTAATCGTGAGAGCGCTCAAAGAGTCCTTCCTCCAGGCTCGGGATCGAGTCCTGGAAGGCTGGCGTACCTCCCTCCAGCTCAGGGTGATCGGCACGATCTTTGCCGTCTCCGCGGTGGTCATGATCCTCATCGGCGTGGGTCTGGTGAGCATGATCGCGCAGAGCCTCGTCGACGCGAAGATGGACATCGCGAACTCGGAGATTGATCGCGCCCGGGCCACCGTCGAGCAGCAAATCGACGCCACCGCATCCTCCAGCTCGCTGACGGTGCGCCTCAACTCTGCGCGCGCCACGCTCACCTCCCGTAGCGGCTCGGGTTCCGACGTCGCGGCGGTCTACGAGCCGGTGCTCGTCGTCCCCAACGCCAATGGCGGGGCGGTGACCTCGCCGGAGGGCTATCGCATCCCCGAGCACCTCCAACACTTCGTCGCCGAGGGGCAGGTCTCCTACCAATTCGCCACGATCGACCGCCCGGATGGCTCGACGTACAAGGCGCTCATCATCGGCACCCCGACCTCCTCGGACATTCCTGACCTGCAGGTGTACCTCGTGCTCTCCCTTGAGCAGGAGGAGTCCACCCTCGCGATGATGCGCGGGCTCCTCTCCGCGACGGGCATGGTGGTGGTCGTGCTCCTCGTCGGCATCACCTGGCTCATGGCGAACCAGGTCACCGCGCCCGTGCGCTCCGCAAGCCGCATCGCCCAGCGCCTCGCCGACGGCCACCTCCGCGAAAGAATGGCAGTCAACGGCGAGGACGAGATGGCGCGCCTGGCCTTGAGCTTCAACACCATGGCGGAGTCGCTGTCCACGAAGATCCAGCAGCTCGAGGAGTATGGCGACCTGCAACGGCAGTTCACCTCGGACGTCTCCCACGAGCTGCGCACCCCGCTCACCACGGTGCGCATGGCCGCGGAGATGATCAACCAGGAGACGGAGAACATGTCCGCCGCGGCGCAGCGCTCCTCCCAGCTGCTCATGCGGGAGCTCGACCGCTTCGAGGCCCTGCTCAGCGACCTGCTGGAAATCTCCCGCCACGATGCCGGCGTGGCCGATCTCTCCGAAAGCCAACTCGACGTTCGCAGCTGCGTCCACGCGGCATGGGCCCAGGTGGAGCATCTCTCGGAGAAGCTGGGCGTCGAGGTCCACTTTGATCTGCCCCAGGACCCGGTCATGGTGTCTGCGGACTCCCGACGCCTCGAGCGCATCCTGCGCAACCTCATCGCCAATGCTATCGACCACTGCGAGTCGCGGCCCATCGAGGTCACCCTGCGCGCCACCGAGAGCGCCGTCGGCATCACCGTCACCGATCACGGTGTGGGGCTCAAGCCGGGGCAGGAGGAGCTCGTCTTCAACCGCTTCTGGCGCGCCGATGCCTCCCGCGTCCGCCACTCGGGCGGCACCGGGCTGGGGCTGGCGATCGCCCGCGAGGACGCCCAGCTCCACGGCGGGACGCTCGACGCGGCAGGCACCTACGGCGTGGGCTCGACCTTCCGCCTCGTCATCCCGCGCACCCCGGGCGGCAGCATCACCCCGGCTCCCTTGCCCTTGGAAGCCCCGGAGCCCCTCGACCCGCCGGAGACCCCCGAGGAGGACTAACGCATGGATACCCGACGCACCCTCCCCGCGCTGCTGCTCTGCACCGCCCTCGCGCTTACGGGATGCAACTCCCTGCCCGGCAACTCCGAGCCCCAGGCGCTGCGGAAGTTCGAGTCCTCCCAGCATGAGGCCGCCGCGATGACCCCCATTGCCGGGCGTGAGCCCGACCTGCTCGTCCGGGACTTCTACGTCGCGGCCGCCAACCCCACCTCGGACTATCTGTCGGCGCGGAACTTCCTCACCCCGGATGCCGCGCACCGCTGGAACCCGCGGGAGTCCACCCTCATCGTCAACCGCATCGACCTCACAACCCGCCCGGATGCCGCCAGCGGCACCCACGCCTACCAGATCCGCGGCGAGGTTATCGGCAGGCTCTCCTCCGACGGTAGCTACCGCCCGGAGAGCTTCCTCTACGAGGCCGATGTGGAGCTGCGCCAGGTCGACGGGGAGTGGCGCATCGACTCCCTGCCCGATGGCATCGTCATGGAGCGCACCGAGCTGCGGAACCAATACCAGCCGCATGACCTCTACTTCTTCGACCCCACGAACCGGGTGCTCGTCGGCGATCGCCGCTGGGTCTTCGCCAACAATGACACGCTGAACACCACGCTTCTCTCGCTGTGGGCGCAGGGGCCCAGCAAGTTGATTCGCCCCGCCGTCTCCACGACGCTCCCCGCCGAAGCCGAGTTCACCGGCGCGGAGGATGGCGTCTACCACTTCAGCGGCCTCGCGAACCTCGGTCCTGACCAGCGCCTTCTCCTCGCAGCCTCCCTCGTGTGGACGCTCTCCACGGCCCGCGTCCAGGGCCCCTATGCCATCGAGGCGGATGGCCAACCGCTCCTCGACTTCTCCCGCGAGTACACCACGGATGACTTCGCGGAGTTCAACCCGCAGTCCTATGTGGGCTCGGCGCCGGCCATCTACGCGCTCACTGACCGCAACCTCTACCAGGTGAGCAACGGCGGCCTCGACACGAAGAACAACGTCCTCGCGAACGTCGGCGATATCCGCTCCGCGGCGATGAGCTCCGACGGCACCGGGGCGATCGTGCGCCAGGAGGGGGAGCGCAACCGCCTCTGGGTGGGCGAGCTCAGCCAGCACATGGATCGCTCCGTTCTTGCGGAGACCCTCACCACCCCCACCTTCGAGTACGACCCGGCCGTCGTCTGGGTCGTCGCCGACGGCCGGCGCGTGCTCCGCGTCGTGCGTTCCGCCGCCTCAGGCGAGCTCTCCGAGTCCAACGTCAACATCTCGGAGCTCCACGACATTGACGGCGACATCTCAGTCCTTCGCCTCTCCCACGACGGCACCCGGGCGGCCTTCGTCATCGCCGGCCGCCTCTACACCGCGGTCATCCAGCGGCCCAATGCCTCCGAGCGCCGCCTCACCAACGTCGTCGAAGTGGCCCCCCAGCTGGGCGATTCCGTCCTCTCCGTCGATTGGCAGCTCGACGGCTCCCTCATCGTGGGAACCTCCACCCCCGATACTCCCGTCTGGAGAGTTGAGCAGGATGGCTCCGCCGTGACCTCGCTCCCGGCGGGGAACCTCACCGCGCCGGTCGTCTCGGTCGCGGCATCCCCGTCCATGCTCTACGTCACGGATGCGCACTCGACGCGCCAGCTGCCCCTCGGCGGAAACCGGGGCTCCTTCTGGCGGGAGGTCCCGGGCTTGCAGGGGGTGCGCTCGGCGCTCGTCGTCGCGAATTAAGGACGCGACCTGTCGCTCACCACGGGGAGGGGGAGGAAGGGATGGAGCTGCTGGTGCCGCGACGCTGCGCGGGCTGCCACGCGCCGGGGGAGATCCTGTGCGCGGAGTGCCGGCGGGTGCTGGCCTCGCCGCCGCGCAGGGTGGAGCCCCGGGTGCTCACCCACGTGCCGGTGTTTGCCCTGGGGCCGTGGAGTGGGCCGCACCGGGAGGTGGTCCTCGAGATGAAAGAGCGGGGCCACCGGGCGATCCGGCCGGCCATCGGGGCCGTCGTGCGCGCTGCGGTGCTCACCCTCGCTGCACGGGGTGAGATCCCGGAGGACATCGTCCTTGTTCCGGCGCCGACGAGTCCGCGCCACGCCCGGCTGCGGGGCGGCGATCACGTCACCGCCGTCTGCCGGCACAGCGGCTATCCGACGGTCCAGGCCCTGCACCATTTGGGGGTGCGCGATTCTGTGGGCTTGAGCGCCAGCGAAAGGCGAAGGAATCTGAGCGGGGGTATCGCGCTTTACCCCTGCGTTTCGTGCATTTCTCCTGAGGTTCTCCTTGTTGACGATGTGGTAACAACGGGTGCCACTCTGGCCGCTTCTGTAGAAGCCCTGGTCAGCGCGGGTGTGAAGGTGAGAGCGGCGCTGACGCTCGCTTCTGCATGATGGCCGGCACGTGAACGGCGAGGGTAGAGTGAGGGTGAATCGTGATTCCGTCTGACACGGAGGTAGTAAGCAGATGACTACACCTGCTGAGAACACTGATGTCCTGAGCCCGGAGACCCAGGTGTCCATCACCGGACGCAATGTGGAGGTCCCGGAGCACTTCGCAGATCGGGTGAAGACCAAGCTCGCGAAGATCGAGCGCCTGGACCCCACCCTCACGTTCTTCCACGTGGAGCTGCAGCACGAGCCCAACCCCCGCCGGGAGGCTCAGTGCGACCGCATTCAGATCACCGCAACCGGCAAGGGCCACCTCGCCCGGGCGGAGGCCAAGGAAGACAGCTTCTATGCGGCGCTGGAGACGGCGCTGGCCAAGATGGAGCGTTCGCTGCGCAAGGTGAAGGCACGTCGGTCGATCGCCCGTTCTGGGCACCGCGCCCCGCTGAGCACCGGTGAGGCCGCGGCTTCCCTGGTGAATGAGGCGAAGGAGGCCCAGCAGAACGTCGGCAAGTATGACGTGGACCCCTACGAGGGCTCCGTGGAAGACGCCACCCCCGGCCAGGTTGTTCGTACCAAGGAGCACCCGGCCACCCCGATGAGCGTCGATGATGCTCTCTCCGAGATGGAGCTGGTGGGGCACGACTTCTTCCTCTTCGTTGATGAGGACACGGGTCGCCCGTCGGTGGTCTACCGCCGTCACGCCTATGACTACGGGTTGATCTCCCTGGCTGAGGAAAGCTAAAACCGATCCCCAGGAGGCCGCCATCGCAGAATCTGTGGTGGCGGCCTCGACGCTTGTGCGCATCCCGCGGGGGAAGGTGCGTACAATGTGCCACGACCTACAAGAACAGACGCACATCAAGTTAAGGACCAACACACGTGTTTGGACTGTCGAAGTTGCTGAGGGCCGGCGAGGGCCGGGTGCTCAAGCGCCTCCGTAAGATCGCCGACGACGTCATCGCGCTGGAAGACGAGTACGCGGCTCTGAGCGATGAAGAACTCAAGGCCAAGACCGAGGAATTCCGTCGTCGCGTCGAGGAGGGGGAGACCCTCGACGACATTCTCCTCGAGGCCTTCGCCACCGCGCGGGAGGCCTCTTGGCGCGTGCTCGGGCAGAAGCACTACCCGGTCCAGATTATGGGTGGTGTCGCGCTGCACTTCGGGAACGTCGCGGAGATGCGCACCGGTGAGGGCAAGACCCTGACCTGTGTCCTCCCCGCCTATCTCAATGCCCTCGAAGGTAAGGGCGTTCACGTCGTCACGGTCAACGATTACCTGGCCAAGCGTGACGCCGAGTGGATGGGCCGTGTCCACCGCTTCCTCGGCCTTAAGGTGGGCGTCATCCTCTCCGAGATGCGCCCCGAGCAGCGGCGCGAATCCTACAACGCGGACATTACCTACGGCACGAACAACGAGTTCGGCTTCGATTACCTGCGTGACAACATGGCGCGTGACCTGGGGGACCTCGTCCAGCGTGGCCACCACTATGCCATCGTCGATGAGGTGGACTCCATCCTCATCGATGAGGCCCGTACCCCGCTCATCATCTCGGGCCCCGTCGACGGCTCCTCGCAGTTCTACACCGTCTTCGCGCAGCTGGCCCCGCGCATGAAGGAAGGGGTCCACTACGAGGTCGATCACCGCAAGCGCACCGTCGGCATCCTTGAGGACGGCGTGGCGTACGTGGAGGACCAGCTGGGCATCGATAACCTCTACGCCCCCGAGCACTCGCAGCTGGTGAGCTACCTCAACAACGCGATCAAGGCCAAGGAGCTCTTCACCCGGGACAAGGATTACATCGTCCGCGGCGGCGAGGTGCTCATTGTCGACGCCTTCACCGGCCGCGTCCTCTCCGGGCGCCGCTACAACGAGGGCATGCACCAGGCCATCGAGGCGAAGGAAGGGGTGGAGATCAAGAACGAGAACCAGACGCTCGCCACCATCACCCTGCAGAACTACTTCCGCCTCTACGACAAGCTCGCCGGCATGACGGGTACCGCGGAGACCGAGGCCGCCGAGCTGCACCAGATTTACAAGCTCGACGTCGTGACCATTCCGACGAACCGCCCGAACGCCCGCGAGGACCTCGCGGACCGCGTGTACAAGACGCAGGAGGCCAAGTTCGCCGCCGTCGCGGAGGACATTGCGGAGCGCAGTGCGAAGGGGCAGCCGGTGCTCGTCGGTACCACCTCTGTGGAGAGGTCGGAGTACCTCTCGATGCTGCTGCAGCGCAAGGGCATCAAGCACAACGTGCTCAACGCGAAGCAGCATGAGAAGGAGGCGGAGATCGTCGCGCAGGCCGGCCTGCCGGGGAACGTGACGGTGGCCACCAACATGGCTGGTCGTGGTACGGATATTGTGCTCGGCGGCAACCCCGACATCCTCCTGGACATCCACCTCCGCGAGCGCGGGCTGGACCCGGTGGAGGATGAGGAGGCCTACCAGAAGGCCTGGGATGAGGAGCTGCCGAAGGTGAAGGAGCGCTCCCAGAAGCTCGCGGAGAAGGTGCGCGAGGCCGGTGGCCTCTACGTGCTCGGCACGGAGCGCCACGAGTCTCGCCGTATCGATAACCAGCTGCGCGGCCGCTGCGGCCGCCAGGGCGACCCGGGCTCCACCCGCTTCTACCTCTCCATGCGCGACGACCTCATGGTGCGTTTCATGGGGCAGTCCATGGAGAACATGATGAACCGCCTCAACGTCCCGGACGACGTCCCGATCGAGGCGAAGATGGTGACCAACTCCATCAAGGGCGCCCAAACCCAGGTGGAGAACCAGAACTTCGAGATGCGCAAGAACGTCCTCAAGTACGACGAGGTGCTCAACGAGCAGCGCAAGGTCATCTACCGGGAGCGCCGCCAGATCCTCGAGTCGGAGGACATCGGCGAGAACATCCAGGACATGATCGACGAGACCATCTCCGCTTATGTCGCGGGCGCCACCGCCGACGGCTACGTGGAGGACTGGGACCTCGAGTCTCTGTGGCACGCGCTCGAGACCCTCTATGGGCCGAGCTTCAGCCCGCAGGAGCTCATCGACGGCAGCGAGTACGGCGCGCCGGGCGAGCTCAGCGCAGAGAACCTCCGCGCCGCCCTCCTCGATGATGCGCACGCGCAGTACGCGGAGCTGGAGAAGAACGTCGCTGAGCTCGGCGGGGAGAACCAGATGCGTGACATCGAGCGCCGCATCATCCTCCCCATCATCGACGCGAAGTGGCGCGAGCACCTCTATGAGATGGACTACCTCAAAGAGGGGATCGGCCTGCGAGCGATGGCCCAGCGCGACCCCCTGGTCGAGTACCAGAAGGAAGGCGGAGACATGTTCAACGGCATGAAGGAGGGCATCAAGGAGGAGACCGTCCGCCAGCTCTTCCTGCTGCGCAAGCAGTTCGCCCAGAAGCAGGACGCGCCGGCCTCCTAGGCCAGGTCCCCGCGGGCGGGGCCCCAGCCCCAGCTCCCCGGGCCCCGCGCCGCTGCCGCTAGAGCACTCTCACCGTGCGCACCTGCCAGAAGGCGGGATCCTGTGCGGCCGGGGTGACCTCGCCCGAAAGCTCCGCCGGCAGCCCAAAGCTCGCGAGGAAAGCGTAGCTGCGGTCTGCCGAGGTGCAGGAGCCATAGACCTCGAGGTCGGGGCCGTCCACGGCGTGCCGGACATAGGTCCGGTTGAGCCGGACCGGCCCGGGCGGTAGGGGGCGCTGGAGGATGTGATGCCGCAGCAGCTTGGCGCAGAGCGGGCTGAGCCCCGCCCGGTCGAGGTGGTGCAGCGGGCGGACGCGGAACAGAACGTCGAGAATGATGCGCATGCGCAGTCGTATTTCGGCGTGGAGGGCGTCGTCGACCTCGCCGAGAGGGATGGCGGAGGGCGGTGTGGGGTCGCGCTCCGGGCCCGGCGGCGGAGGCGGGGCCAACGTTTTGATGTAGCTGAAACCCGGCATGGGCACGAGCATGATGACACTCCCTGCGGTGGCAGGGCAGATGAGGCGTGGGCTGGGTATCATTGTGTCACGTTTCCGGTAGGAGCGGGGACGCCCCATGCAGTGTGGGTAATGGAGAAAGGGATAGATCAGTAGTGCGAGGACTAATCGTCGACTATGTCGGTGTGTTAGACGGGACGGATGAGGATCAGCGCCGGTGGCGGGACCTCTTCGCGGCTGCCAAGAAGAACGGCGTGGGGACCGCCATCCTGTCCAATGACCCCGGCGGACCTGCGGCGGAGCCAATCCGCGAGTGGGAGTACCGGGGGATTGTCGACGCGGTGTTGCTCAGCGGGGAGATCGGTGCGGAGAAGCCGGACGTCGCCGCGTTCCAGGCCTCCGCGGATGCCCTGGACCTGCCGCTCGATGACTGCGTGCTCGTGGATGACTCGATCCTCAACGTCCGCGCGGCGGTGGAGGCGGGCCTCGTGGGCGTCTTCTACCAGCAGTTTGACCGCGCCGTGGTGGAAATCACGAACATCTTCGATATCGAGGGGGAATTCTAGGATGCGCGTCTATCTGCCGGCCACCTTCGGGATGCTGGAGGACCTCAACGAGAACGGCGTGTTCCACGCCCGCTCCGGCTATGGCTTCGCCCTGACCCCGGCGCTGAGGGACTTCTACACCGAGGGGGATGAGGAAGAGATCGCCCACGCGGCCTTCCAGGATGCGGCAGAGGCGTCCATTCGGCTGCTGGCCATCGGCGATGAGGAGGCCTTCCCGCACCGGCGGGTGGTGGTCTCCGTGGATGTCGATGATGCTGCGATCACCCTGGACCCTGGCATGGGGGAGTCGGTGGTGCGGCTGAGCCCCGCGCGGATTGAGCGCGATCAGGTGGCGGCGCTGCACGTGGACATCGAGGAGTCGGAGGAGGCAACGGCCAAGGCCATCGAGGTCATCGATGAGTCTGACTTGGGCCAGGAGGACGCGATGCTCACCGTCGGCGATGCCCTCGATAACTTCATGGCTTTCTACGATCCGAGCGAGCTCCCCTTCCTCGTCGAGCTGCTCTAAGTCCCACACCACGGAGGGTGCACGATGCGTTCTGTTTTCATCACTGGAGGCTCGGCGGGAATTGGCCGCGCCACGGTGGACCGATTCCTCGCGAGGGGGTGGCTCGTCGGCGCATATAGCCGCCGCGGTCTTCCCGGGGTGCGTCACCCGCGCCTCGTCTCGGGGGTTCTCGACGTCCAGAGCCCGGAGAGTTGGTCCCGAGCGTTGGAGGAGTTCACGGCGCACACGGGAGGGTCGCTCGATGTGCTGGTGAATAATGCGGGCGTGATCGTCGCCCAGGAGCTGGCGGAGATGAGCGTCCCGGATATCCTCGGCCAGATCCAGGTGAACGCGGCGGGGCCGACGCTCGGCGCCAAGCTGGCGTATCCCTATCTGCGCAAGGGAAAGGACCCGCAGGTCATTAACCTGGGGTCCGCGAGCGCGATCTATGGCCAGCCGGAGATTTCCGTCTACGGGGCCACGAAAGCGTATATCGGTTCCCTCACCGAGGCGCTCAACCTCGAGTGGCGTTCTAAGGGCATCCGCGTGGTGGACGTGTGGCCGCTGTGGACGCAGACCGCCATGGCCGAGTGCGAGGCCAGCTCCGTCGCCCGGATGGGGGCGCAGATCACCCCGGAGCGGGTGGCCGACGTCGTGTGGGCGGCGGCGAACCCGCGGACGCGCTGGCAGCGCGGGAAGATCCACTACGGGGTGTCCGCCCGCGATAAGGCCTTCTACGCGGGGCGGAAGCTCTCCCCGGACAGGCTGAGCCGCCTCGTCAACGGCTGGCTGTCGGGGGAGTAGCGGGGGAATCGGGGTCCCTGGGGGCGCCGGTCTCTTCGGCAGCGCCGGGCTCCCCGTGCGCCTCCGACTCGAGGTTGAGCTCCGCGAGCTTGCTGAACTCCTCGGTGGAGTCGGCGAAGGTGTCGGTGGTGTTGACCTCGTCGAAGGGGCGCAGGGTGCCGTCGCGCACCTCGCGGAACATGCCGGTTCCGTAGATGATGAGCAGGAGGAGGATGCCGGCGGCGAAGCCCCACCCGGCCCCCTGGATGGCGAGCACACCGGCGGTCACCCCGGCAATCCCGAGGTCCTTCTGGTTCTTCGCCTCCATGATCCCGACGCGGACGCTGACGAACCCCTGGATGATGAGGGTGAGCGCCAACCCCACGGCGAGGATGGGCTCCACGAATGTGACGATGGGCAGGAGCAGCAGCCCGCAGTTGGTGCCCCAGCGGAAGGATCCCGCCCCGCCGAAGACCGTCGTCATCGCCCGTTTGCCCTGCTTGTAGCGCTCGACGATGACGACGTGCATGGCCGCCCAGAGCGGGCCGCACATGGCGACGTCGGGGCCGATGATGCTCATGATCATGTTGCGTCCCCCGAAGAGGAGGTGCGCCCTGTTGGGGCTGTAGACCACTTCTTCGTCGCGCCGGACGTGGTCGGCCTCGCGGAGGACGGCCTTCGCCTGGAGGACGTCGCCGAACACGACGATGTAGGTGGCCAGCACCGTCGGGATGGCGGTGATGAACATCATGGCGGGCGGGAAGCCCACGCCGAAGACGGTGTACTCACGCCAGAGGGTGCCGAAGTCGGGGTGGGAGAATCCCCACTCGATGGAGGGCCACGGGGCCTCGCCCGCGAGCGGCGCGATGATCACCGCCGCGAGGATCGACGGGATGATCCCCAGGGAGGCGATGAATCGCCAGCCCACTGCCTTCTGCCGCAGGTGCGTGAAGTAGGTGGAGTACATGAGGAAGAAGGCGATGAGCACCGCCACCGTGATGGTGACGGGGAAGGAGTGGAAGCGCCCGCCCGGCTGGAAGACGGAGATGATGGCCGCCAGCCCCGCGCCCAGCACGATGCCGGAGCGCAGCGCCGCGGGCACGATTCTCACCACCTGGGAGGCCAGCCCCGTCACCCCGAGCACCACGGAGAAGATGCCCAGCATGAGCTGGAAGCTGATGAGCGCCCAGATCCGCTGTTCCCCTTCGGGGAAGGAGTTGACATAGGTGATGAGCAGGGGGATCGCGGGGGTGATCCAGCCGGGGACGACGGGATCGCCGAGGAGGTGGTGCGTGAGATAGAGCAGACCATTGAGGGTGACGACGGCCAGCGCCACCTCGAAGGGCATGCCGAGGGCCTCGGTCATGAGCGGGATGGCGCCGAGGTCCACCACGCACATGAAGAGCCCCTGGGCGAAGTCGGGGAGTTCGAGGCGATAGTGGAGGAAGGGCAGCCGCACGTCGAAGGGACCCAGCCGCCAGTGCGGGGAGGGCCGGCCGATGCCGAGTTCTTCGGTGTGGTGCATGGGTTAGTCCTCGAAGTCGATGATCTGCCGAAGCGCGAGGCCATCTGCCAGGTTGTCCATGGCTTCGTTGATGTCGTCGAGCTTGATGTGGGAGGACACAAGCCCCTCGGCGTTGAGGGTGCCTGCCCGCCAGAGTTTCTCGTAGGTGGGGATGTCGACGCTCGGCACCGCGGAGCCCAGGTAGCTGCCGTGGAGGCGCCGCGCCTGGGAGGTGATGGCCAGCGGGTCGATCTGGATGACCGAGTTCGGAGCGGGCAGCCCCACCGTCACGGTGATGCCCCCGGGCTTGGTGATGGTGAAGGCCGTCTCCAGGGCCTTCGGGTGCCCGGCGGCCTCGACCACTGCGCTGAAGCGCGTCCGGGAGGCCTCGGCCTCGGCCGGGGTGGCGACGGCGGTCGCTCCCAGCTCGAGCGCCATCTCGCACTTGGACTCTTGCATGTCGATCCCGACGATCTCCCGCACGCCCAGGGCCTTCGCCGTGATGATGGCGGCCATGCCGACCCCGCCCAGGCCCACGACGGCCAGGGAGTCCAGGGGTTCGGGCTTGATCTCGTTGAGGACCGCCCCGCCCCCAGTGAGGATGGCGCAGCCGAAGATCGCCGCGATGGACCAGGGGACGTCGTCGCCAATGGGGACGATGGAGCGGGTGGAGACGACGGCGTGGTCGGCGAAGCCGGAGACCCCGAGGTGGTGCTGGATGATCTCGCCGTTGCGGCTGAGGCGGCGGGTGCCGCCCATGAGGGTGCCCTCGTTGTTGGAGGCGCTGCCCACCTCGCAGGGGATGATGCCGTTGGTGCGGCAGCCCTCGCACTCGCCGCAGCGGGGGAGGAACGTCATGACGACGTGCTGGCCGATGCGGAAGTCCTCCACGCCGGGGCCGAGCTGCACGATGGTGCCGGCGGATTCGTGGCCGAGCAGCATGGGCAGGGGGCGGGGCCGGTTGTTGTTGACGACGGAGAGGTCGGAGTGGCAGAGCCCGGCGGCGGAGGTCTTCACCAGGACTTCGCCGGGGCCCGGCGGGTCGAGTTGAACTTCGCTGATGGAGATCGGCCGGGAGGAGGCGTAGGGGCGGGGGAGTCCGGCGCGTTCGAGAACCGCGCCGCGAATGGTGATGGGGGCGTTCACGGTGTTGTCCTTTTCTCGGTGGGAAGCGGGTCCTCATCGGTGTCCACCTCGGTGAGGATCTCGCGGATGAAGTCCGATTCGGGGATGTTGGAGTGGCGGGCGATGGAGCGCAGCTCGGCGCGCTCCTCGGGGGTGAGCTGCTGCTTGTCCTCGAAGCGCTTGGCCAGGAGGGTGCGGGCGCGGCGGCGCAGCTCCGTCTCGGTTTCCAGGGAGGAGCGGTTCTTCACCCAGGCCCAGCCGATGATGATCATGATGAGGATGCCGATGTAGCCGAGGAAGGGGTAGACCCACCCGATGAGCTCGCTGAATCCGATGAAGCTGAGGACGAAGCCGATGAGGACCGTGATGACGTACACGGGGTAGAAGCGCTCCCGACGCCCGCGGGTGAGGCGCTTGGCGAGGGCGTAGAACATGCCGATCGCGGTGTTGTAGATCATGCCGTAGATCGCGAAGGACATGATGACGCCGAGCGCGGGGTGGATCTTCGTGATCATCGCGAGGGTGGGCATTTCGGTCTCCATGACGGTGTCGACGGAGAGGTACATCGAGCCCACGAGCACCGCGAGGAGGAAGAGGAAGATGAAGCCGCCGACGATGCCGCCGACGCCCACCTCGCGGGAGTCGAGGAAGTTCCCGCCGATGACGATCGCCATGGATACCACCACGATGACCTGCAGTCCCACGCTGTTGATCGCGGAGACCCACCAGTTGGGCAGGGTGGTGGGGATGGCCTGCGCCTGCTCGTTGAGGGTGCTGAAGTCCGGGTGCGCGTGGAAGATGGTCCACAGCGTGCCGAGGGTGATGAGCACGATGATGAAGGGGGTGATCGCGCCAATGATGATCGTCACGCGGTCCACGTTGAGCAGGCCCGTGAGCAGCACGAGCACGAGCATGATCACCGCGCCCACGAACTCCGGCCAGCCGAACTGCTGCTTGAGATTGGCCCCGGCGCCCGCGAACATGGCGAAGCCGATGCAGAAGAGTGTGAGCATCGTGCCGATATCCATAATTTTCGACGTGATCGGCCCGGAGATGGCCTCGAAGACGCTCGTGTGATCCTTGGCGCGGTGGTAGCTGCCGAGCTGGAGGATCGTGATGCCGGCCCCCATCATCGCGAGCGAGGTGAGGATGGCGCCGAGGATCCCCCAGTTCCCGAAGGCCACGAAGTATTGGAGGGCCTCGCGCCCCGAGGCGAAACTCGCCCCGACGAGCACCCCGATGAAGGCCATGGAGATTTCTAGCGATCGCTTCAGCATGAGGTCCTCCTGATGAACTCGGCGACGTCGTGGAGGGAACGCTCCCCCTGGCGGATGATCCCCGCCGAGGTGAACAACCCGTGGTGATAGCCGGAGAGGTGACGGTAGGTCACGTCGACGCCCGCCCGGGCGAGGGCGAGAGCGTAGGCCCCGCCCTCGTCGGCGAGGGGGTCATTGTCGACGGTGAGCACGTAGGCCGGGGGCAGCCCCTCCGGGAGGGGATGGCGCGCCGGGCTGAGGTCCGGGACGCTGCGGTCCTGGCCCTCGGGCACATAGGTGTCGATGAACCAGCGCATCGTGTCCGCGACGAGCGGGAAGCCCTCGGTAACCCGCTGGTAGGAGGCCGAGGTGTCAAGGTGCTCCTCGGTGACATCCGTGATGGGGTAGAGGAGCACCTGGCTGGACGTCGGCGCGAGGGAGGTGTCCTCGCTCTGGGCGCGCTCGGTGGCGAGGATGGCCGCGAGCTGGCCGCCGGCGGAGTCGCCGAGGACGCAGATGGAGCTCACGGAGAGGCCGTGCTCGGCGTCGGGGTCACTCAGCCAGCGGTAGGCGGTGCGGCAGTCCTCGATGGCGGCGGGGTAAGGGTGCTCGGGGGCGAGGCGGTAGTCGACGGCCACGAGCGGGAAGCCGGTCTCGAGGGCGAGGCGCCGGGCGGCGCTGTGGTGGGTCTCGAGGTTGCCCATGAGCCAGCCGCCGCCGTGGATGAAGAGAATGGCGGTGGTGGGCTGGCTGCGCTCCTCGAGGGGGCGGGGTTCGTAGTAGCGGACCTGGAAGTCCTCGACGCGGTAGTCGGTGACGTGGGGGTCTTCGTCCTTCAGTCCGTTGCGCTCGCAGGAGGCGATGTAGTTCTCCCGGACCTCGTCAAGGGGCACGCGGTGGAAGGAGACGGCCCCGGCCTCGCGGAAGGGGCGGAGGGCGGTCCAGGCGTCGTCGGTGATGGGGCGGGTCATGCGGTCACTCCGTAGTCGGTGAGGTTGAGGGTGCGGGTGAGGTCGTGGTACTCGGCGACGTTGCCGGACCAGTTGTTGATGACGACGCCGTCGGCGTTCTTGTACCAGGAGGAGCAATCCGCGGAGAAGGCGGATTTCTGCAGGTCAGCCTGGGTCTTCTCGGCAAAGGCGCGGAGGACGGAGCTGTCGACGTCGAGCGGTTGATCCGGGTGCGCGCGCAGGTGCGCGATGGCCTGGCTGATGTAGCGATCCTGGGCCTCGAGCATGGCCACGACGGAGTGGTGGTTGAGGTTCGTGTTCGGGCCGTAGAGGAGGAAGAGGTTGGGGAAGCCGTCGACGGCCATCCCGAGGTAGGCCTCGGGGGTGGAGCCCCAGCGCTCCTTGAGGTCAACGCCGCCCCGGCCCGTGATCGCGAGCTCCCCCTGGAAGGCCTGGCTGTGGAAGCCGGTGCCGAAGATGATGACGTCGCACTCGTGGAGGACCCCGTCGGTGGTGCGGATCCCGCGGGGCGTGATCTCCTCGATGGCGGTGGTCTCCAGGCTGACGTTCTCCCGGTTGAAGGTGGGATAGAACTCATCGGAGCGGAGGATCCGCTTGCAACCGAAGGCGAAGGTGGGGGTGAGCTTCTCGACGAGCTCCGGGTCATTCACCTGGTTGCGGAGGTGCTCGAGCGCCTGCTGGACGCCCTCCTCCGCGGCCTCGGTGCCCTGGCGGGTGCGCTCGATGCCGGCCTCGCGCATCTCGTGGATCTCGGTGCGGATGGCCCGGTAGGAGTCGGGGTTCTCGTGGAACTCCTTGCGCTCTTCCTCGGTGAAGACCACCTGGTTGCGCGGGAGGATGTAATTCGCCGAGCGCTGGAACACGGTGAGATGCGCGGCGACCTTCGCCACCTCCGGGACGAACTGCACCGCGGAGGCCGCGTTCCCGATCACCGCCACCCGGCGGCCCTCGAGCGGCACGTCATGGCGCCACTCGGCGGAGTGGAAGGACTCGCCCTCGAAGCTCTCCAGCCCGGGGAAGTCCGGGATCTTCGGTTGCGAGAGCTGCCCCCACGCCCCGATGAAGGTGCGGCCCAGGATCGTCTCTCCCGCGGCGGTGTGGAACTCCCACAGGGCGCGCTCCTCATCCCAGCGGGCCTCCGTGACCCGGGTGTTGAGGCGGATGTGTTCGTCGAGGTCAAACGCCTTCGCGAGGGCGAGGAGGTAGCCGAGCATCTCATCGCGCCCGGCGTACATGCAGGAGACGTCGAGGTTGAGGAAGTAGCTGTAGCAATAAATGAGGGCCTGGGTGTCGCAGGCGGCGCCGGGGTAGTTGTTGTCGCGCCAGACGCCGCCGATCTGCTCGGCGGCCTCGAGGATGAGGAAGTTGTCCTGGCCGTCGCGGGTGAGCTGGGCTCCCTGGCCCAGGCCGCCGTAGCCGGCGCCGACGATCACTGCGTCATAGATGTGCGGGGTGCTCATGGTTGGTGTTCTCCTTTGTGGTGGGGTTTATCGGGTGGCGCGCAGGGCCTCGGTGAGGACGCCGAGCCCGTCGCGGAGCAGCTCCTCGCTGATGACCAGCGGCGGGAGCATGCGGATGACGTTGGAATCGAGGCCGCAGACGAGGGTGATCACGCCCTGCTCGCGGCAGCGGGCGGCCACCTGGGCGGTGCGTGCGCTCGCGGGTTCGCCCTCGGCGTCGAGGAGTTCGACGGCCATCATGGCGCCGCGTCCGCGCAGCTCAGCGACGGTTCCCTCCTCGACGAGCGGCCCGAGCTCCTCGCGCACGATCTCTTCGATCCGCCGGGCGCGCTCCAGGAGCCCCTCCTCCTCGATGACCTGCAGGGTGGCAAGCGCCGCCGCGCAGGCGACGGGGTTGCCCGCATAGGTGCCGCCGAGGGATCCCGGCCCGGGCGCGTCCATGATCTCGGCGCGCCCGGTCACGGCGGAGAGCGGCATGCCCCCGGCCACGCCCTTGGCGATGGTGATGAGGTCCGGGTCCAGGTCCTCGTGCTCGGAGGCGAACCACTGCCCGGTGCGGGCCACCCCGGCCTGGATCTCGTCGAGGATGAAGAGCACGCCGTTCTCGCGGCACCACTCCTGAAGCGCCGGGAGGAAGCCGGGCGCGGGGACGACGAAGCCGCCCTCGCCCTGGATGGGCTCGATGACCACGCAGGCGAGGTCCTCCGTGCCGATGTTCTGCTCAATGGAGCGGATGGTGCGGGCTGCGGCGGTGGGGCCGTCGAGCCCATCGCGCAGCGGATAGGAAGAGGGCAGGCGGTACACATCCCCGGCGAAGCTGCCGAAGCCCGCCTTGTACGGGGTGTGCTTGGCGGTCATCGCGAGGGTGAGGTTGGTGCGGCCGTGGAAGGCGCGGTCAAAGACCACCACCCGGTTCTTGCCCGTGGCAGCCCGCGCGATCTTCACCGCGTTCTCGATGGCCTCCGCCCCCGTGGAGAAGAGCGCCGTGCGGGTCTCGCCGCGCGTCGGGGAGAGCGCGTTGAGGCGGGCGCTCACGTCGATGAAGCTCTGATAGGGGACGTTGAGGAAGCACGTGTGGGTGAGCGCCTGGGCTGCCTTGCCGATGGCCTCGACGACGGCCGGGTGCGCGTTCCCCACCGTCGTGACCCCGATGCCGGAGGCGAAGTCGATGAGCTGGTTGCCGTCGACGTCGCGGAGGATGGCCCCCTCCCCGTCGACGATGTACGCGGGGAGCCCGGGCTGCAGGGCGCGGGCGCAGGTCTCGGCGCGCTGCTCCTCGAGGGCGAGGCTGGCGGGCCCGGGGATGGCCGTGACGACGCGCCGCTCCTGCGCGAGCCGTCGGGATGATGTGTGCATGACGCTCCAATCCTCAGGGAATGTGATGGGGGTCATTATGGGGGGAGGGGGAAGTGCCGCGATATCGACAATCTGGCTAAGATAGCGGAGAGTTTTCTCCACAGTGGAGCTTTACGGAGGTTTACGATTGCCCGCCCCGCTTCATGTCACCCTCGTTGACGGCGCCCGCGATACCGCCTCGGTGAGCGTCGCCTGGCTCTCCCACCAGCGCAGATTGGGGATCACGGTGCTGCACGACACGGGCGCGAGCTTCTCGGTCATCCACCCCTGCGAGCTCACGGATCCCCAGCGCTACCTCGTCGATGGGTGCGTCGTCATGCTCACCGGCATCGCCTTCGCCGACGCCCCGGAGAAGCTCGCGGAGCACGTGCGGGCCCTCGGGCGCGCCGGGGTGGCGGGGGTGGGTCTGGGCGTGGGCGTCGCGGTGACCGAGGTGCCGCCGGGGATGGTGGAGGCCGCCCAGGAGAGCGGGGTGTCGCTTTTCGTCGTCCCCTTGGAGACGCCCTTCATCCAGGTGCTCCAGACGGTGCAGGAGGAGCTGGCCCGGCAGCGCAATCGCAGCCGCGAGCTCCTCTGGGGAGCGCAGGAGCGGCTCAATGGGGCGGCGAATTCCGGTGGCCTCGAGCTGCTCCTCAAGGAGGCCTCGGCCAGCATCGCGGCCCACGTGCTGCTCCTTGATAACGACGGCCGCATCGCGGCGCAGGCCTGGCACGGTGGCGTCCCATCGATCGGGGTGGAGGAGGTCCGCCGCCTCGTGCGCGAGGACCCCTTGACGATGGCCACCCGCATCGGCTCGCTCACCGCCCTCGTCCACCACGTCGGCGAGGAAGGGGAGCGCAGCCACCGGCTCATCGCGGTCTCCCGCCAGGTGCTTGGCCCC
The DNA here is from genome assembly GCF_021568315.1 of Corynebacterium uropygiale. Taxonomy (GTDB): domain Bacteria; phylum Actinomycetota; class Actinomycetes; order Mycobacteriales; family Mycobacteriaceae; genus Corynebacterium; species Corynebacterium uropygiale. Next base: position 543,874 of record NZ_JAKGSI010000001.1, read on the forward strand.
GATAGCCGCGCCCTCCTGCGCCATTGCGCGGGCCTCGCGGAGCTCATCGTGAAGCGTCCGGCGCAGTATCGCGCGATCCACCAGGAACTCAACACGCTGGCGCTGGCCATCCAGCTGGGCCTCACGAAGGACCCCGGCGAAACCCGGATGAAGCTCTTCCGCAGCGCCGCCGATAGCCGCGGCACCATCCGGCCGGCGCTCATTGTGGCGGAGCAGCCGCGCTCGCTGCAGCGCGTGCTCTCGGGTATCAACGATGCCCTCGAGCAGGTGGGCCGCCTCCTCTTCGCCATTCGGATTGATCCCCGCATGGCGTTCGCGGTGTTCCGTGGGGACCGCAGCGCCGCGGAGGTGTATGAGCTCATGGCGGCCTCGCATGGGAGCGCGCGGATCGCGATTGGGAACACCGTGAGTTGGCGGGAACTCTCCATGGAGGTGATCCGTCAGCTCGAGCGGATGGTGTTGCGGACCCGTCCGGGGGAGTGGGTGGGGCCGTCGGCGCGGGGTGTGGACTGGATGCTAGAGGCCCCGGTGCGGGAGGCACTCAGCCGTCGAGTGCACGAAACGTGGGGGCGCCTCGCCGCGCATGATAGCGAATTGGAGCGCACCCTGGAGGCCTTCCTTCGCCACATGGGAAATATCAGCCACACTGCCTCTGAGCTGCAGATTCACCGCCATACGGTCTCCAAGCGGGTGCGTCTGATCGAGGAGGTGCTGGAGGTGGACCTCGATGATCCGGTGACGCGCGCCGAGTTGCTCGTCGTGGCGCAGGCGCGCTGAGGGGTGTGCGGCCGGAGGGCGTGCAACACGGCAGCGGGGCGGCGTCGCGCTAACGCCTACGTTGGTGTAAGCTACCCCTCCGTAAGTATCTGCCTTTCTCGGAAGGGAGCTTCGCAACGCCATGCGCACCAGGACCCGCGACGGGCTTGCCAACGTTCGTCACGTGCTCCGACGATTCACCTCACCCCTGCTGCCGGATGACTACACCCAGCTCATCAACCCGTTGTGGTCTCAGCGGGAGCTCCGCGGCCGAATTCTGAGCGTTGAGCGCGGCGCTCACGACACGGTCCACCTGCGCATCGCACCTGGCTGGGGCGTGCCGGTCGACTTCCACGCCGGGCAATACATCGGGATCGGCGTGCCCGTCGATGGGCGATTCGTCTGGCGCAGCTACTCTCTGACCACCGCGCCGGAAACCTCCGACGGGATCTTCGCCATCACGGTGCGCGCGGTGGAACGAGGAAAGCTCTCCACCCACCTGGTGAGGACCATGCCCTCCGGACAGCCCATCCGCCTGGCTGCCCCTGCCGGAGACTTCCATCTCACAGACCCGCTGCCCCCGCGCCTGGCGTTCATCTCCGCGGGAACGGGCATCACGCCGGTGGTGTCCATGCTGCGCTCCTTGAGGGAGCGGGGCCTGGAATCGGATGTGGCCGTTGTCCACTCCGTGCACTCCCGGGAGGACCTGCTCTTTGAGGAGGACCTGCGCGCCTGGGACGCCACCATCCGCATCACGTCGGAGGAGGGGCGGCTCGGCCCCGAGGACCTCCACGCGCTCATCCCCGACCTGCCCTCCAGGGTGATCTATGCCTGTGGGCCGGGCGCCATGCTCACTGATCTTGAGGAATGGGCGAAGGCACACGACGCCGACATCCGCACTGAGCGCTTCGTCCTCGATCGCGACTCCGACGCCCAAGGCGGCACAGTGCGCTTCCTCCGCGGCGGCACGGAGGAACGCGCCGTGCGGGAGGTCGACGGCTCTACGACGCTCCTCGAAGCTGGTGAGGACGCTGGTGTGAACCTCCCCTTCGGCTGCCGCATGGGCATCTGCCAGACCTGCGTGCGCCCGGTGCTCGAGGGCGAGGTCCGCAACCTCCGCACCGGGGAGACCCACGGCCCCGGCGAGCGCATCCAGACCTGCATCTGCGTGCCGGCCGGGCCCGTGAGCCTCGACGTCTAACAACCACTTACCCGTGAAAGGACCCTCATGGCTATCGACAACATCCGCGCCTATTCGCACCTCACCGACGAGGACATCCGCGAGATCGGCCGCCGCCTCGACGAGATCGAGCGCGAAGTCACCGAATCCCTCGGCGCCAAAGACGCCCGCTATATCCGCACCCTCATTCGGGTTCAGCGCAGCCTCGAGGCCGCCGGTCGCGTGAGCCTCATGTTCTCCTCCCGCAAGCCCGCGTGGGCGCTGGGCGTCGGCCTGCTCAGCCTCTCGAAAATCCTCGAGAACCTGGAGATCGGCCACAACGTCATGCACGGTCAGTGGGACTGGATGAACGACCCGGAAATCCACTCCTCCACCTGGGAGTGGGACAACGTCTGCCCCTCCTCGCAGTGGATGCACACCCACAACTACATCCACCACACTTTCACCAACATTCTCGGCATGGACGACGACGTGGGATACGGCATCCTCCGCGTCACCAGGGATCGCCGCTGGTCAACCTTCCACGCCGCCCAGCCGTTGACCAATCTCGTGCTGGCCTCCCTCTTCCAGTGGGCGGTGGGATTTTACGACGTACAACTCGGCCGTCTCTTCACCGGGCGCGCCACATGGGAGGAAACGAAGCCGAAGTTCTATGAGACCCTCGGCAAGATCGGTCGCCAAACCCTCCGCGACTATGTGCTCTTCCCTCTCCTCGCCGGCCGCCAAGCCCCCGCCGTCTTTGCCGCCAACCTCACGGCGAACTTCATCCGCAGCGTGTGGGCCTATGCCGTGATCTTCTGCGGCCACTTCCCCGACGAAACCGAGACCTTCACCAAGGAGCAGTACGCCAACGAAACCCACGACGAGTGGTACCTGCGCCAGATGCTCGGCTCCGCGAACTTCAGCGGCGGGTGGCTCCTCACCATCCTCTCCGGCAACCTCAACTACCAGATCGAGCACCACCTTTTCCCCACCATGCCCTCCAACCGGCTGGCCGAGGTGGGCAAGAAAGCGCAGGCGCTCTGCCAGGAGTACGACCTTCCCTATAACATCGACTCCTTCCCGATGCAGCTCGCCAAGGTGCAGCGCACCCTGCTGAAGCTCACCCTCCCGAATCGGTTCCTCGCCGCCGACCCCAACAACGCCCCCGAAGTCCGCACCAACCAGGCGTTCACCATCACCGGCGTCGAATCCCTCCTCCACGTCGGTCCCGACGCCAGCGGCGCCCGCGCCGGGCTCGCCACCGGGCTCCGGGCCCTCGCCAAGCTGCGCCCCACCGTGGGGGAAGCGCTGCTCAACTTCACCGGGCGCACCCCGCTCCGGCGCCGCAAGAACTAGGTCTCGCGCTCCCACTCGGGGGTGGAGCGCAGCGCCACGAGCAGCCGGCGGATAGCGGCCACGCGGCGCCCGCTGGGGGAGGCCGGGTCGATCTCATCCAACGCGCACTCCGGATCGGCGGGCGGCCCGAGGTGGGTGCAGCCGCGCGGGCAGTCCTCGATGGCCTCGGCGAGGTCGTCGAAGACCTCGAGGACGACGTCGGCGTCGACGTGCGCGAGCCCGAAGGAGCGGATGCCCGGGGTGTCGATGATCCAGCCCTCATTGAAGGGGAAGGCAACGGATTGGGTGGAGGTGTGCCGGCCCTTGCCCACCCCGGAGACCCGGCCGGTGGCGCGCTCGGCCTCGGGGACCAGGCGGTTGACCAGCGTGGACTTGCCGACGCCCGAGTGCCCCACGAGGCAGGAGACCTTTCCCCGCGTCGCCTCGAGGAGGGGGGGAGAGCTCATCGTGGATCCCGCAGACGATCACCGGCACGTCGAGGTCGCGGAACTCGCCGGCGAACTCCTCCGGGTCGCCGAGGTCCGACTTCGTCAGACAGAGGATCGGCTGGATACCGCCCACAAAGGCCGCGATGAGCGAGCGCTCCACGAAGCCCGTCCGGGGCGGCGGATCCGCCACCGCGCACACGATGAGCAGGGTGTCCGCGTTCGCGACGACAATCCGCTCATAGGCGTCGTTGTCATCCGCGGTGCGCCGGAGGACCGATCGCCGCTCCTGAAGCAGCACAATCCGCGCGAGGCTGCCGGGGTTCCCCGAGGTGTCTCCCACGACGCCCACCCGGTCACCCACCTCAATGGCCGTGCGCCCGAGGTGGCGCGCCCGCACGCACTGGACGCGGTGATCGGGGGTGCCGGGGTGGTCGGCGCCGCCGTCGTCGAGAACCACGCCCCACCGGCCACGATCCTTCGCGACGACCATCCCGAACTGGGCATTCTTGTAGCTCGGGCGGTCCTTGGTGCGGGGGCGGGAGCGGCCGCGGGCGCGGATCTTGACGTCCGACTCGTCCCATTGCCGTCCCCGGGGTGACCTAGCCACGGACCATCTGCTCCCACAGGTGAGCGAAGCCCGGGAGGGTCTTGGAGGTTGTTTCGATGTCGTCCACGTGCACTCCTTCCGTGACGAGGCCGAGGAGGGCGCCGGCCGTCGCCATACGGTGATCAGCATAGGAGTGCCACAGGCCGCCGTGCAGCGGGGCGGGGCGGATGGCCAGGCCGTCGGGTAGCTCCTCGCAGTCCCCGCCCAGGCGGTTGATCTCCGTGCTCAGCGCCGCGAGCCGATCCGTCTCATGCCCGCGCAGGTGCGCGATGCCGGTGAGCCGGGACTCCGTCTGCGCGAGCGCGCAGAGCGCCGCGACGGTGGGGGTGAGCTCCCCGATATCGGACATGTCCATGCGGATCCCCTTGAGCCCCATGCCCGCCGGCGGGCCGCTCAGCGCGAGGGTGAAGTCCGCGCCCGTGGCCTCCAGCTCCACCTGGCAGCCCATGGACTCGAGGATCGAGCGGATCGCATCGCCCGGCTGGGTAGTGCGCACCGGCCAGTGGGGAATCCGCACCGTCCCCCCGGTCACGGCCGCGGCGGCGAGGAAGGGGGTGGCGTTGGAGAGGTCGGGCTCGACGCGCCACGTGCGCCCCTCGATCTCGCCGGGCTCGACGCGCCAGCGATTCGGCTCCGTCTGCACCGTCACTCCCGCCTGGCGGAGCATGTCCACCGTCATGTCGATGTGCGGCAGGGAGGGGAGGCGCCCGCCCTCGTGGCGGATGGTCATGCCGTGCTCGTAGCGGGCTGCGGCGAGCAGAAGACCGGAGACGAACTGGCTGGACCCCGAGGCGTCAATGCTCACCGTCCCGCCGGGCGGCGTCCCCTGCGCGTACACCGTGAAGGGCAGCTGCTCGCCGACGACGCTCACGCCGAGCTCCCGGAGGGCGTCGAGGATGGTGGCCATCGGACGCTGGCGGGCCTGGAGGTCGCCGTCGAAACGCACGGTGCCTGTGGTGAGCGCGGCGATGGGCGGAACAAAGCGCATGACAGTCCCTGCGAGGCCGCAGTCGATGGTCGCGGAGCGGAAGGGGGCCGGGCGCACGCGGGCGCGGAGCAGGGCGGGGCCGGTGCTCGTGGCCTCGATGTGCGTGCCGAGTTCCTGCAGGGCGCCCATCATGAGGCGCGTGTCACGGCTATCGAGGGCATCGACGATGGTGCTCTCCCGGTTCGCGAGCGCCGCGAGGATGAACGCGCGATTCGTAATGGATTTGGACCCGGGGATGGGTTGCGTCCACTCGATGGGGCCGCGGGCCACAGGGGCGTGCCAGCTCTGGGGATTGTTCACGAGACCAATCATAGGGGGAGGGCCTACACTGTGGTCCTATGTGCGGTCGATTTGTGCTGTTCCAGGACGAGGAATCCCTCCGCCACAGTCTCGACGCCCTCCCCGGCGTCACGGAAACCCTCCTCCCGGAGGGCGCCCCGCCGCCGCGCTACAACATTGCCCCCACGACCACGGTGGCGGCCGTCGACCTCAGCCAGCCGGGCCGGGCTATCCTCGCCCCCGCCCGCTGGGGGCTCATCCCCGAGTGGAAGAAGGAGATCTCCGGGCCGCCGCTCTTTAATGCCCGCTCCGAAACCGTGCAGGATAAGCCGTCTTTCCGCGGGGCCTTCGCGCGCTCCCGCTGCCTCGTGCCCATGGACGGCTACTACGAGTGGAAGGACAAGCAGCCCCACTTCGTCAGCCTCCGCAAGGGCGGCCTCCTCTGGGCGGCGGGCCTCTATTCCACGGCCCTGGGGCAGCTCTCAGTCACGATCCTCACGACGCAGTCCCAGCCGCCCCTCGAGTGGCTGCACCACCGGATGCCGCGCTTCCTCCAGGCCGAGGAGATGGAGACCTGGACGCGCGGCACTCCTCAGGAGGCCGCGCAGCTCCTCCACCCGAGCCTCGAGCCGCTGCGCGAGCAGCTGCGCACCTGGCCCGTCGGGCGGGAGGTCGGCCGCGCCAGCATCGATCACGCCGGGCTCATCACGCCCGTCGACGCTGATTAGGACGCATCCGCGACGTCCTAGCGGTGGGGCCGGGCTTCCTCGTGGCGCACGTCCGCGAACTGCCCGTCGGTGGCGGCGGCGAGGTCCGCGGCGCTAAGGCTGACGTCGACCCCACGCTTGCCCCCGGACACCCACACGCGCTCCGCGCCCTCGACGCTGGCGTCGATGAGCGTGGGCAGGGGATTCTTCTGCGCGATGGGGGAGATCCCGCCCGGAACATAGCCGGAGGAGCGCTGGGCCGCGGCGGGGGCGGCCATCTCCGCGTGCGAGACGCCGAAAGCCTTCGCCGCCTTCTTCAGGCTGAGGGTGTGGTGGACCGGCACGCAGCACACGCCGAGGGTGCGACCGGGGCGCTGGGGGTGGAGATCGACGACGAGCGTCTTGAGGAGGAAGGCCGGGTCTACGTCGAGTTGCGCGGCGGCGTTCTCGCCAAAGTGCGCGGTCCCGCCGTCGAAAGTCTCGATTTCGTGGGGGATGCCGCGCTCGCTGAGGAGTCGGAGGGCGGGGGTCGATGCAGAGACTTTCTTCTTTTTCGCCATGGGTGGGATTATGCCACGCGCGGAGAGGGGGCTGTCTTAGAATGGGTGCGCACTGGTGTCAACGAAAGGTGTGGGAAGTTCAGTGTCTGAACCCCAGGAGACGGCGCAACGCACGCCGGCTGAGGAGGAACTCGCCGAGCGCTTCGAGGCCGAGGCACTTCCGCTCCTCGACCAACTCTATGGCGGCGCGCTGCGGATGACGCGCAATCCCGCCGACGCGGAGGACCTCGTCCAAGAGACCTACATGAAGGCCTTCCAGGCCTTCCACAGCTTTAAGCCGGGGACCAACCTCAAGGCGTGGCTCTACCGGATCATGACGAACGCCTACATCAACACCTATCGCAAGAAACAGCGCCGACCTGTCCAGACGAGTGCGGAGGAGATCACCGACCACCAGATCTACTCCACCTCCTCCCATGACCCGACGGGCCTCCAGTCTGCCGAGGTGGAAGCCCTCAAGCGGCTCCCCAACGCCGAAATTGCCGACGCCATGAACCAGCTCCCCGAGGACTACCGCATGGTCGTCTACTACGCCGACGTCGAGGGGCTGCCCTACAAGGAGATCGCGAGCATCATGGGCACGCCCATCGGGACGGTCATGAGCCGGCTCCACCGTGGAAGAAAACAGCTCCGCGGGTTGTTGAAGGAAGTGGCTCAGGCTCAGGGCATCGGGCTGGACAAGGATGGGAGTGAACGATGAGCAGAGCGCACGAGAGCGAGGAGCACGCGCAGTACGTGGACCACACCGAGTCCCTCTGGGAATTGCTCGACGCCGGCCTTAGCGAGGCCGAGTGCCAGCAGCTGCGCGCTCACATCGAGGAATGTCCCGAGTGCTATGCCCAGCTCCTCACCGAGGAAGAAATCCGGGCGCTCGTGCGCCGCTGCTGCTGCGCCCCGGCCCCCGTGGAGCTGCGACGCCGCATCAGCATGCAGATTCGCGTGACCCGCGTGACCCGCACCTACGAGGGCTAGGGGAGGCGGGGCTGGCGCCGCCACCTCGGGGTGGCCCGGGGCACGGTGCTGACGTTGTGTAGACAGCCCAAATATCCAGATGCCCAGATACCACGAGTGGGTGTCACCGCAACGATGGCGGTGACACCCACTCGAGTTCTGCAGCTGATGTCGCTGAGGCGCTTAGGCGTTCGGGCGACGGCCGTGGTTGGCCTTCTTCTTCCGACGGTCCTTGCGCTTGCGGCCACGCTTGCTCATAGCGGCTCCTCCTACTAGGTCTTCGAGGTTTCCGAATGATTTTAACGCCCCGGGGCGGGGTTCAAAAATCGTCGGTGGGGAGGGGAGCGGTGGCCCGTATGAAGTTGAGGTGTGGTGACGGTGGCGGGGAGAGGGTGTTAGACGGTCAGGCGGGTGCGGTTGCGGCCGCGGTTCTTGCGACGCTTGAGAGCGCGACGCTCATCCTCGCTCATGCCGCCCCAGACGCCGGCATCCTGGCCGGTCTCGAGCGCCCAGCGCAGGCACTGGGAGGTGACGGGGCAGCGGTTGCAAACGATCTTCGCCTTCGCGATCTGTGCGAGGGCGGGGCCAGAGTTTCCGACAGGGAAGAAGAGCTCGGGGTCTTCAGCGCGGCAGACGGCCTCGTGGCGCCAATCCATAGTTCGTGTCTCCTAACATACGTGTGTGCATGGGCAGTGGTGTTGCAAAAGCGTGTGCGGAATCCCCCATCCGCGGGGCGGATCCTTGCAGAGGGCATGATCCAGGGGAGGACCGGCACCCAGCCGGTCTCTCTGTCACGCAAAGATCATGACACGTCTCCAAGAAGTTTTCTAGAGGTTTACCTAGAACTGAGAGGAAACTCACAATAGTTAAGATGGTGTTTACCGTATTTCCGCGCTTAGGCTACCCTCAATTCGCCCCATAAACTGACCGGCCATGCCGGGTGACCTGGGTTTTCTTCCTTTTTCGCTGAGATCATGTTGCGCTCTGTCCGTCAAATCGCCCCTTTCTGGGCTCCCCCGGGGCCGGAGCCTCGCGCGGGAACCGGATAGGATGAGGCTTCGTGAGCTCCCCAGAATCCCTTCCCCCGCGTCTTATTCGTTGGGCCGGCATCATCGCGATGGTCCAGTGCGTCCTCGGCCTCGCGTATGCCGTGTTGCTTCTCGCCCGGCAGGCACTCGGTTATCGCGATCCTTCGCTTATCTCCACGGAGGGCTCCACCGGCCAATGGGTGGGTGCCGGGACGGGGATCTTCCTTCTCCTCGTCTTCGGCGTCGTTCTCTGGGGCGCCATCCGCATGAACCGCGGGTTCCGCTGGGGCCGCGGCCCCGTCGCGATGCTGGAGATGATCTTCCTCCCCATCGCCTATTACATGTTCTCGGGGCATGCCTGGGTCCTCGGCACGGTGACGGGCCTGTCTGCGATCGTGGCGCTCGTCCTTCTCTTCCACCCGACCTCCGTCAAGTGGGTGGCCGAGCGCTACTAGCACCTCCCAGCGTGCGCGCTACTTTCCCGTGAGGGAGAGGGCGACGACGCTCGCCCCGCGCTGCTCCACCAGGACGTCTCCGGCCAGCGAGAGGGACACCGGCCCCTGCCACGAACCGCGGTCCACGGGGATGGTCCGCCGCACCTCGCCCGTATCCGAGTCCGCCACGGCCACGCCGCCGCGCACCGGGTAGAGGAGCTGGCCGTTGAGGGACACCCCCGTGCCGAGGGCATCGTCTTTGTGGATGGTGGGGCGCAGATCCGTCGGCTCAAAGAGATGCCAGGAGTGGCCGTCGTACCAGGACATGTGGTGGGGGAGGTCAGCGATCGCCGGGCGATAGGGGGCGTCGAGGGCACCCTCCGCAGGCGGGGCGATCGGGGTGCGCGAGAGCTCCGCGCCAGAGAAGTCATAGGAGACGAGCGCCCCGTCCTCGTAGACGGCGAGCGCCGAGGCCCCCAGCGCGACGAGCGTGCTCGTGTCACCAGACAGTGCGAACTCGTGCTTCACCTCGGGCTTGCGCGAGTCCTCAGGGCTCGTGTCCATGATGCGCACCCACGAGGAGTGATCCGGGCAGCGATCAAGAAGAACCAGGTCATCCTTCCGAGTGAGCGCGGCGGCGGGGGAGCACTCGACGTGCGGCTGCATGTTCGGCTCCTGGCGCGCCGGGTTGTCCCCGTATTCGATGGTGCGCACGGCGTCATCGCGCCACAGCTCGACGCGCTCCGCGCCGATGATCCCCACCCGGTCATTGGACTGGACGATGCCCACCGGATCCTCAGCGATGGCGCTGCGCGTGGCCCCGTACGTTCCATCGTGCGGCTTGATCTGGACCACGTCCCCGCAGCCAAAGCCGGCATCGAAGACGGCCGTCACCTTCTGCCACGCCGTGCCCAGACCGCACAGGGTCTCCTCCCGCTCATAGGACCACAGCTGCTGGCCCGACCGCGGGTCCAGGCCACGCACCCCATGCTCCGAGGGAAGAATGACCACGCCCCCGACGACGACGGGGCGCGGCGCCACGGTCTGCTGGGCGGGCGCCGGCTGGGCGTCGTCGCGATGCCACAGCTCAGGGAGGGAATCCGGGACCCGGGTGGGTGCGGCGGCGGCGTGGAACTCGGCCGTCGCGGGGGAGAGGTGACTGCCGCGGATGGGCGCCTTGTACCAGGCGAGCCCGAGCGCCAGCACGCAGACGAGGACGATGATGCAGGTGGCGATGATGTCGCCTCGGGTGCGGCGCAGAGGTGGGGTCACGGGCGGGGCCTCCGGCGGGATCGGGATCGGGACCGCGGGCGGCGGCTCGAGGAGGAGCTGCGCTCGGCGGCAGAGCGGGCGCCGAAGACCCGCCGGGGATCGCCGACGCGCTCCTGGGCGCCATCCGGGATGGAGAGGGCCTCGTAGAGCTCAGGCGAGGTGGAGAACCACTGCGGGGGCTCGGGAAGGTTGAGGTCCAGCTCCGTGTTGATCGCGGCCCATTTGTGCAGCTCATCGTAGCCGACCAGCGTGACCGCCGTGCCGCTGTGCCCCGCGCGGCCGGTTCGGCCGATGCGGTGGATATACGTCATGGGATCATCCGGGGTCTGGTAGTTGATGACGTGGGTGACGTCGTCGACATCAATGCCGCGCGCCGCCACATCGGTTGCGACGAGGATCTCCACCTGGCCGGTGCGGAAGGCCTCGAGGGAGCGCTCGCGGGCGGGCTGCCCCATGTCCCCGTGAACCGCGCCGACGCGGAAGCCGCGCGTGGCGAGGCCCTCGGCGACGTGCTGGGCGTTGCGCTTCGTGCGGGTGAAGACGATCGTGCGGCCGCGGCCCCGCGCCTGGAGGATGCGGGCCAGCACGGCCTCCTTATCCATCCGGTGAGCCTGGAAGATGATCTGCTCGGTGGTGGTGTGGGTGGCGGACTCGTCGGGTTCCTCCGCGCGGATGTGCACCGGCTTCGTGAGGAAGCTGCGGGCGAGGGTCATGATGGGCCCCGGCATGGTGGCGGAGAAGAGCATGGTCTGGTGCTCGTGGGTGAGCGCCTCGAGGATCTTCTCAATATCCGGGAGGAAGCCGAGGTCGAGCATCTCATCGGCCTCATCGAGCACGAGCACCGCCACCCGATCGAGGTGGAGGCAGCCGCGCTGGTAGAGGTCGAGGAGGCGGCCCGGGGTGCCGACGACCACGTCGATGCCCGCCTCCAGGGCATCAATCTGCTCCTCGTAGGGGCGGCCGCCATAGATGGTGAGCAGCCGGATCGGGAGATGCGCCGCGGCCTGTGTGAGGTCCTCGCCCACCTGGACGGCGAGCTCGCGCGTGGGCACCACGACGAGGGCACGCGGGGTGCCGTCGAGCTCATCCACATCCGCGGAGTCAAAAACGCGATCAAGGAGGGGAACACCGAAGCCCAACGTCTTGCCCATGCCGGTGCGCGCCTGGCCGATGATGTCCGTGCCATCGAGGGCCAGCGGCAGGGTGAGCTCTTGGATGGCGAAGGTGTGGGTGATGCCGCGCTCCGCGAGCGCCTCCGTAATTTCTACGGCCACACCCAGGTCAGCAAAGGTGGGGGTTGAATTCGGTGCAGACACACCCTAGATATTAACGAGTCCCCGCTATGATGGGGCACTATGTCTGTTGATATCAAGATCGGTTTTGTGGACAGCCCCCGCGAATTGGCCCTGGCCAGCACCGAAGAGCGCGAGGCCCTCTCGGCCCGCCTGAACCAGGCGCTGCAGCAGGACAGCGGCGTTCTGGAGCTCGACGACACATCCGGGCGCCACTACATCGTCCGCACTGGGCGGATCGCGTGGGTGGAAGTGGGGGAGGAGAACCCCCGCCAAGTGGGCTTCATCGGCCGTTAGTAGAAAGACCTGTACACACAACCCATGACAGAAACCTTCCCCGAGCATGTTCAGGCCGCGTTCCATGCGGATCGCGGCCCCATCGAGCGCCTCGATGCCGCCTGGGGCTACGGGTGGCGCGTCGGGCCCGTGTGCGTCATGCGTGCCATGGCCTCGGACTCGGCGGGGTGGTCCGCCCGGGTGCGCGAAAAGCTCAGCGTCGAGGGGCTCCGCATCGCGCGGCCCCTGCGCTCCACCGATGGGCGCTACGTGGTCTCCGGGTGGCGGGCGTCCAGCTGGATCGAGGGCACGTGCGCGCGCCGGGTGGATGAGACTGTGGGCGCGGCGCTGCGCCTCGACGACGCCCTCTCCACCCTCAACGTGCCACTGCCGGATCAGCCTCATGGGGGATCTGTCTTTGACCAGGCTGACCAGGCTGCCGCCGCGGGGGAGGATCACGGTTCGGCCCTGGCGGCGCGGCTCATCCGCAACACGCCGTCGTGCGAGGCGCCCCTCCAGGTCTGCCACGCGGACATGCTGGGCACCACGATCTTCCACGGCAGCAACAAGCCGGCGCTCACGGACATCGTGGGCACGCGACGGCCGCATGGCTACAGCGCGGCGCTATGCATCATCGACGGCCTCATGATGGGGGCGGTCGATGCCCGCATCATCCACCGCTGGAGGCACATCCCGCACCTCGAGTCGCTGCTCTTCCAGGCGCTGACGTATCGCGTGCTCGTGGAGGTCCTCGACGACAGCCGCGATCAGTCCCTCGACGCCGACGCCGAGCGCGTATCCCGCCTGCTCTTCGACGCTTTCGAACATTCCAGCGACTCATGTCCGGGTGATATGCCACACTAGTGGCATGACCTCACCCGACATCCCCATCATCCAGCACCCCACCCCGGAGGTGCGGCTCACCCGCTCGGCGCCCAGCCCGCGCCGGCGGCAGTGGGGCGAGGACGTGCGTCCGCTCTTCGAGGATGCGCACGGCCTCTGGCGCGTCACCGGCCCTGCCGGATCCGGGGTATCCTCCCTCCTTGTCGACGTCGCCGCGGCGCGCATCCGCCAGGGCGCGGACCCCTCCCGCATTCTGCTTCTCACGGGCTCCAAGGAATCGGCGCGGCGCCTCACCGATGAGCTCTATGACGCCCTCTCTGACGGGGGTTTTCCCGCCACGGGCGGAACCATGGTGCGCTCCATCCACTCCTTTGCCTATGCGCTGCTTAGGCTCGCGCGCGAGGGGAACGTCGAGCTCATGCCCGGGGCGGAGCATGACACGGTGATCCGGGATCTTCTCGCCGGCCATGCCGACCAAGGCGGGCTCCTCTGGCCGGAGGATGTCCGGCCGGCCCTGTGCATGGTGGGTTTTGCTCGCCAGTTGCGGGACTTTCTTCTTCGCGTCCAAGAGCGCGGGCTGGGGCCGGAGGAGCTGGAGAATCTCGGGGAGGCCTATGACCGCCCGATGTGGGTGAGCGCCGGGGGATTCCTCCGGGAGTATCAGCAGGTCATGAACCTGCGCCAATACAACGCGCTGAGCGCCTCCGAGCTGCTCACCCATGCCGTGCGCGAGGTGCAGCGGGATCCGGGGATCCTGCCCGAGGGCTGGGATCTGCTGGCCGTCGATGACACCCAGAACCTCGACCCCATGGCAGCGCAGCTCATTGACCTGTGCCTTCCGCGGGCGGATCTGGGGATCCTCGCCGGGGACCCCGAGCAGGCGATCTTCAGCTTCCGCGGGGCCGAGGCCACCTACCTCACGAAGCACGCCTGCGATGTTTCGCTCGAATGGAAAAAGAGCAAGCGGACCCCGGAACGCCAGGTGATGATCGTCGATACCCCCGCGGCCCAATGGGAGCGGGTGACCGGGGAGATCCGGCGGGCGCACCTGCTCGACGGGGTCCCGTGGAGTGAGATCGCGGTGGTGGTGCGCTCGCACGCGGCGATTCGCTCCACGCGGCAGGCCTTGCTGCTCGCGGACATCCCTGTCCACCAGGACCCCACGGATGTGGTCCTCGCCCAGCAGCCGATTGTTGCGGGGATGATCCTCGTGCTGCGCGCTCTCCAGGACAGCATCGACGCCGCGGAGTGGGAGCAGCTGCTTTTGGGGCCCTTCGGCGGCGCGGACCCGGTGACGATCCGCCGCCTGCTGCGCGGCCTGCGCCGATACCGCATGGACCAGCGGGCCATCGAGACGCTGGCGGAGCTCGTCGATCCTCGACGGGAGCCATCGCTGCCCGACGTCGAGGCCGAGCTCCGGGAGCTGCTCACCCCGCGCGAATACGACATTCTCCAGCGCGTCCAGGCGGTGCTGGCCGCCGGCCACGCATCCCGGGAGCGCGGCGACTCCGCCGAGCTCATCCTCTGGGAGCTGTGGAACGCGGCGGGGCGCGATCCCTCCGACCCTCAGGCCCGCGGCCTGGCCGAGCACCTCCAGACGACGGCACTGCGCGGTGGGGCGCTGGGTTCGCAGGCGGATCGTGACCTCGACGCCATCATGGCGCTCTTCGACCTCGCCGGGGACATGGTGGAGCGCAACGCCTCCGCGGGAGTGGACACGCTCATCAGCGAGGTCAGCGACCAGGAGCTTCCCACCGGCGTGCGGGACCGGCGCGGGGTGCGGCCCGAGGCCGTCAGCCTGCTCACCGCCCACGGGACGGCCGGCCAGGAGTGGCGGCGAGTGATCGTCCTCGAAGCCCAGGAGGGGGTGTGGCCGGCGGTCGGGGAAACCGGCACCCTCTTCCAGCAGGAGGAACTCGTGGACCTCGTAGGCTCGGGCATTGAGCCTGGTGAGCCGATCTCTCGGGCGCGCATCGCCGTGCGTGAGGAGCGCCGGCTCTTCGGCCTGGCCACCACGCGGGCGACGGAGAAGCTCCTCCTCTGCGTGGTGGAGAACGCGGAGCTCGACGAAGCCCTCGAGCCCACCCGCTTCCTGGACGAGTTCGTGAAGATCTGGCCTCGGGTCGAGGTGATCCGCGATCACGAGGCCGCCGGGGAGGAGACCCCCGCGGGGAGGCCCACGCGCACCCGCTCCCGCTACACCTCGCTCAATGCCCCCGAGGTGGTGGCGGAATTGCGTCGGGTGCTCGTCGACCCCGAGGCCGCGCCCGGAGATCGGCAGCAGGCGATTCGTCAGCTCGCCCGCCTCGCGAAGGCAGGGGTCCCCGGGGCGCACCCCGATTCCTGGTGGGCGACGACGACCCCCAGCACGGAGGAACCCGTCACGACGGCGATGCCCATGAGCCTCTCGCCCTCGCGGATCGAGGCGCTCCAGAACTGCCCACTCAACACCTTCCTCTCCCGGACCGAAGACCCGAGCCAAGACACCAGCGCGCTGAGCAAGGGCATCATCGTTCACGCCTACGCTGAGATGGTGGCCCGGGGAGCGGACAAGGACAAGGCCCGTGAGATCGTGACCGAGGCCTGGGAACGCATCCACTCCGCGCCCGCCTGGCGCACGGACTACGAGACCGAGGAATGGCAGCAGCTCCTCCAGCGCCTCGATGCATGGATGAGCGCACGGGAGCCCGGGAACCTGCTGGGCGTCGAGGTGGACTTCTGCCTCGACATCACGGAGACCACCCAGCTCAAGGGGCAAATCGACCGCCTCGAGAGGAATGAGGAGGGCGCCGTGATCGTGGATATCAAGAGCGGAAAGAATGCCGTGAGCAAGACAGAGGCCGACGAGCACGCGCAGCTGCGGGCCTATCAGCTGGCGGTATCGGAAGGGATCTTTGAGCCCACCGAGCCCCACCGCGGACACATCCGTTCGCCGAAGGAGGGGGAGAAGCCTCTGCCGGTTGCCCTGGCAGGGCTGCTATACCCGGGGACCAACGGCAAGAGCGTGAAGTCGCTCTGGCAGGAGCCCCTGAGCGAGGAGGTCCGAGCCCAGTTGCGCGAAAGTCTGCCCCGCCTGGCAGAGGCCGCGCGTGGTCCCTCCTTCGACGCGACGCCCGGCGAGCACTGCACACACTGCCCATTCACGATCCTCTGTCCCGCCCAGCCTGAGGGGAGGAGCTCTCTTGACCTCGCACACTAAGCATCACGACGCCCAGCCCGCCGACGGGGCGCCCCGGATCTCCGCCATCGAGCTCTCGAAGGTGCTCAACCAGCCCTACCCGCCCACCGAACAACAGGCGGCCATCATCGAGGCTCCCCCGGGGCCGCTGCTCGTCGTCGCCGGAGCGGGCGCCGGGAAGACGGAGACCATGGCGGCGCGCGTCGTGTGGCTCGTGGCCAATGGCTATGTCGAGCCGGAGAACGTCCTGGGTCTCACCTTCACGAGGAAAGCCGCGCGCCAGCTCAACCAGCGCATCCGTCGCCGCTTGGAGCAGCTCAAGGCCTCACCGGGGATTCGAGACATTGATCCCAGTGGCACGCTCAAGGAGACGCTCACGGTCATCGAGCCGACGATCGCCACCTATGACTCCTTCGCTGGCTCGATCGTCCGCGAGTTCGGTCTCCTCGCCCCTGTGGAGCCGGACTCCCGGATCGTGTCCACCAGCCAGCTCATCCCGATCATCCAGGGGGTCGTGGAGGAATGGGAGGAGCCAATTGAGGGGAACCCGGCCGTCTCCACCGTCATCGAGGATCTCCGCGACCTCGCTGACCAGATGACGCAGCACATCGTGAGCAGCGAGGAGGTGAGGGAAGAGACTGAAGCCTTCCATCGCCTCTGTATAGACATCCCGAAGGCCCCTCGCCAAAGGGATGCGCTGAATGGTGAGATGACGAAGGTCGTTGCGAGTCAGGCACGCCGCCTCCAGTACCTCAGGCTTCTCGACCGGGTCAACGAGCGCCTCGCCCGGGAGCGGCTCTCCACCTTCGGCCAGCAGATGGCCGCCGCCGCGGACGTGTCCTGCCGGTTCCCCCAGGTAGGGAAGAGCCTTCGGCAGCGCTATCACGTGGTCATGCTCGATGAGTACCAGGACACCAGTCACGCCCAACGCGTTCTCCTCTCCGAGCTTTTCGGCAAGGCCGTGGAGGACGCCCCCTCGGTGACGGCGGTCGGCGACCCCATGCAGGCCATCTACGGGTGGCGAGGAGCCACGGCCTCCAACCTCAACCAATTTATCCACGACTTCCCCGCAGCCGACGGCAGCCCAGCCCCGCGGCAGGAGCTCACCACCTCCTGGCGCAACCCCATCGACGTGCTCGGCCTGGCCAACGAGGTCACTGCAGACATTTACGCTGCTCACGACGCCAATCGCGAGGTCAGTCCCCTCGAAGCCCGCCTGGGTGCTGACAAGGGTTCCGTCACCCTCGGCTACAGCAGGGACCGCGAGGATGAACGACGGCGGGTCGCGGACCTCCTCGCCACTCGCTATCACTGCGCGCGAGAAGCCGGGGAGCACTTCACCGGGGCGGTCCTCGTCCGCAAGAACGCAGACATTGAACCCATCGCCGCGGAGCTCCGCGCCCGCGGGGTGCCCGTCGACCTCGTCGGGATTGGCGGGCTCCTGCAGGTGCCGGAGGTCCACGACGTCCTCTGTATCGCCCGCATGCTCGTTCAACCGGAGGACACCTCCAGCGCACTGCGGATCCTCAGCGGCCCCATGGTGGGCCTCGGCGCCAAGGACATTCAGGCGCTGTCCCGTCGGGCCGTGCACCTCTCCACGCGCATGCTCGCTGAGGGGGAGGAGGACGAGATCCCCGTGCGCTACCCGGAGGACGAGCTGCTCTCCGAGCTCGAACGACGGCTTCGCGACACGAGCGATACAGAGGAGAACCTGCGTGCCGGGATCACCGATGCGCTCGCCGACCCCGGTGACCAGGCCACCTGCGGCTACTCTGCCGAAGGCTACCGGCGCATCACCCACCTCGCGGCTCTTCTCCGACAACTGCGCCAGCGCGGTCTCGACCGCCCGGTCCCGGACATCCTCGCCGACATCATGCAGCTCACCGGGCTGCGCACCGAGGTTCTCGCCCGCGAGACGCCCCACGCCGATGGGGCCAGCGGCACCGTGCACCTGGACCGCCTCCTCGAGGAAGCCGGGTCCTTCTCCGACGTCCCCGGGGCCACGCTCCTCGGCTTTCTTCGCTTCTGCGAACTCGCCGCGCGCTACGACAATGGCCTGGAGCCCGGTGAGGTCATCGTCCGCAGCGACCGCGTCCAGATTCTCACCGTGCACAAGGCCAAGGGCCTCGAATGGCAGCACGTGGCCGTCCTCCATGCGGACGCAGGCACCTACGGGCCCAGCACGAAGAGCGCGAGCTGGCCTAAGTCCGCCAAGCTCCTTCCCTCCGCCCTTCGCGGGGATGCCGGGCTGGACAGCGGGGCGCCGCTCCTCGACTCCGATGTGGAGAACCGCAAGGAACTCGAGAACGCGATCAAGGCCTATGCCGATAGCGTGAAGGACGTCGAGAGGGAGGAGAATGATCGTCTCTTCTATGTCGCGATGACCCGCGCCGAGCAGAGCCTCATCATCAGCGCCTCCGCGTACGAGACGCCGTCCGCCGCGGAATCCGACGCGCGCAAGGGCTCGCACAAGGCCGCGGCACCGCACCCCTTCCTCGCGAGCTTCGCGAAGAAGCACCCCGAGCTGGTCGGGGAGGAGTGGTGGTGGATGCCGGCCAGCGAGGGCGATGCCTCCGACACGCCACGCGCCGCGGTACTGGGGTCAGTGGACGCGCGCCCCTGCTTCCCCCACCTGCCGGTTCCCCCCGAGGTCCAGAGCGCGGCGGAGGACGTGCGCGCGGCCCTCAACGGAAACCTGCCCGAGGCCGGTACGGCAGAGCTCCACGAGCTGTGGGAATCCGATGTCAACGCCCTCATTGAGGAGCATGAGAAGGCCCAGAAGCCCGTCATTGACGTGGAGCTTAGCCGCCGGCTCACGGTGAGCGACATGGTGAGGCTGCGCGAGAACCCCCAGTGGTTCGCCCGCCGCCTGCGCCGCCCGGTGCCCTTCAAACCGCAGAGCTTCGCGAAGCGGGGCACCGCCTTCCACTCCTGGCTGGAGGATTTCTTCGGCGCGAGCTCTCTCCTCGATGACACGGAGCTTCTTGGCATGGAAGAGGAAGAGCAGCCCTATGACCTCGCCGAACTCAAGGAGAAGTTCCTGGAGAGCGCCTGGGCGGATCGCACCCCGGCGTTCGTCGAGAAGCCCTTTGAGCTCTTCCTCGGCAGCCGAGTCATCCGCGGGCGCATGGATGCGATCTTCCCTGAGCCGGATGGTGGGTGGTTCATCGTGGACTGGAAGACCGGCCAACCACCCCGCGAGGAGCGGGAGAAGAACGCCGCGGTCATCCAGCTCGCCGCCTACGCGGTGGCCTGGGAAGAGATCTGCCGCCAGGCGGGGGAGGAGAAGCCGCGGGTGCGCGCCGCCTTCCACTATGTCGCCGCCGGGAGGACCGTCGAGCCCGAACACTTGCCCACCCGGGAGGAATTGGTCGCCCTTCTGGACGACTAGGATCCTTGTCAGACTGGAGAACACACGGGAAGGACGTCCATGGCCAACCGCTTCCGGGAGCGATTCCGCAGCACCGGAGAGCTCACCACGCTGCCGGACCACGCCCTGCTGGGGGTCATCCGCATCCCCCACGGCGCGGTGCTCAGCCCCTGGTGGCTCATCCTGCGGCGCGTGTTTTATGCACTGGTGCTGCTGTTCGGGGTGGCGGCCCTCGTCTACTTCGACACCGACGGCTACAGCGAGCCCCTCACCTTCGTGGACGCCTTCTACTACTCGGCAGTCTCCCTCTCGACGACGGGCTACGGCGACATTACCCCGGTCACCCAGTCCGCCCGGCTCATCAACATCATCATCATCACCCCGCTCCGCATCGCCTTCGTGATCCTCTTGGTTGGCACCACGCTCTCCGTGCTCACCGAAGAATCCCGGCGATCCATCCGCATCAAACACTGGAGGAAGCACGTGCGCAACCACACCATCGTCGTGGGATACGGGACGAAAGGCCGTTCCGCGGTGGCCGCGCTCCTTGCCGACGGCGTGACCCCAGACAACATTGTGGTCGTCGATACCGACCGGGCGGCCCTCGCCGCCGCGGAAAACCAGGGGCTCGTCACCGTCCACGGATCGGCCACCAAGGCGGACGTCTTAAGAATCGCGGGGGTGACCCGCGCCAAGGCCGTCGTCGTGGCCCCCAACCTCGATGACACGGCGGTGCTCGTCACCCTGTCCGTACGAGAAATCGCGCCCAGCGCCACCATCGTGGCGAGCGTGCGCGAGTCGGAAAACCAGCACCTCCTCGAGCAATCGGGCGCGGACTCGGTCGTCATCTCCTCCGAGACCGCGGGCCGGATGCTCGGCCTCGCCACGGTGAACCCCTCCGTCGTCGAGATGATGGAGGACCTCCTCTCCCCGGATGAAGGCTTCTCCATCGCCGAGCGGCCCGTCACCGAAGAAGAGGTGGGGGCCAACCCCCGGCACCTGGCGGATATCGTGCTCGGCGTCGTGCGGTCCGGCGAGCTCTACCGGATCGACTCCCCGGAGGCCGAAAGCGTGGAGCCAGGCGACCGTCTGCTCTACGTCCGTCGCGTCTTTAGTGAGGATGTGAGACGCCCGTGAAGTACCTACTCATTGACTCCCGCGGTCGCATCGCCGGGCGCGTCGCGCACGGTCACAGTGTGGAGCCCGTTCTCATCGGAGCGCTCCCACCCGCGGCAGTGCCCAGCACCAGGGTGCGCGTCCGGCCTGAGCTTCTCGCCCTGCGCGTCGACGATGCCTCCGTCTCCCGCCTCGCCGACGAAACCGACGCACAGCTCGTCGAGCCACGCTGGTACGCGGACAGCCCGCTGCTCGCGCGGGCCCTCGCGCTCGTGCGCAACCGGGAGCGCCTCCGCTTTGACCCCACGGACGGCTATCCCATCGACTTCGACGATGCCGGCGTGGTGGGACACGGCGTCAACGGGCCGATCTTCCCGCGCATTGATCCGGCGGTCATCGGCCTCGTCGAGCTCGTGGGGGAGAGTCAGATCCTCCTCGCCCGCAATGCCCGCCGGCCGCAGTATTATTCGCTCATCGCGGGCTATGTGGAGCCCGGGGAGAGCTGCGAGGCCGCATTCATCCGTGAGGTCGGGGAGGAGACCGGGCGCGCCATCCACCGGCTGAGCTATCAGGGCAGCCAGCCGTGGCCGGCGAGCGGCTCACTCATGGTGGGCTTCCACGCCTACACGGCCGATGTGGAGCCCACGCGCCCCACCGATGGGGAGCTCTCGGAGACCGTGTGGCTCGGCGCCGAGGATCTCAGCAACCGGACGGTGCCACTGCCGCCGCCGGGATCCATCGCTTATCGACTCATCGATCGCTGGGTACGCGCCCAGGGAGGAACACTGCGTGATTAATCTGGAGGATCTTGACCCGCAGCAGCGGGTCGCCGCACAGGCGCCGCGCGGCCCGGTGTGCATCCTCGCGGGGGCGGGGACGGGGAAAACCCGGACGATCACCTACCGGATCGCCCACCTCATTGACCAGGGATTTACCGATCAGCGGCGGGTCCTTGCGCTCACCTTCACTACCCGGGCGGCCGGGGAAATGGCGCAGCGCCTGCAGCGCATGGGCATCGGCGGAGTCCAGGCGCTCACCTTCCACGCCGCGGCGCTGCGCCAGCTCCGCTACTTCTGGCCGCGCCTCTTCGGCTCCCTCGACTGGCGGCCGCTGGAATCCGCCTTCCGCCCGGCCATGCGCGCGGCCCAGCAGGTGGGCCTCGGTACGGATACGGCCACGGTGCGCGACGTTCTCAACGAGATCGAATGGGCCAAGAGCTCCCTCATCACCCCGGAGCGCTACCCCGAGGTCGCCTCCGCACTGCGCCGGGAGATCCCCGGCGATCCCCAGACCATCGCCCAGGCCTACCGCGCCTACGAGGACCTCAAGATCCAGGGCTCCATGGTCTCCCTCGACTTCAGCGATTACCTCCTCTACATGGCCGCCGCCATCGAAAACAACCGCTCCGTCGCCGAGGAGTTCCGCCACCAATACCGCACCTTCATCGTCGACGAGTACCAGGACGTCACCCCCCTCCAGCAGAGGGTTCTCGACGCCTGGCTCGGCGAGCGCGATGACCTCACCGTCGTCGGCGACGCCAACCAAACCATCTACTCCTTCGCCGGCGCCACCCCGCGCTACCTCCTCGACTTCGCGCGGACCTACCCTAACGCCACGGTCGTCAAACTTGAGCGGGACTATCGCTCGACGCCGCAGGTCGTCGACCTCGCCAACAAGACGATCTCCCAGGCGCGCGGCCGGGCCGCCGGCACCCGCCTCCGCCTGCACGGTATGCGCCCGCCCGGACCCGAGCCCGAATTCCACGGTTACGACGACGAGCCCACCGAGGCCCGCGAAGTCGCCTCCGCCATCGCCACGCTCCTTCGGCGCGGCGTCCCCGCCCGCGAGATCGCCATCCTCTACCGGGCCGGCGCCCAATCGCCCGCCTTTGAGCAGGCCCTGACCGAGGCCGGCATCATGTACCACGTCCACGGCGGGCGCTCCTTCTTCCAGCGCCCGGAAATCCGCCGGGCCCGCGAGCGGCTCACCCGCGTCGCGCAGCAGATGGTGGAGGACGAGGCGTACGTCGGGCCCCGCCTCCACGAGCTCGTGCGCGAGGTCCTCGCCGGAGAAGGCCTCACCAGCGAGCCGCCCGAGGGGCAGGAGATGCGCGCCGTGTGGCAGTCGCTCTCCGCGCTGGCCACCCTCGCCGAGGAAGCCGGCCAGAAGAACCCGAGCCTCACGCTGCAGGGATTCCTCCAGGAGCTCACGGACTCCCAGCAGGCCTCCACGGTCCCCGCGATCGACAGCGTCACGCTCTCCACCATGCACGCGGCGAAGGGCCTCGAGTGGGACGCCGTCTTCCTCGTGGGGCTCAGCGACTCGATGCTGCCCATCAGCTACGCCCAAAAGCTAGGCCAGGAAGCCATCGAGGAGGAACGCCGTCTCTTCTACGTGGCCATCACCCGGGCGCGGATTCTCCTCCATTGCTCCTGGTCACTCGCGCGCAAGGAGAACGGGCAGAAGAGGCACCAGCGGACGCGATTCCTCGACGGCATCCTCCCTGAGGTGGACGTCACCTCCGTCCCGCCGCGCTCGGTGCGGCCCAAGCGCTGCCGCAACTGCGGCCGGATGCTCAGCACCCCGCAGGAGAAGGTCGTGGGCCGCTGCTCCTGCTGCCCCTCGGACGCGGATCCCGGCGTCTTCGCCGCGCTGCGAGAGTGGCGCAGCTCCGTCTCCCGTGAGATGAACGTCCCCGCGTACATCGTGTTTACCGACGCCACCCTCGTCGCCATCTCCGAGGCCATGCCCGAAACCCTCGCGGACCTCCACGACATCTCCGGGATCGGCCCGGTGAAAATTGAGAACTACGGGGAACAGATCCTCGAGGTCCTCAGCCCATTCCGCTAGCCTCCTTTCGCTAGAGCCCTTCCGCTTCGAGGACACCCCGTCGGAAGCACGAGGGGCAGCCGGGATGAACCGCCCAGAGCTCCTCATCCACCGCGTGCGCATAGGGGTCGACGCGCATCATCATCCCCGGGTAGGGCAGCAGCGGCGACGTGCTGCTGGGCGGCGGGCAATCGTCGAGCAGCACGTGAAGGAGGCTGAGGAGCCGGGCGGCGAGGCTCGTCGCGCTGAGCGGATCGGAGAGCGCCGGGAGGGCCTGGGCGCTGGCGCTCAGCTGGGGGAGAAGGGGATCCGAGTGCTGCCAGTGGAGGTCGGCGCACAGTGGGCAGGGGCCCTCGCCGCGCAGGTGCACGGGCCCGATGAAGCCGTGCCCGTCCCAGGTGCTCGCCGGGATCCAGGTGCGGCCGGGTTCGTCGAGAGCACCCGCGACGTGGATCGCCTCCCCGACGAGATTGAGGAGGAGGATCGGGGTGTCGAGAGCCTGGTGGGAAAGAAAGCTACTGGGCTCCTCGCCGCGCAAAGGCTGGCGGACGCGGATGCCGGCGTCGTCGAGGAGGTGCGTCATGAGCGTAGCCAGCCGCCCCCGACCGAGGAGGGCCACCTCCCGGCGGCGGGCGCTCACCGTGCGCAGGACGCGAAAGGCGAGGAGTTCGTCGAGGAGATGCCGCGCCTCATCCGGATCCAGCCCCACCGCGCAGAGGCGGCCGTGGATCTCCTCGCGCGGAAGCGGGCGGCGCGCCCGGATGAGCTCCCGGACCAGGGCAGGGGCCAGCGGGTGGCTGATTACTCCGCAGCGTCGCGCGTCGACACCACACTGCAGGGAGGTGGGGCTGCGCACAAAAATGTGGGAGGCGGGAGTCAATTGCACAAGGCTCATACCTTGGTGAGACTCCGCCTCCCACGCGGGGGATCCCTGCCGGCCTCAGATGATCAGCCGGCCCGGGACTCGGCCCTTAGCTCTCGGCGCCTTCGGAGGCGTCGATTTCCTTCGGGGCGTCACCATCGCCCTTGGGGGCGCGCATGACCTGGATCTTGCGGGCCTTGGCGCGCTCGGCGAGCGGGAGGGTGAGCCGCAGGATGCCGTCGGCGTAGTGCGCGGAGATGCGCTCCGTGTCGACGGAATCGCTGAGGGTGAGCTGACGACGGTAGCTGCCGGTGGCGCGCTCGTTGAGAACCCACTGGACGGATTCGGATTCGGGGAGGACGGAGCGCTCCGCGGCGATGGTGAGCACACCATTGTCTATATCAATGTCGATACTGTCTGGATCGACACCCGGGAGGTCCGCGGTGAGGATGTAGGAGCTGCCGTCCTTGTAGAGGTCCATGGGCATAAAGCGCGGGGCGCGGCTCTGGCTGGCCACTCCGCCCAGCAGCTGGCGGGCGAGGGAATCAAGCGGGGTGAAGGGGTCGGTGTTGAGGTTGCTCATGATGCCTTCTTTCTCGTTGTGGGAATCAGTGACGATCACTGACACCAAGCACAACGCCCCGGCCCAAAGTGTATTCCACCACGCTCAACTTTTAGCTGTTATCCCCCTCTTTGCCCTGCTCATCGGGGGTGTCTCCTGAGTCACCCTCGGACTCCTTCTTCTCCGCTTCCTCACGTTGGAGCCGCTCGATCTCACTGATGGGGTCGAAGTCCTCGCCATCTGCCTCGCCGAGGAGGCCGTCGATAAACTCCGCGGAGTTGTCCAGGTCCTCGGCCGAGGGCATGAAGTCCGGGTGCTCCCACACGGCATCGCGCTTAGTGGTTCCGACGGCCACCTCCACGCGCCGCCACAGTTCGAGGGCCTCGGCCACCTTGGGGGCGTTGAGCTCAATGCCCACCACCCGCGCGAAGGCCTTCTCCGCAGATCCGCCGGTGGCTCGGCGCCGCCGCCACGCTTCGTTGAGTGCGCCGGTTGCTGGGATGCGCTCGCCCATGGCCTGGGTGACGACGAATTCCACCCAGCCCTCCACGAGCGCGAGGAGGGTCTCCAAGCGGGCGGCCGCCGCGGCGTTTCGCGAGGTGATCGTGGGGGAGAGGTCCATGTTCTGGAGGTTTTGCATGGCCTCCTGGATCTGCGCGGGGTCCCCGGACTCGATGTTGAGCCCGCGGGCGGCCTCCTCGATGTGGGAGGTGTCAATGACGAGCCCGTTCGCATACTCCTCCACGGAGGAGACGAGCCGCTCGACCAGCCACGGCACGTGGCGGAAGAGCCGCTGGCGGGCTGCCTCGCGGGCGCTGATGTACACCATGACGTCGCGCGAGTTGATGCCCAGGTCCTTGCCGATCTGGTCGATGTGTTCGGGCAGGATTGCGGTCACCCCGGTCGGCGCGACGGGCAGGCCAAAGTCCGAGCCCGTGAGGGCCTGGGTGGACAGCTCGCCGAGGGCATGGCCCAGCTGCACCCCGAAGCTCATGCCCGACATGTGATTCATCATGGAGAGCATGGGGCCCATCATCTCCCGGGCTTCCTCCGGAAGGGAGGCCAGCTGGGCCTCATTCATGTTCTTCGCCACGGGGGTGACCATGCGCTTCCACATGGGAAGGGTGCGGCTGAGATAATCCGAGGCGTTCCAGGCCTCGACGCTCCCCTCGGCGGTGGGCAGCTCGGTGACGTCGTCGAGCCACAGCTCGGCGAGGCGGACGGAATCAATGACCGCGGCGCGCTGCTGCGGGCTCACTGAGGGGGAGTGCTCGGTCTGCTGCCGGGCGATGCGCTCGGCCATGTCGTAATTGACGGGCTCGCCCTCCTTCTGGGAGTTGAGGGAGGCCCCCATCCCGGAAAGCATGTGCCCGAATTGGTTGAGAATATCGCCTAATCCCCCGGAGCCTCCGCCGGAAAACCCGAACGCTCCGAAGGGATTCTGATTCTGGTTGTCGCGATTCTCGCGATCATCATCATCGTCATTATTGCCAAAGGAGAATCCGAATCCATGGGTGCTCATGCCTTTACAGTACCGACCCCGCCGTGCTCCTAGCCACGACAAAATCTATGCTCTGAGCGAACACCGGGTAGGGTAGACATTCGTGTCACGACGAATTCGAACCCTCGCTTGCGGAGCCGTGCCCGTCATCGTCCTGGGTGCCTTGGTGGGAATGCGCCACATTCCCGGGACAGATATCGCCCTGACCGCCCCCTATGCTGCAGAAGGCCCGGGGCCCAGCTTCAACACCCTCGGGGAAGTGGATGGGCACCAGGTCGTCGACATCCAGGGGGCAGAGACCGACGCCACCTCGGGCAACCTCAACATGACGACGGTGGCCGTCCGCTCCGGCATGAGCATCCCGGAGGTCTTCTCCCGGTGGATGCAGGGGGACAGCATCGTGCCCATCGAGGAGGTGTTCCCCGCCGGCCAGAGCGAGGAGGAGGTACAGCAGCGCAACGCCGCGACCTTCGCCGAGTCCGAATCCGCCGCGACGATCGCCGCCATGAATTACCTGCACCGGGACGTCGTCGTCGAGGTGAAGATGGTTCTGCCGGAGAGCGCCGCTTCGGGCGTTCTCTCGGAGGGGGATCGCATCCTGGGGGTCGATGGCAGCGCCACTCCCACGCCGGAGGATGTGCAAGCGAGCGTCGCCTCCCATGAGCCCGGGGAGTCCGTGGACATCGACGTCGAGCGCGTCGACGGCCACCGCGAGACCCTCAGCGTGGAGCTCGGGGAGGACCCGGATCACTCGGGGCAGCCGCTGCTCGGCGTGACGATGGTGAGCGCCCCCGCGGACGGGATCTCCATTGATTACAACCTCAAGGAGATCGGCGGTCCGAGCGCCGGTATGATGTTCTCGCTCGCGGTCATCGACAAGCTGAGCCCGGGGGAGCTCAACGGCGGGAAGTTCGTCGCCGGGACGGGCACCATCTCCCCCGACGGGACGGTGGGGCCGATCGGCGGCATCCGCCACAAGGCGGACGCGGCGGAGGACCTGGGCGCAGAGCTCTTCCTCGCGCCGAAGGAGAACTGCCGGGAGCTTGGTGATCACAAGGGCTCCATGACCATCGTGGCCGTCGGGAATCTCGACGACGCGATCGCCCAGATGAAGGCCTATGCCGAGGGTGGGGAGCTCAGCACCTGCCACTAGGCGCCGAGCGCGCTGGGCCAGCGTCCGCGGCCCGCGGCTCCCCGCGCCCCGCGCTAGTTCTTGCGGCTCGTCGTGGTGGTGGAGCTGGGTTCGCTGCTCTCGCTGGAGTGCTGGCCCGCCTTATCAGAGAGGCCGAGCTCTTTGATACGGGTTTCCGGCTCCTCCTGGTCGGAGGACACCATCTGTTGCATGACGAGGCCCTTGTCGTTGTCCACCACTGTGATGACGGCGGTGGTCCCCAGGGTGGACCAGCCGACCACCCGGGACCCTGTGTCCTCGACCACGCGGGAGGAGCGAAGCTCGGTGAGCAGCTGCGTGGTGGAGGCCGCCTTGGCGGAGGACTTGAAGAACTGGAACTGGCCGACCTCGGATCCGGAGCACTGGAAGGAATCAGTAATGCCGCTGGGATTGCAGGTGTCCAGCTGATCGAGGAGCGAGTCGGGCGCCACGGAGCTGAAGACTTCCCTCACCCGGTCGAGGTCTGAAGTGCCCTCTGAGCTTGTGGCTTCCTTCGCGGATGAGCTCGGCGTGGAGCTCTCCGCATCCTCCGTGGGATCAGGGGAGGGCGTCTGGGTTGCCGTGGCGTCGGGGGAGCCGTCGGCGCTCGTATCCTTCTCGGAGGAGCAGCCGCTCAGAGCCGCCCCCGCGAGGGCGAGCGCTGCGAGGGCGCAGGCGAACGGGCGAACACGGCGATGAGGCGATGCGAGCACGAAAAACTCCTCGGAAGGTGGGCTGCGGAAAATAGTCCGGCTTAGAGTCTAGCCTTTAGCTCTCGTCCTCCACGATGGACGGATCCTGCTCGAGGCTGAAGCGCAGCGCCTCGATGACGGCGGGGGCAACCTCGGGGCCCCCGCGCAGCTCAATGCGGTCCTCTGCGAAGGGCCCCTGCTCCTCGAGCTCCTCCTCGGAGGGGCGGAGTTGAAGAAGGGTGAGCTCCGCGCCGTCGCGCAACACCCCGGAGAAGAGGCGCGCCGGGCGCGGCTCCGTCTGGGCGGGGTCGGAGGTGTCCCGGTAGCGGATTTCCTGGGCCAAGACGATGCCCTCGACGGCCGTCGGCCACACGGTGCGCGTGAGATAGTCGGCGAGTTCGGGGGAGCCGGGCCGGATCGTCGGCGGGAGGGGATCCTGCACGACGAGGGTGAGCGGCGTGGTGTCTTCGTCGACGTCAGGGAGCTCGACGCTCATGAGCGCGGTGGGAACGAGGGCGAAGAGCGTGGGGGAGTCGGCGTCCCAGCCCTCCGCGTGGATGTACTCCACGGCTTCCATCATGGCTGTGTTGAGAGCGTTGGGGCTCTGCGCGCTCACTGCGCCTCCTCTGGGAAAGTCTGAGTAGTCAGAACCGACGATCGGGCCGTAGAGTTAGGACATTACCACCCGTAACTCTCGTGAAGGAGCCTGACGTTGGCGACAGGTATGCCGCAGCCACCCTTAAGAATGAAGCGCCCACCTCGGAAGTTGGGCATTCTTTTGGGGATCATCGCCGTTCTGCTCATCGTGGCACCGGTGCTGGTCTCTTTCTATACCGAGTGGCAGTGGTTCGGTGAGGTGGACTTCCGCGTCGTCTTCGGGAAGACCCTGCTCACGCGGATTGCGCTTTTCGTCGGCGTGGGCATCGTGGTGGGGCTCATCACGTTCCTCGCGTGCTGGCTCGTGTGGCGCACCCGGCCGCGGAGCATGAGCCACCTGGATCCGGATTCGCCTATCCATCATTATCGACGGGCTATCGAGCGCAGCGTTCGCCTGCTCTTCATCGTCCTCCCGCTGCTCGTGGGGATCTTTGCGGGCGTGGCCGGGCAGAGCCAGTGGCGCGCCGTGCTCATGTTCTTCAACGCCCGCGACTTCGGCCAGACCGATCCCCAATTCGGGCATGACCTGGGCTTTTATGCCTTCTCCCTGCCTGTGCTCAACCTGCTTGTCGACGGCCTCTCCCTCGCCCTGCTCGTCGCCTTCCTCATTGCTCTGGCGGGGCATTACCTCACTGGCGCCATTCGGATCGGGAACCGCCTGGCGGGCATCAAGGGCGGGGTGAGTTCCGCGGCGCGCATCCAGCTGGCGGTGACCGGCGGTCTGTGGATGCTTCTGCGGGTGGCGTCCTACTGGCTGGACCGCTATGACCTGCTGGGCCAGGAACACGACATCATGACGGGTGCCTCCTACACGGACATCAACGCGGTCTTCCCGGCGAAGATCATCATGATGGTCATCGCGGCTGTCGTCGCCGTCGCCTTCTTCGCGGCGATTGTCCTCAAGGACCTGCGGATCCCGGCGCTGGCCACGGTGCTCTTGCTGCTGAGCTCCATCGTGGTGAGCAACGCGTGGCCGCTGCTGCTGGAGCGCTTTTCCGTGCAACCGAACCGCTCGGAGAAGGAGGCGGAGTACATCGCGCGGAATATTGCCTCCACGCGGGAGGCCTATGGCCTCACCGAGGAGAACGTCTCTTACACGGAGTGGGGCACCTCCGAGGCCACGACGAAGGACGCCAAGGATGACAAGGCGACCATCTCGAACATCCGCCTCCTCGACCCCGAGGTGCTCACCCCCACCTTCACCCAGCAGCAGCAGCTGCGGAACTTCTATGGCTTCCCGGACACGCTCGCGATTGACCGCTACTCGGTGGATGGCCAGCTCCGCGACTTCGTCGTCGCGGCCCGCGAGCTGGATCCGAACTCCCTCCAGGAGAACCAGTCTGACTGGATCAACCGCCACACCGTGTACACCCACGGCAATGGCTTCATCGCGGCGCAGGCCAACCAGGTGGATGAGGTGGCGCGCGACGTCGGTTCCACCCGTGGCGGCTACCCGGTGTATACGGTCTCTGACCTGCAGTCGAATGAGGCGCAGGAGCAGAGCAAGGAGTCGGAGAAGCTCGGCATCAAGGTGGACGAGCCCCGCATTTATTACGGCCCGGTGATCGCGGGCGCCAAGGATGGGGCGGATTATGCCGTCGTCGGCGGCTCGGAGCCGGTCGAATATGACACAGACACGAGCAACTACACCTATCAGGGCAAGGGCGGCGTCCCGATCGGCAACATCTTCCAGCAGGCCGTCTTCGGGCTCAAGTACCAGGAGCTCAAGCTGCTGCTTTCTGATCGGGTGAATAGCGACTCGAAGATCCTCTTCGACCGCGACCCGCGCCACCGCGTGGAGAAGGTCGCCCCGTGGCTCACCACCGACTCCCGCACCTACCCGGCGGTCATCAATGGCCGGATCAAGTGGATTGTCGACGGCTACACCACCCTCGACTCCCTGCCGTACTCCGAGAAGACCTCGCTGACGGAGGCCACGGAGGACGCGCTCTCCCCCGAGGGGACCAACCAGCGCCTCATCACGGACAAGGTGGGCTACATCCGCAACTCCGTGAAGGCGACCGTGGACGCCTATGACGGCACGGTGGACCTCTACGAGTTCGACACCCAGGACCCCGTCCTCAAGGCGTGGGAGTCCGCGTACCCGGGGACGGTGCGCCCGGCTTCGGACATCTCCGATGAGCTGCGCAACCACTTCCGCTACCCGGAGGACCTCTTCAAGGTGCAGCGCAAGCTCCTGGCCCGCTACCACGTCGATGACCCGCGGACCTTCTACACCAACGACGCCTTCTGGTCCGTGCCCGCCGACCCGACGGCCACCGGGGAGCGCCAGGAGCTCGACCAGCCGCCGTACTACGTCATGGCGGCCGACCCCGACACGGGCAAGCCGAGCTTCCAGCTCATCACCCCGTTCCGAGGCCTGCGCCGCGAGTTCCTCGCCGCGCACATGTCGGTGTCCTCGGACCCGGCCACCTATGGCAAGATCACCGTCCGCGTGCTGCCCACCGACACCCAAACCCAGGGCCCCCGCCAGGCACAGGACACCATGATGTCCTCCGACCAGATCGCCCGCGACCGCGGCCTCTGGGAGAGCACCAACCTCCTGCGCTACGGCAACCTGCTCACCCTGCCAGTGAGCGGCGGCCAGGTCCTCTACGTGGAGCCGCTCTACTCGCAGCGCAAGGACCAGGACTCCGCCTTCCCGAAGCTCCTGCGCGTCCTCGTCTCCTTTAACGGCAAGGTGGGCTACGCCCCGACGATCTCCGAGGCCCTCAGCCAGGTGGGGCTCGACGCCAGCAAGGCGCAAGACATCGCGGAGGCTCCGGGATCCGGCGAGAGCTCCACCGAGACCTCGGGAAGCTCGCAGGAGAATGAGTCGGAGAAGAAGCCCGAGCAGTCCGGCGGCGCCACGGCCGGGACGCCGGAGGCGGTGCGCAAGATCAACGACGCGCTGGCCAACCTCAAGAAGGCCGAGAGCGGGACGCACGAGGAGTACGGCAGGGCGCTCGATGAACTCGACCGCGCTGTGCAGGAATACCAGAAGTCCCAGGGCTAGAAGAGCACAGCCCAATCAGAGCCCCAGGCGGTGGACGGACCACTGCCTGGGGCGTTGCCGTGCGCGCGGATCACTCCGGGGGATCGCAAGAGGCGCCCCGGCCGGCGAGGACCTCGCGATAATACTCCTGCTTGGCATCGATGGACGCGAGCGCGCCCTCCAGGGTGGCGATGGACGCGTGGAGGGACTCGCGCTGGCCTTCGAGGAGAGCGATCCGCTCGGGGATCGTCTCCTCCCCGGCGAGGGCCAGATCCATAAACCGCTTCATCTGCGCGATCGACATGCCGCACTCGCGGAGGCGGCAGAGCCCGCGCAGCCAGGCCAGGATGAGCTGCGCCGGGGTGGCGTCGTGCTGCTGAGCGATGCTGACGAGCTCCGGGGTGCTGAACATGTCCTGGCGTCCCTCGCCGAAGGGGGCCCAGGCCTCCACGAGGACCCCGTGTTCCTGCAGCTGGGAGACGCGTCGGGACTGTTGGTGGCGGGGGTTGACCTCGATCTGGTTGACCATGGGGTAGACCTCGCTGAAGGAGCCGAGGTCGTGGAGCCTGGCCGGGGTGAAGTTGGAGACGCCGATCGCGCGGAGGACGCCCTCGCGGTAGAGGTCTTCGAGGTCCCGCCTCGCGCCATAGACGTCGCTGAAGGGCTAGTGGAGGAGAACGAGGTCGATCTACTCCACGCCCAGAGCCTCGAGGGACTTCTCCACGCTGCGTCGGGTGAGCCCGCGGTCATAGTGATCGATCCACACCTTCGTCGTGAGGAAGAGCTCCTCGCGGGGAAGGCCCGCGGCGCGCAGGCCCTCGCCGACGCCCTCCCGCGCTGACCGCCCGTTCCAATCGGCGGAACGCCGCTAGGTGCGTGGGCTATGCCTCCTTAGACTCACTGCTGTGCATGAGGTCACGTCCCATGCAGTGATTGTGCCGCTCAAACCGTGAGGAGTTGCCCCGTGAGTGTGTCCTTGCTTGCTCTGTCGCATAGCCCCCTGCTGGGCATTAATGATCCGCAGCCGGATGTCGCTTCGGACCTGGAGAAGGCCTTCGAGGAGGCGCGGGCCCGGGTGGCGGAATTCGACCCGGACCTCGTCATCGTGTTCGCCCCCGACCACTTCAACGGTTTCTTCTACACCCTCATGTCGCAGTTCTGCATCGGCTATGAGGCGGAATCGATGGGGGATTACACCTCGACGGCCGGGCCGCTCACCGTGCCGGAGGAGCTCGCGGAGGAGCTCGCGCAGTTCGTCATCGACCGCGGTGTGGACGTGGCGATCTCCCGGGAGATGCTCATCGATCACGGCGGCGCCCAGCCGCTGGAGATCCTGCTCGGCGGGATTGACACGAAGCCGGTGATCCCGGTCTTCGTCAACGGGGTGGCTCGCCCCTTCGCCCCGATGTCGCGCATCCGCGAGCTGGGCGAGGCCATCGGGGAGTGGGCCAAGGGCCGCGAGGAGCGGGTGCTGCTCATTGCGTCTGGTGGGCTCTCCCACGACCCGCCGCTGCCGCGCTGGGCTGAGGCCACCGAGCAGCAGAAGGACTTCCTCCTTCACGGCCACCCGGACCAGGCTGATCGCGACGCCCGTGAGGCCCGCGTCATCGCGGCCGGGAAGATGGGCAGCGCGGCGGCGGAGATCATCGACATCAACCCCCAGTGGGATCGGGCCTTCATGGAGGATTGCGCCAGCGCGGAGCCGCAGCGCTTTGACGCCTACACGGCCGACGCCATGGACACCGAGGCCGGCCACTCCTCCCACGAGGTGCGCACCTGGGTGGCGGCCTTCTCCGCTCTCGCCGCGGCGAACGGCGGCTACCGCGTGGACTACGAGTTCTACCGGCCGATCCCCGAATTCGTCGCCGGCTTTGGGCTCATGTCCGCGCGTTAGCCTGGGGCAGGATCCACCCACCCCATCACGGAAAGGGAGAAGACATGAGCACACCCAGCGAGTACCAGCGCGTGGCCGAGGACTTCCTCGCGGCCTATGAGAGCGGGGAGCCCATCGCCCCGCCGCGGGAGACCATCCCGGGGCTCGACCTCAACGGCGCCTACCGCATCCAGCAGCTGCAGGAGCAGGCCTTCGAGAAGGCGGGCCGCCGCGTGGTGGGCCGAAAGATTGGGCTCACCACCCCGGCGATGCAGAAGCAGCTGGGCGTCGACAGCCCCGACTTCGGCTTCTTCACCGAGGACATGGTCTTTGAGAACGGCGCGGAGATTGATACCTCGCGCTTCATCTCGCCGAAGGTGGAGCCCGAGCTCGCCTTCGAGCTGGGCTCCGACCTCCCCGCCGACGCCACCATGAAGCAGGTCATCGACGCGGTGGCGAGCACCCGGGTGGCCGTCGAGATCATTGACTCCCGCGTCCGTGACTGGGACATCGAGCTCGTGGACACGGTGGCGGACAACGCCTCGTGC
Source organism: Corynebacterium uropygiale (assembly GCF_021568315.1). Lineage (GTDB taxonomy): Bacteria > Actinomycetota > Actinomycetes > Mycobacteriales > Mycobacteriaceae > Corynebacterium > Corynebacterium uropygiale. The sequence continues at coordinate 578,146 of NZ_JAKGSI010000001.1, forward strand.
GGCGCGGTGATCCTCGGGACGCCGTTCACCGAGGTGGACCTCCGCGCGCTGCCGGAGACTCGCCTCATCATGCAGGTCGACGGCCAGCCACAGGACACCGGAACGGGCAAGGATGTCATGGGGCATCCGCTCGAGCCGCTGCGCTGGCTGGCGGGCGTCCTCGGTGAGCAGGGTGTGCCGCTCAAGGCAGGCGATGTCATCCTCACCGGCAGCTTCTGCGGCGCTGCACCCGTTGAGGCAGGGTGCCGCATCATCGTCGACTCCACTGACATGGGTCTTCTTACCGCCTCCTTTGTCTAGGACAGCAGAACAGGATCACGTATGACCACATTGACGGCCGCGATCGTCGGGCCGGGCACCATCGGGACAGATCTCATGATGAAGCTGCTCGGGCGCTCGGATCGTATCGAGCTCACGCACATGGTGGGGGTGGACCCGAACTCCGAGGGTCTCGCCCGCGCCCGGGACAAGGGGCTGGCAGCCTCCCACGAGGGGGTGGACTGGCTCCTCGCGCAGGATCCTCTGCCTGACCTGGTCTTTGAGTGCACCTCGGCGGCGGCGCACGCAGCGAATGCCCCGCGCTATCGCGAGGCCGGCATCCGGGCGATCGACCTCACCCCGGCGGCCGTCGGCCCCTTTCTGTGCCCCGCGCTCAACCTCGATGAGCTGGAGGACGTCGATAACGTCAACATGATCACGTGCGGCGGGCAGGCGACCGCCCCCATCGTCCGCGCGGTGAGCGACGTGGTGGGCGTCGACTATGCCGAGGTCATCTCCTCCATCGCCGCCGCCTCCGCAGGCCCGGGCACGCGCGCCAACATCGACGAGTTCGTCCGCACCACCGCCACCGCCCTGGAGCAGCTGGGCGGTGCGAAGAAGGGGAAGGTCATCATCGTCCTCAACCCGGTGGACCCGCCCATGCTCATGCGCAACACGGTCTTCTGCGCCCTGCCGCCCGAAGCCGCCCGCCCCGGGGAGGTGCGCGATGCCATCCTCGCGAGCATCGAGGCCATGGTGGCCCGCGTGCAGTCCTATGTTCCCGGGTATCGGCTCACCGCGGAGCCCCAATTCGACGACGCCCGCCCGGAATGGGGAGGCGCGGCGCGGCTCACGGTCCTCCTCGAGGTGAAAGGCGCCGGGGACTACCTGCCCGACTACGCCGGCAACCTCGACATCATCACTGCCGCCGCGGTGGCGACCGCCGAACGCTACGCCGAGATACTCACAACGACCACCACCGAGGGGACACCATCATGACGCGAATCCGGCTCAACGACACCACCCTGCGCGACGGCTCCCACGCCGTGCGCCACCAGTACACCGAGGAGCAGGTGCGCCGGGTGGTGCGCGCCCTCGACGACGCGCGCGTCGAGATGATCGAGGTCACCCACGGTGATGGCCTCGGGGGCTCGAGCTTCAACTATGGCTTCTCCCGCACACATGAGCTGGACCTCATTGAGGCCGCCGTCGACGAGGCCACACACGCGCGCATTGCCGTGCTGCTGCTGCCGGGCGTCGGCACTGTCGAGGACCTCAAGGAGGCGCGGGAACGCGGGGCGTCGATGGTGCGCGTGGCCACTCACTGCACGGAGGCCGACGTCTCCATCCAGCACTTTCAGGCCGCGCGCGCGATGGACATGGAGACGGGAGGCTTCCTCATGCTCTCGCACCGGGCCTCGCCGACGGAACTGGCCCGCCAGGCGCGCATCATGGTCGACGCCGGCTGCCAGTGCGTGTTCGTCGTGGACTCCTCCGGCTACCTCATCATGGAGGAGGCCGCCGAGCGCGTGCGGGCTGTCGTGGAGGAAGTGGGCGCGGACGCGCAGGTCGGCTTCCACGGGCACCAGAACCTCGGCTGCGGCGTAGCGAACTCCGTGCTCGCGGTGCGGGCGGGCGCCACGCAGATTGACGGCACCCTGTACGGCCTCGGCGCCGGTGCCGGGAACGCCCCCATTGAGGTGCTCGCGACGGTCTTCGATCGGCTGGGAATCGATATCGGGGACGTCGACGCCGCCGCCCTGCAGAACGCGGCGGAGGATGTGCTGCGCCCCATGGTGGACCGGCTGCCGATGATGGACCGCGGATCCATCGTCCAGGGGCAGATGGGTGTGTACAACTCCTTCCTGTTCCACGCCGAGCGCGCCGCGGAGCGCTATGGGCTGGACGCAGCCGACATCCTCCGCGAGGTGGGTCGTCGCGGCTATGTCGGCGGGCAGGAGGACATGATCATCGACGTGGCGGTGGACCTGCAGCGGGCCGCCTCCGCCTAGCGTTGCCGCCCAGCCTAGCGTTTTCGCTCCGCGGCCCGATAGGCGCGGGAGGCGGAGGCACAGATGGTGCGCAGGACCTGGCGGTGTTCCTCGGGGTCGAAGGATCCGATAGGGCCAGAGACGGACATGGCCGCCACGGGGACGGAGCCGCAGCCGAAGATGGGCGCGGCAATACAGCTCAAGCCCACCGCGATCTCCTCCCGGTCATAGGCCACCCCCTCCCGTCGGATCTGGGCGAGGACCTGCACAAACTCGTCCGGATCGGTGATGGTGTTGGGCGTCCATTGGACGAGCCCGCGGTGGAGGGTCGTCTCCGTGAGGTTGGGATCCCACGCGAGGATCGCCTTGCCCACCCCCGTGGCGTAGCCGGGCACGCGCCCGCCGATGCGCGCGGGGGTTTCCATGGCGCGCCGGGAGAAGAGCTTGTTGGCATAGGCGACGTCGGTGCCCATCATGTAGCCGAGGTGCACGGTCATGCGCGTGCGCTCAAAGAGCGCCGAGAGGAAGGGCGTGAGCAGCTCCGCCACGACCTCCCCGTGCGGGGACGAGGTCTCCTTGGTGAGATCTGCGAAGAGAGGCCCGAGGCGGTAGGTGTCCTCGGCTTTCTGGACGGCCTCATTCTGCGCGAGGGTGGCGAGGAGCCGGTGCGCCGTCGACTTCGGAAGATCGGCCCGGCGGGCGAGCTCGCTGAGCCCGACGCCCGTGGAGGTGTCCTCAGCGAAAGCGCGGAGCAGGCTCATCGCCTTATCCACGGAGCTGCGGGGGTCCGAACGTCTCATGGCTCTCCTCGGGGTACCAGGCACAGGCGTCGACGCAGGCACCCGGCCATCCTTCTTCACGTACTTTTCCCAGTAAACCCGTTCCGTGGAGTAGAACACAACTGCACCCCTCGTATGGGCTCCCCTACAGTTTCTCTTATGACGACTGCACAGATCCCCGAATACACCACGGACCCCTTCTTTGGCCTCGAGGACAAGTGGGTAGAGACCGCCCCGGGCGAGATCACCCACTACCACGAGCTGGGGGAGGGCGCCCCGATCCTCTTTCTCCACGGCTCCGGCACGGGCGTGACCGCCGCCGCCAACTGGTGGTTGAACCTCCCGGACCTCTCTGAGGTGGGCCGCGGCATCGCGATCGACTCCATCGGCTATGGCCAGACCGTCGTCGCCGAGGGCACCGAGTACGGCATCCGCGAGTGGGTGCGCCACGCGGTCCGGGTTCTCGACGCCCTGGGCATCGAGAAGACCTGGATCGTCGGCAACTCTCTCGGCGGGTGGCTGGCCTTCCAGTTCGCTATCGACTTCCCGGAGCGGCTGCTCGGCATCGTGTCGATGGGCACGGGCGGGGCCAAGCTCACCGGCGCGCTGAAGAGCCACTCCAACCCGACCCTCACCGAGGAGGGCATCCGCGAGACCCTCGAGCACTTCGTCGTCAACAAGGACCTCATCACCGACGAGCTGGTGAGCCTGCGCTACCAGTCGGCCCTCAACGATACGGCCTCTGACCGCCTCAAAGAGGTGGTCGCCGCCCGCGATCGTGACCGCGAGGCCCTGCCCCTCGACTTCGACGTTCTCTCGACGCTCGACATCCCGGTGCTCCTCATCCACGGCATGCAGGACAGCGTGATCCCGGTCCAGCGGACGTGGGATCTCCTCCACGTCGTCCCCCACGCAGATGCCCACATCTTCAGCCAGTGCGGGCACTGGTCCCAGGTGGAGTGCGCGGAGGAGTTCAACACGGTCATCGCGCAGTGGTTGTCCACCCGGATCTAAGGTTCAGCCACACGCCAGAGCGCGTGCCCCTCGGCGAGGAGGGAGCACGCGCTCTGTTTTTTTGCGCCTACCTGCGCCTTAGCGCTGCGTGGGGAGGAGGTGTCCCGCCTCGGCGACGGCACGCACCGCCTTGGGGAGATCCGCGTTGAAGCAGGCGGCGGCAACGAAGCGATCCGGCCGAATGATGGCTGTGCCGACGGAGGCCTTATCAAACCACGCCTTCAGCGCACCGTGCGTATCGGCCACCACTGTGGTCCCGGTGTCTGCGCACTCCTGCTTCGCCCACGCAACCTGGTTGGGGGAGACGGCGCAGAGGAGGCGGACGCCCTGGGCGTCGAGCTCGGCGCGGGTGGCGTCGTCGAGCAGGGTGGCGGGGTTGAGACCCCAGGAGAGGAGAGCGAAGCCGGTGCCGAGGGCATCATCGAGGCGGACGTCCTCGCCGTCGACGCCCACCCACGGCTGGATGAACTGGGCGCCCACGGGGGAGTTCTTAGACAGCGCGTTGCGCAGCGGGATGAGCCGGGGCACGCGCCGGCGGCTGATCTTCCGGTGGGCGGTGCCGGGGGTGAGCGTTTCGTGGTCCACGACGACCCCTCGCCCGTAGCGCGGCATGGGCTTGAAGCGCATGTCCGAGAAGTAGTTTTTGACGGCGGGGGAGATGTTCATGGTGCGGGCGAGGGCGTCGCGGCCGAACGCAATCCGCCGATCGGTGGGCTTGATGATGTTCCCCATCGCGAGGGAGAGGTCGACCATCGCCTTCGCGTGGTCGCGCCGCTCGGCGCTATACGTGTCGAGGAGCTTCTCATCCGCCCTCCCCGCGAGCACCGCCTCGAGCTTCCACGCGAGGTTCGTGGCATCCCGGACGCCGGAGTTGAAGCCCTGGCCCATCCACACGGGCATGAGGTGGGCGGCGTCCCCGGCGATGAGCACGCGGCCCTTGCGGAACTCCGAGGCCACTCGCCCGTGGTGGGTAAAGACTCGACGGCGGATGATGTCCAGCTCGGTGCCCTCGGGGAGGTGCTCGTGGAGGAGCTGCGTCACGAAGGCATTGTCCTCCACGCGCTCGTTGGGCTCGTCGTCGAAGAGCATGAACTCGAAGCGGCGCACCCCGTGCGGCAAGCCGATGGAGACATAGGGGCGGGCGGGGTCCGCGCCGAGGTAGACATTCGGGAAGCCGAGCGGGTCGTTGCGCACATCGACCACCACCCACCGCGTCGAGGGCGATACCCCCACGAACTCGGCGCCAATCCACTTGCGGGTGAAGGAGCGGCCGCCTTCGCATCCCACGAGGTAGCGGGCCCGGACTTCGGTGCTCTCGCCCAGGGCCTTGTCGCCCTCGGGGCCCTCGACGTGGCGGACGATGGCCGTCACGCCGTCGGCGTCCTCCTCGATGCTGCACAGCTCCCGCCCAAAGAGCACCTGGACATTGGGGTAGCGAGCAAGGCCCTCATACATCGCCCGATCGACGAGCGGCTGCAAGAAACCGAACTTCCGCGGATACCCAAAGGGCTCACCCTGGGGGTCATTGGTCATGATGACCTCGCCGCGCCCATTGACGATCCGCATGATGTGCTGCGGCAGGGTGTAGGGCTCCACCTCCTTGAGTAGCCCCATGGCCTGGATGGTCCGGTAGGACTCGTCGTCCATGCCGACGCCGCGCGGGTAGTCGATGAGGTCCGCTCGCTTCTCGACGAGCGTCACGGCGACACCTCGCGCCCCGAGCAGGTTAGCGAGGACGAGGCCCGTGGGCCCGGCGCCGGCGATGAGGACGTCCGTGGCGAGGGGAGACGAAGAGGGCATTGTGACTTCCTTCGAGATTCGGCAGGCTGAGTGACCTGATTCATTATGAAGGGGAGCCGGAGGGAAAGACATTACCGTTCCATGTGCTGGAACGGTGGGTGTGGCGGGAGGGGACAGGACCTTCTAAGGGCCTCCTAGCAGCGAGGAAGGCTGTCGAAGCGGGGCGAGAACACAAAGCCCGTGCCGGGGATGTGCGGCGTGAGGGGATACTCGACGTGCTCTCCGGGGTTGAGGTGCAGGCAACGGGAATCCGGGCCAAACGCAACGAGCACCTTGGCGTTCTGAACATCGGTGCATGTGTTGTCGACGACGACCGCTCGCACGTCTCCTTCCGTCGTCTTTGTGCGGACGCAGAGCGGGGCCAGGTCGTCGGGCCGCTTCTCGGTAGCGCTGGGGAGCTGCTCCGGGTGGTGTTGCTCGGCGGTGGCGGAGGAGCACGAGGGGAGTGCCAAGGAAGCGAGCACAAGAGCTCCTGCGGCGCACGCGGTGCGAATAGTGTGCGAAGTGTGCGACATGCGATTCTTCTCTCTAGTGATTGCGTCCACGGGGCCGTCTCTCTGTGTTAACACCTCGTGCTTCCGGGTGCGCGGCGAGGGGCCGGGGGACGTGGATATGTGGTGGGATTGCGTCGGGATGATGTGCGACGATCGTGGCGCCTTCTCCCGGGTGACCTGGCGATTTGGCGTGTCCCGGGGAGGCATGTACAGTATTCGATGTCGCACGGAGCGGTACGCACCGCAGTGCGCGATGAACTCCGGTTCATATGACGCGGGGTGGAGCAGCTCGGTAGCTCGCTGGGCTCATAACCCAGAGGTCGTTGGTTCGAATCCAGCCCCCGCTACGAGGTCGTCCCCTTTCACTTCGGTGGAAGGGGACTTTTCCTGTCCCTGGGGGGTAACACGACGGGGGAGAAGGTCCACGACGTCGAGGCCGAAGAAGTCGGCCGCTGCATAGAGCTCGTCGATGGCCCACACCACATCGCCACGTACTTTGCGTCCCAAGTTGCTAGGGGAGGTGCCGATCGCTTCGGCAAGTGCCTTCTTGGTGACGTGACGAGTAAAGAGAAGTTGATTGATCTTCATGGAGATGCACTGCTCCGGAGTGAAGGTGCGCTTTGTTGTCGATGTCGCCATGATGCGCACTCTAGCAAGAACGTGTATTTCGCGCAACCATTAACACTTGACTCAACTTCTATCGCATGGAAGTATGTCAAACATGAACTTGTATCATATGCAATCTCCGGAGCAAGATGCTTGGCTCTCGCCTTCCCGAGCAGCGAAGTTACTTCCAGGTGTCTCTGTTCGGACTCTGCAGAAGTGGTGCAAAGACGGATACGTTCCTGGAGCCACCCATCTCCCCAATAATCGGTGGCTAATTCCTCGTGAGGGGATCATCAAGCTACTTGAGCAGGGGACGCCTAACCCCCTTGATCCAGAGGGGGAGTGATGTTCAGGCATAAGGAAAGCGCCCTCACCAGTAGCGATGGTGAAGGCGACCAAAACAAATACTTACTTCCTGCCCTGCAGGATAGCAAGGACTCGATGATGACGCAAGCGAACGTGCAGGGGACTCCCTGGCACCGCCGAGGAGGTGAACGGTAATGGGCTTCAGAGAGATGTCACTCGTCGTCGACATGGTCGGCGTGCTCAAGCCTGCACCGAAGTTCGTGCTGGCGATGCTTGCAGATCGCGCCGCTACTCGTCCCGAGTTGTACGGCAAAGCCAGTTGCTGGTGCGGGATTGAGGAACTCGCCCGTCGCACGTCCCAGTCTCAGCGCACTGTTATCCGCCATCTCCAGCTTCTTGAGTCCCTCGACCTCATCGAGAAGCAACACCGCTACATCACGAATGAGCGCGGGCAAGGTCGCAGGATTGAGTCGGTGTACATCATCGACCTACCGGCCATCCAAGCGGGCCGCTTCCTGGGAGAGATCAACGGGCCTCAGCCTGTGGAAAAAGCTATCCACAACAAGGAGAGTTTAAGTGACAACTTGTCACCTAAACCCCAAAATCCCAGGTCAGGGTATAAGTGCCAAAATGTCACCTATAGCGAGTTTAAGTGCCAAGAAGGGCCGGGTTTAAGTGACAACAGTGTCACTTACTTGAAAGAAAGAGAAATAAATAATCCCCCCTACCCCCCTTGCGCGGCCGGCGACGAGCCGGGAGAGCCACGCTCGGGAGGCGAGCCGAGCTCGCCTTCGGGCGCCGCTGACGCGGCGTCGGGGGAGGGGACAACCATCGACCACCAGACGGCTAGCCAGGTGCCGGCTGTCCGCGCTACGCGGCCTAACGCTGGCCAGCCTTCGGCGGCTACCCCTCGGCAAGAGAACGAAACCGCTGCTCAGAACGTTTCCAGCGGTGTAATTACGCCGCTGGGACCCTCGGCCAACCAGGACCCTGTGCCAGAGGATGACCAGCCTGTTTCGCCAGCTGATCGCGAACTCCTCGCGGCATGCATGCCGCCGGAATTCCTCGCGGTCCCGGCCCGTGACCTGCGGATATTCGCTTCCAAACTGCGAGAACGACTTGAGTACGGCTGGACGCCTTCCCAGATTCGACAGGTTCTCGCCTCCCGGCCCTTGCCAGCAACGGTTCGCAACCTTCCCGCCCTGGTCAACGCTCGTTTGAACGTCGATGTGCCGGTGACCTGCGCCCCGCTGTCGACCTCGCAAGCGATGATGCCGCCGGTCGTGGAACTGGTCACCTCCACCGGTCAGCCGGTCGCTCCCGGCCAGATCGACTGGTGCAAGGTCATGCAAGCCAAGGTGCAAGCCGAGGCTAACGGGGACCCGGATGCCGGGTTGTCCAAGCGCGAGTTCGCGGTGAAAAAGGGCCTGGAGAACTTCCTCGCCTGGAGGCCGAGGGCGGTGACTACGTGGTGAACATGCGGATTTTCCCCTGGTGGGAGCCCGGGTAGTACCACCAGAACTCACAACATCATATTGGTTTTCTTTCATGAAAGGACCCCTTAAATGGGTAAGCACTCGAAGACGCGTCGTAGCTACGTCAAGCTCGCCGCACTCCCGGTCGCCCTGGCCGGCATCCTGCCCCACACCCCGGTCGCTGACGCAGCACCCCAGGTGATGGCGGCTCCGGGCACGACGCGCCCCGCGCCGGCCCCGCTGATCCAGGCCGCGCCTGCTGTCAACGCTGCTGTTCAGCCACTGACCCAGTACGCACCTCAGGCTGCGCCTGCGACCATCGTCGTCGATAACCGGCCGATCGTCGTTGAAAACAAGATTGTCCAGGAAACCTCGCCCGGCTTGTTGGTTCTCGACCCGGCCGCGGCCGCGAAGCTGGACCCGGCCACGATCGTCCGCGTGTTCGGTGACAACATCAAGGAATCTGACATTCCTGTGCTCGCTGAGGCTGCTGCGAAGTCCGCTGCCGCTGGTATCGCTCTTGGCCTGCCGGTGGCTGGGCTGACCACCGTGGGTGGTGCTGTGGTCGGCGGAGCAACCGGTGCTGCGGCTGGCACCGCTGCTGGCGCTGCGACCGGCGCGGCCCTTGGTACCGCCGGTGGTGCTATCGCTGGCGGGATCGCCGGCGGAGCTGCCGGTGGCACGATCCTCGGTATCGCAGGCACCGTGGTGGCTACTCCGGTTGGCGCGGTCGCTGTGCCCGCTCTCCCGGTCATCCCAGGTGTCGCGGCTGGCACGGTGGCCGCTGGTATCGGTGTTCTCGGCGGCGGCGTGCTCGGCGCCGTGGCCGGTGGCGCACTCGGTGCACCTATTGGTGCTGCCAGTGGCGGTGTGATCGGCGCTGGAGTGGGCGGCACGACCGGCGCTCTCGCCGGTGGCGCGGTCGGCGCTGGCGTTGGTGGCACTGGTGCAGCTGCTCTTGGCACGGCTGTGGGGGTCGCGACGACTCCTGCCGCCCAGGACGCGGGGAAGCGCATCCTCGGCGACGTGGTCTGGGATCTGGAGAACAACACTCGTATCCGCAACGGCTACGACGGCCTTGTGGGCGAGAAGCCCGGCGGCAACGTTGGCGGCCGGACGCTCAACGAGGTGATCGGTGGGGCTCCGGGTAACCCCGCGGCCCAGGTGAACCAGGCGATTGAGCAGGGCCGTAACCAGGTGGATCAGGCGCTTTCCAACCTTGATGCCTCTACCCCGGGAGTCCACATTCCTAGCCTTGGTGAGCTGGGTATCTAGGGAAGGACTAAACAGCCGTGGGTGAAGATTGGAAACGATGGGCAAAAAGCCAGACTCCAGGTGAGTCTGACGAGCCCATGCCGCCCCGAGACACGGACGAGCACTCTGAGGAGACCTCCTCGTGGACGATGTGGCGCGATGTCGCCGCATCGAAGAACGCTACCGAGGAACTTGATGAGCCAGATGACGATAAGGACGCTGTCCTTGACGTCGATGATGGGGACCAACCAGTAACAACACCTGGCACCAAGTCCTTGGCGCGTAAGGCCGCGTACGTCATCTTCGCAGTGAGCTTGTGTCTCACAATCGGCGGTGTGATTTGGGCGTTTAAGGTGTTCACACCATCTAGCCCGGACACCGTTTCCGCTTCACCTGCCCCGGAAACCACCACGGAGATCATCACTACTACTCAAGAAACAACGACTTCAGTCCCCGCACCAGTGAAGTGCCCTCACCAGGTCAAAGCTGACGAGCACACACCCGAAGGGGCTGTGGTGGCATGGAATACCGCGTATTTCAGCGGTGATGCCGACGAGCTGGCCTCGATGATCGCCCCGGATTCGTATCTCAAGGACACCGACTGGGGAACGTTGCTGGTTGATCAAATAGGCGCGACGTGGTGCGCGAAGACGAAGAAGATCTCCGATACGGAAGTTCAAGCCAGTGTCACTGCCAAGCTGACGAACGGCAACGAAGTTTTATACCCGCAAAACTACACATTAGTGAAAAGTGATGGCCGCTATCTTGTGGCCGAAATCGAGAACCGTGCCGAAGGGAAAACGAAATGAAACGCGCAACACTGACCTCGCTGGGGGTGATTACGGGCCTTGTGCTGCAGCTGCCGGTGGTGCACGCGGCGGATAATATGCCCACGTTCTCCCCGCTAAACCAGGCCCCGGCTGCAAGCGCCGTGGCTCCGGGTAACCCGGCTGGGCCGACGTCGTCGGAACCGAGCGTGGACGATGTTAAGCGATTAGTTGACGAGTCTGGATGCCCGTTGATCTATGTCGTCGGGGTGCAAGGAACCGGCCAGTCCTCGATTGATACCCCTACCGATATGGACTCCGGCTTCCTCGGCGGTGTGGTTGGTGCTGCGAAGAGCAAGGCTGACGGAGATGAGAAGACCCGTGGGCTCATCGACCGGATGTACCTGCCCTATCACGCTGCGTTTGGCGGTGCCCTGGGTGAAGAAGCGATGCCGTATGCCGAGTCCGTCACTGATGGGGAAAACCGTCTCGGTGACGCTCTCAAGGACATTTCCGGTAAGTGCCCGGACACGAAGGTGTTTTTGACCGGCTACTCCCAGGGAGCTCACGTGGTCTCCCAGGTGGCGGCGGCGATTGGGAAGGGCAAGGGAGCTATCGAAGCGGACAAGGTCGCTGGCGTCGCCTTGTTCGGTAACCCTGCTCGCGCAGAAGGTGCTGAGATCATTCCCGGCGGATCGGTCAACGCTCCCTCACCTGTGCCAGGAACGAAGGGGGATGCGGTCAAAGACCTTCCGCCGATCACGATGGAAAAGACGTCTGGCGGTGGGTCAGCACCTGAGGCTGACCTTGTCAGCTCGTACGGCAAGCTCGGCGGGCGTGTAGCGGATTTCTGCGTGGCAGGAGACCTCACGTGTGATCTGCCCCCGAATACTCCTCTCGCGCACGCGGTGACCAACATTGCTGGGCAAGCAAAACTCAGTGCTGGGGATCCGATTGGGTCGCTTACCTCAATCGCGGATGCCTTGGCGTGGACGTCCTATAAGACGGCCACGGACGTGTTGAGCGAAGATGTCAAGCACTCCTCTCGCTCAGCGGTGTCCTACCAGCCGAAGAAGTCGATCGCGAAGCGAATCTCTCATGCCTCGGATCCCAGGACGGAAAAGAAAAAGCCGATTGACGTTCTCGCTTCGGCGGGAAGCATTTTCGGCTCGATCGTCAAGACGGTTGTCAAGGAGGTCATCTCCCCGGAGACTATCGCGGCGGTCGCTACCGCGGGGCTTGTTCGCCCTGAGGCTGGGCTTGCGGAGCTTGGCCGCCGGTTCATTGATGCGGCGATTAAGGTCGTCGCCCCGGAGGGTGCCACCGGAACCACGAAGAAGGTCTTCCAGACTGTTACTCGTGAGATCGAGGACAACGAGGGCCTTATCGATCTGGCGACCAACGTGAAGTACTGGCAACACCAGAAGAATCATTCCTCGTATGGGCAGGTGCCAGTCGCTAACACCGTGACCGCTACCGAGTACGCCACGAGATGGATCCTCGCGGCCGCTATCGATCAAGCTCCTGTGGCGGTGAAGAACCAGTCGAAGAAGACCACAACTGCAACCGGCTCAGCGGTCACCACTGCTGCCACTACGGCGGTGTCGTCTGTGCCCGTATCTGCGGGTGTGGCTGGTGGTGGGGACAATGTGCCGACGTTCTCCCCACTCAACACCCCTGGAGAAGAAAGGTGACGATCACCTTGCCGAACCATCTTGTACTAGTCGATGATCAGATGATCGAAGACGCTGCGGACACGATGCGCGTAGAGATTCCCGGTATCGACCCGCCTCATGCCCACGAGTGTCTCCCTCTGTCCCAGGACCGGCTCCCCGTAAAGGGAGCGGAGCCGGCGATGTGGTGCGTTGCCGCGCACGGTGGGGCGGGAGCGACAACCTTGGCTGCACAGCTTGCCCCGGTCGGTGATACCGGCGGGGTGTGGCCAGCACATAGGGATCAGTCCCCGTATTGCGTGATTGTCACCCGCGCGACGGTAGGTGGCTTTAAGGCCACGAACCGGCTGCTTCGGCAGTACGTGTGTGGGCTTGCTGGGAACGTGAGAGTCCTTGCGGTGGTGGTGATCCAGGCGAGTCCCAAGAAGCCGTCGAAAGAGATCCAGCGGGCCAGGGCCCTTGTCGAACCTATCGGCAACTACGCCTGGGAGGTTATCGATATTCCCTTCATCGATGACTACCTGAACCACACCCCGGATGAGCTGGCCTTGTGGACCCCAGGGGAGGAAGAAGAAGAGAAAAAGAAGAAACAACGGCACATCAACCTCGCTGACAGGGTGCCAGACAGAATCGAAAGTGTCGGCGAGCAACTCATGGACCTTTTCACCACTGATCTTTCCAGTAAGGAGTAATCCCTATGACTATCGACATTCTCGCCAACGTGATCTCGACGACCCCTGTCGCCCCTCCCGGGGCGGACCGTTTCCAGTGGCTGGTGAGCATCTTCACCTGGTTCTGCTACATCGCCGCCGTGCTCGGCATCGTCTACGGCGGTGCCCGTTTCGCCTGGGAAAAGTGGGTGCGGGGTGGTGATCTCCAGGCCCCGAAGATCATCATGGGCGCCCTGATCGGTGGTGTGGTGATGGCCATCGCGCCGTCCCTAATCGCCGGCGCGATGGGCCAGTAGCGGCGTTCTCGGTGCCATGATCGTTCTCGCTGAGCACATGCCCGCAAGCGTGTGGGAACCACTGCTGACCGGCCTGTCCTGGATGTACTGGATCGTCCTCGCGGCACTCACCGCGAGGATCGTATTCCTCGGAGGCCGGTTCTGGATGGACAAGCAGGTCAACGCCGTGGAGTCGTCCTCGGGGATCGAACTCGCCTGCACACTAGCCGCCACCGTGATTGTCGGTGTCTCCCCGAAGATCGCCACTGCACTTATTGGAGCGTGAAAAGATGAAGAAACTCAAGATCAGTCTGCTAAGCGTTGCTGCGGCAACCCTCATGCTCAGCGGGTGTTCGTCCGATAACGAGGCGGAAGAGTTCAACCCTAACGCCGCCCCGCAAAATATCACCTGGGTAGACGTGCAGGGGATCAGTGTGCCGGTGAACCCGACCACCTACGGGCCAAAAGACTCCTCGGGAGTCGTAGCACACAAGTACGAGCATTCCCCGCAAGGGGCGGCTCTCGCAGCAATCGGTACCTCGGCCCGGCTCGCGGTAGCACCAGATGATCGATGGGACGAGCTGGTCGGGCTCACCGTCCAGCCGAATGAGGCACGTGACCAGTGGATTATCGCCCGCGCTCAGTCACACGTGGAAGGAATCGACGAAGAAGCGAGACCGACCATCACCGGCTACTACATCACTGCTTACGACGATAAGGCGGCGGAAGTCGATGTGTACTCCACCTACCCGGATAACTCGATGGCGAAAGCCCATACCCGTGTGGTGTGGGCCGGCGAGGACTGGAAACTCGACTTGTCTTCCGAACAAAGAATCGAAGAAGTCGAGTCTATGTCTGATGGGGCGGTTACACTTCAATCATGAAACAGAAGAATCTCATCATCACGCTGATTGTGATCGTCGTTGTCCTTGTCATCGGCCTCGCGGCAACCGTCTTCCTCGTCCTGGACCAGGAAAAGAGCACCACTGCCCAAGGTGACCATGGCCTGTCAATGAGCAAGAACCACAACTGCGAGTATCGGACATCAGTGTCCAATATCGCTGGGGATGAAATAAAGGTTCCCGTTGATACCAATGGGTGTTTGTTATCAACCGCGCTAAAGGATGTTGACCCTAATGATACGGAACGTGTTCCCGATGATTTCGAGTACCAGATCCTCCCCGAAAAGAACTACTATGTGATCGCAGTGTCATCATCTGACGGGCCTACACGGTTCGATGGGGATATTCCGACTGGTTATGCACATACGGTGCAGGGGGCTGTGATGGCCATGCACAATTATATGCGCGCATTTAGCCATTATGACCTGTGTGTTCAAGTGGCGAAGCATGATCATCACATTCTTGACCGTGGTGCGCCATCCCAAAAAGACGCTGAGGAACAGTGTCGAGATGCAGCTGAGTATCGTCAGGTACTAAATGAAAAAGTTCGAGATAAAGGTCTCGATCCCAACCTGGACTTCTTGAGCATTATTGGGTATCGGGTGAAGAACTACAACGAGAACTCCGCAGAGTTCGAGTTCTGGCGTAAAGGGCCGGCGGACGGTCCTGGCCCACGATACTCACGAGTTAATAACCACATGATGTGGGTCGATGGCGAGTGGGTATTTGGTCCCGTTGCGGACGATAACATTTACAATGAGGATTCTGTCCCGAAAGATATGGTGCGATGGGATATATAAAGCGTCTGCTCCTTGGCTTTCTCCTCATTGTCTCCCTA
The DNA here is from genome assembly GCF_021568315.1 of Corynebacterium uropygiale. Taxonomy (GTDB): domain Bacteria; phylum Actinomycetota; class Actinomycetes; order Mycobacteriales; family Mycobacteriaceae; genus Corynebacterium; species Corynebacterium uropygiale. The sequence goes on from NZ_JAKGSI010000001.1 coordinate 593,249, forward strand.
GGGTTTGTACCACCATATGCATTTGCTGACGATGTAACCCCCACGTCGGAGCCGCCGGCAACTACCTCTCAGCCGACATCTGAGAACGCGGCGGAGCCTAGCGGCGAGAACTCGGGTGGTTCGGATGAAAAACCGGAGGAAGATAAGAACTTTCTTGAGAAAGGAATTGAAACGGCCGGGGATGCGGCCGCAGCTGTTGGCGAAGGTATTTCTGACGCCTTCAATTCGGCAAAAGAAACCGTAAATAGTGTTGCACATCCAATCTCTAGCAGCGTTGAGTCGTTTGCTAAATCTGTATTAGAAACTGCGGGGAAGATGGTATCGACCACTCTTACCTGGTGGTTAGAGATCCCCTCGGATAAACTCAAGGATTCCGACTCGTTCTATGAGCGTATCCAGGGCTACACAATGGATATTCAGCTCGCTCTCATGACGCTGTCTATCGTGATGATCGCGTTTCGTTTCGCTATGAGCAAACGAGGCATGATCTCTGACAGTGTGACAGAATCGGCAGCCGCCTTATTTAAAGTGCTGGTCGCCTCGTGCGTGTGGGTTCCGCTCGTGATGATGCTGACTCGAGCAGGCGATGAGTTTTCTCACTGGATCCTGGATCAAGGAAAAGACGCCTCGGCCGAGGAGCTCGGCAAAGCACTAATGGTGATGATGAACAGCGGTGGATTAGCGCTGGTGCTCATTGTTGGACTGTGCTCAGTGATTACGAGCCTTATCCAGTTGGTTTTCATGTATGTGCGAGCCGCGCTCCTGATTCTCGTCGCCGCTATCCTTCCGCTCGCGGCGGCCGCGGGCGGCACCGGGCTCGGCCAGGATGTCTATAAGAAACTGCAGTCCTGGACCATTGCGCTACTGCTGTTCAAACCGGTCGGCGCGCTGATCTACTTCATTGCGTTCATGGCGATTGACACCTCAAAGGAGGATGACTGGGAGTCCGGCTTAGCCGGATTTATCCTCTTTGGCCTGGCGGTGTTCACCCTCCCGATGCTGATGAAGCTGATCGCGCCTGCGGTTTCCCAAATCGGCACCGGGCCATCGATGGCTGGGGTTACGGCTGCGACAACAGGTCTTGCTGTCAAGGGCGCGTTGATGGCTGCCGGTGGTGTCGGCGGTGCGGCTGCTGCGGGCGGTGCGGCGGGAGGAGCTGCCGGCGGTGCTGCCTCTGGAGGTGGCGGCGGTGCGGCTGCTGCGGGCGGTGGGGGAGGCCCTGCCGCGATGACCAACATGCCGCCGGCTGATAGCGGGCTGACCACTGGTGCCCAAAACACTGGTGGTGGTGGGGGATCCTCGCCGGGGATGGCCTCGGGTGCACAGATGACTGGCGGCGGGGGAGACAGCAAGTCCAACCCGTCGTCTGAGGGCTGGAACATGGAACAAAACCCGACGTCTGCGCCAAGCTACCGGTCGGAAAGCCCTAGCCCGATTGAGACGATGATGAACCGTCCGACTGACTACGGAGGATTCGCACGATGAGGCAAGGTGAACCCTTAACCTATTCCGGCTGGCAAATCCCCCGCTCGGAAGGTCTTTTCGGGCTCTCGACGGGTGCCACGATCGGTGTGATCGTCGGTGCGGTGATCTCGATTATCTGCTTTGCAACCGGCGGGCCGCTCTTCGGAGCAATCATCACAGCGGTGTGGGTGTGTTGCGGCGCCCCGCTTCTTATCCGAGTCGATGGCCGCTCCCTTTACGAAATCACTGTGACGAGGTGGCAATTCATGCGACTGAAGAAAAAAGGACTAACCAAGTACATCTCCGGGCCGTTCTCGAAGGTTCCGGGTGGCCACTACATGCTGCCTGGAGTGCTGGCCACGACACGCTTACACGAGTACACCTCACCTGGCGGGCGTCGCTTCGGAATTATTCACAACCCCCAGAAAAACGAGTACACCATCGTGTTTCGTGTCTGGCCTCAAGGCGACGAGGCAGTCGATCAGGACGTCACCAACAGGAACATCTTCCAGTGGGGCTCCTACCTGGCCTATCTCGGTAGTGAGGGCGACATCGTCGGCGCGACTGCGGTTGTCGAAACCGTCCCGTCGACCGGACAGCGTGTCCGCCAGGAAGTTGCCTCCATTACCTCGCCGTCCTCGCCCCGTCTTGCCCAGCAGATCATGGCAGAAGCGGCCGATATCCAAGCAACCGGCCGGCTGGAAACTCATGCCCGATTGGCATTAACGTTTACCGCTACTACGAACGAGCGTCGTCGTCACTGGCAAGACCAAGCAGTAGTGATCGGACAGCGTCTTCCCGCTCTGGCAAGTAACCTCCAGTCGGCAGGTCTTGTAGTCCGCGAGATGACCAAGGACGAGATCGTGCAGGTTGCAGCCCGCTCGTATTCACCAGCGCGGGCAGAAGAGATCGAACAAGCAGCCTTTACCCAGGAAGGACACGGGCTTGGCTGGGAAGACGCCGGCCCTGGGAGTGCGGAACAAACACCTACTCTCTACAAGCATGACGGTGCGGTATCCACCACCTGGGAGATGCGCGAGCCACCGCGTGGCTCGGTTACCGATAAGGTGCTGCGCTCGCTTTTGGCCCCTAACCCTGACTTGCCACGTAAGCGTGTAGCGCTTTGTTATCGGCCTCACTCAGCAGCTGAGGCAGCCAAGATCGTCGATGATGACTACTCGGATGCCCTCCAAGCGGTCAGGGGATCCCGCAAGGCAACTCCGTCTGCCCAGGCGATGATTCGTCTTGCCTCTACAGAGCAGGCCACGAAGGAAGAAGCTCGTGGGCACGGGGTGAGCCGCTTCGGTATCTTGCTGACGATCACAGAAACCGATGAAGCGAAGATCCCTAACGCGGATGCGGTGCTAAAGAGCTTGTCCCAGCAGGCTCGTATCAAGATCAGACGACGTTACGGCTCCCAACAGATCAGTTTCGCCGCTGGCCTTGGCCTTGGCGTTCTGATCCCCGAGCACGTATCTACCGCCGGCATGATGCAGCTGTAAAGGGTGATACGGCATGGTGAAACTTCTCACTGAGAAAGAGCGGGAAACACTCGACGAAAAGATCGCCCGCGGTGGATTGTCTGGATGGATAGCAAGCAAACGGCTGCGCCTTGACGATGAACGCCGGCTTCATGCCGAAACAGTCGCGACTACCACCGCGGAAACGTGGCGCGGGAAGGTGAAACTCTCCTCCCGCGGATTTCATATGCCCTTCGGCGGGCCGGATCAGATCGTGGGACCAATGCCAGAAGCACGTGCCACAACAGTCCAGCTCGCCGGCCTTAACCCCTGGGCAGTGGGGGCGGGTGCCCCGCTGGTAGGCACCCCGGTAGGACTCCACCTTGTCACCGGTGGAAGTGTGCACTTTGATCTCACTGGCTGGATGGTGCGCGGCGGCTACATCACCGCGCCAGTGATGCTGCTCCTCGCGCTCAACGGCTACGGCAAGTCCTCACTGGTCCGCCGGATCCAAACCGGGGCAGTCGCCCAGGGGAGAACATCGCTTGTCCTCGGAGACTGTAAGCCGGACTTTCGCGCCCAGACTGAAGCATTCGGCGGGCAGGTCATCGAACTCGGCCACGGGCACGGGACCTTGAACCCGCTCGATGTTGGCGCGCTCGGCCGTGTCATCCCGGTATTCGAGGAGGAAGCCGACAAGGAAGACAAAGCGGGCAACACCACCCGTGCGGAACTTCTTCGCGAGAAAGCCTCCAGCCTTCGACTCGAAGTCAGGCAACGCCAGCTGACAATGGTGGCAGGGCTTATCGAGCTGATTCGCCATGGCAAGGTCGGTGACTTCGAAGAGACCGTGATCGCCTCGTCGCTGCGGATCCTCTACGAGGAGGAAGGATTCGATGCAGAAAACCCACCACTTCTTCAAGACCTTCTCGAAGTGATCAAGTCCTCGCACCCAACACTGATGGAAGATGTCGGTGTCGATGTGCACCCGACGTGGGCGAAAGCCGATGACGAGGACTACTCCCGTATCGCTCTCGAAGAGTACTCCCACCAGATCCAGCCTCTTCGCCGCTCGCTTCGCGCGCTGATCAAAGGTGAGTTCGGAGAGATCTTCAACAATCAGACCACAACACGGCTTGACTTGGATGCGCCGGCGATTTGTGTCGATGTGTCCAAGATCCCGCACTCGGATACCTCGCCGCTTCGCGCGGCGGTACTGATGACCTGCTGGTCGGAAGGGTTCGGTGCTGTCCAGGCCGCCCATGAGCTCGCGGATATGGGGCTTGCCCCGAAACGTACATTCCAATGCATTATGGATGAGCTCTGGCAGGTGCTCGGTGCGGACTCATCGATGATCTCAAGGGTTAACGAGCTGTCGCGTCTGAACCGCACGATCGGTACCGAGCTGATCATGATTACGCACTCGATTGCTGACTTCGGTGCTTTTGACTCAGCCCGCGAGCGAGGACAGGCCGAAGGCCTTGTCGAGCGTGCCCGTGTGAAGATCTTCGGTGCACTGCCTCCGAAGGAAGTCGCTCGCCTAAGGGATGTGGTGGGATTGTCTGCCACGGAAGAATCGATGCTGACCTCGTGGGCTGCGACCACGTCCCTTACAGGTGAGGGTGCTCGCCCTGGCGAGGCCCCGCCGCTTCCTCCTGGAACAGGCAAGTTCCTGATCAAGGTCGGTGAACGCGGCACCCCTGGCATCCCTTTCCAGCTGATCTTCGCCCCGTCTGAACGAACAAGCGGTGTCCATGACACCAATGCGCGGTTCGCTGACGCTGGAAAACGAGCTGGTCTTGAGAAAACGGCGATGACGCCGGATGAAGGCAAGCATCACCGTTAAGTAGGGGTATAAGGACTGTGAAAAAGCTTCTCGCCGGCGTGTTGAGCTTGGTGCTCCTTCTCGTATTGTTCGTCGTCATGTTAGGCGCTGAGGACGAGGACGATTGCGCTCCGGGCTCATCGTCGTCTGGAGGCGGGGTTGCCGTGAACGGCGACTACGCCTATCCGACAGACAAAAACGCCACCCAAGTGTCTTCCCCTTTTGGGTGGCGTGACATAGGTTCAGGCCAGGAATTCCACAACGGGATCGATCTTGCAGGACCTAAAGGCACCCCGATCTACGCCTTCGCTGACGGAACAGTAGTCGCCGCCCAGGACCAAGGTGTACAGGGCTTCGGCGGGTGGGTTGTCCTCGACCACAACTTCGATGGGAAGAAGTACCAGACCGTCTACGGCCATATTGAGCCAGGACACGTTCATGTCAAGGTTGGTGACACGGTGAAAGCCGGTGACCGAATTGCGGATATGGGCACCGCCGGGCGCAGCACAGGTGATCATCTGCATTTCGAGGTTGTCGAAGGTGACCGCGCAGCCGGTGGCCAGCAAATAGACCCTGCCCCATGGTTGGAGAAGGCAGAAAACGGCACTCCTACTGGGGAAACCGGAAAGGATAACGATAAAGACTCCGGGGACGACAACGACGACAACAAGGAGGCTAAAGCCAAAGAGTCGAACAAGGACACCTCTGCGGGAATGGATAACGCTGGTGTTGTAGAAGGAGTTGAAGGGCTAACCCCTCGCCAGTCGGCGTTGGCGAAGCAAATCGTTGCTGTCGGAGAGCTTAAAGGAATGGACCGCGAGGCGATCATCATCGCGCTCGCGACAGCGAAGCATGAATCACAGCTGAAAAACCTCGCTGCAACAGGAGAAGCAGCAGGAGAAAGCGCTGGAGCCTCACCGGCCACAGCTGCTGAGATCGCGGAGTCGATGAACTACCCCCACGATGATGTTGTCCATGGAGATAACGCCTCTGTCGGCACCTTCCAACAGCAGATCGGATTCTGGGGAACCGCCAAGGAACTGATGAACCCTGCCCACCAGGCATCCCAGTTCTACGACAAGCTGAAAACCATCGACTACCACAACATGACCATCGGGCAAGCCGCCCACACGATCCAGGTCAATGACACTGGAGAAGGCGTCTATGATGCTGAGGCGGGCATCGCAGAACGCCTCTACGAGCACTTCAAGGGCGCAGGTAGTCAGATGACCCCGGAAGAGATCGAAGCACTAGGTATCTCCGGAACAGTCGAGTCGTCCGGGAAGGTCTGTCACGGTGGAAACCGTCGAGGTGGAACACCGCTTCCCAACGGGCCCATTGCCGAGAAAATCATTGCCGCCGCGAAAGAACAGTTTGGGCTGCCCTACGTGTGGGGTGGCGGAAACTATGATGGGCCAACAAACGGTGGTTTTGATTGCTCTGGGCTCGTCCTCTACTCCGTTGCCCAAGCAACGGATGGAAAGATCCAGCTGTGCCACAACACAAACTGCCAAAAGGATGATTCCAGGCTTGAAACAGTGTCCTGGGAAGACAGACAACCAGGCGATTTGCTGTACTTTGGAACACCCGGCGGCGACTACCACCACACTAGTATCTACGTGGGCGACAAAGACGGCACCCCGTATCATTATGAAGCCCAGGACTTTGGTGTCCCGGTTGGTGAGTTTCCGGTACCCTTAGGGGAAGATATACAGGTTCGCCGGGTTCCTCACACTGATTCTGATAAGAATCCGGCGGAAGAAGCAAAGAAGCTCACCCAGAAAGCGGAGGATAAGTAATGAGACGTACATGGGTGTTGTGGGTGATTATTGTCGCGTTGATCATAGCGATCGGCGTGGTCGCCACAGCACTGTATATGAAAGTGTTCAGCCCTGTGAAGTATGAGGGCACGGATGTAGGGATGCCTAATCCGACAGTCTCAGGTTGGGAGCAGCCGCCCATCGATGATCCTCACGACCTTTATGGCCAGGTTGATCAAAACAATGCCGAAGACGTGATCAGAGCGGTGATGACTCAGTTCTTCTCCTTTGATTTCCGTCCGGGGCATGATGAGACCATCCAGGACGCCCCGGAACGGACGAAACCACTGTTGCTACCTGAGTTCTATGACAACAACCATCTCGGGTTTTCTGCCCAGGTCGGATTGCCAGGGACGGTGTGGACGAGGTGGAAAGCCGATCACGAAAAACCCGCGGTGGCGGTCAAGGTGCTAAAAGATGACCACCCTCAAGATAGTCCAGAACACGTATCCCGGGTCGTTGCCATCGAAGTGACCGATAGTAAGAAGCACACTTACCAGTGGACCGGGTACGTCACAGTAACGTCTCGGGGTTGGTGGCGTGTGTCGTATATCCACTTCTCAGATCAAGGCGTGTTGTATACAGGTGGCGGTGATACGCCGCTAACGAGAGATCTGAAGAATTCGCACATTCACTAAGGGAAGGGAATAGTCATGGCATTGTCAGAGAAGGAGCGTAAGCGGTGGCAGATGATCGATACGATCATTGCAGAAAACAAGAATGAGCTCAAACAGGCTACCACCCATACGGTGTTGAAAGAATTCGCTGAGGAACAGGGGTGGATGAACAAAAACGACTTCGGCAAGTTCAAGGTGTCGTTGCGTAAGCTCGGCGTGGATTATGACCACCTCCGCGAGGAGACCTTCAAAGAACTCGATCTCAAGCGGGCTAAAGAACTTGACGCTCTTGACGATAGTGCACCGTGCGTGTATCTAATGACCGGCGCGGTCGATGACGAGTCAAGCGGAACCGGTTCATTCGCGATCATTGGCGAGGACGGTGAAGCCTACTGGTACGGCGCGTTTTTCGGTGATGATCTAACTTATAACCCCGGTGATCTCGTCAGCGCGGAACAATCCGTCGCGGAAAAGGCCGTGTGGTTCGCCGCAAAGTGCTTGCGCGAGAAGGGGATTGAGTGCGGGCGTGTAGAGATCACTACAACGTGTCCTGACCTGGATGAAACGACGTTGAAGTCTCGCGGTGTGCGTCTCGGAGTCAAGGTAGACGTCCATGTCAATGACGAGGATCTTCGCGCGGTAGACATGGCCGAAGCGCCAGGGTTTAAGAAGTGGCAGGAAAACGACCTTGCCTCTCTCGTCATGGTTGACGAGGAGGAGTAGTCAGATGGCGAGGAAACAAACCCGCAACACCCCGGTCTTTGATGGGGAAATGCTGGCGATGATGGCCTTCCTCGGGCTCGTCGTCGTGATAGCGCTGGGGCTCGTCGGGGGTGCGGTGGCAGAAAACCTCGCCGGGAGGGGAAACGTCCCACTGAACCCTCTCGCGTTGGCAAAGGGGCTTATCGCGGGCACGTACTCGTGGACAGCACCCATGACGGTAGGGGTAGTGGTCCTCGTCGTCATAGCTGCGGCTATTGGTGGCGTTGTGGCGGTCGGGGTAGCGCGCCGAGAGCTCAAAGGTGATAGCGAGATTCGTCAAGCCCAACGAACACTGCATTCTTCGCAGGCTGTGTCCTCGTTGTCGAAGAAGCAGGTCTCCGCCCAAACGACGAAGCTACTAGGGGAGACGGTGTCTAGTGACTGGCCTGGATTCCAGTTCGCCCATGTGGCAGGTAGGCCTAAGCAAGGGCTTTTCTCCGGTGCGGAAGACCTCTTCCTCATCATCTTCGGTCCGCGCATGGGTAAGACGACTACCCAGGTGATCCCGGCGATCATCGACGCCCCTGGCGTGGTGGTCACAACGTCGAACAAACCCGACATTGTTGACGACACTATTCGCTATCGCACTGGTAAGGGCGTCGTGTGGGTCTTCGATCCCCAGCGCATCACCATGAGCGCGGATCAGCCGTTTTGGTACGTGGATCTTCTCGACATGATCCGAGGAGACAAAGACCTCATGGACGCGAAAGCCGCTAGGCTAGCCGACATCTTCTGCTGCGCGGCGCGCGGCGCGACCAGCGGTGGTGGAACAGATACCTACTGGGTTGACATGGGTAAGAACCTGCTTGCCTATTACCTACTGGCTGCCACCATCGATGAGCGGCCCATCACGGATGTTTTCATGTGGATCATGGATCCCGACAACCACGACCCGGAAGCAATCCTCGCTGCTCATGAGGAGTTCACCCAGCTTGCTGACGCGCTCAGCGCTATCTACCGACTGCCTGAGCAAACGCGCGGCGGCATTTTCTCACAGGCGCAACAGATGGCCTCGCCCTTGGGCCGAATCGAAGCAAAGAAGTGGATCACACCACGCCCTGGTGCAACGAAATTTGACGCCGCGGCCTTCGTGCGGTCAACAGGGGATACCCTCTACGTCTTAAGTAAGGAAGGAGCCGATAACGCGGCGGCGCTCACGACGGCGCTCGTCGCACTCGTGATGAGTGAGGCAGAACGCTACGGGGAAGAACACGGCGGGAGACTCCCCGTGCCGCTTCTCGCGGCCCTTGATGAGGCTGCGAACGTGGTCACCTGGCCGGAGCTCCCGGCCTTGTACTCGCACTACGGGTCCCGCTCGATCATCATCATGACGATCCTGCAGTCCTATGCCCAGGGCGTCAAAGTGTGGGGCAAGGAAGGCATGGAGGCCCTGTGGTCGGCGGCCGCGATCCTGCTCTACGGCGGCGGAGTGCGCGACAAAGAGATGCTAGAGAAGATGGAATCCCTCGTCGGCCGCGTTGATGAAGAGACCTTCTCTCAGTCGTATTCCTCGCAAGGACGCTCCACCTCGTCAAGCCTGAGGGAAAAGACCATCCTCACGGTCTCAGACCTGGCAAGCCTTCCCAGGGGCAAAGCCGTGCTGTTCGCTGCAACAAGGGCGCCACAGATAGTCGAACTAGACCCTTGGTGGGAACGAGACTGGCCAGATGAGGTCAAAGCATTGGTAGGAAAGGAGTAGAAGATGAGCGGTTTCGACCCTGAACTCGACGATGTAAACGAGCCGTCGATGGACGACCTCGCGAGCCTCTACGACGAGGACAACGAACTGAATGAGGGAAGCGAGGGCGCCGAGGACACAAACGATGGAATGATCAATGATCCCTACTTCCCGGATGTGTATTCCTTCGTTGAAGACTTCCTTCTCGGCCTGTATCCAACAACGCTCGCGGACCAAAAGCAAGTGAACTGGAACAAGTGGTGGTACAAACACGAGTTCGCCATCGCCCGGCTTACGGCGTTATGGATGCGCTATGAGCAACTACGGGTAGAAGATCCACAGGCCCATCTTGAGACCTTCCTCCGCGTGCATGCCGACTACCACATGAAATGGCTCATGACTGATGGGGAGTTCTTCTCACGGACCAAGCGGACTAACCAGGATGCTTGCCCCCTGCCGAGTGATGCCAGGAAGGACTTTGAAGACCAGTGAAAAACCTCGATAAGTGGGTACAAGAAACTCTGGAAGAGCGTCTCGCTGTGGCAAGCCAGACGCTACCGTGTGCCAGGAGACTAGATGTGCCAGGGCCGGAAGAACTCGCCACGCTGCCGCTACCTGAACTCGTCGCGGAAGCCTCCAGGCAGCTCACCGAAAACGGTGGGCTTTTGCTCCCGAAAAGACGAGACGCACTAGTCGAGACGTTCGGGCTGCGAGGATTCCAGCACACTGCGCACATGATCGAGCGGGTACCAACTCAAGGCGATCTCGACATGATCGACGCCTATCGGGAGTATCAGAAAACAGCTGCCCTTTGGGATGATCGATCTAATCGTCAAGATGAGCGTGACTTGGTGCGGGGGGTGAAAAAAGCGATCAAGCGCCATGAAAAAGGCGAGGACCTACCGGAGATTAATCATTCCGATATGTTCGATTACACCCGTTCTGGTACGAATACTGCAAACGATACACCGCGTATCGTGGCTACGATGTACACAGAGAGCATGCCGCCGAAGCAAGAAGAAATCGACACGGTTCTTGATTCTAAACAGAAGCAATACCAGGTGGCGTTCGATGAAACAGACATCGGGGATGAGGAAGAACTAAGGAACCGGTCTGTCGACGTCAACACGGATAAGATGTCAACCATGAGCCGCGAGAAGGCAAAAAGTAAAGATAGACGACGCTTAAACCCTAAAGTGCTCAGAGCGGCGCGAATGATCAGTATGGTTGGGGCCCAGGAAACCCTTCGCCATGTGGAGAAAACTAAACGCGCTTTCGAGGAAGCAGCTACTCCACAGCATTTGCCTTCCTATACGAAGAATCGTATAATGTAGGCGGGCGGAAAGGCTATGTGCTGTCGAACCTGTATATAGTCTTTCAGCTCTCTGCAACAACATCCGGGTTACGTTTTCTATCTGCTGCTTCATGATGAAACCTAATCTGGAGAACTCCCCGTTAGCGATCAACGCTAGCGGGGAGTTTCTTATCCTCTAGAACCGTCATGACGGCGTGACGGCTAGCCGTCTGGACGGCTTGACGGCCCCACAAGGAGGCGTTGTGATAGCAGACGCGACGGAAGGGCGGCCATTTTCCGAGGTTTTCGCCACTCTCCGAAGGGGATAAGTGCGGAAAAGGGGTCTAGACGCTCTACGGGGCCGTGAGAGGCCAATTTGAGCGTGTCGACTTTTCAGCGTTCTAATATGTGTGCTGTGTGCTACATTGTTCGGCCTTGGTCGCGACCGTTGTCTAGATGGTGGGTCTGCTGGTTCTGGTCCTGGTTCGTAGGCGAGTGCCGTCGCGTCGGCTGCGAGGTGGTGGGGCGGTACTTATCCGCAAGCTTCGCTGCCTTACGGGCGGTCTCGCTTGTCGGCTCCTGCCCGGGGCGGAGTACCGGCTTCGGCTTCCACGTGTCAGTGTCCTTGCCAAGCGGAAGTTTGCGGTAGTTCACACCGCGGAGTTTGAGCTCCTTTTCGAACACCGCCCAGTCGGTTTTGTTCATCCACCCCTTGTCACGGGCATAGTCTTTGACCTGGTTACGAGTCTTCAACGTGTAGAGAGCTGCCATATCCTGGAGGACGGCCTTCTTGATGACCTTCGGGTCATGGCCTTGACTTGCCTGGGCCGTCGTACCGGTGCGAGGACGCGAGGCTTTGAGCCTGGCGAGCATCTCCGCTTTCTTCGCCTTCGTCTCCTCGGACAACTCGACCTTGCTACGGATCGGAGCCGGGGTGTCCACCGTGGCCGCTGCCCCTGCCGACGGTGTGGCAGTGATGTCAGCTCGATGATGGACAATGAAGTCCCGGAAGTGGTGATTACCGGCCGGGTGGTTAGGCGGCAGATGCCCCACACCACCTTCAACGCAGCTGTGGCGGGCTGGAACATGCTGGTTCAACCGGTACGCGATGATGCGTTCAGGGTGATCAACCTGGTCAAGCCTCTCACAGGCTTGGTGCATGAGGTTCCTCGGATCCACGCCTGCATCGATGAGGTTCTGCCAGGCCTTCACGATCCCCCTCGTCGACGACGGGCTGGTGATGATCCTGGTATGCAGGTCGTCACCTAGCCGGTGGAGGTATTTCGGCAGGTAACAGGTAATAAACTCCTGGCACAACACATCCCGTCCTTGGCGAAGGAGTCTGGTTTTCTCCTCCTCGCTAAGTGCAGTTGTGTAGTCGCGCATGATCTTCTCAGCGGTCGCGACCACCGGCGGGGGAGTAGTAGGTGATTCGTGACGGTGGTGGGTTGCCACCCAGTGGTAGAGTTCCTGATCCATCCCCGGGGTCATCGGAGGAAGACCACGTGGGGCATCATCATCTAACAGGCTGGTCAGCTGGTCTTTTAACGGAGTGATGATGTCAGCTTCCACGTTCGGTGTAGCAGTGCCGTACAACAGATCAGTCTCGATGAGGTCCCTGGGATCTAGCCCATAGGATAAGAGGTCTTTCCAGAACACGCCCAACCTTTTGGCCATATGGTTATGGGCTGCGAAGTAGTTGCTGTAGGTGGGGGGAAGATTCTGGATCCACTCGGTCATGTGCAGCTCGATGAACTGGTGAATGAGCTGATCACACCCCCAGGTATACAAAGCTTCCTGCCGTTTAATCTGCTCGGGAGCCTCCGGGTTAGCCTTCTCCCAGAGAGTGTCGGTGACAGTGTGAAGCGATGACTCGTTAGCAAGACATATCTTGAACACGTCTTCCGGTGTGGGGGCTTTCGTGTCTCCTTGATGGTGGAAGTGTTGCTCCTCGGCCAGCTCGTCGAGGGGGGTATCGGTGACCATGTAGGCGTGGTTAGCGTACTTCCCGCGCGTCATCGCGACATAGAGTCCTCGCCTCGTGGTGGTGGGATCAATCATCGCGTGCGTGGTATCAACGGTTGCTCCTTGAGCGCGATGGATCGTCGACGCATACCCCAAGTGGACAGATTCCTTAACATAGGACGCTGGGATGTGCTGGGTTTTCCCGCTCGTGTGGTGCCTACCGGTGATCGACCCATCCGCATGGATTCTGGTGACGGTGAATAGGTCGCCGTTGATGACTTGTCCTTGCACCCCGTCGTCTTCCATGGTGAAACGTGTGTTCGTCCTGGTGATGATCACATCACCTTCTGCGATGTCTTCCCCACGAGACGAGACGACACTGTGGCTAAGATTCGTGATCTCACCACGGGTAATCTTCCAGTCCCTAATGATCTGGTTGAGCTGGTCAACATCCTGGTTCGTGGGGGCGATCATGAGCGAGGATCGCCCTGCGAGGGTGTCGTTCTTGTACGCCTTCGAGACAGATTCCAGCATGTCGTGGCGGGTTCCACCGTGTATACGGCCATGCTTAGTGTAGAAGTCCAGGCACTCGTTTGTGCCATCGCGAAGCGCAAGCGAGGCAGCATTCTCCTCATGATCGGGGGTGTTATCTGCCCTTTTAAACCGCATGACCTGGTCGAGCTCCACGGTGGGGGAGATGCGGGTAAGAGTACGGAAAAGACCGCCGGTTTCCACCGCATCAAGCTGCTTATGGTCACCAACAAGACGCACAACCGCGCCCCTAGCTCGTGCAATCTCGATGAGTGTTCCTAGCTGTCTGGTAGAGGCCATGCCAGCTTCATCGACAAGGATCATATCGCCAGCGTGGATCTGCTGGATCTTCTCTGCTTGCTCGCCGTGGTGATCCCATTGCCAGACAAGTGAGTCGATCGTATTCGCTACGCAGCCGGTATCCTCACCGAGGATGCGTGCCGCGGCGGCGGTTGGAGCAAGAGCGATGACGTTTTTGTCCCCTTGTTTCCAGACATCGGCGACTAGTTTCATCGAGGTTGTCTTGCCGGTACCGGCAGGTCCTACGGCGGTAGCACACACGGTTCCGACACCAACGAGGTGTCTGACCATTGCTTCTTGGCCGGTGTTCAGTGACCATCCTTGCGTCTTCTCGTGCGCCTTAAGTGCTTGGTCGACTTCGGCATTGTAGGCGATATGAGTGCTCAACTCGCGTGCAGCATCACAGACTTTCTGCTCCGCGTCGATAACGTCCTTGGTGGTAAACAGCTCACTATCTGCCCGGTAGTCGATGGGTTTACCGTCCTCACGGAGCATCGATGCAGGCAAATTGAGCGCCTCATGGTCCTCGGACAGGTTGATCAGATACGTGTCCTTGATGCGGTCAAACACCGCTTGGAACGCCTCATTGAGGTCATGACCTTTGGTGAATCGGTAGCCAGTAAGCTTCCCGGCTAGGGCTGTGTGGATGTGCGAAAAGTTAAAGGTAGGCCTACGCCTGGTGACCGTATCGATCACATCTCTTGCGATCTGATCAACCTGATCCGGGCATGAAGCAGGGTCGAAAACAGCCCGCGTATCGGCAGTCTCGAACGGGTTGGTAAGCGTCTTTTCGATCAGATCGTCTGCTGAGTCTGCGAGGTGTAGCCCTAGTTCATCTCGCCATTGGGCACGCAACTCATCCAAGGATTGTGCTGGTTTCTTCGCATCCCGGGTGTCGAGGATCGCTTGCTGCCACAGCTGGTTCTGGATGCGTTTCGTCGGTGTGCACCCGTTGGTTTTCACATACTCTGCGACAAGCTGGTCGTAGACCGGCCTGGCGAGGATGCGTCGTTTGGTGAAAAACGAGGATATTTCCTTCGGGATGCCTGCTAGTTCGTAGACGGGTTCCTTCATGGATCCACGCTCGACGGGGACAAACGACACGCCGAGTTCCTCAGTCAAACGGTCCGCAAGGATCGCGTCATAGCGAAACGATATCGCCTGGTGATGCTTGTGAAGCGTTTTCGAGTCGATGCTTCGCCAGTCCCCGTCAACACCTTGGACCTTGTTCGCAACCACTACATGAGAGTGCAGATCAGGATCCCCAGCGCGGGTATCAAAGTGGGTGAACTCGGTCGCGATAAGACCCTTTGTCTTGATCTGTTCGATGCCCCCAGCGCCACATCTGGTGTAGATTGCGTGCTCGTTGGCCCACTCCAAGGTCGCACGAACTGCCTCGTGATGACACCTCATAATGGTAGAAGCGGTGTCCTTATCTGCTAAAGCCCACAGCACAGAAATGCTCTTGGCGGGGGAGAAGGTAAGGTCAAAACCTGCCACCCCTTGGCGTACTTGCTGCTTCTTCTCGTTCACCCAATCAAGAAGTTCTCTGCCGGATTCGGGCTCCACACCATGGGTTTCAACGAAGAACGGGCGAGCAACTTCCAAAGCGATATCTGATCGTTCCTGTTGTGTTGGAAGACGGTCATGGGTGATCTTGAACTCGCGTTCTTCTTTCGTTAGAGCGCGAAGAAGCGGGTCTCCTTTGGTGTAGTTAGGGAAGGCACGACCAATTTTCATGTCCTCATACCCGGCCCCCTCAGCAGCCATCTTGTCGGCATCCGGGTGGACACCTTCACCGAAAAGTGCTGCCATGTGCAGCTCTGTGACGAGCTCACCCTCGCTGAACCCACGGCCAAAACACTCAACTCCAGGGCCGATCCACCTTCCCGGTGGGGTGCCCTTCGCGGCGTAGTAGTCGGCAAGTTTCGTAGGCTTCTGGTCCTCGTCGTTGTGTGCCACGCTTCGAAGAAGGTACTCATACCCTGAGCCAGAGTTGACCTTCCGAAGCGACATCATGGGCAACATGATACCCCACCTGATCCGTGATTCACTAAGAGTGCCTATAGTGTATTGATTTTTCGGCGATTTGGGTTCA
The DNA here is from genome assembly GCF_021568315.1 of Corynebacterium uropygiale. Lineage (GTDB taxonomy): Bacteria > Actinomycetota > Actinomycetes > Mycobacteriales > Mycobacteriaceae > Corynebacterium > Corynebacterium uropygiale. The sequence continues at coordinate 609,063 of NZ_JAKGSI010000001.1, forward strand.
TGTAGGAACGTAGTTGCGTTGTGATGAGGTGGGTGGTGGTTACTGCGGGCGTGCCAGGGATGCGGACTAGGTGGTGTTGGTGAGCAGTGGGGCGTAAGCCGGTAGGGGTGCTTCCCAGGAGATGACCTCGGGGTAGGTGTTGCACTCGGGTGGCTGGCTAGGGGATACTTGGTCGCATGAAGGTGTCACGGAATGTGTCTCGTCGGCAGGAGGCTCGGAAGGATTACCTGGAAGGGCTTCACGAGCGTGTCGAGATCACGAAGAAGATTGAAACGTGGATGAAAAAGCAAGCCGAGAGGGACGAAGAGCTCGCCGGCCTGATCTGTGATCTCTACGCGGCGGGGGAGAGCAAAAACAACATCAAACTGCTCACCGGGCTTACTCAGAAGGAGCTAGCATCCATCCTGCCCGGGAAAGATGATGCCGCTCGCCCCGAAAGTGACGACGAGGACCATGATGAGTCCTCCAGCGAGGAAGAGATCGCGTCTAGTACCTCGGCTGATAGCGAGGATGCGCAAGACGGCGACACGCTCGCCGGCGGGCACTACTGACCGGCTTAGGGGCTTGGTGGTTGCGTTAGGGTAGTTGATGGAAGACACGTGGGAAGACATACCGCTTCCCGGATTCGAGGCGCTTAGTCCTCCACCTCACGCGCGGGGTCGGGAGCCTGGGGCGCTTCCCGGGCTTCCCTCCCCCCGCCTTCGCGAGGACCTCACGATCCCCTATGAAGTCATCCGCCGGTTCAATGCCCGGCTCGTTCACGTCCCCGACGACTACGGCGGGTGCTGGCTCTGGCCCGGTGCCATCAGCAGTGACGGCTACGGGAGAATCAACTGGACCGTGAAAGGCAAGCAAACAACCATGTCCACTCACAGGTTCGCGCTTCTCACCCACCACGGGGTGCTACCCCCGGGGCTAGTAGCCGAACACGAATGTAACCAACCTCTTTGCTGCCGGGTAGGACCCGGGCACTTACGCCTGGTTACCCAAAGTGAAAACATCCTCCGCGCGGTAGACGACCACCGCCACGACGGCAACAAACTCGTCGTGGACTCCAGGTGTAGACGGGAGCGCTCGGTACGGCTGCGTGACGCAATCAAAGACGGCTTCACTCTCACTGCGTACCTCGATGCACTGCACGCCCGGTTCCCCGCCCAAGAATCACTCTGGGACTAACCCCGCCGCCTGCATACTTCACACAAGTCCAGTCATCAGGAGCTGGTGCTGCTATGATCAATGGTGCGGAGAACAGCTGAGAATTACGTCACCTCTCCAAGGTCTCCGTCCCCGTGTAAGCGGGGATCGCCCCCTTTCCGTGGCTCGCGAGAAGGGGGCTTCATGATTCTTCCCCTCGTCTCACGGGAAGGACGGCTGCCACAGCTCTCGTGGGGTCCTCGCGGCCGTCGTGCTAGGACGAGGACGACGACTCAGCCGGGATGATACGCCACTCGAACTCCGCGGCCTCCAAAGCGATGACGCAGTGCCCAAGCAACGCGTTGTGCTCGGCAAGAGTGAGCCCGGTGCGTTCCATGCATGTCTCTTCGCTCTCATAGGCGAAAAGCTCAACACTCTCGCCGATTTCTTCAAGGTTCTCCGCCATCGCGAGGATGTCGGCAACACGCTTAGAGTAGAGCGCAACCTGTCCTCGGAGATACTCGTCAGTGCCCGCTCGCACGGGCTCGCCTGCCTTCCACCTTTCAACCGTGCGCACTGCGACCCCAAGTCGTGCCGCGAGCACCCGGGGGATAAGACCTAAAGCTGTCAGAGTGATTCGACGCTCGGCGGCGTTCATGTGGTGACCTCCTCAAGGAAAAGGGACCCGCCCCCTCGCGGTGAAGGGGGCGGGTAGTGGTGCTGGCTTACCAAGGATATTTGTCTTCCATCCGGTAGGCGAACTCTTCGGCCGTGCTGATAGCTTCTTCAAGCTCATCGACGGGTGCTTCTGCGATGTAGAGCTCGTAGATGTCCTTGCTCGCGCTCAGCGGGATGGGGGACTCGCCAGACAACCAGTGGCGAACAGTTGGCTTTCCCACGTTGAGCCGGTCGGCAAGCTCGCCGGTGCTCAGCCCGGTAAGAAGCTTGATCGCCTGGAACTCACTCGGGAAGGTCGCCTTGATCCGGCCTTCAAAAGCCTTCACATGCCGTGCGGGAACATCCCACATGTGGGCCGCCATCTCTACCACGTGATCGATGCTGAGAGGGACAGGCTCGGGCATGGGCTCGAAGTCCTCGGGCTCGGCTTCCGTCTTACGCAGCGTGTCGTAATCGGCGTATTCCTCCCACTGTTCGCGGGTAGGGGCAGGGGTGTGGTAGTACGCGCACAGCGCTTCCCACTGGTAGTCCGCCGGATCCCCAACCTGGGACACGAGCCACGATTGCAGCTCGAAGAGAGTGCCAGTCACCTGGTATGCCTCGGGATCCATGTTTCGCCCAGGGATCTGATGCGGATTCTGGATCGTGTATACGGTCTCGTTAGACGTTGTCATGGTACTGAGCCTTTCTGCTCTCGTAGGGAGGAGCCTTGTGCTCTCTCGCTGACACCACAAGTATGTCACACTTACCGACACAAATCAATGCGGGGGTAAAGTGGCTACCCCCGCACCCTGGGATAGGGGCTGATACCGCCTAGCATTCCTTCTCGGATGTCACTAAGTGCAGATCATTAGCTCTAAACAGAAGTTCTGTGCTGCTTCCTGGTTTAGCTATCAGTCGCGGATGCTTTCACTAGCTGCGTGACTCGCTGTCGGGATATGCCAAGCAACTGGGCAGCCTCTACCTGGGCCATACCGGTATCCAGGAGCTGCCGCACTGCCTTACCTCGCATTCTTGCGGCATGTGCTGCCAGATCCCGTGCCTGTTGCTCCTCTTCTGAGGCCTTGTACAACGTCTCTTCGATATCTTTATCGAGTGCCAGAGTAAGAGTTACCGAAACGTCCTCTTCGGGTATCTCTAACCACAGTGCGGTGATCTCCCGGGCCACGTCTTCAGCCTCGGCCAGACGGGCGGCTTGTCCCACAATGTCATATTCCGGGACCTTAACAAGCCACCACCGGCCATCGCGGGTAACGGTAGCGTCAACATGCGTCATGATGAGCTCCTCCTTACTTCCAGTTCTTTGGAGTGTTCGGTACTTTCTTGATGATGTCTGCCACGACACCTGCACTGATTTCGCGATGATGGGGGATGACGAGTCTCCCACCGTCTGGGCCAGCCCAAACCTCGTGACTGCCTTTGCCTTGTCGCTGAAGGGTCCATCCCATGGAGCGAAGGAACTTCACAACGGTCTTGTACTTCTGCGGCTTTGCCATAATTCTATGCTACCCCTGGCTTGCCCACAACGCAAGGGAGGGGTAGCACTTCTTTAGTTTTTTGTTGTATGTGCTGTTGAGGGCATGGTTTAGTCAACTGCAAGCTGTTGTGCGGCCGTGTCACTTTGTGGGGGCGCTAGGGATGGGGAACTCCCCACAATTTCGATGCGGAAGCCTGGCTCACTTCGTGCCGTAGGCCTTCTTGCCCGCCAGGGCATCTGCGAGCGTCCATCGCGAGACCCCAAACTTGGCTGCCACGCGAGTCTTCGGGACCCCCTCCTCAACGAGGCGGCGCGCCATATCGATCTGCTCTGTCGAGAGTTTCGGCGCCCGCTGGTACTTGCCCCTCGCCTTAGCTAGGGCGATCCCCTCGCGCTGGCGCTCCTTGATCAATTCTCTTTCAAACTCAGCCACAGCCGCGAGCACTGTGAGAGTGAACTTGCCAGACGGGGTCGCTGTCGAAAGTGCCGGGGAATCAACGAAGTCCACGCTGACCCCCTTGGACTCGAACTCCTGAAGGAGGGCAAGCAAGTCCTGTGTAGAGCGGGCTAAGCGATCCACACTTTTCACCCTCACCACATCGTTGGAGCTGTCACGTACGTAGGCGCGAAGTGCGGCAAGCTGCGGGCGGTGCGCGTCCTTCCCGGAAGCATGATCGACGAAGAGCTTATCCACCTCTCCAATCGCGGCGATCTGCCGCTCGGGGTTCTGATCAACGGTACTGACACGGACATAGCCGATAACAGACATGATGCCTCCACGCATCTCCCAAAGTGGTGAACGAGGTCTAAGGCGTGACCTCACCTTAGTAGAGTACCGCTTATTACCATGTTGTTCACCATTCGGAAGGGCTGAGCGGCCGGTGGGGAATGGGGTGCACCCACATCACCATGCACGCCCTGCCGTGTAAGGGGTGTTATGCCACGACAGTATGGTTATGGGGGAGCCAAAGGGGAAACTGTCGAAGAGTCGCACACTGTAGCTTGCGTGCTACGGGCGTTGAAGGGGCTGTGGAAGCGGCCGTGCTCCGACATCGGCCATGAACAGCAGTACCGGTGTTTACGAATAGCAATAACCCCGGTGATATGCAGTGCTACGATGAGCCTGCAGGGATCGCTCCGGGGTCTTCGCTCCTGAGCGTATCGCTAGATCGCATGAAAGTCAAGGGGGCCAACTCGATGGCACAGCTAGATCAGTGGTTCTCGTCGGCGAGAATGAGCACATACAGTTTCCATCCGGATCCGGAGGCACTTTACGTGTGGAATACCCGCATCACGAAGGCCTTTCTTGAGGATATTCAACATATTGAGGTGTTACTCCGGAACAGGATGGACGATGCGCTGACGAGTCGCTGCACGATGAAAAATGGATCGGAAACCGTCAGCTGGTTCTCTAATGAGAAATTAGCATTATCGAAAAAGAATGGGGAACAGCTTAATCGCGCTATCAGAAAGGTAGAGGATAAGTGCGGAGTATCAACGCATGGCAAGGTCATCGCTGAGCTTCCTTTCGATTTTTGGTACTACCTGCTGTCCAAGAGTTACTCGACTACTGTATGGCCCTGTTTTCATAAGTTGTTAAGGGTGGAATCGGCCAAAAGGGTAAAGGGCGGACTTCAGCGAATTCCCGTGCCTGATCGTCAACAGTTTAAAAAACAAGTGGGGATAATATACACCCTACGGAATCGATGCTCACACCATGAACCTATCGTAAAAGATAACTTCAAAAAAGAATCTAGTAGCTTAGATAGGAAACAGATGGCAATAGAAAAGGTAGCAAATTGGTTGGATCCTGATGCGGCCGATTGGATTCTAAAGAATTCGAGAGTGAATCTCGTGAGAGCGCAGCGTCCTTGACGTATAGAATGATGCTAAGGTGGGGGGCGGCGTAGGGGTAGGACATACTCATCCGAACAGGTCTTTCGTATGAGTCCCTACGCCGTCTTTCACATCCCCAACTCAGGGCCGTTACCGCGGTGTTGCTCCCACCCGGGGGAATTCTTCTGCCTGCGAGAGTTACGGTTCTCCTTCGGGGCCTGGCGCTGGATTTTGACCGGTTTATCCATCCCGAGAGTCTTCAAGATCCCACCAGTTGCTGCTCCTCGCGGGGTGCGCGGCGTCGGGGCAGGCTTCTTCAGCTGCTGAAGGTAGGACTCCCCATGGCGGATAGCCTCGTGGGCTCTCGCATGCTCCATCGGGCCTATAGCCCCGTGCAAGCACAGTGCATCGACTTCATCGATTTTCGCTTGCTTGATCGTCCCTTCCACGGTTCTCTTCTCAACGAGAGCGGCATACTGTGTCGTCGGATTCAACCGCAATGACCACCCCGGTTTGCGACCGTGAAGCTCATTGCGCGCTGCCCTCGCCTTGAGGATTTTCTGCTGCCTTTCGGACTGGTTTGTTTGTCTGATTTCTTCACGAAGGACCTCACGCTGCGCGCGCTTCTCCTTAAGCTCGTCCTGCTGAGTGAACTCGGGAGGGGCCTCTGATCGGAGTTTGTCGAGTTTGTCTGCGGCAAGCTGTTTCGCTTCCTCTGCAACCGAGATCATTTTCCCCATTGAGGTAACCTTGTTCTCTAGTCGAGTAAGGAGCCCGTACTCTTTGTCGGTAGCGCCTTCTCTGTGCAGCGGATTGCCAGTATCTGTGAAGTACAGCGGATCCATGTCGATCACCCAGTTTTTCGGCAACACTTTCGGGTCCACCCCTTCTGGGTAGATCGTGAGGCACTGCTTGACGACTGAGTAGCCGATAGTGAAGGTCACTCCGCCGATAGTGGCGAGCTCATCTCGTCGCGGCGCGCCACCGCGTTCTGGGCGCATGTACTCATACTTGTTGTTCAACACGCGCAAGGCGGCAAAATAGCAAAAGCGGGCTGCTTTCGCTCTGTCCGTCGTGGTCCCGCCGATAGGGGGAGTCCACTCCCGCTGCTCGGCGTTCTCCCATTCCTCGCACGGCTCTTTGTGGGCTTTAGCCCACCTGACTAAAGACCTCTGCTTAGCAAGCTCTGCCTCCTGGGCCTTAATCCCGAACTGGCGGCCCTCTACTGCTGAGACCCACTCCTGATGGGCAACCTCAAGGTTTTTGACCTCCTTATCGAGGTTCGCAAGCGTGATATGCCGTGGGTCGCCTGTCGCCACTGCCTTATTGTGTGCGGCGGCGTCTTCAGTACTTGATTCAAGGGAGTCCATCTGGCGAAGAGAACGGTCTGCTGACATGAACTGATTGATGAACCGGGCCTTACGATGCACGGTCTGCCAGCGCACGGCATCTGTTGTGCCCCTAGCGATGTAGTTGAAGGTCTGCACCTGGGCGTTCTGGTTGCCCTGGCGCTCAATACGCCCGATACGCTGCTCAAGGTCAGCTGGACGCCACGGCACATCCACGTTGTGCAGAGCGACAGCCCTAGTCTGAATGTTTGCGCCCGTGCCAAGCTTTTCAGTCGAGCCGATGATTACGTCGATCTCGCCTTCACGGCACCGGCGGAAGAGCTCGGCACGGTCATCGTCGAACTCGTGAACATAGGCGATACGGGAGGGATCCATGCCTCTGTCCGCACACGCGCGGCGGATTTCGTTGTAGACGCTGTAGCTGCCGTCTGCTTTCGGGGTGCCTCGGTCGAGGAAGATGATCTGGAGTCCACCTTTTCGCGGATGCGGTGTGCCATCGTCGCGGAGGTACTCGTTATCCTTCGTGTCCTGCCAGACTCGCGCGACAGTGTCGGCTACGGCGGTCACCCGTGGCGAGTAGCCCTCGTAGTCGAGATTGACCAGTCGGGGATCAATAGAGACTTTCAACCCATCACTTTGGATCTTCAGCGCGTTATCAATCGCCTGTGCTTCCTCCGGGAATTGGCTTGCCCAGGGGTTGGTTTCCCGATAGACGAAGTCCGCGATGAAATCCTTGGATTGTTGGTCAATATCAAACTCGACACTCACCGTCTCATTGCTGGGGCGTTGTGCCTCGATTTGGTCGCCTGTCACCACATCCATAAACGGTTCACAAAGACCAACGAGTTGGCCAACATTATTAAATCCGACCGTACGCGACACTGAACGAAGTCCCACACCTGAAGCACGGACCTCAACTTCCTCGCGTCGTTTAACGAACGACGCGGCAAAACCCTGCACCGTGGGCATTGCAGCGTGGTCAAGAATGTCGGGCCGTAAGAATCTCATCATGACCCAAATCTCTGCCAGGTTATTCGCAATAGGCGTACCTGTGGCAAAGGTTGCCACAGGCTGGTGGAGGCCGTTTTTCTGATCTCGAAGGTATTGCATCTTCATCTCAAGATCACTGGCCCGCTGGGAACCACTGGAGTTGATATCATCGATCGTGCTAAACCGTGCCAGATTCTTATACTCATGAGCCTCGTCAATAATTAGGTAATCGCACGGAGTATCCTCAAAGCACATACCGGCATCTCTGGGTGAATCGAGGAGCTTTAATCGACGGTCATCAAGAATTTTCAGATACCGTTGGATCTGCTTCGTCGTCTTAGAGTCAGGATCCCCCGCTATTTGGGCCTCGACCAGTGCTTCCTCAGCCTGGGATCTCTCGCGATCTAAGTAGTCCGCCTGCATCTCTGAGGAGACAGGTATGCGCTCAAAAACTGAGCGTGGTACGACAACGAAGTCCCAGTCCTCAGTAGTGGTCTGTGCGACGAAGTTCCTCCGCTCTTCCGGGGTGCTCAGACCCGCTGCGGAGAGCACCTTTGCGCCTGGATACCACCTGTTCGCGTCCGCCGCGATCTGCTCACACAAGTGATTAGGTACCACGATCCAGGGCTGCTTGACCTTTCCAAGACGCTTGAGCTCCGCTGCGCCCATGAGGAAGGTCCCGGTTTTCCCAGCACCCACCGCATGATTCAACAGCACACCGGGCTCGTTGACCATCCTCTCTACCGCGTTCAGCTGGTAGGAATACGGGGTGAAATTATCACTTAACCCGGGCATGGAACGGTACGATCCATCCCACTTGGCTGCCACATATGAGTTGTAGTGGCGGTTATAGGCGTCTAGAATCTCATTCCGCCTTGATGGATCATCCATGATCCACTTGGTGAACTCCTCGCGAAGCTGATCTGCCTTACGGCTCGCGAACTGTGTCGCCTCGGAACACACCCCAGTGCTGAGATTGTTCTCTTTCCGCCAGTCCTGCGAGTAGTTGATCGTCGGACTATCCTGGTTCATTACCGCTTGAAGCATGGTGATAGCACTGACAACCTCACCATCATGTCGTGTTGTTGCTAGACCCTGGTTATACTCCTCTGCCGCCTTTGGGTTAGACGACTGGTAATTAGGCTGTCTGCGAGTGATGTTGTTCGCAGCGATCACACCGTATTTAAGGTCTGCATCCTCTTTCCATTTCATTACTGGATCATTTTTGACTTCAACACGCCACTGCTCTCTACCGATACTCGGCGGGTGAAAATCGATCTTGTTGGGGTCTACCCCGAATGCGTGATGAGCGAACTGCTTATAGTACTCCTCACTGATCCAGGTCACACCCGGCTGGATGATAATGCCAGTCTCGACGCGCTCGGGGAGCACCTCGGTAAGCGCATCAACGTTCGCTTTAAACCGCTCGTCCCTCATCGCGGCTTCCTGCGCGATGATGAGCTTGTCCTCGACAACACCGGAAAGATAATGCTCGGCACGAATGAAAGCATCCGGATTCTCGGGATTACGGAACGCGATCTTCTTGTCGATGAGCTCTTCTTCAACAATCTCTTGGTCGAGACGGGTTACCTCGCTCACCCGGCGGGGATCGATGACCCCGTGCTCGTCCAGGCTGACCTCCACACCCTCCTCAAGGGTGTCCACATGATCAACATGGAGGGTGGGCCTAGCGGGGTTATCGAAGAAGATGACAGTCTTTTCAGCGGTGCCGTGGTCGCGGTCATAGTGCTCGATCGCCGTCATCTGCTGGATGAACGGATCAGTTTGCAGAACACCTATGTGCTTTTTGACTTCTTTTGGCCGCTTCGTCGGAAGTGCAGCCTGCTGGCGAAGCTCCGCCTCGACTTCCGGTGTTGGCTCTTCAGTGTGGCCAAGGTCGTTGTCGCGCCTCCACTGCGTAACAAGCTGCTTATACCGCTGCGCCTGCTGCTTTTGTGTGGGCTTGCGCGGTTTAACCAGCACAAAACGGTTCAACGGACCATAAGTGGCAACGTAGTCGTCATACTGGGTAGCTAACTGTTGGCGAAGACTCTCAACCCCAGGGGTGCCTTCACGGTAAGCTTCGCGGAGCTGACGAGACGTATCTCGCAAGTCCAGCAACGCCTTCCACTCACTAGCGGACGTGCCCCTCGGTGGGACAATTTCGTCCCATTTCCCCTTGGCTTTCAATCTCGCGAATGTTAGTTCGTCACCGTTTTGGGTGTAGCGGACAGTGCCGGGTATCTGTTGGTCCGCAGCACTCTCAACACGCACCTGGACAGGCGCCTGCTCGCTAGCCGGCTGAGGAGACAACCCCAGATGGTTGTTTAAGGCCGTGAGCATATCCGTTTGGACAAGGCGACGAAGACTCGCCGAAAGCTCCTCGCCAGGAACCGGGGCTCCCTGCAATACCGGCTTGCCAAACCGGTCACGAACAACCCTCGGGGTGCCCACGACCCGCTCCGGATGGTCTGCGAACACCCCGTTGACCCGGGCTATTGACTCATCGTCAAGCGAGTACTCGTCAGTCTGAATGAATCGCAAAGACTGCTCGGTAGGCTCCCTATCCTCCTCGCGGACCCGGAAGATCAGCAGGTCAGCCGACACTGTCGTGCCTGCGTTGTTTTCGAAGGTGCTCACTGGGAGGCGCGTGGCGCTGACAAGGTCCGCACGGTCGATCATGTCCTTGCGGGCAAGTGACTTCTGGGCATCAGATGTCGAGGAACTGGTCACCACGGCTACATAACCACCGGGGCGCACTGCGTTTAGGGCCTTGACAATGAAATGGTTATGAATCGTGTGGTTATTCGGGTTGTGCTCAGGGTCATGAAGGCGGAAGTTCCCGAACGGCACGTTCCCGATAGCAAGGGAGAAGCTGTCGTAGTCCAGGCGCGTCTTCTCGAACTTCTCCGTAACGATTTGGGCCTCAGGGTAGAGATAATGCGCAATCTGAGACGCGATAGGATCCACTTCGATGCCCACGACCTCGGCGCTGTTCGGCGCCGCGCCGATGAAGTTCCCGGTCCCACAGCCGGGTTCCAACACCGGGCCACCGGTGTACCCGGCGGTTTGCACTGCCTCCCATACCGGGGCAATCACCTCGTCCGGGGTGAAAAACGCGGTCAACGTTGTCTCAGCTAGAGCAGCATATTCGCGCTGATCAACGATGCTTTCTAGCTTGCTACGAAGATCGGCCATGCTTGTATTACCACGATCAAAGACCTGTGATGCCGCACCCCATGAGGTGTATCCGGCTAGGATCACCTGCTCCTCTGGGGTAGCGAATCGGTCCTCACGTTGGAGCGTGCGTAACACCTCAATTGCATCAATATTGGCCTGCACGCGTTCCCGAGGTGTTGCCGGTGGTGCCGGCCGCAGCGTCGGATCAAACGTCACGGCAGGAAGAGACGGTGTAACCGGCTGCGGAGCGTCTTCTACAGATGAAGACTTCGTTTCCTCCGAGGTCGGCTCGTCGACGGAGGAAGCGGGAGGGCTTACCTCAATCTGCTCGGAATCCTCCTCGGCAGTATTGACAGCGGGGCTCTCAATTGGCGCTGAGGCCGCCTGGTCTTCAAGTGCGGCCTTTTGCTCCTCGGCCTGGAGAGTGAGTACGTCGAAGAGATCCATCTCATAAGCATTCGGATCATGACGGTTTCGACGGCGCATAGAGCCACTCCTCCAAAGGTAAGACGAAAAAAAGTACCAACGATTCTACTGGTCACATGGACTTTTCCCGGTGCCGTCAAGCCGTCATGACGGCTTGACGGCTAGCCGTCCAGACGGCATGACGGCTACCTTCTACCTGCGGAAACAAGAAAAAGGGGAGGGCAATGTGCCCTCCCTGCGCTAGGGTGCTGTGGCCCTAAAAGAGATATTGCTGTTCTTCGCGTGCCCAGTTGTCGGGGTCGTTGAGGTCGTCTTCGTCCTCCTCGGGCACCCACCTGTCGTCCTCCTCACCACCAAAGGGCTCGGGGTGCTTGGCGTAATACTCACGAAGGGGCCCGTTGATGTACTCCTCGCGCACCCATTCTTCAGCGATTTGCGCGGCGCGTCCAGAAGTCGCCATGGTGCATTCGGGGGTCTGCATTCCGTGACGAACTTCCGGGTGTTCCTTCCACCACTTCTCCATGAGGCCCAAGTGCAATTCGGAGAAATAGTCTGTGAAGTCATCACAGGCGTCAAGATATAGCTCTTTTACGGTGTCGTCATCGTAGGGCTGGCCGAGAGTCTTCTGAACCATACGGATATCGGAAGGCGTGATCATTGTTGTGTTCCTTTCTTGTAGTAAGCCGTCATGACGGCTTGACGGCGTGACGGCTAGCCGTCGCGACGGCTCTGAGAATTATGAAGAAGATCCTCGACCAGCTCGGAGATGATCTCACGGATCGGCTTCTCTATCTGCTGAGCATAGACGTGAAGCTCGCGACGAAGATCAGCATCCATGCGGATCGTGAGCTTCGGATCATGCTGCGCGGTCCTGATCGTCTGCTTCGCCTGACTGGGGGGTGTAGCCCACTTTTTCGGGCCCATAGCACTCTTCTTACTCATCCGTAGCCTCCTCGGAGGTGAGAAACTCAGCTACATCGTCATAGCCATGCCAGGCAACTGGCTTCATGCCCCATGAGCGTTTGATGTCCTGCCGGAGCGGAATCTGCGTAGGGATCCTCGGGGTGCGTTCATCGCGAAGGACCTCAAGAAGCTCCTCGGCCTCCTTCGTCCCGAACCTCACACTCGTGAGAAGCACGTAGGCGGTCTTCGCGTGCGCGATAGCCAACGTATTCCACATGCGAGAGGTCTCGATAGCTGACGGGCTCGTCGGCACGATCACGAGGTCGGCAACCGAGATCGCGGTGTCGATGACGTCGGTGCCGCCGGGAGGGCAGTCGATAAGGACGAAGTCCTCGCGATAGCTCTTGCTGATGGTCCGCTTATTTGCAGGAGAGACCTCAAAGTCCAGTGGTTGGTCGTTGGCCTCAGCTTCCTCAGCCCACTCGGTCGCAGAGCCTTGCGGATCTAGATCGAGGACGCGGACGCTGTAGCCCTGCGCCGTCAAGGCGCTTGCCAGGTAGATGGTCGTGGTCGTTTTGCCAGTGCCGCCTTTAAGGTTGCACAGCGCGATGGTCGTCGTCATAGTCTGATGCCTTTCAATGATGCTGCACGGATGACTTGAGTGAGATCAATCGCCGTATCCGCGTAGCGCTGAGTTGTAGTGATTGAGGAGTGCCCGAGAGCTCTTTGCACCGCGACAAGGTCGTGCCCGGTCGCGTTATATGCGGTTGTCGCGAACCGGTGTCTGAGCGTGTGCAGTGTCCAATTGCCAGGGAGGGCTCGCGATGCCAGGTGACATACCCAACGAGGAGATAGGTGCCCGTGATCGTTGCCAGGGAAGATGTAACCCCCATATGGGGCTAATTCCCGCATGGATGTGAGCAACGTCTCAGTAAGTGGGAGGAGGCGGGCTTTCCCGCCCTTACCCTGCACTTTTAGGATCACGAGTCCGCCTGCTCGGATTTCAACGTCTTGGCTATGGATCCGGGAGATTTCTCCGGCCCGTAACCCCATCTCGGCCGCGAGGCGAAGGATGAGTCGGGTCCTCGGCACCGCACACGCCAGTGCTTCATCGAGTTCCGAGTCCGGTATAGGCCTCGGAGGTGGGAGTTGTCGCCTGATCGATGAGAGGCAAACCGTGGGATTCGGGTGGTCATGCGTTCTTTCAAACCACCGGAAGAACTGCCGGAAAGAAGAGTAGTAGGAGTGCCTAGTTTCTGGGAGCCAGTTTTGCCGGCCGCACCACAGTAGTAGTTCGCTTTCTTGTATGCGAGGCGACGGGTTCTCGATGCCACGCGCAAGAGTTCGCAAGTGTGTGATGCGCGTCCTAATAGTGTCTCGTCTGCGCCCCAGAGCGACAAGAATGAGCTCGAACTCTTCGATGGCTTCCCTCCAGGCGGGAGGGACGGTGGGGCTACTTGCCCCGTATGATTGCTGCATAAAATAGGTATGACACAGCAACCACAAGTGCTAAAAGACCAGGTCATAAGCGGGCCGTCGTGACGGCGTGACGGCCTGCCGTATAAACGTCCGGACGGCGTGACGGCCTGACGGCTAGCCGTCGAGACGGCTTGACGGCATGACGGCTCACTAAGGTAAATAAAAAACGCGAGGACGCCAGCCAATAACCCAGAGGTCGTTGGTTCGAATCCAGCCCCCGCTACGAGGTCGTCCCCTTTCACTTCGGTGGAAGGGGACTTTTCCTGTCCCTGGGGGGTAACACGACGGGGGAGAAGGTCCACGACGTCGAGACCGAAGAAGTCGGCCGCTGCATAGAGCTCATCGATGGCCTGGATAGCCCCCGGCTGCATCACCACGAAGCATACGCCCGTTGCAAAGGGAAGGGGTCCCCCTCGTCCCTCGCTGTGAAGTGGTGTTCCTCTCTTTCTAGAAGAGGTATTGCTGTTCTTCGGGTGCCCAGCTGTCGAGGTCGGTGGTGTCTTCCTCGTTCTCCTCGGGCACCCACCTGTCGTCCTCCTCGCCGCCGAACGGCTCGGGATGCTTGGCGTAGTACTCGCGGAGGGGGCCGTTGATGTATTCCTCGCGCGCCCACTCAATCACGATTTCTTGGGCTTTGGTCCACGTTTCCATGGTGCATTCTGGGGTTTGCGTCCCGTGGCGAACCTCGGGGTGCTCCTTCCACCACTTCTCCATAAGGTCAGTGAGAAGTCGATCGAAGTAGTCCCCAATTTCATCTTCATAGTCGAGATACAGTTCCCTTACGGTTTCGTCGTCGTAGGGCTGACCGAGTGTCTTCTGAACCATACGGATATCGGAGGGAAATATCATGATTGTGTTCCTTTCTTAGATAGAGCCGTCATGGGGGCTTGACGTGCCCCTTCTATCTAGGGAATTCGGTTCAGGAAGGGGGTTTCCTGTTTTCTAGAACGGGTGGTCCCGTTCTTCGCGTGCCCAGTTATCGGGGTCGTTGGTGTCTTCCTCGTCGTCCTCGGGCACCCACCTGTCGTCCTCCTCGCCTCCGAAGGGCTCGGGGTGCTTGGCGTAGTACTCACGAAGGGGACCGTTGATGTATTCTTCGCGAGCCCACTCAATAGCGATTTCTCGTGCTTTCGGCCAGGTTTCCATGGTGCATTCTGGGGTCTGCATACCGTGGCGCACCTCCGGGTGTTCTTTCCACCACTTCTCCATCAACTGCAGGTGGACTTCATCGAAGTAGTCACCGAGTTCCTCGTTGATTTCTTGGTAGAGCTCTTCAATTGTCTCGTCATCGTAGGGCTGACCGAGAATCTTCTGGGTCCTGCGGATTTCGGTGGGGCCAATCATGATTGTGTTCCTTTCTTGTAGTGAGCCGTCATGATTCCGCGACGGTCCTGGGATGGGCGAAGAAGATCCTCGAGCAGCTGAGGGCTGATCTCGCTGGTCGTCTTCTTTGTCTGGGGAGCATAGAGGGGAGGCTCGCCATGAAGGTCTGCGTCTGTTCGAATAGTGGGGTTCGAATCGCGCTGTGCAGGCCAGATCGTGTTCCTCGTCCCCGGGTGGCCTGATCCCCTCGTGGCCCCTCATCGAGCTGTATCGTGGCGAAAAGGGTGGTTCTTCGCCACCACGGCAGACGCCTGGTGTCTGAGCCGCCATGTAGTTTTCTCTCCCCGGAGGCACCCCGTGCAGGAATTCGTCGCACTTGATTTCGAGACAGCCAATGAACAGCGTTGTTCGGCGTGCTCAGTTGGCCTTGTGGCCTTTGACACCAATGGTGAGGTCAGTGATCGGTTTGATCAGATTCTCCGCCCTCACCCCGACGTGGACTACTTCAATCCCGTCAATACCTGGGTCCATGGAATGACCGCGGCGGATGTCGCGGATGCGCCGCAGTGGTCAGATATCAAGTCCGCCGTCGATTCCTTCATCGGGGACCGGCCGCTTGTCGCGCACAATATGGCCTTCGATGGCTTTGTTCTTTCGGATCTCAATGCCCTCTATGGGTGTGAGGATTATCCGAATCGGCGCTACTGCACGCTACGTCTGGCTCGGAGGCTTCTGGCGGACAAGCTGCAGCGAAAGAGCCTCGACCGCTTATTTGATTATTACTTCCCGGGTGATTCCTTCGCCCATCATGACGCGAGTTCTGATGCGGAAGTCTGCGGCCGCATTTTCGCTCGCATGCAGTCCCAGTGGGGTATTGATTATCTCTCGGAGCTGTGTCCTCCTACCGGATCGGTGAGAAAGCGCGGCTCGACGTCGGGGCGCTCTGTGACGAAACAAGGGCTTGAAGAACTCATTACCCAATATTCCAACCCTGAGGCCCTCGCCGGTGAGACTGTTGTTTTCACGGGGACGCTTCAGCGCGGGCAGCGTTCGGTGATCCAGGCTCTGGTGAAGGAGCTGGGCGGGACCCCCGATAAGAGCCTCACGAAGAGGACCACCATTCTCGTCGTCGGTATTCCGAATCCGGGGGCGTTTGCGGAGGGGGCAACGGCCTCGCGGAAGCTCACGAAGGCGACGCAGCTGCGTGAGTCGGGATCGCCCATCCAGGTGATGAGCGAAGAGGAGTTCTTCCACCGATTGGAAAAATAACGGCCCGTCGCGCTCTGCTGATAGATTCATGGGGAGAAATCGAACGTCGTGGAGTGGAAGGTGTGCCTGGGTGACTCAGGAATTTGAGCATCGTTTCGCCGATGGTGAGGCCGAGATTCAGGTCGAGGTCGTGGACGGGGAGGGGACCGTCCTGGGAACCGTCGGCAAACTTGAGGCCCACGTGCCCCCGGGGATTCTGCACCGCGCCTTCTCTCTCTTCCTTTTTGATCCCGACGGCCGCATGGTGCTGCAACGCCGGGCCGCCACCAAGTACCACTCACCGCTGCTCCTCACGAACGCAACGTGTTCCCATCCGCGGCCGGGGGAGCCCGTCGAGGATGCGGTTCGACGTCGGGCCGCCGAAGAACTGGGCGCGCACCTGGAGGAGCTGCGGGAGGTGGGGATCGTCGTCTACCAGGTGCATGACGAGCGATCTGGCCTCTCTGAGCACGAGTACAACCACGTCTTCGCGGGCAGGGTGGACGCAAGTGCGCTGCGCCCGGACCCGGAAGAAGTGGATGAGATCGTGCTGGTGACCCCGGAGGAACTGGAAGCCCGGCGAGGATCGGAGCCCTTCACCGAGTGGTTCTCTCACGTCTGGGAGCGCGTGGCGCCCGTGGCCGGGGAATTCGGCTTCCGAGCTGGGGATACGCCCGCCGAGGGCTGAACCTGGCCGGGGTGGGCGCGGGCTGAACGTGGCAGGGGTGGGCGTCGAGAATGCGCGGCGGGCAGGCGGAATGCAGGAATTTTGCCAATTCGTGCGAGGCCGCGCGAAACGGCTGACAATGTCCGTGTGACGGGTCTAACATTGCTGGGAGTGCGGAACACCCACCGCGACAACTGTTGACGATCGGCCTATCCGGCCGTAGAGAGGATCAGCCTGTGTCCCACGGATATCGTGTCGGAGATTATCTTTTGGACCGCATTGCGGAATTCGGGGTCAAGGACGTTTTTGGCGTCCCGGGGGATTACAACCTGGCGTTCATGGACATCATTGATGAGCATGACTCGCTGCGCTGGGTGGGCACGGCCAACGAGCTCAACGCCTCCTACGCCGCTGATGCCTATGCGCGCGCCCGGGGGCTCTCCGCGATGGTGACCACCTACGGCGTCGGGGAGCTCAGCGCGATCAACGGCACGGCCGGCAGCTTTGCGGAGTTTGCGCCGGTGCTGCACATCGTGGGCGCCCCGAAGACGACGCTGCAGAAGGAGCACGGGGTGCTCCACCACTCGCTCGGCGACGGCGACTTTGACCACTTCTACGAGATGGCCCGCCACGTGACCGTCGCGCAGGCCAAGCTCACCGCGCAGAACGCGGCGGCGGAGATCGACCGTGTGCTCCGCGAGGTGGTCCTGGAATCCCGGCCGGGGTACATCATGCTGCCGGCGGACGTCGCCGAGGCGGAGATCTACCGCCCCGCCGGGCCGCTCCAGGGCATTGAGCGCAGCTCCTCCCCGGATGCGCTCGACGCCTTCCAGCGCGCCGCGCGGAAGCAGCTGAAGGACTCCTCCGTGACGATCCTCGCGGACCTCATCGTGGACCGGCTGGGGGCTACCGAGGAGCTGCACTCGCTCATTGAGAACACCGAGGTGCCCTACAGCACCTGCGCCTGGGGCAAGTCGCTGGTGGATGAGTCCTCGCCGCGCTTCGCGGGGATCTACGCCGGGGCGGCCTCCCAGGAGCGTGCGCGCAAGGCTGTCGAGGAGGCGGACACCCTCGTGAAGATTGGCGTCATCTTCAATGACTCCATCACCGCCGGCTTCACCGACAACATCGACCCCGAGCGGGTCATCTCCATCGACTCGGGCGTGGCGACCGTCGGCGACGTCATGTTCGCGCCCATCGCGATGCGCGACGCCATCACGGCGCTCAAGGAGATCGCGGCGGAGGAGCCCTGGACCCCGCAGCCCCTCGACGAGCTCCCCGAACCGGAAGCCACCGACGTCGATCCCAACGCACCGCTCACCCAGGATGAGCTGTGGAATCACGTCGCTGCTGGCTGCACCCGCGGGCAGACCGTCATCGCTGACCAGGGCACGAGCTTCTACGGCATCGCGCCGCACTCCCTGCCCACCGACTCCCTCTTCATCGGGCAGCCCCAGTGGGGCTCCATCGGCTACACGCTGCCGGCGACGCTCGGCGCCTGTCTCGCGCGCCCCGACCAGCGCACGGTCCTCCTCATTGGCGACGGCTCGGCGCAGCTCACCCTCCAGGAGCTCGGCACCATGCTGCGCCTGGGGCTCACCCCGTTCATCATCCTGGTGAACAACGACGGCTACACCGTCGAGCGGGCCATCCGCGGCCCCGAGAAGGGCTACAACGACATCCAGCCCTACAACTGGCAGAAGGTCCTGGAAGCCTTCGGCGGCACCGAGGATCAGTGCCTCACCCTCCGCGCGGAGACCCTCAGCGAGCTGCGCGAGGCACTCCAGACCGCGACGGATACCCAGGACAAGCTCGTCCTCCTCGAGGTGTGCACCGAGCGCCTCGACTACCCGCCGCTCCTCCAGGCGCTCGCCGAGAGCGCCAAGTAGGCGGAGGCTCACGCGGGTGCGCTCGCCGGGCCGCAAGCCCACGCGCGCCCACGCTGCCGCACCCCATCTCACCCCCTGAAGGGCCCAGCACTCAGGGGGTTTTGTTCCGCGGGAAAGGGCCCGCTATAGTGGCCAAAAGAACAAAGCGGTCTATTTTTATGTACCGCTTGGTTCGTGTTGGCGACCATAGATGACGAGCACAGGAGGTGGGGCATGCCGAAGCTTCTCGTCGGTGTTGACGTGGGCACTCAAGGCTCCAAGGCCGCGGTGTACACAACGAGCGGAAAGCTCGTCGGCCGGGCCTATAGCCTGCACGACATCCGTTACCCGGGTGCAGGCCGCGCGGAAATGGATCCGGAGCAGCTTCTCGACGCCGCAGAAACAGCGATCCGCCAGGCCGTCGATCAGGCAGCTGCGCGCGGGATGAACCCCCGCGATATTGCGGCCGTCGGAGTGTCGGGAATCCTCGTGGGCCAGGTGCTTCTTGATCGGGACGGGCGAGTCCTCTACCCGCTCATCACCAGCCTTGATACGCGCGCGGAGGACATCGCAGCCCGGGCCGCCCGGGAGTGCGAACCCCTGTGGGTGGAAGAGTCCGGCACGTCGACGCTCGACGCCTACGCCGCCCCGTTCCTGCTCAGCTGGGTTCGGGAGAATGAGCCCGAGGTCTGGCGGGAGGTCGCGCACACGCAGAGCGTGGGGCCGTTCATCGCGGGCCGCCTTGTCGGGCAGCGGCAGCCGGTCATCGACCACACCCATCTGTCCGGGTGGATGGTGGGCTGGGACGCCCGCTCGCGGAGTTTTTCCCCGCGGCAGCTCGACGCCTTCGGCATCCCGCAGGAGATTCTTCCTGACGTCGTGGCCTCGACGGACGTGATCGGGGACGTGACCAGCGAGGTCTCCCGGCGGACGCATCTCCCCGCGGGGACGCCGGTCATTGCGGGCGCCGGCGATGTCATGCAGTCGAATCTCGCGGCGGGACAGGTGCAGCCAGGCCAAGCCGTCGACGTGGCGGGGACGACGAGCATCCTCGCCGTCGGCGTGGAGGGAATCCTCCCTGAGGCGTCTCGACGCCAGGGGTTGCTCTACTCCCTCGGAACGATCCCGGGGCAGTCCTTGTACTGGGGCTATGTGCGCTCCGGCGGGATGAGTTTGCGCTGGTTCCGGGATGAGGTGGCGCGCGTCGGCGAGAATGACGCGGTCTACGCGGAATTTGATGCGCTCGCTGAGGACGTGCCCCCGGGCTCGCACGGCGTCCTCTTCCTCCCGTACCTTGCGGGAGGAAATCCGGACTCCCCCTATGCGTCGGGGACGTGGCTGGGGATGGAATCGGGGACCGATACCGGGATCCTCTGGCGTTCCGCGCTCGAGTCTGTGGCCTTCGAGTACCACAGCATTCTTGGCGCCGTGCGGGACGCGGGGATGGACCTCAGCGAAGTTCTCGTCACAGGGGGAGGGGCTGCGTCGGGAACGTGGAACCAGGTGAAAGCCGATGTCACGGGCGTTCCTTGGCGCGTTCCTGGCCGCGTGGACGGGCCCGTCCTTGCTGATGCGGTGCTCGCCGGAGTGGGCGTGGGCATCTACCCCTCGGTGGCGGAGCCGTTGGAGCAGTGGAACCTCGGCGGCGCCACGCACATTCCGCGCCGTCGATCGCGAGCCCTCTATGAGAAAGCGGCGTGCATTCGAGCGGAACTCTTGGGCGGCCCCATGCAGGAGGTCTTCGCCCGCACCCGTGAACTACGCAATCTTCAAGTGGAAGGATAAAACATGACTCTGCTGGTGATGTGGAAAGATAGCGACCCCACAACGGAGACGCTCCGAACGACGCAGCCCGAGACGATCGCCGAGGTGCTCGGACGCATCGGTGCGCAGTATGAGCAGTGGGATTCGTCGAAGGACCTCGCCCCCGATGCTGATCAGGCGGCAGTTCTTGAGGCCTATGCCGCCGAGGTGCGCGACATCCGTGAGCGCGAGGGATATGACACCATCGACGTCATGCGCCTGCACAACTACGGCCAGCCGGACTTCTGGGAGCAGGCCGCGGCGGGGCGGAAGAAATTCCTCGACGAACACACCCACTCCGATGATGAGGTCCGCTACTTCGTCGAAGGCTCCGGCACCTTCTACCTGCACGTCGGAGACGACGTCTACGCCGTTGTCTGCGAGAAAGGCGATTATCTCTCCGTCCCGGAGGGCGCGACGCACTGGTTCGACATGGGGGAGAAGAACCCCTCCTTCTGCGCGATCCGCTTCTTCCACGACGAGGAAGGCTGGGTGGGAGAATTCACCGGCGAACCCATCGCCCGGCGCTTCCCGACCCACGATGAGTTGGCCGCATCGCTGCCGGGCTCGAGCAGGCAGGACGCATAGATGGCCATCGCGTATGTGCCGCGGCCTGCGGCGATCGTCATCGATATTGAGGGGACGACGTCCTCCACCTGGTTTGTCCATAGGACGCTCTATCCTTTCTCCCGAGCGCACTTTGAGCCCTATCTGTTGAAGGACGCCCCTGCGATCTGGGAGCTTCGGCGCAGTATCTGCGCGGAAGCGGGCCTCAGCGAGGAGTCCTCAACGCAGGAGCTCGTGGAGGTACTCAATGCCTGGCTTGACCGGGACGAAAAACGCACGCCTTTGAAGACTCTCCAGGGCATGATCTGGCGAGACGGGTTTGACAGCGGAGAGCTCACCTCCCACTTCTTCCCCGACGCCGTCCCCACCCTGAGGCGATGGCGCGGCGAAGGGATCCGCCTGGCGGTGTTTTCCTCCGGATCCATCGATGCCCAGCACGCGTGGTTTGGCCACACCCCGGAGGGAAGCATTCTTCCCCTCATCGAATCCCATCATGACACCCGCACCGCCGGGCCCAAGAAGGTGGCGCGCTCCTACGAGGTCATCCGGCAGCAGCTCGGTCTCCCGGCGCAGCGGATTCTCTTCCTTTCCGACCTGGTGGATGAACTGGATGCCGCTGCCGCCGATGGGTGGCTCACGTGCGGGGTGCGCCGTCGCGGAGACCAATACTGGGAGCGCGGAGTGGCCGGGCACCCGGAGATCACCCGACTCGATGAGCTGCACTGGGAGGGAGGGCACCGATGAGCACGGCCCTGCTGCGTCGAGCGCTTCGCCGGCCAGGAGCGGGGGTGGGATGCTCGGCGGCGGGGTGTCCGCGCGTCGACGTCCTCGTGATCGGCGGGGGGATCTCGGGAGTCCAGATCGCCCGGCACTGCGCTGCGCGTGGACTGGCGACGCTCCTCGTGGAGAAGGAGGACTTCGGCTCCGGCACCTCAGCAGCGACGACGAAGGCCATCCACGGCGGGCTACGCTACCTTGAGCAAGGCGATATTCCGGTGGTGGTGGAGTCGCTTCGGGAGAGGCGCCTCCTTGGGCTTGCTGCTCCGCACCTGGTCCAGCCACGAAGCTTCCTGCTCACGGCCTATGACTGGTCAACTCCGCGGGCCCCGATTCTCGGGGCAGGCGTGGGGCTCTATGAG
Source organism: Corynebacterium uropygiale (assembly GCF_021568315.1). Taxonomy (GTDB): domain Bacteria; phylum Actinomycetota; class Actinomycetes; order Mycobacteriales; family Mycobacteriaceae; genus Corynebacterium; species Corynebacterium uropygiale. Next base: position 631,130 of record NZ_JAKGSI010000001.1, read on the forward strand.
GCGCTCGCCCTGGGGCGCAACCGGGGAATCCTCCGGGACCTGCGGGCCCGACGCCCGCGCTGGGTCCGTCGTGAGGAGCTTCTCACCCAGGTCCCGTGGCTGAAGCGCGAGGGGCTCGTCGGCGCGTGGCGGCATGATGACAGCCTCAACCTCCACCCCGAGCGCCTCCTCCTCGCGATCCTGCAGAGTGCCGTCGACGACGGCGCAGTGGCGCTCAATCACGCCCGCGTGACAGGGCTGCTCCCCGCGCCGCAGCGCGGAGTGCGCGTGCGCGATGAACTCACGGGGGAGAGCGCCGACATCCAGGCGGAGGTCATCATCAACGCGGCCGGGCCGTGGGCGGCGGAGGCGCTGGGTGTTGAGGCGCAACGCAATGGGGTGGCCGTCGCGCAATCCAAAGGCGTACACCTCATGACGCGGGATCTGGGAAACACCGATGGGGTGTATGTCCGCGGAGCGAATGGGCACCACATTGTTGTGAACCCGTGGGATGGGCGGCAGCTCATCGGACCCACGGACACCCCCATGGACGGCAGCCCCGATGATGCCCGGGCTGAGGTGAGCGACATCGAGCTCCTGCGCGAAACCTTTGATTCCGTGGCCGAGACGCCGCTGCGCCGGGAGGACGTCGTCGATACTCTCGTCGGCGTGCGGCCTCTCCTCATGAGTGGCGATTCCACCTATACATCCTCGCGGCGTTTCGACATCATCCCTGGTCAGCCGGGGGTGTACACGGTTCTTGGCGGGAAGTGGACCACGGGACGGGCGATGGGAGAGAAGGTCAGCGCGGAGATTATCGCGCGAGAGGCGGGGCTCCCGCCCACCAAGCGGATCTCCGCGGAGCTTCCCCTCCACGCCAGCATGCGGGGGTATTCGACGATGAGCGAGGCCCTCGACGCGGCCGTGCGGGCGGCCCCGCATCTCGGGCTGGGAAGGGAGCAGAGGGAGCACCTCGCGCGAATGTATGGCGAGGACCATGTGCGCATCCTCGGGCTCGTGGCGGAGCACCCGGAACTGGGGCAGCCGCTCGAGCCACAGAAGCCTCAGGCGGCGGGCGCGAGCGGGCGCGGGTGCCTGGACTGTGCGGCGCAGGTGGTCTATGCCGTCGAGGCTGAGGGGGCATGCACGCTTCGCGACGTGGTGGACCGACGGCTCTCGCTGGGGACCCGCCGGGCGGTGAGCGCAGAAGCCCTGGATGCCGTGTGCCGTGTGCTCGCAACCGTCCTCGGGTGGAATGGCACGCGGCTGCGCGAGGAACGCGAAGCGTATAGCGCGGCACAGCGAGGCCGCGCGGAGATCCTTGACCAGGGCTTTGCGTGTCCTTCCTCGGCGCTCTCGTGACGGGTTTCGCCCCGCACACACGACATCGCCCGGCAGGACCTCTGCCTACCGGGCGATGGAGTAAGGAGTGAAAGCGTCGAGCTTACTGCTCGGGCTGCGGGTCGCCGCCGCCCACCTGCTCGTCGATCTTGTCGCGAACCTGGTGGATCTGGTCGGCCTTGTCCTCGCCGAACTTGTCCTTGGCGGCCTGCTCGGCGCGGTCGAGAGCCTGGTCGGTGACCTGCTCGCCCTTGTCAGAGTTCAGGAATTCCTTGGCCTTGTCCATGAGACCCATGTCGGTACCTCACTTTCGTTCTAAGTTATATAAGCGTGCGGCGCCTACTGTACCAAGCGCTCGCCCGCAGCGCTAGGGGATTTCAGAATTTCGTGGTGGTGCGCGCCTCGCGGATCTTCGTCGTGAGCTGGGAGAGCTCGGTGAGGCTGAGCTCTTCATCGGCGTGGGCGGTGCAGTAGTCGAGGAGGGCGTAGCCGGCTTCCTGGATGGAGGTGTGCTGCGGCCACGTACTCGTGCGGCTCGCGGGGTGGTTCGCGACGAGGGAGGTCACCGCGCGCCGCTCCGCGAGGAGCTCGTATTGGAGATCCCGCCGCTGGGCGAGGGCCTCGTTGGGCGGCATGGTCATGAGCGCGCCGAGGAGCGAGCCCATGGCGCGGTAGCAGCGGTCGACGAGGCGGGCGTAGTGCTTGGGCTCGGAGTTCGGCATCCACAGCCAGAGGAAGAGGAGGGAGAAGAGGATCGCGAAGAAGACCTCGCACACGCGGGAGGTGACGACGGGCAGGAGCGGTAGCGCGATGGAATTGCCCATGAGGAGGGCGAGCGGCGTCGCGAAGATGACGCAGAGAGCATAGTTGCGGGTCACGAAGATCTCCGCGCAGAACTGGCACACCGCGATCGCGGCGAGCAGCGTCCACCCGTGAACCCCCAGCATGTGGAAGGCGCCGAAGAGGATGATCCCCAGCAGCGAGCCGAGCAGGCGGTGCAGGCCGCGGATCGTGCCGGGAAGCTTATCCGGCCCCCACTGGAGGACGAGCATGGCGGAGACGACGGTCCAGTCCGGGCGGTCAAAGCCCAGCGCGATGGTGATCGTTCCCGCCAAGAGGCTCGCGAGAATCACCTTGCACGTCGTGATTGTCGCGTGCGAATAGGGGTGAATAGAGCGGTAGATCCGGTAGAGATGGGACGGCCGCGAGTGCGGGATGGCATTGCGGCTGAGGTCCACGTAGCTGGGGGTTTCCGTCAGCTGGGACTCCTTCTCCCGCGCTGGGGCCATCGTCGAGGCATTCACGAGCCGGTGGTGGGCCGCGACGGTGCGTCGCACGAGGTCCGCCTGGCTCGCGTCCTGGATGCGCCCGCCGCGCACGACGCCGGCGTCGGAGAGCGTCGCCCACGTGTCCGCGAGGGCCGCCTGGGCCTGGTGATTCTTCGCGATCGCGGGCTGCGGGGCATTGATGAAGTCCTCAACGGCCTTTTCCAGCACCGCGACGGCCCGGTACTGCGGGGCCCGGCGGTGGAAGAGCAGCGGCCCGACCCCCATGACGAGGGCGGAGAGGACACCGAAGATCGCCCAAAAGCCCACGTCCACGGGGTTGAGCCCGAGGCGCGCGACCATCGTCGAGCCGCCGCCCACCATGACGATGAAGAAGCTCCCCGGGGGAGGCAGCCGCAGCGCATTCTGGCAGAAGGTGCCGAGGGCGGCGAGGATCGTCGTGTACACCACGATGAGCAGAAGCCACCAGGACGTCCCGTCGCCTGCGATCTCATTCCACGTCACCGTGCCGACGAACGCCCCCGCCATCGACGCCATGACGATGAACACGCCGGCCGTGAGGATGGAGCGCCAGCGGGTGCGCAGCGGCAGCCCTTCCCCGTACACCACGCTGTATCCGCCTGCCGCGATGAGCAGCATCTCCTGGTCCAGGCCCAGCAGCAGGGCCACCGCCGCCGGGACGACGAGCGCCGCCGCCAATTTCAGAGCCGTTGGCCATCGCGGGGCAGGGGAGTGGAAGTTCGTGAAGAGGCGCCACGCGCCTGACATTGTGGGGAGCAGTTCCGCGGGGACCGCATGCGGGGACGGGCTCGACGTATTCACCTATGCACAGACCTCATTTCGTTTCGCATCGACGGCATGGATACGGCATGGAAGACGCGCTGCATCTCGGGAATGGTTCGTGGCCCTCACCCTGCCCTCGCCCCGAGGCAGCACGCGCGCCGACGATAGTGTACGCCTCAGCGTCTGCGCGCTAATCCTGAGCTCGCCTAAGGTGGCGGGCATGACGACGTCCCTCCTCTTCGGTCATCCGGTCCACTGCCATCGTCTTGAGGTCCCGGAGGATTACGCGCACCCCGAGCGCGGCAGCATCCAGCTCTTCGCCAGGGAGATCGCCCCGGCTGAGGCGAGCCCCGACACCCCGACCCTCCTCTTCCTCCAGGGCGGGCCCGGATTCCCCTCGCCGCGCCCCGCAGCGCTGAGTGGCTGGCTGGGTGAGCTTCTCCTCCGGTATCGCGTCGTCCTCCTTGACCAGCGCGGAACCGGGCACTCCAGCCGGATCGACGCCCACGGCCCCATCCCCACGGCCGAGGAGCTGGCCTGTTACCGGGCGGACAGTATTGTTCGCGACGCCGAGGCCCTACGGGAATACCTGGGCGTTCGGCGGTGGACCCTCTTTGGGCAGAGCTTCGGGGGATTCTGCATTACGCACTATCTGTCGGCGTTCCCGGAGAGCGTCGAGCGCGCATATCTCACGGGTGGGCTCCCGGGCATCCGACAGAGCGCCGAGGAGATCTACCGCCACACCTATGCTGCGCTGGCGCGCCGCCACCAGGAGTTCTACCGCCGCTACCCCTGGTGTGAGGATCGCATCCGCGAGATCTGCCTCCACCTCGAGAACGAGGAGGAGACGCTCCCCACCGGGGAGCGCCTGAGCGCCCGCCGCTTCCGGACGATCGGCATTGAGCTCGGGCGGGGTGCTGGGATGGAGAACCTCGCCTACCTGCTGGAAGACCCCTTCCACCAGCGCGGAGGCGGGCGCCGGCTGCGCGGGGATGTTCTGGCGGAGGTCGGGCGTCGAGTCTCCTTCGTGGAGGCGCCCCTCTACGCCGTGCTCCACGAGAGCATCTACGGCGGCACCGTCCCCGGCCCCACCGCCTGGGCGGCGGCCCGCGTGGCCGAGGAGATCCCCGGCTATTCCCCCTCCGCCGATCCCCGCGCCACCGAGGAGCCCTTCTACCTCTATGGGGAACACATCTTCCCGTGGCTCTTCGAGGAGGACCCCGCACTGAGCCCCTTCGCGGGCGTGGCCGAGGAGCTCGCGCAGCGCACCGACTGGCCCTGCCTCTATGACGAGGAGGCCCTCGCCGAGGGGCCCGCCACCTGCGCGGCGGCGATTTACGTCGACGACGTCTTCGTGCCGCGAGAGCTCTCCCTGGAGACGGCCAGCTGCTTCCGGGACCTCCGGCCGTGGATCACCAACGAGTTCCACCACAACGGGATCCACGTGGACGGGGCGCGCATTCTGCGCCGCTTGATCTCCCTGGCGGAGGATTTTTAAGTCCGCCTCAGCGAGTACTATATGCAAGCATGGAATTCCCGCTGGAGTGGATAGATCTCGCCGACTATGTGGACGAGCTCGTCGAAGTTCCGGAAGAACACCTCATCAGCCCGCATATTCTGCCGCGGGTGTATGCCTCCTAGGAGGTCTTAGGACTCTTTCGCGGAGGGGCTGCCGGGAAGCTCGTCCGTGACGGTGGGGTAGGAGGGCTGGGCGCCCTGCCCAGTCACCGCGAAGGCGCCCACGCGGGAGGCGAAGGCCGCCGCGGTGGGCAGATCATCCCCGGCCACCAGGCGGGCCGCGAAGGCCCCAGCAAACGCATCCCCCGCGCCAGTGGTGTCCACCGCGTGGACGGGGACGGAGGGAACCTCGGTGAGGACGGTGCGCTCGCCGTCGCGCTCCGCCACGAGTGATCCGCGGGATCCCAGAGTGAGGACGACGGAGCGGAAGCCCTCCTCGATGAGGGCGCGCGCCATCTCCTGGGGAGTATCCCCGCTGGGTGCGGCGCCGAGCTGCTCGAGGATGAGGCCGGCCTCGTGCTCATTGGCCATGAGGGGATCCGCCTGGCGCAGCGCCGCGGGATCCATGGGGACCACGGGAGCCAGGTTGATGAGCACGCGGGTGCCCGCCTGGGCCGCGATCTCCACGGCCTTCTCATTGCCCGAGGCGGGGATTTCTCCCTGGAGGATGAGGAGGTCGGCGTCGGCGATGGCCTGCGCGTTCTTTTCTACCGCGGCGGCGTCCACCGTCCGGTTCGCGCCGGGCACGACGATGATGGTGTTCTCCCCGTCCTCCGAGACGGTGATGACGGCGAGCCCCGTGACCTCCTCCGTCTCCGCGATGCCGCGAAGGTCCACCCCCGAGGACCGCAGGATCCGGAGGGCCTCCGCCGCGTTGGGGTCGGTGCCCACGGCCCCGACCATGGCCACCTCCGCGCCAAGGAGCGCGGCGGCAACCGCCTGGTTGGCCCCCTTGCCGCCAGGGCTGATGCCCTCGCTGTGCCCGAGGAGCGTCTCCCCGGGGTGGGGGTGGCGCTCGACCCCCACGTTGAGATCAGCATTAATGGATCCGACGACAATCACTCCGCTCATAGGCCCCAGTTCTACCATCGTGAGGCCATGGGCGGAGTGATTTGTGCTGCTTAGCGGCCAAATTCCTGAACAACGATGATCTGGCCGTCCCAGGCGCGGGCGATGCCGATGCCCACGGAGCGGTGAGCACCCACCATGTTGGCCCGGTGGCCCGGGGAGTTCTCCCAGGCGCCCACCGCGTGCTCGACGGCACCGACCTTGGCGATGTTCTCCGCGGACGCGCCGACGAGCCCGAGGTTGGCGTGCTTGAACTGGTTGGTGAGCGCCAGGTACTCGGCCCACGCAGTGGCCGTCGCGTTGAGGCGGGCGTCCTGGGCCAGCGCGGGAAGCCCCTGGGAGGCGCGGAACGCGTTGGTCTGCGCGATGACGGTGTTGGTTTCCGGGGAGATGATCGAGCTGGAGAGCTCGGAGCTGCCCGGGATGTTCGGGGTGCCGGGTGCCGGGGCGGCCTGGGCCGTGATGGGGGCGAGGAGAACCGAGCCAGCCAGCGCTGAGGCGATGAGCGTCTTCTTCATGATTCTTGAAATGAGAAGTGGGGGAGATCTCCCCTAGGGTGACAAGCATGAGGTTATTTGCCGCGCTGCGTCCCGACGACGCCGCCATCGAGCACCTTGTTCAGACGCTTCGGCCCATCCGCCGGGATCTCCCCACGGAGCTGCGCTGGACGGATCCTGATAACTGGCACCTCACCCTCGCCTTCTATGGCGAGCAGCCCGACGGGGCGGTGGAGGACATTGTCGCCTCCCTGGGCCAGGCCGCGATGGCAGCGGAAAACCCCCTCGACCTGCACCTTCGCGGGGCGGGCGTGTTTTCCCACAAGACCCTCTGGGTGGGTGTTGGGGGCGAGACCCGCCGCCTGCGCGCGCTCGCCGCGGACGCGGGTGCCCTTCTCCCCGACACAGAAAGCGAGTGCCGACGCCACCGCGGTCACCTCACGGTGGCGCGCCTCTCGCGCCGGGGCACGCGCCCGGCCCGCTGGGATCCGGTCCTCGATGACCTGGCCCGCGCCCTCGCCGTCTATGTGGGGCCGACGTTCACCGCCTCGGAAATCATCCTCTACCAGTCCCTCCTCGGGAAGGGGCGCGGGGGTGGGCCGCTCTATGAGCCGCTCGCCACGATCAGCCTCTGAGCGTGGGCACCGCGGCGATGAGCTCCCGGGCGTAGTCGCTGGACGGGTGGCGCATGAGCTCCTCGCTGGGGCCGCGCTCGATGACGCGGCCCTGCCGCATGATGAGCATCTCCTCGCACAGGTACCGGGTCACCGTGAGGTCGTGGGAGACGAACACGAGGGAGAGGTCGAAGTCCTCGCAGAGCTTCTCGAGCAGCTCGATGATCGTGCTGCGCACCGTGACATCGAGCGCCGAGACCGGCTCATCCGCCAGGAGGATATCCGGCTGGAGGGCGAGGGCGCGGGCGATCGAGATCCGCTGCCGCTGGCCGCCAGAGAATTCGTGGGGGAAGCGGCGGAGGGCGTCGTCGCCGATGCCGACGGCGTGGAGTACCTCGCGCACGCGCTCGCGGCGCTCGGCCCGGGAGAGGCGCTGGCCGCGCAGCGGCTCGCCGACGATGCTCTCCACGCGCATCCGCGGGTCGAGGGAGCTCATCGGATCCTGGAAGACCATGTGGATGCGCTGGCCTTCGCTTTCGACGCGCCCCTCGGTGGGGGTGTCGAGGCCCGCGAGAAGCCGCAACAGGGAGGACTTTCCCGAGCCGGACTCGCCGACGATGCCCAGGCGCGCGCCGCGCCGGAGCTCGAGGTCCACCCCGTCGAGGGCCGTGACGGGCCCGCCCCGCCGCGCCGGGCGGGGATGCACCTTGCGCAGGCCCTCGGCGCGGAGGACCACCGGGGCGTCCTCGGTGGAGCGCGGCGGGCTGATGCGAGGCTGGGAATGCGCGACGAGGCTGCGGGTGTACTCGTGCTGGGGATCGCGGAGGACCGTCTCGGTGGGGCCGGTCTCCACGATGCGCCCGCGCTGCATGACCACGACCTTCTCGCACGTGCGCTGGACGAGCCCCAGGTCATGAGTGATGAAGAGCAGCCCGGTGCCCTTGCGCTCGACGAGGGTGAGGATGAGGTCCACGATGTGCTTTTGCACCGTGACGTCGAGGGCGGTCGTCGGCTCATCGCAGATGAGGAGGTCGGGGTCGTGAGCCAGGGCCATCGCGATGAGCACGCGCTGGCGCTGCCCGCCGGAGAGCTGGTGGGGGTAGGCGTGCCAGCGGTCCTCGCGAAGCCCCACGTCCTCCCAGAGGGAGCGGGCTCGACGCGAGGCCTCGGCGCCATGCACCCCGTGCACGTGGAGGGCCTCGAGGATTTGGTCGCTCGCCTTCATGAGCGGGTCGAGGGCGGTCATCGGCTCCTGGAATACCATGGCGACGCGCGTCCCGCGGAGCTTCTGCATGGCGGCGTCGGAGCGGGGGAGCTCCTCCCCGGCCAGCCGGATCGTGCCCCGAGCATCGAGGTTCTCGGGGAGAAGGCGCGTGACGGAGAGCGCCGTGAGGGACTTGCCGGAGCCGGATTCGCCGATGAGGCCGACGCGCTCGCCGGGGCCGATGTCGAAGCTGACGTCGTCGAGAATGCCGGGGATGCTGAGCCCGGAGACGCTGAGGGTGGGTGGGGTGCTCGTCGTCATTGTGCACTCCTTCGGGTCATCGTGGAGCGGGGGTCGACGAGGTCGCGGACGCCGTCGCCGAGCAGGGAGAATCCGAGGACAGTGAGGGCGATCGCGAGGCCCGGCCACAGCACGAGGTGCGGGGCCGTCGCCAGGGAGGCCTGCGCATCCTGCAGCATGCGCCCCCAGGAGGGTTGCGGCGGCGGGGTGCCGAGGCCCAGGAAGCTCAAGGCCGCCTCCGCGAGGATCGCGAGGGCAAAGCCGACGGAGATCTGCACGAGCACCAGCCCCGCGATGTTCGGGAGGACGTGGCGCGCAGCGATTTCGACGCCCGGGCGCCCCGCCTGGCGTGCCGCGAGGATGAAGTCCTGCGCCATGACGCGCAGGGTGCCTGAGCGGGCCACCCGCGCGAAGGAGGGGGAGCCGGCGAGGCCGAGCGCGGCCATCGCCGTCCACGTGGAGGGGCCGACGATGGCGGTGGCGATGATCGCCATGAGGAGACCGGGGAAGGCGAGGACGAGGTCCGCGCCGCGCATGACGAGGCTTTCCACCCAGCCGCCGCGCATACCCGCGAGGATACCGAGCGGGGTGCCGATGAGCAGCGAAATCCCGACTGCTACGAGCCCCACGCCGATGCTCGTCTGCGCGCCCACCAGGATCCGGGAGAAGACATCCCGGCCGTAGCGGTCGGTGCCCATAAGGTGCTCGGCGGAGCTGCCGAGGAGCCGGTTCGCCGGGTCCACGTGGGTGGGATCCCACGGGGTCCAGAAGAAGGACACGAGGGCCCCGAGCAGGACCAGCCCAATAATGATCGCCCCAATCCAGGCGGAGATGGGGAGGCCGCGGCGCTGCTGGCGCGGGCGGTGCGCGCTCTGCGGCTGCGCTATCTGAGTGTGCTGAGAGGTCACGACAGTTCACTCCTCACGCGGGGGTCGATGAGGGTGGCCGTCGCGTCGACGAGGAAGTTCACGATGAGAGTGAACGCCACGAGGCACATGACGACGGCCTGGACGAGCGGGAGATCGCGGGTGGACACAGCGTCAACGAGCAAGGAGCCCAGCCCCGGGACCATGAAGACCCGCTCGATGACGACGGCGCCGATGACGAGGCTCGTGAGCTGCACGCCCGCCACCGTGAGCACCGGCAGTGCGGCGTGGCGCAGGCCGTGGCGGCGCAGGGCCGCGCCGAGCGACAGGCCCGTCATCCGGGCGGTGCGAATGTGGTCCTCCGCGATGACGTCGAGAATGGCGCTGCGGATATAGCGGGCGAGGATCGCGCTCTGCACGAGCGTGAGGGAGACCACCGGCAACACGAGGTGCGCGAGGAAAGCTCCGGGGCGATCGCCCGGCACCACCCAGCCCATCGCGGGGAGCAGGCGCCAGTGCAGCGCGAGGATCGCGACGAGCAGCAGCGCGGCGAGGAAATTCGGGATGGCCATGCCCACCTGGCTGGCGGCGGAGACGAGCAGCCCGTCGACGTGGTGTTGGCGTCGGGCCGCCCACATGCCCACGGGGATCGCGATGAGCAGGGAGAGGATCATCGCGCAGCCGCACATGATGGCGCTGACCTGCGCGCGGTCAGCGATCATGGGGCCGATGTCATGCTTGCTGCTCAGGGAGACGCCGAAGTCTCCGCGGAGCATCCCGAGGAACCAGTCGGCGAACTGGGTGAGAAGGGGGCGGTCGGTGCCGAGCTCGTGGGAGAGCTTCGCGACGGCCTCCGGGGTGGCGCTCACGCCGAGGGAGATCGCCGCTGGGTTGCCGGGGATGATGCGCAAAGCGATGAAGATGATGATGCTCGCGGCGATGAGCCCCGCCACCAGCCGGGCGCAGATATGGAGAAGCGGTCTAAGAATCCTCATTGTTCTCCCTGGTCATGCGGAAAAGTTGGAGAGAGTCCGTCGTGATGGTCGGGTGGATGCCGCCGACGCCCGGCCTGCTCAGCACGATGTTCGGCACGTTCATGAGCGTGATCCCGTAGGCGTGGTCCATGATGCGGTCGACGGCGGTGCGCATCGTGGGGACCTCGGCGTCGGCGCTGCCGCGGTCGGCCTTCGTGAAGAGCTCCTGGAGCTGCGGGTCATTGACGCCGAGGTAGTAGGTGGGATCGCCGAAGATGCGGGAGATATCGCGCGGTTCCACGTGAGCGATGAGCGACATGTCATAGTCGTGCTGCTTGTGCACCTCAGAGAGCCACACGGCGGGGAACTCCGTCTTCTTCAGATGCACGCGGAAGCCGACGTCCACCAGCTGGGAGTAGACCACCTCGCTGGCCGCCTGCGCATAGGGGAGGGAGGGCACGGAGATGGTGATCTCCGGGCCGGGATTCGCCTCGGTGCCGTAGCCGGCCTCGCGCAGCAGGTCCCGGGCTTTCTCGGGGTTGTGCTCGTAGTACTCGTGGGGGTCGTACCAGGGGTCGGTTGGCGCGACCGGGGTCCCGCCGGTATCCGTGCCATAGCCCTCCCAAGCTGTGTCGAGGACCGCGCGCCGATCCACCGCATAGGAGACGGCTTTGCGCACGCGCTCGTCGTTAAAGGGGGCGCGCTGGTTGTTCATGCTGAGGAGGAATTCGCCGTTGCTCGTCCCCACGGAGACCTTGGGGGAGGGGTCGATGGAGTCGAGCATCTCCGGGTTCGTGTGACCCCAAATGACGTCGAGGTCCCCGGTGCTTAAGGCGTTGGTCGCGGAGATGGCGTCCGTGAAGAACTGGATGGATGCCTCGTGGAACTCCGGGGCTGTGCCCCAGTAGTCGTCCCGGGCGCGGAAGTGGATGCCCGTGCCGGGGGAGAAGAAGGTCACCCGGTAGGGGCCGGTGCCCAGTGGGTCCGTGCCGATCCGCTCAATCCCCTGGGGTGCCATCATGGCGCCGACGAAGGTCGTCATCCGCCAGAGCCACTGCGTTGAGCGGTGGGAGAGCGTGATGGTGAGCGTGTGCGGGTCCGGGGTAGCGATGTCCGAGATGACGTCGAGCTGGCGGGCGGAGGTGTTGATCCACTCCTCCCGGGCGCGGCGCAGGGAGAAGGCTGCCGTCTCCGAGGTGAAGGGGCTGCCGTCCGAGAACGTGACCTCGGGACGCAGGCGGAAGGTGTAGGTGAGCTCATCGGGGCTCACCTCCCAGGAGCTGGCCAGGCATGGGGCGAGGTGGCCGTCGTCATCGATGGTGATGAGCGTTTCGTACACGTTTCCCATGAGCGCCTGGGGGATGGCGGCCCCGGAGTCCCGGGTGAAGTCCATGCTCATCATCGCTGTGGTTGTCCCGACGCGCACCGTGTCCTCCGCCGAGGCGCTGCCGACAGGGACGGCAGTGTGCCCCGCGGCGCAGCCACCGAGGCTGAGCGCGAGGCAGAGCGCGAAGCCCGCCGCGGCGACCCGGCGGCTGGGGCTCGGGGTGCGACGGCGGGAGGGCGGTTGGGCACGATGGTCGGGGATCCGGAACGGCCTCATGGGGCCTGAGCCTAGAGAGGGCTCAGAGGAGGGGAAGAATCGCTAAACCTGAGAATGTCCGGACAAGTTTCCTGGGGCTGGGGCCGGGGACGCGGCGGCCTTGCGGAGGGAGAGCCGCAGCGGGGAGGCCGTGTGCCGGTGCGTGCTCACGGAAAAACTCACGGCATCCGCGCGATAGTGATAGCTCGAGCTCTCCAGGGGGCGACGGCGCCGATCCCACGCCTGAACCCGCACGCACAGGAGGGGCTCGCCGGGCTGAAGCCCCAGGAGTGGCGCCTCCTCGGCGGGGCAGGGGAGCGCCTCGAGGTGACGCTCAACCTCCTGGTAGTCCACGCCATCGGCGAGGAGCCGGGCATGAAGATCCTCGGCCTCGGGCGGGAGGTCGAGCAGCGGGCGCCCGATCTCCCAGGGGAAGTGAAGGTGCTCGACGAGCACCGGCCGCCCATTCGCCGTGCGCACCCGGCTGATCGCGATGATGTTCTCCCCCTCGCGCACGTCCAGCTCGCGGGCGAGCTCCCCCTCGGCCGGGGCGGGCTCGGCGCGGAGGAGCTCATGCCCGGGCCGGTGCCCGAGCCGCCGGAGGACGGCGCCTGCAGAGATGACCCCTTCGAAGGACTCGTGCGGGGTGGTGTCCACGACGCGCGAGCGGCGCCCCTGGCCGGAGCGGATGAGCCCCTCGTGGCGCAGCGTGTCGAGGGCCTTCCGAGCCGACCATCGCGAGCACCCAAAATGCGCTGTGAGCTCGGCTTCTGTGGGCAGTGGTGCTCCCGGGCGGGAGCTCAAGATGATCTCGCGGAGATACGCGGTGATCTGTTCGTGAATGGCGGGCACAGCAGGCCAGTCTAGCGCCGCTATGTTTTCCCCACAGTGACATGTTACTGTTGCTCGCACCACCCTGAGGACAGACTATGAATGGGGACACCTTTATGGGCATTATTGCACTCCTGGTGTTTATCGCCGTGACCGTCGTGATCAACGTCGGCCTTCGCCGCGATATCGCCGAAGCCCTGCTCGTGGGGCTCATCGCTACCGCCCTCGTCGGCGGAACCCGCGCTCCCGAGCTTCTACTCACCGCGATCGTCAAAGGAGCCCAGTCGGAGGTGACCTTCGCGGGCATGGCCTTCGTCTTCATGGGGGTGGTGGTGCAGGCCACGGGCCTCATCGACCGCCTCATCGGCATCCTCAACTCCCTCTTCGGGAAGATGCGCGGCGGACCCGCATATGTCTCGACGCTCGGCTCCGCGCTCATCGGCCTCATCGCGGGCTCGACGGCCGGAAACACCGCCACCGTCGGGTCGGTGACGATCCCGTGGATGGAGCGGACCGGCTGGAAGCCGGAGCGGGCGGCCACCCTCGTCGCCGGGAACTCGGGACTCGGCGTGGCCCTGCCGCCCAACAGCACGATGTTCATCCTGCTCGCCATGCCCGTTGCGGCCGCCGTTTCCTCCTCGAGCGTCTACGTGGCGCTGGCTTGCGCGGGAGCGTACGCGGTGCTCTACCGGCTCGTCGTCGTGTGGTGGTGGGTGCGCCGTGATGGTGTCCCGCCCACCCCGGAGTCCGAGCGCCAACCGCTCCGCGAGTCCTGGGCGCAGGGGTGGCGCTCGCCGTCGATCTTCCTCGGCATCCTCATCCCGGTGATCCTCACGATCGGGCCGGTCTCCCAGTGGCTCCAATCCGAGGTGCGCATCGGCGCCGACGGGGTCAAGGCGATCTCCATCATCGTGTGGGTTCCGATCCTCATCACGCTTATCGCGCTCGCCGAGGGCTACCGCCGCATCCGCCAGAACAACGCGCACTTCCGCGTCCAGATCAAAAAGGACATGGCCCAGTTCGCGACCGTGGGCATCTCCCTCTTCTCCGCCCTCGGCGCGGCCACCATCATGGAGGAGCTCGGGGTCGGCCCGCAGCTGTCGAACTTCCTCGGCTCCCTTGACCTGCCGCGCTCGCTCATGGTGCTCATCGTCGGGGTGATGGCGGTCATCGTCGCCACGCCGTTGAGCTCGACGGCCACCGCGGCCGCCGTCGGGGCGCCTGCCGTCGCGGCCCTCAGCGCGGTGGGGATCGACCCCGTCGTTGCGATCATCGTTGTGCTGCTGTGCACCTCGACGGAGGGGGCGTCTCCGCCAGTCGGGGCGCCGATCTACCTGGCTGCCGGCATGGCCTCGGCGGATCCCAAGAAGATGTTCATCCCCCTCATCCTCTACTTCGTCCTGCCCATGATTGCGCTGTCCTGGCTGATCGGGATGGGCATTCTCCCGCTGTACGTCCCGGCCGGCTAGGCCCTTGCACCATGAGAAAGGATCTCCGATGACCCGCGTCTTTTCCCTTGTCCGCGTCCTCTTCTTCGTCTTCCTCGCACTCTTCCTTCTCGGCGGGGTGGCCATTGTGGGCGCCCAGGCCCTCGGCGTGCTGCTCCTCAACGGCGGCATGGTGACCGGGGTAAGCAAGACCCTCGCCCCGTGGGTGTTTAGCGCCGCAACGGTGTGCTCGGTGTGCGCCTTCGTCCTGCGCTATCAGCCCTCCGCGGAGAAGCCGCAGACGTAGGCGTTCCAGATGGCCGGCACCGCGGAATCCGGGTCGGGGTGCCCTGCGCGGCGCAGCGCCTGCCGGAGAAGGAGGCGCCCGGTGTTCTCGACGTGCGCGGCCATCGCCTGGCGGGCGCCGGGGGCATCCCCGGCGAGGATGGCCTCAATGACGGGCAGGTGCTCCCGGCGAATGTCCTCCAGAGAACGGGATGTCCCGGCCGTCGAGGGGCCGAGTATGCGCGTGTGGGTGCGCAGCTGCTCGACGAAGCGCCAGCCCCTCTCCGAGCGGCCGGTGAGCACAATGAGCCGGTGCAGCTCGGTGTCGAGGCGGAAGAAAAGCTCGGTGTCATCGGCGGAGGCGGCCGCGTCGAGGTCCTCAAGGAGCGTCTGGGTGGCGGTGCGGAAGGCGTCGAGGGCCTCGGCATCGGCTGCGAGGAGACGCGCGGCCCGGAAAGCGGCGGGGGCTTCGATTCCCAAGCGCAGAGCGAAGATCTCCGCGACATCCTCGGGGTGGGTGGGGACAATCTGGAAGCCGCGATTCTTCGTGAAGCGCACGAGCCCGGCCTCCTCAAGGCGAAGGAGGGCATCGCGGACCGGGGAGCGCGAGACCCCCAGCTGCTCAGAGAGCTGGTAGACGCTGTACCACGTGTCGCAGGGCATGGCGCCGCTGTGGACGGCGTCGCGGACGTACACCATGACTTTCTCGGTGAGAGTGAGCTCCGTGCCGGAGCGATTCACGGGCCAGTGATCCATAGCGATGATCATGCCAGGATGCCCACTCCTGAGTGCTAACATGTTACCCATGTGTTGCGGAGATCACGATCGCGCGGAAACCCAGAGCACGGCCGCGCTCCACGCGCGAACCCGCCTGCGCACGGACATGGGAACGCGGGCGGCCTACACCTCGGATGCCTCCATTTTCCGACGGGTGCCGGCCGCCATCCTCGAGCCCCGCACGGTTCAGGACATCCGCGATGGCCTCGCTATTGCCCGGGCTAAGGGCTGGTCGGTGGTCGGCCGCGGCGGCGGGACCTCCGTCGCGGGCAATGCGATCGGGGAGGGGCTCATCATTGATACCTCCCGCCACTTCCACCGCATCCTGGACATCGACCCCGAGGCGCGCACGGCCACCGTCGAGCCCGGCGTCGTCTGCGATCAGCTCCGCGAGGCAGTGGCGGAGTACGGCCTTACCTACGGGCCGGACCCCTCCACCCATAGCCGCTGCACCATCGGCGGAATGGTGGCCAACAACGCCTGCGGCTCGCACTCCGTGGCGTGGGGGACCGCGGCGGAGAACCTCCTTGAGGTCACGCTCATGCTGGCCGACGGTCGCGAGGTCACCATCGGTGACAAAGGCTGCGATGACCCGGAGATCGACGCCGCCCTCCGCGCGCTCGCCGAGGAGAACGCGGAGATCATCGAGGCGGAGCTCGGCCGCTTCCCGCGGCAGGTCTCTGGCTATGGCCTCCACTACCTGCGCACGCACCCGGCGCGGGCGCTCGCCGGGACGGAGGGCACCGTCGGCATCATGACGCGGCTGAAGGTGAGCCTCGTGCCGGTGCCGCGGGCCACGGCCCTCGCGGTCCTTGCCTTTGACACGGTCTTTGATGCCGCGGCGGCCGCCCCGCAGCTGCGCCTGCCGGGGGTGACCACCATCGAGGGGATGGGAGGGGACCTGCTCGCGGCGCTGCGCTCGAAGAATGGGCAGGATCGGGCGGGGGAGAACCTGCCCGGGGTGGGGCCCGAGGGGGCCGAGGCCGGCGGGTGGCTCTTTTGTGAGGTCGGCGCCGAGACGGCGGAGGAGGCCTGGCGGCAGGCGGCGGCGCTCGTCGAGAAGGTGCCGGTAATGGATTCTGTCGTCGTCGATGATGCCCCGGCCATGCGGGCTTTGTGGCACATTCGGGAGTCGGCGGCAGGGATCGTTACCCGCCTTCCCGACGGCGGGGAGGCCTGGCCCAACTGGGAGGACTCCGCGGTGCCCCCGGAGAATCTGGCCGACTACCTGCGTGATCTCTACGCCCTCATGGCGAAGCATGAGTATGAGGGGATCCCCTTCGGGCACTTCGGCGAGGGCTGCGTCCACGTGCGCATCAGCTTTGACTTTGCCTCCGAGGCGGGCATCGAGCGCTTTCGCACCTTCATGGTGGAGGCCGCCCAGCTGGTGAGCCGCCACGGGGGCTCGCTCTCCGGGGAGCACGGGGATGGGCGCGCCCGCTCCGCGCTGCTCAGCGAGATGTATTCCCCCGAGATGCGCCGCCTCTTCGAGCGCTTCAGCCTCATCTTCGACCCCGATCGCATCTTCAACCCCGGCGTCCTCGTGTGGGCGGAGCCCGTGACCCAGGGGCTGCGCATGGACCCTGGCCAGGCCGCCCACGTCCCCGAGCCGCGCCACCTCTTTCCCACGGACGAGGGCAGCCTGCGCCGCGCCATCAACCGCTGCGTCGGGGTGGGGGCCTGCCGCTCGATGAGCGGGGCCATGTGCCCCTCCTTCCAGATCACCCACGACGAGGTCCACTCCACACGCGGCCGGGCGCGCATCCTCTCCGAGGTGATGCGCGGGGAGACCCTCGACGGCTTCTCCTCGACGGAAGCCCGGGAGGCCCTCGACCTCTGCCTGAGCTGCCGGGCCTGCGCTCACGAGTGCCCGGTGAACGTCGACATGGCGAGCCTCAAAGCCGAGTTCCTCTCCCACCACTACCAGGGGAAACTCCGCCCCCGCGCCCACTACCTCATGGGCCTGCTGCCCTTCTCCATGGCGATCCTTCACCGCATCCCCGGGGCGCCGCGCGTAGTGGACGCGCTCATGCGATCCCAGCGCCTGGCGCCGATCATCGCCCGGGTGAGCGGCCTCGATCACCGGCGACCGCTCATCCGCGTGAGCCCGGTGAGCCTGCGCCGCTGGTGGCGCCGGGACGGCCGGTCCGCCGAGGCAGCGGAGGGGACGCGGCGCGTCGTGCTCTGGCCGGACTCCTTCTCCGCCTCGCTGGACACCCGGCCCGCCCAGGCGGCGGTCTCGGTGCTGCGCACACTGGGGGTTGATCCGGTCCTGCCTTCGGAGTTCGTGTGCTGCGGGCTGACCCTCCACTCGACGGGTCAGGTCGACGGCGCGCGGGCGATCCTCGAGCGCAGCGCACGCGTCATGGCCCCCTACCTCGACGAGGGGCTGCAGGTCATCGGCCTGGAGCCCTCCTGCACCGTCATGCTCCGCAAGGAGGCGACGGGCCTCAGCACCTCCCCGGAGGTAGCACGCCTGGCGAAGGCCACGACGAGCTTCGGCGAGTTCATCGCTCCCCTGGTGGAGGAGGCCCTCCAGCGCGGGGAGGTCGCCGTCGCGAAGGAGCACGTCGCGGCGCTCACCCAGGTGCACTGCCACGAGCGCTCGCTGGGGGACCCCTCGGCCTCCCGGCGGCTCCTCGAGGCGCTGGGTGTGGAGGAATCCCAGATCGAGACGGGCTGCTGCGGCCTCGCCGGCAACTGGGGCTTCGAGCCCGGGCACGCGGAACTCTCCCGCCAGCTGGGGGAGCGGGAGCTCTTCCCGCGCGTGCGGGCGGCCAGGGAGAGCGCCGAGCGCGAGGGGACGCGCGTCGAGATCATTGCCGACGGCTTCTCCTGCCGCACCCAGGTGGAGCAGGGAACCGGAGAGCGGGCGCGGCACATCGCGGAGGTCCTCGACACGATTCTGAGGCCCGCGCCGTGACCCAGGTTCTGAGCGGATTCGCGATCATCCTCGTCGTCATCGGGGTGGGGTGGGTGCTGGCCGCGCGGGGAACCCTCGGCCCGGGCGGGCAGCGGGCGCTCGCGAGCCTCGTCTACGCGGTCGCCACCCCCTGCCTGCTCTTCGACACCATGACGCACTCCGACCCGGCGGTGCTCTTCTCCAGCATCCTCGGGGTGGTGGCGCTCTCGGCGCTGCTCGTGGGGGCGTTCTTCTTTCTGCTCTGCCGTTTTGTGCTGCGGCGCAGCGCGGCGGAGTCGATCATCGGGATGCTGTCGAGCTCCTATGCCAACGGGGGAAACCTGGGGATCCCGCTGGCCGCCTACGTGTTGGGGGACGCGAGCGTCGTCATCCCGGTCATGCTCTTTCAGATCGCCTTCTATGCCCCGCTGAGCCTCAGCGCTCTGGAGGTGTGCACCTCCTCCGGGCGGACCCGCTGGCAGTCGCAGGTGAGGACCGTTCTGGGCAATCCGATGCTGCTGTCCTCGGTGTTCGGATGCGTGGTGACGCTCAGCGGGTGGCGGGTGCCGGCGGTGATTGCGCAGCCGGTGAGCATTCTCGGTGGGGCGTCGGTGCCCCTTGCGCTGCTCGTGTTTGGGATGTCGCTGCGCGGGGCGCGGGTGCTCGGGGAGGAAGGGCGGCGCGTCGACGTCCTGCTGGCCTCAGCGGCGAAAAACCTCCTCCAGCCGTTGCTCAGTGCGGCGCTGGGGGCCTGGGTTTTTGGGATGAGCGGGGAGATGCTGCGGGCCGTCGTCGTCCTGGGGGCGCTGCCCACCGCCCAAAATGTCTATACCTATGCGGTGAAGTTCCGCGTGGGGGAGGAGCAGGCGCGCGATGCCGGGGTGGTGAGCACCCTCGTGAGCGTGCCGGTGATTATGGTGATCGCGCTCCTTTCCCACGGAGTACCCACCTGATCGGGTGGGTCCTGGGGCTCCTGAACTGGGATAATGATGAGACCCCCAAAATCACCCTGCTATGATCATCCTTTATGGGTATTCCCAGACAACCGAACACTGATCAACACGAGCCGCAGGCTCCTACCGACAGAAAGGATCACGACGGGGGGAGCGGCGCCCAGCGACCATTTCTGGGGATCAAATCGGATCCCTTCATTTTCCTGAGCGCCAGCATTTTCATTATCGCGTTCGTCATCCTCACGATTGTGCTGGGGGACAGGGCGCGCACCACGTTCACGACCATCGCCCAGGGACTCCTCAAGAACCTGGGGTGGATGTACATCGGCGGCGTGAGCCTCATGTTCATCTTCCTCATCGGGATCTTCGCCTCCCGCTACGGCCGGGTGAAGCTGGGGGATGATGACGACGAGCCAGAGCACTCCCTGCCCGCCTGGTTCGCCATGCTCTTCGCGGGTGGCGTCGGCGCCGTCCTCATGTTCTGGGGTGTGGCCGAGCCCATCAACCACGTGTACAACGTGCCCCGGGCGGACGTCGAGCCCCTCTCCGAGGCCGCCATCCAGGAGGCTTTCGGCTTCACCTTCTACCACTTCTGCATCCACATGTGGGTCATCCTGGCGCTGCCGGGACTGGCCCTGGGCTACTTCATTTACAAGCGGAAGCTGCCGCCGCGCCTGTCGAGCGTCTTCGCCCCGGTGCTGGGCGGCAAGATTTACTCGACGCCCGGCAAGCTCATCGACACGCTCTCCATCATCGGTACGACGTTCGGCATCGCGGTGTCCGTCGGCCTTGGCGTGCTGCAGATCAACGCGGGCATGCACAAGCTGTGGGGCGTGCCCGAGGTGAGCTGGGTGCAGCTGCTCATCATCCTCGTCATCACGGCGGTCTCCTGCCTCTCCGTCGCGTCAGGGCTGGATAAGGGCATCAAGCTGCTGTCGAACATCAACATTGCGATGGCAGTCCTGCTCCTCATCTTCATCCTCGTGACGGGGCCGACGCTCACCCTCCTGCGCCACACCGTGGAGTCCTTCGGTATCTACGCGGACTTCCTGCCCAAGAACATGTTCTGGTCGGATTCCTTCAACAACAACCCCGGCTGGTTGGGCAAGTGGACGGTGTTCTACTGGGCGTGGACCATCTGCTGGTCGCCCTATGTGGGCATGTTCGTCGCCCGTATCTCGCGGGGCCGCAGCGTCCGCGAGTACATCGCGGGCGTCCTCGCCCTGCCGACGCTCTTCGGCATCATCTGGTTTGCCATCTTGGGGCGCGCAGGCATTGAGATGGAGCTCAACCACCCGGGCTCGCTCACGCAGCCGGTCGTCGTCGAGGAGGACGTGCCGGCGGCACTCTTCAACCTGCTGGCGGAGTACCCGTGGACGGGCGTGGTCTCGGCGTTCTCGCTCATCGTGGTGGTGATCTTCTTCATTACCTCGATTGACTCGGCGGCGCTGGTCAACGACATGTTCGCCACCGGGGAGGAAAACAAGTCCCCGACGTCCTACCGCGTGCTGTGGGCCGTCGTCATCGGCGCGGTGGCCGGAGCGCTGCTGCTCATCTCCCCGGATACGGGGATCGTGACGCTGCAGGAAGTGGTCATTATCGTGGCCTTCCCGTTCTTCCTCATCCAGTTCGTCATGATGTACTCGCTGGTGAAGGGCATGAGCGATGACGCGGCGGCAGGGCGGCAGATCCGCACCCGCCGCTGGGAGAAGACGGACTCCCCGGAGAAACTTGAGGAGCACGAGTCTCGCCCGGCCCCCGGCTACGACGAGGACGGCAACCCGCTGCCCACGCCGGTCCTCGAGCACGATGAGGACGGCAATATCGTCATCCCGGGCAACGTCGTCATCGGCGGTGACCTGGGCGTCAAGGGGGACATGACCGACGACCCCGAGGAGGCCGAGGACATGGCTCGACGCTTCAAGGTCGTCGAGCAATCCCGCCCGCAGACCCGCGAGGAGTGGGACTCCTAGTCCGACTCGGGTCTGCTCAACCCGCTCAACCCGCAGGCGCTCGCCACCATTTCGAGTGAGCGCATGCGGGTCTCATGGCCGGTGGCCTGGAGAGACACCATGATCTCCTGGACGCCGGCCTTTTCTGCGAACTCCTCGCAGCCGCGGCGCAGGTCCTCCTCCGTGCCCAGCACCGAGTAGCGGAACATCTCCCGCACGTTCTCCCCGATGTGGGAGTTCATGAAGGCGTCGAGCTGCGCCTCCGAGACCGGCTGCCCGCGGCCCACCTGCGCGCGCACGCGGGCGCGGATGACCCGCTCGAGTTCCGCCTCGGATTCCTCCCGGCTGGGCGCGCCGATCATCGTGAGCCCGGCGATGGCATAGGGCTCGGGGTAGCGCTCGGAGGGGTGGTAGTTGTTCCGGTAGTAGGAGAGCGCGCCCTCCAGGTGCGTCGGCGCGAAGTGCGAGGCGAAGGCGTAGGGCAGCCCCAGTTGCGCCGCGAGGCTCGCCCCGAAGAGGGAGGATCCCAGCACATAGAGCGGCACCTGGGTGCCCTCCCCGGGGATCGCGCGGACGCCGGGGATGGGGGCGTCGTGGGGGTCGTCGGAGAGATAGCCCTGGAGCTCACGGACATCCTCGGGGAAGGAATCCGCGGCATGAGGGGAACGACGCACAGCCCGGAGCGTATTCATATCCGTCCCCGGAGCCCGCCCGATGCCGAGGTCAATACGGCCCGGATACATCTCCGCGAGCATCCCGAACTGCTCGGCCACAATATAGGGGGCGTGGTTGGGGAGCATGACGCCGCCGGCGCCGAGGCGGATCCGCGAGGTTTGCGCCCCAATATGGGCGATGAGCACCGCCGGTGCGGAGGAGGAAATCCGGGGCATGTTGTGGTGCTCGGCGTACCAGATACGCGAATAGCCCAAGCGCTCGGCGGCTTGGGCTATCTCGACCGAGCGGGCAATAGAGTTTCCAATGCTCTCACCCGGGTCAACGGTGCAGAAATCAATGAGCGACAGCGGCATCCTGGTCATGCTCCGAGGCTACCGCCTCATCCTGGGGATCCCGCGGATGCGCGCGGGAGAGCACGATATCGACGACGAGCATGATGACAAACACCACCGAGACCGGCAGCAGCCAGCCGAGGGATTGGGCGGTGAGTGGGGACCAGCCGATGATCGCATCCCAGAAGGAACCCCAGCCGAGGTCATTGAAGGAGGTCATGGCGGACCACACGACGGCCAGCCACACCGGGGCGTAGATGGCGTAGCGGAAGCGCAGGGAGCCCGGCAACAGGGACTCGATGAGGCTGATGATGATGAGCGTCACGGCCGGCGGGTAGAGGAAGCCGATGACCGGCGCCGCGATGTCCAGCACGGTCTGCAGGCCCATCGTCGCCATGGCCCAGGACATCACGGCGAAGATCACCGCCCACGCGTGGTAGCGCACGCCCGGAAGCAGGCTCTCGAAGAACTCGGAGGTCGCCGCGATGAGCCCGACGGCCGTCGTCATGCACGCGAGCAGGACGATGAGGCCAAAGACCACCTGGCCGGGCAGGCCCATCGTGAGGCGGGCGGCGTCGGTGAGGAGGGCGGCGCCGTCGGCGTACTGGCTCGGTTGGTCGATGATCTGGCCGATATAGCCCAGCCCCAGGTAGATCACCGCGAGGATGACACCTGCGATGAGGCCAGCGCGGATCGTCCCGTGGACGAGCTGGTGGCCCTCTTTGAGACCCCGCATCCGCAGCGAGGAAATCACGACGATGCCGAACGCCAGTGCCGCGAGGGCGTCCATGGTGAGGTAGCCCTCGACGAGGCCCACCGCCGCGGGGGCGGAGGCGAACTTCTCGCTCGGCTCGCCGGGGGTGCCGTGGAACATGCCCATCGAGCAGCAGACGAGCACGACGAGGAGCACGAGCAGCGCCGGGGTGAGGATCTTCCCCAGCTTGTCGACGAGCTTCGTCGGGTTATAGGCGAGGAAGAGGGCGATGCCAAAGAACACCGCGTTGAAGAGCGCCGAGGCGAGCGTCGAGTCCCATCCCGTGATGGGCTGGAGGGCCGTCGAGAAGCTCACCGCGCCCGTGCGCGGGAGGGCATAAAAGGCCCCGATGGAGAGGTAGGCGAGGATCGGAAAGATCAGACCAAAGACGGGGCCGGCGCGGCGGGCGAGGTCCGTCACGCTGCTGCCCGAATTGGCGATGGCGATGATCGCGAGGACAGGCAGCAGCACCGAGGTTCCCAGGAAGCCGAGGATGGCCGGGAGGAAGCTCGTGCCGGACTGTGCGCCCAGCATAGGCGGGAAAATGAGGTTCCCCGCACCGAAGAACATAGAGAAGAGGGTGAAGGAGGTGAACAGGATGATGGCGAAACCGGCGCGGCGCGGTTGGCTCTCAGAAGTCATGCGTCAGCCTTTCTAAAAATGAGATCGGTTGACACTGTACTCCCACCCTGTGAGACTCACGCGCTGGGGGTCAGCGCCGCCTCCAGACGATCCACCGCCTCCTCGAGGATCTCCCGCGAGGTAGCGAAGTTGAGCCGGGCATGGCCCTCGCCCGGGAGCCCAAAGGCGAGCCCCTCATTCATGGCCACCTTCGCGTGCTCGAGGCACCAGGCCGCCGGGTTGCGCCGCGCCTCCTCGGGGAGGGAAGTCTCCCGGAAGTCGAGCCACATGAGGTACGTGGCCTCCGGGCAGCTCACCCGAAGCCCCGGGATCCGGCGGGGAAGCTCCGCGGCCAGCCAATCCCGGTTCTCCCGGAGGTAGGCCAACTGCTCCTCGCGGTGGTCCGAGCGATCGCGATAACAGGCCTCCGCAGCGAAGATGCCCAGGGTCCCCACCCCGTCCGTCACCGGGCCCGGCAGGGTGCTCCAGATCTTAAAGTCCTCCGGGTTGCTGAAGATCATCTGCGCGCACTTCAGCCCCGCGATGTTCCACGCCTTGGAGGTGGCCATCGCCGTTATCGTCACCGCGGCGGCGGTCTCCGAGACCGAGGCCGTGGGCAGGTGCTGGCCCTCGTACACGAGCGGGGCGTGAATCTCATCCGAGATGATCCGGGCCCCGTAGCGATTTGCCAGGTTCGCCAACTCGACGAGGAACTCCCTGCTGAACGTGTACCCCAGCGGGTTATGCGGGTTGCACAGCAGGATCGAGCCCGCACCCTGCTGGAAAGCCCGCTCGATGTCCCCCAGATCCAGGCCGCCCTCCGCGGAGATCTCGATCATGTCCCGGCCCGTGGCCGTGGGCAGGGCGAGGAAGGGCGGGTAGGCCGGCGTCGGGACAATGACGGCGGAATCGGGCGTCGTGAAGTAGGTGATCGCCAGGAAGAGGGAACGCACGACGTCCGGGGTGAGAACAATGTGCTCCGGGTTGGGATGCCAGCCGAACTCCTCCGCGCAGAACTCGGCGAGGGCCTGCTCCAGGTGGTCATTCGCGGGGGAGTAGCCGAAGGACTCGGCCTCCACCCGGTCCCGAAGACACTCCATGACCGCCGGTGAAGTGGCGAAATCCGATTCCGCAATCCACAGGGGAAGCACATCCTCCCCGTACACCGTCCACTTGCGGGTCTGCCTATTCTTCAGTTGCTCAAGAGTAGGGAAATCCATGTCCTGGAGTGTAGTAGTTAGGAGGTGGCGTCCCCCTCATCGTGGCGGCCAAAGCCGAAGGCCCGCAGCCGCTGCCGGTCCGCCTCCGAGGAGCTCGCCGTCAGCTGGAGGAGCTGAGAATAAATGCCGCCCGAGGTGGCGAGTTCCGCGGGGGAGCCGATCTCATCGATCCGGCCGTGGTCGAGGGTGATGATGCGGTCGACGGAGGCGATCGTCGAGAGCCGGTGGGCGATGATGAGCGTCGTGCGGTCGGCCATGAGGTCCTCGAGGCCCGCCTGGACGGTGCGCTCGGAACGGTTGTCGAGGGCCGAGGTGGCCTCGTCGAGAACGAGGATCGGCGCATCCTTGAGCATCGCGCGCGCGACGGCGACGCGCTGCTGCTGGCCACCCGAGAGCCGGAGGCCCCGCTCGCCGATGATCGTGTCATAGCCCTGAGGGAAGGACATGATGAAGTCGTGGGCATTGGCGCGCCGGGCCACCGCCTCGATGTCCTCCTGCGTGGCGCCCGGGCGGCCATAGGCGATGTTCTCGCGCACCGTCCCGGAAAAGAGGCTCGCGTCCTGAAAAACGACGCCGATGCAGGCGCGCAGCTGCGCGGAGCTGAGCTCCTCGACCGGGCGGCCGCATACCTCGAGCGAACCATGCTGCGGGGAATAAAGCCCCAACAGCAGGTTGACCAGGGTGCTCTTCCCGCCGCCGGACTCTCCCACCAGCGCGATCTTCTCCCCGCGCCGGGCCTCAAAGCTCACCCCGCGGACCACCGGATCCTCCTCCGGGCTGTAACTGAAGGTCACGTCATCGAAGCGCACCACGGGGGCAGCCGGGGCGAGCGCCGGGGGCACCGAGTCCTCCAGGTCCGGGGCATCCGAGGCGCGGGTGGCCGCGACGAGCTGCGGATCCGCGGTGGCCTCGAGGGGCTCCGCCATGACCTCGAAGTAGTCGCGGGATCCCGCCACGGCCCGCTGGGCAGAATCGACGATCCAGCTCATCATCGCGACCGGCTGCTTCGTCATCCCCAGCAGCTGGATGAGCATGACCATGTCACCCAAGGAGAAGTGCCCCGCGGCCGTGCGATAAAATAGCAGCAGGTAGAGGCCAAAGAACACGAGGTTCGCCGCCCCGCCGCGCACCACATCCATGGAGTGCCACCAGCGAGACTGCACCGTCGTGGTATCCACCGTGCTGCGGAAACGCTGGCTGAATGAGCCGAGCTCACGAATCTCCGCGACGAAGGACTTGGCTACCTTCACCTGACCCACGACCTCCGCGAAGCGGCCGCCCGCCAGGTCTATCTGGTGGTTCTTGTCCTTCTCCCAGACCAGCCAGCGCCGGGATGTGAGCGTCGTGACCCAAAAATAGATGGGGAAGAGGAGGAAGAGGAGCACCGCGAGCGGCCAATAGTAATAGCCCGTAATCCCCAGGATGGCCACGAGCGTGATGACCATGGGGAAGAAGTTGTTCGAGAAGGAGCGGAGGAACTGGGTCACCTCCGTGATCGAACGGTTGAGCCGCGCGATGATCGTGCCCGTCACCTGCGTGTCGAAGTAGCGCTGGGGGAGGGCGAGCAGCGTCGCGTAGTAGCGGGTGGAGAGGATCTGCCGCATCCGCGCGGCCATGAGATCGCCCAGCCAGCCGCCTGCGTTGCTCATGAGGGTGCGGGCCACATCCGCGGCGAGAAGGCCCAGCCCCAGGAGCAGCAGCGTGCCCATGACCGCGCCCGCCTCACGCTCACCGCTCACCACGGAGACGATGGTGTTCGTCGCCTCGCGGACGAGGAAGGGCGACACGAGAGTGAGCAGCGCCGTCACCACGGAGCTTGCGACCACGCCCAGGTAGTACGGCCACAGCGCGGAGACGCTCCGAAGGATCCGCAGGATAGAGGACACGAGGAAAGACCCTCCTTCAGGAGAAAGTGAGGTGAGTGTGCGCGGGGCGGGGCAGCGCGTGAGGTGGGAACAGCGCGTAAGGCCGCAGGTCGCGCCGGGCTGGGCGCGGGCCCGCGCTAGCCGAGAGCCTTCTCGACCGCCGCGCGCGGAATGTGCGCCCAATCGGGGCGGTTATCCACCTCGTAGGCCACCTCATAGAGCGCCTTGTCCAGGACATAGGCGGTGAGGAAGGGGTCCGCCGGGTCGGCGCCATAGCCCTCGAGCAGCGCGGAGGTGGTCTCCTCCGCCCAGGTGGACGGGGCCTCGACGCTCTGGGACGCATAGTCGATCGAGCGCACGAGCCCCGCCACGTCGCGCACTGCGGCGTCGGGCTGGCGGCGCTCGGCGAGGGGCCGGGCCGGCTCCCCCTCGAAGTCGATGAGCACGTAGCGCTCGGGAGTGCGCAGCACCTGCCCAAGGTGAAGATCACCGTGGACGCGGTGCGCCGGGGTGCTCCCTTCCAGCGAGCGATAGCGCTCCTCCACGCCGGTGGCGAAGCGCTCAAGGTAGGG
Source organism: Corynebacterium uropygiale (assembly GCF_021568315.1). Taxonomy (GTDB): domain Bacteria; phylum Actinomycetota; class Actinomycetes; order Mycobacteriales; family Mycobacteriaceae; genus Corynebacterium; species Corynebacterium uropygiale. The sequence goes on from NZ_JAKGSI010000001.1 coordinate 658,308, forward strand.
CACCCGATCCGCGAGGGAGCGGAAGCGCCCCATCAGCTTCGTGGCCACCTCCTCCCCGGTGAGCGCCGGGGCGGGGAAGCCTTCTGCGAGGGCCCGGTGGACGTCGGCCGTGGCCTCGCCCAGCAGCCGCGCGTCCTCGGCGAAGGACTGCCCGGCCTCAGCCCAGCGCAGGGCGCGCTTCCAGCCATCCTCGGAGTCGGCGATGAACTCCTGGGCCACCGCCGTGACATAGGTCTGCCCCTGGAACTCGGTGTCCACCCAGCCGTAGACGGGGGCGACGTGCTCCGTCGGCCCCATCCCGGCCAGTAGCTCGACCTCCGGGTTGATCCCCGGCTCGAGCTTGCGGAAGTACTTGAGGACCACGCGGTCGCGCTGGCCGTCGGAGAAGATGAGCGAGGTGTTGGACTGCTCCCCGGAGAGCTGCCGCCCGTGGAGCCCCGCGGGGAAGGGGCGCAGCTCGTGCCAGGTGCCCCAGCCGGCGGGGGTGCCGGAGCTCAGGGCCTCGCCGAGTTCCGTGGCGCGCGCCCCCAGGACGTCCTCCTCCTTGTCGTTGAGGAGGAGCTGGTAGAGGTCGCAGCTGCCGCCGTGGTGCACGGCCACGAGGCTCAGCTGCTCGCCCTCGGCAGTGGCCGGAGCGCTGAGGAGCACCTCCGTCTCATCGATGGCTTCGGACTTCGCGCCATAGAAGCGCGCGGTGGCGAGAGTGTGGGCGAGCGACTGAGTCACGGTTTAGTCCTCCTCGGACAGGCTGAACCAGAAGAATCCGTAGGGCGGCAGGGTGACGGTCCACTCCCGGTCATACTCGATGACCGGGAAGGACTCCCCACCGGAGAGCTCCCGCGGCGTGGCCCCCGCGAAAGCGCTGAGGTCAAGGGACACCGCCTGCGGCCGCTCGGAGAGGTTGTTGACGCAGAGGAGCGTCTCCCCCTGATATTCGCGAAGGAAGCTCAAGACCGCCTCATTCGCGGAGTCCACCTCCCGGTAGCTGCCCAGGCCGAAGGCCCGGTACTGCTTGCGCACGTGGATGAAGGAGCGCGTCCACTGGAGCAGGGAGTTCCCCATCTGCATTTGGTTCTCGACGTTCACCGTCGCGTAGCCATACTGGTCGTTTTGGATGGCCGGGAGGTAGAGGCGCTCGGGATCGGCCTTGGAGAAGCCTCCGTTACGGTCCGAGGACCACTGCATGGGCGTGCGCACCCCGTCGCGATCGGGCAGCCAGATGTTGTCCCCCATGCCGATCTCATCACCGTAGTAGAGGACGGGGGAGCCGGGGAGGGAGAGCAGCAGCCCGGTGAAGAGCTCGAGCTGATTCCGGTCCCCGCCGAGAAGCGGGGCAAGGCGGCGTCGAATCCCCACGTTGGCGCGCATGCGCGGGTCCTTGGCGTATTGGCCGTACATGTAGGAGCGCTCGGCCTCGGTGACCATCTCGAGGGTGAGCTCGTCGTGATTGCGCAGGAAGATGCCCCATTGCGCGGAGGAGGGGATGTCCGGGGTGTTCGCGAGGATGTCGGAGATCGGCACCCGAGACTGCTGCCGCGCGGCCATGAAGATCCGCGGCATGAGCGGGAAGTGGAAGGCCATGTGGCACTCGTCGCCGACCTCCGGCTCGCCAAAGTACTCGACGACGTCCTGCGGCCATTGGTTTGCCTCGGCGAGGAGCACGCGGCCGGGGTACTCCTCGTCGATCACCTGGCGGACCCGCTTGAGGAAGCCGTGGGTTTCGGGGAGGTTCTCCCCATTGGTGCCCTCGCGCTCGAAGAGGTAGGGCACGGCGTCGAGGCGGAAGCCGTCGAGTCCCAGGTCCAACCAGAAGCGCATGACGTCGAGCATGGCTTCCTGGACGGCGGGGTTGTCATAGTTGAGGTCGGGCTGGTGGGAGAAGAAGCGGTGCCAGAAGTACTGCTTGCGCACTGGGTCCCACGTCCAATTGGACTCCTCGGTGTCGATGAAGATGATGCGGGCTTCGGAGTAGAGCTCCGGATCATCGGACCACACGTAGAAGTCCCCGTAGGGGGAATCCGGGTCCCGACGGGACTCCTGGAACCACGGATGCTGGTCGCTGGTGTGGTTCATGACGAGGTCCGTGATCACGCGCAGCCCTCGACGGTGGGCGTGGTCGATGAGCTCGACGAAGTCCTCGACCGTGCCGAACTCCGGCAGGATCTCACGGAAGTTGCGGATGTCATAGCCGCCGTCGCGCAGCGGGGAGTCGTAGAAGGGCGGAAGCCAGATGCAATCCACGCCCAGCCACTGGAGGTAGTCGAGTTTCTCCGTCAGACCCTTGATGGAGCCAGAGCCGGAGTTCTTCGGATCGTAGAAGGCCCGGACGAGGACCTCATAAAAGACCGCGTCCTTATACCACTCGGGGTCGCTGCGTTCCCAGGGGTTATCGCCGGGGGCAGGGGCCGGGGTGTCATAGTCCTCCGACTCGTGCTCGACGAGGTAGCCTTCCTCGTCAACATGAGGCCGGGGCGCAGTCTTTGCTGGCTTCGGGGTCGTGTTGTCACCGGGATAGAGGCTCTGGGTCATAGCAACAACTTTAGCGGGTGACCCCATAGGCGCCCCGGATGTGGCCGAGGGGATCCTTTCGCAACGTGCTCCTCGCGTGGCCTTCCTCCCGGCCCGCTCCGTGGACCTCGAGGACCGCCCGGTCCCTCTCCGCCTCATAGGGCGTCCAGGGGAGGGAGTCCGACGCGATGAAGCGGGCGAGCATGCGTCGAGCCCACACGCTTGGCTCGGCCTCGAAGTACCAGGGGAGATCATCGCAGTGGGTGATGATCTCCCCGGCCGCCGGGTCGCTGCGGTGCTGGAGGACCCAGGTGGGGCAGGGGGAGAGCTCGGCGCCCGCTGCGACGTAGCGGCGGATCGTGCCATCGCCGATGACCTCGCCGATCTCGTGGCCCTCGGGCAGCTGCGCGGTGTAGGAGGAGAGCGCGTCCGGGTCGCAGCCCAGATGCCGCGCGAGCCCCCGGGCAAGCGGGCGGGCAGCGGCCCTCCCATCGAGGCGCCGCGCCACCGGGTGCCGCCAGAATTCCGCATCCGTGCAGGTGAGAAGCAGCGGGACGGAGCTCACCCACTCCGAAGGCTCGAGGGGATAGGGCCCGAAGGGCACATCGGTGGGGAAGAAGTAGCGCACGCGGGGCAGCCGCCGCGCAAGCCGCTCCGGGTGCTCCCTGGCTAGGTCATTGAGCTCGCGGCGAAGAAGCGGCGTGCCGAGGGCGGTGCGCACCGCGCCGTGGCGCTGGGCAGAGGAGCCGCGCGGATAGGCCGGGGAGAGCGCGATGGCTCGACGGAAGCCCCCGCGGAAATGGTCCTTGCGCAGAAGCCACAGCACAATCCCGCCCCCGGCGGACTGGCCCATGAGCGTGACGTTGGTGGGATCCCCGCCGAAGGACTCCACGCAGCGCTGGATCCACTCGAGCCCCAGGAGGCAATCCTCGATGCCGCGGTAGTGGCTGGGCCCGTCGCCGCGCAGCTGGGTGAAGCCGGGGGCACTCAGCCGATAGCCCAGGCACACGCAGACGTAGCCCTCGCGGGCGAGCGCCCGGCCCTGGGTTTCTGGGTCGGCATGGGTGCCATGGATATAGGAGCCGCCGTGGATATAGGCGATGACCGGCGCATCCGCGCCGGGCGCGCTCCCCGCCGGGGCGTAGACGCTGAGGGCGGTGCGGTCTTTGTGCGTGCGCGTCGCGTCGAAGGGGGAGCCGGCGGAGCACAAGGAGGTGGCGAGGGAGGGGTCGTCAAAGGGGGCCTCGTAGTGGACGTGGGGGAGGGAGAGGAAGCAGCGGATGCCGTCGTCCTCCTCCGTGCCGGTGATCGCTCCGACGGGTGTGTCCACGGTGATCGTCCTCATGCCCGCCAGCCTAACGCTACGATCAACAAGCATGACGCAGAACATAGAGAACAACCCGCTCCTCCAGCCCTCCCCCCTGGAGTACGAGCTTCCCGATTTCGCCGCCATCCGCACGGAGCATTTCCTCCCCGCCTTCGAGGAGGCCTTCCGGCGCCACGACGCCGAGATCCGCGCCATCACCGAGGTGACGGAACCCACCTGGGAGAATGTCGTGGAGGCGATGGAACGCAGCGGCCGGGACCTCCACCGGGTGGCCTCGGTGTTCTTTAATCTGCAGGGCACGGACGCGGATGAGGAGATCGACGCCATCGCGGAGGAGATCGCCCCGAAGCTTGCTGCCCACAGCGACGCGATCTACCAGAATTCCGCCCTCTACCAGCTCATTGAGCAGGTCACCCCGCCGGGCGACGAGGAATCCGAGCGCCTCCACGCCTACCTCCTGCGCCAGTTCCGCCGCGCCGGGGCGGACCTTACTGAGGAGGAGAAGACGCGGCTCAGCGCGATCAACCAGCGGCTCTCCACCCTCAGCGAGAGCTTCGGGCGCAACCTCCTGGCCGACACCCAGGCGCACGCCGTGCACATCGAGAACGAAGAGGAGCTCGACGGAATGAGCGAGGCGGACAAGCAGGCCGCCCGCGAATACGCCGCCGGGCTGGGAACGGACGGCTGGGTCCTGCCGATCGAGCTCCCGACGGTGCAGTCCGCCCAGGGCAGCCTCGCCCGCCCGGAGACCCGCGCCCGACTGTGGACGGAGGCCGGGGAGCGCGGCCGCACGAGCAACCCGGAGGTGCTCGTGGAGATGGTCCGCCTGCGCGCCGAGAAGGCGGAGCTGCTCGGGTATCGCTCGCACGCCGAGTACGTCGTCGAGGAAGAAACCGCCGACGTGGACGCCGTGCGTGAGCTCCTGGAGAACCTCGCCCCCACGGCGGCGGCGAACACCGCGGGGGAGGACAAGATCATCGCGGAGGCCGCCGGGGTGCCGAGCATCGATCCCGCGGATCGCCCCTACTTTGACAACGTCGTCCGCGAGCGCGACTACCACCTCAACACCGCCGAGCTGCGCTGTTACTTCCCCCTGCAATCCGTCCTCCGCGAGGGCGTCTTCCGCGCAGCGCAGCGCCTCTACGGCATCACCGTGCATCCGCGCCCTGACCTGCGGGGATACGCCGAGGGCGTGGATGTGTGGGAGGTCAAGGAGGCCGACGGCACCGGCATCGGCCTCTTCCTCACCGACTACTTCGCCCGCCCCTCCAAGCGCGGCGGGGCGTGGATGAGCAGCTTCGTCGACCAGTCGGAGCTGCTCGGCACGAAGCCCGTCATCATCAACGTCATGGGGCTGCCCGCCACGGAGGATAAGAACCCGCTCCTCAGCATCGACGACGTCCGGACCGTCTTCCACGAGTTCGGCCACGCCCTGCACGGCCTGCTCTCCGCGGTGCGCTATCCCAGCTTCTCCGGGACGAACGTGCCCCGGGACTACGTGGAGTTCCCCTCCCAGATCAATGAGAATTGGGCCTTCGACCCCTCCATCGTCCGCCACTATGCGCGCCACTACGAGACCGGCGAGCCCATCCCGCAGAACTACCTCGACGCCATCGCCGCAGCGCAGGAGTGGGGCCAGGGCTATGGCACCGCCGAGTACCTGGGCGCCGCCATCCTCGACTTCGCGTGGCACTCCCTCAGCCGCGCGGAGGCCGCGGAGATCCCCGCCACCCCGGAGGGCGTCGCAGAGTTTGAGAAGAAGGTCCTCGCGGAGGTGGGGCTGAGCGACGTGCCCCCGCGCTACCGCTCCACCTACTTCAACCACATCTTCGCCGGCGGCTACTCCGCGGGCTACTACTCCTACCTGTGGGCGGAGGCCCTCGACGCCGACGGCTTCGACTGGTTCACCGAGTCCCACGCCGCCGGGCCCGACGCCCAGGAGGACGCGGCCCGGGCCGCCGGCCAGCGCTTCCGCGACCTCGTCCTCTCCCGGGGCGCATCCCGCGACTTCACGGCCTCCTTCGAGACCCTCCGCGGCCGGGGCCGGGATCTGGGGCCGCTCCTGCGCCGCCGCGGCCTGGCGGGGGCGGAGGCCTAAATGGACGGGCTCAGCCAGTTCCTCGTGGACCTACCCCTGTGGGCCCAGGCGCCCCTCGTCGTCCTCCTCGCCGTGCTCGTGTGCGTGGGGGTGGCCTCGCTCCTCCTCCGGGTGATCGACATCATCAATGCCTGGCTAAGGCGCGGGTATCATAACCCCCATGGCCAATCCTGAGGAGCTTCGTAAGCGCGATCGCCAACTGCCCAAGAACAAGCGCCGCTACCCGCAGTCGCGGGTCACGCAGGTGCTTGTTCTTCTCATCGTCGTCGTGATCGTCGCGTGGCTCGTGTCCCTGCTGTAGAGGGGCGCTAGGGGCGCTGCGCGGCCTCGAGGATCCGCTGGGCCAGGGGGTGCTCCGTGAGGTCCTCGATGAGCACCGGCGTGCCCGCCTCATCGCAGAGGGGGATACACCAGTTGGGGTACTGCTCCCGGACCGTGCCCGGCTGGTTCTGCGTGCGACGATCTCCCACGAGGTCGACGATCGAGGTGCAGGTGAGCAGCGCCGGGGTGCGGGCGATGAAGCGGTGGAGTCCCACCAGCTGATCGGCCAGATCGCCGCGCTCGGTGCGGCCGGAGCCTTCGAAGGCGTGGCCCTCCAGCGGCGTGTCGTGGAAGCAGCCGCTGCGCTGGGCTTCGTCGAGAATGCGATTCTGCCAGGCGCAATCGGAGGCGTCCTCGGTGGCCTCGTCGGCATCGAGGAGATCGAGCTCGGCGCGAAGCCGGACGTGGCTGCCGTCGAGCTGCCCGGCGCAGGGCGGCATGTCGTGGGTGGTGACGGAGGCGAGGCAGAGCTCGCGGTAGTGCTCGTTGGGCTTCGGGGTGTTCTCGCCCTCCGATTCGAACCACAACACCGAGGTGCCCAGCAGGCCGCGCTGGGAGAGGACGTCTTGCACCCACGGCTCAAAGGTCCCGAGGTCCTCGCCGATGACGATCGCGCCCGCGCGCTCCGCCTCGAGGGCGACGATGCCAAGCAGCGCCTGGAAGTCATAGGAGACGTAGGTGCCGGTGGCCGGGGGCTGGCAGCGCGGCATCCAGAAGAGACGGAAGAGGCCGAGGACGTGGTCGATGCGGATGCCGCCCGCGTGGCGGAGCACGGTGCGCAGGAGGTCGCGCCAGGGCCTGTAGCCCGCCTCGGCGAGAGCGAGCGGGTTGAGCGGGGGCTGGGACCAGTCCTGCCCGCGCGTGTTGTAGGGGTCCGGCGGGGCGCCCACGGAGGCGTCGGGGGCCAGGACCTCGGCGAGGTTGTGCGCGTCGGCCCCACCGGGATGCACGCCCACCGCGAGGTCGGCGACGATCCCGATGCTCATGCCCGCGTCGAGCGCCGCCTGCTGCGCTGCGGCCCACTGCTCATCACAGAGGAATTGGAGCCACATGTAGAAGTCGACGGCCACCTCGGCGTCTGGCTCGACGGCGTGCTGCCCGCGCAGCCCCTCGCGCTCGAGGTCCTGCTGGGCGCACCAGGTGGCAAAGTCGCGCAGGCCGGGGCCCTCCGCGTCAACATAGGTGCGGAAGGCGGCGCGGCGCTCGGGGACGAAGGGCTGGGCATAGAGCTCCCGCAGCACCTGGAGCTTGGCCTCGAAGATGGGGTTGCGCTCGATGATCTCGGGCGTGCTGTTGAGCGGGAGGAAGCGCTGCGCGATGGCGTCGATCTCCGCGCGGATGTCCTCGGGGAGCTGCTGGTACTCGGGGATGTCCTCGATGTGCAGGTAGATGGGGTTGGTGAAGCGCCGCGAGGTAGGAAGATACGGCGAATCCTCGACGGGCGGGAAGGGCTCCCCGGCGTGCATCGGGTTGATGAGGAGGAAGTCCGCCTGCGGGGCCAGGCTCGCCGCGAGCGTGCCGAGGTCGTGGAAGTCGCCCATCCCCCAGGACGTGCGGGAGCGCACGGAGTAGAGCTGAGCCATCACGCCGTGGCGCCGGGTGCGCTCGACGCTGATGCTCTGCGGGGTGATGACGAGGGTGCAGCGGGCGCCGTCGGCCGGCCCCTCGCTGTGGAGGAGGAGCTCGTGCCAGCCGAGGGGGAGATCCTCAGGGAGGTAGAAACTTGCTTCGCCCCACGTGATGTCGCCCACCTGCGTGGGCGGAGTCCAATTCTCGCCCTGGTAGGCCTGGCGGGTGGATCCGTCCTCGAGGAGGATGTCGACGTGGGCGGGGGCTCCGTCGGGAACATGCACGAGGACTTCTGTTGGCTGCCCGGCGGCGCTCACCACGCAGGGCGGAAGGGGGCGGGAGGCGTGCTCCTCGTGATGGCGTCGGAGAGCGGCGCCGAGGGCCTCCTCCGAGCCATCCCCGAGGTCCACACCCATGGCGCGCAGGAGGTGCTCCAGGGTTTCCGCAGGTGCATAGACCTTTTCCCCGGAGTTGGACCAGTATTCCGTGGCGATCCCGTAAACGGAGGACAGTTCGTTCAGAAGTTCGTGATGCGTCACGCTCATTTATTGTGCCATTGATCGATGCCGGGCGTGCACGTGGCTGGGCGCAAACTCGGCGCGAGTGCAGGGGGAGGAGAGTGTACCGTTAAACGAGGCTTGGGAAGCAACTGAGTTTGAGAACGAGGAGAGTGACGTCGTGCAGGAAAACAGCACCCCCGCTGCCTTCGATATTCACGAAGGGGAAACCCCGCTGACCGCCATGCTGGATTCGGCTCGGGCGCGGCCCTACGGGATCGTCTTTACCCGGCCCAAGAATTATGAGTGGGTCAACGTCACCGCCGAGGAGTTCGTGCGGGAGGTGTATGACGTCGCGAAGGGCTTCATCGCCGCCGGCGTCGAGCAGGGGGACCGCGTGGCGCTGTGCTCGACGACGCGCTACGAGTGGACCGTCCTCGACTTCGCAATCTGGGCCGCCGGCGCCGTGAGCGTCCCGATCTACCCCTCCTCCTCGCTCAGCCAGGTGCAGTGGATCATTGAGGACTCCGAGGCCGTCTTCGCCGTGACGGAGACGCAGGAGCACACGGCCCTCATGCGCCACCTCGTGGTGGGGGACGACGGCCGCCCGGCGCTGAGCGACTCCTCCTCGCGCCTGCGCCGGATCCTGGAGATCAACTCCTCCGCCCTGCACACCCTGAAGTTCGAGGGGCGCCCGGTGGATGACAGCGAGGTGGACGCCCGCATCAAGGCGACGTCGACGGATGACCTCGCGAGCCTCGTCTACACCTCGGGCACGACGGGCCGCCCGAAGGGCTGCGAGCTCACCCACCGCAACTGGATCACGCAGATCCGTGCCCTGCTCACGCACCCGATTGGGGCGATTGCCGTGCCGGGCACCCGGGTGCTCACGTTCCTGCCGCTGGCTCACGTCCTGGCCCGGGCGGTGTCGCTCGCCGTGATCATCGGCGGCTGTACTCAGGCACACTGGTCGGATACGTCCATGCTCACCGCCCAGTTCCAGCGCTTCCGCCCGAACCTCATCCTCGGTGTGCCGCGCGTCTTTGAGAAGGTACGCAATGCGGCGTCGGCGAAGGCGATGGACAGCGGCCCCGTGCAAGCGGTGGCCTTCCAGCGCGCCGAGCGCAGCGCCATTGAGTACTCGCGGGCGCTCGACACGGAGGAGGGGCCCTCGCGGATGCTGCGCGCCCGGCACGCCCTCTATGACAAGGCCGTGTACTCGAAGATCCGCGAGGTCATGGGCGGCTCGGTGCGCTATTGCATCACGGGTGGCTCCTCGATGAGCGATGAGATCGGCCACTTCTTCCGCGGGCTGGGGGTTCCGGTGTATGAGGGCTATGGCCTCACCGAGTCCTGCGCCGCGGCGTGCGTGGACTTCGAGGATCAACTCATCGGCTCCGTCGGCAAGCCGCTGCCCGGCTACGCGGTGCGCATCAATGAGGACGGGGAAATCCTCCTGCGCGGCGATGGCATGTTCCGCGGCTACTGGCACAACGAGGAGGCCACGCGGGAGGCCTATGACGACGACGGCTGGTACAACACCGGTGACCTGGGCGAACTCCAGGACTCCGGGCACCTCGTCATCACGGGACGCAAGAAGGACCTCATCGTCACGGCCGGTGGGAAGAATGTGTCCCCGGGTCCGCTGGAGGACATCCTGCGGGCGCACCCGCTCATCAGCCAGGCGATGGTTGTGGGAGACGGGAAGCCTTTCATCGCGGTGCTCATCGCTCTCGATGACAACGCGCTCACCCGGTGGAAGCTGGATCGCAACATCCCGATGAACCGAGCGGTGAAGGAGCTGGCCACCGAGCCCACCCTGCGCGCCGAGATTCAGGACGCCATCAACACGGCGAACCAGACGGTCTCCCATGCGGAGGCGATCAAGAAGTTCTACATCCTTGACCGCGATCTCAGCGAGGAGGAAAACGAGCTCACCCCGACGATGAAGGTCAAGCGCAACGTCGTGGTTCGCCGCTTCAGCGATGCGATCGATCACATCTACGGGCACTAGGCTCGGAATGCCATGCCCCGCGCGGCGCGGCCAGTTCAGCTCTGGCTGAGAAAGTGGTGAGTTTCTTTTTAACGACACTCCGGCGTCGTACCCCGGTATGGCGCCGGTTTTCGCGTACTGTCACCAGGTGTCAGCCCAAAGTCTCAACTAGTACTTGAGGGGACGTCGCCCGGGTCGCCGGAGAATCGGAAGGAGTATCGCCACATGCAGATGAGCGCCGCTGAGCTCCGTCACCGGGAATTGACGCAGGAGCTCTACGACATTGGCGATGAAGTGGCCGGCTACCTGGAGAACCTCATTGAAGCGGTGGAGGACTGGGACGGAGAGCTCGTGGCGGATTGCCTCGCGGAGCTCGAGGAGATCTGCGAGGACGCGGCCCGCGACTCCCGCACGTGCACCGCGGAGCTCGACGGCCTCCGCCGCGCCCTCACCTCGGGCCTGAAGAAGGGGCGCTTCTCCGTCCGGGGGCACGTCCCCACGGTGGATCACCCGGGTTTCTGGGAGGCCCCTGGTTTGGAGGCCCGCCACCCGCTGACCTCCTCACCGCTGTCGGTGCCGGACTTGGCGCGCACCCTCCAGGCCCGCACGGCCACGACGGCCGAGACCCTGCGGGCCTACGTGGACTACTGCCTGGATCAGACGGCCTATGGCATCGAGGAGCTCGGCCAGCTGGACCTTCCCCGCTTCTACCGCGAGCTGGAGCGGGAGACCCGCACCGTGGCCTGCGCGTGGCTCGCTGCCGTCGCGGAAGCCCACCCTGGCTACACCCGCACGATGCGCGGCCAGCACCCACCGGAGTTCCTCTCTGAGCGGGCGCGGATTGACGCTGTCGTCGCGCGAGTGGCGGCCCGGAGGGGGCATGCGGCCACTGCCTCGGGCGGCCACTACGCTTCCTAGGTATGACTTCTGAGGGCCCCGCTGCGCCGCCCTTCGGCGTGTATATTCACGTTCCCTTCTGCGCGACGCGCTGCGGCTATTGCGACTTCAACACCTACACCCCCGGCGAGCTCGGCACGGCTGCCGGCCCGGACAGCTACCTCGACGCTCTCGAGGAGGAGCTGCGGCTCGGCCGCGCGGAGGTGGGCGATCGCCCGGCGGAGACGGTGTTCATCGGCGGGGGCACGCCCTCCCTGCTGGGGGCGGAGGGCCTCGCCCGCATTCTCGACGCCATCCGCTCCACCTTCGGCCTCGCCCCCGGGGCGGAGGTCACGACGGAGTCCAACCCGGAGTCCACCTCCCCGGCCTTCTTCGCCGGCCTGAGGGAGGCGGGCTATACGCGGATCTCGCTGGGGATGCAGTCGGTCTCTCCGCACGTGCTGCAGGTGCTGCAGCGCCGGCACACCCCGGGCCGGGCCCTGGCGGCGGCGCGCGAGGCCCGCGAGGCCGGATTTGCCCATGTCAACCTCGACGTTATTTACGGCACCCCGGGGGAGAGGGACGAGGACGTCGTCGAGACCATCGAGGCGGCGCTGGCAGCGGGCGTCGACCACGTCTCCGCCTACTCGCTCATCCTCGAGGACGGGACGGCCATGGCGCGCAAGGTGCGCCGCGGGGAGCTCCCGGCCCCGGACCCGGATGTGCAGGCGGATCGCTACGGGATCATCGACGGGCTGCTCAGCGATGCCGGATTTCGCTGGTATGAGGTCTCCAACTGGGCTCTCCCCGGCGGGGAGTGCCGCCACAACCTCATCTATTGGACCGACGGCGACTGGTGGGGCGCCGGCCCCGGCGCGCACTCCCACGTTGGCGGGCGGCGTTTCGCGAATGTCAAGCACCCGGCGCGCTATGCCCGGGAGCTCGGCGAGGGGCGCCTGCCGATCGCGATGAGCGAGGAGCTGAGCGCGGAGGATCGGCACACTGAGCGCATCATGCTGGGGCTTCGGCTGCGTCAGGGGGTGGCGGAGAGCCAGCTCTCGCCCGCGGCGGCGGGGGTGATTGAGCCCTATGAGCAGCGCGGATTGCTGCGTCGCGAGGGGGGACGGATCCGGGTGAGCGGCGAGGGGAGGCTCCTGGCGGACGGCATTATCGCGGACCTGCTTTTAGCAGAGGAGGGGCGAGTCTGCCAGAATGGGGCGTGAGCCGCGGTCCGCGCACACACTGATCACCACGGAGGAGGTGCCTGCGAGATGGCTGGAGAGACTGCCCGCCGCCGCCAGGAGGTGTTGAGGGCGATCGTTGCTGATTACATCGCCTCGCAGGAGCCGGTGGGTTCGAAGGCGCTGCTGGAGCGGCACCACATGCCGGTGTCCTCGGCGACGATCCGCAATGACATGGCGGTGTTGGAGTCGGAGGGCTACATCGTGCAGGAGCACGCCTCCTCAGGCCGGATCCCCACGGAGAAGGGGTATCGGCGCTTCGTGGATGATCTGCACGAGATCAAGCCGCTCAGCCGCGCCGAGCGCCATGCCATCATGAGCTTCCTCGAGGAGGGCGTGGATCTGGAGGATGTGCTGCGCCGCAGTGTGCAGCTGCTCAGCCAGCTCACTCGGCAGGCGGCGGTGGTGCAGCTGCCCACGCTCACGGTCTCCCGGGTGAAGCACTGTGAGGTGGTGGCGCTCACCCCGGTGCGGCTGCTCCTCGTGCTCATCACGGACACGGGCCGCGTGGATCAGCGCAACGTGGAGTTGCCGGCCCCGCTCGACGCTGACTCCGTCCACCGCGTGCGCGACCTCCTCAACTCCGCGCTCGTGGGCAAGACGCTGCAGGATGCCTCCAGCTCCCTCGCGGATCTGGCCGCCAGCGCCCCCGCGGAGCTGCGCGCGGCCGTCGTCTCGGCGTGCACGGTGCTCATTGAGACTCTCGTGGAGCAGCCGAGTGATCGGATCATCCTCGCCGGCGCTTCGAATCTCACCCGCGGGGCGCGCAGCCTTCCCTCGGGTTTGCCGACGGTGATCCAGGCCCTCGAGGAGCAGGTTGTGGTGCTTAAGCTGCTGGCGAATGTGCGGGACCCGGGCGATGTCACGGTGCTCATCGGGGAAGAGAACGCGGCCGAGCAGTTGCACGGGGCATCCGTGGTCACCTCCGCTTATGGCGCGGGGGCGGGCTCGGGCGCGGCCCTGGGCGGCATGGGTGTTGTGGGCCCCACATTTATGGACTACACGGGAACAATCGCGCGGGTGTCCGTTGTTGCGAGGTATGTGAGCCGAGTCCTCGCCGGGGAGTGAGGCGGGGAGTGGAGCGGGAGCAATGTCTGTTCCCGCGGTCCCTGCCGGTAAACTGTTCCGGCGATCGGGGTGCGAAGGTTCGTCTTTGACCTGTTGAAGGAAGGAAGTTTAGTCAGACTGTGGCGCGTGACTATTACGGAATCCTTGGCGTGGATAAGTCCGCGACTGACCAAGAGATTAAGAAGGCCTACCGGAGGCTTGCCCGGAAATACCATCCGGATGTGAACCCTTCGGAAGAGGCGGCGGAAAAGTTCCGGGAGGCCACCGAGGCACACGAGGTGTTAACTGACCCGGAAAAACGCCGGATCGTCGATATGGGGGGAGACCCCCTGGACCACGGAGGTCGTGGGGCGCCCGGTGGCGCCGGCGGCTTCGGAGGCTTCGGCGGCGGTTTTGGCGACATATTCGAAGCCTTCTTCGGCGAGCACGCCGGAGGTTCTCGTGGTCCGCGCTCTCGCGTTCAGCCCGGAAACGACGCTTTGCTGCGAGAAAGCATCACGTTGGAGGACGCGTTCCAAGGGGTGCGCAAGGACATCGTCGTGGACACCGCCGTGTTATGTGACCACTGCGGTGGAACCGGCTCGGAGTCCCGCGCCAAGCCGGTGACCTGTGACCAGTGCGGCGGCACCGGCGAGATCCGGGAGATGCAGCGCTCCTTCCTGGGGAACGTCATGACGACGCGCCCCTGCCCGAAGTGCCAGGGCTTCGGCGAAATCATCCCGGATCCCTGTTCCCGCTGCGGCGGGGCGGGCCGGGTGAAGAAGCGCCGCACCCTCGTGTGCAACATCCCGGCCGGCATCCGCGACGGCATGCGCATCCGCATGGCCGGGCAGGGCGAGGTCGGCCACGGCGGCGGCCCTGCCGGCGACCTCTACGTCGAGGTCGCTATCCAGCAGCACCCGGTCTTTAGCCGCGACGGCGATGACCTCCACATGACCGTCCGCGTCCCCATGGTTGACGCCGCGCTGGGCACGGACCTCTCCGTGGACGGCCTGGGCGGGGAGAGCATCAACCTCACCATCGACCCCGGCACGCAGCCCGCCGATCACATTCGCCTCCCCGAGGCCGGCATGCCGCATGTTCGCTCGGGTCAGCGCGGGGATCTCATTGCCACGGTGGACGTCGTCGTGCCCCGGGAACTCGACCAGCGCTCGCGCGAGCTCCTGGAGAAGGTGCGCGAGCACCGCAGGGAGGAGGTCGCCGTCAACAGCGCCGACGACGGCGAGGAGTCCCTCTTCAGCCGCCTGAGGAATAAGTTCCGCCGATGAGCCTGGCCACGTATTGCGTCGAGGACCTCGCGGAGCAGCTGGCCGCGGGCGGGTCGCTGCGCCTGCGCGGGCCGGAGGGTCGCCACGCGATCACCGTGAAGCGGGTGCGCGAGGGCGAGGAGATCATGCTCATCTCCGGGACGGGAACGTGGGCGCGCGCCCGCGTCGACTCCCTGCTGGGCAAGGAGGAGGCGCTGCTCAGCGCCCTCGATCACGGGGAGGCCCCCGAGCCGCGGCCGCGTGTCACCGTGGCTCAGGCCCTGCCGAAGTCGGAGCGCTCGGAGCTCGCGATTGACCTGGGAACCCAGGCTGGGGCGGATGCCTTCCTGCCCTGGCAGGCCGAGCACTGCGTGGCCAAGTGGTCCGGTGCGAAGAAGGTCGAGCGAGGCTTAAGCAAGTGGCGGCACGCGGCCCTCGCCGCCGCCAAGCAGTCTCGACGCCTCCGCGTCCCCACCATCAGTGACGTGCACTCCACCGCGCAGCTCGTGGAAGCGATCCGGGATCTCCGCTCTCGCGGGGGCGTGGCCCTGCTCCTCGAGGGCGATGCGGGGCAACCGATTGCGGAGTGCGATCTCGACGTCCCCGAGGTGCTGCTCGTCGTCGGCCCCGAGGGCGGGATCAGCCCCGCGGAGCGGGCGGAGCTCGGTGCGGCAGGTGCACAGGAGGTGCGCCTGGGCCCGGAGGTGCTGCGTACCGCGAGCGCAAGCATGGTGGCGCTCGCTGCGATCGGCGTTTTAACGCAGCGCTGGTAAGGTGACCGGCAGTAATACTCTCGAGGAGAAGGTAGGCGCAGGAGCTAGGTGACTACTACGGGACGCTTTCGGGCGGCACGCCGTCGGGTGGATGTCGTGACGAAGACGGTGGATATTGCAGAGGACGCCGCGCCGGAGGTCTTCGGCATTCATGATGGGCACCTCGCGATCATCGAGGACATGGTCGGGGTGGACTGTCGGGCGAGGGGGGCAACGCTCACGCTCCGCGGGCCGGGGAATCGGGTGGCCCACGCGCTGCGCGTCGTGTCGGAGCTGGAGGCGCTGGCGGAGCGCGGGCACGCCGTGAGTCCGGACGCCGTGCGCCACACCATCTCGCTTGTCGCGGCGGAGGATCCGGCCTCGGTGGCGGATGCCCTCGGGCATGAGATTCTTTCGTGCCGCGGCAAGGTCATTGCGCCGAAGACGGTGGGGCAGCGCAGGTACGTCGATGCCATTGATGAGAACACCATCGTTTTCGGCCTCGGACCTGCGGGAACCGGGAAGACCTACCTGGCGATGGCCAAGGCCGTCCAGGCGCTCCAGGCCAAGGAGGTCTCACGGATCATCCTCACCCGGCCGGCCGTCGAAGCGGGGGAGAAGCTCGGCTTCCTCCCCGGCACCCTCAATGACAAGATTGACCCCTACCTCCGCCCCCTCCACGATGCCCTGCGCGACATGGTGGATCCGGAGACGATCCCGCGCCTCATGGACTCCGGGATCATCGAGGTGGCCCCGCTGGCCTACATGCGCGGGCGGACGCTCAACGACGCCTTCGTCATCCTCGACGAAGCCCAGAACACCACCCCCGCCCAGATGAAGATGTTCCTCACCCGCCTGGGCTTCGGCTCGACGATGGTCGTCACCGGCGACATCACGCAGGTGGACCTTCCGCACGGGCAGCTCTCGGGCCTGCGGGTGGCCCGTCGAATCCTCCGCGACGTCGAGGGCATCCACATCGCGGAGCTTGGCAGCGCCGATGTGGTGCGCCACCACCTCGTGACCCGCATCATCAACGCCTACGAGGAGCATGATCGGCTCCGCGCGGTGGGCTGGGAGAAAGAAGAAGAGGCAGAGATTCCTGGGAGTGAACGATGAGCATCGAGGTCTTTAATGAATCCGGCGAGGCCAGCGTCAATGAGTCCATGCTCATCGACGTCATGAGCTACGCCCTCCGCCGCCTCGACGTCCACCCGGACGCCGAGGCCAGCATCCACATCGTGGACCTAGAAACCATTGCTGACCTCCACGTTCGCTGGCTCGATCTGGAGGGCCCCACCGACGTCATGAGCTTCCCCATGGACGAGCTCACCCCGGGCTCCGCCATGGGCGGGCGCCCCGATGCCCCCGACGCCGGCCCCGCGATGCTCGGCGATATCGTCCTCTGCCCCGCCTTCGCCGTCAACCAGGCCAAGGCCGCGGGCCACGACCTCGGCCACGAGCTCGCCCTCCTCACCGTCCACGGCACCCTCCACCTCCTCGGCTATGATCACGCGACCCCCGCCGAGGAGCGTGAGATGTTCGCCCTCCAGAATGAGATCCTCGCCGATTGGTACGACGACCTCGCCCGCCGCGAGGTTTCCTACCAGCCCCGACCCACCGGTCCGGCGGCCTTCCCCGAGGCCTCCCAGCGCAGCGACATCTTCGCGGATGGTGAATAGTGCTCCACTATCCCATTGCCGTCCTCGTCCTCGTCACGGTGCTCGCCCTGGGCTTCGCGGGGCTCGTCGGCACCCTGGAGTCCGCGGTCTCCTCGATTTCGCGCGCCCGCGTCGAGCAGCTCGTCAAGGATGAGCGCCGCGGCGCCCGCGCTCTCCTCCACGTCGTCGACGAACGCGCCGTTCACATCAACCTCCTCGTCCTCCTGCGCACCCTTCTCGACGCCACCGCCGCGATCTTTGCCGCCGCGGTGGCCTCCCGGCTGTGGCATGACTCGGGCTGGGTGATCGTCGCCGCGATCGTCGCCGTCGGCCTGGTCTCCTTCGCGATCATCGGCGTCTTCGGCCGGACACTGGGCCGCAAGAACCCGTACACGATCTGCCTCTCCTCGGCGGTGGTGTTGCAGATGGCGGCCCGGATCTTCGGGCCGATCACGAAGATGCTCATCTGGGTGGGCAACATCCTCGCGCCGGGGCCGGGCTTCCGCGATGGCCCCTATGCCACGGAGGTGGAGCTCCGTGAGATGGTGGACATCGCCCAGGAGCACGGCGTCGTCGAGATCGAGGAACGCAAGATGATCCAGAACGTCTTCGACCTCGCATCGACCACCGCCCGCATGGTCATGGTCCCGCGCCCGGAGATGATCTGGATCGAGGCCGATAAAACCGCTGGTCAGGCCACCTCGCTGTGTGTGCGATCGGGACACTCGCGGATCCCGGTCATCGGGGAGAATACCGATGACCTCGTGGGCGTGATCTACCTCAAGGACCTCGTAGAAAAGACGTATCACCTGGCCGACGGCGGGCGCTCCGTCACTGTCGCGGAGGTCATGCGCGAGCCCGTCTTTGTCCCGGATTCCAAGCCCCTCGACGCGCTCCTCCACGAGATGCAGGTGGCCCGCAACCACATTGCCATCCTCGTCGACGAGTACGGGGCGATCTCCGGCCTCGTCACCATCGAGGACATCCTGGAGGAGATCGTGGGGGAGATCAGCGACGAGTATGACGCCCTCGAGCTCGCCCCCGTTGAGCGGGTGGGGGAGCGCCAGTGGCGCTGCGTGGCCCGGCTGAGCCTCGATGACCTGCGCGAGGCGCTGGAAGAGGACATCGAGGAGGAGATCAGCTTCAGCGAGGACACCCTCGACCAGGTGGATACCGTCGCCGGCCTCGTGGCCTATGGCATGGGCCGGGTCCCGCTGCCCGGAACCTCCGTCACAGTGGAGGGGCTGACACTTACCGCGGAGGGAGGCACGGACCGGCGCGGACGGCTCCGCGTCAACACGGTTCTGGTTGAGCTGCCGGAGCGCTCGCCCCAGGATCCCCGGGGCGAGGGCGAGGACGGGGCCCGCTAGGATCCGGAGGCCGTCGTCACCACCGTCATGAGCTGGCTTTCCTTCTTCAGCTGGTGGAGGTCCACGGCGATCGCCACGCCGACGCAGAGCAGACGCTCCTCCTCCCCGAGCCCCTCGCGGAAGCTCAGCACGTAGGAGGCGGCGTCCACCATCTCCGCGCGCACCCCGGACCACTGGCGCGACATGCTCATCCACGTGGCCGTGGGGTCCTTCTCATCAGAGCTCAGGCGAAACTCCCGGTCAGAGAGCGAACCGATGACGTCGAGCTCCTCCTCGCCCGCGCAGGTGACGTGAAGTGAGGTGCCCTTCCACCCGTGGCGGCTGATGACGCGGGCGAGCTCCGTGCCCTCGGGGCTGAGGATCTCGAAGGAGTCGCGCAGGACGTTGACGGGGTCGGTGATGGTGAGGAGATGATCGCCGTCTGGCTCGCTGACGAGGTGCACCCGGCGGTTCCCCATGAGGAGGCGGCGGGCCGTCGAGCCCTGGGCCTCACTCCGCGCAATAGTGCGACCCTGCGGGGTGGCGAGGACGAGGCCCTCGCGACGACGCTTCCGAGGCCGCGTGAGGTGAAGAGTGGAGAGGGATCGGAGTGCGTCAGTCATGGTGCCATTTGTACACGACTATGATCACCCACTAGAACCTCTTCCGACACAGTCCCAGCGAATATCCAGGAGATAATCATCAACTTCACTGACACGCCGGACGGCTTCCGCTCCGGCTTCATGAGCTTTGTCGGCCGCCCGAATACCGGCAAGTCCACCCTCACGAATGCGCTCGTGGGGCACAAGATCGCCATCACGGCGAACCAGCCCGAAACGACACGCCACCCCATCCGCGGGATCGTGCACCGGGAGGACGCGCAGATCGTCGTCGTGGACACGCCGGGGCTGCACCGCCCGCGCACTCTCCTGGGGGAGCGGCTCAACGAGATCGTCAAGGACACCTACTCGGACGTCGATGTCATCGGGCTCTGCGTGCCGGCGGATGAGAAGATCGGGCCGGGAGATCGCTGGATCCTCGAGGCCGTCCGCAAGGTCGCCCCGCGGACCCCGCTCCTGGGGATCGTGACGAAGATCGACAAGGCCAGTCGTGACGAGGTGGCCGCCCAGCTCGTCGCGCTCCATGAGCTCCTCGGCGAGAACGCGGAGGTCGTCCCCGTCTCCGCGCGTTCCCACGAGCAGCTCGACGTCCTCCTCGACGTCGTCACCTCGCTGCTGCCCGAGGGGCCGCGCTTCTACCCGGAGGATCACCTCACGGACGAGGACGTGGAGACCCGCATCGCCGAGCTCATCCGCGAGGCCGCTCTCTCGGGCCTGCGCGACGAGCTCCCGCACTCCGTTGCGGTGGAGGTGGACGAGATCCTGCCGGACCCGGAGCGGGAGGGCGTCCAGAATGTCCACGCCGTGATCTACGTGGAGCGCCCGGGCCAGCGGCGCATCCTCGCAGGCCCTGATAATCGACGGCTGCGGCGCATCGTTTATCAGGCGCGCCCCGCCATCATGGAGCTTCTCGGCACGAACGTCTACCTTGACCTGCGGATGAAGGTGCTAAAGAACTGGCAGTCCGATCCGAAGTCCCTCGGCCGGTTGGGCTTCTAGGTGGCCCGCCGCGGCAGCTACCGGGACCGGGCGGTCGTCGTCCGCACCTATGATTTCGCGGAGGCCGATCGGGTGGTGGTCCTGCTCACCCGCGAGCACGGGGTTGTGCGAGCGGTGGCGCGCGGGGTGCGGCGGGCGAAGTCGCGCTTCGGCTCGCGGGTGCAGCTGTTCGTCGACCTCGACGTCCTCCTCTACCCGGGCGCCAACCTTGCCACGCTGAGCGGCGCGGACACGGTGCACTTCTATGGCTCGGGGATTATCGAGGACTACGAGCGCTACACGGCGGCGTGCGCGATCCTGGAGATCGCCGAGGGACTCGCCCACGCGGACCCGGACCCCCGACTCTACGAGGCCGTGGTGGACGCCCTGGCCCGCATGCAGCACAGCCCGGAGCCGGTCCTCGAGCTCGACGCCTTCGCGCTCACCGTGATGAGGGTGTCCGGCTGGGCCCCGCAGCTTTTCGCCTGCGCCCAGTGCAATGCCCCGGGCCCCCACCACTCCTTTCACCCGGCCTCGGGCGGGGCGGTGTGCTCCCACTGCCGCCCGCCCGGCTCCTTCGATGTGGACCCGGAAGTCCTCCACCTTATGTGGTTGCTCTCCGAGGGGCACCGCGGGATGGTCCTTGGTGCCGCCCGCGCGCATCCCGAGTACCTCCACCAGATTCATCGTCTCACGGTGAGCCACCTCCGCTGGCACGCTGAGGTGCGCCTGCCGAGCCTCGCTATTTTCGACCGGGGTTAGGGATGGCACAATAGTCCCCGTGACTGCTCTAGAACCGCCGAACATTCCTGCCGAATTCCTGCCCCGCCACATCGCCCTCGTCATGGACGGCAACGGGCGCTGGGCCCAGGAACGTGGCTTGCCGCGCACCGAGGGGCACAAGCGCGGGGAGGCCGTGCTCATGGAAGCGGTCGACGCCTGCCTCGCGATGGGCGTCCCGTACCTGTCTGCTTATGCCTTTTCGACGGAAAACTGGCGCCGCTCCACCGATGAAGTGCGATTCCTCATGGGCTTCTCCCGGGACGTGCTGCGCCGCGAGCGGGACATCCTCCACGAGAAGGGCGTCCGGGTGCGCTGGGCAGGGCGCCGCCCCCGACTGTGGCGCTCCGTCATCCGTGAACTCGAGGCCGCCGAGGAACTTACCGCCGGCAACACTCGCATGACGCTGGCGATGTGCGTGAACTATGGCGGGCGGGCGGAGATCGTCGACGCGGCCCGCGCGATCGCCGCCGCCGCGGCGAAGGGGGAGATCCGGCCCGAGCGGATCACCGAGAAGAACTTCCACGAGTGGCTCGATGAGCCGGACATGCCGGATGTCGACCTCTTCCTCCGCCCGAGCGGGGAGAAGCGCATCTCGAACTTCCTGCTGTGGCAGTCCGCCTATGCGGAGATGGTCTACCAGGATAAACTCTTCCCGGACTTCGGCGCGGAGGACCTCTTCGATGCGGTCCGCGAGTACGCGCGTCGGGATCGTCGATTCGGGGGGACGCGCTGATGGAGGAGGAGCAGCAGATGACGGACGTGTCCCCGCCCTCGAAGCGGCAGATTGCCCGCTGGCGTCGCTATCTTGCCAACGAGCGAGCAGAGGCCGCGGTGTACCGCGAGCTCGCGCACCGCAAGACGGGGGAGGAGCGGGAGATTCTCCTCGCCCTCGCGAACTCCGAGTCCCGCCACGAGCAATTCTGGCGCGCGAAGCTCGGCGACTACGTGGGCATGCCTCGGCAGCCCGATTTGTCCACCCGATTCATGGGCTTCCTCGCCCAGCGTTTTGGCTCGGTGTTCGTGTTGGCGCTCATGCAGACCGCCGAGTCGCGCAGCGCTTACCTCGACGACGCCGACGCCCCGGAGCAAATCGCCGCCGATGAGCGCATCCACGCCGAGGTCGTCCGCGGCCTCGCCGCCCGCGGCCGCGAGCAAATGTCGGGCGCTTTCCGCGCCGCGGTCTTCGGCGCGAACGATGGCCTCGTCTCCAACCTTGCGCTCGTCATGGGCGTGATGGGCAGTGGCGTGTCGAGCACCGTCGTCCTCATCACGGGTGTGTCGGGCCTCCTCTCCGGCGCGCTGTCCATGGCGGCCGGCGAGTACGTCTCGGTGAAGTCCCAGCAGGAGCTCCTCGAGGCCTCCGAGCCGGACGAAGAGGCCGATGATGCCCTCCCCATGCTCGACGTCGACGCCAACGAGCTCGCCCTCGTCTACCGCGCCCGCGGCCTCAGCCAGGAGGAAGCGGAGCACAAGGCCCAGGATGTGCTGGCCTCCCTTCACACGACGACGGAGCCCCCGCGCAAGAGCGAGGCCTTCGGCCGTGGCGGCCAGTCGATCACGGGGGTGGGCGGCGCCTGGCAGGCGGCCATCTCAAGCTTCCTCTGCTTCGGAAGCGGGGCGCTCCTGCCCGTGCTGCCCTTCTTCTTCGGCCTCAGCACGACGACGGCCGGCATCGTGGCGATCATCCTCGTCGCGATCGCCCTCCTGTGCACCGGTGGGACGACAGGCATCCTCTCCGGGAAGCCGCCGCTGGGGCGGGCGCTGCGCCAGCTGGCGATTGGCTTGGGCGCGGCGCTGGTCACGTGGGGGCTGGGGAGCCTCTTCGGGCAGATCACCGGGGGATAGGGGCCGGGGCTTCGGGGACCGCGGATTGTGGGCCCTGCGGCCTTAAGCGGCGGGGGAGTCGGGGTGCTCGTCGGATTGGCACGAGGGGCAGAGTCCGTAGATTTCCGCGTCGTGTCCCGTGAGCTGGTAGCCGAACTGCTGGGCCACGCTCTGCGCCCATTGCTCGACGGGCCCGCCCTCGATCTCCTCGGCCTGCCCGCAGCGGGTGCACACGAGGTGGTGGTGATGGGCGTCGCTGTCGCAGCGGCGGTAGAGGGTTTCCCCGCCGGCCATGTGGAGGACGTCGACGGCCTTCATCTCAGACAGAGACTGAAGGGTGCGGTACACCGTGGTGAGCCCCACCTTCTTGTCCCGACGGACAAGCTCGGTGTAGATGTCCTTGGCGGAGCTAAACGTCTCGAGGTCGTGCAGGACGTGGATGATGGCATTGCGCTGCCAGGTGTTGCGCGGCCCGAGTTTGGGTACGGATGGTGACGTCGTAACCATGTGACTCCCCTCAAAAGCGATAACGATGTCGTGTACTCAAGTGTAATCCGCAGTCCGCTTTATTGGAAATGTATTGGAAAAGCGGTGTGTGGTGAGACTGGGAGGGGCGTCGGGATGGCGGCCCTCTTAGCTCGGATCCATGGGGGACATCCCGGGGACCGGCCGGGGGGAGGGGTTGGGGATGGTGTCCATGACGGCGTGCGGGCGGACGATCGCCGCGGCGCCGAGGGCGTTCTCCCCGCCACTCGCCTCGGTGGATTCGGCGGAGGATTCCTTCTTGGCCCGGCGATCGGCGAGCTCGTCGACCTCCCCGGGCTGTCGCCCGCTGAGCTCCGTGCCACCGTCCGGGCCCGGGTTGTGCCCGGCGACCCAGGAGATGAGCGCGGGGATGTCGGTGCGAATGAGGCGGTAGATGACCTGCTTGCCCTTGCGAGTGGGGGCGACGATGCCGGCCTGCTTGAGAACGCGGAGGTGCTGGCTCACCAAAGGCTGGCTTTGGTCGAGCGAGGTGACAATCTGGTGAACATATAAGGGGCCCTCGGCGAGCATCAATATGATCTGGGTGCGGAGGGGTGAGTTGAGCGCGCTGATGATTGTTGCTGCGCGACTCAGGTCGTCCTTGCTGAGCGTCTCCTCTTTGTTCTGTATCACGCTGTTAGCCACCATTCATCTCGGTTGCCAAATCGTTAATGAATAATAGACATGGGGAGTGTGATCCCCCTAGGTCATATTAACGGAATTTTGCATGAAACCGTTTGTATCATTCCTTCAGGGCTGAAATCTGGGGCGTGAGCAGGGTATATGCCAGAGGTCTTATATTCCGGGAGTGGTGGGAAACTGCGCCCACTTCTGTGGCGAGCGTCTCACGATGTGGGATGCCCGGGGGAGGGGCTGCGGGGCGAGGGTCGGCTCGCCCTTAGCCCGGCCCGCCGTACGGCCCCTTGCCTCGACCGTTAGAATGAGGTGAGTTTCCCCCACTGGGGATATCCCTGTCTGGTGCTCCGTCGCAGAGTTGAAGAGGAGAACGAACGTCACCATGGCGAATAAGTCCGTCATCGATACAGTAGTGAACTTGTGCAAGCGCCGCGGGCTCGTCTACCCGGGCGGTGAGATTTACGGCGGAACCCGCTCGTCCTGGGACTACGGCCCCCTCGGTGTGGAGCTCAAGGAGAACATCAAGCGGCAGTGGTGGCGCCACATGGTGACCTCGCGTCCCGACGTCGTCGGCGTCGACACCTCCGTCATCCTGCCCCGCCAGGTGTGGGTCTCCTCTGGGCACGTGGAGGTCTTCACGGATCCGCTCGTCGAGTCCCTTCACACACACAAGCGCTATCGCGCTGACCACCTCATCGAGGCCTACGAGGAGAAGCACGGGCACCCGCCGGCAAACGGCCTGGCGGACATTCCGGACCCGGAGACCGGGCAGCCGGGCAAGTGGACCGAGCCGAAAGCCTTCTCTGGCCTGCTCAAGACGTTCCTGGGGCCCGTCGACGACGAAGAGGGCCTGCACTACCTCCGCCCGGAGACCGCCCAGGGCATCTTCGTGAACTTCAAGAACGTGCTCACCTCCGCGCGGATGAAGCCGCCCTTCGGTATCGCGAACATCGGGAAGTCCTTCCGCAACGAGATCACCCCGGGCAACTTCATCTTCCGCACCCGCGAGTTCGAGCAGATGGAGATGGAGTTCTTCGTCAAGCCGGGGGAGGACGAGGAATGGCACCAGTATTGGATCGATGACCGCCTGCAGTGGTACATCGACCTGGGCATCAAGCCGGAGAACCTCCGCCTCTACGAGCACCCGAAGGAGAAGCTCTCCCACTACTCCAAGCGGACTGTCGACGTCGAGTACGCCTTCGGTTTCGCTGGCTCCACGTGGGGCGAGCTCGAGGGCGTGGCCAACCGCACCGACTACGACCTCCGCGTGCACTCGGAGGGTTCGGGTGAGGACCTCAGCTACTTCGACCAGAACGACAACGAGCGCTGGATCCCCTACGTCATCGAGCCGGCGGCCGGGCTTGGCCGTGCGATGATGGCCTTCCTCGTGGACGCCTATCACGAGGATGAGGCCCCCAACGCCAAGGGTGGCGTCGACAAGCGCGTGGTCCTCAAGCTCGACTACCGCCTCTCCCCGGTGAAGGTGGCCGTGCTGCCGCTGTCGAAGAAGCCAGAGCTCAAGGGCGTGGCGGAGAAGATCGCCAATGAGCTGCGCGGCTACTGGAACGTCGACTATGACGTGTCCGGCGCGATCGGCCGCCGCTACCGCCGCCAGGATGAGATCGGCACGCCCTTCTGCGTGACAGTCGACTTCGACACCCTGGAGGACGACGCCGTCACCGTCCGCGAGCGCGACACCATGGACCAGGAGCGCGTGAAGGTCGCCGACCTGCCCTCCTACCTGGCCCAGCGACTGATTGGGTGCTGACATGCATTACACCTCCTGGACCCGCCGCACCGAGCACGGCGCTGACCTGCTCGTTGAGGATGGTCCCGACGTTCTGGCCCACTTCAGCCACGACGGCGTGAATGGGACGGCCCTGGTGCAAGGGGAAACGTGGACGAGCGTCCACGATCCCGAGAAGGGGGCGAGCCTCACTCGCCCCTCCGGGGAGACCTATGAGTTGATTGGACAGCTCACCAAGGACCACGAGTTCCAGGCCTCCCTCCGCGGCACCCCGCTGCGGCTCATCAACGAGCAGCGCAATGACTGGATCATCGAGGACGCCAGCGGAACCAAGATTGCCCAGTTCTCGGGCGGAAACAACGGCGTGCGCCGCGCGATCCTCGAGTTCGAGTCCGATCATGAGGGTGACCTGGAGACGGACCAGACCATCGCTCTGAGCTGGTTTGTCCGGCTGCTCCTCGAGCACCGCCTGGACAAGTCGAGCTGGGCGATCCTCGGGACGGTCCTCCTCTTCGCCATCGTCGGGATCATCGCGATCCTCTTCATCGTCTAAGGGGGCGCCGTGGCGGGGCGAGACCGATTCATGCATGAGCGCGAGGGCATCTGGACCTGGTCCGGCAATGACCTCATCGATCAGCAGGGCGGCATCGTCGCCTCCGTCATTTCCGACGTCATCTACCTCGGCGAGGAGCGCCTCCTCATCGAGTCCAGCCCCGGCCCCTGGCACTTCCGGGCGCGTGCTACCACCGGGGAGGGTGAGGTCTACACCCTCATCCAGAACTCTCTCAGCGTCGCCCGGCTGAGCGCCGACTGTGTGGGCCGGCGCTACACCCTGGAGCGCACCTCCCCGTGGCGAAAGGAGCGAAGGATCCTTGACGCCTCGGGCGCCCCGTGCGCGGTTGTCACCCCACGGGTCTCGGGGAAAGTGGAGGTGAGCGACGCGGTGGATTATGCGCCCCTGCCCCTCATTGATGCGGTCTTCCTCAGTTGGGGGTGCGTCCTCGTGGACTCACCGGTGCGTCGGCCGCGGGTCTAGAAGCGCCCGCCGGTGGAGCTCCCACCGCCGCCGCCGAAGCCTCCTCCGAAGCCTCCGCCTCCCCCGAAACCTCGGCCAAAGCCACCCCGCCCGCCCTGGAGGAGGGCGTTGGCGACCATTCCGGCGACGATAGCCCCGGAGACATCCGGCGTGCGCTGGCTGCGCTCATACTCTTCCACAGCGGACTGCATGAGGGTGAACGCCCGGCGGGCGGTGTTTCCCGCTTCCGTGGCTTTTGCCGTGGCCGCGGCCGTGTCCTGGGTGCGCAGCGTCAGAGATTCGGCGAGGAGCCGCTGGGCTTCGCGCAGCCGCGTCCGCGCTTCCGTGCCGATGAGCGGCCCGCGGCTGGCGAGGAGGTCTTCTGCCTGGCGGATGAGCGCCTGGGCGGAGTCCGTGGCCTGGCTGTGGAGCGCTAGGCGGCGCTCCTGGTCCGTGGTGATGGCGCGGACGCGGTCGAGGGCATCGTCGAGTCGGGCGTCGAGAGCCGTGAGGCGGGAGTACACGCCGAGGGGGTCGTTCTTCGCTTCCTCCGCCGTGGAGCTGAGCTCGGATTCGGCCTCCTGGAGGAGGGAGTCGAGGGCATCCCAATCCGCCGGGGCGCCGTGCTGGCGCCCGCTCTCCGCGAGCTGACGGGCCTCAGCGATCTCTCCGTCGATTTCGGTGCGAAGGTCGCCAAGGTGGGCAGTCGCGCGGCGGAGGTCATCGTCGGCGTTCTCGATGGCGCGCAGCTGGGCGTCGGTCACGGCGAGGGCCTCATCGACCTCGTGAATCATGTCGACGAGGGAGCGCTGCTGGCCGGCGGGCTTGTCGCTCACGGCGCGGGCCTCATTGAGTACGCTCTCGGCGCGGCTGAGCGCCTCCTTCGCGGTGGCGGGGTTGTCCTCGAGGGATCGGAGCAGTTCAGCAGGATGGCGCTCGTGCAGGCCGGACAGGATGCCTTTTGCGGCATCGAGGCGGCGGTGTTCCTCGACCGTCCGGGCGAAGAGGGCATCGATGGTGTGCGGCGCCTCGATGAGCTCCCGGCGTAGGGCGGCGAAGTTCTCTGATTCCTCATCGAGGGCCTGATCGGCCTGCCCGCAGGAGGAGATGATCTCCGCGAGGATTCGGCGCTGCTCCTCCTCGGTCTCGGGGATGGCATCGTAGAGCTGTTCGCGCAGGTGGAAGGCCCTCTGGAGGGTCGTGGTGGAGTGGTTCAGCGCGCGGATGAAGGGGCGGGTGCGCTCTGCGCCGAATTCTTCTTGGGCGCGGTCGAGCTCTTCGCGGGCCCGCCGGACGGACAGATCGGTGCTGGTGAGCTCTTCCTCGGCGCGGGAGCGCAGGGTTTCCGTGGGGAGCATGCTGATGCTCCGGAGATCGGCGGGGTCAAGACCGCGGGCATCCGCGAGGAGTGCCTCCTGCTTCTTCTTCCGGGAGCGTCGCGCGAGGAGCACCCCGCCGCCCACCCCGAGCACCAGGACGGGCACCGCCACGCCGGCCCCCACCCCGAGGATCTTCCCGGCTGACTGAGATGAGGAGGAGGCGCTGGCCTCGGCAGCGGCCGTTGCTGCCTGGGCCCACTCACTCGCCGCGAGGTGCGGGTAGGCGGCATCCCAGATGCGCTTCTCCGAGCCGGAAGGCCACCCACTGCCCGTCCATATCCCGCCGTCGCGCGTGCTCGGCACGATGGCCAGCACCGCGGCCTCATCGCTGCGAAGGGCCTGGCCGGCCTGGCGCGCCCACTGCTCCGCCGAGATCCCGCCGGTGTCCTGGAGGAAGACGATGTAGAGCGGCCGATGAGTCTCGGCAACACGGCTGGAGAGCGTGGAGCGCAGCGCCTCGGCCTCGGAGGGACTCAGCGCGCCCGCCTCATCGGTGAGGAGGTCCTCAAATCCGGCCTGCGGGGCCGCGAGCACCACGGGGCTCCCAGCGGCGAGTGCGTGCGTGCTGGGCTCGGCAGCCTGCGCAGGGCTGAGCCCAGCAATGGCCAGGAGAGAGCAGATGCCCACGCTGGAGAGGCCGAGGGAGAGAGCGGCGGGGAGGCGTCGAGAACGCAGCGAAGTCATGACCCCAGGATAGTGGTGGGGTCGGACATGACCCCTCCGTGTGCTCTGAGCTGGGGCATTCTGGTAGAGCTGGGGGAGTGAGAACGCGTCGTGTGCTGAGGGGAGTGCTGGGGGCGGTGGGCCTCGTGCCGGCGGTGGCCGTCCTTCATTCGGGGCGGATCCTGTGGGGCGGCCGCCTGCGGGAGAGCGCTCCTGCCGTGGACGCCGCGCTGGTGCTCGGCATGGCCCACCACAATGGCGTGCCGGGGCGCTATTTTGCGGGGAGGCTCCGCCACGCCGCTGAGCGCGCGCTCGAGGACCCCTCGCTCGACGTCTGGGTCCTGGGCGGCACCGCGGTGGGGGAGGAGCTCTCGGAGGCGGAGGTCGGCTGCCGCGAGCTGCAGCGACTGGGCGTTCCGGAGGCGCAGATCCATCCGAGCCCGGAGGGCTGCGACACGCGCGGTTCGCTCCTCGCGCTCCTTCGCGCGCAGCCGGAGATCCAGCACAACAGGCTCAGTATCATCACCGACCCGCACCACATGGTGCGCGCACGGATGCTCGCGCGGGAGTGCGGGCTGCGCTGCGCGGCCGATCCCACCCCGTATTGCCCCGTCACGGTGAGGGAGAAGTCCTGGTGGGTGTTTCTTAGCCACGAGGTGGGAGGGCTCGTCGTCGCGGACTGCGCCCAGCTGGCGGGGCGCCGGGTGGCGCGACGCTGCGAGGACATCCTCCGAGCCATCGACGGCTGCATTCGCCCGCATCGGCGCCTGCGGCACGCCCAGATCAGATCGGCAGACTCCGCAGCTCAGCGGGACTAAACTGAGCTCATTATGTACGAGTACCAGGCTTGCGACCGGGAGCGTCGCTGTGCAGAACACGTGAAGGGCAGCGCCTGGGCGGGGAGCGTCGAGGAACAGCGGGGGGCTTTTTCGCGTGACCGCGCGCGGGTGCTGCACTCGGCGGCGCTGCGTCGGCTGGCGGATAAGACGCAGGTCGTGGGCCCGCGCGATGGGGATAACCCGCGCACCCGGCTCACGCACTCCCTCGAGGTCGCCCAGATTGCGCGCAGCCTCGGCGAAGCCCTCGGGCTCGACGCCGACCTCTGCGAACTCGCCGGCCTCTGCCACGACATCGGCCACCCGCCCTATGGGCACAACGGGGAGACGGCCCTCAACGAGGTTGCCGCCCAGTGCGGCGGCTTCGAGGGCAATGCCCAAACGCTGCGCATTCTCACTCGCCTGGAGCCGAAGATCCTGGGCCCCCACGGCGAGTCCTTTGGCCTCAACCTCAGCCGCGCGGCCCTCGACGCCTCCTGCAAATACCCGAAGACCGCGATCGCGGAGGATGGGACGCTCCGCCGCAAGTATGGCTGCTACGAGGAGGATCGCCCCATCCTCGAGTGGATTCGCCGCGGGCGCACTCCCGGCGACCTCCGCCCCTCCATGGAAGCCCAGGTCATGGATTGGTCGGACGATATCGCGTACTCCGTCCACGATGTGGAGGACGGCATCGTCTCCGGGCGCGTCCGCCTCGGCGTCCTCTGGGACCTCGTCGAGCTCGCTGCCCTCGCAGAGAAAGGCGCCCGCGCTTTCGGCGGCACCCCGGAGGAGTTGCTCGATGCCGCCGGCCGCCTCCGCGAACTGCCCATCATGAATGCTGCTTCTGACTTCGACGGCAGCCTCGCGGGCTTTGTCGCGCTGAAGACGATGACCTCGGAACTCGTCGGCCGCTATATCGGCGCCACGCTGAGTGCCACGGCGTCGGAGCATGATGGCCCGGTAGGCCGGCAGCACGGCAAGCTCGTCGTCCCGCCGGATGCGGAGGCGGAGGTGCGCCTGCTCAAGACCATCGCGGTCCTCTACGTTATGGACGCGCCGCAGCACCTGGACCGGCAGGATCGCCAGCGGGAGCGGATCCACCGGGTTTTCCACTACCTTCAGGCGGGCGCGCCAGGAGCGCTGGACCCCATGTTTGGCGCCTGGTGGGAGCAGGCAGAGAGCGAGAGTGCCGCGCACCGGGTGATTATCGACCAGATGGCGTCGATGACAGAATCCCGGCTGGAACGGGTGGACCGGATTGCGGCGCAGTACTCGCCGAGGATCGAGGGGCTCTGCTTCTAGCGGAGGAGCGCGATACCGAGGTCCTGGATGACAGCAAGGATCCGGCGTTCCTCCGCCTCCGTGAGGCACCAGTGGGCGCAGATGATCTGCTCGACGTGGAACTCGCGGAGGAGGTCGGCGAGGCCGTCGAGGTTCGTCGGGGCCGGGCGCTCGTCGTGGCAGAGGGCGTCTCCCACGGCGGCGAAGAAGTCTGGGCAGGTGCGGATGGCCGAGGTGATGAGGATGGGGTTAGCTGTCAGCATCGGGAATTTCGCAGAAGGACTCGTAGTGATCGTCGGTGTAATACCAGTGCTCAGGCGAGGAGGCCGGATCACCTCCGGTCACGATACGCCGGGCGCCTCGGTGAGAAACCCCGGGTGTCTCGACCGTGTACTCGCGGTAATAGTTCCGCGATTGCTCGGGGAGCCGCCCCTCGTAGTTTCCGAAGCGTACCCCATCGTTATCGGGATGAGGAAAAGGGCCGCCATGATGAATGAGCTCGACGGTGTCCTGCGCTTCCTGGGGGAGCGTGGAGACAGCGCAGGTGCTCGTGGACTCGGCGGAGCTGCGGGCGGACTGCGTCGCGGCGTCGTGATCGAGGACGTCGTAACCAATCCACCCTCCGCCGCCAAGGAGAACGACGGCTCCCAGCGCCAGCGCGCTGAGGCGGGAACGTGAGGGTCCGGTCATAGGGGGATTGTCCCACGCGCCCCTCGCGGCAGATTACAGTGGTGGCCATGGCCAAGGGAAGGATACCCCAGAGCGACATCGACGCGATCCGCGAGCGCACCCCCATCGAGGAGATCGTGGGCGAATATGTGCAGCTCAAGCCGGGTGGCGCTGATTCCTTGAAGGGTTTGTCCCCCTTCAAGGAGGAACGCACCCCCTCCTTCCACGTGCGGCCCAACCACGGCTACTACCGCTGCTTCTCCACCGATCAGGGCGGGGACGTCTTTGACTTCCTCATGAAGATGGAGCACGTGACGTTCCCCGAAGCGGTGGAGATGTGCGCGGACAAGATCGGCTACCGCATTTCCTATCAGGGCGGCGGCCCCGGCAGGCGCGAGGACGCAGGAACCCGCCACCGCCTCATCACCGCGAACAAGGCGGCGCATGAGTTTTATCAGGAGCAGCTGGAGACGGCGGAGGCCAAACCGGCCCGGGACTTCCTCCTCCAGCGGGGTTTTTCCTCTGAGCACGCCCATCACTTCGGCTGCGGCTACGCGCCCGGCGGCTGGGATGCCCTGCTCAAGCACCTCGTGCGCAAGGGTTTCGAGCCGAAGGAGCTGGAGGCCGCGGGGCTCATCCGCATGGGCCGTCGTGGTCCCATCGACCAGTTCCACCGGCGCCTGCTCTGGCCCATCCGGAACATCGCCGGCGATGTCATCGGCTTCGGCGCGCGCAAGCTCTTCGAGGATGACAAGCTCGGCAAGTACCTCAACACCCGGGAGACGATGCTCTACAAGAAGTCCTCGGTCCTCTTCGGGCTGGACCTCGCGAAAAAGAGCATCGCGTCGAAGCACCGGGCGGTCGTCGTCGAGGGCTACACCGACGTCATGGCGATGCACGCCGCCGGGGAGACGACGGCCGTCGCGGCCTGCGGCACGGCCTTCGGCGAGGACCACCTGCAGATTCTTCGCCGCCTCATGCTCGACGACAACTTCTTCCGCGGCGAGCTCATCTACACCTTCGACGGGGACGAGGCCGGGCAGAAGGCCGCCATGCGCGCCTTCTCCGGTGAACAGAAGTTCACGGGCCAGTCCTTCGTGGCGGTGGCCCCGGAGGGGATGGACCCCTGTGACCTGCGCCTGGCCAAGGGAGATACGGCGCTGCGCGACCTCATTGCGGATCGCCACCCGATGTTCGAGTTCGTCATCCGCTCCATGCTCAACGACTTCTCCCTCACCACCGTCGAGGGGCGCCTCCAGGCGCTCAATCGCACGGTTCCCGTCGTCGCGGGTATTCGTGACCAGGCTCTGCGCAAGGAGTACGCGCGGATGCTCTCCGGCTGGGTGGGTTGGGGTGATCCCGACGAGGTCGTGGCGCGGGTCATGCAGGAAGCGCGGCATCCTTCCCAGCCGGAGGGACCGCGGCGGCGTGTGCGTCGGGAGGAGACTCAGAGCCAGGCCTCCAGCCCGCGGGAGCACGCCCTGCCACGCCCCAATCCGCGCGACCCGGTGCTCTGGCCCCAGCGGGAGAGCCTCAAGGCGGCGCTCCAATACCCGGAGCTCGCGAGCAGCTACTTCGATGGGATCCCCGAGGATGCCTTCACCCACCCGGCTTACCGGGCGATTCGGCATGCGATGGGGGAGGCCGGCGGCTGTGCCTCTGCGCAGGGGGAGCCCGGCGTCGATTTTCCGTCCCGCGTCGCGCAGAACCTGCGGGATGAGACGGCCTCCTCGCTCATCAGCGAGCTCGTTGTGGAGGAGATCCGGGTGGAGGCGGACAGCCTCGAGGCCTACATTGACTCCGCGCTCTCGCGGCTCCAAGAGGTGCAGGTGGGCAACCAGATTGCGGAGCTCAAAGCGCAGCTCCAGCGCATGCGCATGTCCGATGACCAGGAGGCCTATAACGCGATCTTCGCGGACATCATCGCCCTCGAGGAGGCGCGGCGCTCGCTCAATGATCGCGCCTTCCGCCGGCGCTTCTAGAAGGCCGGGGCCCTTCGGCTGCTGGCCTAGTCCTCGTCGGGCTCGAGCACGCTGTGGCCGTCGGCGGTCTTGAGGTTGCGGACTTCCTTCATTCGCGGCTGGGGGTCGAGTTTCTCCGCGATGGCTTTGCGGGTGGCCTTCATCGCCTTCTTGGCGACGGGGGAGTTGATCGCCGCGGAGGACGCCTTCTTGATCTGTTCATAACGGCGGCGGCCGGCTTTGGTCCCGAATACGTATCCTGCGGCAGCGCCAACGACGAACTGGATCATAGTGAAAGAATCATCCTTCCCTGAGGCCGAACTTCAGGTCCACCTTAACGCAGAATCCGGGCTCGGTGCGAAGGCCGCTGCACCCTCCATCCATCGAAAGTTTTAGACTGGTGGGCGGGCCGCGGCACAAGGAAGGCGTGGCTAACCATATGCGCGCGAAAGGAGTGCTGTTCATGGGTCGCCGTCGAGGCATTAACCCCTGGATCCCCAACCAGCATGGAGCCTGGCCGATGGTCACCATCCCGCCCCTCCTCGGTCTCATCCTCGGCTTCTGCGGGCCGGGCGAGCGCACGGCGATCTCCCTCCTCGCGACTCTCCTGGTCCTCCTCTCCTGGATGAGCGGTTATTTCTGCTTCTTCGCCGGTGGGCTCCTCTTTAAGGCTCGACGACGCCAGCACCGCGGAACCTTCCTGGCGCCCACCCTCACCTATGGCGGGGTGGCGGCGCTCTGCGCGGTGGTGGCTCTGCTGCTTCGCCCCTCGTTGCTGTGGTGGGCGATCCTCTTCGTCCCGCTCGTCGGCATCGCGGTGGAGGAGATCCTCATGAACCGCCCCCGCTCGACGTTCTCCGGGTGCGCCACGACGTGCGCCTCGGGCGCGGTCCTCGCGGTGATGGACACAGTGGGGCGGGGCGACGGCGGGCCCGCGGGCACCTCCACGGTGGGGATCATCTCGGCGATCGTCATGGCGCTGTACTTCTCCGGCACGGTGCCCTATGTGAAGTCGATGATCCGGAAGAAGGGCAATCGGCGCTATCTCATCGGCTCCGTGACGTACCAGGTGGTGGCGGCCCTCGTCGTGGCGGTGCTGGCGCTGAAGTGGGTGCCGATCCTCGCCGCGATCATCATGGTGGCCGTCATGGTGTGGAGCATTGGGCGGGCGATCCTCGTGCCGTATTCCGCGCAGAAAGGAACCGTGTGGACTCCCAAGAGGGTGGGGCGCGCGGAGGTGCCGGCCACCATCGTCATGGCGATCGCGGTGATTCTCGCCGGGGTGCTCGCGGCCTAGGGGCTTGAGGGCGCCCGGAGCAGGGTCTGTGCGGACCCGGAGCGAGGCGCGGGGAGCATAACAAAAAACCCGCAAGCGGTGCTTGCGGGATGTGGCTCCCCCAGCTGGGCTCGAACCAGCGACCCTTCGATTAACAGTCGAATGCTCTGCCAACTGAGCTATGGGGGATCAGGCTGCTGCGGATGCTTCCGTGCAACGAGAAGATACTATATCGAGCACCGCGAATGCTTGGCAAATCTGCAGGTCAACGGGGATCTCTGCACTCGCTAAGATGGCAGTCATGGACTCTCTCGACGCGCTGACAACCTTCCCCGCCCCGACGGTCGCCGCGGCCGTCCTTGATCACTCCGAGCAGTGGACGCTCGGCGATGAGGAGCACGTCTTCGCCCTGGCCAGTGTGACCAAGCTGCTCACCGCCTATGCGGTGCTCCTCGCGGTCGAGGAGGGAGCGATGGAGCTCGATGACCCCCTGGGTCCGGAGGGCTCCACGGTGCGCCACCTCCTTGCCCACGCCTCGGGGGTGGGTTTCGATAGCCGCCGGGCGCAGAAGCCGGTGGGTGAGCGTCGTATCTACTCCTCGGCGGGCTACGAGATCCTCGCGGAGGCGGTGGCAGAGGCCACGGGCATCGACTTCCCCGAGTACCTCCGGGAGGGGGTGTGCGAGCCGCTGGGGATGAGCGCGACGCGCCTGGAGAGATCGGCGGGGCACGGCGCGGTATCGACGGTGCGGGACCTCGCGGTTTTTGCGCGCGAGTGGCTCACGCCGACGCTGCTGCACCCCGACACGGTCGCGGAGGCCCTGCACCCGCAGTTCCCGGAGCTGCGCGGTGTGGTGCCGGGCTATGGGATGCAGAAGCCGTGCCTGTGGGGGCTGGGCCCGGAGATTCGAGGGGAGAAGGAGCCGCACTGGACGGGGGCGAACATGCCGGAGGATACGGCGGGGCACTTCGGTATGAGCGGGACGTACCTGTGGTTCCATCGGCCGACGCAGCGGGCGATGGTCATGCTCAGTGATCGGGACTTTGGGCCGTGGGCGAAGCCGCTGTGGTCGGAGACGAATGCGGCGATCTGGGCTGAACTCTCAAGCTCCACTCGAGAGTGAATAACTGGGGGATGAAGTGGGGGTTGAGAGTTGCTGATGTGACGCGTGGTGCCGGAAAATTGGCCCCCACAGGCATGGAAACCATGACACGCAGGCCGTAGGGGAAGACGAGCCTCGTCTTGCATGCCGGGCCATGGGCATCCGCGCGCGTGGGCCGGCATGATCACTCATCATGGAAAAGGACCGTGATTGTGCCTGACTTTGCATCACCACGCACGACGTGCCGGCGCGGGGACGCAGGACACGACGCAGGAATCGCGGAGAGCCCGCGGGCAGCTGCGCGCCCGTCGCGCCGCGCGCAGACCGCCGTGCTCCACATCAGCGGGCTGACGCGGCGGCTGCGCCCTGCCGTCGAGTCTGCCCTGTGCCTCTGTGTGCCGAGCCCCTCTGTGCTCTCGCCGCACCCGGGCGAGGACATCTGGGATACCCGCTGGTTCACCCGCTGGCAGCGGGACACGACGGGGAGCTTGCGCTGCCGGGAGCTCCTCAGCGGCTCCGAGGAGGAGCTGACGGACCTGGCGGAGGTCCTCGGCGCGCTCGCCCGCGAGCACGGATTCAGCGCCCGCGTCGAGAGGGTCGGGGAGTACGTCGAGGCCTAGGACTCCGGGTCGGTAGGGTCCTCGGGCTCGAAGGCGCCGTCCTCGAAGGGGTCGAGGATGTTCTCGGCGACGTCGGCGATGGAATCGAGCACCCGGGTCGGCCGGTAGGGGTAGCGCTCGATCTCGTTCTCGTCACTGATACCGGAGCGCACGAGGATGGTGCGCATGCCGGCCTCCAGGCCGGACTTCACGTCGGTATCCATGCGATCACCGATCATGACGGTGCGCTCCGAGTGGGCACCGATGGTGTTGAGAGCGGAGCGCATCATCACCGGGTTCGGCTTGCCGATGTAATAGGGCTCCTTGCCCGTCGCGGAGGTAATGAGGGCGGCGATGGCGCCGGTCGCGGGGAGGATGCCCTGCGGGGCGGGGCCGGTGACGTCCGGGTTCGTCGCGATGAAGCGGGCGCCGGCGTTAATGAGGTTGATGGCCTTGGTGATGGCCTCGAAGGAATAGGTGCGGGTCTCGCCGAGGACAACGAAGTCCGGCTCGGAGTCGCTGAGCACCCAGCCGATCTCGTGGAGGCCCGTGGTCAGCCCCGACTCGCCGACGACGTACGCCGTGCCCTCCTTGAGCTGGGAGGCGAGGAAGTGCGCGGTGGCCGTCGCGGAGGTCCAGATGCGCTCCGGGGGAATGAGAAGACCCTGGGAGCGCAGGCGCGCGGAGAGATCCCGCGGGGTGTGAATGGAATTGTTGGTGAGGACCATGAACTCAATGCCGTGGGAATCCAGGGCATGGAGGAAGCGATCGGCACCGGGGATCATCTCACCTTCACGGATGAGGACGCCATCCATGTCGGTGAGGTAGGAGATAGAGGCAGTCATACTCCCTATTGTGCGTTACTTCTCCCCGTTTTGACGAGCATTGGTCATCCGTATCCCATCGACGTGGTCGAGGAAATCGCCGACCGTGTTGAAGCTGAGGACATGTTCGTCTTCGAGCTGGACGCCCAAGGCCTCCTCCGCGCGGACCGTCGTCTCGATGAGAGAGAGCGAGGAAATGTGCAGGTCATCGAGGAGATGGGTCTCCGGGGTGATGTCCTCGATCTCGGTGCCCGTGGTGTCGCGGAGGATCTCAGCGAGGATGCGTACATCCGCAGCGCGCCGGGCAGCGCCATTGTCCTGTTCACTGCTGCTCATACGGTTGAGCTTAAACGTTCCCTTTGCCCTTCCTGGCAGCCGGGTCCTGGACTAGCATGAGTGCTCATGAAACATGCTGCCCGAGCCGTATTTTTGCGCCTGACGCCGTCGGGCCGTCGTCGACTGGCACTCGAACACGGCGCTCTCCACTCGCAGTCGCGCGAGCCGGGCCTTCAGGACCTTGATGACACCGGCACCGTGAACTCCGATGGGATCGACGTCGCCTATTACGTGGCCGGCCCGGATGCCGCTGTCGCGGAGCCGCGCGCCACGGTCGTCTACGTGCACGGATTCACCCTCGCCGCCGAGGCCTACTTCCTCCAAGTCAAGCACGTCCGGCGCAGCCACCCTGAGGTGCGCAACGTCCTCCTCGACCTCCGCGGGCACGGCCAAACCGGCGCCGTGGACCCGGATCTGTGCACCATGGATGGCATCGCCGACGACGTCCGCGCCGTCATCCACCACTGCGCCCCCACGGGCCCCATCATCCTCGTGGGGCACTCGATGGGCGGCCTCTGCATCCTCGATCTTCTTCGCCGCTGTGAGAACGACGAGCCGGAGCTCTACGCGCGGATCGCCGGGCTCATCCTCGTGTCCACCTCCATCGAGGCGCTCTCTGACCAGGGGATCCCCCAGGTCCTCGCGCTGCCCGCGGCCGATAGCATCTACAAGGCCGTGGACAGTTCCGCCACGGAGGTCAAGAAGTTCCGGGAGAAGGCGGCGGCGCTGCTTGCGCCCTCGCTGGCCGTCGGGGTCTTCAAACGCCCGACGAACTACGAGCTCGTCGAGTTCCACGCGGCGATGATCCACGAGACTCCGCTGGAGTCCTTCGTCGGATTCTTCCGGGACCTCCAGCAGCACGACGAGCTCGCGGCCGCCGGGGCGCTCGCCTCGAAGCCGGGATTCGTCATCGTGGGGGACCGGGATGACGTCACCCCCGAGGAGCAGGCCGATCGCATCTGCGAGGTCTGGCCGCGCGCCTGGCGGCTGCTCGTCCACGGGGCGGGGCACATGGTGAACCTCGAAGCCCCGGAGGTGCTCAACGCGGCGATCGACCGCCTCATTGACGCCATCCCCGAGGAGGCCGCGCCGCCGGCAACGGCCTAGAGGCGCCGAGGCGCCCGGAGAACGTGTGCTCTCCGGGCGCCTCGAACTGTCTCCCGGGGGCGAGGGGCTCGTCCCGGGGTATGCGGGCTAGGCCTGCGTCGGATCCGTGATGTGGTATTTCTCCGCCGCGTCGACGGCCACCTGGCGGTCGATCTCCCCAGCCCGGGCGAGGGCGGCGAGGACGGCCACCACGACGGACACGCCGTCGATGTTGAAGTAGCGGCGGGCGGCTTCACGGGTGTCGGAGAAGCCGAACCCGTCGGCGCCGAGCGTGGTGTAGTCGCCGGGCACGAGGCCGCGGATAGACTCCGGCAGCTCGGTGGTGAAGTCGGAGACCGCCACGTACGGGCCGGAGGCCTTCTTCAGCTGGCGGGTAGCGAAGGCCTCGTCCTGGTCCTCGCCCGGGTTGCGCAGCTGAGCAAGGTTGCGGGCCGCGCCATCGCGGGCCAGCTCGGTCCACGAGGTGACCGAGAAGATGGAGGCCTTGACGTCGTACTCCTCGGCGAGGATCTTCTGTGCCTCGAGCGCCGCCTGCATCCCAATGCCGGAGGCCAGGATGGAGGCCTCGTGGCTGCCCGTCTCCGGGGTGTCGTAGAGGTAAATGCCCTTGTGGAGGCCCTCGACGTCGAGGTTCTCGGGAGCCTTCGGCTGGTGGGTCGGCTGGTTGTAGACGGTGAGGTAGTAGATGACGTTCTCCGCGCGGGAGCCGTACATCCGGTCTACGCCCTCTCGGATGAGGTGGGCGACCTCGTAGGCGAAGGCCGGGTCGTAGGACTTCACGGCGGGGTTCGTCGCCGCCAGCACCGGGGAGTGGCCGTCCATGTGCTGGAGGCCCTCGCCGGTGAGGGTGGTGCGGCCGGCGGTCGCGCCGATGAGGAAGCCGCGGGCCATCTGGTCGCCGGCAGCCCAGGCGGAGTCGCCGGTGCGCTGGAAGCCGAACATCGAGTAGAAGATGTACAGCGGGATCATCGGCTCGCAGTGGGTGGCGTAGCTCGTACCAGCGGCGATGAAGGAGGCCATGGAGCCGGCCTCGCTGATGCCCTCGTGGAGAATCTGGCCGTCGGTGGCCTCACGGTAGGAGAGCATGAGGTCATGGTCGACGGGCACGTAGTTCTGGCCGTGCGGGTTGTAGATCTTCAGGGTCGGGAACCAGGAGTCCATGCCGAAGGTGCGGGCCTCGTCGGGGATGATCGGCACGATGCGCTTGCCGATCTCCTTGTCCCGCATGAGCTCCTTGAAGGTGCGGACCAGGGCCATCGTCGTGGCCACTTCCTGCTTACCCGAGCCCTTGAGGATGCTCTTGAACTTCTCCACCGGCGGGACGTCGAGCGGGGTGTAGGACTCGCGCCGCTCGGGGAGGTAACCGCCCAGCTCACGACGGCGCTCCTTGAGGTACTTGATCTCCTCGGAGTCCTCGCCCGGGTGGTAGTAGGGA
The DNA here is from genome assembly GCF_021568315.1 of Corynebacterium uropygiale. Lineage (GTDB taxonomy): Bacteria > Actinomycetota > Actinomycetes > Mycobacteriales > Mycobacteriaceae > Corynebacterium > Corynebacterium uropygiale. The sequence continues at coordinate 698,390 of NZ_JAKGSI010000001.1, forward strand.
GGCATCTTCGGGTCCTTCTCGAGCTCCTCATCGGAGATCGGGATGCCCTGCTTGTCGCGGAAGAGCTTGAGGTCATCGAGGGTCAGCTTCTTCATCTGGTGGGTCGCGTTGCGGCCCTCGAAGTTGTGGCCCAGGCCGTAGCCCTTGATGGTGTGGGCGAGGATGACCGTCGGGCGATCCTTGGTCTGCATCGCGCGCTGGTAGGCGGCGTAGATCTTGCGGTAGTCGTGGCCGCCGCGGCGCAGACGCCAGATCTCATCATCCGTCATGTCCTCAACCAGCTTGAGGGTGCGCTCATCGCGGCCGAAGAAGTGCTCGCGGACGTAGGCGCCGTCGTTGGCCTTGAAGGTCTGGTAGTCACCGTCCGGCGTCGTGTTCATGATGTGAACGAGGGCGCCGTCCTTGTCCTTTTCGAGCAGTTCATCCCACTCGCGGCCCCACACGACCTTGATGACGGACCAGCCGGCGCCGCGGAAGAAGGACTCCAGCTCCTGGATGATCTGGGTGTTGCCGCGCACCGGGCCGTCGAGGCGCTGCAGGTTGCAGTTGATGACGAAGGTGAGGTTGTCGAGGTTGTTGAGCGCCGCCTGGTGGATGAGGCCGCGGGACTCGGGCTCGTCCATCTCGCCGTCGCCGAGGAACGCCCAGACGTGCTGCTGGGAGGTGTCCTTGATGCCGCGGTCGTGGAGGTAGCGGTTAAAGCGCGCCTGGTAGATCGCGTCCATCGGGCCGAGGCCCATGGAGACCGTCGGGAACTCCCAGAAATCGGGCATGCCGTGCGGGTGCGGGTAGGAGGGGAGACCGCCCTGGGAGCGGGAGACCTCCTGGCGGAAGCCGTCGAGGTCATCCTCGGTCAGGCGGCCCTCGAAGAAGGCGCGGGCGTACATGCCGGGGGAGGCGTGACCCTGGAAGAAGACCTGGTCGCCGCCGCCCGGGTGATCCTTTCCGCGGAAGAAGTGGTTGAAGCCGACCTCGTAGAGCGGGGCGGCGCCAGCATAGGTGGAGATGTGGCCACCGACGCCAATACCCGGGCGCTGCGCCCGGTGGACCATGATGGCAGCATTCCAGCGCATCCAGCGCCGGTAACGCTTTTCGATCTCCTCATCACCGGGGAATTCCGGCTCCATGGACGTCGGAATGGTGTTGACGTAATCGGTGGACAGCAGCGGGGGGAGAGCCACTCGCTTAGCAGATGCGCGCTCGAGGAGGCGCAGCATCAGGTAGCGGGCACGGTCGTTGGACGATTCCTCCAGCAGTCCGTCCAGGGATTCCATCCACTCGCGAGTCTCTTCCGGGTCGCTGTCATTGAGATAGGACGCGACGCCATCCCGAATCAGGGGAAAGTTGCTGTCCTCACGGGAGCGGCCGGCAGACGTGGAGTCAGCCATACAAAGACCTCCTTTGAAAAGAATTACCTAAGCGAGATGCTCCCACTAGAATACGTCCCTTCCCCCGCGTCGCGCGCGCGGGCGGACATCAAGTTTTCCTGTATGGACGCAGGACCCCCGAATCCCACCCCAAAAGTGGCAGAAAAAGCGAGAGGTAACGAGACCTTCGTGTGCTGACCTTGTATCCTACGGGGGAGAACGAAATCCGTGTGACCCGAAACGGGCACGTTAATCTCCGAGGAGGAACATCACAGTGGACGAGGCTCTGGGCGAAATGAGCGAGCGTGCGCGAGGGTATGCGCAGCTTTTAGGCCTGAAGCCAGGACAGACAGTCCAGGAAATAGGGTGGGACGAGGACTGTGACAGCTCCATCTCTGAGGCCATTGAGGACATCATCGGGGAGGAACTCCTCGACGAGGACACGGATGAAATCTGCGACACGGTTCTGATGTGGTGGCGCGCCGAGGACGGCGACCTCGTCGACGGCCTCGTGGACGTCCTCCGCAATCTCGCCGATAACGGCAGCATCTGGCTCCTCACCCCCGGCGCGGGCAAGCCCGGCACGATCGCCCCGGGGGAGATCAACGAGGCCGCGCAGCTGGCTGGCCTCGTCCAGACGAGCGCCGAGCGCCTCGGCGAGTGGCAGGGATCCTGCCTCGTCCAGCGGGGCTACCGTCGTTAACCTGCCCCCATTACCCTCCCGGGGGAGTGACGACGACGCCCACCCCTCGGCCTCCCCGCCACGCGCAGGCGAGGGGCCAAGGGATTATTGAACTCCGATCCCTCATGCTAGTGTTGGGGATCGTGCTTTTGCGCTCCTAGCTCAGCTGGAAGAGCAGCTGGTTTACACCCAGCAGGTCGGCGGTTCGAGCCCGTCGGAGCGCACCACCACGGCCTGCGAACGCCCCGCCGCTGCGGGATTTAGCGTTCGCGGGCCTTCTTTTCTGCGCGGCGGCGCCAGGGGTTGCGGTGCTGATCGCCATAGCGCTGGTGGAAGGTTTGGGCGGTGGGGTCCTGGGACGTGTCGGGGGATGTGGGGGATGCAGGCGGTGCGTCGGGCGCGGCCTCGGAGGAGACGTTGGCGGACGTACTGGCGGAGGCTTCGGCGGCGGTATCGGCAGTGGGGCGGGGGGAGTCTGCAGGCTGCTTCTCCGCCTCGTCTGTGCGGCTGGCCTTCATCTCTGCTTCTTCCTCGCGGACGCGGCGTCGCTCGCGAACCTCCGCGTAGATGAAGTAGCCCAAGCCCAGCGGGGCCATGATGCCGAAGGCGATCCACTGCAGCCCATAGGAAAGGTGGGAACCGCGGTCGAGCTTGGGGACGGGGATGGCCATGAGCTCGCCCGGGGAGCCCGCGGTGAGCTGGATGTAATCGCGGCCGAGGGGGAGGTGGATGAGGTCCGACACCTGCCCGGTATTGATGCCATAGACCTGGAGGCGCCCGCCCTCGTTGAGCGGCTCAGAGGAGGGGAGCGCCTCGTTGACGCGCACGACGCCAGAGAGCGTGACGCTCTCGGAGGGCGCCGGGGTGATGGGCGGGATGCCCTCCGTGGCCTGGACGTAGCCGCGGTTGATGAGGAGCGTCAGGCCGTCGTCGCTACGAAAGGGGGTGAGGGCCTGGTACGCGGGGTGGCCATCGACGGATCGGAGGCGCAGGAGAACCTCCTGCTCCGGGAGGTAATGCCCGATCAGTGAGACGCGCGTCCACTCCTCGCCGGGCTCGATGCCGCCGCTTGCGGGGTCGATGACATCGGCGGCGGGCACCGGGTCCCGGTGGAAGGCCTGCTCGATTTGGTCATTGCGCTGGACGATGGCCGTGTTCTTATGCAGCTGCCACGGGGCGAGCACCGTGAACGCGAAGTAGGAGAACGCAATGATGAGAAGGGTTCCGATGACCCACCCGGGGGTGAGAAAAGTCCGCCACGAGAAGGACGTGGATGACGTCGTGCTCTCACTGCTCACGGTTGTCTGCTCCCGACTCCTGCCGAATCCACTCGAGGATGCCTGGCACTGCGGCCTCAATCTGCTCCCGCGTCGTGCGGAAACCATCCCGGCCCCCATAATAGGGGTCCTCGACGCTCGCCTGGTCCGGGGCCGCCGGATCAAAACTGCGGAGCAATCGCACCTTCTCCTCCGGGACCCCACTAGCGATGAGTCGGGAGACATGGCCCGTATCCATCGCGATGAGCAGGTCCGCGTCCGCATCCATCTGCCCGAACTGGCTGGCCCGGTGCTGGCTGCCGTCGTACCCATGCGCCGCGAGCTCCTCGAGGGCGCGATGATCCGCCCCATCACCGACGTGCCAGCCGCCCAGGCCGCAGGAGGTCACGACGGCATGGTCGGCGAGGCCGGCCTCATCAATGTAGTGGCGGAGGATGATCTCACCCATCGGAGAACGGCAGATGTTTCCGGTACACACAACATCCAGGTGGAGGCGTCGCTGAACAGTCATGAACTCCAGACTAATGATCGACGGCGGACGGGAACAGTACACTCGGGCAGGACCGTGACTGGATGCATCGACGGAAGGAAACCGGTGAGCAGCACCGTTGGAGAGATTCGCACGCTGTTGGAGAAGGCCTACCCGCCCGCGCTAGCGGAAAGCTGGGACAAGGTGGGGCTCATCTGCGGTGACCCGGCGGAGCCCGTGGACACCGTGGCTTTCGCCCTCGACTGCACCCAGGAGGTCGCGGAGCGGGCTGTGGCGCTCGGGGCGCAGATGCTCGTTGTTCACCACCCCTTGCTCCTGCGTGGTGTCCATTCCGTCGCCGCGGACACCCCGAAGGGGCGCGTCCTCCACACGCTCATCCGCGGGGGCGTCGCCCTCTTCGCCGCGCACACCAATGCGGATTCCGCCCGGCCGGGGGTCAACGACAAGTTGGCGGAGCTCGTGGGGATCACACCCGGTGCGCCGATCGTCGCGCAGCCCGCTCCCGCCAAGGACCATTGGGGCGTGCACATTCCCGCGGAGGCGGTGGAGAGCGTCAAATCTGCCCTGTTCAGCGCGGGGGCCGGGGAGATCGGCGATTACCGGGAGTGCAGCTTCGACATCGACGGCACCGGGCAGTTCCGGCCCGTCGAGGGCGCGAACCCAGCCGAGGGGAGCGTCGGGGAGCTTCACCGCGGGCCCGAGGTGAGGGTCGAGTTTGTTGCGGCGCGACGCCGGCGCGCGGCCATTCTCAGCGCCCTGCGCTACACGCACCCCTATGAGGAGCCGGCCTTTGACATCGTGGCCCTCGAGGATGACACGCCCGCCGACCAGGCCACCGGCCTGGGGCGCATCGGGGAGCTGCCCGAACCGATGACCCTGCGGGAGTTCACCCAGCATGTTGCCGACGTCCTCCCCGAGACCGCGTGGGGTGTGCGCTGCGCCGGGGACCCGGAGCAGATCGTGCAGCGTGTGGCCGTCTCCTCAGGGGCGGGAGATAGCTTCCTTGACGCGGTGCGGGGACTGGGCGTCGACGTCTACGTGACCTCTGACCTGCGTCATCACCCCGTCGACGAGTACCTCCGCGCGGGTGGGCCGGCCGTCATCGACACCGCGCACTGGGCAAGCGAATTCCCGTGGACGAGCCAGGCCGCAGAGGTCGTGGCCGCGGGCGCGGAGGTGAGGACGGAGATCATCGACATCAGGACGGACCCCTGGACCCTCGGGGCACGGCGCTCCGGTGCCCAGGATCGCAGCAGCGAAGGACAGGAGAAGAACTCATGGGACAGCTGAACGAGAACGCAGTGGAACGAGCAGAACGCGCCCTCGCCGCCGCGCAGAAGGCGGTCCAGGACATCGAGGATGACATCCTCCGCATCCAGGACGAGGAGCGTGAGCTTCGCCGCCGCGAGCGAGAGCTCCGCGAGATTGTGCGCAATGAGAACACCCCCGAGGACGAGGCCCAGGAGGCTCGCGACGAGCGGTACGTCGTGAAGTGTCGGATCGCTGACCTCGCCAGCGAGCTTCAAGAGGCCCACAACGAGGTGCACGCGCTGCGGAATAATCGCGACGCGCGGGAAGCCGACCTGCGCCGGGCACAGGAAGAGCAGGGGAGTTAAGGGGTGCTCTGGGGTGCTCTAGGGTGCTCATGCCCGGGGCGGCCAGTGGTACACTAAGCTCCGCGAATGAGCCGACCGGGCGGCCGCGATCCCCGAACTTCTCTCGTCGTGGGAGGAAGCGGAGGTCGAGGAAAGTCCGGACTCCACAGAGCACGGTGGTTGCTAACGGCAACCCGGGGTGACCCGCGGGCTAGTGCCACAGAAAGGAAACCGCTGGTCTCCTGCAGGCCAGTAAGGGTGAAAGGGTGCGGTAAGAGCGCACCGGCAGGTCGGGTGACCGGCTTGGCCAGGTAAACCCCACCGGGAGCAAGGCATGAAGTTGCACTGTGAGGTGCGGCGGAACGGATGTTTGAGGGCTGCTCGCCTGAGTCCGGAGGTAGCTGCTTGAGGCGCCAGTGGGCGTCCTAGATGGATGGTCGCCACCCCGCCCGAGGGCGGGGGACAGAATCCGGCTTATAGGTCGGCTCATTCGCCCACACGTGTGCGGGGGTGGTGGGGTTTAGTCTCCCTCGGCGGAGACCTGCCTGGGGGAGAGCACGGTGACGCTACTGGGGTGGCCTTCGTGCAGCTCAAGGACGTCGAGCCCGTGGGCGCTGAGAGTGCTCAGCACCTCAGGGGTCTCCACGGGGGACGAGGGAGTTGTATAGGCGATACATGCGGTGCTGAGCCCAGCCAGAACGGGGCGTGCGGCCACCGCGCCTGCCCGGAGGCACAGCTGCGCGAGGGCGGCGTCGGGGGTGGACAGGCCATAGTTTTCGCGCAGGGCACGGGCCGAATCGTTGATGAGCGTCCACGCGGTGCTGTGGTGTTGGGCATGGAGGGCGCTGTTGAGCTTCGCGGCGCGCTGGGTTTCCGCTTCCCAGAAGCCCAGCCAGGTGGCGGCCTCGTCGGGAGAGGGTTGGCCCTCGAGGCCATGAACGTGGCGATAGGCGGCGAGCCACTCCGGGACGCGTGTCGGCGCGTGGGGGAGAAGCCGCAGGTGGGCGGTGCCGAAATCGTGGGCTGCACGCTGAGCGAGTGCGAAGCGCTGTGCGAGGCTGGCTCGCACCTCCTCCGTAGGGGCCGGAGCGGCCCCGGCGGGAGCAGGGCGGACAAGCCAGGCCTGGGTGCCAGGCGTGAGAATGCTGGGGCTGCGGGTGACGGCTCCGTCGGCGTGATCGACGACGCCATGCCCGCTGTCCTGGGCGCGAAGGAGCGCGTGGAGCCGGGAGAGCGCAGGGCGGGCGGGGGCGATGACTGCCGCCGAGTGCGCCAGCACGTCGGCGAGCCGCGCCCGGGTGGGGACGTCGACACCCTCCTCGGAGCAGGTCGCGGCGAGGGCGAAGGCCACATGAATGGAGCTCAGCAGGCCGAGGCCCGCCTGGTGAGGAATGGTGGAGCGGATGAGAATGTCGGCCCCGTGGACGCTTCGGCTGAGCATCTGGCGCTGGTGGAGGGAGGACATGGTGAGGGCCAGCAGGGATGCCAGCTCCTCGTCGTCCGTGCCGGGCTGGTGATCCTCTGAGCCCTCCTGGAGGGACTGCACGAGTGTGTTGATGTCAGCGTCAATGTGGAGCGCCGGGGCATCGGCTTCCTCCCATCGAATGCGCAGTTGTGCCGTGCGGGTGGGGGATAAACTCAGGCGGGTGTCCGCATCGCAGAGGACGTGGAGTGAGATGCCCCCAAAGGGGTCGCTGTGCTCTCCGATGAGGGGCCAGGATCCCGGGACTCGAGCAATGCTCTGCGGGGGAACGCCGAAGTGCTCCTGGTGGGCTTCACGCAGGTCGGTGAGCCACGTGTCGTGTTCGGGCTGCTGGTCTGCGCGTGGGGGCACGGTGTCTCCTTGGAGTCGTCGATCAGAGGGGGCGAAGTCTCACTGTAGTCGGGGAGTGGTCGCGGTATCGCTGGTACTGTGGCTTTCCAAGTATGGGTCAGGCAGCATCTGCCTCGAGGGAAAGATGAAGGAGTACCAATGGCTGACACGGACACGCAATGGTTTTATGACCTCGCTACAGGTGAGGTGAGCCAGGGGAAGACGAGCGGGTGGGAAAACCGCATGGGCCCCTATTCCTCGGAGGCTGAGGCGCGGGAGGCGCTGGCCACCGCGGCTCGCCGCAATGAGGAAGCGGAGGCGCAGGATCGCGAGGATGAGGACTGGTCCTAGCCCTGGCCGACGAACCGTCAGCAGGTGAGCGGGAATCCCCGCTCACCGTTTTTTTTATTTCTTGCGGCGCAGCTTGCTATGGGCCTTTCGGATGTCCTCGGCCACGCGGTCATAGTCGCGGAGAGCCTCGAGCCCGTGCATTCTTTCGCGCTGGTAGAGCATCCCATAGCCGAAGGTGCTCTCGCCGCGCCGCTGGGCCTTGGCCGCCGCACGCTGGATGATCTCGCGGGAGGTGACGGCGTCCTGGAAGTCCCCCAGCAGCGACTGCATCTCCTTGCACGCTTTGGCGAGCTTCTTGGTTTTCAGCCCGGTGGCTGCACCGACTGCCTCGGCGGAGTAGCGCAGTCGCTTTGCGGCCTTGCGCATGTCATGCAGGTGTTCTTCGCGTTCGGTGAGGGGAATGCTGCGGTCATTGCGCGTGGCGATGACTGCTTTATGACGCTTGCGAAGCTTCTTGTAGGCCTGCTCGACGTGCTCGAGGAGGGTGTCCTCAGCGGAAAGCGGAGCCGCAGCCGACGTGTCGTTGTCCTCCTTCTGAGGATCGGACTCTGAGCCAGCCGACTCGCCGGCCTCTGCAGCGGACTCCGGAACGGACTCCGTGGCGGGCTCCGCATTGTGCTCAGCTGTCTCCTCTGCGGGGGCCCCGAGCGGCGGGTGGAGGATGAGCTCGTCGAGGGCGTCGAGGAGGTCGAGGTAGCGATCGGAGTCGAGGGTCTTCACCACGCGCCGGTGCGCACGGCGGTATTCCTCGGCCATGTCGTGGCCGATGTGCTGCCGGGTGACGTCGTCGAGGGCGTCGGAGTCTTCCTCTTCCAGGAGGGAGCGGAAGCGCTCTTCGACGACCTCGGCATCGCGCGCCTGGCCGAGTACTCCGGCGAGGAGCTTCAATTCGCTTTCGATGTGGGTGACCGTCTCGCCGCGGAGAATGCCCTCGAAGGTTTGGAGGTGGCTGCGCAGCTCCCGGGTGGCCACGCGCATCTGGTGGACAGAGTCCCACTCGTCTCGGCGAACCCGCGGGTCATAATCGACAAGCTTGTCGCGGTTCGCTTCGAGGGCAGCCAGCACACCGGCGGCGGGGGAGTCCTCATCAATCTCGGGTTCGCTGGGCGGAGTGGGGGCATTCGCAATGCTCTCGCCCAGGGCACTCATGAGCTTCGACGGACTCTTGGAGGCGCGGGCGCCCGCACCGATGAGAAGAGCGGTGGCAGTGCGCATGATGGTGAGCTGCTCCTTCTCATCCCCATCCGGCTGGGCGAGCTCGACCTCCCACTCCCGCCACGAGCTCTGCTTGCCTCCGGGGAGGAAGGACCAGGCGGTCACGTGGTCATCGCAGAATTCCGCGAGGGGAGAACCGGCGGCATCGCCGAGGAGATACTCGGTCCGCTCATTGTCCACTTGGGCAATGGGGACGAGTTCCTTGCGTCTGATGAGAGCTCGGACGTGAGCGCGGATCTCCTCGGGCACGCGGATTTCCCCATCCACTGGTTCGCCGAGCTCAGCACGGATTTCGATGCGCCCGCGCTCTCCGGGGAGCTTGATATGCCAGCCGGCGTCGGTACCGCCCTCGCGGCGGCGAAGCGTGATGCGCGCTCGGGTGAGGCGAAGATCCTCGGTGTCGTAGTAGACCGCCGAGAGGCTGTGAGACTGCTTCTCGAGGATCGTGTCGACGGAATGAATGCGTGTGAGATCGGGAACTGCGGCGCTCTCCGTGACAGAAAACTTGGACTCGATTTCCACGAAACTCCGTGTGCCCACCGTGCTGTCTCCTTAAAGAAGTGAGGAATGAAGGTCTAGAAGGTCCTGGTGCTTACCCTACCTACCTCGTGTGGGCTGAGCATGAGGACGAAGCCCCCTGATCGAGAGCCCGGAATCGGGTGCGACGGTACGCCTTCTCCGCGGCGGTTCGACCAGCATCGAAGCCGGCCCAGCTGTTCCCACTCACCCGGGTGTAGGAGAGGGAGGGGTAGAGGAGGGAGACCGTGGTCTCGACGGCCTTGGCTCGTTGACGAAGGACAGGCAGCATGGACTGCTTATGCTCGGGGCTCTCCCAGGCTTCCTCGTTGGCTTCCTCGAGGAGCTCGCCGATTCGTGCGGCATACGCCAGGCAGAAACTCCGCCGGAAAGAGTTGGTGTCCTTTCTTCTCGCCGCCTCGCGGGCGGCGTCGGAATTCCGCATGAAGTGATCGCGCAGATGGTTGAGACAGGAAAAGAGGTGCAAGGTGGCATCGAGGTCCTCCGGGGCGCCAAGGACTGTGACAATGCCCTGGGAATGAACAAGGATGGCGCGGCAGCTATTCGGCCGAGCAATGGCCCCGAGGAGGAGGAACTGGTGCTTGATCCACGGCGCGTGAAGGTAGACGCGGCGGGCACGGACGCGGGTGCCGGGCGATGAGGAGTTCTTCTCCTCGGTGAGATGAGAGATGCGATAGCGCTGCTGAAGCTCTTGAGCTTTGGCAATGAGGCTTTCTGCCTCCTCGCTGAAGGAGGTGGACTGCGCCTTGGCGAGGAGCTTCTCGATCTTTGCCCGATGCTTCGCCTCCTGCTCGTCGCGCGGGCCCTCGCGTCGCAGGGTTGCCGAATGGAGATACTCTGACCCCTCCATGGGAGGCAGAGAGAGCAGGCGAGAGGTGAGGCGAAGATCAAAAGAGGGCATCGTCGGGGGAGATGGCGGAAGGCTGCCCAGCTCCTCCGCCCATGTGTCCCGGTGGGGTGGGTTCAGCGATCCCAGGATGGTCTCGCCCTCGCGATGCAAGAGAGCGAGCATGGGCTCCCCAAAAAGGTGACAGAGGTCGCGGGGCGTCCAGCCCTTCTGCGCTGCGAGGGTCGTGGTGACGAGGAGGCGGGCGAAGAGCGGGGTGTGATACGTCGTGGTCATGGAAACTCCTGTATGCGAATACGTGTTCGATCTGTGTGTCCACTGCACCACAGAGGGCGGACATGACTACCCCCGTGGCTAGGTGAGAGATCCTCGACCTGCGGATTTGGCCCGGCTGGACTACCCCCGTCCGCTAGCATGGGGCCATGGATAGTCAGCAGGAATTCGTGCTTCGCACAGTTGAAGAGCGTGATATCAAGTTCATCCGCCTGTGGTTTACCGATATTTTGGGTTATCTCAAATCGGTGGTCATGGCCCCCGTCGAGTTGGAATCTGCCTTTGAAGAAGGGGTGGGTTTTGACGGGTCCAGTATTGAGGGATTCTCCCGGGTATCTGAGGCTGACACGATCGCCATGCCTGATCCCTCGACCTTCCAAATCGTTCCCTTCGATGGGGAGGATTCCCCGCTCCAGGCGGCCCGCATGTTCTGCGATATCAGCATGCCCGATGGGCAGCCGTCGTGGGCGGACCCCCGCCAAGTCCTTCGCCGCCAGGTGCATTCCGCGGCGGCGGACGGCTTTGAGTGCATGGTCTCCCCGGAAATTGAGTTTTATCTTCTGCGCTCTGTGCTGACGTCCGGGCAGAGTCCCGCCCCGACCGATAATGGCGGGTATTTTGATCAGGCCTCGCATAATGAGGCCCCGTCCTTCCGTCGAGAAGCCATGCTCGCCCTGGAATCCATGGGAATCCCGGTGGAATTCTCCCACCATGAGACGGCGCCGGGGCAGCAGGAAATTGATTTGCGCCACGCGGATGTGCTCACGATGGCTGACTCGATTATGACGTTCCGCTACATCATTAAGCAGGTGGCGCAGCGCAATGGGGTGGCGGCCTCGTTTATGCCCAAGCCTTTCCCGGGCTATGCGGGTTCTGCCATGCACTCGCATTTCTCGCTCTTCGAGGGGGAGAGTAATGCCTTCCACGACCCGGATGATGAGTTCAGCCTCTCGACGACGGGCCGCCAATTCATCGCCGGCGTCTTGCACCACGCGCGGGAAATCTCCGCGGTGACGAATCAGTGGGTGAACTCGTATAAGCGCATTATGTTCGGCCACGAGGCGCCGACGGCCGTCACCTGGGGCGTGTCGAATCGCTCGGCGCTCATCCGGGTGCCCACGTACCGGCTGGGAAAGGAGGAGTCGCGCCGGGTGGAGATCCGCAGCATTGATTCTGCCTGCAACCCGTATTTGGCATATTCCGTTCTTCTGGGGGCCGGGCTCAAAGGTATCCGCGAGGGCTATGAGCTGGATGACCCTGCCGAGGATGATGTGTCGCTTCTCTCCCGGAGGGAGCGCCGGGCCATGGGGTATATTGATCTTCCTCATAGCCTGGACCAGGCTCTCCGAGAATTGGAGAAGTCAGAATTGATGGCCGAGATTCTAGGGGAGCACGTCTTTGAGTTCTTCCTCCGCAGTAAGTGGGAGGAATGGCATCGCTATGAGCAGCAGATCACGCCGTGGGAATTGGAAACCATCCTTGACTACTAAGTCGATCATCGACTCGCTCATCGACTAAGGAGACGTTGTTGTGACCAGATCGGTACGCGTGCCTTCGCCGGCGGTGTTGGGGCTGAAAGGCGCCCGCGCCCAGGACGATCTTGAATGGCTGGGCTGGAACCGTCCCGAGTGCGCCGATATCCTCTGGGCGCTCTCGGGCGCCGGGGACCCGGACCTCGCCCTCAACACGGTGCATCGTCTCGTGGAAGCCCTCGTGGAGAAGGAGGGAGAGTCCGGGCGCGAGTCGCTGACCGCCGCACTCATTGATTCCCCGGAGCTCCGCGTGAGGCTCTTCTCGCTGGTCGGAGGCTCGACGGCGCTGGGCGATCACCTCGTCGCCCACCCAGAGCTCTGGTCGGAGCTCCAGGCGCCGCTTCCCAGCAGGGAAGAGATGATGCGCGGCATGCTCGGCGCCGTAGACGCGCAGCCAGCGCACATTGAGCCCAAGGAGGATGGCCTCCCCCTCACCTCCTATGAGGATGGCGCCCGGGATGATCTCAGCTCCGCCGGCACATACTGGGCGGCGTGCACGGGCGCGGATGCCCTCGCCCCGCTGCGGGACACGTATCGGACTTTCGTCATGCGGATCGCGGCGCATGACCTCGCGGGAACTTATCCGGGGAATCGGCGCCGCCCCAGCCAGCCGGAGATCCCTTTCCGCGACATCACGGGGCTGCTCTCGCACCTCGCGGACGCGGCCCTCACGGCGGCCCTGTCCGTCGCCGTGGCGGGGGTGTACGGGGAGAATCCGGTGGACACGCAGCTGGCGGTCCTCGCGATGGGCAAGTGCGGCGCTCGGGAGCTCAATTACATTTCTGACGTCGACGTCATTTTCGTCGCCGAACCGGTCACCCCCAAAGCCACCCGGCTGGCTGGCGAGTTCAACCGGATCGGCAGCAGGTGCTTCTTCGAGGTCGACGCCGCCCTGCGCCCCGAGGGTAAGAGTGGTGCCCTCGTGCGCACGCTCGACAGCCACATCGCCTATTACAAGCGGTGGGCGGAAACCTGGGAGTTCCAGGCGCAGCTGAAGTCGCGCCCCATGACGGGGAATATTTCGCTGGGCAAGGCGTACATCGGGAAGCTGGCGCCGCGCGTCTGGGCCGCGAGCCAGCGCGAGTCCTTCGTCGACGACGTCCAGGCGATGCGCCGCCGGGTCATCGACAACGTGCCGAAGGACTTGCGCGAACGCGAGCTCAAGCTGGGCGAAGGTGGTCTGCGCGACGTGGAGTTCGCCGTGCAGCTGCTCCAGCTGGTGCACGGTCGCTCCGATGAGTCGCTCCGCGTGCTCGCGACGGTCGACGCACTCGAGGCCCTCGCCGCCGGGGGCTATGTCGGCCGCGATGATGCGTACAGCCTCAGCCAGGCCTATGCCTTCCTCCGCCTGCTTGAGCACCGCCTTCAGCTGCAGCGCCTCAAGCGCACGCACGCCCTCCCTGCGGAGGACGATGAGGACAACCGCCACTGGCTCGCCCGCACCTCGGGTTTCACGGGGGTGGGGAAGAAGTCCGCCACGGAACTGCTGGACAAGGAGATTCGCCGCGTCCGTCTCCTTGTCTCGACGCTGCACCGTCGCCTCTTCTACCGGCCGCTGCTGCACTCGATCGTGAACCTGAGTGTCGACACGCTGAAGCTCACGCCGGAGGCGGCGAAGCTGCAGCTCAGCGCCCTGGGATACAAGTTCCCGGACCGCGCCTTTGAACATCTCACGGCGCTGGCCTCTGGGGTCTCGCGGCGGGCGAAGATCCAGGCCCTGCTCCTGCCCAGCCTCATGGATTGGCTCGCGAAGACCGCCGACCCGGATGCCGGCCTCCTCAACTATCGCAAGCTCTCGGAGACGGCCTATCACCGCACGTGGTTCCTCCGGATGCTGCGCGACGAGGGGATTGTGGGCCAGCGCCTCATGAAGGTGCTCGGCACATCGCCCTATACCTCGGACCTCATCATTTCCGTGCCCGATGTCATCCGCCAATTCGGTGATGGCGCGGGAGGGCCGAAGCTGCTCGCGACGGGCCCGGACACCGTGAAGTCCTCCCTCGTCGCCGCCGCGGGACGCCACGAGGACCCCGACAAAGCCATCGCCGTCGCCCGCTCCCTGCGCCGCACGGAGCTGGCGCGCATTGCCTCTGCCGATCTCCTCGGCATGATGAGTGTTCCCGACGTCTGCCTCGCGCTGTCCACGGTGTGGGACGCCGTCCTCGAGGCGGCGCTCCGGGCAGAAATCCGCCACAGCCTCCGCGTCGATGGCTACCTGGAGCCGCCCGCGCGGATCGCCGTCATCGGCATGGGGCGCCTGGGTGGGGCGGAGCTCGGTTATGGCTCGGATGCGGACGTCATGCTCGTCGCGGACCCGGCGGAGGGGGTGGATGAGAACGAGGCCATCAAGTGGGCGATCAAGATCTGCGACCAGATGCGCTCGCGCTTGAACAAGCCCTCGGGGGATCCTCCCCTGGAGGTGGACCTCGGCCTGCGCCCAGAGGGGCGCAACGGGGCGAGCGTGCGCACGATCGGCTCCTATGAGAATTACTATCGCCGCTGGGGCGAGACCTGGGAGATGCAGGCCCTCCTCCGCGCGACCGTCATCGCTGGCGACGAGGAGGTCGGAACCCGCTTCCTCCACGCCATTGACCCCCTGCGCTACCCAGAGAATGGGGTGAAGCAGTCGACCATCCGCGAGGTCCGCCGCATGAAGGCGAGGGTGGACAATGAGCGCCTGCCTCGCGGCGCCGACCGCAACACCCACACCAAGCTGGGGCGCGGCGCGCTCACCGATATCGAGTGGACCGTGCAGCTCCTCACCATGGAGAATGTTCATCTCCACCCGGAGCTGCGCAACACCTCCACCCTGGAGCTGCTTGATGTCTTCGAGAAGAAGGAGATCCTCCCTGCTGAGAGCGTCGAGACCCTTCGCACGGCGTGGCTCGAGGCCACTCGCGCGCGCAATGCCCTCGTCCTCGTGCGGGGCCGGCGCACCGATCAGCTGCCTGGGGCGGGCCTCTACCTCATGCAGGTCGCGGCGGCCGCGGGATGGAAGCCCACGCAGTACCAGGAGTTCCTCGAGCACTATCTGCGGGTGACGCGCCGGGCGCGGCGGGTGGTCGACGAGGTCTTCTGGGGAGAACCCAGCATGGAACCCTGAGGAGTTCCTCGGGGTGGGCGGTGCTCGTAGACTGGGGCCATGAAGATCACCATGACCCTTGACCTTGAGAACCTTTCCTTCGCTGATCTCTCCGAGTTTTCCCAGGCTGCCGCCCGAAATGGCGTGCGCCCCGAGACGGAGATTCACTATGACCCAGAGGCCCGGGTGCTCACGCTGAGCTTCGACTCCGCGGAGACCACCGTCGGGGATATCCCGCCGGAGTCCGCGGACAATGCGGACTCACCCGGCGCGGCCGCCGGGGCGGGGGAGAAGCAGATTCCGCGGGACGTCGGCGAGCAGGTGGTGAACGGCGTTATTGAGTTTCTCACCGGCAGGCGTCGTCCGCCGGAAGGCGGCTACGGCTCCTTCCTCTCCTAGGGGGTGAGGCGCGGACGTGGTTGCTCCTTTTCTCTCACAGATACGCATCGAGCTTCACCCCGAGCGGCCCGTCCCCCAGGGCTATGCGCTGCGGCTGCCCGTGATCCGGCAGCTCATGGTGGAGCCCTGGCACATCGAGGGGGCGGTGACCATCCTGACCGGCGAGAACGGGACGGGGAAGTCCACGGTGCTCGAGGCCCTCGCCAGCGCCCTGCGCTTCAGCGCCACCGGCGGCGTGCGCAGCGAGGACTCCATGGAGGTTCGCAAGCGTTCCGTCAAGGATTCCGCAGGCCTGGGTGGGCATTGCCGAGTGCGGATGCATCGCACTCCGCGCAATGGCGTGTACCTGCGGGCGGAGTCACACGAGGCGTATGTCGGCGAGGCCATCCCGTCGCGCCACTCGCATGGGGAGGGGGTCTTCGAGATCATCGATGAATTCTCCCTCGGCGGGGGCATCATTATTCTCGACGAGCCCGAGGCCGGCGTATCCCCCACGCGCCAGATGGCCTTGCTCGCGACGATCACCGAGGCCGCGCGCCGGGGATCACAATTCTTCATTGTCACCCATTCGCCCATTCTGGCCGGCATCCCCGGGGCCGCCGTATGGGAGTGCAATGATGAGGGCCTCCACCGGACATCCTGGCAGCGCACCGAGTGCTTCCGCGCGATGGCGGAATTCATCGGCGATCCCGAGGGGACCATTCGCTTCCTCGTTGGTGGCACCGGGGGTACTGGGGGCACCGGGGGTACTGGGGCACCGGGGGCTTCTAGTCCTCCTCGCTCTGCTCGACGTAGCGAACGGCAGGGCGCGCGGTGGCGAGGCGCCTGCGTCGGGCGAAGAAGAGGCCCACCATGCCCAGCCCCCACATGCCGAGCACACCCAGCCACGCGATGCGGAAGTCTCCCCACTGGTACTCGGTGGTCTCGGAGGAGAAGTCGAGCAGGAAGCCCATGAGCTGCGCCGTCACCATTCCGGCGAGGAAGCCGCCCATGTTGCCCAGGCCGGTTCCCGTGGCGACGATGGCCGGCTGGAGGTCCTCCCGGACGTAGTCGAAACCGTAGTTGGAGATCGGCGCGCAGCCGGCGGTCACGACGTTGATCACGAGGGCGGCGAGGAATCCGCGCGGCTGGCTGGGGAGGAAGAAGATCACCCAGGCCGCGGCGAGGAAGACGACGATGACAACGCCCGCGAGGTCACGCTTCTGCCCCAACCGGGCGGAGATGATGCCCATGAGGGGACCGCAGACCACGGAGCTCACCGTGTTCACCGTGAGCAGCAGCCCGACCTGCGCGGTGCTCAGCCCCATGCCCATCGTCATGAGGGGCACACCCCACAGCATGGTGAAGATGAGCTGGGGAAGCATGGCGGTGCCGTGGGTGAAGAAGGCCTGCCAGCACACCGCCTGGGAGCCCACCTTGCGGATCTGGGTGCGAAGCCCCATGCGGAGACGAATCCTGCGGCCCCAGTGGAGGTGGGGGAGGTGGATCGTCGTCGGGTGGAGGATCGGCTGGAGAATCCGCGTGCGCAGCTTCGCCTTGGCATTGCGCTGGGAGCTGGGCACGTACTCGGGGCTATCGGCCACGAGCACCGCCGCCGCGATGGCGATGAGAATGCCCACAGCCCCGAGGCTCACGAAAGCCCACGTCCAGCCCGCACCCTGAAGGAGGGCGAGGAAGGGCACGGCGGAGATGAACTGGCCCATCTGCCCAATCGACGCAGACAGCTGAGTGAAGATGGGGGTCTTTTTCAGCGGGAACCAATAGGGGAGAAGGCGCATGACGGCGAGGAATGCCGTCGCATCCCCCGCCCCGATGAGGACGCGCGCGCCAATCGCGACCCCATACGACGTGGTGAGCCCCAGGAGGATCTGACCCACGCCCATAATGACCGCGCCGATGAGGAGGAGCTTGCGCGGCCCGAAGCGGTCGATGAGCATGCCCATCGGGATCTGCGCGAAGGCGTAGACGCCCAGCTGCACGGCCGTGAACACGGCGATGCGTGAGGCATCGACCTGGAAGCGGAGGATCGCGTCGTGCCCGGCGACTCCGAAGCTGGTCCGGCCGGTGATGGCGATCATGTAGAGAATCGCTGCGGCAGACCAGACGATCAACGCTCGGGTGGTGACAACATCCTGTGGGTGAGGCGAGTTGTTCCGGGATGGTGGCGTGGATCTCATGTGAAAAAGCTTAATTTGCTGAAGGAAACGCCCCAAATGTACCCGCCCTTATTCGGGTCTGCCGGCGCCGCGAGGAGAGCGCAATGCGGTGATGCGCGTCCCAACTTGTAATCTGGACCCGTGCAGTATTTTTCGACTCGTGACGCGTCCGCAACCCCCATGGCCTTTACAGATATCCTTCTCGGCGGCCTTGCGCCGGATGGCGGACTCTATCTTCCTGAAAACTATCCACACGTTACATCCGCCACGTTGGAGGAATGGCGTGGAATTCTGCACGAGGGCGGATATCACGCTCTAGCGGCAGAGATTCTCCGCCTTTTTATTGACGACATCCCGGCCGAGGATCTCCGCGCGATCACCGCGAGGGCGTATCGCACCCCCACGTTTGCTGATCCGGCAATCGTCCCCGTGACGGAGCTTGGGGAGGGCCTTTTTATCGGGCACCTGTCGGAGGGGCCGACGGCCGCGTTCAAAGATATGGCCATGCAGTTGCTTGGCCAGCTCTTCGAGTATGAGCTCGACCGCCGCGGGGAAACCATGAATATCCTCGGCGCGACGAGCGGGGACACGGGGTCTTCCGCGGAATACGCGATGCGCGGGCGCCGGGGTATCCGCGTGTTCATGCTCACCCCCGCGGGGCGCATGACCCCCTTCCAGCAGGCGCAGATGTTCGGTCTCGATGATGCACACATCTACAACATCGCCCTCGACGGTGTCTTCGACGACTGCCAGGATGTAGTCAAGGCAGTCTCCGCGGACGCCGACTTCAAGCGCGAGTATCGTATCGGCGCGGTGAATTCGATCAACTGGGCCCGACTGCTCGCCCAGGTCGTCTACTACGTCGCCTGCTGGCTGCGGGTGAGCCGCTCCAACGAGGAGAAGGTGAGTTTCTCCGTCCCTACGGGCAACTTTGGCGACATCTGCGCTGGGCACATTGCCCGCTGCATGGGTGTTCCCATCGATCGGCTAATCGTCGCGACCAACGAAAACGACGTCCTTGATGAGTTCTTCCGCACCGGTCACTATCGGCCGCGCTCCGCGGCGGAAACCCAGGCAACGTCCAGCCCCTCCATGGACATTTCTCGGGCCTCCAACTTTGAGCGCTTCATTTTCGACGTGCTGGGCCGCGATGCCGACCGGACCCGCGACCTCTTCGGCACGCAGGTGCCGCAGGGCGGCTTTAGCCTTGCGGAGGATCCCGTCTTCCCGGAGATTGCCGAGCACTGGGGTTTCCTCTCGGCGCGCTCGACCCACGAGGATCGCCTGGCGACCATCCGCGACATTCGGGAACGCTACGGCGTTCTTGTGGATCCGCATACCGCGGATGGCATCATGGCCGCTCGCACCTGGTCCGCGGAGATCGATTCTCCGATCGTGTGCCTGGAGACCGCGCTGCCCGTGAAGTTCGCGGAGACGATCAAGGAGGCCACCGGCACTGAACCGCACGTTCCCGAGCGCTTCGCCGGGATCCTCGACGCGCCGCGCAAGGTCAAGGATCTGCCGAATGACGCTGACACCGTCAAGTCCTACATTCGGGAGTGTATCGAGCAGACCGAGGTGCGCTAGGCAGCCTGGCCATCGGCATCGGTGCCGCAGGCTCCTGTCCCGACACGCCACGAGAGGAGATCACATCATGGCGCAGGAAACGTTCTCTCCCTACCAGAATGGGGAGGAGTTTGATCCGGCAGCTTTTGCAGCAGCTATCCGTCGTGAAGCTGCCGCTCAGGTCGCAGCGAAGAAGGAGGCTGAGGAGGCGGCGTCGCTCTCCCCGGAGTCCGAGGGCGAGGATGCCTCATGACGACGCCGGAGTTCGTGCTCGCCCTTCGGGAAAAGGTGGGGCATGATCCGCTCTACATGGGTGGGGTGACGGCCGTTGTGGTCCGCGATGTGCCGCCGGGCGCTGCGGTGTGGGAAGTTCCCGACGTGCTCCTCGTGAAGAGGAAGGACTCGGAGGAGTGGACTCCGATCACGGGGATCATCGAGCCGGGGGACGAGCCCGACGACACCGCCGTGCGCGAGGTCTGGGAGGAGGCGGGGATCGATGCCCGCGTGGAGGCGCTGCTCGGTGTTGGGCAGGTGGGGCCGGTGACCTTCCCTAATGGTGACCAGGCGTATTTCCTGGACACCTCCATGCGGCTGAGCCAGATCGGCGACGCCCGCCCCCGCGTCAACGACGACGAGAACATCGACGTCGGCTGGTTCACTATTTCGCAGCTGCCGCCGATGAAGCCGCGCTTCCGGCTCATCATTGCTGACGCTGTTGCGCAGATGAAGCGTCCCGCGGGTTACCGGCCGCGCATGGGCTACCACAAGAGATCGACTCATCCAAAGGATTGATTTTTTGCCATACCTCTTCCCTCTCAGGTAAGGCTGCACTACATTGCGGGGTAGAAGCCCGTGATTAAAGGAGAGGGAGTACCCCATGAGCATTAGCTGCCGTCCGTTATCCGTTGCCCTCCGCGAGGAGACGGCCAACGCCCACCGCGAGGCCGAGCATTCTTCCTTTATGAATCAGCTCCTCGCCGGGGATTAAGACGCCGACGCGATCATCGTGCTCCAGCAGCAGATGCTCCACGTGTACACGACCCTGGAGAGGGCCGTGGAGCTTCTCAGCGATGACCCGCGAGTGGCAGCCATCGGGGATCCGGCGCTGAGCCGCGTGCAGCGGTTGCGTGCCGACCTCGCGGCGCTCGGGGCGGAGGCTGATGTTGCCCCGTGTGCCGCGACGCTGCGGTACATCCTGACGGTGGACAAGGCCGCCAATGAGGCGGATGCGGCGAGTATTATCGCCCACCACTATGTGCGCTACCTGGGGGACCTTGCGGGCGGGCAGGTCATTGCCCGCAAGATGGAACAACTCTACGGGGTGCCCCGCTCGGCCCTGACGTTCTACGACTTCTCCGACATCGGTGCCATCAAGCCCTACCGGGATCGTTACCGGGAGGCGCTCGACTCGCTGAAGCTCACCCAGGAGGAGCGGGAGCGCATGCTGTCCGCCGCAGCTGAGGCATTCCGCTTCAACATCGACGTTTTCCGCGCGGTGGGGGAGCGGATTTGTAGCCGCTGAGTCCCAGGCGCCGGCCATGGCTGGCGCCGAGGCTATGCGGAGGGGCGGGAAACGGCCTCGCTGAAGCTGCGGATCCAGGCGCGCATGCCGAGGGTCTGTAGGCTCTCGTAGGCGTCGGTATAGGCCGCGCTGAATGCTGGGTCAACGGCTAGATCACCGAAAACCGAGCTGATGTGCGCGAACGCGAGAGTTTCTCCATGGTCGGCGGCTTTCGCGGCTGATACCAGTTCTTCGGCATGGGAGTCCTCGACGGGGAGTTCCTCTCCATTCTCTGTCATCCCCCGGCATCCGTATGCCCACGCTGCGCAGACGCCGGCACCAAGGTCAATAGCGCGCCCAGCGTCAATGTTGTCCCGAATGGTGCCGAGTATGAACTTCGGCATACGATCCGAGGCATCCTGAGCAAGGCGGGCCAATGTATCGGCGATGGCGGCATTGGCAAAGCGTTCAAAGAGAGTGTCGATGTATGCCTCAACGTCACATCCTGGAAGGGTGGCTAAGGTGGGGCAGGCCTCACGTTTCAGATAGAGGCGGGTGAAAGCGACGATATCGGGATCGGTGGCAGCCTCGTGAGCAAAGGTGAGCCCGAGGGGGCGGCCAAGGTGAGCAAGGATCTGGTGGGAGGCGTTAAGCAGACGCAGCTTCATGAGCTCATAAGGCTGAACATCCTTGACCAGATCTGCGCCGACATGCTCGAAAGCCGGCCGCTCATGGCAGAAATTGTCCTCGATGACCCATTGACAGAAAGGTTCGGCGCTGACAGGCCACTGCTCCTCGATGCCGTAGCGGGTAGTGATTTCCTCCCTCACCTGGGAGGTTGTGACTGGGGTAATCCGGTCCACCATGGAGTTCGGAAACGCAACGTGGTTGGCGATCCACTCGGCCAGCTCGGGGTCACTCATTTCAGCCTGCGCGAGGACCGCCGAACGCACAATAGCTCCATTGCCGGGGAGATTGTCGCAGGACAACACGGTAAAAGGTGGCAAGCCAGTGGTGCGACGCCGGCGGAGAGCCTGAACGATGTACCCGAAGACGGTGGTGGGGTGCTCGGGGTCCTCGGCATCCCTCATGGCTGCGGGGGAATGACGACGGAACTCACCCGTCTCATCGTTGATGTTGTAGCCGCCTTCGGTAATGGTGAGGGTGACGAGAGCAGTCTCGGGGGAGGCCAGGAGGTCGCGGACTGCTTGTGGTTCATCAGGGGCGACGAGCATATCGGTGATACTGCGGATTTCCCGGCGCGTCCATTCTCCAGAGGGCGCCTTGAGAACAAGGGAGTAGCGGTAACCATGTGCCGCTAAGGCATCTTTCATTGCGCGGTCGTGATCGAGCACACCGACACCAATGATGCGCCACTCCTGGGCTTCACCCTTGTCGTGAAGGTCTTGTAGATAGACGGCCTGGTGAGCACGATGGAAATTCCCGACACCGAAATGAACAATATTCTTAGACATGAGAAGTCCTTTCCGTATTGGTTTTCTGGTAGTAGGGGTCTGCTGGGTGCTTCACAAAGAAGAGCAGAAAGAATGACAAGACATAGAGCGCGGCGAGAGAATAAGCAACGGCGCCATAGCCCGCGCGGTCAACAAGGACGGTGACAATGGCGGGGCCGACAAAAGCACCGAGGCCTGCACCGAGATTGAGAATCGACAGGGCATTAGCGGACTCGGTGTCGGAGTGAGCCATGACCAAGGGGGTCGTGGGGACGTGAGCGGAGAGCCCAATACCCATAGTGATCATGCCGAGTGCCACGAGGAAGGCATTCGGCCCCGCCCAGTGGGGAATCAGGTAGAGGTACACCAAAGCGATGGCGCACAGTGGGGTAGCGGCGCGCTGCAGGGTGCGCTGCCACCCGAAGCGATCGCCCACGATGCCCCACACGACGTCACCGATAATGCAGGCCACGCCGAAGATAGTGAATTGGGTGATCGCGGTTCCTTCTGGCATGTGGTGGACCCGTTGGATATAGACCAGATAATAGGCCTGAAGTCCGTATTGACCGGAGAGGTTAATAATCTTAATGATGCCGCCAATGCCGACCTTCGGACGCCGCCACACAATAGATACAGCGGAGCTCAGCGCGCTGACGACGTGAACGCCCTTGCTCTGGTAGGAGGAGGGCTGATGCCTCAAGAACCACATAGTTCCTATGCCACCGATAACCGCAAGTCCAAAACCGAACCACAGCGTCATGATGGCACCAAACCCTGGAAGCAATATGGAAGAAAGCCAAGCACCGATGGTTTGCATACCCAGGGAGAACGCAAACCAGAACCACCCGGATGCGGAGGACTGGCGCGCCTTTGGCGTAATAAGCATCATCCAGGTGAGAAATCCGTAGGCGAGCATCGGGTAGCCGAAACCGCGCATGCCATAAAGGATCATCAAGAGGACGATGTTTCCGGAGGGGATACCGACGACGATAAAGAGGGCGTCAAAAATCAGGAAGGATGCGAGCCCCATGAACATAACGCGCCGGGGGCTGATAGCGTCACAGAGGGCTCCCGAGAGAAAAGCTGCAAACGCTACGATGATGCCATAACAGGTGTAAATGGCTGAAGACTGTCCGACGCTAAAGCCAACTTCAGTGTGGAAGAAGTCGGTGATCCAGACAGCTTCGATGCCGTCGCCAATGACGAAGAGCACCACAAAGAACAACCCGACGCCAGCCTCGAGAGGGAACCGGGTCTTCTGTGCGAACTCGGAAAGAGTGTGTGAGGTCATGCTGCGCTCCTGAGCACTCTATGAAAGCGGACACTGTGATTATGACTCTGTGTCCTAGATAGCAGCATGACTATTATCTGCCCGGTTGTGACCGGTTAGTGACTGTTGTGGACGTGGGGCCAGAGCTGGAGTAAGGCAGCAGAGAGCGGCTATTGCTCTACCCGGTGGAGGGGTACGTCCCAGCGACTATACCGGCGAGCAGTAGATTCCCGCAGCTCAGCGCCAGTAATGATGCGGTGGAAGCTCGAGATATGCGCGAAGCGGACGAAAGATCGGGCATCAAATTTCGAGTGATCGCCAATGAAAACCCGCCGTCGGGCTTGTTCGATCGCTTTCTTCTTCACGCTGGCAACTTGTGGATTTGGTGTGGACAGCCAGCCATCGCTGTCGATTCCATTGGCCCCGATGAACGCGACGTCAATGTTCATGCTCTCTAACATGGTGACTGCCCAGTGGTCGATCACCCCAAAAGAGATCCCGCGGACAACCCCGCCTAGCACAATGGACGTCACCTTCGGCAGGGTAGCCAGTGCCTGGGCTGTGGGCAGGGAGGAGGTGACGGCTGTTAGTTCGCGTTCCCGTGGTAAAGCGAGGGCCAGCAAATAGGGCAGGTGTCCCTCGTCGATGAAGATGGTGGAGGCATCGTCAAGAGCATCAAGGGCCGCCGTCGCGATCCGCCTCTTTTCTCCGATGTTGCGGTCTTGGCGGAGGGTGTGAGGGATCTCGAACAGGGAGGATCCGACGGCCCGCACGCGGCCATAAGTGCGTTCAATGTCGCCGCGCTCTTCAAGAACACGCAGGTCGCGACGGATCGTCTCCATGGACACCCCGAATTGTGGGCCCAGCTCGGCAACGCTGACCTCGGTGTTGCTGCGAATGAATGCGAGTACATCCTGTTGTCTCTTCCTCATGTCCACACCTTTATGAGGTATCCAACAGCTGGGCTGGATGCAAACTACTGCACCACTGGTAGTTCGCCGGGGCGCCCCCACTCGCTCCAGGAGCCGTCGTACACCGCGATATCTTCTCGGCCAGCGAGTGTGGCCGCCAGTGCGAGTACACACGCCGTGACTCCGGAGCCACAGCTGGTGATGGTGCGTGGCGCACCGTCGGCTTTCTCATCAAACAGTGCGGAGAGCTGATCGGGGGATAGCATGATGCCGTCCTGCTGAACCTCTGTGAACGGGAGGTTCACGGCCCCTGACATGTGTCCTGAGCGTAGTCCCTCGCGAGGTTCGGGATCGGTGCCGGCGAAGCGGCCGGCGGAGCGGGCGTCGAGGACCACGGTGTGGTCGTCCTTAAGCGCCGCTAGGACGTCCTGGGCGGAGACGAAGAACTCCGGGTGGTACTGGGCGTGGAAGGTGCCCTCGGGGGTGCCGTCTTCCCGCTCGGTGCGGGGAGCGCCGCTGGTGGTCGGTAGGCCGGCGGCCTTCCAGGTGGGGAAGCCGCCGTCGAGGACGGCGACGGTGGTGCACCCCATGGACTTCCACATCCACCATCCCCGCGCGGCGGAGAACATTCCTTGGGTGTCGTAGATGACGATGGTGGAATCATCCGTGACGCCGAGGGCGCGGGCGAGTTCTTGGAAGGCCTCCGCGGAGATCATGGTGTGGGGGACGTCGGTGGAGTGGTCGGAGAACTCGCCGTCGATGTCCATGGCGAGTGCGCCGGGAATTTTCTCTGAAGCATGTCGGAAATCGCCGATGCTGGCGTCGAGGATGATGAGGTTGTCGTCGTGGAGGTGGTCGTGCAGCCAGGAGACGGTGACGAGGGGTGTCATGGTGGAGGAAGTCATGGCTGCAGGATACCGAAAGGATTTCGAAACCCCCGCCCACTAGTGTGAGAGGCGGGGGTGGGGTGGGCTGCGGTGTCCGTGTTGTCCGTGGGATCGTTAGCTTTCCAGCTCCTTTTTCACGCGTGCGTCATTGGACGCAGCAACCAGCAGGGCAGCCAGAGCTTGGAGCACGGTGTCGACGTTGTCCATGTCCGAGGACAAGGCGGTGTAGACCTCTTGGGACTCTTGCGCGGATCCCAGCAAGGCCAGGAGGCCCTTTTGCTGGAAAGCTGATGCGGCTGCCAGTTGGTGTGCGTCGTTTTCACTGGCGATGTCTTGGATCCGTTTGTCTTCGATGAGCTTGCCGTAGCAGGCGCGGATGGCGCTCTTTTGGGCTTCATCGGATGCGCTGATACCGGCGGCGCTGAGGATCTCGTTGACTTTCTCCACCGCCTCGGCGAAGGCGGTTGTGACGGGCGAGTGTTCGGAGATGGGCCGGTTAGCGGGCAGGGTGGACCTTGATCCCAGCACAGCCCGCGGCCGCGAACACGGCTGCGAACACCACGACACCCCGCACTGGCGCAAACACCAGGCGGGGTGTGATCTCTACCGAGTCGCGGGAATTAGCAGTCGAAGTACATCTCGAACTCCTGCGGGGTCGGGCGCAGGCGGTTCGGCATGATCTCGTTATCCCACTTGAGCTGGACGTAGGTGTCGATGAGGTCCTCGGTGAAGACGTCGCCTTCGGTGAGGAACTCGTTGTCCTTGGCCAGGGCGTCGAGGGAGGCCTCCAGGGTGGTGGGGGCCTGCGGGATCGACTTGGCCTCCTCCGGCGGAAGCTCGTAGAGGTCCTTGTCCACCGGGGCGTGCGGCTCGATGCGGTTCTTGATGCCGTCGAGGCCAGCCATCATCATGGCGGCGAAGCCGAGGTAGGGGTTGCCCGAGGGGTCCGGGGCGCGGAACTCGATGCGCTTGGCCTTCGGGTTGGAGCCCGTGATCGGGATGCGGACCGCGGCGGAGCGGTTGCGCTGCGAGTAGACGAGGTTGATCGGGGCCTCGAAGCCCGGGACCAGGCGGTGGTAGGAGTTCAGGGTCGGGTTGGTGAACGCCAGGACCGCGCCCGCGTGCTCGAGGAGGCCGCCGATGAAGTAGCGGGCCAGGTCGGAGAGTCCGCCGTAGCCGGCCTCATCGTGGAAGAGGGGCTGCCCGTCCTTCCAGAGGGACATGTGGGCGTGCATGCCGGAGCCGTTGTCGCCGGCCAGCGGCTTCGGCATGAAGGTCGCGACCTTGCCGGCCTGGGCGGCAGTGTTCTTGATGATGTACTTGAAGGACTGGAGATCATCCGCGGCGTGGAGCAGCGTGTTGAACTTGTAGTTGATCTCCTGCTGGCCGCCGGTGCCCACCTCGTGGTGGAAGCGCTCGATGTCGAAGCCAGCGTTGGCGAGGTTGCGCGCCATGTCATCGCGCAGGTTCATCGTCTTGTCATAGGGCGGGACCGGGAAGTAGCCGCCCTTGAGGCGGGTCTTGTACCCCAGGTTGGGGGAGCCGTCGACGGTGGTCTCCTTGCCGCGGTTCCACCAGCCCTCGTCGGAGTCGACGTGGTAGAAGCCCTCGTTAATGTCGGCGGAGTAGCGGACGGAATCGAAGAGGTAGAACTCCGCCTCCGGGCCAAAGAAGCAGGTGTCGGCGATCCCAGTGGAGGCGAGGTACTCCTCGGCCTTGCGGGCGACGTTGCGCGGGTCGCGGGAGAAGGGCTCACGGGTGAACGGATCATGAACGAAGAACTTGATGTTCAAGGTCTTCGCCTTGCGGAAGGGATCCAGACGGGCCGTGGCCAGGTCGGGAAGAAGGTTCATGTCGGATTCATCAATGGTGGTGAATCCGCGCACCGAAGAGCCGTCGAACGCGAGGCCTTCTTCCAGGGTGTCCTCGTCGAGGGAGGAAGCAGGAATAGAGAAGTGCTGCTCGATGCCGGGGACGTCGGTGAAACGAACGTCGACGAACTCGACGTCTTCATCCTTGATGAACTGAAGTACATCTTCGGCGCTGCTAAAGGCCATGATCTCTCCTAAACGGGCGAGTAGTATGAAGTACGGTTCCTAGTGTAACCCTTTTTCTATCGTTCTATCAATATTTGGTGTCTGAGTGATTTCAGATGCCTCCACCGACGTCATCGCAGATGAGATGGGCAGGATATGGCACAACCCAAGCGCAGTTGGATCGAAGGGCCGCAGATTCCCGGTGAGCGAGACGATCCTGATGCTCCCGGCCGCTGGCCCGGCGAGAAGCTCGGGCTCCCCAAGAGCGGGCCGGGCTCCCTGGCCTCGGTCATGCGCCGCGTGGGAGGCATGCTGGTGGATTGGTGGATTTGCTGGGCCATCGCCTTCCTCATCACCCGGATGACCCACATGTTCGGGGACATCGCCACCACCACCTGGCTACTCTTCCCGATCCTCGGCACCATCACGGGCTGGCTCTTTGCCCGCACCCCCGGCCAGGCCCTCTTCAAGATGGGCATCGCGCGCACCGACGTGCCGGGCACCCGCGTCGGATTCGTTCGAGCGCTCCTGCGCTCCGTCTTTACCGCCCTCCTCTTCCCGCCGGTCATCATGGATTCCGACGGCCGCGGCCTCCACGACCGCGCCACCGGAACCAGCGTCATCCTGGGCTAGGCCGGCCGGGCGTCGACTCGGCCCACCCAGACCACAACACGAACACACCCCGCGAAGCATGTGCGTCGCGGGGTGTTGTGTGTGCTAAGGACGCCGGGGTCTGGGTCGACGGGGTCGAAGCGCCGAGACCACCGGCTAGAAGAGGAGGAATACGAGGATCTGCGCCGCGATGATCTTGCCGATCATCGAGATCGGATAGACCGACGTGTACCCGCGCGCCGGCAGCTCATTACGCGCGGCATCGGCCACGTAGCTGAGTACCGCCGGCTGGGTTTGCGTTCCGGCGAGGATGCCGGCCACCTCCCCATAGGGGATCTTGAGCACGCGGTGCCCGATGAGCACCGTGAGCACGGAGACAAGCAGCGTGATGATCGCGCCCACCGCGATGATGGAGAGCGAGGAGGAGTCGGAGAGGGCCTGGCGGAATCCGGCGCCGGCCGTCGTACCAATGGCGGCGAGGAAGAGCGTCATGCCGAGCTGTTGGATTGTGAGGCTCGCGCCATAGGGGATCTGCCAGACAAACTTGCCCGTCCGGGTGAGGGCGCCGAGGATCAACCCCACAACGAGAGGGCCGCCTGCGTTGCCAAGCTTCAGCGCGGCCCCACCCGGAAGGGGGATAGCGATCATGCCGAGCATGATGCCCAGCACCAAACCAAGCACGAGGGGAAGCAGGTTGACGTCCGAGAGCCGCTTGTAGGAGTCACCGAAGAACTTCGTGATTTCCTTGATCTGGTTGTGCTCCGCGACGACGCGGACCCGGTCCCCAAGCTGAAGGGTCATGTCCGAGCTCGCCACGAGGTCATCATCCCCGCGGCGGACACGGGTGATGAGCATCCCCGGCTTCATCCGGCTGAGAACCTGGAGGGGGATCCCCACGACCTCGGGGGAGGAGACGAAGATGCGCCGATAATCCAGGGACCCATCGTGGTAGGGGTTGCCGTCGACAATGATGCCGAGCTCCTGCTCCGCGGCCTGGAGGTCGGCCTGGGGGCCCACGATGGTGACGATGTCACCGACGTCGAGGCGCTCCCCAGCCCCGGGTACAAACTGGACCCCGTTGCGCTCGATACGGGAGATGATGACCTCCACGCCGAGGACCTTCGGGATGTCAAAGACCGACGGGGGCGTGGGATGCGTGATCTTGAGGAGATGGCTGTAGAGCGTTTGCTCCGCGACGCCGGCCTCCTGTGCCTCCTTGCGGTGATCGACCTTGAAGATCTTGGCCCCCGCCGCGATGACGAGGATGACCACGAAGACACCCAGCGGGTAGGCCAGCGAATAGGCGATGACCGGCACCTCGGAGACGAGCGTGAGCTGCTCGGAGTCCTTGATGAGGGAGGGGAGGGTATCGACGATGGCGGCCATCGCGGGGGTGTTGGTGGTGGCGCCTGTGAAGGCGCCGGCGCCGGCGGCGGCGTCGAGATCGAAGAGTTTGACCAGGCCAAACGTCGCGGCTGCGGTGAGGAAAATGACCGAGAGCGCGAGGGCGTTGTTCCTCAGGCCGCTGGACTTCAGCGAGGTGAAGAACGCCGGCCCGCTAGCGAGGCCAATCGCGTAGACGAAGAGGGCAAGGCCGATGACGTAGACGATGGGCGGGATGGAAATCTGCGGTTCGATCGTGGAGAGCCCGAGGCCCACGAAGAGAACTGCGGCCGCCCCAAGACGAAGGCCGAAGATCTTTATCCGGCCAAGAAGAAGCCCCACCGCCATGACCGCGGCGAGGGCGAGCAATTCATTGTTAATGAGGACGTGCACACACTTTATTGTGCTGAAATTTTTCCCCGTCCTCAATTCCACAAAGAAGGTTCGAAAAAAGCCCGTACCCACGCCTTTTAGGGGGGTACGGGCTGCAGAACGCGGGGCCTTAGGAGTGGCCTCCTCGGCGCTGATTCATCCGGCGCGCGCGGCGGTTCATCCCGGACATCTTGGCGCCCTTGGGGAGCGGTCCCTTGGGCAGGCCGGCCGGGCTCGTGGGGCTCGCACCCACGCCGTCCATGGCCTCCACCTTGGCGGCGATGCTGTACACATCGTCCTTGCGGTAGACGCGGGGCAACTTCACCAGCGCGGTCTGGAGCTTCTTCACGGGCACCTGGCCTTCGCCGTCACCGACGTAAATCTCGTGGATCGGAACATCCGCGAGGAGCCGGTTGAGGCGCTTGTGCTGCTGGCGCATGAGCGGCTTGAGGCGGTGCGGGGAGCCCTCGCCCACGAGGACGATGCCGGGGATACCGATCACCCGGTGCACGGCATCCATGTGGGTGGTGGCGGCGACGCCCGTCTTGGTGCGCCAGACCACGCCCATGCTGTTACGCAGGTTCTCGAGGCGCCAGGCGGCGGCGCCGGGCTCGTTGCCCACCCGCTCGTACATCGAGTTCTCGAGGCGGCGGGTGAAGATGAACATCGCCAGGAGAACACCGAGCGCAATGCCCATGATGAGCATCCACCACTGGCCACCCCAGAAGGAACCAATGATGAAGAAGATCAGTGCCACACTCACGACGGAGAGCAGCATGAGGGGGATGAGCGCCTTATCGTGCTCCTTTTGGAGCTTGAACGCCTGCCACAGTTGCGAGCGGGTCTGCTTCCGCTTCGCGCGCTTGGCGGCGCGCTCCTCTTGACGAGCGGCCTTCTCAGCCGCCTTTGCCTTCTTCGCGTCTGCCATGATCCTAAGAATAAGTGATGAGGTTTTTTAGGGACGAACAGCCCCACGGCCGGCGGGTCCAACGGGCGTATCGGCGGAGGGGCCGTACTTGTCCAGGAGGGTGGAGGCCTCCTGCGCCGTCGTCCCCTGCTGGGAGGTCTCCTCCAAGTGCTTGAGGTTCTCCGGCAGCGGGCGACCGTGGAATGCCATGGCCTCGGCATAGAGGCGGCCGGCCCGGTAGGAGGAGCGGACCAGAGGCCCGGACATGACCGCCGCGAAGCCGATCTCCTTGGCGTAGTCGCGGTGCTCGATGAACTCCTCCGGCTTCACCCAGCGGTCGATCGGGTGGTAGAGGGGGCCGGGGCGCAGGTACTGCGTGATGGTGATGATGTCGCAGCCGGCGTCGTGAAGATCGTCGAGGGCGGAGCGGATTTCCTCCGGGGTTTCGCCCATCCCGAGGATGAGGTTGGACTTGGTGATGAGCCCGTAGTCGCGCGCCTGCCGGATGACGTCGAGGGAGCGCTCATAGCGGAACGCCGGCCGAATCCGGCGGAAGATGCGCGGCACCGTCTCAAGGTTGTGGGCGAAGACCTCCGGCTCGGACTCGAAGACCTCCTGCAGGAGGTCGGGCTTGCCGGAGAAGTCCGGAACGAGGTTCTCGACGCCCGTATGCGGGTTGAGCTCGTGGATCTGGCGGACCACTTCCGCGTAGAGCCAGGCGCCCTCGTCCTCGAGGTCGTCGCGGGTCACGCCGGTGATGGTGGAGTAGTTGAGGCCCATCTCGCGAACGCTCTCCGCCACGCGGCGCGGCTCCTCCCGGTCGAGCGGCTCGGGGCGCGCGGAGTTGATCTGGCAGAAGTCACACCGGCGGGAGCAGTTCGCGCCACCGATGAGGAAGGTCGCCTCGCGGGACTCCCAGCACTCGTGAATGTTGGGGCAGCCGGCCTCCTGGCACACCGTGTGAAGGGAGGCGCCGGAGACACGATTCTTCATGTCCCGATACTCCGGGCCAGTGCGCACGGCAGTCTTGATCCACCGCGGTTTGCTCTCGATGGGGGTTTGAGAGTTGCGCGCCTCGATGCGCAGCAGACGGCGTCCTTGCTTGCGTCGTTCCGGTGCAGTAGTCACGTGTGACAGCCTACCTAGGGTCGGGTGAATGGATGGGAGTGGGGATGGGGTGCGGTCCGCGTGCCGACGACGGCTAGCTCCGGCGGGATCGGCCCAGTCCCCGGCAGGGATCGGGCGCGGAACCGAAGGTGTGGTCCGCCACGGTCATGCGGCCACTGAGGACCTCCTCGAGGGCGTGGAGGAAGGGCTCTTCCATGTCCTCCACGGTGACGGTCCGGGCGAGTTCCTGGCTGAGGGTGCTCACGCCGGCGTCGTCGATGCCACAGGGCACGATGTAATCATAAAACTCCAGCGTGTTGCAGCAATTGAGGGCGATGCCGTGCATGGTGACCCCGCGGGTAATGCGGATACCAATGGCGGCAATTTTTCGGTCGGGGCGCTCTCCCTCGGCGGGAACCCACACGCCCGAGCGCCCGTCGATGCGCCCCGCGCGCGTGACCCCGACCTCCCGGGACACGTGGATGAGTGCTTCCTCGAGGCGGCGGACATAGTCGACGACGTCCACCGGGTCCGCCAGCTTGATGATGGGGTAAGCCACGAGCTGCCCGGGCCCGTGCCAGGTGATCCGGCCGCCGCGATCGACGTCGATGACGGGCAGGCCGTTCGTGGGTCGGTCCTCGGGCTGGGTGCGCTTCCCGGCGGTGTAGATGCTGGGGTGCTGAAGGAGGAGGACGGTGTCCGGAATCTCCCCGCGGGCCCGCTGGGCCGCGAGCTCCGCCTGGAGATCCCAGGCCTCGAGGTAGTCGACCTCGCCGAGGCGGCGGACGTCGAGGAGCCCGTCAGCGTCGGCGCGGATGGAGCGATCTGCAGGGAAGAATGGTTGTCGCGGTGCAGTCATGGTGTGCACCACAGTACGCCACCACCCGGGGAGCTGGCTCCCCGGGTGGCAGGTGGTGTGTGACTAGTCGACGCCGTTGGCCTCGGCGTAGTCATCGGCGTCCATGAGCGGGCCGGGCTCGTCGACCTCAACCTCGAAGAGCCACCCCTCCTCGTAGGGGTCGGAGTTGATGACGGAGTAGTCATCGTGGACCGCGTCGTTGACGGCGGTGACGGTGCCGGTCACCGGGGAGTAGAGGTCCGAGACGGACTTCGTGGACTCCACCTCGCCGCACGGTTCGCCGGCCGTGACCTCGTCGCCCACCTCGGGCAGCTCGGCAAAGACCACTTCGCCGAGGCGCTCCGTCGCCACGGAGGTGATTCCGACCTTGACGGTGGCGCCCGCTGCATCATCCGCGAGGGCGTTGATCCACTCGTGATCCTCAGAATACGAGTAGTTCTCGGGCAGAGTAGCCATGATCTTAAACCTTCCTGATCTTATTTTTCACGGCGGTAGAAGGGCGTCGCGCAAACCGCGTACGGGTAACGCTTACCACGAATATCGGCCTCGAGCTCAGTTCCCACGTCGGAATACTCCTTTTCCAGGTAGGCCAGCGCGACGGGATACCCCAGAGTGGGGGAGAGCTGCCCCGATGTCACCTGGCCAACCTCCTGGCCATCGGCGGTGTAGAGCACCGCGCCTTCGCGAGCGGCCCGGCGTCCTTCGCCTCGAAGACCAGCGAGAACACGGCTCGGGGCCGGCTTCTTCTCCAGCGCCTCCTTGCCGACGAAGGCCTCCTCCTTCTTCTTCCCGATGAGCACGGCCAGCCCGGCGTCGGCGGGGCTGAGCTCGGTGCTCAGCTCGTGGCCATAGAGCGGCATTCCCGCTTCGAGCCGGAGGGAGTCACGCGCTGCGAGCCCGCAGGGGGTTGCCCCTGCCTCGCGGCAGAGCGTCCACACCCGGCGGGAGGCCTCTGGGTTATCGGAAATGTAGAGCTCGAAGCCGTCTTCGCCGGTGTAGCCGGTGCGGGCGGCGATGATGGGAATGTCTGTGAGCTCGGGATCGGTGAAGGTGACCGTCGTCCAGGCGTAGTAGCGAAGCTCCGAGGCTGCGGTGGCGCTCTCCTCGGTGAGCAGGCTCGTGAGGAGGGCGGCGGAGCGCGGACCCTGCACCGCGATGAGGGTGGTGGTGTCGGTGGCGTCCTCGATGCTGACGTCGAGTCCCTCCGCCGTCCGGCGGAAGGATTCTAGGACGGTGTCCTTGTTGCTGGCGTTCGGGATGACGAGGAAGTCCTCCTCGCCCAGGCGGTAGGTGATGAGATCGTCGATAATGCCGCCCTCGTCGTTGAGCGCCATGGAGTACTTCGCGCGGCCCACCGCGAGGGAGGAGAGCGCGGAGATGAGGGCGCGGTCGAGGAATCGGGCGGCTTCGGGGCCGCGCACGCGCAGCTCACCCATGTGGGAGAGGTCGAAGAGCCCGGCGTCGCCGCGGACGGCGCGGTGCTCCTCCAGCTCGTTCTTGTACTTCAGCGGCATGGTCCAGCCGCCGAAGTCGGTGAAGCTGGCGCCGAGGGACTCGTGCTCCGGGTAGAGGGCAGTGGTCTTGCTCATGGTTCTCCTTTCGATTAGTGCTGCTCTGGGCTCTCGTCGAGGTCAAAAGCCTCCGGCGGTGGGCAGGAGCAGACGAGGTTGCGGTCACCATAGGCCTCGTCGATACGACGGACGGCGGGGAAGTACTTGGCCCGACGCAGGCCGCTCACGGGCCAGGCCGCCTGGGTCCGGCTGAAGGAATAGGGCCACTCGTCGGCGCTCACCGCGGCGGCGGTGAAGGGCGCGTGGTGGATGACGGAGTCCTCGTAGGCGACCGTGCCGTCGATGATGTCCTGGATCTCCCCGCGGATGGTGTGCATGGCCTCGATGAAGCGGTCGAGCTCCGCGAGGTCCTCGGACTCGGTGGGCTCCACCATGAGCGTGCCTGCGACGGGGAAGGCGAGGGTCGGCGCGTGGAATCCAAAGTCGATGAGGCGCTTGGCCACATCCGCGGCCGTGACCCCGGACTGCTTGGTGAGCTCGCGCAGATCGAGAATGCACTCATGGGCCACGAGCCCGCCCTGCCCGGTGTAGAGGACGGGGAAGTCCTCGTGGAGCCGCGCGGCCACATAGTTGGCCCCGAGGATCGCGTGGGCGGTGGCCTGGGCCAGGCCGTCGGCACCCATCATCGCGAGGTACGCCCACGTGATCGGCAGGACGCCGGCACTGCCGAAGCGCGCCGCCGTGATGGCGCCGGAATCCTTCTCGTTGGGGTCGCCGGGGAGGAAGGGGATGAGGTGCTCGGCCACGCACACGGGGCCCACGCCCGGCCCGCCGCCACCGTGCGGGATGGTGAAGGTCTTGTGCAGGTTGAGGTGGGAGACGTCGCCACCGAAGACGCCGGGCCGGGCCACACCGGCCAACGCGTTGAGGTTCGCCCCATCGATGTACACCTGCCCGCCAACCTCATGGATCCGCCGGCACACCGTGCTCACGGTGTCCTCAAACACGCCGTGCGTGGAGGGGTACGTGATCATCGCCGCGGCGACATGATCCCCATGCTTCTCCAGCTTGGCCTCCAGATCCTCCAGGTCAATCGAGCCATCCTCCGCAGTGGCGACGACGACCACCCGGAGGTTCGCCAGCGCGGCGGAGGCCGCATTCGTGCCGTGGGCGGACTGGGGGATGATGCAGATGTCGCGCTGGGTATCGCCCCGGGAGACGTGGTAGGCGCGGATGGCGAGCAGCCCGGCGAGCTCTCCCTGCGCGCCGGAGTTCGGCTGCACGGAGACCTTGGCATAGCCCGTGATCTGGGCGAGCCACCCTTCGAGCTCCTCGATGAGCTGGCGCCACCCCTCCGTGAACTCATCGGGGGCGTAGGGGTGGATGTCGGCAAAGCCCGGCCAGCTGATGGGCTCCATGCCGGCGGTGGGGTTGAGCTTCATCGTGCAGGAGCCGAGCGGGATCATCGTGCGATCCAGTGCCAGATCCTTGTCCGCGAGCACCCGCATGTAGCGCATCATCTGGGTCTCGGAGTGGATGGAGGAGAAGATCGGGTGCTCGAGCGTCGGGCTCTGCCGGCGCAGAGACTCAGGGATGCGCTCCTCGTGCGCCTCCTTCGCTTCCTCCACACTCTCCTCGAAGGGAGCGAGCGCGCCGGGGCGGCAGGCGTCGGCGAGCACGTGGGCGTCACCGAGGGTGGCGGACTCGCCGAAGGACACCGAGAGGGAGTCCCCGTCGAGCACGCGCACGAGGTAGCCGGCCTCCGCGAGGCGCCGGCGAATCGTCTCCGCCTCACCCGGGACGCGGATGCTCACCGTGTCGAAGAAGTGCTCGTGCAGGAGCTCGACGCCATCCAGCGAGCTCACCGCCGAGGCGAAGGCGCTTGCTGCCTGATGGATCCGCGAGGCAATCGCCTTGAGCCCCGTCGGGCCGTGATAGACGGCATACATGGAGGCCGTCACGGCAAGCAGCGCCTGGGCAGTGCAAATATTGGAGGTTGCCCGCTCCCGCCGAATGTGCTGCTCACGGGTCTGTAGAGCGAGCCGGTAAGCGGGGGCTCCGTCGGCGTCGACGGACACCCCGACAATCCTGCCCGGCATCTGGCGCTTGAGCTTGTCCGTCACGGCCATGAACGCGGCGTGCGGGCCCCCGTAGAAGAGCGGAACGCCGAAGCGCTGCGAGGAACCCACCGCGATGTCCGCCCCCAGCGTGCCGGGGGACTCGATGAGCTGCAGAGCCATGAGGTCTGTGACGACGGCGGCGAGGCCACCACGGTCATGGGCGGCGTCGATGTACGGGCGGAGGTCGGTGAGCTCGCCCTCGGTTCCCACCTGGGCGAGGAGCACACCCACAAGGTCCTCGCCGACGAGCCCCGCGGAGAGATCCTCGGTGCTGACCTCGAGGCCCAGCGCGCTCGCCCGCTTGGTGGCGACGTTGAGCACCTGCGGGTGCAGCCTGGCGTCGAGAAGAACGCGGCGCCCCTTCTTCTTCGCGCGGGACATGAGACCCACGGCCTCCGCGGCGGCGGATGCCTCGTCGAGGAGGGAGGCGTTCGCGATGGGAAGGCCCGTCAGCTCGCTCACCATGGTCTGGAAGTTGAGGAGCGCCTCCAGGCGGCCCTGGGAGATTTCCGGCTGGTAGGGCGTGTAGGCGGTGTACCAGGCGGGGTTTTCGAGGATGCCGCGGCGGATCACCGGCGGGGTCACCGTGTCGTGGTAGCCCTGGCCGTAGAAGGCCTTGAGGATGGTGTTCTTTTCCGCGTAGGCGCGAAGTTTCAGCTGGGCATCAGCTTCGCTGAGCGCACCAGGGAGGGAGGGCTGCCCGTTGGCGCGGAGTCCATGGGGGACCGTGGCGTCGAGGAGGGCGTCCAGGTCCGGATACCCGACGGCGGCGAGCATCGTCTTTTCTTCTTCACGATTGGGTCCGAGATGCCGCGCGAGGTAAGACGCAGGATCCTGGATGGGGGCAAGTGACATGAAAGTAGGTGCTCCTTAGGGGGCTGTGTCGACTAATCCGCCTCCACTTTAATGGTGGCGATCACCACTGCCGAGGGGCGGCGGACGGGCTTTCACGAATGGGGGTACTGCGGTGAAAAATATCGCCGGCACGCACCCGCTGCAGGGTGAGTGCCGGCGATATCAGGCGTCTGTCATGACGTCGGTGTCGGACTTAGAGGTCGAGGTCGCCCTCGAAGTTCGCGGTCTCCAGGCGGTCCTTGATGGTGGTCATGAACCGGCCAGCGTCCGCGCCGTCCACGATCTGGTGATCGTAGGTGAGCGGCAGGTAGACCATCTGGCGGATCGCGATGGAGTCAATGCCATCGTCGGTGACGACGACGGGGCGCTTGACGATCGCGCCGGTGCCCATGATCCCGGCCTGCGGCGGGACGAGGATCGGGGTATCAGAGAGCGCGCCCTCGGAGCCGATGTTGGTGATGGTGAAGGTGCCACCAGCCAGGTCGTTCGGCTTCAGCTTGTTGTTGCGGGCGCGGTCCGCGAGGTCCACGATGGCCTGGGCCAGCTCGGGCAGGCTCTTGTCCTGCGCGTCGTGGATAACCGGGCTGAGAAGGCCGGCGGGGGTGTCCACCGCGATGGCGATGTTCACCGACTCGTGGTAGGTCATCTCCTTCGTCTTCGCGTTGTAGGACGCGTTGACGTTCGGGTGGGAGACCAGCGCCTCAACCGCTGCCTTCACGAAGAAAGGCAGGTAGGTGAGGTTCACGCTGTACTTCTCCTTGAAGGCCGGCTTGTTGGCCTTGCGCAGTTCGGCGATCCGGGTCATGTCCACCTCGTGGAGCTGGGTCAGCTGCGCGGAGGTCTGGAGGGACTCGACGGTCTTCTTCGCCGTGATCTCGCGGATGCGGTTCACCTTCTGGGTGGTGCCGCGGAGCTTGGCCTTCTCCGGGTCAACAGACTTGGTGGAAGCAGCGGAGGCGGGAGCCTTCGTCTCCTCTTCCTTGGCGGCCGGAGCCTCGCCCTTGGCCGCGGCGAGGACGTCCTGCTTACGGATACGTCCGCCCACGCCGGTGCCCTCGATGGTGCTGAGGTCCACGTTGTGCTTCTCGGCGAGCTTGCGCACCAGCGGGGTCACGTAGGGCATCTTGCCGGTCGTGGCCGAGTGCGCGGGCTCGTCCTTCTTCTCAGCCTTGGCAGGCTCTGCCTTCGGCTCTTCCTTCTTCGGCTCCTCCTTGGGAGCCTCGGCCTTCGGCTCGTCCTTCTTGGGTTCTGCCTTCTTGGGGGCGGAGCCGGAGCCGATGCGGGCGATGGTTTCGCCGACGTCGACGGTGTCGTCTTCTTCGGCGAGGATCTCGAGGAGGGTGCCGGCGACGGGGGAGGGGATTTCGGTGTCGACCTTGTCGGTGGAGACTTCGAGCAGCGGCTCGTCGACCTCGACGGTGTCGCCGACTTCCTTGAGCCACTGGGTGATGGTGCCTTCGGTGACGGACTCGCCGAGTTCCGGCATGGCGACGTCGGTGGCGTCACCGCTGTCGGCGGAGCCAGACTCCTCGCTGGCCTCTTCGACGGTGTCGTTCTGGTCCTTAGACTCGGCCTCCTGGATGGCGGCCTCGGAGGGAACCTCGCGCTCCTCTTCCTTCTTCGGCTCCTCCTTCTTGGGTTCGGCCTTGGGGGCGGAGCCGGAGCCGATGCGGGCGATGGTTTCGCCGACGTCGACGGTGTCGTCTTCTTCGGCGAGGATCTCGAGGAGGGTGCCGGCGACGGGGGAGGGGATTTCGGTGTCGACCTTGTCGGTGGAGACTTCGAGCAGCGGCTCGTCGACCTCGACGGTGTCGCCGACTTCCTTGAGCCACTGGGTGATGGTGCCTTCGGTGACGGACTCGCCGAGTTCCGGCATGGCGACGTCGGTGGCGTCACCGCTGTCGGCGGAGCCAGACTCCTCGCTGGCCTC
>NZ_JAKGSI010000010.1 GCF_021568315.1 Corynebacterium uropygiale
TTTTTTGTTTGTTTCAGGTATCAGGCTCTTGCCGCATCATCTGGTGGTGGTGTGGGTGGGGTTTTGGTTGTTTTTCTGAAATTCTTTTTAGGAGAGTTTGATCCTGGCTCAGGACGAACGCTGGCGGCGTGCTTAACACATGCAAGTCGAACGGAAAGGCCTCTGCTTGCAGGGGTACTCGAGTGGCGAACGGGTGAGTAACACGTGGGTGATCTGCCCTGTACTTCGGGATAAGCCTGGGAAACTGGGTCTAATACCGGATAGGACTGCATCGATTGGTGGTGTGGTGGAAAGATGTTTTTCGGTATGGGATGAGCCCGCGGCCTATCAGCTTGTTGGTGGGGTAATGGCCTACCAAGGCGGCGACGGGTAGCCGGCCTGAGAGGGTGGACGGCCACATTGGGACTGAGATACGGCCCAGACTCCTACGGGAGGCAGCAGTGGGGAATATTGCACAATGGGCGCAAGCCTGATGCAGCGACGCCGCGTGAGGGATGACGGCCTTCGGGTTGTAAACCTCTTTCGCTAGGGACGAAGCCATCGCAAGGTGGTGACGGTACCTGGATAAGAAGCACCGGCTAACTACGTGCCAGCAGCCGCGGTAATACGTAGGGTGCGAGCGTTGTCCGGAATTACTGGGCGTAAAGAGCTCGTAGGTGGTTTGTCGCGTCGTCTGTGAAATTCCGGGGCTTAACTTCGGGCGTGCAGGCGATACGGGCATAACTTGAGTGCTGTAGGGGAGACTGGAATTCCTGGTGTAGCGGTGAAATGCGCAGATATCAGGAGGAACACCGATGGCGAAGGCAGGTCTCTGGGCAGTAACTGACGCTGAGGAGCGAAAGCATGGGTAGCGAACAGGATTAGATACCCTGGTAGTCCATGCCGTAAACGGTGGGCGCTAGGTGTAGGGGTCTTCCACGGCCTCTGTGTCGTAGCTAACGCATTAAGCGCCCCGCCTGGGGAGTACGGCCGCAAGGCTAAAACTCAAAGGAATTGACGGGGGCCCGCACAAGCGGCGGAGCATGTGGATTAATTCGATGCAACGCGAAGAACCTTACCTGGGCTTGACATACACCAGATCGCTGCAGAGATGTAGTTTCCCTTGTGGTTGGTGTACAGGTGGTGCATGGTTGTCGTCAGCTCGTGTCGTGAGATGTTGGGTTAAGTCCCGCAACGAGCGCAACCCTTGTCTTATGTTGCCAGCACGTTATGGTGGGGACTCATGAGAGACTGCCGGGGTTAACTCGGAGGAAGGTGGGGATGACGTCAAATCATCATGCCCCTTATGTCCAGGGCTTCACACATGCTACAATGGTCGGTACAGTAGGTTGCGATACCGTGAGGTGGAGCTAATCCTGTAAAGCCGGTCGTAGTTCGGATTGGGGTCTGCAACTCGACCCCATGAAGTCGGAGTCGCTAGTAATCGCAGATCAGCAACGCTGCGGTGAATACGTTCCCGGGCCTTGTACACACCGCCCGTCACGTCATGAAAGTTGGTAACACCCGAAGCCAGTGGCCCAAGCCTTTTTGGTGGGGAGCTGTCGAAGGTGGGATCGGCGATTGGGACGAAGTCGTAACAAGGTAGCCGTACCGGAAGGTGCGGCTGGATCACCTCCTTTCTAGGGAGTTTTTGTTTTTGGTTGTGGAGATGATTATCCGGTGATCAAGGCGCGTACTGGTGAAAGGGTAGGTTGGCTGCTGTTGGGTGTCTGGGGCAACATGGTGTGTCCTTGATGCGATCATGGCTGACGCTTGCTACCGCGTGGTGGTAGGTGGTGGTTGTGGTTGGTGTTGTGTGAGAACTATATAGTGGACGCGAGCATCTTTATTCTTTGTGTTGTTGTTTTTTCTTGTTAAGGCGCATAGTGGATGCCTGGGCATATCAAGCCGATGAAGGACGTGAGAGACTGCGTTAAGCCTCGGGGAGTTGTCAACTAAGCGTTGATCCGAGGATGTCCGAATGGGGAAACCCCGCCATCGTGATGGGTGGTGACCACGTGGTGAATGTATAGCCATGGTGGGGGTGACGCGGGGAAGTGAAACATCTCAGTACCCGTAGGAGAAGAAAACAATAGTGATTTCGTGAGTAGTGGCGAGCGAAAGCGAAGGATGGCTAAACCTGGTGTGTGTGATACGTGGCAGTGGTTGCATGCTGGGTGTTGTGGGGTGTTGTTGTGGTGGTTCTGCCAGACTGCCGCCATGATCTGCGTTGTGAGTCGAAGTCGTGTGGGAACGCGTGCCGTAGAAGGTGAAAGTCCTGTAGGCGAACATGGTGTGGGTGTGGTTGATGATGACCCCGAGTAGCAGCGGGCTCGTGGAATCTGCTGTGAATCTGCCGGGACCACTCGGTAAGCCTGAATACTTGATATGACCGATAGTGGATAAGTACCGTGAGGGAATGGTGAAAAGTACCCCGGGAGGGGAGTGAAATAGTACCTGAAACTGTGTGCTGACAATCCGTCAGAGCCCTTTTTGGTGGGGTGATGGCGTGCCTTTTGAAGAATGAGCCTGCGAGTCAGCGGCATGTTGCTTGGTTAACCCGTGTGGGGGAGCCGTAGCGAAAGCGAATCCTAATGAGGGTGATGTGTGGTGGCATGTCCTGGACCCGAAGCGGGGTGATCTACCCATGGCCAGTGTGAAGCAGCTGTAAGAGGTTGTGGAGGCGCGAACCCACGTAGGTTAAAAACTGCGGGGATGAGTTGTGGGTAGGGGTGAAAGGCTAATCAAACTCCGTGATAGCTGGTTCTCCCCGAAATGCATTTAGGTGCAGCGTTGCGTGTTTCTTGCCGGAGGTAGAGCGACTGGTTGGTTTAGCGGGACTATCATCTTAGCGACATCAGCCAAACTCCGAATGCCGGTAAGTGTAAGCGTGGCAGTGAGACTGTGGGGGATAAGCTTCATAGTCGAGAGGGAAACAGCCCAGATCGCCGGCTAAGGCCCCTAAGGGTGTGCTAAGTGGAAAAGGATGTGGGATCGCGAAGACAGCCAGGAGGTTGGCTTAGAAGCAGCCATCCTTGAAAGAGTGCGTAATAGCTCACTGGTCGAGTGGTTCTGCGCCGACAATGTAGTGGGGCTTAAGTACACCGCCGAAGCCGCGGCAATGACTCCTTTTGGGGGTTGTTGGGTAGGGGAGCGTCGTGCATGTGGTGAAGCCGCCTGGTGATGGTGTGGTGGAGTGTGTGCGAGTGAGAATGCAGGCATGAGTAACGATTGATAAGTGAGAATCTTATCCGCCGTATGACTAAGGGTTCCTGGGTCAAGTTCGTCTTCCCAGGGTGAGTCGGGTCCTAAGGCGAGGCCGTCAGGCGTAGTCGATGGATAACCAGTTGATATTCTGGTACCTGTGAGCACGCGCCCATGATGAATCAGTGATACTAACCATGTGCTACTGGCTGTTGTGTGCCCATCTTTTTGTGGTGGGTTGATGGTTGGTGGTGTGTGGGGCCTGATCTGGTAGTAGTCAAGTGATGGAGTGACGTAGTAGGGTAGCTAAGCCATCTGGTGGTTATGGTGGTGTAAGCGTGTAGCTAGGCATGGAGTGGTAAATCCGCCGTGTTAGTGGTGAGGCGTGATGCGTAGCCCTTATTAAGGGTGATGTTAGTGATCCTGTGCTACCGAGAAAA
Organism: Corynebacterium uropygiale; assembly: GCF_021568315.1. Taxonomy (GTDB): domain Bacteria; phylum Actinomycetota; class Actinomycetes; order Mycobacteriales; family Mycobacteriaceae; genus Corynebacterium; species Corynebacterium uropygiale. Next base: position 3,624 of record NZ_JAKGSI010000010.1, read on the forward strand.
GCTTCTAGCGATGTGTGTTTACGGCCCGTACCCGAAACCGACACAGGTAGTTGGGTAGAGCATACTAAGGCGTTCGGGTGAACTGTGGTTAAGGAATTCGGCAAAATGCCCCCGTAACTTCGGGAGAAGGGGGGCCATAACTGGTGGTTGGCAAGACCGTGGCTGGTTATGGTCGCAGAGGATAGAGGGAAGCGACTGTTTATCAAAAACACAGGTCCGTGCGAAGACGGTTAAGTTGATGTATACGGACTGACGCCTGCCCGGTGCTGGAAGGTTAAGAGGACCTGTTAAACCCTTTGTGGGTTGAAGCGGAGAATTTAAGCCCCAGTAAACGGCGGTGGTAACTATAACCATCCTAAGGTAGCGAAATTCCTTGTCGGGTAAGTTCCGACCTGCACGAATGGCGTAACGACTTCCCTGCTGTCTCAATCACAGGCCCGGTGAAATTGCAGTACGAGTAAAGATGCTCGTTACGCGCGGCAGGACGAAGAGACCCCGGGACCTTCACTATAGCTTGGTATTGGTGTTCGGTTCGGTTTGTGTAGGATAGGTGGGAGACTGTGAGGCTATCACGCTAGTGGTGGTGGAGTCGTTGGTGAAATACCACTCTGGCCGGATTGGATGTCTGAACCTTGGCCCATGATCTGGGTTGGGGACAGTGCCTGGTGGGTAGTTTAACTGGGGCGGTTGCCTCCTAAATGGTAACGGAGGCGCCCAAAGGTTCCCTCAGCTTGGTTGGTAATCAGGTGTTGAGTGTAAGTGCATAAGGGAGCTTGACTGTGAGACAGACATGTCGAGCAGGAACGAAAGTTGGGACTAGTGATCCGGCACCTCATTGTGGTTTGGGTGTCGCTCAACGGATAAAAGGTACCCCGGGGATAACAGGCTGATCTTCCCCAAGAGTTCATATCGACGGGATGGTTTGGCACCTCGATGTCGGCTCGTCGCATCCTGGGGCTGGAGTAGGTCCCAAGGGTTGGGCTGTTCGCCCATTAAAGCGGCACGCGAGCTGGGTTCAGAACGTCGTGAGACAGTTCGGTCTCTATCCGCCGTGCGCGTGGAAACTTGATGAAAGGCTGTCCCTAGTACGAGAGGACCGGGACGGACGTACCTCTGGTGTGCCAGTTATTGTGCCTATGGTATGGCTGGTTAGCTACGTGCGGGAGGGATAACCGCTGAAAGCATCTAAGCGGGAAGCCTGTTTCGAGATGAGGTTTCTTTTGAGGTTCCCTAGAGATGATGGGGTTGATAGGCCGGGGTTGTACGCCTTGTGAGGGGTTGAGATGACCGGTACTAATTGACCGAAGATTAAAAACAACGAGCACACAAGAGTTGTGTGGTGTTCGCGTCTGCTGTGTAGTGTCTGGCATGACACCACACCCCCCGTTTTGGTTTGGTGGGGTGTGTGTTGTGTTGGTGGGTGTGTTGGTGGTTGATGGTGGCAGGGTCACGCCCGGTCCCGTTCCGATCCCGGTAGCTAAGCCTGTTCACGCTGATGGTACTGCACTCGTGAGGGTGTGGGAGAGTAGGTTGCTGCCAACACTTTATAATTTGATGATGGTGGTGGTGGGTTGATCCTGGTTGGGTTGACCCACCACCACCCCTTTTTTATGC
>NZ_JAKGSI010000002.1 GCF_021568315.1 Corynebacterium uropygiale
CGACGGTGTCGCCGACTTCCTTGAGCCACTGGGTGATGGTGCCTTCGGTGACGGACTCGCCGAGTTCCGGCATGGCGACGTCGGTGGCGTCACCGCTGTCGGCGGAGCCAGACTCCTCGCTGGCCTCCGGGGCGCTGTCCTCCTTCGCCGGTTCTTCCTCGGCATCGTCGGAGGAGTCGCTGGCGGGAGCCTCGTCCTTATCCCCGATGATGGCGATGACCTCGCCGACGTCGACGGTGTCATCCTCCTCGGCCTTAATCTCTAGCAGCACACCTGCGGCAGGGGACGGGATTTCCGTATCGACCTTATCCGTGGAGACCTCGAGCAACGGCTCGTCCTGCTCCACTGTGTCACCGACCTCTTTGAGCCACTGGGTGATTGTGCCTTCGGTGACGGATTCGCCCAGCTCGGGCATCTCGACGGAGAACGCCATGGTTGAAGACTCCTCGACAAATTCGCTTAGTTCTTTATGGGTGCGCCCCTAGCCTACCGGCAGGGGTGGACACCGACAGGGGAAGCGCTTCACCCCCAGGGTGAACGCTCTTTCTTTAGGATACTAGTCACCGCCAGGCGGCCCGGCGGGGCGGTGGGTACCGCCTCGCGGAACCTCTGGCGAGAAAGATGACCCGGGGAGCACGTGCCGCCCCGGCGGGCGGGACGTGAAGTGCCCCGGGATCAGCTGTTTCTAGCTCTGCTCAGCCAGTTCCTTGAGCAGGGCGAGGAAGGTGCGCACGGGCACGCCGGTGGCGCGAACGGGGAGATATCCCTTCGCGGAGCCCTCGTTGAAGGAGGGGCCGGCGATGTCCACGTGGGCCCACTCGATGCCCTCGCCCACAAACTTGGACAGGTACGTCCCGGCGTAGAGCATGCCCCCATTCCGGGTGTTGTCCACGTTGCGGATGTCGGCAATGGGGGAGCGGACTGACTTCTCGTGCTCCTCGAGCAGAGGCATGGCCCAGGCGGGCTCGCCCACGCTGCGGCCGATCTCCGCCAGCCGATCGCGGAAGGTCTCGGTGCCCATGACGCCGCTGGTGTTCACGCCCAGGGCCACCAGCTGGGCGCCCGTCAGCGTCGCCGTGTCGATGAGGTAATCCGGCTTATCCTCGCTGGCACGCGCCAGAGCATCCGCGAGGACCAGGCGTCCCTCAGCGTCCGTGTTGATGACCTCGGAGGTGATCCCGCCGTAGTGGGTGATGACATCGCCGGGGCGGGTGGCATTGCCGTCGGGCATGTTCTCCGCGAGGGCTACGTACCCGGTCACGGCAACGTTGAGGTGCATCCGCGCTGCGCCGAGCACCGCGGCGACGACGGCCGCCGAACCGCCCATGTCCGAGATCATGTTCTCCATGTGGGCGGAGGGCTTGATGGAGATGCCGCCGGTGTCGAACGTGATGCCCTTGCCAACGAAAGCCACCGAGGACCGCGCCCGACGCGGGCTCCAGCTCAGCTTCACCAGCCGCGGGGGCCGCGCAGAGCCCTTGCCAACCGCCAGAATGCCGCCAAACTCCTGCTTCTCGAGCGCCTTCTCGTCGAGAACCTGCACGTCCACGCCGGCCTTCTTCGCCTCGGCGCGGATGACGTCCGCATAAGTCTCGGGGTAGAGGTGCGAGGAGGGGGTGTTGACCAGGTCGCGGGCGAGATAGACGCTCTCGACGGTGATGAGGGCGGCGAGGAGCTCGTCCTTCTGTGCCTTCGGGTCGCCCAGAATGGCGATCGAGTGGATGGGCTCGGGGGCCTCCTCGGCGTCGGCGCCGCGGAAGCCGGGGTAGTCATAGGCGCCCAGGAGAAGGCCTTCGACCAACGCGGACAGGGAGACGGGGCCGAAGGCGACGGCGATGCTCGATACCCCGCGGAGTGCGCGGGCAGCGCTCCCGGCGGCCCGGCGCAGGGCTTCGTCGTCGAGGTCCTCCGCTGAACCCAGGCCTACCGCGACCACGGGAGTGTCAATGCCGGGGATGCGGGTGATCTCGCCGGCCTTGCCTGTTGCATCCACCGCCTTGAGCTGGGCAAGGATGGTGGAGGTCACGTCCTTGTCGAGGGCCGGGCAGGCGGGGAATTCGGGGCCGTCCTCGCCGGTGAAAGCGGGGAAGAGAAGGGCGTCCACCGAGGCCGGAAGCTTCTTGACCAGCTCGACCTCGGGAAGTGCGGCGCGGACAGGCAGTGATGCTGTGCTCATGGGCGTGACAACCTCCACAAGAGTTTTCGGATGATTGCTGCCGATGATAGCGAGCTCCCCGCTCGCCCGACGCCCCCGAGCGCGCCGCCCCCTCGCCCGGGTGTGGTGTCCGGGCCGCCGTGTATCGTTTATGCATGGCTTCCATAGAGTTTTCTATCCAGCGCACCGATCATCCCACCCCGGCGGATGAGCGAGAGAAGATCCTCGCCAATCCGTCCTTTGGCAAGTACTTCACCGATCACATGGTGACCATCGAGTGGGATGAGGACAACGGTTGGCACAACGCCCAGGTTGTCCCTTATGCCCCGTTCACTCTGGATCCTGCCACGTCGGTCTTCCACTATGGGCAGGCGATCTTCGAAGGCATCAAGGCCTACCGCCAGCCCGATGGCTCTATCGCCACCTTCCGTCCCGACCAGAACGCCGCCCGGATGCAGCGTTCCGCCGAGCGCCTGCAGATGCCGCCGCTGCCGACGGATCTGTTCGTGGAATCCCTGCGCCAGCTCGTCGACATCGACGCCGCCTGGGTCCCCGAGTCCGGCGGGGAGGCCTCCCTCTACCTCCGGCCCTTTATGATCTCGACGGAAACCACGCTCGGGGTGAGCCCGTCGGTCTCCTACCGCTATGTCGTCATCGCGTCTCCGGCGGGTGCGTACTTCTCCGGCGGGATCCGCCCGGTGAGTGTCTGGCTGTGCGAGGACTTCGTCCGGGCCGCCCCGGGCGGCACGGGCGCCGCGAAGTGCGCGGGCAATTATGCGGGCTCGCTCCAGGCCCAAGCCCAGGCCTCGGAGAAGGGCTGTGACCAGGTCGTGTGGCTGGATGCCATCGAGCACCGCTACGTCGAGGAGATGGGCGGCATGAACCTCATGTTCGTGTACGGCGAGGGCTCCGATTGCACCATCGTTACCCCCGCCCTCTCCGGCAGCCTCCTCCCGGGTGTCACGCGCGCCTCCCTCCTCGAGGTGGCGCAGGACTGCGGCTACCAGGTGGAGGAGCGTCGCATCTCCATCCAGGAGTGGGAAGAGGACGTCCGCTCCGGCGCCATGACCGAGGCCTTCGCCTGCGGTACCGCCGCCGTGATCACCCCCGTCGGCACGGTGAAGTCCGCGCACGGCGAGTACACCATCAACAACAACGAGCCCGGCAGCGTGACGATGCAGCTGCGCGAGCGCCTCACGGGCATCCAGAATGGTGTGGTTGACGACGCCCACCAGTGGAAGTACACCCTGGTCCCCGCGTCGAGCTCCTAGGAGCTCTCAACACCCGGAAGGTCCTCTGCTGAGGGGCCTTCCGGTTCCTCCACGCTGCCCCGGCACAGCGCAATCCCCGCGTTGAGCTGGGGCAGCGCCATAAGTGATCCGATACCGGCGGGGAGCTCGGCCTCGGTGATGGTCATGGGTTGGAGCTCAAGGGCCTCGATGATCGGCTCCGCGAGCGGCTCGGTGGTGTGGCAGGAGAGGTACATCCACGCGGCGCTCCCAGGGGCACAGCGCTCGGCGATGAGCGCGGCGCACAGGGGGTGCACGCCGTCAAGAAGCACGGGGGTGCGCCGCTGTGCTGCCTCGATGAGGAATCCCGTCAGCGCCGCTGTGGCGGGGGAGCCGAGGCGACGCAGGACGGCTTGGGCGTGTTCCCCGGCGCTGTGGTGAGGGTCGCGGTGACCTGCCCGGAAACCGCGGCCGCTGACCCGGAAGAGGGCGTCGCGCGTGGCCGCGACCTGCCGTTTCCACAGCTCGGGGTCATTCCCGGTGCGATAGAGGCTCACGGGTTCCCGCTGGCAGAGGGCGCCGACGAGGGTCGCGGCGGTGCTGAGCTCGGCGGCCCCGAGGGAGCCGGGCACCAGGAGGTCAGCGCCCGAGTCGATGGCGCGCGAAGCCTCCCGTCGGCCCCTCTCCATGCACGAACGCATGTCTTCCTCCGTGAGTGCGTCCTCCTTGTTACTCGGGGCGACGGGAACATCCCGGAGATCGCAGAGCGTGACCTCTGCGCCCACTCCAAGGAGGTCGGCGGGGCTGCAGTGCTCGGTGATCTCCGCGCAGGAGCGGTCGGTGTCCGCCTCTGTCAGTGTGCAGACGCGGCCATCCTCCCAGCCGTGCCGCCCGGCAACGACGACGAGCGCGACGTGGGAGGGCGCGCGCAGCGGAAGCCCCGAGCAGCCGGCCCACCACGCGATGGCCGGGCTGAGAAGGCCGAGGCTCCCGCACCGCGGCTGGCGGTGGCGGAGGTCCCGGAGGAGCTGATCCGTGGCCGCGGCGTCGGGGTGTGGGGCACGGGGGAAGCTCTCTGAGGGCATGGTTTAGACCTCGGCGCCAATCTCAACTCGCGGGCGCGGGGTGCGCCACTTGCGGGGCTGCGTCATGCGGGAATAGGCGTAGAAGCCCAGGCTGAACCCCGGTGCCGTGCTCCCGGGGAACTTCGCGCGCACGGCGTTGTTCACCCGGCGGCCGGTGATGACGGCTTCGATCGCCAGCACGATGATGACGACGAGGCAGACCAGCGACGCGATGTTCGCGAAGACCGGCTGCCACTGCGAGATCAGCAGAATCACCAGCAACACGAGGGCGAAGGGCATGACGAGGTTGTTGAGGAACCGACGGGCGTCGATCCAATCCCGCACGTAGCGGCGCTCCTCGCCCTTGTCGCGATCGAGGAGGTAGCGCTCATCGCCGGCATCCATGCGGCGCTGTGCCTCGAGGCGAGCGGAGCGGGCTTCGTCGCGCTCCTTGCGTCGATACTCTTTCCACTCCTCCTTGGACATGGACTCCTTGAGCTTCTTCCGCTGCTCCTTGGACTGCTTGCGGGTGAGCGGAGCCTGGGTGGAGCGGCGGACGCCCTTCTGGATTTCGACGTCCTTGCGCTTCGGGGTCGGGCGGCCCTTCGGTGGGGTGTAGCCCTTCCGGTGGTGCTCGGCGGCCTCCTCGTGGGCGTGCTCGCCGGAGTCTCCCGCTGCGTCGGTGGTGTGCTCCTCGACGTCGGGCGCGGGATCGTCAGTGGGATGAGATTTCTGCCAGGGGAATTTCACGCTATATAGGCTACAAGTCTTCCGGGGGAACAAAAAAGAGAGTCCCGTTCCCCACGCATGGCGGCCTCCCGGCGGGTGCGTTCGCGCAGCGGGCAGGGGACGGGGAATAAAAGAACTGAGTGAGGTGTTGACTGCGGGCGAAGAGTGCTGAAGAGTACTATCGGCACAACACTGAGCATTGTCGAGAAGACTTGGAGAAGAAGGAGAACCGCATGACTGCTCCCTCGACTGGTACGGGCGTCACCCTCACCGAGGCTGCCGCCGCGAAGGCCAAGGCCCTCATGGATCAGGAGGGGCGTGATGACCTCTCGCTGCGCATCGCTGTCCAGCCCGGCGGCTGCGCTGGTCTCCGCTATCAGCTGATGTTTGATGACCGTGAGCTCGATGGGGATGTTGCAGAAATGGTGGGCGGCGTCCGCTTCGTCGTCGACAAGATGAGCGCTCCGTACCTCACCGGCGCCACCATTGATTTTGCGGACACTATCGAGTCGCAGGGCTTCACCATCGACAATCCCAACGCCACGGGATCCTGCGCCTGCGGCGATTCCTTCAACTAAGCATCCCCCGCTGGGCGTCCTCAGGACATAAAACAGCAGCCCCGGCCCCTCGTTGTGAAGGAGGCCGGGGCTGATTGCGTCATGCGTGGAGCAGCCGAGATCTCGGCTTAGATATTGACGGGGTAGTCGCGCTCCTCAATCGCCGGGGTGATGCGCTCTTCCACGAAGATCCCGTGCCAGATCATGAAGGCCAGCACCGTCCAGAGTCGACGGGAGTGGTCGCTCACCCCATCGCGGTGCTCCTTGAGCATCTCGAGGACGGCGTCCTTGTTGAAGATGTCCTCGGTCTGGGACTCGCGGATGGTGTCCTGGGCCCAGCCGTAGAGTTCGTCTCCAGCCAGCCAGTGGCGCATGGGCACCGGGAAGCCGAGCTTGCGTCGGTGGAGAACGTGAGGCGGCACGATCTGTTCCATGGCCCTGCGCAGGGCGTACTTGGTGGTGCCGTGGGAGATCTTCAGCTGGTAGGGGATGGATTCCGCCACCGCGAACACCTCCTTGTCAAGGAAGGGGACGCGCAGCTCCAGCGAGTTCGCCATGGTGATCTTGTCCGCCTTCACGAGGATGTCCCCGCGCATCCAGGTGAAGAGATCCAGGTGCTGCATCCGCGCCACAGGGTCCATGTGGGTGGACTGGGCGTAGAGCGGCGCGGTGACGTCGCGGTGATCCCATTCCTTCTTTGCCCACGGGATGACGCGGCTCATCTGCTCAAAGTTGAAGGAGCGCGCGTTGCCGTAATAGCGCTCCTCCATGCTCATGGAGCCGCGCTCGAGCAGCGACTTCCCCTTCATCCCCTCGGGAAGGATGTGCGAGAGGCGGCCAAGCCCACGACGCAGCCCGTCCGGGATCTTCTCAAACGGGGCGAGCGACAGCGGCTCCTTATAAATGGTGTATCCGCCGAAGAGCTCATCCGCGCCCTCACCGGAGAGCACCACCTTGACGTGCTTCCGCGCCTCGCGCGCGACGAAATACAGCGGCACGAGCGACGGATCCGCCACCGGATCGTCGAGGTACCACATGATGGCGGGGACGGCCTCGGCATACTCCTCGGGGGAGACCACCTTCACGATGTGCTCCGCCCCAATAGCCTCCGCCGACTCCGCGGCCACATCCACCTCCGAGTAGCCCTCGCGCTCGAAGCCCGTGGTGAACGTCAAGAGATTGGGGTTGGACTGCTTCGCCAGCGCGGCGATGGCCGTCGAATCAATACCGCCCGACAAGAAAGATCCGACGGTCACATCCGCGCGCATGTGCTTCTCGACGCTATCCCGAAGCGCATCGGCGATCGCATCGAAGAGCTTCTGCTCCTCGTCCGCGGGGACCGGGGTGGTGCGGAACTCCGGCGCGAAGTAGCGGTACGACACGGGGGCCTCGCCCGGGCGCACCGTGGCGTAGCAGCCCGATTCGAGCCGACGAATGCCCGTGTGCAGACTCTCCGGTTCGGGGACGTATTGGAGGTCGACGTAGTGCTCGATGGCGCGGTAGTCAAGGCTGGAGTCGAGACCCAGTTCCTTCGCGGCGGCCAGGATGGACTTCTTCTCGGAGCTCACCATCGTCCCGGCGGGCGTCGTCGCAATGTACAGGGGCTTGATGCCGAAGCGATCCCGGGCGATGAAGAGCTCGCGCTTCTCGGTGTCCCAGATGGCGAAGGCGAACATGCCGCGAAGGTGCTCGACGACCTTGGCGCCCCAGCGGTGATAGCCGGCGACGATCGTTTCGGAGTCGCCCGTGGTGTGGAAGGGGAGGCCGGCAGAGGCGAGTTCTTCGCGGAGCTCAACGTAGTTGTAGATCTCGCCGTTGAAGGTGAGGAGGTAGCGTTCGGGGTTCTCCTCGGGGCCCCAGAGGAGCGGCTGATGCGAGTGGGCGATATCGATAATGGACAGCCGCGCGAAGCCGAAGATGGCGTCCTCATCGAGCCACGTTCCGGAGTCATCCGGCCCGCGGTGTCGCATGCAGCTCAGGGCAGAGCTCATGAGGGGCTCGAAGTCCTTCGCGTTGCTCGTGGCGGTCAGTAGTCCTAAAAACCCGCACATTCTCGCGCTGCTCCTTTGTTTCTGTGAGCGATGACAATGATCCCTCAACGATACGGCGAAAAACGGGCTCAGCGGAAAATCTGTGAGGCGTGTGTCGTGAGAGAGGGACTGTGAAGCAGTCGGTGGGGTGGAGGGGGAGATAAATGGGTGTAAACCTTCGATGGATGCATTGTGAGTTGAATAACACGCGCCGGGAGGGCTGCTTCCGCCCCGTAACGGCATTAGCTGTAGGATCCTGAAAAAACAGTGAGATTGTGCCCGCTAGCGGCCCAATTAGGTGGGGGAGCTGACGTGGGAAATAGGAGCACATGAGCTATCCTGCCTAGTTAGGAGGAACCTGCGGGTTCTTAAACTCTTGTGTGGACAGGAAGGCAGACACACGTGAAACAGCGAATGAAGCAGGGAATCGCTTCCAAGGTTGCCCTCGGTAGCGTGCTCGCCCTCGCCGGGACGAGCATGGCTGCCTGCGACGTCGACGGTCCCGACCAGAAGGTGAAGTTCCTTCACTTCCTGCGTATGGGCTGGCCGGAAGGCATCACGCCGGAGGCGCACCAGCTGGGCAACTTCTGGGTGTGGACCTGGGTCACCGCCTGGATTATCGGCATCATCATGTGGGGGATTTTCCTCTACGCCATCTTCGGCCGGTGGAACGCCAAGAAGGCCGCCAAGCGTGGCGACGGCGAGTTCCCCCGCCAGCTGCAGTACAACATTCCGCTGGAGCTGGTCCTCACCATCATCCCGATCGTCATCGTGATGGGGCTCTTCCTCTTCACGGTGCAGGCTCAGGACCGTGCGACCGCCCTGGACAAGAACCCCCAGGTGAAGGTTGACGTCACCGCTTTCCAGTGGAACTGGAAGTTCGGTTACCAGGAGGTCGGCAAGGAGCTGTCGCCGACTGGCAGCGTCTACAACGGTAAGGACGAGGCTCGCGAGGCCGAGGCTGAGAAGAACGGGGTTAACGCCAACGGCAACAACCCGATCCACGGCCGCTCCCAAATGGACAAGTCCTACCTCCACTACGACAAGATCGAGACGGTCGGCACCACCGACGAGGTCCCGGTGCTCGTGCTCCCCTCCAATACCCCCATCGAGTTCCAGCTGGCGTCCTCGGACGTGAGCCACTCCTTCTGGGTGCCGGAGTTCCTCTTCAAGCGTGACGCCTACCCGCACCCGGAGGCCAACTCCTCGCAGCGGGCTTTCCAGGTGGAAAAGATTGAGAAGGAAGGCGCCTTCGTCGGCCGCTGCGCTGAGATGTGCGGTACCTACCACGCGATGATGAACTTCGAGGTGCGCGTCGTCTCCCCGGAGAAGTTCACGCAGTACATGGACTACCGGATCAACCACCCGGACGCTCCGAACTCCGAGGCCCTCAAGTCCATCGGCGAGGATCCCTTCGCCACCACCACCAAGCCGTTCAGCTCTCTGCGCGACACCCGCGGGGGAGACAACTTCCAGGATCCCAACTCTCTGAGCTAGAGGAGACAGAGACATGAACTCAAGCGCCAAGATTATGTACGGAACCGCCGCGTTCCTCGGCGTGATGGCTGTGATCTACATCCTCGCGACGAAGCTGGTGGCGGATGATGGCAGCATCCCGAAGGTGGAGTGGGCCGGTACCGTAGCCCTGGTCCTCGCCTTCATGCTGGCTGTCATGCTCGGTGCTTACCTGCACCTCACGTCCAACCGCGTTGACATCCTTCCCGAGGACTGGGAGGAGGCCGAGATTGCTGACAAGGCTGGCACCCTGGGCTTCTTCAGCCCCCACTCCATCTGGCCGGCCGCCATGTCTGGTGCCGTGATGGTCCTCGGACTCGGTGTGGCCTTCCTGCACTGGTGGCTGCTCATCCTCGGCGCCGTGCTGTTGGTGTACACCACCGTCATGCTCAACATGCAGTACGGGCTTCCGAAGGAAAAGCACTAACCCGCACTTCCTGTCCACGACCCATCGCCGTTCCCTCGGGGCGGCGATGGGTCGTTTTGGTATGTGTCCTTCGTGCCGTGAGGCCGTGACAAGGGGAGGAAGGCGCCGGCGCGGGGGCATCGGGGGAGGGGTCAACCGAAAGTTTGGGAACCCCGGTGGATGGGCGGCCTCATGGTGTGAGATACGTCTCGCTCGGGAACTCTTTTGCGAGCTCTCTAAAACCCCAGGTCAAGGGGGTGGGTCTGCGGAGGGCTGCAGGGGTGCTGTGAAGCACAACGATGGATCTGCTTATGACCTGCGCAGATGGGTCGTCGGACGGAAGGGTGGAAAAGTTCCCGATCTCTCCAAAAAATCTCAAATTTCTTGCAAACATGAGAAAAAGCGCAGGTGGGGAGCCTGTATGGAGGAAAGTTCTCAGGGGGTGACGAAGTGACTTTAAGGCTGGAGCCGGCCATACTGGAACACGTGACGAGCGCAGTTTCAAACCAAGGTAAGGCAGCACCACGACGTGTTGCCGCGCTGAACCGACCCAACATGGTCAGCGTGGGCACCATCGTGTTCCTGTCTCAGGAATTGATGTTCTTCGCCGGGCTCTTCGCGATGTGGTTCACGTCGCGCGCCAATGGTCTCGCACCTGGTGGTGATTGGGAGCAGCAGACCGAGCACCTCAACCCGTGGTACGCCTTCGTCATCACGGTCGTGCTGGTGTCGTCTTCTGTGACCTCTCAGCTCGGCGTCTTCGCAGCTGAAAGGGGCAATGTCTATGGACTTCGTCGTTGGTACTTGGTGACCATCCTGCTGGGCGTGATCTTCCTCGCCCTCCAGATGTACGAGTACGCGCACCTGGTGATGGAAGGCGTCACCATCTCTAGCTCCGTCTTCGCGTCGGTGTTCTTCATTACCACTGGCTTCCACGCGGCCCACGTGCTGGCAGGCGTCCTCGCCTTCCTCGTGGTCATGCTGCGTATTGCCAAGGCGAAGTTCACCCCGGCGCAGGCGACGGCCGCGATGGTGACCTCCTACTACTGGCACTTCGTCGACGTCATCTGGATCGGACTGTTCTTCATCGTCTACATCATCCAGTAGACACGTCTTCCGGCTTTGGCCGGAGAACACCCAGCCACTTTCACAATCGAGATCCAAAGGTACAAGATGGATATCACTAGGAAGTTCCGGAAGGCGGGATCCTCACCTCACCGGGACGCGAAGAAGACGAAGGCGCGCCGCAAGGCCCGCCGGACGGCCGCGGGTGCCTTGGCGCTCACGGTGGGTCTGACGGGTGCGGGCGTTTTGGCCACGGCCATGACGCCGGACCCCCAGGTTGCCAACGCACAGCTCGACGACCAAGCCCTTATTCAGCAGGGTAAGGACCTCTACGACACCACCTGCATTACGTGCCACGGCGCGAACCTGCAGGGTGTTGACCAGCGCGGTCCCTCCCTCGTCGGCGTCGGCGCCGGTGCGACCTACTTCCAGGTTCACTCCGGCCGTATGCCGATGATGTCGAATGACGCGCAGGCCGAGCGCAAGACCCCGCGTTTCACCGAGGCGCAGACCCTGGCACTTGCTGCCTACGTCGCTGCGAACGGCAACGGCCCGGACATCGTGTGGGACAAGAACGGCGAGGTCGCTCTGGAGAGCCTCCGCGGTGCGAACTACAGCGAAGAGAACGGAATCGATCCGAAGGACATCGCGCGCGGTTCCGACCTCTTCCGTCTGAATTGCGCCTCCTGCCACAACTTCACCGGTCGTGGCGGCGCCCTCTCCTCGGGTAAGTACGCTCCGTACCTTGACCCGGCCAACGAGCAGGAGATCTACCAGGCGATGCTCAACGGCTCGCAGAACATGCCGAAGTTCTCTGATCGTCAGCTCTCCGCTGATGAGAAGAAGGACATTATCGCCTTCATCAAGGCCTCCAAGGAGACTCCTTCCCCCGGTGGATGGAGCCTCGGCGGACTCGGCCCGGTCGCTGAAGGTATGTTCATGTGGCTCGTCGGCATCGTCGTGATGATCGCCGCCGCAATGTGGATTGGAACCCGGTCATGAGTGAAAAGAAGAAGTACTCCCCCCAAGAGCTGAACAGTATGAGCAACGATGAGCTCGCACGCCTGGGCACTGAGCTCGATGGCGTGACCGTCGCTTATCGCAAGGAGCGCTTCCCGGTCGAGAACGACCCCGCCTCCAAGCGGGCTTCGGTCTCCGTGGGCGTGTTCCTCGGGCTCTCCATCATTGGGGCCCTCGGGTTCCTCCTCGTGTACCTCTTCTGGCCCTGGCAGTACAAGGGCCACGGGGCCGACGGCCTCTGGATGTACACCTTCTACACCCCGCTGCTCGGCGTGTGCGCCGCTCTGGCGATCGGTGGTCTCGGCCTCGCCGTCGTGACCTACGTCAAGAAGATCATCCCGGAGGAGATCTCCGTTCAGCGTCGTCACGACGGCCCCTCCGACGAAGTGGACCGTCGCACCATGACCGCGCTGCTCAACGATTCCTGGAACACCTCCACGCTGGGTCGTCGTAAGGTCCTGGCGGGCATGCTCGGTGCTTCCGGTGTTCTCGCCGGTCTCTCGGTGATCTTCCCGGTCTTCAGCATGATCAAGAACCCCTGGAAGAAGGGCCCGCTGGGCATCCAGGGCGATGGCACCCTGTGGACCTCCGGGTGGACCCTCCATTCCAAGGGCGTGAAGGTGTACCTGGGTCGTGACACCGGCGCGATCGCCGACTTCCACGATTCCGAAATTGGTCGCCACGCCAAGACCGAGGGCATTAGCCGCCTCGTGCGCATGCGCCCCGAGGACCTCGACGCCGGGTCGATGGAAACCGTCTTCCCGCTTCCGGCTGACCTTGTCAACGATCGTGATAAGCACGACAAGGCGCGCGACGTGTACGAGGAGCACATGCACTCTATCCACGGCCCGCGTAACGCCGTCATGCTGATCCGTCTGCGTCACAAGGACGCCCAGGAGGCGGTCGAGCGCCAGGGTCAGGAAGACTTCCACTACGGCGACTACTACGCCTACTCGAAGATTTGTACACATATCGGTTGCCCGACCTCGCTGTACGAGGCTCAGACGAACCGCATTCTGTGCCCGTGCCACCAGTCGCAGTTCGACGCCAAGATGTACGGCAAGCCGCTCTTCGGACCGGCCGCCCGTGCGCTGCCTCAGCTGCCGATCGAGGTGGACGAGGAAGGCTACCTCGTTGCTAAGGGCGACTTCATTGAGCCCGTCGGCCCTGCATTCTGGGAGCGTAGATCATAATGAGCAATAAATTGGCGCAGATCGGCGACAACATCGACTCCCGCTACACAGCGTCGGCGGGGATGCGTCGCCAGATCAACAAGGTTTTCCCGACGCACTGGTCGTTCATGCTGGGTGAGCTGGCTCTGTACAGCTTCATCATCCTGCTGCTCACCGGTGTCTATCTGACCCTCTTCTTCGACCCGTCCATCACCAAGGTGGTGTACGACGGTGCGTACCTGCCCCTGAAGGGTGTGGAGATGTCTCGTGCCTACGAGACGGCTCTCAACATTTCCTTCGAGGTGCGTGGCGGTCTCTTCATCCGCCAGATGCACCACTGGGCAGCCCTCATGTTCATGGTCTCCATGACCGTGCACATGGCCCGCATCTTCTTTACTGGTGCATTCCGTCGCCCCCGTGAGGCGAACTGGATCATCGGTGTCATGCTCCTCCTGTTGGGCATGATCGAAGGCTTCATGGGCTACTCACTTCCGGATGACCTCCTCTCCGGTGTCGGTCTCCGCATTATGTCCGCCATCATCGTGGGCATCCCGATCATCGGTACCTGGATGCACTGGATGATCTTCGGTGGCGACTTCCCCTCGGAGCTCATGCTCGACCGCTTCTATATCGCGCACGTCCTCATCGTGCCCGGCATCATCCTCGGCCTCATCGCGGCGCACCTTGCGCTGGTGTGGTACCAGAAGCACACCCAGTTCCCGGGTGCTGGCCGCACCGAGAACAACGTCGTCGGCGTCCGCATTATGCCGGTGTTCGCTCTGAAGGGTGCCGCCTTCGGCTTCCTCACCGCTGGCATGCTGGCTCTGCTCGGTGGTATCACCACCATCAACGCCATCTGGACGATCGGCCCCTACAACCCGGCACAGGTGTCCGCTGGTTCCCAGCCTGACATCTACATGCTGTGGACGGATGGTGTCGCCCGTGTCATGCCGGCATGGGAGCTCTACCTGGGGAACTACACCATCCCCTCCGCCTTCTGGGTTGCTCTTCTCTGTGGCCTCATGGTGGTGCTGCTCATCAGCTACCCGTTCATCGAGAAGAAGATCACCGGCGACGATGCCCACCACAACCTGCTCCAGCGTCCTCGCGACGTTCCGGTTCGTACGAGCATCGGCATGATGGCCATCATGTTCTACCTGCTGGTGACCATCTCCGGCGGTAACGACCTCCTGGCCTACCACTTCCAGATCTCCCTCAACGCGATGACCTGGGTGGGCCGTATCGGCCTCATCATCCTGCCGCCGGTGGCTTACTTCGTCACCTACCGGATCTGCCTCGGCCTCCAGCGCTCTGACCGTGAGGTCCTTGAGCACGGCATTGAGACCGGTGTCATCAAGCAGATGCCCAACGGTGCCTTCATCGAGGTCCACCAGCCGCTCGGCCCGGTGGACGAGCACGGCCACCCGATCCCGCTCGAGTACGCCGGCGCCGCCGTCCCGAAGCAGATGAACCAGCTCGGATTCTCCGGCGCCCCCGGCCGTGGCTCCCTGCTCAAGCCCGACAGCCCCGAGATCGCTCGCCGCGCTGCCGAGGTGGAGCACGAGAACCACGCCGAGGAGAAGGCCATGTACGAGCGCCTTCAGGATCAGAACCGCGAAGTTGACCGCAAGAACGGGCACCTGGACTAAATAGTCCGCCCCTGTATCGTCACCAAGGGCCATCCCACCGCGAGGTGGGGTGGCCCTTGTTTTTATGCTCTAGAGCGGCGCTACGGCCCAGGCACCACGAGGCCCCGTTCTTTCTCTGCCGACTCGCCCATCGAGGCGTGGAGCGTCCCGCCGCAGGCGCTCAGATAAACAACAGAGGGATCCTCCCGTGCAGGGCGGACAGAGACTCTAGAGAGAACACAGCGACAAGCGCTCACCGTCAGAACACTCGTGCTTTCTGGAAGCCATGCTGACCCGTGTCCGCACTCGCCATATGACCTAATAGACACACATAGGTAGAGATGTGTGCAAAGTCACAAACAGTGGGAGCGAGCTCGTCGGGGCAAGTTGGACTTGGAGCGGGCCGCCCTGTATATTCGTGGGAGTTGCTAGGAAAAGTCCTGGCCAGCGCCATAAATTGGGGGCGGCGCGACGGATCACCTCCGGCAGTTGCCGGCAAGATCACGACGAGATAACGATTGCATCTCGTTTGATAACAGCCAGATAACGAGACGATCACGGTGTGTTGACTGGACACGGCTCGTAACCATTTCGTAATCTAGTCGAGACATTGCGGCACCGAAGCTGTGCAACCAGCGGCAGGTCCGGGCCGTGCTGATCGAACCGACAACTACAAAGCTGAATCTCCTTCTCCGGTAGCGGGGGAGCGAGAGCCGGGGAACCAAGGTGTTTCTGGGGTTTATCTCTTACAAGAGCGCGCGTCCCGTGGCGTGTGGAGTAAGAGAGGGAGTCTTCCTGATCAACCCGTCAGCTAACCCGGTAGGCATATAGGAAGATTTGGAGTTTTCTCTCGTGGCTAAGCACCGTCGTCAGAACCTGAACACCACCCGCCGTGTTGCGGCTGCCTCCGCCCTTGCTGTGGGCGCGACCTCCCTGGTGAACCCCTCCGCTCACGCGGCGGACATCGTCATTCCGGGCACCAACCTCTCCTTCCAGGCCGATGGCGTGGAGAATATCCCCGGCATCGAGAACGTCCCCGGCATCAACCAGTGGGTGCCCTCCATTCAGGGCCAGGCGGGCAGTATCCAGGATGCGATCGGCCAGGTGGCTCCCCAGGTTGCTAACGGCAACGCCATTGTCGACGCCGTGCGGAGCAAGGTGGGCGCCCCCTACGTGTGGGGCGCTGCTGGCCCGGATGCCTTCGACTGCTCCGGCCTCGTCTACTGGGCTCACCAGCAGGCTGGTAAGAGCATCCCGCGCACCTCGCAGGCCCAGGCCGCTGCGGGCACCCCGGTGGCGCTCTCTGATCTTCAGCCGGGCGACGTCGTCGCCTTCTACGGTGGGGCGTCCCACGTCGGCATCTTCGTCGGTAACAACACCATCATCGACGCCCTGCAGTCCGGCACCCCGGTGGGCGAGCGTCCGCTTGACTACATGCCGATCCACTCCGCGGTCCGCTTCTAAGAGCGGCTCGGGCGAGGTCCTCGCCCCTCACGAGAGATCGTCCGATCTCCGTACTGGAATCTTCTGAGAGGTCCACTTCTCCGACGGGAGAGAGTGGGCCTCTCCTTTCTCTTTATTCTCTCAATTCACACTGGTCACAGCACTTTTCTTGGATTGGCCGAAGGCGCTGCGCAGAGGCTATAGTAAGTGGAGTTTCGTTACGGAATAGGGGAGTCATCGATGTCGATCGCCTCGGGCTTTCTGAGCTCGCGTTATAAGGGTGCTATTGCCCTCTGTGCTGCTAGCGTCATGGTAGCGGGAAGCATATCCACCGGAATCGCGCGGGCTGACGACGTCGACGATCTCATCGCCCAGATGGAGACGGTCTCTCGTGAGGCGGGAGAGCTTAATGACCAGGTTCTGACCCTGGAGGATGACATCGTCCGCACCCAGGAAGATGTGGACCGCAGCAAGGGTGAGGTCGAAGACGCAGTGCGTAAGGCCCAGGAGGCCCAGGCCCTCCAGAAGGAGCAGCAGGCCGTGGTGAACCGGATTGCGGGCGCGCGCTACCGCGGAGCGGTGATCGACCCCATCACCAACGCCATCTCTGCCGAGAATCCGCAAAACGCCATCGACCGCGCCGCCTACATGGGTGTCCTCGCGCGCCAGGCCTCGGAGGCCTATTCCTCGCTCGATGAGTCCACCCGTGCCGCCGCGGAGGCGCACTCCAAGGCGGCGGCCTCGCGCGCCGCCCAGGTGCTCAAGCTCAGCGACTTGGAGAAGAAGCGCCGTGATCTGGACGTCGAGAAAGGAAAGCTCGACGAGCGGATCAACCAAATCAAGGCGCAGGTGGATGGGCTCGATGAGGGGGCTCGCCGCCGCTGGATCGAGCGCTACCACCCCGTCGAGGGGGTCAACATCGAGGGGCTCTTCGGCTCGGAATCTGGGCTCTCTGCCGTCAAGGCGGCCATGAGCAAGCAGGGCTCTCCCTATGGTTGGGGTGCTGCGGGGCCGGACATCTTCGACTGCTCGGGCCTCATGTTCTGGGCTTTCCAGCAGCAGGGGAAGAGTATCCCGCGGACCTCCCAGGCGCAGATGGCCGGCGGTACGCACGTCGAGAAGAGCGATCTGCAGCCGGGCGATATCGTGGGCTTCTATCCTGGGGCGACGCACGTCGGGATGTACATCGGCAATGGCCAGGTGGTGCACGCCTCCGACTATGGGATTCCGGTGCAGGTCGTGCCGCTTGATTCCATGCCCTATTACGGAGCCTCCCGCTACTAGCCGACGCTAGCCGCGCCGAGGATTCCGGGACCCTGACCGCCCGCCGTGTGTGGAGGGAGAACGATGCCGCGCGTACTTCTCGTCACCAATGACTTTCCGCCGCGGATCGGTGGCATTCAGTCCTACTTGCGGGATTTTCTCGCGACACTCGACCCGCAGGACATCTGCGTCTTCGCCTCCGTGCAGGACGCGGAGGCGGCGGCCGCTCATGATCGGGGGTATCCCATCGAGGTCATCCGCTGGCCGAGAGCCGTCATGCTCCCCACCCCTGCGACCGCGCGGCGCATGCAGGAGATCATTCGGGAGAAGTCCATCGAGACGGTGTGGTTCGGGGCCGCGGCTCCGTTGGCACTCCTCGCTCCGGCGGCGCGTCGGGCGGGGGCACGCCGGATTATTGCGACGACGCACGGGCACGAAGTCGGCTGGTCCATGCTGCCGGTGGCCCGCCAGGTGCTGCGGCGGATCGGGGAGGAGGCGGACGTCGTCACCTATATCTCGGATTACACGCTGCGGCGAGTGCGCGGGGCATTCGGCACCCACCCGCGATTTGTGCACCTGCCCTCGGGCGTGGACACCGAGCTCTTTCACCCCATCACCGAGGCACAGCGGGCCAGTATTCGCGTGGAGCATGGGTTCGGGAGGGATCAGCTGCTCGTGACGTGCGTATCACGGCTCGTCCCGAGGAAGGGGCAGGACCAACTCATCCGGGTGTGGCCCGAGGTCCTGCAGCGCTTCCCGACGGCGCGTCTGCTCATCATCGGGCAGGGACGCTACGAGAGTGCACTGCGGCGCCTCGTCGATCGCCACGGGGTGGGTGGCAGCGTCGAGCTCACGGGCTCACTGCCCTTTGAGGAGCTGAGGGGGCTTCTCGCTGCTTCTGACGTCGCGGCCATGCCGGCGCGCACCCGCGGAGGTGGGCTCGACGTCGAGGGTCTGGGGATTGTGTACCTCGAAGCGCAGGCCTCGGGGATCCCGGTTGTTGCTGGGGATTCGGGAGGTGCGCCGGAGACCGTCACCCCGGAGACGGGGATCGTCGTGCCGGGGAAGAATCGCGGCGCCCTCGCGGAGGCGCTGCTCGCGCTTCTGGGCGATGCCGAGCGGCGCCACGCGATGGGCCGTGCCGGCCGGGACTACGTGCGTTCGGCGTGGACATGGGACATCATGGGCGCGCGCTTGCGTTCGCTCCTCGAGGCGGGGCCGGCGGAGCGCTAAGTACGAAGGCCTATACTGGAACGGCTAGACAGTGTGACGAAAGATCGGCGGGATGAGCGATATGCCAGCAGCCTCTGTGGCGGGGAGTTCCACTATCGGTTTCGATATTGGGGGAACCAACATGCGGGCGGGCGTGGTCACCGCAGAGGGCAAGATCATTGATCAGCTCTCTGTGCCGACTCCCACGACCCCGGAGGGCATGGAATCGGGGATTGCTGAGCTGGTGCAGGATCTCTCCGCGCGCCACGAGGTGAGCGGGGTGGGCCTCGCGGTGGCGGGCTTCCTTGACCCGGAGTGCGAGGTCGTCCGATTCGCCCCGCACCTCCCGTGGCGGGACACCGCCGTGCGCCCCCTCCTCGAGGACCTGCTGGGCCTTCCCGTCAAGCTCGAGCATGACGCCAACGCCGCCGCCTGGGGCGAGTACACCTATGGTGCCGCGCATGACGTGGATACGTGGGTGTTTTTCGCTGTGGGGACGGGGATCGGCGCCACCATCATGATCAACGGCTCGATCTTCCGCGGCGCCTATGGCACCGCCCCCGAATTTGGGCACGTGCGCGTCGTTCCCAACGGCAGGCCCTGCGCCTGCGGCAAATCCGGGTGCCTGGAGCGCTATTGCTCAGGGACCGCGCTGGAGGAAACGGCGCGGGAGATGGCCGTCGACGCGCACTTCTCCACCAGTGAGCTGGCGCAGAAGATTCGCGCGGGCCAGGCGATGACCGGGCGTGACGTCACCGCGGCCGCCTCAGCGAAGGACCCCCTGGGGCTTGCTGTCATGGAGGATTTCGCCTCCTGGCTGGGGGAGGCCTTCGCGATGGTGGCCGATGTCATCGATCCCGAGCTCATCGTGCTGGGAGGGGGAGTGTCTGCGGCCTCGGAGCTCTACCTCGATCAGGCGCGGGAACATTTCGCACGACGCATTGTGGGTGCAGGTTACCGTCCGCTCGCCCGAGTGGTGCGCGCGGAGTTGGGGGGTGACGCCGGTATGATCGGTGTAGCCGATCTGGCCCGGCAACGCGCGCGGGCTGCTCTTTGCGACAACACCTAAGGACAACGACAGCATGCACAATAAGTGGTACTGGGCTTTCAAGAATGTGTTCCTCGGGCCTTTCTTGAGGGTGTGGAACCGGCCGACCATCACTGGGCTGGAGAACATTCCCGAGTCGGGGCCGGGGATCATTGCCTCGAACCACCAGGCCGTGATGGATTCCTTCTACTTCCCGCTCATGGTGCATCGCCAGCTGACCTTCCCCGCGAAGAGCGAGTACTTCACCACCCCCGGCCTGGTGGGCGGCTTCCAGAAGTGGTTCTTCACCGCTGTGGGGCAGATCCCCGTGGACCGCAATGATATTCACGCTGGTGAGGCCATCATCAAGGCCGCCGAGGGCGTGTTTGCCAACGGCGACCTCTTCTGCATCTACCCTGAGGGCACGCGCAGCCCCGACGGGCGCGTGTACAAGGGGCGCACGGGTGTGGCGCGCATTGCGCTGCGCAGCAAGCTGCCAATTGTTCCCATCGCGATGATCGGTAGCCGGGAGGCCAACCCCATTGGCTCGTGGATCATCCGCCCGAAGAAGGTGCGGATGGTCGTCGGCAAGCCCATCGACCCGCACATCGTGCTTGCGGAAGAGGGCGTGAGCGAGGACTCCCGGGAGGCCGCGCGCGTCATCACCGACAGGGTCATGCATGTCCTCGCGGACATGGCGGGGAAGCCCTACGTGGACATGTATGCCTCGGACGTCAAAGCCTCTCTTGAAGCGGGGAAGGGTTACCCCGAGGGGGCTGAACCTCAGCAGGGCTAGTCGTCGTCTCAGCAGCAGGGAGGCCGCGGGCGACGGCCACCCCGGCGAGCACGATGGCTCCGAGGACGAAATCAGCCTCGAGAACCCAGGACAGCGCGCCGGGGAGGCCAGATATCTCGCCAGCGAAGTGCAGGCGGGCGTAGAGCAGAACCCCGTAGGCAAGGGCCCACTCCCAGCGGCGGGTGCTGAGGAGGACGAGCCACACGAGGGCGAGCCACACCCAGTGATGGCTCCACGAAATCGGGGAAAGAAGTAGGCCAAGGAGCCCGCACAGGAGGGGAGCCCACAGGTGGGCCTGCGGTGTCCATTCGCCTGCGCGTCGGGGGCTCAGCCGCAGGGCAATGATTCCGAAGAGCACGAGGGCACAGCAGAGCAGAATGCCCCACAGCACGGACGAGACGTGCGGGGGCAGCCCGAGGCGATCGACGACCCCTCGCAGCGACTGCTGTGCTGGGATCACGGACTCGCCGATCCGGTCGACATGGCGCAGCGTGGACAACCAGTAGGTGGTCGATTCGCGGGGGAGGATGAGCCAGGCCAGCAGCGTCGCTCCCACGCCGCCGGCGATTGAGCGGGCGGCGGAGCGTCGATCCCCCTCGATGAGGAAAGTCAGGGCGAGGACCGCCGGGGTGAGCTTGATCGCTGCGGCGATGCCGAGGAGAACACCGCGCCCTCGCCAGCGCGGGCCCCAGAGATCGATGAGGACGAGGGCCGCCAGGAGGAGGTTCACTTGGCCATAGGCGAGCGTCCGCCAGATGGGCTCGGTGGGGAAGACGAGGAGGACAGCGAGGAGCACGCGCCTGGTTGTGGGGAGGGAGGAACCCAGGGCGTGGGGATAGGCCTCGTCGAGGCGCCGTATCCCCAGGAGAAGGATGAGCATGAGCGAGGCCAGGGAGAGGGCGCACATGAGCGCCGCTGCGGCGGGGAGCCCCAGGAGAGAAAGCGGCCAGAACACTATCGCCGCGAAGGGCGGGTACGTGAAGGGGAGGAAGCCGGCATCCGAGGGATAGGAGTTCTCATAGAGGCCCTCGTGGTGGATAGCAGCATGGCTGCCTTCCACATAAATGCTGAGATCAACGGGGATGAGCGGCACCGGCAGGCCGGGGATGACCGCCCCGACGCAGATGGAGGCGATCCCCACCAGTATCGCCACCGTGCCGGCGATGGCGATGGGCCATGCGGCATCGCGGGAGCGAGGGAGAGAGGGGACACGCATGACCACAATCTAGCAGGGGGTCATAGCTCACACCGGAGGGAGCGACGGATAGGCTAGAGAAACTGGGACCACATTCGGGACTGAGCAAGCATGACTGGGAAGGATGACCGCCGCCGTGCGTTACTTCTATGACACGGAGTTCATTGAGGATGGGCGGACCATCGAGTTGATCTCCATCGGCATCGTGGCCGAGGACGGGCGCGAGTACTACGCGGTGTCCACGGAATTCGACCCCTCGCTGGCGAATGCGTGGGTGGCTGAGCATGTCCTCTCCCAGCTGCCCAGCCCCGGCACGGAGGTGTGGCGATCTCGGGATACCATCCGCGATGAGGTCGTCGAGTTCCTCACGGCTGGCCGGGGACGTCCCGAGCTCTGGGCGTGGGTGGGGGCCTATGACCATGTTGTGCTGGCCCAGCTGTTCGGCGATATGAGCGGAATGCCGAAGTCCCTGCCGCGCTTCACCCATGAGCTCAAGCAGTACTGGGAGATGGCGGGAAAGCCGACCCTCCCCAAGACCCCGCAGGGCAACCACGATGCGCTCGTGGATGCCCGGCATAACTGGGAGAAGTTCAAGGTGTGCGAGGAGGCTCTGCCGCTTCCGCGTGCCTAAGGACCAGCGGGGATGGACCCGCGCGGGGTCATGTCCAGGGCTCATGCTAAGAATGAAGGTGTGAGTTGGACTGTCGATATCCCCAAGGAAGCTCTCCCGGATCTGCCGCCGCTGCCCGCCGGCATCCAGGAGGTCTTTGAAGACGTTATTTCCCGCGACGCCAAGCAGCAGCCCAGCTGGGACCAGGATCAGGCGGATACCGTCCGCAAGATTCTCGAGTCTGTGCCGCCCATCGTTCTTCCGCCGGAAATCTATGCGCTGAAGCACCAGCTGGCGGAGGTCGCCGAGGGGCGCGCTTTCCTCCTCCAGGGCGGGGACTGCGCGGAGACCTTCGAGTCCAACACTGAGCCCCACATCCGCGCGAACATCAAGACGCTGCTGCAGATGGCGGTCGTTCTGACTTATGGGGCCTCGACGCCCGTCGTGAAGATGGCGCGCATCGCGGGGCAGTATGCCAAGCCGCGCTCCTCTGATCTCGACGCGAACGGCCTGCCCAATTACCGGGGGGACATCGTCAACGGTGTGGAGGCAACGCCCGAGGCGCGTCGTCACGATCCTGCGCGGATGATCCGGGCCTACGCGAACTCCTCGGCGGCGATGAACCTCGTGCGCGCGCTGACGGGCTCGGGCACGGCGGATCTGTTCCGGCTCAACGAGTGGAACCGTGAATTCGTGGCCAACTCTCCGGCAGGGGCCCGCTATGAGGCCCTGGCTCAGGAAATCGAGCGCGGCCTGCGCTTCATGCACGCCTGCCAGATCGATGACTCCAACCTGCGCACGGCACACATCTTCTGCTCCCATGAGGCGCTGCTCGTGGATTATGAGCGCGCGATGCTGCGCCTCGGCGAGGACGAGAATGGAGAGACGAAGCTCTACGATCTCTCCGCCCACCAGCTGTGGATCGGTGAGCGCACGCGCGGGATCGACGACTTCCATGTCAATTTCGCGGCGATGATCGCGAACCCCGTGGGGATCAAGATCGGCCCCAGCATTACCCCGGAGGAGGCTGTGGCCTACGCCGATAAGCTCGATCCGCACCGCGAGCCCGGGCGGCTCACCATGGTGGCCCGCATGGGGCATGACAAGGTGCGCACGGTGCTGCCGGGCATCGTGCAGGCGGTGGCGGAGTCCGGGCACAAGGTGGTCTGGCAGACCGACCCCATGCACGGCAACACCTTTACCTCCTCGAACGGGTACAAGACCCGGCACTTCGACAAGGTGCTCGACGAAGTCCAGGGCTTCTTCGAGGTCCACCGCTCCCTCGGGACCCACCCGGGCGGCATCCACATCGAGCTCACTGGCGAAA
This sequence comes from Corynebacterium uropygiale, assembly GCF_021568315.1. Classification (GTDB taxonomy): domain Bacteria; phylum Actinomycetota; class Actinomycetes; order Mycobacteriales; family Mycobacteriaceae; genus Corynebacterium; species Corynebacterium uropygiale. Next base: position 23,444 of record NZ_JAKGSI010000002.1, read on the forward strand.
ATGTCACCGAGTGCCTCGGTGGGGCAGAGGACATCACCGACGTCGACCTGCCTGGCCGTTATGAGTCCGCCTGCGATCCGCGCCTCAACACCCAGCAGGCGCTGGAGCTCTCCTTCCTCGTGGCGGAGATGCTGCGCCGCTAGGACACTCGGACACAGCGAAGGCCGCGCAGCGGGGGCTGCGCGGCCTGAGTCGCGGCGGGGGCGGGAGCGCCGGGGGAACCCGGGCTGACCTCGGCCCGGGGCGCCTTAGAAGGCGTCGACCTTAATCGCCGTGCCTGGGTCTACTTCCTTGCCCGGCCGCGGGGACTGCCGGTACACGAGATCCCCGTCCTCATCATCGGTCTTGATACCCAGGCCCGCGATGCGGAGGGAATCGCGGGCATCCTTCACCGCCGAGCCCAGCACCCGGGGCACTCGCACCTTCTCCGGGGTCTTCAGCACCACCCACGCATCCGCGGGATCAAGCAGTTTCCCGGGTGAGGGGGAGACCTCGACGACGGTGTCCGCCGCATCGGCCACCGTGCCCCCGGCGACCTCCACGGAGCGCACGCCGATCCCGGCGCTCGTCAGCTCCGCGGCAGCTTGGTCGCGGCTCATCCCGAGGATGTCGGGGATTTCCACGGCGGAGGAGACGGTGACGGACACCTTGGAGCCACGGGCGAGGGAGGTGTCCTTGCCGGGTTCGGAGGAGATGACGTCCCCGCCGGCCACGTCGCTATCGAACTTCTCGTGCACATCGCCCAGCGTGAGCCCCGCCTTCTCGAGGATCTCCCGAGCCTTGTCGACGCTCACGCCCTTGAGATCCGGGACGTGGACAGGGGCCGGGCCCTTGCTGAGATGCACGTGAACAGCACTATCGACTTTCACGACCTGCCCCGGGCTGGGGTCAACGCGAACGATCTTGCCCTCCGGGACATCGTCGGAATGCTCGGCCTCCGCCTGCTCGTAGCTCAGCGAGTGATCGGCGAGCGCCTGGCGATAGGCGTCGGGGCTGCGGTCCTCGGGGATCGGGGGAATGGTGGGCTGCCCGCGGGAGACGAGGATGGTCACCGCGCGTCCGCGCACCTGCTTGTCGCCTCCTGCCGGCTCGGTGCCGGCCACCTGGGCGCTGGCGACGTCATCGCGGTAGACCTCGCGGATGGAGGTGCTAAAGCCCGCCTGCTCGATGCGGGCGGTGGCCTCCTCCTGCGTCATGCCGATGACTTGCGGGATCTCCCCGTAGCGCCCGGAGCCGAACCACCACCCGCCGAGCGCGATCGCCGCGGTAAGGATCACGACGCACACAATCCACGCGATAAGCGAGGTGCGGGAGCGGTTGCTCACCGGGGCAGAGGGCGGGGGCGTGGGCGTCCTGTCGGCGTCGCGACGCGCGGGGGTGCGCTGAGGACCCGGCGCGGCGGCGGCAGCGGGTGTAGGCGGGGGCGCCGGCTGCCCGCTGGGCAGGATGCTGGTCTGCCCGTCCTCCTCGGTGGGGGAGTCCCAGGGGCGGCGGGGATCCTCCATGCGCGTCGTGCGGATGACTTCCGTGAGGCCGTCGGAGTCATCGCGGCCCTCGCTCGCGAGGATGCTCGTCGGTTCGAGGGGGCCGGCCACGCCCGTGGTATCCGGCGGGATCTCGGCGGCGCGATGCGCGGCGGAGTTGTGGGGGATGGGGACGTAATAGGAGGGGAAATTGAGTTCCCGGCTGACGTCGTCGAGGGCGGCGAGGAATTCCTCCGCGTCGGTGAAGCGCTGCTCGGGGTCGCGGGCGGTGGCGGTGGCGACGAGCTCATCGATGAGGTGAGGCACCCCCTCGATGAGGGAGGAGGGGGAGGGGACGTCCTCGGTGAGGCGCTGGTAGGCGTGATCCAGCTGCGACTCGCCGCGGAAGGGTGTGCGGCCGGTGAGGAGCTCGAAGAAGAGGATGCCAGCGGAGTAGACGTCGCTGGCCGGCGTGATCTCCTCGCCGGTGACCTGCTCCGGGGAGAGGTAGGACACCGTGCCGACGATCTTCCCCGTCTCCGTGCTCTGCGACGCAGCGCGCACGAGGCCGAAGTCCGCGAGCTTCACCGCATGGTTGCCGTTGATGAGGACGTTATCGGGCTTGATGTCGCGGTGCACCATGCCGGCGTCGTGGGCGGCAGAAAGTCCCGTGAGGAGGGCGCGCATGACGGCCGCGGCAGCGAAAGGCGGGAGGGGGCCGGACTCCGCGAGGAGTTCGCGCAGCGTCCCGCCCGTGATGAGCTCCATGACGAGGAAGATGTGATCGCCATCTGAGCCGAAGTCATAGACGTTGACGAGGTTGGGGTGGGAAAGCTGGGCCATCGCCCGGGCTTCCCGTCGAAAACGCGAGCGGAACACGGGGTCTGCGGCGAAGCGCTGATCCATGACCTTGAGCGCCACGGCGCGGGCCAGGCGCAGGTCCACCGCGCGGTACACCGTGGACATCCCGCCACGGGCGATCGGACGATCAATCCGGTAGCGCGCTTCGAGAATCTCCCCGACGTTCAGTTCAGCCATGGCTATAGTATGGACGATCACCTTTTAGCCTTGCCACATACCCCACTCTCGTCCCGTGTGTGTCTCTCGCGCTCGGGCCGCCGGGAGGAGGCGAGGGAAGGCGTCGTACCGTGTACTCTGCGGAGTGTGGTGGCGGGTTCGGCGAGGCCGTTTCCGCCTGATCCACCACTCGTAGAGGACTATGTCAGAGAGAAGAGAGATCCGCGTGAATGCTTCACTGCTTCCCGACGGGGAACCGCTGCTCGATTTCCCCACCATCGCCGAGCGCCTCGACGTGCCTGTCACGCACGTGGTGAACCTAGTGAAGTCTCACCAGCTCCTCGCGGTGAAGGACGAGGGCGTGCGCAAGGTGCCCGCCGTGTTCTTTGGGGAGAAGGGGGTCAACCGCTTCATCCCGGGGCTCATCACCGTGCTGTCCGACGGCGGCTATAACGATGAAGAGATCCTCCGTTACCTCTTCACTGAGGATGACTCCCTGCCCGGGCGCCCGGTGGACGCTCTCCACGGCCACCTGGCCCGGGAAGTTATGCGGCGGGCGCAGGGGATGGCGGTGTAGCCTCCCCCTCGGCGGGATCCTGGCCGGCGGCGTGCGCCAGGGAAACGCGCCGCCGCGGGCCCATTGAGAGGTCGGCGAGGATCCAGGCTCCGAGCGCCGTCGCCACCATCCAGCCCACGTTGTAGAGCATGTGGTTGCCCGACCCGGCGAAGGCCAGGGTGAGGACGATCGACACGCCGATCACCCACTTAATGAGGGGCTTGGGCAGCGAGATGACGCCGAGGAGTGAGATGATGCTCGCGTAGTACCAGGGCAGCGTCACGGAGTTGAAGACAAACGCCACGAGGTAGGCGGCGCAGATTCCGGTGAGGGCGCGGCGGGCGTCGGAGCGGAAGAACCACCACACGAGGACGAGGCCCACCAGCATGCACACCATGCTGATCGTGCGGAAGATCCCGAGTGGGGTGTTGTAGCTGAAGTCGTCGTTCCCCAGCTGGAAGAAGGGGGTCACGAGGTTCGCGAGGAGCGACGGTAGCGCCAGCGGATTGATGACCTTGGAGTTTCCACTGATCTCGGAGAGCCAGCCCCAGCTAGAGCCCGACACCCACGTCACGAGGCTCACGACGGCGATGGTTTCCACGACGCCAATCGCCCCGGAGAGGATGAAGGCTCCGATGCGTCGGCCACGCGGCGCGTGACGATCCCCGCCAAAGGCCCGCACCGCGAGCCAGACGATGAAGGGCAGCGCGATCGCCGCCGTGGCCTTGAGCGAGACCGCGACGCCCACGAGCGCGACGCTGAGGAGGAATCTCCGGCGCAGCGCGCAGAGGAGACCCAGGCTCACGAGCCCGACCATGATCGACTCATTGTGCATCCCGCCCACCATGTGCAGCACCATGAGGGGGTTGGACACGCCGATCCACAGCGCCAGCGTCGGGGAGGCTCCGAGCCGGTCCGCGATCCGCGGGATCGCCCAGGCGATCGCAAAGAATCCGAGGATGGACACGATCTTGTACAGCAGCACGCCCAGAGTGACGTTCTGCCCCACGATGTGTGTGATGACGTTGCCGATCCACAGGTGGAGGGGACCGTAGGGGGTCGTGGTGTTGCGCCAGTCGAAGGAGACTTCGAGCAGCATGGGGCCGGGATTGATCGCGGCGCCCTGAGTGTAGGGGTCGAAGCCGTCGCGCACCATGGCGCCCTGCATGAGGTAGGAGTAGACGTCCCGCGAGAGCATGGGCGCCGCGGGGATGAGGCAGAGAATCTGTGCGAAGAGAAGGCGGCGAATCTCTCGCAGCCGCTCGGCCTCTGGGCGAGTGCTCTGGAAGACGAATCGCCGTCCTGCAAGCGCCCACGTCCCAATGAGCACGACAAGCGACCAGAAGAAGAAGAGGTTGGATACCGCTCCGCCGTGGCCATAGGCGAGGAAGTCGAGCCCCAGCGCGTCGAGCATGCCACCCCGGTTGCGGGTGGCCCCCGCGCCGAAGGAGCTGATCGACAGCACGAGCGTGGACCCAATGGTCAGGGCCATGCAGGAGGGCAGGTTGCGCGCTGAAATTCTCACCGATTCTCCTTGCGTTCTCCGAAGCATCCGAGCCGCCGACCTAGGATCGCCGCTCGGTGGCGCGAAGCGCCAGCATCCGCAGATTCTCTGTCAGTTCAGGATCGATCCCCGCCTCCGTGAGATGGCGAAGGCCCGATTCCTGCAGCTCCGCAATGGAATTCTCGACGGCATCCTCCGCCCCCATATCCCGGATGATCTCCGTGAGCCGGTGCACGTGGGCCTCGTCCCTCGTGTGCCCAACTCCCTGGCGAAGTTCCTCCGCCGCGGCGGGGTCGTGGGCGTCGGCGGCCTGGAGCGCGGTCGCGAGGAGGACGGTTCGCTTCCCATTGCGCACGTCATCGCCGGCGGGCTTCCCGGTCACGCTGGGGTCACCGAAGACGCCCAGTTGGTCATCGCGCAGCTGGTAGGCGATGCCGATATCCCGGCCATAGCCGCGCAGCGCGGCGATGAGCTCCGGGCTTCCCCCGGCGAGGGCGGCGCCGAGGTGCAGCGGCCGTTCAATGGTGTAGGCCGCGGTCTTGAAGCGGTTGACGGCCTCCGCGGCGGCGATGTCCTCCGTGCCGGAGGCCTCCGAGACGATGTCGAGCACCTGCCCGCCGATGACCTCGGTGCGCATGGCGCGCCACGGCTCTCGGGCGCGGCGGAGGGCGTCGGGACTGAGCCCCGAGTCGAGGAACATATCCTCCGCCCAGGCCAGCGCCATATCCCCCACGAGGATCGCGACGGATTCCCCAAAGTGCCCCGCCTCGCCGTGCCAGCCGTGGTCCCGGTGGTGGGCTTCCATCCGTCGGTGGATGGTGGGCTGGCCGCGGCGGGTGTCGGAGGCGTCGATGATGTCATCGTGGATGAGGGCGCAGGCCTGGATGAACTCGAGCGAGGAGAGCGCGGTGAGGACGGCCTCGGGATCCTCTGCGCCGTCGAGGCCCTTCGCGCCGAGGAAGCCCGCCCACGCATAGGTGGGGCGCACCCGCTTGCCGCCGTTGAGGACGAAGTCGCGAAGGTGCTGGACGGCGAGGCTCACCGGCTCACCGATGCGTGCAACCTCCTCGGCGCGGGCGTCGAAGTAGCGGTGCAACGTCGCGGTGACGCGGCGGGGGAACTCGTCGAAGGCAGTCATCAGGTGCACACTCCGAAAGCGCGAGGAAGATTCTTGAACTCTCCCCACGATACCGGCCGGTCCTCGGGCAGGAGTTAGCGCTCCTCCCGCTGGCCCACGCTGGGGGAGTAGAGCACTGCGAAGGGGCGGTCATCGCCGGTGAAATAGTAGTGCCGCAGCAAGTCGCGGTAGCCCTCGGAGCGGTAGAGGTGGAAGGCCGCGTTGGCTTCGTCGGGAACCTCGGGGGTGGAGAGCACGGTGTAGAGCGCCGGCACGCGGTGGGTGAGGCCACGCAGGAGGTGGCGTCCGATGCCGCGCGATTGACACGAGGGCGCGACATGCACTTCCGCCACCTCGAAGTAGCTGCTCAGCACCTGCCAATGGAGGGGGCTCGACGGCGCCTGTTCACGCACCCCCTTGACGAGCTGGTGATACCACCAGTGGTCTCGTGATCCCAGGAAGCCATAGGCGAATCCCACGATGTAGCCGCGGTCGATGGCACACAGCGCCTCGAAGCCGGGGTGCGTGGTGTCACGCCGCCAGTGGGCGACTTGCCTGTCCTTGATGTCAGTCGGGTAGCCCATCGCGGAGAGATAAATGTCCACGAACGAGGGGCAGTGCACCGAGAATTCGGGGATCGTGAGGCGGCGGATTTCGACAGGCACAGTGTCTATCGAACCATGTGCGGGGGCGGGCTGGGGGCGAGGCGTGTAGGATAGAAAGTGTGTTCGAAAGGTTGGCGGGTGATGTCCGGGGTGCTGATTAGGGTCACGGGTGTCAATAGAGAGAGAAAGGACGTGATGATCATGGTCCAGGTCATGTCGGCAACGACCAGGTATGCTCAGCCGTCCTCGCGGAGGATGAGCTTCCTTATGAAGGCACACTCCCTTCTGGAGCAGGCGGAAGCGCAGCGGGAGCAGGGTGACTACGCGCATGCTTTCGAAAGCGCGTACCAGGCGGCGCTGCGGACCGCTGGTTCGCGGATCGAGGAGGCGGGGCTAAGGCGCCGGCGGCGCGTCCCCTCCGGGGCGTGGCAGCGGCTCGCCCTCATCGATGAGAGAGGGGCCTACTGGGCGGAGGTGTTCCGCCGTTTCAGCTCCACTCGGCAGCGGCTCATGGCCGGCGTGCGGGGGATCGACGACCCCCGCCGTCTCGACGAGCTCCTGGCGCGGGTGGGCGAGTTCCTCGATGAGTGCGAAGGGGTGGATCTGCAGGACGCGGCCTAGGGCTCAGCCTGGCGGGGCAAGGTAGGGAAGCGCGCCGCCCCGCCAGTCGGGTGGGTGTCCGCCGCATCTTTTCCACCGCGGCGGAACATTCGCGCTAGCCTGAACGTTAGACCACATAGGTGGCCTTCTTGTCCGGGCGCGAGCGCGCCGGGAGGGCTGCAAATCCAGAACACAGACGTAACTGGGAGGATGTCGTGGCACTATCGGATGAGGAACGTCGGGCACTCCGCGAAATTGAGGAGTCCCTGTTTGCTGACGATCCGCGCTTCGGCGCCTCCGTCAGCGACGTCGATGACGGGGGACCGTCGCAGGGGATGGTCAGCGCCCGGGGGATCGCCCTCGTGGTCCTTGGGCTCGTTCTTCTTCTCGGGGGCGTTGCGCTCGCCCAGTCCAACCTGTGGTGGGTGGCGCTGAGCATCGTGGGATTCGTTCTCATGCTGGGTGCCGGGATCTGGATGCTCCGGGCGCGCCGTGATGGGGTGCCGGCCCGCGTCGGGGCTGCGGCCTCGAGCCCCCGCCGTCACTCGGGCGGGGGAAGCCTGAGCTCGAAGCTGGAGGACAACTTCCGTCGGCGCTTCGATAACAACTAGGCCTGCCTCCGGCCCTCTGATCCGCTGACCCCTACCCCTCGCTGCAGCGAGGGGTTTTGTTGTGCCTGGGGTGCGGCGCGCCGCTGCTCTCTGTGTGCCGCGCTGATGACGCGCTCACCCCGCTCCCCACATCGCCCCACCATGATCCCCCACTTTCCCCCACTGTGCCCCGTGGTTGTGGTGATGTGCTCTCCCGCGTGGGTGGAGTGCTCTGCTCTCTCACCGCTGTGAACAGCGAAAACGCTGAAGAATGTCGCCCTCGGTGCCTGTAGGTGTCTATGGGGTTGCTGTGTTCTTGTGGTGCGCATGGTGTTTTTCGCGCGCCTGTCATGGTATGGGCCGCGCTTCGTGTCCCACCTGAATTTTCCTGCATTAACCTGCATCTTTAGGGGGCATTGGGGACGACGGGGGAAGGAAAAGTGTTGATTGTGGGGGAAAGTGGGGTAATGTGGGGCGCAGCGGTGGGGCGGTTGGCCTCTCGGCCGGAGAGGAGACTGCGCCACAGCTCGAGAAAGTCGATCCGCGTCACGAGCGGAGGAGGTGGGCCCGGTCATGTTTCTGGGTACCTACACGCCAAAGCTCGATGACAAGGGGCGATTGACCCTTCCAGCGAAGTTCCGGGAGGAACTGGCTGGAGGCCTGACGGTCACGAAGGGGCAAGACCACAGTTTGGCGGTCTATCCCCGGGAGGAATTCGCGGCACGCGCCCGCAAGGCAGCCGCGGTTTCCAGGACTAACCCGCAGGCTCGTGCGTTTATCCGCAACCTCGCTGCGAGTGCGGATGAGCAGCGTCCTGACGGGCACGGGCGGATCACTTTATCGGCTGCGCATCGTGAGTATGCGGGGCTGGTGAAGGAATGCGTGGTCATCGGCTCGGTGGACTTCCTGGAGATCTGGGACGCGGAGTCCTGGGCTCGGTACCAGGAGGACACGGAAGCTGATTTCTCGGCAGCTGACTCAGATGACGTGCTCGGTGGTCTTCTCTAAGGAGCCACTCCGGAGTGCGTATATGGACTCTGTCTGAGGTTGACGCTCTGGTGTACTTCCCCGATATCAGAGCGTCCCTCGGACAGGGCCCTATATGCGCCCCGCGCATTGTCGTCCCGTGTACGCGAAGGACAACGGAGGGGGCCACGCCTTGGAGGACCGCATAGCCGCCAACCACGGACATATTCCCGTGCTGCGCGATCGCGTGACAGAGCTCCTCGCCCCTGCCGTCACGGCCGCGGGGGACCGTGCCGTGATTCTCGACGCCACCCTCGGCGCCGGGGGCCACACGGAGAATTTCCTCCAGACCTTCCCCGACACCCATGTCATCGGCGTCGATCGGGATGAGAATGCCCTGCGCGATGCGACAGCCCGCCTTGCTCCCTTCGGGGAGCGCTTTGTTCCTCTCCACGCCCGCTTCGACGAGTGCGCGGAGGCTATCGCGGACAATCCGCGCGCGGCTGCCCTCGTCGAGGATGGACTCGCCGGGGCGCTCTTCGACCTCGGGGTGTCCTCCATGCAGCTCGATCAGGTCGAGCGCGGATTCGCCTATCGCACGGATGCGCCGCTGGACATGCGCATGGATCCCAGCCACGGGAAGACGGCGGCGGACGTGCTCAACACCTATTCCCACGGGGATCTCGCGCGCGTGCTCAAGACGTACGGGGATGAGCGCTTCGCCGGGAAGATCGCGAGCGCGGTCCTCCGCGAGCGGGAGAAGGAGCCCTTCACGACCTCGGCGCGGCTCGTCGAGCTGCTCTACGCCACGATCCCCGCGGCCACCCGGCGGACCGGCGGCCACCCCGCCAAGAGAACCTTCCAGGCCCTGCGGGTGGAGGTGAACCAGGAACTTGATTCGCTGCGCGCCGCGATTCCTGTCGTCGCGGAGATGCTGGGGCTCGGCGGGCGGATGGTGTTCATGTCCTACCAGTCCCTTGAGGACAAGATCGTGAAGAAGGCGTTGGGGGACATGACGTCGTCGGCAACCCCGCCCGGGCTGCCCATGGATCTTCCCGGCACGCAGCCGTGCTTCCGCCTCCTCACGCGCGGGGCGGAGAAGGCATCGGCGGTAGAAATTGAGGACAATCCGCGCGCCGCGCCGGTGCGGGTGCGCGCGGTGGAGAAAACGAGCACAGAGTACGGAGGCCAGCGATGACCATGACGACCCGAAGCGATCGCTTCAGCCGTGGCCGTGCCCGCGCCCGTGAGAGGGAGCACGCTGCCTCGCGCCCAGGGCGGAGCGTGAGGACGGCCGAGCGCCGCCATGTTCCGACGGCGCGCCCGGTGACCACGCCCTCGCGCTCCCGGACGGGCACGAGGAATTGGTCGACGGGAACCGCGTTCGCTCCGCGCCCGCAGAAGCCCGCGACCGGGCTGCCGCGCCGGGAGGAGACGCGGCGTCGCCAGGGGCGTTTGGGATCCCGGCAGGTCGTGTCGGTGCGGGGACGCCGTATCGGCTCGGTGCGGGTGACCCATCGCTGGGTGAAGATTGCCGGGCTCATCGTGACGATGCTGCTCGGCGGGATCGCGCTGGCTATGTACCTGTCTGGTGTCACCACGCAGCAGGCTTTCGAGATGCAGCAGCTCACCTCCCAGGAGTCCCAGCTGGAGAACCAGCTGGAGACCCTCCACCGGGACCTGGCGGACAAGTCCTCGGCCTCTGAGCTCGCGCGGCGCGCCCAGGAGATGAACATGGTCGTGCCTGTTCAGCCGACGGTCATGGGCCCGGATGAGAACGGCGCGCTCGTGGAGCAGCGGCCCGGTGATGCGACGACCCGGCCGGTCATCGATATCAATGCTGAAACCTCCTCTCAGCACACCGCCAGCTCCAACCCAGCTGACACCCGTAATATGGCTGACCGTCTTGCCGCCGTTCCGCACGGGGAGCGCCTGCCCAGCCAGGGGCAGAACACCCCCGCACAGACCGTTGACCCGCAGGCTCAAGCCCCGGGCGACGCCCAGGCGGCCGCCCCGGCCCCGAGCCAGAATCAACCGGGCCGGACACCCTATCCGCCGCGTCAACAGTAAGGCTGGTGAACAGAGGTCGTGACGCCACCACAGGATGGCAGGGGATACGCGGGACGAGGTCGCTCGTCCCGCCGTTCGCCTTATCCCCAGGACAGGCGTGAGCAGCGCGAACGCGGCCGCGTGCCGCGCGTCGGGCCGACAGCTCGCCCGGCCGCTATCCCGCTGGGGCATACGACGCGGGTGGCCGTCGTCGTGGTGGTCATTGTGGCGTTGGTCTTTGTTCTCATCGGGCGCCTGGCGTGGGTGCAGCTCGTGTGGGGCCCGGATCTTCATCAGCAAGCGCTGAGGCAGCGCTCCTCGGAGTACGTCGAGCCGGCGCGCCGCGGAGAAATCACCGACCGCGAAGGGCGCCAGCTGGCCTACACCATGCAGGCGCGCTCGCTGACGGTCTCTCCAATCGTGCTGCGCCGGGAGCTCGGCGAGCAGGAAATCCAGGCGATGGCCCAGGAGGGCGTGCCCAAGGATGAGCGGGAGAAACTCAAGGATGAGCGCGTCGAGAAGCGTCTCAAGGACATGGCCGAGGGCATCCCGAAGAAAATCAAGGGTGCGACGAACAGCAAGGATGACCAGGTCAAGAGCGAGGACCTCCTCACGAAGCTCCACGAGGATTCCTCCTATGAGGTGCTGGTCCGCAATGTGGATCCGGACGTGGCGGCGGAGATCGCCGCGGAGTACCACGGCGTGGCGGCCGACCACCAGGACATTCGCCAGTACCCGAATGGCGCGGTGGCGGAGAACATCATCGGGAAGGTGTCCGTCGATGGCCAGGGGCAGTTTGGCTTCGAGGCCTGGGCGGATAATGACCTGAGCGGCATCAACGGCCGCAAGGTGGAGGATGTCTCCGTGGATGGGCAGGTCATTCCCGGCACGCTGCGTGACCAGGTGCCCGCGGTGGACGGCTCCAACGTGACGCTCACCCTCGACCTGGATCTCCAGACCTATGTCCAGCAGCAGCTGGAGCAGGCGAAGAAGAACTCCGGCGCCAAGGATGCCTCGGCGGTGGTGCTCGACGCCAAGACCGCCGAGGTGCTGGCCATGGCGAACTCGAACACCATCGATCCCAACGGGGACCTGGAGAAGCAGCTGGGTGACGGGAAGATCTTCGACAACACCTCCACCTCGCATCCCTTTGAGCCCGGCTCCGTCGCGAAGGTCATCACCGCCGCCAGCACCATCGAAGAAGGGCTCACGACGCCCGACGAGGTGCACGACGTTCCCGGAAGTATCGAAATGTCCGGCGTCAACGTGCGGGATGCGTGGGACCACGGCACGGTGAAGTACACCACCACCGGAATCTTCGGGAAGTCCTCCAACGTCGGGACGCTCCAGCTGGCGCAGCGCCTTGGAGAGAAGAAGTTCGCCGAATACCTGGAGAAGTTTGGGATCGGGCAAAGCACCGGCATCGAGCTGCCCAACGAGTCCCAGGGGCTCTATCCCGCGCCGGAGCAGTGGGGTGGCGGCACCTTCGCCAACCTGCCGATCGGGCAGGGCATGTCGTGGACCGCGCTGCAGATGGCGTCGGTTTACCAGACCATCGCCAATGGTGGGGAGCGCGTGGAGCCCCGGATCATCCACTCCATCACCTCCGCCGATGGCAAAGAGCAGCCGCTCGATGAACCGAAGCGGACCCAGGTGGTCAGCGGGAAGACCGCCCGGACCGTCACCGACATGCTGCGGGCCGTCCTTCAGCATGACCCCACCGGGGTGCAAAGCGGTACGGCGGGCAATGCCGGGCTCGCCGGATATCAGCTCTCCGGGAAGACGGGCACGGCCCAGAAGGTTGACCCCAACACCGGGGCGTACTCGCAAAGTCAATACTGGATCACCTTCGCGGGCATCGCGCCGGCGGATGATCCGCGTTATGTCGTCGCGATCATGCTCGATGAGCCGCATCGCGGCGTCCACGGCGAGGGCGGGCAGTCCGCCGCGCCGCTGTTCACCGATATTGCTTCCTGGCTTCTGGATCGAGACAACGTGCCTCCCTCCCCGCCGATGGAAGGGCAACTAGTTCTACAAGCAACGGAGTAACCATGGGAACATCCTTAGCCACCCTCGTTGATCTCGCGGGCGGACGTCTCGACGGAGACGAGGCCGCCGGGGAGATCCTCATCTCCGACATCAGTCTGGACTCCACCGCGGTGCCGGAGGGAGGTCTCTTTGCCGCGCTGCCGGGCACCCGCACGCACGGGGCCCGCTTCGCCCCGGACACGCCGGCCGCCGCCGTGCTCACCGACGTCACCGGGCAGCGCATCCTCGAGGAAGAGGGGGATGAGCGGCCGGTGATCGTCGTCGAGGACGTGCGGGCGATCCTCGGCGTCGTCGCCGCAGAGGTTTATGGGCACCCCTCCCGTCACCTCACCCTCATCGGTATCACCGGGACCTCCGGGAAGACGACCACGAGTTATCTCCTCGAGGCCGGCCTCCGGCACGCGGGCTGCTCGGTGGGGCTCATCGGCACGACGGGGACGAAGATCAATGGTCATCCCGTCAACACTCCGCTCACCACTCCGGAGGCGCCCATGCTCCAGGGGCTCTTCAAGCACATGGTGGACGAGGGCGTGACCCACGTGGTGATGGAGGTCTCGAGCCACGCGCTCGCGCTCGGGCGCGTGGATGGCAGCGACTTTGACGTCGCCGGTTTCACGAATCTCTCCCAGGATCACCTCGACTTCCACCCGACCATGGAGGACTACTTCGAGGCCAAGGCCCGCTTCTTCCACCCGACCTCGCCGGTGCACGCCCAGCAGAGCGTCATCTGCGTCGACGATGAGTGGGGTGAGCGCATGGCCGGGATCGCCGCCGAGCCCATCACCGTCTCCCGGCGATCCGACGCCGAGGCCACGGTCACGGTGAGCGACATCGAAGTCGACTCCGCCGGGGCGCAGACCTTCCTCCTTCACACCGAGGGGGAGGAGGACATCCGCGTCGCCCTCCCGCTGCCGGGCGCGTTCAACATCAGCAATGCCGCGCTGGCGCTCACGCTCGCGCGCGCGGCCGGGGTGGATGAGAAGGCCGTCGCCGAGGGCATCGCCCACGTGGCGGTCCCGGGCCGCATGGAGCGGATCGACGAGGGCCAGGACTTCATCGCCGTGGTGGACTACGCCCACAAGCCGGCGGCCGTGGCCGCGGTGCTCGACACCCTCCGCGGGCAGACCCAGGGCCGGCTGGGCATTGTCCTGGGCGCCGGCGGGGATCGCGACTCCGCCAAGCGGCCCCTCATGGGGGAGGCGGCGGCGCGACTCGCTGAACTCCTCATCATTACCGACGACAACCCCCGCACCGAGGACCCGGCCACGATCCGAAAGGCCGTCGAGGCCGGGGCACGCGATGCCGGCACCGAGGCGGAGATTCGTGTGATCGGTGATCGCCGCGAGGCTATCGTCGAACTCATCCGCTGGGCGCAGCCCGGGGACGCCGTGGTCGTCGCCGGGAAGGGGCATGAGACGGGGCAGCTCGTCGGCGATGTCACGCACCATTTCGATGACAGGGAAGAAGTCCGAGCAGCGCTCGCAGCAGCGCGGGGAGAGGTGAACAATGATTGAGCTCAGCCTGGCGGAGATCGCGGAGATCGTGGGCGGCACGCTCAGCGAGGTGCGTGACCCCGAGCAGACCATCACGGGCTCGGTCGAGTTCGACTCGCGGAAGATCAGCCCGGGGGACCTCTTTGTGGCCCTGCCCGGGGCGCGGGTCGATGGGCATGACTACGCCGCGCAGGCGGTGCTGGAGTCCGGAGCGGTCGCGGTTCTCGCCGCCCGCCCGGTGGGGGTGCCGGCGATTATCGTCGAGCCCCACGGGCCGGCCGGCGGCAACGCGGAGGCCTTTGCCCACGATGAGGACGGCTCGGCGACGGCGGTCATTGAGGCGCTCTCGGCGCTCGCGCGGGAGGTCGTGCGCAGGCTCACGGCTGGCGGGCTCACTGTCATCGGCGTGACGGGGTCGGCGGGGAAGACCTCGACGAAGGACCTCATCGCGTCCGTGCTGTCCAGCTCCGGGCCGACCGTGGCGCCCCCCGGATCCTTCAACAATGAGCTCGGCCACCCCTACACGGCCCTGCGCTGCACGGAGTCGACGCGCTACCTCGTCGCGGAGATGTCCGCCCGCGGGATCGGGCACATCGCTCACCTTGCGCGGATCGCCCCGCCGAGCATCGGGGTTGTCCTCAACGTCGGCTCGGCGCACCTGGGGGAGTTCGGCTCCCGGAAGAACATCGCGCAGGCGAAGGGCGAACTCGTGGAGGCCCTGCCCGCCGAGGGTGTGGCCATCCTCAACGCCGATGACCCCTTCGTCATCACCATGTCCGAGCGCACCAGCGCGCAGGTTTGCCGCTACTCGACGGCCACCCCGCCGGCCACGGATGCGGACATCTACGCCAGCGACATCGCGCTCGACGACATCACCCGCCCCTCCTTCACCCTGCACGCCCCGGGGCAGGATCCCACGCGGATCGCGCTCAACGTCTTCGGGGAGCACCAGGTGTCCAATGCCGTGGCGGCGGCTGCCGTCGGCCTGCACTGCGGGATGAGCATCGCGGAGGTGGCGGAGGCCCTCGAGCGGCACCGGCCGGCCTCGGCCCACCGGATGGACGTCACGACGAGGGCGGATGGGGTCACTGTCATCAATGACTCCTACAATGCGAATCCGGAGTCTATGCGCGCGGGCATCGCCGCTCTGGCCTATACCGCCAGCGCCCGCCCGGAGGCGCGGAGTGTCGCGGTGCTTGGTGAGATGGGAGAGCTCGGCGAGGATGCCGCCGCCGCGCATGAGGCCATCGCCGAGGATCTCGCGCGCTACCGCATTGACGTGCTCCTCACCGTCGATCCCCACGACGGCGAGTGCTGCCGGGCAATGCGTGAGGCCGCGGCCGCGCGCGGTATAACTACAGAGATTGCCACTAGCGTGGACGAGGCCGCGGAGTACCTGGACGACAGGTTGCGGCCCCGCGATGTTGTGCTGGTGAAGGCGTCGAACGCCCAGCGCCTGTGGCGTGTGGCGGAAGCCCTCCTCGCCGAGGACGACGAGGAACCCACGAAGTGAAGAGAATGACAAATACTGGCAAGGAGAGTCAGGAACCCTCATGACCCACATCATCATCGCCGGAATGGTTAGCTTCCTGGTGGCGATTTTTGTCACGCCACTACTCATCCGGTGGTTTTCGGCAGAAGGTTTCGGGCAGGAGATCCGCGACGACGGCCCCCGCAGCCACCTGCGCAAGCGGGGAACCCCCACGATGGGTGGCCTGGCGATCCTGCTCGGCATCACCGTTGCTTATGTGGTGGTGGGGATCTACGGCAAGGCGACCGGCTTTGGCGGCTTCAGCGCCTCCGGCCTGCTCGTCCTGGGGCTCATGCTGGGGCTCGGCCTGCTGGGCTTCCTCGATGACTTCATCAAGCTCTTCCGCCGCCGTAACCTCGGGCTGAACAAGACCGCCAAGCTGGTGGGGCAGCTCGTCGTCGCGCTGCTCTTCGGGATTCTCATCCTGCAGTTCCCCGATGAGAACGGTCTGACCCCGGGCACGACGAAGCTCTCGCTCATCCGCGACCTCGACACGTTTGATATCGCGCTGGGCGGCGGGATCATCGGGATCATCATTTTCCTCGTCTTCATGTACATCCTCATCAGCGCGTGGTCGAATGCCGTGAACCTCACCGATGGGCTCGACGGCCTCGCAGCCGGCACGACGGCGCTGGTCATGGGCGCCTACGCGGTCATCACCTTCTGGCAGTTCCGCAACTCCTGCGACCACAATGTGCTCGCCGGCTGCTACCAGGTGCGTGACCCGTTGGACCTTGCGGTGCTCGCGGCCGCGGGTCTGGGCGCCTGCCTGGGCTTCCTCTGGTGGAACGCGGCGCCCGCGAAGATCTTCATGGGGGACACGGGCTCGCTCGCACTCGGTGGGCTCGTGGCCGGGATCTCCGTCACCTCGCGTACCGAGTTGCTCATGATCATCATCGGCGCCCTCTTCGTCATGGAGGCGGCCTCCGTCGTCATCCAGGTGGCGGTGTTCAAGAGCACCGGCAAGCGCTTCTTCCGGATGGCGCCCTTCCACCACCACTTTGAAAACGGCGGCTGGGCGGAAACCACCGTGGTGATCCGCTTCTGGCTCATCGCGGCGATGGCGGTGCTCATCGGCAGCAGCATCTTCTACGGCGAGTGGCTCAACACGGTGGGAGGCATCTATGACGTCGTGTCTTAATCTCAGCGGAACCCTCATGGTTGTGGGCGGGGGAGTGACGGGCCGAAGCGTGCTCGGCCTCCTGCGCTCCTTCGATAATCCCCTCATTGTTGTCGACGACAACCCCACGGTCCGCCAGCAGTGCGAGGCCCTCCAGCCAGGCCGCATCCGCGGGCTGAGCGTCGAGGAGGCGGGGGAGGCGCTGGACGGCGTGGACCTCGTCATCACCTCCCCGGGGTGGCGCCCGGACACCCCTCTCTTCCGCCGCGCGGAGGAGAAGCAGGTGGACGTCATCGGCGATGTGGAGCTCGCGTGGCGCCTCGATCAGTCGGGCGCCTTCGGTGAGCCCCGGCGCTGGCTGGGCGTCACCGGGACGAACGGCAAGTCCACCACGACGGCCATGCTCGCCGCGATGATGCGCCGGGTGGATCCCCGGGCGCTGGCCGTCGGCAATATTGGCATGGCGGTCACGGAGGCGCTCCAGAGCCCGGAGCGGGTGAACACGCTGGTCGTCGAGCTCTCGAGCTTCCAGCTGCACTGGTGCTCCACGCTGGCCCCGGAGGCGGGTGTCTACCTCAACCTCGCGGAGGATCACCTGGACTGGCACGGCGGCTTCCGCGCCTATGCGATGGACAAGACGAAGGTCCTCGCGGCCCACAAGGCTTTTGCCGGGGTGGACGATGAGAACCTGCGCACCCTTCTGCGCAGCGAGCAGCTCCTCGATGGGGTCACCGGCTTCACCGCCGGGGAGCCAGAGCCGGGGCAGGTGGGTGTGCGCGGGGGCATGATCGTGGACCGGACGGGTGCGGAGGACGTGGAGCTCGCCCCCATTGAGGGCATCGACCCGCCGGGGCCCGCCGGGGTCCTCGACGCCCTCGCCGCCGCCGCGATGGCCTATCACTGCGGAGTCCCGCCGGAGGACATCGCCGCCGCGCTCGCCGACTTCCACGTGGCCGGGCACCGGGGGCAGGTCGTCGCGGACATCGACGGCATCCGCGCCATTGATAATTCCAAAGCCACCAACCCGCACGCGGCCGATGCCGCGCTGGCCGGGGTGGAAAACATCCTGTGGTTCGCCGGAGGCCAGCTCAAGGGCGCCGACGTTCACGAGCTCATCGCCAAGCACGCCTCCCGGATGAAGGCGGCCTTTGTTCTGGGTATTGATCGGCAGGAGATCGTCGACGCCCTTCAGACGCTGGCGCCCGAGGTCCGCGTCGTGAGCACGGAGTCGACGGACCCCGAGCAGGCGATGCGAGATCTCGTCCTGGCCTCCCGGGAGATCGCGCGGCCGGGGGACACGCTGGTCCTCGCGCCGGCGGCGGCGTCGCTGGACATGTATCGCGGCATGGGACACCGCGGGGACATCTTTACCGAGACCGTGAGAAGCATCTACTCGAGGAGCTAAGCCATGACGTCGAGCGCACCGACCCGCCGGGAGCGGCCCCGTGAGAAGACTCGCGAGAAGAACCGCGAGCAGTCGAGCGTGGCCTCCTTCCTCGCCCCGGTGCGGCAGTGGATGGAGACCCAGCCGACCCTCGATTACCTCATGATTCGGATCGTCGTCTTCGCTCTCACCGCGATCGGCGTGGTCATGGTGTTCTCCTCCTCGATGACGTGGTCCGTCATCGAGGGCGACAGCGTGTGGGGCTCGGCTCTCCGGCAGTGCGTGCTCGTAGCGCTGGGCCTCATCCTCATGTGGTGCTGCCTCGTCACACGCCTCTCCTTCATCCGCAGGCTGGCCCCCATTCTCCTGGGAATCTCCATCCTCCTCCTCGTCCTCGTCCTCATTCCTGGGATCGGAACGGGTTTGGAGGACTTCGGATCCCAGTCGTGGATTGTGCTGGGCCCCTTGCGCCTGCAACCCTCGGAGGTGGCCCGCGTGACGATCGCCATCTGGGGCGCGCACTACCTCGCCGGGGCCGGCTATAGCCCCGATGAGCGCCGCAAGCGAATCTTCGTCTTCGGCGGCGTGGGTGTGCTCATGGGCGTGCTCATCTTCGCTGAGCGGGATTTCGGCATGGCTGTGTCCTTCGCCGTTGTGGTCCTCGCTCTGCTGTTCTTCGTCGGCGTGCAGCGCAGTTTCTTCGTCGGCGTCGTGGCGCTCGCGGTGCTCACGGTGGGCGTGATCCTGCTGGGCGGCGGGTACCGCTCCCAGCGCATTCACGTCTACCTCGACGCGCTCGTCGGTAACTTCGACGACACCCGCTCGAACGCCTACCAATCCCACCAGGGCTTCCTCTCCCTCGCGGACGGCGGGGCCCTGGGGGTGGGGATCGGGCAGTCGCGCGCGAAGTGGTTCTACCTCCCCGAGGCCAAAAATGACTTCATCTTCGCGATCATCGGGGAGGAGCTCGGCCTGTGGGGTGGGGCCATGGTCATCCTGCTCTTCGGCCTCCTGGGCTACTTCGGGCTGCGGGTGGCTCGCCGCTCCCAGAATGACTTCCACGCCCTCATGGCCGCGACGCTCACCGCGGGCGTCGTCGTCCAAGCCTTCGTCAATATCGGCTATGTCATCGGCGTGGTGCCGGTGACGGGTATCCAGCTGCCGCTCATCTCGGCGGGTGGTACCTCCGCCATCATCACCCTGGCTTCCATGGGTCTGCTGGCTAGTTGCGCCCGGCACGAACCGGAGGCCGTGTCCTCGATGCAGAACTACGGCCGCCCCTTCTTTGACCGGCTCCTGCGCATTCGCGAGCCGCTCGCGGAAGGCCCCGTCGTGCGTCCCCGTGAGCAGCGCGGGGAGGAGCGGGAGCGCGCCCGCGGCGACGCCCCGAGAGGCTCCCAGAGCAGCCGCCCGAGGCCCGTGACCCGGCGCCGCCGGCCCTCCTCAGCCGGTGGTAGCGTCAGGACAGAACGACCAACCGAGCGCTACCGCGACCCACGCGGAAGGAGATAACACCCATGTCTGACGCGACCCCTTCCATCATCGTGGCTGGTGGTGGCACTGCCGGCCACATTGAGCCGGCCCTGGCTGTCGCCGATGCGCTCCGGGAGCACTATGGCGCCCGCGTCACCGCGCTGGGCACCACGAAGGGCCTGGAACAAACTCTCGTCCCCGAGCGCGGTTATGATCTCCGGCTCATTGACCCAGTGCCCGTCCCGCGGAAGCTGTCCCCGAAACTTCTGAGCCTGCCGGCCAAGGTAGGCCGCTCCGTGATGCAAGCCCGCGCGATCATGAAGGATGTGCACGCCGACGCGCTCATCGGATTCGGCGGATACGTCGCCGCCTCCGCCTACCTCGCGGCGTGGAGCCTGCGCACCCCCTTCTTTGTCCATGAGGCCAATGCCCGGGCGGGGCTGGCCAACAAGCTGGGGGTGAGCCTCGGCGGCACGGGCCTCAACGCCGTGCCGGGCTCGGGGATGCCGGGCGATGTCGTCGGGATTCCCATCCGCTCTGACTTGGGAGGGCACCGCGAGGGCGAGGACGCCGAGCGCGCCCGCAGCCTGTGGGGTCTGGAGAGCCACCGGCAGACGCTCCTCGTCACCGGCGGCTCTCAGGGGGCCAAGCGTCTCAATGATGCGCTGGCCGGTGCCGTCGAGCCCCTTGCGGCCAAGGGGATCCAGATCCTTCACGCCTATGGGCCCCGCAACGAACGCCCCGCTCAGGAGGCTGATGGTTACGTGCCGGTGCCCTACATCGAGGACATGTCGGCCGCCTATGCGGTGGCGGACCTCATCGTGTGCCGGGCCGGCGCGATGACCGTCGCCGAGGTGACGGCCGCCAACCTCCCCGCCATCTACGTTCCCCTGCCGCACGGTAACGGCGAGCAGGGCCTCAATGCCCGCGATGCCGTGAGCGCCGGCGCCGCCCGGATCGTCCAGGACAGCGACATGGACGCCGAGGAGCTCCAGCGCCACGTGCTGAGCATCCTCGACGACGCCTCCGTGTACAACGCGATGGCCTCCGCCGCCGGCCGCGTCGGTGCCGGCGATGTGGCCGCAACGATCGCCGACCGCATCATGGCGCGCCTCGACTCTGCCCGCCCCGACACGCCCGAGAACTAAAGGAGACCGTCCGTGAGCACTGCACAAGGCCATAACGAGAGCACCGGGGGCTATGACCTCAGCCGGGTTCACCTCATCGGCATCGGTGGGGCAGGGATGTCCGGGGTAGCGCGGATCCTCCTCGACCGCGGCTCGGTGGTGTCCGGCTCGGATGCCAAGGAGTCCCGGCCCATCCTCGCGCTGCGCTCCATGGGGGCCACCATCTCCATCGGCCACGACGCGGAGAACCTGCGCCTGGCCGGGGAGCTGCCCACGGTGGTCGCCACCTCCTTCGCCGCCATCCCGCAGGACAATCCCGAGCTCGTCGCCGCGCGCGAGGCGGGCATCCCCATCCTCCGGCGCTCGGACCTCCTCGCGGAGCTCATGCTGGGCTCCCAGCAGATCCTCATCGCGGGGACTCACGGCAAGACGTCCACCACCTCGATGACGGTGGTCGCCATGCAAGAGGCGGGAATGGACCCGAGCTTCGCCATCGGCGGGCAGCTCAACCGCGCCGGGACGAATGCCCACAACGGGACCGGCCACGCCTTCGTCGCGGAGGCGGACGAGTCCGACGGCTCCTTCCTCCGCTACTCCCCGGACATTGCCGTTGTCACCAATATCGAGCCGGATCACCTCGACTACTTCGGTTCTGAGGAGAAGTACTTCGCCATCTTCGATCAGTTCGCCGACCGCCTGGGGGAGGACGGGCACCTCGTCGTCTGCCTCGATGACGAGCACGCGGCGAGCCTCGGTGAGCGCGCGGCCGCGCGGGGCATCACGGTCCATGGCTATGGCACGACGGCAGCAGCCGCCCGCCACCCCGATCTTCCCTGCGAGGTCGAGGTGCTGAAGAGCGCCATCGACGCCGCGGGAACCGTGGCGCAGATGGAGATCGCCGGGCGCACCGTGACGGTGCGGCTGAGCATCCCGGGCGAACACATGGTGCTCAACGCTGCGGCCGCGCTGCTGGCCGGGCACCTGGCCGGTGGTGAGTGCGATCGGCTCTGCGCGGGGCTTAGCAACTTCACCGGCGTGCGCCGTCGTTTCGAATATCACGGCACGGTGGATAACCCGCGCTTCGCGGGCGCCCGCGTCTTCGATGACTATGCGCACCACCCCACCGAGGTGCGCGCCGTGCTCAGCGCCGCGCGGGAGAAGCTCGAGGCTGAGGAGGGCGGCCAGCTCATCGCGGTCTTCCAGCCGCACCTGTACTCGCGGACCGTGAACTTCGCTACTGAGTTCGCCGAGGCCCTGTCGCTGGCTGATCGCGTCGTCGTCCTCGAGATCTTCGGCGCGCGGGAGGACCCCGTCGAAGGAGTGAGCTCCCGGCTCATCACGGATGCCATCGACGCCGAGGAGGTCATCTACGAACCGGACTTCTCCGCCGTGGCCGGGCGCGTGCGCGCGATGGCCGGCCCCGGGGACCTCATCCTCACCATCGGCGCGGGTACCGTGACGCTGCTCGCCGATGAGATTCTCGACGCCCTGCAGGAGGAAGAGCATTGAGGATGCCCTCCGCGCGCACGGCGCTCATCAGCGGCGGGGTCCTCATCATCCTGATCCTCGCTCTCGTGGCGGTCCTCCTGTGGAGCCCGCTCTGCGCGATCCGCACCATCACGGTGGAGGGCGCGGAGCACAGCACCCAGGAGGAGATCGTGGCGGCGAGCGGCATCCACGAGGGGGATAACCTCCTGCGGCTGGACAGCACGGGCGCTGCCCAGGGCGTGGCGGCGCTTCCGTGGACCCGATCGGTGACCGTCTCCCGGGACTTCCCGTCGACGGCCACGATCCGCATCACCGAGCGTCAGGCCCCGCTCTACCGGGAGGAGAACGGGGTGGCCTCGCTCATTGATGAGAACGGGGACATCTTCCTCCAGGGGGATCCGCCGCCGGATGCCCTCGCCGTGACGGGCTCGGGATCCCAGGATGGGGAGACCCTCGCGGAGGTGGCCCGGGCGCTGAGCGAGGTCGGTTCGGAGCAGCGCAGCGCCTTGGAGCGCGTCGACGTCTCCGCGGAGAAGGCCATGACGCTCTACATCAAAGATGGGCGCACGGTGTATTGGGGTGCGACGGAAAACAACCGGAATAAGGCCATCGCGTTGGAATCAGTGCTGACCTTCCCGGACGGGAATTGGAATATTTCCAACCCCGAGTTGATCACCCGCCGAGACTCCTGAGTACGGTGGGGGAGCAGCGCTAAAACCGCAGGCCAAAACCCTAAAGTAGTGGTTGAGGGTAACGACACGCCGTGCAAATGTCACGGCGTTTGCGTTGTCTGTCCCTCATGATGGAAGGGATCGGTCTGCACTTCTGCAGCCAGAATGAAAGAACCCTAGTGACAGACTTCTCATCGGAAAGGCGAGAGACCTAGCAATGAATTCCCCGAACCAGTCACTCGCCGTCATCAAGGTCGTCGGAGTCGGCGGCGGCGGCGGCAATGCTGTGAACCGGATGATTGAGGAAGGCCTCAAGGGCGTCGAGTTCATTACCGTCAACACCGACTCCCAGGTGCTGATGTTCTCCGACGCGGACGTCAAGCTCGACATCGGCCGAGAGACCACCCGTGGCCTCGGCGCCGGCGCCGATCCTGAAGTGGGCCGAGCCGCCGCGGAGGAGCACAAGGCGGAGATCGAGGAGATCCTCAAGGGTGCGGACATGGTGTTCGTCACCGCCGGCGAGGGCGGCGGAACGGGCACCGGCGCCGCCCCGGTCGTCGCGAGCATCGCGAAGAAGCAGGGCGCGCTGACCGTCGGCGTCGTCACCCGGCCCTTCAAGTTCGAGGGACGCCGCCGTAACCGCCAGGCGATGGAGGGCATCGAGAAGCTCCGTGAGGTGTGTGACACCGTCGTCGTCATCCCGAACGATCGCCTCATGCAGCTGGGCGATGAGAGCCTCTCCATGGTGGACGCCTTCCACGCCGCCGATGAAGTCCTTCACAATGGTGTGAAGGGTATCTCTGACCTCATCACCAACCCGGGTCTCATCAACGTCGACTTCGCTGACGTGCGCTCCGTCATGGAGGGCGCCGGCTCCGCCCTCATGGGTGTCGGTAGCTCCAGCTCCGATAGCCGCATCGTCGACGCCGCCCTCCAGGCCATCAACTCCCCGCTGCTCGAGTCCAGCATGGACGGCGCGACCCGCCTGCTGCTCTCCGTCGCGGGCGGCTCTGACATGGGCATGAACGAGGTCGGCGAGGCCACCTCCCTCATCGAGGAAAAGACTGACGAAGATGCCCACATCATCTTCGGCGCGACGGTGGACGACAACCTCGGCGACGAGGTGCGCGTCACCATCATCGCGACGGGTTTCGACGAGTCCTCCCCGGCGCCCGTCCAGCAGGACTCCGCTCGCACCGAGCAGCCCGCCTCCGCCCCCGCGGAGCCGGCCGAGCGCCCGCAGCGCGAGAACCCCACTCCGGCGCCGAGCTCCCAGGACTCCCTCTTCGGATCCTCCGAGCGTGGCCGGGAGGATCGCGCCGAGCGGGACTTCCGGGATCGTGATTCCCGCGACTCCGCGAGCGGCCGCCACCACCTCGACGAGCGCCCGCACCGCGGCGGCATGTTCACCTCCGGGGATGACTACCGCGCGCCGAGCCGTCGCGATGACGATGATGACTTCGACATCGACCTCCCCCCGATGATGCGCTAGGGTCATGATGACGTCGGTTGATCCGCGCACTCGCCCCGTCCGCAAGGTGTTCACGAGCCGTGCGGGCGGGGTTTCCGCTGCGCCGTATGCTTCCTTCAACCTCGGCGAGCACGTGGGGGATGATCCCGCGGCCGTCCGGGCCAATCGTGAGCGGCTGGCCCGCATCCTTGAGCTCGACCCCGCCCGCTTCGTGTGGATGGAGCAGCTCCACACGCCGACGGTGACCGTCGTCGACGGGCCGCAGGACGGCCCCGTCGAGGCGACGGACGCCCTCGTGACTACGGCCCGGGGCCTGGCGCTCTGCGTCCTCGTCGCCGATTGCGTCCCGGTCCTGCTCTCCGACCACGAGGCCGGGGTGATCGCCGCGGTCCACGCCGGGCGCACCGGGGCGCGCAACGGGATTCTCCGTCGCGCCGTCGAGGTGATGAGCACCCTCGGCGCGGAGCCCGGCCGCATCCACGCGCTGCTGGGGCCCGCGGCATCGGGTGCCCGCTATGAAGTCCCGGAGGCGATGGCCCGCGACGTGGAGCGACACCTTCCAGGATCCCTAGCTCGCACCGCGAAAGGGACGCCCGGCCTGGACATCCGTGCGGGGCTTGTGCGCCAGCTCGCTGGGCTGGGCGTGGAAGCGGTGGACGTCGATCCCCGCTGCACCATCGAGGATGACACCTTCTTCTCCTACCGGCGGGAAGGAACAACTGGGCGGCAGGCCGGCATCGTGTGGCTGCCCGAGGAGCAGTGATATGAACCGTCGTGAAGAGATTGCACAGGCACTCGCCGCCGTGAGGGAGCAGATCGCCGAGGCCAGCCGTGTGGCCGGCCGCACGCCGGAGGAGGTCACGCTCCTCCCCGTCACCAAGTTCCACCCCGCCAGCGACGTCGAGATCTTGGGTGACCTCGGCGTCACCGAGGTGGGGGAGAACCGCGAGCAGGAGGCCCGGGCCAAGGCCGCCGAGCTGCCCGCCATGGGCTTCGCGATGATCGGCCAGATCCAATCGAAGAAGTGCAATGCCGTGGCGCGCTGGGCCTCCAGCGTGCACAGCGTCGACTCCCTCCGCATCGCCGACGGCCTCAACCACGGCGTGGCCCTCGCGCTCGAGCGCGGAGACCGGCCGGAGGAGCGCGCCGTCCTCCCGTGCTACCTCCAGTGGAGTGCGGATGGGGACACGAGCCGCGGTGGGGTCTCGACGGCCGACCTCCCCGCACTCACCGAGCGCGTCCTTGAGGCCGAGCACCTCTCCCTTGCTGGGCTCATGTGCGTCCCGCCGGTGGGCGCCGACCCGGTGGAGGTCTTTGCCCAGGCCGCCGCGCTGCGCGGCGAGATGGAGGAGCGCGCCGGCCGTGGGCTGGGCTTCTCCGCGGGCATGTCCGCTGACATGGCCGAGGCGATCGCTGCGGGCTCGACCATTGTGCGTGTCGGTACAGCAATCCTCGGCAGCCGCCCGCTAGCCTAAAACTCAATCACCACGAGGGGCTGATCGAGCCCCGGTTCCATAGGGCCACGACAGATCAAGAGGGGAACAGAATGTCCTTTATCAAGAGCACGAAGGAATTTTTCGGCCTCGGGCCGACGGCTGTCGACGTCGACGATCCGTACTACGACGACGACCCGCACTACGGCCGCGCCGAGGAGTCCCTGGGCTATGGTGCCCGTCGCGAACACGACTATGAGCCCGCCCCCCGCGCCGCTGAGCCGCGCAGCTACACCCCGTCCGTGCTGGCCGTCGAGCTGCACTCCTACACGGAGGCCTCCCGCATCGGCGAGCCCTTCCGCGACGGCGACGCCATCGTCTTCGATCTCACCCGGATGGAGCACTCCGAGGCCAAGCGCGTCATCGACTTCGCGGCGGGCCTCTGCTTCGGCCTCCGCGGCCAGATGAAGAAGCTCGACCGCCTGGTCTTCGCCATCATCCCCGAGGGGGCGACGATCTCCACCTACGAGCTGGACCGCGCTCTGCGCCTGCGCTAACCCTCATCGGAACCGGGAGCGCCGGGAGCCTGCGGCCCCTGCTCGACGCCCACTGCCAGCGAGGCAGTGGGCTGTTCGCATCTCTGGCGAAGGTTCATTAGGCTTTGGTGCTGTGATTTATGTCGGCTTTATTCTGCTCATCCTGCTCAGAATCTTCTTTTATTTGCTCGTGGGACGCATCCTCATCGAAATGATTCTGAGCTTCTCCCGGAGCCCCCAGCCCCCGCGGTGGTTTATGGTGCTGGCGGAGACGGTGTTTTTCGTGCCGACGGATCCCCCCGTCAAGCTCCTCCGGAAGATCATCCCTCCCCTCCGAATGGGGAATATCGGGCTCGATGTGGCGGTGCTCGCCCTCTTCTTTATCATCATCTTCCTCCAGCTGCTGGTGCAGCTGGTCTTCATGGGTGCTAATCTATAAAAACGCTTTCAAAAAATCTGCCCCCGTCTCACGATCTGGGGGTGGAAGAGGCTAGACTTGTCACCGAAAGTCCGTAGGATACGTTAGGGAATACACTGTCGGGCGTGTAGTTCGCTCGATTGGGCAGACCAAGCGAAGGGAATGTCAATGGCGCTGACACCAGCAGATGTGCACAATGTGGCTTTCAGCAAGCCGCCGATCGGCAAGCGCGGATACAGCGAGGACGAGGTCGACCAGTTCCTGGACCTCGTCGAAGATACGCTTGGCCAGCTCCAGGATGAGAACGAGGAGCTGCGTCAGCGCACCGAGGAGCTGGAATCCGAGCTGAAGGATGCGCGGAGCAAGTCCGGGGCGGCTGGCACGGCTGCTGCAGCGACCTCCACCCGCTCCTCCGCCGTCGACGAGCAGGCGCTGCGCACGAAGATCGAGTCCGAGCTTCGTGCCTCCTACGAGAAGAAGCTGGCTGAGGCCCGTTCCGCTCAGGAGGATGCCGAGGCCAAGGCTCGCCGCGCGGAACAGGAAGCCGAGAAGGCTCGCTCCGAGGCGGAGAAGGCGCGTTCGGAGAAGAGCACCGAGTCTCGCTCCGAGGAGCCGCGCCAGGCCGCTGCCGCTGCGGGCTTCGCCGGCGCGGCGGGGACCGCCACAGCCGACACCCACATGCAGGCTGCCAAGGTCCTGGGCCTGGCCCAGGAGATGGCCGACCGCCTCACCTCGGACGCTCAGGCCGAGTCCACCTCTATGATCGAGGAAGCCCGCGCGGCCGCCGAGAAGCAGCTGTCCGAGGCGGACACCCGCTCCCGCACCCTCGTCAGCGATGCGGAGCGTCAGGCTGAGAAGACCGTGTCCGACGCCAACGCGCGCGCCGAGGCCCAGGTTCGCAACGCCGAGGAGAAGGCTGCCGCCCTCCAGGCCGACGCCGAGCGCAAGCACTCCGAGATCATGGCCACCGTCAAGCGCCAGCAGAGCGCTCTGGAGAACCGCATCAGCGAGCTGCGGACCTTCGAGCGCGAGTACCGCACTCGCCTCCGCACCCTGCTGGAGACCCAGCTCGAGGAGCTGGAGACCCGCGGGAGCGCCGCTCCGGACGGCCGGACGGACACCAAGAACAACTAATCCCTCGTGGATTAGCCCTCCCCGCGAGGCCATGCGCCCGCGGGGAGTTCGTCTATCCTCGCCCGCGAGGGCGAGCATCATCACTAAGGGGTTCACATGCTCACCCTGGCACTCGTGAGTGCTTTTCTCGCCTTTCTCTGCCTCGTTCTCGCGCTCAGTACGGGAACGACGCTGACCACGGTGGGAGTCTTTGTCTTCGCGATCCTGGGGCTGATCTTCCTCATTATCGACTGGGTGCGACGTCGCCGTGCGCGTTCGGAGGGGAAGGCATAGGGGATCCGGGGAGGATCCGTTATACTGATGAGCACGTGTTCTGGGGCACTGGCTTGACGTCGTGGAGAGCCGAAGCGCCCCGGGGCCTCGCGCACTGATCCGGCTATCACCGGGGAGCGCTCCGGAAGAACGGCTCGTGGAAGAGCTCAGTAGAACCGGACGGGTGGATCCGTCATCATCCTTCACTGCAATGAAGCGGGGTTGGCTGCGGCCGGCCCAAGCAGGGTGGTACCGCGTAGCAGTCGCTGCGTCCCTGCATGGCACAACGCTAGGCACGTGAAGGAGTGACGATGGCCGACAAGGTCGGGGGAGTGTACCCCAAGGTTGATCTCAGCGGGGGATCCTCGCGCTTCCCGGATATGGAGCGCGAAGTTCTCACGTATTGGGAGAAAGACGGCACGTTCCAGGAGTCTCTGCGTCAGCGCGAGGGCTCCACGGAGTTCGTGTTTTATGATGGCCCGCCCTTTGCCAACGGGCTTCCACACTATGGCCACCTGCTCACCGGCTATGTGAAGGACATCATCCCGCGTTTCCAGACGATGCGTGGCAAGTATGTTCAGCGCGTGTTCGGCTGGGATACACACGGTCTTCCCGCCGAGCTCGATGCGGAAAAGCAGCTCGGGATCAAGGGCAAGAACGAGATCGAGGAGATGGGCATCGAGGCCTTCAACGAGGCCTGCGCCACCTCCGTCCTGCGCTACACCGAGGAGTGGCGCTCCTATGTCACCCGCCAGGCCCGCTGGGTGGACTTTGACCATGGCTATAAGACCATGGACATTGACTTCATGGAGTCCGTCATGTGGGCCTTCAAGGCCCTCTACGACAAGGGGCTCATCTACCAGGGCTTCCGCGTCCTGCCCTACTCCTGGGCGGAGCACACCCCGCTGTCCAACCAGGAGACCCGCCTCGACGACGCCTACCGCATGCGCCAGGACCCGACCCTCACGGTGACCTTCCCGGTCACGGGGGCCCGGGAGGGCTCCGCCGCGGAGACGACCCTCGCCGAGCACCCGGAGGTGGGCGAGGCCGCCGCCCTCGCCTGGACGACCACCCCGTGGACCTTGCCGTCGAACCTCGCACTCGCGGTGCACCCCGAGACGGAGTACGCCCTGGTGCGCGTCGGCGAAGAGGGGAGCTCCCCGGAGATCCGCGGGAAGAAGGTGCTCCTCGCGGACACGCTGCGCGGGGAGTATGCCGCGGAGTTGGGCAAGGACCACGAGGTCCTGCTCACCCTGCCCGGGCGGGCGCTCGAGGGTCTCACCTACCAGCCGATCTTTGAGTTCTTCAAGGACCACCCGAAGGCGTTCCAGGTGCTCCTCGCGGATTATGTCACCACGGAGGACGGCACGGGTATCGTCCACCAGGCTCCGGCCTTCGGTGAGGACGATATGACGACGTGCCAGGCCTATGGCATCGACGTGGTGATCCCCGTCAACATGGACGGCAAGTTCACCGAGCAGGTGCCGCCCTACGAGGGGCAGCTGGTCTTTGATGCGAACAAGGCCATCATTCGGGACCTCAAGGAGGCCTCCCGGGTGGTGCGTCACCGCACGATCGAGCACTCCTACCCGCACTCCTGGCGCTCCGGCGAGCCGCTCATCTACATGGCGCTGCCCAGCTGGTTCGTCTCGGTGACGAAGTTCCGCGAGCGGATGGTGGAGCTCAACCACGAGAACACGACGTGGATCCCCTCGCACATCCGCGATGGCCAGTTCGGCAAGTGGCTCGAGGGGGCGCGCGACTGGAACATCTCGCGCAACCGTTACTGGGGTTCGCCGATCCCGGTGTGGGTGTCCGACTCCGAAGAATACCCCCGCGTCGACGTCTACGGATCCCTCGACGAGCTGGAGCGGGACTTCGGCGTCCGGCCCACGAGCCTGCACCGCCCCTACATCGACGAGCTCACGCGCCCGAACCCGGACGACCCGACGGGGAAGTCCACGATGCGCCGCGTCCCGGAGGTCCTCGACTGCTGGTTCGAGTCCGGCTCCATGCCCTTCGCGCAGAAGCACTACCCCTTCGAGAACGAAGAATGGTTTGACACGCACTCCCCGGCGGACTTCATCGTCGAGTATTCGGGGCAGTCGCGCGGCTGGTTCTACTCCCTCCACGTGCTCGCGACCGCTCTCTTTGACCGGCCCGCGTTCTCGACGGTGGTCGCGCACGGGATCATCCTCGGCGATGATGGACTGAAGATGTCCAAGTCGAAGGGGAACTACCCGGACGTCAACGAGGTTTTCGACCGCGACGGCTCTGACGCGATGCGCTGGTACCTCATGGCCTCGCCGATCCTTCGAGGCGGCAACCTCATCGTGACGGAGCAAGGCATCCGCGATGGCGTGCGCCAGGCGCTCCTTCCGATGTGGAACGCGTACACCTTCCTGCAGCTCTACTCCTCTCGGCCGGCGGAGTGGTCGACGTCATCCCCGGCAGTGCTGGACCGCTACATCCTTGCCAAACTCCATGACCTGGTGAAGACGACGGGTGACGCACTCGAGGCCATGGATATTGCCACCGCGTGCGATGAGGTCCGACGCTTCTGCGACGCACTCACCAACTGGTACGTACGTCGTTCGCGGGACCGCTTCTGGGGCGGGGAAGAGGACAACCTCCACGCCTTCAACACCCTCTACACCGTGCTGGAAACCCTCACCAGGGTCACGGCCCCGCTGCTTCCGCTGGTGTCCGAGGTCATCTGGCGCGGCCTGACCGGCGGCCGCTCCGTCCACCTCGCGGACTTCCCCAAGGCGGAGGACTACCCGGCCGACGACGAACTCGTCGCTACCATGGACGCGGTCCGTGCCGCTTGCTCCGCGGCCTCCTCGGTACGCAAGGCCCACAAGCTGCGCAACCGTCTGCCGCTGCCCTCCCTCACGGTGGCGCTTCCCGAGGCCTCGACGCTGGCAGCGTTCCGCGACATCATCCGCGATGAGGTCAACGTGAAGAATGTTGAGCTGACGGACGATGTGGCATCCGTCGGCGTCGTCGAGATTGCCGTGAACGCTCGGGTTGCGGGACCGCGGCTGGGGAAGGATGTGCAGCGCGCGATCAAGGCTGTGAAGACGGGGAACTATACCCGCGAAGGCGATCGCGTGAACGCGGACGGAATGTTGCTCGAACCAGGGGAATTCACCGAGCGGCTCGTGGCGGCGAACCCGGAATCCACAGCACAGATCGATGGGTGCAATGGGCTCGTCGTCCTGGACATGACGCTCACCGAGGAACTCGAGGCCGAAGGCTGGGCGGCGGACGTGGTCCGCGGGATCCAGGACGCCCGCAAGGCCGAGGACCTGGAGGTCTCCGACCGGATTCGCGCGGTGCTCAGCGTGCCCGCGGAGAAGGAGGAGTGGGCAACGCGGCACGCGGAGTTCATCGCCTGCGAAACCCTGGCGAAGGACTTCCGCGTGAGCACTGAGCCCCTCCCGGCCGAGGGGCCGAAGGCCCACGAGGTGCTCTCCGGTGTGACGGTGAGCATCGAGCGCCTCAGCGAGGCCGAGGCCTAAGGGCACGCGGGGGAGGCCAGCCCGTCCCCGCGTCTACCTGGCGAACATCTCCGCAGCGCGCTCCCGGAACTCCTCCGCGTGAGCGCGCTGCGCGCTGTCGAGGGCGTCGAGTGCCTCGGGGCGGGTGTGATCCGCGATGTCGGCCTGTTTGACCTGGCGGGCGAGGTCGTGGGCGTTGATGCGCTGGAGCCACTCCTCCTCGGAGAGCTCGGGCTGCGGGGTGAGGACCTCGACGGCCTCGATGATGGAATCGCTAAAACCCATCTCGCGGAGGTCCTCGGACTCGATGTCGGTGTCGCGCAGAATGTGGTGGAGCCAGCACACGGCGATAGCCTCAGGCGTCCCACCCTGCTCGCGCAGTTCGCCGCTGACCCGGGTGAGGTGCTCGAGGAGCGGGCCGCCCGCGGCATCCCGGTGGGATTCATGCTCTTCGCGGGCGAGCGTGACGGCCTGTTCAATGAGATGCATCTGGTCCATGGGCTCCACCCTAGCGATTCCGCT
This sequence comes from Corynebacterium uropygiale, assembly GCF_021568315.1. Taxonomy (GTDB): domain Bacteria; phylum Actinomycetota; class Actinomycetes; order Mycobacteriales; family Mycobacteriaceae; genus Corynebacterium; species Corynebacterium uropygiale. The sequence continues at coordinate 55,516 of NZ_JAKGSI010000002.1, forward strand.
ATGGGCACAGGTATTCGATAGGATGGGCGCCATGTCACGGTGGGTGTTGCATATCGATATGGATGCCTTCTTTGCATCCTGCGAGCAGCTCACCCGCCCAACCCTGCGGGGAAGGCCGGTGCTCGTGGGCGGCCTCGGGCTCCGCGGGGTGGTGGCCGGCGCTTCCTATGAGGCTCGACGCTTCGGGGCGCACTCCGCCATGCCGATGATTCGCGCCCGGGCGCTTGTGGGGAGCCAGGCCGTCGTCGTCCGCCCCCGGAAGGAGGTCTATTCGCTCGCTTCGCGGCGCGTGTTTGAGCTGCTCCGCGAGGAGGTGGGGCTGGTGGAGCAGCTGAGTATCGACGAGGGCTACATGGAGCCAGAGGAGCTGCGGGGCGCCTCGCCCGAGGAGGTGGAGCGCTGGGCCCACCAGTTGCGCGCGAGGATCCGCGAGGAGACCGGGCTGCCGAGCTCTATCGGTGCGGGGGCGGGGAAGCAGACCGCGAAGATCGGCTCTGGGCTGGCCAAACCCGATGGGGTGGCGGTGATCCCGCCGGACCGGCACGACGAGATCGTCGGCCCCCTCCCCGTGGGGGAGCTGTGGGGCGTGGGGCCCATCACGGAGGCGAAGCTGCGCAGCCTGGGCGTGGTAAGTATTGCGGACCTCGCCTCGCTGAGCCGCAAGGAGGTGGTCTCTAGCCTGGGAGGGACCATCGGCCCGGCGCTGTGGGATCTGGCGCGTGGTATCGACGAGCGGCCCGTCGCCCCTCGGGCTGTGGCCAAACAGGTCTCGGCGGAGCACACCTATCCGCGGGATCTCGTGACGCACGGTCAGGTCGATGCCGCCATCGAGCGCGCCGCGGAGGGTGCGTATGCGCGCCTCGGGCGCGACGGCCGGGCGGCCAGGACCGTGACCGTCAAGCTGCGCATGGCGGACTTTCGGATCGAGTCCCGCTCCGCGACCTTGCCCTATGCCACGGATGAGGAGGACACCCTCCTGGCCACCGCGCGCAGCCTCGTACGCTATCCGGACGAGGTGGGGCCCATCAGGCTGGTGGGCGTCGGCTATTCCGGACTGGAGGAGGCGCGGCAGGATGTGCTCTTCCCCGAGCTCGAACACCAGGTGGTGCGAAGGATCGACGTCGATACGGATTTCGAAGTGGGGGTGCGGGGCAGCCCGGAGGAACGCGCCGAGGGGGAGGCGGAGCTCGAGGCCACGGAGGAGAACCCGGACACGTGGTACCCCACGCAGGACGTCCACCACCCGGAGTGGGGGCACGGCTGGGTCCAGGGGGTGGGCCATGGCGTGGTATCCGTGCGTTTTGAGACGCGGACGACGGGTCCTGGGCGCACCCGGACCTTCGCGATCGACGATGCCGAGCTTCGCCCGGCCGACCCTCTGCGCAGCTTAGAGTGGGATGAGTGGCTCTCAGAAAACTGAGCCGCGGTGAGGTATTGCCCACGACGGGGTTCCGGTGACCTGGGGATTTGCGCGTCGCCGGGCGGGGCGGCGGGGAGCGGGATCGTCCCGAGGGCCGGGGAGTTGATAGCATATTCCAGTCAATTGTCGAGTAGAGGAGATTTCCGTGAAGCTTTACCGAATTGCCGCTGCGGGTGCTGTGCTGGCAACCGCTGTCACGCTCAGCGCGTGCTCCAATGATCAGGGGAGTGAGGACACGTCGACGAGCTCGGCGGAGAGCTCGTCCTCCTCGGCTGCCGCCATGCCGGAGCTGCCGTCCGCGGCTGACCTCAACGCGGTCATCGCGAAGGCCAGCGACCCGCAGGCCCCCATCGAGGAGAAGGTGAAGACGGTGCAGGGCGGCGAGACCGCTGCCGAGCTCTTCGACATCCTCGCGCAGCGCAAGGCTGAGCTGGGCTCTGACTTCCAGGTCCAGGACCCGGTTCTCCCCGGCTACACCAACGACAGCGTCCTCACCAACCTCGTCTACACCGAGGGCGATCGCCGCGATGAGATCCAGGACATCAGCTTCGTCTTCGAGGACGGCCTGTGGAAGCTGAGCCGCGCCGACGCCTGCGTCCTCATCACCAGCGCCCTGCCGCCGGAGCAGGTCCCGGCCATGTGCCACGATGACCTCCCGCCGGCCGAGGGCGAGCAGCCGGCACCGGCCGAGGGGGAGCAGCCCGCTCCGGCCCCCGCCCCGGCTGAAGGTGAGCAGCCGGCACCGGCCCCCGCCCCGGAGGAGGCCCCGGCGCCCGCCCAGTAGGCAGCACCACCATCGGGGGAAGCCCCTAGCGGGGGGAGGGGGATTCCGCTTCGAGCTGGAGTATCCGCGTGCGCGGGTGCTCCAGCCAAGTTTTTCTCATCCACCGATCGTGGGTGGCGAGCAGCACGGTGCCCTCGAAGGCGTCCACTGCGCGCTCGAGGTCCTCGACGAGCGCGAGGGAAATGTGGTTGGTGGGCTCGTCGAGGAGGAGAAGATCTGGGGGATTACGCAGAATCTGCGCGAGGGAGACCCGTCGTCGCTGGCCGAGGGAGAGGTCATCGAGGGGCATGGAGGCCTGCGCCGGGGTGAGAAGCCCCATGTCGACGATGATGTCGCCGACGAGGTCCAGCGGGGTGAGGCTCACGTCCTCCCAGTAGTCGTCTTGCTGGAGGCGCGCGATGGAGATGTCCTCGGCGAGGCGGAGCTCTCCCCGGTCGGGGGCGAGGCTGCCCTCCACAATGCTGAGGAAGGTGGACTTCCCGGCGCCGTTTGGCCCCTCGACCAGGACGTGCTCCCCGGGCTGGATCTTCACCGAGAGCGGCGCGAGACGGCCGTGGAGGCCGAGCCCCCGGGCCCAGACGACGGGCTCGCCGAGGGAGGTGAGCCGGGAGTCCGGCATCCCCTGGAAGCGCAGGGGCTCGGGCGGGGCGGGGATGGCCTCGCGCTCGAGGGCCGCGAGGCGGTTGCGGGCGGAGCGCACCCGGTTACCCTGGGTTTTCGCTGCGCGGTCGGCGAAGAACTTCTTCGCCTTGCCGCCCTCGGCCTTCGGGGTGTCGTGGTGGAAGATGTCCTCCTCCGTCTGGCGGCTGCGTGACTCCAGCCGCTCGCGCTCCTGCTCCTGCGCGTTGTAGCGATCTGTCCAGCGGCGGCGGGCGTCGTCCCGGGCCTTGAGGTACTCGGAGAAGGTGCCGCTATAGACGGTGCCCTGGTGCAGCGGGTCCCCGTCGCCGCCCTCGGGGCTTAGCGCAGGATCGAGGTCGACGAGGGAGTGGGCGACGGCGTCGAGGAAGTAGCGGTCATGGCTCGCGACGAGGACCGGGCCGCTGCTCGCCTTGAGCTCGGAGATGAGGAAGTCGACGCCGGCGTCATCGAGGTGGTTGGTGGGCTCGTCGAGGATCATCGCGTCCGTGGGGCGCAGCAGGAGCGTGGCCAGGGCAAAGCGCCGGCGCTGCCCGCCCGACATGCCGCCCAGCGGGGTGTCGAGGGAAACGTCCCCCAAGCCCAGCCCGGCGAGCACCGTGGCGATGCGGGCGTCGAGGTCCCACACCCCCGCCTCCTCGGCGAGGGCGAGCGCGCGATCGAAGAGCTCGGCGCAGCGGGGGTCGTCGAGGCGGGCGGACAGGTCCTCAATGGTGCGCTCAATGGCGCGCAGCTCCTCGACCGACTTCTCAATGAGGGCGCGCGCCGGGGCGCGGGGCGGCAGGGAGGTCTCCTGGGCGATGAATCCCGTGGCCGGTGGGGTGTAGATGGTCCCGACGTCGGGCCGCTGCCGGCCGCTGAGGAGGGAGAGGAGCGTCGACTTCCCCGAGCCATTCTCCCCGATGAGGCCGGTGACCTTCCCCGCGGGGACGCTGAAGGAGATGTCGGTGAGGACACGGTGGGTGGGGTAGGAGAAACTCACGCCATCGACGTGGAGGTGGAGGGGGCTGGGCATGAGCACCGTCTCCTTTCAAAGATGAGGGGCGAGCACCTTAGCTCTTCGCGGACTCCTGCTGCGCGGGGGAGTAGCGCACCGAGCTCGTGAGGTCTTGGACGACGCGCACGTCGGAGTCCTTCTCCCCGTAGACCACCCGGGTGGTGGCGCTGAGGGAGCCCGAGCGGGGGAGCGCGGAGTGAAGATCGAAGGTGAGCTCGCCGGTGGAGGAGGTCTGGGTGCCAAGAACCGAGAGAGTGTGCTCCCCGTCCTGGAGGGCGCCGAGGGTGGGGCGCTGCTCGATGTCGACGGAGAGGGTCACGGTGTCCGAGGCGATGGAGGTCACGGTGTACGTGATGGTCTGGAGGTAGGAGTTATCCGCGGCGACGCGCGACTCCACCGTCCACTGTGCGCCCTCGCCGACGGGCTCGTCGGGAAGAACCACCTGGTAAGCGGTGAGCGTCTTGAAGGCGGACTCGATGTAGCCGCGGGCGTCCTCGGAGGCCTCGTGGGGCGCGGCCACCTGGATCTCGCTGATGCGTCCCTGGTCCTGGGCGCGCCAGCCATAGCGGAAGCCCTCGGCGCCCGCGAGGTCCTCGTTGCGAGACACCTCCGAGGACTGCGGGGCACCGGTGAGGCGGGCCTCGACGGCGCGGGTGGCCTCAGCGCGCGCACTGTCCTTCTCACCCTCCGCCGGGGCGTGGGTGACGACGTTAAGGGGGAGGCGAGCCGTATCCGCGTGGAGATCCGAGGGCGGATGGGGGTCCAGCCGGTCCGCGCGAACAACGTGCTGGTCAAAGCCCTGGGAGACGTCGGCGGTGAGGCTGCGCGCGTCCTCATCAACGTCCTGGTAGCGCAGGGCGATCTTCTCCCCATGGCCGGCGTCGAGAAGCGTGACCTTGGGGGCGTCCACGGGGATGCCGACGGCCTGCTCCGTGGGCGGGGGCGCCGGGGTGGACTCACAGGCGCTCAGTCCCGTCCAGCTCATCGTGGCGAGCAGGCAGGCGATTAGGGCACGGCGAGACTTTGCTGGAAAATGCACACTCCTTAATGTACCCGCATGAACCCGCCCCAAAGTGGATATTTGAGCGGCGCTTACGGAAAGATAGAGGCCGTGATTGCGGATTCGACGGCTACTTCTCCACCCAACCCCCGGCGGACCTCCGGGCGGCGCCTCCTGGGCGTTGCCGTGGGGATTGTGCTGGCTATCGCAGTGATCGATCAGGTGACGAAGGCACTCGTCCTCCACTACCTTGAGCCCGGGGTGGCCCTCCCGGTGATCGGGGACTGGTTCCGTTTCCTTCTCGTTTTTAACCCCGGGGCGGCATTCTCCTTTGGCACGGGGGCGACCTGGGTCTTTACCTGCATTCAGCTGGGCTTTCTCATCCTGGCTGCCGTCGTGATCCCCCGGACGCGCGACCCGTGGACGGTGGTGGCCCTCGCGCTCATCGCCGGGGGTGCGCTGGGGAATCTTGTGGATCGGCTCTGCCGGGCGCCGGCCTTCTTTGTGGGGCACGTCGTGGATTTCATCTCGGTGGGGAGTTTCGCCATTTTTAATGTCGCGGATTCCGCTATTACGTGCGGCGTTATCCTTTTTCTTGTGGCCTCGCTGACGGAGCAGCGCCGCCACGGAGATGCGGCCCACGCGCCGACCCCCAGCGAAGAAAAGGACGTTGAGAAGGAGGATCGCCATGACTCGTGACCGCCGAACCCTGCCCGTTCCTGAGGGGCTCGCCGGGATGCGCGCGGACGCCGGAATCGCCCGGCTCCTGGGGATCTCCCGCACCCAGGCCGCCGAGTTGTGCGCCGCGGGAGACGTCCTCCTCGATAACGCGGAAGTGGGGAAGTCGGATCGGCTCGTGGAGGGCGGCTGGCTCGACGTCACCCTCCCGGAGGCCGAGGCCCCGCTCACCCCGCGCGAGGAACTCGTGGAGGGCATGGACGTGCTCTACTCGGATTCCGACATCATCGCGATCAACAAGCCCGTAGGCGTTGCCGCGCACCCGACCGTCGGCTGGGATGGGCCGACGGTGGTCGGCGGCCTGGCCGCCGCCGGCTTCCGCATTTCCACCTCGGGTCCGCCGGAGCGCAAGGGGATTGTGCAGCGGCTCGACGTCGGCACCTCGGGAGTCATGGTGGTGGCCGCGAGCGAACGGGCCTATTCCGTCCTCAAGCAGGCCTTTCGGGATCGGACGGTGACAAAGACCTATCACGCGCTGGTCCAGGGGCACCCGGATCCCTTCACCGGGACGATTGATGCGCCGATCGGGCGGCACCCCTCGGCGGGCTGGCGCTTCGCCGTGACGAGCGAGGGCAAGCACGCGGTCACTCACTACGAGACCATCGAGGCATTCCCCGAGGCCACGCTGCTCAAGGTTCGCCTGGAGACGGGCCGGACCCACCAGATCCGCGTCCACATGTCCGCCATCCACCACCCCTGCTGCGGGGACCCGATGTACGGCTCCGACCCCGAGCTCTCCGAGAAGCTCGGCCTCATCCGCCAGTGGCTCCACGCCACCACCCTCGGCTTCCACCACCCCGCCGACGGCCACTACATGGAAATCAACGCCCCCTACCCGGCGGACCTTCAGCACGCCCTCGAGGTCCTGCGCGCATGAGCGAGCGTCCCGAGGCGACGACGCCCGCCCCGGCGCCCTGGTGGCGTCGCCCTCCGGTCCTCGTGCTGCTGGGGGCGCTGGTGCTGATCCTCGCGATCGTACTTGCGCTCAGCGGGAGCGATCGCACAGCCAAGCCCATGCCTCCCAACGGGGACGTCCTGGGGCCCGCCCAAGGGGAGAGCGCGGAGGCCTATGGGCAGCGCGCCGGGGAGAGCCTGGAGGAGGCCCTCGCGGGCTGGCCGGAGGAGGAATCCTGGGCGCTCGTGACGTTCCACCGTCCCGTGAGCGGTGCGACAGCCGGGGACGTGAGCGCCCCGATCCAGAGGGTGAGCGCCGTGCTCAGCGGGGGAGGAGCCCCCGTCGTGGTGCCGGAGCCGGTGGCGGGGACGAGCCGTGCGGAGACCTTCGCGCGCGTCGGGATGGGCGGCGAGGATGCGCCGATCAGCGGGCTGGTCGTGTGGGATCGTCCGTCCGTTCTCCGCGCGGTGGCGGAGGAGCCAACTGTTCTTAGCGTCGAGGTTCTTCCGTCGGATGCCCAGTGGGGGCGCTTCGGCGTGCGGCCGCCCTCCTGGGGCGATGCTGCACCACATCCGTGAGGTAGAGCAGCACAGCCACCCAGATGAATGCGAAGGCCACCCAGCGCTCGGCGCTGATGGATTCCTGGGTAATGAAGACCGCCCAGAGCAGCTGCATGGTGGGGGTGAGGTACTGCAGCATGCCGATGGTGGACAGGGAGAGGGACTTGGCTCCCAGCCCGAAGAGGAGGAGCGGCACGGCGGTGACCACGCCCGAGGAGAGCAACAACAGATCGTGGCCCACGCCGAGGGTGAGGAACGTGGCCGTGCCCTGCACCCCGCTGACGATGATGCCGATGAGCGCCCACGGCGCAATGACGAGCGTCTCCGCGGTGAGGGATCCCGCGGAGGAGACGTGCACCTTCTTTTTCAGCAGCCCATAGAAACCGAAGCTCAGCGCCAGCGCGAGGGAAATATACGGCGGGTGGCCCCCGATGATCGCGAGGTAGGCGACGCCGACGCACGCCGTCGCGACCGCGAGCAGTTGCAGGCGGCGCAGCCTCTCCCCGAGGACGATCATGCCCAGCAGCACGCTGACCAGTGGATTAATGAAGTAGCCGAGCGCGGCGTCCGCTACATTGCCCGAGTTCACCGCGAGGATATAGACGAACCAATTCGCCGTGATGAGAAATCCCGCCGCCGCCATACGCAGCCAGGTGCCGGCCCCGGCGGTGCGGAGTTCGCCCCAGCGGCGGCGCACCGTCGTGTAGATGACCATGATGACCATCGCCCAGAGGATGCGATGGCACAGAATCTCGACGGGGCTGGCCGGCTCGAGGAGGGGGAAGTATCCCGGGAAGAGGCCCCAGAGGGCATACGTCAAGATTCCGTAGATCACAGCTGGGACCTTACCGGAGCGGCGCAGCCCCCGAATCCTGCGGCCCTGAGGATGGAACACTGGGGCCGTACCCAGGGCGTTCTTTCATGTCCGGGGTGGCCGCTAAACTGACCGGCATGGCCAAGAAGTCGTCCTTCGTCCACCTCCACAACCACACCGAGTTCTCCATGCTCGACGGCATGGCCAAGATCGACCTGCTCGCGGAGGAGGTCAAGCGCCAGGGCATGCCCGCCGTGGGGATCACTGACCACGGCAACATGTATGGGTCCGACGCCTTCTACCGCAAGATGGTCTCGGAGGGGATCAAGCCGATCATCGGCATTGAGTCCTATCTCGCGCCGGCCAGCCGCTTCCACAAGCAGCGCGTGCGATGGGGCGAGCCCCACCAGAAGGGGGACGACGTCTCCGGTTCGGGCTCCTACCTGCACCAAACCATGCTCGCGCTCAATGCCACGGGCCTGAAGAACCTCTTCTACCTCTCCTCGATGGCCTCCTATGAGGGGCAGCTCGGCAAGTGGCCGCGCATGGACGCCGACCTCATCGCGGAGCGCGCCGAGGGGATTATTGCGACGACGGGATGCCCGTCGGGGGACGTCCAGACGCGCCTGCGGCTCGGCCAGTTCGATAAAGCACTGGAAGCCGCAGCCATGTGGCAGGACATTTATGGCAAGGAGAACTACTACCTGGAGCTCATGGACCACGGGCTGTCGATCGAGCAGCGGGTCCGCAGCGAGCTGCTCGAGATCGGGCGGAAGCTCAACCTCCCGCCCGTCGTCACTAATGACTGCCACTACGTCCTGGAATCCCAGGCCAAAGCCCACGAGGCCATGCTCTGCGTCCAGACGGGGAAGACCCTGAGCGACCCCGATCGCTTCAAGTTCGACGGCACCGGCTACTACATCAAGACCCCGGAGCAGATGCGGGAGATGTGGGATGACCTGGTGCCCGAGGCCTGCGATAACACCCTGGCCATCGCGGAGCGGGTGGAGTCCTATGAGGAGATGTGGGAGTCCCACCCGATGGACCGCATGCCGATCGCCGACGTCCCGGAGGGGCACACCCCGACCAGCTGGCTCCATCACGAGGTGATGGAGGGGCTCAAGGCGCGCTTCCCCGGCGGAGAGGTCCCGCAGGAGTACCTCGAGCGGGCGGAGTATGAGATCAAGGTCATCGACATGAAGGGCTACCCGTCCTACTTCCTCATCGTGGCCGAGCTCATCAAGCACGCCCGTTCCGTCGGTATCCGCGTGGGGCCGGGCCGTGGCTCCGCGGCCGGCGCGCTCGTCGCCTATGCGCTGACGATTACCAACATCGATCCGCTCTCCCACGGCCTCCTCTTCGAGCGATTCCTCAACCCCGAGCGCCCCTCCGCGCCGGATATCGATATCGACTTCGATGATCGCCGCCGCGGCGAGATGATCCGCTATGCCGCGGAGCGCTGGGGTGAGGACAAGATCGCTCAGGTCATCACCTTCGGCACCGTGAAGACCAAGCAGGCCATCAAGGACTCCGCCCGCGTGCAGTACGGTCAGCCCGGCTACCAGATCGCTGATCGCATCACGAAGGAGCTGCCCCCGGCCATCATGGCGAAGGACATCCCCCTCGCCGGCATCACCGATCCCGAGCACCCCCGCTACGGCGAGGCCGCGAATGTCCGCTCGCTCATCGAGTCCGACCCGGACGTCGCGAAAATCTACGAGACCGCCCGCGGCCTGGAAGGCGTTGTTCGCCAGGCGGGCGTGCACGCCTGCGCCGTCATTATGGCCTCGGTCCCGTTGCTCGACCACATCCCCATGTGGAAGCGGCCCGCCGACGGCGCCATCATCACCGGCTGGGACTACCCGGCCTGCGAGGCGATCGGCCTGCTGAAGATGGACTTCCTGGGGCTTCGCAACCTCACCGTGATTGGCGACGCCCTGGAGAACATCAAGCAGAACAGGGGAGAGGACCTGGACCTCGAGGGGCTGAGCGTCGAGGATGATGAGACCTACCAGCTCCTCGGCCGGGGCGAGACGCTGGGTGTCTTCCAGCTCGATAGCGGCGGTATGCAGGAGCTCCTCAAGCGCATGCAGCCGACGGGATTCGATGACATCGTGGCGTCTCTCGCCCTCTACCGCCCGGGCCCGATGGGCGTCAACGCCCACTGGGACTATGCCGACCGCAAGAATGGCCGCAAGCCCATCACCCCCATCCACCCGGAGCTCGAGGAGCCGCTCAAGGACATCCTCGACGAGACCTACGGCCTCATCGTGTACCAGGAGCAGATCATGAGGATCTCGCAGAAGGTCGCGAACTACACGGCCGGCGAGGCCGATGGCTTCCGTAAGGCCATGGGTAAGAAGAAGCCGGAAGTGCTGGCCCAGCAGTATGAGAAGTTCTCCGGCGGCATGAAGGAGAATGGCTACTCCGAGGACGCCATCAAGACGCTGTGGGATACCATCCTCCCCTTCGCCTCCTACGCGTTCAACAAGTCGCACGCCGCGGGCTACGGGTTGGTCTCCTTCTGGACCGCCTACCTCAAGGCCCATTACACCGCCGAGTACATGGCCGCGCTGCTCACCTCGGTGGCGGATAAGAAGGACAAGTCCGCGATCTACCTCTCGGACTGCCGTCACCTGGGCATCCGCGTGCTGTCCCCGGATGTCAACGAGTCCCGCCACGACTTCATGGCCGTGGGCAAGGACATCCGCTTCGGCCTGGGCGCCATCCGCAACGTGGGCGATGACGTCGTGGATTCCATCATCCGCTCTCGGGAGTCCAAGGGGAACTTCACCTCCTTCACCGATTACCTGGACAAGATCGACACTCTGCCGTGCAGCAAGCGCGTGACAGAGTCCCTCATCAAGGCCGGCGCCTTCGACTCCTTGGGCTACTCCCGCAAGGGCCTGCAGCTCATTCATGAGGACGCCGTCGATAGCGTCATCACCACCAAGAAGGCCGCGGACAAGGGGCAGTTCGATCTCTTCGCCGACTTGGGCGGGGATGAGGAATCCGAGGCCAGCAATGCCTTCCGCATCGACGTGCCGGAGGACAAGTGGGAGCGCAAGCACGAGCTCGCCCTCGAACGAGAGATGCTGGGGCTCTACGTCTCCGGTCACCCGCTCGACGGCTATGAGGAGGCCCTCGACGCCCAGACGGACACGCCGCTCACCACGATTCTCTCCGGGGAGCTGCGCGATAAGACCGAGGTGACCATCGGCGGCATTATCTCGGGTGTGGATCGGCGCTTCTCCAAGCGGGACGGCTCGCCCTGGGCGATTGTCACCGTGGAAGACCACAACGGTGCCCAGGTGGAGTTGCTCGTCTTCAACAAGGTGTACGCACTGGTGTCCAACCAGATCGTGGAGGACAACATCATCCTCGCGAAGGCGCACATCTCCATCCGCGATGACCGCACGAGCCTCTTCTGCGATGACATGAAGATCCCCGACTTGGGCCCGGGCAACGGGGCCGGCCTGCCGCTACGCCTCACGCTCCGGACAGAGCAGTGCAGTCCGCGCACCATCGCCACCCTCAAGGCGGTCCTGCAGCGCAACCCGGGGGAGAGCGACGTCTACTTGAACCTCGTCAACGGGGAGCGCTCCCAGGTCATGATTCTGGGGGAGCACCTGCGCGTTCACCGCGGCGGAAACCTCATGGGCGACCTCAAGGCCAATCTAGGGAAGGAGATCATCGGATAGAGAGGCCGGATAGATCACTGAGTGAAAGCGGATTTCAATAACGCTCCCGGTACCCTGATGGACAGCACGGTCTAGATCCGTGTGATTAATCGACGAAGGGAATGAGCGTGAGCACTCAACGAATCCGGACAACCCATGTGGGCTCTCTTCCGCGAACCCCGGAACTACTGGACGCCAATGTGCGGCGCTCCGCCGGGGACATCGGCGAGGAAGAGTTCTTTGAGATCCTCCAACACTCCGTCGATGAGGTCGTCAAGCGCCAGATCGACCTGGGCATCGACATCATCAACGAGGGCGAATACGGCCACGTGACCTCCGGGTCCGTCGACTATGGCGCCTGGTGGAATTACGTCTTCACCCGCCTCGGCGGGCTCACGATGACGGACGAGGACCGCTGGGCCAACCAGACCGTCGTCCGTTCCACCCCGGGCAACATCAAGCTCACCTCCTTCCCCGACCGCCGCGACCGCGCCCGCTTCCGCGAGGCCTACGAGGACCCGACCTCCGGCATCTTCACCGGCCGCGCCCAGGTGGGCAACCCGAAGTTCACGGGGGAGATCACCTACATCGGCCAGGAGCAGGTGGAGACCGACGTCCACCTGCTGCGCAACGCGATGAAGAAGTACGAGGTCAACGACGGTTTCGTCGCCGCGATCTCGCCTGGGTCCGCCGCCCGTCTGACCGACGAATACTACGGGGATGACACCGCCGTCGTCCGGGCCTGCGCCGCCGCCATGCACCACGAGTACAAGGCCATCACCGACGCCGGCCTCACGGTCCAGCTGGACGCCCCGGACCTCGCGGAGGCGTGGGACCAGATCAACCCGGAGCCCTCCATCGAGGACTACCGCGCCTGGATCCGCATCCGCATCGACGCCATCAACGAGGCCCTCAAGGGGCTGCCCAAGGAGCTCACGCGCCTTCACATCTGCTGGGGTTCCTGGCACGGGCCGCACTCCACGGACGTACCCTTCGAGGACATCATCGAGGAAATCCTCCGCTGTGAGGTGGGAGGCTATTCCTTCGAGGGCGCCTCCCCGCGGCACGCCCACGAGTGGCGGGTGTGGCGCGACCACGAGCTGCCGGAGGGGACCGTCATCTACCCGGGAGTCATCTCCCACTCCATGAATGCCATCGAGCACCCGCGGCTCGTTGCGGATCGCATCATTCAGTTCGCGGAGATCGTCGGCCCGGAGCGCGTCATCGCCTCCTCCGACTGCGGCCTCGGTGGCCGCCTGCACGGCCAGATCGCGTGGGCCAAGCTCGAGTCCCTCGTGGAGGGTGCGGAGATCGCATCGAAGGAATTGTTCTAGGGCTGGCGTCGTCCCCATGGGGGAGGGGACGTTAGACGTGCAGGCCGGTGAGGCGGCGTCGCTCTCGCAGGACGATGGCGACGGTCGCCCCGCCCGTGATGGCGGTGGCTACCACCCAGATCGCGTGCAATTGGAGGTGCATGTAGCACAAGCCGCCCAGGATCGAGCCGCAGGCGAGTGAGAGCCACAACAGGAGGTGGTGGGTCCATTCGCGATGCCCCTCCCCGTACAGGGCACCGACGAAGCGTTGCGCCATCTTGACGAGGGTGCCGGTGGCGTAGGTGAGGGAGATCGCCACCTCGCCGTTCTTTTCAAAGATGCTGTTCATCGCGCCGACGACGAAGGAGAGCGTGAGCACGCCGGGGGTGGACAACCCGAGTGTGACGAGTGTGGCCGAGAGGATACTCGTGAGGGAAACAAACACCAGAAGCACCTCGCGGGGGCGGCCATAGGCGAGGCGCCGGGCAGATTCGCGCTGAATCATCGCGCCGAGCATGACGCCGAGGAGGAAGAGTCCCATGAGTCCGGCGCCCTTCCCCGTCATGTCCCACAGCCCCTCTGAGGCGGAGGCGGTCATCCGGGTGGTGTTGCCGGACATGAAGGAGAGGAAGAAGCCGCCGAGGTAGATGAAACCGATGGCGTCGATGAAGCCAGTGATGGAGGAGAGGTACCACGCCAAGAGCCGCTCCCCCAAGCGATAGTCAAGCATGGGGTGAAAGTCTTTCTTGAGTCTTTCCCAGAAGAGGAGGGTGGGTAAGGGCAATTGGTTGGTACGAGCAGATATGCTCTGTGATCTATTCATAGCAGGTTGTGGGTCCAAAAGCGAATCGGTGACAGGTATTTCCCGGTGAAGAGGCCGTGGATAGTGGCCGATGACACCCTGAGTACACTGTGAGAGCATGACAGACTTGCATTCACCTGGACATTCCTCCGGCCCCGACATGAGTACCGTTCATGCCTCGGACATCCAGCAGGCTCAGGCCCGAATTTCCAGTGTGATTGCGCAGACCCCGCTCCAGTACTGCCCGCGCCTTAGCGACGTCACGGGCGCGGAGATCTACCTCAAGCGGGAGGACCTCCAGGACGTTCGCTCCTACAAGATCCGCGGCGCCTACAACGCGATCAGCCAGCTCAGCGAGGAACAGCGGGCGAAAGGTATCGTCGCAGCCTCGGCCGGAAACCATGCTCAAGGAGTGGCCTACGCGTGCCGCACCCTGGGGATTGAGGGGCGTATCTACGTGCCAGATAAAACGCCCAAGCAGAAGCGGGACCGGATCAAGGTCCACGGCGGGGACTTTGTCACGCTCGTCGTCACCGGAGCGAGCTTCACCGAGGCGGCCGCCGCCGCACAGGACGATGCAGAGCGGACGGGGGCGACGGTTGTGGAGCCCTTTGACGCCCGGGACACGATCGTCGGTCAGGGGACTGTGGCTGCCGAGATCATCTCCCAGCTCACCTCCCAAGGAAAGTCAGCGGACACGATCGTCGTGCCGGTCGGCGGGGCAGGCCTGCTGAGCGGTGTTGTCTCGTATGTGGCGGACATGTCGCCGCGGACGGCGGTCGTGGGCGTCGAGCCCAGTGGTGCAGCGAGCCTTCAGGCGGCCCTCAAAAACGGTGGCCCGCTGACTCTGGACACTGTCGACACCTTCGTCGATGGCGCATCGGTCAAGCGGATCGGGGACCTCACCTACGACATCGTCGAGCGGAACCAGGGCCGCCTCCACATCCTCGACGTGTCCGAGGGCGCAGTGTGCACAGAGATGCTGGACCTTTACCAGAATGAGGGCATCATCACGGAGCCGGCCGGGGCGCTGTCGGTCACTGCGCTGCACGAGTTGCCGCTGAGCCCCGGCGAGGTCGTCGTGTGCATTATCTCTGGGGGCAACAATGACGTGCTGCGCTACGCCGAGATCGTGGAGCGCTCCCTCGTACACCGTGGGCTCAAGCACTACTTCCTGGTGGACTTCCCCCAGGAGCCTGGGCAGCTGCGCTCCTTCCTCGAAGACATCCTGGGTCCCAACGATGACGTCACGCTCTTCGAATACCTCAAGCGCAACAACCGCGAGACCGGGACGGCGCTGGTCGGCCTTCAGCTGGGCTCGGCTTCTGATTTCGACGCCCTCCTCCAGCGCATGGATGCCTCCCGCATCTCGTGTCGCCACCTGAAGCCCGGCACGCCCGAGTATGAGTTCCTCACCTAGGCGGCGCGGCGTGGCTCGGTGAGCAGGGCGAAGCCCCAGGCATCGAGTGTGGTGTTCTCCTCGCGGACCTCCGGGCTCGTGAAGGTGTATGCGAGGTGGCCGCCATAGGGGACCTCGATGGGGGAGTCGCTGAGGTTGGCGATGAGCCGGACGTCCTCGTACCCGAAGCTCACCCAGCGATGGTGGTCATCGCCGCCGTCGACGTCGAACTCTGTCAGCCACGGCCGGGCGAGCTGAAGCTTCCCGCGGAGGTGGAGGAGCGTGCGGTAAGCGTCGTGAATGCTCTGCTGCTCGGAGTCCCAGGACCAGTCGAGGACGGCAGAGCGGAAGGTGTCCTCGGCGGAGGGGTCGGGGACGGTGGACTCGTCCCAGCCGGAGCGGGCGAATTCGCGGTAGCGGCCCTCGCGGGTGAGCCGATTGAGCTCCTCGTCCGTGTGGGAGCAGAAGAAGGGGAAGGGGGTCTGCGCGCCGAATTCCTCGCCCATGAAGAGCATGGGGGTGAAGGGGGAGCTGAGGATCACCGCCGCCTTCAGCACCTGCTGGGCGGGGCTGAGGTTCATCGAGGGGCGGTCGCCGCGCGCGCGGTTCCCCGTCTGGTCGTGGGTGGTTGTGTACGTGACGAAGCGGTGCGCCGGGATGCGGCGGATGTCCACCGGGCGGCCGTGGATGCGGCGGCGGAAGGCGGAGTAGCTCCGCTGGAAGCGGTAGGCGCTGCGCAGCGTGAGGAGCAGGTGCTCGAGCGACCCGAAGTCCTCGTAGTAGGCGTGCTGCTCCCCGGAGACGAGCGTGTGCAGGGCGTGGTGGATGTCGTCGGTCCACTGGGCGGCGAGGCCATAGCCGCCCGCCTCCGCGCTGGTGATGAGGCGGGGATCGTTGAGGTCGGACTCCGCGACGATCGAGCGCGGCACCCCCGTGCGGGCGCCCACCTCCTCCGCGACGGCCTCGATGTCCTCCATGATGGAATACGCGCCGGTGTCGTCGTAGGCGTGGACGGCGTCGAGCCGCAGGCCATCGATGTGGTAGACCTCCAGCCACTGGCGCACGGCATCGCAGATGTAGGAGCGCACCTCATCGGAATCCGGGCCGGAGATGTTTACCACCTCGCCCCAGCCGGTGGCGGAGCCCTCGCTCGTGTAGGGGCCGAAGAGGCCCGTGTAGTTGCCGTCTGGGCCAAAGTGGTTGTACACCACATCGAGGTACACGGCCAGCCCCTTCCCGTGGGCGGCGTCGACGAGCCGGCGCAGCCCGTCCGGTCCCCCATAGCCCTCGTGGACGGCGTGCCAGCTCACCCCGTCATAACCCCAGTTGCGCGTCCCGCCGAAGGGCTGAATGGGCATGAGCTCCAGCGCGTTGACCCCCAGGGAGACGAGGTGATCGAGCTTGCTGATCAGGCCGTCGAAGGTCCCCTCCGGGCTCATCGTGCCGACGTGCGCCTCGTAGAGGATGGTGCCCGGGAAGGCGCGCCCGGTCCACTGCTCGTCAGTCCAGGGGAAGTCCTGGTCAATCACCTGGCCGAGCCCATGCGGCCCGTCGGGCAGGGCCTGGGTGCGAGGGTCCGGCGCGATGATGTCGCCGTCGATCTGGAAGCCATACCGCAGCCCCGGCGTGGCCGGCACGTCGGAGCGCCACCACTGTCCATCGCGGCGCATGGGGTGCGTGCTGCGCTGGCCGTCCTCGCTCTCGGTGATGAGATCGACGCGCTCAGGGCGCGGCGCCCACACGGCAATACATGTCTGCTCAGTCATGATGTCCACGGTAGGAGAGCACCCGGGAAGTTTCCAGGAGCAGCAGGGGAGACGGGCGCCCACACGGCACCACCCCGGCGCCGGGAGGGCGTCGGGGTGGGATACGAGGCGGGGTGCGGCGGGGCACCACGGGGCGCTGATCCGTGCTACTTCTTCAGATCATCCGAGGTGATGCTGCACGTCGCTGAGGTCCCTGCGCCGGAGGCGGTGTTCTCATTGAGGACCGTGCCATCTTTGAGGATCTGGCAGGTGATGGTGCCTTCGTCGAACACGCCATTCGTGACGGTGAAGTTCGCGCCAAGAATCCCCTTGACGGTGACATCCTTCGTCCAGCCGGCAGCGACACCGGACTCCTGTGTGATGTCCCCGTCACCCACGGTGTACGTGACGGTCCCATCCTGCGCATCGCCCGTCACGGCATAGGTGATGGTGTGCTCGGCATTGAGGTTTTTGTCCACCTCCTCGCTGACTTTACCGACCATCGCCATGCACCCTCCAAGCAGGAGAATGAGGACGACGACGATCCCGATGCTTACGAGGCAGCCGACCCGCTGATACCAGGGCTTCTTCGGGGCCTGGACATATTGGATCTGAGGCTGCGGCTGCTGCGGCTGCTGCGGCTGGGGCTCAGGCTGCTGGGGGGAGGTGGATTCGTTGGGGGGCTGCGTCACGACGGACCTGCTCCTTCTTCCTCTGAGGGAGTTATTATTTCCAGTAAAAGAGAGTGGATTATTGCCCAAAAAGGAAGAAATTAGGGGGGTGAAATGGGGGTGTTATAAATTGACTGTAGTGTTTGATTTTCGACTATCTAATTACAGGCAAAAAGCGTTACAGCTTTCCGGCGTGATCTGGGCCACTTGTCGTGGTGGGGATCCGCCCCATTCCAGCGCCTCTATAATGACAACCCATGTACGTCTGTCCCGCGGAAGGCTTCAGCGACCAGTGCTCCTGGGAAATCCAGCGCTCACGATTCATTACCGTCATCGCTCGGGTGGATTCGGAAGATGAGGCCCGGGACACGATTGAGCTGGTTCGCTCCCAATTCCCCGATGCGCGGCACCACTGCCACGCCTTCATCATTCACACCGAGGGGGCCCAGCCCCGGGAGCATTCCTCCGACGACGGCGAGCCGGCGGGAACGGCCGGCCGCCCGATGCTCGACGTCCTGCGCGGATCTGGAATGGAGAATATTCTCGCCGTGGTGGTCCGTTATTTTGGCGGAATCAAGCTGGGAACGGGCGGGCTCGTCAAAGCCTATTCGCACTCGGTGGAACTCGGACTTGAACTCGTCCCGCGGGTGCGCCGGAGCATTCAGACACTCCTGGCATTGGACTTAGCGCACAGCGAAGCGGGGAAGGTGGAGGCTGAGCTTCGTGGCCGTGGCGTCTCCATCGCGGAGACGACCTATGGCGCCCATGTCACCCTGACGCTCGCGAGCCCCGAGAAGGAGATCGAGGGGCTTCAGGCTCTCGTCGCGAGCATCACTCAAGGGGAGGGGGAGCTGCGCGGGGCAGGGGAGGAATGGGTGGAGCATCCCCTGGCTGAGGGAGAGCATCGCTAAGATTGTCCCCATGAGTCTAGAAAAATATCCCACCAATCCCATTGAGCGGCGTAAAGCTGCTGTGCGTCGCTATAGCAAGTCGGGTGCTATCCGTGTGGGCGCGGGGCTGGGAGGCGGCATTGTGCTGGGCCTCGTCTTCAGCAGCTGGCTGATTTTCTGGCTGGGCTTTGCCGTCGCCGTCGTGGGCGGTGTGCGCAACTGGCAGAAGATCAGCCGCATCATTAACCACAAGGACTAGATGGGGGAGAATGTGAACGAGAACGCGCAGCAGGCACCGGTCCGCGTCGACGCCTGGGTGTGGGCCGTTCGCCTCCTCAAAACACGGACCGCTGCCGCCCAGGCCTGCCGCGCCGGGCACGTGAAGGTGAATGGCGAGTCCGTGAAGCCAGCCCAGCTCGTTGTTCCCGGTGATCGCGTGCGCGTGTGGGCGAACCACCGGGAGGTGGATGTGGAAGTGGTGTCCACACCACGCAAACGCGTCGGAGCCCCGGTGGCGCGCACGTGCTATGTCGATCACACGCCACCCCCGCCGCCGAAGGAGCTCTTCGCCGCCGTGCCGGTGCGAGACCGGGGATCAGGGCGGCCCACCAAGCGCGAGCGGCGGGAGCTCGATCGCCTGCGCGGCTACCGGAGCTCCTAGGCCTCGGGCTCTAGTGGAAACCCCAGTCCGGGGGCGGGAAGTTGATGCCATAGGGGCGGAGCCAATCCGCGAGGGCGAGGGCCCAGGTGGCGACGGCATCGGCAAGGACGGGGAAATCAGTGATGGAACTCATAGCGGTCAGGTTAGCCGACCTCCCCGTCCGCGCGGGACTCCCCGGGGCTGAGCCCCGCAGCGCGAAGCTGCTCGAGGCGCCGGCGTAGCCGCTCCGGCCGCTGGTCAGGGCGCTTGCCCGTGTTCCCCGTGCGCTCAACGTGAGATTCCCCATAACGCAGCAGCAGGAGGTCGTCGACAATGCGAACCTGGCTGGGGCGGAAGCGGTATGTCATCGCGTGGAGAAGGGTGCGGACCTCGGCGCGGTCGGTGAGTGAGCGCAGCTGCTTGACCTGCGTGATCCCGTGGGCGCGGAGGAGCTGCTCGAGCCAGCGATAGTGCTCGACGCGGGAGAGCGGGAAGTCATTGCCGAGGTACACCGCCAGCACCCCTGGCAGGGTCTCGGCTTGGATGTCGACGTCCTCCGCGGGATTATCCACCCCGGAACGGATCGTGGCGATCTGGTCGAATTGCTGATCCGCGAGCTCGATGAGCCCCGCCGCCAGCGTGAACGCCCGATCCACCTGCGGGTCCAGTTCCTGCTCGCCGCGTTTGTAGCGGATGTCGTGCTCGAATTCCGCCCACGCGTGCTGGAGCACTGTGCGCACCTGCACCTCGAAACACAATCCCGTGTACGCGCCGAGGTCCGGCGTGTTCGAGGGGACCTCGACGACGAGGTGGTGGGAACCGTAGCCAAAGCCCCCGGAGATGCGCGTCTCCTCGGTCTTGTCCACGTCCTTGATGACGCGGAAGGAATGCCGCAGGACGGCGATCGCGCGGGGGATCTCCGTCGAGTGGTACACCGTCACGCGGACGCCCACGCGATCATGGATGTTCTCCCAGGGATCTGGGTAGACGAGGCTGCCGTCCTCGCGGCGGAGCTGGGCTTTTGCGAGAAACGACGGCCAGGTTTTCACGCGGGCGGTGACGGCGTCGAAGGTGACCCCGGCGTCGACCAGCAGATCCTCGACGTCCGCCGCCACGTCGTGGGCGATCCGGGGATGCTCTGCCACCCAGCGGTGATAGCGCTCGGAGAGTTCCGGCAGCACTGGCGGGGCGTCCTTAGGATTCGACATCGTCGGCGAGCTCCGAGCGGACGAGGAGGGCGGTGGGCAGCGGGGAGAGCAGATCGGACATGGCGATGGTGCCCTCGAAGGTGGCGCCCGTGATGAGCTCGGTCCACTGTCCGGCGGGGAGGGTGAAAGTCGTGTCCTTCCAGCCACCCCGCTCGGCGAGGATGAGCGGGCGGCGCGTCGCCACCGCGATGACCTTCACCGCCTCTGGGCCTTCCTCCTCCGGGGCCAGGCGCGCGATGCCCACGGCGTGGGACTCGGCAGGGCCCTCGGCGAAGGCGGGCTCGTAGCCGCCATCCCGGAAGATCTCCGGGTAGGCCCGGCGCAGGCGCAGGGCCGTGGCCACGACCTTCTGCTTCACCCGGTGCGGCATCGTCGCGAGGTCCGTGTCCTGCGGCAGTGGCCCGGCCGTGGCCTGGAGGGCCTGGCGGCGGGCCACATAGTCCACGAAGCGACGGTTATCGGGATCGACGAGGGAGTCGGTGAGGAATTCGGCGCCTTGGTAGACGTCGGGGATACCCGGCCCGATGAGCTGGAGGAGCTTCCGCCCGACGCTGATCGCCACCTGACCGGGGTACAGGCGCTGGACCAGGTCCGTGATCTGCGTGCTGGCGGGGCCGTCGATGAGGGCATCGCACCAGTCGAGGACGGATTGCTCATAGGCGCTGTCCTGGTCCACCCACGTGGTGTGCAGGCCCGCCTCCCGCAGGGCCTTGAGCGTGTACGCGTGGAAGCGGGAACGCAGGGACTCGCTCACCTGGCCGTCGGCCGGCCAGATGCCCAGCAGGTTCTGGAGAAGGAAGTAGCCGGTGGCGGAGTCGGGGGCGGGGACGAGGGCGAAGATGCGCCGCACCGTCTCCGCGAACTCGTTGGGGATTTCCGTGAGCTCGATGATCCGGGCGCGGACATCCTCGTCACGCTTCGTGTCGTGGGTGGAGAGCGTGGTCATGGCGTGCGGCCACAGGCTCGCCCGCTCCTGCTGGAGGAGATGGAACTCCGCGGCCGACACGCCGAACCGGCCCGGGTCCCCGCCCACCTCTTGGAGGGCGATGAGCCGCGAGGCGCGGTAGAACGTCGTGTCCTCCACGCCCTTTGCCATGACGGCACCACAGACCTGCGCGAAACGCACCTTGGCCTCCTTCTTCGCGAGGAGGGCGGCGACGATGAGGTCGAGCGCGTCCCGGCGGGAGGGGAATCGACGGGCCATGTCCGCGACGACCGTGGCCGTCACCCGCGAGAGCGAGATGTAATCCGCCCGGTAGACGGGGATCGCCGCGACGAGGTCCTCGATCGTGTCGAGGAGCAACTGCTCATCGACGGAGCTGCCGGCCGTCGAGAAGTTATCCCGGCGAATCGCGCGGGCCAGCCGCCGCACTTCCGCGGCGAGCTCGCTGTTGGCCACCTCGCGCTTGAGCTGCTCCTCCGTGGCGCGGATCGCGGTGTCATCCCAGGTGGAGCCGGTGTAGTGGAGAGCGAGCATGCTGAGGGTGTCCTCGGCTTCGCGGCTGATGAAGACGCCGTCGCACTCGCGCAGGGCGTCGTAGCCGGTGGTGCCGTCGGCGGGGAGGCGGGGGTCGAGGGGCTCGTCGACGCCGAGGATCTTCTCGACGACCAGCCAGCGATCCGGCCCGACGAGGTCGCGCAGGCGCTGGATGTAGTGGAAGGGGTCGCTGAGGCCATCGGGGTGATCGACGCGGACGCCGTCGATCAAGTCCTCGGCGATGAGCCGGCGGATGATGCCGTGGGTGTGCTCGAAGACGCGGGCGTCCTCCTGGCGGATCCCCGCGAGGTCATTGACGGAGAAGAATCGGCGGTAGCTGATGACGCCGTCGCGCCAGAACTTCAAGCAATAGTGCTGGCGGGCGTAGACCTCCTGGGGAGTGTCCCCGTCCTGCCGGGTGCCGGGGGCGATGGGGAAGTAATTATCGTAGTAGGCGAGGGCCTCATCGCCGTTGACCTCGGTGAACTCGAGTGTGTCCTCGTCCCCGGGCTGGCCCAGGATCGGCAGGCCCAGCTTGCCGCCGGCGCCATTGTCCTCGTGCCAATCAATGTCGAAGAAGGGCTCATACTCCGACTCGCGGCCATTCTTCAGCACGTCCCACCACCAGGAGTTGAGCTCCGGCCGGGCCACGCCCACGTGGTTGGGCACGATGTCGATAATGATCCCGAGCCCCCGCTCCTTCGCCTTGGCCGAGAGCTTCCGCAGCCCCTCGAGCCCGCCGAGCTCCGGGTTGATCTCCGTGGGATCAATGATGTCGTAGCCGTGGGAGGAATCCACCGGCGAGCGGAAGATGGGGGAGAGGTAGAGGTGGCTAATGCCCAGGTCGGCGAGGTAATCGACGATCTCCTCCGCATCACTAAACCGGAAAGCCCGACCATTACCGGACTCGTCCGCCTGTGGCCCCCTCATCTGCAGGCGGTAGGTGGCGGTAATCGGACGCCGGGACGGCGCAGACATAGACAACTCCTTCGAAGGCTTGGTCTGATTCGCCACCCCAGCCTAACCATCTGGGTGCACGCGCGCCGGGAAGCCGCCGTCGAATCGCAGCGCGGCCAGCGGGAGCGTGGGGCCTTGGCGTCGAGCCCATCGCTGGGCCTCGGCGAGCCGCGGGTGCCCCGCTGGGAAGGCGATGAGCAGGTCCTCCCGTGGGAGGAGGTAGTGGGGCTCGCAGCCCAGAAGACCCTGGATGTGCTCGTGGAGGAGCTCGAAGGGGTAGGGGTGGGCGAGCCAGGAGCCCGGCGGCGCCCCATACGTGGAGACCTGGAGTCCCGGGAGTCTGATGCCGATGTGTTTCTGGATGCGGCGGGTTCGCACCCCGATTCCCTCCTCGGTGCGGGCGAAATCGATGATGCGGTGGGCGGCCTCGTCCCAGGCGCGGTGGACGCTGAGGCCGAGCTCGCCGACGTCGTGGAGGCTTAAGGGGCGCCCCGGCATCACCAGGTCATGCCCCTGGTGGGAGAGGGCGTGGAGCCCCATGCATAAGTCGGCGGAGAGGGCGATAAACGCGCGGTGTGGCCCACCGAGCGTCGACTCGGACCAGGAATAGGGGTGGATGGCGGGGATGAGGGCGGTGGGAGGTGTGGTGACGATACTCATAACCCCTAGGACCGCGCGCTCCCCGCGACGGTTCCCGGGCCTAGAAGGGAGGCTCCTCGTCCACGTGCCGGCTGAGCCCGAGGGCGGTGTAGAGCTCCTCGGCGCTCCAGATGCGGATGTCCTGGCCCTTCTCCTGGAGCTCCTCGGCGCGCTTGTGCTTGGAGGTCTTCTTCCCCCAGGGGCCGGCAACCAAGAGGGTGGTCTTCTTCGTGACGTTCTTGCCGATGCTCGCCCCGCGCTCGGCGAGGGCATCCCAGAGCTCGCCCTTGTCATAGGGGGCAAAATCCCCGCTCAGGGTGACATTCTGGCCGTAGAGCTCGCCTTCGGGGTCGGCGTCCGGATTGGGATCCGGGATGGTCTCCGGCTGAGCCACGCGGCTCCACCGAGCAGAACGACGCCCCGAACCCCCGCCGCGCCCGGCAGCGCCAGCATTCTTAGTGCCGGACCTGCCGCCGGAGCGGAAGTCCGTGCCCGCCTGGCCCGCCCCGTCCGGCGGGCTGGCGATGCACCGAGAATCGGGCGTCGAGGACTCTTCACCCGCGGAGCGCGAGGCCTCCGCATCCGCGCGGTGGAAGGCGTCTGCGAGGACGGGGTAGAGGGTGTCCTCGGTGCTCACCCCGAGGAGGAGCCCGCGCGAGGCGAAGAGCTCCACGACGCTCAGCTGCGAGGCCTCCGGGTGGAGGAGGCCGGCCAGGGCCAGGATCATGCGGGCGCACGCGATGGCGCTGCTCTCCGCATCGTGGTGCTCGGGGGCCTCAACGCCCAGGTGCTCGCAGAGATCGCTCAGGCGCGTGCGCGTGAGGGGCAGGCCGGCGTGGAGGGCAAGGATGTGGCTGCAGCCGTAGTGCAGCTCGGGGACGGGGATGCCGCTGGCCCGCCACGCCGCGTGGAGGCCAGCAAGGTCGAATTGCGCCCGGTGCGCCACGAGCACATCGCTGCCAATCGCCTTCGCTACCTCCGGCCAGACCTCAGCGAAGCGGGGAAGCCCCTCGCAGTCCTCGGCGCTGATGCCGTGGATGGCGCTCATCCGCGGGTCGAATTCGTCGAGCCCCTCCGGGGGACGGCATGTCCACTGCGTGTGGGAGCGAAGCTCCCCGTCGCGCACGCTCGCGAGCCCGATCTGGCAGATGGAGCCCTGCTCCGCGTTGGCCGCCGCGATGTTCACCGCGCTGAAGGTGAGCCCCGCGAAGCCGGGGGCGGCCGGCTGGGCCTCCTCCGCGATGGACTCGCCGCGGCGGGCGGCCTCCACGGCCTCGGCGAACTCCCGCGCCTCGGCGGCACGCTGCGGGGCGAAAGGCACCGCGATCTCCGTCTCCTCCTGCCCCTCGGGGGCATAGCGCAGGAGGACATGTCCGCCCAGGTAGGCGGTGGGTTCGACGAGGCTCACCCCGGTAACATCCGCCACCGCGATGGTGGGTGCCTCCCCGCGCAGAGAGGCACAGAGCGGGGAGTAGTGCAGGCGGATATCGCTCGCCGTGACACTGAGCTGGGCGCCCTGGCCAGAGATCACGATCCTCGTCCTTTCTCTCGATTGAGCTCTACTCTAAGTCCCCGCCCGAGCGCGGCGCAGACTGGTTGTGCGTCGGGCCCTCGGTCTGCTTGAGCAGCAGCGTCGCGCGCTCCGGGACGGAGATGGTTCCGCGCGCCGGGATCGTCACCGGGTCGTCGGGATAACCATTATCGACGGTGGTGTCGATCATGAGCTGCCAGCTCTGGCCCAGGTCCTCGGTGGGGAGGGTGAAGTCGATGGGCTCGTAGTGGGCGTTGAAGATCATGAGGAAGGAGTCGTCGACGACGGGCCGGCCATGCATGTCGGGCTCCGAAATCGCGGTGCCGTTGAGGTACACCATGAGGGCCTTGCCGAAGGCGAAGTCCCAATCATCCTGGGTCATGAGCTTGCCCGAGGGCACCAGCCACGCAATGTCACGATCCTGCACGTCCGAGCCCAGCGGCCCGCCCGCGAAGAACTTGCGGCGGCGGAAGACCGGGTGATTCTGGCGGATCTTCAGCAGGCGGCGGGTAAATCCCAGGAGGGCCTTGTTCTCCTCCGCCTGATCCCAGTCCATCCAGGAGATCTCATTGTCCTGGCAGTAGACGTTGTTGTTGCCGTCCTGGGTGCGGGCCATCTCATCGCCGTGGGAGATCATCGGGGTGCCCTGGCTGAGCAGCAGGGTGGTGAGGAAGTTCCGGCGTTGGCGCGCGCGGAGCGTCGTCACCTCCTCGTCATCCGACGGGCCCTCCACGCCGCAGTTCCAGGAGCGGTTGTGGCTCTCGCCGTCGCGATTGTCCTCGCCGTTCTCGGAGTTGTGCTTCTCGTTGTAGCTCACGAGGTCATTGAGGGTGAAGCCATCGTGGGCGGTGATGAAGTTGATGCTCGCGGTGGGGCGACGGCCGTTGTTCGCGTAGAGGTCGGAGGAGCCGGTCAGCCGGCTGGCGAACTCGCCGAGCGTCGCGGGCTCGCCGCGCCAGAAGTCGCGGACCGTGTCCCGGTACTTACCGTTCCACTCCGTCCACAGCGGCGGGAAGTTGCCCACCTGGTAGCCGCCTTCGCCGACGTCCCACGGCTCCGCGATGAGCTTGACCTGGCTCACCACCGGGTCCTGCTGTACGAGGTCGAAGAAGGTGGCCAGGCGGTCGACGTCGTGGAACTCCCGGGCGAGGGTGGAGGCGAGGTCGAAGCGGAAGCCGTCGACGTGCATCTCCGTCACCCAATAGCGCAGCGAGTCGAGGATGAGCTGGAGGGAGTGCGGGTGGCGCACATTAAAGGAGTTCCCCGTGCCCGTGTAGTCCATGTAGTGGTAGGGGTCCCCGTCGACGAGGCGGTAGTAGGCCTCGTTATCGATGCCGCGGAAAGCGATGGTGGGCCCCAGGTGGTTGCCCTCGGCGGTGTGGTTGTACACGACGTCGAGGATGACCTCGATGCCCGCCTCGTGGTAGGCGCGGACCATGCCCTTGAATTCGCTCACCGCGCCGCCGGGGTTCTTCGCCGCGGCATAGTCCTGGTGCGGGGCGAAGAAGCCGAAGGTGTTGTAGCCCCAGTAGTTGCGCAGGCCCAGCTCGCGGAGGCGGTCATCCTGGAGGAACTGGTGGACGGGCATGAGCTCCATCGCGGTCACCCCCAGCTCCTTGAGATAGGAGATCACCGCCGGGTGGGCAAGGCCCGCGTACGTGCCGCGGAGGTCCTCGGGCACGTCGGGGTGCGTCATCGTCATGCCCTTGACGTGGGTCTCGTAGATGACGGTTTCGTGGAAGGGGGTGCGGGGCGCCCGCTCATCGCCCCAATCGAAGAAGGGGTTAATGACGACGGAGGTCATCGTGTGCCCCAGGCTGTCCTCCGTGTTGCGGGAATCCGGGTTGTCCGGATCGTTGATGTCGTAGTTGAAGAGGGAGGGGTGCCCGTCGAACTCCCCGTCGAAGGCCCGGCTATACGGGTCGACGAGGAACTTGGAGGGGTCGCATCGCTTGCCCTGGTGGGGGTCATAGGGGCCGTGGATGCGGTACCCGTAGCGCTGTCCCGGCTGGATGCCCGGGAGGTAGCAGTGCCACACGTGGGCGTCAACCTCCGTGAGCTCAATGGTCTGCTCATTGAGGTCGTCGTCGACGAGGCACAGTTCTACCTTGTCTGCAACATCCGAGAAGATGGCGAAGTTGGTTCCGGCGCCGTCGTAGGTGGACCCGAGCGGATACGGATCACCAGGCCATACCTGAAGTGCAGAGGAAGAGCTAACAGACATAGTGGACCACGATACCCTTTCTCCGCTCTCGCACGCGCATCGTAGCGGGGCACTAGGCGGGTGACGTCTCCGACAGCTGGCGAAGGCCTGTGAGGATGATCTCTACCCCTCGCGCCGTATCAATATCTTCGGCAAGCGAGACCGAGCCCTCCGCCGGGCTGAGCTCCCGCGCCTGATTCGCGGACTGCTCCAGCACCACCGCGCCCAGCATGTAATGCACGATGGTCATCGCGCCGTGATGGCGCTCCGCCTCGCTGAGCTGAGGAAACGCACTCGCGAGAATCCACATGACCGTCGCATGTAGGTCCTCCCGGAGCGAGGACATCGCCGTCGCCGCCGCCACGAGCTCCGCCCCGTCGCGATGTGCCAGCAGCAGGTTACGCAGCTGTTCGCACCACTCCTGCGGGGTGGGGAGGGGAGGGGCCGACGCCCGCCCCGCGCGAGCATCCTCCGCGGGCTCCGCCGCCGGGAGCAGAGCCGGCTCCACGATCTTTTGCGCGACGAGCGCGATGAGCTCCTGCTTGTGGGCCACGTGCCAGTAAACCGCCCCCGGGGCGACCTCCAAGTGCCGGGCGAGACGCCGCATCGTGAGATCGGACAGGCCGTACTCGTCGAGGATGCTAAGGGCGGCGTCGAGGATTCTCGCTCGGGTTAACTGCACCCCACCACCTTAACCAGTTTGACTGTGAAAGACACGGAAATTCTCAGGTCACGTCTAATCGGAATTGTGCGTTCTTGGTATTGTGTGCTGCGTTAGAGAACCACGGCCTGCGCGGAGCGGCCAGATCAGGAGAATTGCCAGTGCCTCGTTTTAGCGCTCTCACGACCACAATGTGTGCCGCCACCTTGCTGCTCCCCCTGGGGCTAGTCGCATGTGGTCAGGATGGGGAGACGGACGCGTCTACCACGTCGACCACCCCGAGCCGGAGCACGAGCTCCTCGAGCTCCAGCAGTTCGTCCAGCAGCACGTCGAGCTCCTCGAGCAGCGCTGAAGAAAGCTCCCCGGCTCCCGCTCCGGAACCCGCCCCGCAGGAGCCCCAGAACCAGGATCCCGCAACGGATACCGGCGCCGAAGCGCTCGGCCAGGTGGATCCCATCCAGGGGGCGCCCGCCTCCGCCGAGGAACAGCAGGCCATCGAGGGCCTGCTCAAGGGGCAATACCAGGTCACCACCACCCGTGAGTTCGCGGAATACATGCTTCACCACGCCTGCCAGAAGGTCGTCGACCAAAACGGTGGGGATGCCGCCTTTGACCGTGGAGAGGTCCCCGACCTGCCCGTGGCCCAGCTGCCGGGCTTCCAAGGATCCGGCATCCAGGCCGTCGAGGATGTGCGCGTCGATGGCGATAACGCCTCAGCCCTCGTGACCTCCGTGTCCGGCAATGGCCAGACCCACACGAGCACCATGCGCTTCCTGCGCGAAAATGGACAGTGGACGTTCTGCAATTAGAGTGAGCCTGTGATTCGTTCTTATGCACTGAGCCTTGCCGGAATCCTCGCGGCCTTCCTCCTCGGGGGGATTGTGTGGGGTGGGCTGCTGCGCCCCGGGATGCCCGGGGTGAAGGTAGCCGACGGACTCGTCCCCGCCTCGGACCCCGGGACGAGCCCTCAGTTCCTCGGCTATGCCTGGTTCGTCATCATCACGGTGCTTATCTCCCTCGTCGTTGGAGTGCTCGTGCACCTGTGGACCCAACGGGGGCTGGGCATGATGCTCTGGGTGGTCCTTCTCTGCCTGGTCGGCGGGTTCGTGTTCCACGTGGCGGGGGACTCCACCGCCATGGCGGTGCACCCGACGCCAGACCTCAGCGCGCTGGCGGAGGGGGACGCGGTGAGCGTCGTCCCGAGGGTCGCGCCGGGTGTGGCCTACCTCGTGGGGCCGTTCATCGCGGGGCTGGCCTATTGGATTGGCATGGTGCTGGACTCGGGGATTGTGTCCTCGCGGCGGGGGCGGAAGACGACGCCGGCGACGGTCACGACGACTCCCGAGGGCCCGGAGTATCCCGAGGAGCCCGCCGGAGCGCCGCAGGCCCCCGGCAAGGCGGCCCCGCGCCGGGTGCTGGGGGAGGGCGATCCCGCCCGATAGCTCGGAGCCAGGACCTGGACAAAGAGCAGAAGTGGTCTCCCCCTACAATGGAACACGCGAAGATCCGCGATACGACAGTTTTCCTGGAGACCCCCATCATGCTCAACCTTGTTGACCTCCGAGGCCGCACCCCCTCCGTCCGGCAGCTCCGCGCCGCTCTGCCGCGCGGCGGGACGGACGTGGCCGCCATGATTCCGACCGTGAGCCCCATCGTGGATGAGGTCAAGGAGCGCGGCGCCGCTGCGGCCCTCGACTTCGGCGAGAAGTTTGACCACATCCGCCCGCCGGCCATCCGCGTGCCCCGCGACGTGATGGACCGCTGCCTCGCGGAGCTCAGCCCCGAGCTGCGCGCCGCCCTCGAGGAGACCATCCGCCGCGTCCGCGCCGTCCACGCGGACCAGCTTCCCGCCGAACACACGACGACCCTCGCCGACGGCGCCCAGGTCCGGGAGATCTTCCTCCCCATCGCGCGGGTGGGGCTCTACGTCCCCGGCGGCCAGGCCGTGTACCCCTCGAGCGTCATCATGAACGTGGTCCCGGCGCAGGAGGCGGGTGTGAAGGGCATGGTGGTGGCCTCCCCGCCCCAGGCCGATCACGGCGGCTGGCCGCACCCGACCATCCTCGCGACCTGCGCCCTCCTGGGCGTGGACGAGGTCTGGTCCACTGGCGGCGCGCAGGCCGTCGCGCTCCTCGCCTATGGCGATGATGACGAGGGGCTCGAGCCCGTCGATAAGATCACGGGGCCCGGGAACATCTTTGTCACCGCGGCGAAGCGGATCGTCAACGGCGTCGTGGGGATTGACGCGGAGGCCGGCCCGACGGAAATCGCCGTCATGGCTGACCAGAGCGCCGACCCCGTGGCCGTGGCCTATGACCTCATCAGCCAGGCCGAGCACGATGTCATGGCCGCCTCGGTCCTCATCACGGATTCCGAGGAGCTGGCCCGCCGCGTCGACGAAGAAATCGAGGCGCGCTACAGCATCACGCAGAATCACGAGCGCGTGGAGCAGGCGCTTCGGGGCGAACAGTCCGGGATTGTGCTGGTCGATGACCTGGATGCCATGATCACCGCGGCTGACGCCTATGCCGCCGAGCACCTGGAGATCCACACCGAGGACGCGACCGCGGTGGCGCGGCGGATCACGAATGCCGGCGCGATATTCGTCGGCACCTACGCGCCCGTGCCCCTCGGCGACTATGCCGCCGGCTCCAACCACGTGCTCCCGACCTCCGGGACGGCCCGCTTCAACTCGGGCCTCAACACGCGCACCTTCCTCCGCGCGGTGCACCTGGTGGAGTATGACAAGGAGGGTCTGCGCGGGGTGGCCCCCGCAGTGATTGCCCTCGCTAAAGAGGAGCGCCTGCCCGCCCACGGCGAGGCCGTGCGCGCCCGCTTTACGGAGGAGGAGCTCTCCGCCGCAATGAGCTCGA
Organism: Corynebacterium uropygiale; assembly: GCF_021568315.1. Lineage (GTDB taxonomy): Bacteria > Actinomycetota > Actinomycetes > Mycobacteriales > Mycobacteriaceae > Corynebacterium > Corynebacterium uropygiale. Next base: position 86,052 of record NZ_JAKGSI010000002.1, read on the forward strand.
CGACCACCACCGAGGAGAACTAGACATGACACTCGCGTCGACCACGCCGCTCAGCGCACTGCCGCTGCGTGAGGAGCTGCGCGGCAAGTCCGCCTACGGCGCCCCGCAGCTCACGGTGCCGGTGCAGATCAACACCAATGAGAATCCGTACTCTCCCTCGCCGGCGCTCATCGAGGACATCGTTGAAACGGTGCGGGGGCTCGCGCACACGCTCAACCGCTACCCGGAGCGTGACTGCGTGGACCTGCGCACGGAGCTCGCTCACTACATCTCGGAGCAGACCGGGGTGGAGGTGAGCATGGAGAACCTGTGGGCCGCCAACGGGTCCAACGAGGTCCTCCAGCAGCTTCTCCAGGCCTTTGGCGGGCCCGGCCGCAGCGTGCTCGGCTTCCAGCCGAGCTACTCCATGCACCCGATTCTTAGCGACGGCACCCAGACCCGCTTCATTAACTGCCCGCGCACCGCGGATTTCCAGATCGACATAGCGGCGGCGCTGGCGGCCATCGAGGAGCACCAGCCGGACATCATCATGGTGACCACGCCGAATAACCCGACCGGCGGGGTGACCTCGTTGGCGGACATCCGCCGGCTGCTGGAGGCTGCGCCCGGGATCATCATCGTGGATGAGGCCTACCAGGAGTTTTCCTCCGAGCCCAGCGCGGTGAGCCTCATCGAGGAGTTCCCGGAGCGCCTCGTCGTCTCCCGCACCATGTCCAAGGCCTTCGACTTCGCCGGCGGGCGCCTGGGCTACTTCGTGGCCGCCCCCGCGTTTGTGGAGGCCGTCATGCTCGTGCGCTTGCCCTATCACCTGTCGGTCCTCACCCAGGCGGTGGCCATCGCCGCGCTTCGCCACAGCGAGGACACCCTCGCGACGGTCGCCACGCTGGTGAAGGAACGGGAGCGCGTCGAGGCCTCCCTCACCGAGATGGGCTTTGAGGTCATCCCCAGCCAGTCGAACTTCCTCTTCTTCGGGCGCTGGGAGGACCAGCACCAGGCGTGGCAGGAGTTCCTCGATCGCGGGGTGCTCATCCGTGACGTAGGAGTCCAGGGCTACCTGCGTGTCAGTATGGGGCTGCCGGAGGAGAATGACGCGTTCCTCGCCGCCGCCCGCGAGATTGGAAGGAAGAATTCGTGACAGATCGTGCAGATCGAGCCCAGGGGCTCGTGGGGGAGGAACCCCAGGATCGGATCGGCCGCGCCAGCCGCGCGACGAGCGAGTCCGTCATCACGGTAGAGATCAACCTCGATGGCTCTGGTTCCGTCGACATCCACACGGGCCTGCCCTTCTTTGACCACATGCTCACCGCCTTCGGCGTGCACGGCAACTTCGACCTCACCGTCCACTCGGATGGGGACATTGATGTCGACGCCCACCACACCGTGGAGGACACGGCGATCGTTCTTGGCCAGGCGCTCCTCGATGCGCTCGGGGATAAGAAGGGCATCCGCCGCTTCGGCTCCCAGCAGCTGCCCATGGACGAGTCCCTGGTGGAGGCCATCGTCGATATTTCCGGCCGCCCCTACATCGTGTTCACGGGGGAGCCGGAGTACATGACGACGGCGATCATCGGCGGCCACTACGCCACCGTCATCAACCAGCACTTCTTTGAGACTCTGGCCCTCAACTCCCGGACCACGCTCCACGTCCGCTGCCACTATGGCCGCGACCCGCACCACATCACCGAGGCGGAGTACAAGGCGGTGGCCCGGGCGCTGCGCCAGGCCGTCGAGCGGGACGACAAGGTCACGGGCGTGCCCTCCACGAAGGGAGCCCTCTAGCCGATGCCCGCTCTTGCTATAGTGGCCGCAGATTCCGCCGGCTCGGGGAGCTCCATGAGCTGGCTTGTCTACCTTCTCTTCCTCGTCGCGGGGCTCATGGTGGGCGGCACGTGGTCCATGTACCAGGCCGGTAATAAGGTTCTCACCATCGTGTTCGCCCTCATCGCGGCGGTGTCTCTTGTCGGTGCAATTCTGTGGTTGATAGGAGTGATGAGCTAGTGGCCACGCGGGACCTCCCGTCCGCCTCTCTCGACGACGCCACCTCGGTGTGGGAGTGTCCCGGCTTTGTTGCCACACTCATCGCGGTGGCGGGGGCCTTTGGTAGTTATGCTCTGCTCCTCCCCGTCATCCCGAAGGCTGTGGTCGACGGCGGCGGGTCGAGCTCCCTCGCCGGCGCCTCGACGGGCGCCTTCATGCTGGCCACCGTGCTCACCCAGATGGTGACCCCGAAGATGCTTCGGGCGGTGGGCTACAATCCGGTGATGGTGGGCTCCGCGTTCATGCTCGGGGTCCCGGCGCTCGGCCACCTCCTGGGGATGGATCCGTGGATCGTGTTGCTCTTCTCCGCGCTGCGCGGGATGGGATTCGGCGCCCTCACCGTGGCGCAATCCGCGCTGAGCGCGGAGCTCGTCCCGGTGAAGTTCCTGGGCAAGTCCACGGGCTTGCTGGGCATTTCTATTGGGCTTTCGCAGATGTTCTTCCTGCCGGTGGGCCTCAGCGTGAGCAGGGAGTGGGGCTATTCCTGGGTGTACATCATTGCGGCGGGGGTCGCCCTGGTGGCGGCGCTCATGTGCGCCGCGATTCCTCGGCTGAGGCCGGCGCCGGTCGTCGAGACCTCTCAGTATGAGTACCCGGAGGAACAGGGCACCCCGGTGACCGCGACGTGGAAGCTCATCACGGTGCCGGCGCTGGCGGTGACCTCCCTGTCGATGACCTTTGGTGCGGTCTCCTCCTTCCTGCCGCTCGCGGTGGAGGAGGTGGACCCGGTGCTCGGGCCGGCGATCGCGGGGATCATCCTCGCCATCGTGAGCGGCGCGATGATGGTGTTCCGCTATGTGTCGGGCTGGATCGCGGACCGCAAGGGCATGCCCGGGGCGACGATGATCCCCGCCCAGATCGCGGCGTTCGTGGGCACGGCGCTCATGGCGGCGGTCATTGAGTGGTCGTGGTCGGTGTGGTTCCTCGTCGTGGCGGGCATCCTCTTTGGCGGGGCCTTCGGCATGGTGCAGAACGAGTCGCTGCTCTCCATGTTCTTCCGGCTCCCGCGCTCCCGTGTCTCCGACGCCTCCACCTATTGGAATATGTCCTATGACGCGGGGACGGGCATCGGCTCGACGCTGCTCGGTGCCGTGGCCGGCGTCTTCTTCTACAGCGGCGCCTTTGCCGCCGGTTCGATCTTCATCGCGGGTGGGCTGCTCATGACGGTGGCCGACCACGTGATCGGCCGGCACCGCATCACCGAGCACTCGAACATGCGGGCCCGGCTGCGCCAGGTGCCGGTGGCCCGCCAGGCGGTCTATCAGGCTCGACGGGTGCGCCGGGTGGCCACCCGCCCGGTGGAGGTCACCAAGCTGGTCATGCGACGCCCGCCGCGGCCCGGCTGGAAGCGGCGCGAGGAGCCGCCGGCCACAGACCAGAGCGCGGGGAGCTAAAGCCCAGGCAGTAGACTGTGTCGCTATGAGTCCCACTGTTGCACTCCTGGACTATGGCTCCGGAAATCTTCGCTCTGCCCACCGCGCCGTGGAAGCCGTCGGTGCGGAGGTCACCGTCACCTCGGATCCCGCGACCGCCCTGGGTGCCGACGGCCTGCTCGTGCCCGGCGTCGGCGCCTTCGACGCCTGCATGCGCGGGCTGCGGCGGGTTCAGGGCCCGCGCATCATCGGCGAGCGCCTCGCCGGGGACCGTCCGGTGCTGGGAATCTGCGTGGGGATGCAGATCCTCTTCGAGAAGGGCGTGGAGCACGGTGTGAGCGCCGAGGGGTGCGGGGAGTGGCCGGGCATCGTCGAGAAACTTGCGGCGCGCACCCTGCCCCACATGGGGTGGAATACCGTCGATCGGGGCGAGGGCTCCGCGCTCTTCGCGGGCATCCCGGAGGATGAGCGCTTCTACTTTGTCCACTCCTATGGCGTGCGGACCTGGGACTTCCCGGGCGGCGGCCCGACGACGCCGCCGCTGGTGAGCTGGGCGGAGCACGAGGGGGATCGTTTCCTCGCCGCCGTGGAGAACGGGCCGCTGTGGGCAACGCAGTTCCACCCGGAGAAGTCAGGGGACGCGGGGCTCGCGCTCCTGGAGAACTGGGTGCGTTCGCTGTAGCGGGCGGGCTACACTGGGCAGCCATGAGCTTCACTCTCTTACCCGCTGTGGATGTAGTTGACGGCCGCGCTGTCCGCCTGGACCAGGGGGAGGCCGGGACGGAAAAGGTGTACGGCTCCCCGCTGGAGGCCGCCATGGAGTGGCAGGCCCAGGGGGCCGAGTGGCTGCACTTCGTGGACCTCGATGCCGCCTTCGGGCGGGGCTCCAACCACGAGCTCATGGCGGAGATCACGGGCAAGCTCGACATTCACGTCGAGCTCACCGGGGGGATTCGCGACGACGCCTCGCTGGAGCGCGCGCTCGCGACCGGCGCCCGGCGGGTGAACATTGGGACCGCGGCGCTGGAGAAGCCCGAGTGGATCGCCCGCGTCCTTGGCGAGTATGGGGACCGGGTGGCCGTCGACCTCGCCGCCCGCACCGTCGAGGGGGAGTGGCGCACGCGCGGGCACGGCTGGGTCTCCGATGGCGGGGACCTCTGGGAGGTGCTCGAGCGGCTCGACGCCGCCGGCTGCGAGCGCTTCGTGGTCACGGATGTCTCGCGCGACGGGACCCTGAGCGGGCCGAACGTGGAGCTCCTCCGGGATGTCTCGGCGGCCACGGATGCGGCGGTCACGGCCTCCGGGGGGATCTCGACCCTCGATGATGTGCTCGGCCTCGTCGAGTATGAGGACGAAGGGATTGACTCCGTCATCATCGGCAAGGCCCTCTATGAGAAGCGCTTCACGCTCGCCGAGGCCCTCGACGCCCTCCGCACACGCTCCGGGGAGTAAGCATGGACCTCGCGGCACAGTTGAGGATCGCGGAGCGCGTCTGCGAGGACGCCGAGCGCCTCTTCCTCGACGGGCTCGGCGCGGGCCCGAGCCAGTGGAAAGGCTCCGGGGACTTCGCGACGGACGTCGACGTCGCCATTGAGGAGGTCCTCCGCGAGCGACTCGAAGACCTGAGCGGAATCCCCGTCTACGGGGAGGAGCAGGGCGGGACGCTCGCGTCGGAGGCCGTGTGGGTCGTTGATCCCATTGATGGCACGGCCAACTACTCCGTGCAGAACCCGCTCTGCGCGATCCTCATCAGCCTCCTCGTCGATGGCGAGCCGGTCCTCGGGCTCACCTCCTTCCCGACGCTCTCCCGCCGCCTCGCCGCCTATGAGGGAAGCCCCCTGTTCGTCAATGGCGAGCCGGCCACGCGCCTTCCCTCCGGGGAGGGGCGCTCGGGTCAGGTGGGTTTCTCCTCGGTGGCATCGCAGCAGTCCTCCTCCTTCCCCTCGCTCGTGCGCCAGGGGCTCCTGGGCGACCTCACGGGAACCTTCCTGCGCCCCCGGATCACCGGCTCTGTGGGTGTTGACCTGGGATTTTGTGCCCAGGGCATCTTCAGCGGGGCGGTGTCCTTCTCCCCGCACGTGTGGGATAACGCGGCGGGGATCGTGCTCAACCGCGCGGCGGGTTCCCTCATCACGGACACCCGCGGGGAGCCGTGGACCCTCCACTCGGAGGGCTGCGTGGTGGGGTCGCCGGAGGCCCACGAGGCGATCATGACTACGATAAGGTCAGTTCTCAAAGCCTAGCTTCGTGAAAGGATCAGTGCCCTCATGGCGGTCGCAGTGCGCGTGATTCCCTGTTTGGACGTCGACAATGGGCGCGTCGTCAAGGGGGTGAACTTCGAGAATCTCCGCGACGCCGGGGACCCCGTCGAGCTCGCCAAGCGCTACAACGAAGAGGGCGCCGATGAGCTCACCTTCCTCGACGTCACCGCCTCCAAGGACGGCCGCGGCACCATGCTCGACGTGGTCCGCCGCACCGCCGAGCAGGTCTTCATTCCCCTCACCGTCGGGGGAGGGGTCCGCAGCGAGGAGGACGTGGACCAGCTCCTGCGCGCCGGCGCGGACAAGGTCTCGGTGAACACGGCGGCCATCGCCCGCCCCGAGCTGCTGTCCGAGCTCTCCCGGCGCTTCGGGGCCCAGTGCATCGTGCTCAGCGTGGATGCACGCCGCGTCCCCGAGGGCGGCACGCCCCAACCCTCCGGCTTCGAGGTCACCACCCACGGGGGCAGCCGCAGCGCGGGGATCGATGCCATCGAGTGGGCCCGCCGCGGGGAGGAGCTGGGAGTGGGGGAGATCCTCCTCAACTCCATGGATGGCGACGGCACCAAGGACGGCTTTGACCTGGAGCTCATCTCCGCCGTGGCGGATGTCGTGAGCGTGCCGGTCATCGCGTCCGGCGGGGCGGGGACGGCCGCGCACATGCCGCCGGCGATCAGCGCCGGCGCGGACGCGGTGCTCGCCGCCAGCATCTTCCACTTTGGGGAGGTCTCCATCGGCGAGGTCAAGGATGCCCTGGGTGAGGGCGGCTACGAGGTGCGCCGATGATTCCTGCCACCCCACCAAACACCGGCGATGACCCGAAGAATTACATCCTCCCCCCGGAGATCGCCGAGCGCCTCACCCTCAACGACGCCGGACTCGTGCCGGCGATCGTGCAGTCCGCCGATGGGGGAGACGAGGTCCTCATGATGGCGTGGATGGACACCCACGCGTTGGCCTACACCATCGCCACCCGTCGGGGAACGTATTGGTCGCGCTCCCGCCAGGAATACTGGATCAAGGGCCTGACCTCGGGGCATACCCAGGAGGTCACGGAGGTGCGCCTGGACTGCGATGGGGACACGGTCCTCCTCAAGGTTCACCAGAAGGGCGCGGCCTGTCATACTGGCACCCGCACGTGCTTTGACGCAGACCAGCTGTTGTAATGCGCACCCCGTGCGGGGCACCGAGGCAGAAAGAAGAGAGTGAAGGACGTGGAGACTGGGACCGAGGACCGACGGCGCGCACGCTTCGCAGCGATCGCGCTGGGGGCGGCGGCGCTCATCGTGTGGGCTGCCTCCCGCATGAGCTGGGTGAGCGTGGTGGCCGATGACGACAAGTCCGGCGTCCACCACGAGGACATCGTCGGGGCGTCGTGGTCGACGGAGATCACCGCCCTGGCCCTCGTCTTGGCGGCGGCCTGCATTGCCGGATTCGCTCTCCGACGCTGGGGCCGGCGGATCGTCGGGATCCTTGCCGCGATCGTGGCGGCTGGCTGCGCGTGGGCGCCGCTCACCGTGCTCCTTGAGGGGGCGAGCGCCGAGCGCGCCCGCTCCATCCTCACGAGCAGCGCCGCGCACTCAAAGCTCGCCGATCCGGTCGCGCTGAGCGAGTGGGCGCAGATCACCGACATCACGGTGCACCCGGCGGGTCCACTCATCGCGATCCTTGGCTGTGCCCTCGCGCTCTTCGGGGGTGTCTTGCTGGCTATTCGGCCGGGCGGGGATGCCCCGCGCTCGACGGCCTATGAGCGCAAGAAGCTCAAGGAGGAGCGCATCGCCGAGGACCTCGAGGACAACCCCGACTCCGGCCGCGTCCTCTGGGATGCCCTCGACGCGGATCTCGACCCCACCGACGTGGAGGAGTCCCCGGAGAGCACCCGCGAGCAGGGGGAGAAGCGGAAATAGGGGCTCAATTTCTCTTCCCGTGGGGGACAGGTTAATCTAAGCAGCAAGATCAGCATCGTGCTCTAATTCACCGTCCGCAGGGGTGCGGGAGGGTGAAAGAAAGCGAGGTGAGGGCCTCCATGGCACCCGTCATCGTCGACTACGTGCTCGCCCAAGTGCGGCGGCGAGTTGCGCTGCGGGAAGCCCAGCTGCCCTTCGCCGACATCAAAGTCCGCGCCGCGGCGGCTCCCGCCCCGCGTGATCCGTTCCCCGCTCTTCTCTCCCCGGGCTGCTCCGTCATCACCGAGCTGCCCGGGTGCATTCCTCCCGGGGATTCCCGCTGGGAGATGACGAGTATCGCCGACGTCGCCCGCGAGTGCGAGGCCCACGGGGCGGCCCTTTTGTCCTGCCACACGGACATGCCGGCCTTCTGCAGCACCTGCGAGGACATGGCGGCGGCCAAGCGGGCCGTGGACATCCCCATGATCTGCCGGGATCCTATCGTGGACCCCTATCAGCTCCACGAGGCCAAGCTCTATGGAGCCGACGTCGTGAGCATCCCGGTGGGCCTCCTCGGACAGCATCACGTGGAGTCCCTGGTGGACCGGGCGCAGTCGCTCGGGCTCACCCCGCTCCTCGAGGTGCGTGATACCCAGTCCGCCCATCACGCCCTCCGCCTGGGCGCGGGCATGGTGGGGCTCAACCCGCAGGGATGGGTATGCTCCCGGCGGGACCCGGGGCTCGTCGTCCGCGTGGCCCCCATGCTGCACGAGGCGGGAGTTCCTTTCATCATGCTCAGCGGGGTGAAGACGGAGTCGGACCTCATCCTCCACGCGCGGCAGCACGCCCACGGGGTGCTGGTGTCGGCCGCCCGCTGCGCACAGCACACGCCGGGCTCGCTCACCCGGGCGATGGTGACGGCCTCTCAGCACCCGCTTGCAGGTTAGGGCACGGGGTATCGCCACCCTGGCTTTGCCATCAGGCACACTAGGGGAGTGACTACTCAGTATCTTGCTGGACTGCCCTCCCCGCCGCAGGGGGTGTGGTACCTCGGCCCCATCCCGATCCGCGCCTATGCCCTCTGCATCATCGCGGGCATCATCGTGGCCCTGTGGATGAGCGTCCGCCGCTACACGGCACGCGGCGGCGATGACTCCCTGGTGTGGGATGCGGCGATCGTCGCGATCCCCTGCGGCATCATCGGGGGCCGCCTCTACCACGTCATCACGGACTATGAGAAGTACTTCGGCCCCGGGGCACATCCCATTGACGCGCTGAGGATCACCAACGGCGGCCTGGGCATCTGGGGTGCGGTGGCGCTCGGCGGCGTGGGGACGTGGCTGTTCTTCCGCTGGCGCCGGGTCCCTCTCGCTCCTTTTGCCGACGCCATCGCGCCGGGCATCATCCTCGCGCAGGCCATCGGACGGCTGGGGAACTGGTTTAACCAGGAGCTCTATGGCCGCCCGACGTCGGTGCCCTGGGCTCTGGAGATTTATCAGCGGGTCGATGACGCCGGCCGCGTGGCCCCGCTCACCGGGCACTCGACGGGCGTGGTGCTCGCCACCGTGCACCCGACCTTCCTCTATGAGCTTGTGTGGAACGTCCTCGTCTGCCTCGTTCTCCTGTGGGCCGACCGCCGCTTCCGCCTGGGGCACGGCCGGGTCTTTGCCCTCTACGTTGCGCTCTATACCGCCGGGCGTTTTGTCGTGGAGAACATGCGCTCGGATGAGGCGACGCTGGTCGGCGGAATCAGGATCAACGTCATCGTGGCGGTGGTGGTGTGCGTGGCCGCCCTCGTGGTCTTTTGGAGGCTGCCCCGCGGGCGGGAAAGTGAGCAAGAGGTCACTCCCCTGGCCGATGGGGCACAGATCATTCCCGACGGTGCAAAATCGCAGGTCAGTGGGAGTGAAGGTGATTCAGGTCATCGTGCCATAGAAGGTTCAGGGAAAGACGGGTAGCGTTTGAGTCGATGCTCATTCGGGATCACGGATGATTTCCCTTAGAATGCGAACCCGAACGGGCAGATGCCAACATAATCGGACAGATCCCGTTCTGTTTGATTCCGAATGATGTGATGAGGGTGATGAATTTCAGTGGATAGAAGAACCAAGATTGTGTGCACTTTGGGCCCTGCCGTCGCCAGCAAGGAAGGCATCCTTTCCCTGGTTGAGGCCGGCATGGACGTCGCGCGCATGAACTTCTCGCACGGCGATCATTCCGATCACGAGCAGAATTACCGCTGGGTGCGCGAGGCTACCGATGAGACCGGCCGCGCCGTCGGCATCCTCGCCGACCTCCAGGGCCCCAAGATCCGTCTCGGGCGCTTCACTGATGGTTCTACGTTCTGGGAGACGGGGGAGACCGTCCGCATCACCATTGATGATGTTCCCGGCACCCACGATCGCGTCTCCACGACGTACAAGGGCCTCGCGAAGGACGCCCACCCCGGCGACCGCCTCCTCGTCGACGACGGCAAGGTGGGCCTCGTCTGTGTGGCCGTCGAAGGCAATGACGTGGTCTGCGAGGTCACCGAGGGCGGCCCCGTCTCCAACAACAAGGGCGTGTCCCTCCCGGGCATGAACGTCTCTGTCCCCGCGCTCTCCGAGAAGGACAAGGAGGACCTGCGCTTCGCCCTCAAGCTGGGTGTTGACATCATTGCGCTCTCCTTCGTCCGCTCCCCGGCGGATGTCGAGCTCGTCCACGAGATCATGGACGAGGTGGGCCGCCGCGTCCCCGTCATCGCGAAGCTGGAGAAGCCCGAGGCCGTGGACGCGCTCGAGTCCATCATCATGGCCTTCGACGGCATCATGGTCGCCCGCGGTGACCTGGGCGTCGAGGTGCCGCTGGAGCAGGTGCCGCTGGTTCAGAAGCGCGCCATCCAGATCGCCCGCGAGAACGCGAAGCCGGTGATCGTGGCGACGCAGATGCTCGACTCCATGATTGAGAACTCCCGCCCGACCCGCGCCGAGGCCTCCGACGTCGCCAACGCCGTTCTCGACGGCACCGACGCCGTCATGCTCTCCGGCGAGACCTCCGTGGGCGTGGACCCGCAGAACGTCGTCCGGACCATGGCGAAGATCGTCCGCCACGCGGAGTCCCAGGGCAGCGTCCCGGCGCTTACCCACGTCCCGCGCACCAAGCGAGGCGTCATCTCCTACTCCGCGCGTGACATCGCCGAGCGCCTCAACGCCCGCGCCATCGTCGCCTTCACCACCTCCGGCGACACGGCCCGCCGCGTGGCGCGCCTCCACTCCCCGCTGCCGCTGCTGGTATTCACTCCGAACCCGGCGGTGCGCTCCCAGCTGGCGCTCACCTGGGGTGCGGAGACCTTCCTCTGCGACCCGGTGCACGACACCGACTCGATGATGAACGAGGTCGACGGCGCGCTGCTCGCCATGAAGGAGTATGAGCGCGACGACATGATGGTGGTCGTAGCCGGCACCCCGCCCGGAGTCTCCGGCAACACGAACCTCATCCACGTCCACCTCCTCGGTGAGGACGTGTCCCACTCCGCCAAGTAGCACGGAGGACACGCGGACTCTGACGCTGCGCCCCGGCGCAGCGACAAGGCCCGGCCAGCGCAGTGCTGGCCGGGCCTTCGTCTGTGCGCGGGGTTTTAGCGGATCGGGGTGGCGTCGAGGTGCCAGACCTCGCGGGCGTAATCGGCGATGGTGCGGTCGGAGGAGAAGCGGCCGGACTCGCAGATGTTGATCCAGCACTTCCGGGCCCAGGCGCGGCGGTCATTGACATAGTCGTGGGCCATGCGGTCGCGCGTCTCGCGGTAGCTCGCGAAGTCGCCGAGCACGTAGTAGACGTCCGGGGTCTCCCAGCCGCCCTCGTCGAGCAGGGAGCCGAGGAGGTCGTGGAACATGCCGGACTGGCCGTCGTCGAGGTGGCCGTCGACCAGCGCATCGAGGGTGCGGCGCAGGCCCGGGACGGTCTCATAGGCGTCGCGCGGGCGGTAGGTGCGGCGCAGCTCGGGGAGCTCCTCATTGCGGGCGCCGAAGATGTAGGCGTTCTCCTCGCCCACGGCATCGACGATCTCGACGTTCGCCCCGTCGAGGGTGCCGAGCGTGAGCGCGCCGTTCATCATGAACTTCATGTTCGACGTGCCGGAGGCCTCCTTGCCGGCCGTGGAGATCTGCTCGGAGACGTCGGCGGCCGGGATGATGTGCTCGGCGGGGGAGACGTTGTAATTCTCCACGAAGACGACGCGGAGCGTGCGGCTCACGACGGGATCGTTGTTAACAAGCTCCGCGATGGCGTTGATGAGCTTGATGATTGCCTTCGCGCGGACATAACCCGGCGCGGCCTTCGCCCCGAAGATGAAGGTGCGCGGCGGGATGGTGTTCTCGCCGTCCACCTTGATCCGGAAGTAGAGGTCGAGGATGTACAGCGCGTTCATGAGCTGGCGCTTGTACTCGTGGAGGCGCTTGATCTGGACGTCGTAGATGGAGTGGTGATCGAGGGTGTCGCCCTGGCGGTCCTTGATCCAGGCGGCAAAGTCCTTCTTGTTGGCGTCCTTGATCGCGAGGAGCTCGTCCATGACGGCGTCGTCCTCCGCGAAGTGGCGCAGCTCAGCGAGCCGGTCGAGGTCGGTCACCCAGGCGTCGTCGCCGGAGAGGCGGGTGAGAAGCTCGGCGAGGCGAGGGTTGCACATCTTCAGCCAGCGGCGCGGAGTGACGCCGTTGGTCTTGTTGTTGAACTTCTCGGGCCAGATGTCGTTCCACTCGCGGAGGGTTTCCGCGCGGATGATGTCCGTGTGCAGCGCCGCCACACCGTTGATGGAGAAGGAGGCGTAGCACGCGATCCATGCCATGTGCACGTTCCCGTCGTGGACGGGGGACATGTAGTTGATGCGCTCCTCGTCGAGCCCGCGGGAGCGCATGTCCTCGCGGAAGCGGCGGTCGATCTCGCAGACGATCTCCCACACGCGGCCAAAGAGCTGCTGGAAGATGGACGTGCTCCACTGCTCGAGGGCCTCGGCCAGCACCGTGTGGTTGGTGTAGGCGAAGGTCTCGGAGACGATGCCCCAGGCTTCCTCCCAGCCGAGGCCGTGATCGTCCATGAGCAGGCGCATGAGCTCCGGGATGGCGAGCACCGGGTGGGTGTCGTTGAGCTGGATGCAGTTGTAGCGAGCGAAGTCGCGCAGGTCCTCCCCGTGGTGCGCGATGTAGTTCGCGATCATGCTCTGCAGGGAGGCGGAGGTGAAGAAGTACTGCTGGCGCACGCGCAGCACCTTGCCGGCGTACGTCGTGTCATTGGGGTAGAGGACGCGGCAGAGGTCCATGACGCGCTCGCGCTCGACGATGGCGTCGGTGAAACGCTGGGAGTTGAAGGCCTCGTAGTCGAACTCGTGGAGGGGCTCGGCCTTCCACAGCCGGAGGGTGCCGACGTTGTCGGTCCCGTAGCCAGTGATGGGCATGTCATAGGGGATCGCGCGGCACACCATGTCATCGAAGGTCACGGTGTACTGCTCATCCTCGCGGCGGATGACGAAGGGGTAGCCATCCTCCTTCCAGGCATCCGGCTGCTCGACCTGGAAGCCGTTTTCGACGCTCTGGCGGAAGAGGCCATAGCGGTAGAGGAGGCCGTAGCCGGTGACGGGGAGGTCCATCGTCGCGCAGGAGTCGAGGAAGCACGCCGCCAGGCGGCCCAGACCACCGTTGCCGAGGGCGGCGTCGTTCTCCGCCTCGAGCACGTCGCTGAGGGAGTGGCCGAGCTCGCTCACGGCCTTCTCCGCCTCATCGACGAGGCCGAGGTTCGTGAGGTTGTTGAGCAGCGCGCGTCCCATGAGGAACTCCGCGGAGAAGTAGTGCTGCTGCCGGGTGGCGGCATAAGCCTTGGTGGTGGCCTCCCAGTTGTCGGCGAGGTTCTCCATGACGGCGTCGGAGAGGCCGAACCAGAACTTCCGGGCACTCGCGGACTCCGGGCTCTTGCCGGCCGCGGCACGGACGTGGCCGCCGATGGTCTGAGACAGCGCAGGGTGAGAAGCGGTGTCGGTCATAGGACGAGAGTTCTCCTGATCGATGAGAGCGTTCGATGACTAGTCAGCAAGTGACAATAGTGTCTACTTTATCCGAGCGAAAACTGGCCCCCGACACTGCGGAGGCCTCGCAGCCTGCTCAGCTCCGGTGCAGGTAGCTGAGGACGGCGGCGAGGGCCGCGTGGGTGGTGGCGTAGGTGGTGGGCTCGGGGTCGGGAAGGAAGGTGCCCTGGTGATTCACCGGAATGTCCTGGTCAATGCGGTCGGCCGCCGCGGCCTCCGCCCACTGCTCCCGCGGCGTGCACCCCACGACCCAGTAGAGATAGGGCACGCCCCACGCCTTCGGGAGGTTCGCGAAGTCCTCGGAGGGTGTCACCCGGCGGGCGTCGACGGAATCCTCCCCGAACACGGCATCGAAGGCCGGGCGCACGAAGGCGAACGTCTCCGGGTCATTGTCGATCATCTCCCCGTGATCAAAGAACTCGATCTCCGCGGCGCGCGGGCACCCCGAGGCCAGGCACTCGGCCTCCACGACCCGACGGATCGCCGCATACACCCTCGTCCTCACGTCCGTGTCATAGAAACGGCAATTGAGCACGAGCTCCGCCGACTCCGGAATGATGTTATTCGCCGTCCCCGCGCGAAGGGTGCCGACGGATACCACCGCGAAATCATTCGGGTCCACCTCCCGGCCCACAATCCCCTGGAGGCGGACGATGATCATCGCCGCGACAAACGTCGGATCAATGGACTTGTGCGGCATGGAGCCGTGGGAGCTTCGCCCCGGGATGGTGATCCGGATGGAGTCACAGGTGGCGAATTGCGCGCCGGGCATGGTGTGCACCGTGCCGGCGGGGCCCGGCATGATGTGCTGGCCCAGGCAGACGTCGGGGCGCGGGACGAGGTCGAGCAGGCCGTCGTCGATCATGGCGAGCGCCCCCTGCCCGTTCTCCTCCGAGGGCTGGAAGAGCCCGATAAAGGTGCCGGACCAGAGGTCTCGCCGCTGGTCAAGGACGTGCACGAGCCCCATGAGGGCGGTGGTGTGCATATCGTGCCCGCAGGCATGCATGACCGGCTGGGTGCGCCCCACCCGATCGGTGGCGGTGCGGGTGGAGGCATAGGGCACGCCGGTTTGCTCGTGGACGGGGAGGGCGTCGAAGTCCGCGCGGAAGAGGACGCAGGGGCCCTCCCCATTGCGCAGGATGACGACGATCCCGTGGCCCCCGATGCCGGAGAACACCTCGCCCTCCACGCCGTCGAGGCCGGCGAGGATCCGGGCGGCGGTCTCCTCCTCCTGCTGGGAGAGTTCGGGGTGGGCGTGGAGGTCCTCGTAGAAGGCGTGTTGCCAGCGAAGATCCACGTCGTGATGGCGGACGGCGTGCGCGAGGGCGTCGTAATCGACCATGTGGGGATGAAGTCCTTCCGGGTCGGGCGATCGGGTGCGGTGTGTGCGGACGTGCGGGCGGTGCGGACGTGGAAGCCGCTAGAGGCGGAGCAGGGGGTTGTAGCGCAGCGGGTTGCGCTCGGCGCGGCACTCCGTGGCGATGCGGATGGAGGGGGCGATGCGCCCCTCGTCGCGCAGGTGGTAGAGCTCCGGGACCACGCGATCGCGCACGTCGATGGGGGAGAGAGTGTTGACGTAGATCTTCGTGCCGCCCTCAAATCCCGCGAGGGTGGACACACGCCACTTGATGTTGATGCGCCAGGGCATGGGGAGGTCCAGTCCCGGGGGACGGTGGTGCCACTCCTCGTTGCACGCCACGTGCGGGCCGGCGGCCGCATGGGCGGCGTGGAGCAGGTCGCTCATGCCGCGGATGTCCTCCTCGCTTTGGGCCCAGGGTTCGGACACCTCCGAGCGCGAGTACAGCGTGAGCGTGGGGTAGCGGTGGCCCACCCCGGCCGTGAGGATGGCGGAGTCATTCTCCGCGATGACGAGGTTGTGCTGGAAGGAGAAGTCCACGCCCCACTCGTTGTACATGTTGGGGTTCTGGCGAAGCCGGGAGATCTCCAACTCCGTTTGCACGGAGGCCTCATCAATGGCGACGAGCTGCTTGTGCAGGTGCTCGAAGGAGGCGCCGGCGGCGGAGAGCCAGTTCTGGAAGGCCACCACGTACTGGGCATAGCGATTGCGCTCGTAGAGATCGCGCATGGCGTCCACAGTGAAGAGGATGAAGCCGGCGTGCTCCTCCGGGCTGAGCGTCCCCGAGGAGGCCAGTCCCGAGGTGTCGGTGGCTTCATCCGTGTAGTGGCGACGAGCGATGATGACGTCGTGCCCACCAGCGAAGTAGGTGGGGGCGAAGCCGAGCAGCTCCTCCTCGCTCAGGGTGTCTGCTTCCTCCGTGCGCCCGGAGGCCCGCAGCCTCGTCTTTACGATGGCGAGCACATGCTCGCGGCCCTCCTCATCGGCGAGGTAGCGCTCCATCCGCGCCTGTGTCTCGGGATCGGGCTCATAGGCGTAGTTGTCGCGCCAGTAGTCATAGGAGACGATCTCGAAGAGATTGGGGACTCGACGGAATTCTGCCGGATGTCCAGCCAATTCGCTCGGCAGAAGCCCGCGGAGGATCTCCCAGTTGTCCCCCACCCGGACCATACGTGCCTTCTCAGGCGGGGTGTCGAGCGGCCGGTCCGAACCGAAGGCGTCGGCCCGCGTCCTCATATCATCAGTGAGCGGTTGGGGATGGGCGACAGCCTTGGCAATCGGGCGGTTACCGCGGCCCGGCACCGTCCAGACCTCGGTGCCAGAAAACGGGTTGACCTGCTTGATCGTGCCGTCGGCCATCGTGCTGAGCGGGTGTGGTCGGAAATTCAAGGGGGCTGTCATAGTGTCCAGAGTATCGCTAGAGTGACGTCATGCCTGTGATCCAGTTTGATTGCCTTGTCCCCGATTCCCACGCGGCCACGCTCGGTGAGAGCTTCGCGGCCGCCGTCGAGAGGCTCATCGCCGCCGACAAAATGAGTGGCGGATCCGCCCGCCACACCCCGTCCCCAACCGTCCCCGAGGGAGTGGAAGAGCAGCTCCGCTCCACCTACGAAACCGAGCATGGTCGCGAGCCGGAAGGAATGGGCCTGCACCGCTACGACATTGAGGTGGAGGGCCTCAGCGGCTCGGTCAACCAGCTCACCATGGTGCTTGCGCGTTTCCTCACCCCTCGCGCCGAGCTGCCGAAGGACCCCGTTCTCCTCATGCGGGAGCAGGACTACGAACTGCCGGCCACCTACCCGTGGACGGTGTCCATCCTGCGCTAGTCCTCCACCTGAGCGTGAGGGCTCGACGCCCCCAGCCCGCCCGCGAGGATGCGCTCCGCGATGGCCCGCCCCGCCTCTTCGAGCTGCCACTGGACCTCTCCCGAGGGGAGCTCGAGGGCGTGAACATGGGAGGGAAGCTCCAGCCCAGGGGCCACGCGGCCGGCGACGACGAGGAGCTCCCGCCCCTCGGCCTTCGTCATCTCCGCGAGCTGGCCGATGAGCTTTCCGCCGAAGGATTGCTCGTCGAGTGAGCCCTCGCCCGTCACCACGAGGTCAGATGTTGCCATCGTCTCCGCGATGCCCTGTGCATGGATCACCGTTGCGGCGCCAGGGCGCACGGAGACGTGGCTGTCATCGCCGTGCAGCAGGCGAGAGACCCACACGATGCCCACCGGCGTGGCCCCCGCCGCGCCGAGCCCGGGCGCCTGGGGGTCCACCTCGCAGAACTCGCAGAGGCGCGCGATCCCGGCGTCGAGAACCTCGACCTCCTCGGGGCTGGCCCCCTTCTGTGGGGCGAAGACGTGCGCCGCGCCCCGGGGGCCGGTGGCGGGGTTGGTGACGTCGGTGAGGAGTTCCCAGTCGAGTGCGGCGGCGCCGACGTTGAGGTGGTCGAGCGTGATCTGGCCGAGCCGGCCAAGCGATCCGCCACCGGGAGGCAGCGGATAGCCGCGCTCATCGTGGAGTTGGGCGCCCAGCGCCACGAGGATGCCCGTGCCCCCGTCCGTGCTCGCCGAGCCGCCGAGGCAAAGCACGATGCGACGGGCGCCCCGACTGTGCGCATCCGCGATGAGAACTCCCGTGCCATAGGTATCTCCGCGCAGGGGGACCGGGTCCTCGCTCACCGCCGGGAGCCCGGAGGCGGCGGCGAGATCGATGTGCGCCGTGGCGGAGGACTCGTCCCAGTAGTAGGTGGCTTCTGTGAGGCGTCCGGCGGCGGTCGTCGTCGGGAGAGTGATGGGAGCGCCGCCAAGGAGCTCGGCCGTGCCCTCACCGCCATCTGCCAGGGGAGATTCGATGATCTCGGCCTGAGGGAGGTACTCGCGCAGGCCGGTGGCGAGGAAGCGGGCGGCCTCGCTGGCGGAGGCTGTCCCCTTGAAGGAATCAGGGCAGAGGAGGATGCGGGGCGCAGACATGCTTTGAGGGTAGCGCAGGGCCCTGTGCGCGCACTGGTGTGAGTATCGCCATAGCGAAAATATTTGCATTATCTACCTGCCGATAGAAAACTGGCAAGAAGACACCCTCTGAGTACCTGGGAAGGAAGGTCTTTTCATATGAGCGTCGATCAGCAAGTGTCGAGCTACTACAACATGCTGCTCAAGCGCAACGCCGGCGAGCCCGAGTTCCACCAAGCGGTGGCCGAGGTTCTGGACTCCCTCAAGATCGTCCTGGACAAGGATCCGCACTACGCCGACTACGGCCTCATCCAGCGCCTCTGCGAGCCGGAGCGCCAGCTCATCTTCCGGGTCCCGTGGGTGGATGACAACGGCGATGTCCGCGTCAACCGCGGCTTCCGCGTCCAGTTCAACTCGGCCCTGGGCCCGTACAAGGGTGGCCTCCGCTTCCACCCCTCGGTGAACCTCGGCATCATCAAGTTCCTCGGTTTCGAGCAGATCTTCAAGAACTCCCTTACCGGCCTGCCCATCGGCGGCGGCAAGGGTGGCTCCGACTTCGACCCCAAGGGGAAGTCCGACGGCGAGGTCATGCGCTTCTGCCAGTCCTTCATGACGGAGCTCCACCGCCACATCGGCGAGTACCGCGACGTCCCGGCCGGTGACATCGGCGTCGGCGGCCGCGAGATCGGCTACCTCTTCGGCCAGTACCGTCGCCTCGCGAACCAGCACGAGTCCGGCGTCCTCACCGGCAAGGGCCTCACCTGGGGTGGCTCCCTCGTCCGCACCGAGGCCACCGGCTACGGCACGGTCTACCTCACCTCCGAGATGCTCAAGCTCAACGACGCGAGCCTCGACGGCGCCAAGGTCATCGTCTCCGGCTCCGGCAACGTGGCGATCTACGCCATCGAGAAGGCCCAGGAGCTCGGCGCCACCGTCATCGCCTTCTCCGACTCCTCCGGGTGGGTCGAGACCCCCGAGGGCGTCGACCTCGAGACCCTCAAGGAGATCAAGGAGGTGCGCCGCGGTCGCGTCGCCGACTACGTCGAGGAGACCGACTCCAAGGCCATCCTCCACACCGACGGCTCCATCTGGCAGCTGCCCTGCGATGTTGCCCTCCCGTGCGCCACCCAGAACGAGCTCAACGGCGACGACGCCCGCCAGCTCGTGAAGAACGGCTGCCGCTTCGTGGCCGAGGGTGCGAACATGCCCTCCACCGCCGAGGCCATCGAGGTCTTCCGCGCTGAGGGCGTCCACTTCGCGCCGGGCAAGGCCGCCAATGCTGGTGGTGTGGCGACCTCTGCGCTCGAGATGCAGCAGAACGCCTCCCGCGACAGCTGGTCCTTCGAGTACACCGACGAGCGCCTGCACAAGATCATGTCGAACATCTTCAAGAACATCGACCGCACCGCCCGCGAGTACGAGCACGAGGGTGACTACGTCATCGGCGCGAACATCGCCGGCTTCAAGAAGGTGGCGGACGCGATGCTCGCCCAGGGTGTCATCTAAATAATCTCCCCACTTTCTCCTGCTCTCTAGGCCGTGGCTCCACCGACTGGGGCCACGGCCTCGCTACACTCAAGGCCATGTATCGCGTCTTTGAGGCCCTCGATGAACTCGTTCAAACCGTAGAGCAGGCATATGGCGTGCCCATGACCTCCAACTGCATGGTGCCGCGCAATGAGGTCTTAGCTCTCCTTGACGATCTCCGCAACGCCCTTCCCGCCGAGGTTGACGACGCCCAGGACGTCCTCGACCGCCGCGATGACATCATCCGGGACGCGGAGGATCGCGCTCGCGACATCGTGGGCGACGCCCAGGAGGAAGCCGACCGCCTGGTGGATGAGGCCACCGCCCACTCCCAGGAGATGGTGGAGGACGCCCAGGCTCGGGCGACCAGCACTGTGGCCCGCGCCGAGGACGATGCGGATCACCTCGTCACCACCGCCCGGCAGGATGCCGAGGACATCGTGAGCCGCGCCCGTGGGGAAGCGGATCGGCTTATTGCGGAGGGCAACGACCACTACCAGCGCAGTGTCGACGAAGGCCTCGCGGAGCAGCGTCGTCTGGTCTCCGAGTCCGAGGTGGTGCGTCGGGCCAACGAGGAGGCCCACCGTGTTGTCGACGCCGCCCACGAGGACTCCCGCAAGCTGCGCACCGAGTGCGATCAGTTTGTGGACTCGAAGCTCGCGAGCTTCGAGGACACGCTCTCCGGCGTGCTGCGCACCATTAGCCGGGACCGCCAGGCCCTGCGCCGCGGTGCTGGTGCCGGCGGGGCCGAGCGTCACTACAGTGACCGCGACTACGGCTCTGATCGGGACTACGGCTACGACAATTAAGGGGCGTCGGGGTAGACTGCACAGTCACCATGACTTCACCTTTTATCTTTGACGTTGCCGACCTGCTGCGCAGCGGCGATGTTCCCGAGCAGAGAGTCCAGACCGGCCCGGCCCCGACCCGGATTGGGGTCGAGATGATCGCCATCCCGGAGGGGGCCGAGGTCACCGTGTCCGCCACGCTCACCCCGCTGGGGGATGCTGTCATGGCGGACGCGGACGTGAGCGCCGCGCTGGAGGGGGAGTGCGTCCGCTGCTTGGAGACCATGACCCCGCCGGCCACGTTCCACGTGAGCGGCGTGTTCAGCGATAGCCCGGACTTCGTCACGTCCGCGGAGGATGAGGACGAGGACGAGGGCGAGAACGGCCTGCTGAGCGTCGAGAACGGAACCATCGACCTGCTTCAGCTCGTCATCGATGAGGCGGGGCTCAGCCTGCCCTTCAACCCGCAGTGCGAGGGCGGCTGCGTGGCGGAGGACTCGGAGAATGCCGTGCCCGAGCCGGACGGGGTGTCCGGGGAGGATGAGAAGAACCTGCCGGATCCCCGGTGGGCTGGATTGGAGAAGTTCCTATGAGCCGTCGCCGTTCGCGCCTGAGTGGCCAGGAGGCCCTCGACGCCGCGTTCGCCGAGGTCGATCACGCACCGCTCCTTGAGGCGCTGGGTGTGAGCCTGCCGGAGGAATCCCTCAAGCTCGCTCTCACGCATCGCTCCTTCGCTAACGAGAACGGGCACCTGCCGAACAATGAGCGCCTGGAGTTCCTCGGCGACGCCGTGCTGGGCCTCTCCGTGGCGGGCCAGCTCTATGAGCAGTACCCGGAGCGGCCGGAGTCGGATATTTCGAAGATGCGCGCGTCGATCGTGTCCCGCTACGGGCTGGCTGACATCGCCCGGGCGGTGAACCTGGGCCCCCACATCCTGCTGGGCCGGGGCGAGCACGCCACGGACGGCCAGAATAAGGACTCCATCCTCGCCGATACGACGGAGGCCCTGCTCGGCGCGATCTACCTCGAGCATGGCTTCCACACGGCCCGCGACGTCATCCTCACGCTCTTCCGCGACAAGATCGATCACGCCACGGCCCGCGGCCGCCACCAGGATTGGAAGACGACCCTCCAGGAGCGGTTGTCGCAGCGTCGCCTCGGTTCGGCCGAGTACCGCACCACGACCTCCGGCCCCGAGCACGAGCTGCACTTTTATGCCGAGGCACTCGTCGCCGGGCGCGTCTTCGGCCGCGGCGAGGGCACCAACAAGAAGCTCGCCGAGCAGGCCGCCGCCCGCCAGGCCTACGGGCACCTGCGCGGGGACATCTCCGATCTCATGAATCAGCCGCCGGCGGACAAGGCTGTCGAGCCGCCGGCGGACAATCCCGCCGAGCAGCCCGCCACGGCGCAGGACTAGCCCGTGCCCGAGCTGCCCGAGGTCGAGGTCGTGCGCCGGGGGCTGGCCGCGCACCTCGCCGACGCCCGCGTCCAGGACGTCGAGGTCTTCCACCCCCGCGCCACCCGCGGCCAGGAGGGTTCCCTTCCGGATCTCCTGCGCGGGAGCGTTCTTCGCACCCCGCGGCGTCGCGGAAAATACCTGTGGTTCCCTCTCGACGACGGCAGCCACGCGCTCTTCGTCCATCTCGGGATGAGCGGCCAGATGCTTATCGGGCCGCCGGGGGAGGTCACGTCCCCGCACCTGCGGATCCGCGCGCTGCTTGAGACACCGGAGGGGGAGAACCTGCAGCTCAGCTTCGTGGACCAGCGCACCTTTGGGCGTTGGCTGTGGACCCCGGTGGAGGAGGGCATCCCCCTTCCCGTGCGCCACATCGCGAGGGACATCTTCGATCCGGAGTGCGATGACTTGGCGCTTGCCCGTCGGATGAGGACGAAGCGCTCGGAGATCAAGAGGGTGCTCCTGGACCAGCAGGTGGTCTCCGGGATTGGAAACATCTATGCGGATGAGTCGCTGTGGGCGGCGGGGATCAAGCCGTGGCGCCGGGCGGATCGGCTGAGACTCAAGGACACGGTGCGCCTGCTGGGCTGCGCCCGGGAGGTGATGGGTCGGGCCCTCGCCGCCGGGGGCACGAGCTTTGACTCCCTCTACGTCAATGTCAACGGGGCGAGCGGCTACTTCTCCCGCTCCTTGGCGGTGTATGGGAGGGCAGGGGAGCCATGCCCGCGCTGTGGTGGGCCTATCGAGCGGGTGGCGTGGACGAATCGTTCCACCCACTGGTGCCCGAGATGCCAGCGACTCTAGGTGCTGTGCGGTGTCCTTCGTCACCGACCCGGTACGATACCCCTCATGGCGACCTTAGAGTCCATCCTTGCCGATGGAATTAACAACTTCCTGTGGACGTGGATCGTCCCGACGATCCTCATCGCAGCGGGGATCTACTTCGGTCTGCGCACCCTCCTCGTGCAGATCCGCATGATTCCCGACATGATTCGCTCCGTGGCGGAGCGCCCCGTGCCCCACGAAGGCCACGGGAAGGACGGGGAGGATAATTCCATCTCCGCGTTCAAAGCCTTCACGATTTCCGCCGCCTCCCGCGTGGGAACCGGCAACGTGGCGGGCGTCGCGGTGGCGATCTCCCTTGGCGGCCCCGGGGCCGTGTTCTGGATGTGGATGATCGCCCTGCTGGGTGGCGCGACGGCTTTCGTCGAGTCCACTCTCGCCCAGCTGTGGAAGGTGAAGGACGGGCAGGCCTACCGCGGCGGCCCCGCCTATTACATGACCCGCGGCCTGGGGGCTCGGTGGCTTGCGGTGATTTTCGGTATCGCGATCACGGTGACCTATGGCTTCGTGTACAACGCGGTGCAGACGAACTCCATCGTGGAGGCTGTGGGCAACTCGGTGGGCCACACGGGGATGAGCCTGAAGATCGTCATCGGCCTGGCCGTGGCGCTGCTCACCGCGCTCATCATCTTCGGCGGGGTGCAGCGCATTGCCTCGGCCACGCAGATCATCGTGCCGTTCATGGCGGGGGCCTACCTCATCATGGGCGTGATCGTGCTCATCATCAATATTGATAAGGTGCCGGGGATGATCGGGGAGATCGTGGGCGCCGCGGTGGGCGTCAAGCAGGTCGCGGGCGCTGCGGTCGCCGAGGCCTTCAAGCGCGGCATGCAGCGCGGCCTCTTCTCCAACGAGGCAGGCCAGGGTTCGGCGCCGAATGCGGCGGCCACGGCGACGGTGTCCCACCCCGTCAAGCAGGGCCTCGTTCAGACGCTCGGCGTGTACTTCGACACGCTGCTTGTCTGCTCGATCACGGCCTTCATTATCCTGCTCTCCAACCCGACGTTCGGCGATGACATCCAGTCCGCCACGCTCACCCAGAATGCCCTCGCGGCGGAGGTGGGGCAGTGGGGCATCCACTTCGTCACCTTCATCCTCTTCGTGCTGGCCTTCTCCTCCGTGCTGGGGAATTACTACCTTGCGGAGTCCAACATCCGCTTCTTCACGGAGAAGTCCTCGGTGCTGACGGTGTTCCGCCTCCTCGTCCTCCTCTGCGTCTTTGGCGGCGCGGTGGGGACGGTGCCGCTCGTGTGGGCCCTGGCGGATACCTTCTCCGCCACGATGGTCATCATCAACCTCATCGCCATCGTCCCGCTCGGCGGGGTGGCCATTAAGCTGCTGCGCAACTACTCGGAGCAGCGCCGCCGCGGCCTCGACCCGGTCTTCCACCGCTCCATGCTCCCCGAGCTGAAGAACGTGGAATGCTGGGATGGCACGGACCCCGTCACCCGCGATTGGAAGAAGGGACTGCCTGCCTCATGAGCTCCATCCGACTCACCGCTTTCGTCCACGGCCACGTCCAGGGGGTGGGTTTCCGCTGGTGGACGCGGAGCGTCGCGCTCGAACTCGGGCTCGCTGGCTCCGCGAGCAACCTCGCTGATGGCCGGGTGTGCGTCGTCGCGGAAGGGGAGCCGGAGAAGGTGAAAGCGCTCCTGGAGGCGCTCCGCGAGCAGCCGAGTTCGCGCCGCCGCCCGGGGGCGGTCACCGCGGTCATCGAGCAGTGGGCGGAGGCCCGCGGCGAGTCCGGCTTTGTCGAGCGCTAGGTGGCGACTTGTAGGATAGCTGCGTGCATCTCAAATCCCTCACCCTCAAAGGCTTTAAGTCTTTTGCGTCGGCCACGACGATGACCTTTGAGCCCGGCATCTGCGCCGTGGTGGGGCCCAATGGTTCGGGGAAATCGAATGTTGTCGACGCCCTCGCCTGGGTGATGGGGGAGCAGGGGGCAAAGACCCTCCGGGGCGGGAAGATGCAGGACGTCATCTTCGCCGGCGCGGGGGGACGGCGGCCGCTCGGCCGCGCCGAGGTCACCCTCACCATTGATAATCACGACGGCGTGCTGCCGATCGACTATGCCGAAGTCTCCATCACGCGCCGGATGTTCCGGGACGGGGGAAGCGAGTACGAGATCAACGGCTCGCGCGCCCGGCTCATGGATGTTCAGGAGCTGCTGAGCGACTCCGGCATTGGCCGGGAAATGCACATCATCGTCGGCCAGGGGAAGCTCGCGGAGATCCTCGAGTCCCGCCCGGAGGACCGACGCGCCTTCATCGAGGAGGCGGCGGGCGTGCTCAAGCACCGTCGTCGGAAGGAGAAGGCCCAGCGCAAGCTCGTCGGTATGCAGGCGAATCTCGACCGCCTGCAGGACCTCACGGGGGAGCTGGCGAAGCAGCTCACCCCGCTGGCCCGCCAGGCGGAGGCAGCGCAGCGGGCCGCGACGGTCCAGGCCGAGCTCCGCGAGGCGAAGCATAACCTCGCCGCCGCGCGCGTCCTCGAGCTGCAGGAGGCGGTGCGCCGCGCGGAAGAGGACGCGCAGACGGTGACGGCCCGGGAGAAGGAACTGGGCCAGGAGCTGGAGGAACAGGAGGAGGCCCTGCAGGCCCGCGAGGAGCACCTCGCGGAGCTGGGCCCCCAGGTGGACGAGGCCCAGGAGCGCCATTTTTCTCTCTCCACGCTGCTCGAACGCAGCGAGGCGACCATCCGCATCGCCCGGGATCGCGCGGCGGATGGGGCCGTCGACGACCACTACTCCGGTCCCGACCCCGACGCGCTGCGCGCCCAGGCCCGCCGGACCGAGGAGGAGTTAGCGCAGAGCCGGGAGGCCTGCGACATCGCGCGGGAGCGCCTCGAGACGCTGAGTGACTCCGTCGAGGAGCACGAGGAGGAGCTGCGCGCCGCAGAAGCTGAGCACATGGCCCAGGTGCGGGCCATCGCCGACCGCCGTGAGGGCGTGGTCCGCCTCCTCGCGGCGGAGGAATCCCAGGCCAAGGAGGTGGAGTCCCTCCGCGCGGAGGTCACCCAGCAGGAGGAGAATGCCCAGTTCGCCCGCCGCGAGCTCGAGGAGAGCGAGGAGGAGCTGCGCGTCGCGAAGGACTCCCTCGCCGGCTACGAGGAGGAGCGCGAGCCGCTCGCGGACGCCCAGGAGCGGGCAGCGGCCGAGCGCGAGGCCGCCGAGGCTCGCCTTCGCGACATCCGCGCCCAGCACACCGACTTTGAACGCACCATGTACGGCCTGCGCAGCCGCATCGACACCCTCCGCTCCACGCTGCCCGCCGATGATGCCCACGCCATCGGGGAGAACTTGCGCATCGATCTGTCTCCGCTGGCTGAGGGGCTCGACGTCACCCCCGGCGCAGAGCGGGCCGTCGCGGCGGCGCTCGGCCAGCACGCTGAAGCCCAGGTGAGCTCCGCCTGGGCGGTGGCCGTCGAGGCCTTTCAACGGGAGGACGTCGCGCGGCTGACCCTCCTGCGCGAGGACGCCGATGATACGGCGAGCCCGTGGCGCATGGACGCCGACCTTCCCCAGGGAACCCAGTGGCTCCTCGATGCCTTCAGCGCCCGCCCGGGGGTGGCGAGGGTGCTCAACCGCCTCGTGGCCGACGTCGTGTTGTGCCCCGATGCGCAGGTGGCCATGGCGGTGGTGGAGGGGGATCCCCGGCTGCGAGCCGTCACCCCGGAGGGCATCCTCGTCGGCGAGGGATGGGCCCAGGTGGGACGTGGTGCCACCTCCACGGTGGAGGTGAGCGGACAGATCGACGCCGCCGAGCGGGAGCTCGCCGAGGTGGAAGCCCGCCACCGGGAGCTCTCCGGGACGGTCGCGGGCGCTGAGCAGGCCGCCGAGGAGGCCCGCGTGGCGCTTGCCCAGGCCACAGCGGAACTGCGTGATGCCGACGCCCGGCGCGGGGAGCACGAGCGCCTCGTCGAGCGCGCGGAGAAGGAGGTGCGCCGACGTCGGGAGCAGGCCGAACGCCTGGCGGAGCAGCGCGCCCAGCGGGCGGCCGCGCTGGCGGAGGCGGAGCGACGCTGGGAGGAGACCCGGGACCGGGTGGCGCGTGTCGAGGAGCCGGGCAGCATCGAGGAGCCCTCGACGGAGGCCCGCGATGAGGCCCAGGCCATGCTCGCCCAGGTGCGGGCGATGGAGCTCGAGGCGCGCATGAATCTTCGCCAGCACGAGGAGAAGGTCACCCAGCTTGAGCAGCGAGGGGAGCGGCTGCGTCGCCAGGCGGAGCAGGAGACCCAGGCCCGCCAGCGCTTCGAGGCGCGGATGGCCCAGCGCCGGCACCGGGTGGCCATCGCCACGACGGTGGCCCGCCTGGCGGAAGAGCTGCAGGAGAAGATCCAGTCCGCCGTCGAGGAGGCCACGCGCGTCCGCGATGAGCACACGGAGGCGCAGCGGCTCGCGCGCGCCCGGGCGGCCACGCTGAAGCAGCAGGTCTCGGCCTTGCGCCAGCAGCACAGCCGGCAGCGCGATCGCGCCCACGAGGCGGAGATGGCGCTCAACCAGGCCGCGGTGCGCCTCGATGAGGTGATGGCGAAGACGGTGGAGCAGCTGGGCATCCCCGTCGCGGAGCTGCTGGAGAATTACCACCCGGGTGAGGGCTTCGACGTGGCCGCGGAAAAGAAGCGGCTCAAGCAGGCGGAGAAGGACCTGCGGGCGCTGGGCAAGGTCAACCCGCTGGCTTTGGAAGAGTACAAGGCTCTGGAGGAGCGGCATCGCTACCTCGCGACCCAGCTGGAGGACGTTATCCAGGCGCGGCGGGCCCTGGAGGAGGTCATCGAGGAGGTCGATGAGCGCATCCTGCAGCTATTCACCGAGGCGTGGGAGGACGTCGAGCGCCACTTTCCCCAGGTATTCAGCACCCTCTTCCCGGGCGGGGAGGGGCGCCTGCTGCTCACGGACCCCTCGGACATGCTGGGCACGGGCATCGAGGTGGAGGCCCGCCCGCCCGGGAAGAAGGTCAAGCGTCTGTCCTTGTTGTCGGGCGGGGAGAAGTCGCTCACGGCGCTCGCCATGCTCGTGGCGATTTTCAAGGCGCGCCCGAGCCCCTTCTACGTCCTCGACGAGGTGGAGGCCGCGCTCGATGACGTCAACCTCCGTCGCCTTATCGCGCTGCTTGAGGAGCTGCGCGCGGACTCCCAGCTCATCGTCATTACCCACCAGAAGCCGACCATGGATGTGGCCAATGTTCTCTATGGTGTGACGATGCGCGACGACGGCGTCACGCGCGTCCTCAGCCAACGCATGGCCCCGCACCGGAAAGAGTAGACTTTCCACGGTTAACGGCACTCTCGCCCTGCCGTCGAGACCACACCGAGACGCCACCGAGATCCCTGAGAGACCAACACAAAGGAGTTTGCCTTCCCTATGAGCTCTGCTGCTGCAGCGACCCCCTTCGCGGACCCCACGGATTCCCTGCTCGGGTGGGCATCCCACACCGAGCTCGAATTGTCTCAGAAGTGCGCAGATCCGGACCTGCAGTGGTTCGTGGAGACGAACCTCGGGGCGGATGAGCTGGAGCGGATCGATCGGCTCTTTGGGACCTTTGTTGCCCGGCAGCTCTCGGCGGGGGCGGATATCGACGCCCTTCTCGACGTCACCCCGGCCCTCGTCGTCACCACGGCGATCTCCCGGGCCGCCCGCCTCATGGAGCCGGAGGACTTCTGGCGCGAGTACCTCGTGGGCCTGGGCGTGCAGTCCTCGCCCGAGTGGGAGGAGGCCATGGAGCGGCACGCGCGCGAGGCCTTCGCCCGCAGCGGCCTCTACGTGCCCGAGGGGCCCGGGCTTTCCGGCGCGGAGCTCGCCCTTCTCCACGCGGGGATGACGGCGGCGGAGATCCCCGGCGTGCTCGAGGCCCTCGATACCTGCGACCCCGACGTCCAGGCCCTCCCGGAGGAGATCATGGAGGCGGTGCGCCCCCACCTCGATGGGGAGCGCCTGCCCATCCTCACCCGCCTCCTCGACGCCGAGGACTCCCTCCTTCGCTCCCTCATGGGCGGCATCCAGGCGGTGCGTCGGTTCTCGGTGGAACACCCCAGCTCCTGGCTCGATCGTGACCACTCCCACCTTGAGCCGCAGCTTCCCCGCCTTGTCCGCGAGGCCGTCGTCGCGGAGCTGCGCGAGCGCCCCGTCGGCACCGAGGACCGGGCGAGCGCGGTCGGCGTCGCCCTCCGTGAGCTGCGCCCGCGCATCATTCTCGACGCCGAGCGCCGCAAAGTCTGCGTCCGCCTCCCGGAGCAGCGGGTGGCGCCGGAGGAGTCAGGCCGCGCCGAGGTCTCCTGGCGCGTGAGCATTGAGGGCACGACGCGCCTCTTCCGCACCGGTCGGGCCTGGGGCGAGCCCACCTATGCCGAGGCCCTCGACATCACGCTGGATTCCCCGGTGCGCGAGGTCTCCGTCCTCGACGCCACGAACACCATCTCCTGGACCGTCCCCGTCCTCGCCGCCGATGACCCCGTCCTCATCTTCGCGGCGAATGGCCAGAACCTCTCCGCCAAGGCTTCCCTCCACCACCAGGAGCTCTACGTCCTGGCTCCGGAGGACGCCCGCCTCGTCGACGTCGTCACCGGCGAGGACCTCCCGGAGACCGACCGCTTCCCGATCGTCGGCTGGGAGCACTGGGCCTGCCGCCTGGTGGATGCCTCCACCGCGGCGAGCATCCAGGTGCTGCGCGCCGGGCATACGCCCTCGGCGATGCAGCAGCTGCGCTGCATCGATCCTCGCCAGCGCGTCCGCTTTGTCCACCCCGCTGAGCCCATCGAGTTCGTGCGGACAGCCGGCGGCCTGCGCGTCCACGACGAGTCGGTCGTCGCGGTCTTCCCGCCGACGCTCTCCGGTACGGAGGAGATCTGGTACCTGTCCATCTCCGCGTACGCGGGTGTCGGCGTTGCGGGGGAGGAGATCGCGGAGCCCGAGCCCCTCGAAGTCCCCGCCGAGGGTGGGGAGTTCCCCATCTTCGATCCCGAGGCCTACGACGCCCCCTGGGTGGGGGAGTACCTCATCCGCCTGCGCGGCCCGCGCAACGAGTCCTTCCGCCACCGCTACGGCATCGTTGAGGGCATGAGCACCTCGGTGGAGATCGGGGGTGGCACCTCCAGCCTGCGGATTCCCACGGGCGGCGGGCTCAGCGAGTCGAAGATCCGCATCCGCCACGGTGAGAAACCCTTCGAGGTGGAGCCTTCCCGCACGGTGCGCGTCGACGCCTCCTCCGCGGGCGCGGACGTCGTCATCTCCACCGACGAGGGTGATCGCCTTCCCCTCCGCTTCACCCCGCCGCGACTGCGCTACGAGGTCCCGCTGCTCAGCTACCCGCCGATGTGGCGCACCACCCGCCTCGAATGCCAATCCCGCTCCTTCGACCCGGAGGGTCACGTGCGCGTCCGCGGCACCGGCCGGATGGAGACACCGCGCATCATGATCCGCAACCACCATGGCTCCCCGCTGCGGACGGTCTCCATGAGCACCGATGACGGCGGCATCACCTGGGTCGCGCCCATGGCGCAGCTCGCGGCCTCCGCCGCCCTCCTGCCCTCCGGAACCCTCGACTGCGAGTGGACCGACACCGCCACGGACCGGCGCATTTCGGTCTCCCTCGCGGGCATGAGCTCCCAGCCGCATGCCACGGCGGCACGGATCGACGACGGCCACCTCGTCCTCGAGGACCTCGCCCCCGAGCGACGCCTCGACGCCTGGATCTGGCCGGACACCGCGCCATGGGCCCCGGCCACGACGATCACCATCGAGGGGGAGCGGACCCCGCTGCCGGAATCCCTCGTGGACGCCGGCCCGGTGCGGATCCAGCTGCACACCCGCGACCCGTTCATGAACCTGTGGTCCCCCCAGGCCCCGAGCCCCGGCGCCCTGCGCGCCGAGCAGCCCGGCTACTACACCGATCAGGATGAGGCGCTGAGTGAGCTCTCCGCCTTCCTCGCCGGCGAGCGGGAGGACGCCCCGGACAACGACGAGGTCCTCCCGATCCTCTGGGATCACCTCGGGGCGGCCTCGGCGAGCTCCCGGCCGGCGATCCAGGCGGCCCTGGAATCCCGCCCCTTCGCGGCGATCGGTGCGCTGTCTGGTTCGCTCGTCCCCGCCGAGCGCCAGCCCGGCCAGATCATCAACTCTGGCCTCGTGGGCGTGAGCTTCGACTCCGAATCGCTTCCCGACGATGACATCCACCCGGCCTTCCACTCGGCCGCCTGGCTGCACTGCCTGGCGGAGCTCTCCCGCATGCCCCGCCTGTGGCGCGAGGCGGAAGAGGCCCAAGCCTCCGGCGACGCCGAGGCGGCGACGGCCTGCCGTCGGCACGTGAGGGCCCAGCTGGATCGCATCGCGACGTGCGGCGGGAAAAATCTCGTGCAGACCCTCACGACGGGGCGCGACACCACCCTGGACAGCGCGTGCATCGACCAGTCCACCGTGCGCATCGCGGACATGGATCCCTCCCAGCAGGAGGCGCTGCTGGGCATGTTCTTCTCGAACGTCGAGGTCGTGCCCGGCGCCATCATGGAGGACGGCAATCGCCTCATGGCCGTCTTCGAGACCTTCCGCCAGCGCGAGAAGCTGCGCACTCTCATGACCTCCGAGGGGCTCATCAAGCCTGCCGTCAAGCTCCTGCGCACGATGCGCGGGGCGAATCGCAACCTCTACGCCGCCGCCCGCGTCCGATTCGACAAGCTCGACGGCGTCAACACGGAGGATCCGACGCACGCGTGGGCACTCGCCCCGGTGGTGTCCATGGTCTTTGCGCTCTCCGCCCGGATGCGCGCCCACGGGCTCATGGGCAAGTCCAAGACAATGGACGAGGCAGCCCGCGGCTGGGCCCAACTGGCCGACGTGGTCCCCGAGGTGGTCACCGGCGATATCGTCAGCGCGGAGGCCATGGTCCTCGCGATGCAGCAGCCCGGGGTGAACTAGCGGCCGCTACCATGGGGGCCATGATCAACACCCCGACGCTCATTATCGTTGTCGTCGCCATCATCATCGTGGTGGTGGCGCTGCTGCTTATCTGGGGAAATCATCGCCGCAAGTCCAAGCTTGTGAGCTTTGAGAAGCCCGCGGATGAGGCACCCAAGCAGCTGACGCAGCAGGAGAAGTCCGGAAA
Organism: Corynebacterium uropygiale; assembly: GCF_021568315.1. Lineage (GTDB taxonomy): Bacteria > Actinomycetota > Actinomycetes > Mycobacteriales > Mycobacteriaceae > Corynebacterium > Corynebacterium uropygiale. The sequence goes on from NZ_JAKGSI010000002.1 coordinate 117,659, forward strand.
CTACCAGGCGCACGGCGGCTTCCAGTTCGCTCCGGCAGCGCCGGGAACCCAGCAGAAGAAAGAGCCCGTCCTTCGCGACGACCAGAAGCTCCCCGAGACCCCGGCGCCGAAGGAGGCGCAGGCGACGCCCGTGACGCCCCCGGCACCGGAGCCCGCCCCGGCGCCTGAGCCGGAACCTCAGCTTGAACCTGAGGTCCGACCGGAGCCTCAGGCCGAGCCCGAACCCGAGCAGCCCGCCGAGGCTGCCGAGCCGGAGCAGCCCGCCGAGCCCGTCGAGGAAACGAAGCCGGTCGCACACGAGCCGGAGCCTATCGAGGAACCCACCGAGGAACCGGCTCCCGCTTCGGACCTGCCCTCCACCGCGGAGAAGCCGGAGAACCAGCCGGCCAGCAGCCCGGAGGAGGGGACCGCCGCCTTGGGCGAGCAGCCCGAGGAGGAGCGCGAGCCGCAGCCGGAAGCCATCGACGAGCCGGCGCCCGAGCCCGAGCCGGAGCCCACGCCCGCCGAGGACGAGGCCGAGGCCCAGGAGGCGGCTGCTGCGGCGGTCGCTGCGGCAGAGAGCGCGGCGGCAGCGAAGGAGAGCACCCCGGCCCCGGAGCCTGAACCGGAGGAGGAGCAGGCGGACGTCGTCGAGACCCCGGCGCAGCCTCAGGAGGACATCGCTCCTGCCGCCGGGCGCCTGGGCAGGCTGCGCGGGCGCCTCTCGCGTTCGCAGAATGCGATCGGCAAGAGTGTTCTGGGCATTCTCAGCGCGGGTGACCTCGACGAGGACGCCTGGGAGGACATCGAGGACACCCTGTACATGGCGGATCTCGGAGCGGTGGCGACCGAGAAGGTCATGGGCAGCCTGCGCTCCCGCATCGCGGAGCAGGGCGTGTCCAGTGAGGCCGAGGCCCGCGCCATGCTGCGCGCCTGCCTCATCGAGGCCTGCAAACCGGAGATGGATCGCTCCATCCGCGCCGTCCCCTCGGAGGGGAAGCCGGCGGTGGTCCTCGTAGTGGGCGTGAACGGCACCGGAAAGACCACGACGGTGGGCAAGCTCGCCCGCGTACTCGTGTCCATGGGGCACAGCGTGCTACTCGGAGCGGCGGACACCTTCCGCGCCGCTGCCGCCGACCAGCTGGAGACCTGGGGCCGTCGCGTCGGCGCGACGACCGTCCGCGGCGCCGAGGGGGCGGACCCCGCCTCGGTCGCCTTCGACGCCGTGGCCAAGGGCGTGGAGGAGCGCGCCGACGTCGTGGTGGTGGACACCGCGGGCCGGCTGCACACCTCGAAGGGGCTCATGGACCAGCTGGGCAAGGTCAAGCGCGTCGTCGAGAAGAAAGCCCAGGTTGATGAGGTTCTTCTGGTTCTCGACGCGACCGTCGGCCAGAACGGGCTCATGCAGGCGCGGATCTTCCGCGATGTGGTGGATATCAGCGGCGTCGTGCTCACCAAGCTGGACGGTACGGCTAAGGGCGGCATCGTCTTCCAGGTCCAGGAGGAGCTGGGCGTGCCGGTGAAGCTGGTGGGCCTCGGCGAGGGCGCCGATGACCTCGCTCCCTTCGAGGTGGAGGGCTTCGTGGACGCGCTGCTGGGCTAGCAGCCTCAGAAAAAACTCAGGAGACTACCCCCGAAAGTGGGGATGGGAACCAGATGGTCTGACGCCCGGTCAGACAAGAACAAGTGCGGTTGCACAGAGACTGATCCGATCAGAGAGATTCTGCTCACGGCTGGCAGGCGCCTCAGGGCGACTCCGGACTGGGCCCCTACGCCGAGGGGCCGGTGGCAGGGGCTTTCCGACGCGCTGGGTGGGGGTGTTCCCGGCGCGCTCCGTCGCGAATCTCTTCCTCTCTGTGTAGCCGCACTTCTCTGTGCGTAGGCGGCGCGGTCATGCCGGCGCGTGGAAGGGGAGCGGCCCGCGCGGGCACGTTCACCGTGGCCAGAGGTGTGCTTTGAAACCTGTCGGTCTATAGTTAGGAACTGTCCCTCGGGACGAGAATCCAGGTCACCTCTCGTCCCCGGGGACCACCACCGACCATCAGCGGATCCACCGCAGGGGATCCTGAAGAGAAAGGCCTCACCACGATGACAGAAACCGACCTGGTACAGGCCTCTGGGAATAGCTCGTGGATGCTCATTTCGGCGGCCCTTGTCCTTTTGATGACGCCCGCCCTCTCGCTCTTTTATGGGGGGATGTCGCGGCAGAAATCCGTCCTCAACATGATGATGATGAGCTTCGGCGCCCTCGGCGTCGTGAGCGTCATTTACGTCCTGTGGGGATGGTCGATGTCCTATGGGTCGCAATCTTTCCTGGGGCTTGTCGCCTCCCCATTCGAGTTTCTCGGGCTGAAAAACTCCATTACTGACGCCTCCGGCGCCTACATTGCGGGGGCCAACGGGTACCCGAACGTCATTGACGTCTGCTTCCAGCTCACCTTCGCGGTGATTTCGACGGCGCTCATCTCCGGCGCCCTCGCCGAGCGCGTGAAGTTCGGAACCTGGCTGCTATTTAGCGGGCTGTGGGCCACTTTCGCCTACTTCCCCCTCGCACACATGGTGTGGGGCGGCGGGCTGCTCAGCCACAGCGCGTCCGGGCTGTCTGCCGCCCTGTTTGGAACCACGGTGGAGGAGGGGGAGACCGTCGCCTCGGTGGCTCCCATCGACTTCGCCGGCGGGACCGTCGTGCACATCTCTGCGGGAACGGCGGCCCTGGTCCTCGCGTTCATTGTGGGTCAGCGCCGGGCCTTCCTCCGCCACTCCCACCGCCCGCACAACCTGCCCCTCGTCATGCTGGGCGCCGCCCTACTGTGGTTCGGCTGGTTCGGCTTCAACGCTGGTTCGGCGTTCGCGGCGGATGGTGTGGCTGGGCTCGCCTGGATCAACACGACGGCGGCAACGGCGGCGGCGATGCTCGGCTGGCTGCTCGTCGAGAAGCTGCGCGATGGGCATCCCACCTCGCTCGGGGCGGCCTCGGGCGTCGTGGCCGGCCTCGTCGCGATTACGCCGGCGGCGGGGGACCTCACCCCGATGACGTCACTTCTCCTCGGCGTGATCGGCGGTGTTCTCGCCTGCCTCGGCGTGGGCTTGAAGTACCGGTTCAAGTTTGATGACTCCCTCGACGTCGTCGGCGTCCATCTCGTCGCCGGTTTGTGGGGCACGGTGGGCGTCGGTCTCCTGGCGACGGACCGTGGCTGGTTCACCGGAGGTGGCATGGATGGGCTCAAGCTCTTCATCGTCCAGATCCTCATCGCCCTCGTGGCGATGCTCATCTCCGGCGTCGTGACTGCGATCATCGCGGTCATTCTCAAGGCGACGGCCGGCTGGCGCCTCGAGGACGAGGACGAGGCCCGCGGCATTGACATTACGATGCACAGCGAAACGGCCTATGACACCGTCGGACCCGATATCCGATGAGGACAGGCGGGACGCGCTAAAATTTTCGCCGTGGTTCCCGCCCAAAACTGTCGCTTAACGTGAGGAGAACCCCATGAAGCTCATCACCGCCATCGTGAAACCTTTCACCCTGACGGATATCAAGGACGCGCTCGAGGACATCGGTGTCCACGGGATGACCGTCACCGAGACCCAGGGCTTTGGCCAGCAGAAGGGCCACTCTGAGGTCTATCGCGGCGCCGAGTACGCCGTCGACTTCGTCCCCAAGCTGAAGATTGAGGTCGTGGTCGACGACGCCCACACCGACGACGTCGTCAACGCCATCGTCGAGTCTGCCCGCACCGGCAAGATCGGCGACGGCAAGGTGTGGGTCAGCCCGGTCGAACAGGTCGTGCGCGTGCGCACGGGAGACCGTGACGACGCCGCGTTGTAAAGACCTCGCGGAGCGCCGTCTCCGACGGGTCGAGGAGAAGGAGGAGCTGCTGCGCAGCCTGCCCCTTCCACCGGGGTGTGCGGTGGCGGCGACCGGCTCGCTTGCACGCCGGGAGCTCACCGCCTACTCCGACATCGACCTCATCCTCCTCCATCCTCGGAAGAAGGTCCCCACCGAGGAGGAGGTCTCCGCCCTGTGGTACCCCCTGTGGGACGCGGGCGAGAGATTCGACTACGCGGTGCGCACCCCCGAGGGCTGCGGCGAGATCGTCCTCGAGGACGCGGCGGCGGGCCTCGCGCTCCTCGATCTCCGCCACATTTGCGGGGAGGAGGAGGTGTCCGCCCGCGCCCGCCAGATGGCCCTCAAGGCGTGGCGCCAGCAGATCTCCCGCATCCTAGACACCGTCGTCGATAGTGCGACGAAGCGCTGGCGCCGCGCGGGGCCCGTCGTCACCATGACCCGGCCGGACCTCAAGCACGGCCGCGGCGGGCTCCGTGACCTCGACGTCATCCGGGCACTCGCCCTCGCCCAGGTGGCCGACGCCCCCGATCTCCACGCCCAGCGAGAACTCCTCCTCGCGATCCGCGAACTCCTTCACGAGCAGGTGAAGAGAAACCGGGACATCCTCGAACCCGAGTACAGCGCGGACATCGCGGCGGAGCTGGGCTATCGCTCGCGCTATGACCTCGCGAGGCAGCTCGCGGCGGCCGCTCGCGACGTCGACGAGGCGCTCACCACCACGCTGGCCTCCGCGCGGGCGCTCCTCAACCGCCGGCGCCCTGTCGCGCGGCGGATACTCAGCGAGCAGCGGCGTCCTTTGGAACTGGACGTCGTCGAGGCCCACGGGCACGTGACCCTCGCGCGGAACCCGCGCCTGGATGACCCGGGTCTGCCGCTGCGCGTCGCGGCCTCGGCTGTGCGCTATGGGCTGGAGATTGATCCCGCCACGTGGGGGCGCCTCGAGCAGACTCCGCCCCTGCGCGACCCTTGGCTCAAGGCCCATACCCAGGACTTTTTCGCTGTCCTGTCCTCCCCGGAGCACTCGCGCCGAGTGGTGAAGGACCTTGATCGTCACGGGCTCTGGGAGCGCTGCGTGCCGGAGTGGTCCCGGGTGCGGGGCATCCTCCCCGCCGAGCCCATCCACATCCACACGATCGACGAGCACCTCCTCGTCACCGTCGAGCAGTGCGCGCGCCGCTCGGTCACCGTCGCGCGCCCGGATCTCCTGCTCCTCGGTGCTCTGTTCCACGACGTCGGGAAGGGGGAGAACCGCCCGCACGAGCAGGTGGGGGCAGAGCTCGTGGCACAGATGGCCGCCAAGCTGGGCTTTCATTATCAGGATTGCTCCCGGGTGCAGACGCTTGTCGCCGAGCACACGACGCTCGCCAAGCTGGTGGCCACGCGGGATCCCTCGGATCCAGATACCGTCGACACCCTTCTCGACGCCGTCCACCACGATCAGCTCACCCTCGAGCTCCTCGGGGTGCTCACGGAGGCCGACGCCCGCGCGACCGGGCCGGGGGTGTGGACGCGCCGCCTCGAGCGCGGCCGGGACGAGCTCCTGCGCCGCGGGTTGGCCCAGCTGCAGCAGCTGCATTATGTTCACCCCTCGGCTCCGATGGTGCATGCCCCCTCTGAGCTCGGCATCCACGAGGAGCTGGAGGATGGATTCCCCGTCCTCTACTGGCGGGGCGAGCACCTCCGCCAGATCGTGCGGATCCTCGCCCTCTGCGCCGCGAAGGCATGGAACATCGAGGCCACGCGCTGCATCCGCACGAAGGAGGGCTGTGCGGCGGAGATCGTCGTGAGGCCCACGACGGGCAGCCAGCGCATCGACGAAGCCGACCTCGTGCAGACCTATCGCTCTGGCGTGCACACGGTGCTCCCCGAGGTGCCACCGCGCCCCTGTGCGATCTTCTGGCACGAGTCCATCATGGAGATCCGCACCCCGGATCACTTGGGCGTGGTAGGCGAAATCCTCCGCGTCCTGCCGGAAACGGAGTGGATTGACCTCAACAATGTGGGGGAGACGCTCATCCTCCGCGCGGCGCTCACCCCACCGTGCCAGAGGGCCCAGATCGAACGCGACGTGACCCGCGCCTTGGGTAACAGTTAGCATAAGGTGACCTAGCGAATTATCTGTAAGGGAGAGCAGCAACGTGTTTGAGTCGTTGTCTGATCGGTTGTCCGGTGCGCTGAGCGGCCTTCGTAGCAAAGGGCGCCTCACCGAAGCCGACATCAACGCCACCGCCCGAGAAATCCGACTCGCCCTGCTGGAGGCCGATGTCTCCTTAAGCGTGGTCCGCGGATTCATCAAGCGGATCAAGAAGCGTGCGCTCGGCGTTGAGGTGTCCGAGGCCCTCAACCCGGCCCAGCAGGTCATCAAGATCGTCAACGAGGAGCTCATCCAGATCCTCGGAGGCGAGACCCGGCGGCTGAACCTCGCGAAGCGCCCCCCGACAGTCATCATGCTCGCCGGTCTGCAGGGTGCCGGTAAGACCACCCTGGCCGGTAAGCTCGCGCTCCACCTCGCGAAGCAGGGGCACACGCCCATGCTCGTGGCCTGTGACCTCCAGCGCCCGGGCGCGGTCCAGCAGCTGCAGATCGTCGGCGAGCGCGCCGGGGTGCCGACCTTCGCCCCCGATCCGGGGACGGCCCCCGACTCCTCCGAGCACGAAATGGGCACGAGCCACGGCGATCCCGTCGAGGTCGCCCGCGCGGGCATCGAGGAGGCTCGACGCCAGCAGCACGACGTCGTCATCGTGGACACCGCCGGCCGCCTCGGCATCGACGAGACGCTCATGACCCAGGCGCGCAACATCCGCGACGCCATCGACCCGGACGAAGTCCTCTTCGTCATCGACTCCATGATCGGCCAGGACGCCGTGATGACCGCCGAGGCCTTCCGCGATGGCGTGGACTTCACCGGCGTCGTCCTCACCAAGCTCGACGGCGATGCCCGCGGCGGCGCGGCGCTCTCCATCCGCGAGGTCACCGGCAAGCCCATCCTCTACGCCTCGACGGGCGAGAAGCTCGAGGACTTCGACGTCTTCCACCCCGAGCGCATGGCCAGCCGCATCCTCGGCATGGGTGACATCCTCTCGCTCATCGAGCAGGCGGAACAGACCCTCGACGCGGAGAAGGCCGCCGAGACGGCGTCGAAAATTGGCTCGGGCGAGCTGACCCTGGAGGACTTCCTCGAGCAGATGCTCATGATCCGCCGCATGGGGCCCATCGGCAACCTTCTCAAGATGCTGCCCGGCGGCAAGCAGATGAACCAGATGGCGGATATGGTCGACGAGAAGCAGCTCGACCGCATCCAGGCGATCATCCGCGGCATGACGCCCGCCGAGCGGGCTAACCCGAAGATCCTCAACGCCTCGCGCCGCAAGCGCATCGCGAATGGTTCGGGCGTGTCGGTCTCTGAGGTCAACCAGCTCGTCGAGCGCTTCTTCCAAGCCAAGAAGATGATGGGCAAGATGGCCGGCCAGTTCGGCATGGGCGGCCGCAAGGCCACGAAGAAGAAACCGAAGGGCCGCAAGGGCAAGAATGGCAAGCGCAAGCCGCCGAAGCGCACCGGCGGTGGCGGCGGCATGCCCGGGATGCCCTCCATGGCGGAGCTGCAGAAGCTTCAGCAGCAGATGGAAGGCGGCCAGGGTGGTGGCTTCCCCGGCATGGGAGGCATGGGGATGCCCGGCGGCATGCCGAAGGGCCTGGAGAACATCGACCTCAATAACCTGGACTTCGGCAAGGGGAAGAAGTAAGGGACGACGAGCACCCCCGGCTTGCCTGACTCGGCGGAAAGAGAATGCCCCGGCGCTGGCCGGGGCATTCGTGCTGGTGGGGGATCTGCAAAAAGCTGAAGAAAGCTGCAGGGAGCTAGAGCATGTCGTTGGCGTTGACGCCGTGGTGGTCCCGAAGCCGGGGATTGGCCCCGGCGCGGAGGAAGACGTCGACGATGGCAGAATCGGGATAGTTCCTGGCGGCGGCGTACCACAGGGGAGTGCGGCCCTCGGCGTCACGCATATCGACGGGAGCGCCGGCGTCGATGAGGACCTCCGCGACGCCATCCGCGCCGGACATCGCCGCATAGTGTAGGGCGGTCTTGCCGCTGTCATCCACGGCCGCAACATCAGCGTGGCGGCACAGCAGTGACGTGGTGGCCAGCAGGTGATCCCGTTCAGCTGCCAGCATGAGAATTGTTTTGCCGCCGGAGACACGAACATTGACGCCGAGACGCGTCACGAGGGCGTCGAGTCCCTCACGGTCATAGGCCTGAAGGAGCGTGTCAATCCTGGATTCATCGGTGTATCTGACCAGAGTATGCGGGATCCGCAAAACAGGAGATGTCACAGCGATTAATCTACAACGCGGGTCAAGCCCGCGCATACATCGTGGACCAATTGTGTGGATGCGCGCGGGAGGGTATAATCCCTCAAGTTGCTTCCGAGCACATGACCATCCTGCGTTACACCGTCATCGGCTACGGCCGACCGGTGGTCACGCGCAGGCTAAATCCAAGGGTTGAACCGGCTCTCCGCCTCCTGTGGGGAGCGTCTGAACTGCCCAGTGACCACAGAAAGAGGAACCATGGCTGTCAAGATCAAGCTGCAGCGTCTCGGTAAGATCCGTACCCCGCACTACCGCGTGGTGGTGGCTGATGCCCGCACCCGCCGCGACGGCAAGGTGATCGAGAACATCGGCATCTACGAGCCGAAGCAGGAGCCCTCCCTCATCAAGATTGACTCCGAGCGTGCCCAGTACTGGCTGGGTGTGGGCGCCCAGCCCACCGAGCCCGTCCTCGCCCTGCTCAAGGTGACCGGCGACTGGCAGAAGTTCAAGGGCCTCCCGGGCGCCGAGGGCACCCTCAAGGTTGCCGAGGAGAAGCCTTCCAAGCTGGACCTCTTCAACAAGGCTCTGGCTGAGGCCAACGAGGGCCCCACCGCCGAGGCCATCACCGAGAAGAAGCGCAAGGCTCGCGAGGAGAAGGAAGCCAAGGAAGCTGCGGAGAAGCTGGAAGCCGAGAAGGCTGCCGCCGCCGCTGGCGAGGCTGACGCCGAGGCCGAGTCCGAGGAGTAATTCCCTCCGCTTCGTGCACGTGCCGCCATCCCCTGACCTGGGGCGATGGCGGTTTTTCGTGTCCGTACTGCTACCATGAGTTCTATGGAAAACCGGGATGAGCAGGCTCTTCGTGCGGCCAAATTGTATTACCTTACGGGTTTGGGCCAGGCGGAGGTTGCCAAGGAACTCGGCGTATCCCGGCCCACCGTGTCGAAGCTCCTTAAACACGCGAAAGAGCGCGGCTTCGTCGTCATCGAGGTGCATGACCCCCGGGAGAGCAGCGGCGAGGTCGCCGAGCGGCTCATGAACCGCTACCGGCCCTATGGGGTGCGGGAGGTCCGCGTTGTGGAGGCGCCTCGGGATCGCCTCGAGGAGCTCCTCCGCGAGCTCGGCCGTGCTGGCGCGGAGATCCTCACCCGTGAGGTGCAGGATGGTGACCAGGTGGGCGTCTCCTGGGGCCGCACGATGTACGCGCTGGCCAAATCCCTGGAGTACTCCCCCCGCCATGGGGTGGAGATTGTGCAGCTCAAGGGGGGTATGAGCTACACGCGCAAGAGCACCAACGACATGGAGACTATCAACCTCTTCTGCCGTGCTTTCGACGCCGATGCGCGTACCCTCCCGCTGCCCGTGATCTTCGATAACGCGGAGACGAAGCGCATCGTGGAAAGCGACCGCCACATCGCGAGCCTCCTCGAGCGTGGCCGGAATACGGACATCGCGGTGTTCACCGTCGGCCACGTGCACCCGGACTCCTTGCCGCTCACCCTGGGCTACCTCCGTGATGAGGAGATCGAGGCCCTGGCTACCGAGGCGGTGGGTGACGTGTGCTCCCGCTTCTTCAATGAGCGCGGCGAGATCGCCATCCCGGAGATCAATGACCGCACTGTGGGCATTTCGGTGGAGGACCTCGCAGAACGCCCGGTGAAGATCCTCGTCGCCGGAGGCCGGTGGAAGGCCGCTGCCATTGACACGGCCGTCCGCATGGGTTTGGCCTCCCACCTGGTGACGGACGTCGATACGGCGGAGGAGATCCTCGCACAGCCGGAGGTTCATTAACGACGACGACGGGCCCCGGATGGTTGTCACCGGGGCCGGTCGTGTGTGCTGGGCCGTGGAGTGGGGCGTGCCTTAGAGGGCAACCACCCCGACGATCGCAGCGTTGAGGATGTTGGTGCAGAAGCCTGCGAAGAGGGCGCGGAGGCCGAGCTGGGCGACCTCGCCGCGGCGTTCAGGGCAGAGCGCGCCGAAGGAACCGATCTGGATGGCGATGGAGGAGAGGTTGGCAAAGCCGGCCATCGCGAAGGTGGAGATCATCACGGCCTTGGGCGAGAGCTGAGCAACGTGCTCGGAGAAGGAGGTGTAGCCGACGAACTCGTTGAGGATGGTCTTTTGACCAATGAAGCTGCCGACCAGCCCGGACTCGTGCCACGGGACGCCGATGGCCCAGGCCAGCGGGGAGAAGATGAGGCCGAAGAGCCCTTCGAGGGACCAGTTCTCCTGGCCGAAGAGGTGGCCGATCCCGCCGAGGATCGCCGAGAGCATCGCGATGAGAGCGATGAACGCGATGAGCATGCACGCGACGGAGACGGCGATCCGACCACCGGCCATGGCACCGGCGCCGAGGGCGTCGATGATGTTCTTGTTCTCCTCATCGCGGACGTTGCGAACGTTCGCGGATGCCCGGGATTCCTCAGTCTCCGGCATCAGGGCCTTCGCCACGAGCAAGGAGCCCGGGGCGTTCATAATGGAGGCGGCGAGGAGGTAGGGGAGAGGCGCACCCAGGAGCGAGTAGCCGATGAGGGTGGAGCCCGCCACCGAGGCGAAGCCGCCGCTCATACAGGTGAAGAGCTCAGAGCGCGTGAGCTTGGAGAGCCAGGGGCGGATGACGAGGGGCGCCTCGGACTGCCCGAGGAAGATGACGGTGGCCGCCCAGACGGACTCCACCTTGGACGTCCCCAGGATCTTGCCCAGGCCCGTGCCGACGATCTCCACGAACCACTGGAGAACGCGCAGGTAGTAGAGGGCGGCGATGATCGCGCCGAGGAAGATGATGACCGGCAGGACGTTGAGTGCGAAGACGAAGCCGATGTTGTCACCGAAGAGCGGGCCGAAGACGAAGGACGTGCCCTTCCCGGTGAAGTCGATGAGCTTCTGAACGACGTCGGCCGTCCAGCGCAGGGCGTGGAAGCCGGGCTCCCACTTGAGGACGATGAGCGCGAAGACCACCTGGAGGAGGAGGCCGGCGCCCATCGTGCGCCACTTAATTTGGCGGCGGTGCGAGGAGAAGAGAACGAGAATAGCGAGGATGAGGACGATGCCGATGAGGCCTTGGAAGCGTTCCATGGTGGCTACTCCTCATCCAGCGCTTCGGGACCGAAAGAGTAGGGCAGGATCTTCTCGAAGGGGAGGCTGAGGGGCTCTCCATCGGGGCCTTCGACGATGACCCGTTCGCACTGGAACTCGCGGAGTACCTGGCGGCAGGCCCCGCAGGGCCAGCAGGGGGCGGCCTTGAGGCCGATGACGGCGATGGCGCTGATGCGCTGTGCACCATATTGGGCAACCATGGTGGTGATCGCGTTACGCTCGGCGCAAATGGTCTCCCCATAGGCGGCGTTCTCCACGTTGCAGCCGGTGACGAGGTGCCCTTCGCCGTCGATCAGGGCGGCACCAACTGGGAAGTGGGAATACGGGACGTAAGCACGGTGGGCGACTTCTCGAGCGGCGTCCAACAGGGCGGTATCGCTCATGAGCGTTGTAGAAGTCATGCCGGGATCCTTTCTCCTAGACCACCGAGGGCACTGTGAGAACATTCGCAAAAGTGCCCATTGACAATTGTTCTAGCCAGTAAGATAATCGGGTCATAGGCATTGGCGCAAGAAATCTGGATCACAATTTTCGACCTGCGCCACCACCCCCTCTCTCAAGGAGCAGAACAATGACGGAAGCATTTGACGTTGTCGACGTCATCCGTACCAAGCGTGACCGTTCCGAGCTCAGCACTGAGCAGATCCAGTGGGTCATCGACGCCTACACCCGGGGCGTCGTGGGTGACGAGCAGATGGCTGCCCTCAACATGGCCGTGTTCCTCAATGGCATGAACCGCCGCGAGATCGTTGATTGGACAAAGGCCATGATCGCGAGCGGCGAGACCATGAACTTCGATTCCCTCAGCAAGCCCACCACGGATAAGCACTCCACGGGTGGTGTCGGCGATAAGATCACCCTCCCGCTGGGGCCGCTGGTGAGTGCCTTCGGCGTCGCCGTTCCGCAGCTCTCCGGCCGCGGACTGGGCCACACAGGCGGAACCCTCGACAAGATGGAGTCCATCAAGGGCTGGGATCCCAACATGAGCAACGCCCGCATGATGGAGATCCTCGAGGACTCCGGCGCGGTTGTTGCCGCCGCTGGCTCGGGCCTTGCCCCGGCCGATAAGAAGATCTACGCACTGCGGGACATCACGGCCACCGTTGACTGCATCCCGCTCATTGCCAGCTCCATCATGAGCAAGAAGATCGCTGAGGGCACCGCGGCCCTCGTCCTCGACGTCAAGGTCGGTACCGGCGCCTTCATGCGAGACCTCGATCATGCTCGGGAGCTGGCCCGCACGATGGTGGACCTCGGCTCGGATGCCGGTGTCAAGACCCGCGCACTGCTCACCGACATGAATGTCCCGCTGGGCCGGACCATCGGCAACGCCCTCGAGGTCCGCGAGTCTGTGGAAGTCCTCCAGGGTGGCGGCCCGGCGGACGTCGTCGAGCTCACTTGTGAACTCGCGCGCAACATGCTCGACCTGGCTGGCGTGCACGATGCCGACGTCGAGGAGGCCCTGAAGGACGGCCGCGCGATGGATTCCTGGCGCCGCATGATTAAGGCCCAGGGCGGTGACCCGGATGCGCCGCTGCCGGTCGCGACGCACACGCACGATGTCGTGGCAGACAAGGATGGCTACGTCACGGAGCTCGACGCGCTGGCGCTCGGCGTGGGCTCCTGGCGCCTCGGCGCGGGCCGCGCCCGCAAGGAGGACCCGGTGCAGGCGACCGCCGGCATCGAGATCCACGCCGGCTATGGCGAGAAGGTGACGAAGGGGCAGAAGCTCCTCACCCTGCACACCGAGACCCCGGAGCGTTTCGAGCGTGCTCTCGAGAGCATCGAGCCCGGGCTGAGCATCGGTGATACCCAGCCGGCCCCGCGCACCCTCATCCACGAGATCATCCAGTAGAGCAGCGCTCAGCACTCACGAGACGATAGGAAGGACACCTCCATGCAGCGAGAAGAGCTCGCAGCGTACATTGACCACACCCTCCTCAAGCCCGAGGCAACACCGGAGGACGTGGCAGCACTCGTGAAGGAGGCGGCGGATCTGGGGACGTACTCCGTGTGCGTGTCTCCCTCCCAGCTTCCCGTCGAGACCCCCGAATCGGTCAAGGTCGCCACCGTGTGCGGCTTCCCCTCCGGGGCCCACCACAGCGCGATCAAGGCAGCTGAGGCGAAGGATTCCGTCGCCAAGGGTGCCGACGAAGTGGACATGGTCATCAACCTCGCCCTCGCGAAGACCGGGGATTTCGACGGGGTTGAGGCTGACATCCGCGCCGTCCGCGAGGCCATCCCCGGCGCCGTGCTCAAGGTCATTCTGGAAACCGCAGCGCTGAGCGATGAGGAGATCACCGCCTGCTGCCTCGCGGCGGAGAAGGCCGGAGCCGACTTCGTGAAGACCTCCACCGGGTTCCACCCCGCGGGTGGGGCGAGCGTTCACGCCATCAGCGTCATGAACGAGGCCGTTGGCGGGCGGCTCGGGATCAAGGCCTCCGGCGGCATCCGGGACACGGAGACCGCGCTCGCTCTCATCGAGGCGGGGGCCACCCGGCTTGGGTGCTCCTCCTCGCGGGCCATCGTCGAGGGGGCATGATGAGCGCTCTCCTTGACTGTGCCCGCCAGTGGGCGGAGCACGACCCCGATCCGAGCACCAAGGAGGAGCTGCTCGCGCTCATCGACGCCGAGGACGAAGAAGAGCTGGCCACCCGCTTCGCGGGGCCCCTCTCCTTCGGCACGGCCGGGCTGCGCGGGAAGATCGCCGCCGGTGAGTCCTGCATGAATCAGGCGACCGTGATGAAAGCGACGGCCGGCTTGGCGGCGTGGCTCACCTCGAAGGTGGAGGAGCCCGTCGTCGTGGTGGGATGCGATGCCCGTCATGGCTCCGCCCAATTCCACCGCGCGACCTGCGGCGTGCTGGCCGCAGCGGGGTGCAAGGTTCTGGCCCTGCCGACCCAACTTCCCACCCCGGTGACCTCCGCGAGTGTGCGCCACTACGACGCCGATGCAGGCATCATGGTGACCGCGAGCCACAACCCGCCGCAGGATAACGGCTACAAGGTCTACCTGGGCGGCCGGATCTGCGCGGAGGACGCCGAGCGAGGTGTGCAGCTCATCTCCCCGGCGGATCGTGAGATCGCCGATTGCATCGCGGCCACCCCGCCTGCCGACCAGATTCCCCAGTCCTCCGAGGGAATCACCCAGCTGGGGGACGAGGCACTCGAGGCCTACCTGGAGCGCGTCTGCTCCCTCGTTCCGCACAGCACGCGGAGCCTGCCCATCGTCATCACCGCGATGCACGGCGTGGGTGGGGCGGTGCTCGAGACCGCGCTGCACCGCTGCGGCTTTGAGACGGTCATCCGGGTGGCGGAGCAATTCGATCCCGACCCCGATTTTCCCACCGTCGCCTTCCCGAACCCCGAGGAGAAGGGTGCTCTCGACCTCGCCATCGCGACGGCCGAGCGCGAAGGCGCCGGCCTCATCCTCGCCCTCGACCCGGATGCGGATCGGTGCAGCGTCGCGATCCGCGAGGGCTCGACATGGACGCAGCTAAGTGGCGACCGTGTGGGAGCACTCCTCGGCGAGGACTGCGCCCGCCGCTGGGAGAGCGAGGGACAGAAGGACCAGGACACCATGGCGTGCTCCATCGTGAGCTCGCGCATCCTCGAGCGCATCGCCGAGGCTCATGGCCTGTCCTTCCAACCGACCCTCACCGGCTTCAAGTGGATCGGCCGGACGCCGGGCCTCGTCTTTGGATACGAGGAGGCGCTGGGCTACTGCACCGACCCGCGCTATGTGCGCGATAAGGACGGCGTGAGCGCCTGCCTGCGCGTCGCGGACCTGGCCTCCCGCATGGACCTCGCCCAGCTGGGCCAGGAGATCGATGCAGCATACGGGGTTTACCTCACCCGCCCGCTGACCCTCCGGTTCAGCGACCCCGCCCAGATCCGCGAGAGCCTCGCGGCCGTCATGGACAATCCCCCGCAGTCCCTCGGCGGCAGCCGGGTGACGGCGACGACGGACCTCTCCACCGGCTACCGGGGACTTCCCGGCACCCCGGGCATGGTGCTGGACATGGAGAGCGGAGACCGCGTGGTCATTCGTCCCTCCGGTACGGAGCCAAAGCTCAAGTGCTACCTCGAGACCGTTGCCCCTGATCGCGAGGAGGCCACCGCCCGCATGGACGCGGTGGAACGCGACCTCGCTCGGGCGCTCGGAGTGAACTAAGAGAGGAAAAGGAAGGCCCGCCCCCCGTGAAGGGGGCGGACCTTCGTGCTACCTCCTGCCCGCGCTAGGAGGTGTGAGCGGAGCGCGTCACTCAGTGGGCGCAGGCTGGGCCGCGTGCGCCCGCTCCGATCGGGCGAGGATGGCGTCGGAAATGACGTAGACCAGAGCGCCAACCACGCCGATGATGACGAGGATCCAGCACACCGTGGCCTGAGCCTCCGCCTCAGCGCCGTGGGCGGAGCTGAGGAAGCCGAGGAAGTTCGGGGAGAGGTCGATGAGCTTGGCGGTGTAGCCGATGCCCGCGGGGATCGCTATGTTGATCGTGAGGTTGTAGAAGCCGATGGCGATGCCCGACTTCGCCGCCGGGATCGTGCTCAGCGCGGAGTTCACGAGCGGGGCGTACATCGTCGCGAAACCACCAGAGAAGAGCACAATCGCGAGGACGATGACCCACAGGGGGCCGTCGATGAGGGCGGCGATCAGCACCATCGCGAGGACGATCATGCTAAGCGCCAGGTACATCGTCTGCCGGGAATTGAGGACGCGCGCCACCCGCCCAGACAGGGCGCCGAGCAGCGCGCCGGTGGCGTAGCCCGGCGCCATGAGGAGGCTCGCGACGTCGAGGTTCATGCCGTGCAGATGGTGGACGGCATAGGGGACGACGAGGGTGGTGATGCCCATCTGGGTGGAGTAGATGATCGCCACCGTGATGAGCGCAAAGACGTAGCGCCAGTTTTTAAAGAACTCCGGGCGTACGAGGGCGCGGGGGTTGCGGATCACGTGCACGATGAAGAACACCAGGGCCACCACCGCGAGGAGCAGCCACGGGAGGTTCGGGGTGTTGAGGAAGAGCATGGCCGCCGTCGAGACCACGGTGATGTAGAAGAGGCCGAGGATATCGAGATGGCTGCGGGTGGATTCCTCCTCGGGGACCTTCTTTGCCACGAAGGGAATGGCCACGAGCGCCAGGCACGAGAGGAGGAACATCGCCGTCCAGGAGATGTAGGTGGCGATGAAGCCGCTCGACAGCGTTCCGAAGAGGATGGCGAGTTGGAATGCCGAGGTGGAAAAGCCCAGGTAGGTCTTCTGATCCTTCTCCGGCAGGTGCTTGGTCACGTAGATGACGTAGAGCGTCTCCGCGGCGGCAAGGCCCGCCGTCTGGATGATGCGGCCTGTGAGAACGACGGACCAGCTGCTCTGCCCGACGAAGCCGATGATCGAGCCCACCGCCGTGAGGATAAGCCCCACGATGAGAAGCCGACGGATGGAGAAGCTATCGGCCAGCGCCGCGTAGACGACGGCGCCGATGCCGATAATGATGCCCGTGAGCGTCGCCTGAAGCGAGGCGGAAGAGGCCGAGAGGTGGAAATTCTCCTGGATCGCCAAGGCCATGAACTTGAAGCCATTGTCGATGATGAGGCTGAAGATGAAGGTGATGAGGAGAATGGGGACAGCGGCTTTGGGGGAGAGGATCTTCTTCGTCATGACAGCGCCGCCAGGGGGAGAGCGAGTTCCATCATGGTGGTGAAGGCCTTTTCCCGTTCCTCCGGGGTGGTCTGCTCGCCGGTGACGAGATTGTCCGAGACGGTGAACACGCCGAGGGCCTCGGCCCCCGCCTCCGCCGCCACCGCGTACATGCCCGCGGACTCCATCTCGACGCCCAGCACGCCCATGCGCGCCCAGCGTTCGTTGACGGTGTCGTCGAGGTTGTAGAACACGTCGGAGGAGAGGATGTTGCCGACGTGGATGTCCACGCCCCGGCGATCCGCCTCCTCGCTGATGGCCTTGAGGAGTTTCCACGAGCAGATGGGCGCGTACGTCCCAGGGGTGTTGAAGTGCTCGACGAAGCGCGAGTCGGTGCACGCCCCCTGCGCGACGATGATCTCATAGGGGGCGAGGTCCGGCTGGAAGGAGCCGCAGGAGCCCACGCGGATGATCCGTCGCGCGCCGAAGATGTGGATGAGCTCATGCGTGACGAGGGAGACCGAGGGGATGCCCATGCCGGAGCCCATGACGGACACCTCCTGCCCCTGGTAGAGGCCGGTGTAGCCGAGCATGTTGCGCACCTTGTTGAACTGCACGGTCTCTTCCAGGTAGGTCTCCGCGATGAACTTGGCCCGGAGAGGATCACCGGGGACCAGGACGGTCTCGGCGATGGGGGCGCCATGGGGATTGATGTGTGGGGTAGATGGCATGACCTCTCCTTCGTGAGGGGGATAGTGCTCGGGCGAATAGCGTGCTTAAGTCACAGGCTACGAGCGTCGAGAACACCCGTCAATATCCCCACTGACAAATGTTCCCCATGCGGGGGAGAGGGCCACCACACCCCACCCCAGCTGCTACATTACGTAGCCATGGAGCTCATGATTGGCCGTGTGGTGAAGTCGCACGGAGTGCGCGGCGAGATCGTCGTGGAACCGACGACGGACGAGCCGGCGGAACGTTTTGCCGTCGGTGAGGTTCTTCGTGGAGTGCAGAAGAACGCGGAGCATCGACTGACGATCGCGGCGGTGCGCCCTCACCAGGGCAGGCTGCTCATCCGCTTCGAGGAGATCGCCGATCGCACGCAGGCCGATACGCTGCGCGGAACCCGCTTCATGGCTGCCCCGCGCGAGGACGAGGATGACGATGGCTTCTACGATCACGAGCTCGAGGGGCTGAGCGTGCTCCACGAGGGCACGGCCATCGGCGCGGTCACGGGTGTGTCGCATCTGCCGAGCAACACCCTCCTCGAGGTGCGCATGGACTCGGGCAAGGACTGCCTCATCCCCTTTGTCCACGCGATCGTCCCGGAGGTGGACCTGGAGAAAGGACACATCCTCATCACCCCGCCCGAGGGGCTGCTGGACCTGTAGCCCGCGCCGTGCCCCCGCGGCAGGTGGGTGCGCGCCCGCGCGATGATTCGACGACACAACCTGGAGGAAGCCCCCATGCGCATCGACGTTCTCACGATCTTTCCCGACTACGTGGAGCCCCTTCGCCACGCGCTGCTTGGCCGGGCGATCGAGCGCGGGATGCTGAGCGTCGGCGTCCATGACCTGCGCCAGTGGGCGCCGGGGGTCCACCAGTCCGTGGATAGCCCACCGTGTGGCGGCGGCCCCGGCATGGTCATGAAGGCCCCGGTGTGGGGCGAGGCCCTCGACGACGTCGCGGCGGGCACCGGCCCGGCGGCCGCCGCGGAGGATCTGCTCAGTTCGGTGCCGCACCGTCAGCGTGAGCTCCACGATGACCTCTCCGGTTCGACCCCGGAACCCTATACCGCGAGCGAGGACGACACCTCCCGCCCTCTTCTCATCGTCCCAACACCCGCCGGCGCCCCCTTCACCCAGGCGGATGCCCAGGCGTGGTCGAGGGAGGAGCACATCGTCTTCGCCTGCGGCCGCTACGAGGGGATTGACCAGCGCGTGCTGGAGGATGCCGCCCGGACTTATCGCGTCCGTGAGGTCTCTCTGGGAGACTATGTCCTCATTGGTGGGGAGGTCGCGGTGCTCGTCATGGCGGAAGCGATTGTGCGGCTCATCCCTGGTGTTCTGGGCAATCACCTCAGCCATGAGGAGGACAGCTTTTCCGACGGGTTGCTGGAGGGGCCCTGCTATACGAAGCCGCGCTCCTGGCGTGGCCTGGAGGTCCCGCCGATCCTCTTCTCCGGGAATCACGCGAAGATTGATCGCTGGCGCCGGGACCAGGCCTTGCTGCGCACCCAGGAGCGACGGCCAGAGCTGCTTGACCAGGTGGAACTCAGCCAGCGGGATCGCGCATGCCTGGACCGCGGGGTGTCGCCCGAGGAGGATGCGGGGGCCTAACCCGCGTCGCTGGCCACCGCGTTGATGAAGGCCGCCCCGCGCGTGGCATCCGTCGAGCTCACAACGAGGGGAAGGCGGTGGTCCCGTGAAATGCGGATCCCGGGGCCGCGGCGCATGATGAGTCCCAGGCCGCGGGGGCCTAGCCGGACTCCCCACCCCGCCCAGGCGAGAGGCGTGACCACGCAGGGGCGAGCGGAGCGAATGCTCTCTGCGGGCAGAGTCCAGCGGGGCCAGCGCCAGGGGCCGAGAGCGATCCTCACCCCGCGGTGGGTGGCCATGATGGTGAGTCGGCTGAGCTGGACGAGCATCGCATTCATGGCGAGGAGAAGAATGCCGAGCCCCACCCAGTGATCGGGGGCGGCCGCACGTCCCATCGCTCCGGCGGCGGGAGGGACAAGCAGGTAACACACATAGGCGATCTGGACGATGCTGATGGCAATCCAGAGTCCCGCCGGAAGCGTCACTGAGTCGCACCACACGGCGCTCTCTCCGGGATCAAGGCTGAGGCTGCGCGCGGGGGCGGTGTCCTCGGCCCCCTCGCCGGCGAGGATCGCGACGGCCAGAGCGCCGAGGACGGCAAGGAGAATGCTCGCGAAAAGGACAACGATGCCCAGGCGCTCCTCTCCTGGCGCCGGTGGGGAGCCGACGCCGACAGCGTTGAGAATCACGATTCCGAGGGAGAACACGGCGAAGAAGAGCGCCACCGCGGCATACATCGCGAGGGCCGTCCGCGGCGCCTGGCTGAGAAGGGCCCCGAAGAAGAAGGCGGTGAGCGCCAGCAAGTTGATGCAGGCGAAGAGGAGGAACACGGAGGGGAGCGCGAGCCCGCCGAGGTGGCCGTCGAAGCCTACCGTGGTGCTCATGGGGGAGGGAAGCCGCGGGCCGAGCGCGAGGCTCAGCCCGATGCTCATGCTCATCGGCAGGAGGACGAGCGCGAAAGCGACCCAGCGTCGGATGCTCATGGGCTAGCGCACTCCGCGGACACCCAGCCCCGCGACGAGGTCGGAGAGGCGGAGGCCTTGGTCGCGGGCGAGGCTCGCGAGCTCGTCGAGGACCTTGTCGACGGCGGTACGCTCCGGGCTCGCGGAGATGAGGACTGTCGCCCCGCGCCCCCGGCGGAGCTCGATGACGCCCGCCTGCGCGAGCTCACGATAGGCGCGGAGCACTGTGTTGCGGTTGAGCGACAGTCCAGCCGCGAGATCCGAGGCGGAGGGCAGCTTGTCCCCGGCGCTGAGCGAGCCCTCCGCGATTTCCCGGTGGACAGCGGCGATGAGCTGCTCATAGATGGGCGTCGAGGAACTCGGGTTGATAGAGAGCAGCATGAGGCACCTTCCAGGAAAGGGGGAGTTGAACCACTCTAAATAGTAATTCCCCGCGGGGCGTCCGCGAGGATCACCCCCCGAGGCCGAGGGCCCCGCCCTCCCGCGCCCCCGCTAAACTACACGGAATGATCGCGAGAACGATTGCCACGGAACTCGATGTCGATGAGCACCACGTCGCCGCCGCGCTCACCCTCCTCTCCGAGGGGAACACGGTGCCCTTCATCGCCCGCTATCGCAAGGAGATGACGGGTGGGCTCGACGACACGCAGCTGCGCCACATCGAGGAGCGTTCCACCTACCTCGCGGAGCTGGAGGAGCGGAAGGAAAGCATCCTTGACGCTATCGGCGAGCAGGATAAACTCACGCCGGAGCTGGAGGCCCTCATCCGCGAATGTGACTCCAAGGCGCGGCTCGAAGACCTCTACCTGCCCTTCAAGAAGCGCCGAAAGACCAAGGCGGATAAGGCGCGGGAGGCGGGGATCGATCCGCTCGTTGATGTGCTGGTCGCTCACCCGGAGCGCTCCCCGGAGGAGGAGGCGCGCTCCTATATCACCTCAGGCTATGAGGACACGGCGGCGGTGCTGGCGGGCGCCCGGGCGATCCTCATCGACCGCTTCGCCACCGACGCGGACCTCGTCGGCGAGGTACGCGAGTGCATGTATGCGACGGGGCGGATGCGCGCCAGGGTCGTCGAGGGCAAGGAACAGGAGGGGGCCAAGTACCGCGATTATTTCGACTTCGCGGAGGACTTCCGCTCGCTGCCCTCGCACCGGATCCTCGCGCTCCTGCGTGGTGAGAAGGAGGGTGTGCTGAGCCTTCACCTCGATGCCGGGGAGGCGGAGCCCTATGAGGGCATGATTGCCCGCCACGCGGAGCTGGATACCGCCACCTCGGAGTTCCTTGCCGAGGCAGTGCGCTTTGGCTGGCGGACGAAGCTCGAGGTCTCCTCGGGCCTCGACGTCCGTTCCCGCCTCCGCGAACGCGCGGAAGAGGAGGCCATCCGGGTCTTCCGCGATAACCTTAAGGATCTTCTCCTCGCCGCCCCGGCTGGGCAGCGCGCCACCCTGGGCTTGGACCCGGGCTATCGCAACGGGGTGAAGGTGGCCGTGGTGGACCCCACCGGCAAGGTCTGCGACACCGTCATTGTCTACCCGCACCAGCCGCGCAAGCAGTGGACAGAGGCCGTTCACACCCTCGCGACGCTGTGCGCGACCCACGGCGTCGAGCTCATCGCGATCGGAAACGGCACGGCCAGCCGCGAGACCGATTCCCTCGCCAAGGAGGTCGCCGATCTCATCGCCCAGGCGGGAGGTGCGCGGCCGACCCCGGTAGTGGTGAGCGAGGCCGGGGCGTCCGTCTACTCCGCGTCGGCCGTGGCCGCCCAGGAATTCCCCGACATGGATGTCTCTCTGCGCGGCGCGGTGTCCATCGCGCGCCGCCTCCAGGATCCGCTCGCGGAGCTCGTGAAGATCGAGCCCAAGGCCATCGGCGTGGGGCAGTACCAGCATGATGTGAACCAGACGGCGTTGGCGCGCAGCCTTGATGCCGTCGTTGAGGATGCGGTGAACGCGGTGGGCGTCGACCTCAATTCCGCCTCCGCCTCCTTGCTTTCGCGGGTGGCGGGGATCAACCCGACGGTGGCCTCCAACATCGTGAGCTACCGCGATGAGCACGGCGCCTTTCCCTCCCGGAAGGAGCTCGGCAAGGTGCCGCGCCTCGGACCGAAGACCTTCGAACAGTGCGCCGGCTTCCTTCGCATCCGCGGGGGAGAGGAGCCGCTTGACGCCTCCGCCGTTCACCCGGAGTCCTATTCCGTTGTGCGCGCCATCGTCGCGGAGACGGGATTGAGCGTGCCGGAATTGATGGGGAACGACGCCGTCCTCGCGCGCCTCAACCCGGCGGCCTTCGTCGATGAGGAGCACGGTGAGCTCACGGTGGCGGACATCCTGGCGGAGCTGAAGAAGCCCGGCCGCGATCCGCGACCCGAGTTCCGCACAGCCCAGTTCCACGAGGGAATCGAAAAGGTCTCCGACGTGAAGCCGGGCATGATCCTCGAGGGGACGGTCACCAACGTGGCGGCCTTTGGCGCGTTCGTGGACATCGGGGTGCATCAGGATGGCCTGGTGCATGTCTCAGCGATGTCCCGCTCCTTTGTCAGCGACCCGCACGAAGTCGTGCGCTCGGGCGAGGTAGTGAAGGTGAAGGTCATCGACGTGGATGTGGACCGGCAGCGGATCGGGCTGAGCCTGCGGCTCGATGACGAGCCCGGCGGAGATAAGAAGCCGGCGCGCCGGGCCCGCGCGAAGGGAGATCACCAGGGGAAGAAGGCGGCGTCTCGGCGTCGGCACCCCTCGCGGAGGCGCGACGGGGGAGCCGCACCGCAGGGCTCGATGGCTGAGGCGCTGAAGAAGGCGGGATTTGGCCGCTAGCTGCGGAGAGCCCGGCTAGAGGCTGAGCCTGCGGAATCGTTGGGATCCGACCTCGAGCACGAGGACGCTCAGCGCTGCGGACTCGAGCGCGCTCACCCAGACGGAGCGATCCTCCAGGGCCTCCCCGCCTGCCTCCCAATCCAGAAGGAGGCCGGCGGGGGTATAGCTCGCGATGTGCGGGCTCATGACGAGGACCGTGCACACGGCGAAGTAGACGAGGCCCAGCGCTGCAGCGCCGAGGGAGGACGCCCCGCAGGCGGAGGCCAGCATCGCGATGCCCACCAGGGGAAGGATGAAGAGCACCCACCGCAGCGTGAAGAGAAGTGGTGCGCGGAGATCTCCCGCGTCCATCTCAAAGAAGAGGGGAGAGATGACGAGGACGAGGATGAGCCCGCAGAGCACACTGGCGCAGATGACCAGGAGGAGCGAGGCGAAAGACACCCACCAATACCGTCGGCGGGAGACACCGCGGGAGAGAAGGGGGATGATGGTTCGCCCCGCAACGTCAGTGGAAATGAGTCCTCCTGCCATGATGGCGATGAAGAGGGGAAAGAGCTGCTGGAGCTGGGAACTCCACTGGGCCCAGGCGTCCCGAATGGTGGGATCGGGGAGCTGAGCTGTGTCGATGGGAAGGTCCGGTCCGGCAAGGGAGCTGAGGATGTCGGGCAGGTACTGGGCGGTGGGAGCCGCCGTGATCCCGAAGAAACACGCCAGGGCAAAGAACACCCAGGTGGTCCAGCGGGATTTCAGGTACAGGAGGGTGCGCCGGAAGAGAGTAAGCACTGTCGTCATGAGTGGCTGTCCGCCCTTCTGATCACTGTGGTGAAGGCGTTGTGGAGAGAGCGCTCAGGGCGAAGAGAGATGTCCTGGCAGCCGGCCTCGCGGAGAATGCCCTGGACCTCATCGGGATGGAGGCCCGCTGGGTCAAAGGAGGCCTGAAGGTGGCTGCTGCCCCCGTACGTCTGCGTGAGCTCCGCGATGGTCCCCGCGGCGCGGATCTTTCCCTGGTAGAGGAAGGCAGCATGATCGCAGACGGATTCCACATCGCTCATGGAATGGGTGGAGAAGAACACGGTGGTGTGGCCCCGGAGGCTGTCGATGAGCTCGAGCATGTCATCCCGAGATAGTGGGTCGAGCGCGGACGTCGGCTCATCGAGGATGAGCACGCGGGGCTCGTGGAGAAGAGCCTGCGCGATGCCGAATCGTTGCCGCATTCCTCGGGATAATCCCCCGAGAGGGGTGTCAACATGGGCGAGGTGAGCGCGGTGGAGAGCGCCATCGACGTGGGCTTCTCGTGCCGACGACGGGATGCCGGACAGCGCGGCGCTGATGCGGAGATACTGGCGCGGGGTGAGCCACGGGTCGAAAACCGGCACATCGGGAAGATAGCTGATGTCGGAGCGAGGGGTATCACGCGCGACGGGCGTTCCATGGATGAGCAGCTCGCCCTCATCGCGGGCGAGAAAACCGAGCAGAATTCGCAGCGTTGTGGTCTTCCCGGAGCCATTGGGGCCGAGGAAGCCGTAGATGCTTCCCTCCGGGACGGCGAGGTCAACGCCGCGCAGGATGGGGTGATTCTTGACCGAATAGCGCAAACCGGAGGCGAAAATGGCGAGGTTCTGCCGCTCATCGTGATTCTGCGAGGGGGAGGGCGCGTGGGTGGCTGCCGAATCAGAGGATGCCGGTGCGCGTGTGCTTATTTTCCCGGCACCACTCCCGGCTCTCCCGGCTCGGAGGATTGCCCTGGATACTGGCCGTCAGAGGCCTCTTGAGCCTGTTCGGGCCCACGGCCTGCAGCGAGAAACACGATAGGCCCGATGATGCTGATAAAGAGGATGACCAGAGCCCAGCCCCAGACAGGAAGAAGGCGGAGGCGTTCACGCGACGTCCTCAGAAGGACGATGAGCGCGGCGATGGCGAGGCCGATCTGGACGACAAGCAGAGCACCAACAAAGACGCGGCTCCCGGTGGACAGCTGATCCGTTTGTGAGGCAAGAGTCAGTAGTGACATGGGCAGTGATCCCTTCTGATAGTGATATCACCGGAGGCGACGTGCGCCCCCGGTGATGGTGTAGAGCCCCGCGCAGCGGGGCTCGGTACGGATGGGTTAGTGCTTCCGGCCCAGGGTGAGGAAGGCGATGGGGCCGACAAAGTTGATGAAGCACACCGGAACCCAGGCCCACCGGGGGAGGCCGCGGACGGCGCTCTTCGGGGTGCGGGCAAGGGTGATGAGTGCCGTGATGCACAGTCCCACCTGGGCGACGCCGGCGAGGCCGAGCAGGCCGCGCTGCTGCGGAGAGAGCTGGGACAGCGATCGGGATGTCATGATGAACCTCCAAAACATAAAGTGACTTGTGCTAGTGAGAATAGCACAAGTCACTCTTTGGCTGAAGGGGGTCCTTTAGTGCGACTGTCGAATCCGTCCCCGGTCGCATTCCACCCTGTGATCCACCAGGGGATCGTCCGGGGCGAGCGTATGGCTCACCTCAATGACGGTGGCCCGGGGGAAACGGGCGCGCACGCGCGTTCTCACGTCCCTGGCCAACTCCGGGTTGAGGTGGGAGGTCGACTCATCGAGCACGATGAGCTGCGGCTTCTTGAGCAGCATCGCGGCGATCACCAGCCGTTGGAGCTGCCCACCCGACAGTGCAGCGCCCGCCTCTCCCACGGGGGTGTCGAGACCGCCCATCGCGGTGATTTCCTCGGTGAGGCAGACGTCGTCGAGGGCGTGCCACATGTCCTCCTCGCTCGCCTGCGGGGCGCCGAGCTGGAGGTTCTCGCGGATCGTTCCCGTGAGGACGGCCGCGTGCTGCGGCACGACGCCGATGTTCTCGTAGAGGCTCTGCGGGCGGAAGTCGCGGATATCGCAGCCGTCGAGGAGGACGCGGCCGTCGTCGGCATCCCAATAGCGCAGGAGCAGATTGAGGGCGGTGGATTTGCCCGAGCCCGTGCGGCCCACGATGGTGGTCCACTCGCCGGAGCGGGCGTCGAGGCTGAAGCCATCCAGGCGCGGGGCCTCGAAGCTCACATTCTCCCAGGTCACATCGGGTGCGCGCTCGGGCTGCCACTCCTCGCCCCCCGCGGTGACGGCCGGCTCCTCGTGGGTGAGCTCGTAGACGCGCCGCGCCCCGCCCAGCGCGGTGTGGAGGGAGGTCGCGCACGCCTCCACGCCCTCGATGATCTCCCACAGTCGCCACAGCGCCAGCGCGGAGGCCACCACCCCCGCCGCGGAAAGCCCCTCCGCGCCCCGGAGAGACAGCAGCGGGATGATGACGCTCAGAGTATGGCCAAGGATCATGAGGGCTCGACGCCCAGCCAAGATCCCGGTGAGCCGGGCGGCGGGTGTTCGGCCCTCGCGCCGGTGGGCGCGGATCTCGGTCCACTGCCGTTCCTCGGCCCCATAGCCGAGGATTTCGCGCACCCCCTGCACGGTGTCGGTGAGGGTTTGCCCCTGCGCCCCGCGCGCGCTGAGGCTGGCGCCCGCCGCCCGCGAGGCACTCCGCCAGCCCACGAGGAGGATGAGGACCCAGACGATGAGCAGGACGATGCCCGCCACGATCGCCATCCGGGGGCTCGCAAGGACACCCACGCCAATGAACGTGAGGATGGGCACCACCACAGACGAGATGAGCGGAGCAATGGAGTGGGCGAAAAAGACCTCTATGCCGTCGATGTCCGCGGTGGCGCGGCTTAAGACGTCGCCGGAACCGTGGGCATCTCTACGCGCAACAATCGCCGGGGAGCGGGGGATGAGCTCCCGGAACAGGGTGGTGCGCAAAAGCTCCAGCGCCTTGAAGGCCACGAGGTGGCCGAGGAACTGCTCCCCATAGTGGAGGAACGCTTTGACCAGGCACATGAGGACGATGATCCCGACGATTTGCCACACGGAGGAGCCGGGAACCCCCTCGCCCTGGGCGGCGCGCTCGGCCGCCCAGACCAAGAGCCATCCGGTCAGTCCGATGACGCCGATGCCTAGAAGATGATCGAGGATCCGGCAGAGCGTCGACCACACGAGCGGGCCAAGCACCGGGCGGGTATGACGAAGAAGCCACGTCAGCATGAGGTGTCCTCCTGAGTGCTCGAAGTGGAGTGGGGACGGCCGGGCTCCGAGGAGAGGCGCACCACACGGTCGCAGGAGCGCAGCGTCTCCGTGCGGTGCGTCACCATGACGATGGTGTGGCTTCCCCGCAGATCACGGAGGCTGTCCATGAGGGCCGCCTCGGAGTCGCGGTCAATGTGCGCGCTCGGCTCATCGAGGATGAGGAGACGACGCCCCGACACGAGCGCCCGCGCCAGCGACAACCGCTGCGCCTGGCCCCCGGAGAGCCCCGCCCCGCCCTCGCCGATGCGGGTATCCAACCCCTCCGGGAACGAGCGCACCTCCTCATCGAGCCGAGCCTGGCGGAGCGCCTCCCAGAGTTCCTCCTCGCTGGCGTCTGGCCGCGAGAGGCTGAGGTTGCCTCGGATGGAGTCCGCAAAGAGCCAGGTACGTTGGGCGACGACGGCCGACAGGTCCCGCATCATGCTCGGCGAGGCGCCCTCGCCCCCGATGAGAATCTCGCCCGAACTGGGTCGAAGCTCCCCGCTGAGCAGATGGGCCAGGGTGCTCTTGCCCACGCCCGAGCGTCCCGTGATGGCCAGGAACTCGCCGGGGGCAACCTCCATGTCAAGGACGGAGAGCGCCGTCTCCGCCGCGCCGGGATAGGAGAAACTCACCCCGCGGAGGCGAAGCTCCGGCGCGCGGCGGTCCGGGGCGGATGCGTCCCCGCGGGCGGAGGCCGCGTTCCCCTCGGGCAGGGGAGTGGAGAGGAAGGCCCGGAAGGCGCGCTGGTTCGCGCGGCCCGCCATGCCCACGTAGAAGAAGCCACCGATCTCACCCATCGGAGCGAGGAGCAGGAGGCTCAGCAGGCAGGTGGTGATCGCCTGGGTGGGGGTGATGGCCCCTGAGCCCAGGCGCGCAATCGAGAGGACGGCGGCCACGGTGATGAAGGCCAGGTAGAAGCCGGCGTCGATAATGAAGAGAATGAGCTGGTTGGAGGCCAGCACCTTCATGACTTTTTGGCGGTTGCGCTCGCCGAGCTCGGAGAGCTCGGTGGACACGCGCGGGGCGGCTCCGGTGATGGTGAGGCTCTCGAGGCCCTGGAGGGCGTCGAGGTAGCGGGCGGCCAGGCGTGCCCTCGTTTTCCGGGAAGAGGCCGAGACGCCCCGCGTGACGTGGGAGAACAACCCCATGATGAGGGGAAGCACGGGCAGGGCGAGGCAGAGCCAGCCGCACGTCACCGGGTCACCCCAGAAGCCGATGACAATGAGCACGATGATCGGCGAACACATGCCCGCGATCGCCGAGGCCAGATACGTCTGCCGGTAGGTGGCGATTCGCCCGGCCCCGTCGCTCAGCAAGGCCACGAGCCCGCCGCGCCGCTCAGCGCTCACGCGCGCGGGCCCCAGGGCAAAGAGGTGGCGGAGAAGCCGATCCTGATAATCCTCCTGGGCTGCCGTCGCTCCTGTGTTCTCGACGAGGATCCGCCCGGCGTCGCTCAGCGCGGCGAGGATCGTCCACAGCAGCAGTGAGGTGAGGGGAAGGTCAAGCCTCCCGCTCTCGATGAGAGAACCCACCCCGCGTCCGAGCTCCACGCACACCATGGCCAGCGCGGCCGTCCGCACAAGGCACAGAAGGAGGACCGCGGCGTGAAAAGCCCGGTCACGTGGGCTATCGAGGGGAATGGGAGGCGGTGACCCTGCAGGGCCCGCGGAGGTCAGGCTAGGCATAGATCTCATGATAAGCGTTGCCACTTATCCCTCGTTCCCGCCCGGCGGGCGATCCCGCGGTGAGGGATACGCGACACGCGCCGAAGCATTTGCCCTGCCAGCGGGGAATATGGCACACTACTGAGGTTGGTCAGCGGCGAGAAGGGCACGTGCGCCCCACGAAGCGCCCGCTGGCTGCGACAATGTCACGGATACGAACCGGCCGAGCGCCACCGAAGTGGAAGTGCCGCCAGGGTCCTCTATCCCTCTTTCAGTGAAGGAAGATCGTTCATGAACATTCTTGACAAGGTTGACGCCGCACAGCTGCGCGATGACGTTCCGGATTTCCGTCCCGGTGACACCCTCGACGTTCACGTCAAGGTCATCGAGGGCTCCAACGTCCGTACCCAGCTCTTCAAAGGTGTCGTGATTCGCCGCCAGGGCAGCGGCATCCGCGAGACCTTCACCGTCCGCAAGGTGTCCTTCGGTATCGGCGTCGAGCGTACCTTCCCGGTGCACTCCCCGAACATTGACCACATTGATGTTGTGCGTCGCGGTAAGGTCCGCCGCGCCAAGCTGTACTACCTGCGCAACCTGCGCGGCAAGGCGGCTCGCATCAAGGAGCGTCGCTAATTCTTTTCCCCACCTCGCGCGGGTGGGCGGCCCCAGCTTCTCCCTCGGGGAGGCTGGGGCCTTTTCCTTGCTGCTATTCTGTGCAGCGTGACTGAACCAGAATCGACATCCCCGACGTCCACCCCCTCGTCCTCGAAGGACTCCTCGTCCTGGCCGTGGTACATCGAGATTCCCGTGGTCATCGTGGTGACTCTGGCGATCATCTTTGTCATCCAGAACTTCATCGGCCGGCTCTACGTCATCCCCAGCCAGTCGATGGAGCCGACCCTCCACGGCTGCGCCGGCTGCACGGGGGACCGTATCGCGGTGGAGAAGGTCTCCTATTACTTCTCTGATCCTGAGCCGGGGGACGTCGTCGTCTTCAAGGGGGCGGAGTCCTGGGATGAATCCTTTGTCTCGCAGCGCTCGGAGAATCCCATGATGCGGGGTGTGCAGAATGCGCTCTCCTATGTGGGGCTCGTGGCGCCGGATGAGAATGACCTGGTCAAGCGTATTATCGCGAAGGGTGGACAGACGGTGTCCTGCCTTCCCGGCGACCCGGGGATCATGGTCGATGGGAAGAAGGTGGATGACTCCTACGTGCTCAACCCGCCCATGTATCCCGTCGACCCGGCCTCGCCCGATGGCTCCGCAGAGTGCGGCGGCCCCTATTTCGGGCCGGTCACCGTGCCGGAGGGCCACTACTTCATGATGGGCGATAACCGCACGAATTCCCGCGACTCCCGCTTCCATATGGGCGATGAGCTCCAGGGCACCATCCCGCGCGAAAACATCCGCGGCAAGGTGACGGCCATCGTGTACCCCTTCACAAGGATTGGGGGCGTCTCCTCCGTGGATCTCGACGCCCAGAGCTCGGCCTCCTAAACCCCCGGCCCCCTGTACTCCTGTGCGCACTCTCGCCTATCTCCGCACGCATGAGGTGGCGCTCGACCGCGCGCTCCTCGGGCCCGTGGCGGGCGTCGATGAAGCCGGCCGCGGATCTTGCTGCGGCCCGCTCACGGTGGCGGCGTGCATCCTGCCGAGCCGTTCCCTGCCCGAGCTCGCCGCGCTGACGGACTCGAAGAAGCTCAGCCCCGCCCGCCGCGCACAGCTCTTTCCGATCATCCAGCGCAGGGCGCTGGCCTGGTCGATTATCCACATTCCCGCGGCCGAGATTGATCGCCTGGGGATCCAGCACGCGAATATCTCCGGCATGCGGCGGGCGGTCGCGGCCCTCGAGCTCGCTCCCGGGTATGTCCTCACCGATGCCATGCGGGTTCCGGGTTTGGCCTGCCCCTCGCTGCCCATCATCGGCGGGGATGGCTTCGTGCGGTGCATTGCCGCGGCGAGCGTTTTAGCCAAGCACGCGAGGGACGAGCTCATGGTGGAGCTCTCCCGCACCTACCCGGGCTATGGGTTGGAGCGCCACAAGGGTTATGGAACGAAGGCGCACATGGACGCGGTGCGCCGCCACGGCGCCTGCCCCGAACACCGATATAGTTATTCCAATGTGGCCGCCGCGCACGAGCGGTGGTGCCGTGACCACGCGCCGGAAGGAAAGGGGCATCATGAGCGCTGAGGAGCTCGACAACTACGAGGCCGACGTAGAGCTGTCTCTCTACCGGGAGTATCGGGACGTCGTCAGCCAGTTTTCCTATGTTGTGGAGACGGAGCGCCGTTTCTACCTGGCCAATGCGGTCGAACTCATCCCGCACACGAGCGGCTCCGACGTGTACTACGAAGTGCGGATGTCCGATGCCTGGGTGTGGGACATGTATCGCTCCGCCCGCTTCGTCCGCTATGTCCGCGTCATCACGTACAAGGACGTCAACATCGAGGAGCTGGATAAGCCGGACCTCGTGATGCCGGAGTAACGCGAACGCAGCACATCTCCCTCCTCGAGTCAAGAGGGCCGACGCCGGGGCTGTGGATAACCTCCGTTCTCCACAGTTCCGGCCCTCGCGCGTTCGGGGGCCTTGTGGGTCTCCGCCTGCCACGGCACCCTGATCTCAGTCAATTCTTGAGAGACAGGGGGAGACCACGATGGCCACCGATCACCATCGCCGTGCCAGCCAGAAGCGCAGAACACTCGCCGCCCAGGGGGAAGACGCCGCCGCCCGGTGGTACCGACGCCGAGGGGCGCAGATCCTACAGAGAAACGTCCGCTATCCCGTCGGGGAAATCGATCTCATCGTCCGGGAGCCCTCGGGGGATACCGTCTTCGTCGAGGTAAAAACCCGCAGCTCCGAGGCCTTTGGGGCAGCGGAGTCCGTGACGGCGTGGAAGCTCGTGAAGATGCGCCGAGCGATGAGCCGCTGGCTCAGCGAGAACCCGGCGGGCAGTGTGCGCATCGACGTGGTGAGCATCGTCGATGGCACCCTCCGCGTCTATCAGGGGGTGGACGATGCCGCTTGCTAGCACCCGCTCCGTCGCGTTCCTCGGGGTGAGCGCCGAGCCCATCGAGGTGGAGGTCAACATCGGCGCGGGCCTGCCGGGCGTCCACATTGTGGGGCTCGCCGACACCGCAGTGAGCGAGGCCCGCGAGCGCATGAAAACCGCCATCATCAACTCGGAGCTCGGCTGGCCCAAAACCAAGATCACGCTTTCCCTGTCTCCCGCCTCGCTGCGGAAGAAGGGGGCGCACTATGACCTCGCGATGGCCCTTGGCATCCTCGCGGCCGCCCAGCCCAGCACCGAGGTCCACCGCCGACTCTCCCGCGCCCTCATCCTCGGAGAATTGGGTCTCGACGGCAGAGTCCGCCGCGTTCCTGGCGTCCTCGCGGCCCTCCGGCGGGCCGAGGAGGAGGGCATGCGCACCGTCATCCTGCCCCAGGCCAACGAGGAGGAGGCCGCCCTCTTCCGTGAGAACAGCGTGGAGATCCTCCTTGCCGATCACCTCATCGAGGCCTGGCGCTGGGCCTGCGGGGTGGGGGACCTCGGCGCGCCGCGGCCCCGGGCGATGGGAGAGCCAGGCCGCACGCACGGGGACATGCGGGATGTGGTGGGGCAGCCGGAGCTCGTTCACGCCGCGGAAGTGGCTGCTGCGGGCGGGCACCACCTCATGCTCATCGGCCCGCCGGGCTCCGGGAAGTCCATGCTGGCCGCCCGCTTGCCGAGCATCCTGCCCCCGCTCACCCCCACCCAGTGCATCGACGCCACGATCATCCACTCCCTCAGCGGGGGAGGGCATGAGCTCCCCGTGCGCCGGGCTCCCTTCGTCGCTCCCCATCACAGCGTGACGCGGGCGGCGCTCCTTGGGGGTGGCTCGGGCTACCCGACGCCCGGGGCGGTGAGCCTTGCGCATCATGGGATCCTCTTCCTCGATGAGGTCTCGGAGATCCCCGCGGCCATCCTCGACGCGCTACGCACCCCTCTCGACCAGGGCGAAGTCCGGATCATCCGCTCGCGGCGGGAGTGTGTCCTGCCGGCCCGCTGCCAGCTGGTCCTCGCCGCCAACCCCTGCCGATGCGGTGCGGAAACTCTCGCCGAGTGCCGGTGCCGAGCCACCGAACGGCAGCGCTACCTCCAGAATCTCTCCGGCCCGCTGCGGGATCGCATCGACATCATCGTGCGGAGTCGGAGCGGAGGCCAGATCCTCGCCGAGGCCTCAACCCCCTCGAGCGCGGAGATCGCCGAGCGCGTCGCCGCCGCCCGGGAGCGCTCCGCGCACCGTTGGGCTCGCGCCGGGGTCCCCGTCAGCCTCAACGCTCACGTGGACCCGCATCTCCTCCGACGAGAACACCCGGCCGACGAGCCGGCCATGGCGCTCCTCGGGGCACACCTTGCCCAGCGCTCTCTCACCCAGCGCGGAGTGAGCCGCACGCTCACCGTGGCGTGGACACTCTGCGATCTCGACGGGGCTCCCCGCCCTGACATCGACCACATGGCTCGCGCCATTGACCTGCATGAACACGAGGGGAAGGAACCTGCATGAACACGAGGGGAAGGAATAAGAATGACACACGATGAGCACCAGCTGGCCGGGGCCTACCTCTCCCGAGTCATCGAGGGGCCAAGCCGCCCGCTGCAGGAGCACCTCGCCCAGGGGCGCAGCCTTGAGGAGCTCGCCCAGGCCGTGAAGAACAGGGAGGAATGGCTGGGCCCGGAGCTCCTCCGACAGACCGCGAGCCGCTGGGATTGGGATCGCGCCGGGGAGGACCTCGACGAGGCCGAACGCCACGGATTCCGTCTTCTCAGCGCGCAGTCGAAGGAGTGGCCGGAGGAGCAATTCACGGTGGCTTTTGGCTATGCCGCGACGGGACTCAGCAGCCGCCCGCGAACCTATCGGGAGGATGCTGTGCGCCCGCACGCCCTGTGGGTCAAGGGTCAATCCTTGAGAACGCTCACGCAGCAGGCGCTGGCCGTCGTCGGGACGAGGGCGCTCAGTGCCTATGGGGCGGAGGCCACGCGGATGATCGTGCGCGACATGATCCAGCATCAGTGGACGATCGTCTCTGGGGGAGCGCTCGGCGCGGATGCGGTTGCGCATCGCTGCGCGGTGGAGGCCGGGGCCGCAACCATCGCCGTGGCAGCGTGCGGCCCGGGGGTGAACTATCCGGCTGCTCATGCTGAGCTGTTCCGTTCCATCGCCGAGCGTGGCGCGCTCGTCAGCGAGTACCCGCCGCTGCTCCGGCCGGCGCGGCACCGATTCCTCACCCGCAATCGCTTGGTCGCGGCGTTGAGCCAGGGGACCGTGGTCGTGGAGGCGGCCTGGCGTTCGGGAGCTCTCAGCACCCTCACCTGGGCGCAGGCCTTCGGGCGGGTGGCGATGGCCGTCCCCGGCCCCGTCACCTCCGTGGCCTCCCTGGGATGCCATGACAAGATTCGCCGTGGCGACGCCCAGCTGGTCACCTCCGGCGCAGACATCCGCAGTCTGCTGAGCACGTTGGGCGGGCTCGACGTGGACCAGCAGTACGAGCTGCAATTCGCCCCCGACGAGGTCCAGCGGCTCTCTCCCGCGGAGCTCAAGGTCTTCGATGCGCTGAGCGAACACAAGGGGACGGAGACGGAAGCCCTGGCCTCCGAGGCGGGTTTGCCACTCGCTCTCACGGTGCACGCGCTGATGACCTTGCAGCAGCGGGGGCTGTGTCGCCGCGAGGGAATCACGTGGCGTCGGATCCGCCACTCGGGGGCCGCGGCGTAGCCGGGCCGGCGTTCGGAGAGGGCAGCTACGCTGCGGAAACTCTGATATCGAGAAAAAGTTGGAGAAAGGTCTTGCCAAGTGCCGCCGCCTCAGCTAGGGTGAGACAGGCAAGCCTAAGTTTAGTAGTTGGGCGTCGGGCTGGGCGCCGGACTACTACCGAAAGGGAAGAACGGGCGGTACAGGAGAGAGGAACCTGGCCCCCGGGACTGATCGGAAGCTAAGGTTGTGCATTATGGGTGAGTCAACAACGAGGGCGGTGCCGAAGCAACGGTCGGCACCGCCCTCGCTTGCATCTCGGGGAGCGGCGCGGCTGGAGCCCGCCATCGAGGAGTTCGGGGAGTACGAAAAGCTCGTGAAGGGGCGCTCGCCGGCCACGGTGCGCGGCTATTGCTCGGATTTGCGCACGCTCCTGCCTTTCGCGGAGACGTTCAATGACTTAAGCCTGGAGGTCCTCCGCGCGTGGCTCGCCGACGCCCTGCGCAGCGGCAAGAGCCGCGCGACTCTCGCCCGTCGGACCGCGGCCGCCCGCGCGCTGAGCACCTGGGCCGTCAAGCAGGGATTCCTCGACAAGGATGTCGCGGCGCGGCTCGCCCACCCCACTGCTCATCGTGCGCTTCCCCGCGTGCTCAACGAGACACAAGCGCAGGAGGTCGTCAGCCACACCCCCTCGCCGGAGGGCCCGGAGCGCCTCAGAGACACGGCCATGCTGGAGCTGCTCTATGCCTCGGGCATGCGCGTGGCGGAGCTCTGCGGCCTCGACCTCGGTGATGTCCGCCTGGAACAGCGCACCGCGCGCGTGGTGGGGAAGGGGAACAAAGAGAGAACCGTGCCCTTTGGGGAGCCGGCGGCCGAGGCCCTCGATGCCTGGATCCGCGAGGGGCGCGCTGAGTTCGCGGAAGCGGGGGAGAAGGCCCTCTTCGTTGGTGTGCGGGGAAAGCGCATTGATCCTCGCCAGGTGCGGCGCGTCGTCCATCGCTCCGCGGAGGCTAATGGGGCTGGGGATCTCAGCCCCCACGGTCTGCGTCACTCCGCGGCGACGCACGTGCTGGAAGGCGGGGCGGACCTCCGCATTGTCCAGGACATGCTGGGGCACAGCTCGCTCCAGACCACGCAGATTTATACCCATGTCAATGCCGAGCGCCTTAAAGAGGTCTACCGCCGCGCCCACCCACGGGCTTGAGCCTGATGACGGGCGCGTCGAGCAAGCTCAGCGGGTTGAGGTAGTCCTCGCCGCGCTTGGCTCCCCAGTGCAGGCCGGGATAGCCATCGAAGGGGTGGCCGAGCCTCCCGATGAGCTGGCCTTCTTTCACCTGCGCTCCGCGTTCGACGACGGCGTGCACGGGCTGATAGGTCGTGCGGATGCCGTCAGCGTGATCGATGGAGAGGGTCGGGGTGCCGGCCACCACGCCCACGAAGGCGACGGCCCCGTCCTCAGCGGCGAGGATGTCGCTGCCGATCGGTGCGTCGAGGTCCACGCCCCGATGGCCGGGAAGCCAGTTCTGCGCCGGCTTGTCGAAGGGACGGAGGACCTTCCGCGCGGACGGGCGGCCGGTGGTGGGATCAACATACGCGGCAGCCGTCGGGAGAGCTGCCGTGCTTAAGCCGATGCAGCAGAGCGCGGAAATTACCAGGCGGAGGATGCGAGAGTTCATGCACTGATCCTGCGGTGCGGGGCTGCGATCGTCGAGTGGCGAGGAGCCGGAATGCCCCGAAACTGTGGAGAATGTGACGCCAGTGAACATAGTGACAACGATCCGCCAGCCTGTGGAAAACTGCTGCTCCCCGCCCTTTCATGGATTAGGGGATTCGTGCAGAATGCGCTATAATTTCCGCCAGCAATGTGACTATTCTGGGCTCTTCCACGGAAAGCGCTGGATAGCTGCGTTGACTACGCGCGGTCGGCCCGGTTCCGGGAGCGTTTCTAGCGTGGTCCCTTGCCCCGTCGGGAGAGGGTGCTGGAGAGGCAACGATCGCTAGGGTGCAGGCAAAATCACAACACCTGCACAGTCGGAAAACCACATTTCTAGAGAAGGAGGGAGTATCCCATGGCAGTCGTGACCATGCGTGAGCTTCTTGATGCTGGTGTGCACTTTGGCCACCAGACCCGTCGTTGGAACCCGAAGATGCGTCGGTTCATCTTCACTGACCGCAACGGGATCTACATCATTGACCTGCAGCAGACCCTGACCTACATCGACGAGGCGTTCGAGTTCGTCAAGGAGACCGTCGCCCACGGTGGCACCATCCTCTTCGTCGGCACCAAGCGTCAGGCTCAGGAGGCCGTGCAGACCGAGGCCGAGCGCGTCGGGATGCCCTACGTCAACCACCGCTGGCTGGGCGGTATGCTCACCAACTTCCAGACCGTCTCCAAGCGTCTGCACCGCATGAAGGAACTGCAGGCCATGGATGCCGCGGAGAACGGCTACGAGGGCCGCACCAAGAAGGAAGTCCTCATGCTCACCCGCGAGCGCCAGAAGCTGGAGCGCGTCCTCGGCGGTATCGCGGACATGACCAAGGTCCCCTCCGCCCTCTGGGTCGTCGACACCAACAAGGAGCACATCGCCGTCGCTGAGGCGAAGAAGCTCGGCATCCCGGTCGTCGCCATCCTCGACACCAACTGCGACCCCGACGAGGTCACCTACCCGATCCCGGGCAACGACGACGCCATCCGCTCCACCAGCCTGCTCACCCGCATCATCTCCACCGCTGTGGAGGAGGGCCGCAAGGCTCGCCAGGAGCGCGAGCTGGCTGCCGCCAAGGAAGCTGCCGGTGACACCGCGGAGAAGGACGCCGCCGCCGTCGAGAACGCTGAGGCTCAGGCTGAAAAAGCCGAGGACGCCCAGTAGACTCTGCCTCGACACATCGTCCATCATGCCCACCCCGTTCGCTCCGGTTCCGAGCCGGGGATGAACGCTGGTGGGCAGAGTACAGACTTCATCTGTTCCCACCGAAGGAGAACACACTAACTCATGGCGAACTACACCGCTGCAGATGTCAAGAAGCTGCGTGAGATCACCGGCTCCGGGATGCTGGACTGCAAGAAGGCGCTCGAGGAAACCGAGGGTGACTTCGAGAAGGCCATCGAGGTCCTGCGTATCAAGGGTGCGAAGGACGTGGGCAAGCGCGCCGAGCGCAACGCCTCTGAGGGGCTCATCGCCGTCTCCGGCAACACCATGATCGAGGTCAACTCCGAGACCGACTTCGTCGCCAAGAACGCCGAGTTCAAGGACTTCGCCGCGAAGATCGCCGAGGCTGCCGCCGCTGCCAAGGCCAACTCCGCCGAGGAGCTCAAGGCTGTGGAGGTCGACGGCCAGACCGCCGCCGACGCCATCCAGGCCCTCTCCGCCAAGATCGGCGAGAAGCTCGAGCTGCGTCGCGCCGCGACCATCGAGGGCGAGAACGTCTCCGTGTACCTCCACCACCGTTCCGCTGACCTTCCCCCGGCCGTGGGCGTCCTCGTCGCCTACGAGGGTGAGGGCGAGCAGGCGAAGGAAGCCGCTCACAACGCCGCCATGCAGGTGGCCGCGCTGAAGGCCTCCTACCTCTCCCGCGAGGACGTCCCCGCCGACGTCCTGGAGAAGGAGCGCAACATCGCCGAGCAGATCACCCGCGAGGAAGGCAAGCCGGAGAAGGCTATCCCGAAGATCGTCGAGGGTCGTCTCAACGGCTTCTTCAAGGACGCCGTCCTGCTCGAGCAGCCCTCTGTTGCTGACAACAAGAAGACCGTCCAGAAGCTCATGGACGAGGCCGGCGTGAAGCTCACCAGCTTCATCCGTTTCGAGGTTGGCCAGCACTAATACGGCTCTCACGATTGGGTGCGACACACCTTATCTAATGAGACCACCCCGCGCCACGGGCGCGTAGGGTGGTCTCTGTCTTTTTCGAGACGTGTCAGGACAACCAGGTGAACGAGGGGACTTTTCACAGAATGGACGCGCCACACAACGGGCCTTGGCAGCCGGAAAAACCGCAGCTTGCCTTACCTCCCGGACAATCGAGCGCGCAGCGAAAAGAGCTCCCCGCTCCCGCCCCAGCGTCGGTGGATCCGCAGACTGAAACGAGCCCCGACGCGGCCATCTCCAGCCCCGCCCCGGCCTCCCCGCGTCCGCGCCGCGCGCAGCCGCAGACCATCGCCGCCACGAAGGGCACGAAGAAGCCCACCCGCCCGGGGGCCAGGCCTCGCATCCGCCGGGTCCCAGGGCTCGACGGCATCCGCGGCATCGCGGTGGCTGCCGTCGTCCTCTACCACTTCTTTGGGGATCTGCTTCCGGGTGGTTACCTTGGCGTCGACGTCTTCTTCGTCCTCTCGGGCTTCCTCATCACGTCTCTCCTCGTCCGGGAGAAGGCCGTCACGGGGCGCGTGAGCCTCAGCCAGTTCTGGCTGCGCCGCGCCCGACGGATCTTCCCCGCGGCCACCTTCGTTCTCATCATTATGACGGCCATTGGTGGCTGGTGTGGTGGGGACGCCGCCGTCGGGCTGCCACGCCAATTCTTCAGCTCGCTCCTCTTCACCAATAACTGGGCGCAGATCATCGCCTCCCGCTCCTACTTCGCAGACCAGGGCGCCGAGTACTTCGCGCACTATTGGTCCCTCTCCGTGGAGGAACAGTTCTACGTCCTCTGGCCGCTCCTCTTCCTTCTCATCATGAAGGTGGCGGGGAAGAAGAGGGCTCGACGCGCCATCCTCGCTTTCCCGCTCCTCCTGGCCCTGCTCTCGGCGCTGGCGATGCTCCTGCTCTACGACCCCCAGCAGGATCCCTCCCGCGTCTACTACGGGACGGATACGCACGCCTTCGGCCTCCTCCTGGGCGTGGCCCTGGCGCTGGGGCTGAGCTCGCACAGCTCCGATCCCGAAGCGGACTCCTGGCCCGTCGTGACGGGGCGTCGTACCTGGGGCATTCCGGCGCTCGTCGCGATGCTCGTGCTCCTCGCGCTCTTCTTCACGCTGCCGGATCAGTCCCCGGTGACGTATCGCGGGGGGCTGCTCGTGGCGTCGATCGCGACGGTGGTCGTCGTGGCGGGGATTGTCCGCGGCCACACCATCCCGCAGTGGGTGGGGGAGAGGCGAGTCCTCCGCCACCTCGGCGCCATTTCCTTCAGCTTGTACCTGTGGCACTGGCCGGTGGTCATCGTGCTGCGCGAGCTCGTGCGCAGGCTGGGGCCGGCGGACATCGACCCGAACGTTGTCATGTGGATCAGCGGCCTGCTGGGCCTCGTCATCTCGATGCTGCTATCCGAGTGGAGCTTCAAGCACATTGAGACCCCCTTCCGTCGATACGGCTACCAGGCCGTGTTCCGCCAGTTCTTCGGCGAACCCGCCGGTCCTTCGCAGCGCTGGGGCTGGGCTGGGGGCGCGGTGGCTCTCACGGTCCTCACGCTGGTGAGCCTCATCGTGGCGCCGCAGCACACGCGGCTGGAGGCGGATCTCGCGGCTGCTGCCCAGGACAAGGGCACCGCCGAGCAAGCCGTCAACCCGGCAGAGGAGAAGGAGAAGGAGGAGCGCGTCATGCCCTCCGGCGACAAGATCACC
This sequence comes from Corynebacterium uropygiale, assembly GCF_021568315.1. Classification (GTDB taxonomy): domain Bacteria; phylum Actinomycetota; class Actinomycetes; order Mycobacteriales; family Mycobacteriaceae; genus Corynebacterium; species Corynebacterium uropygiale. Next base: position 157,655 of record NZ_JAKGSI010000002.1, read on the forward strand.
GCGATCGGCGATTCGGTGCTCCTCGCCTCGAAGGACGCCATGATGACGGAGTTCCCCGGGATTTACGTCGACGGTGAGGTCTCGCGCCACTATGCCGCAGCGCCGGGGATCATCTCCGGCATGGAGAGCCAGGGCACCCTCGACCCCTTCGTGGTCCTGAGCTTTGGCACCAATGGGCCGTCGTCGGGCGCGGGCGATCCCGAGTTGCTCAACCAGATCATCGACAGCCTGGGGGAGGACCGCACCATCATCCTCGTGATGCCCTATGGGGATCGCGGCTATATGGCGGAGGCCCAGGAGGAGGTCCGCACGGCTGCGCAGGAGCACGAGAACGTCTACGTGGCGGATTGGTGCCATGTGGCCCAGGCGAACCACGGGCTCCTGCGGGAGGACCAGATCCACCCCGAGCCCCAGGGTGCTACGGCCTATGCCCATGCTGTGCGCTCCGCCCTGGAGCAGTGGCAGAAAGACGAGAAGAAGGTACCCGCTCAGTGCGGTGTCTAATCCGCTAAAGGTAGGATGTACGCGGATAGCATCGTGACGATTGTCGACGAGAAAAGGAGACGGGCCATCGTGAACGCCCCCGCAGAAAGCGCGAGAAACACCGGATACAAGCGTGTCATGCTGAAGCTGGGGGGTGAAATGTTTGGCGGTGGCCAGGTCGGGATTGACCCCGACGTCGTGGAGAACGTCGCCCGCCAGATTGCTGAGGTCTCGCGTGCGGGCGCGGAGATCGCCGTCGTCATCGGTGGGGGCAACTTCTTCCGCGGGGCCCAGCTGCAGCAGCGCGGGATGGACCGGGCGCGCTCGGACTACATGGGCATGCTCGGCACGGTGATGAACTGCCTCGCTCTCCAGGACTTCCTCCTCCAAGAGGGGGTGGAATGCCGCGTGCAGACCGCCATCCAGATGACCCAGGTTGCGGAGCCCTACCTGCCGCTGCGCGCCTCCCGCCACCTGGAGAAGGGCCGCGTGGTGATCTTCGGTGCCGGCATGGGGATGCCCTTCTTCTCGACGGACACGACGGCCGCCCAGCGCGCGCTGGAGATCGGCTGCGAGGTTCTCCTCATGGCGAAGGCCGTCGACGGGGTGTACAGCGATGACCCGCGCACGAATCCCGACGCGGAATTCTTCGAGGAGATCACCCCCCGCGAGGTCATCGAGAAGGGGCTCAAGGTGGCGGATGCGACGGCCTTCAGCCTCTGCATGGATAACAACATGCCGATTCTGGTGTTCAACCTGCTCACTGACGGCAACATTGCGAAGGCAGTGGCGGGGGAGCGAATCGGTACCCTGGTTCAATCCTGATAATCTCAAGCCCAGTGCCCCATTACACCCGGAGAAGGACAAGCCATGATTGATGAGATTCTCTTCGAGTCGGAAGAGCGTATGACCACGACCGTCGAGCACACCCGCGAGGAGATGACGACGATTCGCACGGGGCGAGCCAACCCCGCGATGTTCAATGGGGTTTTCGCCGACTACTACGGCGTGCGCACCCCCATTAACCAGATGGCCACGATCTCGGTGCCGGAGCCGCGGATGCTGCTCATCAAGCCCTACGAGATGTCCATGATGGGGGAGATCGAGGACGCGATTCGCAACTCCGACCTCGGCGTGAACCCCACCAACGACGGCCAGGTGCTGCGCGTCACCGTTCCGCAGCTGACGGAGGAGCGCCGCCGGGAGATGGTGAAGCTCGCGAAGTCGAAGGGTGAGGACGGCAAAATCGCCATCCGCAACGTCCGCCGCAAGGGCATGGATCAGCTGAAGAAGATCCAGAAGGACGGCGACGCCGGCGAGGACGAGGTCCAGGCAGCCGAGAAGGAATTGGACAAGATCACCCAGACGTATGTGGCCCAGATCGACGAGGTTGTGAGCAAAAAAGAAGAAGAACTCATGGCTGTGTAATCGTCAGCATCTGGAAGGAACTCCGTGAAAGAGCGCACCCGTCACCCCGACCCCAGCGACGCCCCCTCGTCCCGCTCCAAGGCAGGACGGGACTTGAAATCGGCCATTGGTGTCGGGGTGGGGCTGGGTGCGCTCACCCTTCTCTGCATGCTGGTGTTTCCCATCCTGTGGTACCCGCTCGTGGCCTTCTTCCTCGGGCTCGGGATGTGGGAGGTCTGCACCCGCCTGAGGGATAAGGGCTTCGTGATTCCTCGTGCGCTCATCATCGTAATCGGTGAGGCCATGATCTGGGCGAGCTGGCCCTTCGGGGCGAAAGGCCTGGTGGCCGCCTATGTCCTCGGCGTCCTCGCGCTCATGTACGGGCGGCTCTTCCGCCACGGCACGCATTCGGCGCCCCACAATTATGTCCGCGATACCGCGGTGGGGCTCTTCGTCCTCACCTGGATCCCGATGTTCGGCGCCTTCGCCGCGATGATCTCCCGGATCGACGCCGATGGGGCCACACCCCGGGGCTCTCTCTACATCGTGACGTTCATGCTGTGCGTCGTGGCCTCGGACGTGGGCGGGTACGTGGCCGGGGTGCTCTTTGGCAAGCATCCGATGGCCCCCGCGGTGAGCCCCAAGAAGTCCTGGGAAGGCTTTGTGGGCTCGCTGGTTGGCGGCATTGTCGTCGGCACCCTCTGCGTGACGCTACTGCTTCACCACCTGTGGTGGATGGGTCCCATCCTGGGTGTTCTCCTTGTCGTCTGTGCGACGCTGGGGGACCTGGTGGAATCCCAATTCAAGCGGGAGCTGGGGATCAAGGACATGTCGAACCTCCTGCCGGGCCACGGCGGGGTGATGGATCGACTCGACGGCATGTTGCCCGCAGCCATGGTGACGTGGCTGATCCTCACGATCATCCACTCCACGGGCGCCGTCTAGCCCCCCCGAGCGAGAGCCTGAGCGGACTCTAGCGCGAAACCTGGCGCACCTGGCGGCGCAGTTGGAGCATCCGAACTCCACCCACGAGCGCCATGATGAGCGCGCCGAAGATCGCGAAGATGAGATAAATAAGGCCCGCCGAGAGACTGAACTCCCAGGCAAAGAGCGTGACAGTGGCCTGCTGCTGGTTCTGCACGATAAAGACAATGAGCACGATGAGCAGCAGCGCGCCGATAATAAGCCCCACCCACGTGCTGCCGGCCAGCGAGCCCGTGACCTCCCGGCGAGAAGTCTCGGAGGTGCTCGGCTGAGTGGTGCTCGAGTGGGTGGGGGCCGGCTTCGCAGAGGAGTCCGTGGACGGGGTGGGCGTTGGGGCGGAGGCGGCGGCGGGGGAGGATGCGAGGGTCTCGTCGGTGGTGGGGCGGCGGTCGTCGCTCTCAAAAGATTGGGTCATGCTTCCTAACTTACGCACTCCGGATTCGTTCTCGCAGAAGCGGCCGTGTAAAGATAAGAAGCATCATGGCTAAACCAGTGGCACTTCAGTTCGCTGCGCCCAAGCGCGGCCTTCCCCCCAAGCACTTCGCGGATCTCACCCAGGAGGAGCGCATCGCGGCGCTCGCGGAGCTCGGCCTGCCGAAGTTCCGGGTGGATCAGATCGCCCGGCATTATTATGCCCGCTATGAAGCTGACCCGCTCACCATGACGGATCTTCCCGCGGCCCAGCGCGAGAAGGTGAAAGATGCCCTCTTCCCGACGCTCATGACCCCGGTGCGCAGCATCGAGACGGATAATGGCGAGACCCGAAAGACGCTGTGGAAGCTGCACGACGGCACGCTGCTGGAATCCGTGCTCATGCGCTACCCCGACCGGGCCACGCTATGCATTTCCTCGCAGGCCGGCTGTGGCATGGCCTGCCCCTTCTGTGCGACGGGCCAGGGCGGGCTCGACCGCAACCTCTCCACCGGGGAGATCGTCGATCAGGTGCGCGCCGCCGCGGCGACCATGCACGCGGAGGGGCGTCGCCTGAGCAACGTCGTCTTCATGGGGATGGGGGAGCCGCTGGCCAACTACAAGCGCGTCGTCTCAGCAGTGCGGCAGATTACGCAGCCGGCGCCGCGGGGCTTTGGTCTTTCCCAGCGCAACGTGACGGTCTCGACGGTCGGCTTGGCGCCAGCTATCCGGCGCCTCGCGGATGAAGACCTGTCGGTGACGCTGGCGGTGTCCCTCCACACCCCGGACGATGAGCTTCGTGACACCCTCGTCCCGGTGAATAATCGCTGGTCGGTGAGCGAGGTCCTCGAGGCCGCGCACTACTATGCCGAGCGCAGCGGGCGCCGGGTGTCCGTCGAGTATGCCCTCATCCGGGACATCAACGATCACCCGTGGCGCGCTGACCTGCTTGGCCGCAAGCTCCACAGGGCTCTCGGTCCGCTCGCGCACGTCAACCTCATTCCGCTCAATCCCACCCCGGGCTCGAAGTGGGATGCCTCCCCGAAGGAGCGGCAGGATGAGTTCGTCCGGCGGGTCGCCGCCCAGGGCGTCACCTGCACCGTGCGCGATACCCGGGGGCAGGAGATCGCCGCTGCGTGTGGCCAGCTGGCCGCGGAGGATAGGGCCGCCTCATAAAGATAAGGAGTGATAAACGTCATTCACTGATAGACTCAGTGACATGATTGAGCTTCACGATGACCCCCGAAGCGTTGCGCTGGCTCTTCGTGGCGTGCGCAAGGTGTTCGGGAATAAGGTGGCCGTCGACAACCTGAGCCTCGATATCCCGCGCGGGGCGCTGTACGGGGTGGTCGGTCCCAACGGCGCGGGGAAGACAACGAGCCTGGCCATGGCCACCGGGCTGCTTCGCCCCGACGCGGGTGAGGCCTACATCGCGGGCCACAACACCTGGGAAGAACCCGAGCTGGTGCGCCAGAAGATGGGGCTCCTCATCGACGACGCCCCCTATTTTGACCGGCTCTCGGGCCCGGAGATCCTCGCCTTCACCGGGGGACTGCGGGGAATGGATCCTGATACCATCGCCCGCCGCGGCGAAGAGCTCCTCGACGCACTGGGACTGGTCGAGGCGGCCGACACCCCCATCGGGGAGTATTCCGCGGGCATGACGAAGAAGATCCTGCTTGCCGTCGCGATGATCCATAACCCGGAGGTCCTCATCCTCGATGAGCCGCTGGAGTCCGTGGATCCCGTCTCCGGCAAGCTCATCCAGGACATCCTGCGCGCTTACGTCGGGGCGGGCGGCACCGTGGTGATCAGTTCGCACGTCATGGAGCTCATCGAGGGGCTCTGCGACTACGTGGCGATCATCGACCGCGGCACCGTACGCACCGCCGGCCACGTCGACGAGGTCCGCAACGGCCGCCGCCTCAGCGACGTCTTCGTCGAGCTCGTGGGCGGGGCCTCGCTCAAGGAGGGATCGCTGGGCTGGCTAGGGGGCCGAGACCATGTCTAAGTTACAAACGACGTCGGGCGCCGGTGCCTCCACCAGTGAACGCATCCGCGCTATCGCGGGGGAACCGCGGCCTCAGTGGCGACAGCTCATTGCGCTCCAGCGGCTTGTCGGCTGGCGCATTGTCAAGAACAACAAGTCGATCCTCGTGTGCCACATCCTCTTGTGGTTCTACGGGCTGTGGGGGCTGCTCTTTGCTGGCCTGGGCTGCATCGGCCTCCACGATGATCCCCAGGGCCACGCGGCCATCATCCCGGGCACGCTGGGGTTTGCGACACTCTTCCTCTGGCTGCTCGCGATCACCTTCCCCCTCGGCGACGCCCAGGTCCAACCCCGCCAGACGCCCACCCTCCCGCTGTCCATGCGGGACTACCTCGTGGCGACGCTCTGCGGGAGCATCATCCAGTCGCGGGGAATCCTCGTCATCGTGTGGACCGTGGTGTTCTCCGCGTGCGTGCTCGTCGCGCTTCCCACTCTGAGCGCGAGTGTGGTCGTGGCCGTGGTGCTGGGGGCGATCGGGACCATCCTCATCACGATCGTGGGGATGTGCTTTATCCCGCTCATCTTCGGTGCGGATCATTCCGCGCAGAAGGACAAGCTGGCCAAGTACAGCGTGGTGATCTTCTTGGTGGTGATCCTCGCCGCGAACATTATGCTTCGGCTTGAGAATCCGCAGAACTGGATCATGGAGTTCGGGCGATTCATCCAGTGGACTCCCTTGGCTGCGCCGGCGGGGATCATCGCGCACACACTTCATGGCTCTCTGATGGGGGCACTCCTGTGCCTCCTCATCACGGTGGCGACGGTGGCAGTGCTGATCTGGTTCATCGCCGTGGCGCTGCGCCATCAGATCGCCGAGCCGCTCGTGCGAGAAACAGCGAAGGAACGCCAATCGACGGTGGACAGCACCGTGATCAACCCGCGTGCCCTCCTTCTCCCCGGCCTTCAGTGGAGGCCCTGGAGCATCGTGGGTTCGGTGGGCGTGCGCAGTTTTGTGAAGGACAGCCGCACGGCATCGCTTGTGTGGATGCTTCCCATCCTCGCGATCTTCTTGGCGTACATGGCCTACTCCACGGACAACTACATGATGTCCGTGATATACACCTGCTTCTTTGCGCTGATTCTCGCGAGCCAGTCTGCCAACGTCTTCGGTCTCGACGGGCCCGGCACGGGGCTCTACCTCAGCTCTGGGGTCTCCTCGCGGGCGCTGCTCCTGGGCCGGGCTTTCCCCTTGTACCTGTTGGAGATCGTCGCGGTCGTGCTGATGAGCGTGGCAAGCGTCCTCCTCTTCATCGTGACGGGTCACTCCGATGACTCGACGTGGTTCTGGTTCTGGGCCAGCATGACCTTCGGCCTCGGGGCGGCACTGTCTTCGATCGGGATTGGGTTCCTGCTCAGCACTTACAATCCCTTCGCCATGTCCAAGCCCGGCACGAGCCCCTGGGGCGACCGCAGCGGCTTCAAGGCGGCGGCACTGGTGAGTTCCTTGATCTCCGTATTCACGGGCTGGGTCCCGCTCATCCCGGGAATCGTCTGCATTGTCGTGCAGTACAACGTCGAGGTGGGGCTCTGGCTGCGCATCCTCGGCTATGTGCTCGCCATCCTTGTCCCCCTGGCTGTGCACGTGCTCTTCCTCAACCTCGGGGCCAAGAAGTACGAGCAGAGTGGTGCGGAGATCTACCAGAAGGTGAAGAACTGGATCAGCGCCTAAGGCGCTTCTGGTTCCTCAAGGGGGTGACAGGGGAGCGACGGTAGCGTGGAGCCTCTCCAACGCTTCGCGGGAACGCACAGCGAAGCCCCTCCTCCGGCTGGTGCGGAGGAGGGGCTTCAGCGTGCTGGCGTTCGCTCGATGAGGAGCGCCAAGGAGAGAAAGAAAGCTTAGTGCTTGCTGTGCAGCGCGTGCGCGCCCTCGGAGGAGCTCACGGCGCGCAGGTGCTGCACGCGGGAGGGCTCGATGTTGAGGGAGCGGAGCTGAGAATCAGAGAGCTCAGCGTAGGGGCCCTGCAGGGTGGCCTGGAGGTACGCCCACTCAGGCTCCTGGTGGCCGACCGGCTTGTTGCGGGCGGTCACGGTGCGAACCTGGTGGCCCTGCGGCTGGAACAGGTGAATGAGAAGGCCGAGGGCGATCACGGCAGCGAGGACGACGAGGAAGATCGTCTCCACGTGACCGCGGTGGTTACCAAAGTGGTAGGCGAGAAGAACGAGGACAGAGATCCACCCGGCGATCTGAATAGCGGTGCGGCTCAGGCCGTGCCACCCCCAGGCGGCGGAAGGCTCATCGAGCGTGGATACCCCGTTGTGAATTTCCGGCTTCAATTCGTGCGAACCAGCCACAGTTCTCTCCTTATGTCGCTACAGGACTCTTGCTCTCCTTATCCTACACATGGCGCCCTCAGTTTCCCCTCATCCTCCGCGGCCACCATCCTTTTGGTTTACCCGCATTCGGGGTGACGGGCGGCGGACTTTCCCATCTCCGCCCGGGGTGCGAAAATGGACGAATGACGAAGCGCATCCTCATCCTTGGATCTACAGGTTCGATTGGCACCCAGGCGCTCCAGGTTCTCGACGCCCACCCGGAGCTCTTTGAGCTGGTAGGGATCGCAGCGCACGGCTCGCGCCCGGAGCTCATCGTCGAGCAGGCCAGGCGCTGGAATCTTCGGCCTGAGCAGGTGGCGGTGGCTGATGCGGAGGCTGCGCGCGTCGTGTCCGAGGCGCTGGGCGGCCGAGTACTGGAGGGGGAGCAGTCGGCGGCGGAGCTGGTCCGTGCCGCGGCGGCAAGCGATACTCCGCCGGAGACGGTGCTCAATGCCCTCGTCGGCTCCTTAGGTTTGGCCGCAACGCTGGCGATCATCGAGGAGGGCGCGACCCTCGCGCTCGCGAACAAGGAATCCCTCGTGGCGGGCGGCCGTCTGGTGACCGGCCGGGCGCGGCCGGGGCAGATTGTCCCCGTGGACTCGGAGCACTCGGCGATGGCCCAGTGCCTCCGGGCGGGTTCGGCGAAGGATATCCGCCGCTTCGTGCTCACCGCGTCGGGCGGGCCCTTCCGCGGGTGGAGCCGCGAGGACATGTGGGATGTCACGCCGGCCCAGGCGGCGGCGCATCCCACGTGGTCGATGGGGCAGATGAACACGCTGAACTCCGCCACCCTGGTGAACAAGGGCTTGGAGCTCATCGAGGCCACGCTGCTCTTCGATATTGACCCGGACATGATCGAGGTGACGGTGCACCCGCAGTCGATCGTTCACTCCATGGTGACCTTCGCTGATGGAGCGACCATCGCCCAGGCCTCTCCGCCCTCGATGCTCATGCCGATCTCGCATGCCCTGGCGTGGCCGGAGCGCGTCCCGGATGTGCAGCCCCGGCTCGACTTCGCCGAGTCTCACACGTGGACCTTCGCCCCGGTGGACAACGAGGCCTTTCCCGCGGTGGAGCTCGCCCGCACGGCCGTCCGGCAGGGCGGCGTGCTGCCGGCCATCTACAATGCGGCCAACGAGGAGGCCGCGGCCGCCTTCCTCGAGGGGGTCATTCACTTCCCGGAGATCGTCGATATCGTTGCCGATGTGATGAACTCCTCAGCGGCGACGGCGCCCGGCTTCGCCACCGAGACCGAGGGCGGCGCCGGGGACGTCCGAGTGGTTCTTGAGGCGGAGAAGGCCGCCCGGGCCCTCGCGCAGGAGGAGATCGGGCGACGCACGTCGAGGAATGAGAGGTAGGAACACGTGGGAGCGTACATCCTGGGAGTTCTCCTTTTTGCTCTCGGTATCGCGGTGACCATTGCTCTCCACGAGTGGGGCCACCTCACGGCGGCGCGCGCCTGCGGCATGAGGGTCCGTCGATACTTCATCGGATTCGGGCCGCGGGTCTGGTCCTTCCGGCGGGGCACGACGGAATACGGGCTCAAGGCTGTCCCGCTGGGGGGCTTCTGCGAGATCGCGGGCATGACGGCCCAGGATGAGGTCACGGCGGAGGAAGCCCCGCACGCGATGGTGAATAAACCCTGGTGGCAGCGGATTATCGTGCTGCTCGGCGGGGTGATCATGAACGTCCTCATCGGCTTCATCATTATCTATGGGGTGGGCTTGAGTAACGGTCTGCCGAATCCGGATGCCGATCCCGCGCCGGTCGCCCTCGAGACGGTCTGCGCCGCGGACCAGCTCCCCGATGGCAGCCTCGCTCGCTGTAGCGGTGAGGGGCCGGCGGCCGCGGCCGGGATCCAGCCAGGGGATCGCGTGCGCGTGGTGGAAGGGCAGCAGATCACCAGCTTCGGCCAGGTGCGGGACATCGTCATGGCCCACCCCGGGGAGCGGGTGAGCGTCGAGGTGGAACGAAACGGCCAGCCGCTCACCCTCCACATCGACGTCCAGAGCGTGCAGCGCCTCGACGCTGACGGCACCCTCCGCGAGGTGGGGGCCATCGGCCTCACCGGCGGCACCGGGCCCGATGCCGTGAAGAAGTACGGGCCGATCGAGGGCATCGGCCCCGCCCTCCGCTTTTCGGGGCAGTTCTTCGACGCCACGGTGAAGGGGCTCCTCTCCCTCCCCGGGAAGGTGCCTGGCGTGGTGGCCTCGATCTTCGGCGCGGAGCGGGCCGTCGATAGCCCCATGAGCGTGGTGGGAGCCTCGCGCGTGGGCGGGGAAATGGCCGAGCGCAGCATGTGGACGATGTTCTGGATGATGCTCGCCAACCTCAATTTCTTCCTCGCCCTCTTTAACCTCGTGCCGCTGCCGCCGCTCGACGGCGGGCACATCGCCGTCGTGCTGTGGGAGAAGCTGCGCGACGGGGTGCGGCGGATGCGGGGCCTTCCCGCGCTCGGGCCGGCGGACTACACGCGCCTCATGCCGCTCACGATGACGATCGCCGCGCTGCTGGTCAGCCTGGGCGTGGTGGTCATCGTGGCGGACGTCGTCAACCCGGTTCGGCTCTTCGGCTGAGAGGGGCGCTTCGGGGTGTAGAATTTTCTTCGCGGTGACCGTTGCTCCGCATACGCTGTCTAGAGGAGATTGAAAAACATCGTGTCTCAACCCATTGGACTTGGACTTCCGGACGCCCCGCCGCCAACCCTGGCCCCTCGGCGGAAAACTCGCCAGCTCATGGTGGGCTCTGTGGGGGTCGGCTCGGATTATCCCGTGTCGGTCCAGTCAATGACCACGACGAAGACTCATGACATCAACGCCACGCTCCAGCAGATTGCGCAGCTGACGGCGACGGGCTGCGATATTGTCCGTGTGGCCTGCCCCAAGACGGTGGACGCCGACGCGCTGCCCGCCATCGCGGCAAAGTCTCCCATCCCGGTGATCGCCGACATTCACTTCCAACCGAAGTACATCTTCAAGGCCATCGACGCCGGCTGTGCCGCAGTTCGCGTGAACCCGGGGAACATCCGGGAATTCGATGGCCGCGTGAAGGAAGTGGCCAAGGCGGCCGGCGATGCCGGCATCCCCATCCGTATCGGCGTGAACGCGGGTTCCCTCGATAAGCGGCTGCTGGAGAAGTACGGCAAGGCCACCCCGGAGGCGCTCGTCGAGTCGGCGATGTGGGAGGCCTCCCTCTTCGAGGAGCACGGGTACGGGGACATCGCCATCTCGGTGAAGCACAATGACCCAGTGGTGATGGTGGAGGCCTATCGTCAGCTCGCTGCGAAGACGGACTATCCGCTACACCTCGGTGTTACGGAGGCCGGCCCGGCCTTCCAGGGGACCATCAAGTCGGCCGTCGCTTTCGGTTGGCTGCTGGGCTCTGGTATCGGGGATACGATCCGCGTCTCCCTCTCGGCGGACCCGGTGGAGGAGATCAAGGTGGGGGACCAGATCCTCCAGTCGCTCAACCTCCGCCCGCGGAAGCTCGAGATTGTCTCCTGCCCCTCCTGCGGCCGGGCGCAGGTGGATGTGTACACCCTCGCCAACGAGGTGACGGCCGGGCTCGAGGGGATGAAGTTCCCACTGCGCGTCGCCGTCATGGGCTGCGTGGTCAATGGGCCGGGTGAGGCCCGCGATGCTGACCTGGGCGTCGCCTCGGGCAACGGCAAGGGGCAGATCTTCGTGAAGGGCGAGGTCATCAAGACCGTGCCAGAATCCCAGATCGTCGAGACCCTCATCGACGAGGCCATGCGCATCGCCGAGGAAGAAGGCTGGGAAGAAGAAGACGGCGTCTCGCCGTCGGTCAAGGTTACACGCTAGACGATTGGGGGCTGGGGTGCGCCTCCCGGGGGCGTCTCGTGCGCGGTGTTACTCTTCCGTGCATGAAAAGGCTTGCATCCATCGTGCTGAGCGCGGCTCTGGGGGCCACGAGCCTTGTCGCGTGCACGCCTCGTCCGAATGACCCGGAGCCAGTCGCCACGGCCGTGCTCGAGGCGCTCGCGGCCGATAAGCCCGAGGATGCGGGCCAGTACATCGATCAGTCGGAGGCGGCGGAGGACATCATCCGCCGCAGCTTCGACGGTCTCCAGGCGGAGGGTCTCGAGACCAATCTGACAGATATCGACGTCCGGGAGAATGTCGCGACGGCGCACTATCACCTGCGCTGGATCCTTCCCCGCGAGCGGGAGCTCTCCTATGACACGGAAATGCTGCTCACCCTCTCCGATGGGGAGTGGACCGTGCGCTGGCGTCCCAGCATGATTCACCCGCAGCTCGCCGCGCACCAGCACCTTGAGCTGCGCTCCGTCGCGGCGGAGCCCGCGAGCGTCATCACCTCGGACGGGGCGTCGGTGCTCGTCCCGGGGAGGCAGCATAGGGTTGTCGTCGACACGGATCAGCTGGCCACGGATGAGCAGCGCCGCTCGGTGGCGTACACGATCTCCCGGACCCTCGACGCGATCCACCGGGAGGATGCTCACCAGCCCACGGTGTCGGCGGAGGAGCTCAAGGGGGAGCTGGCGAAGCACACGGGCTCCTATTCGGTGGCCCTTGTGGCGGATCGTTTCGGGGCACAGCTGCGCACGGCCGTGAGCGCCCAGCCGGCGGTGCGGATCAATGAGGAAGCCGCGATGATCAACAAGGATCCGGAGTTTGCCCCGGACATCATGGCGCGGGTCAATCGCATCGTGGCGGATGATGTGCAGGGCAATAATGGGTGGAAGGTCTCGACGGTGTCCGCCGAGGGGGCGGCCTACACCGACGTGGATTACCACGCCCCGCAGCCCGCCCCCGCCATCCGGGTGAGCCTCGACCACAAGGTGCAAAATGCCGCCCAGGCGGCGGTGAACACGCGCTCCTCGATGGAGGCGATGATGGTGGTCATCCGGCCGTCGACGGGGGAGATCCTCGCCGTCGCGCAGACCCCGGAGGCGGATAAGCACGGGGACCTGGCACTCATGGGGCAGTACCCGCCCGGCTCGGTGTTCAAGATCATCACGGCGAGCGCCGGCATCGAGCACCAGGGCCTGGGCCCGGGCGCTTCCGTGCCCTGCCCGTCCACCATGGACATTGGGACACGCGTGGTGACGAACTACGCGGGCTTCGGGCTGGGGACGGTGCCGCTACAGACGGCCTTTGCCCGCTCCTGTAACACGACCTTCGCGGACATCTCCAGCCGGCTTGCGCCCTCTGAGCTGCAGGAGGAGGGGAGGAAGTTCGGGATCGGGGTGGACTATGAGATCCCCGGCCTGGACACGCTGACCGGGAGCATCCCCAAGGGGGAGGATGAGCTCGCCCGCACCGATGCCGGCTATGGCCAGGGGGATGACCTCGTGAGCCCCTTCGGCGTGGCGCTCGTTGCGGCCACCGCGGCGGCGGGGCACACGCCCACACCCGTGCTCATCCAGGGCCACCAGACTGAGGTGAAAAACGGCGCGGATGCGCCCTCGCAGCACGTCATCGACGGTCTCAGGCCGCTCATGCGGGCCGTCGTCACCCACGGAACGGCGACCGGGATGAAAGCCGGCGGCGAGATCTACGCCAAGACGGGCGAGGCGGAGTTCGACGGCGGGTCGCACGCGTGGTTCGCCGGGTACCGGGATGATCTGGCCTTCGCGACGCTGGTGGTCCGCGGCGGAGGATCGGAGTCCTCGGTGGCGGTCACCGACGAGTTCTTCCGGCTGCTAGACGCGCCAGCCGAGTAGGGGACTACGATGGCCACCATGTCAGAACGTGCGCCATTGAAGCAGGAGAAGCCCACCCCGATTCGCAAGGTCCCTGAGAGCATTGAGAGGCCGGAGTACGCCTGGAAGGACTCGGTCCAGGAGAACGTCGGCGAACCGTATGTGCAGACGCCGGAAACGATTGAGAAGATGCGTGAGGCCTCGCGCATCGCGGCGAATGCCCTGGCTGCGGCCGGTGCCGCGGTGAAGCCTGGTGTGACGACCGATGAGATTGATCGGGTGGCCCACGAGTACATGTGTGACCACGGCGCCTATCCCTCGACGCTCGGCTATCGGGGTTTCCCCAAGTCGTGTTGCGTGTCCCTCAATGAGATCGTGTGCCACGGGATTCCGGACACCACGGTGATTGAGGATGGAGACATCGTCAATATCGATGTGACGGCCTACAAGAACGGCGTGCATGGTGACACGAACGCCACGTTCCTGGCCGGCAACGTGAGCGAGGAGCACCGGCTCCTCGTCGAGCGGACGCGCGAGGCGATGATGCGGGGCATCAAGGTGGCCAAGCCGGGGCGTGAGATCAACGTCATCGGGCGCGTCATCGAGTCCTATGCCCACCGCTTCGGCTATACCGTTGTCCGCGACTTCACCGGACACGGCGTGGGGCCCACCTTCCACAACGGGCTCGTGGTCCTTCACTATGACTCCATGGCCTACCGGGACATCCTCGAACCCGGGATGACGCTCACCATCGAGCCCATGATTAACCTCGGTGGGCTGGACTACACCATCTGGGACAACGACTGGACCGTGCAGAACACGGATTACAAGTTCTCCGCCCAGTTCGAGCACACCATCGTCATCACCGAGGACGGCAACGAAATCCTCACCATTCCCGACGAGTCCTAGACCGCGGGGCATCCTCCCGGGGCCCACGGCCCGGGAGGTGAAGGACACCGCCGGCCAGACAACAGAGGCCGGCCAGGGGCACTACCACGGAGGACGCCGTGATGAGTGCCCCATTGAGCTGTCCGCCGGCCACCCACACCGCGGCTGCGTGAAGCGCCCCGACCCCCAGGATGAGCAGACCGCCGATGCCGGAGAAGATGCTCCCGGCACGGGAGTGGCCGTCGACGTGCTCCCGGAAGAGCCCCTGGGCGTTCAAGAAGGCTGTGCAGCAGAGCACCCCGGCGAGGGGAATCGCGAGCACATGGGCCTTCGTGAGGCTGGGGCCGAGAGAGGCGAGGATGAGGCAGAGCCCCGTGGCGAGCGAGGTGAGGGAGGCGATGAGGCGTCGGCGCCGCGCGGCGGCAGCTGGCGGTCGCTGGCGCGTGCTCGTGGCAACGGCCATCGCCTAGAACTCCAGGCCCAGGAGGGCGTTTTCGATGACCTCGGGGAGGGCGGGGTGGATCCAGTACTGCGAGGTGGCTGCATCCCGAACGTCGATGTCAAAGACCATGAGGGTGATGAGCTGCTGGATCAGCGTGGAAGCCTGGGGCCCAATGAGGTGGGCGCCCAGCAGCTTGCCCGTCGAGCGGTCCGCGATGAGCTTGACGAACCCCGTGGTGTCCTCCATGGCCCAGCCATAGGCGACGTCCCCGTAGTTCTGGATCTTCACCGTGATATCGAGCCCCTTCTCCCGGGCCTCGTCCTCGGTGAGTCCGACGGTGGCGATCTGCGGGTGGGTAAAAATGGCCGCCGGGACGTGCGTGTGCGGCATGGGGCGCAGGTCCTCCGGGTGGAGGACGTTGTGGCGCACGGCCCGCATCTCGGCGTTAGCCACGTGCTTGAGGAGGTAGGGGGAGGAGACATCGCCGAGGGCCCACACGCCGTCGGCGCTCGTGCGGCCATAGTCGTCGACGACGATCCGCCGCCCATCCTCATGGAGATCGATGCCCGCGGCCTCGGCGCCGAGCAGGTCGCCGTTGGGGATGCGGCCGGTGGCCACGAGCAGCGCCTCCGCGCGGACCGTGCTGCCGTCGTCGAGGGTGAGCTCGACGCCGTCCTCGACGTCGCGCGCAGCGGAAACCTCCACGCCGGTGCGCATGTCGTAGCGCTGCGCGATGATCTCATTGATGCGCTGGGACACATCCTGGTCCACGGTGCGCAGAAGCTGCTCGGAGCGGTTCACAATGGTCACCTTCGTGCCGAGCGCGTCGAAGACGTGCGCGAACTCGAGGGCAATGTATCCGCCGCCCATGATGATGAGGGAGGAGGGCTGCTCGGGCAGCCGCATGATGTCCTCGCTGGTGTGATAGGTGACGCCGGACTCGGCGATGACGGGGAGGACCTGGGGGCGGGAACCGGCGGCAATGATGATGGTGTCGCCGCTGATGACGCGCCGCTCCTCGCCCTGGCCCGTCTCGATGGTCTTGGGCCCGATGAAGCGCGCGTGCTGGTCGTAGACGTCGATGTTGGGGGTCTCCGGGCCGCGGCGGTAGGCCTCGCCGCCCTCCGCGATCTGGTCGATGCGCTTGTGGAAGACGCGCTCGACGATGCTCGGCCAGTCCACCCGATCGACGTGGCCGTGGACCCCGAGGGCACCGCCCTCGCGGGTCTCGTAGGCGATATCCGCAGCGTGGACATACATCTTGGTGGGGATGCACCCCACATTGAGGCAGGTCCCGCCGAAGCGCCCCTCTTCGATGATGGCGATGGATTGGTCATCAAACTCCGGGGTCGGGATGGAATTCCCCGATCCCGTTCCGATGATGATGAGGGAGTAATGCTTGTCCACGGGCATTGTGCTCACGTTCAATCCGTTCCTCGTCGAGGGGTCAGTTGCGGTGTCTGGATGTTGATCCTAGTCGAGCGTCGTGTGCAGCCATCGCAGCGTGGCGGCGAAGGCCTCGGCGCGCGCCTGCGGCGTCGAGCAGAACACATCGTGGCGGGCGCCGTCAATTGTTCGCACGGTGACATCGCGGCCGAGCAAGGGGGCTCGACGGCGAATCTGCTCCACATCCAGCACGGTATCCGCCGTGTCCGCGGCCGCGGAGTAGGGCTGGTTGAGCCACGAGGTTGAGGAGCACAGGGTGAGCGTCGGCACCCCAACATCGACGTGGTGGGCGTGTACCTCCCGCTGGCCGAGGAGAATGGCGCGGAGCCAGCCCAGGTATTTGTCGTGACCCTCGAGGGGCTTGAGCGCGAGGTCATAGTCCCATTCTCCGTGGTAATCGCGGTGGAGGGACTCCCCGTAGCAGGTGAGCTTCCCGCCGGGGATCTCGATGTTCGGCTTGCGGGCCCCGAGGGCGATAGCCACCGGGGTGCCGAGGGTGACGAGGAGGCGGGGATACATCATGTCCAGCCAGGGGCTGTTGAGCACCAGGGCGGAGATGTGCGCGTGGCGCTCATCGCCCCGGGTGGCAAGCGCGCTCAGCCAGAGCGGAACGATGAGGCCGCCCGTCGAGTGGGCGAGGGGGATGATGTGCTCGTGGCCGGCGCCGCGGAGGGCGTCCACGGCGGCGTCGAGGTCGGGGAAGTAGTACTCGAGGTCAGTGGTGTAGTGCCAGCGCTGGCCAGGGCGGTGGCTCCGGCCGCACTTGCGAAGATCCACCGCGTAGAACGCGAAGCCGTGCTCGTGGAAGAACTCGGCCACGTGGGTCTGGAAGAAGTAGTCCGTCATTCCATGAACCCAGAGGAGCGCCGGGCGCTGCTCCCACTCGGGGGCGGCTGCGTCGGCGGGGTGATAGCGCACGACGGTGCAGCAGACGTCGCTCTCGCTGTCGGGATCCTCCCCTAGGGGGAGGGTGAGCGACTGGTAGGGGGTGCCGAGGATGTCCGATTCCCAATCGGGCCACTCGGGGTGTGCAGATGTCATGTTGTCCCAGTGTAGGGGGGAATGAGCGGGGGTGGAAGTTGGGGCGCGTTCCCCTGTTAGGGGTCTTATTGATCTCAAACATGGGGGAGGGGAGTAGAGTAAATGGGCAAAGAAACGACGCAACTCTCCTAAGGGGTAGATCTTCGTGGCTCGAATTAACAGTGGGAAAAGCTCGGCTTTGATGGGCGAGGTGGACATCGCCCTCATCGGCGCCGGCATCATGAGCGCCACCCTGGGCGCGATTTTCCGCGAACTGGAACCGTCCTGGACCCAGGTACTTTTTGAGCGGTGTGACGCTCCGGCGGAGGAGTCCTCCTCCCCGTGGAACAATGCGGGAACCGGCCACTCCGCCCTGTGCGAGTTGAACTACACTCCCGAGAACCACGGCAAGGTGGATACCGCCAAGGCCGTCAATATCAACGAGAAGTTCCAGCTTTCTCGCCAGTTCTGGTCCCACCAGGTGGAAAGCGGTGTGCTGGGTGATCCTAGCGAGTTCATCAACCCGGTGCCGCACGTCTCCTTCGCCAATGGCGAGGACCAGGTCCGCTACCTCCGCCGTCGCTACGAGGCCCTGCGTCCGCTTCCGCTCTTCCCCGACATGCAGTTCAGCGATGATCGGGCGACCTTCGATGAGATGCTCCCCCTCATGGGGAAGGGCCGTGCCGCGGGCGACCGCGTCGCCATCTCCTGGTTCGGCAACGGCACGGACGTGAACTTCGGCGCCCAGACTCGCCAGTTCATCGACGCTGCCAAGAAGCAGGGCACCGAGGTCCGCTACGGGCACGAGGTCACCAACATCACCGCCCAGGGTGACAAGTGGAAGGTGACCGCCAAGAACCTCCACACGGGCGAGTCCCAGTCGATCATCGCGAACTTCGTGTTCGTGGGCGCCGGTGGACAGGCGCTGCCGCTGCTGCAGAAGTCCGGCATCGCGGAGATCAAGGGCTACGCCGGCTTCCCGGTCTCCGGCGAGTGGCTGCGCTGCACCAACCCGGAGCTGGTGGAGCAGCACGCGGCTAAGGTCTACGGCAAGGCCTCCGTGGGCGCCCCGCCGATGTCCGTCCCGCACCTCGACACCCGCATCATCGACGGGAAGAAGGGCCTCATGTTCGGGCCCTACGCCGGCTGGACCCCGAAGTTCCTCAAGAACGGTTCCAACCTCGACCTCTTCAAGTCCATGCGGATCGGCAACATCCCCTCCTACCTGGGCGTGGGCGTGCAGGAGATGGGGCTGACGAAGTACCTCGTCACCGAGCTGCTCAAGGACATGGATGCCCGCATCGACTCCCTGCGTGAGTACATGCCGACGGCCCGCAAGGAGGACTGGGAGCTCATCGTCGCCGGCCAGCGCGTGCAGGTGATTAAGCCCGCCGGGATCCCGCGCTTCGGCTCCCTCGAGTTTGGTACGACGCTCATCAACAACTCCGCCGGCACCATCGCCGGCCTGCTCGGCGCCTCCCCGGGTGCCTCCATCGCCCCCTCCGCCATGCTCGAGCTCCTCGAGCGCTGCTTCGGCGGTTACCTCATCGAGTGGGCGCCCAAGATCAAGGAGATGTTCCCCTCCTACGGTGTGAAGCTCTCCAACGAGCCCAAGCTCTTCGAAGAGCTGTGGGATCACACCCAGAAGGTGCTCAAGCTCGAGCGCTAAAGCGCCCCGAGCACCCCTCCAGACACCCCCGGCACCGCGGTCTCAGATCGCGGAGGAGCCGGGGGTGTTCTCTTTCCTCGCAGGCGGCGAGCCCCACCCGGGCAGCGCCGCTCACTAGGTGCCGCAATACGTGACGTAGGGCGGGGCGTCGGGGTCCCCGGGCCGGTCGCACCCGGAGGGAGCCTGCCGCGAGCGCAGCTCCCAGGGGTGGGTGACGGCATCGAGGAGGGCGTGGAAGGGGGCGAGGTCGCCGTCGCGGGCCTCGCGAAGAACGTTCTCAACGGCGTGATTCCGGGGGATGATGAGCGGGTTCACGCGGGCAAGCTGCCCACGATCTGGCCCCGCCGCCTCCCACCGGGCCCACCACTCCGCGAGCTCGGGCGCGGCGGAGGACTCCCCAGTGAGGCTGCGCAGAGTTCCGGTGAGGTCCAGGTGATGCTCCGTCATGATCTCCACCAGCTCATCGGCCAGCGAGAGGGCCTCCGGACCTGCGGGAAGTCCCAGCGCTCTGGCCATCTCCTCGCCCCACGCTGCGCGGTAGCGGTCTGGGACCTCAGCGACGATCTCCATGGCCCTCGCCGCCGCCGTCTCCGGGGAGGGATCGATGAGGGGGAGGAGCGCCTCGCCAAGCCGGGCCGCATTCCACCCGATGATGAGCGGCTGGTTGCGGTAACGATAGCGCCCTGCGCGATCAATGGAACTAAACACCGTGTCCGGATCGAAGCGATCCATGAAGGCGCACGGGCCGTAGTCGATCGTTTCTCCGCTCAGCGTGGTGTTGTCCGTGTTCATGACGCCGTGGATAAACCCCAGCCGCATCCACTGGGCAACGGCGCGCAGCTGCACGCTGATGACGTGCTCGAGGAGGTCCAGCCCCGCATTGCCTCGGCTTTCTTCGGGCCCCACCTCCTCGACGATCCGCCCCAGCACATCCTCGCTCGCCCGACCATGCCCCATGAGAAGACGCGCGTACTGCACGGTGCCCACGCGGAGGTGAGTGCGGGCAACCCGCACGAGCATCGCACCGGGTTCCGCCCCCTGCCGCTGGACCGTGAGCCCGGTGGTGAGGACGGCGAGGGATCGCGTCGTCGGTACCCCGAGGGCGTGCATCGCTTCGGAGACGAGGTATTCCCGCAGCATGGGGCCGAGAACTGCCTGGCCGTCGCCGCCGCGGGCGAAGGGGGTGCGCCCGGCGCCTTTGACGTGGAGGTCGCGGAGGTGGCCGTCGCGGTGGGGGAGCTCGCCGAGGAGAACGGCGCGGCCATCGCCGAGCAGGGGGCTCAGCTGGCCGAATTGGTGTCCCGAATAGCCCTGGGCCACGGGCTGCGCCCCCGCGGGGAGGTTCCGCCCGCACAGGAAGGCGATCCCCTCCGGGCCGCGCAGCCATTTCGGATCAAGCCCCAGCTCCCGCGCGAGCCCCTCGTTGAGGACCACGAGCCGCGGCTCCGGCGCCTCCTGCACCTGCCACGGCACGGACAGCTCCGGGAACGTCTCGGCGAAATGATGCTGAAGCGGGGGCAGAGTGCTCATGCCGCCAGCATACGGATGCCCCCGCGCCGCGCGCTCCGCCTACTCCCGGACGATGAGGTGCAGCTGCGCATCCTTCGGGATCTCCATGTGAAGTCCGTGCTCAGCGGTATAATCGACGACGTCCCCCGCGCTCTCCAGCTCCTCCTCGGCGCTCGCCAGGACGCGGGTGAGCACCCCCTTGTACTTCTTGTTCACGTGGCTCACCACGGAACGCGAGCCGTCCGGCTTCTCCTTCATCACCGTGAGGGTGAGCGCGCCGGGGATGGTGCCGAGCTGCGCGTAGGCCCCCGACCGGGCGTCGATGATAAGCCCCGGGAGCTCCGCCCCCGCGGCGCTCAGAGTCGGTGACCAGCGGGATTTCATCGTGGCGGTGCCGCCATCGCGCCGGGGGAGCGTCGAGCCCCCGGACAGGCGATAGTGGGGGATGGGGTCTGTCGCGTGGAGGAAGCCGAACATCGCGGAGCTGAGAAGGATGCGCTCCCAGGCACGGGGAGGGAGGTGCTCGGCGTCGAGGGCGTCGTAGAGGACGCCCGTGTAGCGGCGCAGCGCGGGAGTGCAGGGGGAGTCGCGCAGAGCGATGTTCGCCTCCACCTCCGACCACAGCCGATCCGAGAGCTTGAGCACCCGCTGCATGGCGAGCGGCTCGAGGGCGAGGAGATCCTCGATGATCTCCTCACGCACCGGAGTGAGCGAGGAAAAGTGCAGGCGATCGAGATCAAGGGGCGGCAGATCTCCGCCGTCGGCCTTCGCCTCCGAAGGGGGGAGGATAATGAGCATGCGCTTAAGCCTAGGCGGTAGACTGCAGCACATGATTACCCGCCTGTCCACTCTGTTTTTGCGCACACTGCGTGAAGATCCTGCAGACGCAGAAGTCCCCAGCCACAAGTTGCTCGTTCGCGCTGGGTATATCCGAAGGGTCGCCCCGGGGGTCTACTCCTGGTTGCCGCTCGGGTGGA
This sequence comes from Corynebacterium uropygiale, assembly GCF_021568315.1. Taxonomy (GTDB): domain Bacteria; phylum Actinomycetota; class Actinomycetes; order Mycobacteriales; family Mycobacteriaceae; genus Corynebacterium; species Corynebacterium uropygiale. Next base: position 178,937 of record NZ_JAKGSI010000002.1, read on the forward strand.
AGACCCTGAAGAAGATTGAAGCCATTGTCCGCGAAGAAATGGACCGGATCGGCGCGCAGGAGCTCAGCTTCCCCGCCCTTCTGCCGCGGGAGCCCTATGAGACCACCAATCGGTGGGAGGAGTACGGCGACGCCCTCTTCCGACTCAAGGATCGCAAGAAGGCTGATTACCTTCTCGGGCCCACCCACGAGGAGCTCTTCACCCTCACCGTCAAGGATCTCTACTCCTCCTACAAGGATTTCCCCGTCATCCTGTACCAGATCCAGACGAAGTACCGGGATGAGGAGCGCCCGCGCGCAGGTATCCTGCGCGGCCGGGAGTTCATTATGAAGGACTCCTACTCCTTCAACATGAACGACGAGGGCCTGGCGGAATCCTATTCCCTGCATCGCCAGGCGTATCAGCGGATTTTTGACCGCCTGGGCGTCAACTACGCCATCTGCCAGGCGACCTCCGGGGCGATGGGCGGCTCGGCCTCCGAGGAGTTCCTGGCGATCTCCCCGACGGGGGAGGACACGTTCGTCAGCAGCACGGATGGAAGCTTCGCGGCTAATGTCGAGGCCGTCGTCACTCAGCCGGGTACGCCTCGCCCCATCGAGGGCCAGCCGGAGCCGAAGGTCTATGACACCCCGGGTGCCTCCACCATGGAGTCCATGCTCGAGTGGATGCAGCGCGATGGCATCGAGGTGGACGGCCGGCCGGCTGAGCTGAGCGACACGCTGAAGTGCCTCATCGTCAAGGTGGCGCAGCCGGGGAAGGAGCCGGAGCTCACCGGCATCCTCATCCCCGGTGACCGCGAGGCGGACATGAAGCGCCTCGAAGCCTCCCTGGAGCCCGCCACGGTGGAGCTTGCCAGCGATGAGGACTTCGCGAAGAACCCCTTCCTCACCAAGGGATTCGTGGGCCCGCGGGCGCTCGCGGAGAACGGCGTGCGCATCCTCGCGGATCCGCGGGTGGTCGAGGGCACCGCGTGGATCACCGGTGCCGATGAGAAGGACCGCCACGTGGTGGGCCTCGTCTGCGGCCGCGACTTCCAACCCGATGGCAGCATCGAGGCCGCAGAGATTAAGGAGGGCGACCCTGCCCCCGACGGCAAAGGCACCCTTACCCTCGAGCGCGGCATCGAGATCGGCCACATCTTCCAGCTGGGTCGGAAGTACACCACCGCCTTTGACGTGCAGATTCTCGACGAGAACGGCAAGCGCACCATCCCCACGATGGGCTCTTATGGCATTGGCGTCTCCCGGCTTCTCGCCGTCCTCGCGGAGCAGCGCCACGATGAGCGGGGCCTCAACTGGCCCGTCGAGGTGGCCCCGTACCCGGTGCACGTCGTCGTCGCGAACAAGGACCCCGAGGCGGGCGCGGCGGCGGAGCGCTTCGTGGCGGAGCTCGACGCGCAGGGCGTCGATGTCCTCTTTGATGATCGCCCGAAGGTCAGCCCCGGCGTGAAGTTCAAGGACGCGGAGCTGCTCGGTATGCCGTACACCGTGGTCTTCGGGCGCCGGTATGCCGATGGCGTCATTGAGTTGCGCGAGCGCGGCGCGGACACGCGTGACGTGCCGGCGGAGGATCTCGTCGAGGAGATCCTGAGCGCCCTGCGCCCGGCGGCGCAGAGCTAAGACGGATCGGACCCGCCGCGCTTAGTCCTGGGCGGCGGAGCAGTCCCGCAAGGTGGCGGCGCTGGTGGTGAGCCAGCGTCGCCATTCGTCGTTGTGGGCCTGCGCGATGGCCTCGCTCCAGCGCTGCTGGGAGTCGGACTCGAGGGTCGCGATGTATCCCTGAGCGGCGGTGGAGGTGGTGGGGAGGGACTCGGCGGGGATCTGGTAGCCCGGCTGGGGCTCGGGTGCCTTCTCCTCGGACTCGGAAAAGGCGTGGCGGATCCCGGCGGCGGCATCTCGGTGGCACTGGGAGCTGCGGGAGAGGGCCTCCTCCTGCGAGGGATCCGCGAAGCCCTGGGCGGAGTCCAGCCCCCAGATGGTGGCCCACTCGGCCTCGATGAGCGCGCCCGCCCCCTCACGATCCGAGGAGCCGAGCGCCCCGGGCTGCCCAAAGCGGGGCGCACCCTCCCCGGAGTCCGCTTCCGGGTCCTCGGCGCGCAGCGCCCCGGCGAAATCGAGGGCCAGGTGGCTGAGAAGATCGCGGGAGTCCTCCGGGGCGTCGTCGACGGCGTCGATGAGGTTCTCCAGGGAGGTGCGGGGGTCGAGGTCACTCGCGTCACGGGCCAGCTCATCCCGGTCCACGGCGCACGCCGAGGGCGCGCTGCCGTCCTCGTAGATGCCGCAGCTGCGGGCGAGGTCAGCGAGCAGCTCGTCGGCTTGTTCCTGCCGCATGGCGGCGAGGGTGGGGTCGCTGGACTCCCAGGCCGATCCGTCGTGAAGAGCCTGCCCGGCGAGTGTCATGAGCGTGTCGTCCGGGTGAGGCCCGAGGACGCTGCAGGAGCTGGCGCACACGCTCGCTCCGCAGAGGAGGAGGACAGCGCAGCGTCGGGGGAGCAGGGGCGTCATCGTCGATCTCGGCACACCGGGTATGTTACGCGCCGGCCGAGTGGTTAGGCTGGTTGCCATGGCCTTTCCGACACACGATGAGATTGAGCAGTGCGTGAGCCCCACCGTGTCCTCCTATGGGATGGACGTTGAGTACGTCCGCGTCCATCGAGCGGGGAAGAAGTCGGTGGTGGCGATCGCGGTCGGCGCCGATACCGCTCCCGGCTCCGATGATCTGGAGGCGTTGAGCCGCGAGCTCTCCCAGCTGCTTGATGACAAGGAGGAGGCCGGGGAGATGAACTTCGGCCCCGGGTACACCCTGGAGGTCACCACCCCGGGGGTCGATTTTCCGCTCACCCTCCCTCGCCACTGGCGGCGGCACCGCTACCGCGCCGTCCGTATTGAGGAAGAGGGGAGGACGAGTACCTGGCGCATCGGCGACCTCAAGGAGGAGGACGGCCAGGCACGAGTGGTGCTCGTGAGCCGGGAGAAGAAGCCGAGCATCCGCATGATGGAAGTGGCGCCCTCCCGGCCCGGGGTGGTAGAAATTGAGTTCGCTCATATTCCTGAAGCTGAGCGCGAATTGTGCGCTCTCTCATTTGACGACGCCGAAGAAAGGCAAGGACACGACAAGTGAATATTGATCTTCACGCGCTGGAGGCTATTGAAAAGGAGCGGGGGATTCCCGTGGAGGAGTTGCTCCCGACGATCGCCGGCGCGTTACTCCATGCCTATCAGGACTTCCGGGTCTCGGAGCCCTCTGAGCACGAGACGCGCGCCCGCGTCGACATCGACGGGGAGACCGGGGACGTTGCTGTCATCGTCAGTGAGCTCGACGAGGACGGCGAAGTCATCAGCGAGTACGACGACACCCCGCAGGGATTCGGCCGGGTCGGCGCCCTGGCCGTGCGCCAGGCGATCGTCCAGAAACTCAAGCAGGCTGAGGCCGGTCGCGTCTACGAGGCTTATACCTCCTACGAGGGGCGGATCGTGTCCGGGGTTGTCCAGCGGGACGCCCGGGCCAATGAGCGGGGGATCGTCGTCGTGGCCATCGGCACGGAGGCCGAGCCCCAGGACGGCATCATCCTGCCCGCCGAGCAGATTCCGGGCGAGAAACTCGAGCATGGTGATCGCATCAAGGCGTTCGTCGTCGGCGTGAACCGCGGGAATCGCCAGGTGACCATCAATCTCTCGCGCACCCATCCCGAGCTTGTCCGGGGGCTCTTCGAACTTGAGGTTCCGGAGGTGGCCGAGGGCTCGGTGGAGATCCTCGGGATCGCCCGCGAGGCGGGGCACCGCTCCAAGGTGGCCGTCCACGCGAAGGCGAAGGGCCTCAACGCGAAGGGCGCGTGCATCGGACCGCGCGGGCAGCGCGTGAGCAGCATCATGAAGGAACTGAGCGGCGAGAAGATCGACATCATCTCCTGGTCCGAGGACCCCGCGGTGTACGTGGGCAACGCGCTGGCGCCGTCGAAGGTAGTGAACGTCGAGATTATCGACGCCGACGCCCAAACCGCACGCGTCACCGTTCCGGATTATCAGCTGTCCCTGGCGATCGGCCGGGAGGGTCAAAATGCCCGCCTCGCGGCGCGTCTGACCGGATGGAAGATTGACATTCACTCCGACGCGGATACTGGGGCCTAATTCTCCTTTTTCTTCCTTATCGCGTAATATGAATGACCGGCCTGGTGCCCCGGCCTGTGTTTGGGGTACCAGAACGCACGCGGATGAGGAGGTGACATGGCACGAGCAACAACGCACATGCCATGTCGAACCTGTATTGCTACCCGGCAGAAGAAGAGCGTGGACCAGCTCCTCAGAGTGGTCCAGGATCCTACTCGGCCGGGTCATCTTCTCCCCGATCCACGGCGTCGACTCCCCGGGAGGGGAGCGTGGATCACCCCCACTCCTCAGGCTTGTGCTCAAGCTGAGAAGAAGAGGGCATGGGGACGGGCACTGCGCGTGTCCGGCAGGGTGGACGCCTCCGCAATCACGGCCTTTATCGACGAGGCCACGAGCGAACAAAGGAAGACCGAACACTGATGAGCGCACGATGAAGCATCAGCGATGAACGTCAACGACCACACCTAGGGTCGGAGGTCAGCGCGCCCTGGCCTTCGTCTCCTGGGTTAACCACAGAGGAGAGAAGTGCCAGGAAAGCTTCGTGTTCATGAACTCGCTAAGCAACTGGGAATCCCCAGCAAGGAACTGCTGGCGACCCTGAAGGAGCAGGGCGAGTTCGTTAAGACCGCATCCTCCACCATCGAACCGCCGGTGGTGAAGAAGATGCGCGCCTACTACGAAAAGAAGAACGGGCCCGCGGAGGCAGAGGCGAAGGCTGCCGCCAAGCCCGCTGCGCCCAAGCCGGGCGCCGGTTCGGCGAAGGCCAAGCCGGGTGCCGGTGCTGGCGCGCCGAAGCCGGGCCCGAAGCCGCAGGCCAAGCCCGGTGCCGGTACCGGTGCCGCTGCGCCCAAGCCGGGCGCCGGTTCCGCGAAGGCGAAGCCAGGTGCGGGTGCCGGTGCTGGCGCGCCGAAGCCGGGCCCGAAGCCGCAGGCCAAGCCCGGTGCCGCCGCACCGAAGCCCGGCGCCGGAGCCCAGGGCGAGTCTGCCCAGAAGAGCCAGCAGCAGGACAAGAAGTCCGCTAAGCCGGGCCCGAAGCCCGGCCCGAAGCCGGGCCCCAAGCCCGGTGGTCGCGCCCCGCGGGTGGCGAACAACCCGTTCTCCACGAACAGCTCCAGCGAGCGTCCCGCGCCGCGTCCCGGCGGTGGCCGGGCGACCCCGCGTCCCGGTGGCCACGGTGGCAACCGGAAGCAGAACCCGCCGCGTCCGGGTGGTGGCCGTTCCCAGCAGCGTCAGCAGCAGGGTGGGCACTCCCAGGAGAGCCCGAAGCAGGGCGGCGGCCGTCGGCCGAGCCCGGCGATGATGCCGGCGCACCCGAGCCCGCGGCAGATGCCCTCGAAGTCCGCTGCCGGCGGACGCGGGCGCAACAACCGCGGTGGTGGCCCGGGCGGCCCGCGCTTTGGCGGCCGTCCTGGTGGCGGCGGCCGGGGTGGCCGTCGCGGTGGTACCGCGGGCGCGTTCGGGCGGCCCGGTGGCGCTCCGCGTAAGGGCCGCAAGTCGAAGCGGCAGAAGCGGAATGAGTACGAGTCCATGAAGGCTCCGAACGTCATTGGTGGCGTTCGGCTGCCCGATGGCGGCGGCCAGACCCTGCGTCTGCGCCGTGGTGCCTCGCTCTCTGACTTCGCGGAGAAGATCGGTTGCGAGGCCTCCTCCCTCGTGCAGGCGCTGTTCAACCTCGGTGAGATGGTGACCGCGACGGCCTCCGTCTCCGATGAGACGTTGCAGCTCCTCGGCGAGGAGATCAACTACAAGGTGGAAGTTGTCTCCCCGGAGGATGAGGACCGCGAGCTCCTCGAGCGCTTCGACCTGCAATTCGGCGAGGACGAGGGCACCGAGGAGGACCTGGCCAAGCGTCCCCCGGTGGTCACCGTCATGGGTCACGTCGACCACGGTAAGACCCGCCTGCTCGACACGATCCGCAAGACCAACGTCGGCGGTCGCGAGGCTGGCGGCATCACCCAGGGCATCGGCGCCTACCAGGTGCAGGTGAACGTGGAGGATGAGGAAAGGACGATCACCTTCCTCGATACCCCGGGTCACGAGGCCTTCACCGCCATGCGTGCCCGCGGTGCGAAGTCCACGGACATCGCCGTGCTCGTGGTCGCCGCCGACGACGGCGTCATGCCGCAGACCGTCGAGGCGATCAACCACGCCAAGGCGGCGGATGTGCCGATCGTCGTGGCCGTGAACAAGATCGATAAGCCGGAGGCTCAGCCGGACAAGATCCGCGGCCAGCTCACCGAGTACGGTCTCGTGCCCGAGGAGTACGGCGGCGACACGATGTTCGTCGACATCTCGGCGAAGAAGGGCATCAACATCGATGGCCTTCTCGAGGCCGTCACCCTCACCGCCGATGCCTCCCTGGACCTCGTCGCGAACCCGGACATGGACGCCCAGGGTATCGCCATCGAATCCCACCTCGATCGTGGCCGCGGCCCCGTCGCCACGGTCATCGTCCAGCGCGGTACCCTCCGCGTCGGTGATTCCATCGTCGTGGGTGACACCTATGGCCGCGTCCGCCGCATGGTGGACGAGTACGGCGAGGATGTCCAGGAAGCCGGCCCGTCGCGCCCCGTGCAGATGCAGGGTCTCAACGGCGTGCCCGGCCCGGGTGACAACCTCCTGGTCGTCGAGGATGATCGAGTGGCCCGCCAGATCGCTGACCAGCGCGATGCTCGTCGTCGTAACGCGATGGCCGCGAAGACGCGCAAGCGCGTGTCCCTGGAGGACCTCGACAAGGTCCTCAAGGAGACCAGCACCCTCAACCTCATCCTCAAGGGCGACAACGCCGGTTCGGTGGAAGCTCTGGAGGAGGCCCTCCTCAAGATCGAGGTCGACGACGAGGTCGAGCTCAACATCATCGACCGCGGTGTTGGTGCCGTGACGCAGACCAACGTCAAGCTGGCCGCCGCCTCGGACGCCGTGATCATCGGCTTCAACGTCCGGGCGGAAGGCAAGGCGACCGAGGAAGCCAACGCCGAGGGCGTCGACATCCGCTACTACACGGTGATCTACCGCGTCATCGAGGAAGTGGAGCAGGCGCTCAAGGGCATGCTCAAGCCGATCTACGAGGATCGGGACATGGGTGTGGCGGAGATCCGGCAGATCTTCAAGGCCTCCGCCGTCGGCCTCATCGCCGGCTGCATGGTCGAAGAGGGCAAGGTCCGCCGCAACGCCAAGCTGCGCCTGGTCCGCGACGGCAACGTCATCGCTCCGGACGCGACCATCACCTCGCTCCGCCGGGAGAAGGACGACGTCACCGAAGTCTCTGCCGGTTACGAGTGCGGTATGGTGCTCTCCTACCCGGACATCCAGGTGGGCGACAAGATTGAGGTCTACGAGCAGGTTGAGGTGCCGCGCACCTAAGAGCTCGACAGATAGCTTGATCACACTCGAGTCCCCGCGAGGCCATGAGGCTTCGCGGGGGCTTTGTGCGTGGGGTAGAATCGCAGGGCTAGACAAGGGGACGTGACGTGAAGAAAGGGGATTGCCATGGCTGATCACCAGCGGGCTGCGCGGATGGCGCGCCGCATTCAGCACATCGTGGCCACCGCCATTGAGCGCCAGATTAAGGACCGCCGGCTCGAGTTCGTGACGATCACGGACGCGAAGGTCACGGGGGATCTCCACGACGCGACGGTCTTTTATACCGTCCGCGGCCGCACCCTCGATGAGGAACCGGACATGAAGGCGGCGGAGGCGGCGCTCGCGAAGGCGCGCGGCCCGCTGCGCAAACTCATCGGCGATGAGCTCAAGGTCCGCTTCACTCCGACGCTGAGCTTCGAGGTGGACACCGTGCCCGAGGCCTCTGCCCACATGGAAGAGCTCCTGGCCCGGGCCCGCGCCCGCGATGCGGAGCTCGCCAAGCTCAAGGAGAATGCCACCCCTGCGGGCGATGCTGATCCCTATCGCGACTCGGAGAAGGACGCCTAGGGTGAGCCGTTTCGCACAGGCTCGCTACCTGATTGAGAAGGCGGCGCGGGTGGCCGTCGTCGGACACCTTCGCCCCGACGCGGACGCCGTCGGATCCGTGACGGCGATGGTGAGCGCCCTTCGCTTCCTGGGGAAGAAGGCGGACGGTTTCATCGGGCAGGCCCAGCCGTTGCCGGCGAACCTCCGCAGCATCCCCGGCGCGGAGGAGATCACGGTGAGCGCGGAGCTGCCGCCGGTGGATCTCGTCATCGCGGTGGACTGCGGTTCCCTCGACCGCACGGGTGGGCTGGCCGACGCCGTCGCCGCCGCCCCCGACTGCCTCGTCATCGATCACCATGCCTCGAACCCGGGTTTCGGGACGGTGAACATCATCGACGCGGAGGCAGAGTCGACGACGCTCATCCTCTTCCGCCTCTTCTCCACCTTGGGGGTGGAGCTCGACGCCACCCTGGCCCACAGCCTCTATGCCGGGCTTGTGACAGATACCGGGAGCTTCCGCTGGGGCACCCCGCGGATGCACCTCGTCGCGGCGGAGCTCATGAAGACCGGTATTGATACGCGGCGGATCGCCGAGGAGCTCATCGACGGCAACTCGGTGGGGGACCTCCAGATGATCGGCTCCGTTCTCAGCGGCGTCACGCTCATGACGGTGGGCTCGCTGGGTGTGGCCTACCTCGTCGCCGATGCCGACACCATCTATGGGCACTCCGCCTCCGCGGTAGAAAGCCTCGTGGACTTCGTCCGGGTGGTGGACAACGCGCAGCTGGGCGTCGTTTTTAAGGAGACTTCGCGGGGCCGCTGGGCGGTGTCGCTGCGGTCCTCGTCCATGGACGTCTCGCGGATTGCCACCCGCCTGGGCGGCGGCGGCCACGTCCCGGCCGCGGGATACACCACCTCGGGCAGGGTGGACACGATTGTGCAGGAGCTCGTCACCGTCCTGGAGGAGCTCTCCGACTAGCTGACTTGAAGGAGATTGTGTGAAAACTCGCGTCGAAGAGCCTGAATACGCCCAGGCTTCGGCTGGACGCATCCTTTCCCTCGCTGTCCCGGCGCTGGGCGTGCTCGTGGCTACGCCGCTCTACCTCCTCCTCGACACGGCGGTGGTGGGGCGGCTCGGCGCTTTCGAGTTGGCGGCTCTCGCGGCGGGAACCACCATCCAGTCTCTTGTCACGACGCAGCTCACCTTTCTCAGCTATGGGACGACGGCGCGCGCTGCCCGCTGGTATGGGGCCGGGGATCGGCCCGCCGCGGTGAGGGAGGGGGTCCAATCCACGTGGGTGGCGCTGCTGGTGGGCCTGGCCCTCGCCGCCATTGTCATCACCTTTGCCCCGGGGATCACGAGCTGGCTGGCGAAGTCCCCGGAGATCGGTGCGGAGTCGACGCGTTGGTTGCGAGTCGCCGCCTGCGGTATCCCGCTCATTCTCATGGTGATGGCAGGAAACGGCTGGCTCCGCGGGGTGCAAGACACGCGCTCCCCGCTGCTTTTTACCCTCGCGGGCGTGATCCCCGGTGCTATGGCGATTCCCTTCTTCGTGGGGCAGTGGGGGATCCTCGGCTCGGCTATTGCGAACCTCATGGGTGCGAGCATCAGCAGCCTCTGCTTTGTGATCAAGCTGGCCCGGAGTCACCAGGGCTCCTGGGCACCGCACTGGCCGACCATCAAGTGCCAGCTCGTCCTTGGACGCGACCTCATCCTGCGTTCGCTTTCCTTCCAGATCACCTTCCTCGCGGCGGCGGCCGTCGCGGCACGGGCGGGGCAAGCCGCCCTGGGTGCGCACCAGATCATGCTCCAGCTGTGGAACTTCATTTCGCTGGTGTTGGATTCTTTAGGCATTGCGGCGCAGGCGCTCGTCGGCGCGGCTCTTGGCGGCGGGACTGTGGCCGTGGCCCGGAGGGTGGGTCGGCAGGTCACTGGGTGGGCGACGGTCTTCGCCGGCGGCCTCTGCCTCATCATGGCGCTGGGCTACCGCGTCATTCCCTCGCTCTTTAGCCAGGATGCCTCGGTGCTCTACGAGATGTCCCGCCCGTGGTGGCTCCTCGTCATCATGATCCTGGGCGGGGGAACAGTGTTTGCCCTCGACGGCGTGTTGCTCGGAGCGGCGGATGCCCGCTACTTGCGCACGATCAGTATCATCTCGGCGCTCGGCGGTTTCCTCCCCTGCGTCCTCCTCTCCTTTGTCTTTTCTATTGGACTGGTGGGGATCTGGTGTGGTTTGGTGGTGTTTATTCTCATCCGCCTCATCGCCGTGACCTGGCGCTTCCGCTCCATGCGATGGGCGCGGGCGGGAGTGGCGCGCGAATCCTCCTCGGCCTCGGAGGGGCCACGGGGTGCAGACACGCCGGCACCGCAGAAATCCTAGACGCAGCAAGGAGGGCACATGTCGCAGTCACGGCAGCCACGGCAGCGCACCCTGTGGGCTGTGTCCGACCTCCACGCGGCCGTGCGCGCCAACCGTGAGCGCATCGACGCCCTCCGCCCGCAGGACCCGGAGGATTGGCTCATCGTTGCTGGTGACGTGGGGGAGCGCAGCGATCTTGTCCTGCGGGTGCTTCGCCAGCTGCGCTCCCGATTCGGGACCGTCGTGTGGGTGCCGGGCAACCATGAGCTCTTTAGCCGCTCGGGGGATCGCCACCGGGGCCGCGAGAAGTACGAGGAGCTCGTCCAGGGCTGCCAGCAGATGGGGATCTTCACCCCGGAGGATCCTTTCCCCGTCTTTCACGACGTCACGATCTGCCCGCTCTTTACCCTCTATGACTACAGCTTCCGCCCCCCGGGTCTCTCCCTCGAGGAGGCCCTCAGCGCCGCGGAGCGGGCCGGCATCATGATGATGGACTACTTCTCGCTCGCCCCCTTCGTCGATGTGCGCGGCTGGTGCTGGGACCGCCTGGCCTATAGCGTCAAGCGGCTGAGCCGCGTCGAGGGCCCGACGATCCTCATCAACCACTGGCCACTCCTCCGGGAGCCGACGCGCCGCCTGCGCCACTCGGAGCTCGCGCTCTGGTGCGGGACCCGGCATACCCGCGGATGGGCGGAGCGCTACCAGGCCCGTGCTGTCGTGTATGGTCACCTCCACATTCCGCGCGTCGACGTCATTGACGACGTCCAGCACATCGAGGTCTCGCTCGGCTACCCGCGGGAGTGGCAGCCGCGGCGTTCCGCCCCGCCGTGGCCCTACCCGGTCCTCGTGGAGGAGCTGGACGGATGATCGACGCCACCCTCTTCCCGACCAGCGCCACCTGGTGTTATGTCCGCACCTCTGTCCGCAGCCACGACCTCAGCAACTACGAGGCACTGCACCCGCTGGAGAAATCCCTTGTCTCTCGGGCGACGGACGTGCGCAAAGCCGAGTTTGGTGATGCCCGCTGGTGCGCCCACCGTGCCCTGGAGGACCTCGGCAAGCACGATGGCGGGCCGATTCTCCGCGGGGACCGGGGCATGCCACTGTGGCCGGATTCGGTGTGCGGGTCCATCACCCACACGGGTGGTTTCCGCATGGCGGTCGTGGCCCCCAGTCTGCTCGTACGATCCGTGGGGATCGACGTCGAACCTGCGGAGAGCCTCCCTGCGGGGGTCTTTGAGGAGATCGCGCGCCCGGGGGAGTACCCCCAGATCGAGCGCCTCCGCCAGGCCGGGGTGGAGTGCGCTGATCGCCTCCTTTTTTGCGCAAAAGAGGCCACGTATAAAACGTGGTTCCCACTCACTCATCGGTGGCTCGGTTTCGATCAAGCTGAAATTGATGTTCGGGAGGATGGAACTTTTATTTCATACCTCCTGGTTCGCCCGACGCCCGTGCCCTTCATTAGCGGTAAGTGGGTCCTCAGCGATGGCTATATCGTGACCAGTGCGTCCGTCGTCTAACGAAGGGGTGGCGACGGAAGGCCCTCTGACCTCAGTTTTTACCCCCACAATGAGGGGGTGGCGGGTTGGGTGCAGGGAGGGGATGCGTGGAGGCGCAGTCCATATCTGCAGCTCAGGCTATGCTAATAAAAATGCTCTGCAATCAGGTGAGGTTAAACACACGCAACGGAACTCCATAACCCTTTTCGGCAGACTGAGGAAAACCTAAGATGAACGGCGGCACTATTTCTTTGACCAACTAGGGAGACTGTCGTGGATCGTCACCTTTTCCGCCGTATTGCTGGTGCCGCCAGCGCTGCCATCATGGGCTTGGCCCTTGTGTCTTGCTCGACTGAAAATGCTGATTCCTCGGGTTCCTCCACGTCGAAGGACGGGGACACGCTGGAGGTTTTTGCTACCACCGGTTACATCGGTGACGCGGTGAAACAGATTGCGCCGGATGCCCACGTGGACGTCATGGTCGGGCCGGGCGGAGACCCGCACACCTACCAGGCCACCACCAAGGACACGGAGAAGATCCAGAACGCTGACCTCGTTCTGTGGAACGGCCTCCACATGGAGGCGCACATGCTCGATGAACTCTCCAGCCAGGGTGATCGTCAGCTGGCCGTCGGCGAGGTCCTCCCGGAGCAGAACCTCCTGCCGTGGCCGGAGACGGATGACCAGGGCAACCCGCTCCACGACCCGCACATCTGGAACTCCACGGAGAACTGGAGCATTGTCGTCGACGCCATCGCGAACAAGCTCGGCGAGGTGGATCCGAAGAACAAGGACACCTACGAGAAGAATGCCGCCGACTACAAGAAGGAGATCGAGGAGACCGCCTCCTACGTTCAGGAGAAGATCAACTCCATCCCGCAGGATCGTCGTTACCTCATCACCGGCCACGATGCCTTCAACTACCTGGGCAAGCAGTTCGGCCTGGAGATCAAGGCCACGGACTTCGTGACCTCCGAGTCGGAGATGACCCCGCAGGACATCAAGGAGCTGGCGGACTTCATCGCTGAGCACAAGATCCCCGTCATCTTCCAGGACAACCTGCAGAACCCGCAGGCCATCAACTCCCTCAAGGAGGCCGTCCGCGCCAAGGGCTGGGAGGTTGAGGTCTCCGACAAGCAGCTCTACGCCGACTCCCTTGGTGAGTCCGCCCCGACCGACACCTACATCGGTGTCATGAAGTACAACGCCGATGCCATCTCGGAGGCATTGAGCAAGTGACCCAAGACAGTACCTCCACCGCGTTGAGCGTTCGTGGACTTACTGTGAGCTATGGCGGTCCCGCGATCGTGAAGGATGCGTCCTTGACGGTTCCTCGTGGGGCCGTCATGGGCTTGTTGGGCCCCAATGGGGCAGGGAAGTCCACGTTCCTCAACGCCATCCTCGGTCTCGTACCCCGCGCGCGCGGTGAGGTCACCTTCTTCGGCGACCCCCTCCGCGCCGCCCGACGCCGGATCGCGCACATGCCCCAAACCGCACGGGTGGACCTGGACTATCCCATCACCGTCGAGGGCGTGGTCCGCATGGGCACCTACCCACGCTTGGGTCTCTTCCGTCGCCCCGGGGAGAGGGAGCGCGCCCTCGTCGACGACGCCATCTCCCGCATGGGCCTCGACGACCACCGCCACCACCAGATCTCCGAGCTCTCCGGAGGCCAGCTCAAGCGCACCTTCCTGGCCCGCGTACTCGCTCAGGACCCGGAGCTCTACCTCCTCGATGAGCCTTTCGCCGGGGTGGACGTCGTGAGCGATCGCGTGATCCGGCGCGAACTGCAGCGCCTCGCGGAGAGCGGGGCCACGGTCGTGCTCATCCACCATGATCTCGCGACGGTGAAGGAGATCTGTTCGCATGTGACCCTGCTCGATCACCGGGTCATCGCGAGCGGCACCCTCAAGGAGGCCTTCACGCCGGAGAACATCAACGCCGCGTATGGGCTCGGCCTCATGACAGAGGACACGCCGTGAGTTTCCTCGAGTTTCTCTCCGTCTTTGAGTACCGCCGCACCGCGATCGGCGCCGTCATCATCGGCATCGCCGCCGGCATGCTGGGCTGCCATCTCTATCTCCGCAGGCAGTCGATGCTGGCCGATGTCGTCGGGCACAGCTCGGTGGCGGGTGTCATGGGGGCGTTCATAGGCGCCTCGATGTTGAGCGTGGACGGCCGCTCGATCCTCGTCATCGTCATCGGGGCGCTGGTGTCCGGGCTCCTCGCCGTGGGGCTCACTGACTGGGTCGCGCGCGTATCGAGGGTCCGCGACGACGCCGCGATGGCCGCCTCCCTCGCGCTCTTCTATGGCGGTGGCATGATTCTCCTCCACATCATTCAGCACTCCACGCTGCCGAATCGTGGTGGCATCGACGAGCTCATGTTCGGAAAAGTCTCGACGCTCACCGCGGCGGACAACGCGACGCTGGGCGTCATCGCCTTCATCGTCGTGCTCGCCACGGTGGTGCTCCACCGTCCTTTTCACACGATGCTCTTTGACCCGGTCATGGCGAAGCTCGTGATGTCCCCCCGGCGCGCGACGGTGCTCTCGATCATCCAGATGGTGCTCATCGTCTGCGCGGTGGTCCTGGGCATTAAGTCGGTGGGACTGATCCTCATCATCGCCTTCGCGATCTTCCCCTCCGCAGCAGCGCGGCAGTGGACGCGCTCGCTGGGGGCGATGATGGCGCTTGCTGCGCTGTTTGGCGCGGTGGCTGGCGTGCTGGGCTCGTGGCTCTCCGTGGTGGGGCAGGGGATGCCGGCGGGCCCGGTGATCGTGCTGGTCCTCACGGCGATCGTGCTGGTGTCCTTCATCGCGGCGCCGCGTCGAGGGCTCGTCGCCCGGATGCTGAGAAAGTCGGTGGTGCGCTCATGAGTCATGCGATGGCCGTGGCCTTCCTGGCCGCCGTGACCTCCGTCGTCGCGGCGATTCCCGGCGTGGTTCTCGTGCTGCGCCGCCAATCGATGCTCACCGATGCGATCAGCCACGCGGTGCTCCCCGGCATCGTCATCGCCGCGATGATGACGCAGAGCATCGACTCGCCCTGGCTCCTCGTGGGGGCGACGATCGCCGGGGTGGTCGTCGTCATGGGAACGCAGTGGATCAAGGACAGTGGGTTGGTCGCGGGTGATTCGGCGACGGGCCTTGTCTTCCCTCCGCTCTTCGCCCTCGGTGTCATCTTGCTCACGAGGAACTTCCGCTCCTCCCACCTGTCTGAACACTCGGTGCTCATCGGGGAGTTCAACTATGCGGTGCGGCAGCGCGTCATCATCGGGACCTATGACTTTGGACCCCGCTATGCGTGGATCCTCATTTGCATTGCCATCATCACGATGGCCGTCCTTCTCATCTGCTACCGACCGCTCCTGGCGATCTCCTTTGACCTGGACTTCGCCCGGGTGTCCGGGGTGCGGGTGGCGCTCATCAACCAGATCATTATGGTGCTCATGTGCCTGGTGATCGTGGCGGCCTTCCACGTGGCCGGGTCCATCCTCGTCGTGGCGCTCATGATCGTGCCGGCGGCGTGCGGGAGCCTGCTCGTGCGGACGGTGCCGAGGCTCATCGGGGTGTCGGTGCTCATCGCGGTGGTGGGCTCTCAGCTCGGTTTTTGGTTGGGCTATCACTTGGACCGCCCGACCTCGGCGATGATGGCATTCGTGGACGGCCTCATCTTTGTCCTCGTCTTTGTGCTGACCCGGGTGCTGCACGCCCGGCGAGCCTGGACAATGGACGAGTCGGAGACGGCCGCGGCCTCCGAGGCCTCCGAGCCCGCCCTTCCCGCGGCCCCTCGCTAGGAGAGGGTCGCGGGGCGGGCGACGAAGACAGTGCTGAGCCGCCGGCCCTGCTCGGCGACGAGCGCGATCGCGTGGCCTTTCGGGTCAACGGCCGCGTGGGTGCCGTCGAGCCCCCGCGGCTCGAGCCATTGCCCGAGGGAGAGCTTCCGCGCCTCCGCCTCGGTGACGTCGAGGGTGGGGTAGCAGCGCGGCAGGGCCTCGTCGAGCCCGAGGAGCGGTGGGGTGGGGGAGTCAGCGAGCTCCTCGAGGGTGTGGGCGTCGTCAATAGTGAAGGCCCCCACGCGGGTGCGCCGGAGGGAGCGCAAGTGCCCGCCGACGCCGAGGGCCTCGCCGAGGTCGCGGGCCAAGGCGCGAATGTAGGTGCCCGAGGAGCAGCTCACGAGCATGGAGAGCTCCCAAAACTCAGGCCCGGGGGTGATGTCGCTGATCTCCAGCTCATGGATGGTGACCGGCCGGGGCGGGATCTCCACGTCTTCGCCCTCGCGAACGCGCTGGTAAGCGCGCTTGCCGTTGATCTTGATGGCGCTCACGGCGGAGGGGCGCTGGAGGATGTCGCCGCGGAAGGCCTCCGCCGCGGTGTGGATGGCGCGTTCGCTGAGCGTGCCCAGGGCGTCGGGGCTCGCGGTGCTGAGGAGTTCTCCCTCGGCGTCCTCGGTGCTCGTGGTGGCGCCGAGGCGGACGCGCGCCTCATAGGTTTTGGACTCCGAGCCCAGGTGAGCGAGGAATTTCGTCCCCCGCTCGATGCCGGCCACGAGCACCCCCGTGGCCATCGGATCAAGCGTTCCGGCGTGGCCGACCTTGCGGGTCTGGTAGATGCGGCGTAGGCGCCCCACGACGTCGTGGGAGGTCATTCCCGCGGGCTTATCGACGATGACGAGTCCAGAATCAGCCAAGCTCATGCTGGCAGTCTATGCGATGGCTGGGGCAGGGGAGGCCATGTCGTAGCATGGAGCGGTGGATATCTGGCGTGGATTGCAGCAAGTCCCTCCGCAGCTCACGGGATCCGTGGTCACCATCGGGGTGTTCGATGGGATGCACCGGGGGCATCAGGACCTCGTCGGCCGCGCGGTAGCGGAGGCGCGGCGGCGTGGGCTCCCGTGCATCATGGTGACCTTTGATCCGCACCCTGTCTCGGTGTTCCTCCCGGGGCGCACGCCGGCGGCGCTGCTCAGCCTGGAGAAGCGGCTTGAGGCGGCGGCAGCCCTGGGCGTCGATGACGCGCTCGTCATTGATTTCCGCGAGGAGCTCGCAGGGCTGAGCCCCTCGGAGTACGTGCGCACCCTGCTGGTCGAGACGCTGCACGCCCGCGCCGTCTTCGTCGGGGAGAACTTCACCTTTGGCAAGGACGCCGCCGGCACCCCGGACGTCCTGCGTTTCCTCTGCGATGAGGAGAGGATCGACGCGCACATCGTCGAGCTCCTCCAGTCCTCGGGCACGAGCATCAGCTCGACGATCATCCGTCGAGCCCTCAGCGAGGGGGACGTCGCCGCGGCGGAGCGCGCCCTGGGCCGGCGCTTTGCCGTCGAGGGTGAAGTGGTGCACGGGAATGGGCGTGGGGGTCGGGAGCTCGGTTTTCCCACCGCCAACATGTATTTCCCGGAGCACGTCGCCATCCCGGCGGATGGCGTCTACGCCGGGTGGTTCCTCCTCACCGATGATGAGCCCGTCGAAGGCGATATGGAGCCGCACACCGCCTATCCCGCGGCGATTTCCGTCGGGACCAATCCCACCTTCGGCGATGAGCGGCGCAGCGTCGAGTCCTTCGTCATGGGGCGGGACGCTGATCTCTATGACCGCCAGGCGCGCGTGGAGTTCGTCGCCCATCTGCGCCCCATGCTGAAGTTCGATGGGATCGACGATCTCCTCAAGGCCATGAACCACGACGTCACCGAGGCTTATAGCGCATTAGGTATACACTCGGGCGGGTAAACGACTCTCAAGGAGGCTACCCGTTGACGAAAATCATTCTTGACCTCGACACTGGTATCGACGACACCCTGGCGCTGACCTACGCGCTGGCGTCCCCCGAGCTGGACGTCATTGGCGTGACGGGCACCTACGGCAATGTGCTCATTGAGACCGGGACCCGCAATGACCTGGCCATCCTCGAGCTCTTCGGGCACAGCGACGTCCCGGTCTTCACTGGGGAGCCGCACGCCAGCACCAAGGACAGCTTCGAGGTCCTGGACATTTCCGCCTTCATCCACGGCAAGAACGGCATCGGTGAGGCAGAGATCCCGGATCCGAAGGGGAGCGTGCAGGAGCAAAGCGCCGTGGACTTCCTCATCGACTCCGTCAACACCTACGGCGATGACCTCGTCATCGTGGCGACCGGCCCGATGACCAATCTCGCGGCTGCCATCGCCAAGGATCCGAGCTTTGCTGAGAAAGCCCGCATCGTCATCATGGGCGGCGCACTCACCGTCCCGGGCAACGTGAGCCCCTGGGCGGAGGCCAACATCAATCAGGACCCCGACGCCGCCAACGCCCTCTTCCGCTCCGGCGCGAACGTCACCATGATTGGTCTCGACGTCACGCTGCAGACCCTCCTCACGGTGAAGGAGACCGCGAAGTGGCGGGAGCTCGGCACCGTCGGCGGCGACTTCCTCGCGGAGGCGACGGACTACTACATCAAGGCCTACGAGACCACGGCCCCGCACCTCGGCGGCTGCGGGCTCCACGACCCGCTCGCGGTCGCCGTGGCGGTGGATCCCAGCCTGGTGACCTGCCTGGACATCAACATGAAGGTGGACTGCGAGGGGGAGACCCGCGGCCGCACCATCGGGGATGAGGAGAAGCTCAACGACCCGAAGAAGAGCATGAAGGTGGCCGTCGGCGTCGACGTCGAGCGCTTCCTCCATGAGCTCATGGAGCGCATCACCCGCCTCGCGGCGGACACTCCCGCGCGCGAGAGCTAGGGTTCAGACAGCTGGGGTCTGCCCCCGATTTGGGTGAAGAGGCCGCAGGACGCTAAACTGTCCTGCGGCTTCATGACTGTGGTCCACAGCAGTCAGCAGGCCCGCCCCGCTAGCCGGGGTCACATGTGATGTGGACTGAAACACGATAAGGAGTTCTCCATGGCACTGTCTGCCGAGCAGAAGAAGGAAATCCTCGCTGAGTACGGTCTTCACGAGACCGACACGGGCTCCCCGGAGGCCCAGGTTGCGCTCCTCAGCGCCCGTATCTCCAACCTCACCGAGCACCTCAAGTTCCACAAGCACGACCACCACTCCCGTCGCGGCATGATGCTGCTCATTGGTCGTCGTCGTGGCCTGCTCAACTACCTTGCGGAGAACAATGTTGATCGCTACCGCGATCTCATCTCCCGCCTGGGTCTGCGCCGCTAGGCCAGGCTTGGTCAATCTTTCCCCTCGTTCTCCATGGAACGAGGGGTTTTCTTTATGCACCTGATACAGTGGTCGATGGAATTTGTGTCTACATCCCCAGACGGCGGCACCGATGATCGCCGGAGAACAGAAAAATTTGAGGAGAAACCACGCGCATGAGCGACGTGAGCTATTTCGAAGACGAAGATTTCGGAATTATTGAGGCTGTTGCCTCCATCGACAACGGGGACTTCGGAACCCGCACCATCCGTTTTGAAACGGGGCAGCTCGCCCGCCAGGCCGACGGCTCGGTGACGACCTACCTCGATGAGGACACCATGCTCCTCACGACGACCACCGCCTCCTCCCATCCGCGCGAGGGCTTTGACTTCTTCCCCCTCACCGTGGACGTGGAAGAGCGCATGTACGCCGCGGGCCGCATCCCCGGCTCCTTCTTCCGCCGGGAGGGCCGCCCCTCCACGGAGGCGATCCTCGCGTGCCGCCAGATCGACCGGCCGCTGCGCCCGACCTTCGTCAAGGGGTTGCGCAATGAGGTGCAGATCGTCGTGACGGTCCTCTCCCAACACCCCGACGAGTACTACGACGTCGTCGCCATCAATGGTGCCTCCGCGGCCACGCAGCTCTCCGGCCTGCCGGTCTCCGGCGCCGTGGGCGGTGTGCGGATGGCGCTCGTCGTCGATGACAAACATCCCGAGGGCCAGTGGGTGGCCTTCCCCAACGTGCAGCAGCATGAGAAGGCCATTTTTGAGATGGTTGTGGCCGGCCGACGCATCACGCGCCGCCAGGGCCGCAAGAAGGTCAACGACGTCGCCATCATGATGGTGGAGGCGGGCGCGACCCCGACCGTCACCCAGCGCATCGCCGAGGGGGCCCCGGCGCCCACCGAGACGGTCGTGGCGGAGGGTCTGGAGGCCGCGAAGCCTTTCATCGACACGCTGTGCCGGGCCCAGGAGGGCCTCAAGGAGCGTGCCGGCAAGGACCAGCAGGAGTTCGAGCTCTTCCCGGATTACACGGAGGAGACCTTCGCTCGCGTGGAGAAGAAGGCCGCCAAGAAGGTGCGCGAGCTCATGCAGATCCCGGGCAAGCAGGAGCGGGACGAGGCCACGGCCTCCTACCTGGAGAAGGTGGAGGCGGAGCTCGTCGGCAAGGATGGGGAGACCCCGGACAAGGAGATCCGCGCCGCGTACAACGCTCTGCAGAAGCAGATCGTCCGTGAGATGATCCTCCGCGACCACTTCCGCATCGATGGTCGCGGCGTGAAGGACATCCGCGACCTGAGCGTCGAGGTGGACCTCGTCCCGCGCGCCCACGGCTCCTCCCTCTTCGAGCGCGGGGAGACCCAGATCCTGGGTGTGACCACCCTCGACATGCTGAAGATGGAGCAGCACATCGACGCGCTCACCCCAGTGACGAACAAGCGCTACATTCACCACTACAACTTCCCGCCCTACTCCACGGGCGAGACCGGCCGCGTGGGCTCCCCGAAGCGCCGCGAGATCGGCCACGGCGCCCTCGCTGAGCGCGCCTTGCTCCCCGTCATTCCCTCCCGCGAGGAGTTCCCCTACGCCATCCGCCAGGTCTCCGAGGCCCTGGGCTCCAACGGCTCGACCTCCATGGGCTCCGTCTGCGCCTCGACGCTCTCCCTGTACAACGCGGGCGTGCCGCTCAAGGCTCCGGTGGCGGGTATCGCCATGGGCCTGGTCTCCGGCAAGGTGGACGGCAAGCAGGAATACGTTGCGCTGACTGACATCCTCGGCGCCGAGGACGCCTTCGGCGACATGGACTTCAAGGTGGCCGGCACCGCCGAGTTCGTCACCGCGCTGCAGCTGGACACCAAGCTCGACGGCATCCCCTCGAAGGTCCTGGCGAAGGCGCTGGGGCAGGCGAAGGAAGCGCGACTGGAGATCCTCGACACCATGGCGGAGATCATCGACTCCCCGGATGAGATGAGCGACCTCGCCCCGAAGATCACGACGGTGAAGGTCCCCGTCTCCAAGATCGGTGAGGTGATTGGCCCGAAGGGCAAGAACATCAACGCCATCACGGAGGAGACCGGCGCCGAGGTGAGCATCGAGGAGGACGGCACCGTCTACGTGTCTGCCACTAACGGGAAGGCCGCCGACGCCGCCATCGAGCGCATCAACGCGATTGCGAACCCCCAGCTGCCGAAGGTGGGCGAGCGCTTCCTCGGCACCGTGGTGAAGACGGTTCCGTTTGGTGCTTTCGTCTCCCTCACCCCTGGGCGCGACGGCCTCGTCCACATCTCCCGCCTGGGCGGGAAGAAGCGGATCGAGAAGGTGGAGGACGTCGTGAACGTCGGTGACAAGATCCAGGTGGAGATCACGGACATCGATAACCGCGGAAAGATCTCCCTCGAGCCGGTGGACGAGCACTAGGAGGCTCTAGGAAGCTCGGCCCCGCGCGGGCGCCGCACGCGGAAGAAGCCGCCACTCACTCCCGAAAAAAGGGGAGCAGGTGGCGGCTCTTGTCTGTTGAGGATCTCTCAGAGTGGGGCTGAGGAGGGCTTATTCAGCTTTCCACCCGATGTCCTGGATCTTCACGGTGCCGAACATCTTCGGGCCGTAGTTCACAAGACCCGGCTTCACAGCGATGATGGCCGGTCCGTTGAAGAGCGGCATGATGCCGTGGAAGCTGAAGGCCTCCTGCTCGAGCTCGTTGCCCTTGGCAATCTGCTCCTTAGGATCGTGGATCTTCGTGAGGTCGACGA
Organism: Corynebacterium uropygiale; assembly: GCF_021568315.1. Taxonomy (GTDB): domain Bacteria; phylum Actinomycetota; class Actinomycetes; order Mycobacteriales; family Mycobacteriaceae; genus Corynebacterium; species Corynebacterium uropygiale. The sequence goes on from NZ_JAKGSI010000002.1 coordinate 200,684, forward strand.
TCTTCTTGTCGAACTCCGCGGAACCAGTGCCAGACTTGTTGAGCTCAGACTCGCTGTTGTAGATCTGGTCGAAGTAGGCGACTCCGTAGGGATCGCCCGACTGGAACGCCATGAGGAGGATGTCGAACTCGCGATGCTGCATAACGTCAGAAAATTCTGAGGAGGGGCGCTCTCGGATGGACAGGTCGATACCGATGCCACGCAGCATCTGCTGAATAGCAGTGGCCATAGCCTTGGTCAAGGGGTCATCGCCGAAGAGCGTGTAGCTCAGCTGGAGGGTCTGGCCATTCTTTTCACGAATGCCGTCCTGGCCTTCCTTCCACCCAGCTTCTTCGAGGATAGACTTCGCCTTCTCCGCGTCGAAGCTCACAATCTTCCCAAAGTTATCCTCGTAGCCCTCCTGGCTATCGAAGAGGAGGAAGGAGCCGGGGGATTCCTCCGAATAGTTGAGGCCGTTGAAGCGGATCTCGGCGATCTGCTTGCGGTCGATGCCGGTGAGCACGGCCTCGCGGACCTTGTCGTCCTTGAGGGGGCCTGCCTGGGCGTTGAGGGTGAGGAGTGCATTCTTCGGAGCCTTGCCGATGCGAATCTCAGCCTGGTCGCCCATCTTCTTGGCATTTTCGAAGCGGTCCTTGTTGCCCACACCCGTGGCGTCAACCTCGCCCGCGCGGAAGGCGTTCATGGAGGCGGTGTCTTCCATCTGGCGGTAGGTGATGCGCTCGAGCTTCGCCGGGTCGCCCCACCACTTATCGTTGCGCACCACAGTGACGGTGCCCGTGTGGAAGTCGATGTTCTCCAGCTTGAAGGGACCAGCACCCCACTCGGGGTGCACCTTGTTGAGGAAGCCGTTGTTGAAGTCCTCTGCGGTCTTCACCTGGGGCGGAAGCACGATGTTGAAAAGACCCATCCACCAGGGGTAGACCTGCTTGAAGGTGACGACGGCCTGCTTGTCCGTCTCGCCCTTGGTGACGGACTCGATGAGCTTGTAGCCATCGGTGCTATGCGGCACGATGCCGGGCATCTCGCCATTGGAGAAGCGCCACGTGTTCTCGATGCTCTTCCAGTCCATCGGGGTGCCGTCGTTGAACTGTGCCTCGTCACGGAAGGTGTAGGTGACGATGGTCTTGTTGTTTTCTTCCTTGTCCTCGACCTTCGCGAGGTAGTCCTCGTTGGGGGCGAATTCGCCCTCGGGGGTGAACGTCGCGAGCTCGGGGTTGTAGAGGCTCCAAATATCGCCGGTGTTTGTCGTCATGTCGGCGTGGAAGGGGTTCTCCTGCTCGGGAACCTCTGCAATCGGGACGGTCAGCTCGCCGCCATCCTTGATCTGGTCGCGGGGGGTGGGGGCGTAGTCAGCCACTTGGTTGCTGGTGATTGCCTCGTTGTTGGCCTCAGATCCGCCGCCACAGGCGCTCAGCGTGAGACCAACCACGGACAGCAACGCAAGAGCTGATGCCTTCCATGGCTTCTTCATCGGACTCTCCTATCTGTCGTGCCCCTGGGGAGTTCAGGGGCAGAGGGCTTGTGGGCCGATCGCCTCGGGCCCGGAAGGTGGTGACGAGGAGGAATGAACCGTCTCGTCACCACCCACCGCACCCCGGGCGGGGTGGGGAAGCGTGAGCGGGCTAGCGCTTCCAGAGTTTCGCGAGACCCTTGGTGGGCAGCTCGGAAATGGGGGCTCCGTGCCCACCATCCTCATCCCTGGGTGGGGCGATGCGTTCGCGGGTGCGTTCGATCGCGGGATCCGGGATGGGGATCGCGGAGAGCAGAGCCTTGGTATAGGGGTGTTGGGGGTGATCGAAGATGTCGTCGACGTTCCCAGTCTCAACGAACTCCCCGCGGTACATGACGGCGACCCGGTCCGAGAGATGCCGGATGACCGAGAGGTCGTGGGCCACGAAGAGATAGGACAGGCCGAGCTTGCGCTTGAGGTCATCGAGCAGGTTGATCATGCCCGCCTGGATGGAGACGTCGAGCGCGGAGACCGGCTCATCGAGGACGATGAGCGTGGGGTTGGTCGCCAACGCCCGGGCCAGGCCGATCCTCTGGCGCTGGCCGCCGGAGAAGTGCCCGGGGAAGCGGTCGATCTGGGTGGCGTCGAGCCCCACGAGGCTCATGAGCTCCTGCACCCGCTCGTCGATGTCCCCCTCGTAGCCCAGCGAGGTGAGGGGCTCGGCGATGATGTCGCGAATGGTGAGACGCGGATCAAGGGAGCTCATCGGGTCCTGGAACACCATCTGCAGGCTGCTGCGTGCGTTGCGGCGCTCCCGCGCGGACATCTGCGAGGCATCCTTGCCACCGAGGATGACAACCCCATCCTCCGGCTGGAGGTCCATGATCTCCAGAAGCGTGGTGGTCTTGCCACAGCCGGACTCGCCGACGATCGCGAAGCACTCTCCCTCGCGCACATCGAAGTTCAGGCCGCGGACCGCGTGCACTGTGCCGACTCGCCGCTTGAGGACCGCCCCCTTGATGAGCGGGAAGTCCTTCTTCAGGTCCTTCACTTCAAGGATCGTGCGACGCTCCTCGCGCGGGACGCCGGCCAGCCGATCCTCGGCGAGCTGCGGGGTGGGGAAGAGCGCCTCACCGTTGAGCGTGCCGTCGACAATCTCCTCCGAACGCACACACGCCGCATAGTGCTTCTCACCGCGCACGGGGAGAAGCTCCGGATCCTTCTCGCAGCAGGCATCCTGCGCGATGGGGCAGCGCGGCGCAAAGGGGCACCCCGGGGGGAGGTTCACGACGACGGGCGGGTGCCCACCGATCGGGGTGAGCGCGCCATCGCTGGCGATGTCGACGCGCGGAGTCGAGCCCAGCAGCCCCACGGTGTAGGGCATCTGCGGGTGGTGGAAGAGGTCATCGACCGGGGCGCTTTCCACGGGCCGCCCGGCGTACATCACCATGACGTCGTCGGCGGTGCCGGCCACGACACCCATGTCGTGGGTGATCATGATGGTGGCCGCCCCGGTTTCGCGCTGGGCTTTCTTGATGACGTCGAGGATCTGCGCCTGGATGGTGACGTCGAGGGCTGTCGTCGGCTCATCGGCGATGAGCACCCGCGGGTTGTTGGCGATGGCGATCGCGATGACCGCGCGCTGGCGCATACCGCCGGAGAACTCGTGGGGGAAGGCCTTGAGGCGGCGCTTGGGCTCCGGGATCCCAACGAGGTCGAGGAGCTCGGCGGCCTGGTTGAGGGCCTTGGCGCGCGAGAGCTTTTGGTGAGACTGCAGGGCCTCCACAATCTGGTCACCGATGGTGAAGACGGGGGTGAGCGCAGAGAGCGGATCCTGGAAGATCATGCCGATGTCGTTGCCGCGAATGGAGGACATCTGCTGATCGTTGAGGTCGAGGAGCTCGCGATCGCGCAGCGTGATGGAGCCCTCGATCTTCGCGTAATCCGGCAGGAGGCCCATGATGGCCATGGAGGTGACGGACTTGCCGGAGCCGGACTCGCCCACGATGCCGAGGGTCCTACCCGGATAGAGATCAAAGTTGACTCCGCGGACGGCGTTGACCGTGCCGGCTTCAGAGGGGAAGGAGACGGAGAGGTCACGAACGGAGAGGATGGGCTGCTCGGTCATGCTTTGCCTCCAGCGTTGGAGTTGGGGTCGAGGGCGTCGCGAAGGCCGTCGGCAATGAAGGCCATGGACACCGTGAGGAGGGTGAGAATGCCAGCGGGGAACCAGAACATCCACGGCGCGGACTCAAGCTGTCCGGCGCCCTGGGACAGGAGGGTGCCCAGCGAGACGTCGGGGAGCTTGACGCCCAGTCCCAGGAAGGACAGGCCGGTCTCCGACATCACGGTGCTCACCACGCTGAGAGCCAGCTGGATGACCAGCAGGGAACCGATGTTGGGGACGATGTGCCGGACAATCGTGCGGGGGCGGGAGACACCCATGTACTTGGCGGCACGGACATAGTCATTCTCGCGGACGGAGAGGGCGAGGGACCAGATGACGCGCGCCGGGTAGAACCAGCCAAAGGCGATGAGGACCACGGTGAGGAGCTTCCAGTCACCGCCCGAATCCGCCACGAGGAGGGCGATGATGAGGAAGGTCGGGATAGCGAGGAGGAAGTGAATGATCGTGAGAATGACCTTCTCGACGGCCCCTCTATAGAGAGCCGCCGCGGATCCGATCACCGCGGACAGGAAGGTCACGCAGGCGGAGACGAGGACCGCGATGATGAGGGATCGGCCGAGACCGTGCGTGGCCTGGGCAAAGAGGTCATTGCCGGACTCCGAGGTGCCGAACCAGTGATCAGGGCCGGGTGGATCGGAGAGGGCGAGGAAGTCGGCCTCGTAGTAGGTCCAGTGGGTGGCGTACGGGCCGATGAGGGCCAGGAGGATAAGAAGGACGAAAATGACGAGCCCTGCCACCGCAAACTTGTTGCGAAGGAAGCGACGCCGATAGAGCGTCATGCGGCTCATGTGCTTCTTGCCGGGCTTGCGCTCCCGATAGGGGGAGGGGGAACTGGTGATCCCCGCCTCCGCGGGATAGGCCACCGACGTCTGGGAGCTGGTTTGCGAGGCCGTCGTGAGGTCGGCATTGGGGATCGCGCCGCCGCCGAGGGCGTCGTCGGAAGCAGATCGGCCGAGGTCAGTGCGGTGGACGCTCGCGCGGTTCTTTCCAGTGTCGCTCATGATTAGTTCACCCTCACGCGTGGATCGACGATGACGACGGTGATGTCCGCCAGAATGGCGGAGATCGCGGTGGTAAAAGCACCGAAGGCGGCGACGGCCACCGTGCCGTGAATATCATTGCGGCTCAGTGCTTGGAGGAAGTAGTCACCCATGCCGCGCCAGGCGAAGATCTTCTCCGTCATGATGGCGCCGGTGAAGATGCCGGGGATGGAGAACGCGACGGAGGTCGCCACGGGGATGATCGACGTGCGCAGGGCGTGCTTCCGGATGGCCTGCCGCCGGGTGAGGCCCTTGGCTCGGGCGGTCCGCACGTAGTCGGCGCCGAGGTTGTCGAGCAGCAGCGTGCGCTGCATCATGTGATACCCGGCGTAGCTGACGATGAGCAGGGAGATCGTCGGGAGCGCGAGGTGCTGGGCAATGTCGATGAGCTTCGGGAAGAACCCGGTGACGTCCGGGTTGGAGGCCCCGGTGACGTAGAAGATGCGGGTTCCCGCGGCCTTATTGATCCACAGGGCCACGGCAACAACGCCGAGAGAGGCGACGACGACGTGAAGGTTCATCGTGATGATGGAGGTGAACTGCCACGCCCGGTCCCCGAGCTTGTACTGATTGGACGCGGTATAAATGCCGATCGCGACGCCGATGATGACGGAGAGGATCGTCGCGAGAAGGAGGAGCTGGGCGGACACCCAAATGCGGTGAGAGATCTGTGCATTCACCGGGTCTCCGAGGGGAGAGGTGCCCCAGTTCCAGTGGAACAAAATGTTGCTCAACCATGTCCACCAGCGCTGGAGGAGCGGGGTGGTGTCCGAGAGGTTGAGCGGTTCGAGGATGGCCGTCACCTGATCCTCAGGGATGGGCGGCCTTCGCCCGACGTAATTCGAACGAGGGTCAAGGAACAGCGAGGCCAGGAAGTACGCGATGTTGGTGGCGAGGAAGATCACCACCAGCCAGCTCACGGTCTTCTTCACGAGGTACTTGAACATGTCGGTCTTGAGGTCCTGTCGAGGGTGAGGGAGCAATCACGTGAGGGGCCGTGTGACCGCAAACACTGTGATGAGAAGGAATCGTAGCCTTAAAGTAGCCTCAATGTCGAATAGGGGAGTCCCATGAGTCCGTGGCGTCTTTTGTCACATTTCTTGGTCCTGCAATGGGACTACCCTGGAGGTGTTGTGTGAAGTTTTCCTGAGAGGGGAAATATGTCCACCTATCTCGACATTCAGTCCGGCCACTACCGGTGCGAGGTCAGCCCCTTCGGCGGAGGCCTGGCATCGCTGACGTTCCAGGGGGAGAACCTCGTTGCTCCCTATGGGGACCACGGGTTCCCGCCACTGAGCGCCCAGACCCTCCTGGCGCCGTGGCCTAATCGCACCGCCGACGGGGTCTTCGCCCACGAGGGCATCATTCATCGACTGGACATCACGGAGCCGGGCAGGATGACCGCCATCCACGGCTTTGTGGCCAGCGAGGAGTGGGAGGTCCTCGACCACGGAGAAACCTCCGTTCGCCTGGGGCTTCGCTTCCCGGGGCAGCCCGGCTGGCCCTGGCCTATGCGCTACGAGGTGACGTGGAGCGTCGAGGAGGACGCGGGCCTGAGCGGCGTCGTCACCATCGCTCTCGAGGACGCCGCCGAATCCTCCTGCCCGCTGGGCTTCGGGTGGCACCCCTACCTCGTGGCGCGGGGTGCGCACGTCGATGAGTGCACCCTCACCGTTCCCGTCTCGACGTCCCTCCCGCTCGATCCGCAGCGCAATCTTCCGGCTGGCCCGGAGAGCCCCATTGAGGGGGCTGTCGCCGGGCTTGCGTCAGGCGTGCCGCTGCGTGGCGTGTGGCTGGATCATTGCTTTGGTGGTGTGGAAAGCCCAGGTGAGGGCATGATTCGGGCACGGCTTCTCGACGACGGCGGCCGCGGCGTGGAACTCCTGGCGGATGCACGTACCCGCTGGTTCCAGATCTTCACCGCGGATCCTGCCCGACGCGAGGGGTACCCCGGATTGGGGAGGGCCCTCGCCGTGGAGCCGATGACATGTCCGCCCAACGCCCTGCGCTCCGGGCGGGATCTCCTCACTCTGAATCCGGGTGAGGAATTCTCCTTCCACCTGGGCATTCGGGCTATCGGTCCGGACCTTCCCGAGGCCTAGTCGGCGCCCGTGCCTGATGAAAAGCTGTGAGAAAAATTAAATAGTGACCCACGTCCCTTTCGAGAGGTACGACGTCTGGCGTATACCGAAGGGGAAGACATCTGTGCTGTATAGCACTTTTATCTAGTTTCGTGACATAGAATGGAGATCTGCCGTGATTCTGGCGGCTGGAGCCCCAAGGCTCGATGCAACGGTGATGGACTATGCCATCGTTGCCATCTACTTCATCTTCGTTCTGGGCATCGGATGGGCCGCGCGCTCCAAGGTGTCCAGCTCGATTGACTTCTTCCTCTCCGGGCGTTCGCTGCCCGCATGGGTGACGGGTCTGGCCTTCATCTCGGCCAACCTGGGCGCCGTGGAGATCGTCGGCCACTCGGCGAATGGTGTGACATACGGCGTGGAGACCATGCACTACTTCTGGATCGGCGCGATCCCGGCCATGGTCTTCCTCGGCATCGTGATGATGCCCTTCTACTACGGCTCGAAGGTCCGTTCCGTGCCGGAGTTCATGCTTCGACGCTTCGGCCCGGGTGCTCACCTGGTCAATGCGATTTCCTTCGCGCTAGCGCAGCTCCTCATCGCTGGTGTGAACCTCCTGCTTCTGGCGAAGGTCGTCAACGCCCTGCTGGGCTGGTCGCTGTGGGTCACCCTCATCGTGGCCGCGGTCATCGTGCTCTCGTACATCACCCTCGGCGGCCTCAGCGCCGCGATCTACAACGAGGTGCTGCAGTTCTTCGTCATCGTCGCGGCCCTGCTGCCGCTCACCCTTATCGGCCTCCACAACGTCGGTGGCTGGGGCGGTCTGAAGACCATGGTCGCTGCGGAGAGCCACTTCCACACCTGGCCGGGCACGGAGCTCTCCGGCTTCGATAACCCCGTGGTGTCTGTGATCGGCCTGGTCTTCGGCCTCGGCTTCGTGCTCTCCTTCGGGTACTGGACCACGAACTTCGTCGAGGTGCAGCGTTCCATGGCTGCGGACTCCCTCTCGGCCGCCCGCCGCACCCCGATCATCGGCGCCTTCCCGAAGATGTTCATCCCGTTCCTCGTCGTCATCCCCGGCATGGTGGCGGGCGTCCTCGTGACACCGCTGAAGAGTGGGGAAGCCTCCGCGAATGACGCCATCCTCTACCTCATGCGCGACCTGCTCCCGAACGGCCTCCTCGGCATCGCGATCGCCGGCCTCCTGGCCGCCTTCATGGCCGGTATGGCGGCGAACATCTCCGCGTTCAACACGGTCTTCAGCTATGACATCTGGCAGGCCTACGTCGTGAAGAACAAGGCCGATGGCTACTACCTCAAGGTGGGCAAGATCGCCACGGTCATCGCCACCTTCATCGCTGTGTTCACGGCCCTCATCGCCCAGAACTACAGCAACATCATGGACTACCTCCAGACCCTGTTCGGCTTCTTCAACGCCCCGCTGTTCGCGACCTTCATCCTCGGTATGTTCTGGAAGCGCATGAGCCCGACGGCCGGCTGGGTCGGCCTCATCATGGGTACTGCCTCCGCCGTTGCGTACTGGGCGGTTGCGGAGTTCGGCACCACCACGATTGGCTTCTTTAACCTTCCGGGGCAGGGCACCGCCTTCGTTGCGGCGTCGATCGCCTTCGTCGTTGACATCATCCTCTCGGTGATCGTCTCCCTCGTGACGAAGCCGAAGCCGGATCACGAGCTCGTCGGCTTCGTGAAGTCCGTGACCCCGAAGGAGCACCTCATGGACGAGGCGGAGGCGGCCCTGCCGTGGTACCGCCGCACGGTCCCGCTCGGCATTCTGTGCCTCGTCATGGTCATCATCCTCAACGTCATTTTCGCCTAAGGAGTCTGATTTTCGATGACGACATCGTCTACCCCCGCGCCTCGCGCTCCGAAGCGGCACTCCGCGGGCGCATTTGATATCCGCAACGTCATTGGCGCTCTGCTCGGAATCTATGGCGTGCTGCTGCTCATCGCCAGCTTCTTCCTCAACCCGGGCTATAACATTGATTCCCAGGAGCCCAAGGATGCCTCCTACAACCTGTGGGCGGGCATTGTCCTCATCATCGTCGCGGTGATCTTCTTCGCCTGGTCGAAGATGCGTCCCATCGTCGTCGATGAGGAGGAACTGGCCGCCGCGTCCTCGGAAGGGAAGAAGAACTAATGTCCCACCCCGTGCGGGTCACCAGAACTCACCTCGCGGATGGTCGCGAGCTGCTCTACTTCGATGATGAGGAGCCTTTCCTCTCGGGGGAGAGCACCCGGACCCTCGAGGATCCTCGGGATCTTCCCACGGCACACACCCAGTCGGAGATGCGCCGTGATCCCCTCACCGGGGAGTGGAACGTCTATGCCGCGCACCGCATGAATCGGACGTTCATGCCCCCGGCGAATGAGAATCCGCTCGCGCCCTCCAAGCCCGGTGAGCTGCCGACGGAAATCCCGGCGGACGACTACAACGTGGTCGTCTTCGAGAATCGTTTCCCCTCCCTCTCCCTTCACATGGAGGAGGGGGCGGAGGCCCTCGACAGTGGGCTTCCCGAGCTCTATCCCCAGGAGCCGGCGCGCGGCCGCTGCGAGGTCGTGTGCTTCACCCCGGAAGTGAGCCACTCCTTCCGCGACCTCAGCCCCCACCGCGTGCGCACCGTCATTGAGGTGTGGGCGCACCGCACGGCGGAGCTCTCCGCTATCGAGGGGATCCGGCTGGTCTTTCCCTTCGAAAACCGCGGCGAGGAAATCGGCGTCACCCTCCAACACCCGCACGGCCAGATTTATAGCTACCCGTACGTACCGACGCGCGCCCAGTCCATCCTCACCCAGTCGCAGGCGCATCGGTCTCAGACCGGGCGCGACCTCTTTGAGGACATCCTCCAGGCTGAGCAGGAGGACGGGCGCCGCATCATCCGCCGGGGAGAGCACTTCCTGGTCTTCGTTCCGGCTGCGGCGAAGTGGCCGGTGGAGGCCATGATTATGCCGCTGCGCGATGTGAAGGACTTCGCTGACCTCACCGAGGAGGAGAAGGACGAACTGGCCGTCCTCTACCTCGACCTTCTGCGGAGGATCGATCAGTTCTTCGAGGGCGTGGAGAAGACCCCGTATATCAGCGCATGGAACCAGGCCGTTGTGGGGGAGGGGCGTGAGTTCGGCCGCTTCCATCTGCAGCTCTTCTCCCTCATGCGCTCGCCGGGTCGCATGAAGTTCCTCGCAGGCTCGGAGTCCGGGCAGTCGGCGTGGATCTCGGATACCACGCCCGAGCGCATCGCCCAGCGTTTCCAGGAGATTGGAGAGCAAGCATGAGCGCCGACACGGCCATTGCCCAGGTGAAGGAGCTCTTTGCTGCCCAGTACGGGGCGGATCCCACCGGCGTGTGGGCCGCCCCCGGGCGCGTCAACCTCATCGGCGAGCACGTCGACTACGCCGGGGGAGTGTGCCTCCCCTTCGCCCTCAATCAGTGCACCTATGTTGCCGCCTCCCCGCGGGAAGACGAGCGTATCCGCATCTGCTCCGTTCTACCGGGAGACAGCGAGCCCGTGGCCACCGAGTGCGCCGCAGGCTCCCTCGGCCCGGGTGACATTGAGGGTTGGGTCGGTTATGCGCTAGGTCCCATCTGGGCGCTGCGTGAGGCCGGCACCCTCCCCTCGGATCCCCGGGGCTATGACCTCGCCATTGTGTCCGAGGTTCCGCTGGGATCGGGGCTGTCCAGCTCGGCTGCCATCGAGTGCGCGGTGGGCAGCGCGGTGGTGGAGCTCGAACTGGGTTCGGAGAGCCTCGCCGACCCGAGCGTCCGGTCGGAGCTCATCGCCGCAGCGATCCGCGCCGAGAATGACGTCGTCGGCGCATCAACGGGCGGGCTCGATCAAAGCATAGCCATGAGCGGCCAGAGCGGCCACGCCCTCAAGATTGACTTCCTCCACGGGGAGACAATGCAGGTCCCCTTCGACCTCGATGGGCACGGCCTCGCCATCCTCATTATCGATAGCAAGGCTCCCCACAGCCTCGCCGACGGACAGTACGCCTCCCGCCGCGGCGTCATTGATGCCGTCGCGGCCTCCGCGGAGGCACCAACCCTCCGGGCCATCGGTGACGCCGACGCCATCGAGGCGGCCGCGCGCGCGTGGGCGGAGAAGGAGGGCTATGACCTCGACGTTGCCCTCCGCCGGGTCCGCCACGTCTCCTCCGAGATCGACCGCACCCTCCACGCCATCGAGCTCCTTCGAAACGATGACTTCGAGGGCTTCGGGGCGGACATGTACGCCTCGCACGCTTCGCTGCGCGATGACTACGAGGTGACCGTGCCCCAGCTCGACCTCATCGTTGATACCGCGAGGGAATTCGGTGCTATTGGCGCCCGCATGACCGGCGGCGGGTTCGGCGGTAGCGCGATCGCTCTCGTGCGCCGGGAGGACGTCGAGCCCCTCTCGCAGCGGATTGCTCAGGCTTTCGAGGATGCCCACTTTGATCCTCCCGCCTTCCTCGCGGCTACCCCCTCCGAGGGGGCGCGCCGGGTGGCCTAGGGCTTAGACTGGGACATCGATTCATAACAACGTCGATGACCCAGGAGGTAAGCATGGGAATCAAGGTTGGCGTGCTGGGCGCTCGTGGCCGGGTCGGTGAGGCCGTGGTCGCTGGTGTTCAGGAAGCCGAGGATCTTGATCTGGTGGCGGAAATTGATCGTGATGATGACCTCTCGACCCTTGTTGATGCAGGGGCGGAGGTCATCGTCGATTTCACGACCCCGGATGCCGTCATGGGGAACATCGAGTTCTGCGTTGAACACGGCATCCACTGCGTGGTCGGGACGACGGGATTCGATAAGGAGCGCCTGGCGAAGGTGCGCTCCTGGGTGGAGAAGTCCGAGGGTGTTGGCGTGCTCATCGCGCCGAACTTTGCGATCTCCGCGGTGCTCACCATGGCTTTTGCCCGCCAGGCCGCCCGCTTCTTCGAGTCCGCGGAAGTGATCGAGTTCCACCACCCGAACAAGCTCGACGCGCCCTCGGGCACGGCGGTGCACACCGCCGAGGGCATCGCGGAGGCTCGCCGAGAGGCCGGAATGGGCGCCCAGCCCGATAAGACCGCGCAGTCGCTCGAGGGCGCTCGCGGCGCGGATGTCGAGGGCGTGCCGGTGCACGGCGTGCGGATGAGTGGGATGGTCGCCCACGAGGAAGTCATCTTCGGAACGCAGGGGCAGACCCTCACCATCCGCCAGGACTCCTATGACCGCACCTCCTTCGTCCCCGGCGTGCTCGTGGGCGTGCGCAATGTTGCCGAGCACCCCGGCCTCACCGTGGGACTCGACGCCTACCTGGGCCTCGAAGGCTAGACGATGGTCAGTATCCGCAGTCTGGAGGTCCAGCTCATCGGGGTGACGCAGTTCCGTGCCCCGCAGGGCTGCGCCTGGGAGGCGGGGAAGGTTTCCGGGCCCGAGGCGCTCGTGGAGTTCGCCAGCAGGGTTCACGACGCCACACTCAGCGCCCCCGCGTCCATGGATCATGCCTCCTACCTGCGGACTGTCATTGAGGTCGGCAGGACCCGGCTCCTCGAGCATTCCTCCGCTACGCTCTATGTGCGCGGCGTCTCACGGCGGGTGGTCGATGATCTTCGATCCGTCGCGGATCTTGAGCTCACGGAGATGCGCCACGGGGAGTGGGAGAAGGAGCCGGTCATTGCGCTCTCGCGGGAGCTCGCGGGGAAGGCTGAGCTGCGGAGGATCGTCGAGAGCCTTGTGGAAGACACCCGATTCATGGCCGAGGAGCTGGGGGAGGTCCTGGCCGAGGAGCTCTCCGCGGAGACCAACCGCGTGCTCCGGGATCAGCGGGTGCGCGCGATGATCCGCACCGTCGCCCCGCAGTGTCTCGAGGTTCCCGTGGTGGCGACGGGCAGCATGGCGCAGTGGCGTCGATTCATTGAGACGTGCGCCCACTTGCCCGCCGATCCTGAGTTGGGCGACCTCGCCCGATCCTGTCTTCGTGTGCTCGCCGAGGAGAGCCCGGCGCTCTGGGCAGATGTGAGCCTCAACTGGCCGGAGACCTGAGGGGTCGGTGCCCCATTCTGCCGATTGAGCGGGTACTCTGTGAGAACATGAGCACAGGTTTGACATCGGAGAACGGAATCGACACCTTCGGTACCGTCTGCGTGGCCATGGTCACGCCCTTCGATCGGGACGGTGAGTTGGATCTCGCTGCCGGTCGGCGTCTGGCGGCCCACCTTGTCGACAACGGCTGTGACTCTCTGGTTCTCGGCGGAACCACGGGGGAGTCACCGACGACGAGCAAGGCCGAGAAGTGCGCACTGATCGCAGCCGTCATGGATGAGGTGGGGGACCGTGCTCGCGTGATCGCCGGCGCGGGAACGAATAACACCCGTTCCTCCTGCGACCTGGCCCGGGCATCGGCAGAGGCGGGGGCCGACGCGCTCCTCGTCGTGACACCCTATTACTCCAAGCCCTGCCAGGAAGGCGTCTACCAGCACTTTCGGGCTGTCGCCCAGGCCACGGACCTCCCGATCTGTCTCTACGACATCCCCGGCCGCTCCGGTATTCCTATCGAGTCTGATACGATTCGACGGTTGGCTGAACTGCCCACCATCCAGGCTCTCAAGGATGCGAAGGGGAATATTGCTGCGGCAACTCCCCTGATTGAGGAGACCGGCCTAGCGTGGTACTCGGGAGACGATCCGCTCAACCTTCCTTGGCTGTCGGTGGGCGCCACCGGATTCATTTCGGTGATTGGCCATGCCGCTCCCTCCCAGCTTCGGGAGCTGTACGACAGCTTTGCTCAGGGCGATCTGGTCCGTGCACGGCGTATTAATGCCACGCTGAATCCCCTGGTGCGTGCTCAGGCGCGTCTGGGCGGGGTCAGCATGGCGAAAGCAGCACTGCGTTTGCAAGGCATGGAAGTCGGAGATCCTCGGCTGCCTATTGTTCCGCCCTCGGCGGAGCAGGTGGAGGAGCTCCGGCGCGATTTGAACAATTCTGGAGTTCTTGAAGTATGACTGAACCTCGCAACCGCTCCCGGAAGGTGACCCGCAAGGCGGGCCCTCCGGGGGCTGAAACTCCGGTGTTCCGTGCACCGGAGGAACCGTCGGCTGCCGATGAGCAGTCGGCGTCCTCGGCGACCTCTGATGGTGGCCAGAAGAACGATGCAAAGAAGAGCACCGCAAAGAAGAATGGTGGCCAGAAGCGCGGCGGTCGGGGCCGCCGGGGGCAGGGGAATAAGCGTTCTCGCCAGGATGGTGGCCGCCGCAATGTGGTGAAGTCGATGCAGGGTGCTGACCTGACGAAGCGCCTTCCGGCTCCGCCCAAGGCTCCGAAGAACGGCCTGCGTATCTACGCCCTCGGCGGTATCTCGGAGATCGGCCGCAACATGACGGTCTTCGAGTACAACAACCGCCTGCTCATCGTGGACTGTGGCGTCCTCTTCCCCTCCTCGGGGGAGCCGGGCGTGGACCTCATCCTCCCGGACTTTGGGCCCATCGAGAATGAGCTGGACCGGGTGGATGCCCTCGTCATCACCCACGGGCACGAGGACCACATTGGCGGTATTCCGTGGCTGCTCAAGCACCGCGCGGACCTCCCGATCCTCGCCTCGAAGTTCACCCTTGCGCTCATCGCGGCGAAGTGCCGGGAGCACCGCCAGCGTCCCAAGCTCATTGAGGTCAACGAGTCCTCGGACATCAACCGGGGCCCCTTCAACCTGCGCTTCTGGACGGTCAACCACTCCATCCCGGACTGCCTGGGTATTGCCATCAAGACCGGCGCTGGCCTCGTGATCCACACCGGCGATATCAAGCTGGACCAGACCCCGATTGGCGGCAAGCCCACCGACTTGCCGGCCCTGTCTCGCTTCGGCGACGAGGGCGTGGACCTCCTCCTCTGCGACTCGACGAATGCCACCACTCCGGGCTTCTCCGGCTCCGAGGCGGACATCGCCCCGACGTTGAAGCGGCTCGTGGCGGACGCGAAGCAGCGCGTCATCGTCGCGTCCTTTGCGTCGAACGTCTACCGAGTCCAATCGGCGGTGAACGCCGCGGTGGCTGCGGGCCGAAAGGTGGCCTTCAACGGCCGCTCGATGATCCGCAACATGGAAATCGCGGAGAAGATGGGATACCTCAAGGCTCCGCGCGGCACGTTCATCTCCATGGATGAGGCGTCCAAGATGGCGCCGCACAAGGTCATGCTCATCACCACCGGTACTCAGGGTGAACCGATGGCTGCTCTCTCCCGCATGGCGCGCCGCGAGCACCGCCAGATCACCGTCCGCGATGGTGACCTCATCATCCTGTCCTCCTCGCTCGTTCCGGGCAATGAGGAAGCGGTCTTCGGCATCATCAACATGCTGGCGCAGATCGGCGCCACCGTCGTGACCGGCCGGGACGCCAAGGTCCACACCTCCGGTCACGGCTACTCCGGTGAGCTGCTCTTCCTCTACAACGCGGCCCGCCCGCGCAACGCCATGCCGGTCCACGGCGAATGGCGCCACCTGCGGGCAAACAAGGAGCTCGCCATCGCGACGGGTGTGCCCGAGGATCGGGTTGTCCTCGCGCAGAATGGCGTCGTCGTCGATCTTGTCGACGGACGGGTGCGCGTCGCTGGGCAGATCCCCGTCGGTAACCTCTTCGTGGACGGCGTCCGGATGGGCGATATCGATGATGAAGTCCTGGCGGACCGCACCTCCATGGGCGAGGGCGGCCTCCTGGCGATCACGGCGGTCATCGACAACCGCACGGGTCGGCTTCTCGAGTTCCCGCGCGTTGTTGCGAAGGGCTTCTCCGAGGACTCGAAGGCCATGAGCACCGAGATCGCGAAGATCGTCGAGGCGACCATGAACGACCTCGCCGCGGAGGGGGAGAACGACCCCTACCGCATGGTGAAGCAGCTGCGGCGTAAGGTCTCCAAATTCGTGGAACAGAAGTGGCGTCGCGAGCCCATGGTGGTTCCCACCGTGGTACCGATGAGCTCGGACACCGAGTACATCGGCGATGCCGAGCTCGAGGCCTCCCGCCCGAGCCAGTAGACCACCTCACGTTCCCGCGCGGATGCCGCGCACAGGCCCCAGTCTGGCGGAGAAAACCGCTAGTCTGGGGCCCATGAGTTTTGCAGCTGCCGAACGTCAACGCCTCGCCGAGCTTCTCCGGGCCAAAGG
The DNA here is from genome assembly GCF_021568315.1 of Corynebacterium uropygiale. Lineage (GTDB taxonomy): Bacteria > Actinomycetota > Actinomycetes > Mycobacteriales > Mycobacteriaceae > Corynebacterium > Corynebacterium uropygiale. The sequence continues at coordinate 216,577 of NZ_JAKGSI010000002.1, forward strand.
TCCGGACGCCCCCACACTGTGCGAAGGGTGGACGACGGCCGACCTCGCCACCCACCTTCTCCTCCGGGAGCAGCGGCCCGACGCAGCCGCCGGCATCCTGGTGAGGAAGCTCTCCTCTCACACGGCGGCGGTCACCCAGGACTATGAATCGCGATTCTCCTATGAGGAGATCGTGGACCGCTGGGCCGCAGGGCTCTCCCGGTGGAACCCGCTGCGCGTCGCTGACTCCTTGGTCAACACCTGCGAGCATTTCGTCCATTATGAGGACGTGGCCCGTGCGGAAGGAGAGTGGGAGCCGCGGGACTTCTCCGCCGTCGTCAATGATGCTCTCTTCCGGGGAGTGGATCGGTTCGCCCCGATCATGCTGAAGAAGAGCACGGCCCCCGTCCACCTCGTGGCCCCGGGGCGGACGCCGATCACGGTGGCGGCGCGCCGCGGGGTTGCCGAACACGGCGACGCCGGGGCGTGGGTGTATGGCGACCCGGGGGAGCTCCTCCTCTGGGTCTATGGGCGAGACGCCGTGCGCGTCCGTATCGAGGGAGACGCGGAGTGTATCGTGCGGTCAAGCATTTAGGCTTGACTAGGCCCGTGCCGCGAGGGGCGGATTTTTTCTCCCGAGGCCGGTGTGGCAAATGTGAAGCAAGTGGGATGAGCGTCTATTGTTAATAATATGTCTGTGAAGAATGCCGCGCCGAAGCGATCGAGGGGGACCGGAAGCTCCTCCCGCAGTCGAACGCGACCGCAGGGACGCTCTACCTACGCGACCGGGAGTCGAACCTCGACTACCCGGTCTTTTGAGCGCGCCAGTGGGACGCCGACGTCCTCCTTCGCCGTCGCCCACCGGGCGGCAGAGACATCCTCGGAGCGCACCGGCAGCACCGGCGCACTCAAAGCGGTGAGCCACGGGGTGGGGACCCTCATGAGCTCGGCGGCTCAGGGTGTGGGCGCCATGGCCCGGGGCCTGCGCTCCCGGCTGAGCCGCCGCTCGGATGACCTCTACGGCGCCGAAGAGGACTTCCCCTCGACAGCCCACGATGACCTCGACCTCTTCGATGACGAAGGAGATGATGACGACCTCATGACCGAGGAGCAGACCGACGAGCCGTCGCGTCCGCGCTCTCAGCGCTCCTCATCCACCTCCGGATCCATCTCCGGCTTCGGCCAGACCGCGTCCGCGTGGGTGGATGAGCACTCCGACGGCTTGGGGCTCACGCTCATCGGCATTGCGGTCGTGCTGGGCGCCTCGGTCTGGTTTGATGTCGCTGGCCCCGTCGGCGAGATGATCGCGACGGCCGTCCACACGGTCATCGGAGCGGGTGCTCTCATCCTGCCGGTGGCTCTCGTGGCGCTGGCCGTCGTCCTCATGCTCAAGATGGGGCGCCACGGCACGGACCGAGGGCAGACCGCCCTGGGCGTGGGCATCATCATCGTGGTCATGCTGGCGCTCATCCACGTCTTCGCGGGGAACCCGGGGGAGTGGGCTGGCCGGGCTCGCGCGGGTGGCGCGATCGGTGCGATCATCGGCACGCCGCTGTGCGCGGGTTTCACCGCGTATCTCGCGGTCCCGATTCTCGTTCTGGCGCTGGTCTACGGTGCCCTTAAGGCGACGGGGATCACCACCCGGGAGTTCGTGGGCGCCGTGAAGGAGTGGGTGACGGGCCTCATGGTCGGCGAGGCCGAGGAGCCCGAGGAGGACGATGACCTCTACGGGCACGTCGCCCAGGACATCGATGACCGTGCAGCCGGGCGGGAGCCCCGTCCGCAGCCGCGTCCGCGCGCGGCCCGGCCCTCCTATCAGGCCCCGCCGCGCCGACGCCCAGCGCCACCCGCGAGCCCTCTTCCGCACACTCCCGCCAACGACGACGCCCCGGCCGGCGAGGGGCTCTTCTCGACGCCCGCCGCGGATGAGCCTGAGCACCCGGAGACCGTGCGCTCCGCTGGGCTCGACGGGCCCGGCGATGAGCCGACGGTGGAGGTTCCGGCGCAGGATGTTGTACAGCAGTCCCATGACCGCCTGACGCAGGCGGCGCGGAACTCGGCCCGCCAGGCGGCGCCGCGCCCGAGCGAGCAGCCGCAGGAGACCACCCGCATGGACCGTCCCGCGGCTCCGGTGGCCACGCCCGCCGCGCCGCCGGCCGCTCCCGCCCCCTCCCCGGCTTCCGGCTCGGCGCCTGCTGGGGCGGCGGAGGACGGCGTCGAGACTTCCGATTATGAGCTGCCCAGCCCGCACCTCCTCATCCCCGGGGAGCCGCCGAAGGAGCGCTCGGAGGTCAACGATCGCATGATCGAGGCCATCACCGAGGTCTTCCGCGAGTTCAAGGTGAACGCGACGGTTACGGGGTTCTCGCGCGGCCCGACAGTCACCCGCTACGAGGTGGAGCTCGGGCCGGGGGTGAAAGTCTCGAAGATCACGAACCTCCAGTCGAACCTTGCCTACGCGGTGGCCACGGATAACGTCCGCCTCCTCACGCCGATCCCCGGGAAGTCAGCCGTGGGCATCGAGGTCCCGAACACGGACCGTGAGCTCGTGCGCCTCGGCGACGTGCTCAACGCCCCCTCGACGGTGCGGAATCCCGACCCCATGCTCATCGGCCTCGGCAAGGACATCGAGGGCGACTTCATCTGCCACTCCGTGCAGAAGATGCCGCACCTGCTTGTTGCGGGCTCGACGGGCTCCGGTAAGTCGGCCTTCGTGAACTCGCTCTTGGTCTCCCTACTCACGCGCGCGACGCCCGAGGAAGTCCGGCTCATCCTCGTGGACCCAAAGATGGTGGAGCTCACCCCCTATGAGGGCATTCCGCACCTCATCACCCCCATCATCACGCAGCCGAAGAAGGCCAGTGCGGCTCTCCAGTGGCTCGTGGAGGAGATGGAGCAGCGCTACCTCGACATGAAGTCGGCGCGCGTGCGCCACATCAAGGACTTCAACCGCAAGGTGAAGGCCGGTCAGATCCAGGCGCCGGCGGGGTCCCAGCGGGAGTACCACCCCTATCCGTTCATCGTGTGCGTGGTCGACGAGCTCGCGGACCTCATGATGACGGCGCCGAAGGAGATCGAGGACTCGATCGTCCGCATCACCCAGAAGGCCCGCGCCGCGGGGATCCACCTCGTGCTCGCGACGCAGCGACCCTCCGTCGACGTCGTGACCGGCCTCATCAAGACGAACGTTCCTAGCCGGCTGGCGTTCGCGACGTCCTCTCTCACGGACTCGCGGGTCATCCTCGACCAGGGCGGGGCGGAGAAGCTCATCGGCATGGGCGATGGCCTCTTCATCGCGCAGGGGGCCAACAAGCCGGTCCGCCTCCAGGGCGCCTTCGTCACCGACGAGGAGATCCAAGCCGTGGTCGACGAGGCCAAGGCGCAGCGCGATCCCGTCTACACCGAGGGCGTCACGGATGAGCGCCAGAGCGACGCGAAGAAGGAAATCGACGAGGAGATCGGCAAGGACATGGACGACTTGCTCGAAGCCATCGAGCTCGTCGTCACCTCCCAGATGGGCTCGACGTCGATGCTGCAGCGCAAGCTCAGGGTCGGCTTCGCGAAGGCCGGGCGCCTCATGGACCTCATGGAGACCCGCGGGATTGTCGGTCCCTCCGAGGGGTCGAAGGCCCGCGAGGTGCTCGTCAAACCCGAGGAGCTGGAGACCACCCTGTGGATGGTGAAGGGCGCCGATCCCGCCGAGGCCCCCAAGGAGGTCCAGGACGAGGATGCGCAGACGACGATCGTCGATGCCCACCCCAACCCTTCCGGCGGCGCCGTCTAGGCGCCACGCGGGCGCAGTTGCGCTGACGCTTTCCTGCCCGGTAGAGTTGGCCGGGTCATGGAGGGGAGTACCCCGGACACGGTGACGGTCGTCAACACGGACGCACAGCCCTGGCGGCGGGATCACGAAGATCCCGCCTGAGAGTCACGGTTGTGCCCCGGCCTCACCGGCCCATCTGCTTCACGGGTGGGGGAGACCTCCGGTAAGTTTTTTTATGCTTCCGGAGGTCCATCAGCAGCATGGAAGTCAACCTTGTCACCTGGGTGGTGACGATCGCCGTCATCGCCGGCTTCTTCATCTTCGATTTCTATTCCCACGTCCGCGTCCCCCACGAGCCCACCCTCAAAGAATCCGCGTGGTGGTCGCTCTTCTACGTGGCCCTGGCCGTGCTCTTCGGCGGCTTCTTGTGGGTGACGTGGGGCGAGCCAGGCAACCCCCACCAGCACGGCATCGAGTTCTTCACCGGCTACATCACGGAAAAGGCGCTGAGCGTCGATAACCTCTTCATCTTCGCGCTCATCATGGGGGCCTTCAAAATCCCCCGGAAGTATCAGCAGAAGGTGCTCCTCATCGGTATCGCGCTGGCTTTGGTGTTCCGGCTCGTGTTCATCCTCCTGGGGGCGGCGGTCATCCACGCGTGGTCCGACGTCTTCTACCTGTTCGGTATCTTCCTTCTCTACACCGCGATCAAGCTGCTGTGGGACGAGGTCACCGATACCCCCGAGACCGACCCCAACGACATGCGCATCATCCGCTGGCTGCGCAAGGTCATCCCCGTGACCAGCACCTATCACGGTGACAAGCTCGCGGTTCGTCTGCCCGCCGCCGAGGGGAAGCGCCACGGCGCCCTGGCCCTGACCCCGCTGGTCGTCGCCCTCGTGGCGATCGGGATGGTGGACCTCATGTTCGCGCTGGACTCCATCCCCGCGATCTATGGCATCACCGTGGAGCCCTACATTGTCTTCACGACGAACGCCTTCGCCCTCCTCGGCCTCCGTCAGATGTACTTCCTCCTCGACGGCCTCCTGGACCGCCTGGTGTACCTGCCCTATGGGCTGGGCGTCATCCTGGGCTTTATCGGCGTGAAGCTCATCCTCCACGCGCTGCATGAGAACAACCTGTTCTTCATCAACGGCGGCTCGGACGTCCCGGTCCCCGAGGTTCCGACGCTCATGTCCCTCGTCGTGATCGTGGGAATTCTGCTGGTCACGGTGGTGGCCTCCGTGGTGAAGACGAAGCGCGATGAAGCGCAGGGCGGCATTCCGCCGAAGTGGAATACCGCCCTCACCACGGGAGAGGATTGGCCCGAGAAGGAGCAATCCTAAACGCCCAGCTATTGGCCGTCGAAAATATTGAGGACCGGGTTCCATGCCCGGATCTCGCGGCCGTCGAGGGCACCCTCCTTGAGGAAGGGGTCGTTGTTCATGAGGCTCGCGGCGTCCTCGACGCCGGCGGGCTCGGGGAGGCGGAGGACGATGAGCGCCCCGCCGTCGCCGTCAGTGTAGGGGCCGGAGCCGACGAGCTTTCCCTCCTCCTTGAGGCTGCCAAGGAACTCGCGGTGGCGCGGGCGCACCGTGGCGATGAGTTCAGAATCAGGGGCGTAGCGGTAGAGAACGGCAAAGTAGTTCATGCCTGTCACTCTACTGCGCTCGGTACGCGGAGTGAGGACGCACGAATGAAGAAGGTAGGGTAGACAGAGTGAGCACTGTTCCTGGATCCTCGGCTCGGCAGAGCAACATCAACCTGCCGAACATTTTGACCTGCCTGCGGATACTCTTTGTCCCCGTGTTCGCGTGGTTAGCGATCCGCGGAAACAATGAGAACGGGAGCACACAGTGGTGGGCCTTCGGCGTCTTCGTCGCGCTCATGGTGACGGACAAACTCGACGGCGATATCGCGCGCGCTCGGGGGATCGTCACGAACTTCGGAAAGATCGCTGACCCCATTGCCGATAAAGCCCTCATGATCACCGCGCTGGTGAGCCTCAATATCGTTGGCGTCCTGTGGTGGTGGGTGACGATCGTCATTGTTGTCCGCGAGCTGGGCATTACGGCCTGGCGGATGGTCTTGCTGCGCAAGGGGCGCGTGGTTCCAGCCAGCCGCGGCGGCAAGTGGAAGACGACACTCCAGGCGCTTGCGGTGGCCATGTACCTCTGCCCGCTGCCGGCCTGGATGGACTGGCCCACGCATGTGGTGATGGCCATTGCGTTGGCGATCACGGTCATTACCGGCGCCCAGTACCTGCTGGATTCCCGGAAGCAGCAGCAGTGAGCGGTGCGGATGGGAACTCGCGGGCCCAGGAGCTGGTCCACGCTCTCACGGATCGGGCTGAGACCCTAGCGAGCTGCGAATCACTGACCGCCGGGTTGTTCGCCGCGGAGATCGCGACAGTTCCCGGCGCCTCGGCCGTGCTGCGCGGGGGACTCATCACCTACGCCACCGAGCTCAAACACTCCCTCGCGGGAGTCCCCGAGGAAACACTCGCCGCGGTCGGGCCCGTCGCGGAGGAGACGGCGCGCGCCATGGCCGAGGGGGCACGCTCGACGTGTGAGGCCACGTGGGGAGTCGCCCTGACGGGGGTCGCCGGACCGGATTCCCAGGACGGCCATCCCGTCGGAGAGGTCTGGATCGGGGTGGCGCGCGATGGTGGGCCGACGCTCACCCGGCGCCTCAGCATCGATCCCCAGAATGATCCTCAGCGCACGCGGGAGTATATTCGAAGCACCAGCGTGGCGAAGGCTATCGAGTTCCTCCTCGCGACGCTGGGAACAATTCCGAAGCGCTGAGCGTTAGAGGGAGTAATGAGTACCAACACCGCATTGCTAGACACGCCACGGGAGGGGACGCTACCGCCGCGTCCTCATCCCGAGCCTCTTTTGCGCGAAGCACTGGGCGACGCGTTGAAGTCGTTCCGCATGGACAAGGGGGTGACCCTGCGGGAGCTCGCGGAAACCGCTTGCGTCTCTCCGGGGTATTTGTCGGAGCTGGAGCGTGGTCGCAAGGAGGTCTCCTCAGAGCTCCTCGCATCGGTGTGCCACGCGCTGGGGGTCTCGGTGTCGGACGTGCTCATCGAGGCAGCAGGCTCGATGGCGCTGCAGTCCGTCGCAGAAGAATTGGTGCGCGTCTAAGCCATTTCTCATGGTGCGTCGGTTACCATGGGGTTCGCATATTTGATAACTCGACTCGGGTGTAGGAGGCCGCAGGACAGATGGCTAATCCCTTTGTAAAGGCATGGAAGTATCTCATGGCGTTGTTCGATTCCAAGATCGAGGAAAACGCCGATCCGAAGGTACAGATTCAGCAGGCCATCGAGGAGGCTCAGCGCCAGCATCAGGAGTTGTCCCAGCAGGCGGCGGCGGTGATCGGCAACCAGCGGCAGCTGGAGATGCAGCTGAACCGTCGTCTCGCGGAGATTGAGAAGCTCCAGGGGAACACCCGCCAGGCCCTGCAGCTTGCAGACAAGGCCCGCCAGAGTGGCGACGAGCGCAAGGCCCAGGAGTACGAGAACGCGGCGGAGTCCTTTGCCGCCCAGCTGGTGAACGCCGAGCAGTCCGTCGAGGACACCAAGAAGCTTCACGACCAGGCTCTCCGGCAGGCCGAGCAGGCCAAGCAGGCCGTCGAGCGCAACTCCATGGCTCTTCAGCAGAAGGTGGCCGAGCGCACCAAGCTTCTCAGCCAGCTTGAGCAGGCGAAGATGCAGGAGAAAGTGTCCGAGTCCCTGCAGTCGATGAATCAGCTGGCCTCGGGCAGCACCCCGAACCTTGATCAGGTCCGGGACAAGATCGAGCGGCGCTATGCCAAGGCTCTTGGTGAGGCCGAACTCGCTCAGAACAGCGTCCAGGGCCGCATGGCCGAGGTGGAGCAGGCGGGCCTCCAGCTGGCCGGGCACTCCCGCCTGGAGCAGATCCGCGCGGAGATGAACGGCGGCGCCACCCCGTCGGTGGAGCAGGGCTCCCCCCAGCAGCAGCTGGGGCAGGGGACCTCCTCCCAGCCGCAGCACGCGGCGCCGCAGGATGCGGTCGCTCAGCGCCTCCGGGAGCTGCGCGGGGAAAGCTAAGACGCGAATAGAGCATTCGCGTCAGGGTCGGGGACTAATCTCCGACCCCACGGGCCTGCAGCGCTTGTGCCAGCGCGCGGGCCTTTTTTATGCACCGAATAAGGAGGGGCGTCCCGAAAGCGCGGAGCGACCATCCGGCTCCCCGCGCCGTGCGGGCGTCGAGAACATCCCCCGCGATGGTCATCACTGAGGGGATGAGGCGCAGTGTCAAGCCCACAGCCATCGAGAGCCTCTCGACGGGGACGCCCCAGCGCTCGAGGGGCGCGAGGCCCCTTTCGATTGTTTCCATGAGGCGGGGCAGCGGGGTCGTCAGCGTGAAGAGGACAGCCGCGGCGATGGCAGCGAGGATGATGATCACCATCGTGGCGGCGGTGGGGAGGTCGCTCGACCACCAGCGGAACGCGCCGAGCGCAAGCAGAAGGGGGATGGGCGGCCACAGCTGCTCCCAGAGAAGACGCGGCGGGATGCGCGCCCACGCCAGCCCAAGGGCGGGGAGCACGCACGCGAGGAGGGCGTGGAGCGGTGTCCTCGCGAGGATGGTGCTCAGCGCGATGAAGGCAATGAGCACCAGGAGTTTGAGCCCGGGGTTCGCGCGGTGGATGGCCGTCGAGCCCGGGGAGTAGACGCCCAGGGGCGGGTGCTGGAGTCTCATGCCCTCGACTCCATGAGGGTCTCGTAGTGGGGGATCACGTCCTCGGGGCGGCCATCAGCGATGATTCGGTGGTGGTCGATGCAGAGGACCCGGTCAAAGCCTTCGAGAAGCTCGAGGTCGTGGGTGACGACGAGCAGCTGCTGCGGTAAGAGCTCGAATTCGCGTGCGATACGCCGCCGGTGGCGAAGATCGAGGAGAGTGGTGGGCTCATCGGCGATGATGATGTCCGGTTCCACGACGAGAATGCTCGCGAGCGCTAACAGCTGCTTCTGGCCACCGGAGAGGACGTGTGGCGAACGCTCGGCCAGGCCGTCGAGCCCAAAGCGGCGGAGCGCGTTGGTGATCCGCTGCTCGCGTTCGGTGCGGGGGAGGCGGAGGCGGCGGAGGGAGAACTCGAGGTCATCGCGCACGCGGGGCATGATGATTTGATTGTCGGCATCGGAGAAGATGAATCCCACTCGACGGCGAACGCGGGCGCCATGGCGGGCGACGTCGACGCCGTCCACGCTCACCGTGCCCTCGGTGGGGGTGACGAGCCCATTGATGAGCCGGGCGAGCGTCGACTTTCCGCTGCCATTTTCCCCGATGATGCCGATGCGCTGCTCCGTGAGCTCGAGCGATAGGGGATCGAGCACGCGGGTGCCCTCGAAGGAGACGGACACCCGGTCGAAAGAAATCCTAGGCATGACGCGTGCGCGAGCTCCCCATGAGATCAGGGAAAGCCGAGTGCACCCCCGCAGCAATGAGGACGGCAACGATGATCTTGGCGATGTCAGGCAGGAGGAAGGGGGCCTGGGCCACGGCCGCAGCCGAGAGGCTCAGACCGGAGCGGAGCATGAGCCCGCCCATGCCGCAGAGGTACTGGATGAGGAGGCCGAGGACCGCGGCGATGGAGAGCATGAGGGTCAGCGAGCTCGTCGTGGTGCGCGCACGATAGGCGATGAAGCCCGCGACGAAGGCGGAGATCACATAGCCGACGAGGTAGCCCGCCGTCGGGCCGGCCAGAGCCTGGAGGGTCGTGCGGCCGCCGGCGAGGACCGGAAGCGCACAGCCGATGAGGAGGACGAGGAGAGCCGTAAGCCCCCCGCGACGGCAGCCCAGCACCAGGCCGCAGAGGATGATGGCGGCATTCTGGAGGACGATGGGCACGCCCGCGCCGCCCACGGGAATGCTGAGGAAGCCAAGGACAATGATGAGCGCAGCGAACACAGCGATGTACGCGAGATCCATCGTGGTGGACCGGGAAGCTGAGGAGGCCATGAGAAACACCTTACCTTGAACAATGTTCAGTGCTCAATAGTGTACGGTCCGGGAGCGCCGTGTGCCCGCTTGTATTCGAACAGTTGTGCGTGTACATTGTCGGGTAGTGTCCGCGAGGGACGATATGCTTCCACTGTCCTGATGGGGACGAGGGATCCATAAGCGCCCACGCGCCGTCTAGAGAATATAGAGTGCGTGTGCGTGCTTAGCCGAGACCTCGGCGCTATCCATGAATCGTGAAGGAAAGACAAGAGACTAATGGCAGCTAAGAAAAAGAAGACCAACTCGGGCCCGGTCGCGGAGGGGGAGCGCGCCAAGGCGTTAGAGTCTGCCCTCGCCATGATCGAGAAGGACTTTGGCAAGGGGGCCGTGATGCGGCTGGGCGATGAGAATCGCCCGCCCGTTCGCGCGATTTCCTCGGGGAACACCGCCATTGATATTGCCCTAGGTGTGGGCGGATTCCCGCGCGGACGCATCGTGGAGATTTATGGTCCGGAGTCCTCGGGTAAGACGACGGTCGCCCTGCACGCCATCGCCTCGGCGCAGAAGGATGGCGGGATTGCGGCGTTCATCGACGCCGAGCACGCCCTGGACCCGGATTATGCCCGCAAGCTGGGGGTGGACACGGACGCGCTGCTGGTCTCGCAGCCGGATACCGGCGAGCAGGCGCTGGAAATCGCCGATATGCTCGTCCGCTCCGGGGCCATCGACATCATCGTCGTGGACTCCGTGGCGGCCCTTACCCCGAAGGCGGAAATCGAGGGCGAGATGGGCGATAGCCACGTTGGCCTCCAAGCCCGCCTGATGAGCCAAGCCCTCCGGAAGATGACCGGCGCCCTGTACAACGCGGGCACCACGGCCATCTTTATCAACCAGCTGCGCGAGAAGATCGGTGTCATGTTCGGCTCCCCGGAGACGACGACGGGCGGCAAGGCGCTGAAGTTCTACTCGTCGGTTCGCTGCGATGTTCGACGGATCCAGACGCTCAAGGATGGGCAGGATGCGATCGGTAACCGGACGCGACTCAAGGTCGTGAAGAACAAGGTCTCCCCGCCCTTCAAGACCGCGGAGTTCGACATCCTCTATGGCGAGGGCATTTCCCGGGAGTCCTCTCTCATCGACCTCGGCGTCGAAAACGGCATCATTAAGAAGTCCGGGTCCTGGTTCACCTACGACGGGGACCAGCTGGGCCAGGGCAAGGAGAAGGTCCGCCAGTTCCTCAAGGACAACACTGATCTCGCCGATGAGATCGAGCAGAAGATCCTCAAGAAGCTGGGCGTTGGGCCCTATGCCAACGAGGACAACGATGAGCTTACCGACGATCCCGTCGACATGATCCCCAACGTGGATTTCGACGATGAGGATGAGTCCTAGCCCCACCCATCACCACGAGCGCTCGAGGAAGGCGGGATAGCCCCATGGAGAACCAGGATGCCATTGCCCGCCTGCGCCAGGCGCTGGCCGAATACGCCGAGGGGGAGCGCGAGAACACCATCCTCGATGCACGGGAAGAGGAAGCGAAGGCGCCCGTTCGCGAGCGGGCGCTCAAGCTCCTCAATCAGCGGGCGCGCTCGCGCGAGGAACTGCGGACGCGGCTTCGTGATCTCGACTTTCCCACCGGGGTCATTGAGGAAGTCCTCGATGACCTGGAGGGGGTGGGCCTCATCAATGACCGTCACTTCGCGGAGCAGTGGGTCCGCCAGCGTCACGAGCGTCGGGGAAAATCCGCCCGGATGCTGGATCGGGAACTCATCGCCAAAGGTGTAGCGTCGGACATTCGCGAGGATGCGCTATCCCAGATCACGCGGGAGGACGAGGAATCGATTGCCTGGGCCATCCTCGAGAAGAAGGCCCGGAGAATCACCTCCATTCCGCGGGATAGTGCGGAATATGACAAACACCTGCGCAGGCTGCTCGGGATGCTCGCGCGGCGGGGCTTCCCCCAGGGCATGAGTATGGCGCTCGCCCATCGGTGTTTGGACGAGCGCCTCGAGGAATTGCGGCAGAGCACGGGCGGAGAAGACGGGGAAGGCTAAGCTACTCGCCCGGGTTCTCCACCTTGTGATAGCCCTTCGCGTGCCAATCGGCGTTGACATTGTCCTTGGTGTCAAGGCCCTGGTGGGCGTGCTCGGGGACCTTCGCGATGATGTTCTTCCGTGCTCGCCCGGCGCGGAGCTGCCGCTCAACCCGGCTGGCCAGCGCCGTGAGGCCATAGTTGATGAGGATCATGATGATCGCCACCACCACGAGGGAAGCAAGGTAGTTGCTGTTCGCCGAGGCCGACTGGATCCCGGAACGCACCACCTCGATATAACCGATCTGGTAGCCCAAGGCCGAATCCTTCAGCGCAATGACCATCTGCGCGATGAGTGCCGGCAGCATCGCGGCAATCGCCTGCGGGAGAAGCACGTGGCGCATCGTCTGCCGATGGCTCAAGCCCAGTGCTTTCGCCGCTTCCACCTGCCCCTTCGGGAGCGAGTGGATACCTGAACGCACGATCTCCGCGATGACCGAGCCGTTGTAGAGCGTGAGCCCGCAGACGACTGCCGCCAGCGCCATGTGCTTGGTCATCACCAGGTGATAGCGGGCAAAGAGCTGGTAGGAGAAGATCATGAGGAGGAGCACCGGGATGGCCCGGAAGAACTCCACAATGATGCCGCAGACCCACCGGAGCACCCGGTTTTCCGACAGGCGGCCCACACCCAGCAGCACGCCCACCACGAGCGCGAGGACAATGGAGAAGCCAGCCGCAAGGATGGTCCCCCACAAGCCCGGGAGAATGTAGGTGGTCCACGTCTGCGAGACGATGAAGGGGCGCCACATTGCGGCATCGAGCTGGCCGTTTGCGGCGAGCGTGGAAACGATCCACCACAGCGTCCCGGCTGCGAGAAGGAGGACGACAAGGCTGATGGCGCGGTTCGTGCGTCGGCCCCGAGGACCAGGCGCGTCATAGAGAACTGTTGCGCGGACGGACATTACTTCTTCACCGCCCAACGCCGAGACAGTGCCCCGAGGAGAAGACCCGTGGGCAGGGTAAGGATGATGAAGCCCAAGGCGAAAATGCCGAAGATGACGAAGAGCATGTTCGCGTTCATCTCGATGGTGGACTTCATGAGGAGCGAGGCCTCAGCGACACCGATGGCCGAGGCGATCGTCGTGTTCTTCGTCAGCGCGATGAGCGTGTTGCTCAGCGGGACGATGGCCGCGCGGAAGGCTTGGGGGAAGACGACGTGACGAAATGTTTGCGCGAAGCTCAACCCCAGGGAGCGAGCGGCCTCCGCCTGCCCGAAGTCCACGGTGTTGATCCCGGATCGCAGCGATTCAGCAACGAAAGCCGAGGTGTAGAGAATGAAGCCGAGGATCGCCAGGCGAACATTGTTGTCCACGAGGAAGGTGGGGGACTGGCGGTCGGCGAGAGCAAGTCCGAGGTTCTGGAAGAGCCCAAAGGAGCAGAAGAGCACCACCAGGGTCAACGGGGTATTGCGGATGGTGTTGATGTAGAAGCCTGCGAGGAAACGCAGGATCGCGACGGGGGATACCCGCATCGCGGTGAGGACGATGCCCAGGACGAGCGCGCCGAGCCCCGAGATGACGGTCAATTTGATCGTCATCCAGAAGGCGGGAAGGAGCGCTGGCCCCAGCGTTGACCATAGTGTGGACATACCTGAAGGACTCCCTGCTGGTGGCTACTTACTTGTCGAGGAAGGAGAGGTCACCCGGGGTGCCCGGGTCAATGCCCTCGCTCCCGCCAAGGTTCTTGGTGACAAGCTTGTCGAAGGTGCCGTCCTTCAGCATGGCCTCGAGGGCGCTGTTCACCGCGTCGGTGGCCTCCTTATCATCCTTCGCGATACCGATGCCGTAGTACTCATCGGTGAACTGGGAGCCATCCTTCTTCTTGAGGTCCACCACGCGGAAGGCGTTGGGGGACTGGGCGGAATAGCCGTTGAGGATGGTGGCATCGGTGGTAATGGCGTCGATGGAGCCATTCTTCAGCGCCTCGACGCAGGAGGAGTAGGTATCAAACTCCTGGAGCTGGACGCTGGGGAGCTCCTCTTTCACCTTCTGCGCGGGGGTAGATCCGGACACGGAGCAGAGGATCCGTCCGTCGAGGTCATCGAGGCCCTTGATGGCGTTATCATCGCTGCGAACGAGGAGCGCCTGGTGGGTGATGAGGTAGGGCCCGCCGAAGTTGACGGACTCCGCGCGGCTCTTGTTGATGGAGTACGTCGCCGCGATGAGCCCCACCGTGCCGTTCTGGATGTCGTTTTCACGCTGGGCGGAGGGGGTCTCGTGCCAGGAGATCTCGGGCTCCTTCCACCCCTTCTCCTCGGCGATGTGCTTGACGACGTAGTTGATGATGTCGACGTCGAGGCCGCTCATCGAGCCATCGGGGTTGCGCAGGCCCAGGCCGGGCTGATCGTACTTGGTGCCTGCCGTTACGTTTCCGGACTCAATCTGGGCGAGCAAGCCGGCTGAATCACCACCGCCGCAGGCGGTGAGGGTCACAAGTCCAAGGCCAGCCGCGGTACAGGCGGCAAGAACGCGGGAAAGGGTAGAGGTCATGGCGATCTCCTTAGGGTTATTAGTGGGCGAGGATCTTGTCCAGGAAGTCTCTCGCCCGCTCGCTGCTGGGATGAGTGAAGAAGTCATCCGGGTTGGTGTCCTCCACCACGCTTCCGTCGGCCATGAAGAGGATCCGGTCAGCAACGCGTCGGGCAAAGCCCATCTCGTGGGTGACGCAGACCATCGTCATGCCGTCCTCCGCGAGGCTGGCCATGACGTCGAGAACCTCGTTGACCATCTCGGGGTCGAGGGCAGAGGTGGGCTCGTCGAAGAGCATGATCTTCGGGTCCATGGCGAGCGCTCGGGCGATAGCCACGCGCTGCTGCTGTCCACCGGATAGCTGGGCGGGATACTTGTCAGCCTGGTTGGCGATGCCGACGCGGTCCAGGAGGGCGAGGGCCTTCTTCTGGGCCTCCTCCTTGGACTGTCGGCGCACCTTGATGGGGCCAAGCGTGACGTTATCCCGAATGGTGAGGTGTGGGAAGAGGTTGAATGACTGGAACACCATGCCGACGTTGGCGCGGAGGGAGGCGAGTTCCTTTCCTTCCTCGGGGAGCGGAACGCCGTCGATCTCAATGACACCCCCGTCGATTGTCTCCAGCCGGTTGAGGGTACGACACAGCGTGGACTTCCCCGATCCGGAGGGGCCCAGCACCACCACGACCTGCCCACGAGGGATCTCGAGCGTGATGTCCCGGAGCGCGTGGTAGTCGTCGAAATACTTGTTGACGCCGGACATCCGGATCATGGGTGTGTTCTGTGTCATGGGCGTAGCTTAAAATAAGCCATCTCATATTAAGATTTTCTCATGCAATACCACCCCCATTGTGGGGTATATCACCCGTGGTGGTCGTGGGCCTCACACCGGGGAAGGGAGCGCGTGGGTCGGTGAGGCGCTCGGGCTCACCACTGCGCCGCGCGCCGGAAAACCGCGGCTCAGTGCGGATTCCAGGAAATTGGTGAGGGGCGAGGGGATCACTACAATGAGCGAACGTGACTCAGCAATCCAGCCAGCTACAGCATGCCCTCGGGGCGGCGTCCGAAGGGCCCCGGACTTATGAAGTGCGCACCTTCGGGTGCCAGATGAACGTCCATGATTCGGAGCGTCTCTCTGGGCTTCTCGAGGATGCCGGTTATGCCCCCGCTCCTGCGGGGGAGGAGGCTGACCTCGTCGTCTTCAATACCTGCGCCGTGCGAGAGAACGCGGACACGCGCCTCTACGGAACCCTGGGGCTCCTGAAGAGCACGAAGGAACAGCACCCCGGTATGCAAATCGCCGTGGGCGGATGCCTGGCGCAGAAGGATCGCAACGTCGTGATCGAGAAGGCGCCGTGGGTGGACGTCGTCTTCGGAACGCACAATATTGGCTCCCTGCCGGCGCTTTTGGAGCGCGCCCGCCACAATGAGTCCGCGCAGGTGGAGATCGTCGAATCCCTCGAGCAGTTCCCTTCCGTGCTGCCCGCCAAGCGGGAATCGGCGTACTCGGGTTGGGTGTCCATCTCGGTGGGCTGCAATAACACGTGCACCTTCTGCATCGTGCCGTCGTTGCGCGGGAAGGAAGTGGACCGCCGGCCAGGCGATATTCTGGCAGAGGTGAAGGCGCTCGTCGACCAGGGCGTGAGCGAGGTGACCCTGCTCGGGCAGAACGTCAACGCCTATGGCGTGAACTTTGCTGACCCGGACATGGAGCGCGATCGCTCCGCATTTTCCAAGCTGCTGCGCGCCTGCGGGGAGATTGAGGGTCTGGAGCGCCTGCGCTTCACCAGCCCCCACCCGGCCGAGTTCACCTCGGATGTTATCGACGCCATGGCCGAGACCCCGAATGTCTGCCCCCAGCTGCACATGCCGCTGCAGTCCGGTTCGGACCGGATCCTCAAGGAGATGCGGCGCAGCTACCGAACCAAGAAGTTCCTCCGCATTCTCGACGAGGTCCGCGCCAAAATCCCCCACGCGGCGATCACCACGGACATCATCGTCGGCTTCCCCGGGGAAACCGAGGAGGATTTCCAGGCCACCCTCGACGTCATGGAGAAGGCGCGCTTTACCTCCGCGTTTACCTTCCAGTACTCGCCGCGGCCCGGCACCCCGGCGGCCACCATGGAGAAGCAGGTCCCCAAGGAGGTTGTGCAGGAGCGCTACGAGCGGCTCATCGCACTCCAGGAGCGGATCTGCGCAGAGGAGAATGAGACCTTCCTTGGTCGCGAGCTCGAGCTGCTCGTCCAGGAGGATCAGGGCAAGAAGAGCAAGCAGAATCACCGCATGAGCGGGAGGGCTCGCGACGGCCGGCTCGTGCACTTCACGCCCGAAGCCGCGGAGGAGGGGGCGATCGACGGCTCGATCCGCCCGGGAGACGTCGTGCACGTCACCGTCACCGAGTCGAAGCCGCACTTCCTCATCGCGGACTCCGGGGTGCACTCGCACCGGCGCACCCGGGCAGGGGACATGAGCGAGGCCGGGAAGGTCCCAACCACCGCTCCCGTCGGGGTAGGGTTGGGAATGCCGCGAGTGCGGAGCTAAGAGTATCGAAGGAGAATAGTTCACGCGATGACATCCCAGCAGAATGAGGGCCTTGGCCAGCAGGAAAAGAAGCTCGCGCGGAGTTTGACGTCCGATGCGTGGCCGACGATCCGGCTCGCACTGGGCATCGCCTTTCTCCTCTGGATCGTCTCGCTCGTCCTGCCCTTTACGACGGGCGGCCCCAATGGTGAGTCGAGCGTCCGCACCTATGAGATCCTGCTGGTGAGCGGCACGGCGCGGGCCGCGGGCATCACGATCACCGAGTTCGTCTTCGTCATTCTCACGGCGATCGGCCCCGGGGTACTCAACCTCATTCTCCTTCTCACGCGCTCCACGATTGTCTCGTGGCTGCTCTGGATGTTTAGCTGCGTGAGCGCCTTCTTTATCGTCTTGGCGCTGTGGCTGAGGCACACGGCAGTGGATAATCCGGCGGGCAGTGCCTCCTTCGGGATGTACCTTGCGATCCTCCCGGTGCTCATCTGCGTGGTCGTGAGCAGCAACATCATCCTGCGGCGGACCCCGGAGCAGCTGTCCATGGCGGAGCGCCGCCGCGCGGAGGACCACCTGGATAGCGTCGGCCTCCTCCAAGCCGAGGAATTCAAGAGCCAGAATCAGCGAGACTGGGAGACGAACCCGCTGCTCATCGATGATCGACGCGCCCAGGCGCACGCCCGCGCCCGCGGCAAGGAGAGCACGGATTCCACCCGCCCCGCGAACTAGGCTCGCCCCAACTCCCCGTCCGTACGGAGGGGAGCCTGTTTCAGCCAGGCGCTCGCCTGGCTGATTTTTTGCATCCCGATGCTTTCATTGATGCGGTTCATTGCGGCATTCTCGACGGCCACCGAGGTCCCCACCCGCCGGAGTCGCGGCCAGCGTCGCGCCGCTTCTGCGAGCGCGGCCTTCTTCACCACGGCGCCGAGGCCGCGGCCCCGGTAGTTCCGGGCCACGACGGTCATGTTCTGCTCCGCGATCTCTGGGCGCGCGCTGCGGTGCTGGGCGATGGTGCTGAGCGCCACGCCGGCGCCGTCCTCGTCGATGAGGAGCGCACTGATGCTGCGGTGGCCTCCCGCCCGGGCGATGCGCTCCGCGTCGCGGATCCGTTCGGGGGTCCAGGGGCTTGGCTCCAGCTGAATATCCCCGGCGGGAATATCCCACTCGGCGGTATCGGAGAGCTGGCAGAGCGCGGGCAGGGCGTGCTCGGGGCAGCCGTCCTCGGTGTAGAGGATCAGGCTCACACCCTTCGCCTCGATGTCAGGGGCCTCCGGCGCATGATTCCCGCGTTCGACCTCAATCGAGTATTGGGCCTCGCGGTGGACGGCGTGGCATCCCCGGGACGCGAGGAAGGCCGGAAGCGGTGCCTCCTCCACAGGGCAATGAGCACCCACGGTGTTCCAGAGATAGAGGTGGGTGCGGTGAAGAGCGGCGGCGACCTCGTCGAGTACACCGAGTGCGCTATCGAGGATCCGCTCGGCCTCCGGGGAGTAGCGCTCGCCGGGGAGGGGCAGGAACTCGGCGTCGAGGTCAACCTGCCACCACAGCGAGGACGTGTCTTGCAGGAGAGGCACGCTGATGACGAGGTAGGCGAGCGCCTCGTGCTCGAGGAGCCAGACCGGATCATCCCCGGTAGACGGGACGGTGGAGAAGCCACAGGGATCGCGCGGAAGCCCCTCGGGGAGGGCGCCCTCCGGTAGCTCGAGGGCTATGAGAAAGATCCGGCGCTGTTCCTGGGTGGGCCGGAGGCTCTCAAGGAAACGATCGACGGTGATCGCCTGCATGTCGCTCCCCGTCGCCTCGGCGAGCGCCAGATTGGACACGAATGTCCGGTTGATGAGGGCCGTCGTGGGCTGCTCGACGCCACGGCCCCCGCCGCTCGCCGGAGAGGAGGCGGCAGGTTCGGCGACGCGCAGCCAGGTGATCATCGGTTTTCGACGGCCTCCTCGGCGGTTTTCGCCCACTCGGCCCACTGCTCTGCCTGGGCGCGCAGGCTCGCAGCCTGGGAGTCCTTGCCCTGCGCTGCGGCGTGTTCTGCTTGCTGTTCGAGCTCAGCGGCGCGGGCGGCGAATTGCGCGGCCCGGGCCTGGGCTTCGGGATCGGTCCGTCGCCATTGGGCGTCGGCGGCATCGGCGACCCTCTTTTCGATGGCGGCAATGCGCTCCTCAAACTCGTGCACGCGCTGGCGCGGCACGTAGCCGATGGCCTCCCATTTTTCCTGCAGCTCGCGGAGGGCAGCCTGGGCGCCGGAGAGATCCTCCGTGGGGTTGATCTTCGGATCGTACTTCGCGAGCAGCGCCTCCTTCTGCGCAGCGTTCTCGGCGAACTCGCGGTCACGCTGCTCGTGGACGGCGTTGCGGGCGGAGAAGAAGTGGTCCTGCGCGGCGCGGAACTGCTCCCACAGGGCGTCATCGACGTCCCGGGAGGCGCGGCCGGCGGCCTTCCACTCGCTCATGAGGTCCCGGTATGCGCGGGCGGTCTGGTTCCAGTCGGTGGAATCCTGCAGCTCCTGGGCCCGGACGATGAGCGCCTCCTTGGCGCGGCGTGCCGCTGCGCGGTTCCGGTCCAGCTCCGCGAAGTGGGAGCCGCGACGGCGGTTGAAGGCGTCGCGGGCCTTGGCGTAGCGCTTCCACAGGCCGTCGTCTGTCTTGCGGTCGATCCCGCGGATGGTGCGCCACTCGTCGAGGATGGCACGGATGCGATCCCCGGCGGCCTTCCACTCGGTGGAGTGGGCGGCGATCTCCTCCGCCTCCGCGATGAGCTCTTCCTTCCGGGCGATGGCCTTGGCCCGGCGCTCCTCGCGGTCGTGGTGCACTTGCTCCTCGGCCTGGGTGGAATGCTGCTGGATATCGCCGAGCCGGCGGCGCAGGGACTCAATGTCGCCGAGCACAGCCTGGGAATCGAGAGAGGATTGGAGCTCCTCCGCGGTCTGGTGGATGCTGTGCGCCTCCTCGGGGTGGGCGCGGAGGCGGCTTTCGAGGAGCTCGACCTCCGTGGCGAGGTCGTCGAACTTCTTCCCGAAGTGGGTGAGCCCCTCCTCGGCGGTGCCGGCCTGCCAGGAGCCGATCACGCGCTCTCCCTCGGCGGTGCGCAGGTAGACCGTGCCGTCCTCGGCAATGCGGCCCCAGCGGGAAGGATCATTCTTCGGCTGCTGGGGGAGCGGGGCGGGGGTGCGCAGGCCTGCTCCCGCAGCGCCCGGGCGAGGACCAGGGCGAGGACCCGGCCGGGGGCCAGGACGCGGGCCGGGCTTCGGGGCGCCAGGCCGCGGCGTGGGCTTCGGAGTGGAGGGCGAGGATTCTCCTCCCGGGGTGGCCTGGGTGGACGCAGGGTTCTCGGTCATGGTGTACTCCTCGCGGGTTGGGATGGAAGTCGCGCGCAGCGACGCCTCAGTATTCCTCAGTATTCACGTTCAACATACCGCCTTCGCGAGGGGAGTGTCAGAGGCCCGAACCCTTCGCCACTGACGTCCCGCAGCCTCGGTACCCTGGTGAGGGTGACGGATCAGCTTCTCATTGTCCCAGGCAGTCCAGCATTATTGCGCGAGCTTTCGCCGCGAGACGCGGAGGGAATCCGTCTGCGCGCGCTCATCGAGGAGCGCCTCGATCACCTCCTCCGGATACCCCCGGCCCACGGCATCCACCTTGTCGGCTCGCGAGATGCGCGCTGGCGCACCGCCCACCGTGGGAGCCTTCGCGCGTGGGGCGCCCCGCCCGAAGCACCCGTCGCGGCAGATGGGTACGTGCTGCCCGAAATCCTCCAGCGCATCCTCCTCGGCCCCGAGCGCGAGCAGCTTGTGAGCGACGTGCGTGGCTCTCTTCATCCCCTCGATCCGGAGGCGCTCACGGTGGTGGCGCTCGACGGCTCGGCGGGCATGACGCCTCGCGCCCCCCTCGCACTGCTCGACGGGGCGGAGTGGGCCGATCTCTGGTGCCGCGACGTTCTGGGCGGCACGGGCAGTCCCCAGCTGCCGGAGCCCGCCGAGCTTCGCGAAGCCGGGATCCTCGAACCCGAACTCTGGCGTGAAGTGGCGGCGCTTGCTCCATCGCGGCGTCGTCTCCTCGCCGCCGAGCACAGCACGGGCGTGGGGCGCTATGTCGCGGTGGCGAGCGTCGAGCCCACCACAGACGCCTCGGCCGCGGACCCGGAAGAAGGGGGTGTGTGCGCATGAGGACGCAGAGCACGCTGCCTCGTCCGATTGCCATCGTGGGCCCCACGGCCTCCGGCAAATCGGCGCTCTCCCTTGCATTGGCCCACCGGCTGGGCGCGGAGATTGTCAACATCGATTCGATGCAGCTCTACCGGGGCATGGACATCGGCACGGCGAAGCTCAGCGAGAGCGAGCGCGAGGGGATTCCCCACTACCAGCTCGACGTCCTCGAGGTGACCGATACCGCCTCGGTCGCCCGCTATCAGCGGGAGGCCAGCGCGGACATTGAGGAGATCCGGCGACGGGGCGTCGTTCCCATCATCGTGGGCGGGTCCATGATGTACATCCAATCCCTCATGGATCGGTGGATGTTTCCGCCGACGGACCCCGCTGTGCGTGGGCGCTGGGAGAAACGACTCAACGAGGTGGGGGTAGAGCGCCTCCACGCGGAGCTCGCGGAGAAGGATCCGCAGGCCGCTGCCATCATCGAGGACCGTGATCCGCGGCGGACAGTCCGCGCCCTGGAGGTCATTGAACTCACCGGGCAGCCTTACGCAGCGAGCCAACCCATCCGGCGCGAGACGCCGTACTGGGACACCCTGCTCATCGGGTTGGGCACGGAGGCGGAGTGGCTCAACCCGCGCATCGAGGAGCGCACCCACCTCATGTTTGAGAAGGGGCTCATCGCGGAAGTGGAGGGGCTGTGTGAGCGCGGTCTGCGTCGGCATTCGACGGCCGGCCAGGCCATCGGATACGCGCAGGTCCTCGACATGATGGAGGGCATCCTGAGCCCCTCCGAGGCGCTCGAGCGCACCATCACCGGGACACGCCGCTACGTCCGCCGCCAGCGTGCCTGGTTCCGTCGAGACCCGAGAATCCACTGGATCGACGCGAGCGGCGACACCCTCAGCGAGGCCTGTGCTCTCATCGAGGGGGAGAAACGCTAGGCTCGGGACCTATGAATACCGCTGCGCAGTTGAGCTTTGCGAAGGGCCACGGGACGGGAAATGACTTCGTCATTCTCTCTGACCCGGAGGCCGCCACACCGATCAGCGCCGAGCAGGTCGCGTGGCTGTGTGATCGGCGGCGGGGGATCGGGGGCGATGGGATTCTGCGCGTCGTCCGCTCAGGGGCCCTCCTCGATGCGGGGGAGATCGACAGCCTGCCTGAGGGCGTCGAACGGGACATGTGGTTCATGGACTACCGTAATGCCGATGGCTCCCTGGCGGAGATGTGCGGCAACGGCGTCCGCGTGTTCGCGCACTGGCTGTGCACCCGCGAAGGAGTGACGGAGAGGAGCTTCCACATCGGCACGCGCGCCGGGGTGCGCACCGTGAGCGTGCACGCTGCCGATGAGCTGCGGGCGGAAGTGACTGTCGGAATGGGGACGCCGGAGGTCCTGGGGCTCTCCACCTGCTTCATCGGCGGGCAGGGCTATGCGGGCCTGGGCGTCGATATGGGGAACCCGCACCTGGCCTGCGTGATTCCGGGGCTCACGCCCGAGCGGCTGGCGGGGCTTGCGCTGGGGAGTCCGGCCACGATCGACACGGACTTCTTCCCCGAGGGCGTGAACATTGAGATTCTCACCGAACTCGACGCGGAGGATGCTGTGCACATGCGCGTCATCGAGCGCGGCGTGGGGGAGACTCTCTCCTGCGGGACCGGGACGGTGGCTGCGGCCCGCGCGGCTCTCGCTGACGCCGGGCGCGAACACGGCAGCGTCACCGTCAACGTCCCCGGGGGACAGGTGACGGTGGGTATCGAGGGAGACAACTCGACGCTGCGCGGGCCCTCGGTGATCCTCGCGGAGGGAACTGTGCGCGGCCTTCCGGGATTGACGACGACGACCTAACCCGGCGCCGCAGAACGCGGCGCTAGTAGCTTGCCCCGTGGAGGCGTGCCACCTGGCGGGCATTGTCCCAGGCGGTGCGCAGCTCCTGGTAGCGGTGGTCGGTCATGGACAGCAGACGCTCGAGGTAGGAGAGGTTGTGCTTCCCGCTGAGCTGGCCCTCCAGGCGGGTGAGGAATCGGCGGGAGCGCTCAGCCTGCTGGAAGAAGGTGCGGATGGCGGGGATGCGGCAGTCGTCGTCGGCAAGGGCGGGGCGATAGAGCGTGCGGTCGGCGAGGTGATCGGCGTCCGCGGAGTAGAGGAAGGTGTCATACTCCGCGAGGAGATCGCGAATGTCCTGGGCGCTCGCGTGGATAGATTGGCGCAGGGAGTCGCTCTCCGCCGTGTCGGGGTCCTGCCGGAAAATAAAGTACGCAATCCCCACGAGGGGGATGATGATACAGAGACCGAGGACCGTGAGCTCAACGACGCTGAGCAGGGCGAGGCAGCACACAATAAGAGCCCCGATCAGCACGATCTTCAGTACACGCATGGATAACACCACCAGCCTGGGCGATTAATGGTTCCCGCATCCGCCGCTGCCGCAGCTGCACCCTCCGCTGCCCCCGCAGCCGGAGGCCACAATAACCGAGCCGGTGAGAACACCCTTCCCCTCGAGGATGGCCCCCTTCTCCGGGAGCTCCGGGGCGTCGGGGAGGCAGACGTCAAAGCTCACGACGCTATCCAGAACGACGTGGATGAAGCGCTGGCCGGTGAGCTCGCTGGTGCGGTACTCCGACTCAATGACGCGGCCGGCGAAGGTGACGCTGGCGTCCGGGGCTGCGGCCCCGGAGGAGGACTCGATGATCTCCGCACCCGGGCTGTTCAGCTGCGCCGGCTGCATGGTGCCGGTGGCTGCCGTGTAGGCCTCGGGGGTGGGGTACACCGTGTAGTCGAGGGCGAGGGCGGTGAGATGAAGCTGCTGCCACTGCTGCGCGGGCGCATCGACGAGGAGTGGCCCCTGCGCAAGATTGAGCGTCACCGAAGCCAGCTGATGCCCGAAGGCATCGACCACCTCGACAAAAGCGAGAACATCGTTAATCATGGACACATGACCAAAGACCTGGGCGGTGGACTCAAAGCCCGCAAAGGTGGCGAAAGGCTCCACCGCCAGGATGATGATCTGTGCACCCGACGCATCTGAGTATTGGATCAGCTGTCCACCCCGCACTTCGCCAATCACAGCGAGGTTATCCGTGGCGATTGCCGCTTCGACAGCATCCTGCCACCGTGGGAAGTCCAGGCCAATACTCTTGAGGTCGGTTGTCATGGTCGTGATTCTACCCCGTCGCCGTGTGCTACTGTCCAGGCGTCAGACCTTAAGCCGAAGGAGACAATGACCAGTCAGGAACACGAGGATCTGCTCGCGCAGGCCTTTAAAGACAATGCCCCCGTTGGCCGCCTGCAGGAGGAGCGCGGATCCTCGGAGGGGGAAGCGCCCACCGTCGGAGACTTTGACCTCGCGGAGCGCAACGCCTTCCGTCGGGTGCACCGTGACACCACCATCCGCGCCGAGGAACAGGACGACGGCTATGAGGTGGAGTACCGCAAGCTGCGTCTGGAGCGGGTCATCCTCGTGGGCGTGTGGACTGAGGGCACGACCGCGGAGGTCGAAGCCACCATGGATGAGCTGGCGGCCCTCGCGGAGACCGCTGGCGCGGAAGTCATCGACATGCTCTACCAGCGGCGGGACAAGCCGGATCCGGGCACGTACATCGGTTCGGGCAAGGTGCACGAGCTCAAGGACATTGTGGCGGCGACGGGGGCGGATACCGTCGTCTGTGATGGTGAGCTCGCGCCGGGCCAGCTCGTGGCGCTGGAGAATGCGCTCAACGTGAAGGTCATCGACCGCACGATGCTCATCCTCGATATCTTCGCTCAGCACGCGAAGTCCCGCGAGGGCAAGACGCAGGTGGCGTTGGCCCAGCTGGAGTACCTCATCACGCGCGTGCGCGGGTGGGGCGGGAGTCTGTCCCGCCAGGCGGGTGGCCGAGCCGGGTCGAATGGCGGTGTGGGCCTGCGCGGTCCGGGGGAAACGAAGATTGAGGCGGATCGTCGACGCCTGCGCGCCGAGATGGCCCGCCTGCGCCGCGAGCTCGCCGCGATGAAGACCTCCCGCGACATCAAACGGGAGCGCCGTCAGTCCTCCGCCATCCCGAAGATCGCCATCGCCGGGTATACGAATGCCGGGAAGTCCTCGCTCATCAACGCGCTGACGGGTGCGGGCGTGCTCGTTGAGGACGCGCTCTTTGCCACCCTTGACCCCACGACGCGGCGCGCGGAGCTCGCCGATGGCCGGGCCGTCGTCATGACCGACACGGTGGGCTTCGTGCGGCACCTGCCCACCCAGCTCGTCGAGGCCTTCAAGTCCACCCTCGAAGAGGTGATCGAGGCGGATATCGTCCTCCACGTCGTCGACGGTTCCGACCCCTTCCCCCTCAAGCAGATCCACGCGGTCAACGAGGTGCTGGTGGACATCGTGCGGGATTCTGGTCATGCGATGCCGCCGGAGATCGTGGTGGTCAATAAGGTGGATGCGGCGGATCCGCTCACGCTCGCTGAGCTGCGCCACCACATCGATGGCGCGGTGTTCGTCTCAGCGAAGACGGGGGAGGGGATCGCGGACCTGGAGGCCCGCATCGAGCTCCTCCTTAATGAGCTCGACGCCCACGTCTCCCTCCTCGTTCCCTACACCCGCGGCAGCGTTGTCGCCCGGATCCACGAGTTCGGCACCGTCCTTTCCGAGGAGTACCAGCCCGAGGGCACGCTCCTCGACGTCCGCCTGCCCCGCGATGTGGCCCAGGAGCTCGCCGAGTTCCAGGTGAGCTAAAGGCCCCCTCCTCGGCGCGATGCCGAGGGGAGGGCCGTGGCCCGGTAGACGTGGATAACCTTTAGTGAGCGCTCTGCGCGCCATCCTTTTCGACGGCAGCCTGGCTTCGGCTCTCCCGGCGCCCCATCCAGAAGGAGGCGGCGAAGACACCAACGACCGCCACGAAGATCCCCAGCAGGATACCCAGCTGCCCGGCACCCATGTTGAGCCAGCCGAGGTAGAGGCCGATCACACCGTAGTCCGAGTCCCCGAAGGTGGAGGACGCGGTCCCGATCTCACCGAGGACCGGCAGGAGCAGCAACGGGACGAGGGTGATGAACACGCCGTTGCCAAAGGCGCCGACGATGGCCCCGCGCCGGCCGCCCACCGCGTTGCCGATCACGCCGGCCGCGCCGCCCGTCATGAAGTGGGCGACGATCCCGGGGATGATGATGGTGAGGCCGGCAACACCCATGATCGCCATCCCCAGGATCCCCGCGACGAGTGAGGAGAGGAAGCCCACCATGACGGCATTCGGCGCGAAGGTGAAGGTAACCGGCACGTCGAGCGCAGGCTTGGCGTGGGGAACGAGCTTCTGCGAGATGCCCTGGAAGGCGGGGACAATCTCATTGAGCACGGCCCGCACGCCGGCGAGGATGACGAAGACGCCGGCGGTGAAGCGGCCCGCCTGCATGATCGCCCAGACGAGGTAGTTCTGCCCCTCCGAGATGTTCTCGTGGACGTACGTCGGCCCCGCGATGAGCGCCACGATGAGGAAGATGAGTCCCATCGAGAGCATGATGACGACGTTCGTGTCGCGGACGAAGCTGAGGTTCTTCGGAACATTCATGCTCTCCGTCGACTTCTTCGGGTCCCCCTTCGTCAGTGTCGCGAGCAGGCCTGAGAAGGCGACGCCGAACCCGCCGGTGTGCCCGAGGGCAACGTCGTCGGTTCCGGTGGCGCGCCGCATGAAGGGCTGAACGACGGCGGGGGAGACCGTCGTGATCACTCCCTCGGCGATCGCGCCGAGGATGATCGCCTGCCAGGGGCTAAAGCCTGCGACGATGAGGATCACCGCGAGCATGGCCGACTGGTAGAGGGCCACGTGACCGGAGAGGTAGATGTACTTGAAGCGCGTGAGGCGCGCGAAGCACACGTTGACGATCATGCCGAAGAAGAAAATGAGGGCGGCCGTGCTCCCGTAATCGATGAGCACGGGGCCGACGATTGCCTCGTTATTCGGCACGACGCCCTGGACGCCGAACACGTCGGAAAACATGTCCCCGAAGGGGGTCAGCGAATCGGAGACCAACCCGGCCCCCGCCGCGAGGACGAGGAAGCCAACGAAGGACTTGATGGTGCCCTTCATCGTGTCGGAGAAGCTCTTGTGCTGGAGAATGAGCCCCAGCAGCGCGATGAGGCCGATGATCACCGCCGGCTGGCTGAAGACGTCGACGAAGAACTTGAGGACGGAATTCATGGTCTGCTCACCCCATCCCGCCTAGAGGAGGCCCTTGTCAGCGCACACCGCCCGGAGCTTCTCCTTGAGCTCCTCCTTGTCGATGATGCTGTCGAGGATGACGCGGTTGGGGAACTGCGTGGTCGCGTCGGCGAGATCCCGGCCGACGACGAAGACGTCGGCATCCTGCGGGGAGGCCCCGCCGAGGTCGGAGTGGGTGACCTCGGCGCCCTCGACGCCAAGCTCGCTGAGCGCATTCTTGATGTTGAGCTCCACCATGAAGCTAGAGCCGAGGCCGGAGCTGCACATCGCCATGAATTTCATGGGCTGATCCTTTCTGTGAGGGGACCGGGACTAGGCCTGGTCGAGAAGAGCGATGATGTCGGATGGGGTGCGCGCGGCGGAGATCTGCGAACGAATCTCCTCATTCATGAGCACACGTGCGAACGCCGCCATGAGCTCCTGATGGGAGTGCGTATCCTCCGCACACAGGCCCCAGATCTGGTCAATGGGGTGAGCAGGATCCTCATTGAGATCCACCCGCGTGGACAGGACGACGAGGGCGAGCCCCGTCCCCTTCGCGCCATTCTCGGGGCGGGTATGGGCCAGCATAACGCCCTTGCCCAAGTCCATGTAGAGGCCGCTTCCGCTGCGCACGCTGTCGAGGACGGCGTCGATATAGCGCTGTTCGATGAGCCCGTCCTCCCGGAGAAGCTCCAGGCAGGTGCGGGTGGCGCTGGCCCACTCCGTGGGCTCCACGACGGCAATGCGGTGCTCGGGAATTCCCAGGTTAGCCAAGGGAATGCTCCTGTTCTGTGGGGGTGTGGGGGCTCTCCACCGCGGTCATGCTGAAGGAGACCGTCGCGTCGGGGGCACGGCGCAGCGTCCGGGAGAAGGCCACCGGGTGATCGTCGGGACTGAAAACAATGGAATCGCTCATGAGTCGGGGCTCGCGCGCCGGGATCTCCAGAAGAGCGGCGGTATCGGCCGCGGGGTGCCCGAGGTAGACCGAGACGTCCTCGCGGATGAGCTCGACGCCACGCTCGCGGAAGAGCCCGTAGAGCGAGTGATCCTCGTAGGTTCCGGGATTCTCAGCGGGGAGAAGCTGCGGATCCCACCAGGAGGTCGTGAGGTGGTGCGGGCTGCCGTCGAGAAATCGGAGCCGCACGAGTTTCACGAGGGGCGTACCGAGAGGCCGGCCCAGAGCCGAGGCCGCCTCGGGGGCGGCGGGCACCGTCGCGAGGAAGCACACCCGCGAGCGCACGCGGTGGCCGCGCGTCGTCATCTGGGCGTGGAATCCCAGGGGGTTGATGACCTCCGGGGGAGGGCCGGGCAGGGCCTCAACATAGGTCCCGCTGCCCTGGCGCCGCCGGACAATGCCCTGCGCGGCGAGGACGTCGACAGCGCGGCGCACCGTGATGCGGGAGTACCCGAGGAGCTGGCACAGTTCCTGCTCGGTGGGCAGTTGCCCGCCGACGCCGGCATCGCGGCACAGCCGGGTGATGACCCGTTGCGCGATGAGATACTTCGGCTCGGACATGGCAACCGCCTCCTCACTGATTCATCATATTGTCATGATGAATCCCTTGGGGGATCTCATGCTCTTTCTCACAGAGGGGATAGGTCATACTGTCAGGGTGAACACGCGAGAAGACAGGACCCCCGCCACGGCGCCGGCGGATCACGAGAAAGGGCGCCTCTTTGGTTGGACTCTTCACGGCGATGGTGTGCATATCGCGCCGGGAGGGGTCGTCGCGCCGGAGGAGCGGCTGAATTGGGCGCGCACGATTGGCATCGGGATGCAGCACGTCATCGCGATGTTTGGGGCGACGCTCCTCGTCCCCACGCTGACCGGCTTCCCGGTCAACACGACGCTCCTCTTCTCCGGCCTGGGCACGCTGCTCTTCCTCATGATGACGCGGAATCGCCTGCCCTCCTACCTGGGGTCCTCCTTCGCGTTCATCGCGCCGCTCACCGCCAGCCAGGCGCAGGGCCCCGGGGCACAGACCGGCGCGGTCCTCTGCGCCGGTGTGGCGCTCATTCTCGTCGGCGTGGTGGTGAAGCTCGCGGGGCGGAAGGTCATCGATGCCGTCATGCCCCCGGCGGTGACTGGCGCCATCGTCGCCCTCATCGGGCTGAACCTGGCTCCCGCTGCAGCGGGGAACTACCAGGAGCAGCCCCTCGTCGCGACGGTGACGATGGTGGTCATCGTGCTCGCGACGATCGGCGGCCGCGGCATGGTCTCTCGGCTCGGGATTCTCATCGGCGTGATTGTCGGATGGATCTTCGCTGCGCTGACGGGCAACCTCGCAGATGGGGCGCGGGAGACGGTGGCCGCCGCTCCGTGGATTGGCTTCCCGACGTTCCACTCGCCCGCCTTCTCGGCCTCCGCGATCCTCGTGGCGCTGCCGGTCATTATCGTCCTCATCGCGGAGAACGTGGGGCACGTCAAGGCCGTGAGCGAGATGACAGGGCGCAACCTCGACGATCTGGCTGGGACCGCCCTTTTCTCGGATGGCATCGCGACGACGCTGGCCGGCGCCTTCGGCGGCTCCGGCACCACGACTTACGCGGAGAACATCGGGGTCATGGCGGCCACCCGCGTGTACTCGACGGCCGCCTACTGGGTGGCGGGATTCACGGCGATCGCCCTGGCCTTCATCCCGAAGTTCGGGGCGCTCATCTTCACGATCCCCACGGGCGTCCTCGGCGGCGCGACGATCGTCCTCTACGGGCTCATCGGGATGCTCGGCATCCGCATTTGGCAGGACAACAAGGTGGATTTCAACAACCCGGTGAACCTGCTCACCGCGGCGATTGCGCTCATCGCCGGGATTGGAAACCTCACGCTGGCCGTCGGCCCGATCAGCCTCGAGGGCATCGCCTGGGGCTCTGCTGGCATCATTGTGGCCTATCCGGCGTTGACCTGGCTGTATCGGCATGTGGGAGAGGGAAACCGGAGCCTCTAAGCCCGCCTCACCCTCGCACACAAGCAATCCCCCTCCTCCAGAGCGGAGGAGGGGGATTGTGGTTGGTCGAGGCTCGACCACGGGATCTTAGGCGTTGTCGAGATCCTTCTCGATGAGAGCGGCGATCTTCTCAACAGCCTCGGCGTTCTCGGAGGTGACGGTGACCTCGTCACCCTGCTCGGCGCCCAGGGCCATGATCATGAGCGAGGAGGCGGCGTCCGTCTCCTCATCATCATCGGACCCGACCAGGGTGAGGAAGATGTCCTCATCGTATTCGCCGGCGGCATCCGCGATGATGGAGGCAGGGCGGGCGTGAAGGCCGACGGAGGATCCGACAGTTACGGTCTTGGAGGCCATGGGTGTTTCCTTTCCTCTAGATCTGAGGCCTGGCGGTGAATGGTCGAGCCGGGCCTGCTTTTTGTTTCAGTGTAGGTGGACTTGGGGGCTCCTGCCAGAGGCTCAGGCTGTGACCTCGGCCGGGGCAGGGATGGTGTTCTCACTGGGCGTGGAGCGCCAGAAGTGCTTGAGCGCGAGGACCGCTGCCGTCGACACCACGACACCCGCCACGAGGGCCACGAGGAACGCCCACTGGGGGCTGATCACCATGATGACGAAGATGCCGCCGTGCGGGGATTGGGTCGCGACGCCCAGCCCCATGGAGAGCGCACCAGTGACGGCACCGCCGGCCATCATCGCGGGGATGACGCGGAAGGGATCCGCCGCGGCGAAGGGGATCGCCCCTTCGGACACGAAGCTCAGCCCGAGCAGCCATGCCGACTTCCCGTTCTCCCGCTCCGCGGGGGTGAAGAGGGAGGAGCGGAGGAAGGTCGCAAGACTCAGCGCGATCGGCGGCACCATGCCGGCAGCCATGACAGCGGCCATGATCTTGGCGTTGGCGGGGTCACCGGAGGAGAGGCCGGCCGTCGCGAAGAGGTAGGCCGCCTTGTTCACAGGTCCGCCCAGGTCAAAGCACATCATGAGGCCCAGGATGATGCCCAGCAGCGCGGCCGAGGACCCGGACATGCTGCCCAACCAGTTCTGCATGGCCAGCATGGCGGCGGCCAGCGGGCGCCCGAGGAGGAGGAACATCGCGAGCCCCACGATGAGCGAGGTCAGCAGCGGGATGATGACTACCGGCATGAGGGAGCTCACCACCTTGGGCACCTTCCAGGAACCGATCCACATCGCGATGAGCCCGGCGATGATCCCGGTGACGAGGCCGCCGATGAAGCCGGCGCCCACCAGGACGGACACCGCACCGCCAACAAAGCCGGGGGCAATGCCCGGGCGCCCAGCAAGAGCGTAGGCAATGTATCCCGACAGCGCCGCGACGATGAATTGCATGCCCATCTGGCCCGTGGCAAAGAAGAGGGCGCCGAGGTACAGCGGCAGACCCGAGCGGGCGAATTCTACGGTCTGGCCGTCGACCACCACAGAGTGGCCGGGGAGATTCGTCAGCGAGTACTCCGTGGCCAGAGTCTGCCAGGCGTGGGCCACGTCGGTGCCGCCCACGAGGAAGCCAATCGCCAGCAGCAAACCCCCTGCGGCGACGAAGGGGATCATGTAGCTCACGCCGGTCATGACGGCTTGCTGGATCCGCTTCGCCCAGCTGAGCTCCCCGCTGGGCGAGGAGTCCGGGGAGGAGCCCTCGGCCGCGCCCGCGCCCTGGGCGTGGACCCGCGGGGCGTGAGGATCTGCGGCCGCAGCGATGGCCTCGTCGATCATGCGCGCCGGCTCATTGATCGCGCGCTTGACGCCCGAGCTGATGACCGGCTTGCCAGCGAAGCGCTCGCGGTCCTTCACCCCGACATCCGTCGCGAAAATGACGGCGTCGGCTTGGCGGATGATGTCCGGGTCGAGGGGAGTGACAGCGGAGGAGCCTTGGGTCTCGACGTCCAGCTGGACGTCAGCACGCTCAGCGGCGGTCTGCGTCAGGGAGTCCGCGGCCATGTACGTGTGAGCGATGCCGGTGGGACAGGCCGTGATCGCGACGATCCTCGTCACGCGTGAGCCTTCGGCGGGAGTTTCCTCCGGCGCGGTGGGGGCCGCGGCGGTCTGCTTCTGTGCCGCGGCCTTCTTCTTTTTCTTCGCCGCAGCTGCGGCAATGACATTCTCCACGAGCCCAACGACCTCGCCGGGGGAGGCTGCGCCTTCGAGCTGAGCGCGGAAGTCCTTGCGGACGAGCGCCCGTGCCAGCGCGGAGAGGATAACCAGGTGCTGCTTGCCTGCGCCCTCCGGGGCGGCGATGAGGAAGACGAGGCGCGCTGGGCCGTCGGGGCCGGAGAAGTCGACGGGTTCGCTCAGCCGCGCGAAGGCGAGGGAGGCCTCCGTCACGGCGGCGGAACGGCAGTGCGGGATGGCGACGCCGCCGGGCACGCCGGTGGGCGAGCGGTGCTCGCGGGCCTGGGCGTCGGCGGTGAGGGTGGCGACGTCGGTGGCGCGTCCGGCGTCGGCGACGCGCTGGGCGAGTGCGGCGATCACGTCATCGGGTGTGGCGCCGAGGGAGGTATCGAGGGCAACGAGGTCCTCAGTGATGAGTGGGGTGCTCATGGTGGTGGGTCCTAATCGAAAGGAAGGGGGGTGATGCGAGTGCGATCGAGATCGAGGTCCGCGGGGTCGGGGATGGAGGTGCCGGGCAGGCTCGTGGCGGCGGAACCATAGGCGACGGCCTGGCGGAGGCACTGCTCAGAGGACAGATTCTGCGTGCGGGCGAGGATGAATCCGGCGAGAGAACAATCGCCAGCGCCCACCGTGGAGACGACGGTGATGGGCGGCGGGGCGGCATGCCAGGCACCCTCGCGATTCACGAGGACGGCGCCGGAGCTACCCAGGGTGACGAGCACGTCCTTGAGGCCCTTGTCGAGGAGAGTCGCGGCGGCATCGAGGACGGCGGAGAACTGATGGTGCTGGGCATCGTCCTCAGCCTTGTGGCCATTGAGGCCGGCCAGCTGGCCCAGCTCCATGCCGTTGGGTTTGATGAGGTCGGGGGTGGCGGTGCCGAGGTTCTTGCCGAGCTCCACCATCGCGGCGTCGGAGGTGTCGACGGCGATCCGCACCCGGGGGTGCGCCTCGCGCACGGCGGTGATGATCTGGGAGTACATGTCCTTCGGGCACCCCGGAGGAAGGGAGCCGGCCATGACGAGCCACTCCGCGTCCTCGAGCTCCCGGAGGAGGATCTGGATGAGGTTGCGCAGCTCGGCGTCGCTGAGGGTGGGGCCGGGGCCATTGAACTTGGTGGTCTCACCATCGGGCTCGGTGACCGTCGTGTTCGTGCGGACGGAATCGGCGATGGGCAGAGCGTGGTGGGGGAGGTTGATGTCCCCGACGAGCGTCGAGAAGAGATCGCGCTCGCCGGAGGGGAAGACCGCGAGCGTGGGGTGGCCAGCGCGGTGGACGGCGTGGGAGACGTTGATACCTTTTCCTCCCGCGACGCGAGTCACGGTCTGGAGGCGGTGAACGCTGCCGCGGTGGAGGGGTTCAGCGAGGGCCAGCGTGGCATCGATGCTGGGATTGAGGGTGAGGGTGACAATCACTGCGGATACCTCTGAGACGGAGATCGGATTCGCTAGGCTGTGACGGGAGCATCACCTGAGGGGCGGGGATGAGTTTTTCGCCACATACCTTTTTGTTTGTGCCCATTTTATGTTTGGTTGTGCCCGTTTGTCAAGCGTTTTCTTTTTGGGTCGTTGCAGGTTGGGCAAAATTATGGTGTCCTGGAAGGAGTAAATCCCCTTCGTTTCGATAGGTAGGTGGCCCCCTTATGTCTCCTTCTTCGCCCATTGTGCCCGTGTCTGGTACCGGAGTTGTGCCCGGTGTGGCCTATGCCGAAGTTGTCTGGATTCGTCCGCGGCCTGAGCTGCCGAAGGGCGGGAAGTCCATTCCGGAAGAGTCCCGCGAGGCAGAGTATGAGCGCTTCCAGGCCGCCGCAGCGACGGTGGCCGAGCGCCTGGAGGCCAGGGCCGCGAGCGCCGAGGGCGCTGCGTCGGAGGTGCTGACCGCCACGGCCGGCATGGTCCGCGACCGGGGATGGCAAAAAGCCGTACGAAAGAACGTGAGAGGGGGACACTCGGCTGAGTACTCCGTGGTGACCGCCACGGATAAGTTCGTTTCCATGTTCGAGGCCGCCGGCGGCGTCATGGCGGAACGGACGATGGACCTCAAGGACATCCGCGACCGCGTGATCGCCGAGCTGCGCGGTGAGCCCGAGCCCGGCCTGCCGGACGTCCAGGGCGAGGCGATCCTCTTTGCCGACGACCTCTCCCCGGCAGACACCGCCGCGCTGGACACCAGCCGCATCGTGGGTCTCGTCACCGAGCTGGGCGGCCCGACGAGCCACACGGCCATCATCGCCCGCCAGCTCAACGTCCCCTGTATTGTCGCCGCTGGCGCCGCTCTCCGCGAGATCGAGGCCGGGACGCAGGCCCTCGTCGATGGCGCTCTGGGGACCGTAACCCTCCAAGCAGACCCCGACGATGCCCGCCGCCAGGTCGAGGAGTCCCGCGCCCGGGCCGAGGCCATCGCCCGGTGGGAGGGGCCCGCCCAGACGAAGGATGGGCACCGCGTCCAGCTGCTCGCGAATGTCCAGGATGGCAACGCGGCGCGGATCGCCGCCGGCTCCCAGGCGGAGGGCATTGGCCTCTTCCGCACGGAGCTCTGCTTCCTCAGCGCGACGGAGGAGCCCAGCGTCGAGGAGCAGGCCGCCGTCTACCAGAAGGTCCTGGGCGCCTTCCCGGAGTCCAAGGTCGTCGTGCGCTCCCTCGACGCCGGCTCCGACAAGCCCATCGCCTACGCAAACATGGCGGAGGAGGAGAACCCGGCACTCGGTGTCCGCGGCCTGCGCATCGCGCGCGACAACGAGGCCCTGCTCACCCGTCAGCTCGACGCCATCGCCTTGGCCGCGCGCAACCTCGGCCGTGGCGAGGACGCCCCGACCTGGGTCATGGCCCCGATGGTCGCCACGGCCCGCGAGGCCCAGTGGTTCGCCTCCCTCTGTGAGGAGCGCGGCCTTATCGCCGGCGCGATGATCGAGGTTCCCGCCGCGGCCCTCATGGCGGACAAGATCATGCCTCACCTGCACTTCGTGTCCATCGGCACGAATGATCTGACGCAGTACACGATGGCCGCGGATCGGATGTCCCCGCAGCTGGCCTACCTCACCGACCCGTGGCAGCCCGCGGTCCTTCGCCTCATCAAGCACACGTGCGCGGAGGGCAAGCGGACGAAGACCGCCGTGGGCGTGTGCGGCGAGGCGGCGGCGGATCCGCTGCTCGCCTGCGTTCTCACTGGCCTTGGCGTGGATTCGCTCTCGGCGGCCTCGACGGCCGTGGCTGGCGTGGGTGCGCAGCTCGCCGAGGTTGATATGGAGACCTGCATCCGTGCTGCTGAGGCAGCCGTCGACGCCTCCGGCGCCCAGGCTGCCCGCGATGCTGTCCGCGAGATCATCGTGGGCCCGGCGTCCTAGCCGCGCGGCGTAAACAGCGAGCGCCCGCTCTCCGTGATGGAGGGCGGGCGCTTGAGCGTGCGGGGCTCGGGATGATGAAGCGGGGGCCGGGGGTGAGGCTTATTCCGCGAGGACGACCTCGATGTCATTGTCGCGGAGGGCGTGGACGAAGGACTCGGCGGCTCCGGTGTCGGTGATGACGACATCGATGTCGGAGATGGAGGCGAAGCTCACGAGGAAGTCATTGCCCATCTTGGAGGAGTCGCACAAGACGACGACCTTGTGCGCATTGGTGACCATGGCGGACTTGATCGCGGCTTCCTGGGCGTCCGCGGTGGAGAGCCCGTGGTCAAGGGTGAGGGCGTTCGTGCCGATGAAGGCCACGTCGGCGCGCATGAGCGCGAGGGTGCGCAGGGCGGTGTCGCCGACGACCGCCTGGGTGATGGCCCGGACGCTGCCCCCGAGGAGCTGGACCTCACTGAGTCCTTTGTTCGCGAGGTCGAGCGCGGTGGCGAGGGAGTTGGTGACGATGGACCAATCCTTGGCGTGCGGCTGCTCCGCGATGAGGCTGGCCAGCGCCGTCACGGTCGTGCCGGCGTCGAGGAACATGCCACCGTGGGGCTCGGGGAGGAACTCGAGCGCCGCCCGCGCGATGGCGGACTTGGCGGTGGGGGCGGAGCGGAAGCGCGTATCGAGGCTGAGCTCTGTTGTCTGGAAGCTCTGGCTAGCGACGGCGCCTCCGTGGACGCGGTGCACGATGCCTTCGCGATCGAGAACGGCGAGATCGCGTCGGATCGTCTCAGCCGTCACGTCAAAGCGCCCGGCGAGTTCCGTAACGTTCACTCTCCCCTCGACAGCTGTGAGGGAAGCTATTTGGCGACGGCGTTCCTCTGCGTACATCATCATCCTTCGCTCTGTGCCCCCGGGGAGTCGCATGGCGGAGGCATGGTCATGCTCAGACCCCGAACAATGTTGTTATTGGTGGGATCTGAGCTTGGTTATGCCCGATTATACGTCAAATAGCCCCGACCTTGAGGAATGTGCAGAGATGGGCGCGTTGCGGGAGGATCGTAGCGCCGTGACAGGGAAAGGGGCCGGTCATGCTCCCCACACTTGGGGGGAAGAGCGGTGTGGGAATCCGTCTAGAGCTTCCGAAGAACGCTGACGACCTTGCCCATGATTTCCGCGTGATCGCCGTTAATCGGAGCAAAGCTGTCATTGTGGGGAAGGAGCCACACCCCTGAGCTGTCACGGTGGAATTCCTTCACGGTCGCTTCTCCGTCGATCATGGCTGCGACGAACTCGCCGTTTTCTGCGACTGGCTGGGAACGGACGACGACCCAGTCGCCATCGAGGATCCCGGCGTCCTTCATCGACTCCCCGACGACGTGAAGCATGAAGAGGTCCCCGTCGCCGACGATGTCC
Source organism: Corynebacterium uropygiale (assembly GCF_021568315.1). GTDB lineage: Bacteria > Actinomycetota > Actinomycetes > Mycobacteriales > Mycobacteriaceae > Corynebacterium > Corynebacterium uropygiale. The sequence goes on from NZ_JAKGSI010000002.1 coordinate 253,517, forward strand.
TGGGGGAGGGGGAGGTAGTCGGTAATATTCTCCTCGGCAAGGATGGGGGAGCCGGCGGCGATGTCACCCACGATGGGGATGTAGCTGGCCGGGGAGCGATCGGCAGGCTGCTCGGCCGCAGGAAGCTTCGCCTTTTGCTGGGGGGTGGTGAACTGATCCTGAAGGCGAAGGTTGACGGTCCGAGGCTTGTTGGGATCCCGCCGGAGGAAGCCCTTTTCCTCAAGAACCTTGAGCTGGTAGGCAACGGACGACGTTGATTGCAGGCCGGTGGCATCGCCGATCTCACGGATGCTGGGGGCGTAGCCGCGAAGCACGAGGGCATCGTGAATCACTTGAAGAATCCGTCGTTGACGCTCGCTGAGGCTGTCCCAGTCGGCCTTCTTGTTCTTGGAGGTACGCTCCCCCTTCTTGCGTGCCATACGTCGTCTCCTCGTCTTCCATTGACATGCCGGGTCGTGTTGTTGTTCCTCACTCTACATGAAGGGAGGGGGAAATGGTACGGCTGTTCGAAAAATGTCGCGAAGTTCTGGACAGGTGTTCGAATCCGTGTTATAAATCGAACAGACGGGCGATACGGCCCGGTTCACGTCCAGGGTGGTCGTTAGTGTGGGACCGTCCTTGGAGCACAACACGCGAAGGATGGAACAATGTCGATCACTGTGAATATGCCGAAAAATCACTCTCTTGCTGCGTCGATGCCCCGGCCGCAGGCTGTGAAAGGGCAGGTGTGGGATCCCGCGAGCCGCATGGCTGTCCAGCCTCTCTCGGCGCATGTTCGAACGCTCAGTGTTGATGATCGAACATCCGCACACCCGCTTCATTCTCGGACTAAGGGGAGTTCCGGCATTCGCGGGATAGGGAAATCCGAGGTCGCCTCGCAGGGGATTGTCCATTTCCTCATCGGTGGTGTGTTCGGATTGGCGCTCATGGGTGGCCTTCTCTTCCTGGATTCTGCCGATGACCTGCAACCGGTGGGCCCGATGCCTCAGAGTTCTTTCTCGGCGCAGTGAAGCCCTTAGGATAGGAGGGTCAGGTCCGAGAAGAATGAGGCGTGGTCGATGCTCTGTCCCTTCTGTCAGAATTCTCAATCGCGAGTGATTGACTCTCGCGTCGTCGATGGCGGTACCACGATCCGTCGGCGTCGAGAATGCTCGCGCTGCGGGGGGCGTTTTACCACCGTGGAGAAAGCCGTCCTTCTCGTGGTGAAGCGCAACGGGGTGACCGAGCCTTTCAGTAGGGACAAACTCATCACGGGTGTCCGGCGAGCGTGCCAAGGGCGGGACGTCTCGGATGATTCTCTCAAGAGACTCGCCGCTGAGGTTGAGGAGGCTGTGCGGAGAAAGGGGAGTTCGCAGGTACCCACGAATGAGATCGGGCTTGCCATCCTTGAGCCGCTCCGCCGCCTGGATGAGGTCGCCTACCTCCGATTTGCCTCCGTCTACAAGTCCTTTGAATCTGCCGAGGACTTCGAGAGCGAGATCCGCCTCATGCGCCGGCGCTTCCGCCATGAGGAATAATCGCCAGCGCAGCAGGTAGGGGCGGCTGGATCGGAGGCGGGCTGCTAGCGGAGCTTGTCGATGGCCTTGCGAATCCGCTTGAGCGAGACCGGCTGCGCGGTGCCGAGCCGTTGAGCAAAGAGGCTGACGCGCAACTCCTCGATCATCCATTGGATGTCGCGAACCGCCGTGCTGGTGGCCCGGGTGCTTGGCAACTGCTTGAGCTTGTCTTCCAAGGAGTCCTGGGCCTCCCACACGATGTCTTGGCGATCGGCATCGCGATCAGGATCGCGGTCCATATCCTCCAGCCGGATCTCCATGGCCTGGAGATAGCGGGGAACATGCTGAAGCCGGCTCAGCCCGTGAACACTGAGAGCATTCGGGGGGAACATGAAGTCCAACTGCTGGCGCATGTCCTCGATGGCCTCGCCCGTCCACCCGTCGAGCTCCTGTCGCAGGCGGTCATAGCTGACCAGCGCAGGGGCGACCGTCACGATCGTGCGTCGGACCAGAGAGGGCGCCTCGCGCACGACGTTATCTTTGAGCTTCCGGAACTCGGCGGGAGAGCGTACTGGGCCGCCATGCTCGAGGAGAAGATCGCGGAGGGAGGCGATCCGCGCGTCGTTGACCAGGCCCTTTGCCCCGCCATGGGGGTATCGCTCCACCGCCACCTTCTGCTGCAAGGGAAGGCCCTTAATCATAGGGTTGGGGGCGATCGTCACCGCCCGCATGAGGAGCGCGAGAGTGCTGGTCATCATCGCAGCGTCGGCGGCGGAACGAGTGGGGAGCACCTTCATGCGAAGACCGCGTTCATCGAGGACGAGGGCGGGATACGCCTCCACCTGCTGGCCGTCGACGGTGGTCATGACCGTCTCGGGGATGGTGCCGAGGGTATCCTCGGTCCATTCCTTCGCGACATCCGACTCCATCGTGCGGCTCACCTTGCTCACAGAGGAACGAATCTGCTGAGAGCGCCGCCGGCGGAGTGCCTCGATGTCTCGATCAGAATCGACGACCTTCTGCCGCTTGTCGACGGCCGCAATATTCATCCGGAGATAAGGCGGCAGCTTCGTGAGATCGAAATCGGAGGCGCTCACCCCGGTGGCCCCGAAGGTCCGCAGCACATCAGCGAGCTGCTCATAGAGCGAGCTCTCATAGGGAGTGAGCTGGGACAGCGCCTTCGTGGCATAGTCCGGGGCGGGGACGAGGCCGCGCCGCCAGACCTTCGGGAGGGAACGGATGAGCTCGGTGATGAGCTCGTGGCGGAATCCGGGAACGAGCCAGGAGAAGGGCGTCGGATCGACACTGGCGAGCATGGGCAGGGGCACATGGACTGTGACTCCGTCCTCGGGGTGGCCCGGCTCGAAGCGGTAGGAGAGGGCGAACTCGTGCTCGGAGTGCGTCCACGTCCCCGGGAAATCCACCTCGGTGGCGGCGGAGGCCTCATCGCTGAGGAGCGCCTCCAGGTCCAGGTCCAGGAGATGGGGCTTCTTCCGCTGGGTCTTCTTCCACCAGTGGTCGAAGGTGGCTCCCGTCGTGATGGACTCGGGGAGGCGCTCGTCATAGAACTGGTAGAGCACGTCCTCATCGGCGACGATGCCGCGACGCCGGAGCCGCTCCTCCACCTCCGTGGCCTCCGCGAGAGTCTCCCGGTTCTTGTGGAAGAACGCGTGGTGGGTGCTCCAGTCACCCTCGATGAGGGCATGACGGATGAAGATCTCGCGGGCCGCCCGCGCGTCCACGGTGTGATAGGGGATCACGCGGTCCTCTACCACGGGAACTCCGTAGAGGGTGGAGCGCTGGTGTACCTGCGCGGCGGCCTTCTTCCTGGACCACGAGGGCTCAGAATAGTGATGCTTGAGCAGCTGGGGGGCGATGCTCTCGGCCCACTGGGGATCGATGGCCGCGACCTGCCGCGCCCACAGGCGCGAGGTCTCGACGAGCTCTGCCGCCATGACGAACTGCGGGGGCTTCTTCGCCAGGGCGGAACCGGGGAAGATACGGAAGCGCGTTTGGCGAGCCCCTCGGAACTCGTGCGATTCCGACTCCCGGATACCGATGTGGGAGAGAAGCCCGGCCAGAAGGGAACGGTGGATGGCGTCGGGATCGCGCTCCTCGACGCGCTCGCTGGGCAGCGTCCACCCGAGGTCACGGATGACGTCATGGAGCTGTGCGACGAGGTCCCGCCACTCCCGGATCCGGAGATAGTGCAGGTACTCCGCCTGCATGAGCTTGCGGAACTTGTTGCCGGAGAGCTCGCGCCGCTGCTCGGAGATGTAGTCCCAGAGCTTGAGCGTGCCGAGGAAGTCGCTCTTCTTGTCCTTGAACCGGGCGTGCTTCTGATCCGCTTGGGCCTGGAACTCGAGGGGTCGCTCGCGCACGTCCTGGATGGTCATCGCAGCGACGATGACGATCGTGTCGCGCAGACACCCCCAGTGGTCGGCCTCGATGAGCATGCGGCCCATGCGGGGGTCGACGGGGATCTGGGCGAGCGTCGAGCCAATAGGGGTCAGCACCGGCTCATTGTGCTGCTCATCCCCGCTCAGCGCGCCGAGCTCGTGGAGGAGAAGGAGGCCATCGCGGATGGCTTTGTGCTCGGGCGGCTGGACGAAGGGGAATTGGCTGATGTCCCCGAGGCGGAGGTGCGCCATGTGGAGGATGACGCTGGCGAGATTGGTGCGGAGAATCTCGGGGTCGGTGAACTCCGGCCGGGAGAGGAAGTCCTCTTCGGAGTAGAGGCGGATCGCGATGCCCTCGGCGACTCGGCCGCAGCGCCCGGAGCGCTGATTCGCGCTCGCCTGAGATATCGGTTCAATAGGTAATCGCTGAACTTTGGTGCGCACCGAGTAGCGGGAGATGCGTGCGGTCCCGGTGTCAACCACATAGCGGATACCGGGGACGGTCAGCGAGGTCTCCGCGATGTTCGTGGCCAGGACAATGCGTCGGCCCGAGTGGGGCGAGAAGACCCGGTGCTGCTCCTGGTTGGAGAGCCGGCCGAAGAGCGGGGTGACTTCCACGTTCTTCCAGCGGCGGCCCTCGATGGCTTCGGCGGCATCGCGGATATCGCGCTCGCCGGGGAAGAAGCAGAGGATATCGCCGGGGCCCTCGGCCATGAGCTCCTCGCAGGCCTGAAGGACGCCATCGAGGGGGTCGATGTCGACGAGTTTCTCTCCGCGCTCGACTTCCAGGGGGCGATAGCGCACCTCCACGGGATAGGTGCGGCCGGAGACCTCGATGATGGGCGCGGGGGTGCCGTCGGGGGCTGCGAAGTGCTCGGCGAAACTCTCCGGATCGATGGTCGCCGACGTGATGATGACCTTGAGGTCCGGGCGGCGGGGGAGGAGCTTCTTCAGGTAGCCGAGGAGGAAGTCGATGTTGAGGCTTCGTTCGTGTGCCTCGTCGATGATGATGGTGTCATAGGCCTCGAAGTAGCGGTCGCGCTGCATTTCCGCGAGGAGGATGCCGTCGGTCATGAGCTTGACCGACGTGGAGGCCGAGACGCGATCGTCGAAGCGGATGGCATAGCCGACGGCCTCACCGATGTTCTGGCCTAGCTCGTCGGCGATGCGCTCGGCGACTGTCCGGGCGGCGATGCGTCGCGGCTGCGTATGGCCGATGAGCCCTCGGCGCCCACGGCCGATGTCGAGGCAAATCTTGGGGATCTGGGTCGTCTTTCCCGACCCCGTCTCGCCGGCAATGATGACGACCTGGTTCTTCTCGATCGCCTCCGCGATGTCGTCGCGCCGCTCGCTCACCGGCAGCTGGGAGGGATACGCGATCTCCGGGATCAGCGCGTCCCGGCGCGCAACACGCTGCTCAGCGTGGGCAAGATCCTTCTCAATAGCGCTGAGCGCCTGTGGCGAGCGGGCCTTCTTAAGCCTGCGACGGAAGCGACGCTCCTCAGCGATGCTCACCCCGTCCAGGCGGCGGTAGAGCTCCGCCTTCGACGGCGCGTGCGGGCGGGGAGACGAAGATGGAGAGTGCGAAGACATATCGGCCCTTCAGTGTACTTCCCGCAGTGGGAACGACGCGCGACCCCTCGGAGACAAACCCAGCGGGATGCCCTGCGGCTGGAGCGGGGATTAGAGGAGGTGGGAGCTTTCCTCGGCGGTCTCCTTGAAAGCCTGGGAGATGAGCACGCCAAAAGCGTGGAACTCGTCTTCCCGGGCGCTCGAGTGGCGGTAGACCAACCCGATCTGGCGGCGCGCGGTGACCTCCGGGGCGAAGGTCGCGGTGGCGAGGCCGGGGCGCTGGCACTCCGTGGCCAGGGCGGAGATCGGGACGAGGGTGGAGCCCAAGCCGGCGATGACCAGCTGCATCACCGTCGTGAGGCTGGAGGCTCGGGTAATGGCGTGAGCCGCCTCGGAGGGGTTGACATTGGCCTGGCGGCAGAGCTCGACGATCTGGTCGTGGAGGCAGTGGCCGTCGTCGAGAAGGAGGAGGTCGAGCTTCTCAAGGCTAGAGAGGGAGAGGTTCGTGTGCCCGGCGAAGCGGTGGTCCTCCGGCACAACCACGACGAAATCCTCGTGGTAGAGGGGGATTTCCTTCATGCCCGTGATCTCGCTGGGGACGGCCATGAGTGCCACGTCAATGTGGCCATCGCGGAGGAGGTCCTCGAGGTGATGGGTTTGGTCCTCCACGATGCTGAGCTCGAGGTCTGGATAATCCTGCTTAATGAGTTCGAGCAGCCGGGGGAGGATGTACGGCGCGACTGTCGGGATGATGCCAATTGTCAACGTCCCGGTGAGCATTCCCTGCACCCCCTTGGAGCGGGAGAGGAAGGCGTCGGCGGCATCGAGGGTGGCCTTCGCGAGGGGAAGGAGCTCCAGGCCCGTGGGGGTCACGAGCACCTTGCGGGTAGAGCGCTCAATGAGCTGAATACCCAGGCCGTGCTCGAGGGCGACGAGCGCCTGGGAGAGCGAAGGCTGGGAGATGCCCAATTTCGACGCCGCGACGCCGAAGTGGCGGTTCTCGGCCACCGTCACGAAGGTTCGGAGTTGGGCCAGGGTTGGTCGGTAGTCTTTATTAAGCACGCCTATAACTATAACGGATGTTGGTCAGAAAGTCCTATTGACGCTTCCTGGAACCTTGTGCATAATGGGACTCGTTGGCGGCCCGTCGGGCCGTCGCCACCGTAAGAGAGTTGCCGCTTCGGTGGACAGACAGATCCCTGAAAAGGAGTTTTCACAATGTCGATTCTGACTGTTGGCGAGAAGTTCCCCGAGTTCGAGCTCACCGCGCTCAAGGGCGGTGACCTCCACCAGGCTAATGCGCAGCAGCCTGAGGATTACTTTGAGACCGTCTCCCTGGACAAGTACCAGGGCAAGTGGAAGGTTGTCTTCTTCTACCCGAAGGACTTCACCTTCGTGTGCCCGACCGAGATCGCCGCGTTCGGCAAGCTGAACGAGGAGTTCGAGGACCGCGACACCCAGATCCTCGGCGGTTCCACCGACAACGAGTTCTCCCACTTCAACTGGCGCGCCACCCACCCGGAGCTGAAGGAGATCCCCTTCCCGATGTTCTCCGACATCCGCCACGATCTCATCCGCGCCCTCGGTGTGGAGAACGCTGACGGTGTTGCCGACCGTGCCACCTTCATCATCGATCCCGATGGCGTCATCCAGTTCGTCTCCGTGACCCCCGACGCCGTGGGCCGCAACGTTGACGAGGTCCTCCGTGTCCTCGACGCCCTCCAGTCCGAAGAGGTCTGCGCGTGCAACTGGCAGGCCAACGACCCGACCAAGAACATCAACAAGATGGATGTTGTTCAGGAGGCCCTGAAGTAATGAGCATCGATAACCTTCGTTCCGGTCTTCCGGAGTACGCCAAGGACCTCAAGCTCAACCTTGGCTCTCTGAGCCGCTCGACCGAGCTCAACGAGCAGCAGCTCTGGGGCGCCCTGCTGGCCTCGGCTGCCGCGACCCGCAACGACACCGTGTTCTCGGAGATCTCCGAGGAGGCCTCCGAGCACCTCTCTGAGGAGGCGTTCAACGCCGCGCTGGGTGCTGCCAGCATCATGGCGATGAACAACGTTGCGTACCGCGCGAAGAGCTGGCTGGGCGATGACTACGCCCAGGTCAAGTTCGGCCTGCGGATGAACATCATCGCGAAGCCGGGCGTTGAGAAGGCCGACTTCGAGCTGTGGTCCCTCGCCGTGTCGACGATCAACGGCTGCGAGCACTGCTCCGTTGCTCACGACAAGACCGTCCGCTCCGAGGGGCTCACCAAGGAGCAGGTCTGGGAGGCCGTGAAGGTCGCCGCCGTTGTGCAGGCGATCGCCCAGGTCGTCCAGGTGGAGGCTGCCCGCTAACACTATCCCATGTGTGTACCTCGGCACCGCCGATGAGCGCTCGTGCTCATCGGCGGTGCTGCGTTGTAGGGGGAGGCCCTACCCGGGGGCGGGGGTGGGGCGGGGGTGAAACCCGGGCCCTAGTGCTGTTCGGGCCCTAGTGCTGTTCGAGGCGGAGCTCAGAGAGCCGGATTTCCCCGGCCTCGTCGGAGGCGTCGAGGTCGATCGTGGCGACCAACTGGAAGGAGCGGTCATCCTCCGGGTCCTTGATGATCTGGCGGGCTGTCCACGTCCTGCCGTTGTTTGCCTGGCGGTCTTCGATGCGGAAGTACTCCGGGCCGCGGGCGTCGGGGCCGAGATCGAGGTCGGCGTATTCATCGAAGTAGTCGTCGAGGGCGGGGCCCCACTCGGGGGTGGAGTCGGCGTCGAGGTAGTCGAGGAGTTCGGCCAGCCGCTCCTCCTTCTCAAAGGCAAAGAGCTCCACGATGCGGAAGAGGTAGTTCCGAATCATGATCGTGAAGGCCCGGCGATTCGCGCTGAGGGCATCAGGGTTCGTGACGCCGAAGGCGCGCTCCTTGTCGACGACCTCGGAGGACACCGGAGCGTCGGGGTCCGCCATGTGGGCCCACTCATCGAGGAGGGACGAGTCCACCTGGCGGACCATCTCACCCAGCCACTCGACGATGTCATCAAGCTCATCGGTGTAATACTCATCGGGGACCGAGCGGGAGAGCGTGCGCCACGCATCCGTGAGATAGCGCAGGACGACGCCCTCCGAACGCCCCAGCCCGTAGGTGGCGATGAGGTCGGAGAAGGTCATGCCGTGCTCGATCATGTGCCGGACGACCGACTTCGGCGAAATGTCGAATTCCTTCACCCAAGGGTGCCCCTCGGCGAACACGGCGAAGGCTTGGTCAAGCTCCTCGACCAGCGGCATGGGGTAGGTAATTTCCTCGACGATCGCCATCCGCTCCGTGTAATCCACGCCCTCGTTCTTGAGCGCCGCGATTTCCTCGCCGCGTTCGGCGCGCTGCTGCGCCTGGAGGACCTGGCGCGGGTCGTCGAGGATCGCCTCGAATACGCTGATCACATCGAGGGTGAAGGAGTCCTTCTCCTTATCGAGGAGGGTGAGCGCAGCGAGCGCGAAGGGAGCCAGCGGCTGATTAAGGGCGAAGTCCCTGGGGAGGTCCTCGGTGAGGTGATAGCGCACCTTGCTGCCGTCGGCACCCTCCTCGCGCGTGACGATGCCGGCATTGAGCATGCCTCGCACGAGGTCGATGGTGGTGAGGATGTCATGATTCTGCCGCGTGCGCGTGTTGTGGCTCCCGCGCAGCAGGTGCTTGAGGTGCGCGTACTGGTTCCCGGGGCGCGCCAGCACGTTGAGGAGCATGGAGTTCGATACCTGGAATTGGGACGTGAGGTCTTCCGGCTCCTGGTGGGTGAGCCGCTCATAGGTTTTCTCCGTCCACGTGACCTCGCCCGGTCGAGCGGACTTCTTCCGCAGCTTCTTGAGCTTCTTCGGGTCGGAGCCCGCGCGCTCCCGGAGCCGCCAGTTCTCAATTTCATGCTCGGGGGCCTCGACGACGACGGTCCCCTCCGTGTCATATCCGGCTCGCCCGGCACGCCCGGCGATTTGGTGGAATTCGCGGGACTGGATAATGCGGTCTTTATGTCCGTCGAATTTCGCGAGCCCGGTCATCAACACAGTGCGGATGGGAACATTAATACCCACGCCGAGGGTATCCGTTCCGCAGATGACTTTGAGGAGACCCGTTTGGGAGAGTTTTTCCACCAGCCGCCGGTATTTCGGCAGCATTCCCGCGTGGTGGATGCCAATTCCGCGGCGGAGGAGCTTGGAGAGCGTGCGCCCAAACGAGGAACTAAAGCGGAAATCCCCGATCTCCGCTGCGATGTTCTCCTTGGTCTCCTTATCGATGATGCTCATCGAGGTGAGAGCCTGGGCGCGCTCCGTGGCTTCCCGTTGGGAGAAATGCACGACATAAATGGGGGCTTTGCCGGCCTCGAGGAGATTCTCAATGGTCTCGTGGACCGGCGTATACACATAGGAGAAATCGAGGGGCACGGGGCGCTCGGCGTGAGAGACGAGCGTGGTGGTGCGCCCGGTGCGTTCGCTGAGGTCCTTTTCGAGTGCGCTCGTATCCCCCAGAGTGGCGGACATGAGGATGAATTGGGCCCGGGGCAGTTCGAGGAGGGGAACTTGCCAGGCCCAACCGCGGTCGGGGTCGGAATAATAATGGAACTCGTCCATGATGACTTGGTCAATATTGGCCTCGGCACCGTCGCGAAGGGCGATATTGGCGACGACCTCCGCTGTGGCCGCGATAATCGGGGCGCGGCCATTCACCGTCGCATCGCCCGTCATCATTCCCACGTTTTCGGGGCCGAATGTGTCGCAGAGGGAGAAGAATTTCTCATTGACCAGTGCCTTAATGGGGGCGGTATAGAAGCTCCGCTGGCGACGCGCGAGCGCGAAGAAATGGGCCGCGTTAGCCACCATGGATTTACCGGAACCCGTCGGCGTGGCGACGATGACATTATCCCCGGCGAGCGCCGCGAGAGAGGCCTCCTCCTGGGCAGGATAGAGCGAAATTCCGCGTTCCCGCGTCCAGGCGAGAAAAGAATCGAAGATCGATTCATCGAGGAGGGAGTCGGGAACATCCTCAAGGTCAGGCAGCATCGCAGAAAGATTCACAGCGACTAGCCTACTGGTCAGCGAGGCGGATATCAGTCGGAGGAGGAATCATCCTCCGACTGGGAGCCATCGTCCCCGTTGTCCTGCTCCTCGTCCCCCCACGGCGACTCCGCCTCGTAGGGGTAGCCGTCGAGGGGGCCGGGGGAGGGCATGTCATCCGGGTAGCTGTGCGGGTTGATGAGGCCCCGAGGCTGCGGGTCCTCCGGGAGATCGAAGAGCGGAAGGGTCCAGTCCTCCTCGTCTTCGTCCGCGGCAGGTGGGGTGTCCTCAACTGGAGGCTGCGGGGACCCGCCGTCGAGCTCGGCGAGGAACTGCTCGAACTCCGCGCCGATCTGCTCTCCCGAGGGGAGATTGGTTTCCCCGGGGAGCATCGCCTGCGGGTGGTCCTCCCGGTAGCGGCCCATCTCCTCGTCATACTGCTGTTCCAGGGAGGCCACGACGTTCTGGATCTCCCCATTATCCGCGATGCCCTCGCGAATCTGCTCCGCGATGCGCTGCGCATCCTGTTCGAGGGTGGCCAGCGGGAAGTCGAGCGGAAGGTTCTCCGAGATGGCCTCGAGGAGCTTGAGCGAGGCCTCCGGGTAAGGGGAGGCCGCCACATAGTGCGGCACCTGCGCCGTGTACCCCGCGACGTTGAGACCACGGTGATGGAGCTCACACTCCAAACGCATGGCGGCCGAGCCCGGCATCACCAGCCGCGTATCAAAGCCGAAGAGGTTCTGCACCAAGTCGGGGTCGTTGCCATGCGCGGACACGACGAGCGGCCGCGTGTGGGGGACCGCCATAGGAGCGGCGTAGAGGCTGATCGTGTGCGTCACCCCGAACTGCTCCACCAGGTCCGCCACCGCATGGGAGAACGCCTCCCAGCGCAGGTCCGGCTCCGGGCCCCGGAGCAGCAAGAAGGTCCTGTCCTTCAGATCCTTGACGACGCGCATGTCCAGGTCCAGCGGCTCGGTAGAGGTGAGGCGATTGTGATCGATCGTCACGGCTGGGCGTCGAGAACGATAATCAATGAGCTCATCGTTGTTGAAGCGGGCGAGCGGCCGGCTGTCCAGGGAGGTCAGCAGGTGATCGGATGCGATCTCGATGGCGTGGCCGGCGTCGGCATAACCCTGGAGCGCGACGATGAGCGGGGTGGGTTGGGAGACGTGAGTGTCAACAACCGGAGAAGGGTACTCCAGCTCATACATGCGCCCATTCGGGTTTGTCATGAGTCACCTTCTTCCTCGTCTCACGGTGTTATCCCCGGTGGAGGATCCATGCTCTATAACGGCATCGGCACGGAATTCATTCCACAGTGGCCTATCATTCTAACGCACTGGCACACGAGGACCGATTTGTCCAGCGGCTCGCCCGTCGCCTGTGGATAAATCCGGTTCTCCACAGAAATGGCCCATCTGCTCGGAGGGCTCTGGCCAGCGGGGGCGATCCCCTCAAGAATGCCAGCTATGACAGCAGCACAGTTTTTCTCGCCGGTGTCTTCGCCGAGCACAATTTTCGCGAACCTCCCCGCCATCCTTGGCTACTATCCCCACGAATCCGTCATCCTCCTGGGCTTTCTGCGCCAGGAGCCGGACCGTTTTACCTTGGGTCCCATCCTCCGCTCGGATTGCGCAGCCATCGATCACGACGATGGCCGCGCCGCCCTCCACTCCGCCTTCACACACATGGAGAACGTCCGGGCCGAGTTCATGGTTGCCCTCATTGTCTCGACGGACCCCCGCCGCCGATTCCGCTCGGCCCGGCGGCTCTACGAGGTGGATCGCGAGCGGGTGGGGGAGGTGCACGTCGTCGCTTGCTTTGAGGCGGTGGAGATCTGCACCCGCGAGCCCTATTGGCTCTCCTGGTCCGGGACAGACGGCGTGCTGCCCGAAGCCTGGCGGTGCGGGCTCATCGGGAATGTCGTCGCCGCCCCGGCGATGGAACCCTTCCGACGCAAGGGGGAGCTTCCCGACCTCGACCGGGAATCCGCCTACCGCTTCTTCGATCACGGCAACCCCCACATGGACGATGAGCAGCGAGAGTCCATCGAACTCCGCATCAATGAGAACACGCCCGATCTTCTCCGCGAGGTGGCCGACGCCAAGCACTCTGGACACCTCGAGGGCTGGAGGGAGGAGTGGCGCGAAACGATGATCCAGCTGCTCGCCGAGGTCGCGCGCCTGTCCAAGGCGGAGCTCAGCGCCCGCGAGGATCTCCTGGCACGGCTGGGGCTCATCTTGTCCGTGGACGCCACCCGGGACCTCTTCATGACCCTCATCGGGGAGCACAGCGAGGAGGTTCTCGCGGCCTCCATCGTGGCCGCCCGCACCTTCCGCGGGGTGATCCGGTGTAATGCGCTCTGCGCCTATTCGGCGGCGAGCATCGTGGAGGGATTCCCCATGCGCCTTTACCCGGCTCTCGTGGCCTCTCTCGACGAGGACCCCGGCCACTCCCTCACACATCTCCTCTTGCGATCGGGAATGACCGGGGCCTTTGAAAAAATTGTCTCGGCGGTGACCCGCTCCTAGCCGCGAGGGGCGGAGTGGGCACGCTCGCCGAGCTGACGGGTGAACTCCCAGGCGTCGCGGACGATGGTGTTCAGGTCCGTGCGGGTGGGGTTCCAGTGGAGCTCGCGCATGATCTTCTCGGAGGATGCGATGAGCACCGCCGGATCACCGGCGCGGCGCGGTGCAACCTCAGCCGGGATCGGATGCCCGGTGACCGTCCTGCAGGCCTCGATGACCTGCTTCACCGAGTAGCCATCGTCCGAGCCCAGGTTGTAGATCCGGTGGGTTCCCGGTTCATTGGACTCCAGGGCGAGGAGGTGGGCGTCGGCAAGATCCCGGATGTGGATGTAGTCGCGGACGGCGGTGCCGTCTGCGGTGGGCCAGTCATCTCCGAAGATAAAGATCTTCTCCCGATGTCCGAGGGCCACCTGCAGGATCAACGGGATGAGGTGGGTCTCGATCTCGCGGTTCTCACCGATGCTGCCGTAGGCCCCAGCCACGTTGAAGTAGCGCAGGCTCGTCGCCCCGATGCCATGAGCGTGGGCATAGGAGGTGATGGCGTAGTCGATGGAGAGCTTCGTTGCCCCATAGGGGTTCGTGGGGGCGGTGGGGAAGTCCTCCGTGATAGGTACGGAGGCCGGCTCGCCGTAGGTGGCGGCGGTGGAGGAGAACACAAGGTTGGAGACGTTGTGCGCCACCATGGAGTCAAGGAGAGCGAGGGTGGTGGCCACGTTGCCGTGCCAGTACTCCTCGGGCATCTCGACGGACTCGCCGACGAGGGAACGCGCGGCGAAGTGCAGGACGGCGTCGAAGTTGCCTTCGCTGAGGACGGAATCGACGCAGTCCTTGACATCTCCCTCGACGAAGCGCGCTCCGGAGGGGATGGCCTCACGATTGCCGGTGCTGAGGTTGTCGATAACGGTGACGTCGTGCCCGTGCTCTAGGAGTACAGCAGCACAAACGCTGCCGACATAGCCGGCAGCGCCAGTGACGAGGAGTTTCATGATGGGGGTTTACACCTGTTCGATACGGATGGCATGGGCCATGTCATCGGAGAGGGCAATCTCGTTGCCGTTCACGGTGAGGACGATGTGCCCATAGTTGTTGGCGATCTCGACCTCTGAGCCGATCACCGCGCCCGCGCGGGTCATCTCGGAGTACTGGTCGCGATCATTCTGAAGAATCTCGTTGAATTGGAGGAGCTTGCAGGTCCAGGACTCGCCGATCGGGATGTCCGCCGCGCGGATGCCGGGGGAGGTGGGGGTGGACCCGGTGTAGCCCAGCTCCTCGAGGCCGGGGATGGGGTTTCCGAAGGGGGAGTAGGTGGGGTCATCGAGCTTCTCGAGCATGTGGCGCTCAACCTCATCGCTCATGACGTGCTCCCAGCGGCAGGCTTCATCGTGAACCTGGTGGAGATCCATCCCCAGGATGTCGGTGAGGAGGCGCTCAGCGAGGCGGTGCTTGCGCATCACCGCGACGGCTCGGGCACGGCCCTCGGCCGTCATCTCGAGGCTGCGATCAGGCCGGACGATGAGCAGGCCGTCGCGCTCCATACGGGCGACGGTCTGGGAGACGGTGGGGCCAGACTGCTCGAGGCGCTCCGCGATACGGGCTCGAAGCGGAACGATGCCTTCCTCTTCCAGCTCATACACGGTGCGCAGATACATCTCGGTGGTATCAACCAAGTCATTCACGTCTGAGACCTTTCTTCGGGAGTGAGGGCAACGAGGCACGGCTGGGTGGGATGAACCAGTAACTGAGAGATTACACGCATTGCCGCTGGGCCGGGTGCTAAATCCTGGCTAAATGCTCACCCTCTTTCAGTTATTGGGCATAATCGCGAAGCCGTGCCGCGCGATCTCCATCCCTCAACTTACTCATCACTTCGCGCTCGATTTGTCGCACTCGTTCGCGTGACAGCCCGAAGCGGCGGCCAATCTGGTCAAGGGTGCGGGGGACTCCGTCGTCGAGCCCGTAGCGGAGACGGATGACGTCTTGCTCTCGCTCCTCCAGGGTGGAGAGGACCGAGCGGATGTCGGAGTGGCGCAGGGAGGCGACGACGGCGGTTTCCGCGTCGGTCGCTTCCGCATCCTCAATGAAGTCGCCGAGTGGGGCTTCCTCATCGGCGCCCACCGGCATGTCGAGGCTCACCGGATCGCGGGACTGGCGAAGGAGCATCTCGATCTTGGATTCCTCGATGCCCGATTCTTCGGCGAGCTCCTCATTGGTGGCCTCCCGGCCGAGGTTCTGGTAGAGCTCCCGCTTAATGCGCGACAGCTTGTTGACCTGCTCAACGAGGTGGACGGGGAGCCTAATGGTGCGCGACTGATCCGCCATGCCGCGGGTAATTGCCTGGCGAATCCACCAGGTGGCATAGGTGGAGAACTTAAATCCCTTGGAATAATCGAATTTCTCCATGGCGCGAATGAGCCCGAGATTCCCCTCCTGGATGAGGTCCAAGAGCGGCATTCCGCGGCCGGTATAACGCTTGGCCAGGGAGACAACAAGCCGGAGATTGGCCTCAAGAATGTGGGACCGGGCCTTCTTCCCTTGGCGAGCGAGGACCTTGAGGTCACGCTTCATCGCGCGGGTGTGCTTCCGGTTGGGGTCATTAAGGAGATATTCGGCATAAAGCCCGACTTCGATTTGTTGGGCGAGCTCTACTTCATCTTCTGCGCTGAGCAGGGCGGTTTTCCCGATGCCATTAAGATAAACGCGGACGAGGTCCTGTGAGGGATTATCGTTGGTTTGTCCCCGGCGACTTCCGCGGTCATTGTCCTGATCTACTTCGTCATCATGGTCGTGCAGGGACGCCTGCGTCATGTACGCCTCCTCAGGTTTAGCCTTTCCTACCGCTTCAACGCGGCGGAGTGAGAAATAGTTCCTTCACCCCCTATCAGGGGGTCGGGGATTTAGGGGCACTCCACCAGGACAGTGAAGGGGCCATCGTTGACCGAGGACACGGCCATCATCGCGCCAAACCGGCCCTCCTCGACGTGCAGTCCGCGCTCGCGGAGACCCGCCGCGATCTTCTTCATGACGGGCTCAGCCTCGGGGCCGGGGGCGGCATCCGACCACGATGGGCGCCGGCCCTTCGCCGTCCGCCCCATGAGGGTGAACTGGCTGACGAGGAGGATGGGGGCGCCTGCTTCGGTGGCGCTGCGCTCGCCGTCGAGAATGCGCAGCTCCGCGATCTTGCGGACCATGGTCTCCCAGGCGGTGTCGGAGTCCTCGCGGCCCACTCCCACGAGGGCGAGAATGCCGCCCGTATCCGGCGCGTCGATGGAGCCGACGACCTCGTCGTCGACGCTCACCGCCGCCTCGGTCACTCGGGTCAGTACTGCTTTCATGTCATACCTCCGGAAGTATCATCCCATGGCGGACACAGTCGACGACAGCCGCCCGCACATCCTCCTCCACGCTACTGCCCTCGGGCGAGCGCGCCTGCGGGTCGACGCCGTGAACAGTCGCCCAGAGCTGGAGGACATCGCGCAGCGTCATCCCCTGGGGATGAAGGCCGGAGAGGATGCTCAGCAAGGCTTCGTCGATCTCGTGGCTAAACCTGGGCCCATCGGTCCGCGTGATGCGAAGCGTTGCGCGCTGGAAACCCATCCCGGACTCCTCATCGGGCAGTGCGATGTCCTCCTTCGCGAGCCCGGGGCGCAGGCGATAGCGCGCGTCGAGGAGAGAATCTGGCGTCTGCTCGCGCAGCCAGCGCACGCGCTCGAAGTACTCCTCAATCTCGGGGGCGAGGGGGTCGCTCATGCCCTGAGGGAGGTCTTCGGCGAGAACCTCGCTCGGAGCATCCCCGATGCGCTCGATCGCGATGATCCCCATGCCGATACCCCGCACCCCGGCGCGCTCAAAGTGCTCCAGCCACTCCTGGGTTCGCTGCTGGGCGGCGGGGTCGCGGACATCGAGGCCCTCGTCCGCGATCCACGTTCCCACGTAGAGTTCCGGGTCGACGAGGTCCCGCTGGATCACCCAGGCAGTAACTCCCTGCTCGGGCATCCACGACGCGACGCGCTGCTGCCACGGGGTACTCTCCGTATCCACCCACGCCCCGAGGAGGAAGGCCTGTCCATCCTCCGCGAGGTGTTCGCAGGCGCCCTGGATGACGCGTTCGGTTGCGCCGTCGAGGTCGAACCCGGAGTCGCGATAGACGTGCCCCACGGTGGGTGTCGCGACGACGAAAGGCGGATTGGCCACGATGCGGTCGAAGAGCTCGCCGGCCACGGGCTCGAACCAGGAGCCGCAGCGCACGGAGAGCGAGGGGGCGTCCTCCTGGGGCGCGGCGAGGCAGGTCGCGCGGGCGAAGGCGAGGGCGGGCGGGTGGACGTCGGTGGCGACGATCTCCCGGGCGCAGCGCCACTGGCCCAGCGTCTGGATCCCCGAACCGCAGCCGAGGTCGAGGACGCGGCCGGTCGGTGTGGTGGGGGTGGCGTCGAGGAGGGAGAGGCTGGCGGCCCCCACGCCGAGGACGTGATCCCGGCCGGGCACGTGGCGGGTGAAGGAGGCATCGCGGTCGGAGAACACCCAGTGCTGGGCACCGTCGATGATGTGGGGTCGGATGTCGATGCCGGCCTGGAGGGAGGAAGGATCCTCGGGGGATGGGCGGAGGATCGTGGCTGCGCGCACGTCGGCGGTGAGCTCCTCGCCGAGGAGGGCGACGAGCTCATCGGATGCCATGGAATCACCCAGGATGAGAAGACGCACCCACTGGACGCGGCGCTTTAGGGAGGGGTCCTCGCGGAGGCGGCGCGCGCAGCGGTACCGGACGGCGCCCGGCTCGCCGCGGTGGAGGGTGGCCATGGTGGTGGGGCCTAACAGGTCGAGGAGGCCGTCGGAGTCATAACCATCAGCGCGGAAGCGGGCGACGAGGGCGGGTACCCACCGCTCGGCGTCGTCGCCGAGGGTGGTGTGGTCCTGCGAGGAGGTCACTTAGTCTGTCCCTTTCGATGAAGACGAGGAGGGGTCGGAGGGGGCTGTGGGATCGGAGTGATCGATGACATCGGGGAGGTTGTCTGCTTCGTCCGGCGCGGCGCCGAGGGCCGCGGCACGGGTCTGCTCGAGCTCCCACTCCGCTTGCTCGCGCGCCAGGGCGGGCTTATACACCTTGGGGGCCCGGGGATCGCGCGGCTCTCCCCGAAGATTCGCGATGACCACCGCAATCCAGGGCAGCGGGATGGAGATGAAGAAGATCCCGCCGCTTAGCCAGATGTTTCCCCACCACCAATACAAGAGCAAGGCCACGATAATGAGGGGGATGCGTGAGGCCTGGATCCACGCGTAGACGCGCTCCCGGTGATGGAGATCCTCCACGGGGGAGCGTCGGGCATCAGTGATGAGCTGCGCGCGGTGGCGGCCGAGAATCCCATGGCGCCACCAGCGACGAGCTGGGCGGATGTGCCCCTGCGGTTCCTCGGGAGTACCGTCGATAGTCTCCTCACTCATGCTCTCAGGGTAGCGTCCTAGAGTAAGAGGGGAAGCAGAACCCTGGCGCACGGAGAGAAAGGGAGGTACGGCATGATGGACGTCGTGAATAGCAGTACGGCCACAAAAACCATCGAGCGCCCTGACACTCGGGAAAGGACGAGCACGGGGGATGACACCCCACAGTTCTTCCACTACGTGAAGAAGGACAGCATCGTCGAGTCCGCAGTGAATGGCACCATGGTGGTGGCGCTGTGTGGGGAGACATTTCCGGTGCGCAAGCAGGCAAAACCCGGATCCCCCGTCTGTCCCGATTGTGAACGCATCTACCGAGGTTTACGCAAGAAGTGAGTTTTGAGGATCTCCGAGTTTGGCAGCGTGAGGCCCTCCAGAAGTTTCTCGCCACGAAGCCGCGAGATTTCCTCGCGGTAGCGACGCCCGGGGCCGGCAAAACAACCTTCGCCCTCCGGGTGGCCACCGAATTGACCCGCGACCGCAGTGTGGAGCGGGTCTTCGTTGTTGTCCCCACCGAACACCTCAAAGTGCAGTGGGCGGAGGCGGCGTCGCGCGTGGGGCTCTCCCTGGACCCCAAATTCAAAAACACCGACGCCATCAACCCCTCCTATGACGGGGTCGTCGTCACCTATGCCCAGGTGGGCATGCACCCCTTCAAGCACAATGCTCTCACGAGCAACAAGCGCACCCTCGTGATTCTCGACGAGATCCACCACGCAGGTGACGCCAAGAGCTGGGGCGATGGCATCCGGGAGGCCTATCGCAACGCCGAACACCGCCTCGCCCTCACGGGCACCCCGTTCCGCTCGGACGATTCCCCCATCCCCTTCGTCCGCTACGAGGAAGACGGGGAAGGACACCTGGTCAGCCGCTCTGATCACGCCTACGGCTACGGGGATGCGCTGGCCGATGGCGTCGTCCGGCCCGTCGTCTTCCTGGCCTACTCGGGAGAAGCCCGCTGGCGTGATAGCGCCGGGGAGGAATACGCCGCCCGCCTCGGCGAGCCTCTCAACCCCGAGCAGCAGGCCCGCGCGTGGAAGACAGCGCTGGATCCCAAGGGCGAATGGATCCCCGCCGTGCTCCAGGCCGCCCACACCCGGCTCCAGCAGCTTCGACGCAACATGCCCGACGCCGGCGGCCTCGTCATCGCGACGGACAAGACCACAGCCCGCGCCTACGCGAAGATTCTCCGCACGCTGTCGAGCACCCCGGTGACCGTCGTCCTGTCTGACGAGGTGGGAGCGAGCGAGCGCATCGCCGAGTTTTCAGCGAGCCGGGATGAGTGGATGGTCGCTGTGCGCATGGTCTCGGAGGGTGTGGACGTCCCGCGGCTGGCCGTCGGCGTGTACGCCACCTCGGCCTCCACGCCGCTCTTCTTTGCGCAGGCCATTGGGCGTTTTGTGCGCTCGCGCATGCCCGGAGAGACCGCGAGCGTCTTCCTGCCCAGCGTGCCTGTCCTCCTTGACCTGGCGGCCAAGCTGGAGACGAGCCGCGACCACGTCCTCGGCAAACCGCACCGAGACAAAGACGGCTGGGATGATGAGCTGCTCCAGCAGGCCAACCGCGAGGAGAACGAGCCCGACGAGGCGCCCCGCTACGAGTCCCTCGGAGCGGATGCGGAGCTCGACTCCCTCATCTACGACGGCTCCACCTATGGCACGGCCACTTTCGCCGGCTCCGATGAAGAGGCCGACTACCTCGGCCTTCCTGGCTTGCTCGATGCCGAACAGATGAAGGCGCTCCTGCGTAAGCGGCAGGAGGAACAGCTCGACGCCCGCGATGCAGAGGCCAAGCGCGCCAAGGAGGCGGAGGCAGAGGCGGCGAAGGCTCCCGCGGCCGCCGCGCAGTCCGGGACGCGGGATCCGAAGGAGGAGAGCGGGGGAGTCGCGAGCCAGGAGATCCCCCAGCTCCGGAAGGAGCTCAACACGCTCGTGTCGATCACCGCGGGGCGGACGGGGCGTCCCCACGGGGCGATTCACAATGAGGCGCGCCGGGCCTGCGGCGGGCCACCAACCGCCCTGTGTAGCGCGGAGCAATTGCGTGACCGCATCGCCTATCTGCGCCGCTGGTAGGAGCCTACAGTGGGGTGCTCGGCGGGCGCGAGGGGTAGCCCTTGGCGCCCGCCTCCCGTAACGTGTGGGGAGACGTGTGAGTTCACAACAACGAATGAAAGGTGACTATGTCATCCTCGTACCCAGACTATGACAGTCCCATTGATGAAAACGGTCAGGGATATCCTGAGTACCCGTCCGCCGGCAAGCACGCCTACCCGGGAAACGGGGAGCCCACGGGTTACCCGACGGCTCCCGGTGCGACGGTCCCGAATGGTAAGAAGAACGGCCTCGCGCTGTGGGGGCTCATCCTCGGGATCATCGCCATCGTGCTGAGCTTCTTCGTCATTCCCGCGCCCTTGGCATTCATCGTGTCCATCGCCGGCATTATCGTCTCCGCGCTGGGCCTGACCAAGGCGAAGAACTTTCACCCGCTGCTGGCCCGGAAGGGGATGGCCATCGCGGGGCTCGTGGTGTCGATCATCGCGCTCATCATCTCCGCGATCGTGTCGATCGTCATCATCTCCTTCGCCGGGATGATTGCGGACACCACCGACTCCTGCTTGCAGTACCAGAATGACTCGACCCAGTTTGAGCAGTGCATTCAGGAGCAGCTGGAAAAGCGCGGCGAGTCCAACGTCTAAGGCATGATGTCTTCTTCGCGTTTTAGTGCAGCGTCTCGACGCCTCTACTTCCCCGACGTTGCCCGGGGGCTCATGCTCCTGGGCATCGCCGGGGCCAATGCGACCCAAGGCTGGGTCAGCACCCAGGGGGCGAGCATGGCGCGCGATTACGGGGGAGTGTACGGCGACAGCCTGTGGGATCGGATCGCCGTGGTGGTGGGCTGCCTGTTCTTCCACGTGCGTGGTCTGCCGATGTTCTCGACGCTCCTCGGCATCGGCTTCGGCATGATCACGGTGAGCCTCATGCGGCGAGGATATCCGCGCTCCGCTGCGCGTCGGCTCCTCATTCGCCGCTATGGTTTCCTGGCCCTGTTCGGGGTCGTGCATACTGTCTTCCTCTTCTGGGGAGACATCATGTGCTTCTACGGGCTGGCGGGCATCCTTCTTGCGCTGATGATTGGGTTCCGGGATAAGGTGCTCCTCCTCCTGGGCTCGCTGGTGTGGGTGGTGAGCCTGGTGCTGACGGTGATCGCCTCGCTGATACCCGATCCGGACGTGGGAGGGGACGCCTCCTCATTCTTCGGCAGCGCGGGCGATGTGTCTTTGACCACGCATAGTTACCTGGGGCAAGTCGGCGGCGGCCTGGCTATTGCCCTGGCTCAGGTCATTTCTTTCCCGATGGAGGTTGTCCTGCTCGGGCTTCCCATTGTGCTTGGCTACCTCGCTGCGAAGCGAGGGATTATCCACAACATCCAGGCGCACCGGAAGCTGCTGTGGGCGTGGGTCATTGTGGCGCTGCTCGTCATCCTGTGCGTGGGGCTGCCCCTCGGCCTCGCGCAAATCGGGGTGATCGGCGGGGCTGCCCAGTGGGAGATGCTCAACCAGAGCTTCGGCGTCCTCACCGGCCCGGGCATCGTGGCCGGATTGGCGCTGGCCCTCGACCCGCTGCAGCGTCGTGTCGCCCGTTCCGAGGCGCGAGGCGAGCACCCACGCATTCCCCGTGCCCTCTGGCCCTTTGCCGCGTTGGGGAAGCGCTCCATGAGCGGTTACGTGGGGCAATCCGTCCTCTTTAGCATCCTTGTGACCAGTTATGGATTGGGTCTCACGCGTGATAGCGGGGCGTGGAAGGTGACGCTCATGGCCATCCTCGTCTGGTTCCTCACCCTCCTGGGTGCGTGCCTGTGCGAGGCTCTGGGCAAGCCCGGTCCTCTGGAGTGGCTCCACCGTCACTTGGCGTATGGGCGTCAAGGCTTGCCCCCGCGCTATGAGGGGCCGGTGGAGCCGCCGGTGGGGGAGCGAGCGCTCGTCTATCCCGGGAATGAGTCACCGTGAGCCTGATCTGAGGAGCGTCCCTGACGTCCCCGACGCCTCCAGATATGTGCCGACGCCCCGCTGGGAGTGATCCAGCGGGGCGTCGGCGTCGATCCTGGCCTGATGAGGGGCTCGGCGCTCGGGGTTAATCGAGGTAGTCGCGCAGCACCTGGGAGCGGGAGGGGTGGCGCAGCTTCGACATGGTCTTGGACTCGATTTGGCGGATGCGCTCCCTTGTTACGCCGTAGACCTGGCCGATTTCGTCGAGGGTGCGCGGCATCCCGTCGGTGAGCCCGAAGCGGAGGCGCACAACGCCGGCCTCGCGCTCGGAGAGGGTCTTCAAGACGTCCTGGAGCTGGTCCTGGAGGAGGGTGAAGCTCACGGCATCGACGGCGATGACCGCCTCGGAGTCCTCGATGAAGTCCCCAAGCTGAGAGTCGCCCTCATCGCCGATTGTCTGGTCGAGGGAGATCGGCTCGCGGGCGTACTGCTGGATCTCGAGGACCTTCTCCTCCGTGATGTCCATCTCCTTGGCGAGCTCGAGCGGGGTGGGCTCGCGGCCAAGGTCCTGGAGAAGCTCTCGCTGGATCCGGCCCAGCTTGTTGATGACCTCCACCATGTGCACGGGGATGCGGATGGTGCGGGCCTGATCGGCCATCGCGCGCGTGATGGCCTGGCGGATCCACCAGGTGGCATAGGTGGAGAACTTGTAGCCTTTGGTGTAGTCGAACTTCTCCACCGCGCGGATGAGGCCGAGGTTGCCTTCTTGAATGAGGTCGAGGAAAGCCATGCCGCGGCCCGTGTAGCGCTTGGCAAGCGACACAACGAGGCGGAGGTTCGCCTCCAAGAGGTGGTTCTTCGCCTTGCGGCCGTCGCGGGCGATGGTGCGAAGATCGCGCTTCACCATGGGGGTGAGCTTGGCCTTCTTATCGCCGGCCTTGAGCGCCTTCTCCATCTCCTCCATGCGATAAGTGGCGTAGAGGCCAGCCTCAATGCGCTTGGCGAGGGAGACCTCCTGCTCCGCGTTGAGCAGCGCGACCTTGCCGATCTGCTTGAGGTAGGCGCGCACGGAGTCCGCCGAGGCGGTGAGCTCCGCGTCCTTGCGGGCCTGGCGCAGGGCGGCGGACTCGTCCTCGTCCCAGACGGAGGACTCCTCCTCAGAGTCATCCTCTTCGTCATCGCTGTCCGAGTCATCGTCCTCGCCCAGCGGAGGGGTGTAGTCGTCTTCGTCGCTGGCCTCATCGAGCTCGTCGACATCGGCGACCCCGTCGATATCATCCTCCGAGTCGACGTCCTCGTTGAGGAAGTCCTCATCGTTGTGGAGCTCCTCGTTGAGCTCGTCGTCGAGATTCTCAGAGGTCTTCTCGGGAGACGTCGCCTTGCTCGAGGTGCTTGCCTTCGTGGAGCGCGTGGACGTCTTCTTGGCCGTGCTCTTCTTCGTCGCCTTCTTGGCGGTGGACTTCCGCGTGGACTTCTTCGTCGTCTTCTTCGCGCTCTTCTTGGCTGTCTTCTTTGCCGTGGACTTGCGCGCGGTTTTCTTCGCGGTTTTCTTGGCCGTCTTCTTCGCAGACTTATTGGCGCTCTTCTTCGCGGTGGAGGAGGACGCCGACGCAGACTCGGCGGAGGAGTCAGCGGAGGACGAGGAGGAGGCGGGCGTGCTGGCCGCAGAGTTCGCCGACGACGCGGCCTCTGCCGAGCTCGACGATGCCGCGGAGCGGGGCTTCCGAGCTGTTGCTGAGCGGGAGGCCTTTCGCGCCGTCTTCTTCGCGGTGCTCTTCTTCGCTACGGACTTAGCTCGAGGCACAGCGGTACCGCCCTCGTCGTGAGCGAGACCCTGTTCGGAAGATTCAGTGGCTGCCACGTACGCCCTTTCGCATGTACTCGTACTCATTGGGGTGAAGCCGCACCGGGACGTATCCTCACGATACGGTCCTACCGGCACCGCGTTCTTCGCGGTCAAACGGGACCCACCCTAGCAATTGTAGAGCCGTTCACGTGTGTTGTGGTGACGTCAACGGAACCGCTCTGATGCGAGGAGTGGGTCATGCGGCTAAGGAACGGTGGACCATTGTAGAGGATTCCCAGGGAATGGGTGCACAGTGTCCACCGCTTGGCCGTCGGCCTTAAGGCTGGAACTCCTCGTTCGCCGCCATGGCCGCGCCGACGATGCCCGCGCGATTCTTCAGCTCGGCGGCCACGACGGGTGTCTCACAGGTGAGGAGGGGCACCCACTTGTCGAACTTGCGGGAGATGCCTCCCCCCACGATGAAGAGGGATGGGGAGAAGAGCTTCTCATAGGCGATGAGCACCTTGCTCACCTGCTTGGCCCACTTCTTCCACGAGAGGTCCTTCTTCTCCTTGACCGCCGAGGAGGCGCGGTGCTCGGCCTCCTTGCCGTCCACTTCGATGTGGCCAATTTCACTATTGGGGAAGAGGTGGCCGTTCATGAGGAAGGCCGAACCGATGCCGGTCCCGAATGTGAGGAAGATGACAGCGCCCTCCCGGGCGGCGTCGGTTCCGTAGCGCGCCTCAGCGAGGCCGGCGGCATCCGCGTCGTTGAGGACGCTCACGGGGCGGTCCCCGAGGTGCGCGCCGAAGAGCTCCGTCACGTTCGTGCCAATCCAGCTCGGATCGATGTTTGCGGCGCTGCGGGCCACGTGATCGCGGATCACGCAGGGGAGTGTGATGCCGACGGGCCCATCCCACTCCGCGATGTCGATGATCTCCGCGACTGTCTGTGCGACAGCCTCCGGCGTCGCAGGGTGAGGGGTGAGAATCTTGATGCGGTCCCCGATGAACTCGCCAGTGTCGAGGTCGACCTTCGCTCCCTTAATTCCGGAGCCACCGACGTCGATTCCGAAGCTGATTGTGCTCATACCACGCATCGTACCGAGAGAGCTTGCACAATGGAGCCATGACTGATCTGGCTGAAGAATTGCGAGACCTGGCCGTCGATATTGCGCGGGGAGCGGCGGAGATCATCGTGGAGAAGCGCCGCGCGCTGGGGGACATCCGAGAGTATGCGACGACGAAATCCAGCGCCGTGGACCCGGTGACCGTCGTCGATACCCTTGCGGAAGAGTACATCGCGGGGGAGCTGGGGCGCCGGCGCCCGGAGGATGGGCTCATCGGTGAGGAGGGGTCTCGGCACACCTCGGGCTCGGGGATCTCCTGGATCATCGATCCCATCGACGGGACGGTGAACTTCCTCTATGGGATCCCGCACTTCGCGGTGTCGCTGGCGGCCGCGCGGGACGGGAAGGTCATCGCGGGAGCAGTGATCGACGTGAGCAGCCGCGCTGTCTACCACGCGGTGGCTGGTGGCGGAGCCTTCGTGGACGTGGATGGTGAGCGGCACGAGCTCCGGGTGAATGCGCCCCGATCGTTGGGGGAGAGCCTCGTGGCCACCGGATTTGCTTATACCTCCGCGCGCCGCGAGGCGCAGGCGAGGATCCTGAGCTCGGTTCTGCCGCGCGTGCGGGATATTCGACGCGAAGGCTCGGCCGCGCTGGACCTGTGTTCTCTCGCGGCGGGTCGCGTCGACATCTATTACGAGCACGGGATCAACTGCTGGGATTATGCGGCGGGCGCGCTCATTGCCGAGGAAGCGGGGGCGAGGGTTCAGACTCCGGCCCTGTCTGCCCCGGGCTCCGAGGGGAATCTGGTGTGGGCGGCGGCGCCGAGCGTCGCTGAGGATTTCCGGGCAGCGATGGAGGCCGAGGGGGCGCTTGCGCCGCTGCGCCAGAGATAGCGGGAAAATGGCCGGTGAGCTGCTCGGATGACAAGGTTTTTATGGCTCGCTATGATCCCTCCCGATGACCTCAACAGCAGAGGAGGAACAAAGGATGAGCAGCGAAGAGACCGTGTCCCTCGAGGGGCTCAAGGCATCCGAATCTGACAGCACCGTCATGGATGAAGACGGGGATGTCGTTGAGCCTTTGCAGCTCGACCCCCGCGACGTGAGCGATGAGGAAATCAACCTCACGGTGAAGCCGCGTCAGTCCAACGAGTTCACCTGTTCCGAGTGCTTCCTCGTGCAGAAGAAGAGCATGATTGCGCACGTCGAGAGCGATGGCAGCATGATCTGCCGCGACTGCGCCTAAGCGTCCTTTGCCGTGGATGCCTTCGCGGCGAGATCGGGCACGAAGGCCGCCAGGACTGCATCGGGGTTCTTGGCCCCGATGAGCCAGTAGGGTGTGGGGTCCTGGGGGTCGTCGAGAACGAGCATGACCATCGTTTTCACCCAGCCATGGGAGACGACGAAGGCCGCTGGATCGAGCTGCCGCCCCATCGCGTTGCGCTGGGCCGAGGGGGGAACGGCGAGGCAGCGGGAGACGACTGTCGAGGGCAGTGTGGCCTGGCCGACGTGCAGCCACCTGGTGCCCCGAGCATCTTCGGCGACGGTGAGCCTGGTGGAGGACATGCTGAGCAGCCACCAGATCAGCAGCACCCCCAGCACCACGGCGGGGATGATGTACCACATCACGGAGCGGTTGTGACCAATTTGCCCGCTGATCAGCGCCACGACGCAGGCGCCCAGGATCCACCAGTAGAAGGGGACCCACTGGCGCTCGTGGTAGAGGGTTCTGGTCGACGATTGATCTTCGGCACTCACAGGATGTCAGTGTACTCATGGGCCCGAAAGACCGTAGGGTGGGAAGGCGTGAGTGATGTGACCGTAAAGATTCAGAGGCTCGACCCCGATCTTCCCCTGCCCGAACGCGCGCACCGCGGCGATGCGGGCGTCGATCTCCGTTCCGCGGAGAACGTCACCATCGCCCCGGGGGAGCGGGTCCTCGTGAGCACAGGTATCGCCATTGCGCTGCCGCTCGGCACCGTGGGGCTCATCCACCCCCGCTCGGGCCTGGCCGCGCGGGAGGGCCTGAGCATCGTCAACACCCCGGGCACGATTGACGCCGACTACCGCGGCGAGATCAAGGTGTGTCTCATCAACCTTGACCGCTCTCGGCCCATCACCATCGAGCGCGGGATGAGGATTGCGCAGCTGGTGGTCCAGAAGGTGGAGCTCTGCTCCTTCGAGGAGGTCACTGAGCTCGACGCCACCGAGCGCGGCACCGGCGGGTACGGCTCCACCGGGACCCAGTAGACCCAGTAGACGTAGTAGTAGCCAGTAGAAGAACGACCACGACGCACGGAGGAAAAGCACAGCATGGGCTGGTTTTCACGATCGAAGAAGAAGGACGAACCGCAGGACGATCAGGCGCAGGAGGCCGCTACTCCGCAGCCGTCAGAAGCCCCCGAGGCAGAGACACCGGAAGAGGCCGGAGCCCAGGACGCGGCCCCGCGTCCCGAGGGCGCCGTCGGCCCCTTTGACGGGGACACCGTCGACATTGAGGAATTCGACTTCTCGGACTTCTCCGACGCGGTCCTTGACCTTTCGAGCCTGAAGATCCCGCTTCCCAAGGAATCCCAGGTGCAGGTGGAGATGGGGCCGCAGGGTCCGCGCATGATTCACATCGTCACCCGCTACGGGCGGATCACTCCGGTGGCTTTTGCCGAGCCGCGCTCGGAGTCGATGTGGCGAGAATCCACCGTCGAGATCCGCGAGGGCATGCGGGAGCAGGGCCTCCAGCCGCGCATCGAGCAGGGCCCGTGGGGCCGGGAGGTCGTGGCGGATAACGAGGGTGGCCAGGTACGCATCATCGGTATCGACGGCCCGCGGTGGCTCCTTCGCTTCACGACGGCTGCCCCGGCGGAGCACGCCGAGAACCTCGCAGAACTCAGCCGCGAGATCGCCGCGCGGACCTTCGTCTATCGTGGTGAGAACGCCATCCTGGCGGGAAGCTCGCTCCCGGTGGTCTTGCCGAATCTCCTCGCTGACCAGGTCCGCCAGGAGATGCAGCGGCGTGCCCAGGCTGAGCAGAATGGCCAGAATGGCGCCCAGCCGCCCGCTGGTGGGGAAGGGGCTACCCCGGCAGGCCCCCAGCCCACCGAGAACTAGCCCTACCGAGACACACCCAAGGAGTTCAAGGAATGCCTCAGGAGAAGCCGGCCCCGGCGGTTGGGGAGCAGCACACTCTCAGAATCACGCGGATGGCCCACGGCGGCGAAGGAATTGGCACCCTCGACGGCCGCGTGGTCTTCGTGCGGGGCGCGTATCCGGGGGACGAGGTGAGCGTCGAACTCCGCCAGGTGAAGAAGAATTTTGCCCGCGGGGAGATCGTCGACATTGTGACGCCTTCGCCCTCTCGTGTTCCCCAGCGCTGTCCCGCCACCGCGGCGGGAGCAGGGTGCACGGACTTTGGTGACCTCGACCCCACGAAGGAAGCCCCGCTCAAGAAGGAGATCCTTGCGGACCAGCTCGCGAGGATGGCCCGGGGGGTCTCGCTCCCGCCCATCGAGGTGATCGACCTTGCCCCCGCCGACGGCTGGCGGACGCGGGTGCGCCTCGGCGTGGACGCGGAGGGGCGCGCCGGCTTCCGTGCTGCTCGCTCCAACGAGATCATCACCGGCTACCCCTCCTCCCAAATCCCTGAGGAGCTGTGCGCGGACATCCTGTGCCCGGATGGCCGGCGCTTCCAGCCGGGGTCTGAACTCATCATCGCGGGGGATAGCGAGGGGCAGCGCCACATTGTTGAGTCCAAGAAGAGCGGCCGGGGCAAGCGCGTCGAGCGGGTGGAGGACGTCATCGAGGGCAGCGGCATTGCTGTGCAGCGCGTGCTGGGTCGGACCTTCCACGTCCCCGCGACGGCCTTCTGGCAGGCGCACCGCAACGCCGCCGGATGCTATTCCGGGCTCATTCGGACGTGGCTCTACGAGGAGATCGAGGACCTCGAGCTTCACGGGGAGCGGCCCGTCGCGTGGGATCTTTACGGCGGGGTGGGGTTGTTCGTCCCGGTGCTGGGGGACTCCCTCGGCGAGGATGCGCATATCGATTCCGTCGAGCTCTCCCGCGCCGCGCGCCACGAGCAGCCCGATCTGGCTGACTATGACGTCACCTTCCACAGCACGTCCGTGGAGAAGGCGATCCCGGGCTTGGAGCGTCCGGACGTCGTCGTACTCGACCCGCCGCGCACGGGAGCAGGTGCACAGGTGATTAGCGCTGTGGCCTCGGCGGGTCCTGGGCTGGTCATCCATATCGGCTGTGATCCGGCAACCTTCGCGCGCGATGTACGCCAATGGTCCGAGGAGGGGTACCAGGCGCTCAGGCTCACCCTCGTTAACGCGTTCCCCGGGACGCACCACTTCGAGGTTCTCGGCCTCTTCGCACGGACCCAGGACGACTCTCGGTAGGATGAGAGCAGCGTGCCGCCCTTCCTCTGGGGCGGCTGTGACTCTCCCTCAAGCATTCGGCAGGAAGGATTGAGGAACACTCGATGGATGTTCTCGCAGGGATTCGCAGCCCCGAAGATCTGCGCCGCCTCTCGGCTTCTGAAGTGGAGACGCTCGCGACGGAAATCCGGCAGTTTCTGATCGAGAAGGTCTCCGCGACCGGGGGACACCTCGGCCCCAACCTCGGGGTTGTGGAGCTCAGCATCGCGTTGCACCGGGTGTTCGACTCGCCCCGCGAGCCCATCATCTTCGACACGAGCCACCAGTCCTACGTCCACAAGATCCTCACGGGGCGGGCCGATCAATTCGATCACCTGCGCCAGCAGGGCGGACTCTCTGGCTACACCTGCCGCTCCGAGAGCGAACACGATTGGACGGAATCCTCCCACGCCTCCGCGGCTCTCAGCTATGCCGACGGCCTCAGCAAGGCCAAAGCCCTCAGCGGGCACCACAAGGACAATGTTGTGGCGGTAGTCGGCGATGGCGCCCTCACCGGCGGCATGTGCTGGGAGGCGCTCAACAACATCGCCGCAGATCATGACCGCAACGTGGTCATCGTCGTCAATGACAATGGCCGGAGTTATGCGCCGACGATCGGCGGTTTCGCGGAAAACCTTGCGCAGCTGCGGATGCAGCCGGTCTATGACAGCGTGATGGAGCATGGCAAGAACACCCTCAACAACATGGGATGGGTGGGGCGCCGAACCTTCGAGGCCCTCCACGCCTTCAAAGAGGGGGTCAAGTCCACAGTCTTGCCTAGCGAGATGTTTCCCGAGCTCGGCATGAAGTACGTGGGCCCCGTGAATGGGCACGACCTCGTCGCCGTGGAGGAGGCCCTCACCTACGCACGGGACTTCTCCGGCCCGCTCATCGTCCACGTCGTGACGGAGAAGGGACGCGGCTTCCGGCCTGCTGAGGCAGATACCGACCAGCTCATGCACACGACGGGGATCATCGACCCCATCACCGGCGAGCCTAAGTCCGCCGCGAGCCCCGGATGGACGGAGATCTTCACCGAGGAGCTCCTCGACGCCGCCGCCGAGCGCAACGACATCGTCGCCATCACCGCGGCGATGGCCGGCCCCACCGGACTCCTGCCCTTCAAGGACCGTTTCCCGGACCGCTTCTTCGACGTCGGCATCGCCGAGCAGCACGCCCTCACCTCCGCGGCGGGCCTCGCCCTGGGTGGAATGAAGCCCGTCGTGGCGCTCTATTCCACCTTCCTTAACCGGGCCATTGACCAGCTCATCATGGACGTGGGGCTTCTCAAGCAGCCGGTGAGCATTGTCCTTGATCGGGCCGGCATCACGGGCTCCGACGGAGCCAGCCATAACGGCATCTGGGACATCACCCTCACCTCGGTGGTGCCCGGCATCCGCATCGCAGCCCCTCGCGATGCCCAACAGCTCCGCGAGCAATTCCGCGAGTCCCTCGCCATCACCGACGGGCCGAGCATCGTCCGCTACCCGAAGGGCGGCTTACCCACGGAGCAGCCGGCCCTCAACCGTTATGAGGATGGTGTGGACGTGCTGGCTCAGGAGAAGGCACCCGTCGACACCCACGAGGCCCCCTCTGTGCTCCTCGTGGGCGTGGGCACCTGCGCGGGGGATTTCGCTGAGATCGCGGGGGACATCGCCGCTCAGGGCGTCACTGTCACGGTGGTGGATCCGCGCTGGGTGGTGCCCATCGCCCCCTCGCTGCTCGAGCTGGCGCAGGAACACGACCTCGTCGTCTGTGCAGAAGATGGGCTTATCCACGGTGGGGTGGGCAGCCTGCTCAGCGAGGCGATGGACGCCGCAGGCATCGACGTTCCCCGACGGTGTTGCGGCTTCCCCCGGGTGTTCCCCCAGCATGCCTCTCGCTCCGAGCTCATGGCGGAACTCGAGCTCGACGCTCCTGGCCTGCGCCGCCAAGTGAGCGAGTGGATTGAGGAGCTCTTCGGCCAGGCAGAGGACGGGCAGTAGCGCTTCCTCGGCTCCGCTCGGGCCGGTAGGTCTAGCTGCTGCCGAGGACTCGGGCGAGCACCGGGGCGGCGAAGTTCACCTGCCAGGGGCGCGCGCCATGCTCGCGGAGGAAGGCGCAGGCCCCGAAGGGCGTGGAGATCTGCTTGTTGTGGTAGATCTCCCAGCCCAGATCGCGCAGCAGCGCGGGGCTTAGCACATTGTCGGCTGGGAAGCCCTGGGAGGCGGCCTGCCGGCCCATCTCTGACTTCAGCTTCGCAAAGGGAGCGTAGCTCTCGGGGAAGAAGCGCTTCCACGTCTTTACGGAGGGCGCCCCCTCATGATCCCGCTGGGCTGGCCGGGGGTAGGAGCGCGAGGGCTTGCTCAGAGCGCGGTTGGTGACGTCGAGCCACACCGCGGCCCGGCGACGCACCCCCTTCACGTGGCGCATCTCCTCGAGCGTGTGCGGGCAGTTCCGCGCGATCTCCAGCAGCGCTTTGGAGGATAGCACCCTGCCGTGTGCGATGTCTCGACGGCGGGCCTCTTTCTCCCGGGCGGTCCACAGTGCCTTGGCGACGGCAAGCTGCCGCGGCGACTTGAGGGAGTCCACCCCTTTGAGGTCGCGCCAGGAGGAGGGCTCGGGGGCCGTGATCCCAGCGTGGGTGCGTCGGACGTACTCAAATTCCTGGCGAGCGCACTCCCAGCGGCCTTGGGACTCGAGGAGCACGGTGACGGCGTCCGCGAGGTCAAGAAGAAGGGCGACGTCGAGAGCCGCGTAGCGCAGCCACTCCTCGGGCAAGGGGCGCTGGGACCAATCCTCGGCACCGTGCCCCTTGGCCAGGCTGTGTCCAAGGAGGAGGGCACACATGTGGGAGAGGTTGACCCGGTCAATGCCCGCGAGCCGGCCGCCCAACTCCGTGTCGATGAGCTCCGGGGGGTAGCAGCCCAGCCAGGCCAGGCAGGGGAGGTCCGTGTGCGCGGCGTGAATAATCCAGGGGATGGTGGAGAGTACCGGGCTGAGGATGCGTCGGAACTCCTCGCGGTGGCCCTCCGGGTCGATGAGGATGATCCCGCTGTCCTGGCGGTGGAGCTGGATGAGGAAGGCGCGGTCATCGTAGCGGAAGCCGGAGGCCCGCTCCGTATCCACCGCGAGGGGGCCATGCCCGCGCCGCAGGAGCGTCGCTGCCCGCTCAAAGCCCTGTGCATCGCAGAAGAGCGGGATGTGCTCCTGCTGTGGTTTCTCTAAGACGGGAACGGTGGAAGTGTCGGCGTCGAGATCAAGGGCGCGTGGGCTCATGGACGGAGAGAGCGCACCCCTTCCGGCGGGAGTCCGGCCACCTGCGCGAGGACCGCGGCAAATCCCTCGACGTGGGTGCGTAGTTCCTCGGTGCTGGCGGCGGTCCAGGACGCGCGCATTTCCACCTGGTAGCTGCGCGGCGGGCCGCCGATCTCGCCGAAGCGGACGGAGGCCGTGGCCGTGACGGTGCCGCCCAGGCTCGAGTACTCCGCCCCCGCGGAGTCGAGACCCTCATGCAGCCACTGCCAGGCGACGTCCGGAAGCATCGGATCGGAGGCGAGCTCATCGTCCATATCGGCCTGGATGTAGGCCACGAGGCGCATGGAGCCATCCCAGGCCTCCTCGGCGCGCGGATCGTGGAGGAGAATGAGCCGGCCAAAGGCATCCCCCTCGCCGATCTCCGGGTCGATCTCCAAGCCCACGGCGTGACTGTACGGGGCAAGCCGTTGCGGCGGGCGGATCGTTCCGAGCGTGACCTCGGGGCGTAAACGCGCCGCGTGCATGGACTCCACAGCAGCCGAGAACGCAGACGGGGGAGTGGCATCCCCATCCGTGTCCTGAGAATTCTGAGAGATCGATTCCTGGTTGATCACGTCCCCCAAGCTAATGCTCAGTTGTGCAGAGTCGGTGGAGGCACGCCGACGCACGCAGGGCGCCGTTGCGCCTAGTGGCCGTCGTGCCATATCCAACTTATGATGGACAGAGTTCATCACTCGAGTAGGAAAGGAACGCTCCAGGCCGTGGCAAAGCTTGATTTTGAGAAACTGAATGCGATGCAACGCTATACTCAATGGGCCACGTTCCGGGCCATCCCCGGAGCACTGGGAACTGAGCGTGACGCCATCATCGACCAAGCCCGCCAATTCTTCCGCGAGGTGGAAGACGAGGGCGTGGTGACGGTCCGTGGCATCTACAACATCACTGGTCTGCGGGCTGAAGCGGACCTCATGATCTGGTGGCATGCCGAGGAGTTCTCGGATATTCAGGATGTCCTCGCGCGCTTCCGCCGCGACACCGTCCTGGGCCAGTCGATGGAGCTCAACTGGATCGGCAACGCGCTGCACCGTCCCGCGGAATTCAACAAGTCGCACCTCCCGAGCTTCATCATGGGCGAGGACCCGGGTGCCTGGCTCACCGTGTACCCCTTCGTCCGTTCCTATGATTGGTACCTCATGGATCCGAAGGAACGACGCCGCATCCTCGCCAACCACGGCTCCGCAGCGCGCGACTTCCCGGATGTGCGGGCCAACACCGTGGAGGCCTTCGCCCTCGGTGACTACGAGTGGATGCTGGCCTTCGAGGCCCCGAGCCTCGACCGGATCGTTGACCTCATGCACACCATGCGCTACACCGAGGCCCGTCTCCACGTCCGGAAGGAGATCCCCTTCTTCACTGGCCGTCGTGTGGAGGACGTCGCCGACGTCATCCGTGTGCTGCCCTAAGTGGCCTTATCGGTAGCCTGACAGCTGACAGCCTGACGCCCCCTACGCCGTGTGCGGGAGGGGGCGTTGTGCTGCCTACTTATCCTCCCCGGGGCTGGACTGGGCAGGCTCCAGGGTGAGGCAGATGGAGTTGATGCAATAGCGCAGGTCCGTGGGGGTGTCGTAGCCCTCGCCGGCAAAGACGTGCCCGAGATGCGAATGGCACCGGGCGCAGAGGACCTCCGTGCGCACCATCCCGAGGGAGCGATCCTCGCGCTCGATGATGCGGTCCCCGGCGAGAGGGGAGAAGAAGGACGGCCAGCCGCAGTGGGAGGAGAATTTCTCGGTGCTGCGGAAGAGCTCGGCGCCGCAGGCGCGGCAGCGATAGACGCCCTCGGTGGTCGTCGAGGTGTACTCCCCCTCAAAGGGGGCCTCGGTGCCGGCCTGGCGGAGAACGCGGAACTCCTCGGCGCTCAGCCGGCGGCGCCACTCGGACTCCGGGATGGCCTGAAAATCAGTCATGCTGTCCTCCTTCGCGTGCCTGCTGTTGCCGTCTGTGCGCGACGCTCCTGCCACCACCACGCGCCGAGGGGCGCGGCGATTGCGGCGATGATGATGCCCCAGCCTACGGTAGCGACGAAGACTGGCACCCATCGGCTGAACGTCGGGGAAAAATCGGTGCTCCAGCTCCACGGGGCGAGCACAAGGCAGACGCCCACCCAGAAGGGCCAGGTGTGGGCGACGCTGCGCGGGAGAAAAACCGTCGCGAGGAGGGGGAAAAGCAGCATGGAGTAGTACATCTGCCCCAGCGAGGAGAGGAAGAACACGCCCGTGAGCAGCACCCCGGAGGTGGTGAAGGACCACATGATGGGGTCGGTGTCCCTCCAGCGCAGAAGGAGGATGACGCTCAGCGCAACGAGGAGCGCGAAGAGAAGCGTCCAGAAGATCTCCCAGCCCGAGGGCATGCCAAGGTAGAGCGCCATCCCCGGGAGGGAGGCGTTGGCGTAGTCGCGGGTCTCGCCGAGGTAGGGCATGACGACCCGGACGTAGTCGGCGGCGCCGGGGACCACCGGCCATGCGAGGAGATTGCTGAGGACCGGAATCCCGATCCCCGCCGCCAGCGTGCTGAGGTGCCCGCGCATGAGGGGAAGGAAGAGCAGCGGTGCAAAGAGCGGCTTGATGACGATGGCGAGCCCCAACGCGATCCCGCCGAGGAGGCGTCGATCCCCATGGAGACAGGCGAGGAACACCGTCATGAGCAGCAGGAGGATCCCGTTGATGTTGGAAAAGCCCAAGGTGTTCACGACCGACTCCGTGAGGAAGGCCAGCCCCAGCGCGGCTGGCACCACGGGCGAGCCGGGGCGGATACCCACCATGCGGAGAATCCACACGATGGCCCCCGCGATAGCCAGCGCATTGACGATGATAAACACCGCCCGCGCCGCGTCGAGGTGCGTGAGCGCCCCCAAAGGGGAGAGGATGAGCGTGGCCCCGGGGTTGTAGAGGTAGTGGGGGTCCACGTGTGCGTAATTCTCGCTGTATACGGGCACCCCATCCCACATGCGCCGGACGGCCAGGAAGACGGTAGTGAAATCATCCGTGACGCCTCGGTTGAGGGAGCGCACGCACACCGTATAGGCCATGATGATGGCCGCCAGAGGCCAGAGCGCCCGTCTGGCCACACGAGCGTGGTCGGGAGGGAGGGGGCGCTGCCACGTCGAGGCCTCCGCGGGAAGGGGAGCCCCGCGCCACCGGTCAAGCACAGCCATTACAGGATTCGTCACTGTTCCTAGAGTAGTGGACCGCCCCCTCAGACCCCGCGAGCGCGCCGATAGCGGAGAAACAGCACGCCCTCGGCATCGGCGGCCACGGCCTCAGGTGTGTAGCGGCGCGAAGCCTCCCGCTCGCCCGCGGCATCGACGAGCGGCAACGCGCAATGGGTGGGCATGTGTGGGTCAAGGGAGAGGTGGAGGATGTCGACGACGTCCTCAGCGAGGACACGGCTATAGAGCGACGGCCCGCCCTCGACGCTGATTCGGGCATAGCCGGCCTCGCGCAGGGCGCACAGGACAACCCGGGGGGAGAGGGAGCGGAGAAGGAGGACCTCGGCCCCCGCCTGCTCCAGGGCGCGGCGCCGGGCGGCGTGTTCCTTTCGGTCCGTTGCTGGAACCGTGCTGATGACGAGCGGCGGGGCCTCGAGAGGGGCGCCAAGAACCTCGGAGGATGGCTCAAGGGAGAGCGAGGGGGTGAGTATGGCGAGGCGCGGGAGCGAGGGGCGGCCGTCGTGCTCGCGCCGGAGACGAAGATCATCCGGCAGGGACATGGGGCGATAGCCCTCCGTGCGAACCGTGGCGGCGCTGACGAGGACGGCATCAGACCATTCCCGGAGCTCGGTGAGGAGGCGGGCATCCGCGGCGGAGCCCATGGAGCCGCTCGATCCCTCGACGGCCGCGGATCCATTGAGCGCCATGATGCCGACCATGCGCGTTTGCGGGGTTCCGCAGGGGAGAAGAGGGCCGAGGAGGGTGGAGACCTTGTGTGGCTCGTGGAGGCGATGCGGGGCGAGGGGATTGACGCTCATAGGGCCACCCTAGGCCAGGCGGAGGGACAAGCAGGGTGGGGCTTGGGCGGGTACAAGAAAACCCCGAGGTAGGAAGTACCTCGGGGTGATGGTGGTCCTAGCTGGGATCGAACCAGCGACCTTTCCGGTGTGAACGGAACGCTCTTCCACTGAGCCATAGGACCGCGTGTCACGGTGACGGGATAAGAATCTAGCATGTCCGGAGCGAAAGGTACTAATCCGCAGGTCGTGGTGGGAATTGCTGAGGCTTCCGTGATGAGGCGGGGGTGTGAGGGGAGAGGGAATCACGGCGGTGTCATTCGTTGAAACGGGGGCGGATAGATCGCATTTTTCTTTGCCTAGCTGGGAATTTGGACTTTCCTTCAAGTCTCGCTAAAGTATCTAGCGCACCACGGCACGACGTGATCGTGTCGGATATGCATGCGGATGTAGCGCAGTTGGTAGCGCATCACCTTGCCAAGGTGAGGGTCGCGAGTTCGAGTCTCGTCATCCGCTCCAAGCCTTCACGGGCTCCTGCGCGATTAGCTCAGCGGGAGAGCGCTTCCCTGACACGGAAGAGGTCACTGGTTCAATCCCAGTATCGCGCACCAGACACAGGAGTGATCCTGAGTCGTTTGCGGATGTAGCGCAGTTGGTAGCGCATCACCTTGCCAAGGTGAGGGTCGCGAGTTCGAGTCTCGTCATCCGCTCTGGTACGCCGTACCTGAGGCGGTACGCCACGGTGGAATGGCCGAGTGGTGAGGCAACGGTCTGCAAAACCGTGCACACGGGTTCGATTCCCGTTTCCACCTCAAATCATGCGCGTTTAGCTCAGCGGGAGAGCGCTTCCCTGACACGGAAGAGGTCACTGGTTCAATCCCAGTATCGCGCACCAGACACAGGAGTGATCCTGAGTCGTTTGCGGATGTAGCGCAGTTGGTAGCGCATCACCTTGCCAAGGTGAGGGTCGCGAGTTCGAGTCTCGTCATCCGCTCCATATCACCCTGTTGATAGCAGCGGCCCCGGCATAGAGCCGGGGCCGCTTTTCTGTATATATAAGGAATCGCGCGGGGAAGCGAGGGCTACGCGAGGCGAGGAAGGAGGGGCGGAGATGCAATTCTCCCCCGGTGCATCGTTGGCCGAGCATCCGGGGGAGAAAGAAGGGAGAGAGCTCGAGAGGGGCCGGGGCTCCTCTCGAGGATCAGGGGCTATTAGTTAGCGCCCTCGGTAGCAGCCTCAGCGCCATCGGCAGCGTTAGCGGCGGAGGAGCCGTCCTCGCTGCTCAGAGCGGAGCTGAGATCAACGCCGCTGGTGATGGTCTTGAAAGCCTGGACAGCAACGCCCACCCAGTTCTGGGACGCGATGTTGGTCGCGAG
Source organism: Corynebacterium uropygiale (assembly GCF_021568315.1). Taxonomy (GTDB): domain Bacteria; phylum Actinomycetota; class Actinomycetes; order Mycobacteriales; family Mycobacteriaceae; genus Corynebacterium; species Corynebacterium uropygiale. The sequence goes on from NZ_JAKGSI010000002.1 coordinate 291,824, forward strand.
GTGGAGGACAGAGGAGCCGAAGTTGAGGAAAAGATCGCCCATTGTGTCAGATTCCTTTACGTGTCGATGAATGGCACAGAGTGCGCTACGTCATATCGGTGGCGCAAGTATATATGAAAAGCGGCCGATGACCACCAACCAAGATCATCGGCCGCTGTTCTCACCACCCATATGGGGGACAGAACCCATATGGTGTGACGAGGCTTGTCTTAGGCGGCAGCCTCAGCGCCAGCCTCAGCAGCGTCGCCCTGGGAGGAGCCGTCGATGACGGAGGAGCCGAGCTCGACGGTGTTGGAGACGGTGCTGACGATGCTCTTGGCGAACTCGCCCCACTCGCCGGAGATGGCGTTGGTGACGATGCCGACGATGGACTCACCGAGAGCCTGCAGAGATTCAGCCATGATAGGTTTCCTTCCGTAACGTTTAGGTCTACGAGAACTTTCCGAAGAGGTTCGGATAAACCCTCGCGCAGCGGAGGTTTCCGCTGACAAGAACCAATAGTAGGGACGCGCAACCCCTCAAACAATGGTCTTTCGGCCCAACTTTTGGGCCTTTTTTGGTAACTTTCGACCACCCCGGAGTAGACGAAAGGAGATAAAAAGCTTGACTTTTATCACTTGAGTCACATTATTCCCATGAATAACAGGATCGCGTGCGGGTGAACGCGACTGTCAAGAGGCGCGACCCTTGCGGAGTATCTCTTCCGTGCTCGCCCCTCGTCTTGACTGCGCAGAAAAGGCTCTGACATGCGCAAACGCCGTCGTTCGATGGCAAGAAATAGACGATGCGCGTGGATCATGCCGAGATCTGCCCTCCCGCGCTGCGTACCGGAAGAGCATCTGGCGCGTCGGAGGCCCCCTGAGGAGAGGGCAGTGGACGTCGAGAAGGGCGGAGGCTCACGGGTAGGGTTGAGAGGAGTTGGGCGGCGAGTGCCGTCGGCCATGCCGACGCCGCCCCGTCACTATGCCTCGTGGCGGGAACTTTTGAGCACCCCTGTCCGACAAGTTCACCAGTACCGTTTCGCGGTACGAGGAGCAGAGAGAAAGGACGTGGCCGCCTGATGGCGTCTTCCGTTATTCGCCCATCGAGGTGCGTCGCTGCGGCAGCAGCACTGGTGGTGGGTGGCGCCGTTGCGGGGATCCCGGCGGCGCAGGCCCACGACGTTGTCATCGACGCGAATCCGCCGGTCGACGGCGTGGTGGAGGAGTTTCCTCGCGAGATTACCTTGACGTTCTCCGGGGAGCCGCAGCCCGCGTTCAACATGTTTGCCATCAGCAATACGGATACCGGAGAGATCCTGTACTCCGGGGAGCCGAAGCTCGATGGCCGTTATCTCTCCATCGCCACCCCCGATGATGTCCACCCGGGTCCCGGCACGTACACCATCGGCTTCCAGATCACGTCCTCCGACGGGCACGCCACCCGGGGGAGTACGGATTTTCGAGTGGGTGACGGCGGCGCGTCCGCTGCTGCGGGCTCCTCGTCCGCCAACCAGCCCGGTACGACCAGTGGTAGCGAAGAGCAGGACACAGGCTCCCCGCTTGCGTGGATTGCTGGCGCCATCGGCGTCCTCCTCGTGGTGGGCATTATTGCCGTGGTTATCCTGCGCCGTCGAGCATTGGGCAACGAACAGGACTCATAACCTCTCATTTCCTGAAGGAAGGGACTATTCACCATGAAGCACTACGCACTGAAGACGGCGGGCGTCATCGCCGCGGCCGCCCTGGCCCTGGCTGGCTGTTCGAACTCTGAGCAGGCGAGCACCGAGGGCTCGAGCGCAGCGGATAAGGCCAGCTCCGCGGCCTCCTCTGCGGCGAGCTCCGCCACCGAGAAGCCGGACTCTGACCACGCCCTCACCCTCGAGGACGGCGTTGTCCGTGCGACCACCGAGGGCAAGGACATGACCGCCGCCTTCGGCACGATCCACAACAACACGGACAAGGACATCAACATCGTCGGTGTCCACTCTGATGACATCAAGGCCAACATGTTCCAGCTCCATGAGGTTGTCGACGGCGTCATGAAGGAGAAGGAAGGCGGGTTCGTCGTTCCGGCGAACGGGGACCTCAAGCTCCAGCCGGGTGGCAACCACTTCATGTTCATGGAGATCCAGGAGCCCGTCCAGGCTGGTGACGAGGTGGACCTCGAGGTGAAGCTGGCGGACGGCTCCACCGTCGACTTCGATGACGTCCCGGTGCGCACCTTCGGTGCCGGTGACGAGGACTACGGCGACTTCCAGGACAACGGCGAGCATGAGCACCACCACCACTAATGAGCAGCCAGGCCAGGATCCGCACGGCGTGAGCCGCCGAGGTTTCCTGGCCGGCATGCCGGTGGCGGTCGGCGGAGCGGCGGTGGCGCTGTCGGCACAGGCAGCCCCCGCCGCCCGCGCCGAGGACGGCCGCGGACCCACCCCGCAGAGCACAGAGAGTGAGCAGCTGGCCTCGCAGACCATTCCCTTTGATGGGAAGAACCAGGCGGGTATCGCCGAGCCGGAGCAGGCCTACATGAACCTGCTGGGGCTCAACATCAAGCCTGGTCGTGGGCTCAAGGACATGACCTTCCTCATGCGCTCGTGGACGGCGGATATGCGTCGGCTCACTCAAGGGAAGAACCCTCTGGGCAGTTTGGAAAAGGAGCTCTCGACGAGCCCCGCCAACCTCACGGTGACCTGTGGGTATGGCCCGGGATTCTTCTCGGCGATCGGCGCAGAACGCGCGAAGCCGTCATGGCTCAAGCCGCTGCCCGCCTACAAGACGGACAAGCTTGAGGAGCAGTGGGGTCAGACGGATCTGGCTCTCCAAGTCTGCTGCGATGACCCCGTCACTCTTGCTTTTGCTGTGCGGCACCTGCTGCGATCGAGTATTGATTACGTCGAGGTCGCATGGGTGCAGCAGGGGTTCATGAACGCCGACGGCACGCTCGCCGAAGGCGCAACCCCCCGCAATCTCTTCGGACAGAAGGACGGCACCGTCAACCCGCGGAGCTCCGAGGAACTCAATGATCACGTGTGGATCACCGAGGGGCCCGAGTGGCAGAAGAACGGCACGTGCATGATCGCGCGCCGGATCTTCATGAACCTCGACACGTGGGAGCTTCTGGACCGGACGTCCCGGGAGGTGGTCATCGGGCGAGACCTGGAGAATGGTGCGCCGCTTTCTGGCGGTGAAGAGTTCGACGACATCGACCCGAAGAAGGCCGACCGGACGGGCTTGCCCATCATTGATCCGATGAGCCACGCCGCCCGAGCCAAGGCGCCGAAGGATAAGCCAGAGCAGGTGATCAAGCGCAGGCCATACCAGTACAGCCTGCCGCCGGATCCCAAGGTCGTGGCGGCGATGACCCGCCCCGATGATGAGGCGGCGATCATCTCCAATGTGGGGCTCGTCTTCATCTGCTTCCAGAAGGATCCGCTCAAGCAGTTTGATCCGATCCAGAAGCGGCTTGCCGAGGGCGATCGCCTCAACCAGTGGATCACCCACATCGGATCCGCCGTCTATTTCGTTCCTCCGGGAGTGAGTAAGGACGGCACGGAGGGCGACAAGTACTGGGGAGCCAGTCTGCTCGAGTCGCTGCAGCACTGAGTAAGATAAGGGGAACAGCTGCATTCCCCCACGCACCGGGTATGTCATCGGCATACCCGGTGCGGCTGTCATGGAGCTGTGAGAATCTGTACGCGGGTGAGCGGCCAGGTATGCCGCCACCCTCGAGCGCAAAGGAGCGCACCACGCATGGTGAACGCCATCGAAACCTCGCCCGCCTATGAGCCTTTCCTGGTTCCGGCGGGCACTGCCGCTGGGGCGGCAATGAAGGAGCTCAACCTTCCGAACAAGGGGCCGGACGCCGTCGTCTGCGTGCGGGACCCCGAGGGCACGCTGCGGGATCTCGCCTTCGTGCCCGAGACCGACACGGAATGCACTCCGATTGCCGCCTCCACCGAGGAGGGTCGATCGGTCATCCGTCACTCTTGCGCCCACGTGCTGGCGCAGGCCGTCCAGGCGGAATTCCCGGGCACCAAGCTGGGCATCGGCCCGGCCATCGAGAACGGCTTCTACTACGACTTCGACGTCGAGGAGCCCTTCACCCCCGAGGACCTCAAGCGCTTGGAAAAGCGCATGAAGAAGATCATCAAGTCCGGCCAGCGATTCGAGAAATTCGTCTTCGCTTCCCCGGAGGAGGCCAGCGAGGCCCTGCGGGATGAGCCCTACAAGCTGGAGCTCGTCGTCGATAAGTCCAAGGGCGATGTCTCTGAGGACGATGACGAGTCCGTCGACGTCGGCGGCACGCAGCTCACCGGGTACCGCAACGTCAACCCTCGGACGGGGGAGACGGAGTGGTTCGATCTCTGCCGCGGGCCCCACGTCCCGACCACCCGCTACATCGCGGCGTTCACCCTGACCCGTTCCTCGGCGGCCTATTGGCGTGGCGACCAGAAGAATGCCGGCCTCCAGCGCATTTATGGCACCGCCTGGGAGTCCAAGGAAGCGCAGGATGAGTACCTCGACATGCTCGTGGAGGCGGAGAAGCGCGATCACCGGCGCCTCGGTACCGAGCTGGATCTCTTCAGCTTCCCGGACGCGATCGGCTCCGGCCTGCCCGTCTTCCACGTCAAGGGCGGGATCGTGCGCAACGAGATGGAGCAGCACTCGCGTCGTCGGCACGAGGAGGCGGGCTACAACTTCGTCTACACCCCGCACATCACGAAGGGCGACCTCTTCAAGCAGTCCGGTCACCTCGACTTCTATGCTGACGGCATGTTCCCGCCGATGCAGCTCGACGGCGAATACGACGAGGAGGGGCACTGCACCAAGCAGCCCCAGGACTACTACGTCAAGCCGATGAACTGCCCCATGCACAACCTCATCTACTCCTCGCGCGGGCGCTCCTACCGTGAGCTGCCGCTGCGCTTCTTCGAGTTCGGTACGGTGTACCGCTACGAGAAGTCCGGCGTTGTGCACGGCCTCACCCGCGCGCGCGGCTTCACGCAGGATGATGCGCACATTTACTGCACCGAGGAGCAGCTCGAAGAGGAGCTCACCAATGTGCTGCAGTTCGTGCTCTCGCTGCTCTCGGATTATGGTCTCGACGACTTCTACCTGGAGCTTTCCACCCGGGACGACGGCAAGTCCGTGGGCACCGACGAGATCTGGGAGATGTCCACGCGGATCCTCGAGCGGGTCGCGGTGAACTCCGGGCTCGAGCTCGTGCCGGATCCGGGCGGAGCCGCCTTCTACGGCCCGAAGATCTCCGTCCAGGCGCGCGACGCTATCGGCCGGACCTGGCAGATGTCGACGGTGCAGCTGGACTTCAACCTGCCTGAGCGCTTCAACCTGGAGTACACCGCACCCGATGGCTCCAAGAAGCGGCCGATCATGATCCACCGTGCGCTCTTCGGCTCCATCGAGCGTTTCTTCGGCGTGCTGCTCGAGCACTACGCCGGCGCCTTCCCGGCCTGGCTGGCGCCCGAGCAGGTCATGGGCATCCCCGTTGCGGATGACTGCATCCCGCACCTGCAGGAGTTCAGCGATACGCTGCGCGCCCGCGGGATCAGGGCTCACGTCGACTGCTCCGATGACCGCATGCAGAAGAAGATCCGCACCCACACGCAGAACAAGGTGCCGTTCATGGTGCTGGCTGGCGCCCGCGACGTGGCCGCCCAGGCGGTGAGCTTCCGCTTCCTCGATGGCACCCAGGTCAATGGCGTGCCGGTGGCGGAGGCTGCGGACCTCATCGAGGAATGGGTACGCTCTCAGCGAAATGACCAGCCCACGAAGGAGAACTTCGGCAACCGTGACTAAGCGATCTGACCATGATGAGCACAGCAGCTCCGGGGAGAACACCTACACCGACTCCGGTGTGGGGACCCCCGACCGGCTGGAGAGGCTGTGGGCGCCCTACCGGATGGACTACATCCGCAAGTGCCCGCAGGTGAAAGACGCTGAGAAGCCGGCGGACCCCTTCGTCCGTGCGCCGCAGCTCAGCGACGAGGACGGCCTCATCATCGCGCGAGGCCGCGAGGTCTATGCCCTCCTCAATCTTTTCCCCTATAACTCCGGCCACCTCATGGTCGTTCCGTATCGTAAGGTCGCGCAGCTGGAGGACCTCACTCCTTCAGAGTGCGCAGAGTTGATGTCCTTCGCGCAGCACGCCATCCGCGTACTCAAGCGGGTCTCCCGCCCGGAGGGCATCAACGTGGGATTCAACCTCGGCCGGGCAGCCGGCGGCTCCGTGGGGGATCACCTCCACCTGCACGTCGTGCCGCGCTGGCCCGGGGATTCTAACTTCATGACAGTGCTAGACGGGACCAAGGTTCTGCCCGAGCTCTTGAAGCAGACTCGGCTTATCCTGGCAGAGGAGTGGTCACGCCTCGCAGAGGAGGACAAGGATGCTTAGCGTGCACGGCCGCCGCCCGATGGCGGTGATCCTTGAGCCCATCGCTACCGCCTTACTCAAAGCGGGGGTCACGCCGAACACGGTGACCATCGGCGGCGCGGTGGTCACGGCGGTCATCGCCCTGGCCCTCATCCCGACGGGGCACCTCTTCCTCGCGGCGGTGCTCTCCGGCATCTTCGCCGCTCTTGACATGGTGGACGGCACGATGACCCGCCGGCGGGGAGGCGGCACGAGCTTCGGCGCCACTCTCGACGCCAGCTGTGACCGCGTCACCGATGGCATCCTCTTTGCCGCCATCACGTGGTGGCTGGTCTACTCCGACCACGCCCACCCCGCGATCGTGGCGGCGAGCCTGTGCGTCCTCATCACCAGCCAGGTGATTTCCTACGTCAAGGCGCGCGCGGAGGCCGGCGGCATCGAGATCATTGGCGGTCTCGTGGAGCGCCCGGAGCGCCTCATCCTCGGCTTGGTGGGGATTGGCCTCGAGGGGCTCGGGGTGCCCTATGCCGTGGAGGTGGCGATCGTGCTGCTCGCCGTCGGCTCCATCGCGACGGTCATCCAGCGCCTCATCATGGCCTCGCGTGACCCGCAGGCCCAGGCGCCCATGGCACCGCCCGCGGGATCACCGGAGGCATCGAGGGGATGACGGTTCAGGAGTCTCTCGCCGCGGCGGGCTACCTCATGGGCTGGAGGGTCGCCAGGTTGCTGCCCGAGCGGCTCGTGCTGCGCGTCGCGTACCGTGCCGCCGACTGGGCCTGTGACCAGGGGAAGGGCATGGATCAGCTGCGCCGAAACCTCGCCCGGGTGGTGGGCCAGGAGAACGTGACCCGGGAGCTTGTGCGTCGGTCTATGCGCTCCTATGCCCGCTACTGGGTGGAGGCTTTCCGCCTGCCGTCGATGCACACGCGCCCCGACCTCATCGAGCGCCTCGAGGAGACGATCGAGGGGAAGGAGCACCTCGAGGCGAGCGTCGCGAAGGGGAAGGGCGTTGTGCTCGTGCTCCCGCACTCGGGGAATTGGGATATGGCGGGGGTGTTCCTCGTGCACCACTGTGGAGCGTTCACGACGGTAGCCGAGCGCCTCAAACCGGAGGTCTTGTATCAGGCCTTCGTCGATTTCCGCACCTCCCTCGGCTTCCAGGTGCTGCCGCTGACAGGTGAGGGCTCCGCCTATCCCCGGCTCAAGGCCGTGCTGGAGAGCGGGGGAATCGTCTGCCTGCTGGGGGAGCGCGATATTCGCCAGCGGGGAGTGCCCACCTCTTTCTTCGGGGAGGAAACCACCATGCCGGCCGGCCCGGTGAAGCTCGCGGAGGAGACGGACGCGGCGCTGCACGTCGTCCACTCGTGGTACCCCGAGGAAGGGCGCTGGGGGCTGCGGTGCGGGCCGGAGATCCCCGTCACGAACTTGGCGGACACGGTGCAGCGCGTGGCCACGCAGATGGAGGAGAACATCCGGCGCCACCCGGCGGATTGGCACCTCCTCCAGCCGCTGTGGCCGGAGGACGTCGAGCGCCGACGCCGGCTCAAGAACCGCACGCAGGGGGCGAAGTGAGAATCGGACTGGTCTGCCCGTATAGCTTCGATGAACCTGGCGGCGTCCAGGCGCACATCCTCGATCTTGCGCGCCACCTGCGCCAGCGTGGGCACGTGGTGCGCGTGATCGGTCCGTGCTCCCCGGAAACGGAGGTCCCGAGCTTTGTCCAGCGCGGCGGGCGGAGCATCCCGATCCCGTACAACGGCTCGGTGGCGCGCCTGGCCTTCGGGCCCCGGGTGTTTCGTCGGATGCGCACCTTCATCGCGGATGGACAGTTCGACATCCTTCACATCCACGAGCCCAACTCACCGAGCTTCTCCATGGCGGCTCTCAAAGTGGCGACGGGACCGCTCGTCGCCACCTATCACGCTTCCTCCGAGCGCTCGATGATCCTCCGCATCTTCCTGCCCATCCTCAAGCCCTACCTGGAGAAGATCCGCGGCGGAATTGCCGTCTCGGAGATGGCCCGGCGCTGGCAGGTGGAGCAGCTGGGCGGGGATCCGGTCCTCATCCCCAACGGGGTGGAGACGGCCGTCTACGAGCAGGCCTGGCGCCGCCACCGCCACGACGAGCCCGGCCCGGTCCACATCGCCTTCCTCGGGCGCCTCGATGAGCAGCGCAAAGGGCTCGACGTCCTCCACTCGGCGGTGCCCCAACTCGGGCGATCGGTGCGCGTGAGCGTCATGGGGGCGGGTTCCCCGCGCAGCGTGGAGGGGGTCGATTTCCTCGGGCGCGTGTCCGAGGAGGAGAAGGCGGACGTGCTCGGCTCCGCAGACATCTACGTTGCCCCGAACCTGGGAGGGGAGAGCTTCGGCATCGTCCTCGTCGAGGCGATGGCCGCGGGCTGTGCCGTCGTTGCGAGCGATCTGCCCGCCTTCCGGGCGGTGTGCGATGCCGACGCCGAGGAACCCGCAGGCCGGCTCTTCCCGACCGGCTCCGTCGAGGGGCTCGTGGAGGCGCTGCGCGAACTCATCGATGACCCGGCGAGGCGCCGTCGCCTCGTGGACGCCGGGCGACGGCGGGCTGCCCTCTATGATTGGGCGCACGTCACCGACCGCGTCATCCGCATCTACGATACTGTCGCGGACGGCAGCCGGGTGGGCCTCGACAGGGAGTAGAACATGACGCTGACTGTTTTTCTGTGGGTTCTCGTGGCCGTGCTCATCACGGCGGGGCTGAGCTGGGCGTATATGGTGGCCCAGCGGCTTAATCGCCTGCACATTCGGACGGATTCGGCGCGGGCGCAGCTCCAGGCTGCCCTCGACCGCCGCGCCGCCGTCTGCGCCGCCCTCTATCCCGACGTCCGCGAGCTCGCCGCCCACACCGAGGCCATCCCGCTCACCCCCGAGCGCTTCGAGGACCGTGCCCGCCAGGAGGCGGAGCTCTCCCGCGCCATCGCGAAGGCCCACGAGGAGTACAGCCCCCAAATCGTCGACGCCAACGCCAGGCTCCAGCTCGCGCACCGCTTTTATAACGACGCCGTGCGCTCCACCCGGCAGCTGCGCACCCGCCCGCTGGTACGCGCCCTGCGGCTCGGAGGGACGGCCGCGCTGCCGGAGTACTTCGAGTTCGTCGAGGACACAGTCCTCGACGAGCGCCCCCAATAAGGCCGCCCAGCCGCTGACTCTCCCCACGGCGGGGGTGGGGGCCGCCGCAGCATTGAACAGGGTTCTATGATGTTGTGGTCATCGTCACCGCAGAAGAGAAAGGGCGCGTCAGCGTGACTGAGAACAAGGGACAGCAGGAGTCGACGGGCACCGCGCGGGTGAAGCGCGGGCTCGCAGAGATGCTCAAGGGCGGCGTCATCATGGATGTCGTCACGCCTGAGCAGGCGAAGATCGCCGAGGACGCGGGTGCCACCGCCGTCATGGCGCTGGAGCGCGTCCCCGCCGACATCCGCGCGCAGGGTGGCGTGAGCCGGATGTCCGATCCGGACATGATTGAGGGCATTATCGACGCCGTGTCCATCCCCGTCATGGCGAAGGCACGCATCGGGCACTTCGTGGAGGCCCAGGTGCTGCAGTCTCTGGGCGTCGACTTCATTGATGAATCCGAAGTGCTCACCCCGGCGGATTACGCGAACCACATCGACAAGTTCGATTTCACGGTGCCTTTCGTGTGCGGGGCGACGAACCTCGGCGAGGCGCTGCGCCGCATCAACGAGGGCGCGGCCATGATCCGTTCCAAGGGCGAAGCCGGGACGGGGGACGTCTCCAACGCGGTGACCCACATGCGCACCATCCGCGCGGAGATCAAGCGGCTCGGCTCCCTGCCGAAGGATGAGCTCTATGTTGCCGCGAAGGAACTCCAGGCCCCCTATGAGCTCGTTCGGGAGGTCGCGGACACCGGGCGGCTGCCCGTCGTGCTCTTCACCGCCGGCGGAATCGCCACCCCGGCCGATGCCGCGATGATGATGCAGATGGGAGCGGAGGGCGTGTTCGTGGGATCCGGCATCTTCAAGTCTGGTGATCCGGTCAAGCGCGCCCGCGCGATCGTCGCCGCCACCCAGAACTACGATGACCCGGCAACGATCGCCGAGGTTTCTCGCGGCCTCGGCGAGGCGATGGTGGGGATCAACGTCGACGAGATTCCCGCCCCGCACCGGCTCGCCGAGCGCGGCTGGTAAGCGCACCCCAAGGAGGTAGCCGTGACCGACATTGAAGTGATCCTCGGGCTCGAGCGCATCGACCGCGACATCTTCCGCGGCCCGGCCGTCGAGTCCGATCTCACCCGAACCTTCGGCGGGCAGGTCGCCGCGCAGGCGCTCGTCGCGGCGGTGCAGACGGTCGGCCCAGAGCGGCCGGTGCACTCCTTGCACGGCTATTTCATCGCGCCGGGGAAGGCCGCCGAACCGACGATCTTCCTCGTGGATCGCGTGCGCGATGGGAGGAGCTTCGCCACCCGCCAGGTGCGGGCCGTCCAAGACGGCACGACGATCTTCTCCATGCACGCGAGTTTTCACCGCCAGGATGACGTCGGCCCCGAACACTCCGACGCCATGCGGGAGGTGCCGCGCCCGGAGGAGATCGGGGAGGACAGGTCCCAGCTTTCCGCGAGTTCGCGGGCGCTCCTCGACGAGTGGTGCGACTGGGACATCCGCGTGGTTCCCCAGGATGCCTATCCGCACAATCCGTACTCGGCGGGGCAGCAGGTGGTCTGGTTCCGCTCGAAGAAGCGCCTGCCGGATGATGACACCTTCCACGTCTGCACCCTCGCCTACATGTCCGATATGACGCTGCTCCACTGCGCGATGGTTCCGCACCCCGGCTTCCCCGTGCAGATGGCCTCCCTCGACCACGCGATGTGGTTCCTCCGCCCCTTCCGCGCCGACGAGTGGCTGCTCTATGACCAGGTCACGCCGTCCTCCGCGGGTGGGCGCTCCCTCGTCCACGGGAGGATCTTCGATGAGCAGGGGAACCTCGTGGCGATCGTCACCCAGGAGGGGCTCACGCGGACGCTGCGCGAGGGCAGCAAGTCGATCCCGATCGCCAAGCTCCAGGAAGGAGAACAGTGACAACGGTTGGAATCCTCGCCCTGCAGGGTGGGGTCGCGGAGCACCAGCGCAGCCTCCGTGCCCTCGGCATTGAGCCGGTCCTCGTGCGGCGGACAGAGCACCTCGACGGCCTTGACGCGCTCATCCTGCCCGGGGGCGAGTCGACGACGATGTGCACGCTCCTTCGCCTCGGCGGGCTGCGCGAGCCGCTGGCCGGGCTCATCGGTGAGGGGCTGCCCACCTATGGGACCTGCGCCGGCATGATCCTGCTGGCCAAGAAGGTCCTCGATACTCGCCCCGATGCCCGCGGCTTCGAGGCCATGGACATCACGGTGCGACGCAACGCCTTTGGCCGCCAGGCGGACTCCTTCGAGTGCGACCTGGACTGCGAGGGCATGGGCGGAATGAGCCTGCCCGCCGTGTTCATCCGGGCGCCCAAGGTGGAGGAGTGCGGCCCCGGCGTGAGGGTGCTCGCCCGAGTACCGGACGGGGAGCATATCCCTGCGCAGCATCGCGGCGCCGTGGTGGCCGTCGAACAGGGCTCGATGCTCGCGACGGCCTTCCACCCGGAGGTGACCGTCGACACCCGATTCCACCGATACTTCCTCGAGCGGGCAGGCGTTCTCCCCGCCGAGGGCGCTGCGTATAATCGCAAGGGTTAAACCGCCGAGCCGGGGCTTTCCCGGCGGTACGCAATGAGGAAGGACAAGAATGTCAGGGCACTCAAAGTGGGCGACCACCAAGCACAAGAAGGCCGCTAACGACGCCAAGCGTGGCAAGGAATTTGCCAAGCTCATTAAGAACATCGAGGTCGCTGCCCGTACCGGTGGTGGGGATCCTGCCGCAAACCCCACCCTCGACGACATGATCAAGAAGGCCAAGAAGGCCTCCGTCCCCAACGACAACATCGAGCGCGCCCGCAAGCGCGGTTCCGGCGAAGAAGCCGGCGGCGCCGACTGGGAATCCGTCATGTACGAGGGCTACGGCCCCAACGGTGTGGCCATGCTCATTGAGTGCCTCACCGATAACCGCAACCGTGCCGCCAGCGAGGTGCGCACCGCCATGACGAAGAACGGCGGGAGCATGGCGGACTCCGGCGCGGTGTCCTACATGTTTAGCCGCAAGGGCGTGGTCCTCGTCAACAAGGGCGAGCTCACCGAGGACGATGTCCTCATGGCCGTGCTCGACGCCGGCGCCGAGGAGGTTAACGACCTGGGCGAGAAGTTCGAGGTCGTCTCCGCGCCGAGTGACACCACCGCGGTGAAGGAGGGCCTGAAGGAGGCCGGCATCGAGGTGGACGACTCCGAGCAGGACTTCCGCGCGAGCGTCGAGGTCGCCCTGGAGGCCGGCGATGCCCGCAAGATTATGAGGCTCATCGACGCACTCGAAGACTCCGACGATGTCCAGAATGTGTTCACCAACATGAGCCTGAGCGACGAGGTGCTTGCAGAGCTCAACGCGGAATAAGCTGCGCAGACCCACCCCTTCCTCAAACATATGTGCTAAGTTGAGTCTCGATGACGCGCTTCGACGCACAGTGAAAGGAAGGCGCCCGTGGTGAGAGTATCGGTGGAAGGCCTCAGAGTGATGGGGATTGATCCGGGACTGACTCGCTGCGGGCTTTCTGTTGTCCAGGCGGGGAGGGGGCGCGCGGTTCTCCCGATCTCCGTGGGGGTGGCGCGCACTCCGGTCGACGCCCCGCTGACTCACCGGCTCCTCGACCTCTCCCAGGGTGTGTCCGAGTGGATGGACGAGTATCAGCCGGACGTCGTGGCCATCGAGCGGGTGTTTGAGCGCGGGAACGTCTCGACGGTCATGAACACGGCCCACGCGGTGGGGGTCCTCATACTCGCTGCGGCGGAGCGGGGGATCGACGTTCACCAGTACACGCCCAGCGAAGTGAAGAAGTCCATCTCCGGGAACGGGAGGGCCGATAAGAAGCAGATGACCACCATGATTACCCGCATCCTCGGGCTCTCGGAGCCGCCGCGCCCCGCCGATGCCGCGGACGCCCTGGCCCTGGCCGTGTGTCACTGCTGGCGTGCGCCCATGATCGCGCGCCACCGGCAAGCGGAAGAGCTTCTCAAAACCCAGCAGCGCTCCCACTAGTCCCCGTCGCCCCTCCGTCCGAGCACTCCCGTCCACCAATCAGGAAAGCGAGCAGCATGATCGCCTCTTTACGCGGAACCGTTATTGATATCAGCCTCACCGGGGCGGTGGTGGAGTGCGCTGGCGTGGGCTATGGCTTTCTGGCCAGCCCGAGGACTCTGAGCACGCTCGTGCGCGGGGAGGAAGCCATGGTACTCACCAGCATGGTGGTGCGCGATTCCGACATCCAGCTTTTCGGCTTCTCCTCCGCGGAGAGCCGGGAGATGTTCCACCTTTTGCGCGGCGTGTCCGGGCTGGGCCCAAAGATTGCGCTCGCCGTGGACTCGGTGTTCAGCCCCGCCGAGGTCGCCCGCGCCATCCGGGAGAAGGACGCTCGTTCCCTGCAGAGGGTGCCCGGGGTGGGCAAGAGGATGGCGGACCGCATGATTGTGGACCTCCAGGACAAGGTTGCCGCCTTCGCTGAGCCTGCGGATGTGGGGGAGAGCGTGGCCGGCGAGGCCGCGGGGGTGGCCGCCGCGGCCCCCTCGGGCGCGGTGGCGCAGCAGGTCACGGAGGCCCTTGTATCGCTCGGCTTCCCGGAAAAGACCGCCACCTCGGCCGTGGAGGCGGTCCTCGCCGAGCACCCGGAGGCGGACACATCCGACGCGCTCCGTGAGTCCCTGAGCAGGATTGGAGGTGCGCGCTGATGGCGAATATCGAAAAGACGGAGTTCCGGCTGCCGGAGGAGCCGCAGGGCTCGCGGGCGTCCTCGCGTCGGGACACCGTCGACCCCGCTGCCCAGGCGGGCGAGCAGGATGCGGAGCTCAACCTTCGTCCCAAGTCCCTCGCGGAGTTCATCGGCCAGCCCAAGGTGTGCGATCAGTTGGGGCTGGTCCTCAACGGGGCGCGCCGCCGCGGCGTGACCCCGGACCACGTGTTGCTCTCCGGGCCGCCCGGGCTGGGGAAGACAACGATGGCGATGATCATCGCGCAGGAGCTGGGTACGAGCCTTCGCATGACCTCCGGGCCTGCGCTGGAGCGGGCGGGGGACCTCGCCGCCATGCTCTCCAACATCATGGAGGGTGACGTCCTCTTCATCGATGAGATCCACCGCATCGCCCGCCCGGCGGAGGAGATGCTCTACATGGCGATGGAAGATTTCCGCATCGACGTCATCGTGGGCAAAGGCCCGGGGGCTACCTCCATCCCGCTCGATATTCCCCCCTTCACCCTCGTGGGGGCGACGACGCGCGCCGGCATGCTCACCGGCCCGCTCCGCGACCGCTTCGGCTTCACCGCGCAGATGGAGTTCTACGGGGTCGAGGACCTCACCCGTGTGGTGGATCGCGCCGCGCGGATCCTCGGCGTGCACATCGACCATGAGGCCTCGACGGAGATCGCCTCCCGCTCGCGGGGCACGCCGCGCATCGCGAACCGCCTGCTGAGGAGGGTCCGCGACTATGCGGACGTCCACGGCGATGGGCGCATCGACCTGGCCGCCGCGCAGGGGGCCCTCGAGGTCTTCGACGTGGACTCGCTGGGGCTTGACCGCCTCGACCGTGCGGTCCTCTCCGTGCTAGTCAAGGGGCACGGTGGCGGTCCCGTGGGCGTGAACACGCTGGCGGTGGCCGTCGGGGAGGAGCCCTCTACGGTGGAGGAGGTGTGCGAGCCCTACCTCGTGCGCGCCGGCATGATCGCGCGTACCGGGCGAGGCCGTGTGGCGACGGCGCGGGCCTGGCTCCACCTCGGGCTGGAACCGCCAGAGGGCGCCCTGGGCGTGCACGATACGCACTCCGAGGAGTAGGCCGGCGCCCGCCCGGTGTGGCAGACTGGGAGGCACTATGTCTCAAGGAAACAGTCTTCTTCTGCTCATCCTGCTCCTCGTTGTCTTCTTCCTGCCGGTCTTCTTGGCCTCGCGCCGGAATCGCCGCCAGATGGAGAAGCTCAACGCCTTCCGCGCTGGGCTGGCCCACGGTGATGAGGTCATCACCGCCTCCGGTGTCCACGGCCGGGTCGTCGGCCTCACCGAGAATGAGGTGCGCCTGGAGATCGCCCCCAAGGTGGAGATCACGGTGGAGCGGATGGGCATCGTCCGTTATGCCAACGAGGCCGAGCACGCGGCCCCCGGCGAGGTGAGCGGCGCTCCGGCCGAGGCGGCGCCCGAGGTGCCCGAGGCCCCCGCCACTGAGATGAATGATGAGCGGGCTTCGGGCGTCGAGAACCCGGAGGATGCGCTCGAAAGCTCGCGGGAGGAGCCCACGGAGTGGGGGCGCGAGGAAGGAAAGCCGTCCAACTCCTAACCGGGGAACACCGTCCTGAGCTGCTGTGATGGCACAGGCATGTGGCCGTCCTTGCTGAGTAAGTAAGGGCGGCCTTTATCACGTGAGCCGGTGCACCGCGGGGGAGGGGCCATGACGTACGATGAACCATCGGATCCATCCAAGCCTGTATTCGTGGCCCCGAGCCACCACGCGAGGAGAGTATTTTGTCCGCATCATCTGCTTCACGGGGTCGGACGGTGGCGGCGACGTCACAGAGCCGCCGTCACCGTGCCCGATTCTTCCTAGCGCTCTTTGTGCTGTTGGTGATCGTCGTCTACGCGCTGATCTTCTTTACCGGAGATCGCCAGGCAGCCACCAAGTTGGGCATTGACCTGCAGGGAGGTACCCGCATCACCCTCGTCCCGCAGGGCGAGGAGCCCACCCAAGACCAGCTCCAGCAGGCGCGCACCATCATGGAGCAGCGCGTCAACGGCATGGGCGTCTCGGATGCCGAGGTGGTCATCGACGGCAACACGCTGGTCATCACCGTGGCGGGGGAGGACACCTCGCAGGCGCGCATGGTGGGCCAAACCTCCCAGCTGCTCTTCCGCCCGGTGGCGCACCCCGAGGCTCCGGACGTGGCCAAGCTGTCCAGCACACTCCAGGAGATGGCCAATCGCTGGGTGGAGTACCGGGTGCTGAGCCCGGAGCAGGCCACGGAGAAGACGAAGACCTACGTCGATCAGGCCAACCAGGCGCTCGCCCAGATGCCGGGGCAGCAGAAGCTCACGGCCCCGAAAATTAGCGCCACCCCGCGCCCGGAGCCGAAGAACTCCCTGGAGATCGCCAAGCAGCGTCGGGAGACGACGCAGATGCTCGGCAAGGATCGTCAGTCGACGGATCCCACCGTGCAGGAGGCCGCGCGGGCGCTCCTCGTCTGCGATGAGTCCACGGACCAGCTGGCGGGAACCGATGACCCGGCGAAGCCGCTCGTCACCTGTGACCAGGCGAGCGGGCAAGCCTATCTCCTTGACCCCGCCCCTCTGCTGGAGGGACAGCCGGGCAAGGAGGGCCAGCGCCTCACCGGCGCATCCATCAACACGGATCGCCCGATCAACGGTGGCATGAACCCCGACACGGGCCAGATGGAGATCACCTTCTCCTTCAAGTCCGACAACGGGGAAACCGGCGGCCAGACCTGGGCCAAGCTCACCCAGGAGTACCTCCACCAGCAGGTCGCTATCACGCTGGACTCGAAGGTCATTTCCGCCCCGCAGATTCAGAGCGCCACCCCCGTCGGGGCCGTCACCTCCATCACAGGGGACTTCAGCCAGCAGGAGGCCCAGGACCTGGCGAACAACCTCCGCTACGGCGCCCTTCCGCTCTCCTTCGCGGGCCCGGATGGTGAGGCCGGCGGCACGGTGGTGACGGTGCCCGCCTCCCTGGGTACCGCCTCGCTCAAGGCGGGCCTTGTGGCCGGCGTGGTGGGACTCATCCTCGTGGCGATCTTCGTCTTCGCCTACTACCGTCTCTTCGGCGTGTTCGCCCTGCTCAGCCTTGCCGCCTCCGGCGCGGTGATTTATGGCGTGCTCGTGCTGCTGGGCCGGTGGATCGGCTATTCGCTGGACCTCTCGGGCGTGGCGGGCCTGATCATCGGTATCGGCACGACGGCGGACTCCTTCATCGTCCTCTACGAGCGCATCAAGGATGAGGTGCGCAACGGCCGGACCTTCCGCTCCGCGGTCCCCCGCGGGTGGGATAGCGCCCGTCGCACGATCATCACCGGCAACATGGTGACCTTCATCGCGGCCGTCGCGATTTACTTCCTGGCCATCGGAGAGGTGAAGGGCTTCGCGTTCACCCTGGGCCTCACCACGATCTTCGATATTGCGGTGACCTTCCTCGTCACCGCGCCGCTCATCCTCCTCACCTCGCGGCGCCCCTTCTGGGCCAAGCCGTCGGTGAATGGCATGGGGCACGCGTTCGCCCACGCCGCGGAGGAATCCCGTCGAGCCTCTACCGCGGAGGTGGAGGCTGCCTCGGAGGAACCCTCAGCTGCTCATGAGACGGAGGAGAAATAATGAAGACCAGTCTCTACACCGGGACGGGCGGTGTTGACGTCGTCGGACGCCGCAAGCTGTGGTACGGCATCGCCATCGTCTGTATCCTCATCTCCTTCCTCGCGATGGCCTTCCGCGGCTTCGAGTGGAGCATCGACTTCGAAGGCGGCACCCGCATGTCGATGCCCGCCGGCGAGCTCCAGGTGGAGCAGGTGGAGGACACGTTTATCGACGCAACGGGCGTCACCCCGGAGCTCACGCAGATCGTGGGCGCAGGCGATTCCCGCACGCTCGAGATCAACTCCGAGCGCTTGAGCGACGATCAGATCTCCGCCGCCCGCGAGGCCATTTTCGACGCCTACCAGCCGAAGGACGCCAGCGGCACGCCCACGCCGGATGCCATCGGTGACTCGACGGTCTCCGAGTCCTGGGGCTCCACGATCACCGATCGCATGCTCCTCGCGGTGGGTGTGTTCCTCGTCCTCGTGTTCATCTACATCGCCCTGCGGCTGCAGCGGACGATGGCCATCGCCGGTATGCTCGCGCTGCTCGTCGACGCGATCGTCATCTCCGGCTTCTACGCGCTGTGCGGTTTTGAGGTCTCCCCGGCCACCGTCATCGGCCTTCTCACGGTTTTGTCCTTCTCGATCTATGACACGGTCATCGTGTTCGACAAGGTCAATGAGAACACCGTGGGGCTCTTTGACTCGCATCGCCGGACCTTCGCCGAGCAGGCTAACCTGGCGGTGAACCAGACCCTCATGCGTTCGATTTCTACGTCGGTGATTTCGGCTCTGCCGATTCTGGCGCTCATGATTGTTGCTGTCTGGCTGCTGGGGGTGGGCACGCTGAAGGACCTCGCGCTCATTCAGCTCATCGGCGTCATCGAGGGCGTGTTCTCCTCGATCTTCCTCGCCACCCCGCTGCTCGTGGGGATGGAGGGACGCCGGAAGAAGATCCGCCAGCACACCGCGGCCGTCGAGCGCGTCCGCCAGGGGCTGAGCCCCGAGGAGGACGCGGAGGCGGAGGGGGACGAGGCATCGTCTCGCGGTAGCCGTCGTGTCGAGAGCCCGCAGAGGATCAACCCCGGCGCGAGCTGGCGACCCAACCGTTCATAGGAGCATCGTGATGATGACTCTCCACCGCCGTGTTCGCCGTGCTGCGCTCGCGGCGGTTCTTGTCTGTGGAATGGGTGTTGCGGGCTGTCAGAGCGGACCGGGTCATACCGGGGCGGACTATGACGGCGCGCCTATTTACCTCACGCAGCGTCCGGCGCTCACCCTCAATGCGGCAAGCCTCGAGGGGGCCTCCTCGGATGCCGCGGTGCTGGCCGCGCGGATCTATCCCGGAGCCATGATCGCAGGCCCGGGTGGGCAGATGCTGCCCAATACGGATCTGGTCGGTGCCGAGCGCCTGCCTGGGGAGGACACCCGGATCCGCTACACCCTCAGCGAGGGGGCTACCTACTCCGATGGGCACCCCATGAGCTGTGATGATTATCTTCTCGCCGCGACGGCAGCCATGATGCCCGAGGCCTTCGGGTCGGTGGTCCCCGTGGCCTCCCACATCGCGGAGATACAGTGCGCGCCGGATGGCCGCACCACCGAGGTGAGCTTCGAGCCAAGTTATGGCCAGCGCTGGCAGCAGCTCTTCGGCCCCGGGACGGTGCTGCCCTTCCATACCATCGTCGCGCGGGCGGGGATGGACCCGGCGGAGGCGCGGGAGGCGCTCGTCGACGGGGACGCGGAGCGGCTCGCCCCGCTCATCGACGTCTGGCGCCACGGGTTTGACCCCACCCGTCCCGACCCGGAGCTCCAGGTGTCCAGCGGGCCCTATCGTCTCGCGGGGGTGAGCGCGCAGGGGGACCTGCACCTCGCGGTCAATGAGTACTATCCCGGGGACCGCCCCCACATCCCGGATGTTTATCTGCGTCCCGGCCGAGGGGATGTCGCGTCTCCGAATGAGGCGACGCCGGTGCTCGCCGACCTCGTCGATAAAGACCCGAGCGCCGTGTCCCGCGAGGATTCCGCGCCCCCGCTGCGAATCAACCAGGAGGTGAGCGAGCGGACCGATTCCCTCGTCCTCGCCTCCGCGGGGGTGATGGAGGATCAGGAGGCGCGTCGGGCGCTTGCGAGCTGCGTCGATAGCGCTGCGGTGGCGAAAGCCTCCAGCGATGTCGCGGGCATGACCGTGCCGTGGGTAAGCACGAGGGTCACCGCCCCCTCCGATCCCACCTATGGCCGCGTGGGCGCTCAGGTGGATGCCGAGGCCCAGGGGCACCCGGAGGATACTGAGGCACTCCAGGGGCGGACCGTGCGCGTGGCGTACCTCGCCCCGCACACGCGTTACCGGGCGATGGTCGAGGAGATGGCGCGCTCCTGCGCCGCGCAGGGCATCACGATCGAGGATGTGTCCTCCACAAAGACGACGATGGCTGACCTCGTCGGCGCCCATGGCGGCGAGGAGGGGTTTGTCGACGCCTACCTGCTGCCCGTCGACGGGGCGAGCTCCTATGACCTCGAGCCCGTGGAACCAGGCCATAAGAGCTCCGTGCTCCGCACTGAACAGGAATTATGGCGGAGCATCCCGACGATTCCGCTGGCTGCGGAACCCCGAAACATCGTGGCCGATCATCGGGTAGGTAACGTGGTGGTGTACACCGGGCCAGCTGGGATTGGTTGGAACATGGATCGGTGGCGTTCAGTGGATCATTCCTAAGGAAGAGGAAGAAACCTCGTGACTGAGAACACCTACCGCGACGCGCGTCATGCCCTCGCAGAAAAGATGAGGTACGTTCAGGATTTTCCTGCCAAGGGAGTTCTCTTCGAAGACCTCACCCCCGTCCTCGCTGATGCTCACGCCTTCCACCTCATCATTGAGGAGCTTGCGGAGGCCGCGCGGGGCTTCGGCGCCGACATGATCGGTGGCCTCGACGCCCGGGGTTTCCTCCTTGGCTCTGCCGTCGCCCACCGCCTTGGCCTGGGGATTCTCGCCATCCGGAAGAAGGGGAAGCTGCCCCCGCCGGTCTATAGCCAGGAGTATTCGCTGGAATATGGCACCGCGGCGCTGGAAATCCCCGCGGAGGGAATCCCCCTCGAGGGGCGCAAGGTTGTGCTTGTCGACGATGTCCTCGCCATGGGGGGAACCTTGGTGGCAGCGAAGAAACTGATTGAGAACTGCGGGGCTAAAGTAGTAGGAAATGTCGTCGTCCTTGAGGTCGACGGCCTGGGTGGGCGAGAGAAGCTCGCCGACGCCCCGCTCGTCGTCATCAACGAAGATGAGGACCGCCCGCAGTCTGCGTCGTGAGGGTGCCGCGCACCCTCCTGAGAGGAAGGACGTGCTCGTCTCATGAGTCAAGACCGTCATCGTCAACGTTCTTCGGTGGGGGTGCGCAGTATGTCTGCGCGGCTCGCGCGCTCGCTCACGGGGACGCGGGTAAAGATCAACCCGGTCCTTGACCCGCTGCTCAGCATCCACCGGGAGTTTCACCCCCGGGCGGATGCGGCCCTGTTGGAACGGGCGTACACGACGGCCGAGCGCCTGCACGAGGGGGTATTCCGCAAGTCGGGGGACCCGTATATCACCCATCCGCTAGCCGTCGCGACCATCGCGGCGGAGATCGGTATGGATACGACGACGCTTGTCGCGGCGCTGCTCCACGACACCGTGGAGGACACCGATTACACCCTTGAGCAGCTGACGGCGGACTTCGGGGAAGAGGTCGCCCGGCTTGTTGATGGGGTGACGAAGCTCGATAAGGTGGCGCTCGGCGCGGCGGCGGAGGCGGAGACGATTCGCAAGATGATCGTGGCGATGAGCCAGGATCCGCGCGTGCTCGTCATCAAGGTCGCGGATCGCCTGCACAACATGCGCACCATGCGTTTCCTCCCGCCGGAGAAGCAGGCGAAGAAGGCGCGGCAGACCCTCGAGGTCATCGCGCCGCTCGCGCACCGCCTGGGCATGGCGAGCGTCAAGTGGGAACTGGAGGACCTGTCCTTCGCGATTCTCTACCCCAAAAAATATGACGAGATCGTCCGCCTCGTTGCTGATCGCGCGCCCTCGCGGGATCGCTATCTGGCGGACATTATTGAGCAGGTGACGGCCTCCCTCAAGGAAAACAATATTCCGGCGGAGGTGCAGGGGCGGCCGAAGCATTATTGGTCGATTTATCAGAAGATGATCGTGAAGGGGAGAGATTTCGACGAGATCTTTGATCTCGTGGGCATCCGCATCCTCACCGATAGCGTCAATAATTGCTACGCGGCGATCGGCGTGGTTCACGCCCTCTATAACGCCCTGCCCGGGCGCTTCAAGGACTATATTTCCTCCCCGCGTTTCGGTGTGTATCAGTCCCTGCATACCTCGGTGATGGTGCCGGGCGGGCGCCCGCTTGAGGTGCAGGTTCGTACCCACGAGATGCACTACAACGCGGAATTCGGGATCGCCGCGCATTGGCGCTACAAGGAGACCAAGGGCTCGCATTCGGGAGATAGCGCCGAGGTCGATCAGATGGCGTGGATGCGCCAGCTCCTCGACTGGCAGAAGGAAGCCGCGGATCCCAATGAGTTCCTCGACTCCCTCCGCTTCGACCTCACCGCTAAGCAGATTTTTGTCTTCACCCCCAAAGGCGATGTTATTAATCTTCCCGCTCGTTCAACCCCCGTGGACTTTGCCTATTCCGTCCACACGGAGGTGGGCCACCGCTGCATTGGGGCGAAGATTAATGGCAAACTCGTGGCTTTAGAAACGTTGCTCAAATCCGGGGACCGCGTGGAGATCTTTACCTCCAAGGACACCAACGCCGGCCCGAGTCGCGACTGGCAGAACTTCGTCGTCTCCCCGCGCGCAAAGGCGAAGATCCGCCAGTGGTTTGCCCGCGAGCGCCGCGAGGAGCACCTGGAGGCGGGGCGCGATGCCCTCGCCGCGGAGGTGCAGCGCGGCGGGCTGCCCATGCACCGCCTCTTCACCGCCCAGTCGATGAAGGCCGTCGCGACGGAGCTGCACTATGCCGACGTCGACGCCCTCTACACGGCCATCGGCTCAGGTGGGGTGTCCGCGCAGCACGTCGCCCACCGGCTCATGGCCATCTTCGGGGATCAGGACGATGCCGAGGATGAGCTCGTCGATCGCACTCCGCTCTCCGAGCTCGTCAATTCGCGGGCCCAGGCGCAGCAGAGTGACTCCGGCATCCTCGTCGAGGGAAGTCCCGACGTCATGGCCAAGCTCGCGAAGTGCTGCCAGCCCGTTCCCGGCGATGACATCTTCGGCTTCGTCACCCGCGGCGGGGGAGTGTCTGTCCACCGGACGGACTGCGCCAACGCGGCGAAGCTCCAGCAGGAGCCTGCTCGGATCATCCGCGTGTCCTGGGCCTCTGCGGAGACGGGCGGCGCGTTCAACGCCACCCTGCAGATCGAGGCGCTGGATCGCAACGGTCTTCTCTTCGAGCTCACCCGGGTGATCAACGATCTCAAGGTGCCGGTCACCGCGATGAATTCCCACGCCGCCGACGACCGCATCGCGACCATCCGCTTCACCTTCGCGGTCTCGGACACGAAGCAGCTTGGCTCACTCATGACGACGCTGCGCAATACCGAAGGAGTCTTCGACGTCTACCGCGTGACGTCCTAGGGGGTCGCCGCGGCGCAGCGCGGTGTCGCCGCGCCGTGGCGCGCCTGAGACGGACGGAAAAGCCCCGCCCCGGCCTCCACGGAGGGAGACCAGGGCGGGGCGTTCTCGTGCTCGACTCTGCCAGCGCTACTTCACGGTGGCGGAGTCGATGTGGACCTCCTCGGCGGGTTCCCCGTCGCTGGAGCCGTCCTTGGTGCCCTTCTCCGCGATGGCGTCGAGGGTCTTCAGGCCCTCGTCGTCGACGGTGCCCACGTAGGTGTACTCCGGGGGCAGGGGGCTGTCCTGGTAGTTGAGGAAGAACTGGGAGCCGTTGGTGTTCTTCCCGGACTTCGCGATCGCGATGGAGCCGCGCGGGTAGATCACGCTCTGCTGAGTGCTGGCCTTGGCGTCACCGGTGGGGTACTCCTCGTCGTAGCGGAAGCCGGGCCCGCCTGTGCCATCACCCTTGGGGTCACCGCACTGGAGGACGTGGATGCCCTCGGTGGTGAGGCGGTGGCAGATGGTGTTGTCGTAGAACTTCTCCTGAGCCAGGTGGCTAAGCGCGTTGACGGCGCAGGGGCTCACGCTGCGATCGAGGTTCATCCCGATGGAGCCTTGCGTGGTGGCGAGGGTGAGAGTGGCGGTGCCCTTCGTCGAGATATCCGAGCCCTGAGGCAGGCTCACCTTTTTTGCGGAGGTGCCGGCCTCGTTGTAGGTGCACGTGACGGTGTCCGGGAGGGTATCGGCGCGCTCTCCAGTGAGGACCGAGCCATCGCTCGAGGCCTCAGTTTGGGAGTCATCCTCCCGGGAGGCGAAGTACCAGATGCCTCCGGCGATGATGACGATGGCCACGAGCGCCAGGGCGGCGACCTTGAAGGGGCCGGACTTCTCCGCGCGATCGCGCGCGTTGAGTTCCTTCTCCAGCTTCTTGAGCGCGTCCTCGCCGCGCTCCTTGTTGCTGCTCACTGAGTTGTTCTTCCTTCCCACGTTGGGTCCGGGCAGGGGCAGGCTCACCGATGGGCTCGCTTGGCCCGGGGGAATTGCGTGATCGTGGACAGTGTACCCGCCGGGGATGAGCGGCTGGTCCTGGCTCGCGGTGCAGGCCCGCACGCGGGCGCTGCTTTGGCTATGGTGGGGCGCATGGCTTCGACACATTTCCAAGGAAACGACACGACAACGAGCGGCGAACTCCCGGAGAAGGGCGCCCAGGCGCCGGACTTTCAGCTGGTGGGCGCCGATTTAGCGGAACTCTCCCTCAGCGATTTCGCGGGCAAGAACATCGTACTCAACATCTTCCCCTCCGTGGACACCGGCGTGTGCGCGGCGTCGGTGCGTGAGTTCAATGAGCGCGCCGCCGCCGCGGAGAACACCGTGGTGCTCTGCGTCTCCCACGACCTTCCCTTCGCCCTGGGGCGCTTCTGTGCCGCCGAGGGCATCGAGAACGTCACGGTAGCCTCTGCCTTCCGTTCGTCCTTCGGCAAGGACTACGGCGTGGTGCTGGAGGATTCCCCGCTCAAGGGGCTGCTGGCACGCTGCGTCGTGGTGATCAGCCCCGAGGGGACGGTGGCCTACACCCAGCTCGTCGACGAAATCACCACGGAACCGGACTACGACGCCGCGCTGGCCGCTCTCCAGTAGGAGATCTCCAGCAGCAGGTGGGAGACAGCGGGGGACACGGGGGGAGCCCCGTTCCCGCGGGGATTGAGAGGGGGAAGCCCAGGGGAGGGCAGACGCGTCGGCCCTGCCCTCCCGGGGCTATGGTGGCAACTATGAGTGAGAGCACCATCACGCGGCAGACCTGCCGTGAGCGTTCCCGAGTCGTGCGCGATCCCCACGTTGACCTGGCCCTCGACGTGTCGAGGGCGGGCTCGGGGGCTGAGACGCTGAGCGTGGAGGCCACGTGGACCTTCCGGAGCGAGGCCACGCAGACGCACCTGGACTACCTGGGCGAGGTCCTCAGCATCCAGATCAACGGCGTGGAGCGTGACCCGGAGGCCTGCGCTTCGGAGGGGATCATCCGGATCGACGGCCTCGAGCCGGGGGAGCAGGCGAGGGTGAAGATCCTCGGCGCGTCCCGCTACTCGCGCACCGGCCAGGGCCTCCACCGCTTCGTCGATGGGGAGGACACCTATCTCTACTCGCACTGCGAGCCCTCGGATGCGCGGCGCATCTTCCCCTGCTTCGAGCAGCCGGACATCAAGTCCCGGGTGCGGGTGAGCCTCGTCGTTCCGAGCGGATGGAAAGCCTTCTCCCTGGGTAACCCGGAGAAGGAGGAGGAGCTCGACGGCGGGCGCCGCCGCGTCACCTTCTCTCTCACGCCGCCGGTCTCGAGCTACCTCACGGCTTTTGCCGCCGGGCCGTACGTCGGCGAATCGACGACGTGGACGGATCCCCGGACGGGCGTCACCCACGACGTTGGCGTGTGGTGCCGGAAGGCGATGCGGGAATTCCTCGATGCGGAGGATTTCCTCGCGATGACCACACGCGGGCTCAGCTGGTTCTGCGACCTCTTCGATTCCCCCTTCCCGTGGCTGCGCTATGACAGCATCCTCGTGCCGGAGTACAACCTGGGCGCCATGGAGAATCCCGGGCTCGTGACCTTCGCGGAGAAGTACATCTTCCGCGATCAGCCCACGGACGCTGAGCGCGCCGCCCGGGCCAACACCCTCCTCCACGAGATGAGCCACATGTGGTTCGGCGACGAGGTCACACCAGAATGGTGGGATGACCTGTGGCTGAAGGAATCCTTCGCCGAGTACATGGGGGCCGCCGCGAGCGTGGCTACCACCGCGCACACGGACGCGTGGGTGAATTTCGCCGGCCGGCGCACCGCATGGGCCATCGAGCAGGACGAGCTGCCCACCACGCACCCCATCGCCGCGGACATCCCGGACGTGGACGCCGCCCGCCAGAACTTCGACGGCATCACCTATGCCAAGGGGGCCGCCGTGCTCCGGCAGCTCGTCCACTTCGTCGGCGAGGACGTCTTCACCGACGCCACCCGACGCTACTTCCGGGCACACGCCTACGAGACGGCCACCTTCCAGGACTACATCGCTGAGCTCAGCGCCGCGAGCGGCCGCGACCTCAGCGAATGGGTGTGCCTCTGGCTGCAGACGAGCGGCGTGGACATGATCTCGGTCGAAAGGGAGGGCTCGTGCCTGCGGCTGCGGACGCTGGAACGTCCCGCCCGCCCCCACCGCGTGGACATCGGGCTCTTCGAGGTGAAAGGCGGCGTGCTGAGCCGTCGAGCCACCCTCGACGTCGAGCTCCACGGGGAGGAGAACAGCGTCGACACCGGCCTGCCGCCTGAGGAGCTGGCGGAACTCCTGGTCCTCGTCAACGACCACGCCCACTCCTACTGCCTCGCCAGCCTCGACGCGCGCAGCCTCAGCCTCATTGACCAGTACCTTTCCACCCTCGACGACGCCCTCAGCCGCACCGTCATCTGGCAGCAGCTGTGGAACCTCGTTCGGCGTGGGGAGTTGCCGCCCGAGCACTTCGTCAACCTCGTGAGCATCCACGCCTGGGCCGAGCGCAATGCGACGACGCTGGGAACCATCCTCGACCAGGCGGAGCAGTGCGTTGAGCACTACACCCCGGCGGCCCAGCGCCCGAAGGCCAGGCGCCGCCTCGCGACCAACCTCCAGAGCCTGCTCACCGACGCCGAGGCCGGCTCCGATGAGCAGCGGATCCTCCTTGGCGCCGCGATCCGCGCCTGGGGAGCCGCCGACGACAAGGACTCCGGCCCCACCCTGCGCTCCTACCTTCACTCGGAGGTCCTGCCTGGCCTCGAGCTGGGCCCGACGCTGCGCTGGAACATCCTCTGCGCCCTGCGAAGCCTCGGCCTCATGGGGGAGGAAGAGCTGGCGGAGGAGCACGCCCGGGACAACACGCTCACCGGCGCCGTGCGCTTCTTTGAAGCCACGTACTCCGCGCCCGGACGGCGCGCTGCCTTGCTGGAGAAGCTCCTCACCCCCGGGGAGCTGAGCAACGATGAGGTGCGCGCCGGGCTGGCTGCGTGGAACCGGCCGGGGGAGGCCGCCGGGAAGGAACGCGCGGAGCTTCTTGGCGTCGAGACCTACCTTGACTCTGTAGAGGAGTGGTGGGCGAAATACCCCATGGAGATGTCCACGCGGCTCATCGCGGGGCTCATTCCGGCTGCGGACCTCGAGGGGGCGGAGGCCATCCAGCGGTGGCTGGAGGAGCGCCCGGATTTGCCGGGTGGGCTTCGCCGGACTCTCGTGGAAAGCGCTGATCGGGTGCGCCGGGCGGCGGAGATCTGCGCCCGACAGGAGAAGTGAGGAGGAGAGGATGGAACTGCTGAGCTTCAGCGCGGGGCCCTATGCGACGAATTGCTATGTCGTCGTTAATGAGGAGGAGGGCTGCGTGGGCGTCGTCGACCCGGGGCTGCACGCGGCCCCGCAGATTGAGGCGCTGCTCAAGGAGAAAAACCTGAGGTTAAGCGACATCGTCCTCACCCATGGGCATATCGATCACACGCGGGATGCCGGGCAGCTCGCCGCCGCCCATGGACTGCCCGTGAGCCTCCACGAGGCCGATCACCCCATGCTCAGCGACCCCCACGGCGGGGTCTCGGCCGAAGCGGCGCAGCTCTTCGACACCGCGCACATGACCCCCATCGAAGATCTCCGCGCGCTGGGGGAGACGGTGGAGCTCGCGGGCCTACCCCTGGAGGTGATCCACGCGCCGGGTCACTCCCCGGGATGCGTCATGCTGCGCAGCGGAACGGTGTGCTTCAGCGGCGACGTCCTCTTCCGCGGCTCGATCGGCCGCACCGACCTCCCGGGCAGCGACCCCGACGCCATGATGCGCAGTCTGCGGGAGAAGGTCCTACCCCTCGCCGATGACGTGACGATTCTCCCCGGGCACGGGGCGCCCAGCACCATGGCCCAGGAGCGGCGGAGCAATCCCTTCCTCCTCCAGCTGGGGTAGCGGACGGTAAAGTATTCGGACGTGAGCGAAAAGAAGAAGTTTGCGTCCCTGTCCGCCCCCAAGGGGGTTCCCGATTACGTGCCCCCGGTGTCCCCGCGCTTCCTCGCGGTGCGCGATGCCTTTATCCGCCAGGCCCACCTGGCCGGATTCCAGCACATCGAGCTCCCGATCTTCGAGGACACGAACCTCTTCGCCCGCGGGGTGGGGGAGTCCACGGACGTCGTCTCCAAGGAGATGTATACCTTCGCTGACCGGGGCGATCGCTCTGTCACGCTGCGCCCCGAGGGGACGGCCGGGGTGGTCCGCGCCGTCATCGAGCACAACCTGGACCGCGGCCAGCTTCCCGTGAAGCTCAACTATGCCGGCCCCTTCTTCCGCTATGAGCGACCGCAGGCCGGCCGCTACCGCCAGCTCCAGCAGGTGGGCGTCGAGGCTATCGGCGTCGACGATCCCGCCCTCGACGCGGAAATCATCGCGCTCGCTGATCGCTGCTACCGGAGCGTCGGGCTCAGCGGATACCGGCTGGAGCTCACCAGCCTCGGCGACCGCAACTGCCGCCCCGCCTACCGGGAGAAACTGCAGGAGTTCCTCTTCGCGCTGCCGCTTGACGAGGAGACCCGCCACCGCGCGAGCATCAACCCCCTCCGCGTCCTCGACGACAAGCGCCCGGAGGTCCAGGAGATGACCGCCGATGCCCCGCTTATGCTCGATTACCTCAATGATGAGTGTCGCGAGCACTTCGAGACCGTCACCGGACTCCTCGACGACATGGGCGTGGCCTACACCATCAACCCGCGCATGGTCCGCGGCCTCGACTACTACACCAAGACCTGCTTCGAGTTTGTCCACGACGGCCTGGGCGCCCAGTCGGGCATCGGCGGCGGTGGCCGCTATGACGGGCTCATGCAGCAGCTGGGCGGGCAGGACCTCTCCGGCATCGGCTTCGGACTGGGCGTGGACCGCACGCTGCTCGCCCTCGACGCGGAGGGTGTGGAGCTGCCGGGCACTGAGCGTCGCGTCGACGTGTACGGTGTGGCGCTTGGCGCGGAGGCGAAGAAGCGGATGGCGGTGGTCATCCACCAGCTGCGCGGCGCTGGGGTTGCCGCGGACATGTCCTATGGGGACCGCGGCCTCAAGGGCGCGATGAAGGGCGCGGACCGTGCTGCCGCCCGCTATGCGCTGGTCCTCGGTGAGAATGAGCTGGCAGAGGGCACGATCGCCGTGAAGGACCTCGCCCAGCACGAGCAGGTGAGCGTCCCGCTCACCGACGTCGTGGAGCACCTGCAGAAGGCCCTGCAGAACGCCCTGTAGGGGAGGGCGGGGCACACCCGCCCGAGGCCCCGCCCGGGCCTTACACCCCGCCTAGCACTCGGTGAGGTTCACCGGGAGGCCCAGCGTGACGGCGAGCCCACCGGCCGCCGTTTCCTTGTACTTGGAGAGCATGTCGCGTCCCGTGGCGGCCATCGTCTCGACGACGTCGTCGAGGGACACCCGGTGCGTGCCCTCACCCATCATCGCGAGGCGCGCGGCATTAATCGCCTTCACCGCGCCAATGGCGTTGCGCTCGATGCAGGGGATCTGCACGAGCCCACCCACCGGGTCGCAGGTGAGCCCCAGGTTGTGCTCCAGGGCGATCTCCGCGGCATTCTCCACCTGCGCCGGGGTGCCGCCCAGAATCTCGCAGAGACCGGCGGCCGCCATCGCTGCGGCCGAACCGACCTCCCCCTGGCAGCCGACCTCCGCCCCGGAGATGGAGGCACTCTCCTTGATAATGATCCCGACGGCGCCCGCCGCCAGGAGGAACTGGCGCGCTTTCTCCGTCGAGAAGTCGTCGAGGAAATCGAGGGCATAGTGCATGACGGCGGGGATGATCCCGGCCGCACCGTTGGTCGGAGCGGTGACGACCTTGCCGCCCGCCGCGTTCTCCTCGTTGACGGCAAGGGCGTAGAGGTTGACCCACTCCATCGCCCCCAGCGCATCGCCGCGGGGCGAGGCCTTGATCTCCAGGAGCTTGCGGTGGAGGCCCGGGGCCCGGCGGCTCACACCCAAGCCGCCCGGGAGGATCCCCGACGTCGCGATGCCCGCGCGAACGCACTCGCGCATGGTCTGCCACACCGTGTCGAGGTAGTTGTTGACCACCTCGATTCCGTCGTGGAGCGCCGCCTCATTGGCGGCCATGATGCCGGAGAAAGAGAGCCCGGTGTTGGTGCAGTGCTTCTTGAGGATCTCCGCCGTGGAGAAGGGGTAGGGGGCGTCGGCCGAACGGCCGGTCGTGGACGCGCCGGAGCCCAGCCCCTCCTCGGAAGCCGCGAGCTCCCGCAGCTCCTCGCCACTGAGGATGAAGCCCCCGCCCACGGAGTAATAGTCCATGGGATCCCCAAGCGGCGAACCATCCCGCCCGAAAGCCTCCATAATCATGCCATTGGGATGCTCAGGCAGCGCGTGGGTATCGACGACGATCTCATACTCCACAGTGCCCAGCGGCCCAGAAATACTCCCGCGCGCGGGGATGAGGTCCCCATAAGCGGGAGTGACACCGGCCGGCATGGTCTCCGGCTCATAGCCCACGAGCCCGAGAATGCTCGCCCGGTCCGTGCCGTGGCCTTGGCCCGTCGCGGCGAGCGAGCCGCGAAGAATCACGCGGACGCGCGCCGGGAGCGAGGGGAAGCGCCGCACGAATTGCCGTGCCGCACGCATGGGGCCCACCGTGTGCGAGGAAGAGGGCCCAATCCCCACGCTGAACAGGTCAATGACGCTGATGGTCACTCAAGTACCTCCCGAGAGTTGATGAACGGCCCCAAGTGTAACGCGGAATGCCGGCCGCGGAATGCCTCCCCGGGTGATGTCTCAGCACAGTTCCTAGGCGCAGTGCGCAGAAGGGGTTGAGGCCTCGACCGACGGGTTTTGCGGGGTGCGGGGTTGAAGGCCCCGAAGATAAATCTTCACCATGGTTGCCTCCAAATCGGGCACGAGGGCGTTGAGCCCCTCCACCTGCGGACGGGAGGCCGTGAAGAGCCCAACGAGCACGGTGAGGCCGTCGATTTCGGGATCGAGGAGGCCGGCGCGCTGGGCGTCGGAGGCAACCTCGTTGAGGAGCTCGAGCACGCGCGCCGTGATGGCCTGCAGGTCCTCGGGCAGCTCGTGGACGTCCGTGGGGACGAAGACGGGGACGATGGCGCCGAGCCCGAGACGCACGAGGCTCCACATGAGGTCGGTCCAGGCTTCCTCCACGACGGTAGCCGGGGCGCTGGCCATGGCATCGCGCGCCTCCTCGAGGAGGGCGACGGCCTCATTGAAGAGGTGGGCGGCGCAGGCGTGGCGCAGAGAGATGCGATCCGGGAAGTTGCGGTAGAGCGTGGCGATGCCCACGCCCGCGCGCTGCGCAATGGCCTCGAGGGGGATGCTGTCCTCGTGCCGCGTCCGAACAAGCTCGCACGCGGCCTCGATGAGGGCTTCCCGCCGGCGCAGGGCATCAGCACGCATACACTTTCCTTCACACTGTAAAGTTCCTGGACCGAAGCGGTGTGTTGACACAACCGCTCGCTGGGGTTCAAGATACTCTACAGAAAGTGATAGTTAAACCTCCACATAGTCGGGAGTACGATCATCAGCACCCTATTAAGCACTGAGGATCTCGATCTGGGGATGGGGTTGTTACCGAACATCACCATCCCGGATGAGCCCAGTCTGACTCTCCTCCAGTCCTATCGAGAGTCCCAGTCCACCACTCTTTCCCTCGTTCTGGCAGGGAGAATGGCATGCCCGCAAGGAACCATCACACTGTGGCAGCCCACCACGCTCACCGGAGCCCGCGAGCGCGCGCGCTACTGCGCCCTCGCTGGGGTTTCTGAGCTCGACGGGCTCGAGCGCCTGGTCCCCGTGCGGACTGTTGTTCGTGAACAGTTGGCGTGGGCCACCTCCTGGTGGAAGCACACGCCGCGGCCAGAGGACTCGGACTACCCAGCCCTTGCACAACTCCTCGACCTTGACATCACGCTCGATGACACCGTCGACGACCTCCGCGCCCGGGACCGCTTCCTCCTGCGGATCGTCCTCGCGCTGCTCTCGCGCCCGGACGCGAGCCTGCTTATCGTCGATGACATCGACCAGGTCAAGTCGATGACGGTGCGCGATGAGGTCTTCTTCCGGCTGAAGAACCTCAGCCAGCGCATCCCGGTCATCGTCAATAGCTCCAACCCTGACACCACGGGGACGGTCGACCGCGCGCTGTGGATCAGCCCCGAAGAGCGTGACGTCGAGGACGAACAACCCTCCGAGGAGGACTAATGTCGCTCTTTCACATCGGCTCTGAGCTGAAGCGATTCTTCTACGGAAAGCTCCCGCCTCTGGGGCTCGCCGTCATTATTTTGCTGCCCCTCATCTTCGGTGGCCTCTTTGTGTGGTCCTATTGGGATCCGATTAGTGGGCTCTCGCGCCTGCCCGTCGCCCTCGTGAACCAGGATGCCGGGGCGGAGAAGGACGGCCAGCCGCTCAAGGCAGGCGACCAGGTCACGGAGAAGATCCTCGAGAATGACCGGGTGAAGTTCATCGAAACCACCCCGGAGGAGGCGCGCGACGGCGTGGCCGACGGCACCTACTACTTCGCTCTCGAGATCCCCTCGGACTTCTCCGAGGCCGCGGTGTCCGCCGGGACGAAGAACCCCCATCCCGCGACGATGAACGCCGTGTTCAACAGCGCCAACGGCTTCCTCGGCCAGGTGTTGGGTAATCAGATCGCCACGATTGTCGTCGACACCGTGGACGCCCAGCTGGGCGAGCAGGTCACCGATAACCTGCTCGTCGGCTTCAACACCATCGGTGAGGGCATGGACGCGGCTGCCGATGGCGCTGGTCAGGTCAATGACGGTGCCGGCCAGGCGAATGACGGAGGCCAACGGCTCGCCGACGGCGCCCACGCCCTTGATGCCGGCATCAATGAGGCCGCCGACGGCGCCCAACGGCTGAGCGACGGTCTCCAGCAGCTGCGCGCGGGCACCGACACCCTGGGCGACGGCGCCAGCCAGGTCTCCGGCGGCGTTGACCAGATTGTGGGCTTGACTGATGGGGCAGCAGCCCAGCAGAACCAGCTCATTGCGCAGCTCGTCAACCTGTCGACGGGATTGCGGGCCTCTGGTGTCCCGGGCGCGGCGCAGCTTGCCCAGCAGACCGACGGCGTCATCCACCAGCTGCGGACGACGGGCATGGGGCCGGACTCGGATATCGCGCAGAAGCTCAATCAGCTGCGCGATGGCGCCCGGGAGATCGCCCGCCAGCTCACCGACCCCAACGCGGAATACCGCGCCGGCGTTGAGCAGGCCGTCGACGGCTCCCAGACCCTCGCAGCCGGTATGCGACAGCTCCAGGACGGTTCGAAGCAGCTGGTCGTCGGCGCCTCCGCGCTGCGCGATGGGCTCGTGCGGCTGGACGAAGGCTCCGGGGAGCTCGCGCTGAAGATCACCGACGGTTCTCAGCAGCTTCCGCGCTTCCCGGATGATGTGCGCCCGGATTATGCGTCGACGATCGCGACGCCGGTGAAGCAGGTGCAGCCGGCCGACCCCGGCCTCACCACCTTCGGCGTGGGCCTGGCCCCGTTCTTCATCTCCCTGGGTCTCTTCATGGGAGGCACGGTGTGCTTCATGCTGCTGCGGCCGCTGCAGCGCCGTGCGCTCGACTCCCAGGCGGGGAACCTGCGCGTGGCCCTGGCAAGTTACCTGCCGGCCATGCTCATCGGCTGGTGCCAGGCAACGGCGATGTTCCTCGTGCTGCGCTTTGCGATCGGCCTCGATGCCAAGCATGACTTTGGTCTCTGGCTCTCGATGCTCGCGATCTCGAGCGCCTTCGTCGCCTTCACGCACTGCATCAATGCGTTCTTCGGGCCGGCGATCGGCCGCGTGCTTTGCCTCATCCTGATGGCAACGCAGCTGGTTTCCTCGGGCGGCCTCTATCCGCCGGAGACGCAGCCGCGATTCCAGCAGATCATCCACGTTATTGACCCGATGACCTATTCCATCAACGTGCTGCGGCAGATGATCGTGGGGCCGAGCAGCTGGGACCTCGACCACCGCTTCTTCACCGGAATGGGGGCGCTCGTCCTGCTCTTCGTCCTCTCGGGAGCGGTGAGTATCTTCGCGGCCTGGCGCCACCGGATCATCCGGCACAAGGATCTTCACCCGGAGCTCTCGGTGTAGGCCCGGCGGCAGAAAGCAGATCAAATAGAAAGAACTCGGGACGGCCCTGTCAACTTCTCGACGGGGCCGTCCCGAGTTTTCTGTCTTCTCATCGGCTTCTTATTCTTTACTCGGCGTACACGTGGCGCCCCAAGGTGTCGCAGGCGTTCATCTTGCCCGTGCGGTAGCCGGCCAGGAAGGACTCAGCCCGCTGCTGGGAGGAGCCGTGGGTCCACTGGTCGGGCTGGACCTCCCCGCCGGAGCGGCGCTGGATGTTATCATCGCCGACGGCCTGGGCGGTCGCGATCGCGCTTTCCACCTGCTCCGGGGTGATGGTCTCGAGCATGGCGTCCTCGCCCTTATCCGCCCAGTGGGCCCAGATGCCGGCGTAGCAATCAGCCTGGAGCTCGATCTTCACGGCGTTGGAGTCCTCGCCGGGATTGTTGTAGTCGCTGAGCCCGAGGGTGCCCTCGAGGTTTTGGATGTGGTGGCCGTACTCGTGGGCCACGATGTACATCTGTGCGAGCGGCGCGTTCTCCCCGCCCAGCTGCTCCAGCTGCTGGAAGAAGGAGACGTCAAAGTAGGCAGAGCGATCGGCCGGGCAGTAGAAGGGGCCGGTGTTGCCCTGGGCCACCCCACAGCCGGAGTTCGTCGTCTGATCGAAGACGACGAGGCCGGGCTCCTCGAACGTGATGTTCGCCTGCTCGGGGAGCTGCTTTTCCCAGGTGTGGAAGACGCTCATCGCGGTGAACTCGACGCGGCAGTCGGCGCGGGAGTTCGCGTCCTCGGCGGTCTGGCAGTGCTCGAGCCCCGCCCCGCCCTGCTGCGCCTGGGTGTCCTGGGGTGCGGGAGCCTCGGAGCCGCCGAGGAGAGTCCCCAAGCCGGCGGGATCCCCGCCGAGGAGAAGATAGAGACCAATAAGGACGACAGTGCCGATGCCGCCGCCGACGGCAATCCGGCCCCCTCCGCCGCCGCCACGGCGGGCGATGTTGCGATCTTTATGAACGCCCGGTTTGAAAGTCATAAGCCAAATCTTAATATCTTGATCGGTGGGGGCCGCACAGACAGGGCGGGGGAGGGCGAGTAAACTGGGCGCGACATTGTGTCGCACAGCGAACCCCGTGACATTCTCGAACTCGGAAGGACCGTATCAACAGTGTTGCGTACCCACCTCGCGGGTGAACTCCGCAAAGACAACGCAGGCCACACCGTTACCCTCACCGGTTGGGTAGCGCGTCGTCGAGACCACGGCGGAGTGATCTTCATCGATCTGCGCGACCGTTCCGGGATTGCCCAGGTCGTCTTCCGTGAGTCCGAGGTCGCCGAGCGTGCGCACGAGCTCCGCAGCGAGTACTGCCTGCGCGTGACGGGCGTCGTCGAGGAGCGCCCGGAGGGCTCGCAGAACCCGAACCTCCCGAGCGGCGACATTGAGGTGAACGTCAGCGAGCTTGAGGTGCTCAACCCCTCGGCCGCGCTGCCCTTCCAGATTGACGACGCCTCCACCTCCCACGGCGAGGTGGGCGAGGAGGTTCGCCTCCGCTACCGCTACCTTGACCTGCGCCGTTCCAGCCAGGGCAATGCCCTTCGCCTGCGCTCCCGCGCGAACCAGGCGGCGCGTCGTGTTCTCGACGCCCACGACTTCACGGAGATCGAGACGCCGACGCTCACCCGCTCCACTCCGGAGGGTGCGCGCGACTTCCTCGTCCCCGCCCGCCTCAAGCCGGGTACCTTCTACGCCCTGCCGCAGTCCCCGCAGCTCTTCAAGCAGCTGCTCATGGTCGCTGGCATGGAGCGCTACTACCAGATCGCCCGCTGCTACCGCGATGAGGACTTCCGCGCGGACCGCCAGCCGGAGTTCACCCAGCTGGATATTGAGATGAGCTTCGTCGACCAGGAGGATGTCATCGCCCTGGCCGAGGAAATCGTCACCGAGTTGTGGAAGCTCATCGGCTACGAGATCACCACCCCGATCCCGCGCATGACCTACGCGGAGGCGATGAAGAAGTACGGCTCGGACAAGCCCGACCTCCGCTTCGACATTGAGATCACCGAGTGCACCGAGTTCTTCAAGGACACGACGTTCCGCGTCTTCCAGAATGAGTACGTGGGCGCCGTCGTCATGGAGGGTGGGGCCTCGCAGCCGCGCCGTCAGCTCGACGCCTGGCAGGACTGGGCCAAGCAGCGCGGCGCCAAGGGCCTGGCTTACATCCTCGTCCAGGAGGATGGGGAGCTCACCGGCCCCGTCGCCAAGAACATCACCGACGCCGAGCGCGAGGGCATCGCGGCGCACGTCGGCGCGAAGCCGGGCGATTGCATCTTCTTCGCGGCGGGGGAGACCAAGTCCTCCCGCGCCCTGCTCGGCGCGGCCCGCACCGCGATCGCGGAGAAGCTGGGCCTCATCAAGGAGGGCGACTGGGCGTTCACCTGGGTTGTCGACGCCCCGCTCTTCGAGCCCTCCGCTGATGCGCAGGCCTCCGGCGACGTCGCCCTCGGCCACTCCTCGTGGACCGCGGTGCACCACGCGTTCACCTCCCCGAAGCCGGAGTGGCTGGACTCCTTCGACGAGAACCCCGGCGAGGCCACCGCCTACGCCTATGACATCGTCTGCAACGGCAACGAGATCGGTGGCGGTTCCATCCGTATCCACCAGCGCGATGTTCAGGAGCGCGTGTTCAAGGTCATGGGCATCTCGGAAGAGGAGGCCCGGGAGAAGTTCGGCTTCCTCCTCGACGCCTTCGCCTTCGGCGCCCCGCCGCACGGCGGCATCGCCTTTGGCTGGGACCGCATCGTCTCGCTCCTTGGCGGCTTCGATTCGATTCGCGACGTCATCGCATTCCCGAAGTCCGGCGGCGGTGTGGACCCGCTCACCGATGCACCGGCCCCCATCACGCCGCAGCAGCGACGTGAGTCCGGGATTGACGCCCGGCCGGGGAAGAAGGGAACCAACTAGCCCTCCCCGTCGTCTTAGCGGAGGGAAGGCGTGCCACCCATTATGGTGAGAGGGGGAGTCCCCAGAGCGGAACTCCCCCTTCGCCATGTGCGGCGTCACGTGTCGTGCTGATTAAGGAGAGACCATTGAAGAGCACAGAGGAGATCATTGAGCGCGCTGAGCGCCTGCTCACCGGCCGCTACGGCGGGCAGCAAAAGCTCACCGATGTTCAGCCTCTCTCTGGCACCGGTCATGCCGTCGTCCTCAGGGCTAAGGTTGCCCAATCGCCTTTCCTCGAGGACCGCAGCCTCGTCATCAAGTACACGCCTCGCTCGGAGGACCCGCTCGATGATGTGGGGCTCATCCGGGAGGTGGTGGCTTACCAGTTCACGACGTCCCTTCCCGAGGAGGTGCGCCCGGGGCCCGTTCTCCTCGCCTATGACATTGACCAGCGGCTCGTCGTGATTTCCGACTCCGGCGATGGGGACACGTTCGCTGAGCTGCTCTCGCAGAGCGGGGAGGAGTCCCGCGCCCACATCCTGCGCAACCTCGGCCAGGCCATCGGGCGGATGCACGCCGGGACGGCCGACCGCGAGGACAACTTCGATACCCTTCAGGCGCGCGTCCTGCGCTCCCACCAGGATGCGTCGGCCCTCGTGCACGCCCGCGATCACTCCTTGGAGTTCTCCCTCGGCACCGGGGTGAGCCTGCTCAACGACGCCGGGCTCGACGTCCCGCCGGATGTCATGGAGCTCATCGGCCAGGCCCGCCGCCGCCTGCTGCGCGGGCAGCACCGCGCTTTTACCCCCTTCGATCTCTCCCCGGACAACATCATCGTCGCGCAGAAGACGCACTTCCTTGACTATGAGTGGGCGGGGTTCCGCGACGCCACCTTCGACGTCGCCTGCGTGGTGGCCGGCTTCCCGCAGTTCCTCTTCTCGCGCCCGATCAGCGACGATGAGGCGGACGTCTTCATCGACGCCTGGGTCGGCGAGGTGAACTCCATCTGGCCGAATGTGCGCAATGAGGACCGCCTCCACGTGCGGATCGTCATCGCCATGCTGGGCTGGGCGCTCGCGAGCATCTCGCTCATGCATTTTGGCTCGCTCAACAACGTGGCGGTGGCGCTCATGCACGATTCCTCCGCCGAAGAGGCCGAGACCGCCCGGATGCTCTCTGAAGAGCGGCGGGCGGAGATCGACGTCCTCCGGCCGTCCACCGAGGGGCCCTTCAGCGAGGAGGAGCACCTCGTGCGCCGCGATCTCCACGAGACCTTCGAAGCTCTCGCCCGCTTTGCCGCCCGAGGCAGCGACACCCGTCTTCCCGTCGTGGCCCAATTTGCCGCCCACGTCGCTGAGCGCCTTGCTCCCGTCGACGACGCCCCGCGCTACGCATGAGCCCCCAGGACGATCTCTTCGGCGGTACGACGTCGGGCGGCGATGAGGGCGCGATCCGGCGGGAGGCCTCGGACTTCTTTGAGGCCCCGGCCGGGGCCCCGCTCGCCGCGCGGATGCGGCCCCGGAGCCTCGAGGACGTCGTGGGCCAGGAGCACCTCCTGGGGGAGGGGAAGCCGCTGCGGCGGCTGGTCGAGGGCTCCGGGGACGCCTCGGTGATCCTCTATGGGCCACCCGGAACGGGGAAGACGACGATCGCCTCGCTCATCTCGACGGCCACCCAGCGCCGCTTTGTCGGCCTCTCGGCGCTGAGCTCCGGCGTGAAGGAGGTCCGCGCCGTCATTGACCAGGCGCGTCGCGACCTCATTAACGGCCACCGGACGGTCCTCTTCATCGACGAGGTCCACCGCTTTTCCAAGACCCAGCAGGATGCGCTCCTCGCTGCCGTGGAAAATCGCACGGTGCTCTTGGTGGCCGCGACCACGGAGAACCCCTCCTTCTCCGTGGTGGCGCCGCTGCTCTCGCGCTCGCTGCTCCTCCACCTTGAGCCCCTCGATGACCCAGCCCTCACCACGGTCATCACCCGCGCGATCACCGATGAGCGCGGCCTCGGCGGCCGGGTGGGGATCGACAATGATGCTGTGGAGCAGCTGGTCATGCTCGCCGGCGGGGACGCGCGCCGCGCGCTCACCTACGTGGAGGCGGCCGCGGAGGCGGTGAAGGATGGGGAGAACATCACGACGGATACCCTCCGCGAGAACATCAATCGCGCGGTGGTGCGCTATGACCGCGATGGGGACCAGCACTATGACGTCACCAGCGCTTTCATCAAGTCCATTCGGGGCTCGGACGTGGACGCCGCTCTCCACTATCTGGCCCGCATGATCGAGGCGGGGGAGGACCCCCGCTTCATCGCCCGTCGTCTCATCATTCACGCGAGCGAGGACATCGGCATGGCGGATCCCACGGCCTTGCAGACGGCGGTTGCCGCGGCGCAGGCGGTGGCGCTCATCGGGATGCCGGAAGCCCGGCTTACCCTCGCGCAGGCGACCATTCACCTCGCGACGGCGCCGAAGTCCAATGCCGTCATCGAGGCCATCTCCGCCGCCCAGCAGGATGTGCGCGAGGGCAAGATCGGGCCCGTCCCTCCGCACCTGCGCGATGGCCACTATGAGGGGGCGAAGAAGCTCGGCCACGCCGTCGGCTATGTCTACCCGCATGATGATCCGACGGGCGTCGTCCCCCAGCAGTACGCCCCGGAGATTGTGCAGGATGCGCGTTATTATCACCCGCGCCCGCGCGGGGCGGAAAAGCGGATCGAAGCCTATCTTGACCGGTTGCGCGGCATTGTCCGGGGCGACGGGTAAAGTGTAAGGCCGTCTGACAAAATCTATGGCAGCAATGACCATCCCTCAACGGTAGAAATCGAGGACAACCGCAGTGCAAACACACGAAATCAGGGAGCGTTTTACCCAACACTTCGTGAAGGCTGGGCATACGGAGGTTCCCAGTGCTTCGCTCATCCTTGATGACCCCACGTTGCTCTTCGTCAACGCCGGGATGGTCCCCTTCAAACCCTACTTCCTTGGGCAGCAGACCCCGCCCTTCCCGAACGGCACGGCCACGAGCATCCAGAAGTGTGTGCGCACCCTCGATATCGAGGAGGTGGGCATCACCACCCGTCACAACACCTTCTTCCAGATGGCGGGCAACTTCTCCTTCGGGCAGTACTTCAAGGAGGGCGCCATCACGCACGCGTGGGGGCTGCTCACTGACCCCGTGGAGAAGGGCGGGCTGGGCCTGGACCCGGAGCGCCTGTGGGTGACCTGCTACCTCGATGATGACGAGGCGGCCGATATCTGGCATGAGGTCGTCGGCATCCCCAAGGAGCGCATCCAGCGTCTGGGCATGGAGGATAACTACTGGTCCATGGGTGTGCCCGGCCCCTGTGGCCCCTGCTCGGAGATCTATTATGACCGCGGCCCGGAGTACGGCGCCGAGGGCGGCCCCATCGCCGATGACAACCGCTACATGGAGATCTGGAATCTCGTCTTCATGGAGAACGAGCGCGGTGAGGGGACCGGCAAGGGGGACTTCGAGATCCTCGGGCCGCTGCCGAAGAAGAACATCGATACCGGCCTCGGGATCGAGCGCGTGGCCTGCATCCTCCAGGGCGTCGACAATGTCTATGAGACCGACCTCCTGCGCCCCGTCATCGACGTGGCGGAGACCCTGACCGGCGCGCGCTACGGCGCTGAGCACGAGGACGACATCCGCTTCCGCGTCATCGCCGACCACTCCCGGACCGGCATGATGCTCATCCTCGACGGCGTTACCCCCGGCAACGAGGGCCGGGGGTACATCCTCCGCCGCCTGCTGCGCCGGATCATCCGCTCCGCACGCCTGCTCGGGGCGCAGGGCCCCACGATGGAGAAGTTCATGAGCACCATCATGGACACCATGACCCCGTCCTTCCCGGAGATTGAGAAGAACCGCGAGCGCATTCTGCGCGTCGCGGTCACGGAGGAGCGGGCCTTCCTCCGCACCCTCGAGTCCGGCACGGAGCTCTTCGAGAACGCGGCCTCCGAGGTGCGTTCCGCGCACGGCACCCGGATCAGCGGTGATCGCGCGTTCGCCCTCCACGACACCTATGGGTTCCCCATCGACCTCACCGTGGAGATGGCCCGCGAG
This sequence comes from Corynebacterium uropygiale, assembly GCF_021568315.1. GTDB lineage: Bacteria > Actinomycetota > Actinomycetes > Mycobacteriales > Mycobacteriaceae > Corynebacterium > Corynebacterium uropygiale. The sequence goes on from NZ_JAKGSI010000002.1 coordinate 333,396, forward strand.
GCCGGGCTCGAGGTGGACATCGAGGGCTTCGACGCCCTCATGGCCGAGCAGCGCGCCCGCGCGAAGGCGGACAACAAGGCGAAGAAGCACGGGCACCAGGACCTCTCGGTCTTCCGCGAGTTCATCGACGAGCACCCCACCGAGTTCGTCGGCTACGAGGAGCTCCAGGCCACCTCCCGCGTCCTGGGCCTCGTCCGTGACGGCCAGCGCATCAGCGAAGCCCGCCCGGGTGAGCAGGTGGACGTCATCGTCGACGTCAGCCCGATGTACGCCGAGGCCGGCGGCCAGCTCGGTGACCGCGGCTCCTTTGTCCTCGACGGCGTCTCGCTGCCCGTCGAGGATGTGCAGAAGATCGGCAAGAAGCTGTGGATCCACAAGACCCGCATTCCGGAGGGCGCGGGCCTGGAGGTGGGCGCCACCGTGGAGTCACACGTCGACGAGGCCTGGCGCCACGCCGCGCGCCAGGCGCACTCCGCGACGCACCTCATCCACGGCGCTCTGCGCCAGGTCCTTGGGCCCACCGCCGTCCAGGCCGGATCCATGAACAAGCCGGGCTACCTGCGCTTTGACTTCAACTACACCGAGCAGCTCACGCCCGAGCAGCTGCAGCAGATCGAGGAGATCACCAACTCGGTCGTCGACGCCGACCACCAGGTGAACACCACGGAGATGCCGCTCGAGGAGGCCAAGGCCATGGGCGCCATGGCGCTCTTCGGGGAGAACTATGGTGACCTCGTCCGGGTCGTCGAGATCGCGGGCCCCTTCTCCCTCGAACTCTGCGGTGGCACCCACGTGGCGCACTCCTCGCAGATCGGGCCGGTGGCCGTTCTGGGCGAGTCCTCCGTGGGATCGGGCGTGCGCCGCATCGAGGCCTACTCGGGCCTTGACTCCTTCCGCTACCTTTCGAAGGAGCGGGCGCTTGCGGAGGGGCTGGCGAGCAGCCTGAAGACCCCCTCGGAGGATCTGCCGGAGCGCATTTCTCAGCTGGCAGCCAAGCTCAAGGCGGCGGAGAAGCAGATCGCGGATCTGCACCGCCAGCAGCTCAGCGCTCAGCTGGGCGGGCTCGTGGAGAAGGCCCAGCAGGTGGGTGAGTTCTCCGTGATCGCCGAGCAGCTTCCGGCCGGCACTGCGGCGGGTGACCTGCGCACGGCGGCGCTGGATCTGCGCGGCCGCTGCGGCGAGAAGGCTGCGGTCATCGTGTTGGGCGCCAAGGATGAGAAGGGCAAGGCTCCCTTCGTCGTCGCGGCGACGCCGGCCGCGGTGGACAAGGGCGTGCGCTCTGGGGACCTCGTGAAGGTCCTGGGGGAGTACGTCTCCGGCCGAGGCGGCGGGAAGCCCGACATGGCCCAGGGCTCGGGCAGCGCGCCGGAGGGCCTCGCCGAGGGCTTCCGCGCCATCATCGAGGACCTGCGTTCTCGCTCCTAGCTCGCCCACACCGGGGTATCGCCGGAGCATAGTCCAAGGAAAAGGGGAAACACGCCAGTCGTGATTCCCCTTTTTCGTTGCATAACCGTTACCTTGAAAGAGAGATCTGTCCGTCGCGGGCTGCCCGCAGGATTGTAGGAAGGCCGAACTGTCACGATGAAAGAGACCCCAGACACTCCCGGTGTCGACGATCCGGGCCCGGGCCGTCGCATCGGCATTGATGTGGGGACCGTGCGGATCGGGGTCGCTTCCTCCGATCGCGACGCCCGCCTGGCCATGCCTGTGGAGACGGTCCGACGCGTGACCGGCTTCGACGAACCCGATGGGGAGGACATCGCACGCCTTCTCAGCATCGTGAAGGAGTATGCCGCCGTGGAGATCGTCGTGGGTCTTCCCCGCGATCTCAAGGGCAATGGGTCGGTGAGCGTCCAGCATGCGCGCTTCATCGCCGACAGACTGGAGCGGGCACTGGAGTCCGAGGGGCGAGCCGTGCCCGTGCGCTTGGCAGACGAGCGGCTCAGCACGGCGGTCGCCACCCGCGCGCTTCACGCGAGCGGGATCAGCTCCAAGCGCGGGCGCAAGGTCATTGATCAGGCGGCTGCCGTCGAGATCCTTCAATCGTGGTTGGATGCCCGGAATCGCCGGGAGGGAGTAGAGAATGTCTAAGCAACATGGCCGGGCACCCCAGCGATGGCGGATGGAGCCCAAGTATGTGAAGCGCCGCCAGCGGGGCCTCGCGGTGCTCATCGCGGCGCTGGTGCTCATCATTTTCGCAGTGATTTACATTGGCGTAAAGGTGACCGGCGGAACCTCCGACTACCGCGGGGAGGGCAATGGCGTGGTGCAGCTCGTCGAGATCAAGGAGGGATCCTCCCTCTCGGAAATGGGCTCTGAGCTTGAGGAACGCGGCATCGTCCGGAGTGAGGAGGCCTTCCAGCAGGCCGCCGCGTCGAGCCCCGAAGCGAATAATGTGCAGCCCGGCTTCTACCGCCTGCAGGAGCGGATGAGCGCGAAGGCGGCCGTCCACGCGCTCACGGATCCGGCCAACCTGGTGGAGTTCCTGGACATCCAGGGCGGCTCCACGCTGAGCGACGTCACCGTTGTGGGCGGGCAGAACCGCCCCGGCATCTACTCTGAGATCTCGCGCATTTCGTGCGCCGAGAAGAAGGAGGGCGGCGTCACCGTCGAGCAGCTGGAGAAGGTGGCCTCGACGACAGACCCGCGCGAGCTGGGCGTGCCCGAGTGGGCGGTGGACGCGGTGAACTCCCGCGGTTCGGATCCGCGCCGGCTGGAGGGGCTCATCATCCCCGGCCGCTACCTCATCAATCCGGACATGGATGCTCGGGAGATCCTCACCGACCTCATCACGCGCTCGGCCTCGAAGTATGAGGAGACCGGCATTGAGGCCCGGGCCCATGAGATCGGCCTGAGCCCCTATGAGCTCATCATCGCCGCCTCCCTCGTCGAGCGCGAGGCTCCCGCCGGGGACTTCGACAAGGTGGCCCGCGTCATCCTCAACCGCCTCCACAAGCCCATGCGCCTGGAGTTCGACTCGACGGTCAACTATGACCTGAAGGAGCAGGAGGTCGCCACCCGCGACGAGGATCGCGAGCGCAAGACCCCGTGGAACACCTACGCCAAGGAGGGCCTGCCCGAGACGCCAATCGCCGCCCCCTCGGAGGACGCGATCACCGCCATGGAACACCCGGCGGAGGGGGAGTGGCTCTTCTTCGTCACCGTCGACAAGGACGGGACGACGGAGTTCAACAACACCTTCGAGGAGCACCAGGCTGATACCCGCCGGGCCATTGAGTCCGGCCTCCTGGATAGTCGTCGCGAGGAGCACCGGGAGTGAGCACGCAGCAGATGAGCGGGAAGCCCACAGGGAGCTCGGAGAATTCGGAGCCCCCGGAGATCGCGCATCGGGCCGCGGTGCTCGGTTCGCCGATTGAGCATTCGCTCTCCCCGATCCTCCACGAGGCCGGCTACGCAGCCCTCGGCCTGGAGGACTGGGAATACACCCGCATCGAGTGCACAGGGGAGCAGCTCCCGGGCCTCGTCGGCTCCATCGACGATAGCTACCGCGGCTTCTCCGTCACCATGCCCGGCAAGTTCGCTGCCCTCAACTTCGCCACCGAGGTGAGCGATCGCGCTCGCGCCATCGGCTCCGCCAACACCCTCGTGCGGACTGACGACGGCTGGCGCGCAGATAACACCGATTGCGATGGCGTTGCCGGCGCTCTCGATGAGCTCCTCGGGGAAGGCCGGATGGTGGAGCACTGCCTGGTCATCGGCGGTGGCGGGACCGCGCGGCCGGCGCTGTGGACCCTTGCCCAGCGCGGGGCCTCGCGGATCAGCGTCATCAACCGCAGCGATCGGCGCGCGGAGCTCGAGCCCCTGGCCACCTCCCACGGCGCGTCCTTCGAACTCATTGGATTCGAGGAGGATCTCCAGGATCTCGCCGCTGAGGTGGACGTCATCGTCTCGACGGTTCCCTCGAGGAGCCTTCAGGGTCGCGAGCCCGAGCTCGCCCACGCCCCGGTGTTGGACGTCATCTACGATCCGTGGCCCACTCCGCTCGTCGCCCAAGCCGCGGCGAATGGTTACCGCACCGTGGGTGGTCATGTCATGCTCGCCTACCAGTCCTTTGGGCAGTTCGAGCAGTTCACCGGGCATGCGGCACCCCGGGAGGCGATGCGGGAGGCCCTCGAACGGCACATCCGTCGCTAAGCCACCCGGCTCGGCTATACTCGCCCCCACGCACGGCGCGCGGGGGCGTTGCCGTATCAAGCTGGATCGACCGGGGCGAAGGCCGCCCCGGGAACACACTCGGGGGTGATGGTGATGGATCGGGGGATGGCGGGCATCCTTCTCGGATGCGTGCTGGCGTGGGGAGCGTCGCTGTGGTGGTGGGATCGGCGTCATGGCCGGCTCCCGGACGCGCTGACCCTTCCGGCCGCTGCGCTCGTCGTGCTCGCGAGTTGCTGGGGAGGCCACCCCTTCGCGGTGCTGGGTGGCCTGGGCTGGGCCGGCACGTACGCCCTCCTGGCGCTGGCGAGTCGCGGCGGGATAGGCGGGGGAGACGTGAAGCTCGCTCTCTCCCTGGGGACGGCGGCGGCCTGGGGCGGAGGGGTGGCTGCGGTGCTGGGGGCGGTGCTCATCGCGAATGCGCTTGCGGTGGGTGAGATGCTGTGGCGCCGCTCTGCGCGGCATGCGCACGGTCCGGCGATGCTCCTGGGAACGGCGCTCAGCCTGGGGATAATGTTCGTACTCGTGGGGGTAGAGGGGCTTTGGGCGGGGTACTATGCCAGTCTGACATCGAGATAATGAGAGAATAAGAACTATGCTTCGTTGGACCACCGCAGGAGAATCCCACGGCCAGGCCTTGGTTGCCATCATCGAACAGATTCCGGCTCACGTGTCGGTCACCCGGGAGGAGGTGTCGCGCCAGTTGGCGCGCCGCCGCCTGGGCTATGGGCGCGGCGCCCGGATGAAGTTTGAAGCAGACGAGGTGACCTTCCTCGGCGGCGTCCGCCATGGCGAGACGCTGGGCTCTCCGGTGGCCATCATGATCGGGAACACCGAGTGGCCGAAGTGGACCACCATCATGTCGGCGGACCCCCTGGATCCCGAGGACCCGGAGGCCGCCCGAGCGATGTCCTCCGGCCGCGGGGCGAAGCTCACCCGCCCCCGCCCCGGGCACGCCGACTTCGCCGGAATGGTGAAGTACGAGCACGAGGAGGCCCGGCCCATCCTCGAGCGCTCCTCCGCCCGCGAGACGGCCGCGCGCGTGGCGGTAGGGACCGTCGCACGGAATTTCCTCCGCGAGGTCCTCGGCGTCGAGATCCTTTCGCACGTCATCTCCATCGGCCCGAGCGAGCCCTACCGCGGCCCCGCGCCCACCCCTCAAGACCTCGACGCCATCGACGCCTCCCCGGTGCGCGCGTTCTCCCCGGAGGCGGAGGCCTCGATGATCGCGGAGATCGAGTCCGCGAAGAAGGCGGGGGACACGCTCGGCGGCGTGGTGGAGGTCGTGGTCGATGGCCTTCCGATCGGGCTGGGCAGCCATGTCAGCGGGGAGAGCAGGCTCGACGCCCAGCTGGCGCAGGCTGTCATGAGCATCCAGGCGATCAAGGGCGTGGAGATCGGCGATGGCTTCGAGGAAGCCCGGCGCCGCGGATCGGAAGCCCACGATGAAATGGTCCGGGACGGGGACACCGTCACGCGGCTCTCGAATCGCGCCGGCGGGCTGGAGGGCGGCATGACGAACGGGCAGCCACTCGTCGTCCGGGCGGCGATGAAGCCGATCTCCACAGTGCCGCGCGCCCTGAAGACCGTCGACATGGCGAGTGGCCAGCCCGCAACGGGCATTCACCAGCGCTCCGATGTGTGCGCGGTGCCGGCGGCGGGGGTCGTGGCGGAGTCGATGGTGGCTCTCGTGCTCGCGCGCGCCGTGCTGGAGAAGTTCGGTGGGGATAGTGTGGCAGAGGTTCGACGCAATTATGAGCAGTACTGTGCCCAGGTAAAGGAGCGGTTGGAGTTTGACCATGAATGAGCAGGCAGTCGCAGCACCGCGGTTGGTTCTCGTCGGGATGCCCGGGGCGGGTAAGTCGACGATTGCTCGGCGTCTTGGGCGCGCGCTCAACCTTCCAGTGATCGACACGGACCACATCATCGAGGAGGAGTACGGCACAGCGTGCGGGGAGATCTTCTCGGAAAAGGGTGAGCCGGCGTTCCGCGAGATCGAGGCGGAGACGGTGGCCCAGGCACTGCACCGGCCGGGGATCCTCTCGCTCGGCGGAGGCGCGGTGCTCACGGCGTCCACCCGGCAGCTTCTTCTCACTCACGACGTCATCTGGCTCGATGTCAGCGTGGAGGAGGGCGCGCGCAGGACGGCGGGGGACACGAACCGCCCGATCCTCGCTGCGGAGGATCCCGTCGCCCACTACCGGGAGCTCCACGACGCGCGCGTGCCCCTCTACCAGGAAGTGATGTCCTTCCGGGTTCGGACAGACCAGCGCAAACCCCAGCAGGTGGTGGCGGATATCCTCGGCTACCTCGACACCCTGGACTAGGACACCGCCGCCCGCCTCCCCACGAGACGCCCTCAGACCCACCACATCCGAAGGAGTACCCCATGACAATCACGGTTCCCGTTGACGGGCCGCATCCCTACGAGGTGACGATCGGCGAGGGGCTCTCCCCGGCGATCGCCGAGCGTGCGGCGGCAGTCTCTGGCGCGCGCAAGGCCGCCATCGTCTTCCAGGAGCCCCTGCGCGGCGTGGTGGATGATATCGCCGCGGCGGTGCGTGAGCAGGGCCTCGAGGTCATCGAGTGCCCCGTCCCCGACGCCGAGGAGGGCAAGACCCTGGAGGTTGCCGGTGCCCTGTGGGATCGTCTCGGCGAGGCGGAGTGCGGGCGACGAGACGTCGTCATCGGCGTGGGCGGGGGAGCGGCGACGGACCTTGCCGGCTTCGTGGCCGCCTGCTGGATGCGGGGGATCACCGTCATCCAGGTGCCCACCACGCTGCTCGCGATGGTCGACGCCGCCGTGGGCGGGAAGACGGGCGTCAACACCGCCGCGGGGAAGAACCTCGTGGGGGCTTTCCATGAGCCCGACGCCGTCTTCATCGACACCGATCGCCTTGGCACACTGCCGCGAGGGGAGATCGTCGCCGGCAGCGCGGAGATCATCAAGACGGGCATGATCGCCGACCCTGTCATCCTGGAGCGCTATGAGCAGGACCCCGCGGCCTGTCTGCGCCTTGACGGTCATCTCCCGGAGCTCATCGCCCGCTCGGTGGCGGTCAAAGCCAAGGTTGTGGCCGAGGACCTCCAGGAGGCCGGGCTGCGCGAGATCCTCAACTACGGTCACACCTTCGGCCACGCCGTAGAGCTGCGGGAACGCTTCCAGTGGCGGCACGGCCAGGCGGTGGCCGTGGGCATGATGTTCGCCGCCTACCTCGCCGAGGAGCTCGGGCTCATCGATGGCGCGCTCGTCGAGCGGCAGCGTCGCATCCTCGATTCCGTGGGCCTTCCCACCACCTATGAGGGTGGACACTTCGAGGAGCTCCGGGCCGGGATGCAGCGCGACAAGAAGAATCGTCGAGGTCACCTGCGCTTCGTCCTTCTCGACGGCGAGGTCGCCCGCATGACCCGCGCGGAGCAGCCGGCAGAGGAGGCACTCCGGGCCGCCTATGAACGGCTCAGCGGGGAGGCCACGACGACACCTGCACGATAAGGAGGAGCAGTGAAAGTTCTCGTTCTTCATGGACCCAACCTCGACCGCCTGGGCAAGAGGCAGCCGCACATTTATGGGCACCAGACGTTGGCCGACATCGAAGAGAATCTCCGCCGGCGCGGGGAGGAGCTCGGGCTGGAGGTAGAGAGCCGCCAGAGCAATGCGGAGTCCCAGCTCATCGACTGGGCGCATGAGGCGGCGGACCAGCACTGGCCCGTCATCATCAACCCGGGTGGGTTGACCCACACCTCGGTGGCGCTGCGCGATGCCCTCGTCGAGCTCAATGACGAGGGAAACCACGGTTTCGTCGAGGTTCACCTCTCCAACATCCATGCCCGCGAGGAATTCCGCCATCACAGTTATCTCTCGCCGATCGCGAGGGGAGTCATCGCGGGACTCGGCGCTCACGGGTATGTTCTGGCCTTAGAGTACGTCGCTGCGCAGGTGGAATCCGCCGCCGCAGCAGGCAACTAGACGAATACACGAACGAGGAAGGGTCGTTATGGCTTTGGCTGATACGCGCTATGCGGATCGTCGACGCAAGCTTGCCGCGGAGATCGCGGGCCGTCGGATCGATACGCTCCTGGTCACCAATCTCATCCACGTGGGGTACCTCTCCGGATTCCGGGGCTCGAATGCGGCTCTTCTTGTGTCGACGGACTTGAGTGCCCGCATCTGCACGGATGGGCGCTATACCACGCAGATCGCGGAGGAAGCCCCCGACATCCCGGCGCTCATCGCCCGGCCGAGCGCCGAGGCCCTCCTCCGCGAGGTCACAGGCCCGCGCCGCATTGGCTTCGAGGCCGACGCGGTGTCTGTCTCCCAGTTGGAATCCTTCCGTGAGGCCTGCGCGGAGGACGTCGAGCTCGTGCCCGTGACAGGCCTCGTCGAGGCACTGCGCGAGGTGAAGGACCCCCAGGAGCTCGAGGATCTGCGCTCGATTGCCAGCCTCGCGACGCAGGCGCTGGCCGATCTCCTCGAGGCGGGGGAGCTCGCTGTGGGGAGGACGGAGCGGGAGGTCGCCGCGGACCTTGAGTACCGGATGCGGCGCCTGGGCTCGGAGCGGACCAGCTTTGACACGATTGTGGCCTCGGGGCCGAACTCGGCGAAGCCGCACCACGGCGCCTCCGATCGGGTGATCGCCCGCGGGGACATCGTCACCATCGACTACGGGGCCTACCGCGAGGGGGCCAACTCGGATGCGACCCGCAGCTTCATCATGGGGGAGGCCTCGGACTTCTCCCGGGAGATCTACGAGGTGGTGCTGGAGGCGCAGCTGGCCGGCATCGCCGCGGCGCGGCCTGGCGCCCGGCTAGTGGACGTCGACGCCGCCTGCCGCAGGGTCATCGCGGACGCCGGCTATGGGGAGTACTTCGTTCACTCGACCGGCCACGGCGTGGGCCTGGAGGTCCACGAGGCGCCCTTTGCCTCCCAATCCGGGGTCGGCGAGTTGCGCGAGGGAATGACGCTCACCATCGAGCCGGGTATTTACGTGCCGGGCAAGGGCGGGGTCCGCATTGAAGACACCCTCATCATCACGCGCGGGGATGCGGAGATCATTACCGGTGTCTCCAAGGACCTCACGGTGGTGTAGGGTATAAACCCGATATTTGACCCGGTTTTCTCGATTCACAAGAGGAGTTAACGTCAGTGGCTACCACTGCAGATTTTAAGAACGGTCTCGTCCTGAAAATTGACAACAAGCTTCAGCAGATCGTGGAATTCCAGCACGTGAAGCCGGGCAAGGGGCCCGCCTTCGTGCGCACCAAGCTCAAGGACGTCGTCTCCGGCAAGGTCACCGATAAGACCTTCAACGCTGGTGTGAAGGTGGAGACCGCGACGGTCGACCGCCGCGACATGACCTACCTCTACTTCGACGGCAGCTCCTACGTCGTCATGGACGATAAGACCTTCGAGCAGGTCGAGCTTCCGGCCGAGAAGTTCGGTGACGCGGCGCGCTTCCTCCTGGAGAACATGCGCGTCCAGGTCTCCTTCCACGAGGGCGACGCCCTCTTCGCGGAGCTGCCCACCTCCGTGGACCTGAAGATCGAGCACACCGATCCGGGTCTGCAGGGTGACCGCTCCACCGGCGGCACCAAGCCCGCCACCCTCGAGACCGGCGCGGAGATCCAGGTCCCGCTCTTCCTGGAGACCGGCAACGTCGTCAAGGTGGACACCCGGGATGGCTCCTACCTCTCCCGCGTGTCGAACTAAAGCGGCCCATCGAGAACTCAGTGAGCGAAACTGCAGTGGAAAAGAATTCGAGGAAGAACAACCGGCGCCACGGGGCCCGGTATCGTGCCCGGCGCCGCGCCGTGGACATTCTCTTCGAGGCCGAGGCTCGAGACATCGATCCGGTGGCCATCGTGGAAGACCGCGTTGAGCTGTCCCGCCGGCCTGATCAGCCGGTGAAGCCTATCGCGGACTACACGAGAACCATTGTGGCCGGGGTGGCCGTCGAGTTGGACCGCATCGATGATGTGTTGGATGCCGTCCTCGCCGACGACTGGGAGCTGCACCGCATTCCCGCGGTGGACCGCGCGATCCTGCGCATGTCCGCTTGGGAGCTGCTGTTCAACCCCGACGTGCCGCGCCCCACCGCCGTGGTGGAGGGCGTAGAGCTCGCGAGTGAGTACGCCGATGAGGAGGCCTCCTCCTACATCAATGCCCTCCTCGACGACGTAGCGAAGAAGGCCGAGCACTTCCGCGAGGAATTCCAGCGCGAAGACGAGGAGGCCGAAGGCTCCGAGGAGCCGGAGAGTACCCCGACGGAGGACGCCACGGAGGAGCCCGCCGAGGCGCCGGCGCCGGAGACCGAGGTGGCCGTCGAGACCCCGGATACGCCGGAGAACCCGGAGAACTCTGAGCCCCAGGAGCCTGAGGAGTCTCCCCAGGAATCCTAGAATTCCCCTGCTGCGCAGGCCCATCACTGGAGATGGGCCTGCGCTTTGCTATGATCGGGGACGGTTCATCAATCAGACATCCTTTAATGACCGCACAGAGAGGCGGGGAAGGAGGTCACGATGAGTGAAAACGCCGCGTCCACGACGGAGCTCATGTCGAGCGACGACGTCGGACGTACCGTCGCACGCATCGCGCACCAAATCATTGAAAAAACGGCGCTCGACGAGGCAGATGCTCAGCCCGTCGTGCTACTAGGAATTCCATCGGGAGGGGTGCCGCTCGCGGAGCGCTTGGCGGCACGGATCACTGAGTTTTCGGGGGTTGAGGTATCCGCGGGGGCCTTGGACGTCACCCTGTATCGCGATGATCTTCGCAGCACCCCGCACCGCGCATTGAGGCCCACGCGCATCCCCGCGGGCGGGATCGAGGGGCGCACGGTCATCCTCGTCGATGATGTTCTCTACTCCGGCCGAACCATCCGCGCGGCGCTGGATGCCCTCCGCGATATCGGTCGGCCCGACACCGTCCAGCTGGCCGTCCTCGTTGATCGGGGCCACCGTCAGCTGCCCATCCGGGCGGACTATGTGGGCAAGAATCTGCCGACCTCGCGGGCGGAAAAGATCACCGTCCTTCTAGAACCGATCGATGACCGGGACGCCGTCGAGTTGAGCCCGGGGGAGAAGGAAAAGTGAAGCACTTGCTGAGCATCGCGGATCTCAGCCGCGATGAAATCATTGAGCTCATGGATGAGGCCGACCGCTTCCGGGAGGCTATCGAGGGGCGGGAGGTGAAGAAGCTCCCGACACTGCGGGGGCGCACCATTTACACACTCTTCTACGAGAATTCCACCCGTACCCGCTCCTCCTTTGAAACCGCCGGGAAGTGGATGAGCGCGGATGTCATCAACATTTCCGCCTCATCCTCCTCGGTGGCCAAGGGGGAGTCTTTGAAGGACACCGGCGCAACGCTGGCGGCCATTGGCGCGGATGCCATCATCATCCGGCATCCGAACTCCGGGGCGGCGCAGCTTCTCGCGCACTGGCTCGACGAGGATGCCCAGCACCCGACGAACCCGCACCCCGGTTCGAGCCCGGCCATCATCAACGCCGGCGACGGTGCCCATCAGCACCCCACGCAGGCTCTCCTCGACGCGGTGACGATGCGCCAGCGGATGGGGGAGATCGCCGGCCGGAAGATCGTCATCGTGGGGGATTGCCTCCACTCGCGTGTGGTGCGCTCCAATGTGGACCTTCTCAGCACGCTGGGCGCCGAGGTGGTCCTCGTCGCGCCCCCGACGCTTCTGCCGTATGGAGTGGAGTCCTGGCCGGTGCGCGCCACCAGCGATTTCGACGCCGAAATCCCCGACGCCGACGCCATCATGATGCTCCGCGTGCAGGCCGAGCGCATGCATGGCGGATTCTTTCCCTCGCACCGCGAGTACGCGGCCCTCTTCGGGCTCAGCCAGGAGCGCAGCCGCCGCATGAAGAAGGATGCCTTCGTCATGCACCCCGGCCCGATGCTGCGCGGCATGGAGATTAACTATGCCGTGGCGGATGCCCCGCACACTGCGGTGCTCCAGCAGGTATCCAACGGTGTTCACGTCCGTATGGCGGTGCTGTTCACGCTCATCGCGGGGCAGCAGTCGCCGGGTTTCTAAGAGCAGAACGGGAGAAGAGAGATGACGGAGTATCCAGAAACCGGGCTGCTTGCAGACGCCGAGTCGGGCAGCCTCCTCATTCTTCACGCCCGCCCCTATGGGGAGGGCGAGGGCCAGAACGTCCTCATTGAGGACGGGGTCATCGTTGACATGGACGCTGCGGAGGACACCCCGGCGGATCGCACGATCGACGCCAAGGGGCAGGTGCTCCTCCCTGGCCTCGTGGACATGCACGTCCACCTGCGCGAGCCGGGCCGGGAGGACACCGAGACCATCGCCACGGGCTCCGCAGCCGCCGCGAAGGGCGGCTTCACCGCCGTCTTCACCATGGCGAATACCCGCCCCACGGTGGATCAGCCCATCATCGCCGAGGGCATCTGGGCCAAAGGCCAGCGCATCAACCTCTGCGATGTCCACCCCGTGGGCTCCATCACCAAGGGTCTGGAGGGCAAGGAGCTCACCGAGTTCGGCATGATGGCCCGCAGCGATGCCCGCGTGCGCATGTTTTCCGACGACGGCAAGTGCGTGGACAATCCCCTCGTCATGCGCCGGGCCTTGGAATACGCCCGGGGCTTGGACGTCCTCCTCGCCCAGCACTGCGAGGAGCCCCGGCTCACCGAAGGGGCCGTCGCGCATGAGGGCGAGATCGCCGCGCGGCTGGGGCTTCGCGGCTGGCCGCGGGCCGCGGAGGAGTCCATCGTTGCGCGCGACGCCCTGCTGGCCAGGGACTATGGCAGTCGCACGCACATCTGCCACGCGAGTACCGAGGGCACGGTGGAGCTCGTGATCTGGGCGAAGGAGCACGACATTCCGCTCACCGCCGAGGTGACCCCGCACCACCTGCTGCTCACCGACAAGCGACTGGAAACCTATGACGGCGTCAACCGCGTGAACCCGCCGCTGCGGGAGGATCGCGATGTTCAGGCGCTGCGCCAGGCGCTGCTCGACGGGATCATCGACTGCGTGGCCACCGATCACGCCCCGCATGGCTCGGAGGAGAAGTGCTGCGAGTTCGACCTCGCCCGGCCGGGCATGCTGGGCCTGGAGACCTCCCTGGCCATCATCGCGGACACCTTCGTACGCACGGGCCAGGCGGATTGGCGCTGGCTGGCCAAGGTGATGAGCGAGAAGCCCGCGGAAATCACCCGCCTTCCGGGGCACGGTCGCCCCGTCGCGGTGGGGGAGCCGGCCAACCTCTGCCTCGTGAACCCGGATGACCCGTGGACCTCCTACGGCCACGAGTCGGAGTCGAAGTCCGTCAATAACCCCTATGAAGGCATGGACTTCCACGCTCGGGTGAGCACGACGATCCTCCGCGGGCGCGTGACCTACCAGGACGGGAAGGTGAGCGCCCCGCGGCGAGAGCTATGAATATAATGCACAACAACGGAAAAATTGCACTGAGTGGGATGCAGAAAGGTGACGCCGTGACGTCAGGAACTCATCAGCCAGCCGTGCTGGTTCTCGCCGATGGAAGTGTCTTCCGGGGCGTGGCTTTCGGGGCGACAGGAACGACGCTCGGAGAGGCCGTCTTCAGCACCGGCATGACGGGCTACCAGGAAACGTTGACGGACCCCTCCTATCACCGTCAGATCGTCGTCGCGACGGCGCCGCAGATCGGAAACACCGGCTGGAACGACGAGGACAGCGAGTCCCACACCGGCCGCATCTGGGTGGCGGGCTACGTGATCCGCGACCTCTCCATGACCGTCTCGAACTGGCGCGCCACGCGCTCCCTGGAAGATGAGATGATCGCGCAGGGGATCATCGGCATCCGGGGTGTGGACACGCGCGCGCTCGTGCGGCGGCTGCGGAACTTCGGTTCCATCAAGGCGGGCATCTTCTCTGGGGAGGACGCCCGCGCGGACGTCGAGGAGCTGGTCGCGGCCGTGAAGGCCCAGCCGGACATGGCCGGCGCGGACCTCTCCGCCGAGGTCAGCACCACCGAGCCCTACACCCTCGAGCCCGAGGGCGAGGCCCGCTTCACCGTCGTGGCCTATGACATGGGTATTAAGTCCTCCACCCCGCGGTACCTCGTGCAGCGCGGGATCCGCACCATCGTCGTCCCGGCGAACACGCCTTTCTCGGAGATCACCTCCTATGATCCCGACGGCGTCTTTGTCTCTAATGGCCCGGGCGACCCCGCCACCGCGGACGCCATGGTGGAGGTGGTCCGCGAGGTCCTCGCCGCGAAGATCCCCTTCTTTGGCATCTGCTTCGGGAACCAGATCCTCGGCCGGGCGCTGGGTCTTGAGACCTACAAGCTGAAGTTCGGCCATCGCGGGATCAACGTGCCGGTCATCGACCACACCACCCAGCGCATCTCGATCACCGCGCAGAACCACGGCTTCGCGCTCAAGGGGCAGGGCGGGGAGCGCTTCGACTCTGACTTCGGCCCCGCGATCATCACCCACACCTGCCTCAACGACGACGTGGTGGAGGGTGTGGCGCTTGCCGACGGCCGCGCTTTCTCGGTGCAGTATCACCCGGAGTCCGCCGCCGGCCCCCACGATGCCCAGCCGCTCTTCGACCAGTTCGTGGAGCTCATGTCCGCCGCCCGCTCTGAGACCCAGGAGGCTTAACGCACATGCCGAAGCGTACTGACATCAACCACGTCCTCGTCATCGGCTCTGGCCCCATCGTCATCGGCCAGGCGTGCGAGTTTGACTACTCCGGCACCCAGGCGTGCCGCGTCCTCAAGGAAGAGGGCCTGCGGGTCACCCTCGTGAACTCGAACCCGGCGACCATCATGACGGACCCCGAGTTCGCCCACCACACCTATGTGGAGCCCATCGAGCCCGAGTACATCGAGGCGATCCTCGAGAAGGAAAAGGAGCAGGGGCACCCGGTCGACGCCGTCCTCGCCACCCTCGGCGGGCAGACCGCCCTCAACGCAGCCATTCAGCTCGACCGCCGGGGGATCCTCGATCGCTACGGCGTGGAGCTCATCGGCGCGGACATCGACGCCATCCAGCGCGGTGAGGACCGGCAGATGTTCAAGGACATCGTCGAGAAGATCGGCGGCTCCTCCGCCCGTTCCCGCGTCTGCCACACGATGGAGGAGGTCCGGGACACCGTCGCGGAGCTCGGCCTTCCCGTCGTCGTTCGCCCCTCCTTCACCATGGGCGGCCTGGGATCCGGCCTGGCGTACACGGAGGAGGACCTCGATCGCATCGCCGGCGGCGGGCTCGCGGCCTCTCCGGAGGCCAACGTGCTCATCGAGGAGTCGATCCTCGGCTGGAAGGAGTATGAGCTCGAGCTCATGCGCGATGGGGACGACAATGTCGTCGTCATCTGCTCCATTGAGAACGTCGACGCCCTCGGCGTACACACCGGCGACTCGGTGACCGTCGCCCCCTCCATGACGCTCACGGACCGCGAGTTCCAGACCATGCGCGACCAGGGCATCGCCATCATCCGCGAGGTGGGCGTGGCCGCTGGCGGCTGCAACATCCAGTTCGCCATCAACCCGGATGATGGGCGGATCATCACCATCGAGATGAACCCGCGCGTCTCCCGCTCCTCCGCGCTGGCTTCGAAGGCGACGGGATTCCCCATCGCGAAGTTCGCGGCGAAGCTGGCCATCGGCTATACCCTCGACGAGATCACCAACGACATCACCGGCGAGACCCCGGCCGCCTTCGAGCCCACCCTTGACTACGTCGTCGTCAAGGCCCCGCGCTTTGCCTTCGAGAAGTTCGTCGGCGCGGACGACACCCTCACGACCACGATGAAGTCCGTCGGCGAGGCCATGTCGCTCGGCCGCAACTACATTTCCGCGCTGAACAAGGTCATGCGCTCCCTGGAGCAGAAGTCCGCCGGCTTCTGGACCACCCCGGACGACGAGCGCAGCGTCGAGGAGCTCCTCGAGTCCCTCCGCCGGCCCACCCAGGGGCGCATGTACGACGTCGAGGCCGCTCTCCGCAAGGGCGCGAGCATCGAGCAGGTCTACGAGGCCTCCGGCATCGACCCGTGGTTCCTCGCCGAGCTCAGGGGGCTCGTCGACTTCCGCGAGGTCCTGGAGAAGTCCCCGGTGCTCGACGCCGATCTCCTCCGCCACGCGAAGTATTACGGCCTGTCCGACGCCCAGATCGCCGCTCTGCGGCCGGAGTTCGCCGGGGAGGACGGTGTGCGGAGCCTGCGCTGGTCGCTGGGCATCCGGCCCGTGTTCAAGACGGTGGACACCTGCGCCGCCGAGTTCGAGGCGAAGACCCCGTATCACTACTCGGCCTATGAGCTCGACCCCGCCGCGGAGTCCGAGGTGGCCCCGCAGACGGAGAAGGACAAGGTCCTCATCCTCGGCTCGGGCCCGAACCGCATCGGCCAGGGCATCGAGTTCGACTACTCCTGCGTGCACGCGGCCCTCGAGCTCTCCCGGGTGGGCTACGAGACCGTCATGGTGAACTGCAACCCGGAGACCGTCTCCACGGACTATGACACCGCAGACCGCCTCTACTTTGAGCCCCTGACCTTCGAAGACGTCATGGAGGTCTACCACGCGGAGTGTGAGTCCGGCACCGTGGCCGGGGTCATCGTCCAGCTCGGCGGGCAGACCCCGCTCGGCTTGGCGCAGCGGCTTCGCGACGCCGGGGTTCCCGTCGTCGGCACCACCCCGGAGGCCATCAACCTCGCGGAGGATCGCGGCGAGTTCGGCGAGGTCCTTCGCCGCGCCCAGCTGCCCGCGCCGGACTTCGGCACGGCCACGTCCTTCGCCGAGGCCCGCGAGGTGGCCAGCTCCATCGGCTACCCGGTCCTCGTGCGCCCCTCCTATGTCCTCGGCGGGCGCGGGATGGAGATCGTCTACGACGAGAAGTCCCTCAACGACTACATCGACCGGGCGACCGAGCTCTCCAGCGACCACCCGGTGCTCGTTGATCGCTTCCTCGATTCCGCGATCGAGATTGACGTCGACGCCCTCTGCGACGGCAACGAGGTCTACCTCGCGGGCGTCATGGAGCACATTGAGGAGGCGGGCATCCACTCAGGCGACTCGGCCTGCGCCCTGCCGCCCATGACGCTTGGCGCGGAGGACATCGAGAAGGTCCGGGAGTCCACCGAGGCGCTCGCCCGCGGCATCGGCGTGAAGGGACTCATGAACGTCCAGTACGCCCTCAAGGACGACATCCTCTACGTCATCGAGGCCAACCCCCGCGCCTCCCGCACGGTGCCCTTCGTCTCGAAGGCGAGCGGCGTGCACCTCGCGAAGGCCGCCGCCCGCATCATGATGGGCGCCACCCTCGCGGAGCTCAAGGAGGAGGGTCTCCTGCCCACCGACTACGATGGCGGCTCCCTGCCCCTCGACGCGCCCATCGCGGTGAAGGAAGCCGTGCTGCCCTTCACCCGGTTCCGCCGTCCCGACGGCAGCATGCTGGACACCCTGCTCAGCCCCGAGATGAAGTCCACGGGTGAGGTCATGGGCCTGGCCGATAACTTCGGCGCGGCCTACGCCAAGGCTGAAACCGCTGCGTACGGGCCGCTGCCCACGGGCGGCACGGTGTTCGTCTCCGTGGCTAACCGGGACAAGCGCACCCTCCTCCTCCCGATCCAGCGCCTGGCCTCCCTCGGCTTCCGGATCCTCGCCTCCTCGGGCACCTCGATGATGCTGCGCCGCAACGGCATCGAGTGCGAGACCGTCCTCAAGCAGAAGGACGTCCACTCCGGGGCTCGCGGCGAGTCGATCGTCGACCTTATCCGCAAGGGCGACGTCGACCTCATCCTCAACACCCCGGCAGGCTCCGCCTCCACCCGGCACGATGGCTACGCTATCCGCGCCGCGGCGGTGGGCGCCGGCGTTCCGCTGGTGACCACTGTCCAGGGCATCAACGCGGCGGTCCAGGGCATTGAGGCGCTCCAGCGCGGCGGGCTGAAGGTTCGCGCGCTGCAGGAGCTCGACCACACGGTGGTGGGGCGCCAGTGAGGGGCTTCGGCGAGAGGCTTCGCAACGCTGCGGTCGAGCGCGGGCGGCTGTGCGTCGGCATTGATCCCCACGAGCACCTCCTGGAGCAGTGGGGGTTGCCGGCATCCGTCGACGGCCTCCGCGAATTCTGCCGGATCTGCGTGGTGGCTTTCGCGGACACGGCGGCGCTCGTCAAACCGCAGGTCGCTTTCTTCGAGCGCTTCGGTGCCGCGGGCTTCGCGGTGCTCGAGGAGACCATCAGCGCCCTGCGGGATGGGGGAGCGCTCGTCCTCGCGGACGCCAAGCGGGGCGACATTGGCTCCACCATGGAGGGCTATGCCCGCGCCTGGCTGGATCCCGCTGCGCCCCTGGCCTGCGACGCGGTGACGCTCAGCCCCTACCTGGGCCTGGGTTCTCTGGAGCCGGCTGTCCGCACTGCTGCCGAGCACGGCGGCGGGATCTTCGTCCTCGCCGCGACGTCCAACCCGGAAGCCCACTCGATCCAGCGGGCGAGCGATGGGGAGGGGCGCAGCATCGCCCAGCAGATCGTCGACGGCGTCGCGAAGCTCAATGCTGATCTGGGCGAGGAGGCCGGCAGCATCGGCGTCGTCGTCGGCGCAACGGTGAGCGAACCCCCAGCTCTTGGGCACCTCGGCGGTCCTGTCCTCCTCCCGGGCGTGGGAGCCCAGGGGGCCGGGGCGGCGGACGTGGCGCGCATCTGCGCGGGCGTGGAGCACCTGGCATTTCCGAACATCTCGCGGGGAATTCTCCGCGCGGGGCCGGACGTCGAGGCTCTCCGCGCCGCCGTGGCGGAAGCTAGCAGGGAATTTCCTGCATAGGGATGTGCGCCTAGCCCGATATGCTGGTATTTTGTTCTAAGACTCCCGGGGATCGCCCAGGACGAACGTTCTGGGCGGCCAGGAGCATGGATCTAAACCACACCGGTGTTAGACTGGTCCAACGTCCACACGTGGGAGATGTGTGCTAGGTTCATGCACTCGACGGCGATATGGTGTGTCATAGCGCTAGGTCGCACTCCCCAGGAAGAACTACTCAACGAGACGAATCGGAGGAATCCCCGTGGCCCTTCCCAAGTTGACTGATGAGCAGCGCAAGGAAGCTCTCGCTAAGGCCGCTGAGGCCCGCAAGGCTCGCGCGGAGCTGAAGGACAAGCTCAAGCGCGGCGGCACCAACCTCAAGGAAGTCCTGGCCCAGGCCCAGGATGACGAGATTATCGGCAAGACCAAGGTCTCTGCGTTGCTGGAAGCCCTCCCTAAGGTGGGCAAGGTGAAGGCTAAGGAAATCATGGAGGAGCTCGAGATTGCTCCGACCCGCCGTCTGCGTGGGCTGGGTGAGCGGCAGCGTCGCGCTCTCCTCGATCGCTTCGGTTTCAGCGAGGACTAACGATGACCTGTGGTGAGACCCGTCGTGGCCGGCTTGTCGTCTTGGTCGGCCCCTCGGCAGTGGGGAAGTCCACGGTGGTTCACCAGCTGCGTCAACAAATCGACAACCTGTATTTCAGCGTGTCGATGACCACTCGCGAGCCGCGGCCCGGGGAAGTCGATGGAGAGGATTATTTCTTCGTCAGCCCCGAGCAATTCCAGCAGGAAATCGACCACGGCGGAATGCTGGAGTGGGCGGATATCCACGGTGGCCTCCAGCGTTCGGGAACCCCGGCCAAGCCGGTGGAAACCGCCCTGGAGGAGGGGCGCCCGGTCCTCGTCGAAGTCGACATCGTGGGAGCGCGGGCCATCAAGGCCCTGCTCCCGGAGGCGACGACCGTGTTCCTCGCCCCGCCCTCGTGGGACGAGCTCGTCCAGCGGCTGACCGGCCGCGGGACGGAGACCGAGGAGGTCATCCAGCGTCGGCTGGAGACCGCTCGCAATGAGCTCGCCGCCCGGGATGAATTTGATCGCGTCGTCGTCAACGAGGATGTGGATCAGGCGGTGGCCTCGATCAGTGATATTCTGCTGGCACAGAACAGCTAAGTAGTCAAGAAAAGGTGACAGTGACCAAGGTGAGTACTGAGACTTCGCGGACGAAGGCCGTTTTTGATCCGCCCGTCGGCATTACCTCTCCGCCGATCGACGAACTTCTGGACAAAGTATCCTCGAAGTACGCTTTGGTGATCTTTGCCGCGAAGCGCGCCCGCCAGATCAACAGCTACTACCAGGATGCTGATGACGGCGTGTTTGAGTTCGTCGGCCCGCTCGTGACCCCGGAGCCGGGGGAGAAGCCGCTGTCGACGGCTCTCCGCGAGATCGACGAAGGCTTGATCGAGCACGAGGAAGGCCGCTAGGCACGCGCGATCACGAGGCTCACGTGACGACGCTTCAATAGACCCCCGCGAGAAGGTGCAGTGCCTCTCGCGGGGGTTCTCGCTCATCTCCGCTCGGGTTTGGGAAAGGACTCCATGAATACTTCAGCTCCGCGGCGCATCGTCGTCGGTGTGGCCGGCGGCATCGCGGCCTATAAGGCCTGCCACCTCGTTCGCTCCTTGACGGAGGGAGGCGATAGCGTCCGCGTGGTCCCCACGCCCGCCTCCCTCCGCTTTGTTGGCGAGGCCACGTGGGAGGCGCTCTCCGGCCAGCCGGTCTCCACCACGGTCTTCGAGGCCGTCGATGAGGTCCAGCACGTTCACATCGGGCAGCAGGCCGATGCCATCGTCATCGCCCCGGCGACAGCCGACCTCCTCGCCCGGCTCGCCGCCGGGAGGGCGGATGACCTCCTCAGCGCCACGGTGCTCGTCGCCACGTGCCCGATCATCCTGGCCCCCGCCATGCACACCGAGATGTGGCAGAATCCCGCCACCCAGGCGAACGTCGCCACCCTCCGCCAGCGGGGGCTCATCGTCCTGGAACCCGCGCACGGGCGCCTCACAGGCCGGGACTCCGGGCCCGGCCGCCTCCCGGAGCCTGAGCAGATCGCGGAGCTCACACGCTCGGTGCTGGCCGGCGTCTCCCTGCGGCGGGACTGGGAGGGGCGGAGCCTCCTCGTGACAGCCGGGGGCACGCAGGAGAACCTCGACCCCGTCCGCTTCCTCGGGAACCGATCCTCCGGGCGCCAGGGTTGGGCGCTTGCGGAGATCGCGGTCCAGCGTGGCGCCGCGGTGACCCTCGTGGCCGCGGACACCGAGGACCTCCCAGTCCCTCCCGGCGCTGAGCTCATCCGCGCACGCAGTGCCCGGGAGATGCACGAGGCCGTGTCCTCCCGCGCCGCCTCCCAGGACGCCATCATCATGGCGGCCGCCGTGGCGGATCTCCGACCGGCTCGCGTGGCGGAGGCCAAGATGAAGAAGGGGCGGGACGACGACGCCCTGTCCACCATCGAGCTGGTGGAGAATCCCGATATCCTCCGCGGCCTCGTCGAAATGCGCGAGGCGGGACGCCTGCGCCCCGGGGTGCGCATTGCTGGTTTCGCCGCAGAGACGGGTGATTCTTCTCATAGTGCGGTGGAGCTCGCGGAGCTTAAGCTCCGACGGAAGGGCTGTGACGTGCTCATGTGCAATGAGGTGGGCGTCGATAAGGTCTTTGGCCAGCCGACAAACGGTGGCGTGGCGCTCATTCGTCGGCCGGAGGGGGAGTGTCCTGAGCGCCGGACCATCGCGCAGGGGAGTAAACAGGTAGTGGCCGCCGAACTGTTAGACATCATTGCTGAACAATTCCGTTGCCAAATGTAGACTGCTCGGTCTATCATGTCAGGGTAGACTGTGCCGATAGTGTTGATTGAGAAGGAAGAACTGCCAGTGGGAATGGATGCATTGAGACTCTTTACCAGTGAATCTGTCACCGAGGGGCACCCCGACAAAATCTGTGATGCTATCTCGGATACCATCCTCGACGCCATGCTGGGCCAGGATCCGCACGCCCGCGTGGCGGTGGAGACGCTCGTGACGACCGGCCAGGTCCACGTCGTGGGGGAGGTCCGGACCAGCGGCTACGTGGAGATCCCGCAGCTCGTGCGCGAGACACTCCTGTCCATTGGGTTCAACTCCTCGGACATGGGTTTCGATGGCCGGACCTGTGGCGTCAACGTGGCGATCGGCGAGCAGTCCGTGGAGATCGGCCAGGGCGTCGATAACTCCCAGGAGGTCCGCGCTGGGGAACAGCACGACGCGGATGACCAGGCCGGCGCCGGTGACCAGGGCCTCATGTTTGGCTACGCCACCAACGAGACGCCCGAGTTCATGCCATTGCCCATTGCGCTGGCGCACCGCCTGGCCCGGCGCCTCACCGAGGTACGGAAGGAGGGCATCGTCAACCATCTGCGTCCCGACGGCAAGACCCAGGTCACCCTGGCCTATGACGAGAATGATCGCCCCGTCGCCATCGACACGGTGGTCATCTCGACGCAGCACGACGATGCCGTGGACCAGAAGTGGCTCGCCGAGCAGCTGCGCGAGCACGTCCTCAACCACGTCCTCAGCGATGAGAACATCATCGGCACGCTGGACACGAGCGACATCACCCTGCTGGTGAACCCCTCTGGCTCCTTCATCGTCGGTGGGCCCATGGGCGATGCCGGGCTCACCGGGCGCAAGATCATCGTCGACACCTATGGCGGCATGGCCCGCCACGGCGGCGGAGCCTTCTCCGGCAAGGACCCGAGCAAGGTAGACCGCTCGGCTGCGTACGCCATGCGCTGGGTGGCCAAGAATATTGTGGCCGCCGGGCTCGCAGACAAGGCCGAGGTGCAGGTGGCCTACGCCATCGGCCGGGCTGCCCCCGTGGGACTGTACGTCGAGACCTTCGGCACCGCGAAGAATGGCCTCACCGACACCGCCATCCAGGACGCCGTCCACAAGGTCTTTGACCTGCGCCCCGCGGCGATCATCCGCGAGCTTGATCTCCTGCGCCCCATCTACGCGCAGACCGCGGCCTACGGGCACTTTGGTCGCACGGATGTGGACCTCCCGTGGGAGCACACCAACCGTGTGGAGGAACTCCGCCGCGCCGCTGGAGTGTAGGGGGTATAATCCCTCCCCATGGCTTCACCCCGCGTCCCCGCATCATCGCTGCCGGTGGCGCGGGTTTTGCCGCTTCTGGGGATCGCACACCTCGACCGCCCCTTCGACTATCTTGTGCCCTCTGACCTCGATGAGGAGGCGCAGCCCGGGGTGAAGGTGCGCATCCGTTTCTCGGGGCGGCTCGTCGATGGCATCCTCCTCGAGCGCACCGAGCAGCAGGAGCACTCCGGGTCGCTGCGCTACCTCGACCGCGTGATCTCACCGTGGGTGGTCTACCCAGAGCGGACGGCCAATCTGGTGGAGGCTCTCGCGGACCGCTATGGGGGCGTGCGCTCGGACATCATCCGCGCGGCGATCCCGTCCCGCCACGCCTCCGCCGAAGACTCCGACATCTCCACCCCATGGGCGGAGCTCGGCAGCCTCACTGAGCCCGATCTCTCCGCGTGGAGCAGCTATCGCTTTGGGCCCTCCTTCGTGGACTCCGTGCTCGCCGGGGCGCCCGCCCGCGCCGCCTGGCAGGTCCTGCCGGGGGAGAGTTGGGCAGAACCGATTGCCGCGCTGGCAGCCAAGGTCGCCATTGATGGCGGCGGGGCGCTCATTGTTGTGCCTGATCAGCGCGACGTCGACGTCCTCGAACGCGCCCTGCGCACGTGGGTGGCCGCCCGTCACATCACGACGCTCACCGCGGCGCTGGGGCCCCAGGCTCGCTATCGCCGCTTCCTGTCCGTGTTGGCAGGGCAGGGGCGTCTGGTCATCGGGACGCGCTCCGCGGCCTTCGCGCCCGTCCAAGACCTTCGGCTTGCGGTCATCGTCCACGATGGGGACGATAATCTCGTCGATCCCCGCGCACCCTATCCCCATGCGAGGGAAGTCCTCACCACCCGCAGCGTGCAGGAGGGCTGCGCGTTTATCTCGGCAGGGTGGTCGCGCACGGCGGAGACCCAGCTCCTCGTGGAGGCGGGCTGGGCGCATGACCTCGTCGCGCCGCGGGAGGTGCTGCGCCAGACTGCGCCGTGGATCCGTGCGGTGGGGGACTCCGATTTTGAGCTGCAGCGGGATCCGCGGGCCCGGCAGGCGCGTCTGCCCAAGATCGCCTTTGAGGCCATGCGCGCGGCCATCGACCGGGACCGCGCGGTGCTCGTCCAGGTCCCCCGTAAGGGCTATATTCCCGTCCTGGCCTGCGGTTCCTGCCGCACCCCGGCGCGCTGCCGCGCGTGCAACGGCCCGCTCGAACTCCGGGAGTCCCAGCCCGGGCGGCCGGCCATCCCGACGTGCCGCTGGTGCGGCCGCCCCGACACCCACTACACGTGCCCGGAGTGCGGTTCGACGGCTCTGCGCGCCGTGGTCCTCGGTGCGGGGCGTACCGCCGAGGAGCTGGGCTCGGCCTTTCCCGGGGTCCCCATCATGATTTCCGGCGGCAACCGGGTTCTCGATGAGGTGCGGGACCGGGGGAGCATCGTCATCAGCACGCCTGGGGCGGAGCCGAGGATCGCGGAGAACGGGCACTTTGGCGCGGCGGTGCTTGTGGATACGTGGGCGCTGCTCGGGCGCCAAGATGTCCGGGCGACGGAGAAGGCCTTCGACTCCTGGTGTCACGCGGCGGCGCGGGTGGAGCCCGCCGAGCGGGGCGGGCAAGTCGTCGTCGTCGCGGATAACGCGTTGATCGTGGTGCAGGATTTTCTCAGCTGGGATCCCGTCGGCGCTGCGAGCCGGGAGCTGCGGCAGCGGCGGGAGGCGCGCTTCCCCCCGGCGGTCCACATGGCCGCGATTGATGGGGTGGGCTCGGCGCTCAGTGAGTTCGTGAGGAGCGTCTCCCTCCCCGAGGGGACGGAGATTCTGGGGCCCGTGGACCTTCCGCCGGGGGTGACGCTCCCTGGGGAGTGGGATGCCGCGGTGCACGGGGAGGCGCAGCGGGTGCTGGTGCGCTGCCCGCTGGGCCCGCGCTCCGAGCTGGGGCAGGCTCTGCGTTCGGCGCGAAGCGCGCGCTCGGCGCGGAAGAATGATAGTCCGCTGCGGATCCAGGTGGACCCGCTGCGGATCGGCTAGGGGCCGGCCCGCGTGGGGCCTAGGACAGGCGTGCGGCGCCCTGCCAGACGACGTCGAAGGGGGTGCCGCAGGCGAGGCGCTGTTCGATGCCGTGGGTGACGAGCTCCTTGGCGGTCTCGACGGCATCCGCCACCTCCGCGCCTTTCGCGAGCTCAGCGGTAATCGCGGCAGCCAGGGTGCAGCCGGCGCCCGAGACGCGCTGCTCACCGATCTTCGGCCGGCGGAAGTGGGTGATGGAGGAGCCGTCCCACAGGACGTCGACGGCATCCTCTCCGGGCAGCTCTACTCCGCCCTTCGCGACGACGTAGGGAACTCCCTTGTCACCGATGCGGCGGGCCGCCTCCTCGAGATCGGAGACGGACTGGATGGACTCCATCCCAGAGAGCGTCGTGGCTTCAAAGACGTTGGGGGTGACGAC
This sequence comes from Corynebacterium uropygiale, assembly GCF_021568315.1. Classification (GTDB taxonomy): domain Bacteria; phylum Actinomycetota; class Actinomycetes; order Mycobacteriales; family Mycobacteriaceae; genus Corynebacterium; species Corynebacterium uropygiale. The sequence goes on from NZ_JAKGSI010000002.1 coordinate 358,949, forward strand.
GGTGGCCAGCGGGAGGATCTTCTCCCGGAGGGCATTGTCGGTGTCGAGGGCAGCACCCGGTTCCTGGCCCTTGCAGATGAGGACCGGGTCAACGACGAGGTGGCGCCAGGAGCGCTGGCGGAGGGCCTCGGCAACCACATCGATGGTCTCCGGGGTGCCGAGCATGCCGACCTTTGCCGTGTCCAGGACATCCTCACCGTGGCACGCGAGGGCGGCCTCGATCTGCTCGGCGATGATCTCCGGGGCGACGGGGTGGAAGCGGTGTGCCCAGGAATTCGCGGGGTCGAAGGCGACGATGCAACTCAGTGCGCCTGCGCCCACCACGCCCAGTTCCTGGAATGTTTTGAGATCAACTTGGAAGCCGGCCCCACCTGTGGCTTCAGAGCCGGCGACGACAAACGCGCGTGCTGGTACAGTCATTCTCGACATTCTACTCGTGGGGGATAGCATGGACACCACTACTAGTGAGGAGATTTCAACACACGATGACTATTCGCGATATTCGCCTGTTCGGTGACCCGGTTCTCACGACCAAGGCGGAGAAGGTCACGGAATTTGACCACTCGTTGAGCGTGCTCATCGATGACATGCTCGAGACCATGGATGCTGCTCAGGGCGTCGGGCTGGCGGCGAATCAGGTGGGTGTCACCCGCCGGGTCTTCGTCTTCGACTGCACCATGGATGGTGGCAGCCGCGGGCACATCGTCAACCCGGTGTGGGAGCCGCTGGGGCAGGACCTCCAGGACGGCCCGGAGGGCTGCCTGTCAATCCCGGACATCCAGGAGGATGTCGAGCGCTTCGACCGGGTCCGCGTGACCGGCCAGGACCGGGACGGCAACCCCATCGAGATGGAGGCCGAGGGCCTCATGGCCCGGTGCATCCAGCATGAGACGGACCACCTCGACGGCATCCTGTTCCTTCGCCGGCTCCGCCCCGAGGCGCGTCGCCGGGCGATGGCGGAGATCCGCGTCGCACCCTGGTTCAACAGCTAAACACCACTCTGGGGAAGGAGTGCCGGAAGGCATGCGTCTAGTTTTTGCAGGGACGCCGGAGCCCGCCGTCGTCGCGCTGCGCAGATTGATCGAGTCGGAGCACGAGGTCCTCGCGGTCCTCACCAGGCCCGACGCCCAGCGCGGGCGAGGCCGAAGCCTGCGCCCCTCGCCGGTGAAGGCCTGCGCGGAGGAGCATGGGATTGAGGTCCTTACTCCCCGAAGCCTCAAACCCGGCACTGAGGATGGTGAGCAGCTGCGTGAGCGCCTCCGCGAGCTTGCCCCGGACTGCCTCCCCGTCGTCGCCTATGGGCAGCTCATCACTCCCGATCTGCTGGATGTCGCCCCGCACGGCTGGGTGAACCTGCACTTTTCCCTGCTGCCTGCCTGGCGTGGGGCGGCGCCGGTGCAGGCGGCCATCGCTCACGGCGATGACATCACGGGGGCCTCCACCTTCCGCATCGAGGAGGGCCTGGACACGGGCCCGGTCTTCGGGACTGTCACGGAGCCGATCGGGCCGAAGGACACCGCCGATGACCTCCTCACCCGCCTCGCCTACTCGGGCGCGGATCTTCTCGCCGCGACGATGGATGGGCTCGACGCCGGCACGCTGGAGGCGCAGCCGCAGCGCGGAGAGGCCACCTATGCGGCCAAGATTGCCGTCGAGGATGCCCGCATCGACTGGAACGCGCCGGACTTCGACATTGACCGGAAGATCCGCGCCCACACCCCAGGCCCCGGCGCCTGGACGATGCTCGGGGAGTCTCGCCTGAAGATCGCCCCCGTGAGCAGGGAGGACGCCGTGCCGGAGTCGCTCGGTGAGCTTCGCCCGGGCCAGATCGGCCTGACCAAGAAGGACGTGTTTGTGGGTACCGCCACGCGCCCGGTCCGCCTCAGCGAGGTGCAAGCACCCGGCAAGCGTCGCATGGGTGCCCGCGACTGGGCCCGCGGCCTGCACACCGATGAGGAGCTGTGGCTGTCATGAGTGGTGGTTTTCGTTCCCGATCCCGGCGCTCGCCTCGGCGGGATGGGCGCTCGGAGGCCCAGGACCGTCGCAGCCCTGCCCAGCGCACCCAGGCGGTGCGCGCGGAGAAGAGGGGACGCGCCCTGGGCGTGGACAAGGCGCGGGCCGTGGCCTATGAGGTCATCCGCGCTGTTCACGCGGAGGATGCCTATGGCAACATCGCGCTCTCATCGCTTCTCAGAGATCGGCGGATGCATGGGCGGGATGCCGCCTTCGCGACGGAGATCACCTACGGGACCCTGCGCACCGAGGGGACGCTCGATCGCATCATCGAGCACTGCTCCTCCCGCCCGCTCCGGGACATTGATCCGCTGGTCCTCGACGCCCTGCGCCTCGGCGCCTATCAGCTGCTGTACACCAAGGTGGATGCCCACGCCGCCGTGGACACGAGCGTGACCATCGTCGGTTCCATGGCCTCTCAGCGGGTGCGGGGCTTTGCCAACGCGATTCTCCGCGAGATCTCTCGCCACCCACGTGAGTGGTGGCTGGACACGCTGTGCCCCGCGGGGGAGATCGATGCTCTTGCTTTTCGCTATCACCACCCGCGCTGGATCGCGGACTCTTTCTCCCGCGTCCTGGGTCTCGGTGACCTGGAGGCTGCCCTCGAGGCGGACTCTCAGCGCCCGACGGTCCACCTTGCCGCCCGGCCCGGGGAAATCACCGCCGAGGAGCTGGCGCTCAGCTGCGGCGGCGAGGTCGGTCGCTATTCGCCCTACGCGGTCTACCTTCCGGGCGGCGCGCCCGGGGATATCCCCGCCGTGAAAGAGGGCATGGCCGCGGTGCAGGACGAGGGCTCGCAGCTCATCGCCCGGGCTCTCGTCGAGGCCCCTCTCGAGGGCGACGACGGCGGCCGCTGGCTCGACCTCTGCGCGGGCCCCGGCGGCAAGGCGGCCCTCATGGGGGCGCTGGCCCGCATTGAGCAGGCGCACGTCGACGCGGTGGAGGTCTCCGAGCACCGGAGCACGCTCATCCGCCACGCCGTGACTGGGCTCCCCGTCACCGTCCACACGATGGATGGGCGTCACCCCGATCTGCCCGGCGGCTATGACCGGGTGCTCGTCGATGCGCCGTGCTCGGGCCTCGGCTCGCTGCGGCGCCGGCCGGAGGCCCGGTGGCGGAAGAAGGAGTCCGACATCGCGGAGCTTACTGCCCTGCAGTGGGAGCTCCTGAGCTCGGCGCTGAGACTGGTGCGCCCGGGTGGCGTCGTCGTCTATTCCACGTGTTCGCCTGACCTGCGGGAAACCCGCGATATCGTCGACCGCGCGGTGGCGGAGACCGGGGCGACGGAACTCAATGCCCAGGAGCTTCTGCCCGTCGCCATGCCCGGGGTAGGCGATCACCTCTCGGTGACCCTGTGGCCGCACCGCCATGGCACGGACGCCATGTTCTTTGCCGCACTTCGTCGGACAGACTAGTCCGGCTACACTAAACGGTATGAGTGCTGCCCCCATCATTGCGCCGTCGATCCTTGCTGCCGATTTCTCCCGCCTCGGCGAGGAGATCGCGCGGGTCCCGGAGGCCGATTGGATCCACGTGGACATCATGGATGGCCACTTTGTTCCCAACCTGTCCTTCGGACCAGGGATCACCGCCACTGTTGACCAGATCACGGACAAGGTTCTCGACGTCCACCTCATGATCGAGAACCCGGAGCGGTGGATTGAGACCTACGTCAAGGCGGGGGCAGACTGCATTATCTTCCACGTGGAGGCTGTCTCTGACGTGGTCAAGGTGGCCAAGCAGATCCGCAGCCACGGGGTGCGTGCTGGCTTCTCGCTGCGCCCGGGCACGCCGATTGAGCCCTACCTCCACGTCCTCGAACACGTCGATGAGGTGCTCGTCATGTCCGTGGAGCCGGGCTTCGGCGGGCAGTCCTTCATGCCGGATCAGCTGGATAAGGTCCGCACTCTCCGCGCCGTCATTGATGCCAACGGGCTCGATGTGACCATTGAGATCGACGGCGGGATCGGCGCCGCAACCATCGAGCAGGCTGCCGAGGCCGGGTGCGATGCCTTCGTGGCGGGCTCCGCCGTGTACGGTGCGGAGGACCCCAACGAGGAGATTCGGACCCTGCGTGCCCTCGCAGCGGGCGCCCGGAACGCTGAACACCATGACTAATCCCCCTACCGTGATGGCCGCCTTGGAGGCGGCCATCGCCGCGTCTGAGCAGGTTGTAGGGACGACGAGCCCGAACCCTCCCGTCGGGGCGGCCATCCTCTCCGCCGAGGGTGAACTCGTGGGAGTGGGCGCCACCCAACCGCCCGGCGGGCCCCACGCGGAAGTGATGGCCCTGCGCGCCGCGGGGGAGCGGGCGCGCGGGGGGACGGCCGTCGTCACCCTCGAGCCCTGCCATCACGTGGGGAGGACGGGACCGTGTAGCCATGCCCTCCTGGGGGCGGGTATCCGTACGCTCTACTACGCCCATGAGGACGCCACGCCCCCTGCCGCCGGCGGCGCGGAGTGGCTGCGCCAGCAGGGGATGGAGGTGCATCGGCTCGACGTCGAGGTGCCCACCCTGCGCCCGTGGCTGCGCGCGATGGCGCTCGGCCGGCCGCACGTCACGCTGAAGTGTGCGCAAACCCTCGATGGTTTCACCGCCGCGCCGGACGGCACGAGCCAGTGGATCACCGGGCTGGAGGCCCGCGCCTGGGTGCATCGGGACCGCGCCCGGCGCGATGCCATCATTATCGGCACGGGCACGGCGCTGGCCGATAACCCCTCCTTGACGGCGCGAACCCCGGAAGGGGAGCTGCTGGAGCGGCAGCCTCGCCGGGTGGTCATCGGGAGGCGGTCCCTCGATCCTGAGCGGACCAGCAACCTCCATCGTCTGGGTTTTGAGCAGTATGATTCGCCCGCGGCGGCGCTCGCGGCGCTCTGGGAGGAGGGTGCGCGGGATGTCCTCGTCGACGGCGGGGCCGGCCTTCTCACGAGCTTTCTCGAGGAGGGCCTGGCTGATGCCCTCCAGGTCTACGTCGCGCCGCTCCTTCTTGGTGAGGGGCGCGGGACGCTCTGCCGCCCCCTTGCCCGGACCCTCGCCGAGGCCACGCGACTGCACCAACGATCTCTCCATCAGGTGGGTGAGGACATCCTGTGGGAGCTCACCCTCGACCGGGACGAAGAAAGGAATCCCGCATGTTCACCGGAATAGTGACGGCCATCGGCAGCATCGAGGAGATCATCTCCGGCGAGGAGTCGATCCAGCTTCGCATCAAGGCCCCCGGGGTGCTCGACGACGCCCACCTCGGCGACTCCCTCGCGGTCAACGGCGTGTGCTTGACCGTGACGTCGACGGAGGGGGATACCTTCACTGCTGATTGCATGAAGCAGACCCTCGACCTCACGACGCTCGGAAGCCTCCAGCCGGGTGACCGCGTGAATATCGAGCCGGCCCTGGCCGTGGGCGGGAGGCTCGGTGGGCACATCGTCCAGGGGCATGTGGACACCACCGCGGAGCTGATCAGCCGGCAGCACACCGAGCAGTGGGACGTCCTGCGCTTCGCGCTGCCCGCCGCATACCGGCGCTATGTTGTCCCGCAGGGATCGATCGCGCTCAACGGCACCTCGCTCACCGTGAGCGCCGTGGGGGAGGACTGGTGTGAGGTCTCCCTCATCCCGACGACTCTCGCCGAGACCACCCATGGGGAACTGCAGGTCGGTGACCGGGTGAACGTCGAGGTCGATGTGCTCGGTAAATACGTGGAACGGCTGCTCTCCGCGGAGAGCTACCCCCGGCCGTTCGCTGAGGGAACGACTGACTAGGGTGGGCACGGTGAGAGAAGAACAGTCGAGTTCTGTGCGCTTAGACAGCGTCGAGGAGGCCATCGCCGATATCGCTGCTGGCCGGGCGGTGGTGGTCGTGGACGACGAGGGCCGCGAGAACGAGGGGGACCTCATCTTCGCGGCAGAGAAGGCCACCCCCGAGCTCGTGGCGTTCATGGTGCGATACACCTCCGGCTACATCTGCGTCCCCCTCGAGAGGGAGGACGCGGCGCGGCTCAACCTCCCGCCCATGGTGGCCCGCAACGAGGATGTTCGCGGCACCGCGTACACCATCACCGTCGACGCCGCGACCGGCACGACGGGCATCTCGGCGCGCTCCCGCTGCGAGACGATCCTGCGGCTGGCTAACCCGACGTCGACCCCCGGGGAGTTCACCCGGCCGGGGCACGTGGTGCCGCTGCAGGCGTGCCCGGGAGGCGTCCTCGTGCGTGATGGGCACACGGAGGCGAGCGTTGATCTCGCCCGCGCTGCCGGCTTGCGCCCGGCGGGGGTGCTCTGCGAGATCGTCAGCGAGAAGGACCCCACGGACATGGCCCGTGCCCCGGAGCTGCGCGCCTTCGCCGACCGCCATGGCCTGCATATGATCTCCATCGAGCAGCTCATTCACTGGCGCCGCGAGAACGAGATCCAGGTGGAGCGCGTGGCAGAGACGCGCCTTCCCACCGATTATGGCGAGTTTCGCGCGATCGGCTACCGCAACACCATCACGGGCCTGGAGCACATCGCCCTCGTCTGCGGTGATGTCAGCGCCCCCGATGCCGGGGACGTGTGGGTGCGCGTCCACTCGGAGTGCCTCACCGGGGACGTCTTTGGTTCCCGACGCTGCGATTGCGGCGAGCAGCTCCACGAGTCCATGCGGGCAATCCACAAGCGCGGCCGGGGCGTCATCGTCTACCTGCGCGGCCAGGAGGGACGCGGGATCGGCCTCATGGCGAAGCTGCGGGCCTATCGCCTCCAGGACGAGGGGGCGGACACCGTCGACGCGAACCTCGAACAGGGGCTGCCGGCGGATAGCCGGGAGTACTCGGCGGCCATCCAGATCGTTCGTGACCTGGGGATTCACTCTATTAAGCTCATGAGCAACAACCCCGATAAGCATCACGCCCTCCACGGGCACGGGGTGAGCGTGGCCGGCCGGGTTCCCATCGACCTGGAGCCCAATGAGGACAACATCCGTTATCTCAGGACGAAGCGCGATCGCATGGGGCATGACCTCCCCTCGGTGGCGCGCTGGGATGCGGCACATCTGCGGCATATCAAGGAGAAGCATGAGTAAAGAAGGCTTACCCGGAGTCCACTATGTTGACGCGACGGGGCTCAGCGTGGCCGTCGTGACGTCCTCGTGGAATGAGGAGATCTGCGGCCAGCTGCACCGTCGAGCCATCGAGACGGCGCGGGAGTGCCATGCGGACGTGAGCGCCTACCGCGTCATCGGGGCGCTGGAGTTGCCGGTCGTCGTCCAGGAGGCGGCGGAGGTCAACGACGCGGTGGTGGCGCTCGGCTGCGTTATCCAGGGCGGCACCCCGCACTTCGACTATGTCTGCGATTCTGTGACGCAGGGCCTCACCCGGATCGCGCTCGATAGCTCTACCCCCGTGGGCAATGGGGTGCTCACCACCTACACCGAGGAGCAGGCCCGGGAGCGCGCGGGATTCCCGGACTCCCTGGAGGACAAGGGTGCCGAGGCGATGATCGCCGCCCTCCACACGGCGTGTCTCCTCCGCGACATGCGCGATGAGTAAAGTAGGTCTACGTGACGAACAAGCCTGAAAAGAAGCCGACGAAGAGCTACTCCGTTTCCGACGCTGATCGCCAGGTGTACACCGCCGCCGATGCCGCGTTGACGACGACGAAGCCCTGGGAGTTCGAGGCCTCGTCCCCGGCCCTCCGCGTGGTGGCGATCGTGCTGGCGGTGGTGGTGCTGGCGGTGCACCTGGGGATGTCGCTCGTCGTGGACAAGGGGAGCACGGGTTTGGCCCTCACTGCGGTGGATAAGTGGGCCTTCTTGGGGGTTGGTATCGTCATCGCGATTCTCGCTCTGCTGGCCTTCCTCCGCCCGCGCGTGCGCGCGAACGAGGATGGGGTGCAGGTGCGCAACATCATCGGCACCCGTTTCTACCCGTGGTCGGTGATCTACGGGCTGCGCTTCCCCAAGGGCAGCCGGATGGCACTGCTGGAGCTTCCTGACTTTGAGTATGTTCCCCTGTGGGCCATCCAGTCGATGGACGGGGTGCGAGCGATCAAAGCGGTCGAGGAGTTCCGCCGCCTGGAGTCCGCCTACATGCCGAAGGAGTGATGAGCCTCCGTCGTGGCTGATCCACAGACCTACCGCCCAGCTGCCGGAACCATTCCGACGCAGCCGGGCGTCTATAAGTTTCGCGACCCCGAGCGACGGGTCATCTACGTGGGCAAGGCGAAGAACCTTCGCGCCCGCCTCTCCAATTACTTCCAGGACGTCACCCAGCTGCACCCCCGCACCCGGCAGATGGTCTTTCACGCCTCCAGCGTGGAGTGGACCGTGGTGGCCAGCGAGGTGGAGGCCCTCCAGCTGGAATACACCTGGATTAAGAAGTTCGATCCCCGCTACAACGTCAAGTACCGCGATGATAAGACCTATCCCTCGCTTGCGGTCTCTGTGCGGGAGCGCTTTCCCCGCGCGTTCTTCTATCGGGGGCCCCGCCGTCGAGGAGTGCGCTACTTCGGGCCCTATTCCCACGCCTGGGCGGTCCGCGAAACCCTCGACCTGCTCACCCGCGTCTTCCCCATGCGCACGTGCTCCGCGGGGGTTCTGCACCGGCACGAGACGCTCGGGCGTCCCTGCCTGCTCGGTTATATCGACAAGTGCGCGGCGCCGTGCGTCGGTCGCGTGAGCGAGGAGGAGCACCGCCAGATCGTCGACGGCCTCGTGTCCTTCATGTCCGGCCGGACCGACGCCGTCACCCGCTCGCTCACCCGGGACATGGAGAAGGCCGCGGAGGAACTGGACTTTGAACGGGCCGCCCGGCTGCGCGATGACCTCCACGCCATCCACAAGGTTATGGAGCAGCAGGCCGTCGTGCTGGGGGATGGGACCGACGCCGACCTCATCGGGATCTGCTCGGATGAGCTCGAGGCCTCGGTGCAGATCTTCCAGGTGCGCGAAGGGCGGATTCGCGCCCAGCGCGGCTGGGTGGTGGAAAAGGCAGGGGACCAGGCCACCGATACCGGCCCCGTGCCCGAGGGGGAGCAGGACCCCGCCCTGCCGGCCCTCGTCCAGAACTTCCTCCTGCAGTTTTATGGTGACGCCATCGAGCGCGCCGCCGCCGAGGCTCAGGAGGATGAGGAGCTCATCGAGCGCCGAGGTGTGGACCACGAGTCCCACGAGCAGCACGCGCGGACCCACGTCATCCCGCGCGAGATCCTTGTCCCCGTGCTGCCCACGGACACCGAGGACATCCGCGCCTGGTTGAGCGAGCGCCGCGGCGCCGCCGTGGACCTGCGCGTCCCCCAGCGCGGGGACAAACGAGCGCTGGCTGACACCGTCGAGAACAATGCCCGCGAGGCCCTCAAGCAGCACAAGCTGCGTCGAATCGGGGACCTCACGGCGCGCTCGGCGGCGCTGCAGGATATTCAGGACGCGCTGGAGATGGACGCGGCTCCGCTGCGCATTGAGTGCACCGATATCTCCCACATCCAGGGCACGGACGTGGTGGCCTCACTCGTGGTCTTTGAGGACGGGGCGCCGAAGAAGGCGGACTACCGCCGCTACCGCATCAAGGAGGCCGCGGGCGAGGGGCACTCCAACGATGTCGCCTCCATCGCGGAGGTGACGCGGCGGCGCTTCCTCCGCTACACGAAGGACAAGCTCGCGGTCCCGGAGGCCGAGGAGTTCGACGGCAGCACCTTCAGCGACGAGCGCGTGGAGGAAATGTCCACCGATCACCGCCGCTTCGCCTATGCCCCGCAGCTCTTCATCGTCGACGGCGGGGCGCCCCAGGTGAACGCCGCCCAGGATGTTCTCGACGAGCTGGGGGTGCACGACGTCGTCCTCATCGGGTTGGCGAAGCGACTGGAGGAGGTCTGGCTGCCCGGCGAGGAGGAGCCGCTTATTCTGCCGCGCCAGTCCCAGGGCCTCTACCTGCTCCAACACATCCGCGATGAGGCCCACCGCTTCGCCATCACCTACCACCGACAGCAGCGCAGCAAGCGCATGCGCCACTCCCAGCTGGATTCCATCCCGGGGTTGGGCGCCTCGAGGCGCAGTGCTCTTGTCCAGCACTTTGGGTCGGTGGCGCGGCTGAAGAAGGCGAGCGTGGAGGACATCGCTGAGGTTAAGGGCTTTGGCCCTGTGCTGGCGGAGAAGGTCTGGCGCGCCCTTCACCCCGAATCCGCTGCTCGTGACGGGGCGGCCTCCTGAGTGAGGGCGGGCGGGAGGGCTCATGTCCGGGCTGCCCGTTAGGATAGTGGGCATGACCAACAGCCAGCAGGATCACCCTGTCCGGGACACCCGTTTCAGCCAACCTCCCGTCCTTATCACCGGGATGTCGGGCGCCGGTTTGAGCAGCGCGGCGCGCGTGATGGAGGATCACGGCTGGTATGTGTCCCACAACCTGCCCTCCCAGCTCATCCTCGATCTCCTTGAGCTCTGCGCGCGGGAGGACTCGCCCGTGGACCGGGTGGCTGTGGTGACGGACGTCCGGGCGCGCATGTTCCCGGGCAGTATGCTCCAGACTCTCGACGAGCTCCGCGCGCGCGGCCTGGGCCCCACGATCCTCTTCCTTGAGGCTCGCGACGACGTGCTCATCAAGCGCTTCGACTCCGTCCGCCGGGTGCACCCGCTCCAGGCGGGGGACACCCTCAACGAGGGGATTCACCGCGAGCGGCTCTCCGTCTCGGAGATCAAGGAGTGCGCGGACATCGTCATTGACACTTCCGATCTCTCCGTGCACGACCTGCGCCGAGCCATTGAGCAGAGCTTCGCCACGATGCAGCGCGGCCACCAGCACGTCACGGTGCAATCCTTCGGCTTCAAGCACGGGGCCCCGCCGGACAGTGACGTCACGGTCGACGTCCGATTCCTCCCGAACCCCTATTGGGTGCCTGAGCTGCGCCGTTTCCGGGGCACGGATGAAGCCGTCTCGGACTACGTGCTCAGCCAGGAGGGGGCCGAGCCCTTCATCCGGGACCTCCTCTCGATGTTCGACACCATGCGCCCCGGCTACCGCCACGAGGGGAAGAACTTCATCACCCTCTCCGTCGGCTGCACGGGTGGGCACCACCGCTCGGTCGCGGTCGCGGAGGAGGTGGGCCGCCGCCTGCGCATGATCGACGGCCTGGACGTCAACGTCGTCCACCGGGACATTGCTCGACACTAGGAAGGCGGCTGAGTTTTCATCATGGTTGAGCATTCCTCTTCTTCTGCCCTGCCCTCCTCACTGCGCAGCATGGCGTGTCTGGGCGGCGGGCACGGCCTGTACCAGACTCTCTGCGCGGCACGTTTGTGTTCGCCGGAGACCATCTCCGCGGTGGTGACCGTCGCCGACGACGGCGGATCCTCCGGCCGGCTGCGTCGAGAACTCTCCCAGATCCCGCCGGGGGACCTGCGCATGGCCCTCGCCGCCCTCGCCGGAGACGACGAACGCGGCCAGCTCTGGGCGCGCACCCTTCAGCACCGCTTCGGTGGGCACGGGGCTCTCGCCGGGCATGCCGTCGGCAACCTCATGATCGCCGGCCTCAACGAGGTCCTTGGCGATGAACTCGCCGCCCTCGACGCCATTGGGGAGCTCACCGGCTCCGCCGGCCGAGTCTTCCCCGTGTGCACGGAGCCGCTGGACATGGAGGCTGACGTCTCTGGCCTCGACGAGGATCCGCGCATCATGCGCACCGTGCGCGGCCAGGTGGCGGTGGCCTCCACGGTGGGCCAGGTGCGCCGCGTGCGGATCATTCCGGACCGGCCGGTGGCCTGCCAGGAGGCGCTCGCGGCTATCGGGGAGTGCGATCTTCTCACGCTGGGGCCGGGCTCGTGGTTCTCCAGCGTCATCCCGCACCTCCTCATCCCCTCGGTGGTGGAGGCCATTTCTGCGAGCCCCGCGCTCAAGGTCGTGATCCTCAACCTCACCCCGGAGGCGGGTGAGACCTCGGGCTTCACGGCGGAGCGCCACATTCACATGCTCACCCAGCATGCGCCGAGACTCCAGGTGGATCGGATTCTCATCGATGAGGACGTGGTGACCTCCCCGAGCGAGCGCAGCCACGTCGAGCGCGCCGCGCGTGCCTTGGGCGCCACCGTGTCCTATGCGCCGGTGCGCGAAGAGGATGATCGGGGTCGGTTTACGGACCGGCACTGCCCGCAGCGCTTGTCGGATGCGCTGCGCCGGATCTGGACGGAGTGGAGCGAGGAGAAGAGCGAGGGGAGGACGTCATGACGTTGACGACGCAGGTGATTGACGAGCTCGTGAAGGTGAGGCCGCCGCAGCAGTCGGCGCGGGCGGCGGAGATCGCGGCGCTCATCCGCTTCGCGGGGAGCGTCGATGTGGTCCAGGGTGCCGTCGAGGTGAGCGCGGAGTTTTCGCGCGCGGCCGCCGCCGAGCGCCTCGTGAGCCTCATCCGCGATTTCCTCGATATTCCCTGCGCCCTCCGGGGCCTGCCGGGGCATTCTCACGAGCGTCGCGACCCCGCCTATCGGGTGGAGGTCTCGGACCGCAGCACGGAACTTGTCCGCAAGCTGGGGCTGGTGACCCGGGCGGGGCACCGGGTGATCGGCCTGCCCCCTCAGGTCATCTCCGGGGACATCGTTGACATCGAGGCGGCCTGGCGCGGAGCATTTATCGCCTCCGGCACGCTCGTGGAGCCGGGCCGGAGCACGAGCATCGAGGTGAACGCCCCGTGCATGGAGGCGGGCCTGGCGCTGGTGGGCTGCGCGCGGCGCCTGGGCATGAGTGCCAAGCCGCGGGAGAGTCGCGGGATCGACAAGGTCCTGGTGAAAGAGCCCGACGCCATCGGCGCGCTTCTTAGCCGCATGGGTGCCCACGTCACCCGCATGGTCTGGGAGGAGAAGCTGCGCAGCCGTGAGAGCCACAACCAGGCTCGGCTGACCAATTTCGACGACGCCAACCTGCGCCGTTCCGCCCGGGCGGCGGAGGTCGCCGCAGCGCGAGTAACCCGGGCCCTCGACATTCTTGGCGAGGATGTGCCGGAGCACCTTGCGGAGGCCGGCTATCTGCGGATCCAGCATCAGGATGCCTCGCTCGAGGAGCTGGGTCGCCTATCCGACCCTCAGCTGACTAAGGATGCCGTGGCGGGACGGATCCGTAGGCTCCTCTCCATGGCGGACCGTCACGCCGCCGACATGGGCATTCCCGACACGAGGGCGGCCGTTCCCCGCGACTAATCCGGCAATGTGTGCAGCATCACATCCCGCCGTAGGGGCGCCGCGCGCCACGAGATCCTTTGGGGGTGCAGAGGATGTTTCTTGGGGTGGAGACACTCCATTCGGGGGTAAATGGACGTAAGGGTGGGGGAGAAGGGGGCGTTCGCCCAGGGGAAACTGTGGGGATTGCGAGCGGAGGCGCCCGTTCGTGCCCGTTCCTGTTGGAATCTATGGGGATATGTGGAGAAAATCCCATGCACGTTCTCTCTCGCGTCGGTACACTTCAGGGCGTGAGGGAGTTCGGCTCCCCCAGAAAGAGAAACCCGAGACAGAGGAGATCTACTGTGACCACTCGCGTCGGTATTAATGGCTTTGGCCGCATCGGCCGTAACTTCTTCCGGGCCGTGCTGCAGCGCAGCGATGACCTCGAGGTTGTCGCGGTCAACGACCTCACCGACAACAAGACCCTTGCCACCCTCCTCAAGTACGACTCCATCCTTGGCAAGCTGAGCGAGGATGTCGAGTTCGACGAGGAATCCATCACCGTGGGTGGGAAGCGTATCGCGGTTTCTGCTGAGCGCGACCCGCAGAACCTCGACTGGAGCGCCCACGAGGTTGACGTCGTCATCGAGTCCACCGGCTTCTTCACCGATGCCAACGCTGCGAAGGCTCACCTCGGCGGCACCGTGAAGAAGGTCATCATTTCCGCTCCGGCGAAGAACGAGGACGCCACCTTCGTTTACAACGTCAACCACCAGGACTACGACCCGGAGAAGCACAACGTCATCTCCGGTGCCTCCTGCACCACGAACTGCCTGGCCCCGATGGCCAAGGTCCTCAACGACAAGTTCGGCATCGAGCGTGGCCTCATGACCACCGTTCACGCCTACACCGGTGACCAGCGTCTGCACGATGCTCCGCACAAGGACCTCCGTCGTGCCCGCGCCGCCGCTGTGAACATCGTCCCGACCTCCACCGGTGCTGCCAAGGCTGTCGCTCTGGTTCTCCCGGAGCTCAAGGGCAAGCTCGACGGCTACGCTCTGCGCGTCCCGGTCATCACCGGCTCCGCCACTGACCTCACCTTCACCGCCTCCAAGGAGGTCACGGTGGAGGAAGTCAACGCCGCCATCAAGGAGGCTGCTGCTGGTGAGATGGGCGAGACCCTCGGCTACAGCGAGGATCCGCTGGTGTCCCACGACATCGTCACCGACTCCCACGGCTCCATCTTCGACGCCGGCCTGACCAAGGTCATCGGCAACCAGGTCAAGGTTGTGTCCTGGTACGACAACGAGTGGGGCTACACCTGCCAGCTGCTCCGTCTGACCGAGCTGGTTGCTTCCAAGCTCTAATCCATCACCGTCAACGACAGTGATGACGATGTACCGCGACCCGGGAAGGGAGATGATCCTGCCCCGCGTCGCGGTATATCTCTACCTCAACCTTTAGTGATTCAAGGAGTTACTGAGAACATGGCTCTCCACAAGCTTCAGGATTTGCTGGATGAGGGCGTCGAGTCCCGCCACATTCTGGTGCGCTCGGATTTCAACGTCCCGCTCAACGACGCCGGTGAGATCACCGATCCGGGTCGTATTACTGCCTCCCTGCCCACCCTCAAGGCGCTCATCGAGGGCGGCGCGAAGGTCATCGTCATGGCGCACCTCGGCCGCCCGAAGGGTGAGGTCAACCCGAAGTTCTCCCTCAAGCCGGTCGCTGAGGCCCTGAGTGAGGCCCTCGGGCAGTACGTCGCCCTCGCGAGCGACGTCGTCGGCGAGGATGCCCACGAGCGCGCCAACGGCCTCAACGATGGTGACGTCCTCCTGCTTGAGAACGTCCGCTTCGACCCGCGCGAGACCTCCAAGAAGGAGGAGGAGCGCGCCGAATTCGCTGATCAGCTCGTCGCTCTCGCTGCTGATCGCGGCGCCTTCGTCTCCGATGGTTTCGGCGTTGTCCACCGCGCCCAGACCTCCGTCTACGACGTTGCCCGTCGTCTCCCGGCCTACGCCGGCAAACTCGTCGAGAAGGAGGTGTCCGTCCTCCACAACGTGGCAACTCAGCCGGAGAAGCCCTACGTCGTCGCTCTCGGCGGATCCAAGGTCTCCGACAAGCTCGGCGTCATCGAGGCCCTTGCTGGCAAGGCTGACCACCTCATCATCGGTGGCGGCATGTGCTACACCTTCCTCAAGGCTCAGGGCCACGACGTCCAGAATTCCCTCCTCCAGGAGGAAATGGTGGACACCTGCCGCGACCTGCTCGAGCGCTACGGGGACAAGATCGTTCTCCCCGTCGACCTCATCGCCGCGGAGAAATTCGACGCTCAGGCGGAGAACAAGGTCGTTGACCTCGACGGCATCCCGGAGGGCTGGATGTCCCTCGACGTGGGCCCGGAGACCGTGAAGGTCTTCGCCGACGTTCTCTCCACCTCCAAGACCGTGTTCTGGAATGGCCCGATGGGCGTGTTCGAGATGGAGGCTTTCGCCGAGGGCACCCGCGGCCTGGCGCAGGCCATCATCGACGCCACCCGCACCAATGGCTGCTTCTCCGTCGTCGGCGGTGGCGACTCCGCCGCATCGGTCCGCACCCTGGGCCTTGACGAGGACGGCTTCTCCCACATCTCCACCGGCGGCGGTGCCTCCCTCGAGTTCCTCGAGGGCAAGGAGCTGCCCGGCGTCGCTGTTCTGCAGGTTTAAGACTGGCTGAAGAGAAAGGACTTTCCTGTCATGGCACGTAAACCGCTTATCGCTGGCAACTGGAAGATGAACCTCGATCACCTCGAGGCCATGAAGTCCGTGCAGAAGCTGGCCTTCACCCTGCCCAAGGAGTACTACGAGAAGGTCGACGTGGCGCTCACGGTGCCCTTCACGGACATCCGCTCCGTGCAGACCCTCGTCGAAGGCGACAAGCTGCAGATCACCTACGGTGCGCAGGACGTCTCGACCCACGAGTCCGGCGCCTACACCGGTGAGGTCTCCGCGCAGATGCTCTCCCGACTGGGCTGCACCTGGGTGGTCGTCGGCCACTCCGAGCGTCGTCAGTACCACCACGAGACGGACGAGCTCGTCGCTGAGAAGGCCAAGGCCGCGCTGGACAAGGGCATGAGCCCCATCGTCTGCGTGGGCGAGGCCCTCGAGATCCGCGAGAAGGGGGAGCACGTCTCCTTCGTGACCGAGCAGACCCGCGCCTCCCTCGCCGGCCTTAGCGCCGAGGAGCTCTCCCGGACCGTCATCGCCTACGAGCCCGTCTGGGCGATCGGCACCGGCAAGGTGGCCTCCGCTGAGGACGCCCAGGAGGTGTGCCACGCGATCCGCGGCGTCATCGCCGAGATCGCGAACGAGGAGGTGGCCCAGGGCATGCGGATCCTCTACGGCGGTTCCGTGAAGGCCGAGACGGTGGCGGACATCGTCGGCCAGCCCGATGTCGACGGCGGCCTCGTCGGTGGGGCCTCCCTCGATGGGGAAGCGTTCGCCAAGCTCGCGGCCAATGCCGCAGGCCCGCTGGCATAAGCTATCCTCTTAGTTTCACCTTCGTCCGACGGCGCCGGGTGGGGATGTCCCCGCCGGCGCCGTCGGCGTGTCAGGCCTGATACGTAGCAGGTAGAAAGGTTTTCTCTTGTGGCAGATTATGACCAGTTAAATGATGATATTCGCTATCTCGGCGCCGTTTTAGGTGACATTATCCGTGAGCAGGAGGGCACGGAGACCTTCGATCGGGTCGAAAACGCCCGCAGTCTCGCCTTCGATATCGCTCGCGGGAACAAGGACATGTCGGCGCTCGTCGACATGTTCCGCGACATCGATCCCCGCAAGGCCAACCCGGTCATCCGCGCTTTTTGCACCTTCGCCCTCATGACGAACCTCGTCGAGGACCTCCACGACGAAGGCTCGCGCATCGCCCACCTCGACGCGGGACTGCCCGCCCCGGATTCCACGCTCGACGCCACCTGGCGCAAGCTCATCGACTCCAAGGTCACTGCCGAGCAGGTGCGCGACGTGCTGCCGCGCATGGAGGTCGCCCCGGTCCTCACCGCGCACCCGACGGAGACCCGCCGCCGGACCGTCTTTGACGCGCAGAAGCACATCACGGAGCTCATGGTGCAGCGCCACCAGCTCCTCGAAGGGCCGGACACCGCCCGGACGCAGAGCCGGCTCGCCGCGATCGACCGGGATATCCGCCGTCGCATGACGATCCTCTGGCAGACCGCGCTCATCCGCGTCGCGCGCCCGCGCATTGAGGATGAAATCGAAGTGGGGCTTCGCTACTACAAGCTCTCCCTTCTCCACGAGATCCCGGCCCTCAACGCCCACGTCTCCCAGCAGCTGCGGGAGATGTACGGGCAGTCCCTGCCGGATCGCGCGGTGCTGCGGCCGGGCTCGTGGATCGGCGGCGATCACGACGGCAACCCCTATGTCTCCGCCGAGACGCTGCGCTATGCCGTGAACCGAGCCGCCCACACGGTGCTCAAGTACTACGAGCAGGAGCTCACCGCGCTGGAGCATGAGCTCAGCATCTCGGATCGGATCAGCGAGGTGACCGTCGACCTCGTGAGCCTCGCCACGCGCGGGCACAACGATGTCCCGAGCCGCGTCGACGAGCCCTACCGGCGCGCCGTCCACGGCATGCGGGGCCGGATGCGGAATACGATGGCGACCCTCCTCGGCTCCGACCTGGTGGAGGGAACCTGGCACGAGGAGCACGAGCCCTATACCAGCCCGGAGGAGTTCGCCGCGGACCTTCACACGATTGATGCGTCGCTGCGGCTCTCGCACGATGACATCATCGCCGAGGACCGCCTCGCGCAGCTGCGGGCCGCGGTGTCGAGCTTCGGCTTCCACCTCTATTCCATGGACCTGCGGCAGAACTCCGAGAGCTATGAGGATGCTCTCCAGGAGCTCTTCGCCGTGGCGCATGTCTGCCCGGACTACCGCGAGCTGGGGGAGGAGGAGAAGATTGAGCTTCTCCTCTCCGAGCTGCGCAGCCCGCGGCCGCTTGTGCCCCAGGGCTACACGGGCTACAGCGAACCAGTCCAGCGGGAGATTGAGATCTTCCGGGAGGCGGCGCGCGCCGTCGAGCGCTTCGGCCAGCGCATGATCCCGCACTGCATCATCTCCATGGCGGAGTCGGTGAGCGACATCCTCGAGCCGATGGTGCTGCTCAAGGAAGCCGGACTCATCACCGCGGACGGCGACCACCCGCGCGGCGGCGTCGATGTCATCCCGCTCTTCGAGACGATCGCCGATCTCCAGGGCGGCGCGGACATCCTCCGCCAGCTGTGGGACCTGCCGCTGTACCGCAACTACCTGGACCAATGCGGGGATGTCCAGGAGGTCATGCTCGGCTACTCCGATTCCAACAAGGACGGCGGGTACTTCGCCGCCAACTGGGCGCTCTATGACGGCGAGGTGTCCATCGTGGAGGCCTGCCGCGAGTACGGCATCAAGCTGCGCCTCTTCCACGGCCGCGGCGGCGTCGTCGGTCGTGGCGGCGGCCCCTCCTATGAGGCGATCCTCGCCCAGCCGGAGGGCGCCGTGGATGGCTCGGTCCGTATCACCGAGCAGGGCGAAATCATCTCCGCCAAGTATGGCTCCCGGGAGACGGCGCGTCGGAACCTCGAGGCCCTCGTCTCCGCGACGCTGGAGGCCAGCCTCCTCGAGGTCGAGCAGCTCGACAACGCCGAGCGCGCCCAGACCATCATGGCCGAGATCGCGGAGCTCAGCCAGGAGAAGTACGCGGCGCTCGCCCACGAGGACCCCGGCTTCATCCCGTACTTCACGCAGTCGACCCCGCTGCAGGAGATCGGCTCGCTGAATATCGGCTCCCGCCCCTCCTCCCGCAAGCAGACCCGCAGCATCGAGGACCTCCGCGCCATCCCGTGGGTGCTCAGCTGGTCGCAGTCGCGCGTCATGCTGCCCGGCTGGTACGGCGTGGGCACCGCGCTGCGGCAGTGGGTCGACGACGGCAACCCGGAGGAACGCCTCGCCGAGCTCCGCGAGCTCTTCGAGGTGTGGCCCTTCTTCCGCTCGGTCCTGTCGAACATGGCCCAGGTCATGGCGAAGGCGGAGCTCAGCATCGCGCGGCTCTACGCGGAGCTCATCGATGACCGCGAGGTGGCCGAGCGCATCCACACCCAGCTGCTCGAGGAGTTCGCGCTGACCAAGGAGATGCTCTCCAGCATCACCGGGCACGAGGAGCTCCTGGCGGATAACCCGGAGCTCGCCCGATCCGTGCGCTCTCGCTACCCGTACCTCCTCCCGCTCAACGTCATCCAGGTGGAGATGATGCGGCGCTACCGTGCCGGCGATGAGTCCCCGAAGGTCTCCCTGGGCATCCAGCTGACGATGAACGGCCTGGCCACTGCGCTGCGGAACTCCGGTTAGGCCTCCGGCTCGAGTACCGCGCTCGCCCTCCTCGGCACTCACGGGGGAGGGCGGCGTGGGTCGCCCCCCTCGGGTGCGGCTCGTGTACACTAACCGGAGAACCAACGCGATCGTGAAAAGGACAACCCCTTGATTCTTGCTCTGCAAATCATCCTGGTCCTGGCTGCCGTCATCATGACGGTGTTCGTGCTCCTCCACAAGGGGAAGGGCGGCGGCCTGTCCAGCCTCTTCGGCGGAGGGGTGCAGTCGAACCTCTCTGGTTCCACCGTGGTGGAGAAGAACCTCAACCGCTACACCGTGCTCATGGCGCTCATCTGGGTGGCCTGCATCGTGGCGCTGAACCTTCTCCAGGCCTACGGCCACTAGAGAACACCGAGATTCCTGCGACACGGCGCGGGGTGGATGTGGATCCGCCCCGCGCCGTCGCGCTGCCTTCTGAGCCTTATTTCTTGTCGCGGTAGTGCCTGCTGGGCTTCCGAGAGTTCTGGATGGCCCGCAGGATGGTGAGCACCACGAGCACCGCGATGACCCCGCCGAGCACCCACACCCAGGTCGGAGTGGGCCGGGCGTCGTGAAGCTCATCCGCGCAGTGGCGAAGCGCATCCTCGTACTCACGCTGGGCGGCGTTGTACTCCTCGCGGTGAGCCTGGAATTGGCTGAGCCGCGCGCGGTCGAGTGCCGTGCCCTTGTCCGCCATCTCTGTCAGTTTGGCCTCGGCTTCGGTGGAGGGGTCCTCGGGGAGGGCGTCGGCGGCGGCGCGGGCCTCATCCTCGGTGTAGGAGGAGCGATTGGCCTCTTGCTGCGCGGCGCTCGTGTCCTCGGAGCCCTCGCCATTGCGCAGGTCCAGGAGCATGCCGAAGGTGTCATTCTGGCCGAGGGCATTGAGCCGATCCTGGATATCCCCCGCCGGGGTGCCCGGAGTCCAGGAGCGGATGGCATCGCCGAGCCCAGGATCGGCCGCATTGATCTCATCAATACGGGCTTCTGCGGTCCACGTGTTGAGGTCCTTCCAGAAGCGCGAGAGAGCGGAGTCCGCGTGGGGATCGACGACGCAACGATCCGCCTGGACATCCGGGCGCACCGCGTAGGCCTGCGCGGGGAGTGAGGTACAGAGCGTGAGCCCGCAGAGTGCGCCACCCACGGCCAGGCGGAGGGTGTGGCGGGAGCGCTTAGGCATGATCGCCACCTCCCGCGGCATCCTCCGCGAGGAAGAGGAGTGTTTCCACTCGACCCTGGGCGCCGGCCGCCGGCCAGGTGAGGGGATCGCCGCCGCGAAGAACCTGCGCCGCCGCCTCGGCCTTCTCCTCACCGGAGACGAGCAGCCACACGCGGTCGGCCTGCTTCACGGCTTCCATGGTGAGGGTGACGCGCTCGGCCGGAGGCTTGGGGGAGTCCGTGACCGGCAGGACAAGCTCGTGCTCCTCGGTGAGCGCCGCCGAGTGGGGGAAGAGCGAGTTGATGTGGCCCTCCCCGCCCATGCCCAGCAGGTGGACGTCGAACCCCAGGGGGGCGAAAAGCTCGAGGTCACGGCGGTATTTCTCGACGGCCACCCCCATATCGCCGCCGGTGAGCCCGTAGCCGTGCACGGCCTCCTCGGGCAGGCCCCACTCATCGAGGAGTGCGGAGCGGGCCTGGCCCTCGTTGGACTCGGGATCGTCGACGGGGACGTTGCGCTCGTCGCCGAAGAAGAGGTGGATCCGTTGGGGATCGATGCGGTCGATCTCGGAGCGCAGGTCGCGCAGGAGCCCGATCCCAGCGCCGCCGCCCGTGAGCACGATGCGCGCGATCCCATCGCCGTGGGCGCCGCCCTCCTCGGAGGATTGGATCTCGACGATGAGGTCCGCGAGCCTGCGCGCGGCGGTGGCGGTGAGCTCGGCGCGATCGCGGACGGGAACGCGGGTGACGTCGTGGCGGGGCATCGTTTCTCCTTGGGGCAGGGCGGAATGCGAGGACAGGCAAGTGACGCGGTCGAGGCCTTCGAGCGCCGCGGTGTAGGCGCGGTCGGGGTCGAGGTGGCGCAGCTCCTCCGCGAGGCAGTCCGCGATGGAGCGCCGCGAGAGCGCGACGAGGGAATCCGGGAACCCGGGGACGCATACCTTGATCGTGTGCTTATCGACGACGACCAGCTCGACATTCCCACTCTCGCGCTCGAGCACGAGGCGGCTAATCATGAAGGCACCGGGGGTGACGCAGTGGGCATCGTCGCGAATGACCTCGACGCCGAGGCGGGCGGCGAGCCACCCGGCGGCGATGTCGACGCTCGGGTGCGTGGCGGGCCCGTAGATGCGGACGCGGTGGATGGGCTCGTGCGGACGGATCTCGAGGGCGGAAGCCACGAGCCCGCGCCAGGCGGTGATCCGGGCCCACATCATGTCCGTGTCGCCGGGTTCATAGTAAGCGCGGCGCGCGGGCAGCGGGGAGGGTGCGTTCTCCGGGTGCTTGGGGGAATCCGTGATGCGGCGCTGGGCGATGCGCCCGATGGGATGCTCGGCGGGGATGCGGGGCGCTTGCTCCGGCCACCAGGCCACAATCGGCGTGTCGGGGAGGAGCAGCGGGGTGACGACGGCCTCGGGGTGCTCGGCGATCCGCCCGTGCAGGTGCATGATGACGATTTCTGAGGCGCCGGCGTCGCCACCGATGCGCAGCTGGGCGTCGATGCGCGCGCCGTCGGTGTCTTTCTCCGTCACGAGCACGAGCACACGGGCAGGGTGCTCCTGGGAGGCGTCGGTGACGGCGCCAACGATGCGGTTGAGGTCATCGCTGGCCTCGGCGACGACGATGAGCGTGAGCACCCGGCCCGTCGTCTGGGCGGAGGTCTCCCGCATGGTGACGAGCCCCTCGGCGATGGACCTCGTCGTCGTATCCGGCAGATCAATAATCATGAGTACCTTTCCGCGGTGAACTGAGGGCTAGGGCCTAGGGACGACGCCATGTGCGGCCGTGGCGGGCGACCATCCGGTCGGCGGACTCGGGGCCCCAGGTGCCGGCGGCGTAGTCGTCGGGGCGGCCGGATTCTGCCCAGTAGCGCAAGATGGGGTCGAGGATCGCCCAGCTGAGCTCCACCTCCTCGTTGGTGGGGAAGAGGCTGGACTCGTCGAGAAGGGCGTCGAGGATGAGGCGCTCGTAGGCCTCCGGGGACTGCTCGGTGAAGGCCTCCGCGTAGGAGAAGTCCATGTTGACGTCGCGGACCTCCATCGCAGAGCCTGGCACCTTGGAGCCGAAGCGCATGAGGACGCCCTCGTCCGGCTGGACGCGGATGACCACGGCGTTATTGCCGAGCGCCGCCGTGCCCGTGTTCCCAAAGGGCTGGTGCGGGGCCTCCTTAAAGACGAGGGCGATCTCCGTCACCCGGCGGCCCAGCCGCTTGCCCGTGCGCAGGTAGAAGGGCACCCCTGCCCAGCGGCGGGAGGCGATCTCCAGGGTGCAGGCGGCGAAGGTCTCGGTGGTGGACTCGGGATCAAAGCCCTCCTCGTCCCGCAGCCCGCACACCTTCTGCGAGCCCTGCCAGCCCTCGGTGTACTGGCCGCGGGCGGTCGTCAGCTCGAAGGGTTCGACGGCGCGGGTGGCGCGCAGCACCTTGATCTTCTCTGCCTGGAGCTCGGCGGGGGAGAAGCTGATGGGCTCCTCCATCGCGACGAGGGCCAGGAGCTGGAGCAGGTGATTCTGGATGACGTCCCGGGCGGCGCCAATGCCGTCGTAGTAGCCGGCCCGGCCGCCCAGCCCGATGTCCTCTGCCATCGTGATCTGGACGTGGTCGATGTAGTTGGCGTTCCACAGTGGCTCGAAGAGCTGGTTGGCAAAGCGCAGCGCGAGGATATTCTGCACCGTCTCCTTGCCCAGGTAGTGGTCGATGCGGTACACCGACTCCTCCGGGAAGACGGAGTTCACCACGCGGTTGAGCTTGCGGGCGCTCTTCTGGTCGCTGCCGAAAGGCTTCTCGATGATGACGCGGCGCCAGGATCCCGCCTCCGCATGCGCGAGGCCGGAGCGCTCCAGCTGGTGGCAGACGTCGGCGAAGAATCCCGGCGGGATGGAGAGGTAGAAGGCCCAGTTCCCCGCGGTGCCGCGGGTGGCGTCCATCTGGGAGACGGTCTCGGCGAGGCGATCAAAGGCCTCGTCATCGTCGAAGTTGCCGGAGACAAAGAACAGACCGTCGGCGAAGCGCTTCCACACGGACTCGCGGAAGGTCGTCCGGGCGCGCTCCTTCACCGCGGAGAGGACGTAGTCGCGGAAATCCTCCGCCGACCAGTCCCGGCGCCCATAGCCAATGAGGCTGAAGCCCGGCGGGAGCAGGCCGCGATTCGCAAGGTCATAGAAGGCGGGGAGGAGCTTCTTGCGGGCGAGGTCCCCGGTCACGCCGAAGAGCACCATGCCCGAGGGGCCAGCAATGCGGGGTAAACGTTTGTCCTGCGGATCGCGGAGCGGATTTACCCACCGCTCCTCAGCTGCTGAATCAATCAAGAAAAGCACCTTCGTTGCTGAACGTATAAACATGTGGCCACGCGGGGTCGTTCACTGAGAATACCGAAAGCGCGGAGCGGGGAAGAAGTCGGTGTGACTTTTCCCGCTCCGCGCGAGGCTCTGTGACAGGGCGTTTAGAGGCGCTCAGCCATGGAAGTGAGGAGCTCGGACCAGGCGGTCACGAACTTATCCACCCCTTCCTTCTCCAGGACGGCGAAGACATCCTCGGTGTCCACGCCGACGTTCAGCAGGTCGGCAAAGAGCTGCTCATCCTCCTGCTCATGCCCGGTGAGGGTCTCGCCGTGGAGGCCGCCCTCGCGGAGAACCGCGTCGATGGTGGCCTCGGGCATAGTGTTGACGGTGTCCGGGCCCGCCAGCTCCGTGACGTAGAGGCCGGCGGGGTAGTCCGGGTTCTTCACACCCGTCGAGGCCCACAGCGGGCGCTGAACGTTGGCACCCTCGGGGAGCTCGCCCTCGCCGAAGGCCTCGCGGAACACGGCGTAGGCGCGGCGTGCGTTGGCCACGCCGGCCCGGCCCCGCAGGGCGAGGGCCTCGGGTGTTCCGATCTCCTCGAGGCGGCGGTCCACCTCCGTGTCGAGCCGGGAGACGAAGAACGATGCGACGGAGTGGATGGTGGAGACGTCGAGCCCCGCCTCCGCGGCGCGGCGGATGCCCTCCTTGTAGGCGGCGATGACCGCACGGTAGCGAGCCACCGAGAAGATGAGGGTGACGTTGACGCTGATGCCCTCAGCCAGCGCATCCGTGATAGCTGGGAGGGACTCCTCCGTGGCCGGGATCTTGATCATGACGTTGGGCCGATCGACCTTGCGCCACAGCTCCCGGGCCTGGGTGAGGGTGGCCTCGCGGTGCTCGGAGAGTCGCGGATCCACCTCGATGCTCACCCGGCCGTCGCGTCCCTCGGTGGAGTCGTAGAGCTCGCGGAACGTGTCGCAGGCCTGGCGGACGTCCTCCACGGACATGGCGTAGACGGCCTCGTCGACCTTCGTGCCCGCCTTCTTGAGCTCCTCAATCTGCTCGTCATAGGCGGTGCCGGCGCTCATCGCGGCGGCGAAGATCGCCGGGTTCGTTGTCACGCCGACGACGCCCTTCTCCCGGATCACCTCCTCGAGGTTCCCCGTGGCGATGCGCTCCCGGGACAGATCGTCCAGCCACGTGGACGTGCCGAGTGCCGCCAGTTGATCGATGGCATGGCTCATGATTACTTCCCTTCCAGGGCCTCGTGGGCCGCGGCGATGACGGCATCGGTGGTGATGCCGAATTCACGGAACAACGTCTGGTAGTCGGCGGAGGCGCCGAAGTGCTCGATCGACACCGGCTTGCCGTGGGTACCCAGCCAGCGGTACCACGGCGTCGCGAGGCCAGCCTCCACGGAGACGCGGGCGCTCACCTCGGGCGGGAGGACCTCATCGATGTACTCCTGGTCCTGCTCCTCGAACCAATCGAGGCAGGGGACGGACACAACTCGCGTCCCGACGCCGTTCTTCTCCATCTCCGCTGCTGCCTCGACGGCCAGCTGTACCTCAGAGCCGGAGGCCATGATGATGAGCTCGGGCGTCTCCGTGGAGGACTCGACGAGGACATAGGCGCCGCGGGCCACCCCGGCGTCCGCCTTCTCTTTGGTCCCTTCGAGGACGGGGACGTTCTGGCGGGTGAGCGCCAGGCCCTTCGGGCCCTCCTTGTAGAGCAGGGCGTGCTTCCACGCGGCGGCGGTCTCGTTGGCGTCCGCGGGGCGGAGCATGGAGAGGTTCGGGATCGCGCGCAGGGCGGTGAGCTGCTCGATCGGCTGGTGAGTCGGGCCATCCTCGCCGAGTCCGATGGAGTCGTGGGTCCACACGTAGTAGGCGTCGGTGCCCTGGAGGGCGGCGAGACGCACCGCCGGGCGCATGTACTCCGAGAAGATGAGGAAGGTGCCACCGTACGGGCGGGTGCCCCCGTGGAGGGCGATGCCGTTCATGATGGCGCCCATAGCGTGCTCACGGATACCGAAGTGCAGGTTGCGGCCATAGGGGTCAGCGCGCCAGGTATCGGTGGAGATGCTGGCCGGGCCGAAGGAGGTCTCTCCCTTAATCACGGTGTTGTTGGAGCCGGCGAGGTCAGCCGAGCCACCCCAGAGCTCGGGCAGCTTCGCGGCAAGCGCCTGGAGCACGGCCTCGGAAGCCTTCCGGGTTGCCACGCCCTTGGGGTCCGGGTCCCAGCTCGGCAGCTCGTCCGCGAAGTCGGCGGGAAGCTCGCGGGCCTCGAGGCGGCGGTGCAACTCGGCGCGCTGCGGGTTGCGCGCGGCCCAGTCGTCGTACTTCTTTTGCCACTCGGCGTGGGCCTCGGCGCCGCGCTCCTGGAGCTTGCGGGTGTGCGCGAGGACCTCCTCGGAGACCTCAAAGGTCTTCTGCGGGTCGAAGCCGAGGACCTCCTTGATGGCGGCGACCTCCTCCTCGCCGAGCGCCGCGCCGTGGGAGGCGCCGGTGTTCATGAGGTTCGGGGCGGGGTAGGCGATGACGGTGCGCATGCGGATGAAGGTCGGGCGCTCGGTGTCGGCCTTGGCCTCGGCGATCGCGGCCTCGATGGCCTCGATGTTCTCGCCGCCGTCGATTTCGATGGTCTGCCAGCCATAGGCGCGGTAGCGCGCGACGACGTCCTCGGTGAACGCGATCTGGGTGTTGTCCTCGATGGAGATGCGGTTATCGTCCCAGAAGACGATGAGGTTGCCCAGCTGCTGCGTGCCGGCCAGGGAGGAGGCTTCCGCGGTCACGCCCTCCTCGATGTCTCCATCCGAGGCGATGACGTAGATGTAGTGGTCAAAGGGGGATTCGCCGGCGGGGGCGGAGGGATCGAAGAGGCCGCGCTCCCGACGAGCGGCCATGGCCATGCCGACGGCGGACGCCAGACCCTGGCCGAGGGGGCCCGTCGTGATCTCGACGCCCTTGGTGTGGCGGTACTCGGGGTGGCCCGGGGTGAGCGAGCCCCACGTGCGGAGCTTCTGAATGTCCTCGAGCTCCAGGCCGAAACCGCCGAGGAAGAGCTGAATGTACTGGGTGAGCGAGGAGTGCCCACAGGAGAGAATGAAGCGATCGCGGCCCGCCCAGTTGGTGTCCTGCGGATCGTGGACGAGCGCCCGCTGGTAGAGGGTGTAGGCAAGAGGCGCGAGGCTCATCGCCGTGCCGGGGTGGCCGGAGCCGCACTTCTGGACGGCGTCAGCAGCCAGGACTCGAACGGTGTCGACAGCGCGGGTGTCGAGGTCTGTCCATCCCTCGGGGTAGCTGGCTTGGGTCAGGGCCTCAAGTTCAGGTGCCAACGTCACAGCGTCTTACCTCACTTCATTGTTGATCTATGACTTCATGCGGAGACAGCACGGAGTGTTCCGCAGTTATACCGTCTCCTACTGTAGTGTTTTTCACGCCTTCTGAGGGAAAGCTCCGGGTGGGCGGGAGCGGAGCCCGCGCAGGGAAGGGGGCGGGTGGTTGTTGACGCGTCGGCTCAGTGGACTAGCATAGTGGGGCCATGGTTTTCATCCTGGACCCTCTCTACCGTCGGGTCTCCGGGATCACCCATGGCTGACCTGTAGAGACGCTCGAGTACCGCACCATTTGTTGTTGGAGGACACCACCCTTGGAGACCATCAAGGCTTATATAGCGCTGACCAAGCCGAGGGTTATCGAACTTCTCCTGGTGGCCACCATCCCCGCGATGCTGCAGGCAGAGCGTGGGGAAAATAACATCGTGAGAATCCTCCTCACTCTCGTGGGAGGTTGGATGGGTGCGGCCGCCGCGAACACCTTCAACATGGTCGCGGACTCGGACATTGACCAGAAGATGGGGCGCACCCGCGCGAGGCCGCTCGTGCGCAAGAAGGTCTCGACGAAGCAGGCCGCCATCTTCGCCTGGGTGCTCACCATTCTCAGCTTCCTGTGGCTCTGGCTCCTCTGCGGCTCGTTGACGGCGGCGATCTTCGTCATGATCACCATCGTCTTTTACATCTTCGTCTACACGAAGTGGCTCAAGCGGCGCACCGCGATGAACATCGTGTGGGGTGGGGCAGCAGGCTGCATGCCCGTCCTCGTGGGCTGGGCCGTCATCGTCGATAACCTCCCCGAGGGAGCTCCCGCCCAGTGGTGGCAGGCCGTGGTGATGTTCCTCATCATCTTCTTCTGGACCCCGCCGCACACGTGGGCGCTGGCCATGAAGTACCGCGAGGACTATGAGCGCGCCGGCGTCCCCATGCTGCCGGTGGTGCGCACCCCGGCGGAGGTAACCCGGCAGATCGTCTGGTACACGGTGGGCACGGTCATCGTCACCCTTCTGCTTATTCCGGCAACCTCCTACATTTACGCGGTCGTGGCCCTGGCCGGCGGCCTGTGGTTCCTCATCATGGCGATCCACCTGCACCGGGGTGTCGTCGCCGGAGGAAACGTCAAGCCCCTCAAGCTGTTCATCCTGTCGAACAACTACCTGGCCCTCATCTTCCTGGCCCTGGCCTTGGACGCCGTGCTTGGTCTCCCGACCATCGGGGAAACCCTCGGCTTCAGCGTTCCGCTGCCCTAGGAGCCCTCGACGGCGGGGATGTCGAGCACCACGGAACCCGTCGTCGCGCGGGCCTGGAGATCCCGGTGCGCCTTCTCCGCCTCGGCGAGGGGGTAGGCGGCACCCACCCGAATCGACACGGTCCCCTCGGATACGAGCTGGGTGACGGCCTGGGCCCTCATGCGATACTCCCCGGGCTCGCTCGTCCAGCCGTCCATCGAGGGGCGGGTGAGGAAGAGGGAGCCGTGGCTATTGAGCACCTGGGGATCCACGGGCTCGACGGGCCCCGACGCCGCGCCGAACAGGCACACGATCCCCCGGCCGCGGACGGAGGCGAGGGACTGCTCGAAGGTGTCCCGGCCCACCCCGTCGTAGGCAATATCCACCCCGACGCCTTCGGTGGCGTCACGGACCTCGTCGGCAAGGTGGGGCGAATAGCGCAGAACCTCGGCGGCCCCGGCCTCGCGGGCGAGCGCCTCCTTCTCATCCGTCGAGACGACGGAGATGACCCGCGCCCCCTTCGCTGCGGCCATCTGGGTGAGGATGAGCCCGACGCCCCCGGCCCCCGCGGTGAGCAGGCAGGTGTCTCCCTCCTGGAGATCCTTCACCCCATAGCAGAGATAATGCGCCGTGATGCCCTGGAGCAGCATGGAGGCGGCAACGTGGAGGTCGATCCCTTCCGGCACGGCGACGAGGAGATCGCGGGGCACGGAGGCGTACTGGGCATAGGAGCCGAGCGGGCCGCTCCAGGCGACAAGAGTGCCCTCCGCAATCTCTCCCCGCGGATCGTGGGCAACGCGGCCGACGCCCTCCTTGCCAGGCACGAAGGGAAGGGTGGTCGGGTAGATGCCTTCGCGGAAGTAGGTGTCGATATAGTTGATCCCCGCCACGAGGACCTCAACGAGAACGTCGTTCTCAGAGGGCTCGGGAACGGGGATGTCAGTGTAGTGGAGGACGTCGGGTCCGCCGGTCTGTGTGATCTGGATAGCCTTCATGGCTCCCAGGCTAGCGAAGTCGCTCACCCTCCGGGGAACCTGTGACCGTCGCCAGGCCGCCGACGCGGCGGAATCCCGCAGCGTAGAGGAAGCCGGCTACCGCCACAACCACCGAGCTCATGAGGATGTGGAAGGGGACCGTCCAGCGCGGCACACCCAGGCGGAACTGCATGATGCCAATCGCCCCCTGAATGAGGATGCAGAGGATGAGGCAGATGCCGAAGGTACGGGCCTCCGAGGTGGCCTTCTTCATGAAGAGGATGGCCACGAGGATGATCGTCAGCGCCAGGTAGGTGTACATGCAGTAGGCGTGAATGTGGGCCATGAGGCTGATGTCGACGTCGAGGCGCCCCTCGAGACCGATGGTGTCATCACCGGAGTGGACGCCCGCGCCCGTCACCATCGTGCCGGTCACCAGGACCACCGAGAGCGCAATCGCCGAGATCACCGTGAACCAGCGCACGATAGACGGATAGGTGCGTTCGGGAATGCCGTCGTCGAGCTGGGTGATCCTGAGATAGAGGATCGCGGCGACCCAGACCAGCACCATCGAGGGGAGGAAGTGCAAAGCCACGGCCCACCACGCAAGGTTGAGCCACACGGAGATACCACCGATGATCGCCTGGACCACGACGCCAGCGAGGGAAATCCAGCCCAGGATCATGAGTTCGTCACGACGGCGCGCCCGCCACAGGGCAACGATGAGCGCCACCGCCGCCGCGGCGAGGACGAAGGTGAGGAGTCGGTTGCCGAACTCGATAAGCTGGTGAATCCACGGGGTGGCACCGGCCTGAGGAACGAGGGAACCGGGGTGGCACTCGGGCCAGGTGGGGCAACCCAAGCCAGAGGAGGTCACACGCACCGTTGCACCGGTGCCCGTGATCCCACCCTGGCAGAGGAGGAGGATGAGAGCGAGACGACGCTGAGTCGTCAGCGTCGGAGCCGGGCGCTTCTTCTTTTTCGTATCCGAGCCAGCAGTACTCGGATTACGCTCGGCTCGATCATCGGAGGAAGTCGAGGTAGTCACGGGTTCCACCCTAGTCGGCACCTACGGGGAAGTCAGATCACCGCCGAGCGTGCCGTGCATGGTCCGGGTCACTTTCCTTCGCTGCTGAAGCTAAACCACCGCTGCGCTGCAGAAATGCCGAGGATCGCCCAGATGAGGAGGATACAGAGCTGCCAGCCGGGGATGCCGCCTGCCAGCGCCACGTCGAGCCCGCTGGCCAGCGCGACGGAGGGGATGAGGTTCCACCATCCGGCGTCGGTCAAACCGACGTTGACGAGGACAAATCCTGCAGCGCCGAGAAGGAGGACCCACAGCAAGTTGGCCAGTCCGAGGACGAGCTCCGAGCTCAGCGTCCCGCCCATGAGCAGCCCGAGGGAGGTCATGGTGGCCACGCCAAGAACGAGGACGGGGATCGCGAGCAGGAGGCCGGATCCCGCCGGGTGCCAGCCGAGAAGCAGCGCGACGATGCTGAGGATGATGACCTGCAAGAGAGCCATCGCGATGACCGCGGTGATCTTTCCGAGGATGATGACCCAGGAGGGCACCCCCGAGGCGCCCGTGCGTTTGAGCGCGCCGTAGCGGCGATCGAAGGCGACGGAGATCGCCGGGCCGGTGAGGCCGGAACTCGTGATGGCCACCGCGAGGATCATGGGGACGAGGCGATCGAGGGGATGAGGGTCATTAATGAGCGGCAGGTGCGCCATGACCAGAAGGAGGCCCAGCGGGATGACGAGGCTGAGCAGCTGCTGCTCCCCGTGACGGATGAAGAGCTTCGTCTCGATCGTGCCCTGGGCCAGGATCATCCGGCCAAGAGGGGCGCGCTGGGGTGCTGGGCGGAAGGTTCCTGCGTCGAAATGCGTCGTGTCCATTACTTCCTCATCTCTCGGCCGGTGAGCTCGAGGAAGACATCCTCGAGGTTCCGGCTTCCCGTCGTGAGCTCCCTCAGCACGATGTGGTGGCGGGCCAGATACGTCGTGAGGAGAACGAGGAGCTCCGGATGAATGCGGCCATCCAGGTGATAGGTGAGCGGCCGCGAAGCACTGAGTGTTACCTCATAGCCGCCACGGGCCAGGTCCTGCTCGCAGTCGGGAAGGTCTACGGCGGTGTCGGTCACGAACGTCATCCGAGAGACACCGTTGCTGCGCTGGGAGGTGAGCTCGGCGGGGGTTCCTTCCGCGACGATCCGCCCGCGATCGATGATGACCACGCGATCCGCCAGCGCCTCCGCCTCATCCATGAGGTGCGTGGTGACGATGACGGTCACCCCGTCGGCGCGCAGCTGCCCAATGAGCTTCCAGACGAGGAGACGGGACTGGGCGTCCATGCCGGCGGTCGGCTCGTCGAGAAAGACGAGCTCCGGCCGGCCGATGAGCGCGAGCGCGAGGGACAGCCGCTGCTGCTGGCCACCGGAGAGCCGGCGCCACGTCGTGCGGCGCTGCTTCGTGAGGCCGACGACGTCGAGGAGCCAGGCGGGATCGTGCGGATACGCGTGATAGGAGGCGGCAAGCCGCAGCATCTCTTCGACGCGGATGCCCGAGTAGGAGCCCCCACCCTGCAGCATGATGCCGATCCGCGAGCGGAGGCGGTCCGGTTCATCGCCGGGGCTGATCCCGAGCACCCGGATCTCACCGGCGCTCGGGGAGCTAAAGCCCTCGCACATCTCGATGGTGGTCGTCTTACCGGCGCCGTTGGGGCCGAGAAGCGCCATGACCTCGCCCCGGCCGACCTGGAGGTCAAGGCCGTTGACGACGGTCGTATCGCCAAACTTCTTGTACACCCCGCGAAGCTCAAGCGCCGGCCCGTGCGGCTCGGCTGATTCTGCAGCGTTGGTAGTCACTTGGCTTAGTGTAGGCGACGCAGCCGGCGGTGCGAGAGTAGCCACCGGCCCCCGAGGACCACCACCAGAAGAAGGAGAAGGAAGCCGAGATAAATCTGGAACACCGTCATGGGTGGGAGCCCCAGGCCCCTCGGCAGCACGACGAAGCAGATCACGCCCGAATAGAGGGCCACCGCACCGTGGAAGATGGTGCGGTTTGCCCAGGCTGCGAGGGGGAAGATGGCCCAGAGCGCATACCACGGGTGGACCACCGGGAAGAAGACGACGATGACGACGAGGCTGACGCCCAGGGCGCCCATCACGTGGATGCGGCCCCGGTACGTCGCGAAGAGCATGCGGACCGTGAAGGCGCCCGCAATGAGAATGCCGACGCTGCGGGTGATCGCGAGCACGGCCTCGGTGTGGTCCCCAAGCCCGAGCAGCATCCCGAACCAGCCGGCGATGACGCCGAGCTCTGTCGTCAAGGACAGCCAGCTGCGGATGCTCACCGCCCCGCCCTGGCCCGTCACCCACCCGAGGCCGATGCCAGTCACCACGGTGACCAGGCAGACCGTCGCAAGGAGGATGAGGAGCTGGACGAGGGCCGCCGTCGCCAAGGAGACCAGCCCCGAGTGGCGAGCACGCAGCGCTCGGGCCAGGCACATGCCGGAGAAACCCAGTGCAATAAAGGCAGAGACCTTGACCATTCCCGCGCAGCTGATGAGGACGCTGGAGGCGACAAAGAGGAGCAGAGTCTGAGGCTCCCGGAGAATCCGCTGTGGTTCCTTACCCATCCGGTCGAAGGAGCGAAGTCCCAGCTCCAGGCCGCTAAGCAGGAGCGCGAGCATGAGGGCCTCGTTGTGGATGCCGCCGACGAGGTGGAGCAGGGCCAACGGGTTAAGGACAGAGAGCCACAGCGCGGTGAGCGGTGGAACTCCGCATCGACGGCCCAAATGCACGAGCGCCCAGGCACAGACGAGGAGGCTGAGGATCGAGATGACGCGGTGGGCGTAGACGCCCCACACGATGGAGTCGTGGGTGATCGCCGAGATGACGCGCGCGAAGCCGAGGGCCACCGGCCCATAGGGCGAAGGAGAATGCGCCCAAATGAAGGGAACCGAGCGCGCAAGGTGGTGATCAGTTCCGAGGAGGTCGATGGGGCCCGCGCTATAGGGGTCCAGTCCCTGCCTGACGATGGAACCATTGGCCAAATACGAGTAAATATCCTGCGTAAACAGGGGAGCCGTGAGGGCAAGAGGCAGTGTCCACGCCAAGAACGTCCGGAAGAAGTGGGAGAGCGTCACGCTGCCGATCGGCCGGCGTTCACTGTGAAAGGACATCCCGCAATAGGGGGCCAGAGCCACCCACGCGATCACCAGAAGCCCCACCCCCAGGAACACCATCATGCTCGAGGTGTGGAGCATTCTGCTCAGCAGCGCGCCCCCGGGGAAAGAGCTATAGGGGTTTCCGACGACGGGCACCGCGCCGGCACCCAGCCCGCCCAGCCCAATAAGCAGTGCGCCGATCGTGCCGATCCAGCGCCAGCGCATGAAGCCCATGAGGCGTGCGGAGCGGATCGGACGCTCGGCGGCGGCACCCACGTGATCGGGGCGGTGCAGCTCGGCGGAACGCGAGCCTGCGAGCCCCGCAGCGGGGAGCGTGGCGCGGAGCGCGTCGAGAAAGCTGGAGCGTGGGGTAGGCACGGGACCAGTCTAAATGCTCGGCGGAAAGGGGAGAGAACGCAGCGTCGGCCAGCGTGTTGGGATCCCGGGAATATTTATGGAACACTAGTGTTGTCAAAAGGTGGACGTCCCACGCACACGCTGACGGAATACGAAGGAGGTGAGATGGCATGAGGTCCTCGTCGCGCAAGCCAGAGACGCGATCCGTTGATGGTGATACGCGCAGGCACATCATGCTTGACCTGCTTCATCATGGCCCCGTCACGGTGTCTGATGTGGGGGAGCGCCTGGGCCTTTCGGCCGCGGGTGTGCGTCGCCACCTGGACATTTTGGTGGACGAGGGGATGGCGGAGGCCGTCGAGGCCCGCCGTCCTCGCCGGACACGGACAGCAGCGCCCGGAGAAGCCCAGCGGGGCCGCCCAGCCAAGCGTTTCCGCCTGACCGATAAGGGGCGCGATCAATTCGGACACTCCTATGACATGCTTGCCGTCGCAGCTCTGCGCGCCCTGCGGGAGAGCGGCGGCAGCGAGGCGGTTCGGGCTTTCGCCAGGCAACGCGTGGAAGAGATCCTCTCCTCGCTGGACCCGGATGAGCTCAAAGATCAGCCCACGGAGGACACCGCTCAGGCTCTCGTCGACGCCTTCTGCGAGCACGGCTACGCCACAACGATGACCAATGCCGCTGGCGGGGTGCAAATCTGCCAGCACCATTGCCCCATCTCCCAGGTGGCCGCCGAGTTCCCCGAGATCTGCGAGGCCGAGCATGAGATCGTCGCCGAACTCACTGGGCGCCACACCCAGACCCTGGCGTCCATCGCTGACGGACACGGCATCTGCACCACCAACATTCCGTTGACTCCCATTGACCACTCTCCTATAGAGAGGAGCTGACATGACCCAGACCCAGAATCCTGAGGTGATAGGGCCACAGACCGATGAGGAAATCATCGAGTCTATTGGCGCCTATAACTACGGGTGGCATGACTCGGACGTGGCGGGCGCCTCGGCCCGTCGAGGCCTCGACGAGGACGTCGTCCGCGACATTTCCGCGAAGAAGAAAGAGCCGGAGTGGATGCTGAACCAGCGTCTCAAGGCCCTGTCCATCTTCGAGAAGACTCCGGTGCCGACCTGGGGCGCAGACCTGTCGGGCATTGACTTCGACAACATCAAGTACTTCGTCCGCTCGACGGAGGAGCAGGCCCAGACCTGGGATGACCTCCCCGCGGACATCAAGAATACGTACGACAAGCTGGGCATTCCCGAGGCGGAGAAGCAGCGCCTCGTGGCCGGCGTGGCTGCGCAATACGAGTCTGAGGTCGTCTACCACCAGATCCGTGAGGACCTGGAGAAGAAGGGCGTCATCTTCCTTGACACGGACTCCGCGCTCCGCGAGCACGAGGACCTCTTCAAGGAGTACTTCGGCACCGTCATTCCCGCCGGTGACAATAAGTTCTCTGCCCTGAATTCTGCAGTCTGGTCCGGCGGCTCCTTCATTTATGTTCCGCCGGGAGTGCACGTCGAGATCCCGCTGCAGGCCTACTTCCGTATCAACACGGAGAACATGGGCCAGTTCGAGCGCACCCTCATCATCGTGGACGAGGACGCCTACGTGCACTACGTCGAGGGCTGCACCGCCCCGATCTACAAGTCGGACTCCCTGCACTCGGCCGTCGTCGAGATCATCGTGAAGAAGGGTGGCCGCTGCCGCTACACCACGATCCAGAACTGGTCCAACAACGTCTACAACCTCGTGACCAAGCGAACCAAGTGCGAGGAAGGCGCGACCATGGAGTGGGTCGACGGCAACATTGGCTCCAAGGTCACCATGAAGTACCCGGCCGTGTGGATGACCGGCGAGCACGCGAAGGGCGAGGTGCTCTCCGTCGCCTTTGCTGGTGAGGGTCAGTTCCAGGACACCGGCGCCAAGATGGTGCACATGGCGCCGCACACCTCCTCGAACATCGTGTCCAAGTCCGTCTCCCGTGGCGGTGGGCGCACTGCTTATCGCGGGCTCGTACAGGTCAACCCCAATGCGCACCACTCCACCGCCAATGTGGAGTGCGACGCACTGCTCGTCGACAACATCTCGCGTACGGACACCTACCCGTACAACGACATCCGCAATGACCACGTCTCCCTCGGCCACGAGGCGACCGTGTCGCAGGTGTCGGAGGAGCAGCTGTTCTACCTCATGAGCCGCGGCATCGCGGAGGACGAGGCCATGGCCATGATCGTTCGAGGCTTCGTCGAGCCCATCGCCAAGGAGCTGCCGATGGAGTACGCGCTCGAGCTCAACCGCCTCATTGAACTGCAGATGGAAGGATCGGTGGGTTAGTCATCATGACGGACACAGTGAGCACTGTGCAGTCGGGAACCCCTCACAACAACAAGGGTGATCTCTTCACCTCGTTCAACGTGGAGGACTTCGATGTTCCGAAGGGCCGCGATGAGGTGTGGCGCTTCATCGGGCTGCGCAAGCTGCGTGGCCTCCACAACGGTGAGTTCAGCGAGCCGGTGGACCAGAAGTTCTCCGTCTCCCTCCCCGAGGGGGCTGAGGAGTCGGTGCGCGTTGAGCGCCTGGAGCGTACGGACGCCCGCGTCGGGCGGACCGGGGGTGCGGTGGATCGCGTCGGCGCGCAGGTGTGGAGCACCGCGCAGGTGGCCGACGTCCTCACGGTGGGGAAGAACGCCGTCGTCGAGGAGCCCATCACCGTCACCGTGGAGGGCTCGGGGGATGGCGTGACCTCCTTCGGCATCACCGTGATTGAGGTGGAGTCCGGCGCCGAGGCCACCGTCGATCTGCGCTACCGCGGCAGCGGCACCCACGCCGACAACGTGGAGATCATCCTCGGTGACGCTGCTCGCCTCACCCTCATCACCGACATCGCGTGGGAGGACGACGCCCTGCACCTGAGCTCCCAGGTGGCCGTGCTGGGTCGCGACGCCGTGCTGCGCCACAGCGCCGGTATCTTCGGCGGCGAGATCGTCCGCTTCGTGCCGCGCGTGAAGTTCACCGCCCCGGGGGCCGACGCCGAGCTGGTGGGCGTCTACTTCGCCGACGACGGCCAGTACTTCGAGGAGCGGCTCCTCGTCGACCACGCCGTCCCGAATTGCCGCTCCAATGTGCTCTACAAGGGCGCGCTGCAGGGCGACCCGTCGTCCTCGAAGCAGGACACCCGGAACGCCTGGGTGGGGGACGTCCTCATCCGCTCGAAGGCGACCGGCACCGACACCTATGAGGTGAACCGCAACCTCGTCCTCACCAATGGGGCGCGGGCGGACGCCGTGCCGAACCTTGAGATCGAGACCGGCGAGATCCCCGGAGCCGGCCACGCCGCGACGGTAGGCCGCTTCGATCCGGAGCACCTCTTCTACCTCATGGCCCGCGGCATTCCGGAGAAGGTGGCGCGGAAGCTCATCGTGCGAGGCTTCTTCTCTGAAGCCATCAACCGCATCCCTGTGGAGGCGGTCCGCGAGGACTTCGAGAACCGCATCGCCCACGAACTTGAAGGCTTCACCGCCTAAGCACCGACTCACCACGACGACACAAAAGGAACCGAGAATTCCATGAGCACTCTCGAGATCAAGAATCTGCACGCACAGGTTGTCCCCACCGATGAGAACTCCGAGCCCAAGGAGATCCTCAAGGGAGTCAACCTCACCATCAACTCCGAGGAAACCCACGCCATCATGGGGCCGAACGGCTCCGGCAAGTCCACCCTGGCTTATACCATCGGCGGCCACCCGAAGTACGAGGTGACCGAGGGTGAGGTCCTCCTCGACGGCGAGAACATCCTGGAGATGGATGTCGACGAGCGCGCCCGCGCTGGCCTCTTCATCGCCATGCAGTACCCGACGGAAATCCCCGGGGTCTCCATGTCCAACTTCCTCCGCTCCGCCGCCACCGCCGTCCGCGGCGAGGCCCCCAAGCTGCGCGAGTGGGTCAAGGAGGTCCGCGAGGCACGTGAGAAGCTGTCCATTGACGCCAGCTTCGGCGAGCGTTCCGTCAACGAGGGCTTCTCCGGCGGTGAGAAGAAGCGCCACGAGGTCCTCCAGCTCGACATCCTCCGCCCGAAGTTCGCGGTCATGGATGAGACGGACTCCGGTCTCGACGTCGACGCCCTGCGCATCGTGTCCGAGGGGATCAACGACTACCAGAAGAAGACCGGCGGCGGAATCATCATGATCACGCACTACAAGCGCATCCTCAACTACGTGCGCCCCGACAAGGTGCACGTGTTCGCCGACGGCCGCGTGGTCACGACCGGCGGCCCCGAACTCGCTGATCAGCTCGAGGCCGAGGGCTACGAGAAGTTCCTGTGAGGTGACGAGTGACTACACCCAACGAAGCTCTGGATCTTGACGCAATCCGGGCGGAGTTCCCCATCCTCTCGCGCACGGTGCGTGAGGGGATGCCCGTTGCCTACCTCGATTCCGGCGCGACCAGCCAGCGCCCGGAGCGCGTGTGGCGGGCGGAGGAGCGCTTCGTCCTCCACACGAATGCCCCTGTTCACCGGGGTGCCTATCAGCTCGCGGAGGAAGCGACCGACGCCTACGAGCACGCGCGCGAGCTCATTGCCCAGTTCGTGGGCGCGAAGCAGGAGGAAATCAGCTTCACCAAGAACGCGACGGAGGCCCTCAACTCCGTGGCTTTCCTCCTCGGCGATGATCGCGCGGGCGAGCTCTGCGTCGGCCCCGGGGACACCGTGGTCGTCACCGAGCTCGAGCACCACGCGAACCTCGTGCCCTGGCAGGAGCTCTGCCGCCGCACCGGGGCCACTCTCCGCTGGTACAAGGCCACCGAGGACGGCCGCATCGACCTCGACTCCCTCGACCTCGATGAGTCCGTCAAGGTTCTCGCCTTCACTCACCAGTCCAACGTGACCGGCGCGATCACCGACGTCCCCGAGATGGTGCGCCGCGCCCGGGAGGTGGGCGCCATCACGGTTCTCGACGCCTGCCAGTCCGTCCCGCACCAGCCCGTGGACCTCCACGAGCTCGATGTGGACTTCGCGGGCTTCTCCGGGCACAAGATGTGCGGCCCGACGGGCGTCGGGGTGCTCTATGGCCGGGGTTCCCTGCTGGAGAAGCTGCCGCCTTTCCTCACCGGCGGATCGATGATCGAGGTCGTGAGGATGGAAGGCTCCACCTTCGCGCCGCCCCCGCAGCGTTTCGAGGCGGGCACGCAGATGACCAGCCAGGTGGTGGGGCTCGGCGCGGCCGTGGAGTTCCTCAACGAGGTCGGCATGGAGAAGATCGCCGCCCACGAGCACGAGATCACCGGCTACGCGCTGGACGCGCTGCAGGAGATCCCCGGGCTGCGGATCCTCGGACCCACCGAGAATGTCCAGCGCGGTGGCGCCGTGAGCTTCGTCGTGCCGGAGATCCACCCCCATGACCTGGGGCAGATGCTCGATAGCAAGGGGGTCTGCGTGCGCGTGGGCCACCATTGCGCGTGGCCTCTCCACCGCTGCATGAAGGCCCAGTCCACGGCGCGGGCGTCCTTCTACCTCTACACGACGAAGGAAGAGATCGATCGCCTCGTGGACGGGATCCGGTATGCCCAGGACTTCTTTGGGGTGAGCGCATGAAGATTGAATCGATGTACCAGGAAGTGATCCTCGATCACTACAAGCACCCCCAGCACGCGGGGCTGAGGGAGCCCTATGACGCCGAGGTCTTCCACGTCAACCCCTCCTGCGGCGACGAGATCACGCTGCGCGTCCACCTCTCGGAGGACGGCTCCACCGTCGAGGACGTGTCCTATGACGCGGAGGGCTGCTCGATCAGCCAGGCCTCGACATCCGTCATGGCGGAGGAGATCATCGGGCTCCCCGTGGAGGAGGCAATGGAGAAGCTCTCCGCCTTCGAGTCGATGATAACCTCCCGCGGCGAGGAAGAGGGAGACCCGGAGCTTATCGGCGACGGGATCGCCTTCGCCGGCGTCGCGCAGTTCCCCGCCCGAGTGAAGTGCGCGCTCCTGGGATGGAAGGCCTTCCAGGCGGCGACGGCACAAGCCCTGGAAGAGAAGGAGAAATAGATGGTCGACGACAATCCCTCGGCCCCGGAGACCGAAAGCGCCTTCGGCCCCGTGCCGGAGAAGCCCGAGCAGACGGAGGAGCAGATCGCCCAGGCCTATGACGTGGAGGAGTTCCTCCGGGACGTCATCGACCCGGAGCTCGGCATCAACGTCGTGGACCTCGGCCTGGTCTATGACATCTGGATGGAAGGGGAGAAGGAGGCCGTGGTGAACATGACGCTCACCTCGCCGGCCTGCCCGCTCACCGACGTTCTGGAGGATCAGGCCCAGGCCGCCGTCGTCGGCAATGGGGCGGCGACGAAGCTCACGATCAACTGGGTGTGGGTTCCCACCTGGGGGCCGCACATGATCACCGAGGAGGGCCGGGAGCAGCTGCGCGCCCTCGGATTCTCCGTCTAGCACGGCGACGCGGGACGAGCAGCGAGTCAACGGATACGTCACGGGCCCGGGAGGTGGATTTCCTCTCCCGGGCCCTTGGCGTCGCTCACAGGGCGTTTCGCGCCCGGCTAGGCCAGACCCTCCTGCGTCTGCGGGAGGTTGGGGACGTGGCGGCTGAGGTTGGCCTCCTCGGGGCGGACCGGCCGGGAGCCGGTCTTCAGCCGGTGCCCCAGCCACAGCGCGAGGAAGCAGGGAATGCCCAGGTAGGGGGCGAGGACGCTGAAGAGATCCTCCCCGGTGCTCAGCGGCTCGTAGGCCTGGCCGATGACGACGGCCACGCACATGATGAGCGCGACGACAGCCCCGAGGGGGAAGAAGCGCGAGCGATAGGGGAGTTCGCTGAGGTCGTGGCCTTGGGCGCGCATCGCTCGGCGGAAGCAATAGTGGGACCAGGAGATGCCCATCCACGTGATGAAACCGGCGAGCGCGGACAGGGTAAGGAGGAACTCGTAGGCTGCGCCGTCGCCCACGAGGCTCGTGATGAAGCCGGCCATCCCGATGCACGTCGTGGCGATGAGCGCGCGCATGGGAATGTGGCGGGAGTTGAGCTTCCCGAAGAAGCGCGGCGCGTGCCCCTGGCGGGCCAGGGCGAAGAGCATGCGCGTCGAGGCGAAGAGCCCGGAGTTCCCGGCCGAGAGCACTGAGGTGAGGATGACCGCGTTCATGAGCGCGGCGGCGAAAGCGATGCCCGCCCGGTGGAAGACGAGGGTGAAGGGGGAGATCGCGATGTTCTCCTCGCTGGAGTTGAGGAGGTTCGGGTCGGTGTAGGGGATGAGGAAGCCAATGACCGCGATCGCGCCGATGTAGAAGAGCATGATGCGCCAGAAGATCGTGCGGATGGCGCGCGGAATCGTCTCCTCCGGGTTCTCCGCCTCCCCGGCGGCAACACCCACCAGCTCGGTTCCCTGGAAGGAGTAGCCCGCCGCGAGGAAGACCGCGAGGATGCCCATGCCGCCGTGGACGAAGGGGGCCTCGCCCTCCACCCAGTGGCGCGCGCCGGCGTCATGCCCTGAGAGGATGCCGAGGATCATCGCCACACCGATGACGAGGAAGACGACGACGGTGGTCACCTTGATCGCCGCGAACCAGAACTCCCCCTCACCATACGCGCGGGCGGACAGGGCGTTGAGGCCGAAGATGAGGGCGAGGAAGAGCGCCGACCACACAATCGACGGCACGTCCGGCAGCCAGTACTTCATGACCAGCGCGGCGGCGACGAGCTCGGCCGCCACCGTGATCGCCCAATTGAACCAGTAGTTCCACCCCATCGCGAAGCCGAAGGAGGGGGAGACATAGCGCGTCCCGTATTCCTGGAAGGAGCCGGCGACGGGCAGGTAGGCGGCCATTTCGCCGAGGGACTGCATCACGAGCCACACCATGATCCCGACGAGGGCGTAGGCCACGAGGGCACCGCCGGGGCCGGCGTCGGAAATAGTCGCACCGCTGGCGACGAAGAGGCCGGTGCCAATCGCCCCGCCGATAGCAATCATGTTGAGGTGGCGCGCCCGGAGGCTGCGCTGAAGTGTGGGCCCCTGGTGCGAGGTCTCGCCGGGGTCGGAGGGGGTAGTGCTCACGATCGCTCCTGGATCTACTCCGAGTAATGAAGAAAGTCTTTACCACTGTAACGCGCGCTTAAGACGAGAGGGCGATCAGCTCGCGCTAGCGGCGGTTCGCTATACTCACCCGTCGTGATTGTCACGAATGATCTCGAGGTTCGGGTGGGTGCGCGGACCTTATTGCAGGCCCCTGGCCACCATCTTCGCGTCCAGCCGGGTGACCGGATCGGTCTGGTGGGCCGCAATGGCGCCGGCAAGACCACTACTATGCGCATCCTCGCGGGTGAAACGCAACCCTATGGGGGCTCGGTGAGCTCCTCGGGGGATATTGGCTATCTCCCGCAGGATTCCCGGGAGGGGGACATCGAGATCTCCGCCCGCGATCGCGTGCTCTCCGCGCGCGGCCTCGACCGCATCCGCAGCTCCATGGACCGCCAGCAGGAGATCATGGAGACCGCGACGGAACCCAACCGCCGCGATGCCGCGATCCGCAAGTACTCCCGACTCGAGGAGCGCTATCACCAGCTCGGCGGCTACGAGGCCAACGCCGAGGCCGCGCAGATCTGCGAGAACCTCGGGCTTCCCGCCCGGATCCTCGACCAGCCGCTCAAGACGCTCTCCGGCGGGCAGCGCCGCCGCGTCGAGCTCGCGCAAATCCTCTTCGCGGCCTCCGGCGGGATGGGGAAGTCCCAGACCACGCTTCTCCTCGACGAGCCCACCAACCATCTCGATGCCGACTCCATCGTCTGGCTGCGCGGCTTCCTCGAGAAGCACGACGGCGGCCTCGTCGTCATCTCGCACGACGTCAGCCTGCTCAAGGCCGTATGCAACAAGGTGTGGTTCCTCGACGCCGTGCGCGGCGAAGCGGACGTCTACAACATGAACTTTGAGCGCTATCAGCAGGCCCGCGCCACCGATGAGGCCCGGCGCCGCCGGGAGCGGGCCAACGCGGAGAAGAAGGCCTCGGCGCTTAAGCAGCAGGCCGAGCGCCTCGGCGCGAAGGCGACGAAGGCCAAGGCGGCGAAGCAGATGGCCGCCCGCGCCGAGCGCATGATGTCCAGCCTCGATGAGGTGCGGCAGGCGGATCGCGTCGCGCACATTTCCTTCCCCGAGCCGGCCCCCTGCGGGAAAACCCCGCTCAATGCGAAGGGCCTCATGAAGATGTACGGCTCCCTCGAGGTGTTCGCGGGCGTGGACCTCGCGATTGACCGGGGATCGCGTGTGGTCGTCCTCGGCTTCAACGGCGCCGGCAAAACGACCCTCCTCAAGCTCCTGGCGGGCGTCGAGCGCTCCGATGGGGAGGGCGGCATCGTCACGGGCCACGGCCTGCGCATCGGCTACTTTGCGCAGGAGCATGACACTCTCGATCCCGAGGCAACGGTGTGGGAGAACGCCGTCAACGCCTGCCCCGATGCCGGTGAGCAGGATCTCCGCGGCGTCCTCGGCGCCTTCATGCTCTCCGGGGAGCAGCTGGAGCAGCACGCCGGCACGCTCTCTGGCGGTGAGAAGACTCGCCTTGCTCTGGCCTGCCTCGTGAGCTCGCAGGCCAACGTGCTCCTCCTTGATGAGCCGACGAACAACCTCGATCCCATCTCCCGGGAGCAGGTCCTCGACGCCATCCGTACATACACCGGGGCCGTCGTCCTCGTGACGCACGACCCCGGCGCGGTGAAGGCCCTCGAGCCGGAACGGGTGATTGTGCTCCCG
Source organism: Corynebacterium uropygiale (assembly GCF_021568315.1). GTDB lineage: Bacteria > Actinomycetota > Actinomycetes > Mycobacteriales > Mycobacteriaceae > Corynebacterium > Corynebacterium uropygiale. Next base: position 402,697 of record NZ_JAKGSI010000002.1, read on the forward strand.
GACGGCACCGAGGACCTGTGGTCGGAGGACTACTTGGAGCTCGTCGAGCTCGCCTGACGCGCCTCGTGCGCGGCCTCGACGAGGTTGCGCAGGGTGGCCGTCGTCTCCTCCCAGCCGCGGGTCTTGAGACCGCAGTCGGGGTTCACCCACACCTGGCGGGGATCGAGGGCATCCGTCGCGCGGGAGATGAGTCCGCTGATCTCTTCCACGGAGGGCACGCGGGGGGAGTGGATGTCCCACACGCCCGGCCCGATCTGGCGATCAAAGCCGTGGGCGGCGATCGCCGGGAGGACGGCCATCTTCGATCGGGAGGCCTCGACGCTCGTCACGTCCGCATCGAGCCGGTCGATGGCGTCGACGACGGTCGCGAAGTCGGAGTAGCAGAGGTGGGTGTGGATGCTGGTCTCGGACTTGGCGCCGCCCGTGGCCAGCCGGAAGGAGCCGACGGACCAGCGGAGGTACTCATCCTCCTCGGTGGAGCGGAGGGGGAGAAGCTCGCGAATCGCCGGTTCGTCGACCTGGATGACGCCGACGCCCGCGTTTTCCAGGTCCCGGATCTCGTCGCGAAGGACGAGGCCGAGCTGGTCACCCACCTCGGACCACGGGATGTCCTCGCGGACGAAGGACCAGGCCATGATGGTCACCGGGCCGGTGAGCATGCCCTTGACCGCGTGATCGGTGAGGGAGGCGGCGTAGCCGGACCACTCGACGGTCACCGGCTCAGGCCGGGAGACGTCGCCCCAGAGAATCGAGGGGCGCGTGCAGCGGGAACCATAGGACTGCACCCAGCCGTGCACGGTGGTGACGAAGCCCTCGAAGTGCTCCGCGAAGTACTGGACCATGTCGTTGCGCTCGGCCTCGCCGTGGACGAGGACGTCGAGCCCAATCTCCTCCTGTGCGCGGATGACGTGCTCGATCTCGGACTTCATGGCGGCCACGTAGTCCTCGGTGCTCAGCTCGCCGCGACGGTGGGCAGCGCGCGCCTGGCGGATCTCCGAGGTCTGGGGGAAGGAGCCGATGGTGGTCGTCGGAAGCGGCGGGAGCCCCAGGGCCTTCTCCTGGGCGGCGAGGCGCTCGGGGTAGGGGGCGCGGTGGCGATCCTCATCGGTGACGGCGGCCGTCTTCTCGCGGATGTCTTCGCGGTGGACGCCGGGGTGGCGGCGCCGGGACTCGAGGACCGCGGCGTTATCGGAGAGCTCACGCGCAATAGCTTCCTTGCCCTCGCTCAGACCGCGGGCGAGGGTGACGGACTCCGTGACCTTCTGATCGGCGAAGGCCAGCCAGCTGCGGATTTCCGGATCCAGCTGCGTCTCGCGCTCCACGTCATGGGGCACGTGTTGGAGGGAGGTGGAGGTGCTCACGCTCACGTGGACGCCCTCGCCGAGGCGCCTCTGCACCCGGGTGAGCTGCTCGAAGGCTTCGCCGAGGTCCGCGCGCCAAATGTTGCGCCCGGAAATCGCCCCGATGACGAGCGAACGCCCGCGCAACGACTCCGACCAGCGGGAGAGCTCCTCATCCTCCGGCCAGCGCCCGCGCACGGTGTCGATGTGAATGGCCTCGACGGGCGTCTCCGCGAGAACATCCACGGCATCCGCCGCATGCCCGTAGGAGAGCGCCACGAGGTACTGGGGGCGCTCGGCCTCCTTGCTCAGCGTGGTGTAGGCGTGACGCAGGGCGGCGAGGATCTCCTCGCGCGGAATGGACCAGCGGTCCGAGACGAGCGCCGGCTCATCAAACTCCACCCACTGCGCGCCGGCTGCCTTGAGCTCATCGACGAGCGCGAGGTACGCCGGGAGGACGTCGTCGAGCCGATCGAAGGGGCGGAACCCTTCCGGCGCACCCTCGGCGGCGCGGGAGAGAAGAAGGAAGGTGATGGGGCCGACGAGCACAGGGCGCACCGCCTCACCCAGCGTTTTCGCTGCCGCGACCCGCGGGGCGCCCAGGTACTCAAAGACCGTGTCAGGGCCGATTTCGGGGACAAGGTAGTGGTAGTTGGAATCGAACCACTTGGTCAGCCCGAGGGCGGCGCGGTCCCCCTCGCCGCGGGCGATGGTGAACTGCGCGGCGAGCGCCTCGGGAGACTCCGGCTCCGACTGGGCGAGGACCTCCCGCTCCGGGGCGAAGCGCTCCGGGGTGGCGCCGAAGGCACACACGAGGTCAAGAACCTGGTCATAGTAGCTAAAGTCCTCGGGGATGGAGCCCGGCTTCGTGAGCCCGAGCGAGCTCAGCCGACGCGTCCGTGTCTCCCGCAGCCCCTGGGCGGTGGCGGCGAGCTCCTCGCCGGAGGCCTTGTGGCTCCAGAACTTCTCGAGGGCGAACTTCAGCTCGCGATCACCGCCGATGCGCGGATAACCAAGGATGCTCGCGGTGGGGAAGGGGGTGCTCATAATCGGTAGGTGTCCTTTCTTCTGCTGTTCAGTGAATTCTCAGTGCGATGAATGGGAAACGGTTTAGAGGCCAGGCGTGAGCCGGTGGAGGGCGAGCCCCACGAGGTCCACGTCCACGTCCGGAGGAAGGGGGTGGCGCGGTGTCCCACCCTGGGTCCCCGAGCGCGTGAGATAGCCGCCGCCGCGGAGGTACGCGAGGACGTCGAGCACGGGGCGCGGCCGATTGAAGGTGTAGAGGTGGATCCCCGGGGCGCCCGCCTCGAGCACTCCTGCCACCAGCTCGACGGTGGCCCGGAGGGACTCACGGACCCGGGATTCGGCATCGGGGTTGGCGTGGATGTCGACGAGCCGCTGGGGGACCGGAACGCCCGCGAGGCGCTCGAGCGCGCGCAGGCGCTTGAGGTCGTTGAGCGGCAGGATCCCGGGGATAATCGGGATGCGGCCGCCGGCCAGCGCCAGCTCGCGGACCATGGAGTCATACTCGCGCGGATCATAAAAGACCTGCGAGATGGCGTAGTCCGCCCCCGCCCGCTCCTTCTCGAGCAGCGCGGCGATGTCGTTGGCCCGTGCCTTCCCCGTGCTTGCGGGGTAGGCGGCGACGGCAATCGAGACGCGATCCTCCTTGCCTTTTCCACCGAGCTCTTCGGCTTCAATCTCCCTAATCAGGCGGACGAGCTCGACGGCGCGTTGCATCGTCGGCACGTCGTTCTGTCGCTGGACGCCCCCGGCGGGAGGGTCCCCGCGCAACGCCAGGAAGTCACGGATGCCCGCTCGCAGCAGGAGCCGAATGATCATCGACATTTCTCCGCGGGAGGATCCCAGGCAGGTCAGGTGCGCCACGGCGGGAAGCCCGCGCCGCTTGTCGAGGACCTCCATGAGCACCTGGATGGACCGATCGCGGCTATCCGCGCTCGAGCCACCGGCCCCGAACGTCACGGAGACGAAGTCGGGGGCGGAGTCGATGAGCCGATCAATCCCCGTCCAGACGCTCGATGCTCGCGAGGTCGCGCGTGGGGGGTAGAGCTCGTACGACACCGTCGGGTGTGGCGAGGGGATTCCTGGGCGGTACCCCTCATACAGATGAGCAGTAGACACAATTCTCCCTATTGACTTCCGGCGTTAGCACCCTTCCGAGGCTTCGGGGGTTGCTGCGGCGTCGCTGAGCCGGATCTCTCGGCCGCTCTGAATAGGTTGTCCCAAGACTAGGTGAACCGAACCGAATGCAAAAATGGACAGAGAGGTCTATTTCGTTTGCCCTGTTCAGACCGTGAAAAAAATACGCCTTGTGGAAATATCACAATTGTGTAACATAGGAGACTGTGTGGCATGTCTCGGGAACACCTGCGCGCTGTGATGCGGGTGACCCAATTCGGCTCGTGCCGTTGTCGATGTCTCTATTCTCGGCAGGCTTTGCGCCTGATCAACCAAGGCTGAAGTGATGAAGAAAACTCGCATTGTTCCTCTCGTGCTGGCGGCTATGACGGCGGCCAGCACGCTTCTCGGTTCCCCGGCTGCCCATGCGGCGGACCAGACCCTCGTTTCCTTTGGTGACTCCGTGTGGGCCAATCCCCTCGGAATCCACATGCTCAAGTCCAAGTTCATCCCGGGGGCTGACCCCTGCCCCCGTGACCCCGAGGGCATCGCGAAGCAGACGGCATGGAAGAAGGGGCTCGATCCCATCGACTACTCCTGCGCCGGCGGCTCCGTCCGCACCGGCGGCGTCCAGCTGCGGGACCAAGTGGATCACGCCCTGGCCGACGGCACCCTCAACGAGGCGACGGGCGTCGTCATCATCAACATCGGCTTCAACGACACGTACCCCTCCCTCTTCCACGGGGAGTCCGAGCAGCAGATCCGTGACCGCGTCATCCCCGAGGCCGTGTCCCAGGTCAACCGGATCAAGGAGGCTGCCCCCAACGCCCAGGTGAAGCTCGTCGGCTACCCGACGGTGACGAAGGACGAGCACACCTGCCTCTTCCAGATGGGCAACAACATCCACACCCGCGAGCACCTGCCTTTCGTCAGCTACATCGAGTGGCTGGCCGATGACATGCTCCGCACCGTGGCCGCACAAACGGAGACGGGCTTCATCGATCTCAAGCAGGCGACGGCCGATCACGGCATGTGTGCCCCCGACGGCCAGCGCTGGTACGGCGCCCTCTTCGATCTGGGCCAGCCCCGCAACATGATCATTCACCCCTCCGTGCTGGGCACCCAGGAGATCGGTCGGATTATCGCCGAGAACCTCTAAGCCTCGAGGCCACGGCGCTCGATAGACGTGAAGGCCGGCTCGCGCTGCGTGGCGCGGGCCGGCCATCGGCGTCTGCAGGTTCCTTGTTCTAGTTGCGGAAACCATGCACCGGGGCCGGGATGAAACCGCCGCGGTGGATGAACTGCCTGTTCGACACCGTGTTCACCGGGATGACGGGGGCGTAGCCCAGAAGCCCGCCGAAGTTCACCTCATCACCCGCCACCGTGCCGGGTACGGGGATGACGCGGACGGCCGTCGTCTTATGGTTCATGATGCCGATCGCCGCCTCGTCGGCGATCATGCCGGCGATGGTCTCCGGGGGAGTGTCGCCGGGGATGGCGATCATGTCCAGGCCCACCGAGCAGATCGACGTCATGGCCTCGAGCTTGTCCACGCTGATGGACCCCGCCCGGACCGCGTCGATCATCCCCCGATCCTCCGAGACGGGGATGAAGGAGCCGGACAGCCCGCCCACGCGGGAGCAGGCCATCATGCCGCCCTTCTTCACCGCGTCATTGAGCAGGGCGAGGGCCGCCGTCGTTCCGTGGGTCCCCACCTGGTCCAGGCCCATGTGCTCGAGGATGTGGGCGACCGAATCGCCGAGCTCCGCCGTGGGCGCGAGGGAGAGGTCGACGATGCCGAAGGGCACTCCCAGGCGCTCCGCGGCCATGGAGCCGACGAGCTGGCCGCAGCGGGTGATCTTGAAGGCGGCCTTCTTGATGCTCTCGGCCACCTGATCGAGGCTGGCTTCCTCCAAGTCACCGAGCGCCCGGTCCACGACGCCGGGACCGGAGACGCCCACGGAGATGACGCAGTCGGGCTCCTCCACGCCGTGGAAGGCACCCGCCATGAAGGGGTTATCGCCGACGGCATTCGCGAAGACGACGAGCTTGGCGCAGGCAATCGAGCTGCGATCAGCGGTGAGCTGCGCTGCCTGGCTGATGACCGAGCCCATCGTCCTCACCGCGCTCATGTTGAGACCGGCGCGCGAGGATCCAACGTTGACGGAGGAACACACGAGCTCGGTGGTGCTCAGCGCCTCGGGGAGGGAGGCGATGAGGCGCTCGTCGGCGGCGGTGGCCCCCTTCTCCACGAGGGCGGAGTATCCACCGATGAAGTTCACGCCGACCTCATGGGCGGCGGCGTCGAGCGCGCGGGCGATGGGGGTGGGGTCCTCGTCGAGCCCCCCGGCGATGAGCGCCACCGGGGTCACCGCGATGCGCTTATTGACGATCGGGATGCCGAGCTCATGCTCAATCCCCTCGCACACGGACACGAGATCGCGGGCCTGGGTGCTCACCCGGTCATAGACGGCCTCACAGGTCTCCTTCATGGTGGAGCGCATGCAGTTGAGCAGGGAGATGCCCATGGTGACCGTGCGGATGTCGAGGCGATACTTCTCGATCATCTCGATCGTGTCGAGGATGTGCCGGGCGTTGAGAGAAAGATTCATGCCGGCCCCTAAATCTCGTTGACGGCGCTAAAGAGGGCCTCCGACTGGATCCGGATGACGAGGTTCTCCGCTTGCTCCACGTGGCGCATCCGCTCCTGAATCTCCGAGAGGCTGAGCGCCTCCTCATCGAATCCCACGCGGAGAATCATGGTGAACCATTCCTCCATGAGGGTCTGGGACACATTGTGGATGTTAACGTTCATCCCAGCGAGGGCCGAGGACACAGCGGCAATAATCCCGGTGTGATCAGCACCGGTGACGGTCATGATGGCAAACATAGGGGCTATTCTAACCCGCCCGTGTTCACCGTCTGACCTGGAGTGGCGATGGGCTAGCGCGCCTGGCCAGCGGCCCTAGTGGGCGCCCACCCTCGAGCGTTCAGCGTGCCGCTCAGCCTCGAGCTCCGAGCCCCCGAGCGGCCACGCCCGGCAGATTTCCACGAAGCGCCGCATGATCGAGTTCGCGGCGGCCGTCTCCACCGCGGCGAGCCGAGCCACGATCCCCTCATAATCCTCCGGCGAGAAATACCCTCCCGTGAGGTTGAAGGACATCCGGGCAGCCATGCCCTCATAGTCGAGGTCCGGGTGGAATTGGCTTGCCCACGTGCTCCGATTCGCCCGCACGAGCTGCACCGGGCAAGTGGGTCCCGACGCCAGCACCCGCACCCCCTGGCCCACTGCGCTCACGGCTTCCTTGTGCCCGGTGAAAGCGTGGAAGGAGTCCGGCAGGTGCTGGGTGAGAGGATCTGTGCGGCCGGCGTCGGTGAGCTCGACGGTGGTGGAGCCTGCGGGCTCGGGGTGGCAGCGATCGACGGTGCCCCCGGTGATGTCGGCCAGGTAGGTGTTGCCGAAGCAGATGAAGAGCGTGGGCACGTCGAGCTCCAGGAGCTGGGCGAGCTCGCGGTGCACGTGCTGCTGATAGGGGGAGTGGACGTCGTCGGTGACGTTGAGGGAGCTTCCCCCCACGATGACCCCGTCGACCCCGCGCATGTCACCGAGCGTCACGGTGGTGGAGTCGATGATGCGGTGGTCAATGTCCGACGGCCGCAGGCCCGTTGTCCGCTGGACGTCCTGGAACTCGGAGGCGCAGGCGGCGGGGTCTTGGCGTGCGGAGACGAGGGCGAGGGAAAACATACCGCTCAGTCTAGACTGCTTGGTCTGAGTGGAGCAAATGCATGGGTGTGGACCCCGCGGGAAAGAAAGAACCCACCGCGCGGTGGCGGTGGGGTGGTGCGCAGTGTGCGCGTGGTGGGCGGGGCCGGCGTCGGGGCGGGGAGCCTAGGAGCGGCCGCGCACGGTTTCTTCGACGAGGTCGAGGACTCGGTCGAGGTCCTCGGTGGATCCGCCCGAAGCGAGGAGGGCGATGAAGCCTTCCATCATGGTCTCGAGGTAGCGGTGAAGCACGGAGACGGGGACGTCATCCCTCATGCGGTCGGCGGCGGCGTTGCTGCGCAGGCGCTGGGTGACGGCCTCGTCGAGGACGGCTTGGTGCTGCTGCCACTGTGCTCGGAAGGCGGGGTCGGTGCGGAGCATGCGGGTGATTTCCAGACGCGTTGAGAGCCAGTCGTGCCTCTCCGGGTGGTTGAGCATGTCCCTCATGACCTGGACCAGGCCCTCGCGGGCCACGACTTCCGCCTGGCGCGCGGCGTCCTCGCGGGCGAGCGCGAGGAAGAGCGTTTCCTTGTCACCGAAGTGGTGGAAGATCGCGCCGCGGGATTTCCCAGTGGCTTCCTCGAGCCTTCGGACAGTAGCCCCCTCGTAGCCATATTCCGCGAAGCAGCGGCGTGCTCCTTCGAGGATGTCGTGGCGTCGTCGGTTGAGCTCGGAGTCGCTGACTACCGGCACATCCGTTCTCCTTTCTGGAGGTGAGGGCGGGGAGCGGCGGCGAAGGGGCCATACCGGCCGTGGGCTTCGGCGGTATGGCCCCTCGCTTCAGGCTCACTCAGTGTGATGCAGTGCCTTAGGACTTCACCATCTGGCGCAGCACGTACTGGAGGATACCGCCGTGGCGGTAGTAGAGAGCCTCACCAGGTGTGTCGATGCGGACGACCGCGTCGAACTCCACCTTCTCGCCGTTCTCCTTCGTCGCGGTGACGTGGACGGTGCTCGGGATGTGGCCATCCTTGTTGAGCTCCGTGATGCCCTCGATGTCGAAGGTCTCGTGGCCGTCGAGGCCGAGGGACTCGTGGGACTCGCCTGCCGGGAACTGCAGCGGGATCACGCCCATACCGATGAGGTTCGAGCGGTGGATACGCTCGAAGGACTCGGTGATGACCGCGCGGACACCGAGGAGGATGGTGCCCTTCGCCGCCCAGTCACGGGAGGACCCGGTGCCGTACTCCTTGCCACCGAGGACCACCAGCGGAGTGCCTTCCTTCTGGTAGTTCATCGCGGCATCGTAGATGAAGGACTGCGGGTTGCCGTCCTGGGTGAAGTCGAGCGTGTAGCCGCCGGCCTGGTCCACCAGCTGGTTCTGCAGGCGGATGTTGGCGAAAGTACCGCGCACCATCACCTCGTGGTTACCACGACGGGAGCCCAGGGAGTTGTAGTCCTGGCGCTGAACGCCGGCCTCGTCGAGGTACTTCGCCGCCGGGGTGCCCGGCTTAATGGCGGAAGCGGGGGAGATGTGGTCGGTGGTGACGGAGTCGCCCAGCTTGGCGAGCACGCGGGCACCCTTGATGTCCTCGACCGGCGCGGGCTCGAGCTCCATGCCGTCGAAGTAGGGGGCCTTGCGGATGTAGGTGGAGTCCTCGTCCCACTCGAAGGTCTTGCCCTTCGGGACGTCGAGGTTCTGCCACTGCTCGTCGCCCTTGAAGACGTCGGAGTAGTCCTCGACGTACATCTCGCGGGAGATGCAGTCGTTGATGGTCTGCTCGATCTCCTGAGCGGAGGGCCAGATGTCCTTGAGGTAGACGTCGTTGCCTTCGGAGTCCTGGCCGAGCGGCTGGGTCTCGAAGTCGATGTCCATGGTGCCGGCGATGGCGTAGGCGATCACGAGCATCGGGGACGCCAGGTAGTTCATCTTGACGTCGGGGGAGATGCGGCCCTCGAAGTTCCGGTTACCGGAGAGGACGGCCGTCGCGGTGATGTCGTTGTCGTTGATCGCGTCGGAGATCTCCTCCGGCAGCGGACCGGAGTTACCGATGCAGGAGGTGCAGCCGAAGCCGGCGAGGTAGAAGCCGAGGGCCTCGAGGTCCTTCCAGAGGTCGGCGCGCTGGAAGTAGCCGTCGACAACCTGGGAACCCGGGGCGCAGATGGTCTTCACCCACGGCTTGGCGCGCAGGCCCTTCTCGTTGGCCTTGCGGGCCACGAGGCCGGCGCCCACCATGACGGAGGGGTTCGAGGTGTTGGTGCAGGAGGTGATGGAGGCGATGGCCACCATGCCGTGGTCGATGGTGTACTGGCCACCACGCGGGGAGGTGACGACGACCGGGCGGGAGGGACGGCCCTTCGCGCCGACGGCCGCGGACTCGCCGTGGCCGGCGAAGGAGGCGTTGTAGTTGTCGATGTCCTCGGCCTCTGCAGCGGTCTCGCCGCCCTCGGCCTCCATCTTGGCGCCGGCGGCGGAGTCGTCCTCGCACACCGGGTCGTTGGTGAAGACCTTGAGGTCCTCGCGGAACTTCTCCTTGGAGTCGCTGAGGAGGATGCGGTCCTGCGGACGCTTCGGACCAGCGATGGAAGGCACAACGGTGGAGAGGTCCAGCTCGAGGTACTCGGAGTACTTGGCCTCCGGGGTGTCCTCGGCGAGCCACATGCCCTGAGCCTTGGCGTAGGCCTCGACGCGGGCAACGTCCTCCTCGGAGCGGCCGGTGAGGGTGAGGTAGTTGATGGTCTCCTCGTCGATCGGGAAGATCGCACAGGTGGAGCCGAACTCCGGGGACATGTTGCCGATGGTGGCGCGGTTCGCCTGCGGGACCGACTTCACGCCGGAGCCGTAGAACTCAACGAACTTCTGGACCACGCCGTGCTCACGCAGCATCTCGGTGATGGTGAGAACGACGTCCGTCGCGGTGACGCCCGCCGGGATCTCGCCGGTCAGCTTGAAGCCCACGACGCGCGGGATGAGCATGGAAACCGGCTGGCCGAGCATGGCTGCCTCGGCCTCGATGCCGCCGACGCCCCAGCCGAGGATGCCGAGGCCGTTCTCCATGGTGGTGTGGGAGTCGGTACCGATGCAGGTGTCCGGGTAGGCCAGGCCGTCGTTGTCGAAGACGACGCGGGACAGGTACTCGATGTTCACCTGGTGGACGATGCCGGTTCCCGGAGGAACAACGCGGAAGTTGGAGAAGTTCTCAGCACCCCAGCGGAGGAACTGGTAGCGCTCCTCGTTGCGCTGGTACTCGATCTCGACGTTCTTCGCGAGGGAGTCCGGGCGGCCGAAGGATTCGGTGATGACGGAGTGGTCGATGACCATCTCAGCAGGGGCCAGAGGGTTGACCTGGTCGGGGTCGCCGCCCAGAGTCTTCACGGCCTCACGCATGGTCGCGAGGTCGACCACACAGGGGACACCGGTGAAGTCCTGCATGAGGACTCGAGCCGGGGTGAACTGGATTTCCGTGTCCGGCTCAGCGTCCGGGTCCCAGTTCGCGATGGCGCGAATGTGGTCCTCGGTCACGTTGAGGCCGTCCTCGGTCCGGAGAAGGTTCTCACCAAGAACCTTCAGAGAGTACGGCAGCTTCTCCATGCCCGGCACGGCGTCGAGGGCGAAGTACTCATAGGTACGGTCGCCAACCTCCAGGGTGCGCTTGGCATTGAAGGAGTTCTTGCTTTCAGTCACAGTGAGCTCCACTTCCTATGGTTTTATGGGTGAGTTCTCTGCACAACGCGGAAAACGGCTGTCAATCCGCACAGATAAAGAACGCAGGTGGTTCCTACTCCCTATATGGTAGTGAAGAACCCCTCGCACGGATGGCATTCTAACAGTACGCGCGTTCTGTTGGCCAATCCGCACACGTCTAGGGCCATGTCTGTCTGCTCCGTGCCTGCATAGTGCCCTAAATTGGGGGAGTGCACCCCGGCACGGACCGAACATCACCTCAATCGAAGGAACTCTCATGGACGTCGATCTCCCCTTTCTTGTCCAGCAGCTCAATGAGGATCACGTCGCCTTCGAGCACCCGGGTGTGCCGGGTCATCCTTTCGAGGCTCGGGAGGGGGACCTCATCCACGTGAGCGAGCAGGCGGAGCAGGAGGGGTTCGGGAGCGTGGGACTCGTTATTGTCGACGAGGATCCGGCGGTGCATGGCGATCTCCTCAATGTTGGCCGAGACCTCCAAGGGCTCGTAGACCTCGACACCATCATTCTCCGTTCGCCCACGATGGTGGACGTCGTGAGCCGGACCCATCACCGAGCGGAGCTGGAAATCGCCCGCCATGATCTAGTCCAGAACCTTGACCCGGCAGCATATCCCGAGCAAGTTGCCGGATTCATCCACCAGGTGGATGGATATAGCTTCCCATGGGGCGCGACGGGTGCCGTCGGCATCATCGCGCTCATCGCGCTTCTCGTGACGGCGTGGCGCCAATCGATTCGCCGCCCCGCAGCGACGACAAGGCCGTGAACTTTACCTAGCGACGAGGCTCCCATATCCATGGAGGAATGAGGAGGGATCCCCACCCCCGTGCAAAAAGTGACGAAACTCACATTTACCTTCGGCGTGTCGTGAAAACGGCAGGTGAGGACACGCATTGGGACGGATGTGAAAATCGATGCGTGCTGTGACTGGAGAGGAAGATTAAGCGGATGGGGCGGAAGTCGTTTATGGTTCAGGTGTCGGCTCACGAGTCGAGAACAATCACATAGACACCAGAGCTTCGGCAATCTTCTCGTCAAGAAAGGGCCGTTGACTGGAGTAGCAGGCGGGATCGCGGGCGTGTGGGGAAGCAGGCCGAGCGACACCTCCTCACGTGATTGCCTAGCGGTTCGTGGCCGACATTAAGGAACCGTTAACCCAGCGGATGGTCAAGCTCACTTCCTTGACCATCTGCAGGAATGAGGAGTTTGCCGGGATGTTTAACTCCACACCCCACCGCCGCCTGCGACGCACAGCGAAATCGGCCATGGCCGCCGTGCTGTGCGCAGCTACTGTCAGCACGTCCGCCACCATGGCGAGCATGGGCCCTGCCGTAGCAGAGCCCACGAACCCGAGCGATAGCGATATCGAAGCCGCCCTCCGTGCCGTCGAGCAGGGCCAGGGCAATGTCGCTGGGCTCGCCGGTGCCATCGCGCGCGTCCAAGAGGAGATCAACAGCGTTGAGCTCCGCATGGGCGAACTGCGCGAGGGCGTGAACAAGGCTCTCGTCGATCTCCACGACGCCCAGGCGTCTGCCGAGCAGGCCCGTCAGGGTGTGCGCTCGGCTCGGGATCGGCTGAACTCGACTCAGGAAGAGATCGAGGCTGCCCAGGCCAAGCTCGACGAGATCTCCCGTACCGCCTACCGTCACTCCAATGGCGGGGGCATTGAGGCGGCGGCCGGCGATGACGCCGCTCGCGATGCGATTGACCGGCAGACCTACATCCGCACCAACGCGGAGGAGCAGCGCGCGGCGATCCACGACCTGGATCAGGCCCGCACCGAGCACGCCAACGAAGAGTCCCGCCTGCGTGCGGCCCGGGATCTCGCGGAGCAGCGCGAGTCCGAGGCCGCCCAGGCCAAAGATGCGGCCGAAGCCCGCATCCGCGAGACCTTCGATCAGCTGTCCTCGGAGAACGCTCGGCGCCAAGAACTGGTGACGCAGCGCGACCTCGCTCAGGCTGAGCTCGATGGCAACCGCCAGAAGGCCGATGAGCTTCACCAGCAGCGCAAGGAGTACGAGGCCTACCAGAAGGCCGAGGAAGAGCGGAAGGCCGCGGAGAAGGCCGCCGCCGAGGCAGCGGAGCAGCGCCGCCTCGCGGAAGAAGCCGCTCAGAAGGCTGCTGCGGCGGAGCGCGCCGAGCGCGAGCGCCAGGCAGAGGCAGCCCGCCAGTCCGAGGAGCGCAAGGAAGCCGAGCGGAAGGCGATGGCCGACAAGGCCGCCCAGGCTGCGGCGGAGCTCATCAAGGCCGCCAGTGCCGAGCACACGCAGACGGAAAACCCCTACCCGACGGGTGAGGACGCCGCGAACGCCATGATCGCTGCGACGACCAACCAGTCCGAGCAGAGCGCCACGGTGAACGGCACCGAGGTCCCGCTGGGCGAGGTCCCCTCGAACGAGTCCGTCTCCCAGCAGGCCGCGGCGGCAAGCGGTGCGGCCACGGGTGATCGCGCGCAGCAGATCGAGACCGTCATCAACCGCGCGATGTCCCAGCTGGGTATGCCCTACGCCTGGGGCGGCGGCACCGCGACCGGCCCCTCGCAGGGCATCCGCGACGGCGGGGTTGCCGACTCCTACGGCGACTACAACAAGATCGGCTTCGACTGCTCTGGCCTGGTGCTCTACGCCTTCGCTGGCGTCGGCATCTCCCTGCCGCACTACACCGGCTACCAGTACCAGCAGGGCACCAAGGTGAACATCAACGAGATCCAGCGAGGCGACCTTCTCTTCTGGGGTCCGAACGCCGAGAATCACGTGGCGATTTACCTCGGGAATGGGCAGATGATCGAGGCTCCGCAGTCCGGCTCGACGGTGCAGGTCTCCCCGGTGCGCTACTCCGGGATGAGCCCCTACGCTGTCCGCCTGATCTAGTCCCATCAGTGGCGTGCTGGGCCCAGCCCCGGCACCCGATTGGACGTCAACACACTTTCCAGACCACCCGATGTCCGTGGGTTACGGTTCCCCCATGGGCATCGGGTTTGTGCATCCCTGGACGCCGGGGTCAACCTTTAGGATGATACTGTGCTTCACATGACTGCCCCCTCCTCCGACGTCTACGATGCGCTGCTCCTCCTCTCCTTCGGAGGCCCCGAAGGACCCGAGGAGGTTCTTCCTTTTCTTGAAAACGTCACCCGCGGCCGCGGTATCCCCAGGGACAGGCTGCGTGAGGTGGGGGAGCACTACTACCACTTCGGTGGCGTAAGCCCTCTCAACAGGCTCAATAGGGAGATCATCGAGCACCTCGAGGCAGCGCTGCGCGAGCGCGGTGATGATCTGCCGGTCTACTTCGGGAATAGGAACTGGCACCCGTTTGCGGAGGAAGCCGTCGCGCAGATGTCCCGGGACGGAGTGCGAAGGGCGGTGGTGCTGGCGACGTCGGCGTGGGGTGGATACTCCGCCTGCCGCCAGTACGACGAGGACATCCAGCGGATGAAGGAGCACCTGGCGGCGGACGGGCTCGCGGACATCCACTTCCTCAAGCTCCGGCAGTTCTATGATCACCCGCTCTTCATCGACGCCCAGGCAGCGAGCCTCCGCGCGGCGTATGCAAAAGTGGGCGTCGAGGATCCCGCGGCCGTTGATCCGCACCGCACCCGTCTCATCTTCACCGCGCACTCGGTGCCGGTCGCTGCCGACCGCGCGGCCGGAGGCCAGGAGGCCCCCCAGCTATATTCCCGGCAGATTGCGGAGGCGGCACGGCTCGTCGCGGAGGAGTTGGGCGTCGAGGACTATGACGTGGCCTGGCAGTCGCGCTCGGGGGCTGCGCACATCCCGTGGCTGGAGCCGGATGTTGTGGATCACCTCGGCTCGCTCCTGGGCGGTGGCTCGCTGGAGACCATCGTTGTCTGCCCACTGGGATTCCTGTCCGACCACATGGAAGTGGTGTGGGACCTTGATACCGAGCTGGCCGACGCCGCCAAGGAGGCACAGATCGGGATGGTGCGTGCCGATACCGTCGGCGGTTTCCCGCAGTTCACTCAACTGGTCCTCGAGCTTCTCGACGAAGTCCGGGAGGGCACGACCCCCCGGCGCCTGGGGAGCCTCCCCGCCGCAGGGCAAACCCTCGATGGGGCACCCTGCGCGGGGGGCTGCTGTGTCAATCCGCGGCCCCGCCACCTTGGGAACTCTGGACACCCCGGACACCCTGGCACCGCGCACGTGACGGGGCGGCCTCAGCGGGAGGAGCGCATTAGCTAGGGTGGATCCCTATGAGTATGGATCCATATGCGGGAGACATCTTCGAGGGGCACGCGCGCACGAAGCCGCCTAGCTACCCGAGTATGCCTGCCGAGCCGGGGCTCGTGGTCGAGGTGCGGGCGACGGGCTTCGTCGGGGAGATCATCGGAGGGGAGCGAACCTATGATGGCGACTTCGTCCGTCTCGAGGATCGCTACGGCACCGAAAGGCTCTTCAAGCTGCGTCGCGGCGCCTTCCTCTTCGAAGGACAACCCGTCACGCTGACCCGCTGGAGCCAGCCCGCTCCGGCGCAGCGCACGCACTCGAACTCTGGTTCGCGCTATGTCCATGGGCAGGAGGCAAAGGTCGCGCAGCCCTCGCGGATCTGGGTCGAGGGTGTTCACGACGCGGCGATCGTCGAGAAGATCTGGGGGCACGATCTTCGTGTGGAGGGGGTGGTCGTCGAGTACTTAGAGGGCCTCGACCACCTGCCGGACAGGCTCGCTGAGTTCCAGCCCTCCGCGCAGCGGCGGGTCGGGGTGCTGGCTGACCACCTGGTCCGCGGCTCCAAGGAGACGCGCCTGACCGAGGCCGTTGGTCCGCACGTGCTCGTGATGGGGCACCCGTACATCGACATTTGGGCGGCCGTGAAGCCCGCGAGCGTGGGGATCCCCGCCTGGCCCAAGGTTCCCCGCGGCGAGGATTGGAAAACCGGGGTGTGCCGGCGGCTGGGCTGGTGTGATCCGAAGGAGGGCTGGCGTCGGGTCTATGAGTCGGTGTCCACATTCCGCGATGTCGACTCGACGCTCATCAAGGCGGTGGAGAGCCTCGTCGACTTTGTCACCGTTCCCGAACTGCAGAAGAGCGACTTCCGGTAGGACACGTTGATCTTTCGGTATTCTGGGCCAGTGTGACGTCATTGATTTGGTTTATCGTATCCATCGTACTCGCTGGGCTTGAGCTCCTCGCCGGGGAGTTCACCATGCTCATGCTCGCCGGAGGAGCTCTGGCGGCGGCAGGGGCCTCCGCCATCGGGGTGCCGCTCTGGGGTGCGGTGGCGGTCTTCGCGGTGGTGGCGGTGGGACTCATCGTCTTTCTCCGGCCGGTCCTGCGGAGGCGCATGAGCACACCGATCGCCCTGGATACGTCACCGCAGGCCCTCGTGGGGCAGACCGCGGATGTCCTCGAAGAGGTCGGGCTGAGCGGGCAGGTGCGGCTCGACGGGTCGATCTGGTCGGCTCGCAGTCTCAACCCCGAGCACACCTTTGCGCCGGGGGAGCACGTCACAGTGATCAGTATTGATGAGTCGACAGCCGTCGTATGGAAGGAGAATTCGTGATGGACAGTTTCATTGGCCTTGTGCCCATCGTGATCGTCGTCGTATTCATCGCCTTGCTCGTGATGAAGTCTATTGCGCTTATCCCGCAGGGGGAAGCGGCGATCATCGAGAGGCTGGGGCGATATACCAAGACCGTCACCGGGGGAATTACGGTCATCGTGCCGTTCATTGACCGCATCCGGGCGAGGGTCGATACCCGCGAAAGGGTGGTGTCCTTCCCGCCGCAGGCGGTCATTACTCAGGACAACCTCACCGTGGCGATTGACATTGTCGTGACCTTCCAGATCAATGACGCCGCGCGGGCGATCTACGGGGTGGACAACTATATCGTCGGCGTCGAGCAGATCTCCGTGGCGACGCTCCGCGATGTCGTGGGCGGTATGACCCTGGAGGAAACGCTCACCTCCCGCGAGGTTATTAATCGACGCCTCCGCGGGGAGCTCGACGCCGCGACGGGGAAGTGGGGGCTGCGAATCAGCCGAGTGGAACTCAAGGCCATTGATCCGCCGCCCTCCATCCAGAAGTCCATGGAGATGCAGATGAAGGCGGACCGTGAGAAGCGGGCCATGATCCTCACCGCGGAGGGCCGTCGCGAGGCCGACATCAAGACGGCAGAAGGCGAGAAGCAGGCGAAGATCCTCGCCGCCGAGGGTGATAAGCACGCCTCGATCCTCGCGGCAGAGGCCGAGCGCCAGGCGCTCATCCTTCGCGCGGAGGGTGCCCGCGCCTCGCGCTATCTCGAAGCCCAGGGTGAGGCCCGGGCAATCCAGAAGGTCACCGCGGCGATCAGCTCCTCGCAGGTGACCCCGGAGGTCCTCGCGTACCAGTACCTGGAGAAGCTTCCGCGCATCGCCGAGGGGGAGGGCTCCACCATGTGGTTCGTTCCCTCCCAATTCGGGGACTCCCTCGAGCACTTTGCCAAGGCCTTTGGGGTCAAGGGCGAGGACGGCGTCTTCCGCTATGAGCCCTCCGAGAAGGACCCAGAGAGCAAGAAGATCGCGGACGAAGACGATACGGAGGAGTGGTTCTCCACGGCGAGCAACCCGGAGATCGCAGCGGCTGTGGCAGCGGCGAATGCCGTCGCCCAGAAGCCGGTGGAGGAGGATCCGCTGGAGGCCCGCCACGCTCGCCGGCAGGAACCAGAGCCGGAGCCCCAGGAGATCCCGAGGATCACGCAGACACAGAATCTGCCCGCCGCAGAATATTAACCGCGAGCTGCCAACCGGCCGTCTCCGCGTGCCAGCCCGCGGCGTGGAGACGCTGGCTCACCGCCTGCTTGGAGATCCCGAGCTCCCGGGCCGCTTCATTCTGATTGAGTCCGCGCCGGACGAGGGAGGTCGCCTCGCGCCCCTCCAGCGTCCGCTTGTGGAGCACCTGCCCCAGCAGGGCGAAGACTGCCTCGATGTCCTGGTGGGCGCTCGCCGGGGCGTGCTCCACGGCAGCGCGGACGGTGCCCGCCCGGGCGTGGCGGCGCAGGGCGGCCGTCGCCACGGACATGGCGGCCTCCGCGGACTCGCTGCCGGGAAAGACGCCGATGGAGATGGCCCACTCACCATCGGAGAGCAGAGCCATTACGAGGTCGCAGACGGCCTCCGCCGAGGACACCGGCGCGCAGATGTCCTCCACGCCCAGGACCTCGACCTCACCCACGCCCTGCAAGGTGGAGAGCGCCGCGGCGGAACGGCGAACGAGGTCGGCCCGACGGGAGGAACGCCCCCGATAACGCGCGTGGACAGCAAACATCGGTCTTCTCCTCGCTTCTCGACGATGGTGGCCGGGCGCCCGCGCGCCCACACACAGTCTACTCCCCAGACTTGACCCCGAGGCGGGTATCGAGGACCAAGCCCGCAATCCCCAGCAGCGCGAGGAGTAGCATCGCGACGATCATGCGCGGATCAGCCTCGCCCGTCAGGGTGTCACCCAGAACGACGACCAGAATCGTCCCCGGCGCCGAGCCAATGAAAGTGGCCAGCGTGAAAGACAGTACCGGCACGGCCGTGAGCGCCGCGACGTAGTTGAGCAGGGAGAAGGGGACACCGGCGATCATGCGAAGGGAGGTCACGGCCAGCCACCCGCGCTCCCTCAGCCGTCGGTTGATCGAAGCCACCGCCGGGTGCGTGAGCCGCGGGGCCATCCACTCACCCAGGAGGGAGCGGACGATGAGCAGGGAAATCGCCCCGGATACCGTCGTCGCGCTGAGGGCGAGGAGAATCCCCTGCACCGGGCCGAAGAGGATGCCTGCGGAGAGGGTGAGGACGGTGCGGGGAACCGGAAACTGGGTGATGAGGACGTAGAAGCACCAGAACGCGAGCGGGAAGGCGGGGCCCAGGCGGCGCGAATACTCGCGGAGAACACCGAGCGAGGGGATGTCCGCGGTGAAGGTGATGACGAGAAAGAGGATGATCGCGATGCTCGTCAGGATTTTTCGCCGCCGTGGCCAGGCCTTCACGGCGCTGACGGCATCCGAGGCGAGGCCCTGGAAGAAGTCGAATATCGTCGCCACACTCACGGTGCGGATTTTAGCGCTATGCTCGGCACCGGCGACACGATCGTCAGTGTTGCCTCCGGGCAGCACTGTTCTATTGAGTGAAAGGATTCCTCATGACTGAGAACGCTGACCTCCGCCGCGATCACGGCCCGCACCCCTACGTGCTGGATATCGAGAAGGCCACCCTGGACAACGAGAACTTCCGCGACACCCTGTGGACCGGCAAGTTCCTCCAGATGACCGTCATGAACATCCCCTCCGGTGGAGAGATCGGTGCTGAGATCCACGAGGATCACGACCAGTTCCTCCGCATCGAGGCGGGCAAGGGCCACGTCATGATCGGTGAGTCCGAGGACAAGCTCGACATCGACCAGGTGATCTCCGATGACTGGGCCATCTTCGTTCCCGCCGGCAAGTGGCACAACGTCGTGAATGAAGGGGAGGAGGAGCTCAAGGTGTACTCCATCTACGCGGCTCCGGATCACGTCCCCGGCACCATTCACGCCACCAAGGAAGACGCTGACAACGACCCGAACGAGCAGCACGACTAGTCCACCGCGGCAGCCCCGTGGCCTCCGCGTGTGACGCCACGGAGTGACACCGACTGCGCACCCCGCCCCGAGAGGGAGCGGGGTGTTTCTTTTCCTCGCTTTGGTCTTTGGTCTTGCCGCCGCGGAGGGGAGAAAACAGCAAAAAGGCCACGCTCGAAAGCGTGGCCTTGATCTGTGCCCGAGGGGGGACTTGAACCCCCACGTCCGTTAATAGGACACTAGCACCTCAAGCTAGCGCGTCTGCCATTTCCGCCACCCGGGCTAGGGTGAACAGCTGATCGCTGCTGACTCCGGTTACTTTATATGGCGTTCGTTCTCTTGCCAAATCCCCAGGTCAGAGCGGGTAAATCTCAAGCGTGTAAGGAGTATGTCCTGCCCGTCGTATATACTTCGATCGACAAGAGAGCGTGATTCTGGCCGCTGGCCTGCGCCTGCGCTGCCGAGCAGCACCCTGATGCCGCCGCGCTGAGAATCTGCGGGTGAGGAAGGACTATCCATGGCTGTGACACCCCCTTCCCGGCAGCTGCGAGCGTGGCAGTGGTTTCTCCCGAAGGATCCCCCGCAAGACGAGGCAGAGCTGCGCAGGTCTCGGTGGGGCGGGCCGCTGAAGAGCACCCTCGTCCTCCTGTCCTCCTACCGCGGGGCATTCGCCATCCTGGTTGTCGCGATGATGGCGGCGTCTGTTATCTCGGCTATCGCCGTTCGCCTCGTGAGCTCGACGGTGGACCGTGCCCTCGAAAACCACGACCTCGGGCTCCTCGTGCTGCCCTTCCTCGGGGTCATCGCGCTCGCCTTCCTGGCTTTCTACGTGGACGCCATCAACGCGGGTTTCAGCGCCATCAGCCTCGCCCGCCTTGTCCACACGCTGCGTACCTCCCTCACCACGAAGATCCTCGGCGCCCAGTCCATCACGCGTTCCCCGGGGGAGATGCTCAGCACCCTGAGTAAGGACACCACCACCATTTCTCGCCTCAAGGCGGACATCGCCTTCCCCGTCGGAATGCTCGGCTATGTCCTGGGAATCACGGCGGTTCTCATCCCGATGAACTGGGTTCTTGCCCTCTCGGTGCCCGTCGCGGTGACGGCGGTGTTCCTCGTCTCTCTCGCAACCTCCGCCCCGATTACCCGCAGCATGCACGCCTTCCGCGAGGCAGAGACCTCCTCCATCTCGCTCGCCACGGACTATGCCCAGGGCGCACGCGTGGTCAAGGGCTTGGGGGCGGTCCCGCACGCGGAGGAGCGCTACCGGGCTGCTGCGCGTGAGGCACGGGATGCCCAGGTGCGGCAGGTGTCCATTCTGGGCATGGCGAACATCGCGCGGCAGTTCACGGCCGTCATTGGCACAGTCAGCATCATCGTGTGGGCGTGCATCCTCACATGGCGGCAGGAGATCAGCGTCGGCGACCTTCTCACGGTCTCCATGCTCGTGCCGCCGGGGGTGGCCGCGACGGGCATCTCCTTGTCCAAGATCATTGGAAACATCGCGCTGGCCATGGCCTCCATGCGCCGCATCCAGGAGCTGGATGAGGAGCTCTCTCAGACGAATGTCTCGGAGGAGGTGCAGGCGGTGCCCCTGCCTCCCGAAGGGCTCACGGTATGGAGCATCCACGACGCCAGCAGCCACGCCCACGCGCAGCGCCTCGCCACTGCACTTGCCGCCACTCAGGGCCGTCGCGTTCTCTGGACCCCGCACGCCATCCACATCTTTGAGGGAACCCTGGCGGAGAATATCGATCCGCTGGGGAAGTACAGTCGTGATCGCGTGTCTACGGCCCTCGAGGTCGCCGCCTGTGAGGACATCCTCCGCCGCCTCAAGAACGACCCCTATCACGGGGAGCTCGGCGAGGCCGGATTCTCCCTGTCCGGCGGGCAGCGCCAGCGCGTGGCCTTGGCCCGCGCTATTGCCGCCGAGCCCGACATCCTCGTGCTCGATGACCCGACGACGGGCCTCGACGCCATCACCGTGGACCGCGTCTGCCAGCGGGTCAAGGAGCACCGGGCGGGGAGAAGGACCATCGTCATGACCACATCGCGCGCCTGGTTGGCCGTGGCCGATCACGTGGAGGAGCTATGAGTACATCCCCTGCTGAGTCCTCGACGGAGCGGCGGGTTCTCCACGCCTCCACCCGCGACACCCTCCGTGTGCTCCACTCTCTGCCGAGCGCCCCGACGCCCCGCTGGTGGGCGGCGCTCATCATCGTCATGCTGCTGGTCCAGACGTGCCTCGTCTCGAGCGCCACGCTCGTCGGTGTGGTCATTGACCACCGGGAGGACACAAGGGCTTTCACCGTCTCCGTCGTCGCGCTCGGTGCGTGCATGCTCGTAGAAACTGTCGGGCGCGGCGGCGTTCTTCCCTGGATCCTTCAGGCGAAGATGGCCTACCTGGCGATGGACCTGCGCGTGCGCGCCCTCGGGAGCGTGTTCCGCACCTCCATGCCGGAGCTTCAGCACGTGGGCACGGGCGCCATCATCACCCGCCTCACGAACGACATTGACCAGGCCACGCAGACCTTTGGCCAGGCCGGGGCGATGCTCGCCACCACGGTGCTGTCCGTGCCCTTCACGATGGTCGCCATCGGGCTTCTCCACCCCCTCTTCCTTATCCCCTTCCTCATCGTGGCGTGCCTGCTCGTGCCATGGGCGAAGAAGACCCAGAGGTTCATGGACGTCGTCATGAACCGCATCTCCGAGTCGGAGGTGGACCGCAACGCCGCCCTTCTCGACGTCGTCCGCGGGCGCACGACCCTCCACGCCTTTGGCCTCGAGCCCTGGGCCGAGGAGAGGACCACGCGCACCTCCTGGGGAGTCGTCCACGAGTTCGGCCGGGGCACACCCACCACCGTGTGGATCTTCGGCCGCGGCTACATCTGCTACTATCTGCTGCTGCTCCTCACGGTGGGGCTCGGGATGCTGCTCTATACCCAGGGGTGGATCAGCGCAGGTGAGGCGTCGAGCGCCGTCGTGCTCGTTGTCCGGCTGGAGATCCACATCTTCAACCTCCTCAACCTCGCCGGGCAGATCCAAAGCGCCATTGTCTGTACCCGGAGGGCCGTCGCCCTCGCGCTGCTCAGCGAGAAGAACCCTCGTCCGACAGGCACCAACCTCCCGCAGGCCCTCCACGAGCCGGACATCCGCATCGATGACCTCTGCTTCTCCTATCCCCAGGGCGAGCCCATCTTCGACCACCTCTCCCTCCACCTCGCCGGCGGGACGACGACGGCCCTCGTCGGCGCAAGCGGAGCCGGGAAATCAACGCTCGCCGCGCTCATCGCCGGCCTCCAACGGCCGGATGCGGGCAGTATTCGGGTGGGACCCGTCGACATCACGACGCAGGCCCCGGACACCTGGATCACGGAGCACATCACGCTGCTCAGCCAAGAGGTGCACCTCTTCTCCGGCACGCTGCGCGAGGACCTCACGCTTGCCGCGCCGGGTTCCACCGACGAGGAGCTTCTCCGAGCCCTCCACGACGCCGGTGTCGAACCCGGGGGAGTGCTCTGGCAGCGCTGGCTCCCGCAGGGCCTAGATACCCGGGTGGGGGCGGGTTCGGAGGAGCTCGGCCCGGAAATCGCTCAGGTGATTTCCTTGGCCCGCGTGCTGCTGCGGCGGCCCCCAGTGCTCATCATGGATGAGGCGACCAGCGAGGCCGGCAGCGACCACGCTCGTCTCCTCGAGAAGGCTGCGGAGCAGGCCGCGAAGGGGAGAACGAGCCTCATCGTCGCTCACCGACTCGACCAGGCGAAGGTCGCGGACCGCATCCTCGTCATGGAGCAGGGGAGGATCATCGAGGATGGCACCCACGAGTCGCTTCTCGCCGCGGGCGGGCGTTACGCCGAGCTCTATCGTCGCTGGCGCAGGGGTGACAGCTCCTCCCCGGTACGGTAGAACGGGCACATGAGTACTTCTTATGCCCACGATGATCGTTTTCCTGGCCCCGATCCCTACGCCCCGCTCCGCGATCTGCCGAGCTTTCCGCTGACCTCAACCGACCTCACGGAGGGGGAGCAGCTCGCGCCGGAGCAGCGCGGCAGCCAGTCCATTTCCCCGCAGCTCTCCTGGTCTGATCTTCCCGAGGGGACCAAGTCCCTCGCCATTACCTGCTTTGACCCCGACGCCCCCACCGCCTCAGGTTTCTGGCACTGGGCGGTCTTTAACATTCCCGCCTCGGTGACGAGCATCCCCACCGGCGCGGGCTCCGAGGCCGACCTCGGCGGGATCGACGGGGCGGTCACCCTCGTGGGGGATAGCGGGCAGCGCGCCTACTACGGCTCCCAGCCGCCGGAGGGCCATGGCCCTCACCGCTACCTCTTCGCGGTCCACGCCGTGGACGTCGACACGCTCGACATCGACCCCAACTCCACGCCCACCGTGCTGGGCTTCAACCTCTACTTCCACTCGCTGGGACGCGCGATCCTCTGGGGCTGGGACGAAAACTAGGCGCCACGCGTGCAGGCCACGCCACGACGGCGCGATCATGTGGACTGGGACACGTTCTGCTAGTGTGAGCGTTCATGGTCAATACTGCATCCGCCCCGCCGTCTGGCATGCGCCGCGCTGCGGGGGCGCTCCTCCTCGCGGGCATTGCCCTGCTCTTCTTCGTCTTTTTCGACGTCCTGCGCTTCGGCCTCTTCGCCCCGTACGCCATCACGTGGCGGATGATCGTCCTTGTTCTCGCAGCAGCGCTTCTTGGCGCCTTCGCCATGGTGCGCGATGACCAGGCGGGCACCGTCCCCCAGGTGGTGGCGCTCAGCCTCTCGCTCGTTCTCATCATCGCCAGCCGATTCCTCGGCGACGCCGTGCTGGCGGAGGTGAGCCAGGTGGTGGTGGCTGGCGTCGGAATCCTGGCGGTACTCGCCGCGTGGATCGTTCGCGCACTCTAAAAGCGACGCCCCGGGCGGAATCCTTCCGTCCCCGGGGCGTCGTCTGCTTGTCTGCCTGTCGAGCTCGTCGTCCGCGTTGTCCTAGTCGCGCCAGTCGAGGCCGCATCCCACGGCATCCTGGATGTTGTGGAAGCCGTGTGCTCTCAGCTGGTGCGCGATGCCCTGGTGAATCCACCGGATCCACTCCGGGCCGCCGTAGATGAGCCCGGTGTAGCCCTGAAGGAGAGTGGCGCCACTAGCAATGCGCTCCCAGGCTTGGCGCGGGGTGGAGATGCCACCCACGCTGATGAGGACGAGGGAATCACCCACGCGCTCGTAGAGGCGCTTGAGGACCTCAAGGGAACGGTCGGCCACAGGGGGCCCGGAGATACCGCCGGCGCCCATCTTCTCAACCTTGTCCGCCGATGTCTTCAGGTTCTCCCGGGAGATCGTCGTGTTCGTGGCGACGATCCCGGCCAGGCCCATCTCGACGGCAAGATCGGCGACCGCGTCGATGTCCTCATCCGCTAGATCCGGGGCAATCTTCACGAGCACCGGGGTGGACGTCGCACCTTTGACGGCCTCGATGATGGGACGGAGAGAATCCACAGCCTGGAGGTCGCGCAGCCCCGGAGTGTTTGGGGAGGACACGTTAATGACCAGGTAGTTCGCGAGGTTACCCAGGAGCATCGCCGAGCGCCGATAATCATCCGCCGCGCCCTCCGGCTCCACGACCTTCGTTTTCCCGATGTTGATCCCGATGATGTCGTCGGTCTTCCGGCGGCGGAGGTTCATGGCGACCTCGGCCGCCCCATCGTTGTTGAAGCCCATCCGGTTGAGGATGGCCTTGTCCTTCGGCAGCCGGAAGAGCCGGGGCGCGGGATTGCCCGGCTGCGGGGAGGCCGTGACGGTGCCGAGCTCCGCGTAGCCAAAGCCCACGGGCGCCCAGACGTCGGGGCAGTCAGCGTTCTTGTCGAAGCCGGCCGCGAGCCCCAGGGGCCGGGGCACCGTGACGCCAAAGACCTCCTGGGAAAGAATCGGATCCCGCACCGGCACGACCCGGTGGAAGACGCGATGCACCGGGCGCATGAGCTGTAGCGTGCGGAGCAAGTCAGAGATGAGGTCGTGGGTCTTCTCCGGCGGGATGCGGAAGAGCCCCTTGAGAGCCAGGTTGTAGGCCTTGCGGCGCAGAGTTGCCATCGCCAACCTCCTTACTGTGCGGACGAGTCGGGCTGAGAAATGATGGAGAGGCCATGGCCACTCGCGGAGCCCAGGACAATGGTGCCATCATCAAGGACTCCCATGGATTGGGCGTCGGGAACTGTGGTGACCCGGGCCTGCTCCTCCGGGACGCCGGAAGAGATGCGGTAGCCGACCGCGGTGTTCGTGGCCGTCGACGCCACCCAGGCGAGCGAGCGCTTCGGGTCCCAGGCCACGGCCCACGGGCTTTCGTCGACAGGAATGCTCTGATGGAGCCGGATGACGTCGTCTCCCGTGTAGATCATGAGGCGGTTGCCGTTGGTGTCGGAGGCCAGGAAGAGCCCGTCCCGCCCGGCGGCCACCCGGCCGACGCCCAATCCGACGCGGAGGGTGCCGCCCTGCTCATCGTCGGCAAAGTGGACGTCCTGGATTTTCGTCTCGGCGCGGTCAACGCGCACGAGCGCATCGGTGCCGCCGGGGACGTTCACCGCCGCGAGCTCGGTGGCGCTGCCGTCCATCGTGATGGTGGTCGGTTCTTGGCCGGCGCGGTAGATACGAATGGCGTTGTCGTCAGAGCTGGCGGTGGCCAGCGCGCCATCGCTCAGCTGGACGGCGGAGGTCGCGGGGTGATCGAGACCGATACTCGTGACCTGCTGCGGGCGTTGCGGATCAATGGTGAGGGCGGTGTCACCGCAGGCAACGGTCCATACGCTGTGGTCACTCGACGGGACGAGGGTCCCGCAGCTGTCCTCGAGGGGAAGAATGGTGGCGCTGCCGTCCGCGAATTGCTTGACGGTTCCTACCCCCACATGCTTCTCACCCTGCACCGCAAGCACAGTGCCCGAGACCTCAATATCCTTCACCGAGGCCAGCTCCGCGGGGAGCTCCAGCACCTTCCCGGAGGGGGAGGAGGTGCTGGGCGAGGCCGCAGGTGTGGCATTCCCCATCGCGTCTTCTAGCTCTTTCGTCGCGTCATTCTGGCACCCCGCCAGGCTGAGACCGAACAGGGCGGCAACGCCCACGGATGCCACCCACCGACGACGATATTTTTGAGCCCTATTCACGGACATTGAGCCTACCAGCCGCCCCGGACACGTCATCGAGGGCGGCACGGATAGGACGGGGGAGTCGGCGCTCGCTGGCGTCGAGAACATCGCTGAGGTGACGGGGGTTCCTTACTCCGACGACGGCGCAGCTCACCCCGGGTCGGTCCACCGCCCACGCAAGGGCCACGGAGGCCGGGGACGTTCCCAGTCCTTGGGCGGCGGTGGAGACGGCGTCGACGACGGTGCGGGCGTGCTCGGAATCATAGGCGTGGGCCTCGGGCGATCGCACGCCCTGGCCCCGCGGAGAGGCCAGCACGCCGAGCGCCAGCGGCCTCGTCGCGATGACGCCCGAGCCCAGGTACTGGGCCGCGGGGATGAGGTCTTCATCGGCATGGTGCTCGAGCAGGGA
This sequence comes from Corynebacterium uropygiale, assembly GCF_021568315.1. GTDB lineage: Bacteria > Actinomycetota > Actinomycetes > Mycobacteriales > Mycobacteriaceae > Corynebacterium > Corynebacterium uropygiale. The sequence continues at coordinate 429,649 of NZ_JAKGSI010000002.1, forward strand.
GTAGTTGCACGCACTGGGGAGGGGCTCCTCGCGCTTCCCGGCGAGGAGGGCCAGCTGCCAGCCCTCGAATCCGTGGACCGCCACGTAGCGGGCGCGCCCGGAAGAGAGGACGAGGTCCATCGTGGCGCTGAGCTCGGTGATGGGCGTCGCCGGATCCCAGGCGGCGATGGTCCACACGTCGACGTACTCCGTGCCGAGCTGCCGGAGCGAGGCATCGAGCTGGCTGAGGAGGGCGCGTCGAGAGCAGTCGACACGCCGCCCCGCCGGCGCATCCGGGTCATAGCCGGAGGAGAGGGAGAGGAGGAGCTCATGGCGGTCCAGCGCCGTCGACTCCAGGAGCTCCCCGAGGAGCGCCTCCGCGGTATTTCCTGGGCTCGTGGGGGAGATATCGACGAGGTCGCTGCCGTGATCGAGCATCCCTGTGAGCAGGTCACGGGCGGTATCGAGGTGTAGTGAGGTATCCCATCCCGCGGTCCCCAACCCCAGGACGGGGACGCGCAGACCGCTTCGGCCAAGTTGACGTCGCTCCATTGCTCCCAGGGTAGTAGGGTGTGGCGGGTGACTGAGGTTAGTTGGCTACAAACGATTGTCCTGTCCATCGTCCAGGGACTGACGGAGTTCCTCCCGGTGAGCTCGTCGGGGCACTTGAGGATCGTGTCTGAGCTCTTCTGGGGCCACGACGCCGGTGCGTCCTTTACGGCCGTGGTGCAGCTCGGCACGGAGTTGGCGGTGTTGGTCTTCTTCGCGAAGGACATCTGGCGGATCATCTGCGGCTGGTTCCGCGGCCTTGCCAAGAAGGAGGAGCGTGGCCTCGATTATCGGATGGGGTGGATGGTCATTGCTGGCACCATCCCCGTCGTCGTCCTCGGCGTGCTCTTTAAGGACGCGATCCGGAGCTCGGCCCGCAACCTGTGGATTACCGCGCTGGTCCTCGTCCTGTTTTCCTTCGTGTTCATTGCGGCGGAGCGCTACGGGGCGAAGAAGCGCAGCTTCGAGGACCTCACCATGAAGGACGCACTCATCATGGGTCTGGCGCAGTGCCTCGCCCTCATCCCGGGCGTGTCTCGCTCGGGCGGCACGATCTCTGCGGGCCTGTTCTGCGGGTTGGAGAGGGAAGTGGCTGCCCGGTTTAGCTTCCTCTTGGCCATTCCCGCGGTCCTGGGCTCGGGGCTGTTCTCCCTGCCGGACGCGCTGGCCCCGACCTCCGGGCAGGCGGCGAGCGGCGCCCAGCTCATCGTCGGGACCATTATCGCGTTTGTCATCGGCTATGCCTCGATCGCGTGGCTGTTGAAGTTTGTCTCCCACCACTCCTTTAGCTGGTTTGCCGCGTATCGCATTCCGGTGGGCATCATCGTGATGATCCTGCTGGGGGCCGGGATTCTCTCCCCGCTCTAAATACGTGATCCGTCAACAGTTAGAGTAGAAGTCATGAAATCTTGGCCTTATCCTGATGTGCCCCGCGTGCCGGGGGCGGGCGTTCCTCTCGCGCTCTATGACACCGCCGACGGCGAGGTGCGGGAGGTCGAGCAGGGCGATCCCACCGGGCTTTATGTCTGCGGGATCACCCCCTATGACTCCACCCACCTTGGCCACGCGGCGACGTACCTAGCGTTCGACCTCATCCACCGCCAGCTCCTCGACAATGGCCACGAGGTCCATTACGTCCAGAACGTCACGGATGTCGACGACCCCCTCTTCGAACGCGCTCAGCGCGATGGCGTGGACTGGCGCGAGCTCGGCACGAGCCAGATTCAGCTCTTCCGCTCCGACATGGAGGAACTTCGCGTCATCCCGCCGCGCGATTATGTCGGCGCCATGGAGGCGGTGGAGGAGATCATCGTCATGGTGCAGAAGCTCCTCGACTGCGGGGCGGCGTATGTTGTCGACGACGACGAGTTCCCCGATATCTACGCCTCCGTCGACGCCACGGCGCAGTTCGGGTACGAATCCGGCTACACCCCGGAGGAGATGGCCACCTTCTTCGCCGAGCGCGGCGGGGACCCCGATCGCCCCGGCAAGCATCATCCCCTGGATGCTCTCATCTGGCGGGCGCACCGCGAGGGCGAGCCCGCCTGGGATTCCCCCTTCGGCCCCGGGCGGCCGGGCTGGCACGTGGAGTGCTCCGCGATCGCCACGAATCGGCTGGGCCGGCACTTCGCCATCCAGGGCGGAGGCAGCGACCTCGCCTTTCCGCACCACGAGTACTCGGCCGCCCACGCGGAGGCCGCACTCGGGTGCCCGCGGATGGCCGGGCACTATGTCCACGCCGGCATGATCGCCCTCGATGGGGTGAAAATGTCCAAGTCGCTGGGGAACCTGGTCTTCGTTCACAAGCTCACCCAGGCCGGCCATGAGGCCAACGCCATTCGCCTCGGGGTCTACGCCAGCCACTACCGCGGGGATCGCGACTGGTCGGATGAGGTCCTCGCCACGGCGGAGAAGCGCCTTAAGACCTGGCGACGGGCACTGGAGCACCCGGGCTCTCTCGATGACGCGGAGGCCCTCGTCCAGGAGGTCCGCACCCGACTGGCCGATGACCTCGACTCGCCGGGGGCCCTTGCCGCCATTGATCGGTGGGCCGCGAGCCGCGAGGGGCAGACGGCGCACAATCCCGCCGCGGTGAAGCTCATCCGCACGGCCGTGGACGGGCTCTTCGGAGTCCGGCTCTAGCGCGTGCGGCAGGCGTCGGCCTCTGGGAGAATGACCCCATGAGCATGATGGAGACATTTGGGCCCGACGTCGAGACTTTTACCGCTGACCTGGAGTATTTTTCCACGGGCGGCTACCTCAAGGAGGGGGAGAAGGAGCACTGGGATGCGCCCTTCGACCCCGCGGCCGCCACGCAGGTGAAGGAGATCCTTCACCGCTACCTTGAGGCCCTCGACGCCCACCGCGAGGGGGCGCCGCCGGAGGACGCACTCGCAGTCTTCCGACGCACGCACGAGGCACTGACGCAGCTCAACCACGAGCACGGGGATGCCGTTCTCGAGCAGGAAGAGGCCAAGGATCTTGAGGCCTTCTTCCGCGCCACCCTCAGTGAGTGCGGGGTCACGGAGGAGAATCTGGAGGAGCTCGACCTCAGCGAGGCCTAAGAGCCAGACACGGCATCCCTCACACAGCACACTGACGACAGGAAAGACACACGGATGGTCGCCGCGATTTTTTGGGACATGGACGGCACGATGGTGGACTCGGAGCCCCTGTGGAGCATCGCCACCTATGAGATGAGTGAGCGGCTCGGCCGTCGCCTCAGCCCCGAGGAGCGAGCCCGCACCGTGGGTGGGTGCTTCGCGAACACGCTGGAGATCTGCGCGCGCTACGCGGGCTACGAGCTCAAGGACGAGGATTATGCCATCCAGCACGACCTCCTCTTCGATCGGATGAGGGAGCTGTTCCGCGATGAGCTCAGCCCGCAGCCCGGGATCCGAGAGCTCCTCGCCGACCTCCGCTCCCACGGGATTCCCCTCTTCGTCACGACGAACACCGAGCGCGAGCTCGCGGATTCCTCCATCGCTGCTGTGGGGACGCACTTCTTCGACGGTTCCGTCACAGGTGATGAGGTGCCCCGCCCGAAGCCCGCTCCCGACATGTACCGGCGCGCCGCCGAGCTCGCCGGGGCTGAGCCGGGGGAGTGCCTCGTTTTCGAGGATTCCACCAGCGGCATGCGCGCTGCCGTGGAGGCCGGGTGCCGCGTCATCGGGGTGCCCTCGGAGCCCGGCCAGGACATGCCGGAGGGCGTCGTCTCCCTCCGTGACCTGCGGCTCAGCGATGGCTGCCCCGAGGAGCAAGCGGGAACCTTCGTGGGCGTGAGCGCCTCCGATGTGCAGCGCTGGTGGGAGCACCTGTGACCACCTGTGGGCGTGCTGACGCCGGCGTGTCATAATATTCGGCGTGAAGAACTTCGATTCCCTTTTTGCTGAGTTGTCCGAACGTGCCGAGAAGCGCCCGGAGGGGTCCGGCACGGTTGCTGCCTTGGACGCCGGCATCCATCACATCGGCAAGAAGGTCATTGAGGAAGCGGGGGAGGTCTGGCTCGCCGCTGAGCACGAGTCCAAGGAGGAGCTCGCGGAGGAAATCTCGCAGCTCGTCTACTGGTCTCAGGTCCTCATGGTTGCTCGCGGGCTGAGCCCCGAGGACATCTACCGCTATCTCTAAAGAAACGAGGTCATCCCTTCATGCTGAAGATCGCTGTGCCCAATAAGGGCTCGCTCTCAGAGACTGCAACAACCATCCTCCGCGAAGCCGGATACAGCGGGCGCGGGGATTCTAAGGCCCTCAACGTGGTGGATGAGAAGAACGACGTCGAGTTCTTCTTCCTCCGCCCGAAGGACATCGCCATCTACGTCTCCCAAGGACACCTCGACATGGGCATCACCGGCCGCGACCTGGCCATCGACTCCCAGGCCGAGGTAGAGGAGCTCCTCCCGCTGAGCTTTGGCGGCTCCACGTTCCGCTATGCCGCCCCCGCGGATGAAGAATGGAGCGTGGAGAAGCTGGCGGGCAAGCGCATCGCCACCTCCTATCCGCACCTCGTTCGAGAGAACCTCGCCAAGCACAACATCGAGGCAAAGGTCATCCGTCTCGACGGCGCCGTGGAGATTTCCATCCGGTTGGGCGTCGCTGACGCCATCGCCGACGTCGTCTCCACCGGACGCACCCTCCAGAAGCAGGGGCTCGCCCCCTTCGGAGAGGTGATCTGCACCTCAGAAGCCGTGGTGTTCGGCCGGGCGGGGGAGGAGATCACCCCCGAAAAGCGCGTGCTGCTGCGCCGCATCGAGGGGATCCTCCACGCCCACCACTACCTCATGCTCGACTACAACATCCAGCGCGACAAGCTCGCGGAGGCAAGCACCATTACCCCCGGATTGTCTGGTCCGACGGTATCCCCGCTTGCTCTGGACGGGTGGGTTGCCGTCCGGGTCATGGTGCCAAAAGGCCAGGCCAACGCGGTCATGGACCAGCTGGCGGATCTTGGCGCCGAGGCGATTCTCGCGTCCGATCTGAGGATTGCGAGAATCTAAGCAGCGACGGGTTCACCTCACTAGTATGGGCGTCGGAAAACCACTAACCCATCTCGACGATTGAGGTGACCACAGCCATGGCCAAGGCCAAAAAGAGCCACGCTTCGAAGGATTCTTCGGCAAAGGACAGCAAGAAGAAGAACCCTGAGGTCCCTTCCGCCCAGGAAAACCGGACGAAGGAATCCTCCGGAGCAGCTCAGCATCATGAGAAGAAGAACGTGCGGATTGAGGTGGATCTGCTCGGCGAGCGGGAAGTTCCCGCCGACGCCTACTACGGGATCCACACCCTGCGCGCCATGGAGAACTTCCAGATCTCACGGACCACTCTCAACGACGTGCCCGAGTTCATCCGGGGCATGGTCCAGGTAAAGAAAGCGACGGCGCTGGCTAACCGTCGTCTCCACACGCTTCCGGCGGAGAAGGCGAAGGCCATCGTCTGGGCGTGTGATCAGATTCTCGAGAAGGGGCGCTGCATGGATCAGTTCCCCCTCGACGTCTTCCAGGGCGGGGCCGGTACGAGCCTCAACATGAACACCAACGAGGTCGTGGCCAACCTGGCCCTCGAATACCTCGGGAAGAAGAAGGGCGAGTACGACGTCATCAACCCCAACGATGATGTCAACATGAGCCAGTCCACCAACGATGCCTACCCGACGGGCTTCCGCCTGGGACTCTATGCAGCGATGGAGGTCCTCATTGAGGAGCTCGACAAGCTGCAGTCCTCGTTCCGCGACAAGGGCAACGAGTTCATGGACATCCTCACGATGGGTCGCACCCAGCTCCAGGATGCCGTGCCCATGTCCCTGGGTGATGAGTTCCTCGCCTTCGCCCATAACCTGGCAGAGGAGCAGGCAGTCCTGCGCAACGCGAGCGAGCGCCTGCTGGAGATCAACCTGGGTGCCACGGCCATCGGCACCGGGGTGAACACGCCTTCCGGCTACCGCCACCAGGTCACCGCCGCCCTCACCGAGGTGACCGGCCTGGAGATCAAGTCCGCCCGCGATCTCATCGAGGCGACCTCGGACACCGGAGCCTATGTGCTCGCGCATTCCGCGGTGAAGAGGGCAGCGATGAAGCTCTCCAAGATCTGCAATGACCTGCGGCTTCTCTCCTCCGGCCCGCGCGCCGGCCTCCACGAGATCAACCTTCCGGAGCGCCAGGCGGGTTCCTCCATCATGCCGGCCAAGGTCAACCCGGTGATCCCCGAGGTTGTCAACCAGGTCTGCTTCAAGGTCTTCGGCAATGACCTCACCGTGACGATGGCCGCCGAGGCCGGGCAGCTTCAGCTCAATGTTATGGAGCCGGTCATCGGGGAGGCCCTCTTCCAGTCCATCCGCATCCTTGGCAATGCGGTCACCACCCTCCGCGAGAAGTGCGTCACCGGCATCACCGCCAACGCCGACGTGTGCCGCAGCTATGTCGAGAACTCCATCGGCATCGTGACGTACCTCAACCCCTTCATCGGCCACCACAACGGTGACCTCATCGGCAAGGAGGCAGCGGCGACGGGAAAGTCCGTCAAGGAGCTGGTCCTGGAGAAGGGGCTCCTCGATGAGGCGACCCTCGAGCACATTCTGAGTAACGAAAATCTCATGCACCCCGAATTCCGCGGCAAGCTCTATCTGGACGGATAATTTTCGGAGCATAAGAGAACGTCAGGGCGCCGTGATCTCCTCCTCGGAGATCACGGCCTCTGCATTTTTATTGATATCCTCTGCAGATCCCGCAAAACACACGCTCTCCGCAGCGTAGCTCCCCTTTCTACGGCCCTTCTCGCTGGCATAATGGGAAGCGTCAAGACCAACCATAATCCAGGGATACAAGACTCGGACAGATTATCCTTGGTTTCGTCTAGAAAGCGTCTGCCATGCTGCTCGCTCTCCAGATCATCATCGTCGTGATCGCCATTGTCCTCGGCGCTCGCCTCGGGTCCGTTGCTATCGGCTTTGCCGGTGGTTTCGGTGTTCTTCTCCTGGGCCTCACCGGGGCTCCCGTCTCCAAAGACGATATCCCCTTCGACGTCATCGGCATCATCATGTCGGTCATCGCGGCCATCGCCGCAATGCAGCGCGCCGGAGGCATGGATTACCTCGTACACCTGGCCGAACGGCTACTCAGGAAGAACCCTAAGTACGTCACGTATCTGGCGCCCATCGTCACCTACCTCATGACCCTGCTCGCGGGAACCGGCCACACGGCGTTCTCCACGCTGCCGGTCATCGTTGAGGTAGCCAAAGAGGGCAACGTACGGCCTTCGCGTCCCCTGTCGATCTCCGTCGTCGCCTCTCAGGTGGCCATTTGTGCCTCGCCGATCTCCGCTGCCGTTGTGTTCCTGGCCTCACTATTAGAGCCAGAGGGAATCAGCTATCTCGGGATTCTTGGCGTGCTTATTCCGGCAACCTTTATCGCCATCTTCCCGACGGCCTTTATCGTTAACCGCTTAGGCGTTCCTTTGGAAAAGGACCCGATATATCAGGAGCGTCTGAAGGAAGGGCTCGTTAATCCGCCCTCCCGTTCTCCGGAATACAAGCCTCCGCGCTCCGCACGCGCATCGGTGCTCATTTTCCTTGTCTCCATTGTCCTCGTGATGGCCTATGCCACCGCCATTTCAGATCAGGTGGGCCTCATCCACGATCCGGCGCTCCCGCGCAATGAAGCCATCATGTCGCTCATGCTCGCTACGGCCACCATCATCGTCCTCGTGGCGAAGATCCCCGCTGCGGAAGTCCTCAACACTCAGGTCTTCCGTTCCGGCATGTCGGCCTGCGTCTGTGTTCTCGGTGTGGCCTGGCTGGGCACCACGATCATCAACGCTCACATCGACGGCATCGGTGAGCTCTCCTCCGGTGTTCTCCAGCGGTGGCCGTGGATGCTCGCAGTCGTCCTCTTCTTCGCCGCAGCTCTGCTCTACTCGCAGGCCGCGACGACGAAGGCCCTCATGCCTGCCGCTCTCGCGCTGGGCGTCAGCCCGCTCATGGCCGTCGCGGCGTTCCCCGCGGTCTCGGCGCTCTTCATTCTCCCGACCTACCCGACGCTCCTCGCTGCCGTCGAGATGGATGATACGGGGAGCACGCGGATTGGTAGCTACGTCTTCAACCACCCCTTCCTCGTGCCGGGCGTCATCAACATCGCGGTCTCCGTGGTGCTCTGCTATCTCCTTGGCAGCGTGATCCTCTAATCCTCTAGGATCGCCCTCGCTTCTTAGGAGCTCAGAGCTTAGGGGCTCAGAGGCGGCGCGGAGCGGAGGATAAGCCCGGCCGCCAGAAGCCCCAGGAGCAGACACGCCGCCGACAGGCTCACGACCCCGCCAGCATTGGTCGGGGTCGTTCCCCTTTTCAGGCCCGCGTTATGGCGCCAATAGCGCCGATGGTGAGTGGCGGCGAGAACAATCGCAAGAGCGATGAACGCGCCCACCAGCACCAAGGCCCACGGGCCGAGGACTCGGGTCCAGCGCAGGAGAGTCGCGCTCGCGACGCACAGGCTGAGACTCGTGCGAGTCCACGCGAGCGCCGTGCGCTCGGGCTGGAGGCCGGGGTCCTCGTGGCGTGTGTCCCCGGGGGCCATCCGACTCATCGGAGGAAGATCCAGAGGGCCAGCGCGCTGGCGACAATCGTCGCCACCGACAACAGCGGGGCAATGGCTGGTACGGGCAGTGGGGCGTCGTGCCTCATGGCCCGCTCGACGCGAATCCACCGCACGCAGGCCCCGAGCGCGATGAGGAGGCCCACGCTCACAATGCCGACGGCGAGAACCGTGCGCAGCTCGGCGGATACCCTCTCAATGGGGAAGGCCTCGACGGCCACGCCGCCGGCCATGAAGGCGAGGCTCGTGCGGGTCCACGCGAGGAAGGTTCGCTCGTTGGCCAGGGTGAATCGGGCATCGGGCTCGGTTCCGCCCGGGAGCAGCGTACGGGAGAGCCAACTGCGCTGCGGGGGCCGCTCGTTTTCCGTCGGATGTGTCACGAAACTCAATGGTATGCATGGAGGCATGACGACCTCCACATCTGGTTCTGAACAGCGCATTCCCGATAACACAGTTGAGAAGAAGAGCGATGTCGCGATCGCTCAGGATCATGCCCTTCGCCCCATCCAGGAGATTGCCCGCGAGGCCGGCATCCCGGAGGACGCGCTCATTCCCTATGGCACGACGAAGGCCAAGGTTGATCCCACCAAGCTGGGGGAGGGCTCGGACGCCCGGCTGGTTCTCGTCACAGCAATGTCGCCGACCCCGGCGGGGGAGGGGAAGTCCACCACGCTCATCGGGCTTGTCGACGCCCTCCGCCTCCGCGGGCACAAAGCCTCCGCCGCCCTCCGGGAACCTTCCCAGGGCCCGGTGATGGGGATCAAGGGCGGGGCAGCCGGCGGCGGCTACTCCCAGGTGGTTCCCATGGAGGACATCAACCTCCATTTCACGGGGGATTTCCACGCCATCACGGCGGCGAATAATACGCTGGCGGCGGCCATTGATAACCACATTCACCAGGGCAACAAGCTCAACATTGATCCCCGTCGGGTGACCTGGCAGCGATGCATGGACGTCAATGACCGCGCCCTGCGCCACGTCGTCACCGGGCTGGGAGGACCCGCCCACGGAGTCCCGGCAGAGACGGGCTTCAGCATCACGGCGGCCTCGGAGATCATGGCCGTGCTGTGCCTGGCCACGGATCGCATGGACCTCAAGCGTCGCCTCGGCTCCATGACCGTGGGCTATACCTATGCCGGGAAGCCCGTCACGGTCTCCCAGCTGGGTGTGGCGGGGGCGCTCACCGCGCTCATGCGGGATGCCATCAACCCGAACCTCGTGCAGACCCTCGGCGGCGCCCCAGCCTTTATCCACGGCGGCCCTTTCGCGAACATCGCCCACGGGTGCAACAGCCTCATGGCCACGCGCACGGCGATGGCCTGCTCGGACATCGTCGTGACGGAAGCGGGATTCGGCTCTGACCTCGGGGCGGAGAAGTTCTTCGACATCACGGCGCGGGCCGGGCGGCTCACTGTGGACGCCGTGGTGCTCGTCGCGACCATTCGCTCGCTGAAATACAACGGCGGGGTGCAGGTCTCTGACCTCACCACCGAGAACACCGAGGCCCTGCGCGAGGGACTCGCCAACCTCGGGGCGCATGTGGGCACTGTGCGGCAGTTTGGGGTGGAGCCGGTGATCGCGATCAACGCCTTCCCCACGGACACCGACGCCGAGCGCGCCCTCCTCGACGACTGGGCGTCCGAGCAGGGCATCGCGCTCGTCTCCTCGACGGTGTGGGCGCACGGCGGCCACGGCGGCCTAGAGCTCGCGGAGGCGGTGGAGAAGGTCCTCGACGCCCCGCGGGATGCTGGGCAGCGCGGATCCCAAGCCATCTATGACCCGGCGGAGGGTGTGGAGAACTCGATCCGCACCATCGCCCGCCGCGTCTATGGCGCCTCCGACGTCGAGTTCTCGCGGGCGGCCCGCAAGCAGCTGGAGCAGCTCCGCGAGCACGGGCTCGACACGCTGCCGGTCTGCATCTCGAAGACGCAATACTCCTTCTCCGATGACCCGACGCAACTCGGCGCCCCGCGGGGTCACACCCTCCACGTGCGAGAGCTCGTCCCGCGGACCGGCGCGGGGTTCGTCGTGGTCCTCACCGGCAATGTCATGACCATGCCGGGCCTGCCGAAATCCCCGGCGGCCCTGCGCATCGACGTCGACTCCGAAGGGACAATCTCCGGTCTCTTCTAGGCGGTTTTCTCCCCCAGAGCCCCCGGCCAGCCGGGGTAGGGGGGCGGGGTCCCACCGTGGGCGGGGCAGAGATCCTGGAAGTGGCACCAGCCGCAGAGCTTCGAGGTGCGGGGGCGGAAGTGTCCGCTCTTGCCGTCGGCGGTGATCTTCTCCCAGAGGTCAGCGAGGTCCCGCTCGAAGTGTTCGAGCTCCGTCGGCGAGGGGGTGAGGAAGAGGGAGTCGACCTCCTTGATGTACATGAGTCGCAGCTGGGTGGGTACCGCGCGGAAGAGACGCCAATAGACCAGGGCGTAGAAGAGCATCTGGAAACGCGCCTCGCGGGAGAATCGGGGCGGAGGCTTCTTGCCGGTCTTATAGTCCACTACCCGGACCTCGCCGGTGGGGGCGACGTCGATGCGGTCGATAAATCCCCGGACCGGCACCCCGTTAGGCAGGATCGTCTGGACGTACTTCTCGCACTCCTGGGCGTCGAAGCCCTGGGGGTTCTCCATGAAGAAGTAGCCGCGGAGGAGTTCGCGGCAATCGACGAGGAAGCCCATGTACTCCTCCTCGGGGACGAGCTCGCGGAGGCTGTCGTCTTTCTCGCACATCTCGGCCCACGTGGGCTTGAGGCGCTTGACCACGCGGGGGAACGTCCGTTCCTCGCGGGGCCACTGGTGCATCTGCTCGAGGACCGCGTGCACCAGCGTCCCGCGCACCTGGGCGACGGTGGAGGGTTCCTCAAGCCGGTCGATAGCGCGGAAGCGGAACTTCAGCGGACATTGCTGATAGTCGTTGGCCCGGCTGGGGGACAGGGCGAGAGGTCGCGGGCGAGAAGGCATAGGGTCCAGGTTAACGTGCTCCCCCTCGGCGCGAAGACGTGGCACCCTGGGCAGTATGCACGACACGCGCGATTTCCTCGATTTCCTGTCCCGGAGCCCCAGCTCCTTCCACGCCGCGGCGGAGCTTGTCCGCCGCTTCGAGGAGGCGGGCTTCCGCACCCAGCACCGCGATGAGGAGTGGGACGAGTACCCCGGGGGCCACGTCCTGCGCCGTGATGGGGCGGTCATCGCCTGGTGGGTGCCGGAGGATGCCTCCCCGCGCTCCGGCTTCCGGATCCTCGGTTCGCACACGGATTCCCCGGGCTTCCTGCTCAAGCCCGAGCCGGAGATTCTGGGGCACGACGTCCGCCAGGCCGCCGTCGAGGTCTATGGCGGGCCCATCATCCCCTCCTGGTTTGACCGGGACCTGGCCTTCGCCGGGCGGGTCATCCTCACCGATGGCTCGGAGCAGCTCGTCCACACCGGGCCGATCGCGAGGATCCCGCACCTCGCCATTCACCTCGACCGCAGTGGGGAGTTCCACCCCGATCGCCAGCGCGATACCCAGCCGCTCCATGCGCTTCTCGACGGCGGCACGCCGCTGCTCGAGCACATCGCCGAGGGACTCGAAGGCCACGTCCAGGCGAAGGACATCTGCGCCTATGACCTCATCACCGTGGACACGCAGCCGCCCGCCATCATCGGCACGGACGGGCAGTTCATCGCCTCCGGGCGCCTGGACAACTTAAGCTCCGTGCACGCGAGCCTCCTCGCCTTCCTCCGCGCAGCGCAGTCCGAGGACGCGGGCGAGCACATCCTCGTCTACGTTGCCAATGACCACGAGGAGGTCGGCTCCAACAGCCCCACCGGCGCAGCCGGGCCTCTGCTGGGGGAGGTGCTCCAGCGGATCGCGTTGAGCCTCGGCGCCCGCCCCGACGAGGTCTTCCAGATGCTCTCTCGCTCCTCGTGTGTCTCCGCCGATGCCGCCCACGCCGTGCACCCTAACCATCCGGAGAAGCACGATCCCACCCACCTGCCGAGGATGGGCGGCGGCCCCGTCCTCAAGGTCAACGCCAACCAGCGCTATGCCTCCACCGCGCGCACCTCGGCGATCCTCCGCCGCGCCTGCCAGGCCGCCGGGGTTGCGCTGCAGGTCTTCGCGGGGAATAACTCCGTCCCCTGCGGCTCGACGATCGGCCCCATCACGGCGACCCGCCTGGGCATCGACACGGTGGACGTCGGCGTCCCTCTGCTCTCCATGCACTCGGCGCGGGAGCTCATGGGAGTGGCTGATCAGCTATCACTCGCCCGGGCTCTTGAGGCATACTTGATCGGTTGATACGCGCACTGCGCATTCATTCGTCGGAGGATAAGGGAGAGTCAGTATGGCCTATTCTGGCCCGTTCAAGGCAGGGGACCGGGTGCAGCTCACCGATCCCAAGCGCCGGCACCACACGATCATCCTCAAGGAAGGGGGGATCTTCCACACCAACAAGGGTCAGATCGCGCACGACGACATCATCGGTGCGGACGAGGGCACGGTCGTGACCTCCACCCTGGGCACGGAGTACCTCTGCTTCCGCCACCTCCTCGTCGACCACGTCCTGTCCATGCCGCGCGGGGCGGCGGTCATCTACCCCAAAGATTCCGCCCAGATCCTCATGGAGGGGGACATCTTCCCGGGGGCCCGAGTCCTCGAGGCCGGGGCCGGATCCGGCGCCCTGTCCATGTCGCTGCTGCGTGCCATCGGGGAGAAGGGGCGGCTCATCTCCTACGAGGTGCGCGAGGATCATCTGGACTACGCCTGCTCCAACGTGGACGAGTACTTCGGCGGGCGCCCCGAGCAGTGGGAACCGCGCCTCGGTGATCTGCGGGAGGCCACCGTCGAGAACCTTGGGGGACCGATGGATCGCGTCATCCTTGACATGCTCGAGCCCTGGGAGTGCCTCGAGACGGCCAAGAACATCCTCATCCCGGGCGGGGTGTTCATGACGTATGTGGCGACGGTGCCCCAGCTCATGAAGGTCATGGAGGGGATTCGCGAGCAGCGCTGCTTCACGGAGCCCAAGGCGTGGGAGTCCCTCGTCCGCGAATGGAAGGTGGAGGGGTTGGCCACTCGGCCCGAGCACCGGATGAACGCCCACACGGCGTTCCTCGTCATGGCCCGGCGCCTGGCCGATGGAGTCACCCCGCCGCGACCCCAGCGCAAAGTGCGGCGGTAGGGTAGCCTTATGACTATTCATGAGCCGCACGTGAACGCCGAAACGGCGAGTCTCCAACGCGATCTCCAGGCCGCCCGGGCCCGCAATGCCAAGCTGGCCGAGCTCCTCAAGGAATCGCGCGATCGGCTCAAGGATCTCCACGCGGAGATCGAGGCTCTCGCGGAGCCGGTGTCGACCTTCGGGATCTTCCTCTGCTTCGATGAGTACCGCCGGGACGCCACCATCATCACCGCAGGACGCCGCATGAGGGTGAAGGTCTCCCCGAACATGGATCGCGGCCAGCTGGTTCCCGGCGTGCGCGTGCGCCTCGGGGAGGGCAGCGTCATCGTCGAGGCCTGCGGGCTTCCCGAAACCGGCAACCTCGCCACCCTCATGGAGCGGATCGGCACCAACCGCGCCATCATCTCCACCCCGAGCGGCGAGGAAGCCGTCGTCACCCTCGCCTACGAGATCCAAGGTCACGCCCGCAGCGGCGACACCCTGCTCATCGACCAGCGCGCCGGGGTCGCCTTCGAGCGCATCCCCAAGACCGAGGTGTCCAGCCTCTCCCTCGAGGAGGTGCCGGATGTCTCCTACGCCGATATCGGTGGTCTCGACGAGCAGATCGGGAAGATCAAGGACGCCGTCGAGCTTCCTTTCGCCCACCCGGATCTCTACCGCAAGTATGAGCTGCGGCCCCCGAAGGGCGTCCTGCTCTACGGCCCGCCCGGATGCGGGAAGACGCTCATCGCGAAGGCGGTGGCCCAGTCGCTCTCCTCGCGGATCGGGGATGGTTCCCGCTCGTGGTTCCTCAACATTAAGGGGCCGGAGCTGCTCAATAAGTTTGTGGGCGAGACGGAGCGCCGCGTCCGCATGATCTTCGAGCGGGCCCGCGAGCTCGCCTCGGAGGGACGCCCGGTCATCATCTTCTTCGATGAGATTGACTCGGTCTTCCGCACCCGCGGCTCCGGCGTGAGCTCCGACATGGAGACCACCGTGGTCCCGCAGTTCCTCACGGAACTCGACGGCGTGGAGGACCTCCACAACGTCATCGTCATCGGCGCCACCAACCGCGAGGAGCTTCTTGACCCCGCGGTGCTGCGCCCCGGACGCCTGGACGTGAAGATCCGCGTCTCCCGCCCGGATCGCTCTGCCGCGCGGGACATCTTCACCCGCTACGTCACGGAGGGGCTGCCGCTGGAGGAGCCGGTGGACACCCTCATCGACACCGCGGTGACGGAGCTCTTCCGCGATAAGCCCTATGTCTCCCTCCGTTTCGCCGACGGGGACTGCCAGATCCTGCACTACCGTGACTTCGTTTCCGGGGCCATGATCGCCAACATCGTGGACCGAGCGAAGAAGCTCGCCATCAAGGACGTCCTCTCCGGCGAGGGGCAGGGACTGCACTCCCGGCACTTTGTCGATGCGGTCGCCGCGGAGCAACAGGAAAGCGAAGATCTGCCGAATACCGCCAACCCCGACGAGTGGGCGCGGATCACCGGCAAGCAGGGGAGGACCGTCGTTCAGGTCGATGTCATCGGCTAAGCTGTGACCCATGACGCGCTACATGGGTACGGAGACGGAATTTGGCATCGCAACCCCGGCTCAGCCGGAGTTCAGCCCGATTATCAGCTCCACTCATGCGGTTGCGACGTACGCGGCCCTGCACACCTCCGCGCGCTCTCGCTGGGACTACGTCTCCGAGTCCCCGCTCAAGGATCTCCGGGGCTTTGACCTGCGGCGCTATCACACGGTGCCGGTCGTCGAGCCCGATGCCGTGGGCGTGGCCAACGTCGTGACCTCCAATGGGGGCCGCTTCTACGTCGATCACGCCCACCCCGAGTTCTCGACGCCCGAGGTCACCTCCGCCTGGGACGCGCTCCGCTATGACGTGGCGGGGCAGGTCATCGCGCAGCAGGCCATCGATGCGGTGGCGGAGGTCTCCGGGCGTGGGGTGTCTGTTCTCAAGAACATGGACCCCTGCCCGGCGATCAAGATGTATAAGAACAACGTCGACGGCAAGGGCGCCTCCTACGGCTCGCACGAGAATTATCTCTTCCGCCGGGAGACGGACTTCACCACCATGGCCCAAGGGCTCATTCCCTTCTTCGTGGCAAGGCAGGTGGTGATCGGGGCGGGGCGCGTGGGCCTCGGCGAGGAGGGCCAGACCCCCGGCTTCCAGATCTCCCAGCGTGCCGACTACTTCTACCAGGAGATCTCCCTGGAAACCACCCTCAACCGCGGGATCATCAACACCCGCGATGAGCCGCACGCTGATGCCGACCAGTGGCGCCGCCTCCACGTCATCATTGGCGACGCCAACATGTCCCACACCTCCATCCTCCTCAAGCTGGGCATGACGGCGCTGGTCATGGACGCTATCGAGGAGGGGGAGTCCTTCCGCGACCTCGCGCTCACCGAACCCGTCGCGGCGCTCCAGGTCATCTCCCACGACCCGACGCTGCGCACCACGGTGGAGCTCAAGGACGGCCGTCGCCTCAGCGCCCTCGAGATCCTCGCGGAATACCGGCAAAAAGTCCAGGCGCGCACCCCGGAGGAGGAGTCCATCCTCACGCTGTGGGATGAGGTGACGACGGACCTGGCCGCAGATCCGCTCCGCGCCGCTGACCGGCTCGACTGGGCTGCCAAGTGGGCGCTCATCTCCTCCTACACCCGGCGGGGGCTCAGCATCGATGACCCGAAGATCAAGCTCATCGACCTCCAATACCACGACGTCGACCCCGCGCGCTCGCTCTATCACGCGCTCGTCGCGAAGGGCCGGATGAGAACACTGCTTTCGACGGAGGAGATTGAGGCGGCCGTCGAGAATGCTCCCGAGGACTCCCGGGCCTGGCTGCGCGGCTACCTCGTGAGTAGGTGGGGCGAGGAGGTCATCGCCGCCAACTGGCAGAGCGTCATCCTCGCGAGCCCGAAGGGCAACGCCACCGTGCGGATGGATGCTCTCGACGCGGGCCGCGCCGCCCAGGTGCGCGAGGCCTGCGAGGACGCGGCAGACGTCTCCGCGCTGCTTGAGGCACTGGAGTCCTGCGGCCTGAGCATCACGTATTTTTCCTAATAATGAGGGTAGACTACCCCACGTTCCTGTGTGAAGGAGAGTGAATAGCCCAATGTCATCGCAGTCCCAGATTCAGCGGCATGCCGGGGGCGGGGACGCCCCCGAGGAGGAGTTTGAGGCCGGCCAGGTGTCCATCAACACCGGCGCCACCGATGAGCTCCTCGATGAAATCGACGGCCTCCTGGAAAACAACGCCGAGGAATTCGTGCGCTCCTACGTCCAGAAGGGCGGCCAGTAGAGCGCATGACGCAGCCGGAGATTTTCTACCGTCGGATCATGGGGATTGAGACGGAGTACGGCATCGCGTGCACCGGGGAGACGGGGGAGAAGCGGCTGGGCCCGGATGAGGCCGCCCGCTACCTCTTCCGGCCCATCGTCGCCCGCTATGCCAGCTCCAATGTCTTCATTCCCAACGCATCGCGGCTCTACCTCGACGTCGGGGCGCACCCCGAGGTCGCGACGGCCGAGTGCGATCACCTCTCCCAGCTCCTCGCGCACGATCGTGCCGGGGACACGGCGCTCCACGAGCTCTCCCTCACCGCCGAGGAGGCTCTTCGCCGCGACGGCATCGAGGCCCAGATTCATCTGCTGCGCAACAATGTCGACACGGTGGGCAACTCCTACGGCTGCCATGAGAACTACCTGGTGGGGCGCGAGGTGATCCTCAAGAACCTCGGGAACCGGCTCATGGCCTTCCTCATCACCCGCCAGCTCATCTGCGGCGCCGGCACGATCGCCCGGAAAAATGCCGGTTATCCTGCGGGTTTCTGCATCTCCCAGCGGGCCGACCACGTCTGGGAGGGCGTCTCCTCCGCAACGACGCGCGCCCGCCCCATGATCAACACCCGGGACGAGCCGCACGCGGATTCCTCGCGCTACCGGCGGATGCACGTCATCGTGGGTGACTCCACCATGGCGGAGCCCACGACGGCTCTGAAGATCGGCTCCATGCTCCTCATGCTGGAGATGATGGAGGCCGGCTGGGAGCTTCCTCCCTTCGAGGTGGCCCACCCCTCGCAGCACATTCGCGACATCGCCCGCGACATCACCGGCTCCACCCCCATCGTGATGAAGGACAGCTCCACGGTCACGGCGCTGGAGATTCAAGAGGCCTATTGCGCCGCGGCGACCGAGTACCTCGGGCAGCGCGAGGTGCCGGAGGGGGAGGGGACCCCCACGGAGGAGCTTCGGCGCGTCGTCGAGCTGTGGGAGCGCACCCTCACCGCCATCCGCGCACAGAAGCTTGAGATGGTGGGCAAGGACATCGACTGGGTCATCAAGTACCTGCTTCTTCGTCGCTATGAGGAGCGCTGGGGGACCACCGACCCCCTCGACCCGCGCCTCATCAACCTCGACCTCCGCTATCACGAGATCCACCCCGCACGCGGCCTCGCCCACCTCCTCGAGCGCCGCGGCCTCATTCACCGGTGGATTGACGACGACGCCATCTCGGACGCCCGCCAGCACGCTCCGTCCACTACCCGTGCACACCTGCGCGGGGCCTTCCTCACCCGGGCCCAGGAACTGGGCGCCCCGGTCACGGTGGACTGGATGCGCCTCAAGCTGGACCGGCCCGAGCCGGAGATGGTGGAGCTCAGCGACCCCTTCCAGGCGGTGGATGAGCGCGTCGACGCCCTCATCGCCACCATGGAGAACTACGCGCAGCAGGGGCTCTATCGATGAGCCGAGACAATCGCGTGGAGATGGAGAGGCTGGTCAACCTGACCTTTGCCTTTCTCCATGCCTCGCGAACGGGCCGTACGAGCCTCAGCGCGGACTGGCTCATCTCCCACGTGCGCGGATATGAGCACGAGGAGGGTCGCGCGGAGAGCGCGCGCCGCAAGCTTCGCCGCGATGTGAAGAATCTTCAGCTCGCCGGTGTCCCCATCCGGGCCTTCAGCGAGGACGGCGCCGCGCACTACGCCCTCAACGATGAGGACTACGCCCTGCCCGCGCTGAGCCTCAGTCCCGAGGAGGCGACGGTCCTGGGCTTGGCGGGGGACATCGGTACCTCGGGGGCGCTGTCGGCCTTTGCCCGCTCGGGGTGGATGAAGCTCGCGGCCGGCGGGGCCCGGCGGGACTTGGGGACCACCCCGGCCGTCGCGCTCTCCGCGGACATCGACCGGATGAGCCCCGGCGTCCTCACGGCGCTGCTCGGCGCGCACGAGAGAAAACAGCGCATCGAGTTCGACTATCAGGCCATGAGCACCGCCCCCGTTGTGCGTCGCCGGATGGACCTCTGGGGGCTCGTCGCGCACCGTTCCCGGCTGTACATGGTGGGTTTCGACCTCGACCGCGGCGAGGAACGCGCGTTCCGAATCCACCGCGTCTCCCACGTCCAGGCCACCGGGCCCGCCGGGCACGAGCCGGGGGAGCGCAATCTTCAGGACATCGTCCAGGACTGCCTCCACCGTGGTGGGGAGCGGGTCGACGTCCTCTTCCGTGTGGAGGGGGAACCTGTCTATGACGTTGTGCGCCAGGCCACCAAGCAGCCGGACGGCACGTATCTCCTTCGCCAGGTGGATCCCGAGTGGGCGGCCCGCACGGCGGCAGGGGTGGCACCCGACATGGTGCTGGTTTCCCCGCCCGAGGTCATCGAGGACACGATCGCCCTCCTGCGCCATGCCGTCGGGGAGGGGAAGGAGCAGCAATGAAGGTCTCTCACCTGTCCGACGTCGTCCGCATGCTCAACCTCATTCCTTATTTCGAGCAGCACCCGGGCTACTCACTCATGGAGGCCTCAAGGGATTTGGGCATCGACGCCCAGCAGCTGCTCAAAGACCTCCACTGCCTCTGGTGCTGCGGCCCAGGAGACATGCACGGGGAGCTCGTGGACATGGAGAAGCCCTCCTACCACGGGGTTCTCATTCATGATGATCAGGGCCTCGACCGCGCCCTGCGCCTCACCCGCGTGGAGGCCGCCGCGCTCCTGCTCATCCTCGAGCAGCTCGAGGCGATCCCCGACATCGAGAACCGCCAGGCCGTCGTGTCCGCCGCGGAGAAGCTCCGCTCCATCATGGGCGTCAAGGCCGGGGTGGTCTACGACTCTGACGCGGCCCGCACGACGAACAGCGACGAGGAGCACGCGACCTCCGTCATCGCGGAGGCCATCCGCCGCCGCGTCCTCATCCGCTGCGACTATGTCTCCGCCCGGAGTAATACGCGCCGGGAGCGCGTCGTCGATCCCCATCACCTCTTCAGCCGGGAGGGGCAGACCTACCTGTCCGGGCTCGATACGGAGACAGGGGAGGAGCGCTCCTTCCGGATCGACAGGATGGAGTCCGTGCGCGCCACCGAGGAGGCGGCGGGGCCGTTGACGGGCGCCCGTGACTTCGATCCGAGCGATCCCTTCCACTTCCAGGAGTCCCCCGAATGGGCAGACATTGAGCTCCACCCCCAGGCCACATGGATGGCGGACTATTGGCCCATGGAGCTGGGTCAGGCCAGCGAGGATGGGTGGATCACCGCGCAGATGCCGTGGAGTTCCTCGGCGTGGATGTGCCGATTCCTCCTCGAGCACTCGGATAGGATTCACCTCATTGGCCCGGAGTCACTGCGGGCCCAGGTCGCAGAAAGGGCCCGGTCCGCGTTAGGATCCTATGCGGCGTGCCCTCAACACTCGAAGAAAGGCTAAATACTCATGACTCTTGGTCCGTGGGAGATTGCCCTCATCATCCTCCTGGTGATCGTGCTCTTCGGCGCAAAGCGCCTGCCCGATGCCGCCCGATCCCTGGGTCGCTCGATGCGCATCTTCAAATCCGAGGTCAAGGAAATGGGTCGCGACGACGAGCGCGACGAAGCCCAGCGCGCACAGCAGGCTCAGCAGACCCAGCAGGCTCTGCCCCCACAGCAGCCGGCTACCCCTCAGCAGCAGGGATTCTCGGCGCAGGCCCAGCCGCAGCAGCCCCCGCAGGCCGCTCCCCAGCAGCAGCCTCACGACCCCCAGCAGCCGCAGCAGTAGAAATTCTCGTCTCTCGGAGGACCTTTCTTCATGAGCACACCTGCTCGAGCATCCCGCTCGAGGACGCGGAGGCGCCGCCGGAAGGATAATCCCGACGGCACCATGACGCTCGTCGAGCATCTCATGGAGCTTCGCCACCGCGTGATCGTGTCTCTCATCGCGCTGGCGCTCGGCACCATTGTGGGCTTCATCTGGTACCAGCACGGTTTCTCTCTTTCCGTGCGCGGATATGAGCTCACGGTGAAGTCCCTCGGCGATATTCTTCGCGGCCCCTACTGCAGCCTCCCTCCTGACAAGCGAGCGTCCTTCACCGCCGACGGCGAGTGCCGCCTCCTGGCCACGAGCCCCTTCGAAATGCTCATCCTCCGCATCAAGGTGGGCGCGGTGGCTGGCTGCATCTTCTCCTGTCCGGTCTGGCTGTATCAGCTGTGGGCATTCATCACCCCGGGCCTGCATAAGAAGGAGCGCCGCTTCACGCTGATCTTCGTGAGCATCGCGGTTCTTCTCTTCCTCCTCGGCGCTGTGCTGTCCTATGTCATCCTGTCGGTCGGCCTGGAATTCCTGCTGAGTATGGGTGATCAATACCAGTCGGCCGCGCTCACCGGTGAAACCTATTTCTATTACGTCATCATTCTTCTTCTAGTTTTTGGCGTGAGCTTTGAGCTTCCGCTCATCATTGGGGCGCTCAATATCATGGGGATCTTGCCCTATTCGGCGGTGAAGAATAAGCGCCGCATCATTATCGTCTGCCTCGCGGTCCTCGCTGCCGTGGTCACCCCGGGGCAAGAACCGACATCAATGATCGCTCTCACCGCCTGCCTGAGTCTCCTCACGGAGATCTCCTTCCAGTTCTGCCGGATCAACGATAAGCGCCGAGGGGAGGAGCGCCCCGAGTGGATGGATCTGGACGATGAAGAGTCCTCCCCGCTCAACGAGTCACCCTCACCGATCTCCCAGCCCCAGGCCGTCGCCCGTCCCGGGAGCATCTCCTCCCCGAAGAGCACGGGGAAGAATTACGGCTCGAGCTCCGGCACGGACTTCTCGGACGTGCTCTAGGGCGCGGCAGTGCGCGATCCCGGCGCCCCCTCGTCGATGCCCCTTTCGGATTCGGTACCGTAGGGGGCATGGCGACCTTTCTTGAGGAGTTTGTTCGCGGTCTTTCTTTTCCCCTTGATCATTTTCAATATGAGGCCTGCCGCCATATTGAAGATGGACAGGGGGTTTTAGTCTGTGCCCCGACGGGATCCGGGAAAACAGTGGTGGGGGAGTTTGCCGTCGCCCAGGCTTTATCCCAGGGGACCACGTGCTTTTACACCACCCCCATCAAGGCGCTGAGTAATCAGAAATTCCACGACCTCGTGGCCACCTACGGGGAGGAGAGCGTGGGGTTGCTCACGGGGGACGTCTCGCTCAATCCCGACGCGCCAATCGTCGTGATGACCACCGAGGTCCTTCGGAACATGATCTATTCCCAGTCGCGGCGGCTCGACAGGCTGAGTCATGTCGTCATGGATGAGATCCACTACCTCGCGGACCGCTCGCGCGGCGCCGTCTGGGAAGAGGTGATCCTCAACCTCGACGAGTCGGTGGTGCTCATCGGGCTTTCCGCCACCGTCTCCAATGCGGAGGAGTTCGGCCGCTGGCTGACTGAGGTGCGGGGTGACACCGCCATTATCGTGGCCGAGCACCGGCCCGTCCCGCTCCACCAGTGGATGATGATGGGCTCCCGCGTCTACCCGCTCTTCGAGGAGGAATCGCCAGACTCAACGGCGAGGCCCCGGGTGAATCCTCGGCTCCTCGAGGCCGCCGAGCGCTCCGAGTCCCGAGGCCGCCGTCGAGTCCCCATCGGCCGGCCGCAGGCCATCGCCGCGCTGGGCCACCACGACATGCTGCCGGCCATCTTCTTCATCTTCTCCCGGGCGGGCTGCGATGGCGCCCTCTACCAGTGCCTGCGCTCAAAGACGGTGCTCACCACCCAGGAGGAGGCGGAGGAGATCGAGCGGCTCGTCGATACGGGGATCGCGGACGTCGCCCCGGAAGACCTCGAGGTCCTCGACTTCCGCCGCTGGCGCGCCGCCCTCAGCCGCGGTTTCGCCGCCCACCACGCCGGCATGCTCCCGGCCTTCCGTCACATCGTGGAGGAGCTCTTCAGCCGGGGGCTTATCAAGGTGGTGTTCGCGACGGAGACCCTCGCCCTGGGAATCAATATGCCGGCGAGGACCGTGGTGCTGGAGAAGCTCGTGAAGTTCAACGGGGAGGCTCACGTCGACCTCACTCCCGGGGAGTACACGCAGCTCACCGGCAGGGCGGGGCGTCGGGGCATCGATGTGCAGGGCCACGCGGTGGTCGAATGGACCCCGGACATCGATCCGCGGGCCGTGGCGGGACTGGCAAGCACGCGCACCTACCCCCTCAACTCCACCTTCCGCCCCGGGTACAACATGACGGTGAATCTCCTCGCCACCATGGATTATGAGGCGGCGGTCTCCCTCATTCAGCAGTCCTTCGCGCAGTTCCAATCCGATGGTGCGATCGTCGCGGAAGCGCGCAGCATTGAGCGGTTGCAGGGCACCCTCCAGGAGGTGGAGGCCCAGCTCCACCGGGAGCTCGAGCACTGCGCCCCCGAACTCCTCGACGACGAGGACGCCGCAAGCCTCATCACGGAATACATGGGTATCCGTCGGGACCTCAGCACCGCGGAGCGGGAGCAACGGCGCCGCGGCCTCACCGAACGCCACCGCGAGATCACGACGCTCTTTGCCCGCCTCAACTATGGGGATGTCATCGCCATGCCGGGGGCGAAGCGCCCGGTGCTGGCCGTCGTGGTGCAGCCCGCCCAGCGGCCGAATGATCCGCGCCCGCTCGTCATCTCCGAGCAGGGGTGGTGCGGGCGCCTCGCGGCGGGGGAGTTTGGGAACCCTCCGGTGATCGTCGGCACGATGAAGCTGCCCCGCGGCATGGCCAAGCCGGGTCGCAAAAACACCCGCTACGTTCTCGATCACTTCCGGCGCCACCACTACAACCGCCCCAAGAAGCTACGCCAGCGCGCCAGGATCAAGCAGAGCGCGGAGGTGAAGCGGCTGCGCGCCGCGCTGCGCTCCCACCCCGTCCATCACTGGCCGAGGGACGAGCGAGAATTCCTTGCGCGCTCGGCTGATCGCGTCGTCGAGATCCGCCAGGAGATTGCGCGGCGTGAGAAGAAGATCGACGGCGCCTCGGACACCCTGGCCCGTGTGTTCGAGCGCATCACCACGATGCTCACGGAGCTCGGCTACCTGCGCACCGAGGAGGGGCAGGTCACCGTGACGGAGGAGGGGGAGCGCCTGGCCCAGCTGCACCACCCCTCGGATCTCCTCGTGGCCCAGTGCTTGAGGAAGGGCGTGTGGGAGGGGCTCGACCCCGCGGAGCTCGCAGCCGTTGCGGCCTTGTGCACCTTCGAGAATCGGCGGGACACGGGTGGGGAGGAGGTCGAGGTGCCCACGGAGCCGCTCGCCGCCGCGATGAACGCGACCGAATCCCTGTGGAATGACCTCGTCACCGAGGAGCAGCGTCATGGGCTCGCCCTCACCCGGATGCCCGAGTCCGGCCTGTGCACCGCCATCCACCAGTGGACGGCCGGCGCGCCCCTCGAGTACTGCCTTGCCGCTGCGCACGCGAGCGGTTCGGAGCTCACCCCAGGAGACTTCGTCCGCTGGTGCCGCCAGGTGGTGGACCTCCTCCGGCAGATCGAGAAGGGCAGCCCCAGCGAGGATCTGCGCCGCGCCGCCCGCAAGGCGGTGGGCGCCATCCAGCGCGGCGTCGTCTCCCTCGACCTCTAGACCGCTGAGGGCCGCGCGTTAGGATGGGGCCCATGACTGATTCTGCGCAGTGCTTTGATTCGGAGGTGTATGCCCAGAGGCTGGAGAAGGCTCGGAGCCTTGTCCAGGACAACGGCCTCTCGGGCATGATCATCGGGACGGGCCCGGAGCTCGCGTATCTCACGGGGTCGTGGGTGTCCACGCACGAGCGGCTCACCGCGCTCGTCGTCCCCGCGGAGGGTGAGGCCATCATCGTCGTCCCCGACGTCGACCGCGGCGATCTCCAGCTCTCCGCCATCCCCGACCTGCCGATCACGGTCCGGGGTTGGTTCGACGGCGTCAACGCGCACGAGATCGCAGCGAGCGCGATCACCGGGGAGGGCCCGGTCGCGTTGGGGTCGAGCCTCACGACGGCCCACGTCCTCGCGCTCCAGGAGCTCCTCGCGCCGCGCCCGACGGTGCTGGCCACCCGCCTCCTCGCGGGGCTCTTCGCGTGCAAGGATGACGCGGAGATCGAGCAGCTCCAGGGCGCGGCCGACGCCATCGATCGCGTCCACGCCGCCGTCCCCGGCCTGCTCCAGCCCGGCCGCACGGAGGCCGAGGTCGCCGCGGACATCGAGCGCCTCATCCTCGAGGAGCACTCCGCGGTGGACTTCATCATCGTCGGCTCGGATGAGCACGGAGCCAATCCGCACCACTCCTTCTCGGAGCGCGTCCTCACCGAGGGCTCGCCGGTCGTCGTCGACATCGGAGGCACCTACGGGGTGGGCTACCACTCGGATTGCACGCGCACGTACATCGTGGGGGGAGAGGCGGCCATCGAGAAGGCGCCGGAGGAGTTCCGCTCCTATTACGCCATCCTCGAGAAGGCCCAGGAGGCGGCGTTCCAGGCGGTGCGCCCGGGGGTGAAGGCCTCCGAGATCGACGGCATCGCCCGCGGGATGATCGCCGACGCCGGCTACGGCGAGGCTTTCTTCCACCGCACCGGCCACGGGATCGGCCTCTCTACGCACGAGGAGCCGAACATCTCCGCGGACAATGACCTGGTCCTCCAGCCGGGCATGTGCTTCTCCATCGAGCCGGGCATCTACGTCACCGGCAAGCACGGCGCGCGGATCGAGGACATCGTCATGGTCACCGAGGACGGTGCCCACCGCTTCAACACGCAGCCGCGTTCGCTGCGCTAGGAGTCCCATGCCTGCCCGCGAACCCCAGCGCCCAGGGGATCTCCTTCTGCTTGGCGCCACCAGCGACATCGGCGGAGAGATCGCCCAGCGCCTGTGCTCCGGCCGACGGATCCACCTCGCCGCGCGTCGACCCGAGGCTCTCAATGATCTCGACGCCCAGCTCCGCGCCCGCGGAGCAACCGAGGTCATCCGCCACTCCTTCGAGGCCACCGACGCCAAATCCCTCAACGCAGTCCTCGAGGCCATCGACGGGCCCCTAACCTATGCGGTGGTCTGCTTCGGCATCCTCGGCGATCAGGAGCGCGCGGAGCGCGACGCTGAGCACGCCGTGGAGATCGCCACGGTGGACTACACGGCCCAGATCCGCGCCCTCACCGAGCTGAGCTCCCGGCTCGTGACGCAAGCGACACCGAGCGTCCTCGTGGCGTTTTCCTCGATTGCGGGCTGGCGGGCGCGCCGGGCCAACTATGTGTATGGCTCCACGAAGGCCGGCCTCGATGCCTTCTGCCAGGGGCTCATGGACCGGCTGCACGGCTCGCCGGTGCAGCTCATCCTCGCCCGGCCGGGCTTTGTCATCGGCTCCATGACGGAGGGCATGAGCCCGGCACCGATGTCGGTCTACCCCTCGGACGTCGCCGAGGCGGTGGTGGAGGCCAGCCGTGGCAGCCGCAGCCGGACCCTGTGGATTCCCGCTCGGCTGCGTGTCCTCGCGTGGATCATGAGATGCGTGCCTCGCCCGGTGTGGCGACGCATGCCCAAATAGGGGAGAACTATGCGCGTACTCATTCTCGGCGGCTCGGAGCCGGCCCACCAGCTGGCCCACGAACTCGTCCGTCGCGATTGGTGGGTGACCACCATTCTCCCAGGTCCCGGCCGCACCCCCGCGGGGCAGGTCCGCATCGGTGACCAGGGCGGGGCAGCGGGGATCGCCCGCTTCATCATCGAGCACGGGGTGGAATACGTCGTCGATGCCACGCCACCCTTCGAGGAACGCGCGAGCATCCTCGGCGCTGAAGCCGCCCGGGCCACCTCCACCCCGTTTTTCCTCCTCGCTCAGGCGCCCTGGCAGCCGGGCCCCCACGATCGCTGGCAATCGGTCACGACGCTCGAGGGTGCCGTGCAGCCGGCGTCGCGAAGTTTCCGCCACATCCTGCTGGACTTCTGGGACGCCCCGGAATCCGCCTCCGCCTTTGCCGAGGACCGCGATAACCTCTACGTTCTCCGCACGGCCGTGCCCCGGCGGGGCCGGGCAGTCCACGGGCGCACTCCCGCGCGATTCCGCATCATCGGGCAGGCGCCGGACAGCGTGGAGGGGGAGAAGCAGCTCCTTCGCGACAATCAGATCGACGGCATCGTGCTGCGCAACACCGGGGATACTCGCTCGGAGCCCACTCTCGACGCCGCCCGCGAGCTCGCCATCCCCATCATCCTCATCGACCGCCCCGCCCCTCCCGGCGCGACGCTCTCCTGCCACGCCGTCCCGGAGATCCTTCACGCCCTCCACGCCGATTAAGGGCGACGAGGTCCGAAGAGTCCGGCGAGGCCAGCGCGGCCAGCCCACTCAGCGGGCGGATTCCGGCTTTTCTTCGATGTCCTCGACGTCATACTCGCCCTCGCCGGAGGCCACATACAAGACGTGCTCCTCCACCGGCTCGCCGCAGCGCTCAGCGCAGCCCACGAGGTGCGTTCGGGTCTCGACACCGGACCTGGCAAGCTGAACGGCGTCCTCCTGGACTGCTGAGAGCCCGTGCGGGCAGCGCGGCGCCCCCACGCAGGCGCTCACCTGCGCCCAGGGGGAGGCGGCGTCAAAGACCATTCCCGCGGGCGCGAGCACCCGCAGCGCTTGCTCCGCCACGCCCTCCTCGAGCCCGGCGAGGAGAATCCGAGCATCCCGCCCGCTGCGCACCCGCGCACCGAGGATCCCGAATATGTCCGCGAGCTGCGCAGACAGCCGCCCCAGCGGCAGAACCGCGCCGAGCTCCACGGTGCCGTCCTCGGTGTCCGTCCAGCCGATTCTCACCGTCGAGCCCTGAGAGCCACGGTCCTCGAGCGGTTCGGACGCCGCGGATTCCCCGCACAGCACCTCGAGGAGCTCCACGGCGGCCGGAACATCAGCCTCCTGAAGCCCCCGAACTCGATAGTTTCCGCTGGCGGTGAGGTAGAGCGCACCATCGCCGAGGCGGGCGAGCGCCGCGAGCGCCTCCCACGCCGAGGCTCCCAGCCACTGCCCGGCGACGCTGGCCTTGAGGCTCAGGCCGTCGCGCCCCTCCAGCGGGTCGAAGCGAGAAAGATCATGCGGGTGAGCGTGCATTCTCCTCATCCTAGTCGGGTGGCCACGCCCCACCTGCGCGCTCGGGCGCTAGGGTGGGCAGGGTGAACCCTGGGAAGACGGAGATCGGTACATTCTCGACGCGCACCCCGCCGTCCTCCCAGCCAGACTCCGTGCGCTACGCAGGCGCCCCTCGGGTCATGGCGCGCGTCCTCGGGGCGGGGGCTCTCGGCCTGCTCCACGCCAGGACCAGCCACACGCCGCGCCCAGCCCCCAGGCTCCCGCTCCCGCGCGTCGCCGCCCCGGGGAAGCTGAGCGCCGTGCCCCAGCGAGGAGACCTGCTGGCCGCGCGGCCGATCTCCCTCGTCGGAACCCATCCCTCCCTTCTTCCGGCCTCGGGCACGCACCTCACCTACGTGAGCGCGGATTCCCGAGGCCGCCTCCTTCCGACGACCGGCGCGCTCCTGCGCTCCCACCGGCCGTGGCAGCGGGGCCCGCGCCCTCTCATCGTCTTCGCCCCCTCGACGCAAGGGGTGGCCCCGTCCTGCGATCCGAGTGCCAGCTGCGCGGTGGGGATCGCCGCGCGGTTGCGCCCCCACCTGGACCTCATCATGGCCTATGAGCAGCCGGTCATCGGGCTTTTTCTCGCCAGTGGGGCGGACGTCGTCCTCACCGATTACCCCCGCGACCCCGCCACCGGCACCCAGCTCTACTGCGAGCACCGGGCGGGTGCCGCGGCGCTCGTCGACGCCGTGCGCGCCGCCCGCACCCTCGGCGTGTCGGAGGAGGCGCCTTTGGGCGTGTGGGGCTTCTCCCAAGGCGGCGGAAGCGCGGGTGCCCTCCTCGAAGATCCACCCAGCGACTGCCCGTGGCCCGTGCGCGCCGGGGTGGTGGGGGCCCCGCCTTCGCGCCTCGATGAGGTGCTTCGCCACGTCGATGGCAGCCTCGTCACCGGGGTCATCGCCTATAGCCTCGCGGCCTTCCTCGTCGACGAACCCGCCATCCAGGGCGAGGTGTGTGCCCGCCTGAGCCCCGCCGGCATCGCTGCCGTCGAGGACGCCCGCAGCACCTGCGCCATCGGCGCCGCCCTGCGCTGCGGCTGGCGCGATTCCTCCACATGGACCCGCGACGGCCAGCCCCTCGCCGACACCCTCGACGACGCCCCCGCGCTCCGCGCCGCCCTCACGCGGCGACGCCTCGGCCACACCGCCCCCACCGTCCCCGTGCTCCTGTGGTGCTCGACGCACGATGACGTGGTCCCGCCAGCCCAGGTCCGTGCCCTCCGCGCGGACTGGGAGGCCCGGGGCGCTCAGGTGTCGTGGCGGGAAAACTCGTTCCCGCGGATTCCTGGCCAGCTGGGGATCAACCACTTTGGCCCTTACTACCGTCACGCGGTGAACGACGCCTTCTGGCTGCTCGACCACGTCACGAAGGAGACTGGGTAGGGTAGGGGCGTGCCTTTTTTGCTCCTCATTCCCTATGTCCTCATCGAGTGCCTGGCGTTCTGGGCCGTTTCTCTTGGCATCGGAACGGGCTGGGCGCTCGTTCTCCTGTTGATTTTCTTCTTCGGTGGCCTGCTGCTTGTTCGCTATGAGCTGCAGAAAGTCGCCCTCGCAGCCGCCGAGGGGCAGCAGGATCCGGGGAGCGCGATGGGGGATATCGGCCTCATTCTGTCCGGCTGCGTGCTCCTTGTCCTTCCGGGTTTCGTCACGGGGGTCCTGGGCCTTCTCCTCGTGATCCGGCCGACGCGCGTCATGATGCGCTCCATCCTTGCGCGCAAGGTTCGGCGCGGCATCGAGGACATCGGCGTGCGGACCTTCGGCGCGAATGGGCGTTTCCCCCGCACGACGTACGGCGATGTCCGCATGCACCCGGCTGGACCGGCCTCCGCTGAGCCCTCCGCCCCCGCTGAGCCCGAGGACGTCATCGACGAGGAGGAGCTCCACCGCTGGTCCGAGTCCCTCCGGCCGGAGGACTTCACCGATCCGGACGATCCCCACAAGAACCCGCCCCGGGGCAACAAGCCCGACGGGAAGGACCACTAAGTGGCCCTTCTCCTCCGTCTTCTTCTCGCAGCGCTCTCGGGGGTCTGCTTCTTCGCCTCCTTCGAACCACTCGGCTGGTGGATTGCTGGCATCGTCTCCGCTCTTCTCCTCATTCTCAGCCTCATGCCGTGGACCAGCGACCGGCTGCCTGAGCGTCTGCGTCGTCCCCTCCGCGGACGCGGCGGCATGCTCATCGCAGCGGTGCAGGCTCTCGTCGCATATCTCTGCCTGCTGCCGTGGGTAGGGGAGTTCGTGGGCCCGCTGCCCTATGTGGCCCTCGCGGTGGTGCTGAGCCTGTATTCGCTGCTCCTGGGCGGGGCGGGCGCTCGGCTCTTGCACCGCCGTGGCGGGCTGCTCGGATTCGTCTTCCTCTACGTGGTAGTGGAGTGGCTGCGCAGCTCCTGGCCTTTCGGAGGCTTCGCCTGGGTGCGCCTGGCGTGGGGGCAGATCGACGGCCCACTCGCCGCTCTCGCCCGGTGGGGAGGGCCCTCGCTGGTGACGTTCGCGACCATCGCGCTCGCGGCGGCGTGCATCGCCCTCTACCGGGCGCTTGCCTCCCGCGGTGGCTCGCTGCTCCCCGCGATCCTCTCCATCCTCCTCATCGTGGGGAGCGCCGGGTGGTGCGGCCTCCAGCTCAACGCGCCGGAGCACACCACGGGGCGCACGACGGTCGGCGCCGTGCAGGGCAACGTCCCGCGCATGGGCTTGGACTTCAATGCCCAGCGCCGCGCCGTGCTGGCCAATCACGTGCGAGAGACCGAGGCCATCGACGAGCCCGTCGATTTCCTCGTGTGGCCGGAAAACTCCGTCGACGTCAACCCACTCGTTGACCGCGCCGCAGGGGAGATGCTCCAGGAAGCCCTCGACGCCGTCAAGGTGCCGATCCTCATTGGGACCATCACCGTGGACGAGGTGGGGGACCGCAACACCATGCTCGTCATGGATCCGGAGAAGGGGCCCGTCGACAAGCACATCAAGAAGTACCTTCAGCCCTTCGGCGAGTACATGCCCATGCGCTCCTTCCTCCGGCACTTCAGCCCCTATGTTGACCGTGCTGGCAACTTCCAGCCCGGTGATGGCGATGGGGTCGTCGATATCGCCGGTGTGCGCCTCGGGATCATGACGTGCTACGAGGTGGCCTTTGACCAGGCCGGACGCGATGCCATCTTGCACGGCGCCACGCTGCTGGCGACCCCCACCAACAACGCGACCTTCGGTTTCACCGACATGAGCTACCAGCAGCTCGCGATGAGCCGTATGCGCGCCATTGAACTCGACCGCGCCGTCGTCGTCTCCGCCACCTCGGGTGTTTCCGCCATGGTCGAGCCCGACGGCACCGTCACGCAGCACACCCACATCTTCGAGCCCCGGCATCTTGTTGCGGAGATGCCCCTGAGGGATACCATCACTATGGCCGCGCGCTACGGTTTTATCATCGACATCACGATGGTTATTATCGGTACTTTGTTCATGGCTTGGGCTTTCGTCCCTCATCGGGGCGCCTCCCTCGACCAGGGACACGCCGCCCCATCCAGGTCCACACGAAAGAAGAGGAAATAATGAGCGCCCCCTCAGAGTCCACTCTGGTCGTCATCCCCACGTTCAACGAGCTGGAAAACCTTCCGCTCATCGTGGGCCGCGTGCGCACCGCCGCACCGGATGTCGACGTCCTCATCGTCGACGACAATAGCCCCGACGGCACCGGCCGCAAAGCCGACGAGATCTCCGCCGCGGACTCCCAGGTGCACGTCCTCCACCGCGAGGGAAAGGAGGGGCTCTGCGCCGCCTACATGGCGGGATTCTCCTGGGGTCTCGAGCGCGGCTACCAGGTCATCTGCGAAATGGACGCCGACGGATCCCACGCCCCCGAGCAGCTGCACCTGCTCCTCGAGGAGATCGACAAGGGCGCGGACCTCGTCATTGGGTCCCGCTATATCGACGGCGGCAAGGTGGTGAACTGGCCGAAGAAGCGCTGGTTCCTGTCCCGCGGCGGCAACATCTACATTTCCGCGGCGCTGGGTGCGGGTCTCAGCGACATGACCGCAGGGTACCGGGCTTATCGTCGCGAGCTCCTCGAGAAGCTGGACCTGGAGGCGCTCTCGCACGCGGGCTATATCTTCCAGGTGGAGCTCGCCTGGCGGGCCGTCGAGGCTGGCGCCGACGTCTGCGAGGTCCCCATCACCTTCACCGAGCGTGAGATCGGCGAGTCCAAGCTCGATGGCTCCTTCGTCAAGGATTCCCTCGTGGAAGTGACCAAATGGGGAGTCCAGCACCGCGTGACCCAGCTGAAGGAGCTGAGCTCCATCCTCGGCGAGCTCCGCGGGGAGCGCCAGCGCAAGAAGCAGGCCCGCAAGGCGCGCCGCCAGATGCGCGACGCCGACTAGGCTCCGGGGCGGGGCAGCACACGTCACACGAGCATGAAGAAAGCGAGGGGAGAAGGGGAGAGGCCCCTCAACTCCTCCTCGCTCAGGGAGTGCGGCGTGGCTATTACTTGCCGTCCTTTTCCTGCTTGGCTTCCTGCTCTTTCTGCTGTTTGAGAAGCTTCGCGGCGTTTCGACGACGCTTCCGCAGCTGCTCAATACGCTCTTCCAGGAGGGCGTCGAGTTCCTCCATGGAGCGGCGCTCGCAGAGCATGTCCCAGTGCGTCCGCGGGGGCTTGGCGGGCTTGGCCTCGGTGCCTTCGCCCTCCATGAGGATGCCGACCTTCCCGTTCTTGCACAGCCAGGTGCCGGGGATTTCTGCGTCCTCGGCGAAGGGGACCTCGTAGACGTCGCCTTCCTCGGTGCGATACTTCACTAACTGACGGGGCGCCAGGTCGTGATCTCGATCGGTTTCATAACTCACGGCGCCCATCCGGCTGCCACGAAGCACGCGGTCTGCCATCTTGACATCAGTCCTTTCTGGTTGTGTTCGCACCCTCTCGCGACGCGTGTGCGAATCCTCGGCGGATTCAGACACCACAGTATAACGAATGATGCCCTCCGCTTATTCCCGCGCCGGGGAGTCCGCGCCGATCATCCGCCGGCTCTCCGTGCAGCGCGGGATCTGGCCCGTCGTGGCGTACGCCCACACACCGACTATGCTAGAGAAAACACCGTTGCCTCTCTGCGAAGAAAGTCGAGTGCTAAGACGAAGCCATGGCTGCTCAACCACGTCAAACACGGAAATTCCAGCGCAATAACAAGGTC
Source organism: Corynebacterium uropygiale (assembly GCF_021568315.1). Classification (GTDB taxonomy): domain Bacteria; phylum Actinomycetota; class Actinomycetes; order Mycobacteriales; family Mycobacteriaceae; genus Corynebacterium; species Corynebacterium uropygiale. The sequence continues at coordinate 462,909 of NZ_JAKGSI010000002.1, forward strand.
GTTGCTCTCTTCGTGGCGTTGATCGTCATCCTGGCGGTCGCCGGCGTGGCACCCATGATCGTTTCCGCCATCATGGGCCCCGGCACGCGCACGGAGATGCTCAATGCCGATGGCGCGAAACCCGCCAGCACCGACGTTACCGGCCACTGGACGGTGGGCAAGGGCTCTCGTCCCAACACCTCCGCCGTCGGCTTCACCTTCGAGGAGATCCTCCCGAGCGGGCACAAGCTCACCTCTGGCACGACGCACGACGTGTCCGGCTTCGTCGACATCGAGGGGACGACGCTCCAGCGCGGCGAAGTTACCGTCCAGATGGGCAACATTTCCACCGATGAACAAAAGCGCGACATCAACGTCCGCCGCAAGCTGCTCTTCACGGACCAGTACCCGGAGTCGCACTTCACGCTCACCAAGCCGGTTGACGTCTCCCAGGTGCCGGGCAATGGCACGCCGGGCACGCTGACGCTCACGGGAACGCTCACCATCATGGGGCAGTCCCACGAGATCACGCAAGAGTTCCAGGCGCTGCGCGATGATGACCGCCTCGTCGTCTCCGCCGATGTGCCCATCGCCCGCGAGGACTACGGCGTCAAGACGCCTGACTTCATCGCCGCGAAGGTTGCCCCGAAGGGTCTTCTCAACATCCGGCTGAGCTTCGACAAGTCTGAGGGCTAGGAAGGACGGGCTCGACGGTGGACCCCAGGCGTCTTCATATGTTCTTGTGGCTGAGGCTCGTCGTCCTCGTGGTGTTCTGCGGCTACGTCGCGTACGAGGGAATGACGATCGTTGCGGTGCTCGCAGCGTTGCTCATCGTCCTTACAATCTGGCAGCTCATCATGGCGTATCGCTAGATCCCTCCCCAATTGGCCGATAATGTACATTATGTCATTTAGCGCGTGGGGCGATTGACCCCTCGCCATACGCGCCCCTCCCCGTTCCGCGCGACCGCTCGAACCAGTTCACGCGGTTGATCGTGCAGTTGACCTTCACGACATCACCTATGACATCCGGAGCGGCGCGAACCCCACACGATAGATGCAACCCTATTGAGTCATGATTCATCACATCTGCGGCTCCCGCAGACGACCAGCAATCTCTATCAAAACCAGAGAAGCCACGCAGAAGCATACAGAGGCTAGCGGCAAGGATCCGGGGCCGAAGGAATGAAGGGCAATCCCTCCCACTGCACCACCAATCGATACGCCCAGGTACGTTCCAGAGGTATTCAACGCAAGAGCTTGGGGAGCTACAGAACCGGCTAACATATAGAGCCGTGCTTGGATGGCGGGTGAATTCCAGAACGCCAACCCACCCCACAGAACAACTACACAGACAACAACAGAAATAGGGACCGGCCTTATAGCCCACAAGATCCACAACATGACCATCGAGGTAGTCATGCCGACAATCCCGAAAAGAAGCGTTCTACTAGGCCCCCACTTGTCGGTAAAAATGCCACCTAACCAGATCCCAACAATACCAGCAATACCGGATAAGCTAAAGGCGAGTGCACGCTCCTCGATTCCACCAGAACTCGTTGAGCTGAGATAGGGTGCAAGGTACGTCAACATCATCATTGACCCACTCATGAGGGCGCAATTCGATAAAAGTCCACACGCGATTGGCCCAGAAACCAACACACGCAGCTGCTCGCAGAGACCTGGCACTTCCCCACTCTGATGTTCATCCGGGAGCGTACCGAAGGAAGCACAAAGAACAATAACCCCTCCTGCTGCCATGGCGATAAAGCATGCTCGCCATCCATAATGCCCGCCAATCCATGCCCCGATCGGAACACCGCCGGCGATAGAGCCAGTAACACCAAGAGAAACGATGGCGACATAACGGCCGGTCTTGTCGCCGGGTGCTCGCTCCGCAGCAAACGCAAACACAGCCGGAGTGACAGCTGCCGCCGATGAAGCGATAACGATTCTCAGCGCCAACAGGAGCGTGTACGTCGAGACTGCAGCCGCAAACGCATTAGCGCAAACGAAAATGATAATCCCGCAGCACAATAGACGTCTTCTAGGAACACGAGCACACGCCACTGCTGCCAAGGGAGCTACCAATGCAACAGTGAGAGAATAGGCAGTAACCAGCTGCCCCGCTTGTGATTCACTTACCCCAAGATCAGCAGCAAGCTCAGGTAAGATTCCAGATATTACATAATCATCCGTATATACCACAAAAGCCGCGCCAAAAAGGGTCCATAACCACGAAGGAAATCGCACTCCGATCTACCTTTCCATTTTGAGGATATTCTCCAATGCACTTCTCAACGTCGCGCGCAACTGGGGCACCGTGAGTGACCCATGCGGAGTGATGGTGTCCAGGGTCAACCCTCCGATGAGAGCAGAAATGTGCCGCGCAACAATGCTCGGATCAGGAACAGCCAGACACGATAGCGCTGATATAATAACGTCGTTGAGGTCGCTGCCCATTTGAGCCGCACATTCTGCAAATACCGGCTGAGTCCGCGAGGCTCGAATAAGCTCAATGACGATAATTGCCTCCTCCCTGCTTTCTTCGTTGACAGGCAACACTTGCTCCAGGATCTCTTGCAGGGCACTGACAGCATCGTCCCCCCGAAGCGTCTTGAGTCGCTCCACCGGGTATTTCTTGAGCCGCGACTCCATCCTGGTCGTCGCTTTGAGCGCCGCAGCTGTCAGTAGGTCCTCACGATTATCAAAGAAATGACGGACCGATCCCACATTCAGCCCAGCCTCTAGGGCAACCTTTCTTATCGTGAGACCTTCCAAGCCATTCTTGACGATTAACCGAAATGCTGCGTCCACCACCTGCTGGCGACGCTCTCGAATGTCTACACGCGCTGGCATATGCTGTACTGCTCGTTTCTCTGAGTATCGATCACACCACACCGTCCCTCGGGTTCGCAGTCGGAGAAGTCATCACGGGGTCGTGACATCCCGTAGAACGTCGTGACGCTCACCGTCTTCACCCGAAAGGCTTGCGTTGCGCCATACTATCACAGGTGTGATACACACGGCGGGCGACCACCTGGAGCCGAGGCGACATGCGCGACGTCATTCCCATATCTGCTGTGCACGGCGCTTTTATACGTCACCTTCACAACCACCCGTCTCACACGAGAGGCCCACGGAAGCACGGCCTTCTATCACAGTCGGGATATATCCACCCTCGAGCTAAACGTCATCCCCCCCCCGGTAACGTCCAACCACCGAGTCCTCCCGTATATAGGGAGCGACGCTGCTCGGTCCCTTGGTGAGGAGCATGCAAATCACCTCACACTCCCCGTCTGCCCAGTTCCCGCTAGAATCCTTCTGCATTGTCCGCGTATCACACAATGACCAAGCCTCCTGAGGCTCCGCCCAGCCACACACCCCACCTCAGCAGCAGCTTTCACGCCGGGGGCCGAAATTTGCACACCTCCCCCATCAGAGTGCAAATTAGATTTCCTCTCTTATAACGATGACATGTAACCTTCGGGGTTATGACCAACCACTCTTTTGAACAAGGACAGAACCCCGAAGGAGTTCCGGACACCATCCATGACCGCGGCTCTGCCGACTGGTGGTCGGAGCTCATGATGCTCAGCAATCGCTTCTCGCGCCACGCCCTGTACCGCGCCGGCTACCCGCCGACCGCCGTGACCTGGCGCATCCTGGGCCACCTCGAGCGCCGTGGCGCCCTCCGCATCGGAGACATTGCAGAACTGGAGCGCACCGCTCAGCCCACCACCTCCCGCGTCGTGCGCCGCTTGGCTGACCAGGGCATCGTCGAAACCTTCCCTGGCCCCACGGATGCCCGCAGCACCATGGTGAAGCTCGCCCCTCCCGGCCAGAAGCTTCTCCGCGACATCCGCTTCTCCATCGGCCACGCCCTCGAGTCGCTTAACGCGGACCTCAGCGAGGAGGAGCTCATCGCCCTGGACCGCGCAAAGCCGGTTTTCCAGAAGCTTCTCCTCATGGAATTGGAAAAGCACAACAAGCCTCAGCCGTCTAAGGAGTAAATTTTGTGAGTTCTTCCGCCAAAGGAAGTTCTTCGGTTTTAGCCCAGCCCGTTGAGGTCTGGGTTTTAACTTTTGCCTGCACTGTGTCCTATATGGGTCTCGGCCTTGTCGACCCGATCCTCCCGACCATCGCCGCCCAACTCGACGCCACAGCCGGGCAAACAGAGCTTCTCTTCACCAGCTACCTGTTCATCACCGCACTCGTGATGTTCTTCTCGGCATGGGTGTCCTCGCGCATTGGTACCCGTCGAACCCTCATCGTGGGAGTGGGGATCATCGTTCTCTTTGCCGCCGCCTGCACATTGGCGGGCGGGGTCAATGAGATCATTGGCTTCCGTGCTGGCTGGGGCCTGGGCAATGCCCTTTTTGTCTCGACGGCGCTGGCCGCCATCGTGGCCTCGACGACGCACGCCACCATCGCCATCATGTTTTACGAGGCGGCCGTGGGGCTCGGCTTCGCGTTCGGCCCGCTCGTCGGCGGGCTTCTCGGCGAGGTCTCCTGGCGCGGCCCCTTCGCCGGTACTGCGATCCTCATGGGGTTGGCCCTCATCGCGGTGGTCATTTTCTTCAAGGTGCCGGAGAAGTCCTCTGCGCCCGCTCCCCTGTCCTTCTTCGACGGCGTGAAGGGTGCCTTCCACCCAGATATGCGCTGGCTGGCGCTCGGGGCCCTCTTCTTCAACTTCTCCTTCATGATGATGCTCGTCTACTCCCCCTTCCCGGTGGAGCACGCGGCATCGGTGGCTGGGCTGACGTTTACCCCCATTCACTTGGGCCTGGTCTTCTTCGGCTGGGGCGTGGGGCTGGCGATCTCTAGCGTGTGGATTGCGCCCAAGCTGGCGCGCACCTTCGGCACGCAGAAGACGCTCCTCGCGGCGATCTCGCTCGTAGCTCTCGTCCACGTCGCTCTCGCGCTCACCTCGGAGAGCCTCGTCCCGCTCATCATCGTCGTCATCCTGGGCGGCTTCTGCGTGGGAACGGTCAACACCCTCCTCACGACGGTCTCCATGTCCCAGTCGAGCCTGCCGCGCCCCGTCGCGTCCTCCGCCTATTCCGGGGTGCGGTTCATCGGATCGGCATTGGGGCCGACGCTCGTCGGGCCCCTCGAAGGCTTCGGTGTGGCGGCGCCGTTGTGGGCTGCAGCGATCTCCGCGGTGATCGCCGTTCTCATCCTCGGCTTCTTCCTCAAGCCCGGCTCGAAGGAGTACGCCTAGAGTCGATGCAGCGGGGGTGCTACCCACGGATTTCTCAATACGTGAGATTTGACTTCCAATAGGCGGAATCGCTACGGTGATCCAATCGACACTGTTTCTCTCACGATCGGAAGGCACACCGTGAGCACCTCCACGAGCACCTCGGCCGCACAGGCCGCCGAGCAGCAGGGTCGCCCCCGGACGCAGCGCCGGCGGGTGATCCTCGCCTCGACCATTGGCACGACCATTGAGTTCTACGACTTTTATGCCTATGCCACCGCGGCCGTGGCCGTCTTCCCCTTCCTCTTCTTCCCGAAGAGCGACGACCCCACGATGGGTCTTTTGAAGTCTTTCGCCACCTTCGGCCTCGCCTTCATTGCCCGACCGCTGGGCTCGGTGATTTTCGGCCACTTCGGTGACCGCGTGGGCCGCAAGGCTACCCTCGTGGGCTCGCTCCTCACGATGGGTATCGCGACCTTCATTATTGGCTGCCTTCCGACGTATGAGCAGATCGGCCTCGCCGCTCCGGCCGCTCTCGCCCTCATGCGCTTCTGCCAGGGTCTCGGCCTGGGCGGCGAGTGGTCGGGCGCCGCGCTTCTGGCCACCGAGACGGCCGAGCACGGCAAGCGCGCCCGCGCTGCGATGTGGCCCCAGCTCGGCGCTCCCTTCGGCTTCATTCTGGCCAACGGCCTCTTCCTTATCCTCGTTCTCGCCTTCGGCCACTCGAACTCCGACCCCACGGCCGCATTCCTCGGCTGGGCCTGGCGCATCCCCTTCCTTTTCTCCATCGTGATGGTGGCGATCGGCCTGTGGGTCCGCTTCAAGCTCGACGAGACTCCGGTCTTCAAGGACGCGATGGACAAGGGCCAGAAGCTCGACACCCCGGTGCTCGAGGTCTTCCGCGTCGCCCCCAAGCCGCTCATCGCGGGCACCTTCATCATGGTCGGCTGCTACACCCTCTTCTACCTGGTGACCACGTGGATTCTCTCCTTCGGCATCGGCTCCAAGGAGCACGGCATGCTGGGAATGCCCTACAACGACTTCCTCGTTCTCCAGCTCATCTCCATCTTCGGCTTCGTCTTCGGCATCCCGATCTCCGGCTACTTCGCTGACACCGTTGGGCGCCGCAAGACCCTCACCTGGGTAACGGTGGCCATCATCATCTACAGCTTCACCTTCGCCTTCTTCCTCAGCCCCGGCCGCGCCACGGAGACGAGCGTCCTCATCTTCCTCACGATCGGCATGTTCCTCATGGGCCTCGTCTTCGGCCCGATGTCCGCCGTGCTGCCCGAGCTCTTCCCCACTAACGTGCGCTACACCGGATCCGGTATCAGCTACAACGTCTCCTCGATCCTCGGCGCGGCCATCGCCCCCTTCATCGCGACGGCCCTCGCCGCGAAGTTCGGCGTCACCGCCGTCGGCATCTACCTGCTGGTCGTCTCGGTGATCTCCCTCATCGCGATCCTCACGATGCGCGAGTCCCGCCACCACGACCTCACCGCCATCTAAGGCCCCGCGCCCCAGGCGCACCACAGGCAGCGTCCCGATCACCGGGGCGCTGCCTTTTCGCTGAGTCCTACCTGCGACCTCGACGGTGGCGGGCGGTCACGGTGAACTGGACGGCGTCGAGCCACCCGTGCTCGAAGAGGACTCTGCGCAGCGCGAACTGGTACTCCCACATCCGGCGGAAGACGGCGTCGAAGCCATCGGCGGCCGCTTCCCGCTGCATCCCCAGGAAGTGCGAGTGCTGCAGCTCCAGGCAGCGCTCGTAGTGCCCGGCGCTGTGGGATTGCGCGATGACCCGCATGGTCGTGTAGCGATCGATGAGGCGGTGGACGTCCTCGACCGTCGGGTAGCGCAGATCCGGCCAGATGTAGAGCCGCAGGGCGTCGAGCGCCTCGCGCGCGACCTCCGGCATGGCCGGGGTGGCCGTGACCATCTGGATCCCCGCGCGCCCCGAGCTGCCGAGGAGCCGCTCAATCGAGCGGACGAAGGCTCGCCGCTCCTGCTCGCTGAGCAGCTCCAGATACTCCATCGAGAGGATCGCGTCATAGCGACCGCGCCAATCCCGGGCCGTCGCCACCGGGTGCTCGAGGGGCTGGAGGTGAACCGAATCCGCCACGCCCGCGAGGACGAGCGGCTCGTTCATGCTGGCCAGCATGTCTTCATCGGCGCTGAGGACGTCGACGGTCGCCCGACGCCGGGCAGCCTCGACGGCAAGAAGCCCGCCGCTTGCCGGGTACTCGAGGATGTGCGAGCCGGGCCCCACCCGCGTCTCGTCGAGGAGCCGCTCGAGCGCGCGCTGCTGCGCATCGGAGAGGTCGGCCCGCTCCACCTCCTGGGGGTCATCGATGTGCGTGACGTCCACGAAGTGCGTCGCCGCCTCTGAGCCGCGGCCCGCCCCGGGGACATAGCTGGTCATCGCCTGGCGTTCCGTCGTCGAGACCCCTGTGAAGAGCCCGCCGAAGAAGCTCATGCCGTCGGGGCTGCTCACGCGGATGAGCTCGGGCGGCAGGGCGCCCCCGTCATAGGGATCAAAGCGGAAGCGGGGGCGGCGGCGCCGGGGATGGTAGTCGGCGCTAAGGAGGGCAGAGAGCACATGGCTGAGGTCGCGGGCACGCCATTCCCCCGCCATCCACGATTCCGCGAGCCCCACCCAGCCGTGCTGGGCCAGGCGGGGGAAGAGTTCCTCGTGGTCAACGATGAGGTCGGCGTCCACGCCCTCGAGGCGGAGCCCAGCCTTCTCACATGCCTGAGCGAACCGCGCCTCCGCCACCCGGGCGCGCGTGGACATTCCCCAGCCAGAGGGCACCTCCACGATGCCGGGCCACAGGTCGGGGTCGATGTCCTCAAGGTGCTCTGCAGATGTCACGGCGCTCACTCTAGCGCCCCTCTCCCCCGCGCTCCGGGAGGCGCGGCCCAGCGCGGGTAAAGGGGGCTCCACGGTGAGCCCCAGATGCGCGAGGTCTACCATAGTGATCTACTGGCTACGTCAGTGATCCATGTAATACCGACACCGAGGAGTTTCTACTCGATGAGCGAGATTTACCGGCCCGACGGCGGCCGCAAGCACGTCGTGATTATTGGCTCTGGCTTCGGCGGACTGTTCGCCGCGAAGGAGCTTAAAGACGAAGATGTAGATATTACAGTTATCGACCGCACGAACCACCACCTCTTCCAGCCCCTTCTCTACCAGGTGGCCACGGGCATCCTGTCCTCTGGAGAGATTGCCCCCTCGACGCGCCAGGTCCTCGCCGGCCAGGACAACGTCGACGTCATCAAGGGCGAAGTCACCGATATCAACATCGAGAAGCGCACCGTCACTGCCACCCTCGGTGAGTATGAGGCGACTTACGGCTACGACTATCTCATCCTCGCAGCCGGCGCGAACCAGTCCTACTTCGGCAATGATCAGTTCGCCGAGTTCGCCCCCGGCATGAAGACCATCGACCACGCGCTCGAGATCCGCGCCCGGATCGTCGGCGCCTTCGAGCGCGCCGAGCTCACGCGGGATCCCGCCGAGCGCGAGAAGCTGCTCACCTTCACCATCGTCGGTGCCGGCCCGACGGGCGTCGAGCTCGCCGGCCAGCTCGCCGAGATGGCGCACCGCACCCTCTCCGAGGAGTACCGCCACTTCGCTCCGTCTGCCGCGAAGATCGTCCTTCTCGACGGCGCCCCGCAGGTTCTTCCGCCCTTTGGCAAGCGCCTGGGCCGCTACACGCAGCGTCAGCTGGAGAAGCTCGGCGTCACCGTGAAGCCGAACAGCATCGTCACCAATGTGGACACGGACAGCGTGACCTACAAGTCCACCGTGGACGGCTCCGAGCACACCTTCCCCTCCTTCTGCAAGATCTGGTCGGCCGGCGTCTCCGCCTCCCCGCTGGGCAAGCTCGTGGCCCAGCAGGCTGGCCTCGAGGTTGATCGCGCCGGTCGTGTCCCGGTGAACGAGGACCTCACCCTCGGCGATCACCGCGAGGTCTTCGTCGTCGGTGACATGATGAGCCTCAACGGCCTCCCCGGCGTGGCTCAGGTCGCGATCCAGGGCGGCGAGTACGCCGCCGAGCAGATCGCCGCGGAGGTCTCCGGCCGCGAGTCCGAGGCCCGCGAGCCCTTCGAGTACATCGACAAGGGCTCCATGGCCACGATCTCCCGCTTCTCCGCCGTGGCCAAGATGGGCAAGATCGAGGTCACCGGCTTCTTCGGCTGGGTGCTCTGGCTCCTCGTCCACGTCATGTACCTCGTGGGCTTCCGCAACCGCTTCGTCTCCGTGGTCTCCTGGGGCATCAACGCCCTGTCGAAGAACCGCTGGAACCTCGCGGTGACCCGCCAGCAGCAGCACGCGCGCACCGGGCTGATGAAGCTCGCGCGCTCCGTCGATGAGGGGGATAACCCCATCGAGCTGCGCGATACCTCCCAGTATCAGGGCTAATCTCGGCTTCACCGCAGGCAGCGCATGTGGACGACGGGCGGGCACGGCTTTCGTGTCCGCCCTCCTTGCTAGGATCGGCCACAGGACACGGGGTGCTCCCCCACGGAGCTGAGAGAACACCCGTTGAACCTGCTCTAGTTAGGACTAGCGAAGGGATGTCACCTCAGGATGACTACTCATGCTCTTCAGGACGCGGTGAAGGCTGTACGCGAGAGCACGCCTCTCGTCCAATGCCTCACCAACACCGTCGTTGCGGAGATCACCGCCAACGTACTTCTCGCCGTGGGCGCTTCCCCGGCGATGTGCGACACCCCGGAGGAAGCCGGCGATTTCGCCGCCATCGCCTCCGGGGTTCTCATTAACGCGGGAACCCCCAGCAGCGAGCAATACGACGGCATGCGCGCGGCCATCGCCGGCGCGACGGGCGCCGGCACCCCCTGGGTCCTTGACCCCGTGGCCGTGGGCGCTCTCCGCCAGCGCACCGCATTCTGCCTCGACGCCGTCACCCGTGGCCCCGCCGCCATCCGCGGCAATGCCTCAGAGATCCGCGCCCTGGCCGGCGCGGGATCGGGCGGCCGTGGGGTCGATGCCACCACCGATGTGGCCTCCGCTCTCGACGCCGCCCGCCAGCTCGCGCGGGAGCACGACTGCGTGGTCGCTATCTCCGGGGAGCGTGACCTCATCGTCTCTGCCGAGCGCGCCACCTGGCTGCGCTCCGGGCATCGCTTCATGCCGCTCCTCATCGGGACGGGCTGCAGCCTCGGCGCCGTGTGCACCGCGTATCTCGGCGCCGCGAAGGAGGCCGGGATCAGCGCCCATGACGCCGTGCTCGCCGCCCACGCCCACATGGGCGCAGCCGGCGGTGTCGCCGGGTCCTTGTCCGCCGGGCCGGGGAGCTTCCACTCCGCGTGGATCGACGCCCTCTACGCACTGAGCGCTGAGGACATTGAGCGCCTCGTCTCCTGCGAGGAGGTGGAGGCGTGAGTACAGCCTGGGACCTTTACCTCGTCACAGATCCGCAGCTCGGCGGCGGCCCCGATGCCGTTCCGGGCATCGTCTCCCGCGCCCTCGATGGCGGGGTCTCCGTCGTTCAGCTTCGCGATAAGCACGCAGACGAGGACACCTTCCGCCAGCGCGCCGCCCAGCTCATCGACTGCGTCGGCGCCCGCGTCCCGATCTTCGTTAATGACCGCCTCGACTGCGCCATCGAGCTGGGACTCCACCTCCACATCGGGCAAGACGACGTCCCCTATGAGGAAGCCCGACGGCGCCTGCCCGAGCACCTCATGATCGGCCTCTCCGTCTCCTCCGAGGCGGAGCTCGACGACATCCTCGCCCGCTGCGAAGCCTCCGGCCTCCCCCTTCCCGACGTGCTCGGGCTCGGTCCCGTGCGCGCCACGGCCACGAAGACCGACGCCGCCCAGCCCCTCGGGATCGATGGGATCGCGCGCATCGCGCGCCGGGCGCGGGCCCACGGCATGGCCTGCGTGGCCATCGGCGGGATCCACCCGGACAATGCCGCGCAGCTGAGGGCCGAGACGGATATCGACGGCCTCTGCGTCGTCTCCGACATCATGACGGCCGAGGACCCGGCTGTCGCCGCTCGTCGGCTCCGCGAGGAGGGCGCCCGGGGGCTCGCCGATCGGGGCAGCATCCCCCGCGTCCTCTCCGTCGCGGGGACTGACCCCACCGGCGGCGCGGGGGCGCAAGCCGACCTCAAGTCCATCGCCGCGGCCGGGGGCTTCGGCTACTCGGTCATCACCGCGATCGTCTCCCAGAACACCCAAGGGGTTCGCAGCATCTTCACCCCGCCCGCCGAGGTCCTTGCTTCGCAGCTCAAGGCGGTCAGCGATGACGTCGCCATCGATGCCGTGAAGATCGGGATGCTCGGGGACACGCGCACCACCGAGGTGCTCTCCGAGTGGCTGGAGGAGCAGCGCCCGCCTCTCGTCGTGCTCGATCCCGTGATGGTCGCGACGAGCGGCCACCGCCTCCTCGAGCCGGACGCCGAGGCAGCCGTGCGCCGCCTCGCCGCGCGCGTGGACATCATCACCCCGAATATCCCGGAGCTCGCCGTGCTCTGCGAGCGCGAGTCCATCACGAGCTTCGAGGAGGCCATCGAGGCTGCCCAGGCCTTTTCCCGGGAGACGGGCACCACGGTGATCGTCAAGGGCGGCCACGTGGCCGGACCTCAGGCGGATAATGCCGTGGTCACTCCACATGGTTCCCCGGTGCGCATCCCGAATCCGAGGGTCGAGTCCTCCAGCACCCATGGCACCGGCTGCTCCCTCTCCTCCGCTCTCGCGGCCCGGGCGGCCCGCGGACAGAACCTGGTGGAGGCCCTGCGCTGGTGCACGCGCTGGCTCCACGAGTCCATCCGCCACTCCGACGCCCTCCGCATCGGGCATGGCCACGGGCCCATCGATCACACCCACCGGGCCCGTCGCCTCTCCGCTGCGGGAAGCACCGTGGTTCCCCAGGCGGAATCCACTGCGCACCTCCCCTTCTGCGATGCCACCTCCCCGGAGCGGCTGGGTCCCGACGCCCGCGCTCTCCCGCGCGAGCCACGCATCGCGGCGGCCGGGCCCTGGACCTCCGCCCTCTGGCGGATCGGTGGGGACCTCTGGGAGGAGATCATCACCTCAGACTTCATCGAGCGCCTGGGTGAGGGCTCTCTCGCGGAGGAGGACTTCCGCTTCTACATCGGCCAGGACGCCCACTACCTCGCGGAGTATTCCCGCGCTCTCTCGCTGGTCGCGAGCAGGGCTGAGGACCCCGAGGAATCCGTGGCCTGGGCAGCCGGGGCGCAGCAGTGCCTCGTGGAGGAGGCCCAGCTACACCGTTCCTGGCTGGCGGAACACCCTGCCGATGCCACGCGCGGCCCCTCCCGCACCACCACGGCATATACAGACTTCCTCAAGTCCACCGCCGCCTGCGAGGACTATTGCATCGGAGCCGCGGCCGTCCTGCCGTGCTATTGGCTCTATGCGGAGGTGGGCGCCGCACTCGCGGAGAAGGACCACGATGGGCATCCTTATCACTCCTGGCTCGCCACCTACGGTGACGGGAGCGAATTCGTCGAGGATGTTCGTGGGGCCCTCCAGCGGGTCGAGCGCGCCTTTGCGGACGCTACTCCTCGGCAGCGGGCTCGGGCACGTCGCGCCTACCTCAGCGCCTGCGAGCACGAGTACCACTTCTTCGAGCAGGCGCTCCGTCGGCCCTAAAATTGAGTAATGGATCACTCCTCCTCTGTGGTGTTCGTCATCTCATAGGGGGCTGTGCAGGATTCCACAGAGTCTTTGGGCCGGCTCCCACCGCACAGTCGTAGAATAGAAGGTGCTGGCAGACAGAGCTGGATCGATCCATCCCACCCCTTTGATGGATCGCCCGAAGGCTCTGCCTGCATGACCGGAGCCGATCACCACGGCACCGTGATCGACACACACATCGCGTTACCCGCGACTGAGTGAAAGGCACCAGATTGACCACCACCATTCCCGCTGCCACAGAAGCCTGGGAAGGTTTTACCCCCGGTGACTGGACAGATTCCATCAACGTCCGGGACTTCATCCAGAAGAACTACACCCCCTATGAGGGAGATTCCTCCTTCCTCTCGCCCGCAACGGACAAGACCCTGCGGACCTGGGACTACCTGGAGAAGCACTACCTCTCGGAGGAGAGGAAGCGGCGCGTCTACGACGTCGACACCCACACTCCCGCGGACATCGACGCCTTCCCCGCCGGCTACATCAACGATGATGACGACATCATCGTCGGCCTCCAGACGGATACCCCGCTGAAGCGCGCCATGATGCCCTTCGGCGGCTGGCGCATGGTTGAGACGGCCATCAAGGAGGCGGGCAAGGAGGTCGACCCCGAGGTCAAGAAGATCTTCACCCGCTATCGCAAGACCCACAACGACGCGGTCTTCGACATTTACACCCCGCGCATCCGCGCAGCCCGGTCCTCCCACATCATCACCGGCCTGCCCGATGCCTACGGCCGCGGCCGCATCATCGGCGACTACCGTCGTGTCGCCCTCTACGGTATTGACAAGCTCATCGAGGAGAAGCAGGCCGCCAAGGATGCCGTGGCGGATAAGCCCTTCTCCGAGCACTGGGCTCGCTTCCGCGAGGAGCACGCCGAGCAGATCAAGGCCCTGAAGAAGCTCAAGGTGCTCGCCGAGTCCTATGGCTTCGACATCTCCGGCCCCGCCCGCACGGCCAAGGAAGCCGTGCAGTGGACCTACTTCGGTTACCTCGGCGCCGTGAAGAGCCAGGACGGCGCGGCCATGTCCTTCGGCCGCCTCTCCCCCTTCTTCGACATCTACTTCGAGCGCGACCTCGCCCGCGGCCTCATCACCGAGCAGGACGCCCAGGAGATCATCGACGCCCTGGTCATCAAGCTGCGCATCGTCCGCTTCCTGCGGACCATCGACTATGACCAGATCTTCTCCGGCGATCCCTACTGGGCCACCTGGTCCGACGCCGGCGTCTCCGAGGACGGCCGCACCCAGGTCACCAAGACCTCCTTCCGCCTCCTCCAGACCCTGCGCAACCTCGGCCCCGCCCCGGAGCCCAACATCACGATCTTCTGGGATCCCTCCCTTCCCGAGGGCTACAAGAAGTTCTGCGCGCAGATCTCCATCGAGACCTCCTCCGTCCAGTACGAGTCCGACCGCCAGATCCGCGAGCAGTGGGGCGACGACGCCGCCATCGCGTGCTGCGTCTCCCCGATGCGCGTCGGCAAGCAGATGCAGTTCTTCGGCGCCCGCGTCAATGCCGCGAAGGCCCTCCTCTACGCCATCAATGGTGGCCGCGACGAGGTCACCGGCAAGCAGGTCGTCGCCGAGCCGCACCAGCCCATCGAGGGCGACGGCCCGCTCGACTTCGACGAGGTTTGGCAGCGCTACGAGGAGATGCTGGACTGGGTCATCGGCACCTACGTCGAGGCCCTCAACATCATCCACTACTGCCACGACCGCTACGCCTACGAGGCCGTCGAAATGGCCCTCCACGATTCCGAGATCGTCCGCACCATGGGCTGCGGCATCGCGGGCCTGTCGATCGTGGCGGACTCCCTGTCGGCCATCAAGTACGCGAAGGTCTACCCGGTTCGTGACGAGACCGGCCTCGTCGTCGACTACCGCACCGAGGGTGACTTCCCGATCTACGGCAACGACGACGACCGCGTCGACGACATCGCCGCCACCGTGGTCCACACGATCATGGACAAGATCAAGCAGATCCCCATGTACCGCGACGCCATCCCGACGCAGTCGGTCCTCACCATCACCTCGAACGTCGTCTACGGCAAGGCCACCGGCGCCTTCCCGTCCGGCCACGAGGCGGGGACCCCGTTCGCGCCGGGCGCCAACCCGGAGAACGGCGCCGACAACCACGGCATGGTCTCCTCCATGCTCTCCGTCGGCAAGCTGGACTACCACGATGCGCTCGACGGCATCTCGCTGACGAACACGATCACCCCGTCCGGCCTGGGCCGCGACAAGGAGGAGCAGGTCGCCAACCTCGTTGGTGTCCTCGACGCGGGCTTCATCATGAACGAGCCCGGGACCTGCTGCGGTCGCTAAACCATCCCACTCACTCACTGCAAAGGAGACATCATGAGCACCAAGACTTTCGACGAGCGCCTCGCTGACATGAAGGCCAACCGCAGCGCCCACAACATGGACGCTGGCCTCTACCACGCCAACATCAACGTCCTCGACCGCTCCACCCTCGAGGACGCCATGGAGCACCCGGAGAACTACCCGAACCTCACGGTTCGCGTGTCCGGCTACGCGGTGAACTTCGTGAAGCTCACCAAGGAGCAGCAGCGCGACGTCATCTCCCGTACGTTCCACCACGGGGCCTAAACCCTGACGTCACTGTTCGAGCCCACCGTCAGCCATCGGGCGTCGGCGGGCTCGACCCACATTCACCCACGAGAAGAAGGAAGGCTCGACGATGGCCTCGGACGGTATTAGCGGTGTCGTCACCCTCGACCCGGAGCTCGGCGACCGGGTGCGCGGCGTGGCCCAGGGAATTGGCAGCGGAGACCTGGACCTCAATCGCTCGGAGATGCTCGAAGCCCGACGCCAGGGCGACATCGCCCTCGTGCACTCCTGGGAGATGGTCACCGCCGTCGACGGCCCCGGCACGCGGATGACGCTCTTCCTCTCCGGCTGCCCGCTGCGCTGCCAGTACTGCCACAACCCCGACACGATGGAGATGAAGACCGGCACCCTCGAACGGCGCGAGGATGTCCTCGCGAAGATCGTGCGGTACAAGCGAATCTTCGCCGTGTCGGGAGGCGGTCTCACCATCTCCGGCGGGGAGCCGCTCTTCCAGATCGAATTCACCCGCAAGCTGCTCGCCGAGGTCCACGCGGCCGGGATTCACACGGCCATCGACACGAGTGGTTTCCTGGGTACCCGCCTGCGCGACGAGGACCTGGAGAACATCGACCTCGTCCTCCTCGACGTCAAGTCGGGCATCCCCGAGACCTACAAGCGGGTCACCGGGCGCGAGCTGCAGCCCACCATCGACTTTGGCGACCGTCTCGCGGCCATCGGCAAGCCCGTGTGGGTGCGCTTCGTGCTCGTCCCCGGGCTCACGGATGATCCCGAGAACATCAACGCTGTGGCGGACATCGTCGAGCGGTGGAAGGACAACGTCGCCCGCGTGGAGGTCCTCCCCTTCCACAACATGGCGGCGGACAAGTGGCATGAACTCGGTTTGCGCTACACGCTCGAGGGCGTCGAGCCCCCGTCCGCGGAAAAGACCGAGGCCACCCGGGAGGTCTTCCGCTCCCGCGGAATCACCACCTATTAGCTCTTTTCTCGACGCCCGGACCGCCCCCGCGTGATTCGCTCCGCGGGGGCGTCACTGTCCCTATGGTCTCCCTAGTCCCCGCGCAACACCGCGACGAGGAAGGGCGAGTCCGCCGTGAAGGGGCGCAGATCCCAGCTGCTGAAGAGGATGTCCTCGCGGAACCCCGCCGCCTGGGCATCGCGGAGGAAGTCATCGAAGGGCCAGCCCCGGCCGGCGCCGTAGCCGATGACGCAGCGCCCGCCGTCGGCGAGCACCTCCCGCAGTGAGCGGAGCATCGCGCCGCGCGCGGCGGGATCGATGAAGCCCACCACGTTTCCTGCCAGCACGATGATGTCATAGGGGCCCTCCGGCTGAGGCTCGGTCTCCAGGTCCACGCGCGCCCAGGTGACGTCGGGGAAGTCGTGGCGGGCGTGCTCGAGGAGGACGTCGTCGACATCCGTTCCGGTGACCCGGTGCCCCCGGGCGGCGAGGTAGCCTCCCACCCGGCCGGTGCCGCAGCCGGCGTCGAGGATCCTCGCTCCCCGCGGGGCCATCGCGTCGATCATGCGGGCCTCGCCGTCGATGTCTGTGCCCTCCGCCTGAAAACGGCGCCACCGGGCGGCGTACTGCACGGAGTGCTGGGGATTCTTCTCGACAATCTCTTTCCAGGTTGGCATACCGCCCATCTTATGGATTCCCGATATATATTTGTGAAGGCTGCAGCGCACCAGCACTCCGCTCAGCCTTCATCTGACACTTCGCTGAAGGAGGACATCATGGTGACGGGAAAGCTTCCACTTCCTTTTGGATCCCCGCGGCGAAGTGCGCAGCCAGCCCCGCCGCCCGTCGAGCAGACCGTGGAAAAAGCCATCGAGCACTGCCGCGTCTACCACAACGGGCACAGCCTCCCCGGCCAGTACAGCTATGGTGCGGCGATCGGCCAGGTGCAGCGCATCGAGGAGCAGGAAGGGCCCGGCACGAGCTTCGTGTGGCTCGCCCTTCAGGAGCCGACGGCCGAGCAGATGAAGGTCGTGGCGGAGCACTTCTCCGTCCACGAACTCATCGTGGAGGACGCTGTTGAGGCCCACCAGCGGCCCAAGGTCGAGCGCTATGGGGACCAGCTCTTCATCGTCGTGCGCTCGGTCAACTTCCAGGACCACGACTATGTCACCGACGGCCGCCAGATCATCTCCACCGGCGAGGTGCAGATGCTCATCGGGCGGAACTTCATCATCACCATCCGGCACCGCTCCCAGGGCGGGAGCCTCGCGCGGCGGCTCGACGAGGATCCGGAGCTCTGCGCCCGCGGTCCGGCGGCGCTCGCGTGGGCCGTCGCGGACACGCATGTGGAACGCTACGGGTGGATTGCGGATCAGCTGGGCGTCGAGGTCGACGCCCTCGAGGAAGAGGTCTTTACCCCGAACTCGCGCTTCAACATTGAGCAGATTTACACCTACAAGCGTGAGATCCTGGAGATGCGCCACGCTATCGCGCCGCTCGCCCCCGCCCTGCGGCAGCTCTCCGAGGGGAACAAGGACCTCATGGGGAAGAAGATTCGCTCCTACTTCCGCGACGCCCTCGATAACCACCTCATCGCCACCGACCAGATCGCCAGCTACGACGAGCGGCTCACCTCCCTCATCGACGCCGGCGTGGCCAAGGTGACCATGCAGCAGAATAAGGACATGAGGACGATCTCCGCGCTCGTCGGTATGGCGGCCGTGCCCACCCTCGTGGCCGGTATCTATGGCATGAACTTCGATTACATGCCGGAGCTCCACCACCCCCTCGCCTATCCGGCGGTGCTCATCGCCATGGTCCTCATCGTGGCGCTTATGGCCTGGTGGTTCAAGAAGAACGAGTGGCTCTAAGCCACCGGGCGCAGCACCATCGTGCGCAGGTTGGTGCGCGCCACCGCCCGCCCCTCGTGGAGCATCGTGATGAGGAAGAGCTGAGTGCGCCCGCCCAGCTGGATGGGCTCGCAGCGGGCGGTCAGTACGCCCGTCTTCATCGGCGCAATGAAGTCCGTCGAGTTATTGATCCCCACGACGACGCGCCCCGGGGCCGCAAGCAACCCGGCAACGGAGCCCACGGTCTCCGCGATCGCGCAATACACTCCCCCGTGGACGACGCCGTCCGGCTGAAGATGGCGGCTGGTCACCTTCATCTCCGCCTCCACGTACTCGGCGCTGAGCGAGGTGAAGCGGAGCCCGAGCTCCGCACTGAAACCGCTGCACAGACGATTGAATTCCGCAACCTGCTCCGGCGTGGCAGTGCCGCGCCCGATCGTGGCGCACAGTCCCTGGATTGTCATGGTGAGCCATTCTACGTTAGGTCACACGATTACCCGACATCGGAGAGTATGATGTCCAACCATGAGCAACGAGCAGAATCTCGCCCAGATTGGCGTCGTCGGACTTGCAGTCATGGGGTCGAACCTGGCCCGGAACTTTGCCCATAAGGGACACACCGTCGCGGTGTACAACCGCAGCACCTCGAAGACGGATGCTCTCATCGAGGGCCACGGCTCGGAGGGGAACTTCATCCCCTCCACGACGATTGATGATTTCGTTCGCTCCCTCGAGCGGCCGCGCCGCGCGATCATCATGGTCCAGGCCGGCAAGGCCACCGACGCCGTCATCAACCAGCTGGCGGATGCGATGGAGCCCGGGGACATCATTATCGACGGCGGCAATGCGCTCTACACCGACACGATCCGTCGGGAAAAGGAGATTGCTGCCCGGGGCCTGCACTTTGTGGGCGCGGGCATCTCCGGTGGCGAGGAGGGCGCTCTCCACGGACCGGCCATCATGCCCGGCGGACCCGCGGAGTCCTATGAGGCGCTAGGCCCACTGCTGGAATCCATCGCGGCGAAGGTGGACGGCACCCCGTGCGTGACGCACATCGGCCCGGATGGCGCCGGGCACTTCGTCAAGATGGTGCACAACGGCATCGAGTACGCGGACATGCAGGTCATCGGCGAGGCCTATCACCTGCTCCGCTATGCGGCGGGCATGGAGCCCGCCGAGATCGCCGACGTCTTCCGCGAGTGGAACTCCGGGGACCTCGACTCCTACCTTGTGGACATCACCGCCGAGGTGCTCTCCCAGACCGACGCCGAGACCGGCCGCCCTCTCGTGGACGTCATCGTCGACGCCGCCGGGCAGAAGGGCACCGGCCGGTGGACCGTGAAGGCGGCGCTTGACCTCGGCATCGCCACCACCGGCATCGGCGAGGCCGTCTTCGCCCGTGCGCTCTCCGGGGCCTCGACGCAGCGCGCGGCCACCGCGGGCTCCCTTCCCTCCGGCAGCCTCGACACCTTCGAGGACCTCGGCACAGACCGCGAGACCTTCATCGAGGACGTGCGCCGCGCTCTCTACGCCTCCAAGCTCGTCGCCTACTCCCAGGGCTTCGATGAGATCAAGGCCGGCTCCGCCGAGCATGAGTGGAACGTCGATCCCCGGGACCTCGCCACGATCTGGCGCGGCGGCTGCATCATCCGGGCCCAGTTCCTCAACCGGATCCGCGAAGCCTACGACGCCAACCCTGAGCTGGAATCGCTCCTTCTCGACCCCTACTTCAAGGGCGAGATGGAGGACCTCGTCGATTCCTGGCGCCGCGTCGTGGTCGCCGCGACCCGCCTGGGCCTCCCGGTGCCGGTCTTTGCCAGCTCCCTCTCCTACTACGACGCCCTGCGCGCCGAGCGCCTGCCCGCCGCCCTCATCCAGGGCCAGCGCGACTTCTTCGGCGCCCACACGTATCAGCGCGTTGACAAGGAGGGCCGCTTCCACACGCTGTGGTCGGCGGACCGCTCCGAGATCGCGATTTCCTAGGAGTACCTCTCGCCCGTGCCCAGCTTCCAGGACCTCGGCCTGCCGGTGCCGCTCTGCCAGAGCCTCCGCTCGGCAGGCCTCAGCGAGCCCTTCCCCATCCAGACGGCGTGCATCCCCGATATTCTCGACGGCCACTGCGTCCTCGGCCAGGCCCCGACCGGCTCCGGCAAAACCTTCGCCTTTGGGCTGCCGCTGCTGGCGAGGCTGAGCGGCGCCCCCTCCCGGCCCGGTCACCCGCGGGGCCTGGTACTGGCACCGACGCGGGAGCTCGCCCTCCAGATTGCCGAGCGGCTTGATCCCCTCGCGGCGAGCCTCGGGCTTCGCTGCCTCTGTGTTGTCGGGGGCGTGGCCGTATCCCGGCACCGGCGCTCCTTCGCCGCCCCCGTGGACGTGCTTATTGCTACCCCCGGCCGGACGCTGGATCTTCAGCGCCAGGGCATTCTCGCGCTGGATGCCGTCGAGATCTCTGTCCTCGATGAGGCCGATCTCCTCGTGGACCACGGTTTTCTCCGACACGTGAGAAAAATCCTCCGGGCAACACCCCACTCGGCCCAGCGCATTCTCTTTTCCGCCACCCTTGACGGTGAGATCGCGGGCCTCGTCGAGGAGTTCCTCCCCGAGCACCACCGCCACGACGCCCCCGTCCAGGTCACCGACGTTCCCGCGATGACGCACTATGCCCTGGAGGTGGAAAGCCCCGAGGAGCGGGACCGCACCCTCCGCGCCATTGCGGGGCGCCGGGGGCGCACGCTCATCTTCCTGCCCACCCGGGCGCGCGTCCGGCGGCTCGTCGAGGATCTCCACGCCCACGGCATCACCGCCATCGCCTATGAGGGCTCGCAGACGTATCGACAGCGCACTGAGGCCCTCGACGCGCTGCGCTCCGGACGCTCATCCGTGCTGGTCACCACGGATATTTCTGCGCGTGGGCTCGATGTTCCCGACGTCTCGCTCGTCGTCCACGCGGGCCCGCCGCGAGATCCGAAGGCCTATGTCCACCGGGCCGGGCGGACGGCCCGGGCGGGGGCCAGTGGCACAGTCGTCACGCTCATTCTGCCCGGGGAGAAGAAGCACGCGAAGGAGATCCTCCGCGAGGCAGGCGTGCGGGTGCAGTGGAGGGTCATCACGCATCGCTCCACGGAGTTGATTACAATCACCGGCGCACGTCCTTCTCGTCCTTCGCGTCCCTCCCGGACGCGGGAACCTCAGCGGCGTGCGCATCGTTGTACGCATAAGAGACGCTCGACCGGCGGGCGTCCACGAACAGGGAAAGATGGTCACACGGCTCGGTAGCCGCCTTCAATGGACATAGTCATAAGTATCCTCGCACTGCTGTGCTTCGTGCTGCTCACGGCCAGCACTGGTTTGTTTGTGGCGATTGAGTTCGCCCTCACCGGTCTGGAGCGCTCCACCGTTGAGGCGCACGCGAAGAACAAAGGGGACCGGAGAGCCCGTGCAGTGTTGAGGGATTTTTCGAACCTCTCCTTCGTCTTGTCCGGCGCCCAGCTGGGCATCACCGTCACGACTCTGGCCACGGGTTATCTTGCAGAACCCGTCCTGGCCCGCTTCTTTACCCCCCTTCTGGAGCTCATCGGCTTGGGAGAATCCTCCTCGACGGCCGTCGCGCTCATTCTGGCGCTCATCATCGCCACACTGCTGTCGATGGTCTTTGGCGAGCTTGTCCCGAAGAACATCGCCATCACCATGCCGCTGCAGACGGCCCGCTTTGTTGTTGGCCCGGTGAACGCCTTCAACACAGTGTGCACCTGGTTCATCAGCCTCCTCAACGCCTCCGCCAACGGACTCGTCCGCAAACTCGGTGTGGAGCCGGCCGATGAGCTCGCCTCCGCGCGCTCCGCCCAGGAGCTCGGCGCCCTGGTGCGCCACTCCATGGAGGTCGGCGAGTTCGACGCCACCACCGCCGAGGTCCTCGATCGCTCCCTCCAATTCGGTGAAACGACCGCCGAGGAGCTCATGACCCCCCGGTCCACCGTGGACTTCCTCGACAAGGACGACACGGTGGAGGACCTCGTCGCCCTCGCCCTCGAGACCGGGCACTCCCGCTTCCCCGTCGCCGACGGCGACCTCGATGAACCCGTCGGCGTCGTCCACGTTAAGGACGCCTTCTCCGTCCCCCGCGAGGAACGCTCCCGCACCACCGTCGGCTCCTTCGCCCGTGAGATCCGCTCCGTGCCCGCCAGCCTCGACGGTGATGCCGTCCTCAACGCCGTGCGTTCGGCCGGCTCGCAGCTGGTCCTCGTCGCCGATGAATACGGCGGCACGGCGGGGCTCGTCACCATCGAGGACGTCGTCGAGGAAATCCTGGGCGAGGTTTATGACGAGCACGACGATTCCGAAGCCGAACGCGACTTCCAACGCTTCGGCTCGAGCTGGGAGGTCTCGGGGCTCGTGCGCGTCGATGACCTCAAGGAGACCATCGGCTATGACTGCCCCGACGGACCCTACGAAACCGTGGGTGGGCTCATCATGTCCGCCCTGGGGAGGATTCCCGAGGCGGGCGATACCGTGCTCCTTCCCGAGCCCGATCACCCCTTCCGCGCGGAATTTGAGTCTGGCTTTGGCGGCCGCTGGATCGCCCGGGTCACTCTCATGGAGGACCGGCGCATCGACAAGGCCATCCTCTCCCCCATCGATCATGAAGACGTGGTGAAGTACCAGTGAGCATTTTCTCGACAGTCCTCCTCATTGTCGCCCTCCTCGCCGGTAATGCCTTCTTCGTCGCCGGTGAATTCTCACTCATCTCCTCGCGGCGCGACCGCCTGGAATCCCTCCTCGAGCAGGGAAATCCTCGGGCGAAGAAGGCCATCCACGCCATCGAGCACCTCTCGCTGGGCTTAGCGGGCATGCAGCTTGGCATCACGATCTGCTCGCTCATCCTCGGTAAGGTGGCCGAGCCTGCGATCGCGCACTTCATCGAGGGGCCTTTCGTTGCGCTGGGCGTCGAGCCGGCGTTCATCCACCCGATCTCCTTTGTCATCGCGCTCGTCATCATCACGTTCCTCCACATCCTCTTCGGAGAGATGGTGCCGAAGAACATCGCCATCGCCGGACCCGAACTCCTCGCGCTGTGGCTCTCCCCAGCCATCATCGTGTGGATGACGATCACACGCCCGTTCATCGAGTTCATGAACTGGCTCGCACGCATCACCCTCCACGCCTGCGGCATCGAGCAGAAAGATGAGCTCGATTCCACCGTGGACCAGGAGCAGCTGGCCAGCATGATCGCCGAGTCCCGCTCCGAAGGCCTCCTCGATGCCGAAGAGCACGCTCGGCTCTCCAAGGCGCTGCGCTCGGAGAACCGCTCGGTGCGCGAAGTCATGATCCCTACGGAGAACGTGCGCAGCATCCCGCACGGCAAGGGCGGCCCGCTGCTCCGAGACGTCGAGGATGCCGTCGTCGAAACCGGATTCTCCCGCTTCCCGGTGCAGACCTCCTCCGATTCCTTTGCCGGCTACGTCCACGTCAAGGACGTCCTCGACCGCATCAGCACCGCCGATCCCGACTATCGCATCCCCGCCGAGCAGATCCGCCCGCTCATCATCGTCCAGTCGGACGCGGCGATGGACGAGGCTCTCCACAAGCTCCACCTCAAGTCGGCCCACATGGCCCAGGTGCGCGACCGCTCCGGCCAGCTCCTGGGTATTGTGGCCCTTGAAGATCTCATCGAGGAATACGTGGGAACCGTCTCCGACTGGACTCACGAACAATCCGCCTAGGACTAGGACAGGGAAAGGACAGGCATGGGTCGCCACTCCTCGGGGACGCGGAATTTCCGCCTCTCCGGTGGGCTCATCACCATCATCTGCGTCATCATCCTCCTCGCCGCCCTCATCTATGGTTGGACGCTCCTGCGCGCCCACAATGAGGCCGACGACGCCGCCTACCGCGCAGAATGCTTCGAAGGGACACTCGACCTCCCGGTCTATGAGACCACCCCCGGTCTCAGCGGGGTCTCCCTGGACTCCTGGCGCTCGACGAACCCCGTCGTCCGCGACTATTGCATCGAGCCCCACCTCGTCGCTGATCCTGCCGATGCCGCCCTCATCATCGCGCTCTCCGACAAGGACCTCGACGCTTCCCTCACCCAATCCCAGCGCAGCGTCGCCGGGGCCCCGACCCCCACGACGCTGAGCCTCAGCGTCGCCGCACGCGAGGGCTCCGATTCAGCAGCTCCGGCAGAGAACACCTCCTTCCCGGAGGGCCGCGGCGCCGCCCCGGCGCTGGCGCTGAGCAGCGGTGATGTCGAGAAGGCGGAGACTCTCCTCCGCAGGGATCGGATGGTAACCCCCGAGAAGTCGGTGGAACAGCAGTCACCGGGTATTGCGACGTCCGTCCTCCCGGAGGGCTATCACTGGGTGCCGGCAGGCGCCTCCACCGGGGTCCTTCTGGCCCCGCTCACGGTGAGTGACCGCATTGAGGAGGACCAGGCCCGCTCGGCGGCAGCCCTCACGGAGTACCTCAACGACGCCGACCGCGCCCAGGGTCAGCCGGAGCTTGACCGCGCCGCACTCGATGACCTCATTGAGCGCCAGTTGCGGCTCCCCGCGGTGGATACCCTCTTCCTCCTCGACACCTCAGAGCGGATGCGCGATCCCCTCGGCGAGCGCAGCGCCTTCGATGCCGCCCGAGCAGCCGTCCTCGACGCCTCCCATCAGCTCGATGAGCAGCATCATCCCATCGGCCTCATGACCTACTCGGCCGCCCATGGGGCAGAACGCCCCGAGAGTGTTCGCCGCGACGCGGGCTTCGGCCCCGCCCGCGACATCGAGGAATCCCTCAAGGATCGGGGGCCTGAGCAGGGCGCCCCGCAATCGCGCCCGGCGGTGCGCGCCGCCATTGAGGAGGCACAAAAACACCGCCGTGAGACCGGCGCGGACACGCGCCTCATTGTTCTCACGACGGGTCATGACGACATGAACGAGGATAACGACTATCGGGAGTTCCTCGCCTCAGCGCGCCACGATGGGCTCGATCTCCAATTCATCCAGGTGGGCTACTCCCCCATGGATCCGGTGGTCAGCGATGACCACCCCACCATGGCCTATGACGAAGCGCAGCTGAGAGAAGCGGTGGGAAGGCTGAGCGGCACCTGGCTTTAAAAGGCTAGGAGCTGCGGCGACGGCGGCGCTCCGCCAGCTCATCCACGACGCTGAAGTCGGGGGTCTCGTCGCTCGAGACCTTCTCCGAGGGGAAGGCGGAGATGGTGCCGGTAAGTTCCTTGACGATGCCGGGGACGGCGATGCCGAACACGCCCTGGCCCCCGCCAAGAAGGTCAATGACGTCCTCGCTGGAGCGGCACTCGTAAACCGTCTTCCCATCGGAGACCAGAGTAATTCCCGCGAGGTCGTGCACACCGCGGTTGCGCAGCTTGTCCACAGCAAGGCGGATGTTCTGAAGGGAAATCCCCGTGTCCAGGAGCCGCTTAACGATCTTGAGGATGAGGACGTCCCGGAAGGAGTACAGACGCTGCGAGCCGGAGCCGCGGGCATCGCGGATCGACGGGGTCACGAGGTTCGTCCGCGCCCAATAGTCCAGCTGGCGGTAGGTAATCCCGGCCACTTGGCAGGCGATGGGCACGCGGTAGCCCACCTCCTCATCGGGGCCGAGGTCAAAGAGTGATTCCTGGCGCGGTTCGTCGATCGTCATGAGGCCATCTCCCGGTCACAGAGTTGTCGTTGTTCTCAGCTTAGGTTAAAAGAGCCGGGCGTGCCCATGAGAATGACACGCCTGAAACTTCAACCTCAACTTGAAGTTTAGCCTCAATACTCCCCATCTTCATCTTGCGACTCGCCAGTCACATCATCATCATTTTCTTCGCGGCTCCCGGTGAGGTCGGATTCTGTCACACCCATCGACTGCATGAAGGACTGGAAGTCCGCATCGGCCTGGGCATCCCCGGAGGCTGAACTGCTCTCGTGAGGGTCATCCTCGTGGTGGAATCCATCGATCCCCAGGTATGTCCGCAGGTCATCGGGGCTGAGATACAGGGAGGTCTGGGAGATGACGTCCTCGTCCACCGCCAGCGGGGTATCGGTGAGAATGCTCAGCATGATGGCGTCCGAGGCACGGGCGTCGAGACTCTCTCCGCTGTTCAGCGTGATGGTCGCGCTGAACACTCCCTGGTGATAGGAGTCAATGACACTCTCCGCAATGCCCCCTTGGGCCTGCACGAGTTCAACGAGCAGGTCGTGCGTGGTGGGACGACGCGGCCCCATCCCGCGCAGGCGAACGTCGAGAAGCATGGCATCCGCGGGGTTGAGCCACACGGGAA
Source organism: Corynebacterium uropygiale (assembly GCF_021568315.1). Lineage (GTDB taxonomy): Bacteria > Actinomycetota > Actinomycetes > Mycobacteriales > Mycobacteriaceae > Corynebacterium > Corynebacterium uropygiale. The sequence continues at coordinate 489,456 of NZ_JAKGSI010000002.1, forward strand.
TGATGCGGTTATCCCCGACCCCCTCGATGATGGCGCAGGCGAATCCCTCGGGGCCTACCTCATGCACACCATGAATCGTCACGGGTACAGAGCCCATTAATTCTTATCCTCCCGAAGAGCGTTCTTGAGCAGGGTGGCGTGGAGAGACACCATCATGGCCGACATCTGCTGGTTCAGTTCCTCAGCCTGCTGTTGGGCGGTGTCCTTCTTCGAGTGCGCGACAGGGCTGGTGACCTGCTGGATCAGCCCGGCCTGGCGGAGGGCGGTGGTCTTCAACACCTTGAGCTGCCGGGTGTCGAAGCCAAACTCCGTGAGAGCGGCGGAGGTCTGCGCAACCCGCACGTCATCGGCGGTGAAGAAACCTGAGTGGTCAGGGGTGAGGAGGCCGGCGCGCACGAGGTCGCTCACAAACTCCACGCTCACCTGGGCGCGCTCCGCAACATCCGTATCCGTCAGCCGAACAGCCACCGGGGCCCGGAAGCTCTCCGGGGAGATGAGGGGATCCGCGGACGCAGCGGAGACGATGGCCGTCACCTGCCCGCTATCCATGGCCTCCAGTTGCTCCCGGATCACCTTCAGCGGGGTGTAGTTGTCCCGCTGGGTGACGAGGATGTACCGCAGCCGCTCCACATCCGCCTCCGTAAAACGGCGGTAGCCGGAGGAGGTGCGCTGGGGGCTGATGAGCCCCTCCGACTCGAGGAATCGGATTTTCGAGACCGTGATATCGGGGAACTCAGCACGCAACTGTTTGAGGACCACCCCGATCGACATCGTTTTCGTCGACGTCGCCCTCTTGGGGGCTTTCTGAGGAAGAGCGCTCACAGTGGACCTCGCGGATCAAATGGATAGCGTAAAGGAATGGACAATATATGGAAGGGCCCGGCCGCTGACGCTGCCGGACCGGGGTGTGGCTACTTCTTCGGGCCAGCGAGGAACACCAGACGGAACTTGCCGATCTGGATCTCATCGCCCGTAGAAAGAACCTGGGAGTTCCGCGGCTCGCGGTTGACATACGTGCCGTTCAGGCTTCCGACGTCGACAACCTCGAACTGCCCATCGTTGATGCGGAACTCGGCGTGGCGGCGGGAGACCGTCACGTCATCGAGGAAAATATCGGACTCGGGGTGACGGCCGGCGGTCGTCGTCTCACGATCGAGAAGGAATCGCGAACCGGCGTTGGGGCCGCGCTTCACAACCAGCAGCGCCGCACCATCGGGCAAATTGTCCGCACCGGCTCCTGCACCAGCCGCCGAGCCCTGGGCCCCCGACTCCATTTCCTTGAGAAGATCAGCCCGGAAGACCGATGTGGTCTCGACCTGGGCCTCATTGGTGCCGGCGTTTTCGCTCATCTGCTACCTCCGGATGGACGGATACCTACGTTGAAATTCATCATAGCGCCATCGCCGCGGGGCGCGCGGCCACGGCCATCACCGGAAAATGTTACCAATCCCGGAGAATACTGAGTTTCCGCTGCTCGAGAGCGGATTATCAGACACCATATACGTCCATGTCGCCGACGGGCGAATGCGTCCGTGATCCTCCAGGTGAGCGCCCTCCTCGTCGATAGGAACGCTCTCAAAAGTCTCGACGGACTTGTCCACCGCCCGCTGGGCCAGATCCTTGAACTCTCGCACGGCGATGCGGTGGAACTCGTCGATCGGGGTTTCCTTGGCAACCGCCCGTAGGTGGATGGACTCGCGGACTTCATCCATGATGCTCAGGTGCCCTGCCCATTCCTCATCGAGGTGGAAGAGCATGATGCTCCGCGCCGCCTCCGCGATTCCCGGCAGGTCAGCGAGCTCGGCGGCGCGTTCGGGGGCGCGCTGCTGGAATTCCTCCCAGGCGAGATCGGTGTCCAGGAGGCGGGCGCGTCGCTCGTCGATAATGGCGCGCTGGTCCGTGAGGAGCTTGTTGTACTTCCACGTCTGGGCATGGATTTCCAGGAGCTGCCCCTCGGTGACGCGCTGGCAGTGCCCGATGAAGTGGCTGATCCGCTTGTCCTCGATCCGGCCGTCCGCGTCCGGGTGCGCGGTGATCCGCTCCCCGCTCCCGCCGGCCACGACCATGTCATCCTCGAGCGAGACGAAGAATACCGAACGGCCTGGGTCACCCTGGCGCCCCGCCCGCCCGCGCAGCTGGTGATCGAGGCGGGCCGTCTTGTGCCGCCCCGTCCCGATCACCGCAAGGCCGCCCTTGGCCACGACCTCGTCATAGGCGGCCTCGTCCGCGCCGCCTAGGCGAATATCCGTGCCGCGGCCAGCCATCTGCGTGGACACGGTGATGCGTCCGACGTCGCCGGCCTCCGCGATGATGCGCGCCTCCTCGTCGTCGTTCTTCGCGTTGAGAACGGCGACGTCCAGGTCCTCGAGCTCCTCCGCGAGGGCCTCCGACTCCGCCACATCGTGCGTGCCCACGAGCACCGGCTGCCCCGTCGCATGGAGCCTGCGGATCTCCTCCACGATCGCCTGGTTCTTCTCCGCCATCGTGGCGTAGATGCGATCGGCCTCGTCGACGCGCGCCAGCGGCTTATGCCGCTCCACGACGGCAACCCCCACGTCATAAAACTGCCGCAGCTGATCGGTCGCCTCGACGGCCGTCCCCGTCATCCCGCACAGGGTCCGGTAGCGCCCCATGAGCGCCTGGATGGTGATGGTGTCGAGGATCCGGCCGCCCTCGCTCACCCGCAGGCCCTCTTTGGCCTCGACGGCCGCCTGGAGGCCATCGGGCCAGCGCTGAAGTTCGGCGATGCGCCCGCGGGAGGAGTCGATGAGCTGCACTTTCCCTTCGCGGACGACGTAGTGGATGTCCCGGATGAGCAGCGCTTTCGCGTGGAGCGCCAGGTTGACGTGGACGAGCGTCGAGCCGGCATCCTCCCCCTCGTAGAGGGACTCCACCCCGAGCGCCGCGGCCACGCGATCTGCCCCGGCGTCCGTGAGGAAGACGTTGCGGCGCTCGTCGTCGATCTCGTAGTGCTGCCCCTCGACGAGGTCGCGGACGATGTCGGTGATCTGCCCCGTCGGCGCCTCGCCGGGCGCGGCCCCGGCAAGTACGAGGGGGACGAGAGCTTCGTCGACGAGGACCGAATCCGCCTCATCGACGAGGGCGACGTCCACCTCGCCCTGGACTTCCTCCTCCCGCGCGGTGACCTGGCGGTCACGGAGCACATCGAAGCCAATCTCATTGACCGGCCCATACACGATGGAGCGCTGATACACGTCCCTGCGCTCCTCGCGGCTCAGGCTCTCGTCGATGGCGCCCACCGTGAGGCCGAAGAAGTCGACGAGGGGACGCATCCACTCGGCATCGCGGCGAGCGAGGTAGTCGTTGACGGTGAGGATGTGAACGCGGCGGCCCTGGGCGGCAAAGCCGACGGCAGCCATCGCGCCGACGAGGGTCTTGCCCTCGCCGGTCGCCATTTGGATCACATCGCCGCCGAGGATGAGCTGGACGGCCTGAAGCTGGCAGGGGAAGGGATCGAGGCTTAGGGTGCGCCGCGACGCCTCCGCGAGGGCAGCCAGCCGCTCCCCGTCATCTCCCTGGCGAAGGCGGGTGCGGAGCTCCTCATCGCTGAGGCGCGCGCTCTCCTCGCGGGTAGCCTCCGCCTGAGCGGCTACGTGCTCTCCCCGCTTGTGGTTCTTCCGTGCGGCGCTTCCCCCCATCGCTCGCCAAAACCAGTCAAACGCCGCCATGCGAGCGCCTCTCTTCCTACTCAGACTCGTACTGTTCCCGAGAATAGCCGGCCACTAGGATACGGAAGAGGACTCCCCCGTCAATAGCGTTGAATCGATTCATGACTCCTTGTGCGAAAGGTGGAACCCGTGCATTCCGTGAATGTGTCCGTCCCGTCCTCTGAAGGGCTGTCGATGGCCGGCACCATTGATTTCCCCGATGACAAGCCCATCGCCTGGGCGATGTTTGCGCATTGCTTCACGGGTTCGCGGCACACCCCTGCGGCGAGCCGCGTGTGCCGGGAGCTCACGAATTTCGGGATCGCCTCCCTGCGTTTTGACTTCCCGGGGTTGGGGCAGTCGGAGGGCGATTTTGGGAGTACCTCATTTAGCTCAAACGTCGAGGACATCAAGGCCGCCCACCGCTGGATGAGCGAGAACTACGGCACCCCCCAGCTGCTCATCGGGCACTCCCTCGGCGGTGCGGCCTCCCTGCGGGCAGCCACTGAGCTCAAGGCGCTCTCCGCGGTGGCGACGATCGGCGCGCCTTTCGACCCCGCGCACGCTGTCCTCCACTTCGCTGACCGCATCAAGGAGGTGGACGACGAAGGCTCGGTGACCGTCGTCCTGGGCGGACGAGACATCGTGATCTCCCGGGAGTTCCTGGAGGACCTCGCCGAGGTGAGCGTCGAGTCCTATCTCCCCCGCCTGCGCAAGCCGCTGCTCCTCCTCCACTCCCCGACGGACCAGACGGTGGGCATCGACAACGCGCAGAACATCTTCCGCATCACCCGGTACCCGAAGTCCCTCGTGAGCCTTGACCGCGCGGATCACCTGTGCACCCGCCAGGGCAGCGCGCAGCGGGCGGCACAGCTCATCGGATCCTGGGTGGCACCCTACCTCAAGCCCGAGTACCAGCCCGAGCCCCTGGAGGCCGGCGCCGTGGCGACGTCGGCGACGGGCACCAAGTTCGCCGATGTCGTGCGCACGCGCCACGGCAACCTGCTCACTGACCGCAGCAAGTCCGACGGCGGGAAGAACCTCGGGCACTCGGTGTCCGACCTCGTGGCGGGAGCCCTGGCCGCCCACGGATCCCAGGCGATCCGCGCCCTCGCGAGGAAGAAGAAGATCCGCCTGGACGCAGTCTCCGTCCGGGTGCATCCCCGGGAGGACGGCGGATTTGAGCGCAGCATCGAGATCTCCGGGGACATCGACGAGGCCACGCGGCGCGAGCTCATCGCGAGTATCCCCGAGATGGAGCTCAGCGTGGATGACCGTCACGCCTAAAGCGAAAAACACCGCTCTGACCTGCTGATTGGACGAAGCGACTCACACAGTTGTAACCTATGGGAGTTGCTTCACGAAGCAGCGGCGGACTGTGGCGCAGTTTGGTAGCGCACTACACTGGGGGTGTAGGGGTCGCAGGTTCAAATCCTGTCAGTCCGACCAGTCCCCGCCACATATGTGGCGGGTTATTTCTCTTCCACACGGGTGGCGTGGCCTCAGGCCCCTGCTCTGTCACAGCCGCCGCTGCAGCTGCTCATGGTGGAGGGTCGGCAGGCAGTTGGCCTCGACGACCGCCCGCGCGCACTCACGATCCCCCATCTTCGCCCGGAAGGCCATCCCCATGGTGATGCCGTGTGAGGGAGCGTCCCCGAGAATTAGCTGATCTCCCGGCCGGATGACGCCGGGCCGCAGGACCCGAAAATAGCTGCCAGCCCTCCCGTGCTCGGTAAATAGGGCCAACCATCCGGGAACCCCCATCCATCCGGCGAAGGTCCGGCACGGTGTCCGCGGCACGGACACCTGGAGGCGTGTGCTGCCGCACTCCAGCTCCTGGTTGATGACCAGCGTCGAGGCGTCGATCCCCGAGAGCGTGAGGTTCTCCCCGAAAGAGCCAGGTGGGCAGGGGCGCCCCAGCCGCTCCTCCCAATAGGCCAGTTCCTCCGACTCAAAGGCGTATACCGCCTTATCCGCGCCGCCGTGGTGCTTGGTGTCTCCAATGACATCCCCCTTCACCCCCGATCCGTCCCCGTAGTGGGGCCCCGGGGCGGAAATCTCCAGAAACTCGACGGGCTTCTTCTCAATACCACTAACCCGATCGGCCCCGCCCGGGTCTGGCTGGGGGACGGCACAATTGGTCGAAAGAATGTGAGCTACCATACTCCGACAGTGTAGCGGGTGGCCCGGAGAGGGCTGTCTCTCCCCCTAGCGGGCTGGCACCTTCGCGATGCCGAAGAAGCGCAGGATCTCGTCGGTCGCCATATTCTTGGGCACGTGCTCACGCTTGTCGTTGGGGGCACCCGGCCACGCGTGCACCCCCTCACCCACGCGAATGTGGCTGAGCGGAAGCTCGCAGCCATACCAATCCTGGCGCACGGCACTGCGGTTAATCCGATAGAACTGAGACCCTCCCACGCAGTGATTGCGCCGCGAGGCCTTCTCCAGAACCGCCGGCACGGAGTCATAGCGGGTGCCGTGCCGCGTCCCGCCATCGTATTTCACGACGGGATCCTCGGTGCCATGAATGTCCAGAAGGGCCACCGGCTCCCCGGAACAGTTCTCGTGCACGGCGGGATAGTAGGCGGCGGACACCAGCGCCACCCCGGCGAAGAGGTCAGGCATCTGGCAGCCAATCATGGCGGCGAATCCCCCGCCGTTGGAGAACCCCGCCGCGAAGACCCGTTCGGTGTCCACGGGGTAGACCGTCTTCAGCGCAGCAAGGATATCGTGCACGAACTGCCGGTCCTTGCCCTTGTTGGTCACCGAGTAGGGCGCCCCTTCCCAGGACTGGCGGATGCCATCGGGATAGACGATGAGCGCCTGGGCGTCGTCGAGGTGAGTGTAGGTCTCCATGAGCGCGGCGTTCTCCCCGTAGCCGTGGAAGGCGAAGATGACGGGGATGCGGCGCCCCGGGTAGAAGTTTCGGGGAACGGAGAGGATGAATTGGCGGGTGCGCCCGGCGGAGGCGAGCTGGATCGTCGCGGACTCCCCCGCGCCGGGGCTCTTGAAGGCCGGGGTGCCCTCGGGGGAGACGATGGAGGTCGTCGCCGTCCGCGTCGCGGGAGCGGTGGCGTGGAGGTCGCCGGAGCCCGACTGCTCTGAGTGATTACCGGTGTCATAGTAGAGAGCGATCATCACGACCGCGAGCCCGATGACGATTCCGCCCAAGAGGGCCACCACCCGCGATAGCCGCTTCTTCTCTCCTGCCATCCGGCGTTATCCCAACCTTTCCCTGACAACGGGCCGACACCAACCCCCTGCATTCTAGCGATACCATCAAGGGGTGTTGAGACCGCGATCCCAGAGAGATGCTCCCCGTTTCAAAAACGCCGCGCACCGCCATCTCAGCGCCGGCGCCTTCGTCGAGGAAGCCACCGCCTATGATCGCATTCGCCCAGCGTATCTGCCCCGCACGCGGGAATTGCTGGGGCGGCCGCACGCGGGGCTTCGCGTCCATGACCTCGGCTGTGGCACCGGGAAATTCCTCTCCCTCTGGGAGGGTTCCGACGCCCACCTCAGCGCCTCCGACCCCAGCACCGACATGCTTCGGGTGTGCCGGGTCCTGCACCCCGAAATTCCGCTGTGGCGCGGGGTTGCGGAGCACATCCCCCTGCCCGACTCCTCCCTCGACGTCCTCACCTGTGCCCAAACCTGGCACTGGGTGGACACGGCCCGCGCCTGTCAGGAGGCGGATCGGGTGCTGGCCCCCGGCGGGCAGCTGCTCCTGGCCTGGAACACCATCGATGTGTCCGAGCCGTGGGTGCTTCGCCTCGCGCGCATCATGCACAGCGGGGACATCCAGCGGGAGGGATTCCTCCCCGAACTGGTTGAGCCTTTCGAGGTCCGTCGAACCCTCCGCACGCGGTGGTCCACTGAGATGAGCCCCGCCGATCTTCACGCGCTCACGCACACCCGCTCGTACTGGCTCCGCAGCCCCGAGCACATCCGCCAGCGCGTGACGGACAACCTCAACTGGTATCTCTTCGAACACCTCGGATTCGAGGAAGACTCCCGGATCACCCTGCCCTATCGCCTCGACGCATTCCTCGTCGAGCGGGCGGAATGATCCGGGGCGGGAGTTTCGGCGGCACCGCCGGTCCTGCCGATCCCGTCGGCCCTGCCCGGTCTTAGGAGCGCTTGCGGCGCTCGCGCACGCGCACCGCGATGCGCACCGGGCTGCCTTCGAAGCCGAAGGACTCGCGGAGCTTGCGCTCGAGGTAGCGGCGATAGCCGGCGTCGAGGAAGCCCGTGGTGAAGAGGACGATCACCGGGGGCCGGGTGGAGGCCTGCGTCGCGAAGAGCACCTTCGGCAGACGCCCGCCCTGCATGGGTGGCGGATTCTGCGCGATGACCTCCCGCACCCAGTTGTTGAGCTTCCCGGTGCTGATGCGCTGGTCCCAGCTCTCGAGTGCCTCGATCATCGCGGGTTCGAGCTTCTGCAGAGCGCGGCCGGTCTTCGCAGAGATGTTGATCTTCCGCACCCAGGGGATGTGGGCCAGCTGCTGGTCGATATCGCGATCGAGCTCCCAGCGTCGATCCTCATCCATGAGGTCCCACTTGTTGAAGGCCAGCACGAGCGCCCGGCCGGACTCCATGATCATCCGGAGGACCCGCTGGTCCTGCTCGGAGACCGGCTCGGAGGCGTCGATGAGCATGATGCACACCTCGGCGGCGTCGATCGCGTTCTGCGTCCGGATGGAGGCATAGAACTCGTGTCCTGAGGCATTCTTCACCTTGCGGCGAAGCCCCGCAGTGTCGACGAAGCGCCACAGGTGAGTATCCAGTTGCACGAGGGAGTCGACGGGATCCACCGTGGTGCCGGCCACGGAGTCCACCACCGAGCGCTCCTCACCGGTGATCTTGTTGAGCAGGGAGGACTTGCCCACGTTCGGCTTGCCGACCAACGCCACGCGCCGGGGCCCCTCCGTGATGGAGGCGCTGCGCGGCTCCTCCGGGAAGGCGGCGTGCACGGCGTCGAGCACGTCGGCGCCGCCGCGGCCGTGCTGCGCGGAGACGGGGAACGGGTCCCCGAGGCCCAGGGCATAGAACTCGGCCATGTCGGCGAGCTGCATGTCAGAATCGCACTTGTTCGCCACGAGGAGTACCGGGACTTCGCTGCGCTGGAGGCGTCGGGCCATGACCTCATCCGTGGCGGTGATGCCCACCTTGGTGTCCACCACCATGACGATGACGTCCGCGGTGGCCATCGCGGCCTCGGCCTGGCGGGCAATCGAGGCGTGGATCCCCTTCACATTCGGGTCCCAGCCGCCCGTATCCTGCACCCAGAAGCGCTGGCCGTTCCAGTCCGCCAGGTAGGAGATGCGGTCGCGGGTCACGCCCGGGTGATCCTCGACGACGGCTTCCCGGCGCCCGATGAAGCGGTTCACTAGCGTGGACTTGCCGACGTTCGGCCGGCCCACGATCGCCACCGTGCAGAGTGCTTCCTCGACGACGTCGGGGCGCCCGAGGCCATACTCCTCCTCGAGCTCCTCCCAGCGCTCCTCCTCGTCGAAATCCTCGAGCTCCTCGTCCCATTCGCCGCAGGACTCCTCGACCACGCCGAGGAGCGCATCGTGGACCTCCTCCGGGCTCATATCCGAGGTGTCAATGATGATGGCGTCCTCGGCCGGGCGCAGCGGGGAGGTTGCGCGCTCGGAATCCAGGCGATCGCGGCGCTCGACGTTGGCGAGGACGGTCTCGAAGTCCACCTCGCGGCCGGCGGCCTGGTCCTGATCGAAGCGGCGCTTCGCCCTCACCTCCGCGTCTGCCGTGAGGAAGGCCTTCGCCGGGGCGTCCGCGAGAACGACCGTGCCGATGTCCCGGCCCTCCATCACCGCGCGCCCGGCCCGCTCCGCCATCGAGCGCTGAAGGGCGACGAGGTTCTCGCGCACCTCCGGGATGGCAGACACAGCCGAGACGATCTGCGTGACCTCTGGGCCGCGGATCTCGGCGGAGACGTCCTCGCCGTCGAGGAGGACGTTCGTGGAATCGGGATCATCATTAATTCCCAGGGGGAGATCGCGGGTTGCTTCGATGACCGCCTGCGTGTCCTGCGGATCGATGCCAGCGCGCAGAACCGCGAGGGCGGCCACGCGGTACATGGCCCCGGTGTCGATGTACGCGGCACCCAGGGTCTTCGCGACGGCGCGACACATCGTGGATTTGCCGGTGCCCGAGGGGCCATCCACCGCGAGAATGAGCCCACCGTCGGGGCGATTCGAGAGGTCTGTCATCGTCTCACTCACATTTCCACCGCCTTGTAGAGGCTGGTCAGCTCGGAAGAGTTCAGGGCACGAAGGTGGCCGGGCTTCTGCTCGCCCAGCTGCACCGTGTGGATCTTCGTCCGCACGAGGCGCTGCACGGGGTAGCCCAGCTCCTTGAGCATGCGGCGGACGATGTGCTTGCGGCCCTCGTGCAGCTCGACGCGGATGAGCGACTGGCCATTGTAGGTGTCCACGATCTGCGCGTAGTCAGCCTTCGCGAGGCCATCCTCGAGCTCGACGCCGCGGCGCAGCGCCCGCACGACGTCCTTATCCGCCTCACCCAGAACGGTAGCGAGGTAAGTCTTCGTGATGCCGTACTTCGGATGCATGAGCCGATTGGCCAGCTCCCCATCATTGGTGAGGAGCAGGAGCCCCTCGGTGTCCGCGTCCAGCCGGCCCACGTGGAAGAGCCGCTGCCCCGAGCTCACCTTCTCGCTGATGAGATCGCCCACGCAGGGACGGCCCAGCTCATCCTGCATGGTGCTGTGGAGGCCGCGCGGCTTATTGAGGATCCAGTACTCGAGATCCTCGTTGACATTCACGCGTACGCCGTCGACCCGAATGATGTCCACGGCCGGGTTGACGCGCATCCCCTGCCGCTCGACAATCTTCCCATTGACCTCGACGCGCCCCTCCTCAATGAGGATCTCGGAGTTGCGGCGAGAGGCCACACCGGCCCGGGCAAGGACCTTCTGCAGGCGGATGCCGTCGCTCTCCTGCCCCTGGGCTGCGGCCTGGCGTCGGCGGACCTCAGCCTCATCGACGTGCTGGCGACGGGCTGGCTTGGCGTGGGAGATGAGCGGCATGTTCCGCTGATCGGCGGTCACCCCCTGCACGTAGTTCTTCTCCTGGGGGGCCTGCCGCGCTCCCCCCTTCCTCCGCTGGGAGCGGGAGCGGAAGCCCTTCTGGGGCGTGTCCTCGTGTTTTCTGTCCGGTGTACCATCTCGGCGAGCGGGTGGGGTCACGGTCTCGTGCCTCTCTGTTCGGTGTTCGATTGTTCTCTACGGTGCAGGTATTCTACCCCATCGCGGCGTCCTCGATGCTATCCACGTCGGGCAGCAGGGGTGCTAGCTCGGGAAGCTGATCGAGGGAGTCCAGCCCCAGCAGCTCAAGGAAAAGCTCCGTGGTGGCGTAGTGATGGGCGACGCCCGAATCCGGTGTGTCCACCTCCTTGATGAGCCCCCGCAGCTGGAGGGTCCGCATGACGCCGTCGACATTGACGCCACGCACCGCCGAGACCTGCCCCCGGGTCACCGGCTGGCGATAGGCCACCACCGCAAGGGTTTCCATAGCCGCCCGGGAAAGCGTCGTCCTCGCGCCGTCGAGAAGGAATTGCTCGACGGCCTCTGCATTGGCAGGGCGGGTGTAGAAGCGCCAGCCCTCCTCGGTCTCGCGCAGGTCGATGCCGCTTCCCCGCGCGTCGAACTCCTCGGCCACGGTGGTGAGCTCGCGCAGGACCTCCTCGGGGCTGCTCTCCACCGCGGAGGCCAAGGTGTCGACGCTCGCAGGCGCGTCGATGACGAGGAGGATCGACTCCAGCCGGGAGCGCAGCGGCGAGACGAGCGGGAGCTGATCGGAGGAGATATGCACAGGGCGCATTCTATCGGCGACGCCGGGGGCACCTCGGACTACCCCTCTCACCCCGCGCAGACACTGTGACCTACACTACTGTGACATGAGTATCATTACACGCACCGACAGACTGCTTCTTCTCCCCCTCGATGTCACGCATACCGAGGAGGCCTTCAAGGTGTATGGCGATCCCCGCATCTGGGAGCATCGCCCCCAGGCCCGCCACGAGTCAGCGAGGGAGACGCTCGCGCTCATTGACCACGCCCAGCAGTGCTGGGCCCAGTACGGTCTGGGCCCCTGGGCCGTCTACCTCCGCGACCAGCCCACGGAATTCATCGGCGTCGGAGGGCTGGAGGGCGTGGCCAACCGCGTCTGGGACCTCAAGTTCCGCCTCCGGCCCGAGAAGTGGGGCCACGGCTACGCCACCGAGGTCGCCGAGCGCGCCCTCCTCGAGGCCTCCCGCTGCGAGACCTCCCTCCCCGTGAGCGCCCGCGTCACCGTCAACCACCCCGTGTCCATCCGCGTCCTCGAAAAGCTCGGGCTCCACGCGGTGTGGGAGGGCCGCCGCGTCCGCACCGAGGACGATCCCTCCGAGCCCCTCGTCCGCATTTATTCCAATGAGGATCTGGACGAGACCACCCTCTCCATCCTCCAGGCGCGGCCCTAAAGCCCTGGCCGCCTAATCCCAGTTGGAGGAGGCGACGACGGACGGGTCCACATCCAGGCCCGTCCACTGAATGCGCAGTTCCCCGAGCGCCTCCTCCTGCTCGGTGTCGACGGCCTTAGCCTTGTAGAGCTCCAGCAGAGCCAGGAAGCGGCCCACGATCTCCATCGAGACGCTGCATTCCCGGGTGAGCGCCCCGAAGCTCGTCCATTCCCGGGCTCCAAGCAGCTTGAGGATGTCGAGGATCTTGCGTGCCTGCGCCGGAACACTCACCGGCACCTGGTGGACGTGACTGGTTTGCACCTCCTCGGGCGGAGCAGGCCTAAAGACGCTCGCGGCGAGCTGCGCAAAACTCTCGGGGGTGTGCTGCAGCGCCACGGGCGGGAGGAGGGAGAGGAAGCGCTCTTCGGGTGCCACCGCCCGCGGGTATCGACGGCGGGCATCGCGCTGCCACTCCCGGAATTGATCGGCGACCCTGCTGTACGCGCGGTACTGCAAAAGCCGGGCGAAGAGGAGATCCCTCGCGGATAGCAGCTCCAGATCCTCCTCATCATCCACATCACCGTGTGGAAGGAGCCGGGCAGCCTTGAGATCGAGCAACGTCGCCGCGACGAGGAGGAACTGCGTGGTCTCATCCAGGTCAGCCTCCGGCCCGAGGCTTCGGGTATAGGCCACGAACTCATCTGTCACCTGCGCGAGCGCGACCTCCGTCACGTCCATCCGCTGGGCGTGGATGAGCTGGAGCAGCAGGTCAAAGGGCCCCTCGAAGTTGTGCAGCGCGACGCGGAAGCCGGTGAGCTCCGGCTGGACGGCCTCCCCCTCCGCGGGGTGCGGGCGAGATGCCATGGGACCAGCTATCGGGTGGTCCGCTCGATCACCTCGCGGGCGAGGTTGCGGTACTGCTCAGCTCCCTGAGACTTCGGGGCCCAGGTGATGATGGGTTCCCCGGCCACCGAGGTCTCGGGGAATCGCACCGTCCGCGTGATGACGGTGTCGAAGACCTTGTCGTCGAAGACTTCCATCACCCGGCTCATGACCTCCCGGGCGTGGCTGGTCCGGCGGTCGAACATCGTCACGAGAATGCCGACGATCTCCAGGTCAAAGTTCAGCCGATCCCGCACCTTTTCCACCGTGTCCGTGAGGAGTGCCAGGCCGCGCAGCGAGAAGAACTCGCACTCCATCGGAATGATCACCCCGTGGGCGCAGGCCAAGGCATTGACGGTGAGCAGGCCAAGGGAGGGCTGGCAGTCCACGATGATGTAGTCATAATCGCGCATGACCGGACGCAGCGCCCGGGCCAGGGTCTGCTCCCGCCCCACCTCGTTGACCAGCTGGATCTCTGCAGCCGAGAGATCAATGTTCGCCGGAATGAGGTCAAGGCCGGGGATAGCGGTGTGCACGAGGACGCCGTGGATCGTCGTCGTGTGATCAATGAGGAGGTTGTACACCGTGACATCCAAGTCCTGGTGCTTGACCCCCAGGCCGGCAGAGAGCGCCCCCTGCGGGTCGAGGTCCACCATGAGGACCTTCCGCCCGAGTTCAGCGAGGCAGGCGCCCAGGTTAATGGTGGACGTGGTCTTCCCCACGCCGCCCTTCTGGTTGCACATGGCAAGAACGGTTGCGGGGCCGTGCTTCTCCAACGGTGCGGGTTCGGGCAGCTCACGAACGGGCCGCCCAGTCAGCCCATATTCCACGTCGGGGGCGTCAAAAAGTCCCGAATCGCTCACAGTCAACCCTTCTTCCTTGACACTGAGGGATGTCTCACCCCTGTGACTTTAGCCTACATGCCCGGGTGGGGATCACACATGAGCCCCACCGTGCTCGGCCATCATCCGCGCGATCGGGCCCGCGGGTGAGCCATGGTCCACACGCTGCGGAGGTTCTCCGCGCTGACGTGGGTGTAGATCTGGGTCGTCGTCACGGAGGAGTGCCCCAGCAACTCCTGCACCACGCGCACATCCGCCCCGCCCTCCAGGAGGTGCGTGGCAAAACTGTGTCTCAGGGTGTGCGGAGAGATCTCGGCCTCGATGCCCGCCCTCTGCGCGCACTGCTTGATCACAGCCCAGGCGCTCTGACGGGACAGCGCCCCGCCTCGCTTGTTGAGGAACAGCGCAGGGCTCTTCCCCTTGCTCAGCTGCGGGCGCCCGCGCACCAGGTAGGCGTCGACGGCCTCGAGAGCCTTCCCGCCAATCGGCACGATGCGCTCCTTCGATCCCTTGCCCAGGAAGCGGAGGATGCCGCCGCAGTCCGTGAGGTCATCGACGCACAGCCGAAGGACCTCCGAGACGCGCGCGCCGGTCCCATAGAGCACCTCGACGAGGGCCCGATCACGGAGATCCTCCGCCCGCGCCTCTTCCCCGGTGGGGATCGCTTCGATGAGATGCTCAACCTCATCGATTGTCAGCGTGTCCGGCAGGTGGGTGCCTGTGGACGGCGGCTGGACATCCTGGGCGACGTCGACGTCGAGATGCCCCTCCGCCACCCCAAAGCGATGAAGCCCCCGAGCCACGACGAGCGCCCTCCCCGCCGAAGAGGCCGCGAGCCCGCGCCGACGCAGCTCTGCGACATAGTTCTCGACATCCGTCGTGCTCACGGCCCGAAGGTCAGTGATCTGGGATGCCTCCAGCCACTCGCAATAGCGCTCGATATCGCGTTGATAATTGCTCAGCGTGTTCGCGGAGAGCCCCCGCTCCACCGTGAGGTGGTTGATCCACTGGGTGGCGAGCCCGCGGGGATCGACGCTCATATCCTCTTCATGTCCGGCTCGACGCCCTGAGCAATCCGGCGTTCCGCAAGGTGCCGGGGCCGGAACTCGAAGGGGATGTCCACGGGCCGCGCCGTGGCCCGGCCGGAGAGCACCTCGCGGGCGCTGAGGATGCCGGCGATCGCGATGGAGTTCACCACCTCGCCCCGGAAGATCATCGCCGTGGCCTCGTCGAGCCCCATCCAGCGGAAGGCCATATCGGCCTCCTCGTCCGTGGCCTCGGGGCGGGGAATCTCACGGAGATCCTCGGCGAGAAAGACGCGCACGGCTTCCTCGCAGAACCCGGGGCTCGTCACCAGGTCCACGAGCACGCCCCACGACTCCGCAGCGAGCCCCGCCTCTTCCTCCAGCTCCCGCTGGGCACAGGTGAGCTCGGGCTCGTGGGCAACGTCGAGGATTCCCGCCGGAAGCTCCCACAGCCGCTGGCCCACACAGTGACGGTACTGCTTGACCATGGCGATCTCACTCGCCCCAGTCGACGCATTCTTCCGGTGGGCCACAATGGCCACCGCCCCGAAGTGCTCGACGATCTCCCGGTAGCTGCGCTTCCCACCGGGCATCTCCACCTCATCGCGGCGGAGCCCGAGAATCGGCGACTCGACGAGGACCTCCGAATCATGAACCGTGAACGTGTGCTGGCCTGCAGCCATGTCTTAGGACTCCTTCCTTTCCAGCGCCGCGCGAATGAGGCCGGCAAAGAGCGGGTGGGGGCGCGTCGGGCGCGAGGTGTACTCCGGGTGCGCCTGCGTCCCGACGAGGTACGGGTGCTTCTCCTTCGGGTACTCGACGAACTCCACCAGGGTGCCATCGGGAGAGGTTCCGGAAAAGACCAGGTCGGAGCCCTCCGTGATGGTGTCACGGTAGGCGTTATTCACTTCATAGCGGTGGCGGTGGCGCTCGCTCACCGAGGTCGTGCCGTAGAGTTCAGCCACCACGGATCCCTCCTGAAGGCTCGCCGGGTAGGCACCCAGGCGCATCGTTCCGCCGAGGTCGGCCTCCCCCGCCACGGCGGCCTTCTGCTCGGCCATCGTCGCGATGACCGGGTGCTCGGTCTCGGGATCGAATTCCGTGGAGGTGGCGTCGTCGATCCCCGCGGTACGCGCCGCATCGAGGACAATGCACTGCAGACCCAGGCACAGGCCGAGCAAGGGCAGGCCGGTCTCGCGGGCGTGCTTGATCGCGCCGATCTTGCCCTCAATGCCCCGGACGCCGAAGCCACCCGGGACCACAGCGGCGTCAACGCCAGCGAGGGCCTTCGCGGCCCCCTCCGGGCTCGCGCACTCGTCCGCGGAGATCCACTCAATGTGGACCTTCGCGTAGTGGGCAAAGCCACCAGCGCGCAGCGCCTCCACGACGGACAGGTAGGCATCCGGCAGGTCGACGTACTTCCCGACGATGCCCACCGTGATCTCCGTCTTCGGGTGGTGCACCCGGTCGAGGAGCTCCTGCCACTGAGTCCAGTCCACGTCCTGGAAGGGAAGGTTGAGCTTGCGGATGAGGAAGGTGTCGAGGTGCTCCCGGTAGAGGACCTCGGGAATGTTGTAGATGGACGGCGAATCCGCGCAGGAGATGACACCCTCCGTGTCGACATCGCACATGAGCGCGATCTTCTCCTTCAGGGCCGCCGGCACCTCCCGGTCACAGCGCAACACCAGGGCGTCGGGGACGATACCGATGCCCCGGAGCTCAGCGACGGAGTGCTGGGTCGGCTTGGTCTTCAGCTCACCGGAGGGGGCGAGGTAGGGCACGAGGGAGCAGTGGATGAAGAAGATGTTCTCCCGGCCGACGGCATGGCGCATCTGGCGCACCGCCTCGAGGAAGGGGAGGGACTCGATGTCACCCACCGTGCCGCCGATCTCAGAAATCACGACGTCCGGGCGGTTGCCCTCCTCATCGGGCTCGCCCATCGCGAGGACGCGGTTCTTAATCTCATCCGTAATGTGCGGGATGACCTGGACGGTCTTGCCCAGGAACTCGCCGCGCCGCTCCTTGGCAATCACCGTCGAGTAGACCTTGCCGGTGGTGACGTTGGCGTTCGAGCTCAGGTTGCGATCAAGGAATCGCTCATAATGTCCGAGGTCCAGGTCCGTTTCCGCGCCATCATCGGTGACGAACACCTCACCGTGCTCGAAGGGGTTCATCGTGCCGGGGTCCACATTGAGGTAGGGATCCAGCTTCTGCATGGTGACGGACAGACCTCGAGCAATGAGAAGCTGGCCGAGGCTCGCTGCCGTCAAGCCCTTGCCCAGGGAGGAGACGACGCCTCCCGTGACGAAAACATACTTGGTTGGACGCGATTTCTGAGGCACGAGCGGACTCCTGAAGCGTTTCTCGGGTTCATGGACAGTGTGGGGTGCCCGGAAACGAAGAATCCGCAGGTCACCGGGAACACTCTTGGAGTGCTCCGCACCGGCACAACCCACGGGCCTTCAGTATATCAGTCCTTCGACAGATGAGGCACAACTGCCTCGGCCGAGGCTGCCGCACCATAGTGTCCGTGCTGGTCTTTCAGCAGCTCAGAGACGGCGAGCACGACGCCCAGCCGGCCCCAATCCTGGTCCAGGGAATCGACCGTCGAGAGCTCCTTGATCTTGGATCCGCGGAGCTGGCCGAGCAGACCGCTATCCGCTGCCGTGTGGATGCGCCCCGCCACGACAAGACCATCAGACTGCACTGCCAGGGAGCGGGAGAAGTTCGCGAGCATCCCCGCATCGAAGTTCTTGTCCCCGCTGCCGTCGGAATCCCCCGTGATGAGGATGACGGAGTTCGCGGGTTCGAGGGAGTCCTCGTAGTTGATGAAGCCCTCGCCCTTGAGTGCCTCGAGGAGGAGCGTGCGATCCTTCTCCGAGGCGGCCGGGTCCTTGGTCCCCGGCTTGTTGAGAAGCGCCGGGCCGAGGGCATCGCCCGCGTGGGTGCCGGGGTCCAGGTCTTTCTCGTTGAGCTGGGCGCCCGTCGGCAGCGTGTTCGCAACGATCGACTTCAGCCTGTCCGCGCCGTCGCTGCTGCTAAACAGCTCGGTAAGCCGCAGCTCGCCGGTGGTGTGTGCGCCCGCGTCCTTGAGAAGGGAGTTCACCGCGGAGACGTCCTCGTCGTCGGCATCGGCGGTGCGGATGACGAGCACCGAGGAGTCCTCCAAGGTCCCCTTCACGGAGCCCGAGGCGAGCTCAGCGACTACGCTGTCCGCGCTATCCGCCTGCGCCCGGGCGATCTCCGCCTGGCTATTGGCCTGGTCAAGCTGCTGCTGATCGATACCCGATCCACCGAGCCCGTCCGTCGCGGGGCTAATGACCAACGCCCCCAGGAGGGTGCCCGCCGCCACGCCGAAGCCTAATCCCGCGATGAGAAATCCGCCGCGGCCCTGCCCATTGTGTCCTGCCATGAGTGTGCTGTCCCTCCCGGCTTACTTAAACCAGCTTTGAACTGTCAGTGCGATGGTGTTCCACGTGTTGATGAGGTTCTCGACGAAAGCCCCGTCGCCGCCCAAGCCCACGAGGAGGACGATGACCAGGATCGCCACGAGGATCCCCAGCAGGGCCCACGCCCACGCCCCACCCGATCCCGAGCGGGAGGCGGACAGGCGCAGCACGGCTTCCGAGTCGACGAGCTTGGCGCCTGCCTTCGCCCGCGTGAGAAGGGCGGCCGGGGTGGCTTGCTCGGCGTCGCTGAACACGGCGTCGAGGTCGAGCGCCGGGCCCACGTTAACGATGAGCTCCGCGCCGTGAAAGTCGGCGAGCAGGATGGCCAGATCCGTCGCCGAGTCCGTCGCGGCGGGGAAGGTCATCGCGCCAATACCAAGATCCTGGATCCTTTCGAGGCCAGCCGCGTGACCATCAGGCTCCGCCGGGAGGACAACGCGGGCGCCGCCGCGCAGCGTATCCGCGCCGATATCCGACGGGTTCCCGACGATGAGGTCCATGTCCAGCCCCGCCTCCGCGAGAACATCGGCAGCCTCGGCCACACCGATGATGACGGGACGCTGCTCCCGGATGAAGGGCTTCAGGCGGGCCAGCTTTTCCACGAGGTTCGGGTCCGGGGAGACCACCAGCGCCACCCGCCCATCGATGGATGCACCCGTATCGGGAATCCCGACGCCGTCGATAAGCAGCGGAGACTCCGAGTGGATGAACTGGATGGTGTTCCCGAAGTAGGCCTCCATGTGGTCGACGAGGGACTGCTGTGCCTCCACGAAGCTCGCTTCCACGGCCTCGCGATCAACGATCGATCCCTCCCCGATCTGCCGCTCTCCCGCGAAGATGGCGCCGTCCTCGTCGACGCGCCCCTTCTTGCCATCGCGGAAACTATCAAGGATCTCCGCCCCGGCGTCCTCCACGAGGATCATCCCCGCGTCCAGCAGCATCTGCGGCCCGTAGTTGGGGATAGTTCCCGTGGAGTAGCTGGCAATATTCACCACGACGGCCGGGTTCGCGTCGATGAGGCGCTGCGCTTCACGGCGGGAGAGATCCGGGCTGTCGATGACCGCGATGTCTCCGTCGTGAAGGCGCCGGAAGCCCTTGCCGTGGGGAGTGCAGTCGCGCAGCACGCCGTGGGTTCCGGGTTGATCCGAAGAGCGGGAGAACAGACTCATGCCGACTATTCTTCCCCCCGCGCCCCCTCCCCAGCGGGAGGCGCGCCGGCGCCTAGGCCTTCATCTGGGCAATTTCTCGCTGCGCCTTCTCGAGCAGCTCCTTGGCGTGCGCGCGCCCCGTCGCCGTGTCCTCGAGGCCGGCGAGCATGCGCGCCAGCTCCTCCACTCGCCGCTCCTCCGCCAGGACCTCGACGCCCGAGACGACGGAATCCTCCGCGACCTCCTTGGCCACGTGCACATGGGCATCCGCATAGGCCGCGACCTGCGGAAGATGCGTCACGACGATCACCTGATGCCGCAGGGCCAGCCGCGCGAGGCGTCGGCCAATTTCCACGGCAGCCTTCCCGCCGACACCCGCGTCGACCTCATCAAAGACGAGCGTCCCGCCGCTCGAACCCTGCGAGAGGATGACCTCCAGCGCGAGCATCACCCGCGAGAGCTCACCCCCCGACGCCGTGGTGGAGAGCGGCTGGGGCTCAACCCCGGGCGCCTGGGCGAGGAGCAGCTCGACGTCGTCGAGGCCATGGGGACCTGGCGCGGTCTCCTTTAGTTTCACCTCGAGGCGCGCCTTCGGCATGGCGAGCCCGTGCAGTTCCTCCGTGACAGCCGCGCTCAGCGCGCGGGCGGCCTTCTGCCGCGCGGCATGAAGCTCCCGGCCGGCGCTGCGCATCCGCTTCTCCGCGGCGGTGAGCTTCTTAGCGATGCCATCGAGCGCCTCGGGGGAGACGTCCAGGTGCGCGAGCTTCGCCGCGGCCTTCTCCCGCCAGGCCACCACACCCGCGCAATCCGCCGCATACTTCCTGGTGAGCGTCTTGAGCTGCTGCTGGCGCTGGAGAAGCTCCTCGAGCTGGGAGGGGTCAGCGGGCAGGTCGGAGAGGAAGCTCCCCAACTCCGCGGAGATATCTCCAAGCTCCGAGGTGATCGCCGCGAGCTTCTCCCCCATGGCGCGCAGCGCCGGGTCCTCGCTGGCGGCCAGCGCCGCCTCCGCCTGCCCGAGCAGCGTACTGGCCGCACGATCCTCTGGGTCCATGTCACCAAAGGCCTCTGCCCCGTCGATCGCGGTGAGCGCCTGGGTCGCATCCTCCCGCAGGGTATCGACGTCTTGGAGCCGTCGAATGGTCTCGACGATCTCCTCGTCCTCTCCCGGCTGGGGATCGATGGAGTCAATCTCATTGAGCGCGAAGCGGAGCCGGTCTACCTCCTGGGCGATCTCCCGCCGCTTGGACGTCTTGTCCTTGAGCTCTGTGTCCAGGGCCTTCCATTCGCGCCATGCATCCTGGTAGCGGGCGAGCACGGGGCCGATCGCCGGATCGCAGCGATCGAGCGCTTCGCGCTGCCGCTCAGCGTCGAGGAGCCGGAGCTGGTCATTCTGGCCGTGGATGGTGAGAAGCTCCGCGCTGAACTCCTTGAGGGTTGCGGCGGGAACGCTTCGTCCGCCGAGGTGCGCCCGGGACCGCCCCTGGGCGCTCACCTGACGGGAGACGATGAACTCCCCCTCATCGCCGCTTCCCCCCACACTGTCTACGAGGCGGACAGCGCTCTCGGCGTGATCCGCCGGCAGGTCATCCACCCGAAAATGTCCCTCGACAATCGCACGATCGGCCCCCGATCGGACGCGAGAGGCATCGGCGCGACCACCCGTCAGCAGCCGAAGCGCCGTGACGACCATCGTTTTCCCCGCACCCGTCTCACCCGTGAGGACGGTGAGGCCGGGGCTAAATTCAGCCGAAGCCTCGGGGATCACCCCGAGGTTCCACATCGCGATATCCGCAAGCATGGTCTACAGCCTAGTGTGTTGCGTGGCTCCCTCGCCCCCACGGTCCGCGCCACCCTTCCACGGGCAGCCGCAACTTGGTCACGAGCCGGTCCGTGAAGGGCTTCGAGTCGAGGCGCACCCACTTGACCGGGCGCCGCCCCCGGCGGATTTCCACCCGCGAACCGGGCGGCAACGCAATCGAGCGGAAGCCATCCATCACCGCCGAGGCCGGGGACGCCTGGGACACGGACTCCACCGCCACCGTCGAGTGCGGGCTCACTACCAGCGGCTTCGTAAACAGGGCGTGCGCATTGTTGGGAACCACGAGGATCGCGTCCAGCTCCGGCCACAGCACAGGCCCCCCAGCGGAGAAGGCATAGGCCGTGGACCCGGTCGGCGTGGAAATGAGCACCCCATCGCAGCCGAAGGAGCTCACCGGCCGCGAGTCAATCTCCAGGACGGCGTCGAGAACCCCAGAACGGTGATGGTTCTCGACGCTTACCTCGTTGAGCGCCCAGCCCCGCCCGATGGTCTCCAGGTTGGTATCACGGACGAGGACGTCGAGGGTCATGCGCTCCTCCACGCGATAGTCCCGGCGAACCACGCGGTCGATGGCCTCGTCGAGGGACTCCGCCTCCCACTCGGCGAGGAACCCCACGTGCCCGAGGTTGATCCCCAGGACCGGAAGATCTGCCTGGTGAGCGAGGTCCGCCGCACGGAGGAAGGTCCCGTCCCCGCCCAGCACGAGGACGAGCTCGACGCCATCGGCTGCCGAAGGCTCATGCGTGCAGCGCTCCAGCCCGGCGAGGATGGGGTTCTCATCGAGCGGCGTCGGGTCCTGGTGCTCCACGACCCGCACCCCGATCCCCGCGGATTGCAGCAGCTCAGCCGCCCGAGCGGCGGCCTCGACATTGGGTTTTCTCCCCGCGTGCGGGACGAGGAGCACTCTGCGCTCTTCCGTCATTGCGGTCCCTCCTTCACAGCGGCGGACACCATGCGCTCCAGCTCCTCATCCGTCGGAGAGCTGGCTCCTGCGTCCTTAGTGAGCCACAAGAAGTACTCTACGTTGCCGCTCGGGCCCGGCAGCGGCGAGGCCACCACGCCCCGGGTGCTGAGCCCCAGCTCCCGCGAAAAGCGCGCGATATCCAGGGTGACTTCTTCTCGGAGAGCCGGCTGGCGCACCACCCCGCCGTGCCCGAGCCTCTCCTTTCCTACCTCGAATTGCGGCTTGATCATGGGCAGCAGATCCGCCCCCTCACTGAGGCAGTCCGCGATGGCCGGCAGCGTCAGCTTCAACGAGATGAAGGAGAGATCGCCCACCATGAGGTCGCACGGCCCGCCCGCCATTTCCGGGGTGAGATGCCGAATATTGGTCCTGTCCAGCACCGTCACGCGAGGATCGTTCTGCAGACGCCACACGAGCTGCCCGTAGCCCACGTCCACGGCAACCACCTCCGCGGCGCCCCGTTGGAGCACGACATCGGTGAAACCGCCGGTGGATGCCCCCGCATCGAGCACGCGTCGACCCTTCACGCTCAGGCCGCGGGGCTCAAAGGCCTCGAGTGCGCCGAGGAGCTTGTGCGCCCCGCGCGAGGCCCACTGGTCCTCTTCGGCCTTCAGCACCCGGAGTGAGGCCGCCTCATCGACGACCGTCGCCGGCTTCGACGCCGCGAAACCATTGACCTCCACGCGCCCCTCGAGGATCATCGTGCGCGCCTGCTCCCTGGACCGAGCGATCTTCCGCCGCACCAATTCCGCGTCGAGCCGACGACGTCCACCCATCCTTCTCATCCTTCCTGCAAGGCCGCCACGAGCACGTCGTGGGCGTGGTGTAGTTGCTCATCGGTGAGCGGTTCCTCAGCGAGGAGCGCCCGAAACGTCCTCTCCACGTCCTCCGCACTCACCCGCGGCTGCCGCGGATCCCGGGGACGAGGAGCCGGAGTGGGCTCCGCCATGGTTCACCACCACTCTTTCACCACGGCCTGGGCCACGTCGCCCTGCGCCTCGACGCTCAGCTCCGCAGTGTCCTCCGACTCCCACGCGGCGCCCAGCACCGTACGCACCGCCTGCATGAACGTCGAGGACTCGTCGCCGCCGCTCAGCGTGATCGTGTCCCCCGAGCGCTCCGCCTGGAACCCGCCCTGCGGGCCAGGGCGCAGGGTCTCGGCGTCATTCCACGCTTCGGTGAAATCCTTGGCCAGGAAGGTAGGGCGGCGCGTCGCTGGCGCACGAAGCAGGTCCTGGGGGCCCGATACGCCCGTCATGACGTGAAGGACGTCCATCTCGGCCGCCACGCCACCCTCGATATCCGTATCCAGCCGGTCGCCCACCGCCAGCGGGCGCTTGGCTCCTGCCCGCTCGGCCCCTTGGAGGAACATCGTGGGCTGCGGCTTCCCGGCCGACTGCGGCGAGACTCCCGTCGAGCACTCAATAGCAGCGACCATCGCCCCATTCCCCACCATGAGCCCGCGCTCCATCGGCAAGGAGGTATCAAGATTCGATGCAAAATACCGGGCACCCGCGCGAATCGCCAGCGCCGCCTCGGAGAGCTCCCGCCACCCCGTCTCGGTGGAGTGGCCCTGCAGCACCGCTACCGGATCCTCCTCCGCCGTATCGACGACGCGATACCCCGCCTCACGAACCAAGTCCTTGAACGAATCGGAACCCAGCACGAGTACCGTCGCACCGCGTTCGCATTCCTCTTCCATCATCCAGATGGCCGCCTGCGCGGAGGTGATGATGTCCGAGTCATGAGCGTCGAGATCAATATCGCGGAGCATCGAGGCGACGACTGCCGGCGACCGCGACGCATTATTGGTGATGTACAGGGTCCGCAGTCCGCTCTCCGTAATGGTCTCGACGGCACCGGGTATGGCTCGTCCGCCCTCCCAGACAGTCCCATCGAGGTCGAGGAGCAGAGCATCGTGGTCCTGTAGCAGGCCCATTAGTTCTCGCCTTCCTTGTCGGCTGCGTCGTCGGCTGTTGAGTCCTTCTGTTGCAGGTTATGGAGACGCAGCTCCGCGTCGGTCAGGCCGTCCTCGTCCAGTTCTACCGCCCGCTGGAACCAGGTCCGTGCCTTCTCGATGTCACCGACCAACTCGAGCGCCCCCGCGTAGGCGTAGGCGATTCGAGTTGCTTCAAAGGCCGAGCGCGGAGCATTAGGATTCTGGTGCTCGAGGATGGTCACCGCCGCCTGGTAGTCACCCATGTCTTGACGTCCACCGGCGACGACGATGGCGAGCTCAAGGGTGGAGTCTGCATCAAGCTCAGCTGCCTCGGGCGTCTCCGCCATCTCAATGGCCTTCGCGGGGCGACCCAGCCCACGCTCACAATCCGCCATCACAGCAACGAGTCCGGGCCCTCCCGACATCCGGCGGGCGGCACGGAGCTCCGATAAGGCTTCCTTCCAATGTCCAGCACGATAGGCTGCGATACCGCAGGTCTCACGCGTGACGGCAACACGACCACCGCGGTCCTTCGCGGCACGGGCATGGCGAAGCGCGAGTTCCGGGTCCTCATCCATGAACATCGCCGCCGCCACCATGTGCTTGGCAACGCGATCGGCGTTGTCCTTGGAGAGAACCCTCAGATCCTGGCGAACGAGCGGATCGAGATCCTTCGCAGACACGTCCGCGGGGAAAGCGGGCTCGTTGAGGTGCTGTTGGGTCCGCTCCTCGCGAAAGTTCTTCCGCTGCGGCTGGTAGGACTTCTGCTTCCGATTCTGGCCGCCTCGACCGACATGGCGGCGCTGCTGTCGCTGGCCTTGAGGCCTGTCCTGCCTGTGGGAGCGCCGCTCGTCTCCGCCACGCTGAGGGGAGTCACCGTGGCGCCGATCAGTGAAGTCTCGACGCTCCCGGTAGTCCCGGCCTTCGCGATTGTCCCTGTAGCGTCGGCCATCTTTCCTGTACTCACCACGCGTTTCGTCAGAGGACGAGCGCCGGGAGCGCGAGTAACCCCCTTGGTTGCGACCAGCGTGCCCCCGCGATTCCTGCCATCCACGCTCCCCATTCTTCCGGCGAGGCTTGCCCTTACCCTTGTAGCCTCGATTGCCGTTGGATGCGTGTGACCTCTGCGGCCGATCATTCATAGTTGATGGACTTCCTTCATAGGAAACAAAATCTGCCAACGCAGTATATCAGTGGGTGCGCCATGCAGCGCGCACCTCGGGCGCCCTTGGCACTGACATGCGGGAAACCGTAGAAACTCAAAATGCGCATAAAAAAGGGGTGGTGGTGGGTCAACCCAACCAGGATCAACCCACCACCACCATCATCAAATTATAAAGTGTTGGCAGCAACCTACTCTCCCACACCCTCACGAGTGCAGTACCATCAGCGTGA
>NZ_JAKGSI010000003.1 GCF_021568315.1 Corynebacterium uropygiale
TCACGCTGATGGTACTGCACTCGTGAGGGTGTGGGAGAGTAGGTTGCTGCCAACACTTTATAATTTGATGATGGTGGTGGTGGGTTGATCCTGGTTGGGTTGACCCACCACCACCCCTTTTTTATGCGCAGATTCCATTCGAAGCGTCCAACCTTTAGAAAAAAAGGGAGGGCATCGCCGAGTTGTCAGCGATGCCCTCCCTTTGTCGTTATCAACCCGGGAATTAACTCTCATTGAGCGCGTGCAGGCGCCTGATCGCTTCGTCGAGGACTTCATCCCTCTTGCAGAAAGCGAATCTGACTTTAGTCTTCCACGGGCTTTCGTCGTCAGTGAAGACCTGCACCGGAATTGCTGCGACTCCACACTTCTCGGGAAGGTCCATGCAGAATTGGACGCCATCTTTGTAACCAAGGGGGGAGATGTCGACAACAATAAAATACGTCCCGTTTGTATCGTGGACGTCAAAGCCAGCAGCCCGGAGTCCGTCGGCGAGCTTCTGGCGTTTCCTATCGAGGCTGTCAACGAGTCCGTGGATCCACTCTTCCTCGTTATCCAGCGCATAAGCAACGGCCGGCTGCACGGGGGTCGCGCCAACGTAGGACATAAATTGCTTGGCCTTAACGACGCCCGCCAAAAGCTCGGCGGGAGCCAATGCCCACCCGGTCTTCCACCCGGTGACATTGAGAGTCTTGGCGGCGGAAGAGACCACGACGGTCCGCTCCCTCATCCCCGGCAGTGATGCGATGGAGACGTGTTCGCGATTATTAAAAGTAAGGTACTCGTAGACTTCATCGGAGAGAACAACGATGTCGTGCTCGACGCAGGTCCTGGCAAGGCGCTCGAGGACGTCGCGGCCCAGCACGGCCCCCGTCGGATTATGGGGAGTGTTGAGAATGAGCAGTGAAGTCTTCTCGCTGATCGCGGCGTCGAGAGCGTCGAAGTCGAGGGTCCAACTCTTTCCGTTAGGGATGAGCGGCACTCCGACTCGCTTCGCGCCGGCAAGGGCCACGGCGGCGGCGTAGACGTCGTAATAGGGCTCGATGAGGATGACTTCGGAGTCGGGTTCAACGAGGCCCAGGACCGTGGCGGCGATGGCCTCCGTCGCGCCGACGGTCACGAGGATGTCGGTCTCGGGATCATAATGCTGCCCGCGGGCGCGCTCGCGCTGCCGGGAAATGGCCTCGCGAAGCTCGGTGTGGCCGCGGCCGTCCCCGTACTGATTGTTGCCGTGAAGGATCTCCTGGGCGGCGCGCTCGAGCATGGGGCGCGGGCCATCCTCATCGGGAAAGCCCTGGCCGAGGTTCACGGCGTTATGTTCGATGGCCTTCTCAGTCATCGTGGCAAAAATCGTTTGTTGGAAGGGCTGTAATCTCTGGACTACTCGGTTCATACCGAACAGACTACATGCCTACCACCTGCCGTCCCGCAGGGGATCCACCCTCCGAGGGCGCTAGACCGCTCGCTCCGCAAGGGTCGTCCGTGTGCTCAGTTTTTCGGGCCAGAGGAGAGCGGCAGAAGGCTGTGCGCCGTGGCCTGGACATCGGACACTTTTCGAATGTTCTTCTCAAGGATGCGCCACTGCTCGTGGGGGATGGCGTGGCGGGCTTCATGGACGATGTCGGGGTCCTGGGTTGCCCATGCGATGGGCATGGGGGTCACCTGGTCCCAGTGGGATAGCTCGCCGAGTTTGCGCGAGCCACTTACCGCGACGGCGGGGACTTTCTCGCCGGTGCGGCGCTCGTGGAGTCCAATGCCAGAACACGTGCGGGCGCAGAGCGCCCAGCGTGGTGGTTCCTGGGGGTCGACCGTCGTGTTGACGAGGGCGAGCAGGACGACGTCGCGGGGGTTGACGTCGGCGACGACGGCAGGGGCGAGGGGATAGGTGTCGTAGAGGCGCTGTGGATCGCCGACCTTCTTGGGCACCACGCTTCCGATGACAGCGAAAATGATCGCCAGGATGATGAAGAGGCCGAGCACAATCCACTGCATCCCGCCACCGCGCAGGTACCACGCGAGGCCACCGCCGATGGCCAGCAGAATGAGCGCAAAAATGTACGCGGAGAACTGGAGGCGACGTGTGTCGCGGAGAAGCTCATTGTGCTTTTTTGCGAAGGGGCGATCGACGGCGAAATGGAAGTCCGACATGATGTCCTTGCTAATCGGCGGCGGCACGGGGTGCCGAGGGGCATGTCCCATGCTAGCCGGTGGCCCGTCGCGGACGAGGAGGGGCCGTGCTCGAGGTGTACCTTTCGACCACGCGTGAGTTGACAGTCAGCCCACACTATCGAGAAAGTCTTTCACAAGGAGGAGGTTGCCTGTACCATGCGTATGCATCCTGGAATCGAATGAAGAAATGAAAGGGGATGGTGGTGCGGCAACAGGTGCAGCAGCATCCTGCTGGTCAATCATCGGTGAAACGGTGTGCCTGGGTTGTTCCGCTTCTGTGCGGCCTGATCTGGGTCCTGTTTATGACCTTCAGTGGGCATACATTGATCTCGGCGTTAACCAATCCATTGACCTTGTTCTGTATGGCGGTGACGGTCATCGTGGGTCTGGCTGCAGGAAAGAATCGTCAGGGACAGAGCCAGTAGGTTTCATGCGTCTGCGGCCCTCGTCGTGACTCACGGAGATGGAGAGGTAATGACCCGGGCCGCGTTCTCTATGCCGTCTATGCCTCGATACGCTCGCGCTCTCTTCAGCCGTCGGGGCTGGAAGCTCTCAGCGATTCCGGTTTCCAGTCATGGGTTTTGAGGGGGCGCGTGGCGACATATCAATGGGCAGACGTGCACAGAGCTGCCAGTGACCTGCGAAAATCGGCAGCCCGAGGCCGCGGGGCCAAGGGTCAAACTTTAGTTTGGCTCGCCGCCCCCATACGGGCTGAATGAGGTGTGCTGGGGCATGGAGAGTGTCATTTTTCGCCGGCATTTGAGAGAATAGGGCTATGGCAAACATGGAGAAGAAGCAGTATGTTGATCCGGGCTGGCCGCAGCACACTCCGGGTGGTGGTCACCCCGTAACGGAAATGATTTCTAAGATTGCTGGCGCCTCTAGCCCTTATGGCGATGACCTTGAGTTCCCCGTTCCCCCGGAGGAACTGACCTACGTCCACCCGTACACCCGGATTAACCGATAGCGACGGGCCCGCGGCCACCAGGCCACCAGCTTCCTTCATGATGAAACCCTCCGCAGGCGTAATGCCGCGGAGGGTTTCCTAGTGCTGCCCATGGCCAGCCATCGTCCGCTCATCCTGGCGGTGGGCAAAATAGCAACAACCCCGCCCCCACACGCGGTGGGGGCGGGGCGACTCCTGCGACGGAGGTTCATGTCACGGCTGGCGGGTGCGTGCTGGGCTCCGCAGCGTCAACCTGAAGCTTAGAGTGACATCTTAGCGGGCCTGCGCCAGGATCCCGTCGATCACGGCGCGGTGCTGCGCGTAGAAGCCATCGAGGTTGGCGCGGTTCGCGTTGTACCACTGGTCGATCTGAGCCGGGACAGCAATGCCGCGGGCCGCGAGGACGTCGCGGATCTGGGCGTAGAGAGCGTCGACGGCAGCGGCGTCGCCCTCATCGGCGTTCTGGGCGATCTCAGCGGCGCCAGCAAAGGGGGCGGCAGCCGGGGCGGCGGGGGCGGTGCGCTCGCTCGGGGCGGAGTTCAGGCCCAGGGAAGCGGAGCAGGCCGGCCAGGCACCCCAGCCCTGGGATGCCAGAACGCGCTCGGCAACAACGATCTGCTGCTCGCGGGAAGCCTGCGCGGCGGTCGGGGCGAACTCGGCGCCACCGTGGCCGGTCCAGGTCTGCTGGGTGAACTGGAGACCACCGGAGAAGCCGTTGCCGGTGTTGATGCTCCAGTTGCCGCCGGCCTCACACTGGGCCAGGCGGTCCCAGTCGCTGTCGGGGGCGGCGGAGGCCGTCGGGGCGAAGAGAGCTGCCGCGGTGCCGAGGGCGGCGGTGGAGGCAGCAATCTTGATGTAGCTCGTGGACTTCCGTGCGTGTCGGGCCATGCGCTCAGGGATCCTCTCTCCGTGCTGGGCCATGTGGCCTGGCCAGGCGGCCAGTGCGCAATCAGTGATCAGGCTGATCGCTCAGCACGTGTATCGATTCGTCTTCTGGTTGATATGGTCGTAAACGCACCGTCTTCAACCGAGCGGCGGGTGGGAGGCTAGGAAATATGCCTCACCCTCCGACGGTGCATGACGATCAGGATAACCGTTGATAACGTTTCTGTCACGTTCTTTGCCCCATGGGGGTGGGGGATGCTCGGGAGATCGGCTAAAACTGCAGGTGGGCGGGTTTTATTCGGCCCTGTGACATTTCTCTCCCGCCGAAACAGTGCTCCACAGGGCTCGATTCATGGTGTATACTGACAGATTCTGCGCGCATCGCACGGATGGGCGCATCGTTTTGGAAGGTGGTGGCGGCGGTGCCCGTCGGCAAGGTGAAGTGGTATGACCCTGAGCGCGGTTTTGGGTTTCTCTCTCACCCTGGTCATGAAGATGTTTTTGTCGCCAAGCAGGTGCTGCCGCGCGATGTGAAGGAGCTCCACTCGGGGGATCGCGTGGAGTTTGACTTCGCGGAGGGGCGCCCGAGTCCCAAGGCGTTGCGCGTCGTTCTTCTGGAATCCGCGAAGACTCGACGCCACCGCCAGCACCACTACAGCCCGGAGCAGCTCAACAGTATGGTGGCCGACGTCATGAGCCTCCTCGAGGGCATTCAGCCGGGGCTCCAACAGGGCAACTACCCGGAGCATAAGGTCGGGCACCAGATTGCGGGTATCCTCCGAGCGGTGGCGCGGGAGCTCGACGCCTAGTAGCACCCCGGCCCCTGACCGACCCCACGGGGCCTAGTTGCTCTTCTGCTGTCCCTCGGCGCCGGCTCCTCGGGCGTTGAGCGACCACACGACGTGGTAGGGGGCCTCTTCGCCATTCTCATCGTGGCCGATCATCATCGCGGAGACCTCGACGACGACCAGGCGCGGACGCTCCCCGCCCTCGGTGAGGGGGTCAACGGAGCCGTGGAGCGTGACGGACGTCTTCTCGTTAGCGCCGTAGTTACTTTGGTCGTTGGCGGCGGGGTCGTCGTAAATGGTGACGATGGACCAGTCATGGTCATAGATGGAGCGGGGGATCTCGAGGGTGAGATCGCCGTCGGCCGGCACCTCGAGGCTAGGGATCTCGCCCTCCTCGCAGGGCGTGCCCGCGGCGCAGACTTGATAGGGGGAGATGTCCACGGAGTTGTCCCCGCTGCTCGCTGAGATGCTGACGTCCTTGGGCTCGGGGCCGGGGCGGTTCTTCCACCAGTTTTGGGCGACGACGACAGCCACCACGACGATGACCGCAGCCACCACCAGCGTGAGGATCTGCAGCAAGGACTTCTTTTTAGCCTGACGCGAACGAGCCATGACTCGTCATCTTAGCGCCTGGGCGGCTCGGTCCGGGGGCTCGCCTTCCCACTACGCCCGATTCGGCAGTGCGGCCGGAAGCGGACTGGTGCCCACCCCAGCGGGGGATCCTTTTTTGAGAATGTTCTGTGGGAGTGCGAATCTATTCCTTGTTCCATGCTGGGGACTCGGTGAGCGATCGCCGCCCCGCGTGGAGCAATAACCCGCCGCTGTGAGGAAGAGACAGACTATGAAAGCAGCCCTGGACAGGTATTTCCACATTTCGGACCGTGGCTCGACGATCGGAGCTGAAATCCGGGCCGGTGTGGTGACGTTCTTTGCGATGGCGTACATCGTCATCCTCAACCCGCTCATTCTGGGAACCACCGCGGATGTGGAGGGAAATACGTTAGGCATCCCGCAGGTCGCCGCCTCGACGGCGCTGGCCGCGGGCGTCATGACGATCGCCTTCGGCCTCATCGCCCGCTATCCATTCGGCATCGCGGCTGGGCTTGGTATCAACACCATGCTCGCCGTGACTCTGGTGGGCGGCGAAGGGCTCAGCTGGCCAGAGGCCATGGGGCTCGTCGTGATCGACGGTATTGTCATCGTGATCCTCGCGGTGACGGGTTTCCGCACCGCCGTCTTCCAGGCAATCCCCGCCTCTCTCAAAGCGGCGATCGGTGTGGGTATTGGTCTGTTCATCGCGATGATCGGCCTCGTCGATAGCGGTTTTGTCCGACGCGTTCCCGATGCCGCGAACACGACCGTGCCGGTGAGCCTGGGGATCGACGGCTCGATCGCCTCGTGGCCCACCCTGGTCTTCGTGCTTGGCCTCATTATTTGCGGGACGCTCGTTGTGCGGAACGTCAAGGGCGGCTTGTTCATCGGGATCGTGTTGACCTCGGTCATCGCGATGATCGTGGAGGCCTTCGCTCACGCCGGCGAGTCCGTTGTGGATGGGGAGCCCCATCCCACCGGCTGGTCGATGGCCGTTCCGAAGATTCCGGACACGTTGGGCGGCCTGCCGGACTTGTCGATCGTGGGGCATGTCGATCTCTTCCACGCCTTTGTGCGGGTGGGCCCCCTGACGGCCGTGCTGCTCATTTTCACCCTGGTTTTGGCCAACTTCTTCGACGCGATGGGCACCATGACTGCTCTCGGTAAGCAGGGTGGGCTCGTCGATGAGGAGGGCAACCTCCCGGATCTGAAGAAGGCCCTGGTGGTGGAGGGCGCCGGTGCGATCGTCGGTGGTGCGGCGTCGGCGAGCTCCAACACGGTGTTTGCGGACTCGGCGGCTGGCGTCGGCGATGGCGCGCGGACGGGTCTGGCGAATGTCGTGACGGGTGGTCTCTTCATCCTGGCGATGTTCCTCACCCCGCTCTATGAAATTGTGCCGATTGAGGCGGCGGCGCCGGTCCTCGTTGTCGTGGGCGCGATGATGATTGCGCAGGTCACCGACATTGATTGGACGCGCTTTGAGGTGGCGCTGCCGGCTTTCCTCACGATCGTCATCATGCCGTACACCTACTCCATCGCGAACGGCATCGGCGTGGGCTTCATCGCGTACGCGGTGATGTCGCTAGCGGCCGGCAAGGCGAAGGAGCTGCACTGGATCATGTGGTTGGTCTCGGCGCTCTTCGTCATCTACTTCGCCGCCGATCCGATCATGGGGCTGATGGGCTCCTAAGACCGGCTCAGTAGCATGGAGGCATGAGTCCTCAGCGTGTTGCTATCACGAGCTCCGACGACCCGCGCGTCAACGACATCCGCGACCTCAACAGTTCAGACAAGAGGCCGGACCTGCCGGGTGGTCGGGGCCTTGTTGTTGCCGAGGGGCCGCTCGTGGTGGGCAGACTCCTGGAGTCGGCGTACCCCGTCCGGCAGATCGTCGGCTTCCCCCACAAGCTCGACGATTTCCTCTCCGAGAACGAGGTGCCGGCAGACATCCCCATCTACGA
The DNA here is from genome assembly GCF_021568315.1 of Corynebacterium uropygiale. GTDB lineage: Bacteria > Actinomycetota > Actinomycetes > Mycobacteriales > Mycobacteriaceae > Corynebacterium > Corynebacterium uropygiale. Next base: position 7,338 of record NZ_JAKGSI010000003.1, read on the forward strand.
GGTGTCTCGGGAGCTTCTCGCCGAGGTTGCCGGCTTCGACATGCACCGCGGCCTCCTGGCGACGGCGGATCGCATCGAGCAGCTGAGCCCCGAGCAGGTCCTTGACGGGGCGAGCACCGTCATGGTGCTTGAGGGCGTGGGCGATCACGAGAACATCGGGGCGATGTTCCGCAACGTTGCTGGCCTGGGCATCGACGGGGTGCTCTTCGGCTCGGGCTGCGCTGACCCACTCTATCGTCGTTCCGTGCGAGTCTCCATGGGGCACGTCCTTCGCGTGCCGTGGGCGCGGCTGGAGGGCACGTACACGACGTGGCAGAGAAGCCTCGACGTTCTGCGGGAACGGGGATTCCGCCTCATCTCGCTCACCCCGGATCCGGGGGCTGCGCATCTCGCTCAGGCGCTTCGCGATGAGGAGGGGCGCCCCTGGGAAAAGGTGGCTCTCCTCGTGGGGGCGGAGGGCCCGGGGCTCACCGAGCACGCCATGAAGGCCACCGACGTTCGTGCGCGCATCCCCATGGCTCCGCACACTGATTCGCTCAACGTGGCGACCTCCGCCGCCGTCGCCTGCTGGGAGCGCGTGCGGCTGCGCGGGCTCGACGAAGAAGCCGGGGCCTAGGCTGCCCTGTGCGGCTGGCGCCGGGGCTTAGCTGCGGTCGATGTGCCGCAGCTTCTCCCGCGCGGTGCGGAAGGCGATGCCGAGCCCCCGGGCGGCGCCGGTGGCGGCACGGCGGGCCAGGACAAGCGAGCGCTCGGTGATGCGGGCCAGCTCGTCGGCAGTGCCGCCCTGTGGACGTTGATCCTCGTAGTCGTCGTACACGGCAGGGGAGAGGGATCCCGACGGCGTGTCGTGGCCGGGCTTTGGCAGGACGCGATTGTGGGAGCCGTCCACGCGCGGGGCGGGGCGGCCGTCGACGGCAAACGCTGCGATATGGATATCCGGGCCCTCCGGGCTGATGGGGACCCCGAGCCACTGCTTTTCCGCCTCGGCAACGAGGTCAAGGGGGATGAAGGGGAGGGAAATCCCGCCGATCTGCTCGTTGCGCTCCCCGGCCCAGAAGGGAGACTCGAAGGGGAAGGGGAGCCCGGCGTCCTCGAAGAGCTCGTCGCGGGTGGCGCAGAGGCTGCGGCGCAGCTCGCCGTGATCCCAGCGCGCGAAACCGCCGAACTCCTCCCAGCGGCCGAGGGTGCCCTGCGCGAAAGCGTAGATGCGCTCGGCGGGCAGAGAGCGAAGGAGATGAGGATCAAGCTCGGAGAGTGTGTCGGCGTTCTCGACGAGCGTCTGGACCACGCTCACCCGGCCGAAACCTCCGATGTAGAACTCGCCCGGGGAAGCGGGGACTGAGCGGTTAATGGGGAATTCCCCGATGCTCGTCACCGGCCAGGACGGGTTGAGCTGGGCGAGGTATTTTCGGCCAAAGCCGCGGTCGGCGCGCGGGTCGGCGGAGAGAATATCCGCCGGGTGTTCCGTCGACACGAACCACAGCGTGACGGCCGCGGTCACGCCACTCGCGGTATCCATAGGCTATTTCCTCGGTCGCTTGGTGTTGGCGCGCACCCCGAGGAGGACGTCCTCCCAGTGCGGTGTCACCGCCCGGCGGCGCCGCTTGGAGGGGGAGTTCTCGGGGTCGGGGTGCTGGAGCAGGTCGTCCTCGTCGTTCGCCTCATGGGAGCTCTGGTCTTCCTCGGCGGGCTCGGAGTCGGCCTCAACGGGGGGAATATCGTCCCGGGTGCGCTCGGTGGCGGACTCGTCCTCCTGCTGGCCGCTCACCGTGGTGAGGGTCGGCCGGTGCTGCTCGACGGGTTCATCCTCCTCATCCCAGCGGTGGACCGAGGTGAGGGAGCGCACGGGCTGGACGAAGTCGGGGTCCGTGAGGTCGGCGGCAACACCATTGCGGGCGACCGCCGTCGCGGAGGAGGTGGTGTGGTTGTGGAGGGTCCACTCGGCGACATTCTCGCTGAGTCCCACCGTCCACGTCACCGTGACGACCCACTGCCCAGAGGTCTCACGGAATGCGTCCCAGCTGGCATCGGCAAGGTCGTGCCCGCGGGCGGCGAGCGCCGTGGCAAGGACCTCGAAGAGGTTGAGCTTGGCGGGGCCGTCGTCGCGAACCGGATGGGCCTGCTTCGCCATCTCTGCGATGCGCGCCCGCTCCTGCAGGACGGGGTAGGCGAAGACCTCGACGCGCGACTCGGCCACGCCCATGGCCTCGGCGAGCTCCGTCACGCTGGCGCCCGCGCGGATCTTCTCCTGGATTTCCCGGGGGCGCATCGTCAGTGGAGCGGAGAGCGCGGGGTCCGGCTCGCGCTTCGGAGAGGGCGGGGTGGTGTGCAGCCCGACGCGCGTCGAGCCGGAGCCCTCACCCTGGCCCTCCGAAACGGGGTTCTGAGAGTCCGTGCTGCCCTCCGCGGAGGAGGCTGCGGGCTTGTCCGGGTCTCCTGGGGCTGCGGTCGAGGCGCCGTCCTGGTCCTCGGCGGAGCCGGCGGAGTCGTCGAGCAAGATCGCGCGGATATCACTGGTGACCTCGAGGAAGAACTGCTCCTCCGTCTCGCCCTCCGGCGCTGCGAGCCGGAAGACCAGAGAGCTGGGAGTTGATTCCTCGCGGACGAGGACAAGCTCACGCATGTGATCTCCTTCGTCTGGTGGGCAGGTACTCAGCTTTTCACTTTAACGCACTGCGGAACGGGCGCCACCCTCATCCAGGACATAATCGATAGCCTGCGTGAGGATCTCGATATCCTCCGATTCAATCGCCGGGAACATTCCGATACGCAGCTGATTACGGCCCAGCTTGCGATAAGGCTCAATATCGAGAATCCCGTTAGAGCGCAGGATCTTCGCGAGCGCAGCCGCATCAATGGACTCATCGAAATCAATCGTGCCGACCACCAGCGAACGCTTCTCCGGGTCAGCGACGAAGGGCGAGGCCTCCGGGCGCTTCTCCGCCCAGGAGTACAGTGCCGAGGAGCTCCGGCGGGTGCGCTCCACCATGCCGTCGAGGCCACCATTCTCATTCATCCAGGTGACCTGGGCGTTGAGCATGAGCAGCGACGCGACAGCCGGGGTGTTGTACGTCTGGTTCTTCCGAGAGTTCTCGACGGCGGTCTGCAGGTTGAGGAAAGCCGGGATGAAACGATCCTCATCGGAGTTGAGCTGGGCGATCCTTTCGATCGCGGCGGGGGACATGGCGGCGAGCCACAGGCCGCCGTCGGAGGCGAAGCACTTCTGCGGGGAGAAGTAATAGACGTCCGCGTCCTTCATGTCGACGGGCAGGCCGCCGGCGCCCGAGGTCGCGTCGATGACGATGAGCGAGTCCTCAGAGCCCTCGGGGCGGGTGACCGGGACCATGGCGCCCGTGGACGTCTCGTTGTGTGCCCAGGCGATGACATCGGCCCCCGGGACGGCCTGCGGCTCCGGGGCGGTGCCGGGCTCCGACTCGATGATGGTGGGCTCGTCGAGCCACGGGGCCTTGCGGGCTGCGGTGGCGAACTTCCCCGAAAACTCGCCGTAGACGAGGTGCGCGGACTTCGTGGCGATGAGGCCGAAGGTGGCCGCATCCCAGAAGGCGGTGGCCCCGCCGAGGGAGAGGACGATCTCATAGCCCTCGGGGAGGGAGAAGAGGGACCCGAGGCCCTCGCGAACAGAGCCCACAACATCCTTCACCGCGGCCTGGCGGTGCGAGGTGCCGATGATGGACGTGGCCCCGGAGACGATAGCGTCAATCTGCTCGGGCCGAACCTTGGACGGGCCGCAACCGAAGCGGCCATCGCTGGGGCAGAGGTGATCAGGGAGGATGAACTGGGACGATGCGTCACTCATGTGTGCTCGCTGCGCTTTCCTGCTGAGGGGTGATCTGTTTGTGTGCCTTAAGTTTAACGGCCTGACGTGGAGCGGAGCGTTTTCTTTCGCTATGTTCCCAGGGATGGGGGTGGTGAGCGGGGGTAGTGCGGCCAGTGCTGGCAGGTGAGGGTGCGGAGCGGAATTTTTCTCCCGTGAACAATGGCGGCTGTCACACAATCTGTTAAAATGTGCCGTATTCCATGTCTCGGGCCCCGCCATGCGGCTCGCTGAGCTGCGGCAATGCTGTGGACTTGGGAGCATGGAGAGACAAGTGAACGGCGCTAGCATCCGCCGCGGTGGCGGCGAACGTCGGAACGCGTCCCCTGTGGGGGTGTGCTCCGGGGCCCGTATCGCGTTCTGCGGCCGGACGGTATAGCGTCATTGGTTAACGTGAGAATGACCCCAAAAGGTGATATCTCAGATTCCAAACTCGTGTAGGGAAAGGGAGAACGTGGCTTCTGACAACAACGAGAAGGTAGTGCTTCAGTACCCCGGTGGTGAGTTCGAGACTTCCATCAAGAAGGCCACCCAGGGTAACGACGGCATCGACTTCAGCAAGCTTCTGAACGAAACCGGTTTGGTCACCTTTGATCCGGGCTACGTGAGCACTGGTTCGACCGAATCCAAGATCACCTACATCGACGGTGAAAACGGTATCCTTCGCTACCGCGGTTATGACATCGCCGACCTGGCGGAGAACGCCACCTTTAACGAGGTGTCCTACCTGCTCATCAAGGGCGCCTTGCCGAACGCCGAGGAGCTCGCAGAGTTTAACAGCGAGATCCGCCACCACACCCTGCTGGACGAGGACTTCAAGTCCCAGTTCCGCGTGTTCCCCCGGAACGCGCACCCGATGTCCGTGCTGGCCTCCTCCGTGAACATTCTGTCCACCTACTACCAGGACCAGCTGGATCCGCTCGATGAGGCGCAGCTGGACAAGGCGACCGTCCGCCTCATGGCGAAGGTCCCGATGCTCGCGGCGTACGCCTACCGTGCATCCAAGGGTGTTCCGTACATGTACCCGGACAACTCCCTCAACGCCCGCGAGAACTTCCTCCGCATGATGTTCGGTTACCCGACCGAGCCCTATGAGGTGGACCCGGTCATGGTGAAGGCGCTGGACAAGCTCCTCATCCTCCACGCGGACCACGAGCAGAACTGCTCCACCTCCACCGTCCGCATGATCGGTTCCGCTCAGGCCAACATGTTCGTGGCCGTGGCCGGCGGTATCAACGCCCTGTCTGGCCCGCTCCACGGTGGTGCCAACCAGGCCGTTCTCGAGATGCTGGAGGACATCCACACCAACCACGGTGGCGACGCGACCGACTTCATGACCCGCGTGAAGAACAAGGAGAAGGGCGTCCGCCTCATGGGCTTCGGCCACCGGGTCTACAAGAACTACGACCCGCGCGCCGCGATCGTCAAGGAGACCGCCCACGAGGTGCTCGAGCACCTGGGCGGCGACCACCTCCTCGACCTCGCCATCGAGTTGGAGGAGATCGCGCTCAAGGATGACTACTTCATCCAGCGCAAGCTCTACCCGAACGTCGACTTCTACACCGGCCTCATCTACCGCGCCATGGGCTTCCCGACGGACTTCTTCACCGTCCTGTTTGCCATCGGCCGCCTCCCGGGCTGGATCGCTCACTACCGCGAGCAGCTCGAGATGAACACCAAGATCAACCGCCCGCGCCAGATTTACACTGGTGAGACTCAGCGCGCCGTCACCCCCCGTGACCAGCGCTAAGAAACTCGGCGGATGGGGCTAAAGAGCCCCTGAGGGCCAGGTGAGCCCGCGCCACTCTATAATGTGGTGCTGACTCATCTGGCCTTTTCTCATGAGGGGCGTGCACGCGTGTGCCCCTCAAGGCCTAAGGTCACCTGACATGATCCCAATCGGAGGAGTATTCGTCCCATGGAGAAACCGCACATTGACGCCCCGACTGGCCCGGCCCCCAAGGACTTGGTCATCGAGGATCTCGTGGTAGGAGACGGGGATGAGGCACAGCCCCAGGACCAGGTTGAGGTCCACTACGTCGGCGTCGACTATGAATCTGGGCAGGAGTTCGACTCCTCCTGGGATCGTGGCCAGAGCATCAGCTTCCCGCTCAATGGCCTCATCCAGGGGTGGCAGGAAGGCATCCCGGGGATGAAGGTGGGCGGGCGTCGTAAGCTCGTCATTCCCCCCGAAAAGGCCTATGGTCCCGCCAACGGTGCGCACCCGCTGGGCGGCCGCACGCTCGTGTTCATCATCGACCTTCTCAAGGTCGGGGCCTAGGGGGCCACGCCCACGTGGGGGCAGTGGAAGTACCCCCCCACATCGTGCGCTGTTCTGCGCAGCTGCCCTCATGACGTGGGGTGGCGGCGCGTTCGTCGTGAAGAGTGTTCAATGGAGGGCATGACTACTCTCGCACCGACCGTGACACTCAATGACGGCACTGAGATCCCCATCGTGGGGCTGGGGACCTGGCAGCTCAAGGGGGAGGAGTGCATCCGCACGGTTCGCCGCGCCATCGAGCTGGGCTACCGGCACATCGATACGGCGGCCATTTATGGCAACGAGGAGGCTGTGGGGCAGGCCATCCGGGATGCTATCGCCGCCGGAGATGTGGAGCGCGAAGAGCTCTTCGTGACCTCCAAGGTGTGGCACAGCCACCACGGCTCGGCGGAGGCGGCGGAGTCCTTCCAGGAATCGCTGCACCGGTTGGGGCTCGATTACCTCGATCTCTTCCTCATTCACTGGCCCTACCCGCAGTTGGGGAAGTTCGTCGAGACCTTCGAATCCATCGCGCGGATCCAGGGTCTGGGGACTGTGCAGAGCATCGGTGTGGCGAACTTCTATGAGGAGGTTCTCGACGAACTCATCGAGCGCACGGGGATCGTTCCCGCGGTCAACCAGGTGGAGCTCCATCCGGGCTTCTCCCAGCAGGACCTGCGTGCTTACCACGCTGAGAAAGGGATCAAGACGGAGGCGTGGTCCCCGCTGGGGCGCGGCATCCTTCTGCAGAACCCGGTGATTGCGGATATCGCGGATCAGGTGGGGCGTTCGCCCGCCCAGGTCATGCTGCGGTGGCAAACCCAGCTGGGGATTATCACCATCCCGAAGTCCGCGCGCGAGGAGCGGCTGGCGGAGAATATCGGGATCTTCGACTATGAGCTCTCTGAGGAGCAGATCGAGAGGATCTCCGCGCTCGATCACGAGCGGGGCTTTGGACGCATTTTCAACGATCCGCGCACGTGGCCCGCAGAGCAGGACAGCGAGCAGTAGCCACAGCGCTAGCCCCGTGGGGCATCGACGCCGCGCCATCCCCAGTAGGGAGGCGCGGTTTTCGCGTGTTCAGGGTGGGGCGAGCGGGTGACGTCGTCGGTGTGAAGATGGCAAAGGGAACCCCGGAGGAGATTCGCAAGATTCGCAGAATGATCCGGGGCGGGGGTGCTGCGGCGGCGCAGAGATTTCTTGAGGCGCAGGTCACAGCGTTGGGGGAGCGGCGACGGGGGTAGTACTGAGGGAGAGTGGGGATATGCACTTAAAGATTGCTGAGTGAATTAGGTAACTTGTGGTGAAGCCCAGTGTGTGGTCATCGACACACAACAGCGTGTGGGAATTCACCGCATGGGGCCACACTGACCGAAATGAAAGCGAGAAGTGACAGCGATGAGCGTCAATACTGAAGCTGCCACGCAGCGAAGGCAACCAAGCACGGAAGACTTCCAAGCCATGCAGAAGAGTGAGGAATTCCAGGCCCTCCGTAGCGCCTACCGTTCCTTCACCTTCCCCATGTCGGTGGCCTTCTTCCTGTGGTACGTCATGTACGTACTCCTCTCCATCTTCCTTCCGAGCACGATGGGCGTGCCCTTCCTGGGGATGAATGTTGGGCTGTGGCTGGGGGTGCTGCAGTTCGTCACCACATTCCTCATCACGTGGGCCTACGTGAAATATGCCAACAAGAACATCGAGCCCAAGGCGGCTGCAATCCGCGCTGAGATGGAAGGCCAGGTGACTCCCGCATGATGACCACATTCCTCGCAGAGAGCACAACGGAGGGGAGCGGAAACCCGCTGCTCAACATCGCTGTCTTCCTCGTCTTCATCATCTTCACGATGGCCGTCGTCATGCGCGCGGGGAAGAGCACGAAGGAAGCCTCCGACTTCTATACCGGCGGCGCGTCCTTCACCGGAACCCAGAACGGCCTCGCTATCGCTGGTGACTACCTGTCCGCCGCGTCCTTCCTCGGCATCGTCGGCGCAATCGCCCTCAGCGGTTACGACGGCTTCCTGTACTCCATTGGATTCTTCGTCGCCTGGCTGGTCGCCCTGCTTCTCGTGGCGGAGCCGCTTCGCAACGTCGGGCGCTTCACGATGGCGGACGTCCTGAGCTTCCGCCTCCGGCAGAAGCCGGTGCGCGTGGCCGCGGCCTTCGGCACCCTCTTCGTGTCTCTCTTCTACCTCATCGCGCAGATGGCGGGCGCTGGCGCCCTCGTCTCCGTGCTGCTCAACATCCACGGGGATACTGCCCAGGCGGTGGTCGTCGGCATCGTGGGCGTCATCATGATTGTGTATGTCCTCATCGGTGGTATGAAGGGCACGACGTATGTCCAGATGATTAAGGCCGTGCTGCTGGTCACGGGCGTGGTGGTCATGACCGTCCTTGTCTTCATCATGGTGCGCGGCGGTATGGGGACCCTGCTTCAGCAGGCAGTGGAGACCCACGCGAACTCGGAGACCATCGCCAAGGAGGGTTACGCGGCGGAGGCCATCCTGTCCCCGGGCATGAAGTACGGCGGCACCCTGGCGAAGGACCTTGACTTCATCTCCCTCGGTATCTCCCTGGTGCTTGGCACCGCGGGCCTGCCGCACGTGCTCATGCGCTTCTACACCGTTCCCACCGCGACGGAAGCCCGGAAGTCCGTGACCTGGGCGATCGTCCTCATCGGATCCTTCTACCTCATGACCCTGGTCCTCGGCTTCGGAGCTGCGGCGCTCGTTGGGCCGGATCGGGTGCACAACGCCCCGGGCGGGGCCAACGCAGCCGCCCCGCTCCTGGCCCTCGAACTGGGCGGATCCATCTTCATGGCGGCGATCGCGGCGGTGGCCTTCGCTACCGTGCTGGCCGTCGTGGCGGGGCTGGCGATTACCGCCTCCGCATCCGTCGCGCATGACATTTATGCGGCGGTCATCCGTAACGGAGAGGCGACGGAGGAGGAGCAGGTGAAGGTGTCCCGGGCGACCGTCGTGGTCATCGGTATCCTCGCAATCGTCCTCGGCATCCTCGCGATGAAGCAGAACGTGGCCTTCCTCGTCTCCCTGGCCTTCGCCATCGCGGCCTCCGCGAACCTGCCGACCATCCTGTACTCCCTGTACTGGAAGCGATTCAACACGGTGGGGGCGGTCTGCTCCATCTACACCGGACTCGGCAGCGCGCTGCTGCTCATCATTCTGTCCCCGGCGGTGTCGGGAGCGAAGACCTCCATGATCCCGAGCCTGGACTTCGCGATCTTCCCGCTGAGCAGCCCCGGCATCGTGTCGATTCCGCTGGCCTTCCTCGCCGGCTGGCTGGGCTCCATCCTCACCAAGCCGGAGAACCTCGACCACCTCCAGGCGGAGATGGAAGTGCGTTCGCTCACTGGCGTCGGCGTGGAAGCCCCCGTCGCCCACTAACCGCACTCGCTGCGCTCAGCCTGCGCACACCCTTCGATCCCGAATCGCTGAGCGCAGCACCCTCGAACCCCGAGGCTAGGAGAGAGACTCCTCCGCCTCGGGGTTCTTCTTGTTCTTCAGGCCCTTGAGGCCGCCCACGATGCCCGGGATGATCGAGATGAACACGATGAGGAGGAAGATCGCCTCGATGTTCTCGCGGACGAAGGTGATCTGACCCAGCAGAGCACCCAGAGCGACCACGCCCGAACCCCACAGGATGCCGCCGATGACGTTATACGTGATGAACGTCCGCCACTTCATGCCCGCCATGCCGGCCACGAGGGGAGCGTAGGTGCGGACGATCGGCACAAAACGGCAGAGGATGATCGTGAGGGGGCCGTACTTGTCGAAGAAGTCCTCTGTCTTGCGGACATACTCCTGCTTGAAGATGCGGCCATCGGGGCGATGGCGGAGCATCGGGTGGAACTTATGCCCGATCCAATAGCCCACCTGGTCGCCGAGGATCGCCGCGATCGGGCACACAACCATGACCAGCCACAACGGTGCGAAGGGGTCGGGCTGGTTCGCCAGGAGGCCCGCCGTGAAGAGGAGGGAATCACCGGGCAGAAGGGGGAAGAGAAGCCCCGACTCAATGAAAACAATGAGGAAGAGCACCGGGAGGATAGCCCCTCCGAAAGGCCCCGAGCCGGAGAGAAGATACATCGGGTCGAGCCATTGGGGGCCCAGGGCCATCGTTGTGAGGACGTCGTGACGCATAGGGACGACCTTACCCCGCGGCGGGTGGATCACCGGAACTGGAGGGCGGCGCGGTGGTGGCTGTCGTAAGCACGATCACACGAAAAGTGCCCCAGACTGGATTCGAACCAGCGACACCCGCTTTAGGAGAGCGGTGCTCTATCCACTGAGCTACTGGGGCATGCCAGAACAGCCTACCGCACGGGTCTCACGGGATGGAATTCGCTGGGGGAAGGGCTGCTCAGGGCAGGGATTGGTGGTAGCGGAGGAAGCGGTAGTCGAGACCGGGCTGGGCGTCGGGGTCGACGGAAAAGCCCGGGAGCAGGCGGCCCTTGGGGGAGTGGAGCCAGCCGGAGTCTTGGGCGAGGTGGGCGTCCTCCGGGAGTGGGGGCGCCGCCACGAGCGGGGCTGTGGGGTGGCTGTCCGCGAGGCGGATGCGGACGAGGGTGATCTCGAGGCGCTCGCAGAGGGGGAGGAAGTCGTGATAGACCTGGCCGCCGCCCATGATCCACCCCTCGCCGGGCAGATGCTCGCGGGAGCAGACCGTGGCCCCCTCGGACCAGGGGCCGGGGGCCCGGGTGGAGAGCACGACATTCTCGCGGCCGGGGAGCGGGCGGAATCGCGGGGGGAGGCTCAGCCAGGTTCGCCGGCCCATGATGACCGGGGAGCCGGAGGTGAGCTCCTTGAAGTGCGCGAGGTCCTCGGGGAGGTGCCAGGGCATGCTGTGGCCGTCGCCGATGATGCCGTCGAGGGATTGGGCCCAGATCGCGGAGTAAGCCATTAGACCGACACCGTGGCGCGGATGGTGGGGTGCGGGTCGTAGCCGGTGAAGGAGATGTCGTCGAAGTCGTAGGAGAAGAGGTCCGCGGCGCGGCGGAGCTCGAGGGTGGGGTAGGGGCGCGGTTCCCGGGAGAGCTGGAGGGCGACCTGCTCGCGGTGGTTGTCATAGATGTGGCAGTCCCCGCCGGTCCAGATGAAATCGCCGACCGTGAGGCCCGCCTGCTGGGCCATCATGTGCGTGAGCAGCGAATAGGAGGCGATGTTGAAAGGCACGCCGAGGAACATATCCGCGCTGCGCTGGTAGAGCTGGCAGCTCAGGGCGCCGTCGGCGACGTAGAACTGGAACAGCAGGTGGCACGGGGGCAGCGCCATGGATTCGAGGTCGGAGACATTCCACGCGCTCACGATGTTGCGGCGGGAGTTGGGGTCTCGACGGAGCAGATCGAGGGCGCCGGCCAGCTGGTCGATGTGGCGGCCGTCGGGCGTGGGCCAGTTGCGCCACTGGACGCCGTAGATGGGGCCGAGCTCGCCGTCCTCATCAGCCCATTCGTTCCAGATGCGGATCCCGTGCTCCTGGAGCCAGCGGACGTTGGAGTCCCCGCGCAGGAACCAGAGGAGTTCCCCGACGACGGAGCGGACGTGGATCTTCTTCGTCGTCAAGAGGGGGAATCCATCCGCCAGGTGATAGCGCAGCTGGGCGCCGAACACACTCGTTGTGCCGGTGCCTGTGCGATCAGCCTTCGGCGTGCCATGCTCCGCGATATGACGGAGGAGATCCTCATAGGGGGTGGGGATGGGCGCTGTCATGCCTCACGACTCTACTCGCCAGGTGTGCACCGGCTCGCCAGTGGCCTGAAGGGCCACGTAGCGCTCGACGAGCTCCGCGAGCGCCGCCGACCGCTCAGGGCTCTGCGGGAGGGAATTGAGCGGGACCAGCGAGCGCAGGGTGCGCAGCTGCCAGGTGGCGCCATTGCTGCGCAGCCGGGCTCGCTCGGCGATGACGCCCAGGTAGCGGTCGATGAGCGGGCGGTCCACCTCGAGATATTCTAGGCCGCGTCGGGCGCGGGGGAGGAGGTAGTCGAGGATGAGGTCGGCGGCGTCGACGCGCCCGAGGGTGGGCCAGGCCAGGCGGGCGTGGATGCCCGCGCGGGCAGCCGAGGTGAAGTTGTGCTCCGCCTCCGCGAAGCCGAGCCGGGACCACACCGGGCGGGTGTCGCGGATGAGGTCGTGGACGAGTCCGTAGTAGTAGGCAGCATCCGCGATGGCGTCGAGGACACTCGGGGCAGCCGGCAGCAGACGGTTCTCCACGCGCAGGTGCGCCGGGCCCTCGGAGGAGCGAGGGGCCGGCGCATAAATGGGCCGGTTCCAGCGCCACACGGTGCCGTTATGCAGGTTGAGGTAGTGGAGTGCTGGGGTGCCGCCCTGGACCACGGGCGTTCCGGAGGCCTCGCGGGATTCGGGGAGAAGCGGGGAGAAGTAGCGGACGTTCTCCTCGAAGAGGTCGAAGACGCTGGTGATCCACCGTTCCCCGAACCACACGCGCGGGCGTACTCCCTGGTTTTGGAGCTCGGCCGTGCGCGTGTCGATGGACTGTGTGAAGACGGGGATCCGGGACTCGTGCCACAGCTGGTGGCCGAGGAAGAGCGGCGAATTCGCCGAGAGGGCCACCTGAGAGGCGGCCGCCGCCTGGGAGGCGTTCCACGCGGCGGCGAAGTCATAGGGGGAGACCTGCAGGTGGAGCTGCATGGAAGTGCAGGAGGCCTCGGGGGCGATGTCATGGAACTCGCGGTGCAGATGCTCCCGGTCAGCGAGGTCGATGCGCACGAGCTCGCCGCGGGATTCCATGATCGCGTTGTTGAGCGCCCGGTAGCGGTTCTCCGGGGTCATCCACTCCTCGGACTCCAGGAAATCCGAGGTGAGGGTGGGAAGCGTCCCGATCATCACCGGGCGAGCGCCGTGCTGGGCCGCGGCCTCGCGCACCCGCTCAATCCGGGCGGCCACGCCGCGCTCCATGCGCTCCAGGCCGTCCCCGCGCATGTCGACGACCGGATGGTTGAGCTCCACGTTGAACGCGCCGATCTCCGACTGGAACTCGTCGTCCCCCGAGAGCGACTCGAGGACGCGGGGGCCGACGGCGGCCGGCTGTCCGGCCGAGTCAATGAGGTTGAGCTCGAGTTCGAGGCCGATGCTGCCGGCGTCGTCGAACTCGGCGCGCTGGAGGTGGCGGTCAAAGGTCTCGAGGTCCTCTGCGAGGCGCTCCCGATAGCGGGTGCGCTGGAGCGGACTGTAGCGTTCGGTGGAGACGGCGTCGCCCATGGTGTGTTAGCCCTCGTGGGAGTCGGCGGACTTCTGGAAATCGGCGATGATGCCGAGGATCTCATCCTTGAGCTCGGGCCGGCAGATGAGGACGTCCGGGAGGTAGGTGTCCTTGTGGTTGTAGGTGAGCTCCGAGCCGTCGAGGCGGGAGCAGTGCAGGCCCGCCGCGAGGGACACGCCCACCGGGGCGGCGGAGTCCCACTCGTACTGGCCGCCGGCGTGGATGTAGGCGTCGTAATCACCGAGCAAGACGTGCATGGCCTTTGCACCCGCGGAGCCGATGGCCTCTGTGCTGAAGCCCAGCTTCTCCGCCACGTGGAGGGCCACCTCCGGCGGGCGGTTGTGGGAAATGGCAATCTTCCGGGCGAAGGGGCCGCTCACGGCGCGGGCCTCGGAGGAGTCAAAAACGACGCCCAGGTCGGGGAGGTTCACCGCCGCGTGGATGGGGTGGCCCTTGTCGACGAGAGCGATGTGGACGGCCCAATCCTGGCGTCCGGTGGCGAACTCCTTCGTGCCGTCAAGGGGGTCGATGATCCAGACGCGGTCCTTGGTGAGCCGCTCGGGGTTATCGGCGGCCTCCTCGGAGAGGAAGCCATCGTCCGGGCGGTGCTGTTCGAGGACCCGGGCGATCCAGTTTTGGGCGAGGTCATCGCCGGCATCCCCCAGGTTGCGACCCCGAAGCAGCCCCACCCCGCGGACGCCTTTGAGAATCTCCCCCGTCCCCTGTGCAAGCAACTTGGTCAACCGGGCATCATCAATCTGTGCAGTCATGCGGATTATTCTAATGCGTTGACTAGCATGTGGCATTATGACCGATTCCGTGCTTGACCGCTTCCGACCACAGGTTGCTACGTGGTTTCGGGACGTCTTTGAGCGTCCCACGGCGGTCCAGGCGGAAGCGTGGCAGCGGATCGCCGATGGGCACCACGCCCTCGTCATCGCCCCGACCGGCTCCGGAAAGACTCTCGCCGCGTTCCTGTGGGCGCTGAACGCGCTCGTCGAGCCGACGGGGCAGGCGGAACTCCCGCTTCGGGAGACTCATCACCCTGGGGCCACGCCCATCGGCGATCACGGGGTAAAAGTGCTCTATATCTCACCGCTCAAGGCGCTGGGGGTGGACGTCGAGAACAATCTGCGGGCCCCGCTCACGGGAATCGCGCGGACAGCCGAGCGCCTGGGGCTGGACATGCCCTCGATCACCGTGGGGGTGCGCTCGGGGGACACGCCGCCGGCGGAGCGCGCCCGGCAGGTCCGCACGCCGCCGGACATCCTCATCACCACGCCGGAGTCCGCCTACCTCATGCTCACCTCGAAGGCGAAGGGGATTCTCACTGAGGTGACGACGGTGATCGTCGACGAAATTCACGCGCTTGCGGGCTCCAAGCGGGGCTCCCACCTGGCGCTGACGCTGGAGAGGCTGAGCCGCCTCGTGGAGAACAACGGGGGCACGCTCCAGCGGATCGGGCTGTCGGCGACGGTGCGCCCGCCGGAGGCGGTGGCCTCCTTCCTCGGAGGAGATCGGCCGGTGGAGATCGTCGCCCCGCCGAGCACGAAGGAGTGGGAGCTTCAGGTGCGCGTGCCCGTCGAGGACATGGCGAATCTCCCCGCTCCGGAGCCGGGCTCCCGCATCGGGGACCTCACGATTGATGACCGCACCGGCATGTCGGCGGATGCCCAGCCGGAGGGGGCGGGGGAGTCGGCGCTCCCGACGCAGGGCTCGATGTGGCCTTTCATCGAGCGGGAGCTCTATGAGGACATCATGGGGGCGCGATCGACGCTCGTCTTCGTCAACTCCCGGCGTAGCGCCGAGCGGCTCACCTCCCGGCTCAACGAGCTGTGGGCCCTCGACCACGACCCCGAGGCCCTCAGTGCCCCGCGGCGGCGGGACCCGGCGCAGCTCATGAAGTCGGTGGACGTGGCGGGGCAGGCCCCGCAGCTCATCGCCCGGGCCCACCACGGTTCCGTGTCGAAGGATGAGCGGGCGGAGACGGAGCGCCTCCTCAAGGAGGGAAAGATCAAAGCGGTGGTCGCGACGTCCTCCCTCGAGCTGGGGATCGACATGGGGGCCGTGGACCTCGTCGTGCAGGTGGAGTCCCCGCCCTCGGTGGCATCGGGCTTGCAGCGGGTGGGGCGCGCCGGGCATGGCGTCGGCCGCGTGTCCCATGGGGTGTTCTATCCCAAGCATCGTGCGGACGTGCTCAATACCGCGGTGATCGCCCAACGGATGCGCGCCGGGCAGATCGAGGAACTTCAGGTTCCGCGCAATGCGCTCGATGTGCTTGCTCAGCAGACCATCGCGGCGGTGGCCGTCGAGGACATCGATGTGGAGGAGTGGTGGTACTGGGTTCGGCGGGCGGATCCGTACCGGGAGTTGCCCCGATCGGCTTTTGATGCGGTGATGGACCTGGTCAGCGGGGTGTATCCCTCGACGGACTTTGCGGAGCTGCGCCCCCGCGTGAATTTTGATCGGGTGTCGGGGCGGCTGAGCGCCCGGCCCGGCGCCCAGCGCGTGGCGGTCACGAGCGGCGGCACGATCCCGGATCGCGGGATGTTCGGGGTCTTCCTCGTGGGGCAGGAGGAGGAGAAGTCCCCGCGGCGCGTCGGCGAGCTCGATGAGGAGATGGTCTACGAATGCCGCGTGGGGGACACATTCACGCTGGGGGCGTCGAGCTGGCGGATCGAGGAGATCACCAAGGACCACGTCATGGTGAGCCCCGCCCCGGGCCACACGGGCCGCCTGCCCTTTTGGAATGGCGACGACGCCGGCCGCCCCGCCGAGCTCGGCAGGGCAGTGGGCGCTTTCCGACGTGAGGTCGCGGCGAACCCGAGCCTGCTGGAGGGGATGGACCTCGACGAGAACGCGCGGCGAAATATCCGTGCTTTCCTCGCCGGCCAGGAGGAGGCCACGGGCATTGTGCCGGATGAGCGCACGCTGGTCCTCGAGCGCTTCTGCGATGAGGTGGGCGATTGGCGGCTGGTCCTGCACACCCCCTATGGGCGGGCGGTCAATGCGGCGTGGGCGCTGGCCGTCGGGGCGAGGATGTCGCAGGAGAAGGGCATCGACGCCCAGCCGGTGAGCGGGGACGATGGCATCGTGCTGCGTGTGCCGGAGGGGGAGGAGATCCCCTCGGCGGCGCTCTTCCACCTGGATCCGGAGGAGGCGCGGGACCTCATCGTCGCGCGGGTGGGGGACTCGGCGCTCTTCGCCTCCCGCTTCCGCGAGTGCGCGGCGCGGGCCCTGCTGCTTCCGCGGACTCGGCCGGGGAAGCGGGCTCCCCTGTGGCAGCAGCGGCAGCGGGCGGCGCAGCTCCTCGACGTTGCCCGGCGCTACCCGAGCTTTCCCATCATCCTGGAGACGGTGCGCGAGTGCCTCCACGATGTGTATGACCTCGACGCCCTCGGCGCCCTCCTGCGGGACCTCGAGCAACGCCGCGTGCGGATCGCGGAGGTCACGGTGGATCAGCCGAGCCCCTTCGCTGCCTCCCTGCTGTTCACGTACACCGGCGCCTTCATGTATGAGGGGGATAGTCCGCTCGCGGAGAAGCGGGCGGCGGCGCTTTCGCTCGACCCGGAGCTCCTCCGCCAGCTCCTGGGGGATGTGGAGCTGCGCAATCTGCTGGACCCGGAGCTCATCGAGGAGGTCCACGCGGAGCTTCAGCACACGGCACCGGGGCGCCAGGCCCGGCACCCGGAGGAGCTCGTGGACGTCCTGCGGGCCACGGGGCCGATCCCCGTGGCGGAGCTCGAGCGCCACTGCGCCTTTGCGGATCCCCTGGCCCGCACCGAACAGGAAACCCGCGGCCGCGTCATGCGCGTGCGCATCGCGGAGCGAGAGCACCTGGCGATCGTTGAGGACGCGCCGCTGCTGCGCGATGGCCTGGGAATCCCGGTGCCGCCCGGGGTGCCCGCCGCGACGGAGACCGTGCCCGACGCTCTCGAACAGCTGGTGGGCCGCTGCGCCCGCTCCCGCGGCCCGGTGACCGCCCAGGAGGTGGGTGAGATCTTCGGGCTCGGAGTGTCTGCTGCACACACAGTGTTGCAGGGGCTTACCCAGCGCGGGGACCTCGTCGAGGGCCATTTCCGGCAGGGCTGCACGGAGCGGGAATTCTGCGCCCGCCACGTGCTGAAGATACTGCGCTCGCGGGGTTTGGCGCAGGCGAGATCCCACATGCAGCCGATTTCCACGACGGCCCTCGCGCGCTTCCTCACCCAGTGGCATGGGATCGCCCGGGTCGGCGGGAGCGGGGAGCTCTCGGGCGTCGACGGCACCTTCGCCGCCATCGAGCAGCTGGCGGGTGTGCGCTTGCCGGCGTCGGCGTGGGAGAGCATGATTCTGCCCAGCCGCGTCGCCGACTACCAGCCGGACTTCCTCGACGAGCTCACCCGCCAGGGCGAGGTCCTCATCCTCGGGGCGGGAAGCGCCGGGGCGCAGGACCCGTGGATCATGCTGCTCCCGGCGGATTATGCCGAGCAGCTCACTCCGATTCTCGATGAGGAACCGACGCTCTCACCCATCCAGCGCAGCATTCTCGACGTGCTGGGCCGCGGCGGGGCCTACCACGTGAGCGACATCCTCCACGAGGTGACGGCCACGATGGAGGAAGCCCGGGCCGCCATGTGGGACCTCGTAGAGGTGGGGCTGGTCTCCCCGGACAGCATGGAGCCCATTCGGGTCCGCCTGTCCCAGCAGGGGCGGGCCGGCAGCAGGGCTCACCGCACGCGCCGGCGTCCGCAGCGCACCCGCCTGCGGATGGGGCGGACGAGCTTCCACCAGCAGGTGCAGGCGGCCTCGACCGCCAGCACCCCACCTGACCTGCGCGGACGCTGGTCTCTGGCGCCTTCCCCGGATACGGATTCCGCCAGCCGCTCCCTCGCGCACGGGGAGGCATGGCTCGACCGCTACGGGGTGGTCACGCGCGGGAGCATCGTCGCCGAGGACACCCCCGGCGGCTTCAGCATGGCCTACCGCATCCTCAGCAACTTCGAGGATCACGGCCGGGCCCTGCGCGGCTACCTCGTCGACGGGCTAGGCGCCGCGCAATTCTCCACCCCCGCCATCATTGACAGGCTCCGGGGGCTTGACGACTCGCCCGACGCCGAGGGGTGGCCGTCGGGAAGCCATCACCCGGAGGCGGTGCTGCTCGCCGCGGTGGACCCCGCGAACCCCTACGGGGCGAGCATTCCGTGGACCATCGCCGGGGCACAGCGGGCGGCGGGCGCCCTCGTGGTGCTGTGCGACGGGGTACTCATGGCCTATCTCAGCCGGGGCGGGCGCACGCTGCGCCTCGGCGGCGAGGGCGCTCCCCTGGAGAAGCCCGAGGTCCTGCGCATGGCGATCGCCGCCGTGCAGGACGCCGTCAGCCGCGGGCGCATGGAGCCCTTCACGGTGGAAAGCATCGACGGCGAGGACGTCCTCCAGCCCGCGTGCGCCCAGCTCATCAGCGCCGCCGGACTTCGGCTCACACCCCGGGGGATCAGCATCCGCCGCCAGCCGAGTAGCCCGGGTATGTCACGACGGAGCAACCGCGGGCCAGCCCCGCGCCGGGGGCGTAGCATGACGGAGGCGCTGAGCGAGCTCTCGGATAGTCCGACGGAGGGTGAGGGACCAGGTGCCCCTGGCCTGCACGAACGCGCTCAGGACACCGACATTCCCCGCGGACCGCGCGGGGTGCCGCGGCCTCCCCGACGGTGGACCCGCCGCTGAGTAGCGCACGCTGCGAGGCCGATCACGAGACGAGATCACGAACGGAGGTGACACCATGCCGGAAGGCGATTCCGTCTACCAGCTTGCCCGTCGCCTCCAGTGGCTCACCGGGCGGATCATCCTGCGCAGT
Source organism: Corynebacterium uropygiale (assembly GCF_021568315.1). Taxonomy (GTDB): domain Bacteria; phylum Actinomycetota; class Actinomycetes; order Mycobacteriales; family Mycobacteriaceae; genus Corynebacterium; species Corynebacterium uropygiale. Next base: position 26,499 of record NZ_JAKGSI010000003.1, read on the forward strand.
GACCTGCGGGTCCCGGCCTTCGCGACGGTCGATTTCCGCGGCCGCCGCGTCGAGGCGGTGTGGCCCTACGGGAAGCACCTGTTCATCCAGTGCGGGGAGGACATCCTCCACACCCACCTCGCGATGGAGGGGCGCTGGGACGTCCACCGGCGGGGCGAACGCTGGCGCCGCCCGGGGCATACCGCGCGCGTCGTGCTCGAGATCGAGGGGAACACGGGCGAGGAGGTCATTGAGCTGGTCGGGTACCAGCTGGCCCGCGTCGATGTGTTCCCCGCCCGCAGCTATTACGAGAAGATCGGCTATCTCGGGCCCGACATCCTCGCCCCGGACTGGCAGGAGGGCGGCCGGGAGGAGGCCATCGCGCGGATCCTCGCGTCCCCGGGGATCCCCATCGGGGTAGCTCTCCTCGATCAGCGCATGGTGGCGGGCATCGGCAACGAGTACCGCGCCGAAGTGTGCTTCATCTGCGGTGTTCACCCGGCGAGGCTCGTCGGGGAGCTCGGCGCGAGCGCGGTGGAGGAGATCATCGACTGCGCGCACCGGATCATGATGGCCAACCGTGATGCTCCCCTGCGCGTCACCACGGGGGTGCGGCGCGCCGGGGAGAGCACATATGTGTTCGGGCGGAACCACCGGCCGTGCCGACGCTGTCAGACGCCCATTGTCACGGGCTGGCTCGGGCCCCGGACCAGCGGGGACAACCAGGATCGGGTCATCTGGTGGTGCCCCCATTGCCAGCCCGCCCCCGACGCGGCTGCCCCCGACGCGGCTGCCCCTTCAACCCCGCCCTCCCCCGAGGGGCGGGGATCCTCAGAAGGGGAGTGAGCTACTCCTCGCCGCGGTGGCCGCGGTACCAGTCGATGAGGGAGTCGGTGGAGCCATCGCCGGAGTCCGGCTCCGCCTCGCCGCTCACGGCAGGAGCGAGGTCATTCGCCTGCTGCTTGCCGAGCTCCACGCCCCACTGGTCGAAGGAGTTGATGTCCCAGATGACGCCCTGTACGAACACGATGTGCTCGTAGAGGGCGATGAGGGCACCGAGAACCTGCGGGGTGAGCTGTTCCGCGAGGATCGTCGTCGTGGGGCGGTTGCCCGGCATGACCTTGTGGGGCACGATCTCCTCGGCGATCCCCTCGGCCCGGATCTCCTCCGCGGTCTTGCCGAAGGCGAGGACCTTCGTCTGCGCGAAGAAGTTGCCCATGAGGAGGTCATGCATGGAGCCGGTGCCGTCGGCGGTGGGGAGATCCTGGTGCGGCTGCGCGAAGCCGATGAAGTCCGCCGGGATCATCCTCGTACCCTGGTGCATGAGCTGGAAGAAGGCGTGCTGGCCGTTGGTGCCCGGCTCGCCCCAGTAGATTTCTCCGGTACCGTGCTCGACGGCCGAACCATCGCGGCGCACCGACTTGCCGTTGGACTCCATGGTGAGCTGCTGGAGGTACGCGGGGAAGCGGGCGAGGTCCTGGGAGTAGGGGAGCACGGCGTGCGTCTGGGCCCCGTAGAAGTTGGAGTACCACACGCCCAGCAGGCCCATGAGGACCGGGATGTTCTCCTCCCAGGGGGCGGTGCGGAAGTGCTGGTCCATGGCGTGGAAGCCCTCGAGGAAGCGCATGAAGTCCTGCGGCCCGATGACAGCCATGAGGGAGAGGCCAATGGCGGAGTCAACGGAGTAGCGGCCGCCGACCCAATCCCAGAAGCCGAACATGTTGTTCGTGTCAATGCCGAATTCGGCGACCTTCTCCGCATTCGTGGAGACGGCGACGAAGTGCTTGGCGATCGCGCTCTCATCCCCATCGAAAGCCTCGAGGACCCAGCGCTTGGCGGCGTGCGCGTTGGCGAGGGTCTCCTGCGTGGTGAACGTCTTGGACGCGACGATGAAGAGCGTCTCGCCCGGCTCGCAGCGCTCGAGGGTGGCAGCCATGTCGGCCGGATCCACATTGGACACGAACTCGGCGCTGATGCCGGCGGTGGCGTAGGCGCGCAGAGCCTGGGCGGCCATCGCGGGACCCAGATCCGATCCGCCGATACCGATGTTCACCACCTTCTTGATGGTGTGCCCGGAGGCTCCCAGCCAGGAGCCAGAGCGCAGCGCGGTGGCGAAGTCGCGCATCCGGCCGAGGACCTCGTGGACGTCGGCGGCCACGTCCTGGCCGTCCACCGTGAGGTCTTCGTCGACGGGGAGGCGCAGCGCGGTGTGGAGCACGGCGCGATCCTCGGTGAGGTTGATGTGCTCGCCGCGGAACATGGCGTCGATCCGCTCCTCAAGGTGGGCCTCGCGGGCGAGGTCGAGGAGGCCATCGCGCACCTCGGGGGTGATGAGGTTCTTCGAGAGATCGACGTGCAACCCGGCTCCATCGAAGGTCCAGGCGGAGGCACGGCCGGGTTCGGCGTCGAAGAGGTGCCTCAACGTCGTGGAACGAGAGTTCTCATAGAGCTGCTGCAAGGTAGTCCACGCGCTCATGGTGCTGTATCTCTCCTGTCAGGAATACGGTTTCAGTCTCGCTGTCCAACTTAGTGGAGGAACGCGGGGAAGACGGGCGGCGGGAAGTTTGGTTCATCTCACGGGCGGCGGTGCGGCGTGATCCAGGACCCAAAATAGGGGGTAAAAAGGGGGCCATATCCTGCGGATACCTTCTGATTCTGTGATGGGCAGCATAGGATGAAGTCATGTCTTTGAGTACCGACACGTCGACGAACCTTGCAGAATTGATCGAGTCCCTGCCCAAGGGCCTTTTTATTGATGGGCAGTTCCAGGATGCCGAGGATTCCGCCACCCTCGACGTCATCAATCCCTCCGATGGATCCGTCCTGGCGAAGGTGGCAGCCGGAAGTGCCGCCGACGCCCGCCGCGGCTTAGACTCCATCGTCGCCGCCCAGAAGTCCTGGGCCGCGACCCCCGCCCGCGAGCGTTCGGAGATCCTGCGCACCGCGTTCACCCTCCTCACCGAGCGCGCCGAGACCCTCGCGCAGATTATGTCCGCCGAGCTGGGGCGCGCGCTTCCCGACTCGCGCGGCGAGTCTGCCTATGGCGCCGAGTTCTTCCGCTGGTTCGCGGAGGAAGCCGTGCGCATCAGCGGCGACTACCGCCACAACCCCGCCGGCAACGCCCGCATCGTGGTGCACCGCCAGCCCGTGGGCCCCGTGGTGGCCGTGACCCCGTGGAACTTCCCGCTGGCCATGGGCGCGCGCAAGATCGCGCCCGCGCTGGCGGCCGGCTGCACGATCATCGTCAAGCCGGCGTCGAAAACCCCGCTGACCATGCTCTACCTCGCGCAGGTGCTCAAGGAGGCCGGGCTTCCCGACGGCGTCCTGGCCGTCGTGCCCACGGGTAGCGCGCGCGACTTCTCGGCGCTGCTCGATGATCCGCGCGTCCGCAAGCTCACGTTCACGGGCTCCACGGAGGTGGGGCAGACGCTCGCGGCCCAGGCGGCGAAGCACTCGCTGAACGTCTCCCTGGAGCTCGGCGGCAACGCGCCCTACGTCGTGTTTGAGGACGCGGACCTCGACGTCGCGGCGGAGGCCGTCGTGGCGGCGAAGATGCGCGGGGCGGGGCAGGTGTGCATCGCGCCGAACCGCTTCCTCGTGCACTCCTCAGTGAAGGAGGAGTTCCTGGACAAGGTGGAGGGGCTGCTCCGCGAATTCCGCGTGGGCCCGGGCACGGATCCGGACTCCACCTATGGGCCGCTCTCAGGGGACGACCAGGTGGACACCGTGAGCCGGCTCGTCGACGACGCCGTCCAGCGCGGCGCCACCCGTCGCATGGGCGAGCTCCCCGCCGGCCTCCCCGAGGACGGCTCCTACTACCCGATCACCATCCTCAGCGACATCCCCGCCGAGGCGGAGATTCACCGCGAGGAGATCTTCGGCCCCGTCGTGGCTGTTACCACCTTCGATGATGACGACGAGGCCATCCGCCTCGCCAACGACACCCCCTTCGGCCTGGCCTCCTACGTGTTCAGCCGGGACCTGAGCCGCGCCCTCGACGCCGCCGAGCGTATCGAGGCGGGCATGGTCGCCGTGAACAAGGGCGCCCTCTCCGACCCGGCGGCGCCCTTCGGCGGCGTGAAGGAATCGGGCAACGGCCGCGAAGGCGGCTTTGAGGGGATCGACGAGTACCTGGAGACCAAGTTCATCTCCCTGCCTCTCTAACGTTCTGCCTGCGGGGCGCCTGGTGAGGCCGGCCGGCTGCTCCTAGCCGAGCCGGCCGCGCCCCATCCGCAACAGGATCGCGGCGAGGGCCGGGCCTTCTTCGCCCAGCTCGTCGCGGAAGTAGTTGATGATGGCCACCTCCCGGGTGTGGACGAGGCGCGTCCCGCCGCTGCCCATCCGGGTGCGGCCCACGGCCTGGGAGATCATCGTTCGGCGTCGAACTGCGGCGATGATCTCCGCGTCGAGGCGGTTGATCTCCTCCCGGTACTGTTGGATCTCGGCGTCGGAGAGGGGATCATCTGTGCCGGAGGACATACGAATATCAACGGGGTGCTCGGAAGAGGGGGAGTTCGCCATGCAGTTATTCTGCCACGCGAAGGACGCGCGGTACGTTATAAGGCATCATGGTTCATTCTGATTCCGCTCCTCAGGCACGCTTCCCGCTCAACCCGCAGCAGCTCCAGGCAGTCGAGCACAGCGGTTCCCCTCTGCTCATCGTGGCGGGCGCCGGCTCGGGCAAGACGGCGGTGCTCACGCAGCGTATCGCCTATCTCATCCAGCAGCGCGGGGTGTTCCCCTCGCAGATCCTCGCCATCACCTTCACCAACAAGGCGGCTGCGGAGATGCGGGAGCGCGTCATCGACGTCGTGGGGCCCCAGGCGGAGCGCATGTGGATGGCCACCTTCCACTCCATCTGCGTGCGGATCCTGCGGCAGCAGGCGAACCTCGTCCCGGGGCTGAATACCAACTTCAGCATTTATGATGCCGACGACTCCCGCCGCCTCCTCAGCATGATCGCCAAGGACTTCCAGCTGGACCTCAAGCGCTACTCCGGGAGGATGCTCGCCAACGCGATCTCCCAGCTGAAGAACGAGCTCATCGAGCCCGCCCGGGCGCACGCCCAAGCGGAAGCCGAGCATGATCTCAGCGCCCTCACCGTCGCGAAGGTCTATGAGGAGTATCAGCGTCGGCTCCGCGCAGCGAATGCCGTCGATTTCGATGACCTCATCGGCGAGGCCGTGGGGCTTTTGCAGCGGCACCCGGACGTTGCGGAGTACTATCGGCGCCGCTTCCGGCACGTCCTTGTCGACGAGTACCAGGACACGAACCACGCTCAGTACGTCCTCATCGCGACGCTCGTCGGGACGCCCGGGGGCCAGGTCCCGCCGAGTGAGCTGTGCGTGGTCGGTGACTCAGACCAATCCATCTACGCCTTCCGCGGGGCGACGATCCGCAACATCGAGGAGTTCGAGCGCGACTTCCCCCACGCGCAGACCATTCTCCTGGAGCAGAATTATCGCTCCACGAATACCATTCTCAGCGCCGCCAACGCGGTGATTGCTTGTAATAACAATCGCCGCCCGAAGAAACTCTGGACCGCCACAGAAGGCGGGGATCTGATTACCGGATACGTGGCGGATAATGAGCACGATGAGGCTCGGTATATTGCCTCGGAGATCGACCGCCTGGTGGATCGTGGCCGCTCCTACGATGACATCGCCATCATGTACCGCACCAATAATTCCTCGCGGGCCATTGAAGATGTGCTCATCCGAACGGGCATCCCATACCGCGTCGTGGGCGGAACGAAATTCTACGAGCGTCGAGAGATTAGGGATATCATTGCCTACCTGCGGGTGCTCGATAATCCGGCCGATACGGTGAGCATGCGCCGCATCATTAATACCCCGCGCCGGGGGATCGGAGACCGCGCCCAGGCGGTTCTCGCCCAACACGCCGACAGCACCGGGTGCAGCTTCGGAGAGGCCGTGCGCCGGGCCGCCTCCGGGGAAGTGGGGCTGGTGGGCGCCCGGGGCCGCAATGCGCTGGCCCGTTTCGTCGAGATGATGGACGGCATCCGCGAGGAGATGGCGGACGTCGTCGACGAGAGCACCGGACTTCCCGACCTCGGGGAGATCATCACCATGCTGCTGGACCGCACGGGATACCGCGAGCAGCTGGAAGCGAGCAATGACCCGCAGGACGGGACGCGCCTCGATAATCTTCACGAGCTCGTCTCCGTGGCGCGGGAGTTCTCCGCGGAGACCGCCCGGGACATCGCCTACGCGGAGATGGATGGCGGTAGCTTCGAGCCGGAGGAGGGGGAGCCGGAACCCGGCAGCCTTCAGCACTTCCTGGAGAAAGTCTCCCTTGTGGCCGACGCCGACCAGATCCCCGACCATGACCAGGGGCTTGTCACCCTCATGACGCTGCACACCGCAAAGGGCCTGGAGTTTCCCGTCGTCTTCCTCACCGGGTGGGAGGACGGGCAGTTCCCCCACATGCGCTCCCTTGGTGATCCCGATGAGCTCGCCGAGGAGCGCCGGCTCGCCTACGTCGGCATCACGCGCGCCCGCGAGAAGCTCTACCTCACCCGCGCGATAATGCGCTCCTCCTGGGGAGCGGCCCAGACCAATCCGCCGAGCCGCTTCCTCGCAGAAATCCCCGATGATGTCCTCGATTGGGAGCGAGAGGAACCAGAGCAGAGCTTCTCCTCCGCCTGGGGTTCGGACTCCTGGGGGAGCTCCGGCGGGTGGGGCTCCGGGCAGTCCGCCCGGCCTTCGCCCAGCCGACAGCCCTGGCCGCGCCGGGCCGGTGGGGCGGGGCGCTCCTCCTCGTCCTCGGGGACGCGGCGCACCGCCGCCCAGCTCAACCTCGCGGTGGGTGACCGCGTCAACCATGAGAAATATGGGCTGGGCACCGTCGTCGAGGCCAATGGGAGTGGGCCCGCGGCGACGGTGAAAATCGACTTCGGTTCGGCGGGGACGATCAACCTTGTGCTCATCGGCGGGCTGCCGATGGAGAAGCTCTAGGCCGGGCGCTGTCCCGAGGGGCTAGTCGGGCCGGCTGAGCATGGGGGTGATCTTTCCGGTTCCCAACCACCCCACCAGCGCCCCGCCGAGCGGTGCGGTGAGGATGATGAGGCTCATGATCCCGATGGGACCAGCCAGCATCTGCAGCGTCCCGGGTACCAGAGTCACGCCGTCGATGTCCGTCACCGTTGCGTGGGCGCCTATCGCCACGGTGATGAGCATGAAGAGCACACCCATGACGGCAGCCACGACGCCGGTGAGCGCCCCATAGCAGGCGTTCACCCTGCGGGCGAAGCCGGGCTGCGAGCCGAGCGCGTCGAGCAGCTGGTACTGCCGGCGCAGCTCCGGCCGCGCGAGGCCGAGGGACAGGGCGCTCACCACGAGGATGATGAGTGTGAGGACCGCGAGGAGGATGACGCCGCTGCGGAGTGTGGTGTCGCTCCTGGAGAGCTCGCGCACGTAGGAGGGCGGCAGCGTCTGCTCGGCCTTCTCCCTCAGCTGTGCAGTGACCTTCTCCATCTGCTCCGCGCTGAGCCCCGTGTGGTGGTAGAGGACGCCGTTGACCTCGTGGGACATGCCATAGCGCTCCGCGAGCTGCGGGCTGAGGATGATATCCCGACTGGGCGGGAGGACGGCCGCCGCACGCGGCGTATCGTGCTGCGTGGGCGGGGAGTCATTGAGCGCATCCGCGTAGAGATCAATGGTGAGCGGAATCTGCCCGGTGAGGCCGCCGAAGTAGTCCTGCGCATCCCGCGAGATGAGCACTCCGCCGTGGTTGAGAGTATCGACGGCAGCGGCCTGCTCCTCCGGGCTCATCGCGAAGACCTCAGCGATGTCGCTGGAGGCAACAATGATGCTCGATATCCCGGTGTCGGCTTTCGGACCGCGAAGCACCATGCGGCAGAAGGGGGCGCGCTCGGGATTGAGGTGATCCTTGCCGTCCACGGAGCAGGGGGTGCCATCCGTGATGGAGATGCTTGCCTCGGTCACTGAGGTCAGCTCCACTGAACGCGCACCGGGCAGCACCTCCTCGGCGGAGGCCCGCAGGGTGTCGAGCCCGTCGGTGTGCTCGGTCCCTGATCCCTCGAGGAGGATCGTGGGGGAGGAGTAGACGGGAATAGACGTATCGTTCATGGACCGTTCAATATCGGCATTGCTGGTGTAGAACATTCCCGCCACGCCGACGACGGCCGCCAGCGCCGCCGTCACACTGACCGAGCGCAGAGATTGGCGCACAAGCGCTTGCCGCGAAAGCCGCAGCGCCAGTGGGCCACGGCGCAGCGCCGCTGCGCACAGCCACACGCAGAGCGGGGTGCTCCCGGCCAGCCCAAGGAGCAGAAGGAGAATCCCGATGGCCCAGCCCGTTCCGCCGAGAGTGAAGTGACGGAACACCGCCCCCACGATGATGCCCAGGATGGCCAGCGCCGGGCCGATGAGCATCCACCGCTGGAAGTGGCGCAGACGGTCCGGGGCGGCCCCCGCGAGCGCCTGGCTGAGCGCCATGCGCGCGATGACCACCGCGGGGATGGCGGCGAGCAGCGCCGAGGCGAGAACGCAGACCACGATGATGACCGCCATCGCCGTCCACGGGAGGATGGGCCACCACATGGGATTCACGCTCAGCCAGCTTCCCACGCCCACGGCCACGCCCAGGGCAGTGCCCACGACGCCTCCGACCAGCCCCGCGAGCGCGCCGAAGGTGATGAGACCCCGGCGAATCTGGCTCGGTGAGGCACCCTGGGAGGCGAGGAGTGAGAACATCGCGATGTTCCGCGTGGCGAGGACCGTGAAGGCCGGGGAGATGAGCAGAACCGCAACGACCCCGAGGATGATCGCGAAGACCAGGAGGAAGGCCCCGATGTTATCCACGCCGACCCCACCATCAATGGGCCGCGCGAAGTGCGGAGACGTGAGGAGGAACCCCTCGTCGTTGAGGGCGGGGATGATGGCTGGCGAGACCTCCCCTCCATAGGAGAGGATCCACGTCGCGCTCCACTCCTCGGGAAGCGCTGTGGGCAGATCGGCGGCGTCGACGACGGTGCCGTCGAGAACCGTCGCCGTGCTATTGCCCTTGGTGGAGGAGACGGTGAGCGTGATGGGCTCGCGGTGCTCATCCCAGCCTGTCGGCTGGAGGCGCACCGTGTCTCCCTGCTGGACGGAGAGGGTCGAGGCGGCGGAGGGGCTCAGCATGATCTCACCGGGGCCGGGGAGGCGCCCGGTAGCGGAGGTGGCCCGGTAGCCCTCGGGGAGAAGGCTGGCGTCGAGCTGCTGGGTGTCCGTCGTTACGGAGTCGGAGTCCGTGCTGATCTCACTGGGGAAGGAGAGGGAGAGCGCGAGGGAGCTGTCCTCGCCGAGCACGGACTGAAGCCCGTCAGCCTGCCGCGCGTGCTGCGGGCGGAAGGCCGGGTCGGGGTAGGTGCAGTGTTCGTCGGTGCGGGCGGTCTCATCCTGATGGCAGCGCGCCCCCACATAGGTGGCCATCTCCACGTTGCGGGTGGTCACGGCGTCGTGGAAGCGGGCATCGGAGGTCCACCACGTCGCAGCGCCGGCGAGAATGGCCGCCGGGATCGCGACGAGGAGAAGGATGACGATGAGGGACTTCTTTGTACGGACTAAGGGGCGAAGAATGGTGCGCATTAGATGTCATCCTCTACAAAGACGTGCCCGTCCCGCATGCGGATGACGCGGTCAGCCCAGGCGGCGAAACGAGGTTCGTGGGTGACGAGGACTCCCGCTGCCCCGTCATCCACCCGCGCGCGGAGGATGCGGAGCACGTCGTCGCTCGTGGAGGTGTCGAGGGCGCCCGTGGGCTCATCGGCGAGCAGGATGCTGCGGGGGCCGACGAGCGCCCGGGCGATCGCAGCCCGCTGCACCTGGCCACCCGAGACCTCGTCGGGGTAGCGCTCGCCGAGGCCCTCGAGGCCCACCTCGGCAAGCGCCGTGTCCGCCTCGACGCGGGCGGATCGGGGGGAACTGCCGTCGAGCTCAAGGGGGATGGAGACATTCTCCGCGAGGGTGAGGCTCGGCAGCATGTTGTAGTGCTGGAAGACGAAGCCCAGCGTCGTGCGGCGCAGGCGGGCGGCCTCGGCGCGGGAGAGGTGGGAGGCGTCCTCGCCGTGGATGGTGAGGGTGCCGGACGTCGGCGGAAGGAGCAAACCCATGACGTTGAGGAGCGTGGACTTGCCCGATCCGGAGGGGCCCATGACGGCGAGGAGCTCCCCTTGCCGGAGGGAGAGGGATACCTCGTCGAGTGCAGTGACGCGCCGGGCGCCTTCGCCGAGAACGCAGGTAACAGCATCGAGGCGGAGGACCTCGGTGGCCTGAGAGGTACTCATGATTGTGACTCCTTCGGTGACGGGGAAGAGGAGCGGCGACGGCGGGCGAGGACGTCCTCGACCCGGTCGAGCCAGCGGATCTCTGCCTCTCGCTCGTAGATGGATTTTTCGTAGGTGAGAAGGGCGGGGGAGAGCTCGTCGTGGGCTGTGTCAGCTCGGGCGGCTCGTGCGTCGGTGGTGAGGGTGCGGAGTTCGCGGAGGACATGGGTGCGCTGGTGATCGAGGATCGGGAGGACCTCGACGTCGGCGTCGTGCAGGGCGAGGCAGACCTTGAGGACGAGCTCATCGCGATCGCGGTGGGGGCGCCCGACGGGGCGAGACCACCACTCAGTGAGCTCGTCTTTCCCGCTGGGGGTGATCCTCCACAGGGTGGTTGCTCGGCCGTTGGCAGCGCGCTGCTGGCCGGCGTCCTCGATGAACCCGTCGCGCTGGAGGCGCGTGAGGGTCTGCGTCACTTGGCCCATGTTGAGGTCGCCAATGGGCGTGGCCTCCTCCGTGAGGCGCTCGCGGATTCCAGCCGGGGTGGCTGGTCCGCGCGCGATCACCGCGAGGATCGAATGGGGAATGGGCATGGGAACTCTTTCGCCGGAGGACTGCGGGTAGTAGTTACTCAGTAACTACCCACGCCCTCATAGTTACTCAGTAACTGCGCTCTGTCAAGGGGGTCCGTGCACGATAGGCGGAGGGCGCGCGGCGGGAAGGAACCGCCCCGCGGGCCGGGGAGGGTCCGGACACGCACAAACCCGGGCGCAGGCCCGGGTGAGAGAGCGGAGCGGCGCTTAGCCGAGGTAAATCCCGTGCTCCTGGAACCACTGGATGGGATCGACGGCAGCTTGGCCGCCAGGGTGGATCTCAAAGTGGAGGTGGGGGCCGGTGGAGAAACCGCGGTTGCCCATGCCGGCGATCTTCTGGCCAGCGACGACGTGCTGCCCGACCGTCACGTCGATCGTCTCGATGTGGCCGTACACGGAGATGGATCCGTCGGTGTGCTGGACGCGGATCCACTGCCCGAAGCCGGAGGCCGGGCCGGCGTCGATGACGGTGCCGTCCATGACGGAGTGGATGGGGGTGCCGATCTCATTGGCGAGGTCCACGCCCGGGTGCAGCACGCCCCAGCGCATCCCGAAGGGGGAGGTCAGCGTGCCGTTGGTCGGCAGAACGACGCCGCCCGGCTTTTCGCTGATGTGCTTGGCGGCCTCGGCGGCCGCGGCGATGCGCTCCTCGTTTTCCGTCTGGATGCGCGCGGCATTGCTCTGGACTGCCTTGGTGAGCTGCTCGCGGAGGTTATCGATGGGATGGTTATCGGCGATGGCGAGGATCTGCGGGGAGGAACTCTGGGTGAGGGCCCCGGAGTCCGCGACCATCGTGAACTGGTGGGAGGCGTCCGCCTGCGCCGTGAACTGGGCGGCGGCCGCGCCGCTCACCCCTGCAGTGGACACACCCGCGGTGGCGAGGGTGGCGGCGGCGATGCGGTGGCGGACCGGCCGGGAGTTCGAACCCTTACGGTGCTTCCCCTGGGTGGACCGCTGAGCCTGCCGTTCTGTCACGTTCGTCTCCCGATGAGTCCTCGTAGCCACCGTTTTGTGACCATCCTGTTACCTACTTGGCGATACCTTAGTCGCATGTCTTACACCGCTGCAAGCCCTCATTGACACCCAAATGAGGGTGAATGTCCGTTTCTCGGACACTTTTCCTCCGGCCCGCCTGCCCACGATGGCGGGGAGGCCGTGGCACAGTGGTGATGATGAATAGTAAGAAGAGTCCTCACTCGCGACCGGGTCGTCAGCGGCCACAACGGGGTCGCCGCCGCGCTCTGCGCCGTGGCGACGCCCGGAAAGAGGGAAAAACCCCAGTAATTCCCACCACTTTCCAGGCTCGCGTCCTTCATTACTTACCGACGGTTGTCATCCCGCACCTCACCATGGTGCTCATCATCGTGGCGGTTGCGCTCCTGATCTTGATGCTGTCGGGCACGACCTTCATCGCGTTACCAGCAACCATCGCGATTGGCTGGTTAGTGACCAATCTCATACCTGTCGAAGCGGGGGGAGTAAGTATCGGCTTAGTCCCATTAATCCCAGCGTTAACACTGGTCACGCTGCTGGCGAAGCACATCCACCGCGCCGTGAAGGATCGCGTCTCTATCGCGGACCTCGGCGTCATCCTCGGGCTTGTGCTTCTGGTGCCACTGGTGCTCACGGGGATTGCCAGCCTCATGCTCGTGAGCGCGGGGAGGGTGTTCGACGTCAGCCCGCCGGCCTTTTGGCCCACCGTCTCTCACGTCCTCGTCCTTCACCTCGTGGCGCTCGCCTGCGGGATGGGCACCACATTGTGGCGCGCCCTCTTCCGCCGCTATGGCATTCCGAGCGCCGTCGCCGACGACATCCGCACCGCCCGGCACTTCCTCGCCCGGCTCTGCGGCATTGCGCTCCTCATCGTCGTCGTTCTCCTGCTCGTTAACTATGACCGCCAATCGGAGATCCTGGACGCCTACCACGGGCTCGGCGCCCTCGGGGTGGTGGGGCTCATCCTTCTCAGCCTTCTCTACCTCCCGCATGCCATCATCGCGACGGCCGTCGCCCTGGTGGGCGGGGAGTTCCACATGGGCGACATAGTTCTCAGCCTCTTCGGTGCCCACGCGGCCCCGCTGCCGCCCCTGCCGCTCCTCGCCGCCATGCCGACGAGCATCCATCCCCTCGCGACGATCCTCCTCGCCATCCCGGCCTTCCTTGGGGCGTTCACCGCGTGGCGCCACCGCTCAGGCTGGGCTTCGGCGCTGCGCTCGGGCGTGGCCGCCGGGATCATGACGCTCATCGCCGGCTGGCTGGCCAGCGGGCAGCTGGCCGGATATGGGCATGTCGGGGCCCTCGTGGGGCTCAGCGCCGGACTTGTTGTGTTGTGGCTTGGCGGAACGGGGCTGATCGTGGCGGGGATTATCGCCGCTGCGCAGTGGTGGAACTCCCGTGAGCCGCGCCCGGCGGCCGAGGCTGAAGAGGACGCGGACATCGACGACGTGGACATCGACGACGCGGCTGAGCTCCCGGACGAGGAGGAAGAGGACAGCGTCGAGGATGCCGAGGACACCGAGGACGTCGAGGACAGTGGGGAGTTCGACGACGCCGCGGACGAGCCGGATCCCGCCGACCCCGAGCCCGAGGACGAGGAGGAGGACGCGGCGCCGGAGGAGAGCGAGCCTGCCCCCGTCGAGCCACAGGATCCCGAGGAGCCGGCGGATGCGGAGGAACCCGAGGCACCCGTCGACGCCGACGAGGACACACCCGGGGGTAACCCCGACACGCGGAGTGACTAGCATAGGCGGAGTGTCATCTACGGAACATCACAGTCCTCTGAACATCGTTGTCCTTGTGTCGGGGAGTGGGACGCTCCTTCAGTCCATCCTCGACAACCAGGATGAGCATTATCGCGTGTCCCGCGTGGTGGCTGACACCGCCTGCCCAGCGCTGGAACGAGCTCGAGGCGTGGGCATCCCTACAGACATCGTCGCCCTTGATGGTGACCGTCACGCATGGAACATCCGGCTCGCGGAGGCAGTAGCCCTCGGCGAACCGGATCTTGTTGTCTCTGCCGGTTTCATGAAGATCCTGGGGAAGGGTTTTCTTCACCGCTACCAGGGCAGAATCATCAACACGCATCCCGCCCTGCTGCCGAGCTTCCCCGGCGCCCACGGCGTGCGCGACGCGCTGCGCTACGGCGTCAAAGTGACGGGCTCGACGGTCCACCTGGTCGACGAAGGGGTGGACACGGGGCCCATCATCGCCCAGGAAGCCGTCGCTGTTCTGCCTGATGACACCGAAGATGTGCTGCATGAGCGCATCAAGAAAGTTGAACGCCGACTCATCGTCTCGATTTTGCGCCGCGCTCATGTCGACGGCCGTACAGGAGAGGTTCACTTCAAGAATGACTAAAAAAGCGATTAAGCGTGCGCTCATTAGCGTGTATGACAAGAGTGGCGTGGAGGAGCTCGCCACCGGCCTGCACCAGGCGGGCGTTGAGATTGTGTCGACTGGCTCCACCGCCCAGCGGATCGCCGACGCCGGCGTCCCGGTGACCCGGGTGGAGGACCTCACGGGCTTCCCGGAGTGCCTCGAGGGTCGCGTGAAGACCCTGCACCCGCGGGTGCACGCGGGCATTCTCGCCGATACCCGGAAGGAGGATCACCTCGCGCAGCTCAAGGAGCTGGAGGTGGAGCCCTTCCAGCTCGTCGTTGTTAATCTTTATCCCTTCTCCGAGACCGTTGCCTCGGGCGCTGACCGCGATGCCTGCATCGAGCAGATCGATATCGGAGGCCCCTCGATGGTCCGCGCGGCGGCGAAGAACCACCCCTCGGTGGCGGTGGTGGTGAACCCGACCCGCTACGGGCAGGTGCTGGAGGCCGCCCAGAACGGCGGCTTCACCCTGGAAGAGCGCACTGAGCTGGCCGTCGAGGCCTTCCGTCACACCGCGTCCTATGACGTGGCCGTCGCCAGCTGGCTCGGGGCGGCGAAGGACGGGGAATTCCCCGCCTGGACCGGCTCCACGCACAGCCTCGCCCACACGCTGCGTTATGGCGAGAACCCGCACCAGAAGGCGGCCCTCTATGTCGATGAGGCCGTGAGCGGCGGCGTGGCTCAGGCGCAGCAGTTCCACGGCAAGGAGATGAGCTACAACAACTACACCGACACGGACGCCGCCTGGCGCGCCGCCTGGGACCACGAGCGTCCCTGCGTCGCGATCATCAAGCACGCCAACCC
This sequence comes from Corynebacterium uropygiale, assembly GCF_021568315.1. Classification (GTDB taxonomy): domain Bacteria; phylum Actinomycetota; class Actinomycetes; order Mycobacteriales; family Mycobacteriaceae; genus Corynebacterium; species Corynebacterium uropygiale. Next base: position 41,541 of record NZ_JAKGSI010000003.1, read on the forward strand.
CTGCGGCATCGCTGTCTCGGAGGAGTCCATCGCCGACGCCCACCGCCGCGCCCACGCCTGCGACTCGACGTCGGCCTATGGCGGCGTCATCGCGGCGAACCGCGAGGTGAGCGTCGAGATGGCCGAGCAGGTCAAGGACATCTTCACCGAGGTCATCATCGCGCCGAGCTACGAGGACGGTGCCATTGAGATCCTCTCCCAGAAGAAGAACATCCGCATCCTCCAGGCCGAGGCCCCGGAGCGCGGGGGCTTCGAGCAGCGCGAGGTGTCCGGCGGGCTGCTGCGCCAGGAGCGCGACATCCTCCAGGCCGAGGGCGACGACCCGGCGAACTGGCAGCTCGTGGCCGGCGAGGCGGCCGATGAGAAGACCCTCGCCGACCTTGCCTTCGCCTGGACCACGATCCGCGCGGTGAAGTCGAACGCCATCCTCATCGCGCGCGACGGGGCGACCGTCGGCGTGGGCATGGGCCAGGTGAACCGCGTGGACTCCGCGCGGCTCGCAGTGCAGCGTGCGGGCGAGGAGCGCGTGGCCGGCGCCGTCGCCGCCTCCGACGCCTTCTTCCCCTTCGCGGACGGCTTCGAGGTGCTCGCGGAGGCTGGCGTCACGGCGGTTGTCCAACCCGGTGGCTCCATCCGCGACAACGAGGTCATCGAGGCCGCTCAGAAAGCCGGCGTGACGATGTACCTCACCGGGGCACGCCACTTCGCGCACTAGAATGCGCGTGGGCACGGGGAGGCTGTCGGGGGAGCGGCCTCCCCACTGATTCCCCATTGCCTCCCACTGGGCGGAGTAGCGGGGCAAAGTCCGATACTATGCCAGGTGAAAGGCTAGACAAGAACTTCGTGCCGGCCTGGCCGGCTCTGAGCACCGACGAGGGTGGATCCCATGACGCAGAATTGGCCGGGCCCGAGCTCCCCGGGGGATAACGATCAGTCATCGACGGACAACGGGGTCCCCGTCCAGCAGTTCCCACCCCAGTACCAGCAGCAGAATTACCCCCAGGGCCCCGAGGTGCAGGGCTATTATCAGCAGCCGGTGTACGGGGGTCCCCAGCAGCCGCAGTACCAGAATCCGATGCCCCAGCAGCCCTGGGGCACGCCGCAGCCTGGCCCAGCGCCAGCAAAGAAAAACACCGGGCTCATCATCCTTCTGGTCGTGCTGGTCGTCATCCTCCTGGCCCTCCTCCTGGGCTTTGGCGCCTATTATTTTGTGTTCGAGCGCTCAGGTCAGGACAGTGCGGCGGCCAGCCAGACCACAAGCGCCTCGAGCCAGGCCCAGAGCGCGAGTCAGCACGCCCCCGCGGGGCGCCCGCCTCGGCCGAGCCTTCCGCCCGCCGCCCAGCCTGCCAATGACTCCGCCATGAATAACGACCCGGCCGGGAACTTCAACAATGTGTACGTCGGCAGCTCGGTCACCTCCCAACCCTTCGCCGAGGCCGTCCGCGACGCCTATGCGCGGCACTTCCTCGACACGCACGAGTATGACGCCGTCCTCGACGTCGGCAGCCCCGTCACCGGCCGGACGTATCGGATGACCTGCAAGGATAACGGTGCCTTCGTCACCTGCCGCGGCGGTGACAACGCGGTGGTCTACATCTCGTAGACCCGTCGCCCTAGCCACCCCCGAATCCGCTCCGCTGACCTGGGAAAGTCGACACACCCCTAGGTGCGGCCACTACACTCTGTACACCGTGAAGAAGTGTGGAACCCTTATTGCCCTGAGCCTGACGGCCGCCGCCCTGACAAGCTGCACCGTTCCCGGCACGATGCCGAAGGACTCCGCCGCTTCGGCCTCCGAGACCGCGTCGCTTCCCTCGCCGACGCTCGACGGCGACACCCCGGCCCCGGACACTGCCTCCGAGAGCGCGCCGCTGGACCTGGAGAGCGTCGTCCAGCGAGTCCAGGCCCAGTACCCCGGGGAGATCGGGATCGCGATCTCCGATGGCACACAGGAGACGACGGGCGGCAGCACCGAGGCCGTCCCCGCCTGGTCTACGAGCAAGGTGCCGCTCGCGATCGTGGCGCTGCGCAACGACCCCCAGCAGGCCTCCGCCGTGAGCGCGGCGATTACCCAATCGGATAATGCCTCGGCCGAACAGCTATGGGCCTCCCTCGGGGATCCGGCGAGCGCCGCGCAGGCCGTCGCGCAGGTTCTCAGCGAGGGCGGCGTGAACGCCACGGTGCAAAGCCAGGTGGTGCGCCCGGGCTTCAGCAGCTTCGGGCAGACCCTCCTCAGCCCGGCGGAGGAGGCGCGCTTCGCAGCCCGCCTCTCGTGTCTGGCGGGGGCTGAGTCCGTGCTGGGCCACATGAAGAATGTCGCCGGCGATCAGTCCTATGGCCTCGGAACCCTGCCGGATGCGGCGTTCAAGGGCGGGTGGGGCCCCACCCCCGACGGCGGCTACGAGGCCAGGCAGCTCGGCACCGTGCAGGCCGACGGCGGGCGGGTAGCCATCGCGCTGTGGGTGCGCCCTGAGGCCGGGGATTATGGCACTGCCCAGCAGGCGCTCACCGCGCTGGCGTCGGAGCTCAAGCCACTGCTTGCCCAGGCCACGCCTATCGCGAACGGCTGCGCCTAGGGGGCAGAGGAGCGGCGCCTCCCGCGCAGGGAGGGTCTAGTTCGCATCCTCCTGGAGGAGCTGGAGGGTGCGCTCGACGCGGTCCTCTGGCAAGGGGGCATGGAGGACGGCCAGCGCCGCATCCGCCAGCATCCGCGCCGTCTCGGGTAGCTCGGTGCTGAAATCCGGCCAGGGGGCGGTGCCGTCGTTCTTCCTCATTTCGATGACGGACATGGCGATGTGGAAGGGAAGCTGCGTGCGCGGGTCTTCAGCGCCGACGATGTCTGCTGCGAGCTCTTGGAAGATCCCCTCGAGCTCAGCGCGCTGCTGGTGATACTCCGCGAACTCGGTGGAGTGGGCAACAGGCAGCTGGTAGAGGCGCCCGACATTCCACCGGGAGGCCAGAAGAAGGCTCGATTCCGCTGCCACGAGGGACCACAGCCGCTGGGGCGCGGTCACCTCCGACTCTCCGAGAGCCTCAGCCAGCTTCACCGACGGCTCAATGGTGGATTTCAGCAGGGTGAGGAAGATTTCCGTCTTGGAGGGGAAGTGGTAGTAGAGCGAGGCCTGGCGGATGCCGACGGCGTCGGCGATCTGGTGCGTTGAGGTCGTCGCGAAACCCTGCGTGGTGAAGAGCTCCGAGGCAGCGTCGAGGATCTCCTCACGGGCATTGCGCCCGCGGCGACGAGGGCTGTTCTTGCGGGGTCGTCCCACTGCACCTGCCACGAATGCTCTCCTATCGGTCGGCCGAAATATTTTTATTTTAGCGCTATCGGATGTGCTCGCGCGAGGGGGTTATCCCAGAATGCGGGATGACAAGGCGTGGAGCGCCTGGGCAACCTCGCGCGCGGCCGCCCCGTACTCGGAGCGCTGGAGGGCCGGAAGGTCCGCGACGGACACATCGCTGTCGTACACCCGATCTGACCAGCGCTGCAGCTGCAGCCGGACGCCGGAGCGGAAGCCCTGGCTGAGCGCTGATTGCTCGGCGTCGGTGAGGGCTCCGGCATCGCGGGCCACCTCGAGGCGGTGAAGCGTCGTGTGCTCGCTACCGGGGGTGGTGGCCGTCGCCCACTGAGCCACGTGCACGATGGGCACGAGGAGATGATCTCGAATGTGGAGGGAGGCACTGAGATCCGGCAGGCCGCCATCCGCGGCGTGCACGGCCGGCGGTGTGTGCTCTACCGCGTGGCGGAGAAGGGAGATGCGCTGCTCATCGCTCAGCGGGTGCACGGGGGTGCCGAGGTCCTCCTCGCTGACATCGATGATCGTCCGCGGGGTGAGCGTCGACTCCCGATAGGGCAGGCCGGCTTCCTCGAGAAGGCCAGACAGCGTGTCCGTCTCATCGGGGCGGAGGGTGCCTTCTTCCCACCAGAGCCACTCGATGGGGGAGTCGGGGAGAGCTTCGCCCCGGCCCACGGCGCCGGTGAGCACGGGATGAGAGCTGGAGGTCCAGCCCCCGGCATGCTGCACGGCGGGGGAGAGGAGCGCCTCCCGGACGACGTGCGAGTACCACGCGGTGAGGAGGAAGGGGTCCTCCTCGTGAGCGATAGCGTTGCGGAAGAGCTCATGGGATTCCGCGAGCACGCCGCGCGCGGTGGGCACGTCGTGGCATCGCGGGGCAAGATCCGCCAAGTCGCGCAGCGAGGGGTGGAACTCCTGCCACGGAGAGGAAGCTGACGACGCCATCAGTTATGAACACCCTTTCTACCCGGCCGTCCTCGTTGCCCACTGAGGTCCCGATGCACTCATCCAGGCGCATCGGGATGTGGGCACTAGCCCTTTATCATAATGCGAGAAACGGGGTGCGGAAAACAGCGGGGTGGGGTGCCTGAACGCCTGCCAGAACGCCTGCGGGATCGGCTGCGCCACACGGTGTGCGGATATGCATAAACCCACCCTCCGCGGGGCGGATGGGTGGGTTTAGAGAGCTTTTACCGTGTCACCAACTACAGCGGCAAAAGGGCGCTGTTGTGATCCCGTCTTAGCGGGTAGTGAACGGCAGGAGAGCCATTTCGCGCGCGTTCTTCACGGCGGTAGCGACCTCGCGCTGCTGCTTCGGGGTCAGGCCGGTGACGCGACGAGAACGGATCTTGTGACGATCGGAGATGAACAGACGAAGGGTCTTGATGTCCTTGTAGTCCACCTTCTCAATACCCTCAGCCTTGAGGGGGTTCTTCTTCGGGCGGTGGGACTGCTCCATCCGCGCCTTACGGTGATTGTTGCGCTTCATGAATTTACTCCCTTACCAGCTGGACTTGCGAACACCCGGAAGCTCACCGCGGTGAGCCATCTCGCGCATACGAACACGGGACAGACCGAACTTCCGCAGGTAGCCGCGCGGGCGACCATCGTGGGAGTCACGGTTGCGGACGCGCACGGGGGAGGCGTCGCGCGGCTGACGGTTGAGCTCGAACTGGGCGTCGAGGCGCTCGTCGTCCGTGCTGTTCGGGTTCTTGATGATGGCCTTGAGCTCGTTACGGCGCTCCGCGTAGCGGGCGACGATTTCCTTACGCTGCTCGTTCTTGGCGATCTTGGACTTCTTCGCCATACTCTTATCGCTCCTCGCGGAATTCGACGTGCTTGCGGGCGACCGGATCGTACTTCTTCAGCGTGATGCGGTCGGGGGTGTTGCGCTTGTTCTTGCGGGTCACATAGGTGTACCCGGTACCCGCAGTGGACTTCAGCTTGATGATCGGGCGGACGTCATTGCGAGCCATAGTTAGATCTTCTCCCCACGAGCCTTGATACGAGCAACGACAGCTTCAATGCCATCGCGGTCGATGATCTTCAGGCCCTTCGTCGAAACGTTCAGGGTGACGGTGCGCCCCAGGGAGGGCACGTAGAACCGACGGCGCTGAATGTTGGGGTTCCAACGGCGCGACGTACGGCGGTGCGAGTGCGAGACAGACTTGCCGAATCCCGGCTTGCGTCCCGTAACCTGGCAAATAGCCGACATGGACTTCCTTCTCCTAGCCGCCCACGTTCAACTCACGGCGCGCCGCACCGATCGCGAGTACAGATTCTCTGCATCGCTGCAGGTCGGGGCGCAGCCAGTGCCAGCTGACGGGGCGAAAACGAATATTTTCGACAACAGCAAGAGGGAATCATACTAGAAATGCGGCGGACTACCTAATTCCCTGAGCAGGGCGGTTCCTCGATGGGGGTCGCCCAGGGGGTCCTGCCTGGGATTCCGTGGATTTCCTTTTCTTTCCGCCATGCTGTACTGTGGTTCGAGTTGCCAACGCGGGCATCCAGCCCTGCGCGCCTAAGGAAGCTCTGCCAGGAGCGCCCGGGGCGGGTAGGGAGGACGCAGTCCCTGTGAGGCCGCGGCGGCAGACCTATCACCACTAAACATCACGAACCCAACTCAGGCACGATTCCGGCGTTGGTGATGCGCCGGGAAGCGACCTGAAGTTCAACCCTGAGGGAATCGAGACTGTATGAAGAAGGACATTCACCCGGATTACCACCCGGTGGTTTTCCAGGATGCCAGCACGGGCCACAAGTTCCTGACCCGTTCGACTGTCACCTCCGCTCGTACCATCGAGTGGGAAGATGGCAATGAGTACCCGCTGATCGTCGCCGACGTCACCAGCGAGTCTCACCCGTTCTGGACCGGTGCGCAGCGTGTCATGGACACCGCTGGTCGCGTCGAGAAGTTCCAGCGTCGTTTCGGTGGTATGGCCCGCCGTAAGAAGAAGAACTCTTAAGGTCCAGGAGGGAGAGAAACCATGGCAGTTCCGAAGCGCCGTATGTCCCGTGCGAACACCCGCACCCGTCGCTCCCAGTGGAAGGCTGACAATGTCGCCCTCCAGGAAGTGAAGGTGGACGGCCAGACCGTGCGCATCCCGCGCCGTCTGGTGAAGGCCGCCAAGCTCGGCCTCGTCGACGTGGAGCAGTTCTAAGGCTCCGAGCGGAAGCCCTCGGCTTCGCGCTTACTGAGCACCCCGCCCCGGATGCATCCGGGGCGGGGTGTTGTCTTTACTTGTATTTCTTGTGGCCCCGCAGCCCTCGGAGACGCGAAGTGCGCGGGGGAGCGTGAGAGACGGCTGCCGCCCCCGTGGGGGAGGCGCTTTCTCCGAAGCTCGGCGGTATTTGTGCAGCTCGAAGCTCGAGGATCCGCAGGATTCACAGTGTCCATCTATATAGCAGCCAGAGAGTCTTCATTGCGATAGCGCATAATAGAGTGCATGAAGGTTTTGGTTGTCGATGATGAACAAGCAGTCCGCGAATCGCTGCGCCGCTCTCTGAGCTTCAACGGCTATGAGGTTGAGCTTGCCGAAGACGGCGTGGAAGCGCTCAAGGTGATCTCTCAGCAGCAGCCCGATCTCATCATTCTCGACGTCATGATGCCGAAGATGGACGGGCTCGAGGTATGCCGCACGTTGCGCAGTACCGGCTATGACCGCCCCATTCTTATCCTCACCGCGAAGGACGGGGTCTCCGAGCGGGTGGCGGGTCTTGACGCCGGCGCGGATGATTATCTCCCCAAGCCTTTCGCCCTGGAGGAGCTTCTGGCTCGCGTCCGCTCTCTTCTGCGTCGGGCCGCGGCGGATTCCGTGTCCAACAATAAGGAAGAGCTCGTCTTCGAGGATCTGCGCCTCAACCCCGAGACGCGGGACGTCTTCCGCGGTGAGCGGGCCATTAGCCTCACGCGCACGGAGTTCACGCTCCTTGAGCTCCTCATGCAGAACCCGCGCCGCGTGCTTCCCCGCTCGACGCTGCTGGAGGAGGTCTGGGGTTATGACTTCCCGACCTCCGGCAACGCACTGGAGGTGTACATCGGCTATCTGCGCCGAAAGACCGAGGCAGATAATGAGCCGCGCCTCATCCACACGGTCCGCGGCGTTGGCTATGTCCTGCGGGAGAACGCTCTGTGATCCTGCGGAAAACTCTTCGGGTCCCTCAACCGTCGGCTGAGGGGCCTTCTGCCGTTCATCCTTCGGTGCGGTGGGCGTCGAGAGCCTCTCTGCGCTGGCGTCTCTCGATGCTGTCGGCGACGATGGTGGCCATCTCCGTCATCCTGATGACGCTCGTGGCATTCATTACCGTGTACACATCGTTGTCGACGACGGTAGACCGGGACCTTGATGACCGCGCGGACTCCCTCCTCCAGAAGACGATGGACCCGCTGTTCGTGGCGCGGCTGGGAGATGAGGTCCAGCAGTTCCGGAATTACAACCCGGACACGCGCGTCACGATCTCGCCGCCCGGCTGGACGGTGTCCGTGGGTGATCCCATCATCTTCCGCTCGCTGAAGAAGGGGCAGGAGGAGAATGGGGCCACGACGTCGATCGAGACGGTGGGGCGCGAGCGCGTGCTCGTGAAGAGTAATGAGTACGGGGCGCGGGTGGTCCTTGCGCGGGAGATGACGAGCACCCAGCAGATCGTGAGCTCGCTGGCCGTCGTGCTCATTGCGATTTCTGCGCTCGGCGTGCTCGTCGCGATCGGGGTGGGGATGATCATCGCGAACGCCGGACTGAGACCGCTGGCGCGGCTCCAGCGCGCGGTGGAGTACGTGACTCGGACGGACAAACTCAAGCCCATCGAGGTCTCCGGGCACGATGAGCTGGCGCTTCTCACCCACAGCTTCAACGACATGATGGAGGCCCTGCAGCGCTCCCGCACGAGGCAGACGCAGCTCGTGGCCGACGCCGGCCATGAGCTCAAAACCCCGCTCACCTCCATGCGCACCAATATTGAGCTGCTCATGATGGTGAACCGTTCGGACTCCCCGGCGAGCATTCCGCCGGAGGAGAGGGAGGCGCTCGAGCGCGATGTGCTCGCCCAGATGGAGGAGCTCTCGACGCTCGTCGGGGACCTCGTGGACCTCGCGCGGGAGGACGCCCCGCAGCAGATGGACATGGACGAGGACATGGCCGAGGTCATGGACACCTCCCTGGAGCGCGTCCAGCGGCGGCGCCCCGACGTCCACTTTGACGCGCAGATCATCCCGTGGATCGTGCGCGGGGACGGCTTCGCGCTGGGCCGCGCGATGCTTAACCTCATGGACAATGCGGCCAAGTGGTCGCCGGCTGAGGGCACGGTGCGCATCAGGATGACGCAGGTCGACGAGCGGACCGTCGGAATCACCATTGCTGATGAGGGTCCGGGCATCCCGCCGGAGGATCGGGAGCGGGTCTTTGAACGCTTCTATCGCTCGGCGGAGTCGCGTTCGATGCCGGGCTCTGGTCTGGGACTTGCCATCGTGCGGCAGGTCATTGAGCGGCACGGCGGTTCGATCGTTGCGGATGAGGCGCCTAGCGGCGGCGCGCTCATGCGGGTAACCTTGCCAGGACATCCGTGGGAGGAGACGTCGGGGGCCGCGGATCCCCACGAGACCCCGGCGCCTCCGCCCGAGGACGGCGCGCAGCGCCGCAAGGCTTTCGCCGAGCGCTGGCTAAAGAGGAAGTCCGACTAGCCGCACGCTGTCGGAGGAACACCCGCACGGGCATCCAGAAAACGCACAGGAAGTGTCCGGAGGATCGTCAGTGAGGGTGCAGAGTGAGTGCAGATAGAGGAGCCACACTAGAACACCATGAGCGACATGAATGGACAGACACCAGATCCGCGGTGGAGCATGGGGGGAACCCAGCCGGGCTATCCCTACCCCGGGCAGCCGGACATGAGTGATGGGCAGACAGCAGGCCTGATGGCGGCAGGGCAGCCCGAGCCGCGCCGGGAGCGGAAGAAGGTGGGCCTGGGCACCGCGTTGGCGCTCATGCTGGTGGGATCCATCGTCACCGGCTCCGTCGTGGGTGTGACGGTGTCGGCCATGCAGGATTCCTCCACCAACGTGTCCAACTCCCTCGAGCAGCCGAGCGCCCAGACCGTCAACCAGGTGGATCAGCCTGGATCCGTGGAGAACGTCGCTCAGGCGGTGCTCCCCGCGGTGGTGAGCATCCGCACCCCGCAGGCTGAGGGCTCGGGCTCGATCATCTCCTCGGACGGGCTCGTTCTCACGAACCACCACGTGGCCGCGCCGGGGGAGCGCAGCGGGCTCCAGGTGACGCTCAACGATGGCTCGACGCACCGGGCCGACTTCGTGGCCTCCGATGCCGCCACGGACATCGCCGTCATCAAAATCCGGAACGTCTCCGATTTGCCCACGCTGCAGTTTGGTGACTCGACGACACTCTCCGTGGGGCAGCAGGTGGTGGCCGTCGGCGCGCCGCTGGGTTTGAGCTCGACGGTTACCTCGGGCATCGTCTCCGCAATGAACAGGCCTGTCCGGGCCTCGCAGGAGGGGGGAGAGTCCTCGCTCATTGACGCGGTCCAGACGGATGCGGCGATCAACCCGGGGAACTCCGGCGGGCCGCTCGTCGATATGCAGGGCCACCTCGTGGGCATGAACTCCATGATCGCCTCCCTGTCCCAGGGCAGCGGTGAGGAGGCCGGCTCGATCGGCCTGGGCTTTGCGATTCCCTCGAACTTTGCGAAGCGCGTGGCCGATCAGCTGGTGAACACCGGGAAAGCTGAGCAGCCGAAGCTGGAGGCCACGGTCCTCTTCAACCAGGAGGGTAATGGTGCGCTCATCCGGGATGTGATTCCCGGCGGTGCGGCAGACAAGGCGGGGCTGAAGCCCGGTGACGTCGTCACCAAGCTGGGGGATCGGCGCATCGACTCTGCGGATTCGCTCATCGCGGCGGTGCGCTCCCACGAGTTCGGGGAGACCGTCCAGCTGACTGTCACCGACTCCCAGGGAAATAACGAGAGAACGGTGGAGGCAACGCTCTCGAGCGAGTAAGTTATGGAGCACAGCGGCGCCCGCCTGGAGGTGGGCGCCGAGCCCCATCACTCAGTACGAAGGACCGCCTTATGGACCACGCCCCCTCGCATCACGATGACCTGTTGGACGTGACTGAGCCTGATGTTGCGGACCTCCTCGCTGATGAGCAGGAGGGGGGAGCGCCGGCACGTCGGCGGGCTCTCGTCGTCCTCATCAACGATCACCCCGATGCGGGGGACCCCGGCCTCGAGCGCCTCATCGCGGACGTGCTGGCGGAGGAGAACTTCCTGGTCGGGGGCGTGGTACAGGTGGAGTCCGAGGAAGGACGTATTCGCGAGGCGATCGAGACGGCCGTCGTCGGGGGAGTGGACGTGGTCCTCACCATCGGGGGAACGGGTGTTGGGCCGCGCGATGTGGCTCCGGAGGCGACGAGGAGCGTCATTGATCGCGATATCCCCGGCATCGCCGAGGCCATGCGGAGGGCAGGCTTGGGGGCCCAGGCCCTCGACGCGATGACCTCCCGCGGGGTCGCCGGGATCTCGGGCTCGACCGTGGTGGTCAACGTCGCGGGAAGCCGCGCGGCGGTGCGCTGCAGCCTCGCGGCGAGCGCCCCGCTCATCCACTATGTGGTGGAACAGCTCTAAGAAGAACTCTCAGCCAGAGGCAGAAAGAAGCACGCACCAGAATGAGCGAGCAGGACGAAGACCAGCCGAAGGATCAGCCGCAGCGGCGTCAGCGTCGCCGTGCCCAGCGACGAAGCTCGGCATCGGATTATGATCGCTCCGCTGACCGCCCCACCCGTGCCTTCCACAGCGAGGGCGGGGCAGCAGACGAGGGACGCCAGGTGTTCCTCGAGGATGAGGACCCGTCGGACGGTCTCAGCCGCGAAGAACAGTGGCGTGAGGAGCGGCCCCCGCACTATGGGGGCTAGTGGGAGGGAGCGGAGGAGCCGTCTGCCTTGTGCCCGGGCTGTCCGATTGTGCTCTCGGGGGAGAGGGCGGCGACTCCCTCCGCCACGTGAGGCGTAGCGCTGAGGGTTGCGCGTTTCTGCTCGAGGAGCAGGTCGCGGATCTCTTCAAGAAGGTGCGCTTCCAGGGAGGCCGAGTCCTCTTCCTCCTTCTTCTCCTTGATGCCGTGGCGCCGCTTTTGCAGCTCGGAGAGCTTGTTCATCGGCACAATAAGGATGAAGTACACCACCGCGGAGATGATGAGGAAGTTGAGCACTGCGGTGATGACGGCGCCAAAGTTAATGAAGGTGTTGGGGTTGCTCGGGATGATCTGAATACCAAATCCGGGCACCTCCGCCCCGCCCACGGAGGCGATGAGCGGATTGATGAGATTATTCGTCACCGCGGTGACGATCGCCGTGAAGGCCGAGCCAATGACCACCGCCACAGCGAGCTCAACGACATTGCCGCGAAGAATGAATTCTTTGAAACCTTGGAGCATGTGCCCGCATTCTAGCCTCGGGTTTCTAGCCCCGGGCTCTCGCCCCAGTCACCACCACCGCCAGCGGGGAGCGAAGCGCCGCGGCGGCGACGGCCTGCGCCTGGACCTCGTCGAGGGCGAGGAGAATGCTCGCTGATTCCTCCCCACCCGGTACGGTCACTACACGAGCCCCTTCTGCCACGACCTCTGGTGTGGCCTCGTCTTCTTTCGCCGTCACGACGCTCACCGTGTCCCCCGGAACCAGCAGCGGGGAGAGCTCCGGGTCGGCGAGCCGCAGCGGCACCATCGTTCCGCCGGGATGAAGCGAATTGATGAGCTCAGGCCCCACGAGGTGCCCGTGGTGGAGGACCTGGCCGGCGCGTCCCTCTGCTGCGAGGATGGACCCGCTGGCCTTCTCTCGCTCCTCCGGCCCCAAAGCCCCGGCGGGCTGGGAACTGAGGGCCCGCGGGGCGAGGGTGAGGTCGGTGTCCTGCAGGGCGGTCCCGGCGGGAACATCGCGGGTGAGGACGAGGACCTCGGGATCCCGGTGGCGGAGACTCGCGGCCACACCGAGCGCGGCGAGGATGCAGAGCAGCGTGGCGAGGCCCCGGCGGATGATCATGCTGCGGCGCCAGCCGGGGGTGTTCCACCACCGGGCGGAGCGCTGGGTGAAAGGTGAGGACGGCACACGAGGTTGGACCGGGCGGGACCAGGAGTGGTTCCCCGCCGTCGGAAAGGCGCCGGAAGCGACGCCGGAAGCGACGCCGCCAGCGCCGCCCACTCAGCGCGGGCTCACGGGCCCCTCGGCGGTGAGGATGAGGTCAACGGGCTGATCGTGCGGCTCGATGGGGACGTCCTCGCGGATCTCTCCGGGGTGGAGGAGGGCGATGACCTTCGGGGGATTCGGGTGACGCCGCAGCTCAGCGAGGGCGCGGTCATAGTAGCCGGCCCCCTGGCCCATACGCACGCCGGAGGGGTGGCAGGCCAGGGCGGGGATGAGGATGAGGGGGCAGTCGAGGAGCCTGCGGGTGGGCTCGCGCGGGCCGGCGGGTTCGCTGATCCCCAGGGCGCCCGGCCGCATGGCGTCCGCGCCCTGATAAGCCGTCCAGTTGAGGACGCCACCGGGGAGGGAGATGGGGAGCCACACCGTCGGCACGGTGCGGTGGAGATTTTCGACGAGGTCCGGGCCGCCGGGTTCTCCGGGGAGGGGACAGTAGGCGGCAATGGATGTGGGGGACGTGGCGTCGAGAACCTGGCGGATGTGGGTGAGAAGCTGCGCGTTGAGGTGGCGCAGGTGCTCGTCGTCGTGGGCGAGGGCTGCTCGCTCGGTGCGGTACTGGGAGCGGCGGCGGTGTTTCTCCTCTGCGGTGACCATGCCGCCCAGAATAGTGGCGCATGTCCCGAAACCACCCCGCCATGTCTTCGGGGTCACGCCGAGGGCGGCAGGTAGGCTATTGTGCATGACTCAGGCAGGGAGCAATGGCGTGCGGACCGTAGTGGTCCCCGCGGCCGGGATGGGAACGCGTTTCCTTCCGGCGACGAAGACGGTGCCCAAAGAGCTTCTCCCCGTGGTGGATACGCCCGGGATTGAGCTCATCGCGGAGGAGGCGGCGCAGGCGGGGGCTCAGCGCCTCGCGGTGATTACCGCTCCGCGGAAGCAGGAGATCATGGAGTATTTCCGCAACTTCCCGGAGCTCGAGCACACGTTGGAGGAACGCGGCCGCACGGAGCAGCTCAACAAGGTGCGCCATGCCGCTGAGCTCATTCGTCCCGTCGCTATTGAGCAGGACGAGCCCCTAGGGCTCGGGCATGCCGTCGGCCTCGCGGAGGGGGCGCTGGAGGATGACGAAGAGTTCTTTGGCGTCATGCTTCCCGATGACCTCGTGCTGCCGGTAGGGGTCATGGAGCGGATGGCCGAGGTGCGCGCGCAGTACGGCGGCTCGGTGCTCTGCGCCTTCGAGGTCCCCGAGGATGAGGTGAGCAATTACGGAGTCTTCGACGTCGAGGAGCCGGAGGAGGGCTGCCCCGCCGATGTGCGCCGCGTGCGCGGCATGGTGGAGAAGCCCGAGGCGGAGGAGGCGCCGTCGACGTTTGTCGCGACGGGCCGCTACCTACTGGATCGCGCCATCTTTGACGCGCTGCGGCGGATCACACCCGGTAAGGGCGGGGAGCTGCAGCTGACGGACGCGATTGAGCTTCTCATCACGGAGGGACACCCGGTCCACATTGTGATCCATGAGGGGAAGCGGCATGACCTCGGGAATCCCGGCGGGTATATTCCTGCCTGTGTGGATTTCGGGCTGAGCCATCCTACGTATGGCCCGCACCTGCGGCGCACGTTGCATCGGATTTTGGCTGAGCATGAGGTCGAGGATTCTCAAGACTAAGACAGACCTCGTGGGAAGGGAGAAGTGAGGCCAGTCGTGCGTTCCGTGGAAGATCAACTCGCTCGCGTGACCGACGCCGCCGTCACTCCGGAGCCTGTGCGCATCGCGATCGCCGATGCCCTTGGCCTCATGTGCGCCGAAGAAGTCCAGGCCACGGAGCCGCTGCCCGGATTTGCCCAGGCTGTGGTGGATGGCTATGCGGTGCGCGCCGTCGACGTCGGTGGGGAACGGGGCCTCGGGCGAGTCGCCGCTGCGCCGGAGGCCTCCCTCCCCGTGGTGGGTGAGGTCATGGCCGGGTCCCAGCGCCCGCTGCGACTCCAGCCGAAACAAGCGGTGCGCGTCCACACTGGGGCGCCGCTGCCGACGCTCGCCGACGCCGTCCTTCCCCTCGAGTGGAGCGATCGCGGCCGCAAGCGAGTCGTGGCGGAGCGCCCGGTCCGCTCGGGAGACTTTGTTCGACGGCAGGGGGCCGACATCCAGCCCGGCGACATTGCCGTCAGCGCGGGCGCCGTCCTGGGGCCAGCGCAGATTGGCCTGCTGGCTGCGGTGGGGCATTCGAAGGTCCTCGTCTACCCGAAGCCGCGGCTCTCGGTGATTTCTCTGGGGCGCGAGCTCGTCGATATTGACCGTGACCCTGGTCTGGGGCAGGTCTATGACGTGAACTCCTATTCCCTCGCCGCAGCGGGGAGGGAAGCGGGCGCGGATGTCCACCGCTATGGCATCGCGGTGGGGGAGCCTCGCCGGCTGCGGGACATCATCGAGGCCCAGCTCATGCGCAACGAGATCATTGTGATTTCTGGGGCCGTTGGCGGCGCCGGGGGCGAGGAGCTGCGCCGGATCCTCAAGGACTTGGGCGGCGTGGACACCACCCGTGTGGCCATGCACCCGGGCTCGATCCAGGGCTTCGGGGTCCTCGGCGACAACGAGGTGCCGGTTTTCCTGCTGCCCTCCAACCCGGTGTCTGCGCTCGTGGTCTTTGAGGTCTTCGTGCGCCCGCTCATCCGGCTCTGCCTGGGCAAGCGCAACGCGAACCGCCGCGTCGTGCGGGCGCGGGCCCTCAATCACGTGCGTTCGCGCGCTGGGCGCCGAGGCTTCGTCCGCGCCCGCCTCATGCGCGACGCTGAGACGCAGGACTACCTCGTGGAGGGCCTCGGCGGGGCGACGGGCGCTCCGGCCCACCTCCTCGCCGGGCTGTCTGAGGCCAACGCCATGATCCGGATCCCGGAGGATGCCACGGAAGTGCGCCCCGGGGACGTGGTGGACGTGCTCTTCCTCGCGCAAAGTAGCTAATGTTTCTGCCGCTCAGCAACGGGCGCGAGGCCCCCACGCACCCCGGTTGGCCCCTCGCCACGCCGGCTGTCCGTCTCCTGGATGGCGGCCGCGTGCGGCTGAGACCCCTGCGCGCCAGCGACAAAAGGGAGTGGATCGAGCAGCGACTCCTCGATGAACCGCACCTGCGCCCCGTCGAGACCACAGCGCCCCAGGGCTGGGAGGAGGCGCACTCGCCTGGGGCGTGGTGGACCATGTTCTTCTCGCTGCGTACGGCGGCGCGCAAGGGTATGGTTCTTCCGCTGGTTATTGAGGTCGACGGCCACTTTGCCGGCCAGACCACGCTGGGAAACATCCAACACGGCGCGACGTCCGACTGTTGGATCGGCTACTGGGTGTTTTCGCGCTATCACCATCGGGGGATCGCGACGGCCGCCTGCGCGCTGGGAACCGATCACGCCCTGTACCGCGTGGGCCTGCACCGCGTGACGGCCACGTACCTGCCGAACAATGTGGCATCGGGGAAGGTCCTTGAGGCGTGCGGATTCCGGACCGAGGGCTTCCTCCACGCCAATCTGCACATTGATGGGCAGTGGCGCGATCACCACTTTGTGGCGCTCAACCGGGAGGACTTCCCGGGGACGTGCGTCCGTCGGCTCCGCGAGTCCGGCCGACTGCGCTGAATCCTCCGATGCATTTTCCGACGCCCTCCCGCGGCGCGCCGCGACCCTGTGACTGGAGTGACGTCCTATGATCAACGGGACAAACTGTCCAGATTGACCGGTGAGGAAGGCGGACATTCCATGCCCGGTGGCATTGCTATCGTCTTAGTAATCGTGGTCTGGCTTTTCGTGTTGGCGCCCCTGCTGCTGCGGGGCCAGAAGCCAATCCGGAAGGCGGGGGAGGCCTTCGATGACACGCGCGTGCTCTACGAGGGAGGCTCCGGAGAGCTCAACACCACCCGGCGCACACCCCGCGTGAGCTCGGCGGACGTGCGCGTCCCCTCGGAGGAGAAGGACGAGGACCTCGAGGTCGTCGAGAGCGAAGACGTCCTCATCGAGGAGCCGCAGGAAGGCTCCCGCTGGGGCTCCATGTTCTCCCGCGCTTTCGGCCGCGGGGGCCAGGAGCGGGCAGAGGAGCCGGAGGAGATCGAGATCGTCGACGGCGACGAGGTGCGCGCCCTCGAGCCCGCACCCGCTGAGGCGGACTCTGCCGCGGAGGCGGACACTGGCTCTGAGGAGGCCGGTGAGCCGGAGGAGGCGTCCGAGGACACTGACACCGACACCTACTCCTTCGACGACGCCTACACCTCCCCCGGGGACCTGCTGGATCCCCGCGCTGCCGCCGACGCGCCCCTCGAGCTCGTGGCGGATGATACCCCGGAGAGCGTCTCGGAGCTCGTGGAGAACGAGGCCGACGAACCCACCGCCCTCACCGCCGAGGAGCGAGAGTTCGCCCAGCGCCGCGCTCGCCGTGGCGGCTGGGACCCGGAGGCCTCCGAGAAGCTCTCCGCATCCCGCTACCAGCGCCGCCAGCGCACGCTCATTGCGCTCGGTGTGCTGACGGTGCTCACGCTCGTCGCCGGCTTTGTGTGGGGCGGCTGGGTGTGGGTGGCGCCGGCTCTCGTCGTCGCCCTCGCAGCGCTGTACCTCGTGGCGCTGCGCAAGCAGGTTCGCGCCGAGGAAGCCCTCCGCGCCCGCCGTATCCGGCAGCTGCGCCGCGCCCGCCTGGGCGTCCGCCACCCGGAGGAGGAGCTCCCCCTGCCGCGACAGCTGCGCCGACCGGGTGCCGTGGTCCTCGAGGCCGACGACGAAAGCCCGGACTTTGTCCACCTGGACACCGTCTACGCGGAGGACGTCCTTCCCGCCGAACCCGACGAGCACACGGAGCGTCCGCGTCTGCGCGTCCACGATGGGCGCATCGCCGGCTAGAGCCCGATTCACTCCCTCTGACCAGCCGATTTTTGAAATCACACGGGAGGGAGTAACATTAGGCGGTGCACCGCAAGGGGCTATAGCTCAGTTGGTAGAGCGTCGCGTTCGCAATGCGAAGGTCAGGGGTTCGATTCCCCTTAGCTCCACGTGATGGTATTTCCCCCGGTCCTGTAGCCGGGGGATTTACTGTTATCTCCCCTGGTAGAGGCACTGGTTATGGTAGCCCGCTAAAAGACTCAAGGGGACTGAGCTGACGTGGAAATGCTGAATCTTGTCACGAGATTTGTCATGAAAGGCATGCCGGATGGCAACCCGGAAGAGGGAAACGATCACAGTGTGAGTCAAGGGAGGGGCCTCCCAACTGCTCTCGGGGAAGTGGCGGGCCCGGTACACCTATAGGGGAAGTTCCTACAGTCGAGTGTTTTCCCGTAAATCACAGGCGGAAACGTGGCTAGAGAACTATTCCCACCTTATTGACCGTGATGAGTGGACCCCACCTACTGTGAGGGATGAGGCGGCTAAGGCTAAGGTCCGTGTCGAGGCACTGACAGTAGCGGATTCATGGGGGGGTATCTCGCTAGCCTCAAACAACACCATAGATTCCTACGCCTCAGAATGTGTGGGGAGGATCACTGGGGTAGATGTGGTCAGCCTCAAGTCAGGCAAGATCCAAGTGGCCAGCGCGGCCACTCCACGCCGGACCCCAGCACGTACACCCCACGGGGTCCAACGCACTACAAGCTTCCCCACAGTGGGGAACCGCACCGTGCACGGTGCAGCGCCGAGCGGAGGGCCCCAAGGTTGTGGCCCAATCGCTCAGCTAACACCCACTTACGAGCGCGCTAGTTTCTGCGCATACTGGTAAGACACACCCAGCAACTGCCCAATATCTCTAAACGACATGCCCTGGGCAGAAAGATCCACCGCGCACTCGCGAGCTAACCGAGTAGCCTCAGCACGCATTCGTTCAGCTTCCTTACGGCGCGCCACAGCCTCATCAACATTAGGGAACTGGCCTTCATCGACCCGCACCTGAACGTCGAGCTCATCCCCGGGAGTCCCCTCTAACAGATGAGCGGCATCGCGCACTATCTCAGGGATCTGGTCTAACCGCTTAGCCTGCGTGAATAATCCGTCAATTTCAGGCACACGCACTGCCCACCACCCCTCACAAAGAGAGGCGAACGCCGTCACTGTTCGCATTACCTATCTACCTCATTCCGAATTGATTGCGGATGGCCTGTGCTGTGGTTTCGTTTATTTCTGTGCGCCGGGGGACAACCGAGCGGCGGCTACCCATGATAACCACGGCGTGATGTGTGGTTTCCCGGATTGCCAGTTCCAGATCGTGTTGTGATGCGAACTGGCGGATCTCCTGGAGCAGGACTTTCCTTTTCGTCACACACATATTGCAACCCAAGTAGATAGAACAAGTCAAGTCTTGTGGACGGAGGGGGTGTGTTTATCGCCATGCCCCGACTATGCGGAGATATCAATTCCCACCCCACCTCGCGCTAATGTCTGAGAACACAAGCACGCGTTCGGCGAACTCAACGCACCGAAAACCACTACCCATGCCCACCAAACCCTTAGGTTCTAGGTAGCATCAAGCACTCCTTGTACGGAAGGAGTGCTCGATGGTTGTCATAGCATGGTTGACGGGAGCGTGCGCTATACCGGACCCGAGGGGTAGCGCTGTCCGCTCGACAATCCAATGACGCCGGTCTAATCGCCTGAGGCTGGATTGCGCCCGTAGCACCCAACCCGTCGGGGTGTCCATGCGTACCGGCAAGGTGTGGCGCAGCGGATGAACCTGCTCTACTGGCCGTAACGAAGCACCGTCTATCCCGACCAGAAAGGCTGGTGCCGACGATATTCTAGGTACCTCATCCTCGATGAATCGTGATCAGCAAGCGTCATGACGAAGCGGCCACCCAATGCAAGATGGCTTAGCGTCTCACTTTTCCGAAGACCACTTGGCCGAAGCCCTCGTCGCGGCGATTGGAAAAACCGGCCGATTCGACGTCTACGAAACCACGAAGCGGGATGGGACGGGCTATGCGAGGATCCCTGAGCCTGGGGCGTGCCCGTTTTGCCTCATGCTGGCTTCTCGTGGGGCGGTGTACACCAAGGACACCGTGCTGCATACATCAAGCCTGCATAAGTACCACGTTCATTGCCGGTGTCTAGGCATCGAGGTGCGGGTGGACGGGAAAGGGGATCCGGCGTTTGACCGCTTGCCGCCGGTTAACGGGCAGCTTCGCCAGTTATCGGGTTTGAACGTGTGGATTAATTCCGTCACATAAATGTATCCGGATCGTGCGGGTATGAAATAGCGAGGCACTATAGGCCATATACGGTCGGTAAAACCGCTTGCGAGTAGAAACATTGGAACAATGCTAGGGCTCCTACGTTGAGGAAACTCATAGTCAGGCGGCAATGTGTTCTCGGTGAGCCTGTCAGTACTTTCAGCTCTGCTGGGAAATCACAGTGTTGCTTGCATACGTTGTTAGTCCGCTCGATGGATGATTATTCCAGGATATTGTCGCCCAAAAAAATTGAGGAAGGCTTCGCGAAAATGTGCGGGATCGAGGTTCGGTAAAATTGCGTTCGCACCATTGATTGTATTGCGATGAATATGAATGGCTTGATATCTACCAGTATGCTTAACAATATGATTCGTGTGCGCCCGGGCCTCACTCCTTCAGTCCTTGTCGAGGTAGGAGAAAGACGGTAAGCCATTACATCCGGTTGTGACGAGCAGAGAGCGACTAATGGAGGAGCTGGACAAGCTCCCTGACGGATGGTGGGGAATCGTATCGGGCTACGTAACCCGTGCCGATGGTCGTCGTGTGTGGATGTGGCGGAAAGACGCAGGAATAGTGATTCACTACGATCTATAGCTTAGATGCGAAGCTGATCATCGATCTGACCTTGGCGCTTAGGACGTAGTTCTTGCCCGGCTAGATGGTGCCCGTCCGCTATCATCGAAGACGGAAGATGTCATCATGTCATTCGAAGCGAGACCATAAGGGAAGGGGCAGGCGATGATTACGAAGGAACAAGCATTGAAGATTTTCTGGGAAATCGCCTGGCAGCGCAAGCGCGACGGCATCATTCCCGGAACTCCTTATGTGCATCCAATTGGCCACGAGTCAGATGAGTACTTTCAGGCCCGAGTGGGTTCTAAGGAATGCACCCATGGCCAGGAAGAATGGCTTTCCCCGCCTGGAACGCCAACACCTATGGTGAATAAGAAGACGGGTGAAGTTTTGGAGCAATGGATAGGGCTATCCCCGTGTTGGGAAGTCTGTACTGAGGCTCCCGAAGTGCGTTACTATTAAATGTTAAGGCATTCCTTCCGTAAGTAGGAGATGCTTTACATCGTGTGAATATCCCCTGGAGGTAATTATTCTTCCTGGGGATTTTTCTATACCGCAAGGAAGGTGTTGTGGAATGTGTACTGTCTCCGAGCTGCACGATGGCTATACGAAGCCTGTCGTGGAAGAGGATCCTCCGAAGGACTACGAGTCGGCCATGCGTCGCCTCGAGGATGCCGTGAAGGCGAGGCGGTGGGCAGAGAAGGAAGCCGAGAGGTATCGGAAAGAGATTGAGGCTATCCAGCCGATGTTGTTTTTCGTTAACGCGGTGTGTGCAGCAGGATCGTGCATCCTCGTGGGAGAGCTGGCGAAGATTCTGCGGGGTAACAGTATGATGATTTCTCAGGAGAAGGTGTTCAGCGTTCTGCGTCAGGCGGGCTACCTTCATGACCGCCCAGGGCCTGAGTGGAACATGCCGACGAAGAAAGCAATGGATCGCGGCCTGTTGGACGTCACGGAGAATACTGCGGCTCATCCGGACGGGCATACTACGACGAATAAGACAGTGAAGGTTACCGGGAAGGGGCAGGTGTTTTTCGTTGAGTGGTTCCTATCCGGCCGGGCGCTTAAGGAGGTAGGGAATAACCGTATCGCTTAAGTAAAGACGCTCGTTTGCTGCGTCGTAATAGGTAAAACTCGCTGAGGAGGCCGGTGACGGTTCTCTTTGTTGTTCATATTGTTGTTTTGTGCCCTTGGAAGCTCTCATACTTCCCGGGGCTTTTTCTATGCCTTGGAAAAGGAGGCTTGTCATGAGTGATGAGATCATGTCGTACAACCACGCTGCTGATGCGGGGGCGTCCCCGTTCGATCAAGCGAAGCAGACTCGTCTGGATGGCAGCGAGTTCTGGTCTGCCCGGGATCTGATGCCGATGCTCGGGTATGGGGACAAGTGGCAGAACTTCCATGGGTCGATCGAGCGGGCGATGATCGCTGCTGAGGCCCAGAACTGTGATGTGAGCAGGCTTTTTACTGGCGTCAGTAAAAAGACCATGGGGCGTCCGCAGAAGGACTACGAGTTGGCTCGCTTCGCGGCGTACCTCGTTGCGATGAATGGGGACCCGAGGAAGCCTGAGATCGCCGCCGCGCAGGCGTACTTTGCGGTGCGCACCCGGGAGGCGGAGACAGCCCCGGTGTTTGATCCGACTCAGTTGACGCGGGCGGAGATCCTCCAGATCGCGTTGAACGCGGAGGAAGAGCGCTTGGCGTTGGAAGCGAAGAACAAGGAGCTTGAGCCGAAGGCCGAGTCCTATGACACGTTCATCGACGCGACGGGGAGTTACTCGGTGGGCGCCGACGCGAAGACGATCGGGTAAAACTATTACAACCTGATGACAAGCGTTGTGCGGCGGCTCGAAGAAGATGAAAAGGGTGTACGTCCAGCGCAGATTCCCTTCGGTAGTTAGCCGACGAGTGTCGTTAACGTGCTTGGCCTGTATATATACGGTTTCGTTTCGAAGCGCCCAGTGACTTTGGAGTTCAAGCGGTGGTTCACCTTCGATGTGTCCACGGCGGTCTCTCGTTGTGGTGCAAGCGGCAAGAGCGTGTAGTTTGATCGGTGTTTAGAGGCCGCGATCGACCGCGTACTTCGGCCAACGGCTCGGTCACGGCTCGGATGCCTTCAGCTTCTACCATCCGGATCAACGTGTCGGCACTCATCCCCTTTGACAAGAATGAGAACACTGGGCTCATCCCGAGGAAACCTATCTAGTAAAGGAGCAGCAGAACGCATGTTCCTGAAGACCTGGGTAAATGGTCCAGCCTGGGTGAATAATCCACAATCTCGGCGGCACGCCCGGCACACCATCCCTAGCGGAAGGTGGCGAACGCTGTCGTCACGCGCCTCATCTGTAAAACTCGGCCTTACCGGCAGTGTAAGCAGGAATTAGCGGGGTGGTGGGTTGGAAGAAGGATCTATCGTGGCCGCCAAGACATCACGTCACTGGCGAGCCAAACGGGTGTACGGGCGTCTAGGTAGCCGGCAGCATTAGGGGCCTGGCCACGGGAAACATATGCTGACCATGTACCTTTACCAACTTCACACCATGCTGCACACTGAGTTGCCGTCCAAAACTCGCGGCCATCATCGTCAAAGATTTTGAACACTATCGACTCCAGGCGAAGCGCAGAATAGCGGAGCAAGCTCCGAGGATCGGGACGATAAGGGTCCAAGCGGGATACTTTAGTAGTCGGAAGGCGATGGCAATGGAACCATAAATTCCGAGATCACGCATGAGCATGTTGTCCATTAGATCCTCTCCTATGAGCGACGAGTAGATGCGAAAAGCATTTGTGACCGTGTTGTCCGCGGTCAGCGTGTAATTGTAGCTGAATGTTATCGTACGCCAAATCTGCGAGGGTCTCAATCTCATGCTTGCTCCCCGCAGGGCCACTAGAGGATAGCGTAAAGGTGACCCTGCGTGCTTCCGAAGGGCTTCGCCTCTCGGGCACATCATAAGCCAGGCGGCTGTTAGTCCGGGACGGACTATTGAAGCCAATACGAGCAGAGACGTAGGAGACGCTACGCGAATGAGAACAAACCTGACGAATGAGCTACGAATTTGGGAAGACTTTGTAGGACGCGGTGCAAGTTAGAAGCGAGGGCGATTAGACCGAACGCGGTTTACTGCGGCATCAACCCACACCTCGCAACAAGGCCACAATGCAGGACGCAACCTCTAACCAAGGTGGTTACGCCGTGGGATGAATAGTTGCTGGTTTAGGGGAGCATGGCCAGGCCTGGTGTGTTGTAGGGCCGAATCAATGTCCTGCACCTCCTGTGGAGGACGGGGGTGGTGGTAGCCGTGGGTGCATTCGAGATCTGACCGGCAAGGGTATCGGCGCGGCACAATCAGGGAGGGTGCGATGCTGTTGCCTGAGGATTGGTCGGATCAGAAGATCGTGGACGCGGTTCGGGACACGATCGTGAACCCAGATGAATACAGACCAGCAGGAGAAAACATACCGGTACAATGAGTGCGGAAAAAGGTGGATGGAGTCGCCATAGAAGCTAAGTGGGTAGTCATCAATGGGCAGGCGAAGTTCAATTTGGTGTATCCGGTGTATGGTCCCGGGGTGGTTCGGGTAGGCTCTGCTGGTAGGCTAGAGATCGTAGCACCTCCGGAGAAAAAGGACCGGAGGTTTGTCCCAGTGAACAGAGGATAGAAAACGATGATCTACGATCAAGACAATGATCCGTATGCGAAGCTCTGGAAAGAGTTCGACCGACGCTTTTCTCACCTTCTCCCAGAGGATGACCGAGAAATGGTTCAGGGGTCCGCCAATTGCGGAGAGGAAGATGCTTCATTGCTGGAGGCCATGCTTTTATGTCACTATTACGAAATTGATTTGCCGGTGGAGTTTATTGATCGTATGCAGGGTCGATTTAGTAATGTGAAAGGTTTCGGCCGAATCCTTGATGAGATGAGAGAAAGGAGTAAGACTCCGTAGATATCCTGCCTGTCGTTCCTGCTTCGGAAGTTGTTTTACTTCCCGGGGCTTTTTCTATGCCTTGGATAAGGAGCCTAGTCTCGAGTGATGAGACCATGTCGTACAACCACGCCGCCGATGTGGGGGCGTCCCCGTTCGATCAGATCAAGAAGACTCGCACGGATGGCAGTGAGTTCTGGTCTACCCGCGATTTGATGCCGATGCTCGGGCATGGTTCCTGTTGTTAGGGGATCGACTGAAAAGACCCCCATCCAGAGCCCCGCGCGGGAACCTCCACAACCGAGCCGCATCATCCCCATCACCGCCCTCCCTGTTCTCCCGGGTGCTCGCGTCGATTCCAGTAATGAATTTCATACAGTGTTTCTCGCTCCTTAACCTTGGCAGCACCTCGCGCAGATAGATCAAGGTGCATGTCGAAAGTGTCAAAGGAGCGAGAAGCTCAGGACAAGGGTCGGGCATCATTGCCGCGGCACGAAGGTGATCATCAACCCCACGAAGCATTGTCTGCAGGAGGCCCACTGCGTTCTTCGGCAGATATAGCAGCGAGCCCCAGCTCCGCGCCGAGTACGGCGCCGCGGTGGCTGATTATTGCGGCGGTGGTCGTCGTCGCCCTTGTGGTTCTGACGTGGACAGAGCAGTCGCTGTCGGAGCGCTTAGCCGACCAGGGGAGCGTGTATGGGACGATCTTCCAGACGTTTGGGCAGTTCCCGCCGGCGTTGGTGTCGTGTTCTGGGTTGTTGATGATTTCGGTGGCGGTGTGGCGGCTCGTCGGGGAAGGGGGTGGGCTGCATAAGGTGGCGCTGTCGCTGTTCTCGATCCTTCTGGGGCTGGCGGCGTTCCTCCGCGCGCTCGCGTGGACAACGAAGGCGACCAACTACATCCGCTCGTGGCGGGCGAATGCGGCGGCGGGGCTTCCCATCGGCAAGCCGGGGGAGAAGGAAGGCGCAGAGGATTGGGCGCTTTTTGCGCCGCGATTCTTTGTGGCGCTTGCGATCTTTGTGGTCCTGTTGATTATCGTGCGGGTTGTGGTCGCGCGGGCGAGCCGCGAGCAACTGACGTCGATCATTGTTGCCGGGCTCGTGGCTGTGAGCGTGCTGTGGGCGGCGGAGGGGCTCGTCGACGGCATGAAGGACGCATGGGGCCGCTTCCGCCCCTATGAGGTTGCCGACGGCAAGGGCGCCTTCACGACGTGGCTGCAGATTAACTTCCCGAACGGGCATAAGTCTTTCCCCTCCGGGCACACGAAGTCTGGAACCATGCTCGCAGGGCTGGCGATTCTTTTCCTGCCTTTCTCCAAGAAAGCCGCGCGGATTGCGCTGTGGGTCGGCGCGATATATGGCGTGCTCATGGGGCTCAGCCGTGTCCTTGTTGCCGCGCATTACCCGACGGATACCGTCGCCAGTTTCGGCATGACGTTCGGCCTTATCGCGGCCGCGTATGTGCTCATGCAGCGGCTGCTGCCGTATCTGGGAGGCGGCGCACGGGCGACGACGCGCCCCGCAGAATAACAAGAACGCGCTTGAGGAAATTCACTGAGAGTTTCCTTGGCGGTCACCGTGTTGACCATGAACGCGACGTACAACGAGGGCATGTCGAACACTGTGTTACATGGTCGTCAGAAGGTGGCGGAACCACAACCGAGTTCCGCGCGCCGCTGGCTGATTGTTGCCGCTATTGTCATTGTCCTGCTGATTGTGTTGACGTGGACGGAACGCTCCATTTCCGAGAACATCGCTGATCAGGGCAGCGTTTTCGGAACGTTCTTCCAAACATTTGGTGAGTTCCCGCCCGTTATCGTGGCGTGCTCCGCGACCCTCATGATTATCGCCGCCGTGCACCGCCTCCTCGGTGAGGGAAGCGGCTTGCACAAGCTGGCGCTGGCGCTCTTCTCGATCCTGCTGGCTCTCGCGGGATTCCTCGCCGTGCTGGACTGGGCCGGCCAGATGATGTCCTACCTCCGCAGCTGGCAGGATAACGCCGCGAAAGGCCTCCCCATTGGGCAGGCCAATAATGATTCCTCCTCGACGGAGGGCTGGTCCAACTTCGCGCCGGGATTCTTCGTCGCGATCATCATCTTTATTGTGCTGGCGATCGTCGTCGTCACCCTCGTTAATAAGCTCAGCGAGGAGCAGTTGGCAGCCGTGATCATTGCCGGTCTCGTGGCGCTGTGCGTGGTGTGGGCGGCGCATGAAATCAACACGGGGATGAAATCCACCTGGGGCCGCTTCCGCCCCTACGAGGTGGCGGCCGGCAAGGGCGAGTTCACCACGTGGCTGCAGATTAACTTCCCCAACGGTCACCGCTCCTTCCCCTCTGGTCACACTGAGGAGGGGACCATGATGGCGGGCATCGCCATCCTGCTCCTCCCGTTCAGCAAGAAGGCGGCGAAGATCATGATGTGGGTCGGCGCCATCTATGGCATTCTCATGGGCCTGAGCCGTGTGCTCGTGGCCGCTCACTACCCGACGGACACCGTCGCGAGCTTCGGCCTCACTTTCGGGCTGATCGCAGCGGGCTATGTTCTCATCCAGCGGCTGCAGCCGCGGGTGGATGCCTTCATGGCTCAGCGCCCCCGGGGTGGCCTTGCTGAGGACACCCAACACCCTCAGCCCACGCACTAGCCTGGAGGCTATGCATGATGCGGTGGTAATTGGCGCGGGACAGTCGGGATTGGCTGTCTCGCGTTACCTCGTTCAGAGGGGGATTGAGCACATCGTGCTCGATGCGAACGGCGCACCCGGGGGAGCGTGGCAACACGCGTGGCCTTCGTTGCGGCTCTTTTCCCCGGGCGAGGCGTCTTCGCTGCCGGGCATGCTCATACCCCAGCTGGGGGAGGATTATCCGTCCCGAGCGGAGGTCATTGATTATCTCCGCAGCTACGAGCAGCGCTATGCGCTTCCTGTTCAGCGTCCCGTGCGGGTGCAACAGGTCCGGCCCGCCCGCCCTTCCAGCGCTCTCGGATTCCAGCTGGATGTGTCGTCGGGTCCGGCGCTCACGGCGCGCACGGTGGTGTCCGCGACGGGCACGTGGTCCGCGCCTTTTGTTCCTTATTATCCGGGCCGTTTCTCTTTTACAGGCCGGCAGATTCATTCGGCGCAGTACGCGGGCCCGGAGGAGTGGCGGGGGTTGAGGGTCGGCGTGGTGGGGGCGGCGAACTCCGCGGCTCAGATCGCGGCGGAGTTGGCCCTCGACGGCGAGGACATCCACCTCCACTGGTTCACAGCACACCCGCCGCGCTGGCTTGCCGACGACGTCGACGGCCGTGACCTCTTCGTCCGCGCCACCCAGCGCCTTCGCGAGCAGCACGGAGACATGCAGGACGCCGAGCCCTCGCGCACCCTGCACGGTGACATCGTCATGGTTCCCCCGGTTAGGGAGGCCCGCGACCGCGGCCTGCTCACAGCAGAGCCGGTCTTCGACAGGATCGTGGAGAGCGGCGTCGAACGCGATGGGAAGATCATTGGGCTCGATACCCTCGTCTGGGCCACGGGCTTCCGCCCAGCGCTGGGGCACCTGGCGGGGTGGGGGATCCGGCCCGGGGAGGGGGCCATTCGCCCGCTGCCAGGAGAGGAATCCCCGTGGGCGACGAGGTCCGCGGTGCACCCTGGTCTCTTCCTCGTCGGCTATGGGGACTGGACAGGGGCGGCGTCGGCGACACTCGTCGGGGTGGGTCGAACAGCCCGGTGGACGGCGCGGGCCATCGAACGGACGCTGCACGACGCGCACCCGCCCAGCGTGTAGTCTGTACCCCATGGACAAACCCGTGGTCAGAGACGCAGCACTCCTCGTTTTTCGAGCTGTGCTCGGGCTGATTTTCATCGTGCATGGTTGGAATAAGCTCATGATCACGGGAATCACGAAGACAACGGGGCAATTCTCCGCGTGGGGGGTTCCTCAGCCCAAGCTGTCGGCGTGGGTCGCAGGTCTTGCAGAGACCCTGGGCGGCGCCATGCTCGTGGTGGGGATTCTTACTACCTTCATCGCGGGGGCCTTGGCTCTGCTCATGGCGGCGGCCATCTACTTCGTCCACCTGGGGGCGGCGGGTGTGGCTGACCTCGGGACCGTGGGGGGAAACAACGTGGAGTTTCCGCTTCTCCTTCTGGTGGGCCTCATTCTCATCGTCGTGTTCGGGCCCGGGCGGGCCAGCGTGGATGGGGTGCTCGCGCGTGCTTGATTGCGAGCAAATCCAGGCGGCCATCTCCGCGCGTCTCGACGGCGAGCCCACCGGCATCCCCGAGGACGTGATCGACGCCCACATCGCCGGCTGCCCGGAGTGCCGCGCCTACCAGGAGAGCATCGTGATGTTCGACGCCAGCCTGAAGCGCAGCCAGCCTTCGCCCGCCGCCCACGGCCCGCGCAAGGACTTGGCGGATGTCATCCTCGCCGATGCCGAGCCGCACCTGCGGCGCCGGGCGGCGTCCCGGGCGTTGGGCCTCGCGCTCACCCGCACGGCGCTGTGCGTGCTGGCCGCCCTCTACGTGGTGTGGGCCGTGGTGCTGCTCGTCCATGCGGCGGACATCCCAGTGGCGGAGACCGCCGCTGGCGCGGGGGCCGAGGCCGGGCGCGGAGCGGAAGTGACGTTCATGGTGGAGGCCGCGGCGGTGCGCATCGCCTTGGCCTCAGGGCTTCTCTTCGGGGCGTGGTGGCCGCGCTTGGTGGCCGGAATGCTGCCCATGATGGGGACGTATTTCATGTTCACGGCTGGTATCACCATGCGGGACCTCATCCTCGGCAGCGCGAGCCACGAGCAGTGGATTCACCTGCTCATGTTGCTGCTGAGCCTCGCCGTGCTGCTGTGGAGCTGGCTCAATAACTATGGGATCGACGCCTTCCGCCGCTACTGGGGGACCCTGGGCTCAGGCAGCACCTCAGGCCCCTAAGCCGCACCCTGTGGGGCGCGCTGGGGTGGCGTCGTCGAGAGCACTCGGGGGCAGGGCTTATTGCCAGCTGGGGAGCCAGAGCAGGGACTGGTACCAGGATTCGGAGACCCAGTAGCCGAAGAGGATCGGGGAGAAATAGAGGAACATCGCGATGACGAGCGCGAGATAGAGCGCCGTGATCAGGCCGCCGGTGGTGAGGTACATGGGGTAGCGCTGCTGCGGAGAGGGGTAGGATGCAGCGAGCACCCGCCCCCATGTCGCGATCCTTCCGCCGGCGAGGGCGAGGAGGCAGATCGTGAAGGGTACCAGCGGCGCAGCATAGAAGAAGTACATCTGCCGGTCATAGGAGGCCAGCCACGGCAGGAACCCCGCCGCGAAGCCGACCAGCGGCAGCAGATAGACAAGCCGCCGGCGAAGCACCAGGCGCCACAGCGCCCACAGGATGACCGGCACCGTGAGCCACCAGATGGCCGGGGTGCCAAAAAGATAGATCGCGTGGTGGCAGCCGTGGCGGGAGATCCAGCAGCGGTCGGACGTCGAGGAGGAATACAACACCGGGCGCGCGGCCACCAACCACGACCACGGCTTGGAGTCCCAGGGGTGGGAGTGCCCGGAGGAGCTCGTCAGCGAGCTGTGGAACTTCAACACGGAGAAGTGGTAATAGAGCCAGGAGCCCAGGGCGTGAGGCAGGTGGGAGAGGGGAGAGGAGGAATCGATGGTCCCGTCCTCCATCGCGTGGCGATACACCGATGTCTCCCGCGAGAACCACGCGCGCCAACTCCACAGGTAGAGCGCCCCCGGCAGCACCGCGAGCGAGGCAATCGCCGCCGGAGCATCGCGCAGAAGCATGCTCTGTACGGGCTTTCGCACCCCCGCCCGGCGCCGTAGATAGGCGTCCATCCCCACGCTGAACAGCCCGAAAAACACGATGTAATAGAGCCCCGACCACTTCACCGAGAGCGCCAGCCCCAGAAACACGCCGGCGGTGAAGCGCCACCAGCGATAGCCCAGGCGCGGACCTCGCTCCGGCCAGTCCGCAGGTGACGACGCCCGCAGCCGCGCCGCACACTGCCGCACATCCCGGGCCAAGGCCCACGCCGCCGCCACGATGAAGAAGACCTGGAAGCCGTCGAGAAGGCCGAAGCGGGCCGTGATGAGCAGGACGCCATCGCACGTGGCCAGGACACCGGCCATGATGGCCACAGCGCCCGAGGCGGAGAGCTGCCTGGCCAGCGCCATGATCATGAACACAGTGGCGCAGCCGAAGAGCGCGACCATGACGCGCCAGCCCATCGGGGTGTAGCCAAACACCATCTCGCCGAGAGCGATGAGCTGCTTCCCCAGCGGCGGGTGGACGACCAGCCCGTACCCGGGGTTGGACTCGATGCCGCCCAGCACGATGTCGCGCTGGGATTCCACCATGTCCCAGGCTTGGGGGACGTAGTGCTTCTCGTCGAAAATGGGGGTGCCGGCGGAGCTCACCTGGGCAAGCCCGAAAAAGCGCGTGGCGATCGCCGCGAGCGCGATCACCAGCGTGCACACCCATTCGGCGCGCCCGCGCCGGGGCACGGGCCCCAGCTGGAGGGGGCGTGGTGGTGCGGCTAAACGTGTCACGCGGGTTATGGTACCTATCCGGCAGAAGGCATGACGCGTGGCACACTAAGAAGCATGGCTGAGCTTCCACATGGTGTCATCATTGCGGCAACTCCTCTGGGAAACATTGAGGATGCCTCTCCGCGGCTTGCCCGCGCCCTCGAGCAGGCGCAGGTCATAGCGTCGGAGGACACGCGGCGCACGCGGACGCTGGCGGCGGCACTCGGGGTGGAGATCCGGGGGAGCGTGGTTTCCAACTTCGACCACAATGAGGACTCCCGCCTGCCCCAGCTCCTCGACGCCGCGCGGGCGGGGTCAGTGCTTGTGGTCACGGATGCGGGGATGCCCATCGTCTCGGATCCGGGGCTGGCGCTCGTCGATGCCGCGCACGAGGCCGGCATTCCCGTGAGCTGCATCCCCGGCCCCTCTGCGGTGCCGACGGCCCTCGCGCTGAGCGGGCTGGGCGTCGGGAAGTTCTGCTTCGAAGGTTTTGCGCCGCGGAAGCAGGGGGCGCGCCGGGAGTGGTTGGAATCGCTTGCGAAGGAGGAGCGAGCGGTGTGCTTCTTCGAGTCCCCGCACCGGCTGGCGGATACCCTCGCGCAGGCGGTAGAGGTCCTGGGAGCGGAGCGTCGCGTCGCGGTGTGCCGGGAGCTCACCAAGATGCATGAGGAGGTTCGACGCGGACCGCTCGGGGAGGTGAGCGAGTGGGCCTCCGCGGACCCGGTGCGCGGGGAGATCACGGTGGTGCTCGATGGGGCGAAGCCTCAGGCCGCCGATGCGGAGGACCTGGTGCCCGCGGTGGAGGAGCGGGTGGCCGCAGGGGAGCGACTCAAGGCGGCGTGCAAGGCGATCGCGAAGGAACACGGGGCGTCCACGCGGGAGCTCTACGAGGCAGTGCTGGCTGCGCGAGAGGTGTGATGTTCGATAAGTTTTTGGGGGAAAACGCCAGGACCAGCATTTTTTCACTTGCCTTCCGCTAGTGATCTCCACCATGGTGGGCAGCATGGCTACAAGTGAAGAGAGAGAAGAACGAGTAGAACGAGTAGAGCGCACAGTAGATGAAGAATTGACCTCCTATTCCGCCACCGAGCAGCTGGCCAGCATGCTGAGGAGCGGCCCCGTGGAAGCCACCACGGAGGAGGAGGTTGTCCTTCAATCGGATTCTGAGGATAAGAGCGTGAATTGGCCGGTGGTGGCGCCGGCGGCATTGATTTCTATCGCCATCGTCATTTGGGGTTTGGCCGGGGGATCGAGCTTCGCGGACTTCGCGGCGGCCGCGCTGGACTTCGTCGTGGGGAACTTCGGCTGGGCTTTCGTCCTCTTCGGGACGATCTTCGTCGTGTTCATCATCGTCATCGCGATGTCCAAGTTTGGCGCGATCAAGCTGGGCAAGGACGACGAGGGCCCCGAGTTCAACACGGTGTCCTGGATCTCCATGATGTTCGCGGCGGGCATGGGCATTGGCCTCATGTTCTACGGGGCCTCCGAGCCGCTGTCCTATTATCGCGACGGCATCCCCGGGCACTCCCCGATGGAGGTGGGAACCTCCATGTCGACGGCCCTCTTCCACTGGACCCTCCACCCCTGGGCGGTCTACGCGATCGTCGGCCTGGCGATCGCCTACTCCACCTACCGGGTGGGGCGTCCGCAGCTCATCTCCTCCGCTTTCGTCCCCCTCATTGGTGAGAAGGGTGCGAAGGGCGTCATCGGGAAGATCGTGGACATTCTCTCGATCATCGCGACGGTCTTCGGTACCGCCTGCTCCCTGGGCCTTGGCGCCCTGCAGATCGGCGCGGGCCTGCGGGCCGCGGGGATCGTGAAGGATCCCTCCACGTGGCTCATCATCGGGATTGTCTCTGTCCTCACGCTGGCCTTCATCCTCTCCACGCTGAGCGGTGTGGCTCGTGGCGTGCAGTATCTCTCCAACGCCAACATGATTCTCGCAGCTCTCATCGCGATCTTCGTGTTTGTGCTGGGGCCGACGGTCTCCATCCTCAACCTCATCCCGGGCTCCATCGGGGCGTACCTCTCGAACTTCTTCGAGATGGCCGGCCGCACGGCCGCGTCCGCGAATGGCACCGCCGGGGAGTGGCTGAGCACCTGGACCATCTTCTACTGGGCCTGGTGGATTTCCTGGAGCCCCTTCGTCGGCATGTTCATCGCCCGTATCTCTCGGGGCCGCACCATCCGCGAGTTCTGCCTGGGCGTTCTCCTGGCGCCGACGGGTGTCTCGGTCGTGTGGTTCGCGATCTTCGGTGGCACCGCGATCACCCTCGAGCAGCAGGGCCACTCCATCTGGGGCGACGGCTCCGCTGAGAGCCAGCTCTTCGACCTCCTCCACACCCTGCCGGGCGGGCTCATCGTTGGTTTCGTCGCGATGATCCTCCTCGCCACCTTCTTCATCACCTCGGCGGATTCCGCCTCGACGGTGATGGGTTCGCTCTCCCAGCATGGGCGAGCGAACGCGACCCCGTGGGTGTCCGCTATCTGGGGCATTCTCACCGCGCTCATCGGGCTCACCCTGCTGGTGTCCGGGGGCAATGAGGCCCTCAGCAACCTGCAGAACGTCACGATCATCGCGGCGAGCCCCTTCCTCATCGTCGTCTTCGCCCTGATGTTTGCCATCGTGAAGGACTTGCGCAACGACGTCATCTATATGGACTACCGCGAGCAGCAGCGCTTCGCCGCGAAGCTGGCCCGCGAGCGCCGTCTGCACACCGAGCGTGTGCGCCGCGAGGAGCTGCGCCGCCGGAGGAACGAGCGCCTGCAGCGAGGTGGCCGTCGGCCCGAGGGCGCCTAGGGCCACCGCCGGCTCGGGAGCGTGATCGGGGCGAGGCTGGTGATGGTCTCGCCCTGGTCATCGGATAGGGTAGGACCATGCCCAAATCTGTGCTCGTTAACGTTGCTTGGCCCTATGCCAACGGGCCCCGTCACATCGGCCATGTCGCCGGCTTCGGTGTTCCCTCGGACGTGTTCGCCCGGTACCAGCGAATGTCCGGTGCGAACGTGCTCATGGTCTCCGGGACGGATGAGCACGGAACTCCGCTGCTGGTCCAGGCGGATAAGGAGGGGGTGTCCGTCAAGGAGTTGGCGGATCGCTACAACCGGCAGATCGTGGAGGACCTCGCCGGCCTCGGCCTCTCCTATGACCTCTTCACGCGGACGACCACGCGCAACCACTACGCCGTCGTTCAGGAGCTCTTCCGTGGGCTCTATGAGAACGGCTACATGATTAAGCAGGTCACCAAGGGTGCGGTGTCCCCGTCCACGGGCCGGACGCTCCCGGACCGCTACATCGAGGGCACCTGTCCCATCTGTGGCGCCCCGGGCGCCCGCGGCGACCAGTGCGATAACTGCGGCAACCAGCTGGACCCGGCGGACCTCATCAACCCGGTGAGCAAGATCAACGGGGAGACCCCAGAGTTCCGCGACACGGAGCACTTCCTCCTCGATCTCCCGGCGCTCGCCGGGGCGCTGGGGGACTGGCTGCGGACCCGCGAGTCCTGGCGCCCCAACGTGCTGAAGTTCTCCCTCAACCTGCTGGAGGACCTGCGCCCCCGCGCGATGAGTCGCGATATTGACTGGGGTATCCCCATCCCCGTCGAGGGCTGGGAGGAGAACAACGCGAAGAAGCTCTATGTGTGGTTTGATGCCGTCGTCGGCTATCTGTCTGCCTCCATGGAGTGGGCCTACCGTTCCGGTGACCCCGAGGCGTGGCGGGAATTCTGGACCAACCCCGAGGTGCCGTCCTACTACTTCATGGGCAAGGACAACATCACCTTCCACTCCCAGATTTGGCCCGCTGAGCTGCTCGGTTATGCCGGCCTGGGGGCGAAGGGCGGGGAGGCCGGGGAGCTGGGCACCCTCAATCTCCCGACGGAGGTCGTGTCCTCGGAGTTCCTCACGATGTCCGGCTCCAAGTTCTCCTCCTCCAAGGGCGTGGTCATCTATGTGAAGGGCTTCCTCAAGGAGTTCGGGCCGGACCCGCTGCGCTACTTCATCGCGGTGGCGGGGCCGGAGACCACCGACACGGACTTCACGTGGGACGAGTTTGTCCGTCGCGTCAACAACGAGCTGGCCAATGGCTGGGGCAACCTCGTGAACCGGACGGTCTCCATGGCGTATAAGAACTTCAAGGAGGTCCCGCAGCCCGGCGAGCTGCTCGAGGCGGACACCGCGCTGCTCTCCCTCGCGGAGGAGACCTTCGAGACGGTGGGCTCGGCCATCGGGGCCTCCAAGTTCCGCCAGGGTATCAACGCCGCGATGCGGCTGGTCGGCGAGGCGAACGCCTACCTCGCCGAGCAGGAGCCGTGGAAGCTCGCGAAGGATGAGTCCCAGCGCGAGCGCCTCGCCACCGTCCTGTGGACCGCCCTCCAGGTAGTTTCGGACTGCAATGTGGTGCTCACCCCCTACATCCCGCACATCGCCCAGCAGGTGCACGAGACCCTCGGGCGCGAGGGTGTGTGGGCCGCGAAGCCGCAGATCGTGGAGGTCACCGACGAGTCTCCGCGGACCCCGATCGGCGTCGGTCTGCCCGAGGAAGGGCAAACCTACCCGGTCATCATGGGTGAGTACGACGCACAGCAGGCCGTGTGGCAGCGCGTCGACGTCGAGCCCGGTACGCCGCTGAAGAAGCCGAAGCCGTTGGTCTCCAAGCTCGACCCGGACCTGGCCGTCACGGGCCCGGAGTGGGCGCCCGTGCAGCCCAGCGCCTAGAGCAGCCCTCGCTCATTTCACCAGCACCCCTGGAGCCGCGTCGCAGACGGACGCCGGCGCCAGCGGGTGCTCCGTCGTTGGAGAGACGGATTGTGCCATTGTCGTTTGCCTTTGAAGGAGGATGAAGGATTGTCCACATGTCGCGTAGGCGTCATTCCCGCTAGCTTGGCCTTTCTGGCGGTATTCACCGCGGCGCTCAATCTGCGCGCGGGGATCGCGTCCCTCGGCCCGGTCCTCGCCGACATGCTGGGTGCGCTGGGGGCATCAGGGACGTGGGCCGGTGTGCTCACCGCCATGCCCGGTATGTTCTTCGCCATCATGGGGGTGCTGGCGGTACCGATCGCCATGCGGGTCGGCGTGAGCCGCACCCTCACGGCGGGCATGGTGCTCACCCTGGCGGGGCTGGCGCTGAGGCCTTTTGTCGGCTCGATCGCGCTCTTCCTGCCGCTCACCGCGCTGGTGGTCAGCGGCATTGCGCTGTCGAATGTCCTGCTCCCTGCGTGGATTAAGGCCCACGGCGGCCGGCATGTCGTGATCCTCATGACCATTTACGGCGCTGTGCTGGGGCTTTCCGGTGCCCTGGGGCCGCTCAGTGCCCTCGTGGCGCAGTGGCAGGGGGCCCTTTTGGTGTGGGCGCTGCCGGCGGTGGTGCAGCTCCTCGTGTGGATTGTGGTGCTGCGGCACGCGGGTGTCGACATCCCCGATCACGGGGCGGGGTCCGGGGATGTGCAGTCCGCGGCCGATTCCGCCAGTGGTTCCGCGGCGGCGGGGGCGTCGTCGAACGCGAAGGCCTCCCTGTGGTCCTCGCCGACGGCCGTCTTCCTCATGATCTTCTTCGGCCTCCAATCGATGACCGCATACACCCAGATGGGGTGGATGCCCCAGATGCTCACCGATGCCGGAGTGAGCTCCCACACGGCGAGTATCGCGATCGCCCTCGTCGGCGCGATGAATGTCATCGGCGGCCTTGTCATGCCGACGATCATCGACCGCGCCCGTAGCCTCGCCCCCTTCCCCGTGGCCTTCGGTGTGCTCACGGTCCTCGGTTATCTGGGGATTCTGTTGGGTGCCTCGGCGGCCCCGCTGCTGTGGGCTTTTCTCCTGGGTATTGGTGGTTTTTGCTTCCCGACGGCGCTCGCCCTCATCCCGGCGCGCTCCCGTAGTCCGTTGGTGACGGCGCGGCTCTCGGGCTTCGTGCAGCCGGTGGGTTATGTTATCGCGGCGGTCGGTCCTTTCCTCGTGGGGGTGGCCTATCAGTATGCGGGCGAGTGGACGGGGATCCTGTGGGCGCTGATTGTGTGCGCGGTTCTCATGGGGCTGGTGGGGCTTCGGGCGTCGCGCTCGGTGTTCATCGACGATGAGTTGGGTGCCGTTCCGTACGCTGGGAGTGGTGATTGATTTTGAGGGCGTCTCCAAGCGGTTCGGCTCCACCCAGGCGGTAGAGGATTTCACCTTTCGGGTGCCGTCGCGAAGTTGTGCCGCGTTGGTGGGTTCCTCGGGCTGCGGGAAGACGACGCTCCTGCGGATGGTGAACCGGATGGTGACGCCCGATCGGGGTCGGGTCCTCATCGATGGTGAGGATGTGGCCCAGCAGGACCCGGTTGCGCTGCGTCGCAGCATTGGATATGTGATCCAGGGTGGGGGTTTGTTGCCGCATCGCACGGTGATCGACAACGCGGCGACGGTAGGGTATCTCCTTCGCTGGGATAAAAGGAAGGCTCGACGGCGGGCGGCCGAGTTGCTGGACATCGTGGGCTTGGACTCGTCGGTGGGGCGTCGATACCCGGGGGAGCTCTCGGGCGGGCAGCAGCAGCGGGTGGGGATTGCGCGGGCGCTGCTGAGCGATCCGGAAATTCTTCTCATGGATGAGCCGCTGGGCGCGGTGGATCCTATCGTCCGCTATGAGCTGCAGCAGCAGTTGGCCGCGCTGCAGGAGAATCTGGGGAAGACGATTGTGCTGGTCACCCACGACATGGCGGAGGCGTTCTTCCTTGCGGATCGGGTGGTGGTGCTGGATACGGGGGCGCGGATTGCGCAGGTGGGGACCCCGGAGGTGATCCGCTCGGCGCCGGAGTCGGAGTTTGTGGAGAAGATGATTCGCAGTGTCAGCGGTGATGCGCTGTGACGTGGCTACGGAATAACACAGAGTATTTCTGGACGGTAGTGGGCAGCCATGTGGGGATCATTATCCTGCCGATCCTGCTGAGCGTGCTGGTGGCCGTGCCCCTGGGGTGGGTGGCCTCCCGTTCTGCGCGCTGGGGCGGGCTGATCGCGCAGCTGTGCCAGCTGGTGTACGTGGTCCCGATTCTCGCGATGATGGTGCTTTTCCCGGCGCTCGTCGGTCTGCCGCTGCGTTCCCCTTGGACACTGAGCGCTGTTCTCACGGTATATGGCGTTGCGCTCCTCGTGCGTACGGCAATGGAGGCCTTCCACTCCGTGCCCTCCGAGCAGGTGGAGGTGGCCCGGGCCTGTGGCTATTCGCGCTGGCAGAGAGTGTGGGGCGTGCATGTGCCGCTGGCGGCCCCGGTGGTGGTGTCGGGCGTGAGGATTGTGGCAATGTCGACGATCGCGATGGCCTCCATGGGTGCCGTGGTGGGAATCCCGAGCTTGGGGAGCCTCCTCACCGATGGCTTCCAACGGGGTCTCCTGGGAGAGGTGATGGTGGGCATCGTGTCGATCATGCTTCTTGCCCTCCTCGTCGATGGGCTCATCATGGTGGGAAGCCGCTTGCTCTTCCCCTGGGCGAGGGGGCGTCACGGGGGTGCACAATGACCTATCTTCTCGAGGCACTCCGCCTGCTTGGCACGGGTGAGTTCTGGTGGGGGCCCGGCGGCTGCGGTGTGCGGCTGGTCGAGCACATCGGCGTGAGCCTTCTTGCGGTGTTCATCGCGGCTCTCGTGGGCATTCCGCTGGGGATCCTTGCTGCGCACCTCCCTGGGGCGACGGCCGTCGTCGGCGGCCTCGTGGGTGCGATGCGAGCGCTGCCGATCCTTGGCCTCGTGGTGGTGGCAGGTCTCATCTTCGGCGTGGGGCTGGTTGCGCCCATCGTGGTTCTTGTCATTTTGGCGGTGCCCTCGCTGGTGACGGCCGGATCCGCGGCGGTCCTTGCCACACCGGAGGACATCCGCGACGCGGCCACGGCGGTGGGTTTTTCGAGGTTGCAGGTGGTTCTCCAGGTCATTGTCCCCCACAGTGCGGGGGTTCTTTGGGCGGGCGTGCGCACCGCCCTCGTGCAGGTGGTGGCGACGGGAACCCTTGCGGCATATACCTCACCTGTGGGCCTTGGTGCCCCGATCTTCCTCGGGCTGAAGACCAGGGATTACCCGCTTATGGTGGCCGCGGCGTGCCTCGTCATGCTCGTGACGTGGGTACTCGACGCCCTGGCGGGCATCGCTCAGAGGAGGTTGTCGTGAAAAGTTGTCGACGGGCGCTTGGCGCCCTCATGGCCGCCGTGATGCTCATGAACGTGGCAGGATGCGCGTCGGATAATCCCTTTTCTTCCAGGGTGGGGGAGGACGGGAGTATCGTCGTCGGATCGCAGGATTACTACTCCAATGAGATTATTGCGGAGATCATCGCCCAATCCCTCGAGCGTGAGGGGGTGGACGTCGCACGGGATATGCGCATCGGGCAGCGGGAGGCCTATCTGCCGGATGTGGAGTCCGGTGCGATAGATGTCATGCCGGAATACACGGGAAACCTTGTGCGCTATTGGGATGAGGCCGCACCGCTGGGCACAGCGGAGGAGGTCTATGAGGAGCTGCGCGCTGCAGCGCCCCCGGGGATTGGCATCGGGCCCCAGGCGGAGGCGGCGGATGAAGACGTCTACGTGATGCCCGAGGAAAAGGCGGCACAGCAGGGGATTGAGAGCCTCGAGGACCTCGCCGCGCCGGGGAAGACGCGGGGGCGGGCATGGCGGCTCGGCGGCCCGTATGAGCTCTCCACGAGGGACTATGGCCCGGAGGGCCTTCGCCGGGTCTACGGCGTCGACGCTGAATTCTCCCCGCTGGAGGACGCCGGTGGCCCGCTCACGGTGAAGGCGCTCCGTGACGGCACGGTGGATATGGCGCGGATGTCGTCGAGCTCCCCGGCGATCGAGGAGAACCACCTGCGGATTCTCTCTGATCCCCGTCACCTGCTGCCGCCGTCACACGTGGTTCCTCTCCTATCTGATCGAGTGGATCCGCAGGCCCGCGCTATCATTGCCCGCGTGATGAGCCGTTTGGGGCGAGATGACCTGGTGGCTCTCAATAAGGCCAGCGTGGCGGAGCAGAAGTCCGCCGCGACTATCGCCCACGAATGGCTGGATGGCGCCATCCCATAGACTGCTTCATATGTCGAAGAAGAAGCCTCGTCCGATTCCGCAGCCCGCCCGCACCCTTCCCGGCCTCGTGGATGCGCACACGCATCTGGCGGCGACGGCCTCCTTCCGCGCCCCGGCCGGTCCGACGAGCGTGGCGGGCCTCGTTGAGCGCGCTGCCGAGGCCGGGGTGGAGCGGATCTGCACCGTCGGCGATGGCCTCGAGGAGGCGCGGGAGGCGCTCGAGATCGCGAAGGCCCAGCCCCAGGTGTGGGCGGCGTGCGCGATCCACCCGACCCGCGCGCACGAGCTCACCGCGGCGGCCAAGGAGGAGCTCCGCGCGCTCATCGAGCATCCGCGCTGCGTCGCGGTGGGGGAGACGGGGCTCGACGCCTACTGGGTGCAGCACGAGCCGGAGAGCACCGCCACGATGGAGCAGCAGGAAGAGGCTCTGCGCTGGCATATCGATGAGGCCGTGCGCACGGGCAAGGCGCTCATGATCCACAATCGCGATGCGGATGAGGACCTCCTCCGCATTCTCGACGACGCCCCCACGCCGCGCGAGACCATCCTCCACTGCTTCTCCTCGCCGCTGGAGGTGGCGCGGGAGGCGATCGACCGGGGGTATGTCCTCAGCTTCTGCGGAAATGTCACGTTCCCCCGGAATGAGGAGCTGCGGGAGGCTGCCCGGATCGTTCCGGCGGGGCAGTACTTGGTGGAGACGGATGCCCCGTATCTCACCCCGGCGCCCTATCGGGGGACGCGGAATGAGCCGGCGTTTGTGGGGCACACGGCCCTGTGCGTCGCCGAGGCGCGAGGGGCAGATGTGGAGAATGTGATTCAGGAGGTTTCTGAGACCTTCACCAGGGTATATGGGCTGGACAGCTAGCGATTGTTACCGTACTGTTATTGAACGATGACCGTAGGTTCCCCGCCCTCTCCGGCGGGGAGAACTCAAACGTGAGGAAGAAGTTCAGGGCATGGGTGGAGCTCGTCATATCAAGCGAATCAACTCGTCGGCTTCGGTGCCGTTGAGGCTCGCGACGGGAGGGGTGCTCGGCACCGTTTTGCTGGGCGGCGCCGTCGTTGCCACGCAGCAGAAGAGCATCACCATCGACGCCGATGGCCAGGACATCTCCCTCGTCACCCTCTCGAAGGACGTCCAGGGCGCGCTGGACTCGGCCGGCGTGCAGGTGGGCGAGGAGGACTTCGTCTCCCCGGCACCCAGCCAGACCCTCACCCGTGACCAGCACATCACCGTTCGGACTCTCAAGCAGGTGTCCGTCGTCGTCGATGGCGTTCCCACCACCGTGAAGTCCACCGCCCTCACCGTGGAGGACCTCCTCGAGCAGGTCCCGGGCTTCGTCCCCGGTTCGCAGGTGTCCGCCGACCCGGAGGCCCGCGCCGATGACGGCATGAAACTCGAGGTCACCAAGCCGAAGTTCGTCAATATTAACGACGGCGGCAAGATGGTGCGCACCTGGGTGGCGGCCAAGACCGTGGGCGATGCCCTGGAGGAGCGCGGCATCGAGCTGGGTAAGGAAGACCAGCTCAAGACGGATCCGAACACTCCGCTGCGCAACAACCTGGACATCACGATCGACCGCGTGAGCACCGAGGAGAAGACGGACACCGAGGACATCGAGGCTCCCAAGGAGTACAGCGATGACCCCGAGCTCCCGCGCGGCGAGGAGAAAGTCCTGGAGGAAGGCACTCCCGGGAAGAAGGAAGTCACCCGGCGCATCGTCACGGTCAACGGGAAGCAGACCGAGGTGACCGTCCTCAACGAGAAGGAGCTGAAGGCCCCCACCCCGGCCAAGGTGGCCCGCGGGACGAAGGCCACTGCCCCGGCCGTGGCCAACGGCTCGGTGTGGGATTCCATCGCCCAGTGTGAGGCGGGCGGCAATTGGGCGACCAACACCGGGAACGGTTATGCTGGTGGCTTGCAATTTAGTCCTTCGACTTGGCTGGCCTATGGCGGCGGCGAGTACGCGGCCACCGCCGACCAGGCAAGCCGGGAGCAGCAGATCGCTGTGGCGGAGAAGGTCCAGGCAGCTCAGGGTTGGGGTGCGTGGCCGGCGTGTACCGCCAAGCTCGGTATTCGATGAAAGGTTCCTGATGGCACAGGCCCAGCTCCTTGGCCCGGTCGATATTCGGAGGCTCGCTGATGAGCTCGACATCCGCCCCACCAAGAAGCTGGGCCAAAACTTTGTCCATGACCCCAACACGGTGCGCCGAATCGTCGCCGCGGCGGAGCTGGGGGAGAAGGAACACGTCGTGGAGGTGGGCCCGGGGCTGGGCTCCCTCACCCTCGGGCTCCTTGACGTCGCAGAGTGCGTGACCGCAGTGGAAATCGACCCCCGACTGGCCGGCAAGCTCGGAGAAACCGTCGCGGAATTCGCCCCCGAGCGGCGCGATGCCCTCCGCATCCTCTGCGCCGATGCGCTCACCCTCCGCCCGGAGGAGGTGGGGGAGCCGACGGCGCTCGTCGCCAACCTGCCCTATAACGTGTCGGTGCCAGTGCTCCTGCACTTCCTGGCGATTTTCCCCAGCATCCGGCGCGTGCTCGTCATGGTGCAGGCCGAGGTCGCTGATCGGCTCTCCGCCGCGCCGGGCTCTCGCATCTACGGGGTCCCGAGCGTCAAAGCCTCCTTCTACGGGGATGTGCGGCGCGCGGGGGCCATCGGGAAGAACGTCTTTTGGCCCGCCCCGAACATTGACTCCGGCCTCGTCCGTATTGACTGCTTCGACGCCCACACCGCCCCCTGGGACCTCGGGGAGACCACGCGCTCCCGGGTGTTCCCCCTCGTGGACGCAGCTTTTGCTCAGCGTCGGAAGACTCTCCGTGCGGCCTTGAGCAAGCACTTCGGCTCGGGGGCGCGCGCGGAGGCCGTTCTGCGGGCGGCGGGCGTCGAGCCCACCGTGCGCGGGGAAAAGCTCGAGGTGGCGGACTTCCTGCGCATCGCTGACGCGGCGGAGGTGGCGGAATGACGCTGCGCGCCGAAGCACACGCCAAGGTAAACCTCCACCTGGGGGTTGGGCCCCTGCGCGAGGACGGCTTCCACGAGCTCCTCACGGTGTTTCAGTCCCTCAGCCTGCGCTCGGTGGTGGAACTCCACTCCTCACCGCGGGAGGATTCCCCGGGGCCGGACACGGCGGTGAGCTCCCTCGAGGTCACGGGGCTGTCAGCGCGGATGGTGCCGACAGATAGCTCCAACCTGGCGTGGCGGGCCGTCGACGCCGTGGCCAGGGCGGTGGGCGTGGAGCCCTCGGATCTTCCGGAGTCCGCGCGGCTGCGCATCCAGAAGGGGATCCCGGTGGCCGGAGGCATGGCCGGCGGATCGGCCGACGCTGCCGCCGCGCTCCTCCTCGCCCGCGAGTGGCTGAGCGAGAGCTGCGGGGCCCCGCGCCTGGATGACCACGCCCTTGAGGAGCTCGCCGCGGAGCTCGGCTCCGATGTACCCTTCACGCTGCGCGGCGGGACCATGCTGGGGCGCGGGCGCGGTGAGAAGCTCACCCCGGTGCTCAGCCGGGGACCGTGGTGGTGGGTGCTGGCGCTCGCCGATGGCGGGCTCTCCACCCCCGTTGCCTTCCGCAAACTCGATGATCTTCGGGCTGCGGGCAATCTTCCTGAACCCGCGCTGGACAGCAGCGCCGTGGTGCAGGCCCTGGCCAGCGGGGATCCCCGCCGCCTTGCCGAGGCCATCCACAATGACCTCGAGCCTGCGGCGCTGAGCGTGCGCCCGGATCTGCGTCGGACCCTTCACTGCGGGGCGGAATCGGGGGCCCTGGCGGGGATCGTCTCCGGCTCGGGCCCGACGTGCGCCTTCCTCTGCTCCGACGAGGCCCACGCCCAGGCCGTGGCGGCCGACATCGCCGATGCCGGCGTGGCCCGGCTGACCCTCGTCGCGAGCGCCCCATCTGGCGGGGCCGCGCTCCTGCCGGCAGACGCGGACTAGGGCGAGGGCGCCGGCCGCCCCGGACCACCCCGCCGAACTGAGAGAGCAACAACCAAGGAGGACATGGATGGCAACCCCGCTGCTGGGTGTGGAATCGGTACACCTCGAATACCCCACGAAGGTGGTATTCGACGCAGTGAGCCTCGGCATCGAGGAGGGCGATCGCATCGGCATCGTCGGCCGCAATGGCGACGGCAAGTCGAGCCTCCTCGGCATTCTCTCCGGCGACGTCGAGTACCAATCCGGCCGCGTCACCACCCGCAACGGGCTGCGCTTCGGCGTGCTCGGGCAGCGGGATTCCTTTGACGACGACCTCAGCGTGAAAACCGCCATCGTCGGGGATCGCGAGGACCACGAGTGGGCGGGGGACGCCGGCATCCGGGACATCATCCGCGGGCTCGTCGCCGATGTGCCCTGGGACGTCACGGTGGGGGAGCTCTCCGGCGGCCAGCGCCGCCGCGTGGCCCTCGCGCGTCTGCTCATCGGGGAGTGGGACCTCATCGCGCTGGACGAGCCCACCAACCACCTCGACGTCGAGGGCATCTCCTGGCTCGCCGCGCATCTGAAGAAGCGCTGGCCCCCGCAGCATGGTGGGCTCGTCGTCATCACCCACGACCGCTGGTTCCTCGACGAGGTCTGCACCGAAACCTGGGAAGTCCACGATGGGATCGTCGAGCCCTTTGAGGGCGGATACGCGGCCTACGTGCTGCAGCGCGTGGAGCGCGACCGCCAGGCCGCCCAGGCCGAGCAGAAGCGTCAGAACCTCATGCGCAAGGAGCTCGCATGGCTGCGTCGCGGGGCACCAGCCCGAACTTCCAAGCCGAAGTTCCGCATCGAGGCGGCGAACCGCCTTATCGCCGACGTCCCGCCGGTGCGTAACTCTCTCGAACTCCAGCGGCTCGCCGTGTCTCGCCTGGGCAAAGAGGTGGTCAACCTCGAGGGCGCCGGCGTGTGCTACGGGGAGACGGAGGTGCTGCGTGACATCACCTGGCG
Organism: Corynebacterium uropygiale; assembly: GCF_021568315.1. GTDB lineage: Bacteria > Actinomycetota > Actinomycetes > Mycobacteriales > Mycobacteriaceae > Corynebacterium > Corynebacterium uropygiale. Next base: position 86,111 of record NZ_JAKGSI010000003.1, read on the forward strand.
CATCGCGCCGGGCGAGCGCACCGGCATCCTCGGCGCCAATGGCGCGGGCAAATCCACCCTCCTCCGGCTCATCGCGGGGGAGATCGAGCCCACCTCCGGGCGGGTGAAGCACGGCAAGACCGTGAAGATGGGCTTCCTGGACCAGCAGTTTTCGCAGCTGAAGGACATCGGGGATGACCTCGTCCGCGACGTCCTCGCCCGCTACCGCACGAGCTTCACCGTCGAGGGCAAGGAGCTCAGCCCCACCCAGCTGCTGGAGCGCCTGGGCTTCGAGCGCGCCCACCTCTCGGCCCGGGTCGAGGACCTCTCCGGCGGCCAGAAGCGACGCCTCCAGCTGCTCCTGCTCCTCATGGATGAGCCCAACGTCATCGCGCTGGACGAGCCCACCAACGACGTGGACTCCGACATGCTGGCCGCCATGGAGGACCTCCTGGATTCCTGGCCGGGCACCCTGCTGGTCATTTCGCATGACCGCTACCTCATCGAACGCGTCACGGATCAGCAGTACGCCATCATCGATCACACGCTGCGCCACGTCCCGGGCGGCGTCGACGAATACCTGCGCCTCCGCGAGGAGGAATCGAAGCAGGGCGCCTCCGCCGCCTCCTCGGAGAGCGCACCCGCTGAGCAGCCCTCCTCCGGGCTGAGCGGCTCTGACCGCTGGGCAGTGCGCAAAGACGTCGCGGCCGTCGAGCGCCGCATGCAGAAAATCGAAAAGAAGATTGCCGCCGTGGAGAAGGACATGGCCGCCCACGACCCCTCGGACTATGAGGGGCTCCAGGAGCTCAACGCGTCCCTTCAGGGCCTGCGGGCGGACTATGCGGAGTTGGAGGACGAGTGGCTCGAGCTGGAATCCCAGCTCGAGGGCTAGCTTCCTAGCCTTCTTAGCTCTCTCAGCGGCCTAATCCTGCGGGTCAATCTGCTGATTGCGCGTCTCTTTCCGCAGGCTGCTGTACGCGATGATGAAGCAAATGGCCGCCGGCACAAGGAAAACCACTGTGGCCAACTCATTGTCCGCCACCCAGCACCCCGCCGACGCCAGCACCAACAGGCCGGCGAGGATGAGGAAAGTGCGGGTGCGCATGTGTATGCCTTTCTGCTGGGTGAGTGGGGTCTCGACGGCACCAGGGTGCCAGGGCTCCCCAGAGTGCCACAGGCAGGGGTATCAGTGGCATCGACGGTCACTTTTGACTACCCCCATGTGGAGGCAATGGTGTGCCAGGTAGGGTGGGGGACATGATTCTCATCAACGTTCGTTTCCGTCCGAAGCCCGAGTACCTCGAGAACTTCCGTGAGAAGGTTGAGGAGTTCACCGCTGCCTCCCGCGCGGAGGAGGGCAACATCTTCTTCGAATGGGCGCGCAACACCGATGACCCCTCGGAGTACATCCTCCTCGAGGCCTTCCACGATGACGCCGCGGAGGCCCACGTCTCCAGCGATCACTTCCAGGCCGCCACGGAGCTCTTCCCGCAGATCCTCACCGAGACCCCGCAGATCATCAACACCCTCATCGAGGGCAAGACCGAGTGGGACCGCATGGCGGAGTTCCAGGTGGAGTCGAACTAGGCGCTACGCTCACCTGTTTTCGGCGGCGTCCCGCGGCGTCGCCTCCTCGATTCCCTTGATCCCCTGGCCGCGTCGGGCCCGCCCCGGCGGCCAGGGGATCGACGCGTCCAGGTAGATTGGTAGACCGTGATTCACGCAGCCTCCTTTGCTCTCGTCGACTCCATCAATGTCCTTCTCATTGGAGTTGTCGTCGCCTTAGGAGTGATGATCCCGCCCCGCGGCCCCTACCGAAAGACGGCTGCGTTACTCATTTCTGGGGACTGGCTGGGGGTGTTCAGCCTCGCCCTGCTTTCCCTGCTTGTGTTCCAAAGCCTCGGGGCCTGGGTGGTGGCTTTCGCGGAATCCTGGACGTTTGGGCTGGTCATTGCGCTGGCTGGCCTGCTCATCGCGGGGCTTACCGCGTGGGGTGGGACAAACGACGCGCTCATCGAGAAGATCCTCGTTCCTCTCCGCCGGCCCGGGCCGCTCACTGTGGCAACGGGGCTCGTCCTCGGTCTGGTGCAGTCGGTGACGTCGGCACCCTTCTTCCTTGGCCTCATTGAGTTGGCCGCGACGGGTCTCCCGCGCGGCGCCCAATACGCGTGGGTCATTCTCTACGCCAGCCTTGCCCTCAGCCTGCCCACTCTCAGCGCGGTGTGTGTGGGTGTGGTGCGCCGTCGGCCCCGCAGCCTCGTGGGTAAGGCCTTCGCCTGGATGAAGGAGCGCCCGCAGCAGATGACGCTTAGCGCCGGCTACGGGGTGGGAGTGTTGCTCATCCTCATGGGCGTGTGGAAGATGATCTGGCCCGGGTGATACCCCCTCAGCAACGCACTCACGGCAGAGCTCAGCCCCTGGGGCATCCGAGGATGCGAACCCAGGGGCTTGAGTGCTGTCTTCTCTTAGAAGGAGAGGTCAGCGATGGAACCCGCGGCGCTCAGGGAGGTCTCGAAGGTGTTCCAGATCAGCTCGATGGCGTTGTCCCACCAGCCGAAGGTGATAGAGAGGGCGAGGTCAGCCATGATGGCTCCTTCTTTCCATAACAGGGGAATGATACAGTGGTTGGTGCAACAATGATATCTTCAATTGAATACAAAAGTCCAGGGTAGAAGGGGTAGCGCGGGGGTGGAGGGCTTTCGTCGCTAGACTTTGAAGCATGGCTAAGAAGAACTCCGAGCACGACGCCCACGCCACGACGCCGCCCAAACTCTCCAAGAAGGCCTATGAGAAGGAGCTGCGCCGGCTGCAGGCGGAGCTCGTCGATATGCAGCAGTGGGTCGTGGAGACGGGCGCGCGCCTCGTCATCATCATGGAGGGGCGCGACGCCGCGGGGAAGGGCTCGGCGATCAAGCGCATCACCCAGTACCTCAACCCCCGCACGTGCCGCATTGAGGCTCTCCCGGCCCCGAACTCCCGCGAGCAGGGCCAGTGGTACTTCCAGCGCTACGTGGAGCGGCTGCCCACCGCCGGTGAGATCGTCATCTTCGACCGCTCCTGGTACAACCGCGCCGGGGTGGAACGGGTGATGGGCTTCTGCACCTCCCAGGAGTACCGCCGCTTCCTTCACCAGGCGCCGATCTTCGAGCGCCTCCTCGTGGAAGACGGCATCATGCTGCGCAAGTACTGGTTCTCCGTCTCCGATGAGGAGCAGATCAACCGCTTCCGTTCCCGCCTCAATGATCCGCTGCGCCGGTGGAAGCTCTCGCCCATGGACCTGCAGTCCATCACCCGGTGGGAGGACTACTCGCGGGCCAAGGATGAGATGTTCATTCACACCGACATCCCCTCGGCGCCCTGGTACACCGTCGAGAGCGAAGACAAGAAGCGCTCCCGCATCAACGTCATCAATCATCTGCTCTCGACGATCCCCTACGAGAAGATCGATCGCCCGCTGCCGGAAATCCCTGATCGCCCGGATAGCGTCGAGAACTATGAGCGCCCGCCGCGCGAGGAGTTCCGCTATGTTCCCGACGTCGCAGCCGCGCTGGAGAAAGACCGGCTGAAGGCAGAGAAGGCCGAGAAGAAGGCGAAGAAGGCAAAGAAGTCCGCGAAGAAGTCAAAGAAGTCCTAGGGCGCTGAGCCCCACAACCTTAGAGCCCGTAAACGTCCTCGAGCACGCGGATGACGCCGGCCTCCTCGCAGGAGGGGGCCAGGTGATCGGCTGCCTCCTTGATAGCCGGGTGGGCATTAGCCATGGCCCACGCGCAGCCGGCCTCCTCGAGGAGTTCGAGGTCATTGAGGTAGTCCCCGAAGGCCATCGTCTGCGCGGCCGGCACCCCCAGTGCCTCCCGCAGCTCGGCGAGCCCCCGGCCCTTGTTGGCCCGGGGGTTCATCACGTCAATCCAGTGGGCGCCGCTGACGACCGCCCGCGCCTCCTCACCCTGCCCGAGGCCCTGCTCGACGGCCGCCCGGAGGACATCGATGTGGTTCTCGGCGTTGGTGCGGGTGTAGATCGCCACCTTGATGAGGTCCTCCCCGATCGTGGCGGAGAGGTCCTCCACGTGCTCGAGGTTGTGGTAGTACTTCGCGATCTCCTCACGGCCAGCGATGTTCTCCGTGCGCACGTACGCGCAGTGCGGGGTGCAGATGACAATATCGAGGTCGCGGCCGCCTTCGGCCCAATGCTCCTCCACCGCCCGGAGGAGGGCCCGCCCGCCGCCCGGGGAGAAGGGGGTAATCGAGCTGATCTCCCCGCGGGCCACCACCACGCTCCCGTTTTCCGCCAGGTAGCTCATGTCCTCCCCGCAGTACCCGAACATGTCCTGCAAGGTGGCGAGCTGCCGGCCGCTCGCCGGGGTGAAGATGATCCCAGCCTCATGAAGCCGCTGGTAGAGGGCGTCGAAACCCGAGGGGAGCCGGCCTTCGCCGTCGAGCAGAGTGCCGTCCATGTCGCAGGCGATCAACCGATAATCCATGCTCTCCTCCAGCTCCGAGTTCCTGACGGGCGCGCGGCCCCTGTGCCATACTGGCACCCATGAGTAACCACGATCACACGCACGACGACGCGACCGTGCGCGCGTCCATCGAAAACACTACCGGAGTCCTCGAACTCAACCGCCCCAAGGCGCTCAATAGCCTCAACCCGGAGATGATCTCCGCGATTAGTGCGGCGCTCGAGGAATGGCGGGATGACCCGCGGGTCACGCAGGTGCTCGTTCGTTCTTCTTCCCCGAAGGCCTTCTGCGCGGGCGGGGACGTCCGCTTCGCCCGTGAGGGCATCCTCGAGGGGAACGGCGAGGCCGTGGATGGCTTCTTCGAGGAGGAATACCGGATGAATGAGGCCATCGCCTCCTTCCCTAAGCCCTACGTGGCGCTCATCGATGGCATCGTTATGGGCGGTGGCTTGGGGGTATCGGCGCACGGCTCGCACCGGGTGGTGACGGAGAAGGTGCTGGCCGCCATGCCGGAGATGGCCATCGGCTATGTCACGGATGTGGGGATGACCTGGGCCTTGGCCCACATGGTGGGGAAGAAGGGCGAGCCCTCGGCGGCGCTGGCCGCCTTCCTGGGCCTCACCGGCTGGCATGTGAAGGTCGCCGACGCCGTGTGGTCGGGGCTCGCGACGGACCTCATCCGCAGCGAGGACGTGGATGCTTTCGCGGACGCCCTCATTGCGGACGGGGTGGAGGCTGCCCTCGAGCGTTTCCGGGTGAACCAGGAGGAGCCCTCCCAGCTGGAGGCCTGGTACCCGGAGATCAAGCGCTGCTTCTCCGAGCGCGGCTGGGCGGCCATCTCCCAGGCGGTGGAGGAGTCGAGCAACGAGGAGTTCCGCGAGGCCGTGCGCACGCTCTGCGCCTCTGCGAGCCCGAGCTCCCTCGTCGCCACCGCGGAGGTCTTTGCCCATAACGCCGAGGCGGACTCCCTCCATGAGGCCATCTGGGCCGAGTGGGCCGTGGGGAAGCGCCTCCTGAGGACCCATGACTTCGCTGAGGGGGTGCGGGCCGTCCTCGTTGATAAGGATCGGCAGGCTGCCTTTGAGCCCTCCGCCCCGGAGGAGGTCGACGCCGCAGCGTGGCGCGAGGTGGTCGCAGCGAAGCGTTAAGAGGGGCTTAAGGGGGGATTAGAGCCGTCGGATGACCCCGAGGGCGTTGTGGATCATGAACTCGCCCATCTCGGGGTCGCGGGGGTGGGGGAGGTCCTCGTATCGCTGGAGCGCGAAGGCGATGGCCCCGGCCACGAGCCGCACCGCGAGGGTGAGGTCATCCGAGCGGAAGCCGAGCTTGTGTGCCCGCGGCATGAGCGCGGTGATGAGGGGGCGGAGGATCTCCTCCGCATCGCCGTATTCCCGGCCCGGCTCCTTTTCGCGGAGCATCTCCGACAGACGGAACAGGTGGGGGAGACGCGCCGGGCCGTCGGCATCGAGGGTGATGATGGTGAGCCGCTCACTGATCTCCAGGAGGCCGAGCCCCTGGGGCAGGTGCTCAATTTCCTCCGCCAGGCGTTCCACCTGCTCGATGATGAAGAAGAGGAGGGCTTCCTCCCGGGAGGGGAAATAGTTGTGGAAGGTGCGCGTCGAAACCCCCGCACCCTCCGCGATGGCTGCGACGGTCAGCTGGGAGGTTCCGTGCTCGAGCGCAATTTGTGCAGCAGATCTGGCCAAGGCGCTCCGCGTTTGTGCTTTGCGAATTTCCCGTAGACCAGACATGTGTCAACTCCCTTGGTGCTAGCGCAGCTCGTCTGAAGGCTTAGGTGGAATGTAGCACCCAACGAACTTTTGTTCAATCTGCCAAACTGTGAAGGCCGAAGCTTCAGGGCGGCGGCGCCCCCACCGCCAAGGAATCAGCGGGTGAGGGCGCATTTCTCGAAGGATGGCCTAGTCCGCCACGAGCGGCTCGAGGACGAAGTCCGGGTTCTCCTTCTGGATGAATTGCAAACGCCATTTGTCACCGAAGAGGGCGATGAGCTCCCCATCGGTGCGCGTGAAGATCTCGACGCCGCGCTGCCGGGCGAGCTTTGGCGCGGTGGCGGCGTCGGTCTTGCGGGCGACGGAGTAGGGCACGGGGGCCGTCTCCGTTTCGACGTTGTACTCATTCTCCATGCGGGCTTGCATCACTTCGAACTGCATGGGGCCGACGGCCGCCATGACCGGGTTGGCATCGCCGCGGGCGTCGTTGCGCAGGATCTGGACGACGCCCTCGGAGTCGAGCTGCTCGAGGGCCTTACGGAATTGCTTGTACTTGCCGAGCGACGTCGCGCGCAGCGTGCGGAAGTGCTCCGGTGCGAACTGCGGCATGGGCGGGTACTGCACCTTGCGGCCAGAGTAGATGGTGTCCCCCGGGGCGAGGGAGCCGGCGTTGACGAGCCCGACGATATCCCCTGGGTAGGCGGTCTCGACGGTCGAGCGGGTGCGCCCGAACACGGTGAGGGCGTACTTTGAGGAGAAGCTCCGCCCCGATTGCGCGTGGGTCACCTGCATGCCGCGGTCGAACTCTCCGGACACGACGCGCATGAAGGCGAGGGTATCGCGGTGCTTGCGGTCCATGCCCGCCTGGACTTTGAAGACGACGCCGGAGAACTCATCACCCGGGTCGCGGCGCTCATCCATAGCGGTGGTGGAGGCCTCGAGGGCGGCCGGGTCGGAGTCTCGGCCCGCCGGGGCGGGGGCGAGGGTGCACAGGGTGTCGAGGATCTGGTGCACACCAAAGTTCAGCATGGCGGAGGCGAAGATCACGGGCGAGGTTTCGCACGCCTCGAAGAGCTCCTGGTCATGGAGGGCGCCGTCGGCGGCGAGAAGCTCCGCCTCCTCGACGGCCGTGTCCCAGGCCTCGGCCTCGCGCTCGGCGGCCTCGTCGGGGGAGTAGTGCTCCTCCGGCGCGATGGTGGAGCCGCCGGCCGTGCGGATGAAGTGGATGTACTCGGCGGCCTCACCCTCCTCGTCGATGCGGGCGAGCCCCCGGAAGTCGCCGGCCTCACCCACCGGCCAGAAGAGGGGTGTGGGCTGGAGGCCGATCTCGGAGACGATCTCATCCACGAGCTCCAGGGGCTCGCGGCCCGGCCGGTCCCACTTGTTCATCACCGTGATGATGGGAAGCCCCCTGGCCTTGCACACGCGGAAGAGCTTGAGGGTCTGCGGCTCAAGGCCCTTCGCGGCGTCGATGAGCATGACCGCGGCGTCGACGGCGGTGAGCACGCGGTAGGTGTCCTCGGAGAAGTCGGCGTGTCCGGGGGTGTCGACGAGGTTGATCATGTAGGGCTCGCCCTCGTGGCCCTCGGGGGCGTACTCGAACTGGAGCGCCGAGGAAGCGATGGAAATCCCGCGGTCCTTTTCCATCTCCATCCAGTCGGAGACGGTGGACTTGCGGCCGGCCTTGCCGTGGACGGCGCCGGCCTCGGAAATGACGTGGGCGTGGAGGGCCAGCGCCTCGGTGAGCGTGGACTTACCGGCGTCGGGGTGGGCGATGACGGCGAATGTGCGGCGGCGGGCTGCTTCCTCGGTGGTTGAACTCATGGCTATCAGAATAAACGGAGCGCTTTAGCGGGAGTGAATACGGTTTTGGGCTTTGGCAAGCCCCTCGGTGACGATGAGGCGGGCGCCCTCGGCGGCGCGGGCGATGAGCTCGTCGAGGGTGGCCCCAGAATCGACGGGCCCGAGCACGTAATCCGGCACGGAGGTGCCGCGCGGCGGGCGCCCGATGCCGATCCGGATCCGCAGGTAATCCCGGGTGCCGAGCGCACCGCTCGTCGACTTCAACCCGTTATGCCCATTCTCATTGCCCCCCTGCTTGAGCTTGACCGTGCCGAAGGGGAGATCAAGCTCATCATGCGCGACGATGACCCGTTCCGCAGGAACCCCGAGCGCCCGGGCGAGCGGGCCGATCGCCTCGCCGGAGTTGTTCATGAACGTCGTGGGCCGCACGAGGAGAACAGGCACCCCGTCCCACTCGACGCGCGCCACCTGGCACGGCAGACCCGAGACGGGGCGGAGGAGGTCGCCGTTGACGGCCAGCAGATCGTCGATGGCCATGGCGCCCACGTTGTGCCGGGTGGCCTCATAGCGCGGCCCCGGATTTCCCAGGCCCACGACCAGCCAGGACACCCCCTCGGCCTCGAGGGTCTCGGTGCTCAGCGCCTCGCGGCGCGCCGGGGTGGGGCGCTCGGAGGAACGCAGTCGATGAAGCCAACGTGAAAAGAAAGAACGATCGCGCACGGTCTCATCCTTCCATATAGTGGTTCCATGAGTGTGTTGAAGACGTGTCACTATCCTCTCGTTGCCGCCCCGATGGCGGGCGGCCCTTCCACTCCTGAGCTGGCCCGCGCGGTCTCGCAGGCCGGCGGACTGGGGTTCCTCGCGCTCGGGACGATGAGCCCCGAGGCCGCGCGCGAGAGCCTCGCGCAGATGACGGAGGGCGAGCAGCTGCCCTATGGGGTGAACCTCTTCGCCCCACAGGAAACGGCTCCAGATCCGGCGGCGATGGAGGCCGTCCGCGAGGAACTGCGCCCAGGCTTTGAGGAGTACGGCCTTCCCCTCCCGCCGCTTCCCGAGCCGGACCTCAGCAACGGCTGGGAGGAGAAATTCAGAGCCATCCTCGAGGCGAAGCACCCACCCGCGATCGCCAGCTCCACCTTCGGCTGCTTCCGGGAAGAAGAGATCCGCACCCTGCACGCCCGGGGAATCGAAGCGTGGTGCACGGTCACCTGCGAGGCGGAGGCGGCGGAGGCCGTGCGGCGTGGCGTCGACGGCCTCATCGTCCAAGGCCCCGACGCCGGCGGTCATCGCGGCGTCTGGCAGGTGGAGGACACCCCGGATGCCCGCCCGCTCCCGCAGCTCACAGCAGTTATTGCCGACGCCCACCCGGGCGTCCCACTCATCGTGGCGGGAGGCCTGGGAACCCCGGAGCGCATCGCCGAGGCGCTGTCCTGGCCAGGCGTCCTGGCCGTCGCAGCCGGTTCTGCGTTCCTTCTCAGCGAGGAAGCGGGAACCTCGGCGGCGAATCGGCGCCTCCTGGCCGCGGCCGCGGCAGAACACACAGCGGCGGGGCAGGACCCCGTGGAACCGACGCTCAGCACCCGTGCCTTTTCTGGTCGCTGGGCCCGGGGTCTGTGCACGGATTACTGCCGGACGCACCCCGACCCCGCGATACCGCCGATCTACCCCGCCCTCAATGCGCTCCTGGGGTCGCTGCGGGCGTCGGCGGCAGAGCGCGGCGATGACCGCTGGGCCTATTGCCTGGCGGGGCGCTTCTGCACCCTGGCGGAGGAAAAACCGGCGGGGGAGATTGTCCGGGCACTCATGTCACCCCCGAATGGCGGATAAGAAGGGCTCGCACAGCCGATAAATGTGGGTTCTGGGTTAGGCTGGCGGGTGGTTCAACCCACCCGTGTGCCCGGTCTTGACCGGCTCGTTTAGCCCTGAGGAGACTCCCCATGTCCCAGCCCAGCTCCGACTGGAATGAGAAACTGACCCTGGCAGAGGAAATGCTGCCGCTCATCAGCGCCCTTCACCGCGAGCGCAACGTGGTGACCTCGATTTTCGGTCGTCTGCTGCTGGACGTGACGGCCATCGACATCATTAAGTCCCACCGCTACGCCCGCCGCATTACGGAGAAGCCGCTGCCGATCTCCCAGACCCTGCCGATCGTCCGTGAGCTCAGCACCATGGACCTGGGCACCGCGAGCATCGACATCGGCCGGCTGGCCACGAACTTCCACCGCAACCCGGAGAACACGGACCTCCGCGCGTACCTGGAGGAGGAGCTCAAGCCGGTCATCGGCGGCACGAAGGATCGCCCCTCGCGGGACGTCGTCCTCTACGGTTTCGGCCGCATTGGCCGCCTGCTGGCCCGCATCCTCATCGCCCGCGAGGCAGCATATGGCGGCGTCCGGCTGCGCGCGATCGTCGTCCGGAGCAAGGGCGAGGGGGACATCATCAAGCGGGCCTCGCTCCTGCGGCGTGACTCCGTCCACGGCGCCTTCGACGGCACCATCACGGTGGATGAGGAGAAGAACATCATCTGGGCCAACGGCACCCCGATCCAGGTGATTTACTCCAATGACCCCGCGAGCGTCGACTACACCGAGTATGGGATTCACGACGCCATCGTCGTCGACAACACCGGCCGCTGGCGTGATCGCGAGGGGCTGAGCCAGCACCTCAAGTCCACCGGCGTGGACCGCGTGGTTCTCACGGCGCCGGGCAAGGGGGACCTGCGCAACGTGGTCTACGGGATCAATCACACGGACATCACCGACGAGGACACCATCATCACCGCGGCCTCCTGCACCACGAACGGCATCACGCCGGTGCTCAAGGTCATCAATGACCGCTACGGCGTGCGCCACGGGCACGTGGAGACGGTGCACTCCTTCACCAATGACCAGAACCTCATCGATAACTATCACAAGGGCCCGCGCCGGGGCCGCGCCGCCGGGCTCAACATGGTGCTCACCGAGACGGGTGCCGCCAAGGCCGTCTCCAAGGCGCTGCCCGAGTTCGAAGGCAAGCTCACCGGCAACGCCATCCGCGTCCCCACCCCGGACGTGTCCATGGCGGTGCTCAACCTGGAGACGGAGAAGGAGGTGGACCGCGACGAGGTGAACAACTACCTCCGCAAGGTCTCCCTCCACTCCGACCTGCGCCAGCAGATCAGCTACATCAACTCCCCGGACGTTGTGTCGACGGACTTCGTCGGCTCCACCCACGCGGGCGTGGTTGACGGGCTCGCCACCATCGCCTCGGGCACGCACCTCGTCCTCTATGTGTGGTACGACAACGAGTTTGGGTATTCTAACCAGGTCATCCGTATCGTCGAGGAAGTCGCTGGAGCGCGGCCGATTGTGCTGCCGCGCCGGGAAAGCCCGTCGGAGTTGTGAGTAGGAAGAACCGCAAGAAGAGCGCCGTGAAGGTCAAGGAGAACCCCCTTGGCCTCAAGCTCAAGTCCACCTGTTGTCGGAAGAATCCGCGGTGCATTAACTGCCCCGTGGTTTATCAGCGCCTCGCACGCTCGGGGGCGTGGGAGCGCGACGACATGAATCTTCCGCGCGAGCTGAAGAGGGCGCGGAAATGGTGAGCCGGGAGGGTTGGCAGGGCCAGACGCCCCGGAAGAGCCGGACGAGGAGGACTCCCCAGCCGCGGTGTCCCATCCGCTATGGGGAGCCCTGCACGGCGTGTCAACCTGGCACCTCTGGCCCGGAGGACTGTCAGCTCGTGGCCCTCGTCATGGATGATCCCGATCTTCGTGAGCGCATGCAGCAGATGAATCGCGAGCACCGCCAGCGCGATCGGGACCGCCGTCGGCACCCGTGATGTTTGGCACATTCTTGGTAATCATATTCAGCTGACTCGTCGTCCAGAGTCTGCACAGCTTATGCTCAGCTCATGACGAAGAAGATGGGCCGGGTGCTGGCGGCACTCGGCGTGTGCGCCCTCATGGGCGCAAGCCCACTGGTGACGCCGGCCGCGCAGGCCGGGACGGTCACTGAGACCCACCCCAGCATCACTGAGCTGGGCCGACTGAGCCAGCACGGACGCTGGTACGCCGATGGCGAGGGGCGTGCTTTCCTCACCGCCGGCGTGAACATGGTGTACAAGCACGCGCCCTACACCCCCGAGGCCGGCGGCTTCAACGAGGATGACGCCGACTGGCTGGCCGCGCAGGGCTTTGACTCCGTGCGCCTGGGCTTGCTGTGGAAGGCCGTCGAGCCCGAACCCGGCGTGTATGACGAGGCGTACATCGAGTCGCTGCGCCACACGGTGCGTATCCTGGCGGACCGCGGCATCGTGACTCTCCTCGACGCCCACCAGGACATGTACAACGAGCGCTTCCAGGGAGAATTCGCCCCGGATTGGGCTGTCATTGACGACGGCGTGCCGAGCCTCCTCCAGGTGGGTTTCCCCACTAACCAGGTGCTCAATGTCGGCTTGCTCCGCGCCTACGATAACTTCCTCGCTGACCGGGAGGGCCCCGGTGGCGTCGGCCTTCAGGAGCGATACGCCGCGATGTGGGGGCACGTGGCCGAGGCCTTCCGCGATGAGCCGGGCATCATGGGCTTTGACATTCTCAACGAGCCGTGGCCGGGCTCGGCTTTCCCGATCTGCTACTTAAGCGGCGGGCACTGCGGGCCGGCCCTCGATCACCTCAATGCCCTGCACCAGAAGGTGTCGGCGGCGGTGACCACGGCCTACCCCGAGGCGATCATCCACTACGAGCCCTACTCTATGTGGAACCAGGGCTTCAACACCCGCCCGGCTGCCCCCGCGGCCACGAACACGGCGCTGAGCTGGCACGTGTACTGCACCTCGAATGCGCTGTTCAACTCCTATATCGGGTGCCAGATCCCGGACGGGCAGACCTTCGCCAATGCCGAGGCCGTGGCCCAGGATCAGCACTCGGCCACCCTGCTCAGCGAGTTCGGGGCCACCGATGACCGCGCCACCCTCGAGGGCGTGACGGGCCTGGCCCGCCAGCACATGGTGGGCTGGCAGTACTGGTCCTACTGCGGGTGTAATGACCCCACGACCCAGAACCAGCTCCAGCAGGGGATCGTCGCAGATCCCCAGGTCCCCGGCCCCGTGACCTGCGATGCCGTCAATCAGGAGAAGCTCTCCATCCTCGCGGCGCCGCATCTTCGAGCGGCGGCCGGCACCCCGACGGAGACCACCTGGGATTCGGCCTCGCGCACGTACCGGGCCTCGTGGACGGCGGATCGCGTCGACGGCACGGGGACGTTTGCGGCGGGCTCCGTCTCTGAGCTCGTGGTCCCCACGGTGAACTTCCCGGAGGGCTATCGCCTCACCGTGGAGGGCGGCCATGTGGTCCGTAATGAGGAGTCGGGTCGGGTCCTCGTGGCCTCGGATGGTGAGGGGCCGGTGACGGTGACCGTCGCCCCGATGGCCTAAGTCCCCTGAGCTGTGTGCCTGTGTTCCCTGTCCTCTCCCCGAGGGCAGGGAATTTTTAGGATTTTCCCAGCTCCGGCGGGGCACAGGGCCCAGATTCTGTGGCACTGTGGTGGTTGTGAAGAAAACGAGGCGAATCGACCGACGCCAGTCGCTAACAGAAAAGGCGCTGACCCTGGGCTCGGTCCTGGACTTACCCTTTGTCCACGAGCACGCGCTCGATGCACAGAAGGTGCTGGACATCTCCGGGCTCAACCGCCTGGGTGACCTCAGTGCTAAGAACGTCGCGGTGGTCGATACGCTTCGGACCCTCATCTACTCCACCCCGGAGAGCTTCTTTGATCTCGACGACGTCGCCGTGGCGCTGGGAACCTCGCTGCGCCAGGCGGCGAGCGCCCGGCACGCCGTGTGGCTGTCTGCTCTCACCCCGGAGGAACTCCGCGCAGCGATGTCCATTCTGGGCGAGGACCTCATTGAGCGGGTGGGAGTCGGGGAGGACGCCGATGGCTCCCGCGACGGGCGAATCCCCGTCGCCGTCTCTCCGCTTCACCTCATGGAACGCTGGTCCCAGGGGAGTCCGAAGCAGCAGCAGGCGCTCAAGGAGCTTCTGCACGGTGCGGACACGCTCATCATGCAGCGCCGAGCCCTGGCCGCCGCCCGGCGGGTGGGGACGCGGCTCATTGAGCGCAACCGGATCCGTCGGATTCTGTATAACCCGAAGGTCGTTGCCTACCTCATTGTTTTCATTTATTCCTCGCTGCGCGCGTTGCCGGTGATCTTAGTTCCGGGTTTCCACGGGAAAGTGTGGATTCTCTGGAGCATCGATATCACGACGGCCATTCCCTATACATGGGGAATCATTGAAATGTTCGCCGGGAGGACGATTCTTCGAAGAATGGTGGGCCTCGTCATCACCATTGTGACCTTTATGTCCCCCTATGTGTATTTCTGGATGAACGGCCGTGGCTACCCGCTGTGGGTCAATATCGTGGTGGGGCTGCTCATCGTGGGCGCGATCGCGGTGGAATTCCTCCGGTGGTGCCGCGATCGCTACGTGGATTACCGCTTCTCACATCTGCCTAAGCAGCCTGCTTAGCGTTCTTCCGGTGCTCGTGAAGGGTGCGGAGGAATCCGGGGAGGAGCAGCCACGCGCCCGCCGCGATGTTCACGACGATGAGCGTGATGACCTCGGGGTCCGTGATGGTGGTGGGGGCACTATCCGGGGTGAGGTAGACGAGCACGCCGGTGGTGATCACCCACACGAAGGTGAGCACGATGTTGCGGCTGCGGTGCTTGACCACCCGGAAGGGGTGCGTGTAGTGCAGGGGCACGAGCGTGAGGACGCTGAAGATGAGCACCGCCGCGATACACACCAGCATGGGGGCGTGCCACACCCAGAGCAGGACGGCCACCACATTCCACGCGGCCGGGAAGCCGACGAAGTAGTGGTCCGTCGACTTGGCAAGGTCATTGCCATAGCAGAAGCACGAGGACACGAGGATGATGACCACGAAGAGCATTCCGAGCGGCTTCGGACCCACCGGCAGGTGGAGGGCGATGAAGAGTGCCGGGACGGCGGTCCAGGTGAGGTAGTCGACGACGTGGTCCACGACCGTCCCGTTGAACCACGGGATGATCTCCCGCACGCGGTAGGCGCGCGCCATGCTGCCGTCGACACCATCAACAATCATCGCGATGCCGAGCCATAGCCACATCATTCGCAGGTTTCCATCGAGGAGAGCGAAGAGAGCGAACGTGAGCCAGACCAGACCGCTCAGCGTAAAGGCGTGAACTGCCCAGGCCTTGAGCTTCTCCTGACGGGTGGGGGTGGGTGTAGTCACGATGCACTTTCTCTGGTTGACGATATGTCTTGCTGCACTCAGCGATAATCTTTCATGGATATTAGGCGTTTGCCTCCGCGAGTGCAGCCATCAGAGGAGGTTTAGCTCTCGAACCTGAAGGAATTATGGATGCTACCTAGGCCTTCGATGCTAATGCGAACACGGTCACCATCCGCGAGGTAGCGCGCCGGGGTGCGCGCGTGGCCGACGCCGCCGGGGGTGCCCGTCGCGATGACATCGCCTGCGCGGAGCGGATAGAGGTGACTGATGAACTCCACGAGGGTGGCCGGATCAAACACCAGGTCGTGGGTGGGGGAGGACTGGACTTCCTCCCCATTGAGCTCGGTGCGCAGCTGCCCGCCGGGTTGCCACTCCTCGGAGGTGGTGAGCCAGGGACCAAAACCCGCTGTCTTTTCCAATGACTTTCCCTGATGCCACTGCAGCGTACGATTCTGGAAGTCCCGCTGGGTGCAATCATTAATGACCGCGTAGCCGGCGATATAGTCCTCCGCATCGGACTTTGATACGCGGCGGGCATCGCGCCCCATAATCACCGCGAGCTCACCCTCCCAATCCATCGCTGATTGCGCCCAGGGGGCAATGCTGACCTCATCGAAGGGGCCGGTGAGCGCCTCGGCAAATTTAATAAACAACGTGGGAACCTCGGGCAAAGTCCGCCCCATTTCGCGAATATGGTTGGCGTAATTGAGCCCCACGCAGATGATCTTGTCCGGGTGGGGGATCACGGGGGCGAGGTCTGTGGGCTCGACGCTCACCTCGTTGCCCTCCGCCGCGGCGGCGAGCTCCCGCCAATCGGGGCGGCGAAGCAGCTCGCCCACATCCTGGACGCCGGGGATGGGCGTGAGCGTCAGCGCATCGGGGTTCTCTACGCGGGCCGCGGACGTCGTACCCTCGACATTTCTGAAAGTGACTAATCTCACAATATATCCTTTCGGTCGGTATCTACCTGGATCTTTACAGGATACGTGCAGGTCGTGAGCCCTGCTATCTGACGGTGCCTGGGGTTGCGAGGCGAGGGGGTCCTCCCCATAATGAAAACCGTTACCAGTTCTCAGCTTGGCAAAGGTATAAATCTGAGCCAAGCAAAATGATTAGAAAGGACCATGTACATGGTGAAGGGACGTAAGCTTGCTGCCTCCGTCATCGCGGGTGCGGCTCTCTCTGCTGGCCTGATGGCTCCGATGGCCCACGCGGCCGTTGGTGGCCCCAAGTCCGACAACCCGGGCATCGTTGGCCTGACCGACTCCGAGGGCAACCAGGTCTGCTCCGCCGTCCTCGTGGACTCCCAGTGGGCGCTGACCTACGACGGCCCGCTCAGCTGCGCCAACGCTAAGTTCGGCACCGGTGACTCCCACGACTCCGTGGAGATCGACCGCACCGAGGTCACCGATCGCGCTCCGGACGAGAGCCAGGCTATGCTCGTCCACTTCGCTTCGCCGATCCAGCGCGTGAAGCCTGTCGAGCTCGACACCAAGGCCCCGGAGAAGGGCGAGAAGCTCGAGGTTGCCGCGTTCAACGGTGAAGAGGGCATCAACAAGCTGCTCTCCGTCGGCGTGAGCCCGATCAGCATCGAGGGCCACAACGCCTGGCTGAGCTGGTTCCAGCAGCCGGAGCAGATGAAGCTGGAGACCGCGAAGGACAGCGGCGCTGCGGTCCTGCGTGACGGCAAGCTCGTCGGCTTCGTCGAGCTCGTCACCGAGAAGAGCACCTCCGCTGAGGACGTCGCGAACGTTGCCGACTGGGTCAAGGAGACCATCGGCAAGTAAAGACTCTGCGTGGGTCTAGAGTGCCGCCTCAATGGCGTCGGCGGCATCAGCGCAGATAATGGGAAGGTCCGCCCGCTCGGAGCGTGAGAAGGCCTGGAGCACGAATCGTGCCGGGTCCATCCGCCCGGGCGGGCGGCCTATTCCTAGGGAGACCCGCACGTACGCGCGAGTTTTCAGCGATGAGCTAATCGATTTCAGCCCGTTGTGCCCATGATCGCCGCCGCCCGGCCGAAGGGCAACGGAGCCGAAGGGGGCTTCAAGCTCATCGTGAATAACAAAAAGCCGCGTGGGTTCAACATGGAAGAAGGAACACAGTGCCTTCGTCGGTCCTCCGGAGAGATTCATAGGGCAGCGTAGACGTGCGGCGACGACGGCCGGCCCGCCGGGGGAGAGTCTGAACTGTGCGATATCGGTGTTGGTTCGACGATGGCTACTGAGCCGGGCGCCCGGGCTCCGGCTGAGGAGCTCCTCGAGGGCCATGGCGCCGAGGTTGTGTCGGATCTCGGCATAGCGGGGGCCGGGGTTACCTAATCCAATAATGAGAGCGGTCTCTGCGGGCACGGAGACATTGTATCCAGACAGCAGAAAAGCCCCGCCGGGGCGGGGCGTTCTGTCACGGAGTGGGGGAGGCTTAGGACTCCTCGGACTCGGAGGACTCTTCGGTGGCCTCGACCTCGGACGCGTCGGTGGCGTCGGCCTCGGCGGCGGCCTCCTCCTCGGCATCCTCGTCTTCCTCGGGCTCCGGGTAGGTGACGGAGGCGATGACGGTCTCCGGGTCGGCGACGAGGGTCACGTCGCCCGGCATCTGGACGTCGGCCGCGGTGATAACGGTGTTGACTTCCTTGCCCTCGATGGAGACGGTGATCTCTTCCGGAATGTTGAGGACGTCGGCCTCAACGAGGAGGACGTCGGCGTCCTGGATGGCGATGGTGCCGGCCTCGGGCTCGCCCTCGAGGACGATCGGAACCTCAACCTCAACCTTCTCGCCGCGCTTGATGGCGAGGAGGTCGGCGTGGTCGATGTCCAGGGTCAGCACGTTCTGGTCGATGTGCTTGACCATGGTGAGGTGCTTGTCGCCCGCGACCTCGATCTCGATGACGGCGTTGGAACCGTTGTTGCGGACGATAGAGGTGAACTCGAGAATGTCCACAGCGATGTGGATCGGCTCGGTCTCCGGTCCGTAAATGACGGCCGGAACCTTCCAGTCACGACGCAGGCGACGAGCAGCGCCCTTGCCGAACTCCGTGCGCTCAGCGGCCTGAAGAGTGGGGTACTTAGCCATGAAGTGAATCTCCTTGGAGAAGTCGAGTACGTTCGTGCATTCTCGGCCGCGCTTGACATGACAACAGCCTGCGGCCGAACTCCCGTCGAGTCGTCGCAGGCTGAAAGCAGTGACTACCATCGCGTCGATAACGGCTACCGTCCGTGTGGGCGGCGCCCTCGCCGAGACCTGTGGAATTCTAGCACTGATCAGCGCAGACTCCAAAAGGTTGTAGTCAATAGAACGTTGAGTGTTCCCTTAGCTGAATGCGCGCAAAGAGAACGGCCGTTCGCTGGCCAACCTTTTTGGGGGGTAAGAAAATAAGGTATCACTATTGTGCGGTCTGACGGGGGGAAGGTGTCTTACGCTGGGGTGATGCAGGGGAGGGGGCGATGTGGCAGGGAAATGGCTCCCCGTGACTGTTTTCTTTATATCGCAAAAATTGGAGATAAGAGTGTTTCCCTCCCATCTCACATTCTTCTTAGGTAACATCTGGTTTGGTCTAGGCGATTGTCCCTGTAGAAGGGTGCAGCCTTTCCACGAGTGACATTGTGGCGAAGCGAGTTCTCCCCCAACTTGCGAGCCTCCCTCTGTTCCCTCATCGTTCGTCTCCGGCGTGCGAGTCATACCAACCACTCAAGAAGGACTCAGGAATGGGTACATCGTTGAAGTTCCGTCGATCTCTTGCTTCGATCATGGCTGTCGGAGCCCTCGCCACCTCTGGTCTGGTGATTGCTCCCACGGTCACTAGCATTGCTCCCGAGGCGCATGCTGCCATCGCTTATCAGCTCCCGAGTCAGCTGATTGATGCGAATAGAAAGGGCAACATCACGATCTTCAAGCGCCTCAACCCGAATGCGCTGCAGGATCCTACCGGAAAGGTAAGTTCGAGGGTCACCGATGACACCGGCGTGGCCGTCCTCGGCGTCGAGTTCACGGTGTACCGAGTCAACGATGTGGATCTCAGTACCCACGAGAAGTATGCCGAGGCGGCTAAGCTGACGGTGGCCGAGGCAGAGGAAAAGGGCCTGACGGAAGTAGCAAAGGTTACTACCGAGAAGAAGGTTGGTGCCGCCCAGGCTCGGTCCTTGCCTGTGGGGCTTTATCTGGTGAAGGAGACTGATACCTCCAAGGCGACGCTCGCGGACGGCACCCCTGTCGAAGGGCAGATCATCCCGGCGGCTCCTTTCCTCGTCTACCTCCCGATGACCGATCAGAAGGGCACCATGTGGAACTATTCGCCGCAGGTCATGCCCAAGAACTCCACCGTGACGGTGGAGAAGACCGTGGAGGACAAGAGGCCTTTCGCGGAGTACGAGAATCGCGGAGAGCACCCCCTCGCTCCTGCGGATACCCTGTATACAGACGCTGGTGAGGATATCTCCTACACCATCACCACGGATATTCCGGCAGGTGGCGTGACTGAGTACAAGGTCGTGGACAAGCTCGACACGGAGAAGCTCACCTTCAAGGACATGGTTCCCTCCATCGGTGATACCAAACTGGAGAAGGAAACCGACTACACTCTCACCACGGATCCCAACCCCACGGTGACCTTCACGGAAGCCGGCATGAAGAAGCTGTCGGACGCCCGCAAGGCGGGTAAAGACACCAAGGTGAAGACTGTCGTCACCGCGACGGTCAAGGCCTTCGGTGGAGGCGACGTGAAGAACACCGGTAGCCTCATCACCAACGGTCATGAGTCCGAGTCCAACGAGGTCGTGACGAAGTACGGCGCGCTCAACATCTTCAAGTACACGGGCGAGGACAAGAAGCCTCTGAAGGGCGCCAAGTTCAAGCTTCACCTCTGCCGAGCTGATGGCACCTACATTTATAACTACCCGGTTAGTGGCGTGGGCAAGGGTTCGGCCCCTGGATTGACGATTAATGGCGCCGCAGAGTGGGAGAGCGACGAGAACGGCAAGATCACTATCGACGGTATTCACGTCACCGACTTCGCCAATAACGCCGTCGATGAGGATGGATTCCAGTACTGCCTGGTGGAGTCCCAGGCCCCTGAAGGCTATGAGCTCCGCCCCGATCCCATCATGATCACCTTCAAGTCTTCTGATCTCACTGCTGGCGAGAGCGCCACCGGTACTCCGCTGGCCGCCCAGAAGTCTGTGGAGGTGGAGAACATCTCCAGCGTCGCCCCGAAGCTTCCTGCCACGGGTGGCATGGGTATCGGTATCCTCATGGCGATCGGTGCCGCGGTGATCGGTGTGGGTGTCTGGTTCGCCCGCCGCTCCCGTAGCTAACATCCCCAGCCCGGAAGGGAACCTCTATACATGAAGAAGACCGTCACTCACGACTCCTCGAGCACGAAGGACAATCGTCGCAGGGTCTGGGTGACGGTCCTTCTTGTGCTCGTGGGCCTGACCATCATGTTGTACCCCCTGGTATCAACGAACTGGAACAACTACGTCCAGAACAAAGCCTCCAACGAGTACGCCAAGTTCACCCAAGAACAACCCGAAGAAGTCCTCAAAGATCGGCTCGCCAGCGCCCGTGAGTGGAACTCCCGCCACCGGGACACCCCAATCCTCGACCCCTGGCTCACCCAGCTCGACGATACCGACCCGGACTACAAGGACTACCTCCAACAACTCAACGACGCCCCAGCAATGGCGCAGCTCAAGATCCCGAGCCTCGACATCAACCTGCCCATCTACCACGGGTCCAGCGAGGAAACCCTCAAGCATGGCGTCGGCCACCTTTATGGCTCCGGGCTCCCCATCGGGGGAGAAGGCAACCACGCAGTTCTCACCGGCCACACGGGGCTATCCACCGCGACTCTCTTTGACAACCTCAAGAACATCAATGAGAAGGACGCCATCTACATCAACGTGTACAACGAGAAACTCAAATACGAGGTACACGACATTGAGATTGTCCTCCCCGAAGAAACTGACTCGCTGAAGCCCGTCGAAGGCCAAGACCTCATCACCCTCATCACCTGCACCCCCTATGGGATCAACTCCCACAGGCTTCTCGTGCACGCCCACCGCGTTCCCCTCGAACCGGAAGACCTTGAAGCCATGGAGAAATCCGGCTTCCACTGGCAATGGTGGATGTACGTGAGCCTCCTCCTCGGGCTCATCGTTCTCATCCTGCTCATCCGCTGGATCATCACCAACACCAAGCGTCAACGCTCAGAAAGCTAACACCACGCACTGAGCGCACAAGCAAGCCCCCACCCGGCACCAGCCGGGTGGGGGCTGCCGCATCCCCTCACGCTCCCTCACGAGGGGACGTCTACCTCAAGCCCCAGAACTACCCCAGGCCTACACACCACGAGAGCGCCGGCGCCCCAAAACGACAGCAAGAGCGATCACCGCGAGGCCAGCACACATCGGCGCAAACACGCCCATACCGCCCGTATTCGGCAAAGAACCCGTCCGGCGGATATCTGCAATCCTCACCTCACCGTGCGTTCCATCCGTCACGCCCCACTGAATGAAGGAATACTCGCGGGCCGGCTTCATCGCATAAGCGCTCCCCGTGTCCACAACCTCGAAGATGAACGCCTCCGGGAGCAACTCATAGCCCTCGGGAGACTTCGACTCCGTCAGCGCATACATCCCCGGCTCCACGTCCTTCAGCGTGAGCGCATTCCCCTCGCCAGCGGTGAGGGTGCGCGGCTCGGTGTAGAGCTCCTTGCCCTCGTCGACGTATTGATACTTATAGAGGCGGAACTCGGCGCCCTCGATAGGCTCGGAGGAGAAATCCACCTCGCCCTTCTCATTGGTGCCGTACTTATACACCGAGAGCTCAAAGGGCGCCTTCTCCGGGTCCACCGCGCCCTCCTTCGCGCCGAAGAGGCCCACCGTGTAGTCCTTCGCATCCTTGGGGGTTCCCCAGGACACGCCGCTGATCTTCACCGTGACCTGTGTCCCCGGGTCCACATCCAAGGGGGTGTTGAGCAGGATGTACAGGTGAGAGTTCTTCTGCTCATCCTTGAAGTAGGAGTGCTGGTAGGAGGAAGGATCAAGAACCTTCCCGTTGATCTCCAGGGAATCCATCTTCCCGTAGCCGTTCGGGTCCAAGTCGCCGCCATTCGGCAGGATGGAGATGGCCTGCAGCTGGGAATCATCCTGGATTTCCAAGGTGAAGGTGCGCGGGCTGGCCGTGAAAATGTTGTTGGAGCTCTCCACCTTCAAACGACAATAGGCCAATTCGTTGGTTCCGGGGAACTTCTCCACCATGCTCTTCAAGCATTCCTCATCGGGGCCGACGTTGGCCGCGCGCTCGCGGCCCCGCGCCGTCTCCGAGGTGCTTTCTGAGGGGCTCGCGCTGGCCGAGCTGCTCGAGGTGGAGCTGCTGCTCCTCGTGCTTGAGCTCTCGCTGCTGCTCGCAGATGCCGAAGCCGAGGCGGAGGAGGAGGCCGAGGACGACGAGCTCGCCTTCGTCGAGGAAGAGGGAGCGGCCGAGCTGCTGCTCGGGCGCGGCGTGGTGAGCCCCAGGTGGGCCGCCACGCGGTCGGTTCCGAGGTGATAACTCGCCCCGTCGGCGCCCTCGTCATCGAGGATGAGACGGAAGGTGAGCGTCGACGGATCGTGAATCTGCCAGGAGGAGAGGTCGAGAACGATGACGTCCGCCCGGACCGGGACGCCGTTCACGAGGACGCGCTCGTCGGGGTGGATGCCCACGACATTGGCGGAGGTGCGGACGCCGTCGACGGCAACCTTCTCGACGCGCTCCACACTGCCGCGCCCGCCCACGCGGTAGAAGGCGACGAGGCCGGGGGAGGACTCGTCGTTGATGGGGGCGATGCGGGCAGTTACATCATGGGAACGATCACCCACGGCGACTGAGCGAAGGCGCTGGAGGGTGATCGCGGAATCCGCCACGGGCTGCGGCGCGGGGGCCGGAGCCGGGGCGATGACCGGGGCCGGAGCGGCCGGCGAGGGAGCGGGCACTGCAGAGGTGCTGCTCACAGGGGCGGAGGAGGCTGTGGTGGGGGTCGGTTCCTCATCAGCGAGGGTGACCGGGGTGGCCATCACCAGGCCGAGACACATCACAGAGGCGGTGACGGGAGCACGATAGGTCGTCTTCACGGGGAGCTTCTGAAACACGATGTCTTCCTCGAAATGCTGGTTGGTTAAAGGCGATGCCTAAGAACCAGCTGTCGGGAGACTCCCCCTCTCCAACAGATGGTGCCTCTAAAGTGTAGCCGAGGAAAAGAGAATGTACAAACCTTTCCCGAATGAAAACGGGAGGTCCGCGCTCCGGTAGCATAACCGTGACGCAAAGAGAAAGGTCGAGTGATGCGCCGGGTCATTTCGCTCCTGGTGGTGCTCATCGGGATAGGGATTGTGCTCTACCCCGTGGCTACCTCCACGTGGTCAAACATCCAGCAGCAGGAGGAAGCCCGCAGCTATAGCGCGGACGCGGATGCCCGCACTGACGAGCTTCTCGCGGAGAACCTCGCCGCCGCGCGAGCGTGGAACGCTACCCACCCCGTGCGTCCGCTCTCCGATCCCTGGGAGGCGGGAAACCCCGATACCGACCCCGAGTATCGCGAGTACCTCGGCCAGCTCGCCCTGAATGACATCATGGGGCGAATCGTCATCCCCAGCATCAACGTGGACCTTCCCATTCGCCACGGCAGCGGGGAAGACTCCCTGGCCCACGGAGTGGGTCACCTCTACGGCACCTCGCTGCCGGTGGGAGGGGAAGGAACCCATGCCTCGCTCACGGGGCACACCGGGATGACGTCGGCAACGATGTTCGACAACCTCACGGACGTGCAGGTGGGTGCGCGGATCATCCTCGACGTGAGCGGGGAACAGATGGTCTATGAGGTGCATGCCACCGAGGTGGTGCTCCCGGACCAGACGGAGAGCCTCGCGGCGCAGCCGGGGGAGGACCTCCTCACCCTCATCACGTGCACCCCCTACGGCAGCAACACGCACCGGCTACTCGTTCACGCGCATCGCGTGGAGGCGCAGAGCGGTGATCTCACAACGCTTGAGGAACGCCACGTTCCCTGGCAATGGTGGATGACCGCGGTGTGTGTCGTGGTGGCCATCCTGCTGCTGTGGCTGATCTGGGAAGTAGCACGGAGTGTCCGGGGACGGGGCGCGCACCGGCATCGTGCCGGCTAGGCGTTAGGCGTCGGGATCCGTGGGCGGCGCGCTGACATCGGCGGTGGTCTCCGCGGCCTCCTCCTCGCGGCTCAGCGCCCGTGCGCGGCGGACGGAGGAGTTAATCATGGCCGTGAGCGGCACCGCGAAGAGCGCGCCGGGAAGGCCGGCGAGGTAGGTGCCCACCGCCACGACGACGATCACCGCCAGCGGGTGGATCCGGACCGCGTGGCCCATGAGGAAGGGCTGGAGGAGGTGCACCTCGACGAGGTGCACCCCGCACACCACGATGAGCATGATGACGGCCATCCAGAAGCCGCCATCGACGAGCGCGATGAGCACCGCGAAAGCCCCGGAGACGAGCGCGCCCAGAATCGGGACGAATGAGCAGAGAAACACGACCACCGTGATGGGCACGACGAGCGGCAGCCCCAGCAGCCACGCGCCGATGCCGATGCCGCCGCCGTTGATGGCCGCCACGCCAATCTGCATCCGGGCGTAGGCCCCGAGGGACTCCCAGCCGGCGCGCATGGCCTCGTCGAACCGGCGCCGGGCGGAGGAGGGCACAAAGTTGAGGCTAAAGCGCCAGATGGATCGGCCCTGGTAGAGGAAGAAGTAGAGGGCGAAGAGGGTGATGAGGAATCCCGCGATGGCGTCGGCCGTCGTGAGCCCCAGCTCCAGCGCGCCCGTCGCGAGGGCGCTGGCCCCCGTGCCCGCGAAGCTGGTGAGCTTCCGCGCTTGCTCAACGATGTTGATCTCCGCCGGGATGCTGAGGTGGAGGGGGCCGTGTTCCAGCCAGGAAGTCACGGTGTCCACGCCGGTGCCGGCGCCGTCGACGAGCTCGCGAATCCCCGAGGTCACCTGCGCACCGGCGAGCGTGAACCCCGCCACGACGAGGGCGAGCAGGCCGAACTCGGAGATCAGACACGCCAGCGAACGCGGCACGTGGCAGCGCCGGTGGAGGAGCAGGACCACGGGCTCAAGCATGGCCGCCAGGAGGATGGCGACGGCCACCGGAACGATCACCGGGGTAAGCCGGCTTGCCACATGAGAGAGCCCCCAGAGCGCAACCCCAATGACAATGATGCATCCGGCCCACGCGGTGGCGAGGAGGACCGGGTAGGGGATATCGCGGCGCAGGCGCTCCAGAGGTGTCATGGGTCCATTTGTACGCCATGCACGAACGCCCCGCCGGAAGAGGCGGGGCGTTCAGCGTGGGGACGATGTCCCGCGACGCTCGAGTTCGCGGCGGTGCGAGGCCTTAGGCCTGGCCCTCGAAGAGGGTGGTCACCGAACCGTTCTCGAAGATCTCACTGATGGTGCGGGCCACCAGCGGGGCGATGGACAGGACGGTGAGGTTGTCCCAGCCCTCGGTGTTCTGGGGGAGGGTGTCCGTCGTGATGACTTCCTCTGCGCCGCACTGGCTGAGGCGCTCGCGCGCCGGGCCCGAGAACACGCCGTGGGTGCAGGCGATGACGACGGAGCGGGCGCCGGCCTCCTTGAGGACGCGGCAGGCGCCGGCGATGGTTCCGCCGGTATCGATCATGTCATCGAGGAGGACGCAGTCCTTGCCCGCCACGTCGCCGACGACGCGGTTGGAGACGACCTGGTTGGCGACGTCGACACTGCGGGTCTTGTGGACGAAGGCCATGGGGGCATCGCCGAGGGTGTTGGCCCACTTCTCGGCGACCTTCACGCGGCCGGCATCGGGGGAGACGACGCAGATGTTGTCCAGCGGATACTTGGAGGTGATGTAGTCCGTGAGGATCGGCATGGCGTGCATGTGATCCACCGGGCCATCGAAGAAGCCCTGAATCTGGTCCGTGTGCAGGTCCACGGAGACGATCCGGTCCGCGCCGGCGGCGGCCAGGAGATCAGCGACGAGGCGGGCGGAGATCGGCTCGCGGCCGCGGTGCTTCTTATCCTGCCGCGCGTAGGGGTAGAAGGGGAGAACAGCGGTGATGCGCTTCGCGGAGCCGCGCTTGAGGGCATCGATCATGATGAGCTGTTCCATGAGCCACTTGTTGAGCGGCTGGGTGTGAGACTGCAGGACGAAGCAGTCGGAGCCACGCACAGATTCTTCAAAGCGAACAAAAATCTCGCCGTTCGCGAAGTCGCGCGCCGTGGTGGGGGTCAGCTCGATGCCGAGCTCCTTCGCCACGGACTCGCCGAGCTCCGGGTGTGCGCGCCCGGAGAAGAGCATGAGATTCTTGTGCGTTTGCTTCCAATGGGCGGTCATGACTGAGAGGTCTCGCCTTCCTGGTCGGTCGGGTTCGTCGTTGGGCGGGCTTGCTGGGCGGCTTCCGCTGCCTTCGCGGCAGGAGTGCCGGGCCGTTTGCGGGCGACCCATCCCTCGATGTTGCGCTGTCGTCCGCCGGAGACGACGAGCGCTCCTGGAGGAACGTCGTCCTTGATCACTGTACCCGCACCGGAGTAGGCGCCATCGCCCACGGTGACGGGGGCAATGAACATCGTGTCGGAGCCGGTACGGACGTGAGAACCAACGGTGGTGTGATGCTTGTTCACGCCGTCGTAGTTCACAAATACTGAGGATGCACCAATGTTGGAATACTCTCCAATATCGGCATCCCCCACATAGGTGAGATGCGGAACCTTTGTGCCGCGCCCGATCGTGGCGTTCTTCGATTCCACAAAGCCCCCGAGCTTCCCGTCCTCACCAAGGTGCGTGCCCGGCCGGATGTACGTGAAGGGGCCGACGGTTGCCCCGGCGCCAATCACCGAGTCACTGCCCTGGGCCCGGATCACGCTGGCACCATCGCCCACCTCCATGTTCTCCAGGGTGGTATCCGGGCCGATGGTCGCGCCGGAGCCGATCGTCGTCTCTCCCCACAGCTGCGTCCCGGGATGGATGATGGTGTCCGCTCCGATGCGCACGTCCACGCCGATCCACGTCGTTGCGGGGTCGACGACCGTGACGCCGGCGCGCATCGCGGCCTCCACGGTGCGCCGGTTGAGTTCCTTGCCGGCGGCGGCGAGCTGCACGCGGTCATTCACACCGGCGAGCTCGCGGGCATCCGCGGCGCGGTGGGCGCGGACGGGGTGGCCGTCGGCACGGGCGATGCCGAGCACATCGGTGAGGTAGAGCTCTCCCTGCGCGTTGTTCGAGTCCAGGCGGGTGAGCGCGTCGCGGAGGATGGCGGCGTCGAAGGCGAAGACACCGGAGTTCACCTCGGTGATGGCGAGGGTGGCCTCGTCGGCATCCTTCTGCTCGACGATGGCCGTGACCTCACCCTCCTCGTTGCGGACGATGCGCCCGTAGCCGGTGGGATCCTCCGCGGTCATGGTGAGGACGGTGACGGCGGTGGGGACCTCCTCGTGCGCGGCGCGCAGCTGGGAAAGTGTCTCGGCGCGGAGAAGGGGCACGTCCGCGTTGGTGACGATGACGGTGCCCGAGAACCCCTCGAGCGGCTCCATCCCGCAGCCCACCGCGTGCCCGGTGCCCTTCTGCTCCTCCTGGACGGCGACGTCAATCTCCCGCCCCAGAGCCTCGGCCGTCTCCGCCACCGCTGCGCTAACCTGCTCCCGGCCGTGGCCCACGACCACCACGATGTCCTCCGGCTCCATCCCCGCCGCAGCGTGAATGCTGTGGGACAACAAGGAGCGTCCCCCAATGGTATGGAGAGTCTTGGGAAGCGCGGACTTCATCCTGGTGCCCTGGCCGGCTGCCAGAATAACCACCGCGCACGGCTGGCCGGCGGACCGTGCCGAGCCCTTCGCGTCTGTTGCTGAGCTGCTCACAGTAGGTGTCTACCTCCACACGTGGGGGACAAGGTTCTTGGGAAAGCATAACGCACCGCTCTCTCGCGGAAGAGGCCTTGAGTCGATGGGGCCGAGGAGGTAGGGTGCTGCCAACTCTGCGACCCGCCGTATGAAAAGTACTCGAAATAACTGGCGGAATAGTCGTCTACGGAGGGGCAGTGAGGCCCTCTTCATCAGGGGATCGTCGTGATATGTTAGGAGAAAGTCCAATGAGAGTAGAACATTGTGTTCAGGCGATACTGTCCGCGGTTATTATACTCGGGAGCTTTATCACTATAAGTGGAAGAATACTCTGGGCCACGGTCCTGTGGATAGGTGCAGCCCTACCGCTCGCTATTCTTGTGCGAAATCTGGATAAGTGCTCGGTGGTACGTGTGTTCCACGTTGTGGGTATAACGTGCGTGTCGTGCGCGATGGTTATGGCCGCATGTGAGATCTATTTCCTTGTTGCCGTCAACTCGGAGTCGGGAATATTGACGTCCATCCCGATCATGATAATTTCTTTATCGATGATCGGGTACGGCTTAATTCGGTCCTCGTTGAATGAGGAAAAAGAAAACACGGAGGGTTATTCACGCCCCGGGGGCGGACAATAGATCTGCGGGATAAGCGTCACCGGCGATGGATCAGGGCTGTCGGCTCAGCACGAGCACTTGCCACAAGGACAGGGAGGACGAATACGTGATCCCCCGATCCCGCCGATGATGATGAAGCTTCCCCACCAGGACTCGAACCTAGAATGACGGTACCAAAAACCGTAGTGTTGCCGATTACACCATGGGGAACCACGCGTCTCCGCGCGTCATCCGAGTGTAGCCCATGCTCCCCACTCAGTGAAATTGAAGGAGGGGGAGGTGGGCGCGTTAATCTGGTGGGTATGGTTCGACAGCGCATGACCGGTCGCGAGCGCCGGGAGCAACTGATTTCCATCGGCCGGGAAGTCTTCGCCGAACGCGGATTCGAGGGGACGAGCGTGGAGGAAATTGCCTCCCGGGCGGGGGTCTCCAAACCCGTCGTCTACGAGCACTTCGGCGGTAAGGAAGGGCTTTACGCCGTCATCATGGACAGGGAGATGCGGCACCTCGAGGAGGTCATCACCACATCCTTGGCGGATGGCCGTTCCCGCGAGCGCATCGAACGCGCGGTCCTTGCGCTGCTCACGTACGTCGAGGAGGAAACCGACGGCTTCCTTCTCCTCGGCCGAGACATGGTGCCCGGCCGTGATCGCTCCTATTCCACCATGCTCAATACGGCGGTCGCGCAGGTCTCGCATATCCTGGCGCAGGCCTTCACACGCCAGGGCCTAGACCCCGAGGTGGCGGTTCTCTACGGCCAGGCCCTCGTCGGCATGGTCTCCATGACCGCCCAATGGTGGCTCGATGAGCGGGAGCCGGCCAAGGAAGAGGTCGCGGCGCACATCGTCAACCTGTGTTGGAACGGGCTCGCTGGTATGAAGAAGGAGCCGACCCTCGTGTCCATCCCCGAGGACGACGACGCCACCACCCCGGCGCCCGCCACCCCCACTAGCCCCCAACCCACTGAGGAGGAAGCGTAACGGTGCCCACCCCCATGCTCTCCGGCCTGCTCAAGGTCGCGGCGACTGATCCCGGGCTCAAGGGCCTCGGCGCGATCCTGGAGGACCCGGCGGTTCACCTCACCGGGCTGGACCAGGTTCGTCCCTGGGCTATCGGCACGCTTGCCCAGCGTTCCCCGAACCCCGTCCTTGTTGTCACCGCGACGGGGCGTGAAGCGGAGGACCTTGCTGCCGAGCTCCGCGCCATGCTTGGTGATCGCGTGGCCTGGTTCCCGTCCTGGGAGACGCTGCCCCATGAGCGGATGAGTCCCGGGGTGGAGAGCGTCGGTCTGAGGGCGGAGGCCCTCGACCGGATGCGTCGCGGCGAGGTGGACGTCGTTCTCACCGCCGCCCGCGGGGTGTGCCAGCCGCTCGCCGATGGGGCGGAGGGGACCGCGCCTCTTCACATCGAGGAGGAGCACGAGCACGACCTTCACGAACTCCAGGAGCAGCTCGTTCTCCGCGGCTACTCGCGGGTGGACATGGTGGCGCGGCGCGGGGAGTTCGCCGTACGCGGCGGGATTCTCGACGTCTATCCCACCACGCTGAGCCACCCGGTGCGCATCGAGTTCTGGGGCGATGAAGTGAGCGATATCCGGCACTTCGCCGTCGCTGATCAGCGCACCATCCCGGAGATGCAGCTCCACGAGGTGAGCATCTACCCGGCCCGGGCCCTGCCCATCACGGAGGCCGTGGCGCGCCGGGCGGCGGAGCTTTTGCCGACGCACACCGGCAACCCGACGCTGACGGACATGCTGACCTCCATCAGCGAGGGCATCCCAGCGGAGGGCATGGAGGCGCTCATCCCGGTGCTCAGCGATGTTCCGCTGCGGCCGGTCACCGAGCTCATGCCCGCTGGCAGCCACGTGGTTCTGTGCAACCCGGAGAAGATCCGCACTCGGATCTCTGACCTGCAGACCACCGACACGGAGTTCATGGAAGCCGGGTGGGAAGCCGCGGCGATGGGCGCTCGAGGTCCGGCGGCGGCGCGCGACCTTGACC
Organism: Corynebacterium uropygiale; assembly: GCF_021568315.1. Lineage (GTDB taxonomy): Bacteria > Actinomycetota > Actinomycetes > Mycobacteriales > Mycobacteriaceae > Corynebacterium > Corynebacterium uropygiale. Next base: position 116,816 of record NZ_JAKGSI010000003.1, read on the forward strand.
TCAGCGCCTCCTCGTATCGCAGCTATGAGTCTCTCGCGGCGGGCGCCGAGCGAGACGGTATCCGGTGGTGGACCTTCACCCCGCCCGGCATGTTCGTGGGGGATGACTCGGAGACCGTGCCTCTCACCTACGAGCCCGGCCCCACCCCCCGCGGTGATCTCACCGAAATCCAGTCCATGATGGACAAGCTGCGCCTTCATACCCAGCAGGGCGGGCGCGCCGCGTTCATCGCCCCGACGCGCGGTGCGATGAAGCGCATGGAGGAGCGCTTCGGCGAGCAGGGCATTCCCCATAAGCTCGCGACGCCCGGCTGGCAGCCATCCCCGGGAGAGGTCACGCTCTACAAGGCGCTGTCCCACGCCGGGCTGGTGTTCCCCAAGGTGCGCAAGCTGAAGGACGCGGAGGCCCTGCCCCTGGTCGTCATCACGGAGACGGACCTGACGGGCAACCGGGTCGGCGACATCGCGGGCGCCAAGCGACGCCCAGCCAAGCGCCGCAACCGTGTTGATCCGCTGGCGCTCAGCACCGGGGACTACGTTGTGCACGAAACCCACGGGATTGGGCGCTTCCTCAAGATGGCGGAGCGCACCGTGAAGACGGGCGACGGGACGTCGCGTCGGGAATACATCGTGCTGGAGTACGCCGCGTCCAAGCGAGGGCAGCCGGCGGACCAGCTGTGGGTGCCCATGGATAGCCTCGACATGCTGAGCCGCTACACGGGCGGCGAGGCGCCGAAGCTGTCGAAGATGGGCGGCTCGGACTGGAAGAACACGAAGCGGAAGGCCCGCGCCGCCGTCCGCGAGATCGCCGGTGAGCTCATCGAGCTCTATGCCAAGCGGCAGTCCGCGCCGGGCCACGCCTGCTGCCCGGATACCCCCTGGCAGCGGGAGATGGAGGACAACTTCCCCTTCGTGGAGACCGAAGACCAGATGCTCGCCATCGAGGCGGTGAAGGCCGACATGGAGAAGCCGGTCCCGATGGACCGCGTCATCGTTGGCGATGTGGGCTATGGGAAGACGGAGGTCGCCGTCCGCGCGGCGTTCAAGGCCGTGCAGGACGGGCGCCAGGTGGCCGTGCTCGTGCCCACGACCCTGCTGGCCCAGCAGCACCTCGCCACGTTTAGCGAACGCATGGAAGGCTTCCCCGTCACCATCAAGGGGCTCTCCCGTTTCACCACGGCCAGCGAGGCCAAGGAGATCCTCCGGGGTCTTGCCGACGGCAGCGTGGACATCGTCATCGGGACGCACCGACTCCTGCAGACGGGTGTGCACTGGAAGGAGCTGGGCCTCGTCATCATTGATGAGGAGCAGCGCTTCGGCGTCGAGCACAAAGAGCACATCAAGGCGCTGCGCACGCACGTCGATGTCCTCACCATGTCCGCCACCCCGATCCCGCGAACCCTGGAAATGTCCATGGCCGGCATCCGGGAGATGAGCCAGATCCTCACGCCGCCAGAGGACCGCCACCCGGTCCTCACCTACGTGGGCCCCGAGGAAGATAAGCAGGTGGCGGCGGCCATCCGACGGGAGCTCCTCCGCGACGGCCAGGTCTTCTTCATCCACAACAAGGTGGCGGACATCGAGCAGCGCGCCCGAAAGCTGCGGGACCTCATCCCGGAGGCGAGGATCGTCGTCGCCCACGGCCAGATGAGCGAGGACGTCCTCGAGCGGACCGTGCAGGGCTTCTGGGATCGGGAGTATGACGTCCTGGTCTGCACCACCATCGTGGAGACGGGGCTCGATATCGCCAATGCGAACACGCTCATCGTCGAAAACGCCCACCACATGGGGCTGTCCCAGCTGCACCAGCTGCGCGGCCGGGTGGGGCGCTCCCGCGAGCGCGGCTATGCCTACTTCCTCTATCCCAAGGATCAGACGCTCACCGAGACCTCCTATGACAGGCTCTCGACCATCGCCCAGAACAACGAGTTGGGCGCGGGGCTCGCCGTCGCGCAGAAGGACCTGGAGATGCGCGGCGCCGGGAACGTCCTCGGCGCGCAGCAATCCGGGCACATCGCGGGCGTGGGCTTTGACCTCTACGTTCGGCTCGTGGGGGAGGCGGTGGAGACCTTCCGCGCGATGGCGGAGGGCAAGCCCCTCGACGCCACCGACCAAGGGCCGCAGGAAATCAAGCTCGACCTGCCGGTGGACGCCCACATCCCCGAGGCCTACATCAACTCCGAGCGCCTGCGCCTGGAGATCTACCGCAAGCTCGCCGAAAGCCGCTCCGAGCAGGACATCCGCGTGGTGCGCGAGGAGATGGAGGATCGCTATGGCGCGCTCCCGCCGGAGGTCACCCGCCTCATCAGTGTCTCCCGTCTGCGCCACCTCGCCCGCGAGGTGGGGATCACGGATATTGGGGTCCAGGGCACCCGCCTGAAAATCCACCCGGTGGAGCTTCCCGACTCCGGCCAGGTCCGCCTCAAGCGCCTCTTCCCGGGGGCCACGTATCGCCCGGCGGCCAAGGTCATCGCCGTCCCCCAGCCGAAGGCGGGCCGCGGAAATGTCACCGACCCGCTCCTTCGCGACGAGGACATCCTCCAGTGGGTGGCGGACTTCCTCGCCGCGATGTTCCAGCGGGAGGGCGTCGACGTCCGAACCGGGGAGGCGCGCAGCCCGGAGCAGCCCTCGGGCCGCAGTGAGCGCCCGCGCCGCCGCAGGATCTACAGCGTCTCGGAGTAAGCCGAGGTCTCATCGCTGCTCAGGAGCGCCCAACCCCCTAGACTAGAGGGCCATGACGGTACTCTTGCTTGATCCTCGCTGGCCCACGCAGATTCCGATGGACGGGGTGGTGGCGCTGCGCGCGCCCATCACCTACACGGGCGAGGTGCCAATATCCGTCCGCTGGCACGTGAGCGACCTGGCGGGCGCGGAGGAGCTCGGGACCGGCACCCTCGTGAGCACGAATAGGGAGGACCCCGAGGTGCTCGAGCGCGTCGAGAGAGGGGAGCGCGTTATCGAGGCCCCCAGCCGCGAGGATCCGCTGGAGGAGGCGCGCCGGGTGATGAGCCGGGCTCTGGACCTGGGGGAGTGGGAGGCCCGGCAGACCCACGAGAGCCTGCTGCCCTACCTGCGCGAGGAGACCGAGGAGTTCTGCGAGGCCGTCTCCGCGGGCGCCTCCAGCGAGGAGCTCCGCAAGGAGCTGGGGGACCTCTTCCTCCAGGTGCTCTTCCATGCGGAAATCGCGGATCGCCGCGGCGAGTTCGACCTGGGGGATGTCGCCCGCAGCTTCGTGGAAAAGATGCGCGTGCGTTCGCCCTACCTCTTCGATGGCACTGTCATTCCCGTTTCCGAGGAGGAGCAAGAACGGCTGTGGGCTGAGGGCAAAAACTCAGAGAAGGGCCACTAGCTGCCAACTGCCTGGCAGCTCCTCAGGAACTTCCTGAAGTGCAGTTCAGGGCGGGTTTTTCAGCAAAATTTCATGCTAGTTTTGGGGTCGTTGTTTCCCGACACCCTAGGACGCGAGGACGTGATATGCCCACCACCCGCCGCCCCCTGCTGACACGCCTGTGTTTCGGCTTGCTCTGCCAGACCATACTGTTTGCGCTGTTCCGCAGCTATCTTCTGCCGGACGGCTTCGATGAGGATGCCGGACTTGCCGTCATCACCCTTGTGACCGCCGTGCCCGTTCTCCTCGCGGTGGGCTGGCCCTTCCTCCGCGAGGAACTCCGCTGGCGCGGGCGCGACCTCTCGGTGCTCCGTGCGGTGGGCCTGGTCTTCGCCGCGATTGCAGTCTCCATCGTTGGGGGGATCCTCGCCGGGCTCGTCGGCAAACTGTGCGGGGCCCTCGGGTGGTCGACGTCCACCGGGGTGGGCGTCGCGACCTCTCACGTGACTCTGTGGGGAGTGCTCTACGCTTGCCTGGTGGGCCCCGTCATTGAGGAGCTCGTCTGGCGCGGCGCGGCCCTGGGGGTCCTGGCGCGTTATGGCCGCGGCCTGGCGATTGTCCTCAGCGCGATCGGCTTCGGCCTCACCCACCACGATCTGGAGCAGGGCATCTCGGCCTTCTGCACGGGCCTCTTGCTCGGCTATATCGCCTGGACGTGGGGCCTGCGCTACGCGATCGGCGCGCACATCCTCTCCAACTCCTGGGACACCCTGGCTTCCTCCCTCACCTCGACGAACGCCGGCTCCGAGGCCCACCTCGGCAACCTTGTCGTTGCCCTCGTGACGGTCGCCGCGATCATCATCGGGATCATTCTCCTCATCGCGGAGATGAAGGTTCGACGCGCACCCGACGCCCGCGCGGCCCGTCCCGTCACCGAGCCGGGCGAGGAGGAGCGCGAGGCCGCAGGAGCCCATCCCTGGTGGCGTGATGCCGTGCTGTGGGCCTACGTACTCGCCGAGCTGGTGCTCACCGCGAAAGCGATGGCGGGGATCTAGTCTCAGGCGCTCGCGCGGAGCCTCCTCACCGGCCAACTATTCTTGCGGGGCGCGGGCCGGTAGGATGAACACCCATGGCACGACGCGGTATGAAGAAAGCAGCGGGGTGTGGTTGCGGTACCGTGTTGGCAATCATAATGGTGATCGCTTTCGTGGGGTGGTCGCTGTCCATGATGGGCGGCAACCCGCCCATGCGGCAGTACCAGGCGGTTCCTGATCACGTTCCGCCGGATCCCGGGGCGGAGGTGCCCGCGATTGATTTGCAGGCGGGGGGACGCGTCGCGAGCCAGCTGGCCTGGTGGGCAGATCCTCTCTCCGATGAGACGGACATTCCCGCCCAGGCGCTGCGCGCGTACGGGGCTGCCGAACTCTACGCCCAGCAGGCCTGGCCCGAGTGCCACCTGCGCTGGAATACCCTGGCGGGGATCGGGTACGTCGAGACCCGCCACGGCACCTACACGGGCAAGGCCTTCGGCGCCGCAAAGATGAACGAGGAGGGCGTCGTCGAGCCACCCATCATTGGTGTGCCTCTCGACGGCTCTCCGGGCTTCGCGCACATCCCGGACACGGACGGCGGGCAGCTGGACAAGGACACCGAGTTTGATCGCGCGGTGGGGCCCATGCAGTTCATCCCGCAGTCGTGGGAGCACTATGGCCTCGATGGCAATGGTGATGGAGTGCGCGATCCCCACCAGATTGACGACGCGGCGCTGTCCTCCGCGCAGCTTCTCTGCGATGGCCACGACCTCTCCACGGCGGAGGGGTGGGTCGCCGCGATCGGGCGCTATAACCAGTCCGATCAGTACCTTCGCGACGTTCGCGACGCCGCGAACTCCTATGCGCTCAAGCAACCCGCCGGCTAGGGGCACCGCCGAACCCCGTCCGCCGAGGCCGCCGAGGTCGCTGAGCCCAGGGTGCCCGCTCCCCACAGTCCGATTCATTCCGAATGTGACCGAATAGGCACGGCGCGCTCGCGCAAAACATGGAACAATAAGAAGCGATGGTGCCGTGCACCCCGTACGGCGCCCACAGTTCGCTCTCGAAGATTATGAGGAGAACACATGGCTGACATCATCCACATCTTTGCGCGTGAGATCATGGATTCCCGCGGCAACCCCACTGTCGAGGCAGAGGTTTTCCTCGACGATGGTGCGCACGGCCGGGCAGGCGTGCCTTCCGGCGCGTCCACGGGCGTTCATGAGGCGCACGAGCTGCGCGACGGCGGGGACCGTTACGCAGGGAAGGGTGTGCAGAAAGCCGTCGCTAACGTGAACGAGAAGATCGCCGACGAGCTCGCCGGCCTCGAGGCTGATGACCAGCGCCTCGTTGACCAGGCCATGATCGAGCTCGACGGCTCTCCGAACAAGTCCGAGCTGGGCGCCAACGCCATCCTGGGCGTGTCGATCGCCGTCGCGAAGGCTGCCGCCGAGTCCGCCGGCCTTCCGCTCTACCGCTACATCGGTGGCCCGAACGCCCACGTCCTGCCGGTCCCGATGATGAACATCCTCAACGGTGGCGCTCACGCCGACTCCGGCGTTGACGTCCAGGAGTTCATGATCGCCCCGATCGGTGCGGAGTCCTTCGCTGAGGCTCTGCGCATGGGCGCTGAGGTCTACCACACCCTGAAGTCCGTCATCAAGGAGAAGGGCCTGTCCACCGGCCTCGGCGACGAGGGCGGCTTCGCTCCCTCCGTCGACTCCACCCGTGCCGCCCTCGACCTCATCGTGGAGGCCATCAAGAAGGCCGGCTTCACCCCGGGCAAGGACGTTGCCCTGGCCCTCGACGTTGCTTCCTCCGAGTTCTACGAGGACGGCGTGTACAAGTTCGAGGGTGGCGAGCACTCCGCTGAGGAGATGGCCGCCGTCTACAACGAGCTGCTCGCGAACTACCCGATCGTCTCCATCGAGGACCCGCTCCAGGAGGACGACTGGGACGGCTACACCAAGCTCACCGCTGAGATCGGTGACAAGGTGCAGATCGTGGGCGACGACTTCTTCGTCACCAACCCGGCCCGCCTCAAGGAGGGCATCGAGAAGAAGGCTGCGAACGCCCTGCTCGTGAAGGTCAACCAGATCGGTACCCTCACCGAGACCTTCGACGCCGTCGAGCTGGCCCACCGCAACGGCTACCGGACCATGATGTCCCACCGCTCCGGTGAGACTGAGGACACCACCATCGCCGACCTGGCTGTCGCCCTCAACTGCGGCCAGATCAAGACGGGTGCCCCGGCCCGCTCCGAGCGCGTGGCCAAGTACAACCAGCTGCTCCGCATCGAGCAGGAGCTGGGCGACGCCGCGGTCTACGCCGGCCGCTCCGCCTTCCCGCGCTTCCAGGGCTAACACCAGCCCCTAAGAAAATCTCCCCGTGCCACGCCTGTGGCCGGGGAGCTTTTTTCTCGCCGCCCGGGGTAGGATCAGGACATCATGAACAGCAGGAGCCAGTCGTCGAAACCTCACCGTGGGCGCAGTACCGTACCGGTCTCCAGCCGGGATCGGGCTCGGGAATGTGAGCGGGCCTCTGCGGAGGCAGCCAAGAAGGGGAGGAAGGCCCTCAAGGAGCGAGCGCAGGGGAAGATGAACCCCGGGGTGGCCGCGCTCATTGTGCTGTCGGTCATCGTGGTCCTGTGGATTGTGGCGCAGCCGCTGAGCAACTTCTATGAGCAGCGGCAGGAGATCGCGCGGCTGCAGGAGTCGATCGTGGCGAAGCAGCAGGAGAAGGATAGGCTCCAGGACACCATCGAGCGCTATAACAGCGAGGAGTACGTCAAGGAGCAGGCGAGGAACCGGCTGGGGGTGATCGACAAGGGGGAGACAGCCTTCCGCGTCCTCGACCCGCGCCTCCAGCGCGAAGCCGCCGGCACGATCACCGAGCGGGAAGAAGCGCAATCCCGCACATGGTACGAGGTCCTCTGGGACTCCATCACCGAGCCGCCCAGCGCCGGCCCCTCCGAGAACGAGGACCCCGGCCCCGGCGAAGATACCCACATGCCTCTGCAGCCCGACCCGGAGGGCATGCCACAATAGAGCTCATGACTCTGAGCCCTGAAGACTTCGACGCCGTCTCCGCGCAGCTGGGTCGCCCCCCGCGCGGGGCCATCGAGGTGTCTTATCGCTGTCCCGATGGCGCCCCCGCGGTCATCATGACCCAGCCGCGCCTGCCCGATGGGACCCCCTTCCCGACGCTCTACTACCTCACCGACCCCCGCCTCACCGCCGAGGCCTCTCGTCTGGAGGTGGCCCACGTCATGACGTGGATGAGCGAGCGCCTCGAGAAGGACAGCGCGCTCGCCGAGGACTATCGCCAGGCCCACGAACACTACCTGGCCACCCGCAACGCCCTCGAAGACCTGGGCACCACCTTCTCTGGCGGGGGAATGCCGGATCGTGTGAAGTGCCTTCACGTCCTCATGGCCTATGCCCTCGCGGAGGGCCCGGAGCGCGTCCGCCTGGGCACCGAGGCCGTCGCCCTCGCCGCGGAGCACGGGGGCCTGCGCGGCACCGCCATCCCGGAGTCCTGGCCCACCTGCGAAGAGCTGGGCATTGATCCCACCCAGTTCGATTTCTCCCACGCCGGAAAGGGGGCGCTGGCATGACGCGCCTTGCTGCCGTCGACTGCGGAACAAACTCCCTCCGCCTCCTCATCAGCGACGTCTCCGGCGGGCAGGCCCGGGACGTCCACCGCATCATGAAGATCATCCGCCTGGGCCAGGGCGTCGACGCCACGGGGGAGATCAACCCCGCCGCCATCGAGCGGGCGCGCGCCGTGCTGAGCGAATACGTCGAGCTCATGAAGCGCGAACACGTCGACGACGTCCGGATGGTCGCCACCTCGGCGGTGCGGGATGCCTCGAACAAAGAGGACTTCTTCTCCATGACCGAGGAGCTGCTCTCCCAGATCCGTCCCGGCCGGCGCGCGGAGGTCATCAGCGGGGAGGAGGAGGCCCAGCTGTCCTTCCACGGGGCGGTGGCGGACCTTCGCCCGGAGGATGGCCCCTTCTGCGTCATGGACTTGGGCGGTGGGTCGACGGAGTTCATCGTCGGCGATCACGATGGCACCATCCACGGGGCGCACTCCATCCAGGTCGGCTGCGTGCGCATCACCGAGCGCATTATGCGCAGCGACCCGCCCACGGAGTCGGAGAAGGACATTGCCCGTGAGTACATCGACGAGCGCCTCGAGCGCGTCGAGCTCCTCGTGCCGCTCAAGGAGGCGCGCACCTGTGTCGGCTGCGCCGGCACGTTTACGACGCTCTCCGCGCTCGCGCAGGGCCTGGAGACGTACGAGCCCTCGGCGATTCACTGCTCTCAGCTGCGCTTCGATGCCTTGCCCGTCCTTGCCGACGGCATCCTGTCCGAAACCGCCGCTCAGCGGCGCACCCATCCCGTCGTCCACCCGGGCCGGGCGGATGTGTTCGGGGCGGGGGCTTTCATCGTGACGCGGATCGTTGAGCTGCTTCGCCGGGCCTGTGGCGCGGAGGCCTTCGTCATCTCGGAGAAGGACATCCTGGATGGCATGATCGCGGGGCTGCGCAGCGCATAGGGGTGGGGGAGCGGCTGGGCTCCCCGGCACCTGAGCTCATGAGCAGGGAATTACCCTTATGGAATCCGCGCGATTAAGATGATCGGCGGGTTTCGGCCCAGCCCCCATAGCCCAATTGGCAGAGGCAGCAGACTTAAAATCTGAGTGTTGTCGGTTCGAGTCCGACTGGGGGTACTATATTTCCGCAGCTCAACGGGGGTGTGGGCGGTGCGTTCCCGCGGGGAGTGCAGGGTTGGGAACTATTTCCGGGGGCGATGCGTTGAAGACTAAGGAACACTCCCTTAGTCAATGCGAAAGGATCTGTGACCAACGTGCGTAGCAGCAACCCGGTCATGAAGACTCTCACCCATCCGAATGGCCACGGTGCGCCACAGGGCGACCCCTTCCTGGGCACCCAAGCTGGCCAGTATTCCTTCCCTCCGATGGAGCAGCGCTCCACCGAGCGCCCGATGACGGTGGACGACGTCGTCACGAAGACGGGCATCACCCTGGCGGTCATCGTGGCGCTCGGGATCGTCAACTTCGCGATCGGCGCCACCGTCTCCTATAGCCTGTCCTCCATGCTCACCATCGTGGGCGCTATCGGTGGCCTCATCACGGTTCTGGTGGCAACCTTCGGGCGGAAGTTCGGCTCCGCCGCCGTCACCCTCATCTACGCCGCGTTCGAGGGCCTCTTCGTCGGCGGCATCTCGCTGGTCCTCAGTGGCTTTGTCTTCGGCCGTACGGTGAACGCCGGCCTCCTCATCGGCCAGGCGGTGCTCGGAACCGTGGGCGTGTTCCTGGGCATGCTTTTTGTGTACAAGATCGGCGCCGTGAAGGTCACCCCGAAGTTCACCCGTATCCTCTCCGCCTGCCTCATGGGCGTGGTGGTTCTGGCCCTGGGCAACGTGGTCCTCTCCCTCTTCGGCCTCAACCTGCTGCGCGCGGGCGGTCTGCTGTCCATCATCTTCTCGCTCGTGTGCATCGGACTGGCGGCCGCGAGCTTCCTCGTGGACTTTGACTCCGCAGATGAGATGATCCGCGCTGGCGCTCCCGCCAAGGCGGCGTGGGGCATTGCTCTGGGCCTCGCGGTCACCCTCGTGTGGCTCTACACCGAGATCCTCCGCCTGCTGAGCATCTTCCAACAGAGGTAAAGGCCTCTTCAGACCGGGCACAAAGACCGGAGACAACACGCACGCACCCTACCGCGACATGCAAGCGGTAGGGTGCGGTGTTTGTGTTGAGCCCCGGATGGTGCCCCCGGACGGCGAACCCCAGACGCGGAGCAGCCTCCCGGCGATGGGCGGCATCGCGGGGAGGCTGCGTCCGTGTCCCTGGAAATGGGCAGTGACTACTGCGTGCTCGGGATCTCCGCGTTGAAGGTGTCATTCCCCACGCGGACCTGCTGGAACACGAGCCCAGCGGCGGAGTGGCGCGGGTTCAGCATCTGGACCGAGACGTTCGAGTGACGCTCCGGAGTAGCACCCGGGCGCTCCACCGTCTCGCGGGTGGCGGTGCCCTGGGCGCCCTCCTCGGTCCAGGACTGCCACTGGATGTCCTTCAGGGTGTCGCCGGCATCGCCGCACGCGAGGTCAAGGACCGACGGCTGCATCACCGGGGTCCCACCGCAGGTGAGGAACACCGGGGTGGTGCTGTCGCCCTTCTCGGCGGCCTGGCTCGGGGTGGCCTGGCTCGGGGCGGCGGCGCTCGTCGCGTTGTCCAGCTTGGTCTCCGAGGGCTGCTGGCGCGGAGGCGAGCACGCTCCCAGGCTGAGACCGAGCGCCACCACGCAGGTGCCGACAACGGCGGACTTCATACGAAAACTACGGGACATGGGACTCAATCCTCCAAGATCGAGATGAAACGATGGGGTATGGGTGGGCCTCGGTCCTAGGACTTGCGGAGGGTCGCGGCCTTCTCCGAGTTGTAGGGCTCGGCAGAGACGATAGTAACGCTAATGGTGTTGCCGTTCGGGGCGGTGTACTCGCGGGTCTCGCCCTCGTGCGCACCGACGACAGCCGCGCCGAGCGGGGACTGCTCGGAGTAGGTCTCGAGGTGCGGGTTGTCGATGGCTGCAGCGCGCGTACCGATGAGGAAGGTCTCCTTCTCCTCCTTGTTCCCGTTGTAGTAGACGTGAACGACGGAACCCACGTGGGCGACGCCCTCGGCGATGTCGCCGCGCTCCGTGGTGGAGTTGGCGAGGATCTCGGAGATCTGCTTGATGCGGGCCTCTTCCTGGTCCTGCAGCTCACGGGCGGCGTCGTAGCCGGCGTTCTCCTTGAGATCGCCTTCCTCGCGGCGCTCGTTAATCTCGGCGGCGATCACCGGGCGGTTCTCAATAAGAGCGTTGAGCTCGGCCTCCAGCTTGGCCTTCGTCTCCGGAGTGATGTACTGCTTCTGCTCTTCAGCCATAAATGTGGACCTTCCGTTCATGAGACGCCGACGCTCAGCGGACGGCGTTCGACCGGCACCAATGACCCCGGCCGAAGCCGGGGCGCAAGGGCGCACGGTGACGTGCAATTTTGTGCAAATTCTAGCACGGCATCCTAGTCGGGGATGCTGAGGTGGGCGGGGATGGACGTCGAGCAGCCATAGACCCCGCCGGAGACCGGCCGGGAGGTGCTCGGGATGGTGGTGGTGATCCGCTGGGTCTCGTTTCCGCCGGCGGGGATGAGCACCTCGCGGCGGCCGATCTCTGCGTGATTGATGTCCAAGGCCGTCACGATGCAATAACTCGGGACGGTGACGTCCTTCCTGGTGACGTCGACGTCCATCTGAAGCGTGGAATCATCGATCGCGGAGAATCCCGCCATGGAGGCGGAAACCTCCGAGGTGACGCTGCGCTGGCGCACGGTCCACGCCACGTACACGACGGCAAGGATGAGGACGATGATGATGCCCACGACGATCCACTTGCCCGTGATGGACCGGGGCCCCTTCTTCTGAGGGGAGGGTGAACGCCCATAGCGCGAGGTGGGGCGGTCGATTGTGTCCTGGGGCATCAGTGAACCTCCGAGAAGCAAGGGCAGGGGACTGGGACTTAGTCTATCGCAGGGGGAGTGGTGCCCCGGGGTGGCGTCGGGAGTGCGAGGCCGTAGAATAGGTGAACTGACAACAAAATTGTGGCGGCGCGCGCGTCGAGGTGCAGGCGCGGTCACAGATGAGATGACACACACCAGGAGTAAAGGACAAGCGGACATGAAGTCATTGCGTATTCTCGCGATCCATGCCCACCCGGATGATGAGTCCTCGAAGGGTGCGGCCACGCTCGCCCGCTATGCGGCGGAGGGGCATCGGGTTCTTGTCGTGACGTGCACGGGGGGAGAGCGCGGAGACATCCTCAACCCGGCGATGGATAAGCCGGGGATTAAGGAGAACATGACCGCGGTGCGGAAGGAGGAGATGGCGAAGGCCGTGGCGGCGCTGGGCGTCGAGCACCGCTGGTTGGGCTACGTGGACTCCGGGCTGCCCGAGGGGGACCCGCTGCCCCCGCTGCCGGAGGGCTGCTTCGCCCGGGAGAAGACGGACACGGTGGTGCGAGACATCGTGGGCATTATGCGGGAGTTCCAGCCGCACGTCATCATCACCTATGACGAGAACGGCGGCTATCCGCACCCTGATCACCTCAAGGTGCACGAGGTGAGCATGGCGGCCTGGGAGCGCAGCGGCGACGCGAACTATGCCCCCGAGCTGGGCGAGCCCTGGACACCGCTCAAGCTCTATTACACCCACGGCTTCATCCGTCAGCGGATGGAGATGTTCCACGAGCTCCTCCTCCGCGAGGGGAAGCCGAGCCCGTATACGCCCATGCTCGAGCGGTGGAAGGCGAACAAGGCGGACGTCATGGAACGGGTCACCACGCAGGTCCGCTGCGAGGAGTACTTCGAGGCCCGTGACGACGCCCTGCGCGCCCACGCCACGCAAATCGATCCTGCGGGAGCCTTCTTCGGGACACCCGTGGAGGTACAGCGTAAGCTATGGCCGACGGAAGAATTCGAGCTGGCGAAGACCCGCGTGTCCACCTCCATCCCGGAGGATGACCTCTTTGCCGGCATCGACTAAGGAGGTAACAGGATGCTGGACACGGTGATGGTCCTCGCTGAGCGGGCCGAAAATGTCGGCCCGCTGGGCCCTGAGTTTGGAAAGGCCTCGCCGGTGGGGCTCCTGGTGTTGGTCCTGCTGGCCGCCGCCGTGCTGTACCTGGGCTGGGCTTTCCACCGCCGCTTCTCGCGGATGAACCGCCGCCGCATTTTCGCGGAGCAAAACGGGCTGGACCTCTTTGACGAGGAGGCCCTCGACAAAGCGATGGAGGAGGCCGGCGTCCTCGATCATCGTCGGAAACACCTCCTCTAGCCTCTCGAGCTTCTCGTTTCTCTCGCCTCCGCGGGCGCACTGGCGCCGAGCACGGCCACACGCAGCTCCGCACCGTGTGGTTGGCTCAGCGAGTGCCCTGACCCGCCCTGTTATCGTCCGAGCGCTACACTTTATGAACGTGAGATTCCTGTCCCGTCTGCTCTACCCGCTCTATGAGACGCGGCTGCGTCGTGAGCTGCGGGGAGCTCGGCAACCCCGGCACGTGGCCGTGATGTGCGACGGGAATCGTCGGTGGGCGCGCGAGGCGGGTTTCGACGACGTGAGCCACGGCCACCGGGTGGGGGCCCGAAAGGTGGCAGAGCTCGTGAGCTGGTGCCACGATACGGACGTCGAACTCGTCACCCTGTACCTCCTGTCAACGGAGAACCTCCAGCGCGAATCCGCGGAGCTCACGATGCTCTTCGACATCATCGTCGACGTTGTCTCCGAGCTGGTGAGCACGGAGAACAACTGCCGCGTGCGGCTGGTCGGCGATCTCTCCCTCCTCCCCGAGGACATCGCCCAGCGCCTCCAGTCCTCGGTGGCGGACACCGAGGACAACACTGGCGTCTCCGTCAACGTGGCGGTGGGCTATGGCGGGCGGCAGGAAATTGTCGACGCCGTCCACGCGGTGATTGAGGAGGAGGTGGCATCAGGCACCCCGGCGGAGAAGATCGCGGAGGCCATTAGCGTCGCGTCCATCTCCGAGCACCTGTACACGCGCGGGCAGCCGGACCCGGACCTCGTCATTCGCACGTCTGGGGAGCAGCGGCTCTCGGGCTTCCTCATCTGGCAGGCGGCCTACTCGGAGATCTGGTTCACCGACACGTATTGGCCGGCCTTCCGGCGCATAGACTTCCTTCGCGCCCTGCGGGAATACAGTGGGCGCTCCCGTCGATTCGGAAAGTAGAGACGTCGTAGACATGACTCTGGTGCTCTATCACTCCTGGTATGGGTCCACCCGTCGTTATGCTGAGGAGCTCGCGGGGCGGCTGGGCGCCAGGCTTCTCCCCCTCGAGGAGGCGGGGGATCATCCGGCCGCGGAGGGCGAAGCGATCATCGTTCTCAGCGCCGTGCACGGGCCCGTCATGCCCGCGGCGGATTATGTTCGACGCCGCCCGGACCTGGTTCGCAGGCACCCGGTGGCCGTCGTCAATGTGGGGATGACCCTGCTGGAGGAAGCGCGGGCGAAGGATCCGCTGAGCCGGGTGCTCGGGGAGGCTGCGGAGAAGGTCCGGCGGTTTTATCTGCCCGGTCGGATGGCGTATTCCGAGCTCAGCGCGAAGCACCGCGTGGTGATGCGGAGCATTATTGCGGCGCTCAAGGCGAAGCCGCAGAAGGGGCCCAATGAGCGGGCGATGATCGAGAACTATGGCCGTGATGTCGATTGGATGGACATGGCGGAGTTGGATCCCATTGTGGAGTGGTGCAAGGAGGCACAGCAGGCCACATAGGCCGGGGCGGGGGCGCTAGATCTTGCGCATCCGCACCTGCTGGACGTGGTGATTGGCCCCCTTCTGGAGGACCAGCGAGGCACGCACGCGGGTGGGGAGGATGTTCTCCACGAGGTTGGGGAGGTTGATCGCCTGCCAGATCTCCCGGGCCTCCGTGATGGCGACCTGGTCGGACAGGTTGGCGTAGTGGGAGAAGTGGGCGTCCGGCTCGCGGAAGGCGGTGGCGCGGAGGCTCAAGAAGCGGTCGATGTACCACTGCTCGATGTCGGAGGTTTGGGCGTCGACGTAGACGGAGAAGTCGAAGAGGTCGCTCACCATGAGGGTGGGCCCCGTCTGGAGGACGTTGAGCCCCTCGAGGATGAGGATGTCCGGCTGCTTAATGACCTGCACCTCGTCGAGGCGGTCATAGAGCGTGTGGGAGTACATGGGGGCGTGCGCCTCCGGCTTCCCGGACTTCACCTCGGTGACGAAGCGGAGCAGGGCCCGCTGGTCATAGGACTCGGGGAAGCCCTTGCGCTCGAGGATGCCGCGGCGGCTCAGCTTCGCATAGGGGTAGAGGAAGCCGTCGGTGGTGACGAGGTCCACCCGCGGGTGGGATTCCCAGCGCTGGAGGAGGACCTGGAGGAGGCGCGCGGTGGTCGATTTCCCCACCGCCACGGAGCCCGCGATCCCGATGATGAAGGGAATTCTCGACGTCCGCGAGCCGAGGAACGTCTCCGTCACTTCGTTGAGCCGCTGGTGCGCCTCCACGCGCAGGTGGATGAGGCGGGAGAGGGGGAGATAGACGTCCGAGACTTCGTCGAGATCAATGTTCTCCCCGATGCCGCGGAGTTGGACCACTTCCTCCTCAGTGAGTACCTGAGGCATGGATTGACGGAGTTGACGCCAGGAAGCTCGGTCGAAGTCCAGATACGGCGTGGAATCTGACGTGCGCGGCATGACCCTATTGTGGCAGGTGTCTCTGGGTCTTTCGACACCGGGTATGATCACCACCAACCGGTCCCTACCCGACACAAGGAAGAGGAAGTATGTCGGAGCAGCCCACCAACGCAGATGTGAGATACCTTTCGCTGGCGGAATTAGACCCGGAGGTCGCGCAGGCCATTGACGGGGAGCTGGCGCGGCAGCGGAACACGCTGGAGATGATCGCCTCGGAGAACTTCGTGCCGCGGGCGGTCCTGCAGGCCCTAGGCTCGGTGCTGACGAACAAGTACGCAGAAGGCTACCCCGGCCGTCGCTACTACGGGGGCTGCGAGAACGTCGATATCATCGAGGACCTCGCCCGCAACCGCGCGAAGGAGCTGTTCGGGGCGGAGTTCGCGAATGTTCAGCCGCACTCGGGGGCCCAGGCGAACGCCGCCGTCCTCCACGCGCTCATCTCCCCTGGGGACAAGATCATGGGCCTCTCCCTCGACCACGGTGGGCACCTCACCCACGGCATGAAGCTCAACTTCTCCGGCAAGCTCTACGAGGTGGCGGCCTATGGCGTCGATGAGACGACGTTCCGCCTCGACATGGACAAGGTCCGCGAGCAGGCCCTGGCCGAGCGCCCGAACGTCCTCATCGCCGGCTGGTCCGCCTACCCGCGCCAGCAGGATTTCGCGGCCTTCCGCTCCATTGCCGACGAAGTCGGGGCGAAGCTGTGGGTGGACATGGCCCACTTCGCTGGGCTCGTCGCCGCGGGGCTGCACCCGAGCCCGGTGCCCCACGCGGACATCGTGTCCACCACCGTCCACAAGACCCTGGGCGGCCCCCGCTCGGGCATGATCCTCGCGCGGCAGGAGTACGCGAAGAAGCTCAACTCGGCGGTCTTCCCCGGTCAGCAGGGTGGCCCGCTCATGCACGCTGTCGCGGCGAAGGCCATCGCGATGAAGATCGCCGGGACGGATCAGTTCCGCGAGCGCCAGGAGCGGACCCTCGAAGGGGCGCGCATCCTGGCGGAGCGGCTCATGGCCCCGGACGTTGCCGAGGCCGGCATCAGCGTCCTCACCGGCGGGACCGACGTCCACCTCGTCATGGTGGACCTGCGTCACTCCTCCCTCGACGGCCAGCAGGGCGAGGACGCCCTCCACGAGATCGGCATCACCGTCAACCGCAACACCGTGCCCTTCGACCCGCGCCCGCCGATGGTGGGCTCCGGGCTGCGGATCGGCACCTCGGCGCTGGCCACCCGCGGCCTCGACGCGGCGGCCTTCTCCGAGGTGGCCGACATCATCGCGACGGCGCTCGTCGGCGCGGCGAATGGCAGCCTCGATACGGAGACGCTGAGCTCCCGCGTGAGCGCTCTCGCCGATCAGTTCGCGCTCTACGACGGCCTCGAGAGCTGGCCGCTGCACTAGGGACTATGACTAGAGTGATGGTGTGAGCAACCTTGAGCACACCATCATTTGGCAGGTTTATCCGCTGAGCGCCGACTTGCGGCAGCTCGAGCACCCGGAGGATGGCTCCCAGTCATCCGCCCTGCGGCGCACGACGGCCTGGCTGGACTATGTCCAGCAGCTCGGCTGCGATGCTCTCATGCTGGGGCCCATCTTCCGCTCCGTGTCCCACGGTTATGACACGCTCGATCACTACGCGATCGACCCTCGGGTGGGAACCGAGGAGGACGCGAGGACGCTCATCGCGGAGTGCCATGCTCGGGGGATCAGGGTCATCTTCGACGGCGTGTTCAACCACGTCGCTGCCACGCACCCCCTGGTGTCCTCCGGTGGGCCCATCAAGCGCACCGAGGCTGGCGACCCCGTCCCGTGGGAGGGGCACGAGGAGCTCGTCGAGCTCGATCACAGCGACCCGCGCACGGCGGACATGGTCACGGACATCATGCTTCACTGGCTGCGTCTGGGGCTCGACGGCTGGCGGCTCGACGTCGCCTATGCGGTGCCGACGGCCTTCTGGGCAGAGGTGACCGATCGGGTGCGCGCGGAGTTCCCGCAGGCCATCTTCCTCGGGGAGATGATCCACGGGGATTATGTGCAGCTCATCGACGAGGGGCACCTCGACTCCGCGACGCAATACGAGCTGTGGAAGGCCATCTGGAGCTCCATTAAGGACAAGAACTTCTGGGAGCTTGCCCACGCCCTCGAGCGGCATGAGGAGTTCAGCAGGGGGCACATCCTCAACATCTTCGTCGGCAACCATGACGTGGACCGGATTGCCAGCGTCGTGGGGGATGGCGGGGCGGCGCTCGCGGCGTGCTTCCTCTTCACGTTGCCGGGCTGCCCGAGCATCTACTACGGGGATGAGCAGGCCTTCCGCGGAGAGAAGGGGGAGGGATTCGGCGCCGATGATCCCATCCGCCCGCCGCTGCCGGAGAGCCCGGAGAAGCTGGCGGAGCAGGGGAAGTGGCTCTGGCAGGTCTATCACGACCTCATTGCGGCCAGGCGGCGCCACCCGTGGATGAGCACCGCCACGCTGGAGGTGCGCTCCAAGGACAATGAGCGCATTGAGTATGCGTTGAGCTCGGCGGAGGGGGAGCTGACGGTGCAGGTGGACATCAGTGAGAAGTTCCGCGCCCACCTGGCGTGGAGCGATGGGGAGGAGCTCCGCTACTGCTGGTGATCCTCATCGCTGGGGTGGGCGGCCTCGCGCTGCTCAGCGAGTGAGGTCCGCGCCGTCCGCAGCCACTCGGGCTGGTTCTGAAGGAGCTCGCTGATCTCCTGCGTGGTGAGGGGCTTATCCATCTCATTGCGCTTGAGCGCGCTGATCGTAATGCCGAGCTTGCGGGCCACCTCCGGGCGGGGGTGTGGCCCCTCACGGCGGAGATCGACGAGCCACTGCGGCGGATTCTGCTGTAGCTCCCGCAGCTCAGCATGGGTGATGGCCGAGCGTTGGAACTCCTCGGGCGTGGCCGGCAGATAGATGCCGAGCTTCTTCGCGGCAGTCTGCGGCTTCATCGCGGAGCCGGATGGTTGGCGGAGAGATTCTTCAGTCACGGGAGCCACGGTAGCATGTGGGCATGCTCACCCTCGCTTTCGTCACCGGCACCGAGCCGGACAAATGGTTCCGACGCTATGAGGAGCGCAGCTCCCACGGCCCGCTCCGCACCCGCGGCGAGGATGACCCCGTGAGCCTGCTTCTTGACGGCGAGGTCGATGCGGCACTCGTGCGCTTCCCGGAGCCCCGGATCGATCGGGAGGAGTATCACGTCGTCGAGCTCTACACGGAAAGCGCCGGCGTGGCTGTGCCCAAGGAGAGCGTGTACGCGGAACTCGGGGAGGCGCTGCGTCCCGAGGACATTGCGGGGGAGGCCTGCCACTACGCGCCCGAGGCAGGGACGTCGATTGATCTTGCGGGGCTGCGCGTCGGGCTGCAGGTGGTGGCAGCGAATGTGGGCGTGGTGATGGGGCCGCGGCCGATCCTCGCGATGCTCGGCGGGAAGCAGGTTCGCGACTGTGAGCTTCTGGAGGCGCCGTGGGGGGAGACGCGGATCGGCATCGTGTGGCCGAAGGAGAGGGATGCCGACGACGTCCAGGACCTCGTAGGCATCATGAAGGGACGGACCGCGCAGAGCACCCGGCAGGGCGGGGGAGACCGCGGCGCCGGGGAACACGGGCAGACGAAGAAACTCAGCGCGAAGGAGAAAACGCGGGCGAAGCAGGAACGTCGGGCTGCGCGCGAGGGGCGGGCCGTTCAGGATGCGGGCGGCCGGCAGCGCGGTGGCTCGGGGCGTCGAGGGGCAGGCCGGCGGGGATCTGCTGGGCGAGGCCGAGGTGGGCGTCGTGGCCGGCGAGGCTGAGAAATGGTGACGCGAAGTTAACAATTTGGCAACAACGTATCAAGAAATTGGCATGTGTGAGATCTGATACGAATAATGGTGAGCGGACATACCGACAATTCTTATGAAAGGTTGAACCATGTCGCTGAACCGTCGAATCCTCGCTGGTACCGCTGCCGTCGCGCTGACCCTGGGCCTGGCTGCGTGCTCCCAGGACGCCAAGGAGGCCGCCTCCTCCGCCACGGACGCTGCGGGTAACGCTGCCGCCTCCGCCACCTCCGCTGCTGGCGACGCCGCCAACTCCGCCAAGGAGTCCGCTGGCGACGCCGCCTCCTCCGCCGCCGATGCCGCCAAGGGTGGGGCTGACAAGCTGACCAGCATCCCGACCGCCCAGGGCGATGTTGAGGTCCCGGCTGCTGTCGCTACCGCCGCCGAGGAGAACCAGCTGGGTGAGGCCGTGGGCGTCACCAAGGGCAACGACGAGGGCCAGTACATCGTGGAGTACTCCGACGGCCGCTACGTCGTGAACACCGAGGACAACGGTGGCGTCCTCATCCAGGGCAAGATCGCCGAGACCTGGCTCGAGCAGGGTGGCTACGACGCCGAGGTGGGCGTCCCGGTTTCTGCCGAGCAGCGCATTGACAACGGCTGGACCCAGGAGTTCACCAAGGGCACCATCAACTGGACCTCCGAGACCGGCCAGGTTGCTGACTACAAGGCGGACGTCCAGACCAAGTAAGGACGCGCCTGCGGATTGAGCCCGCACCCCGCGCTGTGGGGTGCGGGTTTTTCGCATGGGTGGCCCAGACACGTGCGTCTAGTTGCATGAATCTGGGGCATCGTGAACAATTTGGACCATGACAGAGTCCACATTCAGGATCCGGCCGATTCGCCGCGAGGATTACCCGCATGTCCAGGCCATTTACGAGCATGGCTTGGACACCGGGCACGCCACCTTCGAGCGGAAGGCGCTCACCTGGGAGCAGTTCTCTTCCGCGAAGATCATGGAGACGGTCTACGTCGCCGTGGAAGCCGATGATGACTCCACGGTGTTGGGGTGGGTCTCCGCGGCGCCGATTTCCTCGCGTTCGGTGTTCCACGGGGTGGTGGAGGACTCCGTGTATATTCACCCCGACGCTCGCGGTCGCGGGATTGCGGGTGCGCTGCTCGATACGCTTATCGAGGTGTGCCAGGAGCTCGATAAGTGGGCCATCCATGCGTGGATCTTCCCGGAGAATACGGGCTCGGCGAAGCTGCACCAATCCCGGGGATTCGAGAAGATCGGCACATTCAGCCACATTGCGAAGATGACCTACGGGGAGCTCGCGGGGGAGTGGCGGGACACCGACATCTACGAAAAGCTCCTGCCCAAGCCCGATATTCACGTCTAGCACTCACGGCTGACTGGAGCGCGCATGCGCTTGACCCCCACCGCCCTCTGCGCGAGGAAGGTGGGGGTCAGTGTTTTTTGAGGATGTGCACCAGGTGAGCCGGGGAGAGGGCTAGTCCTCCAGCGGCTCGAGCCGATCGCTCAGCTTCTTCTCCTTGATGAAGAAGAGGATGACCGCGGAGAGGAAAGCCAGCGGGCACACCATGAGCAGGACCGGGGTGAGCGAATCGTTATAGGAGAGCTGGATGGCGTCGGCAATAGCCTGCGGCATGTGGTGCAGAGCCGTCGGGGTGAGGCTGCTGAGGTCTGTCTCCGGGTTGAAGGTCTGCAGGAAGCGGGCGCCCTCCTCGCCGCTGTCCTTGATGGCCTGCGGGAGGTTGCTCTGCATCTGACCGGTGAGGCGGCCCGTGAAGAGCCCGCCGACGAGCGCGGATCCCAGGGAGCCGCCCACCTGGCGGAAGAAGTTGTTCGTGCCGGTGGCGGTGCCCACCATGCTCAGCGGGAAGGAGTTCTGCACGATGAGGACCAGCACCTGCATCGAGCAGCCTAGGCCGAAGCCGAAGACGAAGAAGTAGATCCCGACCGTGATGAGGGAGGTCTCCGGCTTCATCGTGCTCAGCAGGAAGAGGCCGATGCCCGTGATGACCATGCCCACGATGGGGAAGAAGCGGTAGCGGCCCGTGCGGGAAATGAGGTTCCCCACGACGATCGAGGTGCCCATGAGGCCGATCATCATCGGGATCATCATGAGACCCGCGTTGGTCGGGGTCATGGCGTGGACCATCTGCAGGTAGGTGGGCATGTAGGCGAGGGTGCCGAACATGAAGATACCCACGGCGAGGCCGGCCAGCAGCGTGAGGTTGAAGTTCCGCGTCTTGAAGAGCTGGAGCGGGATGAGCGGGTTAGAGACCTTGCTCTCCACGAAGACGAAGATCGCGGCGAAGATGATGGTCGACGCAATGAGACCGAGGATGAGCGGGGAGCCCCACTCGTACTCATTGCCGCCCCACGTGACGAAGAGGACGAGGCTCGCGGTGGCGAGCGCCATGGTCAGCGTGCCCAGCCAGTCAATGTCGAGGTTCTTCTGGCGCTTCGGGAGGCGGAGGAAGAACCAGATGGCGGTGATCGCGACGATACCGATCGGGATATTCAGCCAGAGGCCCCAGCGCCAGCCCGGGCCGTCCGTGAACCAGCCGCCCAGCACCGGGCCGAGCACGGAGGACACGCCGAAGACGGAGCCCATGATGCCCATGTACTTGCCGCGCTCGCGGGCAGTGGTGACGTCGGCGGTGATCGCCTGGGAGAGGATGATCATGGAACCGCCGGCCACGCCCTGCATGACGCGCGCGATGATGAGCATCGCCATGTTCACCGACAGGCCACCCAGCAGAGAGCCGAGGACGAAGAGCGCATTGGCCCCGATGAAGAGGCCCTTGCGGCCCAGCTGATCACCGAGTTTGCCGAAGAGCGGCATCGCGATGGTCTGGCCCAAGAGGAAGGCGGTGATGACCCAGGACATGTGGTTCGCGCCGCCGAGCTCGCCGACGATGGTCGGCAGGGCCGCGGCGAAGATCGTCTGCCCGAGGGAGCTCATGAGCATGGAGAGCATGAGGGCAGCGATGATGAAGCCCAGCTGCCTCTCCTTGGGGGAGGCAGGGGCCGTCGCGTCGGGGGAGCGCTCAGCGGCTGAGGCGCTCGATGTATCAGTGCGAGACGTAATATCTCCTTCTTTCTGCGGATCGGAAGAGGGTGCCAAAGTCATAATGAGCGTCCTTGGAAAATAGTGGTGAGTTCGTGGAGAGCGTCAATGCAACAGTTCTCTAGGGCCTCGTCGCTCCCGTCGGCCTGCTCCAACCAGATGCGATTTCCCAGCTGGAGCGTGCACAGCGCGATGGAGACGAGGGACTGAGCCTCGTGACTCGGGGGTGCCGAGAGCGTTTTCCGCCCGGGGTAGAGCTCGAGGTATTCCTCCGTGAGCTCGACGAGCGCCGCCGCCATCGTGTGCACGCCGGCAACATTCTGGTAGGCGAGGTCGGGGTCACGCCGGCGAATAATGCGCCGGCGCTTGAGGACGGTGGCCCGCTGCTCCGGCGCAACGCACCGGACCGTGGTGGCCAGCTCGAAGGCGAGGCGGCACAGAGCGCTGAGGATATCCTCATGCTCCGTCGCGAGGAATTCCGCACGCTCCTCATCCGTGGGGACGCGCGGAGGGGCGCCGAGCACGGCGGTCTCCTTAGAATCCACGTAGTTGAAGAAGGTGCGTTTGGAAATGCCGACTTCCGCGCAGATGTCGTCGACGGTGACGTTGTCGAAGCCCTTCTCCGCCGCGAGGGCGGAAGCATAGTCTTCGATGGCTGCGCGGGTAGCTCGTCGCTTGGACTCGCGAAGGGACGGTTCACTCTCAGCCATGAACCTAAACCTAGTGCAACTTTGCACCAAGTGCAATTATGTATGGAGTGAAATTCGCCCCTCCGTGCAAAATTCTGTGGGGCGGGTCACGCCGGCGTGGGGGCTAGCCCACAGGAGGGCTCGGGGAGGGGGCAGAACCCCTAGTGCGACCTGCGGAAACGGATGCGATCTCCCGGCCGCAACTGGGCGCTGCGATCGCAGGATCTCGATGTGAGCACCGCGATGACGGGGTAGCCGCCCGTCACCGGGTGGTCGGGGCCAAAGACCACGGGCTGGCCGTTGGGCGGCACCTGAATACTCCCTCGAACCATTCCTTCGCTGGGCAGCTCCTCCTTCCGACGACGCCCCAGCGGCACATCGCCCGTGAGGCGCAGTCCCACCCGGTTGGAGTCCTGGCTCACCTCGTAGGTCTGGGAGTAGAAGAGGTCGAGCGCATCCTCCTCGAACCAGTCCTCGCGGGGCCCGGGGATCACCGTGAGCGTTTCCTCGGCAACGCGGCGCCAGAGGACCGGGAGGGTGCGCAAGGCTGGCCACCACGCGAGCTCGGCGATGTCACTGGCCTTACTCAGGACGTCGCCCTCGGCGAGCGGCGTCGGACCCAGCCCGGACAGCGTGTCCGTACTCCGGCTGCCCAACTCCTCCTGGGCGAGGAATCCGCCGCGGATTCCCAGGTAGGCGCGCAGTCCGTAGCGGGCTGGTTCGATGTAGAGGCGGTCCCCGGTGGCGACGTCGAGAATACGGTGCGTGTGGGCGTCGATGACGGCGCCCCGGCGACGACGGAGACTCACGCTGGCGTCCGTGCCGGTGACGACGAGGCTGGTGGGGTTGAGGACCTCGAACTCACACCCGCCGAGCAGGATCTCCAGGACGGCCGCATCCGGCGTGTTCCCCAGGGCGTGATTGGCGCGGGCGGCGGAGAGGCGGTCGAAGCTGCCCGAGGGGCTCACTCCCAGGCTGGCGCGGCCGGGGCGGCCCCGATCCTCGAGGAGGAGCTGGGGGCCGGTGGACAGGACGCGGAGGACAGGGGTGGAACTCATGCATGCTCCTTGTCGTAGAACTCGACGAGGTCGCCGGCGCGCAGCAGTGCGGGGCGCTCGGCGGCGCTGTCCCAGAAGGGGGTCTCCGTGAATCCAATGATCTGCCAGCCGCCGGGGGAGGAGCCGGGGTACACGGCCGACCACTCGCCGGCAAGAGCCACGGATCCGGCGGGGATGGCGGTCCGGGGCTCGGAGCGCCGGGGGACCGTGCCCAGGCCCGGGCCGGAGGCCGCCGAGAGGTAGAAGAATCCGGGCGCGAAGCCCCCGAAGGCAGCGCGCCACGTCGTGCCGCTGTGGCGGACGATGAGCTCGGCGGTGGTGATGCCGAGGGAGGAGGCAAGATCCTCGAGGTCAGGGCCGTCGTAGGAGACGGGGATGCGGTGCGTCTCCCCACCGCCCGTGCTGGCGGTGGCGGGTGGGAGGCCGGTGTCATCCAGGAGCCGCTGAGCCCCCTCGAGGCTGAGCACTGCCGGATCGAGGTGGATGAGAAGGGTCTGGGCGGCGGGGACGAGGTCGATGATGCCGGGATGGGCGACCTCGCGGAGCCTCTCGGTGAGCGCGAGGACGGCATCCGTAGCGGAGGCATATCCCGCGGGCTGGTCGACGTCGATGAGGAGGGCGCGGTCACCGCAGAGATGGGTGCGCATGGATCAGCCCACCTCGATTCCGCGTTCAGCGAAGCGCTCGTGGATGAGGCGGACGACGGCCAGTGCCGCCTCATTGTCCCCGTGGACGCAGATCGACTGGGCAGCAATGCGCACGGGTGTGCCGTCGACGGCGCGGAGCGGGGAGCCCTCCGCGATGGCGACCGCCTGGGCGGCGGCCGTCTCGGGATCGGAGTGGACGGCGCCGGGTTCGCGTCGGGACACCAGGGTGCCATCGGGGTGGTAGGCGCGGTCGGCGAAGGCCTCCTCGATGACGCTGAGCCCCGCCTGGCGCGCCTGCTCGACGACAGGCGTTCCCGCGAGCGCCATGAGCTGCAGTGAGGGGTCGAGGTCGAGGATGCCCTCGATGACGGCCTGCGCCTGGACGGAGTCATGGGCCATGCGGTTATAGAGCGCCCCATGGGGCTTGACATAGCTGACGGTGGTGCCGACGGCCTGCGCTGCGGCGCGGAGGGCCCCGATTTGGTAGATGGTCTCGGCGCGGAGGTCGGCGGGGTCATAGTCGATGCTGCGCCGGCCGAACCCGGCGAGGTCCCGGTATCCGATATGGGCGCCCACCCTGGCCCCTGCCTCCACGGCTAGGCGGCAGGTGCTGAGCATGACGCGGGGGTCGCCAGCATGGAAGCCGCAGGCGATATTCGCGCTGCTCACGAGCGGGATGATGCGCTCGTCATTGGGGATGGACCAGGCGCCGAAGCTTTCTCCGACGTCGCTATTGAGATCGATCGTGAGGGGCAACATGTCCTCCTAAAAATCGGGATATGGGGGCGACGGTACTAGGAGAGGAGCTCAAACACCCCCTTGAAGGAGAACCACGCGAGGGCCCAGGAGACCACGAGGGCCACCACTCCCAAAACGATGAGGTACTTGGGATAGCGATAACCGTGGAGCAGGTCCTTGCCGCGGAACAACGCGATATAGAGGATGAGCGTGAAGCCCAACGGCAGGACCAGGCCGTTGAAGGCGCCCGCGAAGACGAGGAGCTTGGCGGGCGCCGTGCCCACCGTGAGGAAGAGCGCGCCCGAGACGATGATGAAGACAATCGTGATGATGTTCTGGCGGGTGAGGAACTCCGCGCGCGGCGGGACGAGGAAGCTCGCCGAGGTGTAGGAGCACCCGATCACCGAGCTCAAGGCCGCGCAGAAGAGCACCACGCCGAAGATCCGGAGGCCAATGGGGCCGGCCGCGTAGGAGAAGGCTGCTGCCGCCGGGTTGGACTCCCCCTCGAGGCGGGCGCCGCTGGCCGCCACGCCCAGCACGGCGAGGAAGAGGACCACGCGCATCACCCCGGTGACGAGGATGCCCGAGATCGAGGAGCGGGAGACTGTCGCCGCGTGCTCCGGGCCGGTCTCGCCGGAGTCCAGCATCCGGTGGGCGCCGGCGTAGGTGATGTATCCGCCGACGGTGCCGCCGACGAGCGTGGTGATGACGACGAGGTCAATCTTCTCCGGGGCAATCGTGTTGATCGCTGCCTCGGCGAGCGGCGGGGAGGAGCGGAATGCGATGTACACCGTGAGGACGATCATGAGCGCTCCCAGCACCACCACCAGCTTGTCCAGCAGATTCCCCAGTTTCTTCACGACGAAGCCGGCGATCGCGAGCAGCGCGGTGATCGCCCCGCCGAGGACTGGGCTGATCCCCAGCGCGGCGTTGAGCCCGAGGCCGCCGCCAGCGATATTGCCGATATTGAACACGATGCTGCCCACGCCGATGAGCGCAGAAAGCACCCAGCCGAGCCCCGGCAGCACCGTATTACCCAGCTCTTGGGCGCGCTGACCGGCGATGCCGATGACTCGCCAGACGTTGAGCTGCACGGCGATGTCGATGAGGATGGACACGAGGATCGCGAAGGCGAAGGCTGCGCCGAGCTTGCTGGTGAACACGGCGGTCTGCGTGAGGAAGCCTGGGCCGATGGCGCTCGTGGCCATGAGGAAGATGGCGCCCATGAGGGCGGAACGGTTGGTGGCGCGAGCCACTGTGTTCTTCAGAGAACCCTGAGAAGAAGATGGCATGTCTCACATCATAAAGAAAAGGCTCCCCATCGCACAGATGCGGTGGGGAGCGGGGGCCTCAGCCCGGGTCACTCAGGGGGAGTGACTAGTGGCGCTCGGTGTGCGCCATGTCGAGGACGTTGAGTCGCTTGTCCAGCTCTTCCTCGGTCAGCTTCTCGCCGTCGACGAAGCCGAGGTCGATGACCGTCTGGCGGATCGTCTTGCCCTCCTTGAGGGCGGTCTTGGCGACCTTCGCGGCGGCCTCGTAGCCGATCGCGGAGTTGAGCGGGGTAACGATCGAGGGGGAGGACTCGGCGAGGGTCTTCATCCGCTCAACGTTCGGCTCGATGCCGTCGACGAGCTTCTCTGCGAAGACGCGGGCGGTGTTGGCGAGGAGGGTCGCCGACTCGAGGACGTTGCGCGCCATCATCGGGATGAAGACGTTGAGCTCGAAGGCGCCCTGCGCGCCACCGAAGGCCACAGCGGCATCGTTGCCGATGACCTGGGCGGAAACCTGCGTGGCGGTCTCACAGAGCACCGGGTTGACCTTGCCCGGCATGATGGAGGAGCCCGGCTGGAGGTCGGGGAGGTGGATCTCACCGAGGCCGGTCAGCGGGCCGGAGCCCATCCAGCGGATGTCGTTCGCGATCTTCGTGAAGGAGACAGCGATGGAGCGCATGACGCCAGAGAACTCGACGAGGCCATCGCGGTTGGCCTGGGCCTCGAAGTGGTTGCGGGCCTCGCGCAGCTCCTCAATGCCGGTGAGCTCGCGGAGGGCGGCGGTGACCTTCTCGCCGAAGTCGGCATCCGTGTTGAGGCCGGTGCCGACAGCCGTGCCGCCGATCGGCAGCTCACCGAGGCGCGGCAGGGTGGCCTCGACGCGCTCGATGCCGGCCTCGATCTGGCGGGCGTAGCCGGAGAACTCCTGGCCGAGGGTCACCGGGACGGCGTCCATGAGGTGGGTGCGGCCGGACTTCACGACGTCCTTCCACTCCTCGGCCTTCCGGGCGAGGCTCTCCTGCAGGACCTTGAGGCCCGGGATGAGGTCCTTCACGGCGGCTTCCGTCGCGGCCACGTGGGTGGCGGTGGGGAAGGTGTCATTCGAGGACTGACCCATGTTGACGTGGTCATTGGGGTGTACCTCGACGCCGTGGGACTTCGCGATAGACGCGATGACCTCGTTGGTGTTCATGTTGGAGGAGGTGCCGGAACCCGTCTGGAACACGTCGATGGGGAACTCCCCGTAGTGCTTCCCGTCGGCGATCTCCTTCGCCGCGGCGATGATCGCATTAGCCTTGTCGGCGGGGAGCAGGCCCTTCTCCTTGTTCACCTGGGCGCAAGCGGCCTTGAGCAGGCCCATGGCGCGGATTTGGTTGGGCTCCAGGGTGCGGCCGGAAATCGGGAAGTTCTGGACGGCACGCTGGGTCTGAGCCCGCCAGAGGGCCTTGGCGGGAACCTTGACCTCGCCCATCGTGTCGTGCTCGATGCGGTATTCCTGTTCAGTCATTCGTGTCATCACCTTCAGAGGTTGAGAAATGTTGGGATCCAGGATCAAGTATGGCGCAGGATGCCCTGAGGCGTCGGGGACGTCTCAGGGCGGGGAGTCACTAGCGCAGAATGCCCTGCGTGTAGTCGATGACGGAGTACTCCTGGAGCTTGGTCAGCTTGTGACGGGACTCGATGTAGCGGACCGTACCGGACTTCGAGCGCATGACGAGGGAGCGGGTGGTCGCACCGTTGGCGCGGTAGCTCACGCCGCGGAGCATGTCACCGTTGGTCACACCCGTGGCGGCGAAGTAGCAGTTGTTGGAGGAGACCAGCTCGTTGGTGGTGAGCACACGGTTGAGCTCGTGGCCGGCGGCCTTCGCGCGCTCCGCCTCCTCCTCATCCTTGGGGGCGAGGACACCCTGGATCTCGCCGCCCATGCACTTCATGGCGCAGGCGGTGATGATGCCCTCCGGGGTGCCGCCGATGCCCATCATGATGTCCACCGAGTTGGTGTCCTGGGCGGCGGCCACAGCGCCGGCCACGTCGCCGTCGGAAATGAGGCGGACCTTGGCGCCTGCCTGGCGGATCTGGTTGATGAGTTCCAGGTGGCGCGGGCGGTCCAGGACGACGACCGTGACGTCGGAGGCGTCGATGCCCTTGGCCTTCGCGACGACGTTGATGTTGTGCTCGACCGGGGCCTCGATGTCGATCTTGCCGGCGGCGTCGGGGCCGACGGCGATCTTCCGCATGTAGAACACCTCCTTGGGGTCATACATGGAGCCGGCCTCGGCTGCCGCGATGACTGCGATGGCATTCGGGCGGCCCTCGGCCATCAGAGTGGTGCCGTCCACCGGGTCGACGGCGATGTCCACCTTCGGGCCATCCCCGGTGCCCACGTGCTCACCATTGAAGAGCATGGGCGCTTCGTCCTTCTCACCCTCACCGATGATCACGGTGCCGTCCATGTTGACGGAGTTGATGAGCTGGCGCATGGCATCGACGGCCGCGCCATCACCGGATTCCTTTTGACCCCGGCCAACCCAGCGGCCCGAGGCCAGTGCCGCGGCCTCGGTCACGCGGACCAGTTCCATAGCCAAGTTACGATCGAGGCTCTCGCGGTGGTCATTAGTCATCTGTTTTCCAGCCTCCTGGTGTGCATCACAAACGGTCGGCGGACATCTGTCCGCCACTGCCCCCATTGTTCCAGGGACTGGACACCGGGGCGGAGAAATTCACACCCGAATGTGGGCAGATGATGCCCTATCTGACTGTGACCTTTGACCGTGCGATACTGACTAGCGTGGCTGAGAAACCGAGACTCTTTCAAGATGGACGCGACATGATCTACTCCCTGGCGGCGGTCGGGGTGGTCATGATCCTCTGCGTCGGCTTCACCGGGCTGTGCTCCTTCAACCCGGGACGACCGGAAAATGGGCCGGTCCAGGCGGTGGATGACCACGCGATGCTCGACGGCGAGGCCCACACCCTCGGTTTCCCCATCCGCTACGTCGAGGCGCCCGAGGGGTGGACTGCCAACAGCGCCCGTCGCATCAACGTGAACAATGAGCCGGCCGCCTCCGTCGGGTGGGTCACCGCGAAGGACGGCTACGTCCGCCTCGTCCAGACGGGTGTCAGCGCGAAGGACGCCGTCGATGGCTTCGACGGCTACACCCGCGAAGAGATCGGGCAGCGCAGCATCGAGGGGCATGAGGCCCACATCTTCTCGACCATGGATGAGGACAAGGACAACCTCTGGGTCGTGGACCTCGGCGGCGTCCGGCTTCTCGCCCAGGGCGAGGGCAGCGAGGAGGACATCGTCGAGATCCTCGCGCGCGCGATCAGAACGGCGCCGCTGCCCCGGGAGGACGCGGCCGAGGCGAGCAGGGGCGCCGCGGAGTCCTAGGCTTCGTCCTCGTCCTCGTCGTTCTGAGGGGCCGACGTCCCGTCCCCGGCGGTCTCGGCGCCGCGGCTTCGGGCCAGCGCTGCCTCCACTCGGCGGGAGGCGCCGTCGAGATGCTCTTCGCAGCGGCGGGCGAGCTCCTCGCCGCGCTCCCAGAAGCGGAGGGACTCGTCGAGGCTCATCTGTCCGGCCTCGAGGATGCGGACGGTTTCGATGAGCTCCGCGCGGGCCTGCTCGTAGGTGAGCTCGGCGACGGGCGGGAAGGCGTTCTCGCCGGGCTGTCCGGTGCCGAAAGTGTCTGTGGCCATGGGGTTCCTTTCGATGGGAAGAATCGGGGGGAGGGGGTTAGTCGGCGGGCTGAGTGGCCATGCCGGCGGCGGTGATGGAGCCGTCGCTCACGCGGATGCGCAGCTGGCTGCCTGGCGGGGATTGCTCGATGGAGGTCACGACGAAGGGTTCGCTCCCATCGCGCGGGCGCACCTGCACGATGGAATAGCCGCGGGCGAGAGTGGCACCCGGGCCGAGCGTGGTGATCTGTGCCCGCAGCCCGGTCATGCGGTGGCGCTCCCGGTCGAGGAGATGCGTGATGTCTCGGCGTGCCGCCGCGAGAGCCTGCTCCACTTCCTGCCGTCGCTCCTCGATGGGGCGCAGCGGGTTGGCGAGGACCGGCCGAGAACGCACGGCGGCCAGCGCCTGGCGCTCGTGCTGAACCCACTGCCGGAGCGCGGCGGCCATGCGCCCGCGGCACTCGGCGATGCCCGCCCGCTCCTGGGCGACATCCGGGACGATGCGTTTCGCAGCGTCCGTGGGGGTGGCGGCGCGGACGTCGGCAACATCGTCGAGCACCGGGTGATCGGGCTCGTGGCCGATCGCGGAGACGATGGGGGTGCGGGCCGCGGCGACGGCGCGCTGGAGGGCCTCCTCGGAGAAGGGGAGAAGATCCTCGACGGAGCCCCCGCCGCGGGCGATGATGATGACGTCGACGTCCTCGATGGCATCGAGGCGGGCGAGGGCATCAATGATCTGGGGGACGGCGTCGACCCCCTGCACCGCAGTATTGATGACCTCAAAGCTCACCTGCGGCCACCTGTCCTGGGCCACGGAGAGGACATCGCGTTCCGCGGCGGAGCCCCTGCCAGTGATGAGCCCGATCCGGCGGGGAAGGAAGGGTGGGGTCTTTTTGCGCTCGGGGGCCGTGAGCCCCTCCGCACTCAGCTTCTTGCGCAGCATTTCGATCCGGGCAAGGAGTTCGCCGACGCCTACCGGGCGCATCTGCGTGACCCACAGGGAGTAGCTACCCCGGCCGACGTAGAAGGCCGGCTTGCCGTAGACCACCACGCGATCCCCATGGGAGAAGGGGTGGGGAGCGTTGCGGATGAGGGCCGCCGGGCACGTGAGGCTGACGCTCGCCTGGGCGTCCGTATCGCGAAGGGTGGCGTAGCACATCTTCCACTGGGGGTTGGTTTTTAGCTCGGTGAGCTGCCCTTCCACCCAGATGTGCCCTAGGCGCTCGATCCACCCCTTGACCTTGGTGTTCACATCCTGGACCGACCAGGCGGTTTCTGGTGAATTGACGCTCTCGGCCATGGCATCCCTCCCCGTGTTCGTCATGATTGGTTGTGGTGTGCGGTTCCGCGGGTACGTCCTAGCTTAGGAGTTGGGTCGGACATGAGATCCGGTTGGTTCTTCCTCCAGCAGAACATTAGGGTAGTGGGCATGGACAAAAGCGGGAAGAAGATTCTCCTGGCCGCGCCACGTGGGTATTGTGCGGGGGTTGATCGGGCAGTCGAAACCGTCGAGCGGGCCCTGGAGAAGTACGGGGCTCCCATCTACGTGCGTAAGCAGATCGTGCACAACCGCTACGTGGTGGAGACCCTCGAGGAGAAGGGCGTGATCTTCGTCGACGAGACCGACGAAGTCCCCGAGAACGCGCACGTGGTCTTCTCCGCCCACGGGGTGAGCCCGGCGGTGCGCGAGGGGGCGCGCTCGCTCAGCCTCTCCACGCTCGACGCCACCTGCCCGCTGGTGACCAAGGTGCACAACGAGGTCAAGCGCTTCGCGAAGCAGGGCTATCAGATCCTGCTCATCGGGCACGAGGGCCACGAAGAAGTGGAGGGCACCGCGGGGGAGGCGCCCGAGGTGACCTACCTCGTCGACGGCCTCGAGGGCGCCGACACCGTCCCGGAGGAGTTCGCCGACAAGAAGCTCATCTGGCTCTCGCAGACGACCCTCTCCGTCGATGAGACCGTGGACATCGTCCGCCGCCTCAAGGAGCGCTTCCCCAACCTGGAAAACCCGCCCAGCGAGGACATCTGCTACGCCACGCAGAACCGGCAGGTGGCGGTGAAGAAGATCGCCCCGCAGTGTGAGCTCATGATCGTGGTGGGCTCACAGAACTCCTCGAACTCCCGACGCCTCGTCGAGGTGGCCCTCCAAGCGGGCGCGAAGGACGCCCACCTTGTGGACTTCGCTCGCCAGATCGACGAGTCCTGGCTCGACGGCGTGAGCACCGTGGGCCTGAGCAGCGGGGCCTCCGTCCCGGAGATCCTGGTGAACCAGGTCATTGAGTTCCTCGCGCAGCGCGGCTTTGAGGACGTGGAGGAAGTGACCACCGCCGAGGAAACCATCTCCTTCGCCCTTCCCCGCGATATTCGCCCGCCGCGCGTCAAGAAGTAGAGCGTAGAGCCCCGAAGGGCGCACACTGGAACGCAGCTGCCACGGCCGTGAAGCACGTGGCAGCTGCGTTCTCGTCTCTCTGGATGGAGCCGGGCGGCTTTAGCGGCGATCCTCCCCCTGATCCCGCAGGTCCCGGCGGCTCCGGTGGCGGCGTTCCCGCGCGCGATCCCAATCATCGCGCTGGTAGTGGCGGTCATCCCGGTCCCGGAAGCCGTGATAACGCTCGCCATAGGCCAGGTAGCGGTCGCGTTTCTGCGGTTCCTCGGAAGGCCGCGGCCGGGCATCCGCGCGACGGCGGCCCCGGTGCTCCTTCTGCTCTGCGGCGCTCGCCGTCTCCTCCGGCAGGCGCCGGGTGTAGATATCCTCGTTGGCATTGCCGATGATCCGTGCGCGCCCCGAACGCCGCAACAGTTCCTCGACGGTCACCTGACGCGCAGAGCTCCGCGAGCTGGCGCTGCGGGGTTCGCGCACCGGGCGTCCCTCTGCCGTCGAGCGCGGGGAACGCTGCTGGCGGGCGTCCCGCGCCGAGCGGGAGCCGCGCTGAGCCGAAGCGGAGGCAGAGGCGGACGCGGAGGACGCGGCCGCAGCCGAAGACCGGCTGCGCTCCGGGCGCTTCTCCTCTGTGCGCGGGGTGCGCGGGGAGCGCCGGGTGCTGCTCCACGAGGTGGAGGACGTCGAGGTCGCTGTGGCGGCGGCCCCGGCGGTGCGCTCACGGGCGCGTCGAGTGGTTTCCTGGTTGCGGCGCTCGGCTTCGGCGTCCTTGCGCCGGGACTCGCGGGCCTGGGACTCCAGGATGTGCTGCTGCCTCCGGAGGAGCCACCATCGGACGACGGCGATGACCAAGCCCAGCACGGTGATGAGGAAGAACTCGGGGAAGAGCTGCATGAGGGGGTAGATGATGGTGACGAGCGTCGTCATACTGAGACGCTGCATCCCTCCCATGAGCTGCGAAGAGAGGATCCACGCGCCGAGGGGGGTGAGAATCGCGAAGAGGATGGGGATGCTCGCGACCGTGATGTACAGGCCCCGCGGGTTGATGAGCAGGGTGACCGCGAGGACACCGAGGCCGAAGCACCACAGGTAGGCGGCCCCCATCGTGCCGGTGACCAGGCTCAAGAGGATGCCCGTCACGAGGGCTGCGGCGATGATGACCGGGCCCGCCCACAGCGGCAGGCCCGGCCAGAGAGCTCCAGCAGAACGAGCACTCGCGGACCCAGCGGATCGCTGGGATCGCGACCCGGTGCGTTGTCGGGATGAATTCTGCGGAACATGAGACACGTTGAGGAATTTTAATGAAAGCGCTGCGCGAACGGGGCTCAACACCCCGAGGGGAGATCTTTAGCTTTCGTCTGAAGGGCGGTGGCGCTTGGAATCGACAAGGCGAGCGAGGGATTCCGCGGCCCCCGTGATCCGAGCCACGAACGCCGAGGCGGAGGGGTTCTCCGGCTGGTGGATGGCAGCCCCGGCGTCGACCCCCTTGGGCACGGTGATGGTGGATTCCCGGAGCTTCTCGCGCATGCGGCGCCCGGCTTCCTCGGCATAGGCGCCGGTCCAGGCGCCCGCGTTCGTGGCGAAGGCGACGTCCTTGGCGCGGAGCTCGCCCGAGCGGATCGACGCCATGTCCTGCATGTAGCGGTAGGCGACGGCGATCATCGCGGCGGTGGGCACCGCGAGGAAAGCCCCCACGATCCCGAAGAGCGCGCCGCCCACCGTCACGGAGATGAGCACGATGACCGGGTGGAGGTTCATCGCGCGGGATTGGAGGATGGGGGAGAGGACATTGCCCTCGAGCTGCTGCACCACGAGGATGAGCCCCAGCGTGATGAGGGCCTTCGTGAGCCCCAGCGAAATGAGCGCGATGAGCACCGAGAGCGTGCCCGCCGAGATCGCACCGATGAACGGGATGAATCCCGCCGCGAAGGTGAGCACTGCGAGCGGCAGGGCCAGCGGCACCCCGATGAGGGAGAGACCCAGGCCGATGAAGATGGCGTCGACGAGGGACACCGCAGCCTGCGCGCGGATGAAACCGCCCAGCGTGCTCCATGCTCGCGTGAGGGCCTCCGTGAGGTGCCAGCCGATGCGGCGGCCGGTGGCGCGTCGAACCCAGGGGAGGAAACCGTGGCCGTCCTTGAGGAAGAAGAAGGTGAGGACGAAAACGACAAAGAGTGTGACGAGGACCGAGGTCATGGCCGAGAGTCCCGTGAAAATGCCGCCCGCGATGGTGCCCGCCTGGCGTTGCAGCCAGTTCACGGCCTGGTTGACGACGTTGTTGAGGTCATCGGCGTCGAGTTTGAGCGGCGGGGATTGGAGCCACAGCTGGAGGCGCTGGATGCCCTCGAAGGCCTGGAAGTAGAGGGTCTGGGACTCCCGCGTCACCTGCGGGGCGACCAGCCAAAAGAGCACGCCGACGGAGGCGAAGGCGCTAAAAATCGAGATGAACGCCGCGAGCGCACCGGGGACGCCATGCTTGCGCATCCATGTGGTGGGAGGCGCGAGCACCGTGCACACGAGCAGCGCGAGGATCATGGGCAGAATGCCCTTCCAGAACTGCTGGATCGCGTAACAGCCGGCATAGCAGAACACCGCGATGAACAGCAGCCGCAGGCACCATTGGGCCAGCGTCTTCACGCCCATCCCCACGACAACTGAGCGGTCAATCTGGTCATGGCGGGGCTCGTCGAACTCCTTCTGGAGCTCGGTGAAGTCCACCTCCGACTCCTCGGGGGTGAGCTGGCTCGGGTTCTGATCCTTCTGCGCGTCCGTCACACACTCATTGTGCCCAATAATCCCTCCCACGCGAATAAGGCCCGACGGGAGCTCGTTGCTAGGATAGGGCGCCGTGAGCCTTACTCTTGGAATTGTTGGACTGCCCAATGTGGGGAAATCGACCCTCTTCAACGCGCTGACCCGGAATGACGTGTTGGCGGCGAATTACCCCTTCGCGACGATCGAGCCGAACGTCGGCTTGGTGGAGCTGCCGGACCGGCGCCTCAACCGCCTGGCGGAGATCTTCCACTCTGAGCGGATCCTCCCGGCTACGGTGTCCTTCGTGGACATTGCGGGCATCGTCAAGGGCGCCTCGGAGGGCGAGGGGATGGGCAACGCCTTCCTTGCGAACATCCGCGAGGCCGACGCCATCTGCCAGGTCGTTCGCGCTTTCGATGATGACAACGTCATCCACGTCGACGGCCGAGTGGACCCGGCTAGCGACATCCAGGTCATCGAGACCGAGCTCATCCTCGCGGACCTGCAGACCATCGAGAAGGCCCTGCCGCGCCTGGAGAAGGACGCGCGGAAGAATAAGGACCTCAAGGACGTCGTCGAGGCCACCCAGAAGGCCCAGGCCATCCTCGAGGACGGGCGCACCCTCTATGGTGCCGCGAAGAAGGGGGAGATCGACGTTTCCCTGCTCCGCGAGCTGCACCTCATGACCGCCAAGCCCTTCCTCTATGTCTTCAACTCCGACGAGGGCGTGCTCACCGACGAGGAGAAGAAGCAGGAGCTGCGCGAGCTTGTCGCGCCGGCTGACTGCGTCTTCCTCGACGCCCGCACCGAGGCCGAGCTCCTCGAACTCGACGAGGAGGAGGCGCGCGAGCTCCTCGAGTCCGTCGGCCAGGAGGAGCCGGGGCTCCACTCGCTGGCCAAGGCGGGCTTCGCGACGCTCGGGCTGCAGACCTACCTCACCGCGGGCCCCAAGGAGTCCCGCGCCTGGACCATCCACCAGGGCGACACCGCCCCGCAGGCCGCCGGCGTGATCCACACGGACTTCGAGCGCGGCTTCATCAAGGCGGAGATCGTCTCCTTCGATGACCTCGACGCCGCCGGCTCCATGGCCGAGGCCCGCGCCGAGGGCAAGGTCCGCCAGGAGGGCAAGGACTACGTCATGCAGGACGGGGACGTCGTGGAGTTCAAGTTCAACGTCTAAGAGGCTCACAGCGCCCGCGGTTGCGGTGGCGGTGTCCGCCCAACCGCGGGCGTGGGCTGGGTGCTCTGGGGGTGGGGCACCGCACACTGCAGACTGTTCATCAGACTGCAACTTTTACAGTGTCATTCACAGTGTGTTTGTCAGTGTGAGGCGAAGTGTGTAGACAGTTTTATCATTCTGGGGGATTTTTTCAGTGTCGTGAGAGGTTCACGCGAGACGGCAGCGAGGAGATCGCTGTCCCTCTTTTCCCTGCGTGATGACGGTTTTTTCGTGGTTAGCTTTTTCAGTGCATAGCGGACCTGCCCGATGGGCGGCACAGTGGGTTTGCGAGAGACTGATCAAGTGTAGGGAAGAACCACACTGCAAAATCAGACTTCAAATTTTGCAGTGTGTTTGCAGTGTGGTTGTCTGTCTGCAGTGGAATGTGCCGTCAGTTTTCGCATCTGGGGATCGCATCTCAGTGCTGCTAGAGGCTCACTGCGAACGGTAGCGAGGGGATAGCCTCCTCTGTTTTCCCTGCGTGATGACGGTTTTTCCGTGGTTAGCTTTTTCAGTGCATAGCGGACCTGCCCGATGGGCGGCACAGTGGGTTTGCGAGAGACTGGCCAAGTGTTGGTAAGAACCACACTCCAAAATCAGACTTCAAATTTTGCAGTGTGGTTGTCAGTCTGCAGTGGAATGTGCCGTCAGTTTTCACATTCTGGGGATCGCTTCTCAGTGCTGCAAGAGGCTCACTGCAAACGGTAGCGAGTGGATCGTTGACCCTGCTTTCCCTCCATAGTGACGATTCTTTCCTCGATGAGCTTCTTCAGTGCATAGCGGACCTGCCCGATCGAGAGTTCAGCGGCATCGGATAACTCGTGAATAGTGAGAGGTCGTGCTTTCAGTGAGAGGACAGTAACAACGGTGGCTTCG
Organism: Corynebacterium uropygiale; assembly: GCF_021568315.1. Classification (GTDB taxonomy): domain Bacteria; phylum Actinomycetota; class Actinomycetes; order Mycobacteriales; family Mycobacteriaceae; genus Corynebacterium; species Corynebacterium uropygiale. The sequence goes on from NZ_JAKGSI010000003.1 coordinate 154,633, forward strand.
TTGCGGGTTGGCGCGGAGCTGTGTGGCAGCTCGCTGCTGACCGGATGAGCAGACTCGCTAGGAGCTACCACAGGCGTGTCAACGGCTGCAGCATCCACCGTGTCACCGTGCGGTCGCCACAGAAACGCCGTGAATTGAACTCCAGTATCTCTGAGTTGGGGCCGGGGAAGTCCACGCGCCTCGACAGCACGGAACACTTCGCGAATTCCACCGCCTTCGCCTTCAATAATCGAAGCGCCGTCAGCAGTCGTCAGGCGTTTGGCCATCTGGTACAAGCGCTGATTGACCGCTGCTTGGGCATGCTCGACGCTCTCGAGTTGCTTTAAAGACACCCCGCGCAGGCCGCCAGGACTCTGGATGAAGAGATTTCGCGGTGTGAGGCGAACCTGGATTTGCTTGCCATAACCGAGAGTATTCGGTCCGAGATCCCGATGTACAAGCGCATTGGCAAGAAGTTCTCGGATTGCATTGAGTGGGAGCTCTGGGTCCTCCGCCATATGACCGTCCGGTCGATATCTACGGATAGTGCTGAGATTTGCGGCAACCCAGTCCAGGAGTTCAGCAAGGAGCAGAGGAAGCGGGCCCGTAAAGTCTTGGAGATTGCGATTGCGAGCCTGGCCTTCACCTCCAGGGAGCTGGACGGCGGCGGTGACGGTGAGAGCTGGGTATTTTCCTTGTGGATAGCGGCCAAGGGCGTAAAGACCTGCAAGTGTGGGTTCTCCAGAAGCATTGAGCACACTTGTCATTCGAAGAATCTGTTGGTCATCATAGTCACGTAAACGACGGTCATGAGCCCGCACAGCATTGATGTACTCTCTGGTGAGATTCGGATCAAGATCGTCGGGGGCGCCTCCAATTACGGGGGAAAGGTCATAGGTGACCTGCTCCTCGGCGTGGAGTTGAGCAACGCCGATCATGCGTTCTTCATAGTCTTCCATAGGGTAGTCGCCATCCGCTTGGCGAAGGTAAGCCTGTTTTCCGACGCGGGCTGGCCGTTCCATGAGAGGTAGAGGCGACACGTGCACGATCACGACTGCTTTTGTGCCAACGTGTAGTGTCTGAAACTCAAGGTGAGGGCAGGGCTCAACGGAGTTGCGCGCCATACTTGCTAGTCCTGCTTCGAGCTGGGCAACATTGGCGACCCCGAGTACCTCGAAGTCGCCATTGCCTTCGTCTACGCCAAGGATGATGGTGCCGCCTGTGGGCATATTTGCGAAAGCGCACAGAGTCTCAGGCATCTTAGGAACGCCGCCTGTAGCTCGCTTGACCTCGATTAATGCGCTATCGCCACGCCGATCACGCAACTGCGCCAGTACATCGTCAAGGTCTGATCGAGTCCATTCCATAACCACACTGTAAACCTCAGACTGCAACTTTTATAGTGTGATTGCCAGTCTATTTGCAGTCTGCAGTGTGATTGCCAGTCTGCAGCGTCATGCACGACCGCCACAGACTATGGCATACAATTCCCTTTCCTTCCCGGTTTTGTGCTGTGCGTTAGTCCTCCCGCATATCAGCCGCCCGCACCGGACGGATAACTCGAGCCGGCACCCCGGCTACCACGTGGCCTGCGGGAACATCGCTGGTCACGACGGCCCCCGCCGCAACAATCGCCCCCTCGCCAATAGTCACCCCACCGAGGATCGTGGCATTCGCCCCGATCCACACGTTCTCTTCTACAACGATGGGCGCGGGGTGGAGAATGCCGCGCTGGGCGGGGTCCTCGTCGTGATTGAGGGTGGCGAATACGGCATTGTGTCCGATGAGCGCCCCATCCCCGAGCCAAATCCCGCCCTGGTCTTGGAAGCTGCACCCGGCATTGATGAAGATGTTCCGCCCCAGGTGGAGGTTCACTCCGCAATCGACGGTGAGCGGCGGCAGCACCATCACCGAGTCATCGACCGGCTCCTGGATGATGTCGGCGAGGGTGCGTCGCCGCTCCTCCGGCCCCGCGACGGTGCTGTTATACGCCTGGGTGAGGAGGCGCACCTCCGCCGCGCGCTCCTGCATGAAGTCCATGGCCTCGGTGCCGGGAATGAGCGGTTCGCTGTGGGCCATGAGCTCCAAAAACTCACTGCGCTTCATGGGGTGTCTCCTCCATGCTCGGGTGCCAGGTGGCGAGGGTCTCGGAGAGAATGCGCCGGTAGTCCTCCTCGGCGCGGGTGTTGCTCTCCACGTCCCCGCCCAGGTTAATCACCGCGCCGCCGTGGGCGATGGTGGTCATCGGCGCGTAGACGTGGCCCGCGCCCTGCTGGATGCTCACCGTGGTGTCGGGGTGGTGATCAGCAATGAGCGTGGCGGAGCCGCCCGAGTCCCACATCCGGTCCTCCGTCCCCGCGAAGGCGAGGACGCGGCCGGGGAAACGCTCGATGGGGATTCGCGCGTCGTCGGCGCGGGAAGAACGCTCCGTGGCGCTGGTGTAGACGTCGCGGTAGGAGGTGGGGAAGCCCAGGCCCAGGCGGGTGGACATGGCGATCGCGCGGCCGGGTGAGGCGTCGCGAAGGGAGATCCACGGGACATCCTCGCCGCGGAAGGTCCACGAGGGCACGTCCTCGAAGTCGGAGGTCAGCCCCTGGTAGGAGTAGGCGCTGGGGGCGAGGAGGACAATGTTGTCGATGTCCTGCGGGTAGGTGCTCGCGAGCTCCGCAGCGAGCTCCGCCCCCTTGGACGCGCCGAGGAGGGTGAGGGGGCCCGGGCTGCCCTCGGCGTGGATGCGATCGAGGGCCTCAGAGAAGAAGTCGAGGGGCACGCGCGCCAGCTCGGCGGACTGATTGGGCATCCCAAAGAAGAAGAGCGCCCACGTGTCATAGCCCTGTTCTGCGAGAGCCTGGGCCTCGTGGAAATTCGGAGACCCATCGGATCCGCCAAAGGTAACAACGCTGCCCTGGTGCCGCACAGTCTGTGGCCTGAGATGAAAGCCATTGAGGTACTGGCCCTGGACGTGCTCCACCGTGATCCCGGGGATGTCCGTGGGGTAGGAGCCCAGGTCCGTGGGGTGGCGGTATTCCTCCGGCCCGCCGCTGGGGGCTGAGTATCGGTGGAGGTTATAGCTTCGCAAAGCATAAGCGCCGAGGCCGAGAACGATCACGGCGCCGATCACCGTGAGAAGACCCACGGAGAGAGCCTTGAGCCATCGCCGCGGGTGCCGTGTTGTGTGGTTCATAGCACCACTGTAGGTGTGGGGGCGAGCAGCGGCATCTTTTAGTGCTGAGCTGCCTCCTGGGCGCGGTGATACTCGGTGACCCGGATGCGCTTGTTGAGAATGACAAAGAACATGATGAAGGACACCGTGAGGAGGATGTGGCCGACGCCCGCCAGGCCGGACCACGCCGCGCCCCAGAGTTCATCCCTGTTCATGGCGTGGACCACGCCGTTGGCCACCATGAAGCCGATGGTCCACACGAGCGCGACATTGTGCAGGATGAACCACGTCGAGAATCGCCGGTGGGCACTGAGCTGGAAGGCGTGCTCGAGGGCGATGCAGATGAGGAAGAACATCATGCCCAGCGCGAGCAGGTGGGTGTGGAGGGTGTTGAGCTGGGTCTCTCCGCCGTGGCCGTCAAAGACCTTGGTGAACTCGCGGTAGAACACTCCCGCGATGAGCCCCAGCGCCAAATATGTACATGCTGCCCAGTAGAGCTTCTTCATATCTTCGAGGTTAACGCAGACCTAGGGTCTGCTCTCCCGGACGCTCTCCCGCACGCGGGTGGGAAGCTGGAGGGTCCCGCGCCACGCGAAGGCCCACACCGCCCCGAGAATCGCCAGCGCCCCGCAGCTGATCACGCCGACGCTCAGCGAGGCCGCCGCGATGAGCGCCGAGATGACGGAGGGGCCGCCCAGCTGGCCTCCGGTATTGAAGAGAGCCCACACGCCGAGGAACTTCGCCCGCCCCTGGGCGGGGGAGAGGTCCGCGCCGATCGTCATGTTGATTCCCGTGCCGAGCCCATTGCCCAGCGCCATGACGAGCATCGCGATCCAGAGGCCGGGGGACGTGGGGATCGCGACCATGAGGAGGAACCCCGCGCCAAAGATGCCGAGGCAGGTGGTGAGCGTCGTGACCCGTCCCATGGAGTCCTTAATATAAGCGCCCGGGACCATGAGACAGAGCTCCACCGCCGAACCCAGCGCGATAACCAGGGAAATCTCCGAGTTGTGCAAACCCAGGCTGAGCCCCCAGAGCTGCACCACCACCGGCATCGCGGAGCGGGCGAGCCCCAGCGTGACGATGCTCAGCCCCGCCAGCACGACGGCCTTCCAGCGCACCGGCAGCTCGCGCAGGGAGGGGCTGGGCTCCGCGGCGGGAGCCTCCGGTGATGCCGGCGCGGTGCGGGAGGGGGTGGCCACGGCGTCGTCGAGGGCGCGGGCGGCCGGCAGGCGGAGGACGCCAATCGCGAGCAGGGCGCACAGGGCGGAGAGGACAAAGACCGACCACACCGGGAAAAAGAGCAGGAGACCGGCAGAAAGCAGGGGCCCCAGGAGGTTGCCGACGCGCATCGTGCCGCCGAGAGCCGTCATCCCGCGGCCGAGGCTCTCGCGGGGCAGGACCGTGGCCACGAATGCCTGCCGCGCGAGGTTCCACATGTCCTGGATGGGCGCGCGGAGCATGAGGCTCAGCGCGTAGAGGGGGAGGGAATGGATCACGAGCGCCAGGACCGTCACGCCTGTGACCAGCACGGCGGCCAGGGAGGCGACGGTCATGGCGCGGGCATCACCGACCCGGTCAATGAACTGCCCGGCAGGGATGGTGCACGCGAGAGAGGTGATCCCCATGAACGCGACGATCCCCGCGGCCATCGGCTGGGTCGCACCCACCTGGAGCCCGGCGATGATGAGGACCGGGGTTGTGGTTCCGATCGCAATCGCGAAGAGAAGTGCGGGAATGATCACCGGCCACAGGATTTTTTTCATGGTTCAAGTATTTTATAGAAGCCGGTGAGGGGCTATGCTCAAGGGCATGTTCGCAGATATCTTTTCTTCTCTTTCCAACTCTGACCTGTCCAGCGTGTTCGACCTGCTCGGCTACCTGCCGGGCCTCCTCCCCGCGGGGATCGGCGCCTAACACAGCGCCTAACACAGCTCCGCGATGAGGGTCTAGTCTAAGGGGCGTGAAATTTCTCAACGATCAACGCCCCAGCTACGACCTCACGTACGAGGACGTCTTCATGGTGCCCTCGCGTTCCTCTGTTGGCTCTCGCATGAATGTGGACCTGGCCACGGAGGACGGGACGGGAACGACCATCCCGATCATCGTCGCGAATATGACGGCGGTGGCCGGGCGTCGGATGGCGGAGACCGTGGCTCGCCGCGGCGGCATGGCGATCCTTCCGCAGGATGTGCCGGCCGATATCGCCGCCCACACCATCTCTGAGGTGAAATCCTCGCACCTCCTGTTTGATACGCCCATCCGGGTGAAACCGCACCACACCGTGGGTTACGTGAAGCACTTGATGCCGAAGCGTGCCCACGGTGCTGCTGTTGTGGTGGATCCTGAGTCGGGCCGGCCGGTTGGCCTCATCACTGAGAAGGACCTCCAGGACGTCGATAACTTTGCCCAGGTGGGGCGGCTCATGTCCACCGAGCTGCTCACTCTGCCGGAGACAATCGACCCGCGAGAGGCCTTCGCGGTCCTCACCAAGAACTCCCGCAAGCTCGCGCCCGTCGTCGGGGAGGATGGCTCTCTCGTGGGCATCCTCACCCGCAAGGGTGCGCTGCGCGCCAGCGTCTACACTCCGGCCGTCGACGCCGAGAATCGGCTGCGCGTCGGCGCGGCCATCGGCATCAACGGGGACGTCGAGGGGAGAGCGCGCGCCCTCCTGGACGCCGGGGCGGACACCCTCGTGGTGGATACGGCACACGGGCACCAGGAATCCATGATCCGTGCCGTGGAGCGCGTCCGGGCGCTGGACCCGGGCGTGCCGGTCGTCGCGGGCAATGTTGTCTCGGCGGCGGCGGTGCGTGATCTCGCCGATGCTGGTGCGGACATCATCAAGGTCGGCGTGGGACCGGGCGCCATGTGCACGACCCGGATGCAGACCGGCGTCGGCCGCCCGCAGTTCTCCGCGGTGCTCGAGTGCGCTGCGGAGGGCCGGGAGAAGGGCGTTCACGTCTGGGCCGACGGCGGCGTCCGCCACCCGCGCGACGTTGCACTCGCGCTCGCGGCCGGGGCCTCGAACGTCATGGTGGGCTCCTGGTTCTCGGGCACCTACGAGTCCCCGGGCGACATCCTCTGGGATGCCGACGGCCGCAAGTACAAGGAGTCCTTCGGGATGGCCTCGCACCGCGCCGTCGAGAACCGCAATGCCTCCACCGAGGCCTTTGAGAAGGCGCGCCGGGAGATGTTCGAGGAGGGGATCTCCACCGCGCGAATCTACCTCGAGCCCGGACGCGGGGGAGTGGAGGACCTGCTGGACCGGATCGTCTCCGGCGTGCGTTCCTCCTTCACCTACGCCGGTGCGACGACCATCCCGGAGTTCCGGGAGCGGGCCATCGTGGGCGTCCAGTCCGCGGCGGGCTTTGCGGAGGGGAAGCCTCGTTCCACCCGCTAAGGACCGCTGAGGTCCCGGCAGGAGGGGCGGGGCCGGTCGTGTCGCTCCTCCCGCCGCCGCCGGCGAGGGGCGCGTCCCCGCGGGATGAATGTTTGGATCAAAAATAATCCGCCCCGGTTGCTATCATGTGAGCATGTCACGATTCACCCCGCTCAACTGGCCAGTCCTTCGCCAGTTGCGCGCCCGTGACCCCTTTGGCAGGGGCACCCCCACGCGCTCCCAGCGTACGGATGCCATCACCGCACGGATCGAGGAAGCCGATCGCGTGGTGAAAAGCGTGTGTCCCTACTGTGCAGTGGGATGCGGACAGCGCGTCTATGTGAAAGATGAGAAGGTCATCGGGATCGAAGGGGATCCCGATTCTCCGATCTCCCGCGGCCGGCTGTGCCCGAAGGGCTCGGCCTCGGAACAGTTGGTGAACTCCTCCTCTCGGATCACCACCATCAAGTACCGAGCCCCGGGGGCCACGGAATGGACGGAGCTCGACCACGATCAGGCGATGGACATGATCGCCGATCGCTTCATGGAGGCCCGCCGCAACGGCTGGCAGGACGTCGATAACCAGGGGCGGCGCGTCAATCGCACCATGGGTATCGCCGGCCTCGGCGGGGCGACGCTCGACAATGAGGAGAACTACCTCATTAAGAAGCTCTTCACCGCGGCGGGAGCCATTCAGATCGAGAACCAGGCTCGTATATGACACTCCGCCACGGTCCCCAGTTTGGGGTCCTCGTTTGGCCGCGGCGGCGCGACCCAGCCGCTGCAGGACATGGCGAATGCTGATTGCATCGTCATTCAAGGGTCGAATATGGCCGAGTGCCACCCGGTGGGATTCCAGTGGGTGATGGAGGCCAAGAAGCGCGGCGCGCGCATCATCCACGTGGATCCGCGTTTCACCCGGACATCCGCAGTGGCGCACCGGCATATCTCCATCCGCGGTGGTACCGACGTCGTGCTGCTCGGCGCGCTCATCCGCTATGTCATTGAGAATGACAAGTGGTTCCACGAGTACGTCCGCGCATACACGAATGCCTCCGTCATCATCTCGGAGGACTATCAGGACACCGAAGACCTCGATGGCCTCTTCTCCGGCTATGACCCGGAGACCGGCAAGTACGACAACGAAAGCTGGGGCTACGAGCGCTCCCACACGGCCGGCGAGGATGCCCCCTCCTGGCACGTCGAGCGCGATGAGACACTCCAGCATCCGCGGACGGTCTTCCAGATTCTGCGTCGGCACTACCAGCGCTACACCCCGGAGGTCGTGGAGCAGATCTGCGGCATCTCGCCGGAGGACTTCACCTACCTGGCGGAGTCCATCACGGAGAACTCCACCCCTGAGCGGACAACCTGCTTCGCCTATGCCCTCGGCTGGACGCAGCACACCCTGGGCGCCCAGTTCATCCGCACGTGCGCGATCCTCCAGCTGCTGCTGGGCAACATCGGCCGGCCGGGCTCGGGCATCATGGCGCTGCGCGGCCACGCCTCCATTCAGGGCTCGACGGACATCCCCACGCTCTTCCACCTCCTCCCGGGCTACCTGCCCATGCCCACGGTGGAGCAGCAGACGTGGGAGCAGTACCTCGATCAGATTGCCTCGGGCGATCAAAAGGGCTTCTGGCAGCGTCGAGACGCCTACGCGGTGAGCCTCATGAAGGCGTACTGGGGCGACGCCGCCACCCCGGAGAACAACTGGGGCCTTGACTTCATGCCGAGGCTCACCGGCGCGCACTCGACCTATCACACGCTCCAGGCGATGATGCGCGATGAGGTCGACGGCTACCTTGTCTTTGGCCAGAACCCGGCGGTGGCGCAGTCGCATGGCCGCCTGCAGAGGCTCGGGCTTTCCCACCTGAAATGGATGGTGGTCCGGGACTTCCAGGACATGGAGACCGCAAGCTTCTGGAAAGATTCGCCGGAGGTGAAGACCGGCGAGCTCAAGACGGAGGAGATCCAGACCGAGGTCTTCCTCATGCCCGCCGCAACCCACGTCGAGAAGTGCGGGACCTTCACCCAAACCCAACGCATGGTGCAGTGGCGCTTCCAGGCGCTGCACCCGCCGGGAGACGCCACGAGCGAGCTGCAGTTCTTCTACGAACTGGGACGCCGCATCAAGGAGAAGGTGAAGGACTCCACTGACCCGCGGGACTTCCCCCTACAGGCCATGACCTGGGATTATCCCGTGGACGAGCATGGGGATCCCGACGCCGAGGCCGTTCTCCGCGAGATCAACGGCTACCACCTGAGTGGAGAGAAGGCCGGCCAGCTCCTGGAGAACTTCAACGAGATGAAGGCCGATGGCTCGACGTCCGGCGGATGCTGGATCTACGCGGGCGTCTACGCCAACGGGATCAACCATGCGGCGAAGAAGGTTCCTGGCCAGGAGCAAAACGAACTGGCCATGGACTGGGGCTGGGTCTGGCCCGCGAACCGCCGCCTGCTGTACAACAGGGCCTCGGCGGCGCCGGACGGGCGGCCGTGGTCCGAGCGGAAGAAGTACATCTGGTGGGATAAGGAGGCCCAGAAGTGGGTCGGCGATGACGTGCCAGACTTCCCGGCGACGCTCCCGCCGGGGCACACGCCCGACCCGGATGCCGTCGGACCGGCGGCACTCGCCGGGGATGATGCCTTCATCATGCAGCCGGACGGGAAGGGCTGGCTCTTCGCGCCGACCGGCATGGTGGACGGGCCCATGCCCACCCACTATGAGCCGCACGAGTCGCCGGTGCCGAATCTGCTGTATCACCAGCAGCAATCGCCGACGCGACTCATCTTCAAGAGCGTGGATAACCTCTCGGCGCCCAATGCCGGTGAACCGGGCTCCGAGGTCTATCCCTACCTCTTCAACACCTACCGGCTCACCGAGATGTACACCTCCGGCGCGATGACGCGCACCCTGCCCTTCCTCGCGGAGCTACAGCCGGAGCTCTTCTGCGAGGTGTCCCCCGAGCTCGCCGAGAAACTCGGCCTCGAGCACGGCGGCTGGGCCACCATCATCTCGCCGCGCTCGGCGATCGAGGCGCGCGTGCTCATCACCGATCGCATCGAGATGCTCACGGTGAATGGCAAGGAGTTCCACCAGATCGGCCTGCCCTATCACTACGGGCAGTCGGACACGGTGGGGGAGGTCCACGGCGATAGCCCGAATGACCTCCTCGGCATCACGCTGGACCCCAACGTCAACATCCAGGCCTCCAAGGTCAGCGCCTGTGCAGTGGTGGCGGGCCGACGCCCCCGCGGCGCCGAGCGCACCGCGCTTGTGCGCGAATACCAGCGCCGGGCAGGGCTCACACCCGATACCGGCAACACGAGGCTCTCCGCCCCGGAGGAGGCTGCGCAGGCGTCCGAGGCGGGCGTCGGAACCGAGAACCCCGATGCCGCGCACCCGCGCGGGGCGCAGCAGACCCCGGAGACGGAGTCGCACCATGTGGAGCCGGGGCCCTCGGATGAGAAGGGAGTGAAGTAGTCGTGGCGTTCAGCGCGATGGAGTCCTCGAACCGGCCCACCTATGATCCGCGGCAGCGGAAGGCCTTCTTCACCGACACCTCGGTGTGCATCGGGTGCAAGGCCTGCGAGGTGGCGTGCAAGGAATGGAACCGCAACCCTGAGGACGGCTACCAGCTCACCGGCATGTCCTACGACAACACCGGCACCCTCTCCGCGAACACGTGGCGGCACGTAGCCTTCGTCGAGCAAACCGAGGAGCGCATCGAGCAGGCGCGCGAATCTGGGCGCAGGCTCATCGGCCTCGGGATGCCGAGCATGCCCGGCAGCAGCAGCGGCGGTGTCGACGGGGCAGAGCCCGGCGCGGTGGACACCACCCCGCCCGACACTCCCGACTTCCGCTGGTTGATGGCCTCTGACGTGTGCAAACACTGCACGAACGCCGGATGCCTCGACGTCTGCCCCACGGGTGCCCTCTTCCGCACGGAGTTCGGGACAGTGGTGGTGCAGCCGGACGTGTGCAACGGCTGCGGAACGTGCGTGGCTGGGTGCCCCTTCGGCGTGATCGAGCGGCGCTCGGACGGCGTCGTGAAGCTGCGGGAGGATCACGGTCGCTTTGGCGAGCGGGATTGGGACGCGCCCCTCGAGGACACCCGCCAATCCTTCGATATTCGACGGCTCCTCCCGCGCCGCCAGCCCAAAGGCGCGGACTACACACCCGGCGAGCGGGCGCCCATCCCGGACATTGGGGTCGCCCGGAAGTGCACCATGTGCTATGACCGCCTCAAGGCGGGGGAGCAGCCGGCGTGCGCGAAGACGTGCCCCACCGAGTCCATTCAGTTCGGAACGCGTGAGGAGATGCTGGCGCGGGCGCGGGCGCGCGTCGCGGAGCTACACGCCCAGGGGCTCACTGAGGCCCGGCTCTACGGCGCCAACGACGACGATGGTGTGGGCGGAACCGGATCGATCTTCCTGCTCCTCGATGAGCCGGAGGTCTACGGCCTGCCGCCGGACCCGCATGTCCCGACCCGCGATCTTCCCGAGATGGCGAAAAAGGCGACGCTCGCCGCCGCGGGGATGATCGGTGCCGTCGCAGCATCCTTCCTGCTAGGAGGACGGAAATGACCCAGCCTTTTGATTCCTATCGTCCCCCCGAGGGGGCGCGCCCCCGAACCCGGCAGGAGCGCCGGGCCGCCCGACGCTCCGGCGATGGCGGCCGCGAGGAAAAGATGGTGCCGAAGGTTCACTTCGACTCCTACTACGGAACCCCCGTGGTCAAGGCGCCGCCGTGGAAGTCACCGATTGGGATATATCTCTTCCTCGGTGGCGTGGCCGGCGGATCCTCGCTCCTGGCGCTGGGATCCCAAATCAGCGGGAACGCGGCCTTGCGTCGCACGGCGCGGCTCGCGGCCTTCGGCGCGGCGGCCTCCGGGTCGCTGGCGCTCATCGCCGACCTCGGGCGGCCCGAGCGAATGCTCAACATGTTCCGCGTCTTTAAGCTCTCCTCGCCGATGAACATGGGTTCCTGGATCCTCGGGAGCTTCGGTGGGACGTCGGCGCTGGCTGCGCTCGCTGAGATCGACGACCTCACCCAGCACTGGGCGCCCCTTCCGCGGCGGCTGCGAACGCTGCTGCACCGGGTGGTGTCCCCGGCGGCGGGAGTTGCGGCGGGGGCGCTCGGCGCGCCGCTGGCCGTGTACACTGCGGTGCTCCTGGGGGACACCTCAAACCCCGTGTGGAACGAGGTCAAAGACACCCTGCCCGTCGTGTTCGTCTCCTCGGCTTCGTTGGCCTCCGCCGGCACCGCGATGGTCTTCACCCCGACGGCCGATGCCGCCCCCGCGCGGTTCCTCGCCCTCGCCGGGGCGAGCGCCGACCTCTACGCCACGCACCAGATGATGGAGAAGGCCGACCCGGTCATTGAAGAATCCCTCCGCGAGGGACGCTCCGGCACCATGCTGTCCCTCAGCGAGAAGTGCGTGGCCGCGGGCCTGGTAGGCACCCTTCTGGGGGCGCGTCGCTCCCGGAAGATGGCGGTGGCCTCGGGGCTGGCACTCATGGCGGGCTCGGCGCTCACCCGCTTCGGGATGCTCTACGCGGGGCTGGACTCCGTGAAGGATCCGCGCTGCGTCATCGAGCCGCAGAAGCGTCGCCTGCGGGCCCGCCAGGACGCCGGTACCGTCCACGACAGCATCACGACGGCGCGCTGAGCGGGGGGGGGGCTCGGGGCGGGCGTCCGGGCGGCTCCGGATGGCCCCGCCTAAACCCGCCTAGCCGGAGACGACCTCGATCGTGGGGGCGCCGTCCTCGGCGGGAAGGAGCTCCCCGATGACGGGGGCGGCCGGAATCTCCCCGGCGAGGAGCAAACCGCCGGAGGTTTGGGCGTCGGCGAGAAGGAGGAGATCCTCGTCCTTCACGCCCGGGCCGGCGCTCACGTGGGGGCGCACCCAGTCGAGGTTGCGTCGAGAACCCCCAGGGATGAAGCCCTCCTCCAGCGCCTGGAGAGCCTCCGCGAGCACCGGCACGGCGCGTCGCTCGACGCGCGCCCGCACGCCAGAGGCCCGGCACATCTTGTACAGGTGCCCGAGGAGCCCGAAGCCCGTCACATCCGTGGCGGCACGAATCCCCGCGGCGACGGCCTGCGCGGAGGCCTCCCGGTTGAGAGTGGTCATGGTGTCCACGGCGGATTGGACAACCTCGCCCGTCTTCTTGTGCCGGTTGTTGAGCAGCCCCACCCCGATCGGCTTGCTCAGGCTGAGGGGCAGGCCGGCCTCGGCGGCGTCATTGCGCATGAGGTGTGCGGTGTCGACGACGCCCGTCGCCGCCATCCCATAGACGGGCTCCGGTCCCGTGATGGAATGGCCGCCGGTCACGGGGGTCTCGGCCTCGGTGCAGACGTCGAGCCCGCCACGCAGCACCTCCCGCAGAATGTCGAGGGGGAGGACTTCCCGGGGCCAGGTCACCAGGTTGATCGCGGTGAGCGGGGTGCCGCCCATGGCGTACACATCGGAGAGGGCATTCGCCGCCGCGATGCGCCCCCAGTCATAGGGGGAGTCCACCATGGGGGTGAAGAAATCCGCGGTGGAGATGATGGCCGTGGAGCCGCTCAGGCGGATGGCGCAGGCGTCGTCGCCATCATCGAGGCCGACGATCACCCGCGGATCCTTGAGCCCCACGAGGCCCTGCACCGCGTCCTCGAGCTCGCCCGGTGGAATTTTGCATGCGCACCCGCCGCCGCTGGCGAGGGTGGTGAGACGTGGAGAAGAAGTCATGAGCTCGAGCGTAGTCCGTAGATTCTGGGCTGCACCGGCCCTCGCTGCGGAGCGCTTGCTACAGTGAGCCGATGGAGGCGTCTATGTCCTGGTGGGCATCCCGGTCTTCAAAACCGGTGAGGCCGAGTAGCTCGGCCTGGCGGGTTCGATTCCCGTCCGTCTCCGCCAGACGTGCATACAGAAGCGGAGGTCGCCATGCCATCGGGAAGCGATCCTCGCCGCCACATTCCCCGCACCGACGCCCTCCTCCAGCACCCGGCCCTTGTGCCGTGGCTGGACTCGGTGGATGCGGTGCGGGTGCGCGGCGAGATCCGTCGAGCTCAAGACCGTGCCCGGAGAGGCGAGTGCGCCCCCGAGGAGGTGGCCGCCGAGGTTGCCCGCTCCCTGCGCCACGTCGCCGAGCATCCGAGCGGGTGGCGGCCGGTGATCAATGCGACGGGCGTCGTCGTCCACACCAACCTGGGGCGCGCCGCCCTCTCGGAGGCCGCGCAGAGGGCGTTGGTCGATGCCGCCGGCCCCGTCCCCGTGGAGATGGACATGCGCCGCGGCGTGCGCTCCCGGCAGCGCGGGGCGGAGGCGCGTGAGGCGCTCCTCGACGCCTGCCCGGCCGCCGAGGACGCCCTGGTGGTGAACAATGGTGCGGCGGCGCTGTTGCTGTCGACTGCGGCTCTCGCGGGGCCGGGCGCCGAGCTCATCATCAGCAGGGGAGAGCTCATCGAGATTGGTGCCGGCTTCCGCCTGCCCGAGCTCATCGAGTCCACGGGGGTGCGGCTGAAGGAGGTGGGCTCCACCAACCGGACCCATGCCCGCGACTATGAGGAGGCGATCGGCCCGAAGGCCGGCGCAATCCTCAAGGTCCACCCCTCGAACTACCGGGTGGAGGGCTTCCACACTGAGGTGGGGGTGGGGGAGCTCGCGCGCATCGCGCACGGGCGGGGCCTGCCGCTCATCATGGATGCCGGCTCCGGCCTGCTGCGCCCCGACCCCCTTCTCCCCGGAGAACCGGACGCGGAGAGCGTTCTGCGCGCCGGCGCCGATATCGTCCTGGCCAGCGGAGATAAGCTTCTCGGCGGGCCGCAGGCAGGCATCGTCCTCGGGCGAGCGGAGGCCATCCGGCGCATGGCTCGCCACCCGCTGGCACGGGCCGTGCGCACGAACAAGAGCACCCTCGCCGCGCTCCACGCGACGCTGACGGCCCCCGCCGCGGACGTGCCGGTGTACGCCAGCCTTCATGCCGACCCGGAGGAGCTGCGTTCCCGCTGCGAGCGCCTGGCGGCATCCCTCAGCGGGCAGCTCCGCGAGGGCGATCCGGCTGCCGGCGGCGAGGTAGGCGTCGAGGTCTGTGAGCACGACGGGCGCGTCGGCGGCGGGGGAGCCCCGGGGGTGCCGCTGCCGGGATGGGCGCTTCGCCTACCGGAGTGGGCTGCGGCCCCGCTGCGCGCGGGCACCCCGCCGGTGCTGGGGCGGGTGCACCAGGGGGCATGCTTACTCGACCTGCGCTGCGTGCCACCCGCACAGGATGCGGAGGTGCTTCGTGCGGTGCGCGCGGTCCTTGCGGGCAGAGGGCGGGGCACCGGCGCCACGAATCCCGAAAAGGGAGAGAAGGAGGATCCCTCGTGTCCGTCATAGCCACCGCCGGGCATGTTGACCATGGGAAATCGACGCTCGTCGCCGCGCTCACGGGGATGGAGCCGGACCGCTGGGCGGAGGAGAAGGAGCGCGGGCTCACCATTGACCTCGGCTTCGTGTGGACGAGGCTCCCCTCCGGGCGCGACCTCGCCTTTGTGGACGTTCCCGGCCACGAGCGATTCCTGGGCAACATGCTCGCGGGCGTGGGGCCCGTGCGGGCGGTGTGCCTGGTCATCGCCGCCGACGAGGGCTGGCAGCAGCAGACCACGGATCACTGCGCCGCGCTGCTCTCGTTGGGGATTCGCCATGTGCTCATCGCACTCACCCGCTGTGATCGGGCCTCGGCGGCGCGCCGGGAGGAGGTCATCGCGGATATTCGACGCCGCCTAGGTGACACCCTTCTTTCCCAGGCCCCCATCCTCTCTGTCTCCGCCGTGAGCGGCGAGGGCGTGGATGAGCTCCGCCACGTCCTCGACGCCCTCCTCGACCGGGCAGAAAACGAGGAGCCGGCGGACCCGGACGGCCCAATCCGGCTCTGGCTTGACCGCTCTTTCAGTATCACCGGGGCGGGCACCGTCGTGACGGGCACCCTCGGCGCGGGAACTCTGCGCCGCGGTGACACCCTCCTCCACTGTGGGGCCGACGGCCACCCCCGCGAGGTCAGCATCCGCGGGCTGCACTCCGAGAACGAGGCCCAGCCGGCGATCCTTCCCCCGGCGCGCGCCGCGGTGAACCTCCGCGGCATCGGAAGCGACGAGGTGCATCGGGGCGACGCCCTGCTGAGCCCCGGGGACTGGCTGCTGCGGCGGGAGGTGGACGTCGAGGTGTGCCCGCATGCCCTCGCCGCGGTGGAGGATGCGCGGGATCTCCCGGGGACCCTCATGGCGCACCTGGGAACCCGGCAGGACGAGGTGCATTGCCGCCCCCTGGGAAGCAGACACGCGCGGCTGCGCTGGCCCGCCCCGCTGCCTCTGCGCCTGGGTGACCGGGTGATTCTCCGCGCGGCCGGGGACCATGCGGTGGCGGCGGGGGTGCAGGTGGTGGACCTTTTCCCGCCGGAGTTGGTGCGTCGCGGCGATGGCCGGCGCCGCGCGGAGGAACTCCAGCGCCACCCGGGCGTGCCGGGTGGGCGTCGGCTCGTGGAGGCGGCGGGGATTCTCCTCCGGGAGGACTGCCGCCGGATGGGCGTTCCCACCGCGCAGTGCCCGCCCGGGGTGCGCGCCGTGGGCCCGTGGTGGGCCTCGGCGCAGTGGCTTCGCGGCCGTGCTGGGATGCTCTCCGAGAAGGTGAAGGCTCTCGACGCCCTGAGCCCCGGCCTGCTGCTCGGGGAGGCCGCCTCCGTCTTGGGGGTGAGCGATCAGGAGCTTGTTCGCGCGGTGGCGCAGGAGGCCGGCCTGGAGATCCACGAGGGTCGGGTGCGCGAGCCCGGCCGGCGCATCGACCTTGGCCCGGCGGAGCGGGGGATCGCCACCATCGAGGAGTGGCTGGCAGAGGAGCCTTTCCGCGCCCCCGACGCCGGTGAGCTCCGCGATCTCGGCCTCAGCCCCGCCCAGCTGGCAGCCGCCGAGCGCGCCGGCCGGATCATCCGGCTGGGCCAGGACAAGTCCGTCGTCTTGTTGGCCTCGGCGCCGGAGAAGGCGGTGGCGATCCTCCGCGGCCTGGGCGGGGAGTTCACGCTCTCGGAGGCGCGCCGGGCGTTGGATACCACCCGTCGCGTGGCAGTGCCTCTGCTGGAGTTCTTGGATACTCAGCGGCTGACGCGCCGGGTTGATGCGACTCGCCGTCGAGTTCTAGGCGGCTGACGTGCCATAATGCGGCCATGACGGTCACTATGCAATCCGGAGACATAACGAGCATCCCCGTCGATGCCATCGTCAACGCCGCGAACCCCGGGCTTCTGGGCGGCGGGGGCGTCGATGGCGCGATCCACCGCGCCGGTGGTCCTGAGATCCTCGCCGAGTGTCAGGAGCTACGCCGCACTCGCCTCCCGGAGGGGCTTCCTCGCGGTGAGGCGGTGTCGACGACGGCCGGCCGCCTGCCCGCCCGGTGGGTGATTCATACGGCCGGGCCGGTGTACTCCCGGGGTGAGGATCGCTCTGCGGTGTTGCGCTCCTGTTATCGCTCGTGCCTAAGCGAGGCCGCACGCCTGGGCGCCCGTCGGGTGTCCTTCCCCCTCATCTCAGCGGGGGTTTACGGCTGGCCCCTCGAGGACGCGGCGCAGATCGCGGTGGACTCCTGCTCCGCCGCCCTGAAGGGTGAGGCCCAGGGCGTCGAGGAGGTCATCCTCGTGGCCTATAGCCCCGACGCGGAGGAGGCGCTGCGGCGGGCGCTGGCGGCTAGCTCCTCACGCTAAGTTCGACTAGCGATCCGGGGTGTCTTACATGGTGAAGACGATGAGCGCGGAGATGATGAGCACTGCGATGAGCGCGAGCAAAGCCCAGATCCATGCCCGGGAGTCGGGCGTCGAGGACCGGGGTTCGTCCTGCGCTGGCGCGGGAACGGAGGCCTGAGGGGCGGGCGCCGGGGCCGGGCGCTTCTCGGCGTGCTCCGCGCGCGGAAGCGGGGGAGTGGGGAGGTCCTTCGCGGAGGCAGGCTCGGCGAGCTCCGGCCCGGCCACCCCGACCACCGGGTCCTCGTCGGGAAGAGCGGCGAAGACGCTGGTCGCGCCCGGATCATCGGGACCCTCCGCGAGGGAGGCCGGCGAGTGCACGCGGATCTTCTCCCGGTGGGCGCGGATTTGCTCGGGGGTGGGGGCGGCGAACTTGTTGGAGGGCATGCGAAGGGACCAGTTTCCCTCCTCATCCGGGTGGGTGGCGCCGCCCTCGTCGTCGAGATGGCCTGCGGAGTCGGAGTCCGCGGCATCACTCCTGGCACGCGCGCTGCGCGCCTTTTCTTCCTCGAGGCCCACGAGTTCCACGTGCTCGATGGGGGAGAGCGGCGGCTCGAGGTCATCCTCCGTGATCTCCTCGGGGTCCAGGACTTCGAGGTGGAGCCCATCGCCTGAGCCCTCGACGTAGCCCCTGGCCACGGCGATAAGCCCGAGCGCCTGATAGTGGTAGACGAGCTGCACGAGCTCCTCGGGGGCGCTCGTGGCTGTCCCGATAGCGCGCCCATCGAGGGAGACGCGGAGCTCGGTGCGCGTGTCCCCCAGGTCGAGGACGCAGAGCACCTGCCGGCCGGCATAGGCGGAGCAGGCGGAGGGATCGCTGAGCTCCACGGGGTAGGGCTGCCCCCGGCCTTCGCGGAGGAGGCCCCAGGGCTCGGCGGGGCCCTCGTTAGCAGGGAGGAGGAGCTCATCATCGGCGAGGAGGACGAGGGTGTGGAGGGTGCCATCCACCAGGTGGAGCTCCGCCTGCGTCTCGGGGTTACGCCCCGCCGCGAGGAGCGCGTTGAGGTGGGGGAAGCGAGCCCGGAAATCCGCCGGGAGAGAGCCGATGATGCCGTAGTCCCATTTCACCTTGAATCCACCGCTGCGGAAGTCCGCGAGCAGCGTGACGGGGATCGTGAGGCCCTGCTGGGGCACCACGTTCTTCTGCAGGTGGGAGAAGAGAATCGCCTGGTGGGCGTCGTCGAGCTGCGCCGCATGGGTGGTGCCCGCCGCACGCGCGGGAACAGGATAGGGACTAATCGGCATGATGACCTCTATTTCCTAGGGAACACGGTGCGTCCATTCATCGGTACCAAATTTAGTATCGACGAGCGACTGGGCCGCCTCCAGATCAGCCTCCGATAATTCGGCGGGTTGAGCACCATAGCGTTGGGAGAAGGTCTCGATGAGGGTATCGATAATCTCCGCGCGCGAGGAACCCGTTTGGCTCTTCAGCGGATCCACACGCTTTTTCGCGCTGCGAATACCCTTATCCGCGATCTTCGCCTTCCCAATGCGAAGCACTCGGGTCATCATATCGGCATCGATGTCATAGGACATGGTGACGTGGTGGAGAATCGCCCCGCCGCGGCGCTTCTGCGCAGCGCCACCGATCTTTCCGCCGGTTGACGTGATGTCATTAATCGGCACATACCAGGCCTTGACCCCGTGGCGGGCGAGGGCCGCGAGCACCCAGCGGTCGAGGAATTCATAGGAGTCCTCATAGCTCAGCCCCGCGACGAGACTCTCCGGGATATAGAGCGAATAGGTGACGCAGTTTCCGCCCTCCATAAACATGGCCCCACCCCCGGAAATACGACGGACCACGGTGACATTATTCTCCGTGACGCCCTCCGGGTTGAGCTCGTTGACATAGGACTGATAGGAGCCAATGACGGTGGCGCGATCATTCCATTCCCAGATGCGCAGCGTCGGGCCGCGCTGGCCGGTGCGAACTTGCTCGAGCATGACTTCGTCGAGGGCGACATTGATCGGGGTGGGGACGACGGGGGAGTGGATGACCTCCCAGGAATGGTCGGTGAAGTCCGTGGCTCGGCAGACCGCCCGGCGCAGCACCTGGGCGATGTCGCGAGTGCTCACCCCGTGCAGCTCGACCTTTTTGCCGGTCTCGCTGCCGCAGGCGCTGAGTGCCGCGTCGAGCTTATTGCGCAGGGCCGTCGTGTCCTCGCTGACGGAGGACCCCTCAAGGCTGGAGCTCAGCACGTCGAAGGCCTCGTCCGGTTCGAGGAAGAAGTCCCCCGAGATGTGCACATTGCGCAGGTGGTTCGCCTCAATGTCCGCATCCGCGACGACGAGCTTCCCGCCCGGAACCTTAATCTCGGAATGGACGTGGGAGGATTCGTGAGAAGAATCAGTCATGCCCACAGCCTAATGTGCATCCATCGAAAGGTGGAGGCCCGCGCACGGCCGGCGGGGAGTGGACGCCGGCGCCTAGGCGGAGGCGGGCTCCTTCGTGTCCTCAGCATCCTTCGCATCCGCGGAGCGTCGGGGCAGGATCCGCGCCACCCCGGTCACCACGCCGAGGATGATGAGCCCCCACAGAGCCCCGACTACCAGGCTGATCCCGGTCTCCGCGCACCAGCCCAGCGCCCCCTCGCCGACGGCGTGGGCCGCGTGATGCTCCCACTCCTCGAGGAGCGGCCAGCCCCATTCCGCGAGCCCGGTGACGAGGATGTGCCCGCCCACCCACAGCATGGCGAAGGTACCCACGATGTTGAGAACGCGCAGCACCCACGGCATGGCCTTGACCAGGACATGGCCACAGCGCGCGAGGGCGCCGTCGTGCGTCTTCATGGCGTGCAGGCCCACGTCGTCCATCTTCACGAGCAGCGCCACCACGCCGTAGACGAGGGCGGTCATGATGAGCGCCACGACGATGAGCGTCAGAGCCTGCGTGAGCAGCGGGTCATCGCGGAGGTCGTTGATGGAGATGACCATGATCTCCGCGGAGAGGATGAGGTCGGTGCGGATGGCGCTGCGCACGAGGCTGTCCTCGGATTCCTGCCCCTGCTCGCTGGCCGGGATGTGCTCCTCGCGGCGCGAGGCAATCCAATGGACGATCTTCTCCGCCCCCTCATAACAGAGGTAGGAGCCACCGAGCATGAGGATGGCCGTGAGTGCCCACGGGGCGAAAGCGCTGAGGATAAGTGCGATCGGCAGGATGATGAGCAGCTTGTTTCGGAGCGAGCCCTTGGTGATCCGCCAGATCATGGGGAGCTCGCGCGCCGGGGTGATGCCCTGCACGTACTGGGGTGTGACGGCAGTGTCGTCGACGACGACGCCCGCCGCCTTGAGGCTCGTGCGCCCTGCCGTCGTCGCGATGTCATCGACGCTGGATGCTGCGGTCCGGGCGATGGCAGCAACATCATCGAGCAGGGCGGCGATCCCACCAGCCATGGGTGGTTCTCCTTTCGGGCCGGGAGTGTCGCTGGAAATCTTAGCGCGTGTGGGGGAGCGCCCCGAGAAACGGTGGGGGTAGTTTTCGGGGGCTTCGGCTACCCCCTTGGGGAGAGCTCGATCATAAGAGTTCGATCCTGTGAACTGAGAAACTCGCAGGTTAAACGGCATTTAACGCGATGAAACTGAGCTTCAGGTACATGAGGGGCAGGTCACGTCCGCAACGGGCATTGAAGTTCTCAGGATTTCTATAGGAAGCTAGATAGCGTTGACCGAAACCAACCCCGGGAGGAAACACATGGGATTGAAGAAGGCAGTGGTGCTTCTGGGCGCGACGGGCGTGGCGCTCTCCATGGCCGCGTGCGGTGGCGGCGGCTCAGGCTCCAGCGACGGCGGGATCATCACCGTTAATGGCTCTGAGCCCCAGAATCCCTTTATCCCCGCCAACACCAATGAGGTGGGTGGCGGCCGCATCGTGGACATGCTCTACTCCGGCCTCATCTACTACGACGCCGAGGGGAAGACCCACAACGATATGGCCGAGTCCATCGACCTCGAGGGGGATAAGACGTACAAGGTCACCCTGAAGAAGGACCTCACCTTCTCCGATGGCTCGCCGCTGACCTCGAAGAACTTCGTCGACGCCTGGAACTACGCCGTCCGGGAGTCCCTGCTCAACTCCTACTTCTTTGAGCCCATCAAGGGCTACAAGGAGGGCGTGGATTCCCTCGAGGGTCTCAAGGTGGTCGACGATCACACGTTCACCATCGAGCTGGAGCAGCCGGAGGCCGACTTCCCGCAGCGCCTCGGCTACAGCGCCTACTTCCCGATGCACGAGTCCGCCTTTGATGACATCAAGGCGTACGGCCAGAAGCCCATCGGCAATGGCCCCTACACCCTCGACTCGTGGAACCACGGCGAAAACGCCACCCTGCTGCCCAACGAGCACTACAACGGTGATCGCATCGCCAAGAACGACGGCATCAAGTTCGTCTTCTACGCCCAGCAGGATGCTGCCTACAATGACCTCCTCGCCGGCAACCTCGACGTCCTCGACGCCGTCCCGGACACCGCCTTCTCCACCTTCGAGTCGGACCTCGGCGACCGCGCGGTGAACAAGCCCGTCGCGGTCTCGCAGAGCTTCACCATCGCCGAGGGCACCCCGCACTTCGAGGGCGAGGAAGGCAAGCTCCGTCGCGCCGCTCTCTCCATGGCGATCAACCGTGAGGAGATCACCTCGCAGATCTTCGGCGGCACCCGCACCCCGGCCACGGACTTCACCTCCCCGGTGATTCCCGGCCACTCCGATGACCTCAAGGGTGTGGACGTCCTCAAGTACAACCCGGAGAAGGCCAAGGAGCTGTGGGCCAAGGCGGAGAAGATCGCGCCCTTCGACGGCCAGTTCACCATCGCCTACAACGCTGATGGCGGGCACCAGGCCTGGGTCGATGCGGTGACGAACTCCATCCGGAACACCCTGGGCATCGAGGCCTCGGGCAACCCCTACCCGGACTTCAAGTCCCTCCGCGATGACATCACGAACCGCACCATCAAGGGTGGCTTCCGCACTGGCTGGCAGGCGGATTACCCCTCGCTCGGGAACTTCCTGGGTTCCCAGTGGGGAACTGGTGCAGGCTCGAATGACTCCGACTACTCCAACAAGGACTTCGACGCCAAGCTGAACGAGGCCGCCGGCTCCGCCACCCCGGAGGAGGCAGTTCCGCACTACAACGAGGCCCAGGAGATCCTGCTCCAGGATCTTCCGTCCATCCCGCTGTGGTACTCCAACGTGACGGGCGGCTCCTCCGAGGCCGTCAGCAACGTGGAGTTCGACTGGCGCTCGCAGCCCCTCTACTACGCGATCACGAAGAGCTAAACCCTTCCGGACCTCTCCGAGGCTCTCTTCACGTCAGCCCCGCTCATAGGCTCGCCTCTGATGCGGGGCTTGGGCGTGCTCGGACATGTCCTCTCATTGAGCAAAGGAACATTACATGCTCCGATACATTGGGCGCAGACTTCTGCAGATGATCCCCGTCTTCCTTGGGGCCACTCTTCTGCTCTATGCGCTGGTCTTCCTCATGCCGGGTGACCCGGTAGCTGCCCTGGGCGGCGACCGCGGCGTCACCGAGGCCGCCCGTCAGCGGATTGTCGCGGAATACCACCTCGACAAGCCGTTCATCATTCAATACCTCCTCTATCTCAAGGGGATTTTCACCCTGGACTTCGGCACGACCTTCTCCGGCCGCCCCGTTGCCCAGGCCATGGCCGACGCCTTCCCCGTGACGATCAAGCTCGCCATCATGGCACTCATCTTTGAGGCCGTCTTCGGGATCATTTTCGGTGTCATCGCGGGCATCCGCCGCGGTGGAATCTTCGACTCGACGGTGCTCGTCGTCTCCCTCTTCGTCATTGCCGTCCCCTCCTTCGTCATCGGCTTCGTCTTCCAGTTCCTCTTCGGCGTGGAGTGGGGGATCTTCCCCGTGACGGTGGGTAGTCACGAGGACCTGTACTCCCTGCTCATGCCCGCTATCGTGCTGGGTGCGCTGTCCTTCGCCTATGTTCTCCGGCTGACGCGCCAGTCGGTGAGTGAGAATCTCCAGGCTGACTATGTGCGGACCGCGCGGGCCAAGGGGCTCTCGAACAAGACGGTGATGGGCCGCCACGTGCTGCGTAATTCGCTCATCCCGGTGGCCACCTTCCTCGGCGCTGACCTCGGCGCCCTCATGGGCGGGGCCATCGTCACGGAGGGCATCTTCGCGATCAACGGCGTGGGTGGCTCGATCTACCAGGCGATTCTCCGCGGTGAGGCCTCGACGGTGGTCTCGTTCACCACGGTGCTCGTCATTGTCTACATCATTGCCAACCTCATCGTCGACCTCCTCTACGCCGTCCTCGACCCAAGGATCCGCTATGTCTAAAGAACTCCGCACACCCCGTCCGGGTCAGGAGCGCTTCGTTGCCGAGACTGATGAGAGCGGACTCGGTGCCGTCGACGCCATCCCGGATGCCTCCGCCCCGACCTCGCTCTGGGGCGAGGCCTGGAAGAACCTTCGCCGTCGCCCGCTGTTCTGGGTGTCCGCGCTGCTTATCCTCATCGCCATCCTCATGGCGGTCGTCCCGAGCCTGTTCACCAGCGTTGATCCGCGCATGTGTGAGCTGGGGAAGTCACTGCACGCCCCAGAGAGTGGCCACCCCTTCGGCTTTGACCGCCAGGGGTGTGACATCTACGCCCGCACCATTTATGGCGCGCGCGCCTCGGTGGCCGTCGGCGTCCTCACGACGGTGGCGGTGACGCTGCTGGGGACCATCATCGGCGCGATTGCCGGCTTCTTCGGCGGCTTCCTCGACACGCTGCTCTCCCGTATCACGGACATCTTCTTCGCGGTGCCGCTGGTGCTCGCGGCGATCGTCGTCATGCAGGTTTTCAAGGAGCACCGCACCATCCTCACGGTGGTCATCGTGCTGACGATCTTCGGCTGGACGCAGATCGCGCGCATCACGCGCGGCGCGGTGATGAGCGTGAAGAACGAGGAATATGTCACGGCTTCCCGCTCGTTGGGGGCCTCGAAGTGGCATATGTTGACCAGCCACATCCTCCCCAACGCGGCGGCGCCGATCATCGTCTACGCGACGGTGGCCCTGGGAAGCTTCATCGTGGCGGAGGCCACCCTGTCCTTCCTGGGCATCGGCCTTCCGACGAGCATCGTGTCCTGGGGCGGGGACATTTCCCAGGCCCAGGCCAGCTTGCGCACGAAGCCGATGGTTCTCTTCTACCCGGCGATGGCCCTGGCCCTCACCGTGTTGAGCTTCATCATGATGGGCGATGTCGTCCGCGACGCCCTGGATCCGAAGGCGAGGAAACGATGACCACCACTGAGACGCAGACGACGCCGCTGCTGGAGATGCGCGACGTCCACATTGCTTTCGAATCGAGCACCGGCACCGTGGAGGCCGTCCGCGGCGCGAACCTCACGATGTACCCCGGGCAGTCGGTCGCGATTGTGGGGGAGTCCGGCTCCGGCAAGTCGACGACGGCCATGTCCATCCTCGGCCTCCTGCCCGGTACGGGCACGGTGACGAGTGGCCAGATCCTCTTCAAGGGGCGCGACATCACGCACCTGGAGGAGAAGGAGTTTGAGAAGATCCGCGGCGCGGAGATCGGCCTCGTCCCCCAGGACCCGATGACCAACCTCAACCCGGTGTGGCGCATCGGCACCCAGATTGGGGAGAGCCTTCAGGCGAACAAGACCGTCCCGTCGAAGGAGATCCCCCAGCGGGTGACGGAGCTCCTCGGCGAGGCCGGCCTCCCCGACGCCGAGCGCCGCTCCCGCCAGTACCCCCACGAGTTCTCGGGCGGTATGCGCCAGCGCGCGCTCATCGCGATGGGCTTGGCGGCCCGCCCAGACCTGCTCATCGCCGACGAGCCCACCTCGGCGCTCGACGTCACGGTGCAAAAGCGCATCCTCGATCACCTTCAGAAGCTCGCGGAGGAGCTCAATACCGCGCTGCTCTTCATCACCCATGACCTGGGTCTGGCCGCCGAGCGCGCCGAGCACCTGGTGGTCATGCACCGTGGGCGGATCGTGGAGAGCGGGCCGAGCCTCGACATCCTCCAGGACCCGCACCACCCCTACACCCAGCGCCTCGTGCAGGCGGCACCTTCGCTGGCGTCGGCACGGATCCAGACGGCCGAGGCCGCAGGCCACACTGCGAAGGATCGCGTGGCGCGCTCGGCGCAGAGCGGGGTAGATGACACGGAGTCGGAGATTATTCGCGTCTCGCACCTCGTGAAAGAGTTCGATGTGCGCGGCGCGCGGGGGAAGAAGTCGGTTCTCCGCGCCGTCGACGACGTGAGCTTCGGCCTGCGTACTGGAACGACGCTCGCGCTTGTCGGCGAGAGTGGCTCGGGCAAGTCCACCGTGGCGAACATGATCCTCAACCTCATCGACCCCACCGAGGGGAAGATTTATTACAAGGGCACGGATCTTTCGACGCTCGGTGCACGCGACCTCTTCGCGATGCGCCGCAAGATGCAGGTGGTCTTCCAGAACCCCTATGCCTCCCTCGACCCAATGTATTCCATCTACCGCAGCATCGAGGAGCCCCTTCTCCTCCACAAGGTGGGCAATCGCAAGGAGCGGGAGAAGAGGGTGGCGGAGCTCCTCGACATGGTGGCCATGCCGGCCTCTACCATGCGCCGCTATCCCAACGAGCTCTCCGGCGGGCAGCGCCAGCGCATCGCCATCGCCCGCGCGCTCGCCCTCCAGCCGGAGGTCCTTGTTCTCGACGAGGCCGTCTCCGCGCTCGACGTCCTCGTCCAGAACCAGATCATTCTGCTGCTCGCGCAGCTGCAGGAGGAGCTGGGCCTGTCCTACCTCTTCATCACGCATGACCTCGCGGTGGTCCGCCAGACCGCGGATGACATCGTCGTCATGCAAAACGGTGCCGTGGTAGAGCAGGGCACGGCGGATGACATCTTCCACCATCCGCAGCAGGAGTACACCCGCGACCTCATCGACGCGGTGCCGGGGCTCGGCATTCCGCTCGGCGGGGGAGCGGCCTCCTCCTAGCCGGGTATGCCGGGTGTGGCACGATAGTCGCCATGACGATCATCGCAGCGGCGGACGGCTCCGCACTCGGCAACCCGGGCCCGGCCGGCTGGGCCTGGTACATCGACGACGACACCTGGGCGGCCGGGGGCTGGGAGAAGAGCACCAACAACCGGGGGGAGCTGCAGTCGGTGCTCCACCTTCTCCTCTCCACCGCGCACGTGCCGGATGACCTGGTCATTTGCTGTGATAGCCAGTACGTCATCAAGTCGCTCACGCAGTGGATGCCCGGCTGGAAGCGCCAGGGGTGGCGCAAGAAGGACAAGAGCACGCCCAAGAATGTTGATCTTCTCAAGCAGCTCGACGCGGCCCTCCACGATCGCCGCGGCGCCGTCGATTTTCGCTGGGTGAAGGGGCATGCGGGGCATCCGCTCAACGAGGCCGCCGATGAGCGCGCCCGCGCGGCGGCCACGGCCTTTTCCCGGGGGAAGAAGCCGGAGACTGGCCCGGGATTCCCCGGCGCCGGGGAGGTGGTGGAGGCGGACACCGCCACGGCCTCCGCCTCCGCCGCACCCGCCCCGTCCGGCCCCGCGGCGCCCAGCCAGGAAGGGCTTTTCGAGCTCCCCACCCAGGGGGAGGAAGACGAGCTGGCCCTCCGCGAAAAGAACTGGCTGCGCAGCGGCCGGGCCCCGCGCCGGAAAGACTTCGTCCTCATCGGTGAGGAGCCGCGGAGGCTGAGCCCAAGTTCCCTCGACGTGCAGATCCCGCGCGAGGGGGTGGCGATCATCCGCAGCCAGACTTCTGAGCCGGCGCTGCGCTCATCCGTGTGGATCGCGGAGCGGGGTCGCTGGGAGCTGGCCCAGCACCAAGTCAGCCCGCTGGCTGAAGGGTGACGCTGTCTGCCCAGGTGAGGGGGTAGCCTTCGGCGCGGAGCCAGGCCATGAGGTCATCGCCGGCCCGGGTGATGCCCTCGACGGCGTGGAGGGTCGCCTCGATGGCGCGCTCCGCGTCGGCGGGGCTGAGCAGGCCGGCCGCAGTGGCGGCGGCGAGCTCATCGATGTCCAGGACCTCGAGGTCCTTGTCCCGGTGTGTCACGAGGTCAATATAGAGATCGCGGGTGCGCATGCGCTCGCCGTCGTCGATAATCTCCGCCACGTCGCAGTAGTAGAGTTGCCCCGTTGTCACGTGGGGGCGGAAGTGAAAGATGTTGATGCGAAGGCTGAGCGCGGGAAGAAGCCAGCTTTCCAGGTAGCCGAAGCGCGGGTGATCGGCGCCGCGGCCCATGTAGAGGCCGAAGTCCGTGCGCTCGTACGTGTCCACGGCGCGGTGGAAGCCCTTCGGGTCGATGTTGAGGCGCGCCGGGATGTCGAAGAGTTCTTCCTTGACGGGGTGGAGATCAACCATGGTTATCGTGCATCGATGAGAGCGGCGGTGGGGGAGAAGGAGCAGGTGCCATCACCTGTGCGGACTGAGCCCTCCAGACCGGCGAGGATGAGCCCGCGGCCCGTGTCCGCCGTGCCGGAGACCGTGGCCGGCCCATCCGGGTTGATGCCGTGGTTGCCCAGCGCAGTGCGGCCGTAGTGCAGCGTGGAGAGGTTCACCCAGTGGACGCGGAGGGAATCCTGCTGATCCTTCTCCGCAGGCTTGGTGCCGAGGGCGGTGAAGAGGAAGGAGGTCTGGCCCTCGCCCGCGCCGGGGGAGGGGATCTCCGAGGGGCCGACGACGGCCAGCGCGCTGCCCACCGAGTCCATCGCCCCGCCAATGCAGTGCCCGGCCACGGAGGGCCAACCGAATTGGTGGATCCGGGGGCCGTTCTCGGGGAGCTCGGGGCCGCCGCCCATCTCCCCGGAGAAGAAGGACACGGCGGCGAGCATCATGTCGCGGATGTCCTCGGGCAGCCCGGGGGTGTTCGCCGCGCGGGTGATCTGCTGGAGAACTTCGGGGCTCGGGCGGCCAAGGGCGTCGACGGGCAGCTCCACCTGGCGCCCGTCGGGCAGGGTGACATACGCCGGGGCGGCGGCCCCTGCAGCGGCGTGGTTCGGCGCGTCCTCGGCCGTCGCGGTGACGGCGGGCAGGCTGAGGAGGCTGCCGGCGGTGAGCACCGCGGCGAGGGCGCTGCCGAGGCGACGGCGGGGATGCTGGCTGGGTCGCTGCACGAGGTTCTCCTAGGGTTGGACGACGGGCGGGTCCCAAACAGTCGTTAGTGTACCCGGCAGGGTCGGGGGCGCGGCCGGGAGCGGTAAGCGCGACGGGAACGCGGTGCAGCAAGGTGCATCGTGGGGGAGCGCGGAGTACTCTAATAACGCTATCCCGCAATCGTGTCTAGGAGTTTCCACCTCGTGAGCACTCACCCTGAGTTTCGTAATGTTGCCATTGTCGCCCACGTCGACCATGGCAAGACCACTCTCGTCAACGCCATGCTGGAGCAGTCCGGCGTGTTCAGCGAGCATGAGGAGGTCGCTGATCGCGTGATGGACTCGGGTGATCTGGAGAAGGAAAAGGGCATCACCATCCTGGCCAAGAACACCGCTATCCGCCGGAAGGGGGCCGGCAAGGACGGCAATGACCTGGTGATTAACGTCATCGATACCCCGGGTCACGCGGACTTCGGCGGTGAGGTTGAGCGTGCGCTCTCCATGGTGGATGGCGTGGTGCTCCTCGTCGACGCCTCCGAGGGGCCGCTTCCCCAGACCCGCTTTGTGCTGGGGAAGGCGCTGGAGGCGAAGATGCCGGTCATCATCTGCGTGAACAAGACGGACCGCCCGGATGCGCGGATCGACGAGGTCGTGGAGGAATCCCAGGACCTCCTGCTGGAGCTCGCGTCCTCCCTCGACGATGAGGAGGCAGCCGCCGCAGCGGAGCAGCTCCTTGACCTCCCGGTGCTCTACGCCTCCGGCCGCGAGGGCCGCGCGAGCACGAAGAACCCGGGCAACGGCTGCGCCCCCGAGGCAGAGGACCTCCAGGAGCTCTTCGACGTGCTCTACCACACGCTTCCGGAGCCGACGGCCACCATCGACGCCCCGCTCCAGGCGCACGTCACCAACCTTGACTCCTCCTCCTTCCTCGGGCGCATCGGCCTCGTCCGCGTCCACTCCGGGGTGCTGCGCAAGGGGCAGCAGGTCGCGTGGATCCACTACGACGATGAGGGCAACCAGCACGTCAAGGTCGCCAAGATCGCGGAGCTTCTCTCCACGGTGGGGATGACCCGCGTCCCCGTGAAGGAGGTCATCGCGGGGGACATCGCGGCGATCTCGGGTATCGACGACGTCATGATCGGCGACACCCTCGCGGATCCCGAGAACCCCGTTGCCCTGCCGCGCATCACGGTCGATGAGCCGGCGATCTCCATGACCATCGGCGTGAACACCTCGCCGCTGGCCGGCCGCGGCGGAGGGGACAAGCTCACCGCCCGCATGGTGAAGGCGCGCCTGGACCAGGAGCTCATCGGCAACGTGTCGCTTCGCGTGCTTCCCACCGACCGCCCGGATGCCTGGGAGGTGCAGGGCCGCGGCGAGATGGCCCTCTCCGTGCTGGTGGAAACGATGCGGCGTGAGGGCTTCGAGCTGACCGTCGGCAAGCCCCAGGTGGTCACCCACGAGATCGACGGCAAGCTGCACGAGCCTTTCGAGCACCTCGTCATCGACATCCCCGGCGAGTACCAGGGTGCGGTCACGCAGCTCATGGCCTCGCGCAAGGGGCAGATGCTCAGCATGGACACCACCAGCGACGACTGGGTCCGCATGGAGTACTCGGTGCCGGCTCGCGGCCTCATCGGCTTCCGCACGACCTTCATGACGGAGACCCGCGGCACGGGCATCGCGAACCACTACTCCGAGGGGCTCAAGCCCTGGGCCGGCGAGATCAAGGATCGCGCGACGGGATCCCTCGTGGCGGACCGCTCCGGCCAGATCACCTCCTATGCCCTCCAGCAGCTGGCGGATCGCGGCACCTTCTTCGTCGAGCCCGGCACCGAGGCCTACGAAGGCATGGTGGTGGGTGCGAACAACCGCGATGAGGACATCGACGTCAACATCACCCGCGAGAAGAAGCTCACGAACATGCGCTCCGCGACCTCGGAGGCGACGGTCACCCTCGCGAAGGCGCACACGCTCTCCCTCGACGAGGCCATGGAATTCTGTGGCCAGGACGAGTGCGTGGAGGTTACCCCGGACATCCTCCGGGTGCGCAAGGTGGAGCTCTCCGCGACGGAGCGCGGCCGCGCCCGCGCCCGGGCGAAGGCTCGCAACAAGTAACACCAGAAACGAGGAGTCCGCGCCGCGGAGGATGAGGAGACGAGCATGACACATCCCACGGTGAGTCCCAGCACTCGCCCCGGCGGCGCGCGCCCCCTCACGCGCTGCGGGGTCCTCCTCCTCAGCACGATCCTCCTCGGCGGATGCATGGCCAACCCCGGCCCGCCGCCCATCGAGGAACCGCAGGCCCAGGAGGCTGAGGCCCCGGCCCCGGAGGCGGAGAAGCCGGCCCGCGAGGATGCGCCCGATGACTCGCGCCCGGACATCTCCGTCGGCGTGGACCCCCTGGTCAACGGCGTAAACCCGCACCTCATGAGCGATGATTGCGCCCTCGTGGCCTCCCTTGCCGACGCCATCTTCCCCAGCGTCTACGTGGACGGGCACCTCAACGAGGACCTCGTGAGCTCCGTGAAGGAGATCGAGCCGGCCCCCGGCGCGCAGTCCACCGTTCGCTATATCCTCCGCCCGGAGGCCCAGTGGTCCGATGGCACCCCAATCACCGGGGCGGACTTCCGCTACCTGTGGGAGGGGATCCTCCACACCCCGGGCGCTAAGGATTCTGCGGTGTACCGCTCGGTGAGTGACCTGCGCGTCGGCAACAATGGCCTGCAGGTGGATGTGGATTTCTCCTCGCCGGTGGGGGACCTGTCGCGCCTCTTCCAACACCTGCTCCCCGCGCATGTCCTGGGGGATACGGCGAATTTCGGGCAGGCCTTGAGGAAGGGGGTGCCGGCGGCGGGCGGGCGCTTCCTCGTGGCGAACCTCGATCAGCAGCGCGGGCTCATCACGCTGCATCGTAATGATCGCTATTGGGGGAAGAATCCGGCCTCCGTGGAGCGCATCCAGCTGGTGGAGATGCGCGACCCGCTGAGCGGCGCCGAGCAGCTGCGCACCGGGCAGATTTCGCTGGTGGACATGACGCCGCAGGAGACGAGCGTCGATACCTTTGGCCTCATCCCGCACACGCAGGTGCGCACGTATCGTACGGCCCGGCAGCTGCGCCTCGTGTATAACGTGCGTTCTCCGCTGACGCGGCTGCGCGTGCGCCGGGCGGCTTTGTCCTCGGTGCTGGACACTGACGTGCTCGCGCGGCTGGCGGCCGGGCGCTCCTCGTCGCTGGCCGCGGCAGGGGAGTCCGAGGTTGCGGCGGCGAGCAGCGGCATCGACGAGGACACCCGAGCGCACAGCCTCCGGGAGCTTGCGAGCGAGAGCGCGGAACGCCCCTTCGTCATCGGCGCCGACCCCGCCGATGCCTCCTCACTCAGCGCGGCGCGGGCGGCCGTCGACATCCTTAAGAACGCCGGCATCGAGGCGCAGGTGCGCAGCGCCACCCTCGAGGAGCTCAGCGGAACCCTCCTGCCCGGCGGCTCAGTGGATGCGGTGATGACCTGGCAAGACATCAACGGGGATCCGGTGTCCGTGGCCTCGCGCTACCAGTGCGCGGGCGGCACGAGCCCCGCGGCGGCGGAGCAGCCCTCCGAGACCCCCACCGCGAGCCCCGAAACCACCACCCCGCGCCCGAGCCCGAGCTCCCTGCCGCGCTTCGAGAACCTCTCTGGCTTCTGCGATGAGGGGCTCGACGCCCACCTGGCCGAACTCCTCGCGGCGCCGGGGTCCCGCTCAGAGGGTGAGGAGCTGGCGACGGAGGTCGAGGAGACGGAGCACCTCAGTCTGCCGATTCTTCGGGAGACTCGGGTGATGGCGCTCGGCCACGGTATGGTGGGGCCGGACCCTGACCTCGAGCGCTGGCCCACAGGGCTGTCGAGCCTTGCCACGTGGCAGCGCGCGGAGAGCAGCACTGCAACGAGCACCGCCAGCCCCGAGGAACGCGAGAACAGCGGAGAGGATTAACACCGTGGAGACTTCCCCTGACCTGCGAGGACTGCGTGTCCTTGCCGTCCACGCCCACCCCGATGATGAGTCCATCACCATGGGCGGAACCCTCCATGCCCTCGGGCAGGCGGGCGCGGAGGTGACCGTCGTGACGTGCACCCTCGGGGAGCAGGGCGAGGTGATCGGTGAGACCTTCCAGCAGCTCATTGCCGATGAGGCCGACCAGCTCGGCGGCTTTCGGATCGGTGAGCTGGCCCAGGCTCTCGCGGAGCTCGGCGTGAGTGGCCGTTTCCTGGGCGGCGCCGGCCGCTGGCGGGATTCTGGGATGGCGGGGGATCCCGCGCACTCGCACCCGCGCGCCTTCGTCTCCTCCGGGGAGGAGGGCGTGGACGCGCTCGCGGACACGATGGCCGAGCTGCGTCCGCACCTCGTCCTCACCTACGGCCCCGAGGGCGGCTACGGCCACCCGGATCACATCCGCGCCCACGAGATCACCCTGGCCGCGGTGCGCCGCCTCCGCGAGTCCGGAACCTGGGATGTCCAGCGGATTCTGTTCTCCTATGTGGACGAGGCCGCCCAGGATGCCGGGCTCGCCGCCATCGGCCAGGTCCCGGAGGGCTGGCGCCACGCCGAGCCGGGGGAGCTCCCTTCGGCGATCGGCATGGAGGTGCGCGTCCCGCTCAGCGCGGAGAGCTTCGGCGCGAAGGTGCGCGCCATGAAGGCCCACGCCACGCAGATTTGGGTGGCTGATGGCGATCTCTCGCTCACGAATCCTCACCGCGCGGTGGCCGTCGTGAATAACGACGACGCCTGCCCGGCGGTGTGGGCCCTCTCCAACCTCATTGCCCAGCCGATCCTCGACCATGAGGACTTCCGCCTCGGCGGCGGAGCCCCGCTCCCGGAGGGGGCGCACCTGCCGTGGGATGGCCTGGAGTGGGCGCATGAACGCTAAGTCTGAGCAGGCGGAGGACGCGGGCCGGCCCTATTCGCGCGGGGAGGTCGCGGTGGCCATGATGTGGCTGTGCGCGGGCTCCCTTATCTCGCTGTTTATCGAGTGCGCGTATGTGCATAGTCGCCTGACTCTCCCCGGCGGGGGTTCTGTGATGTTCCCCATCACCATCGTCATCGCCGCGCTTTTTAATGGTGTGCTAACTAGAACCGCGCTCTTGTGGAGTCGTAACATAGGGGTCGTTGCGATCCCCGTCCTGTCGTGGTTGGTGGGCTATTTCTTGCTCTTATTCGGCCCGGCGATCACGGGGGATCAGCTCCTCGGCTCCAGTATGCGCAGCCTCGTGCTGCTCATCGCTGGGATGGCCGGAGGAGCCTGGCCGCTGCTGCGCAGCCGGATCGAACAACTATAGATCTTCACCCTATTCGTTTCTGGAGTTGTGAGAGACCTGGAATGACGTACATTATTGCCCAGCCTTGCGTCGACGTGATGGATCGCGCCTGCGTGGAAGAATGCCCTGTTGACTGCATCTACGAAGGGAAGCGCTCCCTCTACATTCACCCCGACGAGTGCGTGGACTGCGGCGCCTGCGAGCCCGCCTGCCCCGTCGAGGCCATCTTCTACGAGGACGATGTGCCGGATGAGTGGGCGGAGTACTATGACGCCAACGTCGCGTTCTTCGACTCGTTGGGATCCCCCGGCGGGGCTTCCCGGCTCGGGCCGCAGGACTTTGACCCGCCCTTTGTCGACTCCCTCCCCCCACAGAATCAGGACTAGCTCATGACGAGGACGCCGCTTCTCTCCGCCCTGCCCACGTTCCCCTGGGACCTGCTTGCCGACGCGCAGACTACCGCCGCCCAGCACCCCGAGGGAATGATCAATCTGTCCGTCGGCACCCCGGTGGACGAGGTAGCGCCAGGCATCCAGCTGGCTTTGGCGGAAGCGGCGCCCGACCCGGGTTATCCCCAGACGGCCGGCACCGCTGAGCTGCGTGCCGCGCTGGTGGCCTCCCTGGAGCGCCGCTATCACGTGAGCGGGCTGAGCGAGAAGGCCGTCCTTCCCGTCATTGGGACGAAGGAGGCCATCGCCTGGCTGCCCACCACGCTGGGGCTCGGTGCCGGAGACACGGTCGTCATCCCCGAGCTCGCCTACCCGACGTACGAGGTGGGCGCCCTCCTCGCCGGCTGCGCGGTCCTCCGCTCGGACTCCCTGCTGAAGATCGGCCCGGCCAGGCCGTCGCTCATCTTCATCAACTCCCCGAGCAATCCCACCGGCAAGGTCCTCGGCGTCGATCACTTGCGCAAGGTCGTCGAGTTTGCCCGCGAGCGTGACGTCATCATCGCCTCCGATGAGTGCTACCTCGGCCTCGGCTGGAACGAGGAGAAGCACCCGCCCGTGTCCATCCTCGACCCGCGCGTGTGCGACGGCGATCACCGCAACCTCCTCGCCATCCACTCTTTCTCCAAGACCTCCAACCTTGCGGGCTACCGCTCCGGCTTCCTCGCCGGCGATGAGGCCCTCATCCAGGAGCTTCTCGGTGTCCGCAAGCATGCTGGCCTCATGATGCCGACGCCCGTCCAGGCCGCCACGCTGGCCGCCGCGCAGGACGATGACCAGGAGCGCATCCAGAAGCTCCGCTATGCTGGCCGCCGCGCCACGCTCATGGCGGCCTTCGTCGACGCCGGATTCCGCATCGATCTCTCGGACGCGGGACTCTACCTCTGGGCCACCCGCGAGGAGGACTGCTGGGCCACCGTGGACTGGCTCGCCCAGCGAGGCATCCTCGTCGCCCCCGGCGCCTTCTATGGGCCGGAGGGGGAGAAGCACGTCCGCATCGGCCTCACGGGCTCCGATGAGGACATCGCTGCGGCTGCCCGTCGGCTCCGCGGTGATGAACAGTAATGAGTGACGCGTCTTCTCCAACTTCCCCAACTTCCCCTTCGCTGTACGCGAGGATCGTTGAGAAGCTCGGCGGCCGCGACGGTGCCGTGCTGCAGTTTCTCAAGTTCGGGATCGTCGGAGGCTCGGGTGTCTTCGTGAACTTCGCGGTGCTCATCATCGTGCGCCGCTTCTTCGGGGACGTCCTCTCCATCCTCCCGGACGATCCCTTTCTCAACCTCCTGGGATCCCGCTTCCACATCCGCTGGTATCACATCTTCCTCACGATCGCCTTCGTCGTGGCTAACACGTGGAACTACCAGCTCAATCGCTGGTGGACATTCAAGGGGAGCTTCAAGCCCCGGTGGTGGCGCGGCTATATCGCTTTCCTCATGACGGGGGTCGGCGCTCTCGTCGTCAACCTCCTGGTCGCGACGAGCCTCATGAACGCGAACTCGCCGATCTCCCTGCCCACGGACATCTTCGATGATTCGACGGGCCTGCGCACCCGCCTGTACTGGGCGAACCTCATCGGCACCTTTGTCTCCATGCCGGTGAACTTCATCCTCAACAAGATCTGGGCCTTCCGTAAGCCGAAGAAGACCACGGTGGTGGAGGATGCCGAGCCCGTCTAGAAGCACGTAGGGGAGTCCGAGATTCCCGGACGCTGGGCGTCCCGGAGTGGGTGAAGATAGAAGAGAGCGCGCACGGTGGAGATATCGTGCGCGCTCTTTGTGTTCCCTGCCGCGGTGTCGTCGTGCCGCGGCAGGTGCGGAGTTAGTTGGCGTGGAGGTCAGCGTTGAGCTGAACGGCCTCGGCCTTCCAGGTCACGGCCTCAACAGCCCCGTTGAGGGAGTTGCGCCGGAGGAGAAGGCCATTGGCGCCGGAGATCTCCTTGGCCTTGATCGAGGCGCCGTCCTCGAGGTGGAAGGCGGCGGCTGCGTCCCCGCGGAGAACAACCTTGGTGCCTGCGGTGACGTAGAGCCCGGCTTCCACGACGCAGTCATCGCCGAGGGAAATGCCCACGCCGGCGTTGGCGCCGAGGAGGCAGCGCTTCCCGATGGAGATGACCTCCTTGCCGCCGCCAGAGAGGGTGCCCATGATGGAGGCACCGCCGCCGACGTCGGATCCGTCATCGACCACGACACCCGCGGAGATGCGTCCCTCCACCATGGAGTGCCCGAGCGTCCCGGCGTTGAAGTTGACGAAGCCCTCGTGCATGACCGTGGTGCCCTCGGCGAGGTGGGCCCCCAGGCGCACGCGGTCAGCATCGCCGATCCGCACGCCGGAGGGCGTGACGTAATCGACCATGCGGGGGAACTTGTCAATGGAGTATACGGTCACCGGGCCGCGGGCCTGCAGGCGGGCGCGGGTGAGGGCGAATCCCTCGACAGCGCACGGACCGTGGTTGGTCCACACGACGTTGCTCAGCTTCCCGAAGATGCCGTCCATGTTCGCGCCGTGCGGCTGGATGAGCCGCAGGGAGAGAAGGTGGAGGCGGAGGTAGGCGTCGTACGTATCGGCTGCCGGGGAGCTGAGATCCGCGATGCGGGTCTCGATCCCGACGCGCTCCACCTGGCGAGCCTCGTCGCGTCCGCAGAGGGGAGCGAGCTCCTCGGGGAGGCTGGTGGCGTCGACACGGGTGGTGCCGGCGTCGAGGGACTCCTCGGTGGTCTCGGCGCTGGGGAACCAGGCGTCGAGGACCGTGCCGTCGTCGGTGATGGTCGCTAGTCCAAGTGCTCGATACGCAGTCATGCGCCTGAGATTACCCGATCACTTCGAGCGGGCGGCACTGCGCTGGGTGGAGCGCCGGGAGAAGAAGGACAGCACGATGAGAACCACCACGATGACGCTGACGGAGGTGATCTCCGAGCGTGCTCCCTGGTCGAAGAGCATGAGGATCACCAGCCCGGCGAGCAGCACGAGGGCGAGGATCGGGAGCACCGGGTAGCCGGGCAGCCGGACCGTGGCGATCTCGTTGTTGCGCTCGAGTTCGGGGTGCAGCTTGAGGTAGCTCGTCGCGATGACAATCCAGATGACAAGGAGGCAGCCGCCCACGGCGTTGAGGAGGAAGTCCAGCAGGCCGGAGAGGTTCGCCCACTGGAGCCCCACGGAGACAAAGGCGAACACCATGGAGAGGATGACGGCGTTGATGGGAACGTCGTTCCTGTTGGTGACGGCGAAGATGCGCGGGGCATCGCCCTCCCGGGCGAGCGAGTGGCATAGCCGCGAGGTGGCGTAGATCTGCGCATTGAAGGCGGAGAGGAGAGCGAGCACGATGACCGCCTCCATGAAGCCCACGACGCCCGGAATGTTCGCCATCTTCAGCACGATGGTGAAGGGGGATTCGGCGGCGGAGTCGGCTCCGGAGATCGTGTCATAGGGCATGAGGAAGGTGATGACCAGCACCGCCCCGAGGTAGAACACGGCGATGCGCCAGATGACGGAGTGCACCGCGGTGCGGATGGCGACGGAGGGATTCTCCGACTCGGCCGCCGCGATGGTGACGATCTCAATTCCGCCGAAGGCGAAGGCCACCGCCAGCAGCCCGGCCGCAACACCCGAGATCCCGTGCGGCATGAAGCCCTGGGAGAGGAAGTTCGACGTCCCGACGAAGGTGCTCCCCGGCAGCAGGCCGAAGATGAGGAGCACACCGACGACGAGGAAGAGGAGAATAACCGCCACCTTGATGAAGGCGAACCAGAACTCGAACTCGCCGAAGCCACGCACCTGCGTGAAGTTCACCACGGCGAAGAAGATGACGCAGACGAGCGCCGGTATCCAGGGCGCCACGTCAAACCAGGCGCCCATGATGGCGGCAGCGCCGGTCATCTCCGCCCCGAGAACCATGATGAGCATGAACCAGTAGAGCCAGCCCAGGGTGAACCCGGCCCAGTGGCCGTGCGCCTGACGCGCATAGGTGGCAAAAGAGCCCGAGGCCGGCCGGGCGGCGGCGAGCTCACCGAGCATCTGCATGACGAGGACGACGATGATCCCCGCGATGAGGTAGGCCAACAGGACGGCCGGGCCCGCGGCGCGAATGCCCACCCCCGTGCCGAGGAAGAGGCCGGCGCCAATGGCTGAGCCCAGCCCCATCATGGTGAGATGGCGAGTTTTTAAGCCATTTCCCAGCTCACCTTTGTTGCTTTCTGTGTTCTCCATGAGGGATACATTACTGAAGACCCCGGACAACAGGTTCCGGATGCCCCGCCTCGGTGCGGAGGGTCCACCCGGAACGCCCCTCTAGCTCCGCCCCGCTCGTGAGGCAATCCCGGTCCGCATCGTAGACGACGGTGCTCTTCTCGAGGATGATCTTGGTCCCGATCTCACACCCATCACCGATGCTCATACCCAGAAGACCTGCGGAAACACCGAAGTGACAGTCCTTGCCGACGCTCAGCGGCCGCCGCGAACCATCCTCCTGACGCTCCGCCATGATGGAGGCGGAGAGTCCCACTTGGCACCCCTCCCCAAGGGTTACCCCCGACGACAGCCGGCCCTCGATTTTGCACGGCCCCAGCGAGCCCGAATCATGGGAGACAAAGCCCTCCCGCTGCACCGTCGTCCCCGGCGCGAGATGCGCCCCCAGGCGCACCCGCTCCGCCTCGGCGATGCGCACCTGGTTGGGCACCACATAGTCGACCATGCGGGGCAGCCGGTCGATCGCATAGACGTGGATGAGCCCCCGGGTGCGCAGCCGGGCACGCACGAGCTCAAAGTTCTGCGGGGTGGAGGGCCCCTTGTTCGTCCACACGACGTCGGAGAGCAGCCCAATCGCCCCGGTCATGGTGATGCTGCCCGGCTCGACGAGGCGGTGCGACATGAGGTGGAGGCGGAGGTAGACGTCGTGGGCGTCGACGGGAGGCTGCTGCAGATCAGCGATCCTCGTGCGCACCGCCACCTGTTCGACCATGCGGTCCTCATCGAGGGAGATGAGGGCGATCATCCGCGCGGAGAGCTCCCGCCCCCACAGCCGACGGGTGCCGGTGGCGGGCTGGCCATCGGGGGCGGGTTCCGTCGACGAGTCGATGAGTTGCGGTGCGGGGAACCAGGTGTCGAGGACGGTCCCATCCATCGCAATATTGGCTATACCAGTGGCTACTGCTCCGAGGGTGGTCACAAAGTGCCATTTTACGTGGGAATAATCATCACATTCAATGCGCCGTCTTGGGGCCGAGGATGGGGGTTGCCGTGGCTATCATCACTCCCTGGCCGCTGGCCGCCCCTCCGCGGGATCCCTTCAGTAGGGTGTGAAGAATGACGACACCGACGCACGCCCTGGACCTCACCATCGACCCCATCGCCCTGACGGAAGCCCTCGTCGACATCCCCAGTCCCTCATTCCATGAAGAGGAGATTGCCGACGCTATCGAGGCGGCCCTCCGTCGAATCCCGAATGTTGAGGTGCTGCGCTATCGGAACAATGTTGTCGCCCGCACGCAGCGGGGGCTGGGGGCACGGGTGGTGCTGGCCGGGCACATGGACACCGTCCCCATCGCGGATAACGTCCCCTCCCACCGCGCCCCGGACGCCGAGGGGCGAGACACCCTCTTCGGGTGCGGCAGCGTGGACATGAAGTCGGGTCTCGCGGTGTACCTTCACGCTTTCGCGGTGTGCGCCAATGATCCTCGCCTGCAGCGGGACCTCACCATGGTCGCCTATGAATCCGAGGAGGTGGCCGCCGAGTACAACGGTCTCGGACACCTGCAGAAGGCCCACCCCGAGTGGATTGAGGGCGAGGTGGCCCTCCTCGGCGAGCCCTCCGGCGCCATGATCGAGGCCGGTTGCCAGGGCTCGATCCGCCTGCGGATCCGCGCGGAGGGGGTGCGCGCCCACTCGGCCCGCTCCTGGATGGGTGTGAACGCCATGCATCGCCTCGCGCCGATCATCTCCCGGATCACGGCCTATGAGCCGCGCCGGGTGGAGATCGATGGCTGCGAGTACCGGGAGGGGCTGAATATCGTCCACGTGGAAAGTGGTGTCGCGACGAACACCATCCCCGACGACGCCTGGATGTTCGTCAACTTCCGCTTCGCCCCTGACCGCAGCCTCGCTGAAGCCATGGAGCACATGCTCGATGTTCTGGGCGTCGAGAAGGAAGAAGGGGTGAGCTACGAGGTCGACGATGAAAGCCCTGCGGCTTTGCCCGGTCTCAGCCGTCCTGCGGCTGCGGAGCTGGTCAAGGCCACGGGCGGGAACTTCCGCGCGAAGTATGGCTGGACGGATGTGGCCCGATTCTCCGAGATGGGAATCCCGGCCGTGAACTTCGGGCCGGGGGATCCCTCCTATGCTCACAAGAAGGACGAGCAATGTCCGGTATCGATGGTGAGCGATGTGGCCGACACGCTTCTGCGGTGGCTGCGAGGGGAGTAACGAGATGGTGGAAAGGCGCAAGAGAAGCCAACGAATGCTGCGGGGCCCCGTGCTCATGCGGCGCGGGGAGGAAAGCGACCGCCAGCGATCCACCTATGACCAGCGGCTTCTTGAGCTGGGCTCGGATCATGACTGGCTGCACGCCGATCCGTGGCGCATCCTGCGCATCCAGTCGGAGTTCGTCACGGGTTTCGACGCCCTGGCGAGCCTGCCCAAGGCCGTGGCGGTTTTCGGCTCTGCCCGGGTGAGCCGCGAGGACCCCTGGTACGCGACGGGCCGCGAGCTCGGCGAGGCCCTCGCCGCCCAGGACTATGCCGTCATCACGGGCGGCGGCCCAGGCCTCATGGAGGCCCCCAACCGTGGGGCGAGCGAGGCCGGTGGGCTGTCCATCGGCCTCGGCATCGAGCTTCCCTTCGAGCAGAAGCTCAACGACTGGGTCGACCTCGGCATGAACTTCCGCTATTTCTTCGCCCGCAAGACGATGTTCCTCAAGTACTCCGAGGCCTTCGTCTGCCTCCCGGGCGGATTC
Organism: Corynebacterium uropygiale; assembly: GCF_021568315.1. Taxonomy (GTDB): domain Bacteria; phylum Actinomycetota; class Actinomycetes; order Mycobacteriales; family Mycobacteriaceae; genus Corynebacterium; species Corynebacterium uropygiale. The sequence continues at coordinate 195,672 of NZ_JAKGSI010000003.1, forward strand.
GGGACCCTCGACGAGTTCTTCGAGGTCCTCTGCATGGTCCAAACCGGCAAGGTCACCCACTATCCCATCGTGCTCATGGGAACGGAGTTTTGGTCGGGGCTGGTCGGATGGATCCGGGAGCGCCTCGTCGCCGAGGGCATGATTGACCCCGAGGACCCCGACCTCATCTACCTCACCGACTCCGTCTCCGACGCGGTGGAGCACATTGTGGAACGACGGAGGGCCGCTCGTGACTGAGCCCCAGTCCCTCTTTCATCCCGTCCCCGCGGTGATGGCGATCATCAATCGCACCCCGGACTCCTTCTACGACCGCGGCGCGACCTTCGAAATCGACGCCGCCGTCCAGCGCGCCGACGCCGTCATCGCGGACGGGGCCACGATCATTGATATCGGCGGGGTGAAGGCGGGGCCGGGGCCCGTCGTCGATGTGGAGGAGGAGATCGAGCGGGTGGTGCCGCTTATCGCGGCGGTGCATGACAAACACCCGGACGTGCTCATCTCTGTGGACACGTGGCGAGCGCCCGTGGCGGAGGCTGCCGTGCAGGCGGGCGCGGGCCTGGTCAATGACACGTGGGCGGGCTATGACCCGGAGCTTGTCGAGGTGGCCGGCCAGCTCTCCGTGGGCTACGTGTGCTCGCACACGGGTGGGGTGACGCCGCGCACGCGCCCGCACCGCGTGCACTTTGATGACGTGGTGGCTGATGTCATCGCGGAGACCACGCGGCAGGCAGAACACGCGGTGGCCTGCGGCTGCCCGGAAGAGCTCGTGCTCATCGACCCGACCCACGACTTCGGGAAGAACACCTTCCACGGGCTGGAGCTCCTGCGTCGCATTGATGAGATCGTGGCGACGGGCTGGCCCGTGCTCATGGCACTGTCGAATAAGGATTTCGTGGGGGAGACCCTGGACCGTGAGGTGGGGGAGAGGCTTGTCGGCACCCTGGCCGCGACGGCGTGGTCCGTGGCGCACGGGGTGGCGGCTTTCCGCTCGCACGAGGTCCGCGAGACCATGGACACCTTGCGGATGATTTGCGCCATCGAGGGGAGGATCCCCCCAGCGCACACGATTCGAGGCCTCGCATGAGCGCACCCGGCACCGTCAGCGTGGTGATTCCCGCCCTCAACGAGGAGGCCACCGTGGCCGACGTCGTGCGCGCCGTCGCCGCGGACGCCCCCACCGAGATCCTGGTCATCGACGCCGACTCGACGGACCACACCGCCGAACGCGCCCGCGAGGCCGGGGCGACGGTCCTCAACTGGCGTTCCATCCTCCCCGGCATCCCGCCCCGACCCGGCAAGGGGGAATCGCTCTGGCGCGGGGTGGCAGCCGCACGAGGGGAGGCCATTGTGTTTGTCGACGCCGACCTCGAGAACCCTCAGCCCGACATGGTGAGCCGCCTTGCCGCCCCTCTGGCGGACCCTTGCGTTCACCTGGTCAAGGCCTCCTACACCCGGATGTTTGAGGGGCAGCCCTCGGGCGGTGGACGGGTGACGGAGCTGTGCGCGAAACCCATCATGGCTCTTCTCTACCCGGAGCTTTCCCACATCCCCCAGCCGCTCGCGGGGGAGTACGCCGTGCGGCGCTCGGTGGCGCGGAGGGTGCCTTTCGTCGAGGGGTACGGGGTGGAAGCCGGTCTGCTCGTCGACGTGGCACGACGCTGGGGCCCGGGGGCAATCCGCAGCGTGGAGCTGGGCCCGAGGGCGCACCGGAACCGTCCGCTGGAGGAATTGTCCCCCATGGCGGAGATTGTTGCTGCTACCTTAATAGACCGACAGTCGGTTAGCGAACGACCTCCCCTGAGCGAGATCCAAGGAGACTCCCCATGCTGAGCTGGATAGCCATGTTCTTTGCTTTGGCCGTGTTCGGGGCTTTGTTTATCTGGCTGGTGTCCCTCGTCGTGGGCCGCGGCGAGCGCCAGGCCCCGAGCGAGGACGCCGTGCAACGGCACGACAATGCCCAGGCGGTGGCGGAAGGGCGGATCGATGATGTGCGTTTCGACGTCGTCCTCCGCGGCTATCACCCGGCTCAGGTCGAGGAGGTTATTGCTTCCCTTCAGCACCGCCTCGATGCATTAGAATCCGCGCATGCCATGCTCACGGAGGAAAAAAGAGACTAGGCTAGAAATGGTAACTTGATAATCTCAGTGAGGAGCCTGGTTCATATGGCAGCGATGAAACCCCGTACGGGCAGCGGTCCGATGGAGGCCGTCGTCGAAAACCGGAAGATCGTCATGCGGATTCCTTCCGATGGGGGTGGCCGTTTGGTCGTGGAACTCAGCCACGAGGAAGCTGCCGAACTTGGCGCCAAACTCACCGAAGCAGCCGAGAGCTAAAGCCCCGGCACAGTCGAGGGGGCGTGTGCACACCACCTCCACGAGTATGGGTAGCATAAGACCATTCCACGCAGAGAGGATGGGTGCCCGACGTGCTCCGTGAGATCATCGATATCCTGGCTGACCCGCAGGATGGTTCATCGCTACGCCTTAATTCCTCCTTATCGCATGTGGTCTCGATGACCGGCCACCGCTACGACGTCGATGCCTCCGGCTACGCCGATCTGACACTCCGCCCCGACTCCTCAGAGGGCGACGACCCCGCGATGATCGCCTCCCGGGAGGCCTTCCTCTCCGGCGGGCACTTCGCCCCCTTCGTCGAGGCCGTGACCGGCGCGGTGCACGACTCCCTCGATGATGCCGGTGTTCCCGACGACGCCTCGCCGCTCATCTGCGAGATCGGCGCTGGAACCGGCTACTATTTGGCCCACTCCCTGGACTCCGTGGCGGGGTCTCGGGGCCTGGGCATTGACGTGTCCTCGGCGGCTGCGAGTCACCTTGCGCGATGCCACCCGCGCGCTGCGGCCATCATGGCCGACGCCTGCGCGAGGCTCCCGCTCAAGGATGATTCCGTCGACGTCATGACCGTGGTCTTCGCACCCCGGAACGTCGCCGAGTTCGCCCGTGTTCTCAAGCCCGGGGGAGAGGTCGTTGTCCTCACCGCAGAGCCGGGGCACCTCAGTGAGCTCCGTGCCCCGCTGGGCATCCGCGATGTAGAAAGCGACAAGGTCGAGCAGCTCATCGCGCAATCCGAGGGACACCTGAGCGTTGTGGGCGAGCCCCGCTCGGTACGCTTCCCCATGAAGCTCGACCAGGAGGCGATCGCCGCCCAAATCGGGATGAGCCCCTCCGCCCAACACATTGACCCCGACGACCTTGCCGAGCGCATCGAGCTTCTGCCCGAGAGCCTCGTCGTCACCGCCAAGGCCGCAATCACCCGGCTGGGAGTAGCCCGCTGATGAATAACAATAAGACGCTGACAATCCTCCTTTCACTTCTTGGTGTTGCGGTGGCCATACTCGCCGTTGCAGTGGGGGTGTACTTCGGAGTCACCATGAGTGATTCCTCCTCTTCTCGCGAGGCGTCGGGAAGCCCTACTTCCTCGGTAAGCTCCGCTCAGCCGAGCCCTTCTGCTGCGGAGAGCTCGACGGAAACGACGAGTGAATCCTCGCCGACGCCGGAGGCACGAAACTGTACCGTCGATGCCCACGCCAGCGAGGTTCTGATGGCTATCCATGAAGCGAGCGAGAAATATCCCAACGAGTTTGGGTGGGAATATGAAGGGAACAGCAACTATTCGCCCTGTGCGACGCTGAGCTATGCCCAGCTCGACCAAAGGGATATCACGAATTCTCAATTTGCGACCCTCCTCCTGTTCTTCCATGATGGCGAATATCTGGGAGTGGACAGCACGTATCCGCAGCAGGTACAGAAAATCGAGGAAAATGGTGATGGCCTCGATGTGGTCTATCGCGATTGGGAGGCCTTGGAGAAGTCGGGTCAGAACAACATGGCTGCGCCTCTTTATAACAGTCATGTCCACTACTACTGGGACGGCGATTCAGTGCAATATGATGGCCGTATCCCGAACACTCACCTCGGCTCACGCTAAGGGCGACATATGGTGAAGCTGTGTGTGGATAGCGCCCGGAGAGGGTCCTAAAAACTATGAAGAATGCGAGCACGCTGAGAGTGCTACTCGTGATTCTCGCTGTGTCGGTAATCATCCTCGCAGCCGCTGTGGGAGTCTATGTGGGCGTGACTCTCCAGCACAAAGCCCATCCTAAGAACTGTGCGGTGGACCCCCAAGCGAGCGAAGTGCTTGCGGCTGTTGATGATGTGAATGCTCGCTATCCGCTTGAAGGCTATTCCCCAATAAGCTGGGAGTATAGGGGGGAAAGTAATTATTCTCCGTGTTCGGAGCTCAGCTACGCTATTGTTGGGCCGGCGGGTCACGCCTCTCCCGATTACTTTACTTACCTGATATTTTTCCACAAGGGAAAATATATTGGTGTAGACGATACTGAACACCAGCAGCAGGCTTATGAAGTCACTCCTGATGGGGAGGCGCTTGCTGTTCAATACATCGACTATGAGGAATTCCATCGCTCGGGTGAGGCAGCTGCGTATATTTCGCGCTTTACCACCCCCGTGCGCTTTTATTGGGATGGCGATAAAGTCGAGCGCCAAGGGCGGATGCCGAACCAATCGCTATCGCGCTAAAAATCCTGCTTCAGCCACATCTGTATGATGGCTCAAGCAGGATTGGGATTCTTTCTTAAGGCCTAGCCCAGTGCGCGGCGACTACCGCACCAGGCCCTCGTCCTCGTCGTCGCCCCAGACGTTCTCGTCTTCCGCCCAGAGGTCGTCGATGGAGAAGTCGGCGTCGTCGGTGTCGGGGAAGATGCCCGAGTAGCGCTCGCGGGACTGGCGCTCATAGGAGCGGAGGAGGGTGGCCTCGCCCTCGGTGTGCACGGAGAAGCCGGAGCATCCGCCGTCGATGTACACGCGGCTGCAGAGCGTCGCCACGCCGCCGTCGGCGAAGACCTCCACGGTGGAGCCATCGACGATGATCGTCAGTGCATCCGTATCGGCCTCGAGCAGGGGAGCCACGGCAACAGGATCCTCGCGGTGATGCGGGCTCAGCGAGCGATCAAGCTCCACCGCATCGCCGCGGTGCGTGACGCGGGCTGCGGGTGAGCCCTCGGCGTCGAGGATGTCCACGGTGATCGCGCCGCCGCTGCTCACCTCGCCAATTCCCGTCCACGCGTACGCCGCATCCGATTCAGCGACGGCATCGATGATCCCCGAGGTCGGTGTCTGGTAGAGAACGCCCTGCTGGAGCGTTGCGATGCGCGGCAAACTCAGGCAGTTGACCCAGCCCTCGGCATCCCAGGAGAGGTGCTTCTCCGGCTCATCGCGGCGCCCCGAGCCATTCATCAACCCCACGAGCACCGCCTGGTCATAGCGCTCGTGCTCGGCGAGGGTGCCCGGGGTGACATTGGTGTTCCGCGGGCGGGTGAAGTCATGGCCATAGTCCAGGCGGGTGAAAGGCGAGGTCACCTGGAACGTCGAGCCCTGGAGCTCGCCGACCAGGTAGCCGGCCATCTCGCGCTCGCCCTCCTCCACGGTGACCAGGAGGACGTCGCGGATTTCGTCGTCGACCTCGTCGTGAAGACGAATGATCCGCGGGCTCACAATCGGGCTGTCCTCGGGGAGCCCGGAGTCACCCTCAAAGCTGAGGGGGCCGACGACGCCCCAGTCCTGCCCATCCGGGGAGGAGAGGACGACCATCGTGGGGCTCTCGGCGGGGCCGGTAAGAGCGAGCATGAGCCAGCCCTCGTGGCCCCCGGAGCGGTCCTCTTCGGTCGCCCAGCCGTGGACCACGCAGGGGGAGCGGAAGTCGGTGAAGTCGGCCGTGTTCCCCAGGACTGTTCCCACGCGGTGGACGCCCGGGTCCAGGGTGGAGGCCTCCTCCTCGAGCTCGGCGATGCTGGCGTTGAGGTCATTGAGCCGCGCGAGCTGCACGGTGGTGCCCGTCTCCGTCACGGAGGTGAAGTACAGGCTTGCCCCGGCCCCCTGCGAGATCACTGATCCGGCGCGCACCTTGATCTCGCCGGCCCGCGGCGCGATGACGTCGTTGCAGATCTCCCAGTCAAAGGGGGTGTTCTCGGCCACCACGTGCGCCCACCGCGCGGGTGCCTCCGCCGTCTTCTGGAATTGGTGGAAGAGGTGCCAGGTCGATCCGTCGAGGAGTAGGCCTGCCGGGGCGTTGAGAACCCCGATCTCGGAGGTGAGATGCAATTCCGGGCGGTAGGGAGAGGTCATCAAGCCGAAGTCCTTTGCTGAGAATCTGCGGTGTTCACAGGGGAGTAGGGCACGTGGGTGCCAGGATAGTGACAACCTCCGAACAGTGCAGGAGACGCTGTTCGGAGGTGAAAATCATCACAGGAGGGAGCGGTAGACGTCCACGGTCTGTTGGGCGATCGTCTCCCAGGAGAATTTCTCCTTCGCTCGCGTGAGCCCAGCCTTGCCGAGTTTCTTGGCGAGCTCCTTATCGGTGACGATGGCGTTCACCGCACTGGCGAGGTCATGCTGGAAGGCCTCCTGGTTGCTCTCGTCCCAGTGGACCAGGGCGCCGGTGCTTCCGTCGACAACAACCTCAGGAATGCCGCCCACATCGGAGGCGACGACGGCAGTGGAGCACGCCATGGCCTCGAGGTTGACGATCCCGAGGGGCTCGTAGATGGAGGGGCAGACGAAGACGTCCGCGGCGCTGAGGATCTCCTGGATGCGCGGCTTCTCGAGCATCTCCTGAACCCAGAAGACGCCCTCGCGCTCCTCCTGGAGCTTCTGCACCAGGGCGCTGATGCGCTCGGCGATGGCCGGGGTGTCCGGCGCGCCCGCGCAGAGCACGAGCTGGACGCCCTCCTCGAAGTCGTGGGCCGCCTTGACCAGGTGCTCCACCCCCTTCTGGTGGGTGATGCGGCCGACGAAGGCGACGATGGGCCGGTCGGGGTCCACGCCCAACTCGCGGAGGACGGAGTTCTCGGCATCGTCGAAGGTCGGCCGCGGTTGCCACAGCTCGGTGTCGATGCCGTTGAGGACGACGTGGACCCGGTCCTCGTCGATCCGCGGATAGGCCTCGAGGATGGCCTCCTTCATCTTCGCGGAGACGGCGATGACCCCGTCCGCGTACTCCATGGCATTCTTCTCTGACCAGGAAGAAATGTCATAGCCCCCGCCGAGCTGCTCGCGCTTCCAGGGGCGGTGGGGTTCGAGGGAGTGTGCCGTCGCGACATGGGGAATGCCGTGGAGCCGGGCGGCGAGGTGGCCGCCGAGGCCGGCGTACCACGTGTGGGAGTGGACGACGTCGACGTTGGTTGCGGCCTCAGCCATGCGCAGGCCCGTCGACAGTGTCTTGATGGCGGGGTTGGCGTCCTTCAGGGCGGGGTCGACGCCGTGCACATACACCCCTTCGGCGTCCCGCGGTGTGCCCATGCAGTGGACGTCGACCTCAACGATCTCACGCATGAACCGCGTGAGCTCCGTGACATGCACCCCCGCTCCGCCGTAGACCTCTGGCGGGTACTCTCTGGTCATCATTCCGACTCTCATGCCACCGAGCCTAATCAGCTGAGGCAGGTCCTGCATGAGGCCACCAAACGTGGCGAAGGCGACTATTCCAGCGAGGAGTGAGGTTTTTTAATAAGTTGGTGGGTGTGAGGAGTCAACGCAACGTCCTAGCAATTGTTCTCGCCGGTGGCGAAGGGAAGCGGTTGTATCCACTCACCGCGGACCGCGCCAAGCCAGCCGTGCCTTTTGGCGGCACCTACCGACTCATTGACTTCGTTCTCTCGAACCTTGTCAATGCTGGTTTTCTCAAGATCGCCGTCCTGACTCAGTACAAGTCGCACTCGCTGGACCGGCACATTTCCCAAGCCTGGCAGCTCTCCGGCCCGATCAGCCAGTACATCGCGTCCGTCCCCGCTCAGCAGCGGCTCGGAAAGCGCTGGTTCACGGGGTCCGCCGACGCCATCCTGCAGTCGATGAACCTCATCGATGATGAGAAGCCGGAGTTCGTCATCGTCTTCGGCGCCGATCACGTCTACCGCATGGATCCCGGCCAGATGCTCGAGGAGCACATCAAGTCCGGCAAGTCCTGCTCCGTGGCCGGCATCCGCGTGCCCCGGGAGGAGGCCACCGCCTTCGGCTGCATCCAGTGCACCGAGGACGGCACGATCACCGAGTTCCTCGAGAAGCCCGCCGATCCGCCCGGCACCCCGGACGACCCGTCGATGACCTACGCCTCCATGGGGAACTACATCTTCACCACGGAAGCCCTCATCGAGGCCCTGCGTGCCGATGAAGACAACGAGGATTCCAAGCACGACATGGGCGGGGACATCATCCCGGCCTTCGTCGCCCGCAACGACGCCCACGTCTACGACTTCACGCAGAATGACGTCCCCGGCTCCACCAAGCGCGACCACGCCTACTGGCGTGACGTCGGGACCATCGACGCCTTCTACGAGGCGCACATGGATCTCATCAGCGTCCACCCGGTCTTCAACCTCTACAACGACCGCTGGCCCATCCACTCGACGGACACGATGAACCTGCCCCCGGCCAAGTTCGTCCAGGGCGGCATCGCGCAGTCCTCGATGGTGGCGACCGGCTGCATCATCTCCGGCGGGACCGTGCGCAACTCGGTCCTCTCCTCCGATGTGCACGTCGCGGAGGGCGCGACGGTGGAGGGCTCGGTCATCATGCCGGGCGTGAGGATCGGCAAGGGCGCGGTGGTGCGCCACGCCATCGTCGACAAGAACGTGGTGATTGGCCCCGAGGAGATCATCGGCGTGGATCGGCAGCGTGATGAAGAGCGCTTCGTGGTCTCTGATGGCGGCGTCGTCGTGATCGGAAAGAACGAAGTGGTCAAGACCCACGAAAGCTAAGGAAGCCCCCGACTACGACCTTCCTCCGGAGGGGGAGCACCCTGGCGGTGCTCCCCCTCATCCTGTACGGCGCTAACGCAGCTTCGTGATGAGCATGAGCCCCGCCCCGAGCGGCAGGCGGGTGACGAGGGCGTCCTCATTCTCCTGCACCTGCTCCCAGAGCTGGCGTGCGGCCTGGGTGGAGCGGTCGCGGCGGGAGTCATCGGCCAGGGTGCCGTCGAGAAGAGCATCCATGAGGACGAGGACCCCGCGCGGGGAGAGGAGATGCCAGGCGGAGGCGTAGACGGCGGGGAGATCATCGGCGGCGACGTCGGCAACGATGAGGTGATAGCTGCCGGCAGCGAGGCGCTTCATGACGTCGAGCGGGCGGGCGGTGAGGAAGCGCGCTCGGTTGGCGGGGTAGCCGGCGGCGGAGAGGGCCTCGCGGGCCATGGTGTGGTGCTCGACCTCCGGGTCAATGCACGTGAGCGTTTCCTTCTCTGGGAGGCCGCGGAGGATGGTGAGAGCGATGGGCCCCAAGGCCGGGGTGATGGCGATCGCCCCGCCGCCGCGCTCCGCAGCGGGGGAGGCGCCGAGGGCCGCCACGGTGCCGAGCAGCTGGCCGGTGGGGGCATCGGGGGTAGCAAGCCCGTATTCCTCCGCACCGTGCAAGGCTTCAGCGAGGGCGGGATCATCCGGGGTTGACGACGCAATGTACGCGCTCAGGGCATCAAAAACAGTATCACTCACAGTGCCTAGTGTACGGCCCGCGGGCGCGAGGACCAGATTGCCAGCAACTTCTCAGGAGTAGCGGTAGAAAAGTCACGGGGTGGCAGTGCACAATAACAACCATGGCTGACAGCACACCTCCCGCGGAGTTCACCGATCATGGCCCGGTGGGGCCGGACTCGACGGCTCGGGGGACGGCAGCCTTTGATGCTGGGGAGGGGGACATGCCCAGCTGGGCAGAGCTTGTGGAGGAGCACGCGGAGAGCGTGTATCGGCTCGCCTATCGCCTGTCGGGGAATCCCCACGACGCGGAGGACCTCACCCAAGAAACCTTCATGAGGGTGTTCCGCTCCCTCCAGAAGTACCGGCCGGGTGCCTTCAAGGCCTGGATTCACCGCATCACGACGAACCTGTTCCTCGACATGGTGCGCCACCGCAACAAGATCCGCATGGAGGCCCTGCCCGAGGACAATGAGCGCATCCCCGGCCGGAGCGCCACGCCAGAGCAGGTATATGACGCGACGAACCTCGATCCCACGCTCCAGGATGCCCTGGACCAGCTGGCCCCCGATTTCCGCGCCGCGGTGGTGCTCTGCGACGTCATGGGCTACTCCTACGATGAGATCGCGTCGACGCTCGGTGTGAAGCTGGGAACGGTGCGCTCCCGCATCCACCGGGGACGGAGCCAAATCCGCTCCTACCTGGAGTCTCAGGCAGCGGTGGACAGTGACGTCCGCCGTCTTCTCCCCACGAGCTAGCTCACCTCGGGTATCCTTGGGCCCGTATTTTTGGCGTACTCACCGGGGAAGGTGGTGATGGTGATGGTGCACTCGCAGCACAGGCAGAGGGAATTCGCGTCAGTGGAGCATTTGGGCCCGGAGGCCATTGCCGCGTATGTCGACGGCGAAATGGGCCCGACCGCCCGGCGCCGCGCCCATCACCATCTGTGCGAATGCGAGGAGTGCCGCAATGAAGTGGATCGGCACCGCATGACCGCGGCGCGGGTTCGCTCCTGCAGGGGCGACGACGTCCCGATGCCGGAGGACCTCCTCGCCCGCCTCCAGGGCATTGCTGTTGATTGCCACCCGGGGCCGGAAGCTGAGGACACCCCGCATTGCAAGCCGGGGTGGCGCGAGCGCATCGATCAGGCGCTGCACGGAGATGTGTCCTGGCTGAGCCGCGACCCTCAACGAGTCAGCGGGATGAGAGGCCATTAGGGTAGAACCGTGTTCGGAATCGGCTGGCCGGAAATCATCTGCATCCTGCTGCTGGGTCTCATCATCATTGGGCCCGAGCGGCTGCCTGGAGTCATCAAGGACGTCCAGGCGGCGCTCTATGCGGCGCGCAAGGCCATCAACAACGCCAAGGCAGAACTCAATGGTGAGTTCAGCGACCTCGGGGCGGACTTAGAGGAATTTCGCCAGCCGCTCAGCCAGATTGCCCGTATCCAGCGGATGGGGCCCAAGGCGGCCATCACCCGCGCCCTCTTCGATGATGATGAGGACTTCCTCGACTCCTTTGACCCCAGAAAGATCATGAAGGGGGACACAGCGGGCGAGGCCTACCGGAGGCAGGCCCACCAGCAGGATCTCCGAGGGCAGGAGCCCCGGCCGCAGCGGGATAGGGAGACCCCGCCCACGCAGCGGCACGACGGGCCTGGGCCGGCAGCCCCCTCGGGAGGATTCTCCTGGGATGATGTGACCTAGCTGGGCGTCGTCGAGAACACTGAGCTCCCCACAGTGCAGATCAACGCGCTGCGGGGAGCGTTGTTAGCGCTGCACCCCGAGGTTAAGGGAACGACCGACGAGGGAGTCCTCGCTGCTGCGGATGCGGAGGGAATCGGCGATCGCGGTGAAGGCCTTGCCGGAGGGGGACTCGGGCTCGGAGATGGCGACGGGAGTGCCGTGATCGCCGTGGATGCGCAGTGCTGGGTCCAGGGGGATGCTGCCCAGGAGTGGGGTCTCGGCGCCGGTGATCTGGGTGAGGCGCGTGGCCACGGTCTCGCCGCCGCCGGAGCCGAAGATGTCCATTGTGCTGCCATCGGGCATGACCATGGCGCCCATGTTCTCGATGACGCCGGCAATCCGCTGGCGGGTCTGCTGCGCGATGCTGCCCGCACGCTCGGCGACCTCGGCGGCCGCGGCCTGAGGCGTAGTGACGATGATGAGCTCCGCGTTGGGGATGAGCTGCGCCACGGAGATGGCGACGTCGCCGGTGCCGGGAGGCAGGTCGAGGAGGAGGACGTCCAGGTCACCCCAGAACACATCGACGAGGAACTGCTGGATCGCCCGGTGAAGCATGGGGCCACGCCAGACGACCGGGGCATTGCCCTCAATGAAATGCCCGATGGAGATCATCTTCACGCCGTGCGCGATGGGCGGCATGATCATGTCATCCACCTGGGTGGGGCGATCCTCCGAGCCCATCATGTGCGGGATGGAGTGGCCATAAATATCGGCGTCAATGATCCCGACGCGCAAACCCTTCTGCGCGAGAGCGGTCGCGAGGTTCACCGTCACGGAGGACTTGCCCACGCCGCCCTTGCCCGATGCGATGGCAAAGACGCGGGTGGTGCTCGAGGGCTCGGCGAAGGGGATGGTGGGCTCGGCCTGCCCGCCGCGGAGGTGATTGCGCAGCTCGCGGCGCTGCTCGTCGCTCATGACGTCCATCGTCACGGTGACGTTTCGCACGCCGTCGAGCTCCTCGACGGCAGCGCGGGCATTCTGCTGCAGCGTGTTCTTGAGGGGGCAGCCGGCGATGGTGAGGTAGAGCTCGACGTCGACGTCAGCGCCGTTCACCGAGACGGATTTCACCATCCCTAATTCGGTGATGGGGCGGCCAATCTCCGGGTCGACAACCCGGGAGAGTGCTTCTCTGACTTGGGATTCGCTCAGTGTAGACATCGTTTCTTATTCTAGCGAGGCTCGTCCTCGATGAGGTCACCTTGGGTGGGCTCGCTGAGGTGCTCGTGGGTTTCCTGCTGATCGGCGGAGACGTCGTCGAGGCGTGCCTCGATGCGGTCGAGGACGCTGTGGAGATCCTCCAGCTCGTGGCGGAGATAATCGCGAGAGACCATGTCTCCAATCGCGAGGCGCACGCCGGCGAGCTCCCGGGCGAGGAACTCCGTGTCCGCCTTCGTCTGCTCCGCCCGGTGGCGGTCCTGCTGGATGGCCAACTTGTCCCGATCCTCCTGACGGTTTTGGGCGAGGAGGATAAGCGGCGCCGCGTAGGCCGCCTGAGTCGAGAACGCGAGGTTGAGCAGGATGAACGGGAAGCGATCCCAGTTCCACCAGAACCCGCCCACGTTGAGCGCGATCCACGCGACGACGATCACCGTCTGCCACATGAGGTAGCGGCCGGTGCCGAAGAACCGGGCGACGTTCTCCGCCGCCTCGCCGACGACGTTGTCATCAATGGTGAAGAGCCGGCGCCGCGTGGTGGCGACGGGGGTATCCAGTTCGTGCGACTGTGCCATGAGGGGCCCTTCCTAGGAGGTCGTCGGGGTAGTCGGGGTGGTGGTGGGGTTGAGGCGCCAATCGTCCTCGCGCCAGTCCTCGGGGAGGAGGTGGTCGAGGAGGTCATCGACGGCGACCGCGCCGAGGAGATGCCGGTCCTCGTCGACGACCGGCCCGCATACGAGGTTGTACGTCGCGAAGTAGCGGGCCGCGGTCTCCTGGGTGTCCGTGGCGTAGAGCGGTGGGAGATCCGGGTCGAGAACCCCGGCCACCAGCGAGGCCGGCGGCTCGCGGAGCAGCCGCTGAAGGTGGACGCAGCCGAGGTAGCGGCCGGTCGGGGTGGCCGTCGGCGGACGCACCACGAACACCATGGAGGACAGCGAGGTGGGCAGGTCGGGATCGCGGGCGAGGGCAAGGGCCTCAGCGACCGTGGTCTGCGGAGTGAGAATGAGCGGCTCCGGGGTCATGAGGGCGCCCACGGTGTCGGGGGAGAAGCTCATGAGGCGCCGGACGGGGGCGGACTCCTCCGGGTCCATGAGGCCGAGGAGCACCTCGGCCCGGGTGGCGGGGAGCTCGCCGAGGAGGTCGGCGGCATCGTCCGGGTCCATCTCCTCGAGGACGTCGGCGGCGCGCTCAATACCGAGGGACTCGAGGACCTCCGTCTGCTCATCCTCGGGGAGCTCCTGGAGGACGTCGGCGAGGCGCTCATCGTTGAGCTCTCGCGCAATCTGCTCCCGCGTGCGGCGGGGCAGGTCAGCGAGGATGTTCGCGACGTCGGCAGGGCGGAGGTCATCGAATCCGGCGATCATCTCGACGGTCGCCGCGGAGGCCTCGCTGAAGTCCGGCGCGATGCCATGGACGAATCGGAACGGCACCGTGGAGAGCGAGGGCGTGCGGCCGAAGCTCGGGCGGGTGGTGAACACGGCAACGCGGCTGATGACCCAGTCACGGGTACGGGTGCGCTCGAGTTCGACGTCGGCGATTTCGAGGGGGCGATCGTGGAGCTCGGGGGAGTCGGGGTCGTCGGTATGGATCTTCGTCCCGATGATGTCCCCGAGGATCGTGGCCTCCCCGGCGCGGGGCACAAAAGTGCGCAGGGAGACAGAGCCGGTGGTGAGGGTGATGTCGCCGGGCTCGATGCTGGCGATCCGCAGCATCGGGAGGAAGATCCTTCGCTTGGTATTGAGCTCGACGACGAGCCCGAGCGCCCGAGACGTGTGGCCCTGGGGGCGAAGGCCGGTCACCACATCGCGGACCCGGCCAAGAGCTTCCCCGTCAGGCGTGTGGACTTCCATGCCTCGGAGCCGGCCGGCGTACACGCGATCAATGAGACTCATATCTCCACCCTTACACTCAAATTCCTGGACAACGCACTGAAAGGGACCTGAGTCCAGAACCGGAATCCGGCCCCGATTCTTCCCGGTGCGGGTGTGCACCTGCCCGCTGGCGAAGGCGCTTCATATTCTTTTTATCACCAGAGATAGTGTCGAAGAATGTGCGGCCTGGTGGGGGCTTGTGAGTGTGAACCGTGGAACACCGAGGAACGATGAGGAGCCCCGGGGCGTTCATAATAGAGTGGCAGTATCGCACCCGGACGCGCAGAGGAGACGATTCACCATGGTTCACCAGGATCCCCAGCGGCGCGCCAGCGCTTCCCTTCGCGAGCGCCGGCGCCCGACCGGATGGCCTGTGGGGAGCTTCAGCACCTATGAGCAGGCCCAGGCTGCAGTGGATATGCTCTCGGACCGCGAGTTCCCGGTCGCGGAGCTCACCATTGTCGGCGTGGACCTCATCGAGGTGGAGAACGTCACCGGCCGCCTCACCTGGGGCAAGGTGCTGGCCAGCGGCGCCGGTTCGGGCGCCTGGCTGGGCGTTTTCTTTGGCCTGCTCATGGGAATCTTCGGTCAGGGGTGGCTCATGCCGCTCATCACCGGGATCATCATGGGCGTCATCTTCGGGATGATCATGGTCGCGGTTCCCTATGCGGCGACGCGCGGGCGCCGGGACTTCACCTCCTCCTCGACGATCGTGGCCGGCCGCTACGACGTCATCTGCACGCCCTCCCTCGCCCGCCAGGCCCGGGACATGATTGCGGAGAGCGGGATCGCCGGGCAGCCCGCCCCGGACACCCGGGCGCCTCGGCCCGCGGAGAACGACGGGGAGGATGCATGAGGCTGACGTCGTCGCGAACTCTGGGGGCTCTCAGCGTGGTGGGGGCCCTCGCGCTGGGGGGCTGTGCCTCCGCTGAACCGGGGCCCGAAGCCCAGGAGAAGCCGAACCAGGCGCTGGTGGTCGGTGTGAGCGTGAACTCGATGGAGCAGATGGTGCTGGGCGAGCTCCTCCAGCAGGCGCTCAACGCCGAGGGCGTGCCCGCCACGATGCAGGTGGACACGAACGGGGGCAGCTCGCCGCTGGAGCTCCTGCGGAATGGGCACGCGGACATAGCGGTGGGGTGCACCGGCACTCTGCTGGAGCAGATGGATGCCTCGGCGGCGAAGTCCCTGACGGCCAAGCAAGAGCAGGCCGAGGGGGCCCAGGAGGGGCAGGACTTCCAGGACACGGTGTATAAGACCCTCGTCGCGACGATGCCGGGATCCTATGACATGACGGATCCCTCGACCGCGCAGGGGTGCATGAACACCGCGCAGGGGAAGCTGCCGCAGAACATCGTCCCGGTGTATCGCAAGGAGGCCGTGAGCCGCTACGCCTACGAGGCCCTCAACACGGTGAACCGCACTCTCACGACGAAAGACCTCGAGGAAATCATGCAGGAAGCCAAAGACAACGCCTCCATCTCTGAGGCGGTGAGCCACTTCCTCGCGACGCACAGCCTGGGCGGCGGAGGCGGCGCCGAGGGCCAGATCAAGACGCAGGACGAGAAGACGGACATCTAGCGCGCCGGGTAGCGAGTGGGCATCGTGCCCCTTCGCGCGTGGTGTGCTCACGATAGGGGACGCCCCCTCTCACCGTGTGGTGGGAGGGGCCGTTCTCTGTGCGCGCCGTGAGGCGCTGAGAGGAGGCGATTAGTCGCCGAATGCCTCGTCGAGCAGCTGGGCTTGCTCGGCCTGGTGAACCTTGGCGATACCCGTTGCCGTGGAGGACTGGGAACGCCGGGACACGCGGCGCATGGGCAGCATGTCCGGGATGAGGTTCGGCAGGTGCTCGTTGTAGAAGGGCCACGGACCCTGGTTGGCCGGCTCGTCCTGGACGAAGAGGATTTCCTCCGCGTTCGGGTAGAAGGCGAAGGCCTCCTGGAGACGGTTGAAGGGGATCGGGTGGAGCATCTCGATGCGGATGATCGCGACGTCCTCGCGGCCGTCCTTCTGGCGGCGCTTCTCGAGGTCATAGTAGATCTTGCCGGAGCACAGCATGATCTTCTTGACCTTCTTCACGTCGCCGATCTCCTCGAGGTCACGGGAGACCAGGCGCGGGTCGTTAATGACCGACTGGAAGCGGGTGACCTCGGTGAAGTCCTCGATGGAGGACACGGCGGCCTTGTTGCGCAGCATCGACTTCGGGGTGAAGACGACGAGCGGCCGGCGCAGGCCACCGAGGGCGTGGCGGCGCAGGAGGTGGAAGTGGTTCGCCGGGGTGGAGGGCTGGGCCACGGTCATGGAGCCCTCGGCGCAGAGCTGGAGGAAACGCTCGATGCGGGCGGAGGAGTGGTCCGGCCCCTGGCCCTCGTAGCCGTGCGGCAGGAGGAGGATGAGGGAGGACAGCTGCCCCCACTTGGCCTCTCCGGAGGAGACGTACTCGTCGATGATGGTCTGGCCACCATTGGCGAAGTCACCGAACTGGGCCTCCCAGGCCACGACGGCCTCGGGGTTACCGATGGAGTAGCCGTACTCGAAGCCCATGCCCGCGTACTCGGTGAGCGCGGAGTTGTAGACGAGGAACTTGCCCTCGCCCTTGCTCTGGGCGAGCTCGTGGAGGGCGTTGTATTCCTCGCCGTTCTTCGGGTTGTAGACGACGGCGTGGCGCTGCGTGAAGGTACCGCGGCGGGAGTCCTCGCCAGCCAGGCGGACGAGCTTGCCGGTGTTCGCCAGAGAGCCGAAGGCGATGAGCTCGCCCCAGCCCCAGTCGATGCCGCCGTTCTTCACGGCCTCGAGGCGCTTCTTCGCAACCGGCTTGACGCGGTTGTGGAACTCGAAGCCCTCGGGGAGGTTGGAGTACGCCTGGCCGATCTCGACGAGCTCCTCGCGGGTGATGTTCGTCTTCAGGCCGTGCGGCAGATCCTGGGAGGAGGTGATGCCCTTTTGCTCCTGCGGGCCCTTCTTCTCCGCTTCCTTGACCTCGTTGAAGACGCTCTCCATCTGGTCGTGGAAGTCGCGGGCGGCCTTCTCGGCGTCCTCGCTGGAGAGGTCGCCGCGTCCGATGAGGTCCTCGGTGTAGTGCGCACGCACGGAGGAGCGGTTGTTGATGAGCTCGTACATCTTCGGCTGGGTCATCGACGGGTCGTCGGCCTCGTTGTGGCCGCGGCGGCGGTAGCACACGAGGTCGATGAAGACGTCTTTGCCGAAGCGGCGGCGGTACTCCGTCGCGAGCTGGCCCACCCAGACGACGGCCTCGGGGTCGTCGCCGTTGACGTGGAAGACGGGGCAGCCGTAGGCCTTCGCCAGGTCGGTGGCGTAGTGGCTGGAGCGGCCGGAGTCGGGGGTCGTCGTGAAGCCGATCTGGTTGTTGACGACGATGTGCACGGTGCCGCCCACGGTGTAGCCGCGCAGCTGAGCCAGGTTGAGGGTTTCCTGGACCACGCCGAGGCCGGCGAAGGAAGCATCACCGTGGAGCATGAGCGGCATGACGGTGTATCCGTCCTCGCCCTTGTCCAGGATGTCCTGGCGGGCGCGGGCCAGACCCTCCATGACCGGGTCCACAGCCTCGAGGTGGGAGGGGTTGGCGGTGAGGGTGACCTTGATTTCGCCGTCGCCAAACATCTGGATGTGGCGGCCCTCGGAGCCGAGGTGGTACTTCACGTCACCGGAGCCCCCGGCCTGGCCCTGCTCCATGTGGCCCTCGAACTCGTTGAAGATCGTGGCCAGCGGCTTGCCGACGATGTTGAAGAGGACGTTGAGGCGGCCGCGGTGCGGCATGCCGATGACGACCTCGTCGAGTCCCTGCCCGGCCGCGGTGTCGATGGCCGAGTCCATGAGCGGGATGAGGGCTTCGGCACCCTCGAGGGAGAAGCGCTTCTGACCGACGTACTTGGTCTGGAGGAAGTTCTCGAAGGCCTCCGCGGCGTTGAGCTTCTGGAGGATGTACTTCTGCTCCGCGTTGGTGGGCTTGGGCATCCCGGCCTCGAGGCGATCCTGCAGCCAGAGGCGCTCATCGCGGTCGAGGATGTGGTTGTACTCGGAGCCCACCTTGAGGGTGTAGGCGGAGCGGAGGCGGCTGAGCACCTCGCGCAGCGTCATGGTCTCCTTGTCGCAGAAGCCACCGACGTTGAAGGTGCGGTCGAGGTCCCACAGGGTGAGGCCGTGGGTGGCGATGTCCAGGTCGCGGTGGTCCGGGACCGGCATGCCCGGCTGGTGCCAGTTGAGCGGGTTCGTGTCCGCGATGAGGTGGCCGCGGGAACGGTAGGCCTCGATGAGCTGCATGACGCGGGTGTTCTTGTCCACACCCGTGTTGGGCAGATCCTGGGCCCAGCGCATCGGGGTGTAGGGGATGTGCATGCACTCGAAGATGTCATCCCAGAAGGCGTCGTCGATGAGGAGCTGGCTCATCGTGCGGAGGAAGTCACCGGACTCCGCACCCTGGATGATGCGGTGATCATAGGTGGAGGTGATGGTGACGAGCTTACCGACGCCCAGCTCAGCCAGGCGGTCCGCCGACGCACCCGCGAACTCGGCCGGGTAGTCCATGGAACCGACACCGATGATGGTGCCCTGCCCCTTGGTGAGGCGGGGGACGGAATGGCGGGTGCCAATGCCGCCCGGGTTCGTCAGGGAAATGGTGACACCCTGGTAGTCCTCGAGGGTGAGCTTGCCCGTGCGCGAGCGGGCAACGATGTCCTCATAGGCCTCGACGAACTCCGCGAAGTTCTTCTTCTCGCACTCCTTGATGGCGGCGACGACGAGCGCGCGGGTGCCATCCTTCTGCGGGAGATCAATCGCGAGACCGAGGTTAATGTGCTCGGGGGTGACGACGGTGGGCTTGCCGTCGACGACCTCATAGCGCAGGTTCATATCCGGGTGCGCCATGACGGCCTTGACCAGCGCGTATCCAATAATGTGCGTAAAGGAGATCTTGCCGCCGCGGGTGCGCTTGAGCTGGTCGTTGACCATTGCGCGGTTCTCGAACATGAGGCGGGCCGGCATGTCGCGGACGGAGGTCGCGGTGGGCACCTCGATGGACTCGTCCATGTTCTTCGCGATGGCCTTGAACATTCCCTTGAGCGGCTTCGAACCAGCGGCGGGCTGCTCCTTCACCTTGCTCAGCGGGGACTGCTCGCGCTTCTTCTGCGCGGCCTCCTTGCGGGCCTTTTCCGCCTGCTGCGGGGTGGGGGCCGCCTGGCGGGCCTTCTCCGCAACCTTGGCGGGCTTCTCCTCCTTCTTGGAGACGCCCAGCCCGGCAGAGTCGCCCTTCGTTGCCGGGGCAGACTCCTCCGAGGAGGCGGAGTGAGAGGCGGCGGAGGCGTCGACGTGGCCTCCCTTGTCAAAGAGTTCCCGCCATTCCGGGTCCACCGATGAAGGATCATCTTGGAACTGCTGGTACATAATATCCACCAGCCACTGATTCTGGCCGAAAGTACTCGCGCTGCTCACAGCAGTTGCTCGCCTCACTTCTGTAGTTGGGTTTTGTGTGGTCACAAAGGTGACAAATGTCTCTACCTCGTACAGAGTACGCGGTAGGAGGAATAGTTGACACGTCGAGGGGCTCGCGCCACCCCCGTGTGTGCAGTTTCCGTCAACTTAGTTCTCCAGGGCCTTCTCGACGGACTCGAGCTCAGGCTCATTGACCTCGTCTTTCGAGGGCGCGGCGGTGTCGAAACGGGAGGGGAGCACCCCCAGGGATTCCCGTGCATTGGAGATGAACTTCTTCGCCAGTTTCCGGTTGGTGATGAGTCCGATGGCCGCGCCGATCCCCAGCGGCATGAGCTTGCCGAGCCATGCCATCTTGATCCGCTTCTTCGCTTGCTTGAGGGCGGTGCTGAGGAGACGGTTGTTGACGGTCTGCAGCCTCGAGGTGGACAGCCGGGCCAGGGAGGCCGCCGAGGGCAGGCCCGCGAAACCGGCCGTGTCGCCGATCATGGTGTCCACGATGGCGGTGCCCTGCGAACCGAGCAGGGCCAGGAGGATGAGCCCGCGTCGGCGCTCGGAGTCGCTGATATCCACGCCGCGGATCTTCGCCGAGGCCATCGTGTAGAAGGCAGCGGCGTCGAGGAACAGAAGGGATTCTGCGCTGATCGCTGCGGCGCCGGCGATGAAGCCGACGCCCGGGAGGGCGGAGGCCGCCCCCACCGTGCCGCCGGATCCGCTCACGATGCGGAGGAAGTGCGTGTCGATCATCTGCTGGATCTCCGCCGGGCTGGCCTCCGGGTGGCGGGAGCGCAGGAAGTCGACGTAGCGGGTGATGGCGCCGGACTGCATGGCCGCGGCACGGTCGAGCACCGAAATGAGGACCTTTCCGGCCTTCCCGGCGTTCTTTTCCAGGGCCGCCGGGTCGGAGCCGACGCCGTCGGTGACGGAGTCCGGCGTCTGCGCCGAGCGCTTCACGAGAGTGTTCTTGAGGGTGTCGATCAGCCCCACGTGGGTTCCTTCCAGGAGATATAAAACTTCGTGAAAATTTTAGCTTAGTGCTCCGCAGAGGCGTAGTCCTCGGCCCGGCGAATGTCCTCCTCGCTGGGCCGGACCCCCGTGTACAGCACGAATTGCTCGGCCGCCTGGAGCGCGATGATCTCCTGGCCGGTGATCGTCTCCGTGCCCGCTGCGCGGGCAGCTCGGATGAGAGGGGTCTCGACGGGATACGCGACGGCGTCCATGACGATCTGCGCGGCCGCAATCTCCTCGTCGCTGAAGGCTTGGACATCCTCGTCGGGGCCGTACATTCCGAGCGGCGTGACGTTGACCAGGAACTGGGTGCCTTCGGGCACGAGCGTCGAGTACTCCCACTCATGAGCCTTGGCGAGGGAGGTTCCCGTCACGTGGTTGCGCGCGACAACCGTGCCGCGAAGCCCGTGCTCGGCCAGCGCTGCGACAACGGCGTGGGCCATCCCGCCCGAGCCGCGGACGGCGACGGAGAGATCCGGGGAGACGGCGTGGCTCTTCAGGAGGGAGGAGACGGCGAGGAGGTCCGTGTTGTAGCCCGTCAGCTCGCCGTCGTTGTTGACGATGGTGTTGACGGCGTTGATCCGCGCGGCGGAGGGGTCGAGCTCGTCGATGAGGGGGATGACCTCTTGCTTATAGGGCATGGACACCCCTGCTCCGCGGATCCCGAGCCCGCGGATGCCGGCGATAGCGGCGGTGATGTCCTCCGGGGCGATGGCCTTGTAGATGTAGTTGAGGCCTAGCTCGTTGTAGAGCCAATTGTGGAAACGGACGCCGTGGTTGGAGGGGCGTTCCGCCAGAGAGATACACAGAGACGTATCGCGATCAATGTGCGGAGTCATACCCTCCACCGTAGAGCATGGTGGCGGAATTTCTTAGTCGGCCTTCAGGCGCAGTCGCAGGACGCTCGCTATTCTGGGGAGAACCGTCGGCCCGGCGGTTCATTGTTCACGGTGAGTGAGAAAGGGACTCGACACCCGATGAGCTTTCTGGAAGATCTATCAGCAACTTTGGATAAGGAAGGCCTGGAGTCTCGGGTGCATGGGACCACGATGCTGGTGCCCATCGCCTCGGGCATTGAGATTCATCTTGTAGAGATTGACCCGCTCCTTCCCGCGGCCAATGTGTACATTTCGAGCTCCTCTGACCTCGACGAGGAGGACGGGGAGGACACCCTCGTCGCCGTCGTCTTCAGCGTGGAGGATGCCCTCGAGGAGATTGCCAACCACGTTGCGACGGATCAGCTCGTCACCGTGCTCCACGACCTCTTCGAGGGGACCGACGAGCGCCTGGGGGACCTCGAGTTCCTTCAGGACGGGACCATGCCGGACCTCGCCGTGGCCGATGTGGCAGAGAACTCCGAACTTCACGTGCAGCTGAGTACGGAGGATGGGGCTCTCCTGGCTACCGTGAGCATGGTGGCCTACGGGGATCCGGAGGACGAGGAAACAGAGGAGGAGATCCTCACACTCGGTACCTTCCGCGACGTGGACCGGCTCTTCGACGTCCTGGCGCTCGCAGCCGAGCGCGCCGAGGAGTGGGAGGAGGAGCTCAACCCGGTGGAGTAGAGCCCGCGCCCGCGAGTTGAGCCCGCGGGCTTAGGCGGCCTCCGCGACTCCCTCGAAAAGGGAGGCAGGGGAGCGGAGCGGGCGGAACTCCGAGTCCACGAGCCAGCAATAGGTGGGGGCGTGGTCCTCGTCGAGGACGTGGACGGTATCTGCCCGGTGCTCTCCCACCATGCCGCGCACCCAAGCCTCGCTGAGCTGGGGGCGGACGGTCCCGCCGTCCGCGCGGCTGAAACGAAGAGAGATGAGATAGGCGGGGATGCGCAGATCATCGCCGCCGCTCACGAGCGCCCGGGTGCGTGGGCCCACGCGGTAGCGCGTGAGCGTGGCGGTGAGTTCGGGATAGGGGCGAAGGGGCAGCCTGATGCGCGGCGGCCGCCACGAGGGGAGCGGCCGGGCCAGGGAGCGCGGGTGGCGCATGATCGCGTGGAGCCGGTGAAGCTCGTCGGTAGCGTGCGCGCGGATCTGCTCCGCGAGACGGGCCGGGTGGATGGGGGAAATGGCGCTGGCGTGAATGTTCTTCATGTCCGGAACACTAGGGGCAGGGCCGGACATGGGATCGCGCACCAACGCCCGAAGTCGAATATATGTTCGAATAGTTCTCGCGTGTAGCCTGGTAGGGCAATGAAAAAGATCTCATCTCCTCTCTCGAAGGAAAAGAATAAGGAGGCGCGGCCACGGATTCCGGCGGGGATCTGGGTGCTTGTGGCCGCGGCCTTTCTCATCGCGCTGGGCTATGGGCTCATTGCGCCGATCATTCCGCAGTTCGCCTCCAGCTTCGACGTGAGCATGGCGGCCGCCGGCGCGGTGGTGTCCATCTTTGCGGCGTCGAGACTGCTCTTCGCTCCCGCCTCGGGGAAGCTCGTGGATACGCTCGGCTCGAGGAAGGTGTACCTCACCGGCTTGCTCACGGTGGCGGTGACGACGGGCCTCGTCTCCCTTGCCACGCAGTACTGGCACATTCTGCTGCTCCGGGGCATTGGCGGCATTGGTTCAACGATGTTCACCGTCTCCGCGATGGGCCTGGTCATCTCGATGGCCCCGCCGAGCATTCGGGGCCGGTGCTCCTCCCTCTATGCCTCGGCCTTCCTTATGGGGAATATCATTGGCCCGGTGCTGGGGGCGGCGCTCGCGATGCTGGGAATGCGCGCCCCCTTCGCGATCTACGGGAGCATGGTGGCGCTCGCCGCGTTCGTCGTCTGGTGGCGGATGCCGGCGGGGATTGGGGCGCGACGGAAGGAGTCGGAATCCAGCCTTCCGCCGCTGACATTCCGGACCGCCATTCGCGACAGTGCGTATCGCAGCGCCCTCGTCGGCGCTTTTGCCAATGGGTGGTCAAACTTTGGGGTGCGCGTCGCGGCGCTGCCACTCTTCGCCGCGACGATTTTCCACCACAGTGGATCCATCGCGGGGATCGCGCTCGCAGCCTATGCGGTAGGCAGCGCCATCGCCCTGCAATTCTCGGGTGCGCTCGCGGATCGCTGGGGGAGGAAGCCGCTCATCCTCGTTGGGCTTGCCGTCAACACGGTGTTTAGCGCGAGCATTGGGTTCGCGACGACTGTCCCGCTGCTCCTGGGTCTGTCCGCGGCGGCAGGCCTGGGAGCGGGGTGCCTCAACCCTGCCCAGCAGGCGGTGGTGGGGGATGTCATCGGGAGGGAGCGCTCGGGCGGGAAAGCCCTGGCGAATTTCCAGATGGCCCAGGACTGCGGGGCGATTCTGGGGCCCATCCTCGTCGGGATGATCGCCAGCCGGTGGGGTTTTGAGGCAGGCTTCATGAGCTGTGGCGTGATCGGGCTGGTGGCCATCCTCGTGTGGCTGAAGGGGAGGGAAACCCTGCAGACAGCCAAGCCCACTCAATTGGCGGCGGACTGAGCTCGGCGCGCGCGAAGGGCGTAGAGGACGGACATGAGGATGGTGAAGACCACGCCCACCGCGAGGGCCGAGTGATACTCCGCCTGCCAGACCATGATGCCGAACGTGAAGATGATGAAGGCGATGGCGAAGTACTGGCCCACTGGCCAGAAGGGGACGGGGAATTGCAAGCTCTTCTTCTGCTCCGCGTTGAGGGAACGGCGGAAAGCCACGTGGGCGAGGAGGATCATGAGCCACACGAAGATGGTCGCGAAGGTGGCAAGCGCCGCAATAATCGTGAAAATCTCTTCCGGCAGGATGGCGTTGAGAATCACACCCACGATGAGCACGATGATGAGGGCAACAGTCGTCACGATGGGCACGCCCTGAGCGCTCACCCGGCTGAATGCGGCGGGCGCGAGTTTCTTCGCCGCCATGCCGGTGATGACGCGGCCGGCGCCGAAAAGATCGGAATTAATCGCGGAGAGCGCTGCAGTAATCACCACGATATTGAGGAGTGCCGCCGCCCAGTGCACACCGAGTGCGGAGAAAATCTGGACGAAGGGGGATTCCTCGCCGGTAATGGATCTCCACGGGTTGAGAGCCAGGATCACGAGGATAGCCCCGACGTAGAAGAGCAGAATGCGCAGCGGAACGGTATTGACCGAGGCGGGAATATCGCGCTCGGGGTGGTCGGCCTCCGCCCCCGCGACGCCAATGATTTCCGTCCCGCCGAAGGCGAAAAGAACAAGAATGAAGGCGGAAATAATCCCCGGCACGCCGTTCGGTACGAAGCCGCCATCGGACCAGAGGTTGGAGAGGCCGACGTGGTGGGAGGGGGTGCTTCCCACCCCAAAGACGAGGATCGCTGCACCAGCGAGGATCATCGCGATGACCGCGCTGACCTTGATAATGGTGAAGGCGAATTCGAGCTCACCGAACCAGCGCACGCTGGCGAGATTAGCCGCACCCACCACAAGGAGTGTGACAGCCACCCAGATCCATTGGGGTGTGTCCGGGAACCAGAATTTCATATAAATGGCGATGGCCGTGAGATCCGCGAGGCAGACAATGATCATCTCGAATGCGTACATCCAGCCCGTGATATAGCCGGCCCAATCGCCCAAATACGCGCGGGTATATTCCGCAAAAGAGCCCGCGACCGGGTGGCGAACCGCCATCTCACCCAGCGCGCGGAGAAGGAAATAGACCACCGCGCCGCCGAGCAGATAGACGAGCAGGACCGCCGGGCCGGCCGCCTGAATGGCGCCCGCCGAACCGTAGAACAATCCGGTGCCAATCGCGGAGCCCAACGCGATGAAATGAATATGGCGTGCTTTGAGGCCTCGGGGGCGGGAGGTGGGCGTCGTCGATGACGGCTGCGGGGTGCGAGACACAGGGAAGTCCTCTCATCCTTCGATCGGAAAGTGAGCGCGTTTCCTTAGATTACCCTGAGCGTTTTCGCGCAGTTCAGTGGCCCGCGGAATGGAGTTTTTCCAGGACGTAGCGTAATCTGAGCGAGCAATGAGCATAACCGATCACGCTGCCGGCGGCCTCGAACAGCCGGAAATCAAGAATCCATCGGAATCTCAGGACACATCGCTGGGTGAAGCCCAAGGGCTGGTCACCGGGGAAGCGACACCGTCCGAGTCCGACTCCCCCGAACAGAACGACACGACCACGGACGATGCCCCCGAAGGCTTCGACGGCCTGGGGCTTCCCGACGATGTGCTGAGCGCCGTTCAGCGCGTTGGTTTTGAATCCCCATCCCCGATCCAGTCGGAGACCATCCCGCTCCTCATGCGGGGGGTGGACGTCGTGGGTTTGGCGCAGACCGGAACGGGAAAGACGGCGGCCTTTGCGCTGCCCATCCTCGCCCGGATCGAGAAGGAGGAGCGCAGCCCCCAGGCGCTCATCCTCGCGCCCACCCGCGAGCTTGCCCTCCAGGTGGCGGACTCCTTCCAATCCTTTGCCGATCACCTCGGCGACATCCACATCCTGCCGATCTACGGCGGCCAGGCCTATGGCATCCAGCTGTCCGGCCTTCGCCGCGGGGCGCAGATCATCGTGGGAACGCCGGGTCGGGTCATCGACCACCTGGAGAAGGGATCCCTCGACATCTCTCGCCTGCGTTTCCTCGTCCTCGATGAGGCCGATGAGATGCTGCAGATGGGCTTCCAGGAGGACGTCGAGCGCATCCTCGCCGACACCCCCGAGGAGAAGCAAGTGGCGCTCTTCTCCGCGACGATGCCCGCGAGCATCCGTCGGATCTCCCAGCAGTACCTCCGCAATCCGGAGGAAATCTCCGTGCGCTCGGAGACGCGCACGAACACGAACATCACGCAGCGCTACCTGCACACCGCGCACCGCAACAAGCTCGACGCCTTGACCCGCATCCTCGAGGTCACCGAGTTTGAGGCGATGATCATCTTCGTGCGGACGAAGTTCGAGACCGAGGAGCTGGCCGAGAAGCTCCGCGCCCGCGGCTTCAACGCCGCCGCTATCAACGGCGACATCCCGCAGGCGCAGCGCGAGCGGACCGTCGACCAGCTCAAAGACGGGCGGCTGGATATCCTCGTCGCGACGGACGTCGCCGCCCGAGGGCTCGATGTCGAGCGCATCAGCCACGTCCTCAACTACGACATCCCGCACGACACCGAGAGCTACGTCCACCGCATCGGCCGCACCGGCCGCGCGGGGCGCAGCGGTGAGGCCATCCTCTTCGTCACTCCGCGCGAGCGCCGCATGCTCCGTTCGATCGAGCGGGCCACGAATGCGCGGCTGGAAGAAATGGACCTGCCGACCGTCGACGAAGTCAACGCGACCCGGAAGGCGAAGTTCGCGGACTCCATCACGGAATCTCTCGAAGATACGCAGCTTGACCTCTTCCGGAGCCTCGTCAAGCAGTACGCCGAGGAGCATGACGTTCCGCTGGAGGATGTCGCCGCTGCCCTGGCCACCCAGGCCCAGGCGGGTGATGAGTTCCTCATGAAGGAGCCGCCGCCGGAGAAGCGGCGCGAGCGTGGCTTCCGCCGCGATGGCGACGGCGACCGGCGCGATCGCCGGGACCGCGGGGATCGTCGGCACGGGGGCCGCTCCGGCTCTATGGATACCTATCGTCTCGATGTGGGCCGACGCCAGCGGGTGCGCCCCGGGGCGATCGTGGGCGCCATCGCGAACGAAGGCGGGCTCAACTCCAAGGACTTCGGGCGCATCACTATCGGCGCTGATCACAGCCTCGTCGAGCTGCCGAAGGACCTGCCGGCCGACTTCTTCGATCGGCTCAAGGAGACCCGGATCTCGGGGCAGCTCATCAATATTGCCCCGGACACCGGGCGCCCGCCGCGCCGGCAGTTTGACCGCCGCGGTGGCCGTCGGGATGGCTATCGCGGGCAGGGCGGAGACCGCGACCGCCGCGACCGGGGCGATCAGCGAGGTCGTCGGGAGCGCTTCGACCGCAATGATCGCCGCGGCTACCGCGACCGCAATGACCGGAATGACAGGAATGGCCGCCGCCGGAACTGGCGAGACGACAACTGGCGCGACTAGCCCCAGCACGAGTTCAACGAGATAAAACGAGATAAAGAATGACGCCGCAGGGAAGAGACCCTGCGGCGTTGTTTTTTGGGCTGCGCCCTCGATGCCCTAGAAGTTGGTGAACATGAGGATCGCGATGATGACCCAGAGGAGGCAGAAGATACCGCCCATTATGGAGAGCTGCTTCTTCGCGGAAGCCCAGTCCGTGACGGTGGCTTCGCCATCGGCCTCCGCTTCTTCCTGCTCGCCTTCGTCGAGAAGGCGCAGCGCCCCCAGCATCCTCTTCTGACGCGGGATGATGACAACAATGAGCAGGATCCACGCGATGACCGACAGCACGATGGAGGCGTGGAAGCGGCCCTGCTTCCAGTAGAGGCCGGGATCGGTGAACATGAGCGCCACGCCGATCGCAGGAACGAGGACCGAGAGGACGCCATAGGTGGCCGTGATCTTATGGAAGATGCGGGCAGTGCCGCGGGCGAGGTCCGATCCTTCTTGGGCTTTCCACGCCTGCGCCCCGAAGCCGGAAACCGCAACGGTGACAGGTCCCAGGAAGAGGATGGCGCACAGGATATGGAGTGCTAACAGCAGTGTATGCATGCAGATAGTGTCCTTCATACGGGTAGACATGGGTGAAGTCCGTCATCGATCCTAGGCGGTGGGCAGCCATTCGGACAGCCAGCATTGCCTCCGCATGGTGGAGAGGTCAGGTTCGGTGAGCGCCAAGTCCCAGCGCAGGGCCAGTGCGGCGACGCGCCGGGAGTAGTCGCAGCGCACCCTCGGATCAGGCGGGAGCCATTCGGAGGGGAGAGCATCGGACTTCTCCCGATTCCACGCCTTGAGGGTGGGTACCAGGTTCGCCGGGTCATTGGCGAAGGCCACCCTCCGCTCCCTGCTCCACGCGAAGGCGCCGAGGTCCCAGGCCGCCGAGAGAGGGAAGATGTGGTCGATGTCGATATCTCGGGGGCGAAGTGCCGACGGCCCACCGTCGGCACGAATGACCAGGTCCTTCCCCGAATAGGGGTCGAGGATGGTGCCGGCGATCAGGTGGCAGCCTTCGCTGCGCGGCGAGTCAGTGGAAGGGGAGAGCGGGGTGGCGCGGGCGGCGTCGAGAAGGAGGTGCTGCCGGGTGGTGCAGGGCTCGGTGTCTCCCGGGCGGAGGGTAGACTGCCAGCCCTCGCCGAAGGCCTCGCGCTCATAGCCCAGGACGCGGGAGCGCTGGGGGAGAATGCGCAGATGAGGGAGGGTGTCGGCAAGTGGCGGGCTGGCGAGCAGCCGGTGCGAGGGGCCATGGAGCGCGGGGAGCACGGTGAGGGCGAGAATCACGCAACTTGCTGCTACGAGGAGGAGAAAAAAGTATCGGCGCATGTCTCGAACAGACAGCGCCGATGCGGGGAGGGTTCCCGCGGGCTGGCTTGTGCGCAGCCGGCCCGGGCGGGATCCCTAGCTTGCGGCCTTGGCGACCTTGGCGGCGAGGCGGCTGGCCTCGTCGAACTCGCGCTCGACCTCGGGGTTGTCCTGCTTGGTCAGGAGGGAGACCACCACGAGGACGATGCTCGAGCACACGAAGCCCGGCACCATCTCATAGATGATGTCGGAGAGCCCCGTGAGCCCCCAGACAAGCACGACGACCGTCCCGGTCACCAT
Organism: Corynebacterium uropygiale; assembly: GCF_021568315.1. Lineage (GTDB taxonomy): Bacteria > Actinomycetota > Actinomycetes > Mycobacteriales > Mycobacteriaceae > Corynebacterium > Corynebacterium uropygiale. Next base: position 224,986 of record NZ_JAKGSI010000003.1, read on the forward strand.
GCTGGCAAGAGCGCCGGCGCTCGTCAGCCGTCGCCAGTAGAGGCAGCCCAGCATGAGCGGGCCGAAGGCGCAGCCAAAGCCCGCCCAGGCGAAGCTCACGAGTCCGAGGATGGAGTCCTGCGGATTCACCGCCATCAGTCCGGCGATCACCGCGATGATCACCACTGCCGTGCGGGAGAGGTTGATCATGATGTGCTCGGCCGGCAGATTCTTCTTCGCGATGGTGAAGAGGTCCTCGATAAGAGAGGAGGACACGACGAGGAGCTGCGAGGACATCGTCGACATGATCGCCGCGAGGACCGCCGTGAGCACGAGGCCCGCGATGAGCGGGTGGAAGAGGATGCGGCCCATGTCGAGGAAGATCGTCTCGAAGGCCTCCCGGTCCGTGACCGAGTAGTCGGCATTCTGGGAGAAGAAGGTAGTGCCGACGAGCGCGACGAAGACCGCACCGATCATCGACAGGCCCATCCAGCCGATCCCGTAGCGGCGGCCGGCCTTCGCCTCCTGCGGCGAGCGCAGCGCCATGTAGCGGACCACGACATGCGGCTGCCCCAGGTAGCCGAGCCCCCAGGCGAGATTCCCGATGATCGTCGCCGCGGAGACGCCCGCCACCAGGTTGAAGTACTGCGGGTTCCCGGTGCCGTCGGTGTACGGACCGTAGTCATGGCTGGTGGCCCAGCTGAAGATATCCGAGGGATTATCGAGAGACACGAGCGCCATGACCGGCACGATGATGAGCGAGGCAAACATGATGAGGCCCTGCACCACGTCCGTATACGAGACAGCGAGGAAGCCGCCCACGAAGGTGTACGCGACGGTCACCGCTGCGACGATGAGCATGCCCGTGAGGTAATCCCCGCCGAAGGTGGCCTCGAAGTAGCGGCCGCCCGAGACCATCCCGGAGGAGACATAGAACGTGAAGAACAGGATGATGATGATCGCGGCGCAGACGCGCAGCGCCCGCGAGCGGTCCTTCAACCTGTTTTCGAAGAAGCTCGGCAGCGTGATGGAGTCGGAGGAGACCTCCGAGTAGGCGCGAAGCCGCGGGGCCACCCACTTCCATGCGCACCACGAACCGACGAGGAGCCCGACGGCCATCCACAGCTCCGAGAATCCCGATACGAACAGCGCGCCGGGAAGGCCCATGAGCAGCCAGCCGGACATGTCCGAGGCGCCGGCGGAGAGCGCGGCCGCGAAGGGCGGCAGGCCCCGCCCGCCGAGCACATAGTCGTCGTACTTATCGGTCTGTTTATAGCTCCAGTACCCAATGGCCAGCATGGCAGCCATGTAGATCACGATGGCTATGACAAACCAGTTTTGTTCAGTCATCGGTGTCCTTCCATGAGGGGAGGCCCCCGTGCCCGACGCATCCCGCGAGGGCACAAGGCTGACCGTGCGAGCCTAACAGCTTGTCAGGCACATCACATGGCCGCGGAAAGTTTCACCCCCGAACGGCGGTGCGCTCAGTGGCCGCGATGGGAATCGGCTGAAGGGGCCGGCCAGCCGATCATGTCCGGGGTGCCGTGTACCCTCTCTCTAGTAGATGTCTCCGGGGATGTCTCCGTGGAGACGCCCCGACAAGTGAGTGAACGACGGTCAAGGACGGCGAGTACATGCCCGATTTTCTCCTCCATGGGCTGTGGATCCGAGGATCTGGGCTCCATGTGTGGATCGAGCAGACTCAGGGGCACCGCATCGTCCTTCCCTCGGCCGTGCCCGAAGGCGTCTTCCCTCACCACGTTGCTCGGCTGCTCGACGACCGCCGCTTCCGCCACCGGCTGCGCACCCGACTCCACACCCCTCGGGGGCGCAGCGTGGAGCTCGTCATCCCCACCGCCGCCTACGGCGGACCCGCCGCGGTGGAGTTCCTCGATCAGCTCAGCTACCTCGATGAAGCCGCACCCGCGGCCACCCCGCAGCAGCTCGCGGCGATTGCCCCCGACCTGCGCTGGCTCATCCGCTTCCAGCGGGGGATTGTGCGATTCGTCCGCGCCGGGCGCGTGGTGTTCGGGCTCGGTTTCGAGGACCGGCAGTGGTGGCCGCAGTGGCAGCTCGCCTCGGGCGTTGCGGAACGCACCTGGGTCGCGGCGATGACGGGCTGCGCGCCGGGGGTTCTCGTCGACAATAATTCTTTTCTCGTGGAGGACCTGGTGAAAAACCTCCCGCATTGGGTGGTGAGCGCTGTGCTTGAGGAGATCCTGGACAGCATCCCGCCGCGCAAGTGGCATGAGTTCCCGCAGGCACTCGTGCGATCGCAGCCGCTCAAGCGGGGCGGGGCCCACCTGCTCCACGCCCTCAACGAGTGGAAGAATTCCATCGCTTTGGTGGATTTGCAGCTCATCGTCGTCGTGGATGAACCTGAATCCGAGGCGACCATCATCAACGACGAGGAAGGCTGGCCGGTGCGCATCCAGGTGCGCTCCGGGACGGATTCCCCGCAGCCCATTCACCTGGAGAATCTCGATCGCACCACCAAGGAGCGGCTCTACGAGTATCACCGCACGCTGACCCAGGTGTGCCCGAAACTCTCGCCCGAGCAGCACCCGCTGGGGCCCGCCACGGATCCGACGGCGGGGGATTGGGATGTCCTTTTGCCGACGTCCGAGCTCGTTGAGTTCGTCATGCTCGACGCCCAACGCCTCCAGGACAACGGTATCCAGGTGATGCTGCCCCGGGCGTGGTCGACAGCCAAAGCCACCGCCACCGTGCGCACCCGCGAGGCCAGCGGTGAGGGCTCGAACCGCCATCAAGGGCTGGGCCTCGAGGAACTCGTGCGCTATGACTGGCACATTTCCCTCGGCGATGTTGAGCTCAGCGAGGACGAGATGCGGGAGCTCGTGCGTTCGAAATCGGGGCTCGTGAAGCTGCGCGGTCAGTGGGTGCTGGCGGATTCTCGCTCCCTCTCGACGGTGACGGAGTACATCCGTCAGCTGGATCGCACGGCCGAGAAGCGCCTGCGGGAGGAGATCGCCTCCCTCCGCATGCAAGAGCAGCTCCTCGACCCGGAGAAGGAGGAGGACCAGGAGCACCGCGCCTCGCTTCGCGCCCTCATCGAGGAGAAGGAGCGAGCGCTGGAGGCGGGGGAGGCAGATGCCGTCGAGCTCTCCGACCTTCGCGCGCTGGCTATCGAGTCAACGGCGGACGAGCCCGTGGAGTTCGAAGGCTCGCCCTGGCACGAGGCCCTGCTGGGCGGGACCGAGACCCCGGCTCCGCAGCGGGTGGAGATCCCGCCGAGCGTCCACGCCGAGCTGCGCGAATACCAGCGCCGCGGCGTCGATTGGCTGTATTGGATGTCGAGGAACCGGCTCGGCGCGGTGCTGGCCGATGACATGGGCCTCGGCAAGACCCTGCAATTCCTCAGCCTCCTCGCGGTGGAGCGCGAGCGCGGCGAGGCGAGCGGCCCCAGCCTGGTGGTCTGCCCAACCTCCGTGGTGGGGAACTGGGCGCGGGAGGCCTCCCGCTTCACGCCCTCCGCGAAGGTCTACGTCCACCACGGGACGGGGCGCCTGGCCGGTGAGGAGCTCGAGCGCAGGATCGCCTCATCCGACCTGGTCATCACCAGTTATGGAATCGCGACGCGCGACGTCCACGACCTCGCCCGCCCCTCGTGGGACCATGTTGTTCTCGATGAAGCCCAGCACGTGAAAAACGTCCGCACCCGCTCCGCCAAGGCCGTTCGGGCTTTTCCCGCCCGCCAGCGGCTCGCGCTCACGGGAACGCCGGTGGAGAATCGGCTCTCGGAAATGCGGGCGATTCTCGACTTTTGTAATCCCGGTGTCCTGGGCTCGGCCTCCTTCTTCCAGAATCACTTTGCGAAAGCCATCGAGAGGGAGAATGATCCCGCGCTCACCGCGCGCCTCAAAGCGCTCACGGCGCCGTTTATTCTGCGCCGCCTGAAAACCGATCCCGCCATTATTGACGACCTCCCGGAGAAGCAGGAGCAGATCCTCACCGTTCACCTCACCGAGGAACAAGCCTCCCTCTATACCGCCCTGGTGGAGAATATCCAGAACATTCTGGAATCCACCCGCAGGGAGGACAAAGCCGCGCGGCGCGGAATTGTGCTGTCCACCATCACGAGGATCAAGCAGATCTGCAATCACCCGGCGCATTACCTCGGCGATGGCTCACCGATCACCTACCGCGGCCGGCACCGCTCCGGGAAGGTCGCGGGGCTCGTCCGGCTTCTCGACGATCACCTGGCCGCCGGGCACCGCGTGCTTATCTTCACCCAGTACCGTGCCTTCGGCGACCTGCTGGTTCCCTACCTGTCCGCACGGCTGGGGGAGCAGGTGCCTTTCCTCCACGGTGGGGTGAGCAAGGCGCGCCGTGACGCGATGGTCGAGCGCTTCCAGCAGCCCGACGGGCCGCCGGTCATGATCCTCTCCCTCAAAGCGGGAGGGACAGGGCTGAATCTCACGGCGGCGTCCGTCGTGATCCATATGGATCGCTGGTGGAATCCCGCGGTGGAGAATCAGGCGACTGACCGTGCCTATCGCATCGGTCAGCGGAAGGATGTCATCGTTTATAAGATGATGACCGCCGGCACGATGGAGGAATCCATCCAGCAGGTGCTGGATGGAAAGCTGCATCTTGCGTCCGCCGTCGTGGGTGAGGGCGAGGGCTGGATTACCGAGCTTTCCCCGGAGGACTTTGCGGAACTCATGAGCTATCGCGGGCGAAAGGAGGGAGAATAATGGCGGATCAGCCGCGGCACCCCCGTGAGGGCAATGTTATTTACGCGAATTTTGGGCGGAAATCGGCGCATTCCGGGCCGGAGAAGAAGCACACCGCGTCGGCGGCGGGGGAGTCGGGGGCACCCCGGCGGGCTTCATCGCAACAGCGCGGGATCGCAGAGTTCCTTCGCGCGGCTGTGAGCTCGAGGGCGGATAGCGGCCGACTCCACCGGGGGCGCGACTATGCCCTCAACGGCAACGTCGTGAACCTGGAGATTGCGAACGGGCGCGTCGACGCCCAGGTGGCTGGCAGCCAGCTCCAGCCCTTCTCCGTGACGATTATCCTGCCCTATCGCAGCCCAGATGACCTGGCTGAGGTGGGACAGATCCTCCTGTCCACCAAGGATGGCTTTGAGAATGCGAAGGCCGGGCGCGTGGATCCGCGCGTCCGGGAGATCATTCTTGGTTCGGAGCCGGGGGAGTTGCGCTTCATCTGCGACTGCCCCGATCACTCGGACGTGTGCAAGCATGCGGTGGCCGTCGTCGAGATCCTCATCCGGCGTCTCGAAGCGGATCCGAAGGAGCTGTTCCGGCTGCGTGGCCTGGATATCAACCAGCTGGCGTCGATGGTCACGGACCACGCCACCGCCCGAAGCGCCGAGGCTGGCTCGTCCACGGGCCCGGACTATTGGGAGGGCGGGACGTTGCCCGAGCTCCCGGAGCCGAAGGTTCGCTCTGCTCTTGATGACTCGAACATGGATCTCCTTCACCAAGCGATGCGGATGGTCTCCTATACGACGATCGATCAGCTCGCGGCTGTGGCGGACATCGAGGACCTCTATGACTTTCTTATCGAAGGCCCGCCACCTCCCGAAACATTCCACGATGGGGAGTCCTGATCGACGGCCAGACGTTCATGTCCGACCCACCTGCTAGAAGTAGGTTATGGCTCTTGAACAGACGGTGACGTTCCTCCACACCTCGGATTTTCAGCTGGGCATGATCCGTCACGATCTCCACGGCGCGGCGCAGAACCGCTTCTCGGATGACCGGCTGGGCGTGATCCGCCGCCTCGGGGAGGAGTGCGTGGCGCACGGCTGCGCCTTCATGGTGGTGGCCGGAGACGTCTTCGAGCATCCCACGTTGGAGCCGTCCACCACGCAGGCGGCGCTCGATGCCTTCGCGCAGGTCCCGGTGCCCGTGGTCCTCCTGCCGGGGAACCATGACCCGCTCATTCCTCGGAGCCTCATGGATCAGATCAGCCGCGGAGAGGTGGGGGAGAACCTCACCGTCCTCAGAGATTCCGAGCCCGTCACCATCGCCGAGGGTGTCGAGCTCGTGGGCGCCCCACTGCACAGCAAGTACAGCGAGGTGGACCTGGTCGCAGAGGCCCTCAGCCCCCTGGAACCCACCGACTCCATCCGCATCCTCCTCGCCCACGGGCAGATGGACGCGCGATCCGACGATCACCCCTCGGCGATCATCAGCCGGCAGCGCGTAACCGAAGCCCTTGATCGAGGGGTCATCGACTACGTGGCGCTCGGGGACACCCACTCGGCAATGCCCCTCGACGCCTCCCGCCGCATATGGTTCTCCGGCTCCCCGGAGACCACGGACTATTGCGATCTCTCGGGAGGAACCCCCTCGAATGAGACGAACTCCGGCACAGCGCTCATCGTCAGCGTGACGAAGAGCTCTGCCCTCGACGCGCGGGTGGACGTCACGGAGCTCAACACCGGCAGATGGACCTGGGAAGCCCTCGAATGGAACCTGTCCTGCCGGGAGGACATCGATGAAGCCCTGGCGCAGCTGAGGAGCTATCCCGATAAACAGCGCACGGTGATCAAATACCGCGTGCGAGGAGTTCTGAGCGCCACGGATATGGAGTATTTCCACGCGAGCATCCGAGACCTCGAGCCCGTCTTCGCTTGTCTCCGGGTGCGCGGAGATTTCTCTGAACTCCTCGTCGAGCCGCAAGAAGACGAACTCGATGAACTCGGATTGACGGGCTTTGCTGCGGAAGCCTTCGAGGACCTGCGGGCGAAGGCCGCGACTGGGCAGGGGGACGAGGCCGAGACCGCGAAGAATGCCCTTCACCTCTTCTTCCGACTCGCAAAGAAGGCCAGGGAGGATCACTAATGTACATCTCATCCTTATCCATCACGAATGCTCGGAAGATTCACCACCTCGAGCTCCACGACCTCCCGGAACGGGGAGTGTTCCTCATCACCGGGGATAACGAGGCTGGAAAATCCACCATCATGGACTGTCTGCGTGAGCTGTGGACCTCTGCCTCGAACTCGAATAAGCAGGCGATCCGCAGCCTCCAGCCGCTAGGCCGTGATGTCGGGCCCTCGGTGTGCATGGAGGCTGTCTTCGGTGCCACCACAGCGAGGATTCGGAAGCAGTGGCTCCGGGAAAAGAAGTCGGAACTCTCGCTGAGCGGGACGGGCACGTCCTCCTACACCGGACGCGAAGCGGACGACACGTTCGCGCGCCTTCTCAATGAGCATTTCGATGAGTCGCTGCGTTCTGTCCTCTTCGTTGAACAGGGAAAGCTCGACCACGCAGTGAAGGCGAGCGGACTCCCCGGACTTCGGGAGGTTCTTAGTAGCGCCTCCGAGACCGAACCAGTTGAGGTGGGAACGCGGCGTGGAGTCCACGATGAAGCCAGCCTCCTCGAGTCCGCAAGGCGGGAAATGGCCATCTACATCACAGAGAACAGACGTGATCCGACCAAGGAGTACAAGGCCTGCCAGGCCAGGCTCAACGAGGCGCGAGATCAGCTCCGCCAGTGTGAGGAGCGGATCAGCGCCTATCAGCAGGATCTCCGCGATTTCGAGCGCAACACCGCCGCCCTGAAAGAGACCAAGGCGAGGATCCCGGAGGAAGAGAAGAAGCTGCTCGTGGTCGAGAAGCGGCTCCGTGAAGCCGAGGATGCGCAGAAGACCTGGGAGCAGGCGAAGGCCGCTGCGGAGAATGCGGAGCGCGCCGTGGACCAGGCTGCTGTGGCCATTGCCGCCAGGGAACAGATGCTAGGCGACATCGCCGCCAGGCGGAAGACATGTTCGCAGCTCAAGGACGACGTGCAGTCCCTCCTCGAGCGTGCCGAGGCTCAAGAGAGGCAATGGCGTGCACTCGATGAAGCCTGCACTGCAGCGCGGGAGGCCCTAGCGGCCCAGCACCACGTGGTGCGCCGAGCCAGGGTGGTGAGTGAGGCCATCGCTGCCCGAGACGAACTCCGTTCTATCGAGTCGCAGCTGGACACGCTCAAGGAGCTTGACGCGAAGCGTCGCCGCATCGACGAGGAATGCCCGAGTCCCGAGATCAGCGACGCCCAATGGTCGGCGCTGGCCGCGGCAGAGCAGGAGTGCATCGTTCAGCGGAGGATCGCTGAGGAGACCGCAGCCAAGCTCATTCTCTGCAGCGACACGCCCCTCGACATTCGCGTGGATGGAGAGGAGACGAGCGTCGAGAAGGAACTCTCCCTGAGCCTCCGGGAGGGAACGTCCATCGAGCACGCCGGCCTCTTGATGACCTACCACCGGGGAAGGCAAGATGGTCACGACAGTGAGGAAGCCGTCGAGACCGCTGAGCAGGCCCTTGCTGACCTTCTCAGCGCAGTGCATTGTGAGAGCATCGCGGAGGCGAAAGATCGGTATGAGCGCTGCCGTGAAGCACGTACCGCCCGCGAGATGATGGAGAGACAGCGCAAGGATCTCCTCGATCACACCACCACGGAGGAGCTGGAACGCGCCCGGGAGGAGCTGCAGAGGCGATGGGACGCCGCGGAGCTCAATGATGACGAGCGCCAGCTGAGCGCTGCCGATGCCCTCGAGGCTCTCTCCGCCGCACAGAAAGAAGAGCACCAGCGCGAAGAACACCGCGAAGAGCTCTATTGGCGGAAGGAAGAGAGCCCCTACCAGCAGGAGAAAGAGGAGCTCATCCGCGTGGAGACGCAACTGAGCAGTGCCGTTGCTGAGCAGGAAGCCCTCGAACGACGTCTCGCCGCGGCGGAAAAAGTCACGAGTATGGAGCAGCTGCGCTCGGCCCACGATAGTGCCCGAGCCACCGCTGCCGAGCTCACAGCCGAGTGTGAAAAGAAGGAAGAGCTCTACCGAACCCTGCAACCAGACCTCGTGAGGGATGAGGCCGAGTCACACCGGGCTATCGTCCAGAACCTGGGGAAGGGTAAGGAGAGGCTCGGACGGGAGATCGCCCGCCTCGGTGAGCGCCTCGCGGGAGCTCGAGGCGAGGAGGAAAAGCGGGACAAGCTCGATAGCCTTGTGCGCGCTGAGACCATCACCTATGAACGGATGACGCGGCAGGCGAATGCGGCGGAACTGCTCTATGACACGCTCCTGAGTCACCGGCGCGAGCTTCAGAACCGCTATAGCGAGCCGCTGCGAAAGGCAATGAACGCCATGGCCCGGCGCGTCTTTGGGAATGATTCCGAGGTAGCGCTCGACGAGGACCTCGCCATCAGCGCGCGCGCCGGGGAACGGGGAGCGATCACGCGCGATTACCTCTCCGGAGGTGCCCAGGAACAGCTGGCGCTCATTCAAAGGCTGAGCATCGCGCAGTTGCTCCAAGAACAATCCGGTGAGATCCCCCCGATCTTTATGGACGATGTCCTGGGGAATAGCGACGCCACCCGGCTCGCCCGCATGTCCCAGCTCCTCAAGGAGGCGGGCACGCGGGGCCAGGTGTTCATCCTCACGTGCTATCCCCGGCGTTATGAGTCGATCGGGGGAGTGCACACCTACCCGATCGACAGTCTCATGAGCACGGCTCGGGGCGGCGTGGACGCCTGAGCCCCGTCCGGCCCGGGTGGGAGAGCTTAGGCCTTGGTGGCGGAGCCCTCGATCTGGATGGTGACGTCCTCGGAGAGGAGCACGCCGCCAGTCTTCAGAGGCGCCTGGAAGTCCACGCCGAAGTCCTTGCGGTTGATTCGGGTGGAGGCCTCGAAGCCCATCCGGGTGGCGCCGAAGGGATCCTCCGCTACCCCGGCGACCTCCACGTCGAAGGTCACCTGCTTGGTCACGCCCTTGATCGTCAGGTCACCCGTCACCGTTCCGCTCTCCCCGTTGACGGAGACAGACGTGCTCCGGAAGGTCATCTCCGGGTGATTCTCGACGTCGAAGAAGTCCTCGCCCCGGACGTGGGCGTCACGATCCTTATTGCCGGTGTCGAGGGAGGCGGTAGCCACCGTGCCCTCCACCACCGCGGAGGAGAGGTCCTCCCCGTTGATCGTGATCTGAGCAGACACATCGCTGAAGTGCCCGCGCACCTTCGTGACCATCGCGTGGCGAACAACAAAACCCACCTCAGAGTGGGCGGCGTCGAGGGTCCAGGTACCAGCAAACGTAGACATATCGTTCCTCCAATCAGGGCGGCAGCCGCGAGGTGCTGCCTTCGTTGTTGTTGACGTGTCACACTATATTCGCACGTTGTAGACATGTCAACAAAAAGGGTGGAAATCTATTGTTTCCTGGGGAAATGTGGGTGCAGAGGGGCCGGTTATGGGGGCGGTGGGGGAGCCGTTATGCTTAGCTCCATGACGGAACCCCGATGGTTGAGCGAGGACGAGCAGGCCCTCTGGCGCCTCCTGCTGCAAGGAATCCGCAAGATGGACCGCTGCATTGACGCGACGCTGCAGCTGGGAAGCGATATCTCCTCATCGGAGTTCGCGGTTCTCGTTCATCTCTCGGAGGCGGAGGGCTATGGCCTTCGTCTGAGGGACTTGTGTCACGCGTTGGATTGGGATCGCAGCCGCACCTCGCACCAGATCACGCGCATGGAGCGGCGGGGGCTCGTGCAGAAGATGCGCTGTGAGGGCGATGCCCGCGGCGTTCTAGTGACGATCACGGAGGATGGTCTGCGCCGTATTCGTCAGGCTGCGCCTGAGCATGTGGAGTCTGTCCGCCGGCTCCTCTTTGACCACCTCACTAAGGGGCAGGCTCGTGCCCTGCGGGAGGTCCTCACGTCGCTTATGGAAGTGAAAAACGTACCGGGGGCAGAGCGTTCCGGGTGCTGCGGCGAGGGGGAGTCGTAGAGCGCGGCATCGGGGGCAATCCTGCATGAGCGTCACTGAAAGTGCCGACGCCAGTAATCGCGGGATAGGCAGAATTACGACCACGGGCCCTGGATGACATCCAGGGCCCGTCTGTTGTGTCCCCGACACGATTCGAACGTGCGACCTTTGGTACCGGAAACCAATGCTCTATCCACTGAGCTACGGAGACTCACCGAAGCCGCCAGTTCTTGGCGGCAACGTGACTATATTAGCACTAGCCCCGAAGGGAAGAAAAACGGGCTCTCTCCCTGCGGAGAGAGCCCGTTGCTGTTCCTCAGCGTGGCGAGCCAGCCAGGGCAGACGTCGGCTTAGTCCACCACGATGACGATGAGGTCACGGGGGCCGTGCACACCCTCGACGCGCTCCAGCTCGATGTCCGACGTGGCGGACGGGCCAGAGATCATGGTGGTGGGCAGGCGGCGGTCCAGCCGCTCAATCATCTGGGGGATGAGGTGGACGACGGTGTCCATACGGACAATGCACACGTGCCGGTCGGGGACGAGGGTGAGGGCCCGGCGACCGTTCGTCGGATTGGACTGCAGGCAGATGGTCCCGGTCTCCGCGCAGCTGACGTGGGAGTCGGTGACGACGGCGTCGACGGCATCGAGCTCGCGCGGGTCCGTGCTCCGGTCATCGGGGAGCGCGGTGCCGTCGACTTGGGAGAAGAGCTCGGGGTCGAGTCCTTCGGCGTAGCGCACCTCGGTGGAGGAGGTCTCGCGGAGGACCGACGCGATGGTCTGGGGGAGCTCCTCGGAGGTGCAGCGACGGACCGTGGCCTTGTAATCCACCAGGCGGTCGATCAGCAGCTCCCGGAGATCATCCGTGGAGATGTCCGAGGTGGTCTGGTAGTTCCGCACGACGGTGTAGCCGGACGTATCGATTCCGGCGAGTTTCTGAGCGTTGCGGATGCGGTTCAGAATTTCCTTCTTTGCCGCGGCGTTTCGGCTGCTCATGCGCGGTGATCCTCCTCGTGCTTGGGGTGAAGGGGGCCGGTGGTGCTGGCATTGGGGGTCTCAGGGACGCCTTCTTCACGAGCGCGGGCGAGCAGCTCGCGGGCCTCGTCGCTCTCCCACCACTGGCGGAAGCTCTGGCGAGGGGGAATGTTGACGTCGCGGACGTTGGTCCAGCCGGCCATGAAGGAGGGGAGGTGGCGAATGGTGTGATCGAATCCGCCGAGGATCCGGCCGAGGAAGACCATGTGCATGACCTTGTTCCACAGCGCGGGGCGCCCCATAGCGAAGGCCGCCATCTCCATGATGGCCTTCTCACCGGGAATGGCGTGAGAGCTCACCTTTTGGTGGCGCATCTCCAGGAGGATGTCCGTGATGGGGATCTTCACGGGGCAGACCTCGTCGCATCGCCCGCACAGAGAGGAGGCGAAGGGGAGGCTCGCGTTGGGATCCTTCGCGGATTCCATGCCGGTGAGCTGCGGGGTGAGGATGGCGCCGATGGGTCCGGGGTAGGTGGAGCCATAGGCGTGCCCGCCGGCGCGCTCATAGACGGGGCAGACGTTGAGGCACGCGGAGCAGCGGATGCACTTGAGTGCCTCGCGGCCGATGGGGTCGGACAGGACCGCCGAACGGCCGTTGTCCAGCAGGACGACGTGGAAGTTCTTCGGCCCGTCGCCCTCGGTGATCCCGCTCCACAGGGAGGTGTAGGGGTTCATGCGCTCGCCCGTCGAGGAACGGGGGAGGAGCTGAAGGAAGACCTCGAGGTCGGAGAAGGAGGGCAGGAGCTTCTCGATTCCCATGACGGAGATGAGCGTCTCCGGGAGGGTGAGGCACATGCGGCCATTGCCCTCGGACTCGACGATGGAGATCGTGCCCGTCTCTGCGACGCCGAAGTTGGCGCCAGAGACCGCGACCTTGGCCTCCATGAACTGCCGGCGCAGGAAGAGACGCGAGGCCTCGGCGAGCTCGGCGGGTTCGCTGGAGAGGGTCTCGTCCGTGTCGGGCATCTCCTCAATGAAGATGTCGCGGATCTCCGCGCGGTTGCGGTGGATCGCGGGGACGAGGATGTGGGAGGGGCGGTCATGCCCGAGCTGCACGATGAGCTCGGCGAGGTCCGTCTCCCGCGCGGTGATGCCTGCCTTCTTCAGCTCATCGTTGAGGGCGATCTCCATCGTCGCCATCGACTTGATTTTGACGATGTTCTTCTCACCAGTCTCCTGGATGAGCCGGGTGATGATGTCGCAGGCTTCGCGCGAATCGCGCGCCCAGTGGACGTGCCCGCCGTTGCGGGTGACGGCTTCCTCGAACTGCTCGAGGAGCTCTGGCATCCGGGCAGCAACCTGGCGCTTGACGCCGCTTCCGGCCTCGCGAAGATCCTGCCAATCAGCCCGCTCATCGACGACGCGGCCCCGCTTGGCGCGGATGGACGTCGTCGCCTTATGAAGATTGCGGCGCTGCGTGGCGTTGTTGAGGTCCTTGTGCGCGGCCTGCGTGAAGCCGACGGCGCCACGGAGGTGAGCCGGCTCGTGCGGGGCCCGCGGGGGCATGGTCGGACGGTTGAGATGAATGGTCACAGCATGGCCTCCCGGGTGTACGCGGCGTGCTCAGGGGTCCAGGGGTGCTGGACGGTGGAGGCGAGGATTTCGGCCATGTGGATGGCCCGGATCCCGTTGTGCTGACGCGACATTGCGCCCCCGATGTTCATGAGGCAGGAGGAGTCACCCGCGGTGACATACTCTGCCCCGGTCTCCTTGATGTGGCGGACTTTGTCGGCCACCATCGCGGCGGAGGTCTCGGCGTTCTTCACGGAGAAGGTGCCGCCAAAGCCGCAGCATTCCTCGTGGTTGGGGAGGTCGACGAGCTCGAGCCCCTTCACATGGCGAAGCAGCTCATAGGGGCGATCGCCCACCTTGAGGAAGCGCACCGAGTGGCAGGACGAGTGGTAGGTGACGCGGTGCGGGAAGAAGGCGCCCACGTCATAGGTCTCCATGATGTCCACGATGAACTCGGAGAGATCGTAGGTTTTCTTCGAGGCGATGGAGGCGCCGTCGACGAGGGCACGGTCTCCGTAGCGCTCAGCGACGCGAACATGCTGATCGCGGACGGCGGCGGCACAGGAGCCGGAGGGGGCCACGACGTAGTCAATGGAGGAGTCGGCGAAAGCATCCGCATACGTGCGGATGATCGGGATCGCTTCCTTCTGATAGCCCGTGTTGATATGCATCTGGCCACAACACGTTTGGCCCATCGGGTAGACGACTTCGCAGCCGAGGCGCGCTAGCACGATGGCAGCGGCCTTATGCGCATCGGGAAAGAGGGAGTCGCCGATGCAGGTGGAAAAAAGCGCTACGCGCACAGTCAACTCCTGTCGGTTGGTTGGTCAGGGGACGTCGTGGCGATTCACAAGAAAGCTATAAGTAATGTTCATCACGTCAGCGCGAGAATCGTCACAGTGCGAGGTTCATCATACGTCCGAAAAGGAGCGGAGACACAGTGGTCAGGGCGCCCTAAGCTGGGGAATTAACGCAACATTAGTGTTCTCGAAAGACCCGTTCTGGCCGGCCGCTGACGGGAAAAGCGGGTCGCTCGCGGGTGCTGGATCGTAACAGTCCTACCCCCGTAAAGGGGTGGGTGCGGGGTCCTGGGCTGCGCCGACGGGTGCGCGTCGAGATCTTTCTCGACGGGAGGGGAAAGACCTGGAAAGTTGAGAACGATACGTCTTTTCTTTGGTGATATGAAAGGAGCGCACAGGTGCTCTCTTCCACATTCACAGCTTCCACTCATGCTGTAGCGGGCAGTGTGGCGCTGTCGGCGCTGGTCGGCGTCCTCCCACTGGTAGCATTTTTCCTTCTGCTCATGGGGCTGAAACTCAAAGCGCACTGGTCAGCGATGGGAGCGGCGGCCATCGCGCTCCTCCTCGCGATCTTTGCCTTCCATATGCCTATTCATTTGGCGGCGCTTTCGCTGACGCAGGGCGTTGCTTTCGGCGTGTTCCCCATCATCTTCATCATCTGGATGGCGGTGTGGATCTATGACCTCACGGTGAGTTCGGGCCGCTTTGAGGATCTTCGCCTCATCTTCTCCCGGATCGGCCGGGGTGACATGCGTGTGCAGGCGATGCTCATCGGCTTCTGCTTCGGCGGGCTCCTCGAGGCCCTCGCCGGGTTCGGCGCCCCCGTCGCGATCATTGCGGCCATGCTGCTGGCCATCGGGATGAAGCCCATGAAGGCGGTGCTCACGACGCTCGTCGCGAACACCGCGCCCGTGGCCTTCGGAGCCATGGCCATTCCGGTGACGACGGCCGCCAACCTCTCCGGGCTCCACGCGGAGACCCTGGCCTCCATGACGGGACGGCAGGTCTCGCTCCTGGCTGTCGTCGTCCCCTTCATCCTGTGCCTCATCATGGATGGCACCCGCGGGCTGCGGCAGATTTGGCCGATGGCGCTCGTGGTGGGCGTGTGCTTCGGCGGCGGGCAGTTCCTCGCCTCCAACTACTTCTCCTACGTGCTGACCGACGTCGTGGCGTGCCTCGTCTCCCTCGTCATGGGCGTGCTCTTCCTGCGCGTGTGGGCTCCCAGCACCCCGGAGGATCAGGCCAGCCAGGTCGACGCCAACGCCGCGAGCCTCACGGGGCAGCGGATGACGCTGGCCCTGTTCCCCTATGTGCTCATCGTCGTGGCTTTCGCCTTCACGAGCCTGTGGAGGATCGGGATCGACGTCCCCGCGGCGCTGAAGAAGACCGATATCGCGATCGAGTGGCCGGGCCTGCATGGGCACCTGCTCTCTGGCTCGGGGAAGCCCGTGACCAGCACCATCTTTAACTTCACGTGGCTGTCCAACCCGGGCACGATCCTCTTCCTCTGTGGGATCATCACCGCTGTGGTGTACACCGTCGCGAACAAGGGCGACGCCTTCCCGATGACCGTCCCGAAGGCCTTCCGGGAGCTGGGTGCGGGGCTCGTGCGGATGCGCTGGTCCTATGTGACCATCGCGTCGGTGATGGGGCTGGCCTACGTCATGAACTTCTCGGGCCAGACCGCCTCGATTGGTGCTCTCCTCGCGACGACGGGGGCCTTCTTCCCGCTCATCTCGCCCGCGCTCGGGTGGCTGGGCACCGCGGTGACGGGCTCCGCGACGTCCGCCAACGCGCTGTTCGCGCAGATGCAGGCCTCCGCCGCAGACCAGATCCAGGCCTCGCACTACCTCATGGTGGGCGCGAATACGTCTGGCGCGGTGCTGGGCAAGATGCTCTCCCCGCAGACCGCTGCGATCGCGGCCGCCGCCACGAAGATGGAGAACGGCGAAGGCCGAATCCTCGGGCAGTCCTGGAAGTTTAGCCTGGGGCTCCTGGTGTTCCTGGGGATTGTGGTGTATTTGCAGTCCACCGGCGTTTTGGGCTGGATGGTCGTCGGCTAAAATACCCCTTCATGACACCCGCAGATCTCGCATCTCTCATTAAGAACAGTGCCACGAGGGTCATGAACGACCACGACGTTGACTCCTCCGTTCTCCCGGAGACCGTCACCGTCGAGCGGCCGCGCAACCCGGAGCACGGGGATTATGCCACGAACCTCGCGCTCCAGACCGCCAAGCGGGCAGGGGTGCAGCCGCGCGAGCTGGCGCAGTGGATCGCGGAGGCTCTCGAGGCTGAGGATGCTATCGCGGAGGCCTCCGTGGCGGGGCCCGGATTCCTCAATATTCGGCTGGCGGCTGCCGCTCAGGGCGAGGTCGTGCGGGGCATTCTCGAGGCAGGGGAGTCCTATGGCTCCGGCGAGACCTTCGCGGGCCAGTCCATCAACCTCGAGTTCGTATCGGCCAACCCGACGGGCCCTATCCACCTCGGCGGCACGCGCTGGGCCGCGGTGGGGGACTCGCTGGGCCGAATCCTCGAACACTCCGGTGCGTCGGTGACCCGCGAGTACTACTTCAACGATCACGGCACGCAGATCGATCGCTTTGTCTCCTCGCTCCTTGCCCGCGCCCGCCACGAGGAGGTGCCCGAGGACGGTTACGGCGGAGAGTACATCGCGGACATCGCGCAGAAGGTTCTCGACGCCCACCCGGGCATCCTCGACGAGGGCCGCTCCGAAGACGAGATCCGCGAGGACTTCCGTCGCGAGGGCGTGGAGCTCATGTTCACGCACATCAAGGACAGTCTGCGGGAGTTCGGCACGACCTTTGACGTCTTCTTCCACGAGAACTCCCTTTTCGAGTCGGGCGCCGTCGATCGGGCGATCGCCCAGCTCAAGGAGAGCGGAAACCTCTATGAGGCCGAGGGCGCCTGGTGGCTGCGCTCCACCGACTTCGGGGATGACAAGGACCGCGTGGTCATCAAGTCCGACGGGCACGCCGCATACATTGCAGGCGATATCGCCTACCTCGTGGACAAGTTCGGCCGCGGCTTCGACCTTTGTCTGTACATGCTGGGCGCCGATCACCACGGGTACATCGCGCGCCTCAAGGCCGCCGCCCAGGCGCTCGGCTACAACGCGGAGCAGGTGGAGGTGCTCATCGGGCAGCTCGTCAACCTCGTGCGCGGGGGAGAGGTCGTCCGCATGTCGAAGCGGGCGGGCACAGTCATTACCCTCGATGACCTCGTGGAGGCAATTGGCGTCGACGCGGCACGATACGCGCTTGTCCGCTCCTCGGTGGATTCGAGCCTCGACATTGACCTTGGGCTGTGGGCATCCCAGTCCAATGACAACCCCGTCTACTACGTGCAGTACGCACACGCCCGCCTGTGCTCCCTTGCCCGAAAGGCGGAGAGCCTGGGCGTCACGCTGGGAGACCCGGACTACAGTCTGCTCACGCACGAGAAGGAGGGGGACCTCATCCGCACGCTCGGGGAGTTCCCCGCCGTGGTGAAGGCCGCCGCTACGCTACGCGAGCCGCATCGCATCGCCCGCTATGCCGAGGAGCTCGCCGGGGTCTTCCACCGCTTCTACGATCACTGTCAGATCCTCCCCAAGGCCGGTGAGCAGGACGAGCCCGTCCACCACGCCCGCCTCGCGCTGGCCGCCGCCTCCCGGCAGACCCTTGCTAATGCCCTCAACCTCGTGGGCGTCTCGGCCCCCGAAAGGATGTAGATGGTCCAGGAGACCGAGCTCTTTAACACCCTGCCCCCGCACGTCTGGCCGCGCCATGCCCGGCGCCAGGAGGACGGCGTGGTGACCATCGCTGGCGTCCCGCTCCCGGAGATCGCCGAGGAGTATGGCACCCCGGTGCTCGTCGTCGATGAAGACGATTTCCGCTCCCGCTGCCGCGACATGGCGGCCGCCTATGGCGGGCCGGAGAATGTTCACTACGCGTGCAAGGCCTTCATGACCAGCCACATTGTGCGCTGGGTTGATGAGGAGGGCCTGTGCCTCGACGTGGCGAGCCTCGGCGAGCTGGAGGTGGCGCTGCGCGCGGGCTTCCCGGCGGAGCGCATCACCGCGCACGGGAATAACAAGGATGAGCACTACCTCGAGCGCTGTGTGGAGTCCGGGATTGGGCACGTCGTGCTGGATTCGGCTCAGGAGCTGGAGCGTCTCGAGGCGGTCGCCGCCCGGGAGGGGGCCACGCAGGACGTCCTCGTGCGCGTGAAGCCGGGCATTGAGGCCCACACTCACGAGTTCATCGCGACGAGCCACGAGGACCAAAAGTTCGGCTTCTCGCTGGCCTCGGGCTCGGCCTATGAGGCGGCGCGCGCCTGCGCGGAGTCGGAGAGCCTGCGCCTGGTGGGGCTGCACTGCCACGTCGGCTCGCAGGTCTTCGACGCGGAGGGCTTCTCCCTCGCCGCCGAGCGCGTCCTCGGGCTCTATGACCGCCTCATCGAGGACCTGGGGCTCTCGACGGAGGTCTTCAACCTGCTGGACCTGGGCGGCGGCTACGGCATCGCCTATTGCGCGGAGGACCGGCCGCTCGACGTCGAGAGTGTCGCCCACGACCTGCGCACCCGGGTGGCCCAGCACGCGGAGAACCTCGGCATCGAGTCGCCCACCATCATGGTGGAGCCCGGCCGCGCCATCGCCGGCCCCTCCACGGTGACCATGTACAGCGTGGGCACCGTGAAGGACGTGCACTACGACGATGAGCGCACCCGCCGCTACCTCGCCGTCGACGGCGGCATGTCGGACAACATCCGCCCCATCCTGTATGGCGCGGAGTACGACGCGCGGCTGGTCAACCGCTTCGCGGAGGGCGATCCCGTGCTTTCCCGCCTGGTGGGAAGTCACTGCGAGTCCGGGGACATCCTCGTGCAGGATGCCGAGTATCCGGGGGACATTGAGGCAGGGGATCTCATCGCTATCGCGGCGACGGGCGCCTATTGCTGGTCGATGTCCTCGCGCTACAACATGATGGGACGCCCGGCGATCGTCGTCGTGCGAGGGGGCGAATCCCGCCTCATCGTGCGGCGCGAGACGATCGATGATCTCATTGCCTTAGAGGTCAGCGCCGGATAGCGGAAATGGACCGCTTGGTCTATAGTGAGCTTCAGCTGATTCCCAGATCAACTGTGAAAGATACCAACTCGATCTCGATCTCAGGAGCACGATGAGCACGCACGAGAACACAGCGTCAGCATCCACCGGGGCGGCCGCGGCCGCGCAGAAGGCCAAGGCGCCGGGCGATCCGGTGGGTATCGCCATTCTGGGCCACGGCACCGTGGGGCGCGAGGTGCTGCGGCTCATGGAGCAGCACCGGGATGCCCTCGAGCACCGGATTGGTGGGCCCATCGAGGTCCGCGGCGTGGCGGTCTCCGACAAGGAGAAACACCGGGGTGCGGTTCCGGAGGAGCTGCTCACCGATGACGCGATGACCCTCGTGCAGCGCGAGGACATCGACCTCGTCGTCGAGGTGATCGGCGGGATCGACTACCCCCGTCGCCTCCTCCTTGCCGCGCTCAACGCGGGCAAGTCCGTCGTGACGGCCAACAAGGCCCTCGTCGCCGCGCACGCCGATGAGCTGGCGGCCGCCGCCGATGCCGCCAATGTTGACCTCTACTTCGAGGCCGCCGTCGCGGCCGCCATCCCCGTGGTGGGGATGCTGCGCCGCTCGCTGGCGGGCGACCAGATCGAGAGCGTCTCCGGCATCGTCAACGGGACCACGAACTTCATCCTTGACGCCATGGATTCCACCGGGGCCTCCTACGATGACATGCTCAAGGAGGCCATGGATCTGGGCTACGCGGAGGCGGACCCGACGGCTGACGTCGAGGGCCACGATGCCGCATCGAAGGCTGCGATCCTTGCTAGCCTCGCCTTCCACACCCGCGTCAACTACGACGACGTCCACTGCGAGGGCATTTCCTCCATCACCGCCGAGGACATCGCGGCAGCGAAGCTCGCTGGGCAGACCATCAAGCTGCTCGCCATCTGCGAGCGCTTCCGCGACGAGGACGGCAAGGAATACGTCTCCGCCCGCGTCCACCCGACCCTCATCAGCCGCGAGCACCCGCTGGCCAGCGTCGATAAGTCTTACAATGCGGTCTTCGTGGAGGCCGAGGCGGCCGGCCGCCTCATGTTCTATGGCAACGGGGCCGGGGGCGACCCAACGGCCTCCGCTGTCCTGGGTGACATCGTCGGCGCCGCACGCAACAAGGTGCACGGGGGCCGCGCGCCGGGGGAGAACACCTACGCGAACCTGCCGGTGGCGGACTTTGGCCGGGTGCCCACCCGTTATCACATCGACATGGAGGTCGTGGACCGCGTGGGCGTCCTCGCTGAGCTGTCCACCTTCTTCGCGCAGCGCGGGATCTCCCTCAAGACCGTGCGCCAGGAGGAGCTCAATGGTCACGCGCGGCTCATCCTCGTGACCCACACCGCGCGCGAGGAGGACCTGGCCTCCTGCGTCGAGGACCTCAAGACCTCCGAGTCCGTGCGCGCGGTGAAGAGCGTGCTGCGGCTCTACAGCGAAGAGAACAGCCAGGCTGAAAGCTAAGGAAGCTAAGGAAGAGCAGTGACGACAGAGCTGGAAGTTGGCCGCCGGGTGCGGGTGCGGGTGCCCGCCTCCTCGGCGAACCTGGGGCCGGGGTTCGATACCCTCGGCATCGCGCTGAGCCTCTACGACGTGGTGGAGGTGGAGGTCATCGAGGATGGCCTCGAGGTAGAGATCCACGGTGAGGGCGAGGAGGACCTTCCCCGCGACGCGACGCACCTCGTGGTCAAGGCACTCATGAGCGGCCTCAAGGCCGCCGGGGTGAGTGCGCCCGGCCTCAAGGTGGAGTGCACGAACGCGATTCCGCAGTCGCGCGGCCTGGGCTCCTCGGCCTCCGCGGCGGTGGCGGGAGTTGCCGCGGCGAATGGGCTCGCGGGATTCCCCCTCGACGACGCCCAGTTGGTCCAGCTCGCCTCGGCCTTCGAGGGACACCCGGATAACGCCGGGGCCTCGGCGCTGGGGAATGCGGTGGTCTCCTGGACGGACATCCCCGTCGATGGACAGTCCCAGCCGAGCTACCACGCGGTGACCATTCCGGTGCATGAGTCCATCCGCGCCACGGCCCTGGTCCCGAACTTCCATGCCTCCACGCAGGCGGTGCGCCGGGTCCTCCCGAGCCATGTCACCCACGTGGATGCGCGCTTCAACGTCTCTCGTACCGCCGTCATGACGACGGCCATCCAGCGCTACCCCGAGCTCCTCTGGGAAGGCACCCGCGACAGGCTCCACCAGCCCTATCGCTCCGATGTCCTGCCCGTCACCGCGGAGTGGGTGAACCGCCTGCGCAATCGGGGTTATGCGGCCTACCTCTCCGGGGCGGGCCCGACGATCATGGTGCTCTCCACGGAGCCCGTCGACGCGGCCGTCCTCGATGACGCCCGATCCGCCGGCCTCCGCGTCCTGGAACTCGAGGTGGCGGGCCCGGTTCAGGTGGAGGTGGATCCTTCGCCCACGTCGGGATAGACGTCGACGGTGCAGAGCCCCGGACGGGCGAGCGGTTGCAGGCTCACCCGGACGGGGCATTGTTGTGTCAGCGCCTCGATGAACCCGAGGTGCAGGCTGCAGATGAGCGGAGAGGGGGCTTCCTCCCCGACGATGAACGGGCAATGGGAGAGTTCCACCCGGTCCCCGGCTTCGAGGGATTCGTGGCGGGGGCTAAAGCCCATCGAGCGCAGGTAGGTGATGAGTCCCGCGATGGCCTCGCGGGGCTCAGTCCAGGGGGTGTCGCTGAGGGCGGTGCGCTCGGCCCACACGCTGCCGATTCGGCGCGCGGTCGCGTGGTCCTCGGGGCGGGGATGATCGGGATCGCCGATCGTCGAGATGAGCACCTCCACGAGGCTCAAGTATTCCGAGGCGACGGCCGTCGGCCGCGGTGAGCGCGACCAATAGCGGTGGGTGGGGCGCCCGCGGCCGGTGGGCTTTTCCAGGGCACTATCGACGAGCCCATGCTCGGCCAGCTCATCGAGGTGGCCGCGCACCGTGTTGCTGTGGATCCCCAGGCCGGCGGCGATGTCGACGACGCGCGCGCCCTTCGGCCGGGCTTGGAGGAAAGCGAGCACCTCCAGGGGCTTGGCGCCCAGCTGACGCTCCTCGCTGATGAGCGCGGCGGTGGATGTGGGGGGTGGAATGGGAGTCATGCGGGAAACACCGAGATCGCGGTTGCTTTGATGAAAACCTCCACGCGCTCACCAGGCACGATGCCGAGGCTCTGGATGGCCTCGCGGGTGAGGCTCGCGCTGAGGAGGGGGCCGTAGGGGGCATCAAGTCGGAGCAGCAGCGTTGAGATGGACGTACCCGAAGGGGCGCTGATGTCCTCGATGTGCGCTGCCCATCGGTTGCGGGCGGAGGTGGGGCGCCCTTGAGCGGGGGTACCCTCCGGGGAATTGAGTGGGGAGAGGAGCAGCGCCTCCGGCGGGAAGACGGCGATGGCCTCCTCACCAGGCAGAAGAGCCGTTCTCCGGGTGCCCGTGATGCTCAGTCCCTCGGCATCGACGTGCGCCACGTCCCCCTCGACGCCCTGCACGCGTCCGCTCAGCCGGTTGAGGCCCGCGATGCTCGCGACGAAGGGGGTGGGCGGCCGGCGCAGAAGCTCCTCGCAGGGTCCCTGGGCGACGCAGCGTCCGCCGTCCATGACGAGGAGCTCCTCGGCGAGGGTGGCGATGTCGACGGGATCATGCGTGATGAGAACCGTCGTCCGATCCCTGGCGATGCCGCGGAAGAGCCGACGCCAGCGGGCGGCGGAGGCGCGGTCCACGGCGGCAAGTGGCTCGTCGAGGATGAGCGCCGAGGGCCTCGCAGCGAGCGCGCGGACCAGGGCCACCTGCGCCGACTGACCCCCGGAGAGGTGCGGGACAGGGACGTCGGCGAGGGCGCTCAGCCCTGCGGCTGCAAGCAGTGAGCGCGTGCGCTCGCCATCGCGGGTGATCATGGTAAGAGCCCGCGCCACGGTGCTGTGCGGGGGAAGGCCCGGGGACTGGGTGAGCATGACGGGGCGCTCGCCGTACTCGGGGCTGAGTCCTACGGGGCGTCGGGGGTCCTCCACCCGCCCGGCGAGGGTGCTGGCCAGGGTCGATTTGCCCGAGCCATTGTCGCCGATGAGCGCGCTGAGCCGTCCTGCCGGGAAGAGCGCCTCGCCGCATCGGAGCTCCGGGCCGGCCTTCTGCGGCCGGGTGAGGGAGCGGAGGGCGTCGACGTCGATCTCCCCGAGCCGCCGGGCCTTGTGCTTCGGCTCGCGGCGCGCCCCGAGCCAGGAGGGAAGGGCGCTGAGCGCGAGGACGAGGATGGCGACGCCGATGAGAAGAATCGCGAGGGCATAGGCCGCGGGTTCGTCGATTTCCCTGCTGAGGTAGATCCCCAGCGGCATCGTGCGGGTCACGCCGGGCAGGGATCCGGCGAAGGTGAGGGTGGTGCCGAACTCGCCGAGGGAGCGCGCGCAGGCGACGCCGGCGCCCGTGCACAGGGGCCGGAGGATCGCCGGCAGAATGATGTGCCAGGCGATGCGCCCGGGACTCATGCCGAGGGCCGCCGCCGAGGCGATCACCTCCTGGTCCATCTGGCGGAGGGCGGCGTCGACCGTCACCACGACGAAAGGCAACGTGATGACGACGTGCGCGAGGACCACCCCCGAGAAATGGAAGGCAAAGTGCAGGTGGAGGGCGTCGAGAAGGGGAGCGAGGAGGCCGCGGCGCCCGGCGAGGGCACTGAGCGCCAGGCCGGCGACGACAGGCGGCATCGCGAGCGGAAGGACCACGAGAAGCCGGATGATGCCCGCGCCGCGGCGCACCGACTGCAAGACTAAGGCCAGCGGAACACCGAGGATGACGGTCACGACCGTGGCCTGGATGGCCGCTGCGATCGTGAGGATCAGCATCTCGCGGGTCTCGGGGCGGGCCCACACCTCGGGGACCTCGGTCCAGGACACGCGCGCGAGCAACGCGACAAGCGGCCCGCAGAGCAGAAGAAGCGCGCACAGCGCGAGCAGCTGGGCGAGGACGGGCGCCCGAGTGGGCGTGCGGCGGAGGCTACGGCTCATCTCAGAGGCTCACGCTCCTAGTGCGAAGAGCCTTCGGAAGGGGTGAAGCCGTGATCGTGCCAGAGGGCGTCGGCCTCTGGGGAGGTGAGATAGGAGACGAGCGCCTCCGCGCTCTCGCCGTGCTCGGAGGAGGAGGTGCGGGCGGCGAGCAGCTCGTTGGGGAAGTCCTTCGCGCCAGGCAGCTCGACGACGTCCAGCGCGTCCTTGGAAGCCAGGTAGTCCGTGCGGTAGACGAAGGCGGCGTCGGCATCGCCGGAAAGCACCTTGCCGAGGGCATCGGAGACGGAATGCTCGAGGGAGACCGGCTGGAAGGACCAACCATTCTCCTTCATGATCGACTGCGCGACGTTGCCGCAGGGAACCTGGGGATCGCAGAGCACCACGTGCGTCTCGGGGGAGGAGAGAACGTCAAGGTCAGCGAAGCGTTCCCCCTGCCCGCGGGGGACGACGAGGACCATCTCGTTGGTCGCCGCCACGACGGGATCCTCAACGAGGCCGCGGGACTGCGCGTCCTTCATCGTCCGCCGGTCCGCGGTGATGAGGACGTCCCCGGGCGCCCCGTCGCTCAGCTGCTGGACGAGCGTCGAGGAGCCGGCGTTGACGAAGGAGAGCGTCGCCGGGCTGTCCAGTTCTGCGGCCGCGGCGGAGAGGTCATCGTTGAGCACGCGGGTGGAGGCGGCGCCGAGGACGGTGAGCGTCGTGGCCTCGGGGGTATCGGAGTCGGGTGCCGATCCTTCCGAGGGGGCGCAGGCGACCATGCCTGCCCCGAGCCCGAGGCTCAGCAGGGCTCCGGCGATGCGGAGAGAACGCGATCGGATCATGGCAACTCCTTAGTGGTTTGTGGGGTACCTGCGGACGGCGGTGGGTGCCCACTGGCCGAATGGAGCCGAACCCCGCAGTGCCGGGCGTCCCGAGCAGTATAAAACAGCGCGGCCCGTCGGCGACCCCCACGAGAGCTCAACGAGAGCCCCGAGAGCGGAGCCCCTAGCGCCCTAGCGGAGCTCCTCGTGCGTGCGCGGGGAGGCAGCGCGGTGAATCTCCTTGTGGTGCGAGCGCACCGGCTCCCAGGCCACGTCATAGCGCGGCCGCCGCGAGGACGTACCCTGCGGGTCGCGGGAGCGATACACCACGTACGGGCGGGTGAGGTAGCCCACCGGGGCAGAGAAGGCGTGGACGAGCCGGGTGAAGGGCCACACGGCTAAAAGAAGGAAGCCACAGAGGACGTGCACCTTGAACTGCCAGGGCACATCGCTCATGAGCTCCGGCTGGGCGTTGAAGATGAAGAGCTGGCGCAGCCATGGGGAGATCGTCGCCCGGTAGTCATAGCCATGGGGGCCGCCGAAGACCTGCGTGGAGACCGTCGCCACGAATCCGGCCACCATCGTGAGGCTGAGCAGCGCGTACATGATTTTGTCCGAGACGGACGTCGCGAGGAAGACCGTGCGGTTGACCACCCGGCGATAGAGCAGACCGATCAGCCCGAGGATCGCCGCTGTCCCGGCGATCGTTCCCGGGATCGTGGCGATGAGGTGATAGGCGTGGTCGCTGATCCCCACGGCGCGGGTCCAGGACTTCGGGAAGGCGAGGCCCATCACGTGCCCGAGGATGACAAAGACCATCCCCCAGTGGAAGAGCGGGGAGGAGAGGCGAAGGAGGCGGGACTCGTAGATCTGCGAGGAGTGGGTCGTCCAACCGAACTGATCGGTCCGCCACCGCCAGACCAGCCCGACGATAAACGCCGCCACGGCCAGCCAGGGGAACGCGACCCAGAGGAAGAGGTCATGGGGAGACATGGTGATCCTTGAGGTGAGTGGGATACGGGAGGGGAGTTCCGAGGCCGACGAGTTCCGTCGGTGGGCCTGAACGGATGAGCTGAAGATAGGCCTCGACGGTGTCCTCGTCGATGGGAGGCAGGGCGCGGCAGAGCGCCCGCACGAGGTGGAGATAAGGCGAGTGCAGCTGCTCGAGGGCGGCGCGCAGCACCTCGACGCCATCGCGGTGGGCCGCGATGAGCTCCGTCGCCTGGGCGTGGAGCTCGCCGTGAGCGTGGGCCGCCGCCTCGAGGAGCACCGCCAGGTGATCGGGAAGCTCCTCGCGCTCGAGCTCGTAGCCGAGCGCATAGAGGGAGTGCTGAAAAGCGAGGATGGCGCTGCCGCGCTGGCGGGTATCGCCCACCGCGTAGTAGCTGAGGTAGAGGGAGCAGCGCCGCCGCTGGTCAAAGGTCTCCACGTAGTGGGTCTCCATGCCGCGGTGGCCGCGTGCGTGGGCCTCGTCGAGGAAGGCGCGGATATCGGCGCGCACCGTCTGCTCCACGCAACCGAGCTGCTCCCGCACGGCCGCCAGCCGCGCGGGGAACTCCGGCCCGGGATAATCGAGCAGCAGCGAGCACATCATGAAGAGCGTCCGGCGCTCCTCCTCGCCCATGGGAACCGCCTCGATGAGCTGCTCCGGGAGGCGGCCCACCATCGGCTGGGGTCTCGCTCTCCGCGCCTCGGTCCGCGCCTCACCCCGGGTCTGGCCCCGGGAGCGCCTGCCCCTTGCGCCCAGCCTGCCGCGCAGGCGCGACGTCACATGGGGCATCATTGCTCATCCCTCCGGGGCGGGAAGAGGTTCGACGGATGCGCGCCGGCATCCCAGCTGGCCAGGGACACGGGGCCCGCTGCACTCCCCGCACCCACCGTGCAGGCCTCGGGCGCGCCGGGGCCGAGCGGCTGCTCCCCGAAGGGATCGAGGGAGGCGATCCCCCGGGGTGTTTCGGGCGAGGAGGTGGGGATGACGTAGCGGTCATCGTACTTGGCGATGGCGAGCAGCCGGTACATGCGCTGGAGCTCCTCGCCGGTCATGCCGACGGCCTCGGCGATCTCCTCCTGGGGTTCCTGCCCCAGGTTGATGTCCCGCATGTACGAGCGCATCGCGGCGAGGCGGCGCAGCGAGAGCTCGACGGGCGCCGTGTCCCCCGCGGTGAAGAGGCCTGCGAGGTACTCGAGGGGAATGCGCATGGTGGCGAGCGTCGTGAAGAGGAGGGTGGCGTCCTCGCCGTCGGCGCCGGAGGCCGTGATGGAGTCCACCACGGGGGAGAGCGGCGGGATGTACCAGACCATGGGCAGGGTGCGGTACTCCGGGTGGAGGGGCAGGGCCAGCCGGTAGGTCTGGATGAGGGCGTAGATGGGGGATTGCTGCGCCGCCTCGATCCACGAGTAGGGGATGTCCTCCGCCCGGGCGGCCTCGATGACGCGGGGGTCGTGCGGGTCGAGGAGGAGGGAGCGCTGCGCCTCGTAGAGGTCCTTCGGGTCCTCCGTGGCGGCGGCCTCGGCGACGCGGTCGGCATCATAGAGGAGAACACCGAGGTAGCGCAGCCGGCCGACGCACGTCTCAGAGCACACCGTCGGCTGCCCGATCTCCAGGCGCGGGTAGCAGAGTGTACATTTCTCGGCCTTGCCGGTGCGGTGGTTGAAGTAGACCTTCTTGTAGGGGCAGCCCGAGACGCACATGCGCCAGCCGCGGCAGCGATCCTGGTCCACCAGGACGATCCCATCCTCCGTGCGCTTATACATCGCGCCGGAGGGGCAGGAGGACACGCAGGTGGGGTTGAGGCAGTGCTCGCAGATCCGGGGGAGGTAGAACATGAAGCTGTCCTCGATGTTCTTCTTCACCTCCATGTTCATGGTGTGAAGGACGGGGTCCTCATCCATGGTGGCGGTGGATCCACCGAGGTTATCGTCCCAGTTCGACGACCACTCGATCTTCTTCAGCTCCCGGCCGTCGAGCTGCGAGACAGGCCGGGCGGTGGGCTGGGTGCGCTGTCCGCGCGGCGCGGAGAGGAGCGCATCGTACTCGTAGGTCCAGGGCTCGTAGTAGTCCTGGATGGTCGGCAGGTTGGGGTTGTGGAAGAGGGTGGCGAGCTTCTTCAGTCGCCCGCCCGAGCGCGGCCGCAGCCTGCCCGAGGCGGTGCGGGTCCAGCCGCCCTTCCAGCGCTCCTGATCCTCCCACGTGCGTGGGTATCCCACGCCGGGGCGGGTCTCCACGTTGTTGAAGTAGATGTACTCGGTGCCAGCGCGGTTGGTCCACGCTTGCTTGCAGGTGACAGAACAGGTGTGGCAGCCGATACACTTGTCCAGGTTCATCACCATGGCGATCTGGGCCATGACCTTCATCAGTAGTCCACCTCCTGGGAGCGGCGACGGATGCGGGTGACCTCGTCGCGGTTATTGCCGGTGGGGCCGATGTAATTGAAGCCGTAGGTGAGGTGCCCGTAGCCCCCGGCGACGTGAATGGGTTTAATCATGATCCTGGTCAGCGAGTTGTGGGTGCCTCCGCGGCGGCCGGTCCGCTCGTTGAGCGGGGTGCCGGTGGTGCGCTCCTGGGCGTGGTTCATGTACACCGTGCCCTCGGGGATGCGGTGGGAGACGATCGCGCGGGCGCTCACCACGCCGTTGCGGTTATAGGCCTCCACCCAGTCGTTATCGCTGATCCCCAGCTTCTCTGCGTCCTTGTCGGACATCCAGATCACCTGCCCGCCCCGCGAGATGGAGAGGGTATGCAGGTTGTCGAAGTACTGGGAGTGAATGGACCACTTGTTGTGCGGGGTGAGGTAGCGGACTGTCACCTCGCGGGTGCCGTCCTCGGCTTCGAGGGTCTCGCCCGGGCCCACCTCCCCGTTGAGGTGCCGGCGGTCCAGCGGCGGGCGGTAAATGGGCAGGGCCTCGCCGTAGTCGAGGAACCAGTCGTGGTCGAGGTAGTAGTGCATCCGCCCGGAGAGGGTGTGGAAGGGCTTGCCGTGTTCGATGTTGATGGAGAACGCGGTGTAGCGTCGGCCATTCTTCTTGGAGCCCGTCCACTCGGGTGAGGTGATGACCTCCGTGGGCCGCTCTTTGATGGCGTCCCAGGTGATGCGGGTCCCGACGGTGTCCGCCCACAGATCGTGGAAGTCGATCCCCGTGCGCGTGCTCTGGTTGAGGAATCCCTCGCGGGCGACGGCGCCGTTGGAGACCCCGGAGAGGTGGAGGATCGTCTCGATGGCCTTGACCTCCGTGCTGAGCTCCGGGCGCGGCCCCGCAGAGCGGGTGGGGGATTCGCCGTTGATGAGGCGAAGCTCCTCCACCTGCTCGGCCACGTTATACGCCGTGCCGTGCGTTCCCGTGCCGAGCGAGGCCGTGAGCGGACCCAGGTGGTTCCACTTTTCCGCGATGGCGGTGTAGTCGCGCTCGACGGGGATGAGCTTGGCCATGGTCTTTCCGGGAATGTAGCCCTCGGCCTCGACGTCCGGCACGACGCCGCGAGGCATGCTCAGTTCATCGGGGCTGTCGTGCCCGAGGGGCGCGGTGATGATGTCCGTCTGGGTGCCCAGCCACGTCACCGCGAGCTCCGAGACCGCCTGGGAGAGATCCCGGAAGACGGCGAAGTCCGTCCGCGCCTCCCACGGCGGGTTGATGGCCGCGTTGAAGGAGTGGATGAAGGGGTGCATGTCCGTCGTGGAGAGGTCGTGCTTCTCATACCACGTGGCGGCGGGAAGGATGATGTCGGAGACCAGGGTCGTGGAGGTATTCCGGAAGTCCGTGGTCATCATGAGGTCCAACTTGCCCTCGGGGGCGGTGTCCCTCCAGCGGATGCTGGCAGGCCTCTCCTCGGGGGGAAGCTCCGTGGCGGTGGCGTCGGAATCCACCCCGAGCATGTGGCGGAGGAAGAACTCCGTGCCCTTGGCGGAGGAACCCATGAGGTTGGTGCGCCAATTGAGGAGGATCCTCGGGTGGTTCTCCGGGGCGTCCGGGTCCTGGCAGGCGAACTGCAGCTCCCCGGAGGTGAGCTGCTCGACGACGAGATCCCGCACGTCCATGCCGCGTTCCCGGGCTTCCTCGCCGAGGCGCAGGGGGTTCTTGTTGAATTGGGGGTACGACGGCATCCAGCCGCGGGTCATCGATTCGATGAGGGTATCCGAGGTGAGTTTCTCACCAACGGTCCCGCGATCAGCCAGCGGGCTCGCGAGCCGCGAGGCGCGCGTGTTGTCATAGCGCCACTGGTCGGTCGTGAGGTAGTAGAAGCCGGTGGTGATCATCTGGCGCGGGGGTCGCTGCCAGTCGAGGCCAAAGGCGTATTGGGACCAGCCGTTCATCGGGCGCAGCTTTTCCTGTCCCACGTAGTGGGCCCAGCCGCCGCCGTTGACGCCCTGGGTGCCGCACATGGAAGTGAGGGCCAGGAACGTGCGGTAGATGCTGTCAGCATGGAAGAAGTGGTTGACGCCGGCGCCCATGATGATCTGGGAGCGCCCGCGCGAATCCACCGCGTTCTGCGCGAATTCCCTTCCGATCCGGATGGCGGCGGCCGCCGGAACCCCGGTGAGCTCCTCCTGCCAGGCGGGGGTTCCGGGGCAGGAGGCGTCGTCGAAGCTGGCGGGCCACTCGCCGGGCAGGTGGAGATCCTCGCGGTTGACGCCGTAGTGGGCGAGCATGATGTCGAAGACGGAGGTGACCTTCACCCCGTCGACGAGGCGGTAGGGCACACCCCTGCGCACGATGCCCGCCCCCACCGGGCCCTGCCCCTCGTCCTCGGCGCTGTCCTCGCTGGCGGCGAGGTCGAAGCGCGGGAAGAGGACCTCGGCGGTGTGGCCGTCGTAGTCCTCGGCCTCCGCGATGGAAAGGACCGTGTCGAGCCCCTCCTGGTGGAGGTTCCACTTGCCTTCGCCGGCGGCGCCATAGCGGTCGGCAACCGTGCCGCCGGGGTCGACGACCCGCCCATCCCGCTGGAGGACGAGGAGCCGGTGGGTGGCGTTCTCGCTCTCGCGGAGGGCGGGATCGCTGGACGTCGCGGCCGTGAGGAACTTCCCGGGGGTGAGGGTGCCGTCGGGGCGTTCGTCGAGCTCCACGAGGAAGGGGGCGTCGGTGAAGCGCCGCATGTAGTCGAGGAAGTAGGGGGGTTTCTTCCCGACGTGGAACTCGCGGAGGATGACGTGGCCCATCGCGAAGGCCAGCGCGCCGTCGGTGCCGGGGTTGATGCGCAGCCACTCGTCGGCGAACTTCGTGTTGTCTGCGAAGTCGGGGGAGACCACCACGACCTTGGTGCCGTGGTAGCGGGTCTCCACCATGAAGTGCGAGTCCGGGGTGCGGGTGACGGGGATGTTGGATCCCCACATCATGAGGTAGCTGGAGTTGTACCAATCGCCGGACTCGGGCACGTCGGTCTGGTCCCCGAATGTTTGGGGCGAGGCCGGCGGGAGATCCGCGTACCAGTCGTAGAAGGAGAGCGCCACACCGCCGATCATCTGGAGGAAGCGCGTGCCCGCACCATAGGAGACCTGGGACATCGCGGGGATGACCGTGAAGCCGGCGATACGATCCGGCCCATACTGCTTGATCGTGTAGACGTGCGCCGCCGCAGCCATCTCGATGGCCTCTTCGTAGGGGATGCGCACGAGCCCGCCCTTGCCCCGCTGGGAGACGTAGGCGTGCCGCTTCTCTGGGGTCTCGACGATGTCCTTCCACGCCAGCACCGGGTCCCCGAAGGCCTTCTTGTTCTCCCGGTACATGTCCACGAGCACCCCGCGCGCATAGGGATAGCGGATGCGGGTGGGGGAGTAGGTGTACCAGGAGAAGGAGGCTCCGCGGGGGCAGCCGCGGGGCTCATAGTCGGGGAGCTCGGAGCCGGTGCTGGGATAGTCGACGGCCTGGGACTCCCAGGTGATGACGCCGTCTTTGACATAGACCTTCCACGAGCACGAGCCGGTGCAGTTCACCCCGTGGGTGGAGCGCACGACCTTATCGAAGGCCCAGCGGTTGCGGTAGAAGCTGTCGGCCTGGCGTCCGCCCTCGAGGAAGAGCTGTTGGCCCTCGGAGCCGGTGGAGCCGTGGCGGACGAAGCTGCCCATCTTGAAGAGAGGGTTCATGGGTGAGTCTTCCTATTAACCCGGGAAGGGGGCGTGGGGGCGCGCGTAGTAGATCCACACGAGCGCCGTCGAGATGATGAAGAAGACGATGCATCCCCACCAGAAGGCGGTGACGCTCATCGCGGAGAGGAGAACACCGACGATGAAGGGGCCGAAGGCGCCGATCGCCCCGGTCCAGCCGATGACGCCGCCGGCCTGGCGCTTGGGGAGGATCATCGGCATCTGCTTGAACGTGCCGGCGTTAGCCAGGCCGGTGAAGAAGAACATCACGAGCATGGCGGTGAGGAAGCCGGAGAACTGGGAGGGGTCCGTGGGGGAGAGATAGAAGCTCGCCCAGATGGTGGAGAGCGTCATGCCGACGCATCCGATGAATGTCCAGATGGCCCCGCCGAAGCGGTCGCAGAGCGGGCCCCAGAGAGCACGAACGCCGGCGCCGATGAGCGGGCCGAGGAAGGCGTAGGTGGCGCCGCTGGGGAGGGAGGCCGCCGGGTGCGTGTCGGCGAAGGGGGAGGTGGCCCCGTAGAGGTTATTAATGAGGAGACCGAATTGGGCGGCGAAGCCGGAGAAGGCGCCGAAGGACATGAGGTAGACCACCGTGAGGATCCAGGTGTTCTTGTTCCCGAAGATGTCGATCTGCTCGCGGATGTTGGCCTTGATCGGCACGTCATAGAGCAGGGTCCACGCGAGGATCGCGGCGATCACCGCCCAGGGCACGAGCACGATGGCGGCGTTATGGACGAAGAGCTCCGAACCATCGCGGCTGGTCTGCGGCGCGATGAAGCCGATTCCCAGCAGCCCAAAACCCATCACCCAGGGCCCGAGGAACTGGATGAGCGACATCCCGAAGTTCCCGATTCCCGCCTGGAGTCCCAGCGCAGTACCGGAGAGCCGCTTAGGGAAGAAGTAGCCGGTAGAGGGCATGTAGCCGGAGAACACGCCGCCGCCGATGCCGCAGAGGAAGGAGAGCACGAGCAGCCACCAGAACGGGGTGGACGTATTCTGCACAGCGAAGAACCAGCCCACCATGGGGATGATGAAGAGCAGGCTGGAGAGCGTGACGAGGCGCCGGGTCCCGATGATCGGCGGCAGGAACATAAAGAGCAGGCGGAAGAGCCCGCAGGCGAGGCCGGGGATGGCCGTGAGCCAGTAGAGCTGGCCGGCGCTCAGATCAAAGCCGATGCCCTGGAGCAGCGGGGCGACCGCCGAGACGATATACCAGGTGGAGAATCCGATGATGAGCGAAAACGTGGAGATAATGAGGGTTTTCCACGCCGTCGCGGAATCCCAGGAGCGGGAGTCTTCCGGGTCCCATCCGTGCAGGACTCGACCCTTCGTGGGCTGGGCACTCATAGTGTCGTCATACCTTGTTCTTTTCGGAGGGAAGGCGCCGCCGAGAGGGATAGCCGCCCGTGGACGCACGGGGCACATGCAGCGCCTCATTGGAACCCAGTTTATGTGCCCTGACCTGGAAAATCTATTTTTATCACGGCTCTGGCCGTATTTATTTAAAGGTGCTTCGCTATGGGTGGTGGACCCCCTAAGAAGCGCACGATAGGCAATAAATGCGCCGCCATTTCCCTCCGCCCGCGCCCATGACAATCCCCTGTCAACCCCGCCCTATTGGTGAGAAATTTCACACGGAAAAGGGGACGACGCCCACCCGTCGCCCCATTCCTTATCCTCGGCCCGAGTCCTCCACGTCCCCGAGCTCCCGGAGCTCCTCGAGCGTGTCGTAGTCACGCTCCTCCCCGGTGCCGGGAATGAGCGCGATGCGCCCGTGCCCGTCGAGGATGCTCTTCAGGGCGCGGTCGGTGGTCTCTATCCCGTCAAGCGTGCGCCAGAGCTCCGTGGTGTGCCACAGGGTGCACAGCGGCTGGATCCCGTCCGCGGAGGTGGACACCGCCGCGAGGCCAGCCCGGGGAGTGCTCTCCAGGGCGTCGAGCAGATCGGGGAGCAGCGCTGCCGAATGCGGGGCGTCCACCGCAAGCAGTGCGGTGTAGGCGGCCGCCTGGGCGCGCAGCGCGCGGACACCGGCGTCGAGAGCAGACAGCGGCCCGGAGAAGGGCGGATCCTCGGCGACGAGCTTGACCCCCGGGCGGACCTCGGGGCTGCGGGAGCTCACGACGGCGACCTGCTGCAGCCCGTCGAGGAGGGAGACTTCGTCCAGCAGGGTGTCCAGCAAGGTGTCTCCGTCGACGCTCACCATGGCTTTATCGCGCCCGCCCATGCGCTCCCCGCGCCCGCCGGCAAGGATGATGACATCAATTCCGGGAACGATACTCACGCCCATCACTCCTCCGGGGCGGCCTCGACGAGGTGAGGAAGCTCCCGCGACCAGTCTCCGCTGCGCCCACCCGACTTCGCGACGATCCCCATGCGCCGGATATATGCCGAGCGGTCCACCCCCTTCACCATGTCGATGATCGCCAGCGCCGCCACCGACACCGCGGTGAGCGCCTCCATCTCCACCCCGGTGCGGTCGGCCGTGCGCACCTCCGCGCGCAGGGCAATGTGCTCCTCACGGATCTCGACGTCCACCTTGGCACCATGCACCCCGATGGTGTGCGCGAGCGGCAGGAGCTCCGGCACCTTCTTCGCGGCGCTGATCCCGGCGATGCGCGCGACCGCCAGGACATCGCCCTTGGGCACCCGGCCCTCGCGCAGGGCGGCGAGGACCTCGGCGGAACAGGCGATCTCGCCGATGGCCGCCGCCTCCCGGACGGTCGGAGTTTTGGCGGTGACGTCCACCATGTGGGCCTCGCCGCGGTGAGTGAGATGGGTGAAGGAGATATCGCTCATGGCAGTCCTTGGGATTCGAGGGATTAGGGATCAGAGGGCGCGTGCCCTCATCGTGGGAGGAGGAGAACGGGAAGATCCTCCCCACTCTGCACGCCGGCTCTCAGGAGGGCGAGCCCCCGCACGCCGACCAGCGAGCCCACCCGATGGCTTCCCTTGCCGCCGGGGCTAAAGGGGCGCGCCCGCAGCCCGTCTGGGGTGGTGTCGAGCAGGACGGGGACGACGAGCAGCCCGCCGCGCGGGGAGGGGAAGTCCTGCTCCGCCGGGATTCGCAGCAGCGGATAGTGGTGTGACCAGGGGAAAGGTTCGTTCTGAGGCGGGTGGGCGCTGGGGGCGTCGTCGGGAACTTCGCGGCCTGGATCCTCCCCCTCCAGCGCCGCGAGCGCCGGCCCGAGGAAGAGCCACGCACTGACAAAGCAGGCCACCGGGTTCCCCGGGAAGGCAAGGAGCATGGCCCGTCCCCAGCGGCCCACGCCCTGGGGCTTGCCGGGCTGCATGTCGACGCGCCCGCACCACACCGGGTGGGGGTGGGCGGCGCGCTCGGGGTCGATGACCTCGCGCACCACCTCGTAGGCCCCGGCGGAGATACCCCCGCTGGTGAGCACGAGGTCGGAAGTCTCCGCGCACTCCTCAAGTACGGCCCGAAACTCCGCGGTGTCATCGCGCGTGCGCTGCCGGCAGACCTGCGCGGTGGGGCACAAGGTGCGCACGAGGGCTTCGAGCATCGGCCCATTGGAGTCAGGGATCCGCGCCCCGCGCTCTCCGGGGCTGATCTCCTCCCCGCTGGAGATCACGGCCACGTTGAGGGCTCGACGCACCGAGACGCTGTCCACCCCAGCAGAGAGCAGCGCCGCGATGCTGCCGGCGTCGAGGCGCGTTCCCGCCCGGGCCACGAGGTCTCCTTCCCCGAGGTCCTCGCCGCGGGCGCGGATGTTGCTGCGCCCGGGCGTGAAGCCCTCGATGCGCACCTCACGGGGAACCGGCCCCGCCCCGGGGCGAAGATCTGTCTGCTCGACCGGGATCACGCAGACGCTCGCGGGCAAAGACTCAGCTACCGGCGCCCCCGTCATGATGCGCAGCGCGTGCCCCTCGGGCAGGATCTGCGGCTCCGCGCCGGCTGGGACGTCGCCCGCGAGCGGAAGGGTGAACGGGGGCTCCTGCTGGAACCCCGCGGCGTCCACCAGCACCCCGTCCATCGCGGAGTGGCGGAAACGGGGAATGGGAAGGCGCGCCCGGCACTCCTCGGCTAGCACCCTCCCGAGCGCCTCCTCCGTGGGGCAGGACTCTACGGCGCGAGCGCCCGCCGCCTCGAGGGCAGTGCGGAGAACCTCGTGATAGTGCTCAACGGCTGTGCGTCGCATCCTTAACCTCCGATCGAGGACATGGGCCGTTGGGGCTGGAGGAAGCCGGGATCATCGATCCCGTGCCCCGCCTTCTTCTCACTCATGGTCTGCACCCATGCGCTCATGATGTCTTCGTCGCTCGCCCCGTCGCGCAGGATCTCCCGCAGGGGCGTTTCCGTGCGGCTGAAGAGGCAGCTGCGCAGGTTGCCGTCGGCGGTGAGCCGTGTGCGGTCGCAGTCCCCGCAGAAGGAGTGGGAGACCGAGGCAATGATCCCGATCATTCCGCGCAGGTCCCGACGACGGTGGCTGGCCTCCCACAGCGCGGCGGGGGCGGAGCCGCGTGGCTCTGCGGCGGGGCGGAGCTGGAAGTCCGAGCGCAGCCGCGCGAGGATCTCCTCGGCGGTGATCATCTCCTGGCGGTCCCACTGCTCGCGCGGACCGAGGGGCATCTGCTCAATGAAGCGCAGCTGGGCGCCGCGCTCGAGGCAGAACTCCGCCAGCGGGATGATGTCCTCCTCGTTGACGCCCGGCATGACCACGGCGTTGATCTTCACAGGTCCCAGGCCCGCAGCCATGGCCGCGTCGATGGCCTCGACGACGTGCTCGAAGCGGTGCCGCCGGGTCAGCTGCGCATAGCGCTCTGGGTCGACGGTGTCGAGGGAGATATTGACCCGATCGAGTCCCGCCTCCGCCAGCTCCTGGGCGCGGTGCCGAAGCCCCACCCCGTTGCTCGTGATCGCGGTGCCGGGCGCACGGCCCTCGTCGGTCCGCAGCGCCGTCGTGGCGCGGATGATCGCGGGAAGAGACTTGCGCAGGAGCGGTTCCCCGCCGGTGAAGCGCACCTGCCGGATCCCCAGCCGGGTGACCGCGATGCGGATGAGCCGGATGAGCTCCTCATCCGTGAGCGTGGACTCGCGGGGAAGCCAGTCGAGCCCCTCGGCGGGCATGCAATAGGTGCACCGAAGGTTGCAGCGGTCCGTGACGCTTACGCGAAGATCGCGCGCCACGCGGCCAAAACGGTCTGTGAGCAGGGCGTGATCGCCCGGCCGGAAGCGGGGTCCGTCGGGCTTCGCCGAAGGGATCACTGGATCGGACAATGAAATGCGCATTTGTCCCTATCTTAAGGGGTTGCGCTCCCGCCCGTGCCACGCCCATGCGCGGGAGCCGACTCACGGTCACGCGCGCCGGGCCCGCGCAGGGCGATGACATCAAAGCGCCCCTCCTTGAGGTGGGCCCGGAGGTCCTTCTTGTCAAACTTCGCGACGGATGTCTTGTCGATGGATCGCACGAACGTCCAATACTCCGGCAGCATCCAGCTGGGCAGGTGGGAGCGGAGCTCTTCGCGTAGCCGCTCGGCTGTCGTCGCATCCTCGGCCACGCCCTCGTGGAGCACCGTCACGGCGAGAGGGCGCTCGCCCCACTTCTCATCGGGATAGCCGATCACCGCGCACTCCACGACCTCGTGGGATTCCATAATGAAGTTCTCAATCACCGCGGAGTAAATCCACTCCCCGCCGGAGCGGATGACGTCCCGGGCCCGGTCCTGCACGATGAGGAAGCCGTCCGAGGTCACCGTCCCGACGTCGCCGGTGCGCAGCCAGCCGTCGTCGGTGAACTTATCGAGGGCATCGTCGACGGCCTCCCCGCGGAACATGTGCGCGGATCCCTCCGCCTCCTCGGCGGGGGAATGGTAGTAGCTGCCCGTGACGAAGTTGCCGCGGACCTGGAGCTCGCCGTGGTTGCGATCGGTGGAGGAGACGATCTCGCCGTCGTTGACCACGCGGTATTCCACGGAGGCGGGGAATCGCCCCTGGCTGATGCGGTAATCGGTGCGGGCGGCGCCGGAGACTCCGCGCGGGGGCCGGGCGACGGTCGTGGCGGTGGAGGTCTCGGTCATGCCCCACACCTGGACCACGTCCACGCCGTAGTGCTCCTCCCACATGCGGATGAGCGCCGGCGGGGCGGGGGAGCCGCCGACGAAGATCTCCGTGAGGCTCATCCGCTTCGGTGGATGCTCAAGGTAATACACCATGAGCTGGATCCACAGCGTGGGTGCCCCGTGGGCCACGCGCGGGTGCGTGAGCTCGATGAGCGTGGTGAGGGTGGCGGGGGAGACGTCGGAGTCCGGGAGGACGAGCGGTGCGCCCGACATGAGCGCCGCGAAGGGGACACCCCAACTGAGCACGTGGTAGATGGGCACGCAGCAGAGGAATGTGTCCCCGTGAGAGATGGCGAGGGAATCCGTGGTCCTCAAGTGCATGGACTGCAGGTAGAGCGAGCGGTGGGAGTAGACCACGCCCTTCGGGGCGCCCTCGGTGCCCGTGGAGTAGCAGATGGCGGCGGCAGTAGTCTCCGGCAGGACGGGCCAGGAGTAGCGGGTGGGCCGGCCATCAAGGAGCGCCTCATAGGAGTAGACGGTCACGTGATCCGGCATGAAGGAGGAGGGCTGGGTCAGCGGCTTCGTCCCGATGAAGACGACGGCGCGCACCCCCTCGCAGCCCTCGAGGACCTCGCCCAGTTGCTCGGCGAGGCGGGGGTCGGCGATGATCACCTCGTCGTCGGCGTGATTGACGATGTGCCGAATCTGGTCATTCATGAGGTAGCGGTTGAGCGGGTTAAACACCGCCCCCATGCAAGTCACCGCGCAGAGCGTCTCGAGGTGCTCGGCACAGTTATACATAAAGGTGCCGACGCGCTGATCCCCCACAATCCCCAGCTCCTCGCGAAGAGCGTGGGCGAGGGCCGAGGCGCGCGCCGCAATGGTGCGATAGGTGCTCGTGTGCAGCTTGCCCTCGCTATACGTGGTGACCGTCGTATCGGAGTGCACCGTTCGGGCATATTCCAGAATCCTGGCCACCGAGAGCGGAATGTCCTGCATGGTAGAGCGCATGATCACACTCTACAAAGAGCACCTGTGAGGCGAAGGGGAACACCCCCAGGGGTGTTATTGACCGGCACTGCCACCAATGCGCTACACTATCGCGCAGATCGACCAGGAAACCTCGGGGAACCGGTCCGCCCTCCGATCAACGATCGCCGCGAGCGCGGAGATCACCGTGGCTGATGAGGCGGCCTCCCGGAGAATCACGAACAATCGGTCTGCTGATTCACCCAGCCCTGCCAGATGAGGGCTCGTGAATAGTGACAATCAGCATAAAAATACACGGACGCATCGAGGACGTGAGAGTCCTCATGTGGTCGATGAAAGGACATCTGTGACCGAGAAGGACACCGCCGCGAACGGTGGGGAGCAGCAGAATCTTGCTTCCCTGCGGATCCCTGAGCTGCGCCAGCTGGCCGCTCAGCGCGGAATTAAGGGAATTTACGGCCTGCGCAAGGGGGAGTTGATCGCCGCGATCGAAGGCGCATCCCCCGCCGAGGCCCCGCGCGGCACCACCCCCCAGCCCGAGAAGGCCCAGGAGGCGCCCGCGCAGCCCGAGAAGGACTCCGAGAACGCCCAGGACAGCGACGCCACGGACACGTCCGTCGCGGCTGAGGGGACGAGCTCCGAGGAGCAGGAGGATGAGCGCCCCAAGCGGCACGAATCCCGCTCCGCTGCGCGTCGAGCCCGCCGCAACCGTGCCCGCCAGCACCACCGCGAGCAGAAGGAAGAGCGCGAGCGCGAGAAGCGCGAAAAGAAGGAAGAGCGGGAGCGGGAGAAGCGCGAGCACGCCGAGCAGGGGGAGAACGCCGAGCGCCAGGACCGCAACGGGGAGGATGAGAACGGCCGCCGGGGACGCCGCAACCGCCGTAACCGCCGCAGCCGGGACAACCGGGATAACCGCGAGCAGCGCGATCAGCGTGACTCCTCCGACGAGCGCGATGACCGGGGGAACCAGAACGGGGACCGACAGGACAATGTCCAAGAGGTTGCCGGCATCCTGGACATCGTCGATAACAACATGGCCTTCGTCCGCACCACGGGCTACCACGCCGCGCCGACGGACGTCTACGTCAATAACCAGCTCATTCGTCGCTGCGGCCTGCGCGCCGGCGATTACATTACGGGCACCGTCCGGATGAACCGCGGTGGCGG
Organism: Corynebacterium uropygiale; assembly: GCF_021568315.1. GTDB lineage: Bacteria > Actinomycetota > Actinomycetes > Mycobacteriales > Mycobacteriaceae > Corynebacterium > Corynebacterium uropygiale. The sequence goes on from NZ_JAKGSI010000003.1 coordinate 265,190, forward strand.
TGGCGGCTACCACGGCAAGGGTGGCCGCGGCCGGAACCGCTACAACAACCTCATCCACGTGGACACGGTGAACAACATGAGCGTGGAGGAGGCGCGCCAGCGTCCCCGCTTCGCCAAGCTCACCCCGCTGTACCCGAACCAGCGCCTGCGCCTGGAGACCGAGCCGAAGATCCTCACCACGCGCGTCATCGACCTCATCATGCCGATCGGCAAGGGGCAGCGTGCGCTCATCGTCTCCCCGCCGAAGGCCGGTAAGACGACGATCCTCCAGAACATCGCCAACGCCATCACGACGAACAACCCCGAGTGCTACCTCATGGTGGTCCTCGTCGACGAGCGTCCGGAAGAGGTCACCGACATGGAGCGCTCCGTCCGGGGCGAGGTCATCTCCTCCACCTTTGATCGCCCGCCCAGCGAGCACACCAGCGTGGCCGAGCTGGCGATTGAAAGGGCCAAGCGCCTGGTGGAGCAGGGGCAGGACGTCGTCGTCCTCCTCGACTCCATCACCCGACTCGGGCGCGCCTACAATAACTCCTCCCCGGCCTCGGGTCGCATCCTCTCCGGTGGTGTGGACTCCAACGCGCTCTACCCGCCGAAGCGCTTCCTGGGCGCCGCGCGCAACATCGAGAACGGCGGCTCGCTGACGATCATCGCGACGGCCATGGTGGAGACCGGCTCCGCCGGCGACACCGTGATCTTCGAGGAGTTCAAGGGCACCGGCAACGCCGAGCTCAAGCTGGACCGCAAGATCTCCGAGCGCCGCGTTTTCCCGGCCGTGGACGTCAACCCCTCCGGCACCCGCAAGGACGAGCTGCTCCTTGCGCCGGAGGAGGCGCGAGTCATGCACAAGCTGCGTCGAATCCTCTCCGCGCTGGATAATCAGCAGGCCATCGATCTGCTCATCAAGCAGCTGAAGAAGACGCGCTCTAATGGGGAATTCCTCATGCAGGTGGCAAAGTCCGCTCCCATGGCGGCCGCGATTGAGGAGGAGGACTACTCCTAATGCACGATCAGGTCTCTGCTGTTGACGACATCCGGGCAGAATACGAGGGCTTGGAGGCGCAGCTCGCCGACCCGAGCCTTCACGATGACCAGGATGCGGCCCGGAAGGTTGCGAAGCGCTACTCGGAGCTGCAACCCGTGATCAACGTGCACAACGAGCTCACGCAGGTCACCCAGGACCTCGAGGACGCTCGGGAAATGGCCCACGAGGATCACGAGTTCCAGGCCGAGGCAGAGCGCCTCGACGCCCGCCGGATCGAGCTCGAGGAGAAGCTCGCCGACCTCCTCGCGCCGCGCGACCCGCGCGATGGCGAGGACGTCTACCTGGAGATCAAGGCCGGCGCCGGCGGCGAGGAGGCCGCGCTCTTCGCGGGCGACCTCCTGCGCATGTACCAGCGCTACTGCGATCGCCATGGCTTTGTCACGGAGATCCTTGGCCTCTCGGAGACCGACCTCGGCGGCGTCAAGGACATCACCCTGTCGATCCGCTCGAAGAAGCCCTCCCGCGACGGCGCCTGGAGTTTCTTCAAGTTCGAGGGCGGCGTCCACCGCGTCCAGCGCATCCCGGTGACGGAGTCCCAGGGGCGTATCCAGACCTCGGCGGCGGGTGTGCTCGTGTACCCCGAGCCGGAGGAGATGGGCGAGGTCGAGATCGATGAGAAGGACATCCGCGTCGATGTCTACCGTTCCTCCGGCAAGGGCGGCCAGGGCGTCAACACGACGGACTCCGCCGTCCGCATCACGCACCTGCCGACGGGCATCGTCGTGACCTGCCAGAAGGAGCGCTCCCAGATCCAGAACAAGGCCCGCGCCCTGCAGGTGTTGGCCGCCCGTCTGGAGCAGATGGAGCGGGAGAAGGCGGAAACCGAGGCCGCCGAAGGGCGCGCCGCTCAAGTCCGTAACCTTGACCGTTCGGAGCGCATCCGCACCTATAACTGGCCGGAGAACCGCATCAGCGATCACCGCATCGGCTTCAAGGCCAATAACCTGGACCAGGTCCTCAACGGCGACATGGACGCGCTCTTCGACGCGCTGAAAACCGCCGAGCGGGCCGAGCGCCTGGAAGCCGAGCACGCCTAAGTGGATCTCCGCGCGCTGCTCGTCGACGCCACCGCCCGCCTCGCTGGGGCGGGCGTTCCCTCTCCCCGGGTGGATGCCCAGGAGATCGCGTCCTTTGTCCTAGGCATCCCCCGGGAGCGGCTCATCCTCCACAGTGGGGATGAGATCAGCGCTGAGCAGGGCGATGAGATCGCCTCGCTGCTCGAGCGCCGGGCCGCCCGCGAGCCGCTCCAGCACATCGTGGGCGCTGCGCCCTTCGGGCCGCTGAGCCTGGCGGTGGGGCCGGGTGTCTTCATCCCTCGCCCCGAGACGGAGGTGCTGGCGGATTGGGCCTCGCGGGAGCTCCGCCGGCTCGAGGACACGCCGGGCAGGAGTGCTGCGCCGGTCGTCGTCGACCTCTGCACGGGCTCGGGTGCCCTCGCCGCCTTCCTTGCCGACGCACACCCGGCGGCGAGGATCGTGGCCGTGGAACTCGACCCCGTGGCGCGCCGGTGGGCCGCGCGGAACCTTCCGGAGCGAGTGGAGCTCGTCGCGGGGGACGTGACGCGCCGCGAGTGGATCGATCAGTGCCCGGGGCTTGCCGGGGCGGTCGACCTTGTGGTGAGTAACCCGCCCTATGTGCCGGCGAGCGCCAGGGCGGACCTGCCCCCGGAGGTCCACGCTGATCCGGACCGGGCCGTCTTCTCCGGCGAGGACGGGATGGACGTCATCACCGCGCTGCCGGACGTACTCGATACCCTGCTGAAGCCCGGCGGAATCCTGGGGATTGAGCACGATGACTCGACGGCCGCCGCCTGCCGCGAGCTCTTCGCGGCGGACCCGCGCTGGACGGACGTGCGTTCGCTCGCCGACCTCAGCGGTCGTGACCGTTTCGTTATCGCGGGTAAGCTATGACTATTGCCACCGCGCCCACGCAGCGCGGCGGCGCATCGATGACCACGATGTCGACCACGATGAAGGAGGAAAACCCGCGTGAGTGGGGTGTGGAAGTGCACGGATGAAGCCGGTCTGGAGCGAGCCCTCATGGCCGTCACCGGATCCGTCCAGCGAGGCAACCTCATCGTCATGCCGACGGACACGGTCTATGGCATCGGCGCCGACGCCTTCAACAACGAGGCCGTCGCCGCCGCCCTGCGCGCGAAGGGGCGCGGTCCCGACATGCCGATGCCCGTGCTCGTCGGGAGCTGGGACACCGCGAAGGGCCTCGTGGCGGAGTACACCGAGGACCTCGACGCCCTCATCCGCGCCTTCTGGCCGGGCGCCCTGTCGATCGTCGTCCCCCAGGCGCCCAGCCTGCCGTGGAACCTCGGCGATACGCGCGGCACCGTCATGCTGCGCATGCCCAACCACCCGGTAGCCATCGCGGTGCTCCGGGCCGTGGGACCGATGGCGGTGTCCAGCGCCAACCTCACCGGCCACACCCCGCCGACCACCGCCGCCGACGCCCGCCAGCAACTCGGCACCTCCGTGGACATGTATCTCGACGGCGGCGAGTCCGCCGTCGGAACCCCGTCGAGCATCATTGACCTCTCCGGCCCGCAGCCGCGCCTCCTGCGCGAGGCGGCCCTCAGCGCGGAGCAGATCGCCCCCGTCCTCGCGACCACTCCCGAGATCCTGCGAGGGGAATCCTAGATGGGGGCCGTGGGTGTTCCCTTGCGCGAGCTGGGCCTCGTCATCCTGGCCGCTGCGATCTTCACGTATCTCACCACGGGGCTGGTGCGCTCCGCGATGGTGCGCAGCGGCCGGATTGGTGAGATCCGCCAGCGCGATGTGCACACCCAACCCACGCCGCGCATGGGCGGGGTGGGGATGTTCACCGGCTTCATCGTGGCGGTTTTCCTCGCCCATCAGCTTCCCGCGCTGACCAGGGGCTTCGAGCCGGTCACCCCGGAGATGACCGCGGTCTTGTGGGCGGCCTTCGCGATCGTCCTCGTCGGCGTCCTCGATGACCTCTATGACCTCGACGCCATCACCAAACTCATCGGGCAAATCATCGGCGCGATCATCCTCAGCACCCTGGGCCTCAGCTGGACGATGGTCTACCTGCCCCTCAACGAGGGCATGACGCTCGCCCTCGACAACTTCCAGAGCACCATTGTCACCGCGCTCTTTACCGTCGCGCTCATCAACGCCATCAACTTCGTCGATGGGCTCGACGGCCTCGCGGCGGGCCTTGGCCTCATCGCGGGGCTCGCGATCCTCATCTTCTCGGTGACGGTCCTCCACGACCTCGGCGGCGCGGTTTCCGCCTATCCGCCTGCGATGATCGCCGCGGCGCTCGTCGGCATGTGCGGGGGATTCCTCCCGCATAACTTCGAACCCTCCCGCATCTTCATGGGGGATTCCGGCTCCATGCTCATCGGCCTGCTCCTCGCGGCGGCGGCCACCTCGGCCTCCGGGAAGATCACCATGAACCTCTATGGGGCCGCCGACTTGGTCGCGCTGCTCTCGCCCTTCGTCGTCGTTATCGCCGCGATCTTCGTCCCCATGCTTGACCTGGTCCTCGCCGTGGTGCGTCGGCTCGCCCAGGGGCGTTCCCCCTTCGCGGCGGACAAGATGCACCTCCATCACCGCCTCCTCAAGATGGGGCACTCGCACCGCAAGGTGGTCCTCGTGCTGTATCTCTGGGTGAGCGTGGTGGCGCTGAGCGCCGTGAGCTTCTCGGTGGTGCCAGTCCGCTTTGCCGTGATGATCTCGGTGGTGGCACTTGCGGTGGCGCTCGTCGTCACGTTCGTGCCCACCCTCTCCCAGCGCTCGGCCCATCGCCCGCGCGGGAGCCACGCCAGGTAGAATGCCGCCCGTGACTGAGAACGACGCCTCCACTCCCACCTCGCCGCTCGAGGACTCGCGCCTGCCGCTGCTCGCCGCCGTGCGCAATGGCTGCTGGGGTCTCCTCGCTGTCCTCGTCCTTTCCCTTATCGGGTGGGGAGTGGGCGTGGGGATGCCCGGAGTCTGGGGTGCCCTCATCGGCGGGCTCATCGGCGGGGGATGCGTGCTTCTCACCGCTCTGAGCGTCGTCCTCACCGCGCGCAGCGCGCCCACGACGACCGCCGCCGTGATCCTCGGCGGGTGGCTGCTGAAGATCGTGCTGGTCCTCCTTGTGCTCGCCGCGTTGAAGGGGATGGATTTCTATCACCACTGGGCGCTCTTCCTCACCACCGTGCTGAGCCTGCTCGTGGTCCTCGGGGCAGAGGTCTGGGGCGTCACGAGGACCACGGTCCTCTACGTGAGCTAGGCACCCTCTTTCGGGGGTGGTCGGCGCACTGTGTGCCGTATCACGGGTGGTAGGAGGGGTCTTTTCGGGGGAGGGCAGGGTAGTGGAGGGGCTCGCACGTGTGCAGCCCGTGAAAGGCCCGGTCACGCCCATGGCCGGGGAAAAGGCGCGGCCGCGTGCGTGAATCCTGAAGGTGGGGAAGAAAGCTCCTCAGAGTGGCCTGAGCTTTCCTCTCGAGAGACGTGTGCACAGTCATGGCGATGCGGGGGTGGCTGCGTGCGAGAACGGCCATGCTCCCTGATAATGTGATGTTTGGGTCCCCTCGTTCCTCGTCAATGGGGTGATCCCCTGCGGCGGTCCCGTTGATGTGCGACGGAGTCCGAGACAGCCGCAGTGTATTGAACGACGTCCATCGCACCGTAGGGGATCGTGAGATCCTGTACGGCCCTGAACACGGGAGAGAACGCTGAGCGTTATGACTTTGTCCTTAGAGGGGCGCTTCCACGCCCCTAATCTGGACGACGAATTTTTCCCGGGGCACAGTGGTCACTACGACATGCTCTTTGGTGATGTCGCCAATGGCATGTTCGCTCTTGACCGATTCATGTTGATCCGTATTTTGATGACGGTCATCCTGTGTGTCTTCTTCGCAGTAGGCATGCGCAATCCGAAGCTGGTGCCGAGTGGCTTCCAGAACGTCGTGGAGTACTTCCTCGACTTTGTTCGGATTCATATCGCAGAGGACATTCTGGGCAAGAAGGAGGGGCGCCGGTTCTTGCCGATCATCGCCACTACCTTCTTCGCTGTCATTGCGATGAACATTCCGGCCGTGATTCCCGGCCTCAATGTTTCTCCCAATGCTCGTATTGGTTTCCCGATCGCGCTCGCGGTCCTCGGCTACATCACGATGATTTATGCCGGGGTGAAGCGCTACGGGGCAGGGAAGTTCCTGAAGTCGTCGGTGGTGATCCCGAATCTTCCGCCGCTTCTTCACATTCTCGTGGTGCCAATTGAGTTCCTCTCGACATTCATCATCCGTCCGGTCACCCTGGCTCTTCGTCTTATGGCGAACTTCCTGGCCGGACACCTCATCCTGGTCCTGCTGTACTCTGCCACGAACTTCTTCTTCTGGCAGCTGAACGGCTGGACAGCTGTGTCTGGTGTGACGATCATCGCTGCAGTGGCTTTCTCACTGTACGAGTGCATCGTGATCTTCCTGCAGGCGTACATCTTCGCGCTGCTGGTTGCGGTCTACGTGGAACTCTCGCTCCACGCTGATTCACACTAGGGGTACCGTTTTCGGAGCCCAGATCAACTGAATAACCCCAACCATTCACATCCCCGGTTCGGAGACCGGGAACTCAGAAAGGGAACGACTTTCACATGAACGACATCATCCTGATGGCCGCAGATCAGACCCCGAGCCTCGGTGCCATCGGCTACGGCATCGCCACCCTCGGCCCCGGCGTCGGCATCGGCATCCTCGTTGGCAAGGCTCTCGAGGGCATGGCTCGTCAGCCCGAGATGGCCGGTAACCTCCGTACCACCATGTTCATCGGTATCGCGTTCGTTGAGGCTCTTGCTCTGATCGGTCTTGCCGCCGGCTTCATGTTCTAAGACCTAAGAGTTCAGAACGACGAAGACTGGAGACCACATGACGAACGTCATTACATTGCTTGCGGAAGGTGGAGAGAAGCTCGATCAGGGCAATAACATCCTCTTCCCCAAGGCTTACGATGTCGTCTGGTCCATCATTCCGCTCCTCGTAATCCTCGCGCTCTTCGCAATCTTCATCATTCCGAAGTTCAAAGAGGTACTGAGTGAGCGTCAGGACCGGATCAAGGGCGGAATTCAGCGCGCCGAGGCCGCTCAGGCTGAGGCGAAGTCTGCCCTGGAGAAGTACAATGCACAGCTCGCTGAGGCGCGCGCCGAGGCGGCCGAGATTCGTGAGCAGGCCCGTGAGCGCGGCAAGCAGATCGAGGCCGAAATGAAGGCTGACGCCACCGAAGAGAGCAAGCGCATTATCGAGTCCGGTGAGAAACAACTGGCTGCACAGCGTGAGCAGGTCGTGGCTGAACTGCGCCGTGAGATGGGGCAGCACTCCATCACCCTCGCGGAGCGCCTCCTGGGCGGCGAACTGTCTGACGCCACCAAGCGTTCGGGCACTATCGACAGCTTCCTGTCCGAACTCGACGCCGTGAAGCCGGCAGGAAAGTAGGCACCATGCACGCAGCAAGCCGCGACGCGCTCGCACAGGTTACCGCTCACCTGGACACCGCACTGGGAAGCTCCGGTGACACCGTCGCTACGGCGGCGCAGTTGGGCACCGAGCTTTTCGACGTGGTCGAGGTGCTCGATGGTGACCGCGGCCTGCGCGTCGCTGTCGCTAATGCTTCAGCTACCCCGGAGCAGCGCGTCCGCCTCATCGCGGACGTGTTCGGCGGGAAGGTCAGCGAGGCAACCCTGGAGATCCTCAAGGACTCCGTCGAGAAGACGTGGTCCACACCTCGTGAGTTGCGCCAGGGGCTCGTGACCATCGGACGCCGCTCGCTGTTCCGCGCTGCCGAGCAGCAGGGTCAGCTCGAGCAGGTGGAAGACGAATTGTTCCGGTTGAGCCGGATCCTGGACCGCGAAGGCAGGCTGACGCAGCTGTTGTCCGACCGGACCGCCTCGCCGACGAAGAGGCGCGAGCTCCTCGCGAACGTCCTCTACGGCAAGGTGACGTCGGTGACGGAGGCGCTGGCGCTTCAGGCTGTCGGCCGTCCAGAGCGCACGCCCATTGACGACGTGGCCGCCCTGGCGGAAAGTGCCGCGGCACTGCGCGACCGGACGGTGGCCCACGTGGTTGCCGCCGGAGAGCTGAGTGAGACTCAGGAATCCACGCTGGCTGAGAAGCTGGGCCGGATTTATGGGAAGCAGATGTCCATCCACGCGGAGGTCGATCCCGATCTTCTCGGTGGCATGGTCATCCGGGTCGGTGACGAAGTCATCGACGGAAGCACCTCAGGCAAGTTGCAGCGGCTTCGGGCGCATTTGGTCTAGGCGCGACCACCTTTGATTGTTAATGCAGGAAGAAACTACCGAGAGCAGGAAGAACATGGCGGAGCTTACGATCTCCTCCGATGAGATCCGTGGCGCGATAGCTAATTACACCTCGAGCTACTCCGCGGAGGCCTCCCGCGAGGAGGTCGGCGTGGTTATTTCCACGGCTGACGGTATTGCCCAGGTTTCGGGTCTCCCGTCAGTAATGACCAACGAGCTGCTGGAGTTCCCGGGTGGAGTCATCGGCGTCGCGCAGAACCTGGACACCGACTCGATCGGCGTCGTGGTTCTGGGTAACTACGAGAGTCTCAACGAGGGCGACGAAGTCAAGCGGACCGGAGAGGTCCTGTCCATCCCGGTCGGGGACAAGTTCCTCGGCCGTGTCATCAACCCCCTGGGGCAGCCCATCGATGGATTGGGCGCAATCGAGGCGGAAGAGGACCGCGTCCTCGAGCTGCAGGCACCGTCGGTGCTGCAGCGTCAGCCGGTTGAAGAGCCTCTGCAGACCGGCATCAAGGCCATCGACGCAATGACCCCGATCGGTCGCGGTCAGCGTCAGCTCATTATTGGTGACCGCAAGACCGGTAAGACCGCGGTCTGCATCGACACCATCCTCAACCAGAAGGCCAACTGGGAATCCGGCGACAAGTCCAAGCAGGTGCGCTGCATCTACGTGGCGATCGGCCAGAAGGGCTCGACCATCGCCGCCGTCCGTCGCACCCTCGAGGAGCATGGCGCCCTCGAGTACACGACGATCGTTGCCGCCCCCGCATCCGACTCCGCGGGCTTCAAGTGGCTGGCGCCGTTCTCCGGTGCCGCTCTTGGCCAGCACTGGATGTACCAGGGCAACCACGTCCTCATCATCTACGATGATCTGACCAAGCAGGCTGAGGCCTACCGCGCGATCTCCCTTCTGCTGCGTCGTCCCCCGGGACGCGAGGCATACCCCGGCGACGTGTTCTATCTGCACTCCCGCCTCCTGGAGCGTGCTGCCAAGCTCTCCGATGACATGGGCGCTGGCTCGATGACGGCTCTCCCGATCATTGAGACCAAGGCCAATGACGTCTCGGCCTTCATCCCGACCAACGTCATTTCCATCACCGACGGCCAGGTGTTCCTGGAGTCCGACCTCTTCAACCAGGGTGTTCGCCCCGCGATCAACGTTGGTATCTCCGTCTCCCGTGTCGGTGGTGCCGCGCAGACCAAGGGCATGAAGAAGGTTGCCGGCTCCCTCCGTCTGGACCTGGCCGCCTACCGTGACCTCGAGGCCTTCGCTGCCTTCGCCTCCGACCTGGACGCCGCGTCCAAGGCCCAGCTGGAGCGCGGTCAGCGCCTCGTGGAGCTGCTCAAGCAGCCCGAGTCCTCCCCGCAGCCGGTCGACTACCAGATGATCTCCATCTGGCTTGCCGGCGAGGGCGCCTTCGACGTCGTTCCCGTCGAAGACGTTCGCCGCTACGAGGCCGAGCTGCACGAGCACCTGCACCAGTCCGTGCCCGAGGTGTACCAGCAGATCGAGGGCGGGGCCGCGCTGTCCGACGAGTCCAAGGAAGCCCTGCTCAAGGCCAACGACGAGTTCGCTAAGAGCTTCCGCACCTCCGAGGGCCACACCGTGATCAACGAGCCGGAGGTCACTCCGCTCGATGACTCCGAGGTTCAGAAGAACCAGCTCTCCGTCTCTCGTAAGTCTGCCAAGAAGTAGAGCATTCCATGCCTAATTCGCAGATCATCAAGAGAGAAGGGAGGAAGGTGAACCATGGCTAGTCTTCGAGACCTGCGTGACCGCATCCGGTCCGTCAACTCGACGAAGAAGATCACGAAGGCGCAGGAGCTGATCGCGACCTCGCGCATCACGAAGGCCCAGGCCCGCGTCGACGCCTCGATGCCTTATGCCCACGAGATGCAGAATGTCGTGGAGCGGCTCGCGGCGGCAAGCTCCCTCGATCACCCGATGCTGCGTGAGCGCGAAGGCGGGAAGGTCGCCGCCGTGCTCGTGGTTTCCAGCGACCGCGGTATGTGCGGTGGCTACAACAACAACGTCTTCAAGAAGGCCGCCGAACTGGAGGCCAACCTGAAGAACAAGGGGTACGAGGTTGTCCGCTACGTGACGGGCAACAAGGGCATCGGCTACTACCGGTTCCGCGAGGAGCCCGTGGCCGGCGCATGGCACGGCTTCTCCCAGGATCCCACCTGGGATGCCACGCACGATGTGCGGCGCCACCTCGTGGACGGCTTCATCGCCGGCTCCGAGGGCGTGGCTAAGGATCGTCCGGGCCTGCCGGAGAACGACGGCCAGGGCGTCCGCGGATTCGACCAGGTGCACGTCGTGTACACCGAGTTCGAGTCCATGCTGAGCCAGGTTCCGCGGGCGCACCAGCTGCTGCCCATCGAACCCGTCTTTGAAGAAGAGGAAATCGAGTTCGGCGAAAGCGCCCTGGCCAACGCCGATGGCGTGCACGCCGACGTCGAGTTCGAACCCGACGCCGATACCCTGCTTGAGCAGCTGCTGCCCAAGTACATTTCTCGGAGTCTGTTCGCGATCTTCCTCGAAGCATCGGCTTCGGAATCGGCTTCGCGGCGTAACGCCATGAAGTCTGCGACTGACAACGCCACCGCGTTGGTCAAGGATCTCTCCCGTGTGGCCAACCAGGCCCGTCAGGCGCAGATCACTCAGGAAATCACAGAGATCGTCGGTGGCGCTGGCGCGCTCGCCGAAAGCGGAGAAAGTGACTAATTATGACTACAGCTCTCAATGAGCACACCGACCAGCAGACGGGGTCCGTCGGTCGCGTCGTGCGGGTCATTGGTGCCGTCGTCGACGTGGAATTCCCGCGCGGCGAGCTCCCGGCCCTGTACAACGCCCTGACCGTCGAGGTGACCCTCGAAGCGGTCGCTAAGACCATCACCCTGGAGGTGGCGCAGCACCTCGGCGACAACCTGGTGCGCACCATCGCCATGGCGCCGACCGACGGCCTCGTCCGCGGCGCCGACGTCAAGGACAGCGGCAAGCCGATCTCCGTCCCGGTGGGCGACGTCGTGAAGGGCCACGTTTTCAACGCCCTGGGCGACTGCCTCGACGAGCCGGGCCTCGGCCGCGACGGCGAGCAGTGGGGCATCCACCGCGACCCGCCGCCCTTCGACCAGTTGGAGGGCAAGACCGAGATTCTCGAGACCGGCATCAAGGTCATCGACCTTCTCACCCCCTACGTCAAGGGTGGAAAGATCGGCCTGTTCGGCGGTGCCGGTGTGGGCAAGACCGTTCTCATCCAGGAGATGATTACGCGTATCGCCCGCGAGTTCTCCGGTACCTCCGTCTTCGCCGGCGTCGGCGAGCGTACCCGTGAGGGCACCGACCTCTTCCTCGAGATGGAGGAGATGGGCGTTCTCCAGGACACCGCCCTCGTCTTCGGTCAGATGGACGAGCCGCCGGGAGTCCGTATGCGTGTGGCTCTCTCGGGCCTCACCATGGCGGAGTACTTCCGCGATGTCCAGCACCAGGACGTGCTGCTCTTCATCGACAACATCTTCCGTTTCACCCAGGCCGGTTCTGAGGTGTCCACCCTGCTGGGCCGTATGCCCTCCGCCGTGGGCTACCAGCCGACCCTGGCTGATGAGATGGGTGTCCTCCAGGAGCGCATTACGTCGACGAAGGGTAAGTCGATCACCTCGCTGCAGGCCGTGTACGTCCCCGCGGACGACTACACCGACCCGGCGCCGGCGACGACCTTCGCCCACCTCGACGCCACCACGGAGCTTGACCGTGGCATCGCCTCCAAGGGTATTTACCCCGCTGTGAACCCGCTGACCTCGACCTCTCGTATCCTCGAGCCGGGCATCGTCGGCGAGCGCCACTACGAGGTTGCCCAGCGCGTCATCGGTATTCTGCAGAAGAACAAGGAGCTGCAGGACATCATCGCCATCCTGGGTATGGACGAGCTCTCCGAGGAAGACAAGATCACGGTGCAGCGTGCCCGCCGCATCGAGCGCTTCCTGGGCCAGAACTTTTTCGTGGCGGAGAAGTTCACCGGCCTGCCGGGCTCCTACGTGCCGCTGGCTGACACCATCGACGCCTTCGAGCGCATCTGCAACGGTGAGTTCGACCACTACCCGGAGCAGGCGTTCAACGGCCTCGGTGGCCTCGACGACGTCGAGGCGGCCTACAAGAAGATGACCGAGAAGTAGGGGAGACGAGCGCATGGCTGACATCACCGTGGAATTGGTCTCTGTGGAAAGGATGCTGTGGGCCGGCCAGGCCACCATCATCACCGCGCAGACCACCGAGGGTGAGATCGGCGTGCTGCCCGGCCACGAGCCCATGCTTGGCCAGCTGGTCGAGAATGGCGTCGTGACCATCCGCCCCGTGGACGGCGAGCGCAAGGTCGCAGCCGTCCAGGGCGGGTTCATCTCCGTGAGCACCGAGAAGGTGACGGTCCTCGCCGACTTCGCGGTCTGGGCCGACGAGGTTGATCAGGCGAAGGCAGAAGCCGAGCTGAAGTCCGAGGATGAGCTCATCCGCTCCCGCGCTGAGGCCGGCCTCCGCGCCCTGCGCCGCAGCCGCGAGAGCTAAGCTCCACGAGGAGCTGAGGGGCGCCACGCCTCTCCCCACACCCACCACCCCCGGGATTCCCCGGGGGTGGTTTTTGCTCCCTGAGTGCCACCCGGCGACACATTGGGGAAGAGCTGAGAATGGTGCTAGACTCAGCCCATACCATTGACTTGCCCATACCGCGCCGTTGACAGGGAGGCTGGCATGGATATCCTGATGTGGCTTATCGTGCTGGTGGTGCTCGTGCTGTGCGGCCTCGGCATGTGGCGCTTTTTTATGCTTCGATCGCAGGGCAGCACCGTGGTGCTTCGCCGAATGCCCGCAGAAGGGGTGCACGGCTGGCGCCACGGGATTATTAATTACCGGGCTGATCACCTGAGCTATTACAAGCTCCGTTCGCTGTCCCCGGTCGCTGACCTTGTGGTGCATCGCAGTGACGTCTCCGTCTCCGGCCATCGTCCGATGGCTGAGGCGGAGGCTTCTTTTTTGCCCGAGGGCATGCACATTCTCCAGCTCAGCGTGAATGGTCAGGACTATGAGATGGCCGCCCAGCCCGAGGCCGAGATGGCGCTGACCGCCTGGGTGGAGTCCGCTCCCAGCGCACGCCAGGAACGCCTGGACCGCAAGTACTGGCGCAAGCACCTGGGCTCCTAGGGAAAACGCACAAAGCCCCGGGGTTCTCGACGCGCCACCACGGACGCACGCTAGCCTAGGAAGAATGCGTCTCGTGATTGCTCGCTGCTCCGTGGACTATGTTGGCCGTCTCTCGGCCCACCTTCCCATGGCGGACCGGCTCATCCTCATCAAGGCGGATGGCTCCGTCTCCATCCATGCGGATGACCGCGCCTATAAGCCGCTCAACTGGATGACTCCGCCCTGCACCCTGGAGGAGCGCCCGGTCCTCGACGACACCGGGGAGGAGACGGACTCCCGGCTGTGGGTGGTCGAGAACCCCAAGGGAGAGCAGCTGCGGATCACCATCGAGGCCCTCCACCATGAGCACACCTACGAGCTGGGGGAGGACCCGGGCCTCGTGAAGGATGGGGTGGAGGCCCACCTTCAGGAGCTCCTCGCCGAGCACATCGACACCCTGGGCGAGGGCTACCGGCTCATCCGTCGTGAATACCCGACGGCCATCGGCCCGGTGGACATCCTCTGCCGGGATGAATCGGGCGCGACGGTGGCCGTCGAGATCAAAAGGCGCGGCGGAATCGACGGGGTGGAGCAGCTCACGCGGTACCTGGAGTTGCTCAACCGGGATGAGGTCCTCGCCCCCGTGCAGGGGGTCTTCGCGGCGCAGCAGATCAAGCCGCAGGCGCGGACGCTCGCGGAGGACCGGGGGATCCGCTGCGTGACGCTCGACTATGACGAGCTCCGCGGCATCGAGAGCGACGAATTGCGGCTCTTCTGATGCCGCGGCGCCATCGTCGTCGGCCGGTGCACGGGGTGCGTCCTCTGCGGGCGGAGGGGGCCGCCTACCTCGGGGAACGACGGGAGCCGGGCCCCTCGTGGGCGCGGGAGGAGACGTTCGTCGTGCGGCCCATGGGGGCTCAGGCGGCGACGAAGACCTATATCTGCCCGGGCTGCGAGAACCCGATTCGCCCGGGGACCTCGCATATCGTGGCGTGGCCGCTCGAGTGGGCTGGGGGAGTGGCGGATCGCCGGCACTGGCACACGTGGTGTTGGGCTCGTCGGTAGGCGGGGGCCGGGTGGTTATCCTCGAGGTATGATCGTTGCTTTTTGTGTCGCACCTACCCAGACCCCCACGGCCGACGCGGAGATGTCCGCGGCGGTGGCCCGCGCGGTGAAGATCGTGCGGGAGTCCGGCCTTCCCCATGAGACCAACGCCATGTTCACCAACATCGAGGGGGAATGGGACGAGGTCATGGACGTCATCCGCCGCGCCACCGAGGCGGTCATGGAGGTGTCCCCGCGGGTCTCCCTCGTGCTCAAGGCGGATATCCGCCCCGGCTACAGTGGTCAGATAACGCAGAAGGTGGAGTCCTTGGAAGCTCGCCTTCGGGAGAACGAGAAGTAGGAGGAACACATGACTATGCCTGATCGTTTTGCTGCTGGCGCCGTGGACCTGGGCCAGGTGAAGGCCCGGGCCGAGGCCAAGGAGAAGTCCGCCTCGCAGCCGGCGGGAAGTATTCCCAGCTCCATTACCGTGACGGCAGAGAACCTGGAAGCCGAGGTCCTGCGCCGGAGCCTCCAGGTGCCGGTCATCGTGCTGATCGGTACCGGGCGCAGCCCCGAGTCCGAGCAGCTGCGCACCGACCTCTCGGAGCTGGCGGAGGCATCCCGGCGCGGATTCATCTTTGCTTACGTCGACGCCGACGCCACCCCGCAGGTCGCCCAGGCCTTCGGCGTCCGCGGACTCCCGACGGTCCTCGTCCTCGCCGGAGGGCGCCCGCTGACGAGCCTCGAGGGCGGCCAACCCCGCCAGGTGCTCGAGCAGTGGACCCAGCAGATTGTCAGCCAGGTGGGATCGCAGCTGGAAGGCCTCCCGCCCGAGGAGGGAAGCGAGGAGGCCGAGGAGGCCCGCGATCCGCGCTTCGATGAGGCCGAGTCCGCCGCAGGCTCCGAGGACTACGCCCGCGCGCTCTCCCTCTACGTGGACATCCTCGAGGATGATCCCGAGAATCGCGATGCCCGCCAGGCCCGCCACCAGATTGAGATCCTCCAGCGGATGAGCGAGTCGGAAGGGGAGGACCCCATCGCCGCCGCCGACGCCCACCCGGAGGACTTCGACGCGGCCCGCGCTGCCGCCGATGCGGAGATCGCGAACGGCGACCCGGAGGCGGCCTTCCGTCGGCTCATCGCCTTCCTCCGCGGGCCGGAGCGTGACGCGGCCCGGGCCCGTCTCCTCGAGCTCTTCGAGCTCTTCGATGCGGGCGACCCGCGGGTGCTGGCTGCCCGAGGACAGATGGCCAGCGCGCTGTTTTAGGGGAGAGTGACGATTCTCTTACCCCTCTTCGTGGTCCTCGCCGTTGTGTGCGGCGGGGGCCACAGCCGTCTAAAGGTCTAGATCATGATGTGCTCTCTATGGAAGCACTGAGAAATAACTAAAAGGGCCATGGTGTAGGCGAGTTCTTACGCAGGGTGGGGACACATCTTTTTGACCTCAATAGAAGTGTATATTCACGAAGGAAAAGGATATATGCACTGGACCATTAAAGACTGCGGCGGTAGGTCTCCAATGGATTAAACCTTTGACCAGGCATTTGTGACACGCCCGGACTTCAGGAGTGTTGAGGGATAAGTAAGGAATTGTGTATATTTTGCAGTGGTCTCGAGGAAGGGCTTCGGGGCAACATTCAGAGAGGTATACACATGGACTTCTTGCTTCAGATTCAGGACATCGTCGAGGGCCCGATCAAGGACCTTCTCGTTCAGCTGCACACCGCGGTTCCCCAGTTCAACCTGGTGACCCCGCCCCCGGTGAACGTCGAGCTGCCGAAGGAGCTCAACATTGGCTCCACCGTCGGTGACGTGAACGCAGGCTCGACCTTTGGTGACATCCTGGGCGGCGCTGGCTCCTCCAACCTCTTCAACAACGACGGCTCCACCGCTGGTGACATCCTCGGTGGCGCTGGCTCTACCGCTGGTGACATCCTCCCGGGTGCTGGTTCCACTGGCACCACCGGTGACATCCTGGGCGGCGCTGGCTCCTCCAACTTCCTCAACCAGGACGGCTCCTCCGACCTCAAGCTCCCTGAGGTCAGCAGCTCCGGCATGGGTGAGATCATCAAGGGCCTGATGGGCAGCAGCAAGTAACTTCTTTAAGGCTCCGCGCCCGAAGACACCCCCGGTGAGAATGTTTCTCACCGGGGGTGTTGCTGTGCTCCGGGCCCCGCAGAGCGGGGCGCGTGCGCCCTAGGCGCGGCGGAGGCGGTAGTACTGGGTACTCATCGCCGGGATGTGGAGGTGGAGCGAGTGGGGTTGGTTGTCCCAGCCTGCGTCGACAGTGTGGACGCTGCCAGGCAGGTCATTGCCCGCGCCCTGGTAGACGGCCGCATCCGTGTTGAGGATGAGGTCCCAGTCGCCTCCCACGGGCAGCCCGAGGATGTAATCCGGCTGGGAGGTGCCGCCGAAATTGTTGACGGCGAGGATCGCGGAGCCGTCCGTGCCCCAGCGGATGTAGGCGAGGATGTTATTCGCCGCGTCGTCGGCCTTGAGCCACTGGAAGCCGGCGGGCTCGAAGTCCTGGGTGTGGAGCGCGGGCTCCTCGCGGTGGAGTCGGTTGAGGTCGCGGACGAGGAGCTGGATGCCGGCGTGGTACTCGCCTTCCCAGCCTTCGGCGTCGTCGAAGGGGAGGGAGGTGGCCTCGGACCACTCGGAGATCTGGCCGAATTCCTGGCCCTGGAAGAGGAGCTTCTTCCCGGGGTGGGAGTACATGTAGCCGTAGAGGCTGCGCAGACCGGCGGCCTTGTTCCAGGTGTCGCCTGGCATGCGCGTCCAGAGGGATCCCTTGCCGTGGACGACCTCGTCGTGGCTGAAGGGGAGGACGTAGCGCTCCGAGTAGGCGTAGACCATGGAGAAGGTGATCTCGTTGTGGTGGTAGGAGCGGTGGATGGGGTCGAGCCCGAAGTAGCGGAGGGTGTCGTTCATCCAGCCCATGTTCCACTTGAGGGAGAAGCCAAGACCATCGGCCCAGGTGGGGGCGGTAACCCCCGGCCAGGAGGTGGACTCCTCCGCGATGGTGAGGATCCCCGGGTAGAGGCGGTGGGCGGTGGCGTTAACCTCCTGGAGGAACTGGACTGCCTCGAGGTTCTCCCGGCCGCCGTACTCGTTGGGCAGCCACTCGCCCTCGTTGCGTGAGTAGTCCAGGTAGAGCATGGAGGCGACGGCGTCGACGCGGATGCCGTCGATGTGGAACTCCTCCATCCAGTAGAGGGCGTTGGCGACGAGGAAGTTGCGCACCTCGCGGCGGCCGAAGTCGAAGACGTGAGTGCCCCAGTCGCGCTGCTCGCCGCGGCGCCAGTCCGGGTGCTCATAGAGGGCGGGCCCATCAAAGCGGGCGAGGGCGAAGTCATCCTTGGGGAAGTGCCCGGGCACCCAGTCCATGATGACCCCGATGCCCCGCTGGTGGAAGGCGTCGATGAGGCCGCGCAGCTCGTCGGGGCTGCCCCAGCGGGCCGTCGGAGCATAGTAGCCGGACACCTGGTAGCCCCAGGATCCGCCGAAGGGGTGCTCCGCGACGGGGAGGAACTCCACGTGGGTGAAGCCCTGCTCGGCGACATAATCGACGAGCTCCGTCGCCAGATCCGCGTAGGTCTTCCCCTGCTTCCAGCTGCCGAGGTGGACCTCGTAGATGCTCATCGGCTCGCTGGCGACATCGCGGTGCGGCCGGCGCTCCATCCATTCGGAGTCGCCCCACTCGTGGGTGCTCTCCGCGACGATGGACGCCGTTCCCGGGGGAACCTCGGCGGCCTTGGCCAGCGGGTCGGCCTTCTCCTTGCGGGTGCCATCCTGCGTGAGGATGGCGAACTTGTACCGGGCGCCAGCGTGGACGTCAGGGAGGAAGATCTCCCAGACACCCGTCGACCCCAGGGCGCGCATGGGGTGCTGGGCCGGGTTCCAGCCGTTAAAGTCGCCGATCAGCGCGATGGAGGCGGCATTCGGCGCCCAGACCGCGAAGGAGGTGCCCGAGACGGAGCCCATGGTGGTCTCGTAGGTGCGGGGGTTCGCGCCGAGGACCTCCCACAGGCGCTCGTGGCGGCCCTCGTTGATGAAGTAGAGGTCCTGCTCGCCGAGGCTGGGGAGGAAGTGGTAGGGATCCGCCGTGATGACCGGCGTATCGCTGCCGGGCCAGGTGATGGCGAAGCGGTAGTCGGCGGAATCGCGCCTCTCCAGCGAGGCGATCCAGATGTCATCGCCGACCGGGGTCATGTCGATCCCGGTGCCGTCGATGAGGAGCTCGACGTGCTCAGCGCCGATGTGCCGGGTGCGAATCACCGAGCCCTCGGGCGTCGAGTGCCACCCGTAGAAGTCGTGGGGCGCCCAGTGGCTGCAGTTGCGGAGGTGATCGAGATCCGCGGCGGGGATGTAATCAGCGGGATGGAGCTGTGCTGGATCACTCATAAATCGAATCCTGCTTCTCTTGGTTCTCAGTTCGTGGATAGGGACGGGGCCCGGAGTTAGGGGCGGTAGTCGGTGACCGTGCGGTAGGCGATCTCCTCTCGGTCCTCCTCTGCCACCGTGGGCAGGCGGAAGATGTGCGCGACATCGCGCATGGGCTCAAGGCGCACGAAGTTGTGCGTGGACCAGGTGTAGGTGGCGCCCGTGACGAGGTCATGGACGGGGAAGTCCTGCGCCGACGCCAGCCCGAGCTCCTTGAGGTCCAGGTGCACGGTGGCTTCCTGAGCGTTGCGGGGATCGAGGTTCACGACGACGAGGATCGCGTTTCCTGTCGTGGGATTCACCTTGGAGTAGGCGATGATGTGCTCGTTGTCGACCTCATGGAAGTGGAGGGTGCGCAGCTGCTGGAGGGCGGGGTTGTTCCGGCGAATCGCGTTGAGCGAGGTGATGTAGGGCTCCAGCGAGTTGCCCCGGGCGAGTTCCAGCTCGAAGTTCCGCGGCTTGAGCTGGTACTTCTCCGAGTCGAGGTACTCCTCGCTACCGGGTTTGAGAGCACGGTTCTCGTAGAGCTCATAGCCGGAGTAGACGCCCCACAGCGGGGAGAGCGTGGCGGCCAGCGCCGCGCGGATGGCGAACATCGCGCGCCCGCCGTACTGGAGGGAGGCGTGGAGGATATCGGGGGTGTTGACA
The DNA here is from genome assembly GCF_021568315.1 of Corynebacterium uropygiale. GTDB lineage: Bacteria > Actinomycetota > Actinomycetes > Mycobacteriales > Mycobacteriaceae > Corynebacterium > Corynebacterium uropygiale. Next base: position 284,821 of record NZ_JAKGSI010000003.1, read on the forward strand.
AAGAGGTTGGGCCGGAAGACGTCGGCCATCTCGGCCATGTCAGTGGCGAACTCGGTGATCTCCTCCTTGGTCACCTTCCAGGTGAAGTAGGTGTAGGACTGGGAGAACCCTGCCTTCGCCAGGCCGTAGAGGCGCGCCGGGCGCGTGAAGGCTTCGGCGAGGAAGATGACCTCCGGGTTCGTGCTGTGCACTTCCTTGATGAGCCAGGACCAGAACTCCGCCGGCTTGGTGTGCGGGTTATCCACGCGGAAGGTGGTGACGCCAAGATCCACCCAGTGGCGGACGACGCGAAGAATCTCCTGGTAGATCTCCTTCGGAGCGTTAAAGAAGTTGAGCGGGTAAATGTCCTGGTACTTCTTGGGCGGGTTCTCCGCGTAGGCGATGGTGCCGTCGGCGAGGATGGTGAAGAACTCCGGGTGCTCGGTGGCCCAGGGGTGATCGGGGGCGGCCTGCAGCGCCAGGTCGAGCGCCACCTCAAGCCCCAGCCCCTTGGCGTAGTGGAGCAGCTCAACGAAGTCCTTCTCGGTGCCGAGCTTCGGGTGGATGGCGTCGTGCCCGCCCTCCTTCGCGCCGATAGCCCACGGAGAGCCGACGTCCCCCGGCTCCGGGGTCAGCGTGTTGTTGCGCCCCTTGCGGTTGATCCGGCCGATGGGGTGGATGGGCGGGAAGTACACCGTGTCGAATCCCATGGCGGCGACGCGATCGAGCGCCTTGGCCGTCGTGGCGAAGGTGCCGTGGACGGGGTTGCCGTCCTCGTCCCAGCCGCCCGTCGAGCGGGGGAAGAGCTCATACCAGGAGTTGACCAGCGCCTCCCGGCGCTCCACGGAGACGGCGTGCGGGGTGCCGCGGCGGATCTCCTCGCGCAGCGGCTGCGCGTGGAGGATCGCGAGGGTCTCGGGGCTCATGGCCTGGGCGACTCTCTCGTGGAGGTCACCGGGGGCGGCGAGGACCTCGGCGACGGAGCGCAGGTGGGCGGCCTCCTTCCCGGTGTGCTCGGCGGCCGCGCGTCGGAAGATGTCAATGCCGTGGGCGAGGTCATTGGCCAGTTCGTCCTCGTCCTGGCCGGCCTCGAGCTTTTTGGAGACGGCCCAGCGCCAGGTGGCCATGGGATCCGACCAGGCGTCGATCTGGAAGGTCCACGTACCGACGCGGTCCGGGGTGATAATGGCATGGACGCGGTCGACGTTCTCCCGGTCCTGGGTCATCGTGATGTGCCGCGGGGTGCTCTCCCCGGGGGCGTGGACGGTGAGCGTGGCACCGACGGCGTCGTGCCCCTCGCGCCACACGAGAGCCGTGATGGGAAGCACCTCTCCGACCACGGCTTTCGAGGCGACCGTGGCGCCGGAAATCTCAGGGCGGACGTCATCGATCTGTCCGGACATGTCATCACCTAACGTTTCATGGATTCGTGCAGTGTCCATCTCAAAGAGTAGTTGAGGATGGGTGGACGCACGGGCCGCCGTGGGCAATGGGGGTAAAGGGAGAACACCCGCTGTGTCCCGCCACACTCGCGGGCCCTTTTGGGCCATGATGGAGGTGTGTGTGAGTACAACGAAGACCTTCTCATCGATTTCCGTGGCGTGAGCTTCATCCGGGGCGGAAAGACCCTCGTGGGGCCCGTGGACTGGCAGGTTGAGCTCGACGAACGCTGGGTCATCATCGGCCCCAACGGCGCGGGGAAGACCACGTTGATTCGCATGGCCTCCGCGGAGGAATTCCCCAGCAGCGGCGAGGCCATCATCATGGGAGAGAGGATCGGCCGGACGGACATGCGTGACCTCCGCGCCATGATTGGCGTCTCCTCCTCGGCCGTCGGGAACCGCATTCCCCCGACGGAGAAGGTAGGCGACCTGGTGATTTCCGCCGGTTACGCGATCCTTGGCCGCTGGCGGGAGGAGTATGACACCTTCGACGAAAGCCGCTCCGAGGAGATCCTCCGCCAGGTGGGCGCCTGGCACCTGAGGGAGCGGACATGGGGGACCCTGTCTGAGGGGGAGCGCAAGCGCGTCCTCATCGCCCGCGCCCTCATGACCAATCCCGAGCTCCTCATCCTCGACGAGCCGGGGGCGGGCATGGACCTCGGCGGGCGCGAGGACCTCGTCGCCTATCTCAAGGAGTTGGCGATGGACCCGGATGCGCCGGCCATCGTCATGATTACTCACCACGTGGAGGAGATCCCGGAGGGCTTTAGCCACGCCCTCATCCTCGATGAGGGCTCGGTGGTGGCGCAGGGGCTTATCGACGACGTCCTCACCTCCGAGAACCTCTCCACGGCCTTCCACCAGCCGATTACCGTCGACCGGATCGGGGATCGCTTCTTCGCGCGCCGGGCATAGCGCTGCTTAGTACACCTCCTGTGCCCCCGCTGCGTACCCCCGGCTACAATTTGGGTGCCAGGGTCCTCGTCGGGAAGGAGCGTGATCGGTGTGGCGATTGCCGGTCCACGCAGCGGATATGGTGGCTCCAAGCTGGCTGCCACCGTCCTTCTCATCCGCGATGGCGCCCAGGGGCTCGAGGTGTGGATGCAAGAGCGCGTCAACACCATGCCGAACTATCCGGGCATGACGGTCTTCCCCGGTGGTGGGGTTGACCCGCGGGACTACCCCCCAAAATCGTGGGATTCGGGCCACCTGTGGACGGGGCCGTCGGTCATTTCTCTGGCGCGCACGATGGGGACGAGTAAGGACAAAGCCCATGCGCTGCTTTTCGCCGCGGTCCGGGAGACCTTCGAGGAAACGGGCACGCTCCTCGCTGTGCACGAGGAGGGCCACCCCATCACGGACGCCACCCCCTATCACGGGGATCGGCTGGGGCTGGAGTCCCATCGCCTCTCGCTCACGAGCGTTCTCGAGGCCAACTCCCTCAAAGTGGACTCGACGCTCGTGCGCCCCTTCGCCCGGTGGGTGGGGAAGGCGGACACCGGGATCTGGTTCGATACCTTCTCCTTCCTCGCCCGCCAGCCGGAGGGACAGCACCCCGACTCGGACAATACGGAGACGGACTCCGCTGGCTGGTTCCCGCCCTCCCTCCTGCTGGAGGGCTGGCGGCACGGCCTCGTCCGCTTCGTCATTCCCACGTGGGCCCAGTTGAAGGAGCTCGCGCACTATGAGAGCGCGGCGGAGGCGCTTGCCGACGCCCATAACGCCGACATGGAGCCCCACGTCGGCGAACTCCGGGATGACCCCCGCTACGAGGAGTTCTACACGCACACGCCCATTGACCGGATCTAGCCGGGTCCCGCCGGGTCTCGCCGGCCGCGAAGGTTCCCGGCTTCGCGCTATCCTCAAAAGCTGTTATGAGCTACACCCTCGACGAACTGCGCTTCCTCCGCGATACCATGCCCGACATCCAGGAGCGCTGCGCCGACCTCCAGCTGAGCGGCGGCTCCCTGGTGAGTGACGTCGCCGAGCTGCGGGCCGTCTACGGGGACTATGGGCGCGCGGCGGCGGAGCTCGTGCAAGCCCAGCGCTCCGGCGTGGCGGCGGGGAAGTTCCCGGGGGATTGGCTCGTCTGCCATGACTCCGCCCAGCAGGCCACCCCGCGGGTGGTCGCTGAGGCCCGAGCCCGGCGGATCGTCCGGGCCATGGGGGAGGGCAGCATCGTTCACGACGTCACCTGCTCCGTCGGCACGGAGGGGGCTGCCCTTCTCGACGCGGGCCTGCGCACGGTGGGCTCGGACCTTGATCCCGTTCGCTGCGCCATGGCGGCGTGGAACCTGCGCGGGCGCGGCGCGCTCATCACGCGGGCAGATGCCCTGCGCCCGAGCTCGCGGGCGGAGGTCATCGTGGCGGATCCCGCCCGACGGCACGCTGGGCGCCGCATCACCTCCCCGCGGCAGCTCATCCCGCCGCTGCCCGATGTGGTGGAGACCTATCGCGGCCGGGAGATGGCGATCAAGTGCGCCCCGGGGCTGGACTATTCCTTCTGGGAGGGGCTGGTCAGCGTGGTGAGCGTGGACGGCGGGGTGAAAGAGGCCTGCCTGTATACTCCGGGGCTCGGCGGCGGGGCGCGCCGGGAGGCGATCATCCTGCGCTCGGGATTCCGCGATCACCTCGATGATCTCCTGCCCGATGAGCCCGAGCGCGACCTCGCCGGGGAGCCCGGCACGTGGATCATCGATCCCGACGGGGCGATCGTCCGCGCGGGTCTCGTGCGCCACTATGCCGTGCGCGAGGGGCTCTGGATGCTCGACGAGCGGATCGCCTACCTCACCGGGGATCACGTCCCCGCCGGGACCAGCGGCTTCCGTGTCCTGGAGACCTGCCCGGTGAAGAAGGTGCGCCAGGTGCTGCAGCGCCGGGACTGCGGGCGCGTCGAGATCCTGTGCCGCGGGGTGGATATCGATCCGGATCGTTTGCGTCGTTCCCTCAAGCTCAAAGGCAGTCAATCCCTGGGGCTCGTGCTCACCCGGCAGGGGCGCAGTGCGGTGGCGATCGTCTGTGGTCCGCGCACGTGGGCGGAGGAGGGCCCTTCCCCGCGCCCCTCTTCTGGGACTACACTAGGCCGTCGATACTGAAGAAACTCACATACGGGAGGACACTTCATGCCCACCATCGTGGTGCTTGTGAAGAACGTGCCAGATACTTGGTCCGAAAAATCCTTGGAGGAGGACTACACGCTCCTGCGCGATAGTTCGGATAGCTCGGTGGACAACGTCATTGACGAGGTCAACCAGTATGCCGTCGAGCAGGCTCTCCGGATCAAGGAAGCAGACCCGGAGGCCGGCTACCGCGTGGTCGTCCTGAGCGCCGGCCCCGAGGAGGCGGATAAGGCGCTGCGCACCGCCCTCGCGATGGGTGCCGACGACGCCATCCACCTCTGCGATGAGCGCATGGCAGGCTCGGATGTGCTGGGCACGGCGTGGGCGCTGACCTCGGCGATTCGCACGATTGACGACGTCCAGCTGGTCATCGCGGGCTCGGCCTCCTCCGATGGAGCCTCGGGCGCGGTGCCCGGCATCATCGCTGAGTACCTCCCCGCCGCGGCGCTCACCCACCTGAAGAGCGTGAGCGTGGCGGACGGCGTGGTCCGCGGGGTGCGCGAGACCAGCGCCGGGGAGTGGGAGCTCGAGGCCTCGCTGCCCGCCGTCATCTCGGTGGGGGAGCAGGCGGACCGCCCGCGCTACCCCAACTTTAAGGGGCTGGCGGCCGCGAAGAAGGCCACCATCACCCGCCTCCAGCTGGAGAACATTGGCGTCCTGGAGAACCAGGTGGGGCTCGCCCATGCGGCCACGGCCGTGACGGCCGCTGAGACCCGCGAGGCGCGCGGCGCCGGCACGATCATCAGGGACAACGATCCCGCCGCGACGGCCGCCGCCATCGCCGACTTCCTCGACGAACGCTCTCTCCTTAAATAAGCCATTCCAGGAAGGTAAAGGACTACTCCGTGAGTATTCTCAACGTCATCATTGACCAGCGTGAGGGCGATCTCGACGTCGCGAGCGCCGAGCTCATCGCCGCGGCCCGCCCCGCGGGGGAGGTCAACGCGATCGTCCTGGCAGGGGCTGAGAAGGCCCAGGCGTGGGGCGCGCGCCTCGGGGAGCTGGGTGTGCAAAAGGTATTCTACCGGGCCCAGGAGGGCACCGAGGACCTCTTCGAGGTCACCGATCTCCAGTTCATCCACCACGTCGTCTACCACTACTCCCAGGGGTCGGTTGTGCTGGCCCACACCGCCGAGGGCGGGGACATCGCCGGGCGGCTCGCCGCGCGGCTCGGCTCCGGCGTGCTCACCGACGTCGTGGCCCTTCGCGCCGACGGCAGCGCCCAGCAGTCGATCTTCGGTGACAAGGTCACCATCACCGCTGCGGTCGGCGGGGCCTGCCCCGTGTACACCGTGCGCCCGGGCGCCGTCGAGCCCGAGGAGAACCCGCAGGCCGGGGCGGGGGAGCTCTGCCCGGTGGACTTCGTTGCCCAGGAGGCGCCCGGTGCCCGCGTGCTGAGCTTCACTCCGGCGGTCAAGGGGGACCGCCCCGAGCTCAGCCAGGCGAAGGTCGTCGTGGCCGGCGGCCGCGGCGTGGGGGAGGAGGAGAACTTCCACTCCGTCCTCGAGCCGCTGGCCGACGCTCTGGGTGCGGCCGTGGGCGTCACGCGCGACGTCGTCGACCTGGGCCACTACCCGGCCCAGTTCCAGATCGGCCAGACCGGCGCGACCGTCTCCCCGGATCTCTACATCGGCGCGGGCATCTCCGGCGCCATTCAGCACACCTCCGGGATGCAGACCGCCGGGACGATCGTCGTCATCAATAACGACGAGGACGCCCCCATCTTCCAGATCGCGGACCTGGGCGTGGTGGGCGACCTCTTCGACGTGCTCCCGGCGCTGACGAAGGAAATCGAGTCCCGCCGATGAGCCACTACCTCGATCACGCGGCCACCACGCCCATGCGCCGCTGCGCCGTGGAGGCCCTGGCCACCCACGCGGGACTGCTCAACCCGGGAGGGCAGTACGCCTCGGGGCGCGAGGCGCGCCGGGTGCTCGAGGAATCCCGCGAGCAGATCGCCGAGCTGCTGGGGGCCGATCCCATCGAGGTGATTTTTACGGCCTCGGGAACGGAGGGGGACAACATCGCCATCCAGGGGCTCTATGCGGCCTCTCCGCTTCGCCGCGTGGTGTCCACGCCCATCGAGCACTCGGCGGTGCGTGAGACGATCAGCCACCTGCCCGGGGTGGAGTCGGAGCTCCTGCCCCTCGACGAGGGCGGACACGTGAGCGAGCTCAGCCTCCTCGATGAGCCCGCCGCCCTCGCGACCTCCATGTGGGCCAACAACGAGACCGGCGCGATCCAGCCGGTCGCGGAGATCGCCGCCCGCGCTGCGGCCGCCGGAACGCCCGTTCATATCGACGCTGTCCAGGTGGTGGGTAAGCTGCCGGTGGACTTCCATGCCCTCGGAGCGACGACGCTTGCCGCCAGCGCCCACAAGTTCGGCGGCCCCCGCGGGGTGGGGGTGCTCCTGGCGCGGCGTTCGCCGGCCCCCTCCGCCGTGCTCTTCGGCGGCGGGCAGGAGCGAGGAATCCGGCCCGGGACCTCGAATGTTGCCGGTGCGGCCGCCACCGCGGCGGCGCTGGCAGAAGCGAGCGCCGAGATGGAGGCGGAGGAGGCGCGCCTTCGCGCCCTGCGGGAGAGGCTGCGGGAGGGGATCCTCGCCCGGGTGTCGGACGTCGAGGTCCATACCGCTGAGCCGGCACTGCCCACGCACCTGCACCTGAGCTTTCCCGGCGCGGTGGGCGATAGCCTCATCATGCTGCTCGACGCGGCGGGAGTGGAGGCGAGCACCGGCTCGGCCTGCTCCCAGGGCGTGAACCGGGCAAGCCACGTGCTGGAGGCCATGGGGGTGAGCCTGGAGAGCGCCCGAGGGGCGCTTCGCCTCACCCTCGGCAGAACGACGACGCAGGCCGACATCGACGCGGTGCTGGGCGTCCTACCCAGGGTGGTGGAGCGCGCCCGCGCGGCGGGGGTCTAGTGCTCCTTGCGCTGGCCTTGCACTTGCCCCGCTGCCGCATCAAAGCTGGGAGAAAGCTGGGAGCCCGGGTTCTGCGGGGCCCGGTGTTCCCGTCGTCGCCCCTTGTGACCTGGGACGATGCGGCTTAATATAAAAGGTTCCTGTTAACTGCCGGGCGGGCGCCGGGAATGCTCGCCCGGGCGGGGCCTGAGGGCTAGCCTCACTGGACGTGAGCACCCTGGCCATGATTTCTTTGACGGACAGCAGGGCGGAGGGATTCTTCGTCCTGCTGGTCACGATTCCCCTCCTCCTTTTTCTTCTCATCGGGGTGCGTCGACGACGCCGAACGGCCCTCATCGTGGCGCTCGTTCTCGCCGCGGTGCTGTCGCTCCTTGCGTGGCTCATCGTGGAGAAGTGGTGGCGGCCCTTCCCGGATGCGCTGCCGTGGCGGATCTGCGCGGCGGTGGCCTCGAGCCTGGCCCTCTTCATCGGGGTGTGGGTGTACCGGGGGAGGAGGGTGCTGACCGCGGTGCTCTGTGCGCTCTCCATCGTGGGGACGTGGGGGCTCATCAATGTCCAATACCAGCAGTTCGCGACAGTGGAGTCCCTCGACCCCGAGCCGGTGAGTAGCCACATGGATCTCCCCGCCTTCCAGGCGCTGCGCTCCGCACCCCGCCAGAACGGGCGGACGGTGGGGGCGCTCGTCACGCTCCCCCTGCCCGGGTATCCCGCCGCGGAGGGCGGCTCCGCATTCCCCGCCCGCGACGCCGTGGCTTATGTCCCGCCCGCCTATTGGGAGCACCCGGAGATCGCGCTGCCCGTCCTCGTCCTCCTGGCCGGCAACCCCGGGGAGCCGATGGATTGGTTCCGCGACGGCCAGGGCGAGGACACCGCGGACCGCTACCAGGCCCAGCACGGCGGGGTGGCCCCCATCATCATCAGTGTCGACGGCACGGGCAGCTGGGCGGGCAACCCCATCTGCGTCGACGGACCCGAGCTCAAGGTGCGTACCTACCTGGAGAAGGACGTTCCCCGGCGGGTGAAAGAGACCTTCCGGGTCAATGAGGACACTCGCACGTGGACGATCGGCGGGCTGAGCTACGGAGGCACGTGCTCGCTTCAGGTGGTGGCGAACTCCCCGCAGGTGTACGGCTCCTTCCTCGACTTCTCTGGTCAGGCCGAGCCGACGGTGGGGGAGCACCGGGCCACCGTCGAGCAATTCTTCGGCGGCAGCGAGGAGAAGTTCCAGGCCGTCAACCCCGAGGCCCTCCTCACGAAGGCCGCGGGCACGGACACGTATGCGGGGATCGGGGGCCGCTTCATCGCCGGGAGCGCGGACGGGGAATCCGTCGCTGCCCTGCGCCACCTCCACGAACTCGCCGGGGCGGCGGGAATCTCCTCGACGATGGAAACCGTCCCCGGCGCGCATTCCTTCCAGGTGTGGCGTCGGGCGCTGGCGGACACCCTTCCCTGGGTCGCGGAGCGCGGCGGGCTGGCAGGCGTGCCAGCCGTCGGCACGGCACCCGCCACCACCCCAGGACCCCACGCCGTGAATGACCCGGCCGGTCAGGCTAGTGTGCAGGAGAAAGGAACGGAGAAGTGATGGTCAAAACGGTGGGACGCCAGCTTGGCTCGGTGAGTGTGTGGGCGCTCAAACAACTGCTCTCGACGCCCGTGAGCCTCGTGCTCCTCGTCATCCTGTGGGGCTGCCACGTGGCAAATGCCCTGCTCCCGCAGTGGGACATGATGGACACCCTGGGGCTCAGGATGCCCTATGCCATCAGTGACCCGCGGATCCTGGTCTGCGGCCTCACCACCCTCGGGGTGGGCAGCGCCGCGATCGCGACCGTGGGCATCCTCCTCCTCGCAGTCCCGGCGGAGAGGATCCTCGGAAGTCGGCTTTTTGCCCTCTGTGCTCTGCTGGTGCACCTCGTCGCCACCCCGATTGGGCTCATGATCGCCCGCGCCGTCGAGGAAACCGGCCTGCACTGGTGGGGCGGCGACTTCCTCAACATGGTCCTCCTCTCGCCTGCGGGATGGATCTTCGGCTCGGTGGCGATTGCCTCCGCGCGCATGCCGCTGTTGTGGCGACGACGGGTGCGCACGCTGCTCGGCGCGCTGAGCATCACGATGGTGCTCTTCTCCGGGACGCTCTCCGATGGGGTGGCGCTCGTCGCGCTCTTTGGGGGCGTCCTCGCGGGCGCGGTCCTCGCGCCGGAGCGCCCGGGTGAGGCCCGCGTCGCCTCGCGTCGGGAGGCGAGGAAGCTGCTCAGTCTCGTGTTTTTCTGCACGGCGCTGGGGCCGGTGCTCGCCGCCTTCAACCCTCTCGCCGAGGGCGCCTTCTCCGGTGTCATCCAGCTCATCTGGGGCCCGGAGATCTCGCTGGAAACGATGTACTCCCTCTGCCGCGAGGATTCCGCCAGCCAGGATTGCACCGACGCCGTGCTCCACGCCGCCCAGACAGGCGTGGGCTCCTTCCTGCTCAACCTCATCCCGCTGCTGGTCTACGGGGTGCTTGCCCTCGGTCTCATGAAGGGCCGACGCCTGGCCTGGCAGCTCGCCGTTCTGGCGCAGCTGGTGACCATCGCGGTGATCGGGCTGCAGCTGTGGACCATCACGGACCTGGATGAACCCGACGTCCCGCTGCTGGTGATCAATGGCCTCATGATGACCCTGCCGTGGATCGTGAGCCTGGTGTTCCTGGTGGCTCGGCGCTCCCTCTTCCGGGTGCCGCTGCGCCATGATGCGCTCCTCCGTGCGGCCGGTGGGGCACTCGTTGCGGCGCTGCTCAGCGCGCTGCTGTGGGTGCTCGGCGGGCTTGTGCTCTCCTCCCACTTCCACCCGCACGCGACGATCCCCCTGCTGCTCGGCGACCTCCCGGCGGTCTACCTTCCGCCCGTCCTCGGGGAGCTCTACAACTACACGCTCGTGCCCCACACGAGCTCCGGGTGGATGCTCAACAACTGGACGGGCATCCTCTTCTGGGCGATCCTCCTCGTAGTGCTCTACCGCGCACTCATGTCCGTGCCGAACCCGGAGGAGGAGGCCCACCGCGCCATGGCCCGGGAGATCATCCGCCAGGGGACGGGGGACCACCTCTCCTGGATGACGCTCTGGGAGGGCAACCGCTACTGGTTTGCGCCCCCGCGAGACGAGGGCGGGCAGCCGTCGGGATACGTGGCCTACCGGGTGGATCGCGGCATCGCGGTGACCGTGGGCGAGCCGGTGCTGGGCGCCGGGGAGGATGATCCGCAGCGGATTGCCCTCCTCTTCGAGGACTACGCGACGAATAATGGTTGGCGCACCGCCTGGTACTCGGTGCGCTCGGAGTTCGCGCGGGACTGCGGGCGTCGGGGATTCCGGGCCGTGCACGTCGCGGAGGAATCCACGCTGGATTGCCATCACCTCGAATTCCGCGGCAAGAAGTTCCAGAACATCCGCACCGCCCGCAACCGCGCCGTGAAGGAGGGCATCTCGACGATCTGGGCGCCCTGGCAGGACTTAGACCCCCGGGTGAAGGAGTCGATCATCGCGCTCTCCGAGCACTGGGTGGCGGACAAGACGCTGCCGGAGATGGGCTTCACCCTCGGCGGGATCTCGGAGCTCAAGGAGCCGGGAACGCGGATCCTCGTGGCCGTCGACGAGGACCTCCGCGTCCACGGCGTGACCAGCTGGCTTCCCGTCTACGAGGGTGGCGAGCTCGCCGGCTATACCCTCGACTTCATGCGCCGCGATGCCACCGGCTTCCGCCCCGTCATCGAGTACCTCCTCGCCGAGGGCGCACAGCGGGCCCAGGACGAGGGCCTCGGCTGGGTCTCCCTCTCCGGGGCTCCGCTCTCGCGCACAGACAGCGCGGAGGAGCCGGGCATTCTCGACGCCATCCTCGAGAAGCTCGGCCGCACGATGGAGCCGCTCTACGGCTTCCGCTCGCTTGCGGCCTCGAAGTACAAGTTCCACCCCGAGCACCACCAGTGGTTCCTCTGCTACGCCGATGAGCTGGCCCTGCCTGCGATCGGGCTCGCCGTCACCCACTGCTACGTCCCCGACATGAAGATGAGCGACGCCCTCAAAGCCGCCCGCGCCTGGGGCGAGTCCATGGGAGACCACGGGGAGAAAAAGGAGAGCCTCCCGGGGCCCAGGGGCTAGGCGTCCTCCGCCCCCGAGTCATCAGAGGCGGGCTCGTCATGCCACACCTCGCCGCCGCGCAGCCGCCGGGGGAGCTGATCCCCCGGCACATAACGCGCCGGGACCGCCCCGCCGAGCAGGGACTTCATGAGCTGCGCGGCCTCCGGCGAGCCCTCGCCGGGGAGGGGACGCTTGGCGCCCAGGATGATGATGTTCCCGTAGCGGCGCCCCTTGAGCATGGGCGGATCCGCGATGACCCCCACCGAGGGGAAGACCGCGCCCACCGTCGCGATCTCCGCGGCCGCGCCCTCGAGGTCCGCGTGATCCCCGCAGTTGAGCACGTAGAGTCCCGCCTCCGAGAGGCTCGCCGCCACCTCCTTCGCGAACTCGGCCGTGCACACGTGCCTCGGAGTGCGCGCCCCGGCAAAGACATCGCGGATGACGATGTCCCGGCTGGCCGGACGGGCCCGGGCGATGACCTCCCGCGCCTCGCTCGCGCGGATCTTCAGCTGGGGTGCGCGCGGCAAATCGAAGAGCTCCCGCACCAGGGCGGCGAGCTGGGCGTCGAACTCCACCACCGTGTTCCTCGACGACGGCCACCGCGCCGCGCACCAGCGCGCCAGCGAGCAGCCCGCGCCGCCGAGGTGGGTGACGCGCAGGCGCGTGATGTCGAGGTGGGCCGGGACGTAGGACTCGAGGGCCGCGGCGATCCACCGCATGTATTCGAACTCGAGGGCCAGCGGGTCATCGAGGCACAGATGCGAGGAGGGCACCCCATTCACCGAGAGCACCCAGCTGTTCTCCCGATAGGGATCGGCCTCCACCTCCAGGGTCCCGGTGCTGATCGGGTAGCTGCCGGCGGGGGAGGGGGACGAGGATCGTTTCGGTGCGCGCATCACGCCCCATAGCCTAGCGAGCACCCTGCCTGGGTAAGCTGTGGGCGTCAGTGCGAGAAGGTCTGGAAGAAAGGGGAGAAGCAGCATGCGCGTACTCGCGGCGATGAGCGGTGGCGTCGATTCCTCGGTGGCCGCTGCGCGGGCTCTCGAGGCAGGGCACGAGGTCGTGGGCGTCCACCTCGCGCTCTCGCGGGACCCGCAGGCCGTCAGGGAATCCTCGCGGGGGTGCTGCTCGCTGGAGGATTCCGCCGACGCGCGCCGGGTGTGCGACAAACTCGGCATCCCCTTCTACGTGTGGGATTTTTCCGACCGCTTCCGCGAGGACGTCATCGATGACTTCATCGAGTCCTATGCCCGCGGGGAGACCCCCAATCCCTGTCTGCGCTGCAATGAGCGCATCAAATTCGCCGCGCTCCTGGAGCGCGCCCTCGCCCTCGGCTTCGACGCCGTCGCGACCGGCCACTATGCCACCCTTGACGACGACGGCCACCTGCGCCGTTCCCCCGACGAGAACAAGGACCAATCCTATGTTCTGGGTGTGCTGAGCGAGCGGGAGCTCGCCCACTGCCTCTTCCCCGTGGGCGATACGCCCAAGCCCGAGATCCGGAAGGAGGCCGCCGCCCACGGCTTCTCCACGGCCTCCAAGCCGGATTCCTATGACATTTGCTTCATCCCCGACGGCAACACGCAGGCCTTCCTCGGGCGCACCATCGGCCTGCGCCCGGGGATGATCGTGGACCAGGAGGGTCACGAGCTGCGCACCCACGACGGCGCCTTCAACTACACGATCGGCCAGCGCAAGGGACTGGACATCAAGACGCCCGCTCCCGATGGCCGCCCGCGCTATGTCACCGACATCGATGCCCGGACCGGCACGGTGACCGTCGGCCCCCGGGAGGCCCTGGCCGTGACGGGGATCAGCGCGGATCGCCTCAAGTACCTCCACCCCCTCATGGACGGGGACATCGAGTGCCAGGTGCAGGTCCGCGCGCACGGCTCCGTGGTGGGCTGCACCGCGCACATCGACCGCGCCGCCGACCACATGGAGCTGGAGCTCCGGGAGCCGTTAAGCGGCGTCGCCCGCGGGCAGGCCGCCGTGCTCTACCTCCCCATGGACGATGGCCTGGGAGACATGGTCTTAGGCTCCGGCACCATCTGCGCCACCCGCGCCGCGGCGCCGGGGGAGGATCGCGATGGCTGAGGCCTGCGCCCCCGCCCAGCTCCGGGGCACGAACTGGCTGGACACCGCGGACATCATCGGCGGGGAGACGGGTGACACCCGCGTCCTCCCGCTCCTCCCGGAGCGGGGGATCATTGCCGACGCCGTCGCCCGCACGGTGAGCCTCCTCGACGGCCTCCACGCCGAGCGCGGCCCCCGCTCCTGGCGGCTGAGCCCGCGCCCCCAGCGGCTCACCTGGGCCGCCCGGGACCTGTGGGAACGCGACCTCGATGGGCTGGAAGAACTGTGGGGATCCTGCGGCGGCACCGTGACGATTCCCCTCCTCGGTCCGTGGAGCCTCGTCACCCGCGTCGAGCTGGCAGGCGGGCACCGCGCCCTCACGGATGGGGGAGTGCTCCGCGATCTCCCCGGGATGTATGCCCAGGCCTTCGCTGACCTCGCCCGCGCGGCGCACCGGCGATTCGGCGCCCGCTGCGCCATCCTCCTGCTGGAGCCCGAGCTTTCGGCCCTCCACGCGGGCACCGTGCCGGGGACCTCGGACTTCGACACGATCCCGGCCATCCCTGCCCCGCGCCTCACCCGCGTCCTCCACGAGCTCCTCGAGATTGTTCCCTCGGGAGAGAGCGCCCCGGAGATCACCCTGAGCTTCGGCATGCAGCAGGTCCTCTGGGATGTGGCCGAGGGCTGCGGGGCTCATCGTGTTGACCTCGCCCTTCGCACGGTGTGGGGATCGAGAGACCTCGACGGGCTGGGCTCCCTCCTCAGCCAGGGCACCTCGCTCAGCCTCGCCCTCGATGCGGCGGCTGGGGAGGAGCCCCAGGACAGCGCGCGCCGCCTTGCCCGACTCTGGCGAACCCTTGGCTTCGACCCCTCCTCACTCTCCGGTGACGTCCTCCTTCGGGGCCGGGATGACGCGGAGGTCTCCTCCTCCGCGGGGCTCGTTCCCCTCCTGCGTAGTCTCAGCGCTAGCGCGGAGATCCTCAGCAGGGACGCGGGCAACCTCCTCCTCTGAGCGCCAGGCGCGAGTGGCTTTTAACCCTTAACCCTGTACCGGCCAGGAGGTGGAGACGGTGGAGGCATCCTGCCCACGCTTCTCCCGCCATTCCCGGAACTCACTCTGAATCTCGTAGTACTTCACCGCCTGGAACTCCATGAGCTCCTCCATGCTGTAGGACTGGAGCTCCGGCCAGGTGCGCACCTGCTTCCAGGCGATGCGCGCGGCGGCGAGGGCGTCGGCAGAGGAGTTATGCGCATTGTCGAGGGTGATCCGGTAGTGCTCGCACAGGGCGCTGAGCGTGCGCTTCCCGCGGCGATATCGGTCCATCGCCCGGTCGATGAGCAGGGGGTCAAACACGAGGCCATCCACGGTGAAGGAGGGCTCAAGGGAGCGCAGCACCGTGAGGTCATAGGGGGCGTTAAAGACGATGAGCGCCATGTCCTGCCGCCAGGCATCGCGGATGCGCGCGATGGTGTCCGCCAGGACCTCCTCGTGGGGGCGGCCGTGCTGCTGGGCGTACTCGGTGGTGATGCCGTGGATGGCCGTCGCGGACTCAGGGATCTCCACGCCCGGGTCGGCGAGGAGCTCCGTGGTGTCGACGGACGAGCCGTCGATACGAAGCAGGGAGGAGGTCACGATACGGGTGGCGTGGGGGTTGGTGCCCGTCGTTTCCAGATCGAAGGAGAGCATCCGGGAGGCGTCAAAACTCTTCATGCGGCTCACTCTACTGAGTGGGTCGGACATGAGCGCCCGGATGGGTGGAGCTGCAGGCCACGGTCCGGCTCGGCCGGTCTCAACCGTTAGAATCAGCACCGTGAATTCTCCCCACGAACAGCAGAGCACGGACACTGATCTCCGCCGGCGCTGGAACGAGCTGGCCAGCGAGGTGCGCCACCACCGCGACCTCTACTACAACCAGCAGCCAGAGATCACCGATGCGGAGTTCGACGAGCTGTTTCGCGCCCTTCAGCGGCTCGAGGAGGAGCACCCCGAGCTTGACGTTCCGGAGAGCCCGACCGCCGAGGTGGGCGCCCCCGTCCCCGAGGGCTCGACGTTCGACAACGTCGAGCACCCCTCCGCGATGCTCAGCCTCGACAACGTCTTTGACGAATCGGAGCTGCGCGATTGGCTCGCCAAAGTTCCGGGGGAGCGCTATGTCACGGAGCTGAAGATCGATGGCCTGTCGATCAATCTCACCTACCGAGACGGCGTGCTCGTCCAGGCGGCCACCCGCGGCGATGGCCGCGTGGGTGAGGACATCACGGCCAATGCCAAGGTCATCGAGGACATCCCTCACGAGCTGCGCGACGTCGAGGGGATCCCAGTGCCCTCCCTCCTCGAGGTCCGCGGCGAGGTGTTCATCGCGGTGGAGGACTTCGCCGAGGTGAACGACGCCCGCCAGCGCTCCGGAGGCAAGCCCTTCGCGAACCCGCGCAACGCCGCGGCCGGCTCCCTGCGGCAGAAGGACACCGCGGCGGTGAAGGAGCGTCGCCTGCGCATGATCTGCCACGGCCTCGGCGCGAGCGAGGGTTTCTCCCCCGAACTCCAGGAGGACGTGTACCAGGCACTCGAGGCCTGGGGCTTGCCCGTCTCCCCGTACACGCAGGTGGTGGACAGTGCCGACGACGTCATCGAGCGCGTCCGCTACTGGGCGGATCACCGCCACGATGCGCTGCATGAGATGGATGGCCTGGTCATCAAGGTGGACTCGCGAGCCTCCCAGCGGCGTCTGGGCCACACAAGCCGCGCCCCGCGCTGGGCCATCGCCTACAAGTATCCACCGGAGGAGGTTCGTACCCGGCTCCTCGACATCCAGGTGGGCGTCGGGCGCACGGGACGCGTGACCCCCTTCGCGATCATGGCCCCCGTCCGCGTCGCCGGCTCCGAGGTGGAGCGCGCCACCTTGCACAACCAGACCGAGGTGAAGCGCAAAGGCGTGCTCATCGGGGATGAGGTCGTTATCCGCAAGGCCGGGGAGGTGATCCCGGAAGTCCTCGGGCCCGTCGTCGAGAAACGCACCGGCGAGGAGCGCCCCTTCATCTTCCCGACGCTCTGCCCCGCCTGCGGGACCCGCCTCGCCCCGCAGAAGGAGGGCGACGCCGACTGGCGCTGCCCCAACACCCGCTCCTGCCCGGCCCAGCTCTCGAGCCGGCTCGAGTCGCTGGCTAGCCGCGCGGTCTTCGACATCGAGGCGCTGGGGGAGAAGGGGGCGCTCGACCTCATCCGCCGCGGCATCCTCAGCGGGGAGTCGGAGCTCTTCAGCCTCCAGCTGGAGGACCTGGAGACCTCCGCCGTGTACACCACCGCCAAGGGCGCGGTGAACGCCGCGGGGAAGAAGCTCATCGAGCACCTCGAGCAGGCCAAGCACACCGACCTCTGGCGCGTCATTGTAGCCCTGTCTATCCGCCATGTGGGGCCGACGGCCGCCCGGGCCCTCGCCCAGCGCTACGGGTCCCTCCCCGCGATCCGGGAGGCGTCCGTCGAGGAGATGGCCACGATCGACGGCGTCGGCTCGGTCATCGCGGAGAGCGTTGCGGAGTGGTTCACGGTGGAATGGCACCGGGATATCGTCGACGCCTGGGCCGCGGCCGGCGTGACCATGGAGGAGGACCGCAGCGATGCGCCGGAGCAGGTGCTGGAGGGGCTCACCGTCGTGGTCACCGGCTCGCTGGAGGACTTCAGCCGGGAGAGCGCGAAGGAAGCCATCATCGCGCGCGGCGGGAAGGCCGCCGGGAGCGTGTCGAAGAAGACGGACTTTGTGGTGGTCGGAGCGAATGCGGGATCGAAAGAGACGAAGGCCCGGGACCTGGGCATTCCGATCCTCTCCGAGGCGCAGTTCCACGTCCTCCTCGCCAGCGGCGCCGAGGGACTCGAGGGCTCGGAGGAATCCCCGGAAGAGGGCTAGCTGAGGATCGCGCCGATGATGGTCCCGAGGTGACCGAGGTGCTCCACCTCGGTGGCAAGGAAGTCCGGCCCCCCGGTCCTGCCGATGACCAGAACCATCCCTGTCCCCTGGAGCGGGGCGGCGGCCAGCGCCGAATCGAGCAGCGCCCAGGACTGGGGGATCCACTCCTCCTGGTCGGGGCGCAGGATCCGCGCCTCGGTGATGTTGATCTGCTCCGGGTTGGAGCCGTCATCCTCCGGCGCTGCCTGGGAGGCCGCGATCCGCTTCACCGGCACATCGGAGCAGAGGACGATGGCCCAGCTCGCCGTCATGGATTTCGGCAACACGCGCACGAGCTCCGTCATCGCGGCCGGGAGGTTGCGGCGGTGCGCCGTGATCTCGTTGAGCATGCGGATCTGGCCGCGCCGGTCGATGGCGCCGGTGAAGGGGCGGATGGAGTCCACCTCCGCGCCCTCGACGGACTGGGCCGCGGTGATGAGGACGTCGGCCATGGACTCCTTGGGGAGGGTCACCACAATGTCGTCGACGACGGTGCCACGGGGGTCTTGTTCAACAATGTCGACTGATTGGATGTTGCCGTCGACGAGGCCGATCGCCTCGGCGAGGTGGCCGAGAGAGCCGGGGGCATCGGGCAGCTGGACGCGAAGCAAAAACGACATATGGGACACGGCAGTTTCCTTCATCGTGGGGCCTGCGGCCGAGGGGAGGTCCCTCCGAGCCGAGATCACGAGTTTTTCTGTTGACTGACGGGTATTGATGGTACCGGCTCCCCCATGTGATGCGTAGAGGGGGACTGCATGGGGGTGGCCTCGGTGAAGTAGGATGGCCCACTAGCGACCATAGACGTGAAGATGAGGAAGAAGGACTCGTGGCTGAGATTTCACGTGATGAGGTAGCCCACCTCGCCAAACTGTCCCGCCTGGCGCTCTCGGAAGAGGAGCTGGCCCAGTTTGCGGAGCAGATCGACGACATTATCGACAACGTCAAGGCCGTCCAGAAGGTCGATGTGGAGGGGGTCGAGCCGATGAGCCATCCCCACAACATCAAGACGACGATGCGCGAGGACGTCGTCGAGAAGACCCTGGGCGCGGAGCAGGCACTGGACCAGGCTCCGGAGGTCCAGGACCAGCGATTTGTTGTTCCGCGCATTCTCGGTGGGGAGGCTGAATAATCATGACTGAACAGAATTCCTATGTGGTAGAGCAGTCCGCCAACGAACTCACCCGGCTGAGCGCCGCCGAGCTGGCCCGGCGCATCCACGGTGGCGAGGTAAGCTCCCGCGAGGTCACCCAGGCCCACCTCGACCGCATCGCGGAGACCGACGAGACGCTCCACGCCTTCCTCCACGTGAGCGCGGACTCGGCGCTCGCGGCGGCCGATGCCGTCGACGAGGCCCTTGCTCGCGGCGAGGAGCCCGCCTCCCCGCTGGCTGGCGTCCCCCTCGCGCTCAAAGATGTGTTCACGACGACGGACGCGCCGACGACCGCCGCCTCCAAGATCCTCGAGGGCTACATGAGCCCCTACGACGCGACCGTGACGCGCAAGCTCCGCGAGGCGGGGATCCCGATCCTCGGCAAGACCAACCTCGACGAGTTCGCCATGGGCTCCTCCACGGAGAACTCCGCCTACGGCCCCACCCACAACCCTTATGACGTCGAGCGCACCGCCGGCGGCTCGGGCGGTGGCTCGGCGGCTGCGCTGGCGGCGGGCCAGGCCCCGCTGGCGATTGGCACCGATACCGGCGGATCGATCCGCCAGCCGGCCGCGCTGACGAACACCGTCGGCGTGAAGCCCACCTATGGCACGGTGTCCCGCTACGGGCTCATCGCGTGCGCCTCCTCCCTCGACCAGGGCGGCCCCTGCGCGCGCACGGTCCTCGACACCGCACTGCTCCACAGCGTGATCGCTGGCCACGACCGCTTCGATGCCACGAGCGTCGATGAGTCGGTGGCCCCGATCGCGCCGGTCGTCGACGCCGCCAAGGAGGGCGCGCGCGGGGACCTCTCCGGCGTGACCGTGGGCGTTGTCCGCCAGTTCGACCGCGAGGGCTACCAGCCCGGCGTGCTGAACTCCTTCCACTCGGCGGTCTCCCAGCTCAAGGAGCAGGGGGCCGAGGTCGTGGAGGTCGATTGCCCCCACTTCGACGACGCCCTCGCCGCCTACTACCTCATCCTCCCCTGTGAGGTCTCCTCCAACCTCGCCCGCTTCGACGGCATGCGCTATGGCCGCCGCGTGGGCGATGACGGCCGCCACGACGCCGAGCAGGTCATGTCCCTCTCCCGCGCGGAGGGCTTTGGCCCCGAGGTGAAGCGCCGCATCATCCTGGGAACCTATGCGCTCTCGGTGGGCTACTACGACGCCTACTACATCCAAGCCCAGCGCGTGCGCACCCTCATCGCTCAGGACTTCGCGAAGGCCTTCGAGAAGGTTGACGTTCTGGTCTCCCCGACGACGCCGACCACCGCCTTCAAGCTGGGGGAGAAGGTCTCGGACCCGCTGTCCATGTACACCTTCGACCTCTGCACCCTGCCGCTGAACCTCGCGGGCCTCTGCGGCATGTCGGTGCCCGCCGGCTTTGCCGAGGACAGCGGCCTGCCTACGGGCCTCCAGATCATGGCTCCGGCCTTCCAGGATGACCGCCTCTACCGCGTCGGCGCGGCCTTCGAAGCGGGGCGCTCCTAGTCCCAGCGGCTACCCCGCCCCTAGCCTCCTCCCGAAAAGGTGGGTTATGCTTACCTCATCTTTCCGATGTGAGGAGGCTCTCTTTGATGTCTAAGCCGGCACGCCGACCCCGCCGCGCACACGAGGCCCGTATTGTGGCCACCAGCCAGGTCTCGCCCACGATGGTCCGTCTCACGGTGCAGAGCGATGCTCTCATCGGGGCGGACCTTCCGCACACTGACCACTACGTCAAGCTTCTCTTCGTCCCCGAGGGGGCGGACTACGCATGGCCCTTCTCCATGGAGGGCATCCGCTCCTCGCAGCCGCGGGAGTTCTGGCCGATCACCCGCACGTACACCCTGCGGCGGGTGAACACCACGAGCGGTGTTGCCGACATTGACTTCGTCGTGCACGGGGAAGAGGGCATCGCCGGCCCCTGGGCCGCCCGCGCCGAAGTGGGGGAGACCTTCGGCTTCCTCGGGCCCGGCGGCGCCTGGCACCCGGAAGAAGGCTATGAGGCGTGCGTCCTCGCGGGGGACGACGCCGCGGCCCCGGCCATTGCCCACGCCCTGGAGAAACTCCCGGAGGGGATGAAGGCCCTCGCCCTCATCGAGGTGGAGGATGAGGACTCGCAGTTCGAGCTCCCCGAGGGGCCAGGCATCGAGGTCCGCTGGATCCATCGGCGCGGGGCCACCCACGGCACCCCGCTCAGCGCGGCTCTCGCGGAGCTTCCCGAGACGAAGGAACGCACCTCCTGGTTCGTGCACGGGGTGGCGGAAATGATCCGGGAGGTGCGTCGAGTCCTCTTCATCGAGAGGGAGATCGCCCGGGAGGACGTCTCCATCTCGGGCTATTGGCGCCTGGCGATGACCGAGGATCAGTGGCAATCCTCCAAGCGGGCCTTCAACGAGGAGAACGAAGCCGAGGAGGAGCGGCTGCGCGGGCTATCGTCGATCTGAGAGCGCCCAGGCCGCGCCGGCGGAGGCGGCCGTGACGGTGAGGACCGCCGGCCAGGCGCCGATCTTCTTCGCCAGGGGGTGGGAGAGCCCAAAGCCCGCGAGGTAGATGCTCTCCAAGAGGGCGGTGGTGGGGCCGTCCGTCTTCGCCCACCATGAGCGGCCCGCCCACGCTGCGGCCGCGGCGAGGACGACGCCGCCCAGCGGGCGAATCCCGGTCTCCCGGGCGGTGAGCCACCCGCCGATGAGCCCCGTCGACACGACGGCGGCGGTGTTGACATTCTGGGGTTTCTTGAGATCACAGGAAGACATGCTTTTATGCTTACTCTCTAGATCGCCCGGCTGCCAGCACCTGCTGCACCCAGCCCATCCACGATGACAGGAAAAGGAAGCACGATGGTCTCATCCCCCACGGAAGAGAAAATTCAGATTCCCGAGAGCCAGGCGTGGCGGGCGTTGGCGGCGCTGTGCGTGGGTTTCTTCATGATCCTGCTCGATCAGACGATCGTGGCGGTGGCCACCCCGAATATTGAGACCGAGCTCGGGGCGTCGATTAACCAGGTCTTTTGGATCACCTCCATCTACTTACTCTGCATCGTCGTGCCGCTGCTGTTCACGGGGAGGCTCGGCGATCGCTATGGGCAGCGCAACATGTACCGCCTGGGGATGGCGCTCTTTGTGCTGTCGTCGGCGGCGTGCGGTCTGTCGCGCTCGGTGGAGATGCTCATCGCCGCGCGGGCGGTGCAGGGCCTCGGCGCGGCCATCCTCATCCCGCAGACAATGAGCGTCATCAACCGGATCTTCGCGCCCTCGCGCCGGGGCGCCGCGCTGGGGGTTTGGGGCGCCGTGGGCGGGCTGGCCGGGGTGGTCTCCCCGGTGCTGGGCGGGGTGCTCGTGGGCGGCCCCGGCTGGGAGTGGATCTTCTTCATCAACGTCCCGCTCGGCGTGGTCTCCCTTGTCCTGGTGAGCCTGTGGGTGCCGCCGCTGCCGCGGCACGCCCGGTCGATCGATGAACTAAGCGTCCTCGTCTCCCTCGTGGCGATGTCCCTCATCGTCTTCGCCATTCTCAACGGCCCGCAGCTGGGGTGGAGCGCGCTGCTTATCGGCTGCATCGTCGTCGGCGTGGCGGGGATGGCGTGGTTTGTCCGACTCCAGGGCACCGCCGCCCGTCGCGGGAAGGATGCGCTGGTCCCCCTCGTCATTTTCCGCAATCACAACTTCTCTATCGCGAGTTTTTCGATCTCGACGATGGGCTTCTGCGTGGCGGCCATGATGCTGCCCATCATGTTTCACCTACAGGACGGGCTGGGCTACAGCCCGGAGCACGCCGGAGTCATGATGCTGCCCATGGCCGCGGTGACGATCATCGGCTCGCCCATCGTTGGCCGGCTCGCGGATCGCCTCCACCCGCGCACGCTCTCGACGGTGGGCTTCGGCCTCACCGCCTTCTCCCTCGGGTGGTTGGGCCTCACGATCATCTGGAGCTTGCCGCTCGGATGGTTCTTCGCGGGGCTGGTTCTGCTCGGCTGCGGGACGTCGTGCGTGTGGTCGCCGAACTCGACGGCCGCCATGCGCACGATGAGCCAGCGCTACATGGGCGCGGCCTCGGGGGTGTACAACACGACGCGGCAGACCGGCTCCGTCGTGGGATCCGCTGCGGTGGGCGCGGCCATGCAGATGGCCCTGGCGCAGGGGCACGATGTCTCCGCGGCGGCGGGGCGCGCGCTGCTGCTGCCGGCGGCCGCTCTAGCCTGTGGGTTTATAGCCGTATGTTTCTTTAAATCCGAGGAAATCTCCCGATAATCGGGCAGAAACGGGCAGATTCCCGCATGGTTGATTAAACTAGGGATCATGCGAATTGCGACTCTCACCTCCGGCGGCGACTGCCCCGGCCTGAACGCGGTCATCCGCGGAATTGTTCGGACCTGCAGCGCGGAGTTCAACTCCACGGTCGTCGGCTACCAAGATGGTTGGGTCGGCCTCATGGAGGACAAGCGAATCCAACTGTATGACGACGAAGACATCGACCGGATTCTCCTGCGCGGCGGCACCATTCTGGGCACCGGCCGCCTCCACCCGGACCGCTTCAAGGCGGGACTCGATCAGATTCGGGCCAACCTGGAGGACGCCGGCGTCGACGCCCTCATCCCCATCGGCGGCGAGGGCACGCTCAAGGGCGCGAAGTGGCTCTCCGATAACGGCATCCCGGTGGTCGGCGTGCCGAAGACCATCGACAACGACGTCAACGGCACGGACTTTACCTTCGGCTTTGATACGGCCGTGTCGGTGGCCACCGACGCCATCGACCGCCTCCACACCACTGCGGAGTCCCACAACCGCGTCATGATCGTCGAGGTCATGGGCCGCCACGTGGGATGGATCGCGCTCCACGCCGGCATGGCGGGCGGCGCCCACTACACAGTGATCCCCGAGGAGCCCTTCGACATCGCGGAGATCTGCAAGGCGATGGAGCGTCGCTTCCAGATGGGCGAGAAGTACGGCATCATCTGCGTCGCCGAGGGCGCCCTGCCCAAGGAGGGGACGATGGAAACCCGCGAGGGGGAGATCGACCAGTTCGGGCACAAGACCTTCACGGGCATCGGCCAGCAGATCGCCGACGAGATCCACAATCGCCTCGGCCACGACGTCCGCACGACGGTGCTCGGCCACATCCAGCGCGGCGGTACCCCGACGGCCTTCGACCGCGTCCTCGCGACGCGTTACGGCGTCCACGCGGCGCGGGCCTGCCACTCGGGCGACTTCGGCAAGTGCGTCGCCCTCCATGGCGAGCACATTGAGCTCATCGATCTCAACGAGGCTGTCGGCACGCTGAAGTCCGTGCCTCACGCCCGTTACGTCACCGCGAAGGCGATGTTCGGTTAGACGCTCCCCGCCGGAGTTTCTACCGAGCATCTCTCGGGTATCTCCTCAGGCCCGTGAAACCTCTTCCATTCTGTGGGACTACAATGTCACTCCATGGAACGCGCATCGGAGGCCGCAGGCCGTGAATCTGGATACCTCGCTACCCTAGGGTTCCCCGTGCTTGTCATCATCGGGGGACTCCTGGGGTTCTTCTTTTCTGAGCCCGTGAGCGCCCTGGGCTCGTGGGTGAACATCCTCCTGGGCATCGTCATGTTCGGGATGGGCCTCACCCTCAAGCCGGGGGACTTCGCCTATGTGGCCCAGCGCCCGCTGCCCGTCCTCATCGGCGTCATCGCGCAGTATGTGCTCATGCCGGTGGCGGCGCTCATCGTCGTGTGGTGCCTGCACCTGCCGGCGGAGATCGCGGCGGGCGTCATCCTCGTCGGCTGCGCACCGGGCGGGACGAGCTCCAACGTCGTGAGCTACCTGGCCCGCGGCGACGTCGCCCTCTCGGTCACCATGACCGCCATCTCCACCCTCCTCGCCCCGCTGCTCACACCGCTGCTCACCCTGTGGCTGGCGGGGCAGTACATGCCGCTCGACGCCGCCGGCATGGCGCTGTCGGTCGTGGAGGTCGTCCTCGTCCCGGTGGTGGCGGGGCTCGTCGTGCGGCTCCTTCTTCCGCGTGTGGTGACGAAGGTCCTGCCGGCCCTGCCGTGGATCTCGGTGACCGCGATTGCGCTCATCGTCGCGGCGGTCGTCGCCGGCTCGCGCGCCTCGATCCTCACAGCCGGGCTCATCGTGGCGGTGGCCGTCGTCATCCACAACGCGCTGGGCTACCTGCTGGGATTCCTGGCGGGGCGCCTCAGCGGCCAGCCGGTCCCGGTGCGCCGGACGATGGCCGTCGAGGTCGGCATGCAAAACTCCGGGCTGGCGGCCGGGCTGGCCGCGCAGTATATGTCCCCGCTCTCCGCGCTGCCGGGCGCCCTCTTCTCTGTGTGGCATAACCTCTCCGGCGCGATCCTCGCGGCGCTGTGCCAGCGGATCGACGCCCGCCGCGCCGCCCGCTAAAGACGCCCCCGCCTCAGTCCCGGGGTGCGTCGCCGCGAAGCTCCACCTCGCCGCGGAGAATGATCCGCGCGCTGCGGGCAAGCGCCACCCAGCGCAGGCGCTCGCCCTCGAGGTGAGCGCTCACGGTGGCCTCGCCCTTCGGATGCTCGATGCGCGTCTCCTCGGCGGGAGGGAGATCGATCACCGGCGCGCCGAGGGTGCGCGCCGCTCCCAGAGCGAGGAGCCCCGTCCCGGGCAGTGCATGGTGAATGATGCCCACAGAGGTCATCCGCGCGCGCAGCCCCGCACCGTCCTCGAGGGGCTCGACGATCGCCACCCGCGGAATCACCGCCGAATTCTCCACGCCCATGTCCCGCCCGGCGGCCTGACGCAGAGCCTCGAGGCGCTCGAGGAGCGCGGAATCCGCATTGAGCTCCGCGGGGCTGAGCCGAACATCGACCCCGATGTCGGCAGCCCGCACGATCGCCACGGGATTGGCCACGTCGATGAGCGTTGTCATAAGTCCCTCGATCTCGGTGGTGCGGAACGGGACGTCGTCGAGAAGGAAGCGCAGGTCAACGCGGGCTGCGGAGCCGGGCACGCCGTCGAGAACAAAATCACCGCTGGTGGGGAAGCGGCCGCCGTCGAGGGGGTGGTGGAGCTCGAGGGGCATGCCGGTGTTGGCGTTGTAGACGGGGAGGGTGGCCTCGGTGGCGGTGTCGGGGAAGGAGCAGAGCCCCTCGGCGAGGGCATAGGCCGAGATCGCGGCGGAGATGTTGCCGCATTGGCCGCGCCAGTCGACGCGCGGCTCGGCGGGGGAGACCTGCGCGAAGAAGCTGATGAGGTGCTCAGCCGGCAGCTCGGCGGGGATGCGGAGGCCGCGCTCGCGGGCCTCGGCGGCGGTGCCCACGAACATGACCTTCGAGTTGGAGGAGACGCCGCCGCCCAGCCCGTCGATGGCCACGGGGTCGGGGGAGCCGATGAGGCGGAGGCAGAGCTCGTCGCGCATGTGCGGATCCTCGGGGAGGTCGCGCAGACGACAGAAGACCGCGCGGGAGGTCCCGCCACGGATGATGGCAACGGGGAGCCGGGAGGGCAGCGTGGAGTTCATGACCCCAGGGTAGACGGAGAGCGAAAGGAAGTAGACTAACCGACATGACTGCAGCGATGTACGACTTGATGGATTATGACGAGCTCCTGCGCACCTATGAACCTGTCATGGGCCTGGAGGTTCACGTCGAGCTCGCCACCGAGACCAAGATGTTTTCCGCCAGCTCCGCGCACTTCGGCGCTGAGCCCAACGAGAATGTGGACCCGGTGTCCCTCGGGCTCCCGGGGGCGCTGCCCGTCGTCAACGCGAAGGGCGTCGAGTGGGCCATCAAGATCGGCCTCGCCCTCAACTGCGAGATCGCAGAGTTCTCCCGCTTCGCCCGGAAGAACTACTTCTACCCCGATCAGCCGAAGAATTACCAGATTTCCCAGTACGACGAGCCCATCGCCTCGAATGGCTACCTCGACGTCCTTCTCGACGACGGCACCACCTGGCGCGTCGAGATCGAGCGCGCCCACATGGAGGAGGACACCGGGAAGCTCACCCACATTGGTGGGGCGACGGGCCGCATCAGCGGGGCCACGAGCTCGCTGGTGGACTGCAACCGCGCGGGCATCCCGCTCATCGAGATCGTGACGAAGCCGATCGTCGGCGCGGGGGAGCGCGCGCCCGAGGTGGCCCGGGCGTACGTGAGCGCGCTGCGGGACCTCGTGAAGTCGCTCGGAGTCTCGGACGCCCGCATGGACCAGGGCTCCATGCGCGTCGACGCCAACCTGTCCCTGCGTCCGGTGGGCACGGAGACCTTCGGAACCCGCACGGAGACGAAGAACATCAACTCGCTGAAGTCCGTGGAGCAGGCCGTGCGCTTTGAGATGCAGCGCCAGGCCGCCTGCCTCGAGCGCGGCGAGGCCATCCGCCAGGAGACCCGCCACTACCAGGAGGCCGACGGCACCACCTCCCAGGGCCGCCCGAAGGAGACCGCCGAGGACTACCGCTACTTCAATGACCCGGACCTTCCCCCGGTGATCGCCCCGAAGGAGTGGGTGGAGGAGATCCGCGCCAGCCTGCCCGAGCTGCCGTGGATCCGCCGCGCCCGCATCCAGGAAGAGTGGAAGCTCTCCGATGAGGAGATGCGCGACCTCGTCAACGCGGGCGCGCTGGACCTCATCATCGCCACCACCGAGGAAGGCGCCAGCCCCGACGAGGCCCGCGCCTGGTGGGTCTCCTACCTGGCCGGAAAAGCGAACCAGGAGGGCGTGGAGCTCGAGCAGCTGGCGATCACCCCCTCCCAGGTGGCCCGGGTTATCGCCCTGGTCAAGGAGGGTCGCTTGACTACCAAGCTTGGCCGCCAGGCCGTGGACGGCGTCCTCGCGGGCGAGGGCGACGTGGAGGAGGTTATCGCGGCGCGTGGCCTGGAGGTCGTCCGCGATGACTCCGCGATCGAGAAGGCCGTCGACGACGCGCTGGCTGCCAACCCGGACATCGTCGAGAAATATCGTGCCGGGAATAAGAAGGTGACGGGCGCGATCGTCGGTGCTGTGATGAAAGCCACAAAGGGGAAGGCGGATCCGAAGACAGTTAACCAGCTCATCGCTAAGAAACTGGCGGATTAGTCACCCCATAAAAGTGTGAAGAGAACGCCCCATACGGGGCCTGAGCGGCGAAATAATTCGCCGCTTTTCTCATTCTTCGCTAAGGTACGTGGATGGTCTGTGGGTTTCGGGGGCACCCACAGTGTGAGGCAGCGCCGCGCAGGGACGTGCGGCCCGCCCTGATTTCTGTGACACAAATATCAAGGAGCATCCTCAGAGTGAAAAGAACAATATCGATTGCCTTGGCCTTCGTGGGCCTGCTCGTGGGAGCTGGATTCGCTACAGGTCAGGAGGTGATCCAGTACTTCATTTCCTTCGGCCTGGACGGTATCTGGGGCGCGGTGTTGGCCGGTATTGTCTTCTCTCTGGCCGGCGCGGTCATCCTCCAGCTGGGAAGTTATTACCTGGCAAACGAGCACAACCTCGTCTTTAAGAACATGTCTTTCCAGTGGCTGTCCTGGGTGCTCGACGCGATGGTCACCATCACCCTCTTCGCCATTGGCTTCGTCATGCTCGCGGGCGCGGGCTCCAACCTCAGCCAGCAGTTTGGGTGGCCGACGTGGGTCGGCTCGGGCCTCATGCTCATCCTCGTGATTATCACGGGCTTCTTCGACGTCGACCGCGTGAGCAGCATTATTTCCCTCGTGACCCCGCTCATCATCATCGCCGTGCTCGTGGGCTTCATTTACACGATGTTCCACCTGCCCTCCGATATCTCCCAGCTGGATTCCATGGCTCGGGACACGGAGTCCCCGGTCCGCCCGTGGTGGCTCTCGGCGCTCAATTACAACGGCCTGGCCCTCCTCCTGGGCGTCTCGATGTGCCTGGTCATCGGCGGTAACCATGCGGACACGGTGGCGGCCGGCCGCGGCGGCCTGGCCGGTGGTGTGCTCTACACGATCATGATGCTCATGGCCGCCGTGACGATCTTCTTCACCTTCGACAAGGTCGGCGGCGCCCAGGTCCCCATGCTGAAGATCATGGAGAATATCCACCCCTGGCTGGCCTACGTCATGGTGTGGATCATCTTCGCGATGATCTACAACACGTGCATCGGGATGTTCTATGCGCTGGGTAAGCGCCTCACGGCGAAGCGACCCGAGCGCTTCACCCCGGTCTTTATCGTGGTCTGCGTGCTCGGCTACGCGGTGAGCTTCGTTGGCTTCACCGAGCTCATGGGCTCGGTCTACCCGGCGCTCGGCTACGCGGGCATGTTCATGGTGCTCGTCATCATCATCTTCTGGGCGCGCTCCCGCGTCGAGATCAGCAAGGAGTCCCGCCTGCGCTCCAAGATCCGCAAGCTTGTGCGCCGTCGCGAGGATCCCTCCAAGCGCTTCACCTCCAAGCAGGCCCGCCTCCTGGAGCACGCGCTGGCGGAGTCCCAGGCGGAGGACGAGCAGATCGAGGAGACCATCATCGAGGAGGTCCGTGAGGAGCTTCACCTTGACCCCGAAGAAACCGACGACGCTGGGAAGACGGAGAAGCCTACGGCGGACTCTTAAGCCCGAGGCCCTCGACACGATGGATACGGCGTAGCACACTGGGGGCATGACATACACGCCGAATGACAATCGTTACGAGGACATGACGTACCGGACCGTGGGCCATTCGGGCCTCAAGCTGCCGGCCCTCTCCCTGGGCCTGTGGCACAATTTCGGCGATGATCGCCCGCTGGAGACCCAGCGCTCGATCATCCGTCGAGCCTTCGATCGGGGGATCACGCACTTCGACCTCGCGAACAACTACGGGCCTCCGGCCGGGAGCGCGGAGCTCAACTTCGGCCGGATCCTCCGCGAGGACTTCGCCCGCCACCGCGATGAGATGATTATCTCCAGCAAGGCGGGCTGGTACATGTGGGACGGCCCCTACGGATTCGGCGGCTCCCGCAAGTACCTCATGAGCTCCCTGGACCAGTCGCTCGAGAGGCTCGGCGTGGACTACGTGGACATCTTCTACCACCACCGTCCGGACCCGGACACGCCGCTGGAGGAGACCCTCTACGCGCTGCGGGACATCGTGGCCTCCGGGAAGGCCCTCTACGTGGGGATTTCCTCCTACGGTCCGGAGCTTACGGCCGAGGCGGCGGAGTTCATGGCCGAGGAAGGCTGCCCGCTGCTCATCCATCAGCCGAGCTACTCCATCGTCAACCGCTGGGTGGAGGAGCCGGGGGAGGATGATGAGAACCTCCTCGAGGCCGCCGCGAACAACGGCCTGGGCGTCATCGCCTTCTCGCCGCTCGCGCAGGGCCTTCTCACCGATCGTTATCTCGACGGCGTCCCGGCGGACTCCCGCGCGGCGGCCGGAAAGTCGCTGAGCAAGGGGATGCTCTCGGAGGAGAACCTCGCGATGGTGCGTCGTCTCAATGACATCGCGGCCGAGCGCGGCCAGAGCCTCGCCCAGATGGCGATCTCCTGGGTGCTGCGCGAGCAGGGCGACTACGGCGAGCAGACCGTCACGAGCGCCCTCATCGGGGCCTCGAGCACCCAACAGCTCGACGAGAACATCGCGGCCCTGGAGAACCTCGAGTTCAGCGATGCCGAGCGCCAGGCCATCGATGAGGCCGCCTCCGACGCCGGCATCAACATTTGGGCCGACGCCACCAAGTCCCGCATCCACGGGGACTAGTTCCGAAGGTGCCGCAGGTCGGCACACACGGCGAAAGGGCCCTGGTCTCCAGAGGGAAGCCAGGGCCCTTCGTTGCGCGCTAGGACTGGAGCCCTAACCGAGGAGAAGCCGAATGGCGATGAAGCAGAGCATCGCGGCGATCACCCAGTTGAGGACGCTCCACACTCGAGGGCTGGAGAGCGGCTCGGCCAGCGCGCGGGCCCCGTAGCCGATGAGCGGGAACCACACGGCGCTGGCCAGCAGCGCACCGCCCGCGAAGAACCAGCGCCCGGGGTCGCCGTGCTGGTTGGCGACGCCGCCGACCATGACGATCGTGTCGATGTAGGCGCCCGGGTTGAGCCACGTCAGCGCAAGGGCGGTGAGCGCCGGGGCGACCCAGGCGGGACGGCGCAGTCGGACGCGTTCCCGGGTGGCCACGCTGCCGCCGCCGGAGTTCTGCGCCGGGAGGACGTGGGTTTCGCCGTCGTCGAGCCCCTCAGCGAGGATGTGCTCGCGGGGGACCTCAGGCTCGTTTTCTTCGGTGACGCTGAGCCGGTGGGGGTGGAGGGCGTCGCGGGCTGCGGAGAAGGCGAACCAGAGGAGGTAGATGGCACCGAGGATCCGCAGGACCAACAGTGCGTGGGGCGCGAGGGTGGAGATATGACCGATGCTCACGACGCCGATGGTGTACAGCACCACATCGGAGAGGAAACAGATTGCCAGAACGAGGGTGACGTACTCCTGCCGAATCCCCTGTTTGATGATGAGGATATTCTGCGGACCCACCGCGACAATGAGTGAAATTCCAAGCATAAATCCAGACAACACGAGGCCCATGGCTCCTAGTGTGCTGCGAAGGGAACCTGAAGTCCAATTGAAGTTTCTACATATGGTTTAATTGAGCTTCATGAACCCTGTGCACCTCCAGACTCTCCTCACCATCATCGATGAAGGCAGCTTCGATCATGCCGCGGCGGTCCTCGGGATCTCCGCTTCTGCCGTGAGCCAGCGCATCAAAGCCTTGGAAAATGACACGGGTCGGGTGCTCCTCCACCGCAGCACCCCGGTGACGGCCACGGCGGCAGGCGAGGTCCTCGTGCAGGGGGCTCGACGCATGGCCGTGCTCCAAGCGGAGGTGGAGGCGCAGCTGAGGGACCGCCTCGACGAGGTCGCCCTGGCGGTGGCCATCAACGCCGATAGCCTGGCTACCTGGTTCCGCGAGGTGCTGGGGGAGGTCGCCTCCTGGAATTCGGCGGCCCTCCACCTGCGCATCGCGGACGAGGCGCACACGAAGGCCCTCCTGCGCCGCGGCGATGTCCTCGGCGCCGTCACACCCGCAGCGCGGAGCCCGTCACGGGCTGCCACTGCTACCCCCTGGGGGTCATGCGCTACCGCGCGGTGGCCACCCCGGCTTTGCGCGATAGCTACCGCCTCGACAACGGGGATCTCGACTGGGCGCACATGCCGGTTCTTCGCTACGGGCCCAAGGACACCCTCCAGGATGATGATCTCACCGGGCGTCTCGCCCCGGGAGTGCGCCGCCGTCGCCGCGTCTCCCGGATCCCCTCCTCGGAGGCCTTTCTCGAAGCCACACGGCGGGGGCTCGGCTGGGCGCTCCTCTCGGAGCAGCAGGTGGGCGGACTCCTCGAGGAGGGCGAGCTCTGCGTCCTCGATGACAAGGTGGAGGAGGTGCCGCTCTACTGGCAGCGCTGGCGGCTGGAATCGCTCCTCCTCGAGCAGCTCACCACGGCCGTGTGCGCCGCCGCACGGGTCCTCCCGCGGGAGCCGGAGAACTCGCGGACCTAAGGGGAGCGGGCGGGTTTAGCTGTCGATGCCGTGATGGCTCGCCTCCGCGATGGCGATGGCCACCGCGAGATCCTCCCAGGACATCCCCGTCGTCTTCACGATGTTCGGCCTGTCCTCTGCGCGCGCGACCTCACCGCGGACGAGGTCCTCGAGGGAGTGGAGGTGCCCCTCCGGGAGGGCCTTGTCCTCGTGGGCCATGACGACGTCCCCGGCCTCCCGCCAGGCCGTCTTCTCATCCTCGACGACGACGAGCGAGCGCCGCACGAGGCTGCCGGGGAGCTCCCGGCGGTCCGGGGAGTGGGAGCCCATCGCGATGACGCAGGCCCCGTCCTTCACGACATCTTCGATGACGGGATCCCCGGCGGAGGTGCAACAGCAGATGATGTCCGCCGCCTCGGTCGCGGCATGCAGCTCCTCGGGGCCGATGGCCGTGGCCGCATAGCCCTCCTCGCGAAGGCGCTGGGCCGCCTCCTCGGCGCTGTCCTGGCTGAGCGAGCTCAGCCGGATCTCGGAGAGCGGTCGGATGGCTGCGAGCGCGTGGACATGGCCCACCGCCTGGGGGCCCGCCCCAACGATGAGGAGGCGGGAGGCATCGGGGGCGGCGAGGACGTCGGCCGCCAGCGCGGAGACGGCCGGCGTGCGCAGGTTCGTCACGGACTCGCCTTCAAGAATGAGGCGGGGGGAGAGCGTCTCGGTGTCGCAGAGGTGGTAGAGCGCCTGGATGCGGGGGAGACCTTTCTCCTGGTTATCGGGGGCGACGCTCAGCACCTTCACCCCGGTGTACGTCGCCGTGCTCGACGGCATGAGCAGCAGCTCTCCCGTGCCGGCGGGGACGGAGATGCGGGCGGGGTCATCGGCCGGGTGGAAGCCGTCGAGAATGACCTTCTTGAGAGCCTCGCGAGCCTGCGCGGGGCTGATGAGGGCGTAGATCTCCTCGTCGGTGAGGTACGGGACGGGCATGGAAGCCTCCTGGGATCGTTCGGGCGAGTGATCCCTCCCATTATTAACAACAAAAGGGTCCGGCTCGCCGGTCTATGGTCCCAAATCTTCCACTTCCCATCCCTTAGGCTGAGAAGTTATGAGTGATGCATCGAATTCCCGACCGGACAGGGCGATCGATGGTTTCGACGACGATGTGCCCACCTACACCCCGAAGCCGAAGAAAGAAACCCCTGAACAGACCATGTACGAGCGCACGGGCCGGGTGGCGCCGCAGGTGATCCAGCCGCGCCGCGACCCGGAGCCCACGGTCTCTTTCGAGGCTCCCACGGACGCGCCGCGCGAGGATGCCGACTCCGCGAGCGTCGAGCCCGAGCCCACCACCGCGCTCCCGCGAATGGGGGCAGAGGAGGAGCCGGCGGAGACACCGCGCGAGGATGCCGTCGCGGCGACCGCCACTACGAGCGCGAGCGTCGAGCCCGAACCCACCACGGCCCTTCCCCGGGAGGAGGAGGCCCCGGACGCCCCGGCCCCCCTGGACCTCGACTCCCTCCCCGCGGAGAACTACACAGAGGAGCCCGTCGCCCTCCGCGAGGAGAGCGATGACACCGAGGCAATCCCGGAGTACCGCCGCGGAACGACGGACCTGGGGCTTCTGATTCTCCGCCTGCTCCTCGCCCTGTGGCTCATCATGGACTCCGTCCACGCCTTCTTCGGCATAGGCGGCGGTGGCATCGGCTCGCTGCAGGAGACGTTTGGGGCGTATGCCCTGCCGCGCTTCCTGGCCATCGCGGTGCCGGGGCTGGAGATTACGGCCGGCGTCTTCCTGCTCTTTGGCCTGGTGACCCCGCTCTTCGCCGCGCTGTCCACTGTGGCAGCGGCCTTCAACGCCGTCCACGTTTACGCGCAGTCCGACGTCGGCCTCAACCCCTTCACCTGGGAGGCGCCGCTCGTGCTCGCCGTGATGATCGCGGGGATGTCCATCGCGCTGCAGTTCACGGGGCCGGGGCTCTATTCCCTCGACGGCAGCCGCTCCTGGGCGCGCCGTCCGCTGGCGTCCTCCTGGCTCTTCGTGGTGCTGGCCGTCATTGGGGCGGCGGCACTGTGGTGGTTCGGGGCGGCCACCAACCCCTTCAACTAGCAGCGCCCCGTACGGGGTGCCGCTCGGCAGGGGATGCGGCGGGATCCTCGTCGTGCTCGATCCGGTGTTCGGGCTGGGCGTAGTGCTCGGGCTGGCCGCGGAGAAGCCAGAACAGAGAGGCGATCCACGCGAGGCCGAGCCAGACGAAGTCCGAAACAAGCACGGTGGGGAACCAGCCGAGGGCGACGGCGTCGATGCCGTCGCCAAACCACCACTTCGGGGGATTGGTCAGCACGCAGAGCAGCCACACGACGGTGACCACCGCGAGGGGGATGTGATGAGAGCGGTGGCGCACGATGTGGTGCGCGGATACCGGCAGGATGAGGGTGAGCCACACCCAGTGGTGCGACCAGCTGATCGGGGAGATGAGAAGCATCACCACGGCGTTGACCTGCCACGCATCGGTGTTCCAGCCGCGGTGGATGAGCTTGTGCATGAGGATAGCCCCGGCCGCGATCGTCAAGATCACCAGCACAATCCAGATGATGTTGAGCACCAGGTTGCCGCTATCCGACTCCAGCACCGCCTTGCTGGGGAACCAGCGCATGACCATGGCCTTGAGAGAGCTGTTGGAGGTGTAGCTGGGGTCGACGCCCACGTCGCCGCTCGCGCCCATCCCGAAGAGCACCTCGATGTACTCGCGGGTGACGCTGAAGCGCAGCACCGTCGCGAGGAGGGTTGCGATGGCCCCGGAGCACACCGCGGTGACAATCGGCTTCCACTCCTTCCTCAACAGGAAGTAGAGGAGCATGGCCAGCGGGGAGATCTTGATCGCCGCGGCCACACCGATGAGCCAGCCCTGGGGGAGCCAGCGACGGCGCGGTACGAGGTCAAGCACCACGAGGCCCATGATGATGACGTTGATCTGCCCGAAGGAATCGTTGAGCCAGACCGGTTCCATGAGGAGCCCGAGCGTCCAGAACGCGCCGCCCAGGGCCAGCTGCGTCGAGAGCCGGTGGTGCGGGGTAATTGCCCGCGCCGCGAAGTAGCAGCAGAAGGCAAGGATGATTGAGGAGACCACCGCGATGACGTTGCCGGCGGCGTCAGCACCCATCCCGAAGAGCAGCAGTGGAGTGAGGAAGAGCGCGCCGAAGGGCGGATAGATGAAGGGAAGATGGAGGTTCCCCACGTGCATGAGCTGCGTGTACAGCGGGGTGCCGTGGAGGAAGGCGCGGGCGCCCTCCTGGTACACGGCGGCGTCGACGGGGAAGTCAGAGATCCTGGTGTGCCGGTAGGTCAATGACATTCCCACGAGGAAACAAAGTACTCCCAGGAGGCGAATCATGCGCTCCTGGGAGTTGATGGTGTCGGGGTCCTGGCTGATCACGTGCCTTACATTAGACCATGCCCTCGACCTGCCGCACAGCGCCCTTGTCCGCGCTCGTCGCCATGGCTGCGTAGGCGCGGAGGGCCCGCGTCACGGTGCGCTCGCGGCCGACGGGGGTCCACGGCGCCTCCCGGCGGTTCATCTCCTCCCGACGGCGGGCGAGCTCCTCCTCGGGAACGTTGAGCTGGAGCAGGCGGCGGTGGACGTCGATGGTGATGAGATCACCATTCTCGATGAGGCCGATGGCCCCACCGTGGGCAGCCTCCGGGGAAATGTGGCCCACCGAGATACCGGAGGAACCGCCGGAGAAGCGGCCATCGGTGATGAGCGCGCAGGAGCGGCCCAGCCCGGCCCCCTTGAGGAAGGCGGTGGGGTGGAGCATCTCCTGCATACCCGGCCCGCCCGAGGGGCCCTCATAGCGGACCACCAGTACCTCGCCGGGCTGGATCTCCTTGTTGAGAATGCAGGCGACAGCCTGCTCCTGGCTCTCGACGACGCGGGCCGGCCCCTCGAAGTGCCAGAGCTCCTCGTCGATGCCGGCGGACTTGATGACGGCGCCGTCTTCGGCGAGATTGCCGCGGAGAACGACAAGTCCGCCATCTGCGGTGTAGGCGTGCTCGACGTCGTGGATGCAGCCCGAGACCGCGTCGGTGTCCGGCGAATCCCAGCGGTTCGACTGAGAGAAGGCCTCGGTGGTGCGCACCCCACCCGGGGCCGCGGAGAAGAGCTCGACGGCCTCCTCGGAGGGGGAGCCGCCGCGGATGTCCCAGGCCTGGAGCCAGCTCTTGAGGTCGGAGGAGTGGACAGTGTGGACGTTCTCGTTGAGCTTCCCGGCGCGGTGGAGCTCCCCGAGGATGGCCGGGATGCCGCCGGCTCGGTGGACGTCCTCCATGTGGTAGGCGGAGTTGGGGGACACCTTAGCCAGGCAGGGCACGCGGGTGGAGAGCTCATCGATGTCGGCGAGCGTGAAGTCCACCCCGCCCTCCTGCGCGGCCGCGAGGATGTGGAGGACGGTATTCGTCGAGCCACCCATGGCCATGTCCAGCGACATGGCGTTTTCAAAGGCCTCCTTGGTGGCGATCTGCCGGGGGAGGACGGACTCATCGCCCTGGCCGTAGTAGCGCTCGCAGAGGGCCACGACGGTGCGGCCGGCTTCTTCGAAGAGGGCGCGGCGCGCGGTGTGGGTGGCCAGCGTCGAGCCGTTGCCCGGGAGGGAGAGGCCGAGCGCCTCGGTGAGGCAGTTCATGGAGTTGGCCGTGAACATGCCGGAGCAGGAGCCGCAGGTCGGGCAGGCGGAGTTCTCGATGGTCCGCAGGTCAGTGTCGGAGACTGCGTCGTTGGCGGAGGCGGAGATCGTCGTGATGAGGTCGGTGGGCGCGTGGGCCACGCCGTCCACCACCACGGCCTTGCCGGCCTCCATCGGGCCGCCGGAGACGAAGACCGCCGGGATGTTGAGCCGCATCGCAGCGTTGAGCATGCCGGGGGTGATCTTGTCGCAGTTGGAGATGCACACCATGGCGTCCGCGGTGTGGGCGTTGACCATGTATTCCACGGAGTCGGAGATGATCTCGCGGCTGGGCAGGGAGTAGAGCATGCCCCCGTGACCCATGGCGATGCCGTCGTCGACGGCGATGGTGTTGAACTCCTTGGGCACGCCGCCGGCCTCGCGCACGGCCTGGGCGACGATCTCGCCGACGTTCTTCAAGTGGACGTGCCCGGGCACGAACTGGGTGTACGAGTTCACGATCGCCACGATGGGCTTGCCGAAATCGTCTTCTTCGGTGCCGGTGGCGCGCCAGAGGGCGCGGGCGCCGGCGGCATTACGTCCCTGGGTGGTGACGGCTGAGCGGAGGGGGATCATGGGCGAGGACTCCTCTGGGCTGGCTGAGCTGGTGCTAGGGAGACAGGTGCCGGGGCAGCTGCGTTAAGCATTCGGGTTGGTGGTGCGGTCGCGACCGCGGGTGCGGGCGCGCTCCTGGCGCTGGTGCTCCGCGTATTCCTCGCGGGTCATGAGCACCTCGTGGCCGTCGCGGTGAACGACGCGTACCTTCTCATCCACGGCCTCTCGGCCCATGGTGAGGGCGTCGGGGATCCGGCCCCGGGAGGCCTCCTGGAGGCGGGGGAGATCGTTGAAACTCACGACGGGCAGGGTGTGTTTGTCACCGTCGGTGGTGTGGAGGAGAGCAGTGGACTTCTCGAAGGACACACCGCTCACCACGTCCCACGCGAAGGAGCGCGAGCCGGAGAAGGCCCGCTGAACGGTGATGCCCGCGTCATTCACCGTGGTCGAGGTGCGCAGCGCCCACCAGCAAAAAAGAGCAACACCGACGAGGAAGAGGACCATCAAGATCCAGCACCAGGGTGTGGGGGCTGAACCGGTAGCCAGAATGCCAATGACCGCCATGATGACCGCCGCGAGAAGATGGGTGCGCTCGGGGCGGAAGGTGACCTCGGACTGTGATGCCGGTGTGGAACTCATGTCGTTATCGTATCTAGCCTGTGATCTGGTGCCTATTTGGGGTGGGCTCCCCCGCGGTGCCCGACTGGCCCCGGGCGTTCGTGTGATAGCCGCCGCCCTCGCTGGGCTCCGGGGTACTCCCCGGCTGGGTGGGCGCGGGGGTGTTGCTCGGTTGCTCCCCGGTGGTGGGGGCTGTGTTCCCGGGGGAGGGCTCGACGCTCGACTCGGTGGAGTAGGTCTGCCCCGGGGCCTCGGTCTCTGCGGTGGTGGTGGGCTCCTCCTCATAGGTGGGGCTGGGGAGCGGCTGGGGGGCCGGGGTGCTCACCGGGGGCTGGTAGCTCGGCGGGGCGAGGATGCCGTCGTTCGAGCCCTCCCCGGTCTGGAGGCTCAGCGCCTTGAGGAGCAGAAGGATGAGCATCCCGATGGCCAGCAAGGACGTGGAGGGGCGCACCCAGCCGTGGAGGGTGAGCCAGGCGCGCGGCCCGTGGGTCGGGGCGTGGCGCCGGCCGGCGGCCGCATCCTTCTCCTCGGTATCGGCCCCGGCGGAATCTCCGTCCTGCGCGTCCGGGGTGAGGGCCGGCAGGATGCTCGTCTCCTGGGCGGCGGGGTCCATCCTCAGCTGCTCGGTGGGCGGGAGGTCGGGCTGCTGCGCTGTGGCGGGCGCGGGCTCCTCCTCGGGCGCCGGGGTGAGGAGGGCGGCGTCTGTCTGGAGGCGCCCGGATGTCGTCGTCGCGGAGCCGTACTCCGCCCAGAACTCGTCGAGAATGCTGCGGCGGATGGCGCGCTCCACCATCCAGTGGTTGCCGGCCGTGGCCTGAACCATGAAGCGCATGGTCATGAGCCAGGGCATGCCGACGGTGGTGGGCGGCTCGATCTTCACGGCGGGCTGGCTCACGAGCTCGCCCAGGAGCTCCTTCTTCACCTCGGGGCGGTCGAGGGCGCGCTGGGCGGCGCGCTCGGAGCGTTCGATAGCTTCATCGACGCTCGAGGAGCCGAGCAACGGCACGGGGATATTCACCACGGCCCGGGACCAGTGGTTGGAGGCATTGATGCACACGCGGGCGGTGGAGTTGGGGATGAGGACCGTCTCCTCCGCGAGGGTGCGGATCTGGGTGGCACGCATGGTCACCTGGATGACAGTTCCCTCTGCCTCGATGCCATTGCCCTCGAAGCGCACCCAGTCACCCACGCCGAACTGCTTCTCCGTGAGGATGAAGAAGCCGGCGAGGAAGTCCGCGATGATCGACTGGGCACCAAGACCAATGGCCGCCGAGGCCACCGTCGCGGGAATGGCCGCGCCCGTGAGGGAGAAGCCCAACGTCTTGAGGAGGAAGACGAAGAGCAAGAAATAGAGGATGAGCTGCCCGATATAGACGGCGACGCCAGCGATGGCGAGCTGCGTCTTGTCATCGGCGCTGTCCGCCGCGGAGGTGGAGGGGCGGTTTTCGATGCGGCGCTGGATCCAGAAGAGGGCGAATCGGCCCAGGCGGGGGACCAGCAGCATGAGCGCGATGAGCAACGCGAGGTTGATGCCTGTGCTGACTATCCAGTTCCAGGCGCGAAGAAGGATGAACTGAATAGGGATGAACTCGCCGATGGACATGTGCATAGCCTAGCGCCGCCGTTCACTCCTTTTCAGGGGATAAGCGAATGCTCTGCCTTCCATAGCGGGCATTCATCTCGGTCCTAGGGCCGGGCGCGTGGCAGGCGTGCGGCGGCCGCGCGGGAAGGGAGGCAGGGCAGGGAAATAACCTGAACGGGGGTATGGATCAGCGTGATGTTGGATATTCCGAGGCCCTGTGTATGATGTCAGTCATGACAATTATTCGACTCGTACGACTTATCTCGCGGCGCGTGCCGTAGCGACCTAATTCGTCGAGTCGTCTGGTAAGCGCCCTCAACGCACACACCCCGTGCATTGCAGGGCGCTTTGTCATTAGCGGACCACCCCACACCGCCTCACCACCACCCATTGCCCCCACGTCCAAGGAGAAGAACACCCGTGAACGCGGCAGCCACGCAGCAGCCATCCCCGGCCACGCTCGCCTCACGTGATCGCGCGTCTGGTCGACAACCAGAGCGCATGACCGGTGCCGAGGCCATCGTGCGCTCCCTCGAAGAGCTCGGCGCGGAGACCGTCTTCGGTCTCCCGGGAGGCGCCGTCCTCCCGCTCTACGATCCGCTTTTCTCATCCACCCGCGTGCGCCACGTTCTCGTGCGCCACGAGCAGGGTGCCGGCCACGCCGCCACTGGCTACGCCCAGGCCACCGGCAAGGTGGGCGTGTGTATCGCGACGTCCGGCCCGGGCGCGACGAACCTTGTCACTCCGCTCGCGGATGCCATGCTTGACTCCGTTCCGGTCGTGGCCATCACGGGCCAGGTGGGCAGCAGTCTGCTCGGCACGGATGCCTTCCAGGAGGCCGACATCCGCGGCATCACGATGCCGGTGACCAAGCACAACTTCATGGTCACCCGCGCGGAGGACATCCCGCAGTCGATTGCCGAGGCCTTCCACCTCGCGAACTCCGGCCGCCCGGGCCCGGTCCTCGTCGACATCCCCAAGGACGTCCAAAACAGCGAGTTTGATTTCTCCTGGCCTCCCGTCGTCGATATGCCTGGTTATAAGCCGACGACGGTCCCGCACAACCGTCAGATCGCCCAGGCCGTCGATCTGATCTCCGCCTCGGAGCGCCCCTGCCTCTACGTTGGCGGCGGCATCATCAAGGCGAATGCGGCGAAGGAGCTCCTCGCTTTCGCGGAGCTCACCCAGATCCCGGTGGTCACCACCCTCATGGCCCTCGGATCGTTCCCCGACTCCCACCCCCTGAACATGGGGATGCCGGGGATGCACGGAACCGTCCCCGCGGTGGGTGCGATGCAGCAGTCGGACCTGCTCATTGCCATTGGTACGCGCTTTGATGATCGCGTGACG
This sequence comes from Corynebacterium uropygiale, assembly GCF_021568315.1. Lineage (GTDB taxonomy): Bacteria > Actinomycetota > Actinomycetes > Mycobacteriales > Mycobacteriaceae > Corynebacterium > Corynebacterium uropygiale. Next base: position 325,742 of record NZ_JAKGSI010000003.1, read on the forward strand.
GGCGACGTCGAGAGCTTCGCCCCGGAGGCCAAGATCATCCATGCGGACATTGACCCCGCGGAGATCGGCAAGATCAAGCCCGTCGATGTGCCCATCGTCGGCGATGCCCGCGAGGTCCTTCGCGCCCTCCACGAGCTGTTCACCCGGAAGAAGATTGAGCTCCCCGACACCACACAGTGGCGAGCCACCCTCGACCGACTGAAGGAGCGCTTCCCCCGCGGATACGAGAAGCCCGCTGACGGCCAGCTTGCGCCGCAATTTGTCCTCGAATCCCTCTCCGCGGAGGTGGGGGCCGACGCGATCTACTGTGCGGGGGTTGGTCAGCACCAGATGTGGGCCGCGCAGTTCATTGACTTCGAGAACCCCCGCACCTGGCTGAACTCCGGGGGCCTTGGCACGATGGGCTACTCGGTGCCCGCCGCGCTGGGAGCCAAGGCCGGCCGGCCGGACAAGGAGGTCTGGGCCATTGATGGCGATGGCTGCTTCCAGATGACCAACCAGGAATTGGTCACGGCGGCCGTCGAGGGCTTCCCGATCAAGATCGCCATTATTAATAACGGAAACCTCGGCATGGTGCGCCAGTGGCAGACGCTCTTCTACGAGGGCCGCTACTCGCACACAAAGCTGCGGGACCGTGGGCAGTACCTGCCCGATTTCGTTACCCTCGCGGAGTCGCTGGGCTGCGTGGCGCTCCGGGTGACGAAGGAAGAGGAGGTGCTCCCGGCCATCCGCCAGGCGCGGGAGATCAATGACCGCCCGGTGGTCATCGACTTCATCGTCGGCGAGGACGCGCAGGTCTGGCCCATGGTTGCTGCTGGGCAGTCGAATTCGGATATCCAGTACGCCCTGGGGCTGCGCCCCTTCTTCGATGACCCGGATTCTGCTGCGGAATCCCCCGCAGCCCTGGATGAGGCGTTGGACCCCAGCGCTGAGCACGACGCGACGGAGAGCGAGGAACACTAACGATGTCGAGCGATCACAGCGAGAACACAGTCCGACGGCACATCCTGTCCGTTCTGGTCCAGGACGTGGAGGGCATCACGGCGCGCATCGCGGCCCTGTTCACCCGGCGTGGGTACACGATCATCTCCATCGTGTCCGCGAAGACGGAGAATCCCGGCATCGCCCGCTTCACCGTGGTGGTCGACGCGAGCGACGTCGTCATCGAGCAGATCACCAAGCAGCTCAACAAGCTCATCAACGTGCTGAAGGTCGTCCGCCTGGAGGATGACTCGATGGTGGCCCGCGCGCTCATGCTGGTGAAGGTCTCCGCGAATAACCACAACCGGCCGCAGATCGTCGACGCGGCAAACATCTTCCGGGCTCGCGTCGTCGACGTCTCACCGGACTCGGTGGTCATCGAGGCGACGGGCTCGCACCAGAAGCTGCGCGCCCTCCTTGACGTGCTGCAGCCCTTCGGGATCCGCGAGCTCATCCGTTCGGGGCAGATTGCCCTCAACCGCGGCCCGAAGATCATGGCGCCCAACGTCCGGGAGCTGCCGCAGCAGCGCTGATACCCCCGGGGAGGGTCTCATAAGGTGGGACGCTCCCCGGCTGCATATCCGCAGTTCACCTGCGATAATGACGTCAAACTCCCGCCATGATCTGACAGCCTGTCTCATGGTGTGGTACAACTAGAGAAAAGCGTTCCACGCACACAGGAAGGTAGGACACAACACGATGGCTATTGAGGTTCTTTACGACGACGACGCTGATCTGTCCATCATCCAGGGCCGCAAGGTTGCGGTGATTGGTTATGGCTCCCAGGGGCACGCCCACGCGCAGAACCTGCGCGAGTCGGGGGTTGAGGTCGTCATTGGTCTGCGTGACGGCTCCCGTTCCGCCGTGAAGGCGAAGGAGGCGGGCTTCGAGGTGAAGTCCACCGCAGAGGCCGCGGCTTGGGCGGACGTCATCATGATCCTCGCCCCGGATACCTCGCAGGCGGAGATCTTCGCCAAGGACATCGAGCCGAACCTGAAGGACGGGGACGCCCTCTTCTTCAGCCACGGCCTCAACATCCACTTCAAGCGCATCCAGCCGGCGGAGAACATCACCGTCGCGATGGTTGCCCCGAAGGGCCCGGGCCACCTCGTGCGCCGGACCTTCGTTGACGGCAAGGGTGTGCCCGCCCTCATCGCCGTCGAGCAGGACCCCAAGGGCGAGGGCCGCGACCTGGCGCTCTCCTATGCTGCGGCGATCGGCGGTGCCCGCGCTGGCGTCATTCCGACGACCTTCCGCGAGGAGACCGAGACCGACCTCTTCGGCGAGCAGGCTGTCCTGTGTGGTGGCCTGGAGAAGCTCATCATGAACGGCTTCGAGGTCCTCACCGAGGCGGGCTACGCCCCCGAGATGGCCTACTTCGAGTGCCTCCACGAGATGAAGCTCATCGTTGACCTCATCTACGAGGGCGGCATCGAGAACATGAACTACTCCATCTCCGAGACCGCCGAGCTGGGCGGCTACGTCGCCGGCCCGCGCATCATCGACGAGCACGTCAAGGACAACATGCGCGCGGTCCTCAAGGACATCCAGGATGGCACCTTCGTCGACGCCATGTTCAAGGACGTCGAGGCCGGCCAGCCGGAGATGAAGCGCTACCGCGAGGAGTACGCCGAGCACCAGATTGAGACCACTGGTAAGAAGCTCCGCGACCTCATGAGCTGGGTCAAAGTCGACGCCCGCGCCGAGACCGCCTAAGACTCACGGCGCGGGAACACACCCGCGCTGAGCTGCCCGAGCGGTGGGCAGCACCCCGCACCCCGCCAGCCCCGCCCTGGGCTCGGCGGGGTATATGCTGCCGTGGAGGAGCGGGGGAGAGCCGCGTATTGTCATCCCTATGGGCTTCACGACACCGAGCTACGGGTTAACTGACCTCTTCTCACGCATCGATCGGGGCGATCTTCAATTGCCCGACTTCCAGCGCGATTACAGCTGGGACGTCGATCAGATCCGTTCCCTCATCGTCACAGTTCTCCGCGGCTACCCGGCCGGCTGCCTCATGGCGCTGGACACGCGCAACGTCCCCATGCGCTTCCGCGCCCGCCCCCTCTACGGTGCGCCACACACCGAGGAACAGCCGGGCCTTCTCCTCCTCGACGGCCAGCAGCGGCTCACCACCCTCTACACGGCCATGCGCGGCGACGGCACGGTCCGCAGCGTCGACTTCCGCAACAAGCGGGTGACCCGCCGCTTCTTCGTCAACCTGCGCCGGGCCGTCGAGAATGATGTCATGCCCGATGATGCCGTGTTTAACGTCGACGGCGAGGGGCACGTGAAATCGCACTTCGCCCCCGCCATCCCGGAGGGGCTCACGGACCAGGAGGCCGTCCTCAAGGCCGGGGTCGTGCCGGTGTCTATGCTGCTCAGCGGCAAGGCGACGGACCTGCTCTTCGACCTCGCGAAGGATGCGGACGATGAGCTGCGGAGCACCATCAAGCGCTTCTACACGAAGGTCGTGCGGCCGCTCGCGGCCTACCAGCTGCCCATGATCCGCGTCGGGCGAGAGACCGCACAGGCGGGCGTCGGCTCCATCTTCGCGCAGGCGAACTCGGTGGGCCTCCAGATGGACGTCTTTGAGCTCTTCACCGCCGTGCTCGCGGCCGAGGACCCCGAGTTCCACCTCCGCGAGCGCTGGGAGGCCATCGAGAAGGAGCTCGCCGAGTACCCGGCGCTCAGCGAGATCGGGCGCACGGAGTTCCTCACGGCGGTCTCGCTCATCGCCACCGCCCGCCACGGCCACGCGAGCGGGCACCGGGAGGACATCCTCAAGCTCCGCCTCGAGGAGTACAAGGCGGCGGAGGAAGCCGCCCGTTACGGCTTCCGTGAGGCCGCGCTCTTCCTCGCGCAGCGCTGCATCTTTGATAACAGCCAGGTGCCCTTTAGCAAGCAGCTCATCCCGCTCGCCGCGATCTTCGCCCTCCTCCGCGATACCCCCGAGGCGCTGCGGACCACCGCCGGCTGGGATCGTCTCCACCGATGGTTCTGGAGCGGCGTCTTCGGCGAGCTCTACGGCTCCCCGGCCGTTATCATCCGGATGGGCCTCGACGTGGACGAGGTCACCCGCTGGGTCCGCGCCGGCGAGTCTGGCGAGGACATCGAGGAGCCCAAGACGGTTCGCGACGCCTCCTTCAACGAGTCTCGCCTGCTCAGCGTGAGCGAGGACTCCGGGGTCTACCACGGCCTCTACGCCCTGCTCATGGGGCGCGGGGCCAGGGATTGGCGCTCGGGCAAGGCCTTCGACCGCTGGACCTATCCGCAGCTCCAGCCCTCCTTCGAGCGGATCTTCCCCGTCTCCTGGTGCGTCGACCGCGGGGTGGACGAGGCCCTCGCCGCGAGCGTGATCAACCGCACGCCGCTGGGGAAGCGCACTGCGATCGTCATTGACCGCTCCTCGCCCGCCCGCTACCTCGCCCGGGTGCAGTCGAAGTCGCTCATGGAGGATGAGGAGTTCGACGACGTCCTCGCGAGCCACGACCTGGACGTCGAGGCCCTTCACCGCGGGGACGCCCAGCACTTCCTCGAGGACCGGAAGGAGAGGATCATCGGAATGGTGGAGTACGCCATGGACAAGCCCGTGATCCGTGACCTCACCGATTCCGACCCCCACGGGGGCGAGGAAGGCCCCGCCGCCTTTGCGTAATATGGTGCCCGGATTGCACATTGCGAGGAAGGAAGGCACACACCGTGGGACAGTCTCGAGGACCGTGGACGCGTCTGGGGGCGCTCCTGGGAGCGACGGTGCTCAGCAGCACGTTGCTCGTCGGATGCGCGTCTGAGCAGGGCGAGGATCACGGCGCCCAGAACCAGGCGGAGGAGGCTCACGCCGGCCCCTATGCCGAGGCTGCTGCGGCAAATATCAACCGCTATGTCGCGGAGAACTACGAGCGGACTCCGCAGATCCTCGCGGACTCGGATGGCACGGGTGCCGAGGCCGTCGCGCGCTTCCACGACACCTCCGAGACGCTCATCGTCTCCGCGCCCACGGATGCAGCCCAGCTGCGCGCGGCGTCGATCGCCGTGTGGACCCACACGCCGATGCTCACCGTCCGCCCGGGCACGGAAAAGAACCTCCAGGACTCCCTCAAGCAGCTCCAGCCGCGCAAGGTACTGGTGGTCGGCGATGTGAAGACCGAGGACATCACGCCGCGCCGCGAGGAAGGCGACTCGCCCGATCGGCCGGATCCCGAGTTCCTCCTGGACACCGGCACACCGGAGTCCCTTGAGGCACTCACCGCCACCCAATTCGTGGAGAAGCAGGTGGAGAGGCCCGAGGACATGGTGAAGTCTGTCGTCGACCTCGACGGTAAGGAGGCCGTCCTCCTCGTCCCGGCCTGGGACACGTACGCGCCGAGCCCGGAGGCCAAGGAGAAGCCCGGCGCGCTGCCCTCGCGGAGCGCCGAGGATGCCGGCTCCACGCCCATCACCATCGCGAGCCCCGAGTCGGCGCTCGCGGCCGTCGGGACCGCCCGCGCTTTTGGCGCGGACGTGCGCTTCATGCCCTACCCGGATCCGCGCCTCAGCGATGAGACCATGCGCATGGTTGCGGGGCTCGCGGATAAGCCGCTGCTGGCGCTGGGCGCGCAGTTCGGCAGCGCGAAGATCCTCTCGGAGAAGATCGAGCGGGGCGAGCGCGTCACCGCGGAGCAGCCAGGCGGCGGGCAGCTCGTCTTCCCGGGCCGACGGATGGTCGCTCTCTACGGGCACCCCTCCGGCCCGGCCCTGGGCGCGTTGGGGGAGCAGGACCCGGCGGCCTCCGTCGAGCGAGTGAAGCAGCTCGTGGCGGAGTATCAGAAGTTTGATTCCCAGCCGATCATCCCGGCCTTTGAGATTATCGGGACGGTCGCCGCGGCGGATCCCGGCCCTGAGGGGACGTATAGCACCGAGTTCTCCACCGAATCCCTGTCCGAGTATGTGGATGCGATCACCCAGGCGGGGGGATATGCGGTGATCGATCTGCAGCCGGGGCGGGCGCGCCTGCTGGACCAGGCGAAGAAGTTTGAGGAGCTGCTCAAGCGCCCGAATGTGGGGCTTGCGCTGGACCCGGAATGGAAGCTCGAGGCCGATGAGCAGCCGATGTCCTCCGTCGGTCACGTGCAGGCCGCGGAGATCGACGAGGTCTCAGACTGGCTCGCTCAGCTGGTCAAGGACAACGATCTTCCGCAAAAGCCCCTGGTCATCCACCAGTTCCAGCTGCAGATGATCCGTGATCGGGAGACGCTCAACCTCGATCACCCGGAGCTCGCCTTCGTCCTCCACGCGGATGGCCACGGCAGCCGGGAGGAGAAGCTGGGCACGTGGGATGTCATGCAGAAGGACCTCGATCCGCGGTTCTTCATGGCGTGGAAGAACTTCTTCGACGAGGACCAGCCGCTCTTTAGCCCGGAGCAGACCTACACGGACGTTGCCCCGCGCCCCTGGTTTGTCTCCTATCAGTAGAGACAGGAAAGGGGCTGGGGTGTGGCCGAGATCGGGGGTAGCTCGGCCACCAAAATGTACAGACTGAGCGGTCTACGGTAGCCTCAGTGGCGTTGCACGCCACTCTGGGAAGGCGTGAACTCGCCCACTGTCGACGCGGTCGTGCCGGCGGCGGGCGAACACTTCTCATTCTGTCAGGAGTACTACCTGTGAATCGTCCCATCGTTCTCATCGCTGATAAGTTGGCGCAGTCCACCGTGGACGCGCTGGGGGATGCCGTTGAGGTGAAGTGGGTGGACGGGCCCAACCGTGCCGAGCTGCTGGCCGCCGTCGCTGAGGCGGATGCGCTGCTCGTGCGGTCAGCCACCACCGTGGACCGGGAGGTCCTCGAGGCCGCTCCGAACCTGAAGATCGTGGGCCGCGCTGGCGTCGGCCTCGACAATGTTGACATTGAGGCGGCGACGGAGCGCGGCGTCATGGTGGCCAACGCCCCGACGTCGAACATCCACTCCGCGTGTGAGCACGCCATTTCCCTTTTGCTCTCGACGGCGCGTCAGATCCCAGAGGCGGACCGTTCTCTGCGCGAGGGGGAGTGGAAGCGCTCCTCCTTCAAAGGCGTGGAGATTTATGGCAAGACGGTGGGCATCGTGGGCTTCGGCCACATTGGGCAGCTCTTCGCGCAGCGCCTGGCAGCATTCGACACCGAGATCATCGCCTATGACCCCTACGCCAATCCGGCGCGCGCCGCGCAGCTGGGCGTCGAGCTCGTCGAGCTGCCGGAGCTCATATCCCGCGCGGACTTCGTGACGATCCACCTGCCGAAGACCCCGGAGACCGCCGGGATGTTCAACGCGGAGCTCCTCGCGAAGGCGAAGAAGGGACAGATCATCATCAACGCTGCGCGCGGCGGCCTCGTTGATGAGCAGGCCCTCGCCGACGCCATCACGGAGGGCCGTATCCGCGGCGCTGGCTTCGACGTCTACGCGACAGAGCCCTGCACGGATTCCCCGCTCTTCGGGATCCCCGGCACCGTGGTGACCCCGCACCTGGGGGCCTCGACGGTGGAGGCGCAGGATCGCGCGGGGACGGACGTGGCGGACTCAGTGCTGCGCGCCCTCAACGGAGAGTTCGTCCCGGACGCGGTCAACGTTTCCGGCGGCCGCGTGGGCGAGGAGGTGGCCCTGTGGCTCGATCTCGCGCGGAAGCTCGGGCTCCTGGCGGGGCACCTGCTGGATTCCGCCCCGCAGGCGGTGGAGGTCGAGGCGCGCGGCGAGCTGAGCTCGGAGGACGTCTCCGCGCTGGGGCTCTCCGCGATGCGTGGCCTCTTCTCCGGCATCCTCGATGAGCCGGTGACCTTCGTCAACGCCCCCTCCATCGCTGAGGAGCGCGGCGTCAACCTCACCGTGGAGAAGGCCTCCGAGTCCACGACGCACAGGTCCTCGCTGCGCGTCGTCGCGGCGAATGCGGAGGGCGAGAGCGTCGAGGTCGTCGGCGCGCTCACCGGGCTTGATGAGGTGGAGAAGTTCGTGCGGATCAATGGCCGCGGCTTCGATATGCGCGCCGAGGGGCGCAACCTCTTCCTCCAGTACACGGACGCCCCGGGTGCCCTCGGTAAGGCGGGGAGCATCCTCGGCGAAGCGGGCATCAACATCGAGGCCGCCGGCCTCACCCAGGCGGCACGCGGCGACGGGGCCATCCTCGTTCTCCGCGTGGAGCGCGAGGTGCCCGAGGAGCTCGTGGCGAGCATCGCCGAGCAGCTCGGCGCCAAGGCCTTCCAGCTCAACTTCAGCGCCTAGGCGACGGCAGGCGGAAGAGACGCCAAAGGGGCACCCTGAGGGGTGCCCCTTTTTCGTGCCCAGTGTCCGCCGGCCCGCCGGAGTGGTGGGCTACAGGCACGGAGCGGTGTTATTCCTTGTCCGTTTCGGTGGAGTCTCGTTCTTCCTCGAGTTCCTCGCGGACTTCTTCGCGGACGGTGTCGCGCAGCTGCTTCTCGTCGATATTGGAGGCATGCAGCATGGCGCGCACTTCGCGGCGCTCCTTGCGGGAGAGCCGGCGCCCCGAGCGGGCGGAGCGGAGGAAGAGGGAGCGCAGCCGGACGCGTCGTTCCGTTTCCGCGGAGATCTTCGGGCGGTCCTTGAGGTAGGAGGCCACGAGGACCACGACCATGATCGCCCCTAAGTAGCCGAGGACCGGATAGACGTACTCCATGAGGACCTTGAAGCCCACGAAGCTGATGGCGTAGCCGACCAGGCAGAGGACGATGTAGCGGACGCGGAACTTGCTCTGGTCCTTCACGCTGATGCGCCGGCCCAGCGCGTAGAACATGCCGATGCACGTGTTGTAGATCATGCCGTAGACGACCCACACGACGAGGTAGCTCGCCCAGCCATTCATGTTCTGGAAGATCTGGAGCATCGGGACACTCGAGCCCTGGATCTCATCCATGTTGAGGAAGAGGGTGATGGAGGAGAGCAGCATGAGGATCGTGAAGATCGCGCCGCCCAGGAGGCCTCCGCGGCCGGTGTCCTTGGGGTTGATGTAGCTGCCTCCGATGACGAGCACCATGGACACCGCGAGGATGAGGTCGAGGCCGGCGTAGTTAATAGCCGAGAGCCACCACGGCCGGATGGGCGGCTCGGTCTGCTGCGCCAGCTGGTCAAGGTGCGACCAATCGGAGGGCATGTGGAACATCGTGTAGATGAACGCGACGAGCACAACGAGGATCACGAAGGGCGTGAGCCCTCCGATGATCTTGGAGACCTTCTCGACGTCGAGAAGCCCGGTCACGATGATGAGCACCACCATGATGGTCGAGCCGATCCACGAGGGCCCGCCGAATTGCTGGGAGATCGTGGAGCCTGCCCCGGCGAGCATGACGAAGCCCAGGGCGAAGAGCGTGATCATGACGGCGATATCCAGCAGCCAGGCCACCCAGGTGTACGTGGCGCTACGGAAGACCGACTGGTGCTCATCGGCGAGGTAGTAGCTTCCGAGCTGCAGGATGACGATGCCCGTGATGGCGATCATGAGTCCGGCGATGAGGGTTCCCCAGAGCCCCACCGTGCCGAAAGAGATGAAGTATTGCACCATTTCCTGGCCCGTCGCGAAGCCCGCGCCCACAATGAGCCCGATAAACGCGAGGGCGATGGATATGACGTTTCTCATGTGGTGAGAAGCACTCCTTCAAAAGAAACAGCAAGAGATGAAGTTATAACAATATGTCCACTTTACTCTACGTCCTGCAAGCGCTCGGATCCGAAAGAGAAGCCACCCGTCACGGGGTACTGTTGGCCCTGTTGACGGCGGAGTGGCTAGGGGCGCTCCGCCGCCGCGTCGCCCCCGGGTCGCCCCCGGCGAGGGGTGGCGTGAGGCACTCGTGAAGACGCTCGTGAAGACGAAGGAAGGTGGCAGGACGTGGAGGATAGGGAGATCGCCCGCTCCATGGCGAAGGTCCTCTCCGAGGCGGGACTCGAACCGACGCTCGATGGATGCATAGTGACCTGCAAGGACGGTGCAGCTCGCCTGGAGATTGGCCCCGCGGCGGGGGCAGTCGGGTTCTGGTCGGTGCAGCTTACGTGGGATGGGGAACTCGACGGCGAGGACTACCTCGCCGCCCTCCCGGTGGCCAATTCCATCTGCACCGATCACGCCTGGCCTGGCGCTTTCGTCGCCCCGCGGGAGGGCACCGAGCTTCTTGATGCCCTCGGTAGTGAGGGGGAGAGCGTGGTGGCCAGGGCGCGGATCGTGCACCCGACCCCGGAGGATGAGGCGCAGGTGCGGGCGCTGGCGGCCAGCGCGGTGGCGGGAGGGGTGACCCTCGTGAGCACCTTCCAGGCCTCCTTCCCGGAGAAGGGTTCGGATCACGCCGCGGGGGCCGTCGTCGAGGCGAACGAGGCCACCGCCCCGGCGGTGACGCGCGAGCGGGTCGCCGCGTGGTTCGAGGCTCAGGGCATATCGGAGGTGCCTGTCGACGAGGAGGCGCAGACCATCACTCTCTCCCTCCAGGGCTCCCCGGTGGATATTGTGCTCCGGGACTCCGCGGTGTGTGAGATCCGCGTCTCGGCGGCGCTGACCGGGGAGGGGAGCGCCTCCGGGGAGCCCGATCCCGCCGCGGCGCTCCACATGTGCAACCGGGTCAACGCGGAGGAGTCCCTGGCCACCGTGTGCGTCATTCACCACGAGGACGGGTGGTTTGTCGTGGGATCGGTGGCCGTTCCCGCGGGCGCGGGCCTCAGCGACGCGCAGCTTGATCGCACGATCCACGATGGCATTCTCGCCGCGGCAGGCGCCGTGCGGGCGGTCATGCACCGTTTGGGCTGAGCTGCTACCATAGCGGGAAAGTCCATCTGATGAGAAGGTGATCCCGTAATATGAAACTTGCAGTGATTGGCGGCGACGGCATCGGACCCGAGGTCACGGCGGAGGCGCTCAAGGTCCTCCACGCGGTGAAGGACGACGTCGAGGAGACGCAGTTCGACCTCGGCGCGGAGCGCTACCTCGCGACGGGGGAGATCCTCACGGATGAGGACCTTGCCGCACTCCGCGAGCATGACGCGATCCTGCTCGGCGCCGTGGGCGCCCCGGGCAAGGTTCCCCCGGGAATCCTCGAGCGCGGGCTGCTGCTGAAACTGCGTTTCGCCCTCGATCACCACGTCAACCTGCGCCCGGCGAAGCTCTACCCGACGGCCACCTCGCCGCTGGCCAACCCCGGGGAGATCGACTTCGTCGTCGTCCGCGAGGGCACCGAGGGGCTCTACGCCGGTAATGGTGGTGGTCTGCGGGTGGGCACCCCGCACGAGGTTGCCAGCGAGGTCTCGCAGAACACCCGCTTCGGCGTCGAGCGCGTTGTTCGCGACGCCTTTGAGCGCGCCCAGGCGCGTCGTCGTCACCTCACTCTCGTCCACAAGACGAACGTGCTGGTCAACGCGGGCGGTCTGTGGCAGCGGACGGTCGACGAGGTGGCGCAGGAGTACCCGGACGTCACGGTGGAGTACAACCACATCGACGCCGCGACCATCTACATGGTCACCGACCCGGGGCGCTATGACGTCATCGTCACGGACAACCTCTTCGGCGACATCCTCACCGACCTCGCCGGCGCGGTGACGGGCGGTATTGGCCTCGCGGCAAGCGGAAACATCGACGCCTCGGGCACGAACCCCTCTATGTTCGAGCCCGTCCACGGCTCCGCGCCGGACATCGCGGGGAAGGGGATCGCCGACCCCACCGCCGCCATCCTCTCCGCGGCCCTGCTGCTTCGCCACCTCGGCGATGAGGCCAACGCCTCCCGCATCGAGGAGGCCGTGGCCCGCGACGTGGCCGCCCGCGGGGAGGAGACGCTGCGCACCACCGAGGTGGGAGACCGCATCGCGCGGGCACTTGCCTCCTAAAAAGCACGTACACTATGGCCTCTATGAACGTGGAAATCGAGGCCGTGCGTGACTTCCTCGCGGAGGTCGAGCCCTTCAGCCGTGCCGACGCGGACACCCTGAGCGCCCTCGCCCGCGCGGTGACGGTGACCTATCACCCCCGGGGCGAGGTCCTCTTGGAGCAGGGCCAGCCGGGGGAGACCCTGTTCATCATCCGCTCGGGCGCCGTCGACGTCCTCGATCCCGAGGGCGTCCTCCTGGACCGCCGGGAGGCGGGGCGCACCGTCGGCTACTCCTCCCTCTTCGGCGATCCCGAGTTTCGCTACCGTGCACTCACCGTGGAGGACAGCCTGCTCATGGCGCTGCCGGGGCGGCTCGTCCTGGAGGTGGCCTCGGAGCTCCCCGCCGTCGAGCGCTTCTTCTCCTCCCAAACCCGGCGCATCGCCGCCGAAGCCGAGCAGCTTCGCCGTGGCCCCGCCGAGGAGTTCCTCCACACCCCGGTGCGCTCCCTCATCCAGGGGCCGGCGCTCTCCTGTGCCGAGGCCACGCCCATCCGCGAGGCCGCCCGCCTCATGACGGATCACGACGTCTCCTCGCTGCTCATCCTCGGCGAGGGGAACCGGCTGTGCGGGATACTCACCGACCGTGACCTGCGGGGACGCGTCCTCGCGAGGGGGATGAGCCCGGAACGCCCGGTCCGTAACATCATGACCGCCGATCTCCACAGCATCAGCCCCGAGACGCCCGCCTTCGAGGCCATGCTTCTCATGGCCGAGCGCCACATCCATCATCTGCCCGTCCTGGACGGCGACGCCACCCTCGGCCTCATTAGCTCGGCGGACGTCATGAGGCTTCTCCACCAGGACCCCATTTACCTCACCGCCGATCTCTCCCAACGCAGCCTCGAAGATCTCCGCGGCGCTTATCACGATGCCTCCCGCCTGGCGCTCAGCTTCATCGAGCGCGGCTCCACGCCCGCGGACGTGGCCCAGATCCTCACGACAGTGGCCGGCGCGATCGCCCGTCGGCTCCTCACCCTCGCCGAGGAGCGGCTCGGCCCGCCACCCGTGCCCTATGCCTTCATTGCCGTGGGCTCCCAGGGGCGATCGGAGATGGGCCTGGCCTCCGACCAGGACAATGCCCTCATTCTCGACGACGCCTACCGCCCCGAGGAGCACGGCCCCTACTTCGAGGCTCTCGCGGAGATTGTCTGCCGCGGTCTCGACGATGCCGGCCAAGTCACCTGCCCCGGGGACATGATGGCGAGCAACCCCCGCTGGCGGATGACGCTCCGAGAGTGGACGCGGACCTTCCACACGTGGATGACCGCCCCGACCCCCGACGCCCTGCTCAGCACCCAGGTCTTCTTTGACCTCCGATTCCTGGGCGGAAGCGCACACCTTGCCGAGGAGCTCCGCGCCGACACGGCCGCCCACGCCCAGGTCTCCTCGCGCCTGCACGCCCACCTCGCCGCGCTGGCTGCGCGTCGAGAGCCCCCGCTGGGATTCTTCCGCGGCTTCGTGCTGGATCGCTCGGGGGAGTATGCCCACACGCTCGACGTGAAGAAGGGAGGGCTGGCGGCCATCGTCCAATTGGCCCGGCTCTACGCGCTGAGCAGCGGGGTTCTTGCCGTCGACACCCGAACCCGCCTCGCGGAATCCGCCAGCCGGGGCGCGCTCTCCGGTGATGGGGCGCGTCACCTTACCGATGCCTTCGACGTCCTCGGCTCGCTGAGCCTTCGCCACCAGGCCGAGCAGATGCGCGCGGGCACGCGCCCCGACTATCACATCGACCCCGCCCACCTCAGCGCGATGGATCGCGAGCATCTCCGTGACGCCTTCCACGTCATCAAGAAGATCCAGGCCTCCTTGGCCACCGCCTATCCGATCCGCACCATCTAGCGCCCGAGCCGCCAGGAGCACCATGTTTCTTCGACGACGCCCCCGCCCAGGCCCCCTCGCCGGCTCGGAGTGGCCCTCGCCCCGCACGCCGCTGGCGGAGCTGCCGCTGCTTGCCGTGGATATGGAGACCACGGGTCTGCGCCCGGCGCGCCACTCGATCGTGTCCATCGCCTGGGTGCCCGTCAACGGCCGCAGCATCGACCTCTCCAGGGCGGGGTATCACGTGGTGTCCGGGACCCCGGGGGTGTCCGTGGGTTCCTCCGCGATCATCCATCAGCTCACCGACGAGGACCTCGCCGCCGGCATTCCGGAGTCGGAGGCGATCGAGCAGCTGCTCCACGCGCTGCGCGGCAGGGTTCTCCTCGCGCACTTTGCCCCGGTGGAGGAGGGCTTCCTCCGCGCCGCGTGTCGGCGGCACTACCGGCAGACGGTGCGCCTGCCGATCGTCGATACCTTTGTCCTCGAGCGGCGTCACATGGAACGGATGGGAACCTACCCCCGCGGGGAGGACCTGCGCCTTCCGCGGGCGCGCGAGCGCTACAGCCTCCCGCGCTACCCCGGGCACCACGCTCTCCACGACGCCCTCGGCTGCGCGGAGCTCTACCTTGCGCAGACGGTGAGACGCGCGGCGACGGGAGAGACATTAGGCGACCTGCCTCACTCCGGCACTTAAGGGCAGGCTAGGATACCCACCATGCGTTATGGACGAATCGCCACCCCTGAGGGAATGTGCTTCTGCGTTATCGAGGGGGAGGGGGAGGACCCCGCCCAGCTCACCGCCCGTCAGATCGAGGGAACCCCGTTCACCGAGCCGGCCTTTACAGGCAAAGAGTGGCCGCTCTCTGAGGTGCGGGTCCTGGCCCCCATGCTGCCGAGCAAGATCGTTGCCATCGGTCGCAATTATGCGGATCACGTCGCGGAGGTCTTCAAGAAGTCCGCGGAATCCCTGCCACCGACCCTCTTCATTAAGCCCCCGACGGCCGTCATCGGGCCGGAGCAGCCCATCCGCATTCCGGACTTCGCGACGAACGTCGAGTTCGAGGGAGAGCTCGCCCTCGTGATTGGCCGGCCGTGCAAGAACGTCGCGGCGGATCAGTGGCGCCAGGTGGTGCGCGGTTACACCATCGTCAACGATGTCTCCTCCCGGGACCTGCAGTTCTCCGATGGGCAGTGGGCGCGCGCCAAGGGCATTGACACGTTCTGCCCGCTGGGCCCGTGGATCGAGACGGACCTCGATGCCATCGACGTAGAGGACCTACCCATCAAGGCCCACCTCACCCACGAGGGCTCCACGCAGATCAAGCAGGATTCCAACTCCCAGCAGATGATCATGAGCATCGGCGAGATCATCGAGTTCATTACCGCTTCCATGACCCTCCTCCCGGGCGATGTCATCTGCACCGGCTCCCCGGCGGGCACCGAGGAGATGGTCCCCGGCGACGTCATCGAGGTGGAGATCCCGGGTCTCGGCCGGCTGCGCAACCCCGTCGCCCGGGCCTAGAGCCCCAGCGCGGTCATGATGGTGCGAAGCTTGGCGCTCGTCTCCTCGAACTCGGCCTGCGGGTCCGAGTCCGCGACGATCCCGCCGCCAGCCCACGCCCGGGCCGCGTGCCCGCCGCGGTAGACCTCCGCGCACCGGATCGCGACCATGTACTGCCCATCCCCCTGGGCATCGCACCAGCCCACCGCCCCGGCATAGAAGCCGCGGGCGGTTTCTGCTGTGCGGATGATCTCTTCTGCGGCCTCCGTCGGCGTGCCGCAGATTGCCGGCGTCGGGTGCACGGCGAGCGCGAGCTCCAGCGCCGTCGTCCGCGAATCGCGCAGCGTGCCCTCGATGGGGGTGGCGAGGTGCCACATCTCGCTCGTCTTCATGAGCTCCGGGTGGCGGGGGATGCGCAGGTCCTCGCACAGGGGGCTCAAGGCCTGCCGCATGTGCTCGACGACGAAAGCATGTTCCCCCAGGTCCTTGGCGGAGGTCTGAAGCTGGTGGCAGACGAGGGCATCGCGGTCCCGGTCCGGGTGCCGCGGGGCGGAGCCGGCGAGGGGATAGGCGCTCACGCGGGTGCCCTGGCGCCGGATGAGGACCTCGGGGGAGGCCCCGACCAGCATGGAGCCCTCGAAGCGGCCGCCGGCGGGGGAGAGGTCGGCGATGAATCCATCCCGGTGGGTGGAGTGATCGATGAGCCGCGCCGCCACGAGGAGGGGGTCCACCGGCGGGTCGAAAGCGATATCCACCGCGCGGGCGAGGACGACCTTCTCCAGGCGGGTGCGCTGGATCGTCGCGACGGCGGAGCGGATCCTTTCCACGTGCTCCTCCGGTCGGGGGTCGAGCCCGGACACCTGGGCATGAAGCTGGGATCCCGGCCCCATGCGGTAGTAGGAGTGCGGCTCGAGCGGCCCGCTTTCCCGAATGATGTGGCGGGGCACGGTGAGCGCCGCCGGATCGCTGCGAAGGAAGGGCAGCGCGCCGACCACCATCTCGACCTTCCCGCCGCGGAGGGCAGAGACCGCCTCCTCGGGGTCGGAGAACTGGTCGATTGAGCCCTGGGTTCGCACCGATCCGTCCACGCGGGAGAGCAGAAAATCAGGGGCAGTGGTAGGGCGTGAACACATGTGGAACCATTCTAGCTACCATAGCCATCATGACTGACGTACGTGTTCGCTTTTGTCCTTCCCCCACCGGAACACCCCACGTGGGCATGGTCCGCACGGCCCTGTTCAATTGGGCGCAGGCCCGGCACACTGGCGGAAAGCTCATCTTCCGCATCGAAGATACGGATGCCGCGCGGGATTCGGAGGAGTCCTACCAGGCCATCATTGATTCCCTGACCTGGCTGGGCTTGGACTGGGATGAGGGCGTCGTGAAGGGCGGGCCGCATGAGCCGTACCGGCAGAGCCTCCGCGGGAAGATCTACCAGGATGTGCTGAAAAAGCTCATCGACGCGGGCGAGGTCTACCCGGCCTACTCGACGGCGCAGGAGGTGGAGGAGCGGCACCGCGCCGCCGGCCGAGACCCCAAGCTGGGCTATGACAATTTTGATCGCGATCTCACCGAGGAGCAGATCGCCGCCTTCGAGGCCGAGGGCCGCAAGCCGGTGTGGCGCCTGCGCATGCCAGAGAAGACGTGGGCGTGGCATGACCTCGTGCGTGGGGACATGGAGTTCGCTCCCTCGACGCAGCCGGATTATGTGGTGGCGCGTTCCAATGGTCAGCCGCTGTACACGCTCGTCAACCCCGTCGACGACGCCCTCATGGGCATCACCCACGTGCTGCGCGGCGAGGACCTGCTGTCCTCCACCCCGCGCCAGCTGGCACTCTATGAGGCGCTCATCCGCATCGGGGTGGCCGAGACGATTCCGACCTTCGGCCACCTGCCCTTCGTCATGGGCGAGGGCAACAAGAAGCTCTCCAAGCGCGATCCGCAGTCGAACCTCTTCAACCACCGGGACGCCGGCATCATCCCCGAGGGCATGATCAACTACCTGGCTCTGCTCGGCTGGTCGTTGAGCAAGGACCAGGACATCTTCAGCGTGGAGGAGTTCGTCGAGCACTTCGACGTCTCCGATGTCCTCGGCAATCCTGCCCGGTTCGACCAGAAGAAGCTCGAAGCGATCAACGCCGACCACATCCGCCGCCTCTCCCCGGAGGAGTTCGAGCGCCGCCTGCGCGACTACCTCACGGAGTTCACGGATTTCCCGGAGGACTACCCGGCCGAGAAGTTCGCGATCGCCGCGCAGCTCGTGCAGACCCGGATCAAGACTCTCGGCGACGCCTACGGGCTCCTCTCCTTCCTCGTCACCAAGGATGAGGACCTCACCCTTGACGAGAAGTCCGCGCGCAAGAACCTCAAGGAGGACGCCGTGCAGGCTCTCGACGAGGGGATCGCGGCGCTGGAGGGCGTGTCCGAGTGGACCACGGAGGAGATCGAGAAGGCGCTGAGCGGCGCCCTCATCGAGAAGCTGGGCCTGAAGCCTCGGAAGGCCTATGGGGCGCTGCGTGTTGGTGTCACGGGCGCTGCTGTCTCCCCGCCGCTCTTTGAGTCCATGGAGCTGCTGGGCCGGGAGTCCACCCTCGCCCGACTGAAGGCCGCCCGGAGCCAGACCCCGTGGGCCTCCGCGCAGCAGAACGGAGCCTAGTCCTCGATTTGTGGCTCCGATGTGGGGTCGGGAACGGGGCAAAGAGGGGCACTGTGGCGAGCGCTAAAATGTGCCCCTACCAGGCGATTTGTGGAGCTACGGGGATTGTGGTTATATTAATCCCCGTTGCACGGCGCAGGGATGACCTGCTCCCCAGATCGCAACGATGGCCTATGGTGTAATTGGCAACACAACGGTTTCTGGTACCGTCATTCTAGGTTCGAGTCCTGGTAGGCCAGCTTCGGTTTATTCTGACCGATCCGCCCCGTTCGTCTAGCGGCCTAGGACGCCGGCCTCTCACGCCGGTAACACGGGTTCAAATCCCGTACGGGGTACTACCAGCCCGGTCTTTCTTCGGAAAGGCCGGGCTTTTCTCTGTGCTGACATGGGACGGCTGCGGGAGAAGGGAAGCGTGCGTCAGGGGGCGGGCGAGCGCGTGTGTGGAGCCTTGGGGTTGAAGCTGAAAAAACACGTTTCTACCTGGGGATTTGGTGAATAACGCACGTGTCGTTTAATCTTCTGTCTTGTTCCGCTTCGGCCCCGTTCGTCTAGCGGCCTAGGACGCCGGCCTCTCACGCCGGTAACACGGGTTCAAATCCCGTACGGGGTACTACCAGCCCGGTCTTTCTTCGGAAAGGCCGGGCTTTTGTGATATATCCCACCCTCCCGCGAGGCTATGGCGGAGTACACTCAGGGGCAGCGAGGCACGCTAGCGGCCCCGCCCCCAAGGAACTATCACCACAACGGAAAGGGGAGTGTATGGCAGAACGTCACACTCTGAACCCTGACCGCAGCGATCGGCAGTTGTAGCACAAGCGGCATTGCCATAATCCAGACTTCCACCCCGCAATTCTCGCGAGAAGCAGGAGCTTGACTACCACATGATGATCGCTCAGCGTCAGATGAGCTGCATCACGACCGTCATACTCGTGCACAGTGGCCTTTAGTCCCCCTCAGGGTCACGCGGACGCTACGAGAAGCATAGGCGCTCAGCTAGGACGAACACTGCGCCCGCTTCCGTAGGGAAGAAACCTCCGCCTTCGCCACGATCGGGACGAGAGTGAAGGCGCGATGACAGCAAAGAATTCGCCCGCCTGGGAGACCGCAAGCCCCAGGCGGGCGTCATGCTGTGTGGGCGGCGGGTGCGCGTCGGCACCCACAGGGGGTGGAACTTAGAGCGCGTTGGAGAGCTCCGTGGCGGCAGCGAGGAGCTGCGTGCCCCACTTCTCCCCGGGGTGTGGGCGAAGGCGGTCGGCCGGGCCGGAGATGGAAAGGACCGCGACGAAGAGGCCGTTGCCCTCGAAGACGGGGGCGGAGAGGCTGGCCAGGCCGATTTCGCGCTCGGAGACGGACTCGGACCAGCCGCGCGCCCGGACGTCTTCGAGGTCCTTTTCGGTGAAGACGGCGTGGGGGAGGATGGTGTGCCGCAGTCCTGGGGAGGAATAGGCGAGGAAGATCTTCGCAGCGGAGCCCGCGGTGAGCGCCATACGGGCGCCGACGGGGACCGTATTGTGGAGGCCGACCGGCGGCTCCTGGGAGGCAATGCACGTCCGGGTGGTGCCCGTGAGTTGGTAGAGCTGCACGGACTCGTTGGTGGTGGCCATGAGGGAGGCCATGATCGGGGTGGCGGCGTCGATGAGTTGATCCTTGCCGCCGATACTCAAACTCGAGAGCGCGGGGCCCACCGACCAGCGTCCGTCGGACGTGCGGGCGAGGAGGCGGTGCGTTTCCAGCGCGGTGGCGAGGCGGTGCGCGGTGGCGCGGGGAAGTTCGGTGGCTTCGCAGAGTTCAGCGAGTGAGCGAGGTTGCGCAGCAACAGCAGTCATGATGGCGACGGCTCGGTCGAGCACTTTGATTCCGGAGCTGGCGGTTACGCTATACTGTCCCATACCACGATATTAACATTCCATATATTGAGAATCCACCCTCCAGCCCGAGGGCGTGCACTCAGCGAGAAAGAGGTGACTCAACCCATGGCCGGTGAGAAGAAACTGACCTTGGCCGAAAAAGTGTGGCGGGACCACGTCGTCGTTCATGGGGAGAACGGCGAACCCGATCTTATCTACATTGACTTGCAGTTGCTCCATGAGGTGACCTCCCCGCAGGCCTTCGACGGCCTCCGGCTGGCGGGGCGCCGCATGCGTCACCCGGAGCTGCACCTGGCTACCGAAGATCACAACGTGCCCACAGAGGGCATCGTGCGGGGGAACCTCCTGGAGATCGGTGACCCCACCTCCCGGACCCAGGTGGAGACGCTGCGCAAGAACTGCGAAGAGTTCGGCGTGCGCCTGCACCCGATGGGGGATGTGAAGCAGGGCATCGTGCACACCGTGGGGCCGCAGCTCGGGGCCACGCAGCCGGGGATGACCATCGTCTGCGGTGACTCGCACACCTCCACCCACGGCGCCTTCGGGTCGATCGCGATGGGCATCGGCACCTCCGAGGTGGAGCACGTCATGGCGACGCAGACGCTCTCCCTCAAGCCCTTCAAGACCATGGCCATCGAGGTGAGCGGCGAGCTGCCCGAGGGGGTGAGCGCCAAGGACCTCATCCTCGCGATCATCGCGAAGATCGGTACCGGCGGCGGCCAGGGGCACATCATTGAGTACCGCGGCGAGGCGATCCGCAAGCTCAGCATGGAAGCGCGCATGACCATCTGCAACATGTCCATCGAGGCCGGCGCCCGCGCCGGCATGATCGCCCCCGACGACACGACCTTCGAGTACCTCAAAGGGCGCGAGTTCGCCCCGAAGGGCGAGGAGTGGGACAGGGCCGTGGAGTACTGGCGCACGCTCGCTACCGATGAGGGCGCCGAGTTCGACACGGTGGTCCATATCGACGGATCCTCACTCAGCCCCTTCGTCACGTGGGGTACTAACCCCGGTCAAGGTCTGCCCCTGGACTCCGAGGTTCCTGATCCCGAGTCCTTCACCAACGACAATGACAAGGCCGCCGCCGAGAAGGCCCTGCGCTACATGGATCTCACCCCGGGCACGCCCCTGCGGGAGATCGCTATTGACACCGTCTTCCTTGGCTCCTGCACGAACGCGCGGATCGAGGATCTTCGCGCCGCGGCTGCCGTCGTTAAGGGGCGCACGATCGCGAAGAACACGCGGATGATGGTCGTGCCCTCGTCGACGATGGTGAAGGAGCAGGCGGAGGAGGAGGGGCTCGACGCCATCTTCACCGCATTCGGCGCGGAGTGGCGCACCGCCGGCTGCTCGATGTGCCTGGGAATGAACCCCGACCAGCTGGCCCCCGGCGAGCGTTCGGCGTCGACGTCGAACCGCAACTTTGAGGGGCGCCAGGGGCCGGGCGGGCGCACCCACCTCGTCTCCCCGGCGGTGGCCGCGGCGACGGCAGTGGCCGGGCACCTCGCGAGCCCCGCCGACCTTGATCCCCAGCCCAGCGAAGCGGCCGCGGCGGTCAGCTAAGAGCGAATCGGAGGAGAAGGAATCATGGAGAAGTTCACTATTCACACTGGTGTCGGCGTTCCGCTCATGCGATCGAATGTCGATACGGACCAGATCATCCCGGCCGTCTACCTCAAGCGGGTGAGCCGCACCGGCTTCGATGATGGTCTCTTTTCGAACTGGCGGAAGAACGATCCGGACTTCGTGCTCAACCAGCCGTCCTACCGCAATGGCTCTGTGCTCGTGGCGGGGCCGGACTTCGGTACGGGCTCGTCCCGTGAGCACGCCGTGTGGGCGCTCATGGACTACGGCTTCCGGGTGGTCTTTTCCTCCCGCTTCGCCGACATCTTCCGAGGCAACGCCGGCAAAGCGGGGCTCCTCGCGGCGATCATGGAGCAGTCCGACATCGAGCTGCTGTGGAAACAGCTGGAGCAAGAGCCCGGGCTGGAGATCACGGTGAACCTCGGCGAGCGGACGGCGCAGGCGGGGGAGAACATCTACCGCTTCGAGATCGACGATTACACCCAGTGGCGCCTCATGGAGGGGCTCGACGATATAGGGCTCACCCTGCGCCGCGAGAAGGACATCGAGGCCTATGAGGCCTCCCGCCCCTCCTTCAAGCCGGTCATCCAGCCCTAGATCCATCCCGCCCTGCGCACACGACACCCCGCCGCCACGATTCCCACAGGGCAGGCGGCGGGGTGAATCGAAGCCGAGGGTGCGCGGTTACTTCACTGGCAGGGGGCTCGGGAGGTAATCAGCCCCGGTGAGATCCCCGTGGTGGAAGCTCAAGACCCAGGTGGAACCCTTCTTCGCCTTGATGGAGCGCTCGGGGAGGGGGAGGCGGCCCTGGTTGGTCAGCCAGGCGATCATGTCGGGGATGATGAGCCCCTGGCTCACGACGACGGACGTGCCGCCGGCGTCGATGAGCTCAGTCATCGCCTGCTGGGCGTCGGTCATGGAGTGGAGCCAGGCCTGGTCGCCGTAGATGGGGTCCACGGTCACGTCCTTGCCCAGGGCCATCGCCAGGGGATCGGCGGTGAGCTGGCAGCGCTGGGGCTCGGCGGAATAGAGCCGATGAGGACGGTAGAAGGCCAGCAGGGAGACGAGCGCCTGGGCTTGACGCTGCCCCTTCTTGTCGAGGGGGCGCAGGTTGTCATCCCCCGCCCAGTTGCGCCGCTGGAAGGCGTGGGCGTGGCGGACGTAGAGGATGCGGCTTGTCGCGGGGAGGGTGAAACGCTTCTCCGCCTTGTCGAGCACCCCCGCGTCGATGTCGTAGCTGAGCAGCTCCCGGGCTTGTGCGGGGGGCAGCCAGCGCAGCTCATCGACCTCATTGTTGGGGGTGAATTCCCCTCCGATCACCTTGGCCGTCCAGTAGTAGACCACCTTGGTGCGCTGGCCTACGGGATAGTGCACGCGGCCGAGGAGCTTCCCCAGGCGAATGTCGTACCCCGTCTCCTCACGAATTTCGCGCGCGGCGGTGGCGACGAGATTCTCACCGGCGTCAACCTTGCCCTTGGGGAGGGACCAGTCGTCGTAGTGGGGTCGGTGAATGACCGCGACCTCGACGCTCTCGGGATCATCAAGATCGCCGCGCCAGAGCACGGCCCCGGCAGCGAGCGTCGTTCGAGAGAACTCCTTGCGCGGCCGCACGGGGATGCTTTGGTGCCTTCCGGTGACATCAAGGTCCCCTGCACGGTCCTTGTCATATTCGTGCGGGCGTTTCGACATACCTGTTATTGTCTCGCACGCGCTGTGCAGGTGCGAATCTGGCCGTAAGATGCATGTCAGCGAGTTCTTGACGTCTGGGAATGGAGGAGTATCGATGCACAACGTCGCCATCATGGGGGCCGGATCCTGGGGGACAACGCTGGCGAAAGTCTTCGCGGATGCGGGCAACAGGGTGACTCTGTGGGCCCGGCGCCCCGAGCTGGCAGCCACCATCGAGGAGCAGCACGCGAACCCCGACTACCTCCCCGGCATCACCCTCCCCGAGCAGCTCAGGGGGACCTCCGACGCCGCCCAGGCCCTGCGGGGCGCGGACATCATCGTTCCGGCTGTCCCCTCCCAAACCATGCGGGAGAACCTCGCCCGGTGGCGGGAGGATATTCCCGACGACGCCACCCTGCTCAGCATCTCCAAGGGCGTGGAAAAAAGCACCTTCCTGCGCATGAGCGAGGTCATCGCCGACGTGACGGGCGCCCCCGCCGAGAGGATCGCGGTGCTCTCGGGGCCGAACCTCGCCCGGGAGATCGCCGAGGAACAGCCCGCGGCCACGGTGATCGCCTGCGTCGATGAGGATCGCGCCCGGACCGTCCAGAGCGCCTGCGCCACACCCTATGTCCGCCCCTACACGAACACGGACGTCGTCGGTTGCGAGATCGGCGGGGCTTGCAAGAATGTCATCGCGCTGGCCTGCGGTGTGGCCTCGGGGCGGGGTTTGGGGAACAACACCTCGGCCACGCTCATCACCCGAGGCTTGGCGGAGATCACCCGTCTCGGGGTGGCGCTGGGCGCCGAGCCGCGCACCTTTGCGGGCTTGGCGGGGCTCGGTGACCTCGTGGCGACGTGTTCCTCGACGCTTTCTCGCAACCGGACCTTTGGCGCTCGCCTGGGGCAGGGCGCCACGGTGGAGGAGGCCGCCGAGGCCACGCACGGGCAGGTGGCGGAGGGCGTAGTGTCCTCGGCCTCGATCTATGAGCTGGCCCAGCATCATGGCGTCGATATGCCGATTACCCAGGCGGTTTTCGCGGTCTGTCATCACGGCATGGACGTCGGTGACATGGTGCGGGCGCTCATGGGGCGGTCAAAGAAGGCGGAATAATCCGCACCTGTACACTTTCTAGCCATGAGTAGCAGCACCACGCGTACGAGGGTTGCCGTGATCTACGGCGGCCGCAGTTCCGAGCACAACGTCTCGTGTGTGTCCGCCGGCGCGATCATGGCCCACCTCGATGCCGAGGCCTTCGAGGTCATCCCCGTGGGCATCACCGCCGCAGGCCGGTGGGTGACGGGGGAGAAAGACCCGGAGAAGCTCCGGACGGTGGATCGGGTGCTGCCGAGCGTGGATGATTCTGCCCCGGAGATCTATCTCTCCGTGAACCCTGAGCGCCGCGGGGAGCTGCGTTTCGTCGAGGACGGCTCGCTCTACGCGCAGGTGGACGTCGCGTTCCCCGTGCTGCACGGGCCCTTCGGGGAGGACGGGACCATCCAGGGCTTCTTCGAGCTCTCCGGGCTGCCCTACGTGGGTCCGGGTGTTTTGGCCTCCGCCTGCGGGATGGACAAGGAGTACACAAAGAAGATCATGCGTGAGGCGGGCATCCCGGTGACCCGCGACATCGTCGTGTGCGGGCGCACGGAGCTCACCGCGGAGGAGCGCGAGTATCTTGGCCTCCCGGTGTTCGTGAAGCCGGCCCGCGGGGGTTCGTCCATTGGGGTGTCCAAGGTGGAGGCCTGGGATGAGCTCAGCGAGGCCATCACTCAAGCCGCTCTGCAGGACCCGAAGGTCCTCGTGGAGGCCGAACTCATCGGGGACGAGGTGGAAGTGGGGGTGCTGGAGTTCCCCGATGGCCGCATCCTCAGCAGCGTGCCCGCCAAGCTCAATGGCACAAACTCCTCCGAGGAGGGCTTCTACGGATTTGAGACGAAGTACCTCGACGACGTCGTCTCCGCATCCATCCCCGCCCCCTATGACGAGGAGACGACAACCCGCCTTCGCCAGCTCGCTGAGACCGCCTTCACCGCGATGAACGCGCGGGGGCTCGCCCGGGTGGACTTCTTCCTCACCGCTGAGGGCCCCATCCTCAACGAGGTGAACACCATGCCGGGCTTCACGCCCATCTCCATGTATCCGCAGGTCTTCGGCGCGACGGGCATTGACTACGCGGAGCTTCTCAGCATCCTCATCCGCCAGGCCGCAGAGCCGAAGAATGAGGAGCACGTGGAGGACACCACGCTGCGAGGCTAAGCGGGCGAGTGTTTAGTCGCTCGTCTTCTTCGTGTGCTGGGAGATCGCCGCGCCGAGGTCGACGGAGACGCTCGCCGCCGCCTCCTGCGGCATGCTCACAGCCACCGTGGCGTCGCGCCCCAGGGCATACCATGTGGAGGCCGTGCTTCCGGGGGCGAGCTCGGTGTCCTCGAACCAGGGGATGTCATTGACCTGGTGCAGCTCCACGCCCGGCTGGTAGCTCGCGGGGAGCTCGGTCCCGCAGCGCAGGACGACAGGTTCCAGGCCGGGGGCGGTCCACACGGCGTCGCTCTCGGGGTGAAGACCGGTGTCTGTGTGCCCCGATTCCTTGAGCTCCTCCCGGGTGTAGACGCCGTCCGTGCCGAGCGTCTCCGGCAGGTGGGCGAGCAGCGCGCGGCAGGAGGCCGCGGAGCCCGCGGCGCGGGGAAGGGAGGCGAGGGGAGCAGGCTGGGGCGAGCGCGTCGTCGTGGGCATGTCCGCCAGGAGGCTCGTGATCTCCTCGGGGGGAGTATCGGCCCCACCTTGGTCATAGGTGAGCGCGACGACGACAGCCCGGTTGAGCGCATAGAAGGTCTTCATCTGGGAGCCGGGGGTGGCATCGCCCACGAGGAGCCAGTCGGTTCCGTCGATCTCCTGGAGGTCGGAGAGGGCCGTGAACTGGGCGGGCGGGGTCACCCCGCAGCGCAGGCTGATGGCGCGTTGCCCGAACTCTCCCCATGCTGCGGCCCCCTCGGGGGCCGGGTCGACGAGCTCGGCGCGGCGGTGGCCGTCGAGCGTCGAGGGGAGGGAATCGAGGAGCTGCGTGCACTCCGGGGTTTGGGCGTCGGGGGCGGGGAGAGCGGACATCCCGATGGGTTGTTGGCTTGCGTGCTGAAACACCATGCGTCCGCTGATGAGCACGCCGATGACGAAAAGAATCGCCAAGCTCAGAGAAATGAGCGTGAGCGTGCGGTTAAATGGTGAGGACGACTCAGCATGCATGATTGTCAGTGTATCCACCGTGACCATCACGCCCGAGGAGGCCTCATGACAGAACTGACGATTGGCGATATCGGTGAGCATCGCGCGATCGAGGAGATCCAGAAGGTCTCGCCCTCACGGCACAATGGCGATGACGCGGCGGTGCTCGGCCACGCCTCGCCGAACTCGAGGGTGGTGGTCACGACGGACATGCTCGTCGAGGGACGCCACTTCCGGATGGATTGGTCCACCCCGGAGCAGATCGGGCACAAGGCGATCGTCCAGAACTTCGCGGACATCCAGGCCATGGGGGCGCGCCCGACGGCAGCGCTTCTCGCCCTCTCCGCCCCGCCGAGTACCCCCGTCTCGGTGCTCCGCGGAATCGCGCGGGGGATTGCCTTGCGCGTGGCGGATTTCTCGGCGGAGCTCGTGGGCGGGGACCTCACCTCCGGCGATCACCTTGTGCTCTCGGTGACGGCGCTGGGCTCCCTGGGCGGCAACCTCCCGGAGCTCACCATCGACCGCGCCCGGCCGGGGCAGAAGGTCGTCGCGAGCGGGGAGATCGGGCACAGCGCGGCCGGGTTGGCGCTGCTCGAGCGCTATGGCACGGACTTCCCCCGGGAGTTCGCTCCGCTCGTCGCGGCGCATCGCACGCCCAGCCTCGTGCCTGGGCGGGGGATGGTGGCCCGCTCCACCGGGGCCACGGCCATGACCGACAACTCCGACGGGCTCACCGCGGACCTCGGCCTCATGGCGCAGCGCTCCCACGTGCGCATTGACCTCGACCCCGAGGCCATCCGCCCCTCCGCGCTCATGGAGGAGGCCGCGGCGCTCCTCGACGCCGACCCCTGGGAGTGGGTGCTCTGCGGCGGGGAGGACCACACCCTCATCGCCACCACGGCCACCGACGTGCCCAGCGGCTTCCGCACCATCGGCTCCGTCCATAAGGGGCCGGAGGACATCACCATCGGGGGGCAGAGCCCCGCCCATCGCGGAGGCTGGGTAAGTTTTTAAGTGTCATGACTCAAGAATTGCCTGTTCACCCCAGTTGGCGTCCGGTGCTCGCCCCGGTGGAGGAGACGATCCACCGCCTCGGTGACTTCCTCCGCGAGGAACAGCGCGCCGGGCGTGGCTTCCTTCCGGCTGGCCACGACGTGCTCAAAGCCTTCGAATACCCCTTTGATGAGGTGAAAGTGCTCATCGTTGGCCAGGATCCCTACCCGACGCCGGGCCACGCCATGGGGCTCAGCTTTTCCACGCAGCCGGGGGTGCGGCCGCTGCCGAAGAGCCTCGTGAACATCTTCCGCGAGCTCTCTGATGACCTCGGGATCCCCGAGCCCCAGGATGGTGACCTCACGCCGTGGTCTCGTCAGGGGGTGGCACTCTTTAACCGGGTGCTCAGCGTCCAGCCGCGGAAAGCTGGTAGCCATCGCAACCGCGGCTGGGAGGGCGTCACCGAGTGCGCCATCCGTGCCCTCGCGGAGCGGGACGCCCCGCTCGTGGCCATCCTCTGGGGGCGCGACGCCCAGTCCACCCAAGCCTTCCTCGGCAATACACCGTGCGTGTGCTCGCCCCACCCCTCACCCCTCTCCGCCCACCGGGGATTCTTCGGCTCGCGCCCCTTTAGCCGGGCCAATGCCATCCTCCGGGATCAGGGCGCTCAACCCGTGGACTGGCGCCTATGACAGCGTCGGCCTCATCCTCTCTCAACGCCCTCAACGCGGCGGTCCTCCATCAGTGGATGGCGCGTGCCCGTGATGAGCTCAACGCCCGGCGCGCGGAGATCAACTCCCTCAACGTTTTTCCCGTGCCGGATTCAGATACCGGCTCGAATATGGCCCACACCATCGACTCCGCGGTGGCCGCTCTGCCGGAGGAGCCGGAGGACCTTGCGGCCTCAGCGCGCGCCCTCGCCCAGGGGGCGGTGCGCGGAGCGCGGGGCAATTCTGGCCTCGTCCTCTCCCAGATCCTGAGGGCCGTCGCCCACACGGCGAGCCAGGGGCCGGTCGACGCGCAGACGGTCACAGAGTGCCTCGCCACGGCGGTGAAGCTCGTGGATAGCGCCATCGCCGAGCCCGTCGAGGGGACGGTCATTACGGTGTTGCGGGCGGCCGCTATCGCGGCGAGGGAATCGACGGAGGACAAGCACGGCCTGCTCACCACCCTCCGGCGCGTCGTCGCGGCGGCCCGCCAGGCCCTCGCCGCGACACCGAGCCAGCTCCCCGCTCTCCGCCACGCGGGCGTCGTCGACGCCGGGGGATCGGGGCTTCTCATCCTGCTCGAAACCCTCCTTGACGAAGTCAGCGGAGCAGCCTCCGCCGGGGCGGCGCCCAGTATCCCGTCGGCCCCCGAGCCCCCGGCGGCCGAGGCCGTGGGCCCCTCCGCGGAGATCGAGGTCATGCTGAGCATCGAGCACGCGAACCTCGAGGCGCTGGAAGCGGAGCTGCGGCCGATGGGGAACTCGCTCATCATCGGGAAGTCGAGCATCCACGGCGAGGACGCCCCCGCCACCATCCACATCCATAGCACCCGCGCGGGGGAGGTCATCGAGTGCTGCTACCGCCACGGCGCGGTGAGCAACCTCCGCCTGGAGGTCCTTCCCGCCGCGCACGTCCACGCACCGGGAAGGCTCATCGTCGCGCTCGCGCAGCCCGGGACGATCGGCGACCTCTACACCTCGGCGGGGGTGAGCGTCATCGAGCCCTCGGAGACCGTGGTGAGCGACATCATCGCGACCGTCCGTCGCGCCGGGGCCGCCGAAGTGATTCTGCTCCCCAACGGGCTGCTCAGCCGCCGTGAGCTCATCTCGGTGGAAAAGGCTGGTCACGCCTTCTCCCAAGCCATCACGCTCATTCCCACGCGGCACCTCGCCGATGGCATCGCGGCCCTTGCTGTGCATGATGCTGATGCCCCGCTCGGTGTCGCCACCTTCAACATGACGGAGGCCGCCAACGCGATGCGGACGGCCGTCGTCGAGACCGCAACGCAGGCGACGTTCACCACCGAAGGATCTGTGGCGGCGGGGGAGTACATCGCCCACTGGGGGCCGGAAACGGTGGCCACGGGGGAGGACCTCGTGGAGGTCATCGCTCGCGCGGTGCTCACGCTCTCGGAGGGCGGGCGCTGCGAGCAGCTCACCATCCTCCTCGACGCCGACCTCGCCGACGTCTGCACCGAGGACGCCCTCCGCGCGCGCCACGCTCTCCCCGAGGACGTGGAGATCATGGTCTACCCCGCCCGGGGGCTCGCCTGCACGGCAGAAGTGGGGGTGGAATAGCTCATGCTGGGATGGCAGGACGAGCGGGCCCTCGGCGAGGTTCTCCCGGAGAAGGAAGCCCGCGCGCTTACCCAGCATCTCGGGCTCAGCACCGTCAGCGAGCTACTGGAATACTATCCGCGCAGCTACAGCCGCCACGGGGACATGACGAGCCTCGCCGCCGCCCAGGAGGGGGACACCATCAGCTTCCTTGGCGAGGTCAGCCACGCGCGCGTCGTCCACGCCGGGAAGAAGAGCCGGCTCACCCTCCGCGTGCGCAACGGCGCGGAGAGCATCGCCGTGACGTTCTTCCACTCTCCCTACGCGGCCCGCCTCCTTACCGACGGCACCCAGGTCATGCTCACCGGCAAGCTCTCCTTCTTCCGCGACGCGCCGCAGCTCACCCAGCCGAACTTCTTTGTCATCGCCCCCGGGCCCGGTTCCGCCGCCCACGGCGGGGAGGGCACCGGGATCCTCAAGGCGATGGCCGCCTACCCCGGGCACTCCCTCGACACCACCCTGCTCGAGCGCGACTACCTGCCCATCTACCCGGCCACCGCCCGCCTCGCCTCCTGGCGGATCTTGGCCGCCATCCACCACGTCCTCGAGGGACTCCCACCCATCCCCGAGCCCCTCAACCCGCCACCCAGCGACCTCCCAGGCCTCGACGACGCCCTCCGCGGCATCCACGAGCCCGGGCCCGAAGGCCCCCGCGCCGCCCGCGAGCGGCTGAAGTACAACGAGGCGCTGGGCCTCGCCCTCGTCATGGCCGTCCGGCGCGCCGACCACGAACGTCGCCCTGCCCCGGCCTGCCCGGGTGCGGCCCCCGGCGCGGACTCCTCCGTCGAGACTCTCCAATCCCATCTCCCCTTCGAGCTCACCGAGGGGCAGCGCGCCGTCTGCGCGGAGATCATGGCCGACCTTTCCCGGGACACGCCCATGTCCCGCCTCCTCCAGGGGGACGTGGGATCCGGGAAGACCGTCGTGGCGCTCCTCGCCATGCTCCAGGTGGTGGACTCCGGGCGGCAATGCGCGTTGCTCGCGCCCACCGAGGTCCTCGCCGCGCAGCACGCCCGCTCTCTCATGGGCCTCATTGGGCGCGCCGGGTTGGGGACGAGCGTGGTGACGCTCTCCGGCTCGATGGGGACGGCGGCGAAGCGCGAGGCGCTGCTGGCCATCATGAGCGGCCAGGCGGACATTGTGGTGGGCACGCACGCGCTCATTCAGGACTCGGTGGAGTTCTTCGACGTGGGGCTCGTCGTGGTCGATGAGCAGCACCGATTCGGCGTGGAACAGCGGGACCAGCTGCGCACCCAGGGCAGGGACGGGCTGGTGCCGCATCAGCTCGTCATGACGGCCACCCCCATCCCCCGCACGATCGCCATGACGGTGTTCGGGGATCTCAGCGTCTCGGTGCTGTGGGAGCTGCCGGGCGGGCGGCGCCCGATCCAGACGACAGTGGTCCCCGTCGAGCGCCAGGTGTGGATGGCACGCGTGGATGAGCGCATCCGCGAGGAGGTGCAGCGGGGCCACCAGGTATATATCGTGTGCCCGCGCATCGAGAACGAGGGCGGGGTGCTGGACTATTACTCGCAGGTCACGGCCCCCGGCGGCGCCTTCGCGGATCTTCGCGTGGAGCTCCTCCACGGCCGGATGAGCGGGGAGGAGAAAGACGCCGCGATGGCCCGCTTCAGCAAGGGGGAGGCGGATATCCTCGTCGCGACCACCGTCATCGAGGTGGGCGTCGACGTCCCCAACGCCACCATGATGGTCATCCGGGAGGCAGAGAACTTCGGTATCAGCCAGTTGCACCAGCTGCGCGGCCGCGTGGGGCGGGGCAGCGAGGATTCGCTCTGCCTCCTCCTCACCAGCGCGGAGGTGGGCACACCCGCCCACGAGCGGCTCGTGGCTGTGCAATCCACCACGGACGGTTTCCGTCTCGCTGAGGAGGACCTCAGCCACCGCGAGGAGGGGGACGTGCTGGGCACCCGGCAGTCTGGGCACACCCGCTCGCTCAAGCTCATCAGTGTTGTCGACGACGGCGACCTCATCGCCCGCGCCCACGAGGACGCCGCCGCCTTCGTACGCGCCGATCCGGCGGCTGCTGCCCGGCTGGCGGGGCAGTTGGACGACGTCGACTATGGCTATCTCGACAAAAGCTAGGTGCGATACCCTACGGGTATGAATATTTGCGCCCCCTTCGCGGGAATCGTGCACTACCAGGTGCAGCCGGGCCAGGCGGTGGACACTGGTGACGTGCTCGCTATCGTGGAGGCGGTCAAGCTGGAGGCCCCCGTGTATTCCCCGGGGCCGGGCACAGCAACGACGTTTCAGCACCCTGACTTCGCCGATGTGTCCGGCGGAGATCTCTTACTCATCGTGGAGGAGCACTGATGTCCCAGCCGAGGATCATTTCCGGCATCGCCCGCGGCCGCAAGCTCAAAGTGCCGCCGGAGGGAACGCGCCCGACCTCCGATCGCGCCAAGGAGGGGCTCTTCTCCTCCCTCCAGGTGCGCTTCGGATTCGAGGGGCGCACGGTCCTCGACCTCTTCGCCGGCACCGGGGCCCTCGGGCTCGAGGCGCTGAGCCGCGGCGCCCAGGAGGTGGTTCTGGTGGAGAACCAGCGCCAGGCGCTGGCCGTCATCCGCTCGAACGTGGAGAAGGTGGGCCTTCCGGGGGCGACGGTCGTCGAGCAGCAGGCGTCGAGCTATGTGGCCACCGCGCCTCGGCGGCACTTCGACCTGGTCCTGGCCGACCCTCCCTATGATCTCAGCACGGAGACGGTGGAGGAGATCCTCCGGGCGCTCGAGCCGCTCCTTGCTGACGAGGCCATGGTGGTCATCGAGCGTCACGTGGACTCACGCGAGCCCGAGTGGCCTGAGGGCTATGAGCCCACCAACCAGAAGCTGAAGAAGCGGACCTATGGGATCGCGCGCATGGACATGGCGTTCTTCCACCGGGAGGAGAAGGAATGAAGGTCGTCTGCCCGGGGAGTTTTGACCCGATCACGAATGGGCACCTCGACATCATCGAGCGCGCGGCGCAGCAGTTCGATGAGGTCGTCGTGCTCGTGACGGGGAATCCCCAGAAAACCAGCGGATTGTTCACCCTCGAGGAACGGGTGGAGCTCATCCGCGAGGCCGTCGCCCCCTGGCCCTCGGTGAGCGTGGAGTGGTGGTCCAGCCTGCTCGTTGACTACACGAGCAGCCACGGCGTGGACGCGATTGTCAAGGGCCTGCGCAGCTCCCTGGACTACGAATACGAGCTCCCCATGGCGCAGATGAATCGCCGGCTCTCCGGCATTGACACGCTCTTCTTCTTCACCTCTCCGCAGTGGGGCTATATCTCCTCGACCCTCCTCAAGGAGGTGGCCCGCTATGGCGGAGCGATTGCGGATCTCGTGCCCCCGGGCGTGGCCGCCGCGATCGAGCGGAAGTGGGGCACCCAGGGCACAGATTAAGGCCCGGCGGCGGGGAGCGTTACCGAAAAATCCCGTCACCGAGCCCTGGGCTCTGCGTTGCGCGGGCGCCGCGAGGGCCCGCGCTAACTTGTCCTAGAGGAGGCTGGACAGGAAGGTCCGGGTCCGCTCGTGCGTGGGGTGATCGATGACGCTGCGTGGATCTCCCGCCTCCACGATGACCCCGCCATCCATGAAGGCGACGGTGTCCGCCACCTCGCGGGCAAAGCCGATCTCGTGGGTGACGACGAGCATCGTCATTCCCTGCTCCGCCAGGTTGCGCATGACGCGGAGAACCTCGCCCACGAGCTCCGGGTCCAGCGCGGAGGTCGGCTCATCGAAGAGCATGAGCTTGGGCTCCATGGCCACCGCCCGCGCGATGGCGACGCGCTGCTGCTGCCCGCCGGAGAGCTGGGCGGGGTAGGCATCCGCCTTGTGCTCGAGGCCCACCTCGGCCAGGAGGACGCGAGCTTTGTCCTCAGCCTCCTTCCGGCCGATGCCCTTGACGTGAATGGGCGCTTCGATGATGTTCTCCAGCGCCGTGCGGTGGGGGAAGAGGTTGAAGGACTGGAAGACCATCCCGATGTCCGCGCGCTGCTTGGCGGCCTCTTTCGCGGAGATCTCGTAAAGCGTACCGTTGCGCTCCTTGTAGCCGATGAGTTCGCCGTCGACGTATAGCCGGCCAGCGGTGATCTTCTCCAAGTGATTCACGCAGCGCAGGAGCGTGGACTTGCCGGAACCGGAGGGGCCGATGAGGCAGGTCACGGTGCCCTGGGGAACCTGGAGATCAATGCCCTTGAGGACCTGCTGGGGGCCGAAGGACTTGCAGACCTGCTGGCAGTCAATCATGGGGGTGGACATGCTTAGTGGCTCCCTTTCTTCGGCGGGGTGGACACGATGGTGACGTTGTGGGGAACGGCGCCTTCGGCGTCGGTGAGGGCGGCGAGCTGCCGCCCGGTCAGCTCGCGGCTGGCCCCGCGATCATAGTGCTTCTCCAGGAAGTACTGGCCCACCATGAGCAGCGAGGTGATGAAGAGGTACCACGTCGCGGCGACGAGGAGCAGCGGGACGGGTTGGAAGAGCGAGTTCGCAATATCAATGCTGCGTCCGTAGAGCTCCGCCGTGTACGGAACGGCGACGACGAGGGAGGTGGTCTTCAGCATGGAGATGAGCTCGCTTCCCGTCGGCGGGATGATGATCCGCATCGCCTGCGGCAGCACGGTGCGGCGCATGGTGAGCCACCAGCTCATACCGAGGGCCTGGGAGGCCTCCATCTGCCCGGCCGGGACGGCCTGAATACCGGAGCGAACGATCTCCGCCATGTAGGCCGCCTCGTTGAGCCCGAGGCCGATGACCGCGAGGAGGAACATGTTGGACAGGAGATCCTGCAGGTCAATCTCGGTGAAGCCCAGGTTGAGGCTCTGGTAGATGGAGCCCAACAGGCCCCAGAAGACGAGCTGCACATAAATCGGGGTGCCACGGAAAATCCAGAGGTATGCCCACGCCACGGTCTTGAGCAGCACGTTGGGGGACATCCTCATGACCGCGACGAGCACGCCAAGCACCACGCCGATGAGCATCGCGAGCACCGTGAGCGCCAGAGTGTGCAGGGCGGCCGTGGCCACCCGCGTGTCAAAAAGGTAGGCGGCGTAGGTGGACCACCCATAGGCCTCGTTGTTGAGGGCAGAGATAATGAACCACGCGAGCAGCGCGACGATGATCGCGGCGGCGATCCAACGCCCCGGGTGGCGAAGGGGTTTGGCCTGGATGGGCTGAGGCTGGGGAGGGTTCGGAGTGTCCTGCATGTTTCCGTTAATCCTTCGTTCCGAGCGGCTGTTCGTTGATGAGGGCGCGGTCTAAGTAGCCCTCGTGGATGTTCCACTGTTGGAGGAGGCGGGCGTACTCGCCGGTATCAATGAGGTGCTGCATGGCGGCGCCGAGGGCCGGGCCCAGGGGAGACCCCTTGGGCACGGCATAACCATAGGGCGCGGCTTGGAACATCTCTCCGGTGGTCTCGATCTTCCCGTTCGCCCGCTCGATCGCCCAGGAGGTCACCGGGGAGTCGGCGGACAGCGCGTCAGCCCGGCCGAGGACCAGGGCCGTCGCCGCGTTGTCCGAGGTGTCATAGGCCAAGACCTCGATCGGTTCCTTGCCCTCGGCGAGGCACTGCTCAGCCTTGGGACGGACGTCGTCGGTCTCGGAGACGGTGGTCCGCTGGACCGCGACGGTCAGCCCGCACGGATTGTTGGGATCGACGTGGTCGCCGGTCTGCTGCGCCCACTGCACGCCGGCATAGAGGGAATTGACGAAGTCATAGTTGGCTCGCCGCTCCTCGGTATCGGTGAAGCCCGTGCCACCGAAGTCGATCGTGCCGGCGGACACCGCGGGGAGGATCTTCGAGAAGTCCTGCTCGACAGGGCGGAGCTCCAGCCCCATGACGGAGGCGAGCGCGCGCCCGAGGTCGATCTCCAGGCCGATGATGTTTCCCTCCGAGTCCTTAAACTCGAAGGGAGCGAAAGGCGGGTTCGTCCCCATGGTGAGATAGCCCTTGGCGGAGATCTCTGGGGGTACCATCGCGGCGATCTCGTCGACGGCCGCGGGAGTGATAGGTTCCCAGCCCTCGGGGTTTCCCGTCTCATGATTGGTGACGCACCCCGTGAGGAGCGTTGCGGAGAGGAGAATCCCTAGCGCCGGGCGGAGAACAGGGCGCGAGAATGTCATGATGAAGAGTCTAATAGCCGCCTTGAGAAAAACTTAAGACGGGTGTTTCTCGCTTGGTGCGGCCGTGCTCCCGGCGCGGGCCAGGCCCCACTTCTCCGCCGCGATGACCAGAAGCACCACGCCCATGCCGACGGCCACCATGAGGACGGGCAGCGCGACGGGGTCCTGCGGCCCGCTGAGCGCCCCGGACTCATCCTGCCACGGCCACAGCGCGCGCAGCGAGCCCAGCATGAGCCCGCCCATGGCGGCGAGGGTGAGGTCGCGATACCTGGTCATGAGGTAGTCCAGCACACGGACGAAGAGTGCGAGCCCCAGCAGAGCGCCGGCCGCGAAGGCGAGCAGGGTGGGCACATGGCGCGCCGAGACGGCTGCCATCACCGGGGCGTAGAGACCCATCGCCAGGAGCACGAGGGAGCCGGATACCCCGGGGAGAACCAGCGCGCACACCGCCACCGAGGCAGCGAAGAAGATGGCAATGAGCGGGGGATGAGCGTGCGGCTCCGAGACCTGGCTCGTCGAGAGGAAGGCGAGGGCAGCCCCCACGAGGATGATCAGCCCGTAGAGCGCCTGCCGTCGTCGAGGAACCCGCCAGGCCATCATGCTGAGTGGTACGGCGAGGGACATGAGCACCATGCCAAAAAAGAGCCCCCGGCTCGTCTCCGGATGGTGGGTGACGAAGGCGTGGAGGACCGAGGAGAGCGAGAAGACCGCGCCCGCCATGCCGATCCCCACGGGCAGGAGCAGCCCCCAGTCCACCGCCCGCGCAGCGTCCTTGAACTCGGAGGGTCGGCGAAGAAGCACCTTGGCGCAGTGGAGCAGCGCGTGAGCGGCGTGCAGGGCTCGTTCATAAATCCCGACCACGAGCGCCACCGTCCCGCCGGAGATCCCGGGGACGAGCTCCGCCATCCCAATGAGGACGCCGCGGAGGACATTGAGGACAACAGACAGAAGAGACACGCGGGGAGGAGAGATACTCATGAGTTCCTTCACTGGGAATGGATGCGGAATCCACGCGGCGGATGGGGGAGGGGCCCACGGGTACACACGGGGGCGTTTTGTCGGATACACGTCGGACAAAAACGATAAAAACACCGCCGGTGCACCTCATCCGTGCACCGGCGGCACGACGTCGTCGGTTGAGTGCCCCAGGTGAGACTCGAACTCACACTGGACGGGTTTTGAATCCGTTGCCTCTGCCAATTGGGCTACTGGGGCGGAGTCACTCGGATTAGCATAGCCGATGCCCCGCCAAACTCCACATCGTGGGGAGCAGCGTCACACTCGCCTACACTCGGGACACGTGACTGAGAAGACTCAACCCCAACGACTCCTCCTCATCGACGGACACTCCATGGCCTTCCGCGCCTTTTATGCGCTCCGGGCCGAGAACTTCATGACGTCGGGCGGCCAGCACACCAACGCCGTCTACGGCTTCCTCAGCATGTTCAGCGGGATCCTTCGCGAGGAAGAGCCCACGCACGTCGCGGTGGCTTTTGACGTGGGGCGCACCACCTTCCGCTCGGAGAAATTCCCGGCGTACAAGGCCCAGCGGGACGCCACGCCGGAGGAGTTCCATGGGCAGGTGGATCTCCTCAAGAAGGTTCTCGACGCCCTGGGCGTCCAGTGGCTCGAGAAAGAGAATTTTGAAGCCGATGACATCATCGCCACCCTCGCCACCCGCGCCGAGGCGGAGGGCTTTGACACACTCATTGTCACGGGCGATCGCGATTACCTCCAGCTCGTCACCGACGACGTGACGGTGCTCTACCCGGAGCGCGGCATGTCCAACCTCCGCCGCTACACCCCGGCCGCCGTCGAGGAGCGCTACGGGGTGAGCCCCACCCAATACCCGGACATGGCGGCGCTGCGGGGGGACAGCTCGGATAATCTCCCGGGCGTGGTGAAGGTCGGCCCAAAGACCGCCACCAAGTGGATTAGCACCTATGGCAGCCTCGACGCCCTCATCGAGCACGCCGATGAAATCAAAGGCGTGGTGGGCAACAACTTCCGGGAGAGCATCGAGCAGGTGCGCCTCAACCGCTACCTCACCCAGATGATCCGCGACCTCGATCTCCCGATCGGCCCCGACGGAGCTCTCCTCGGGGAGGTCGATCGCAACGCCGTCGCCACCCTCTTCGACGAGCTCCAATTCGGCACCCACCTGCGCGAACGCCTCCTTAGCATCATGGCGCCGGGGGAGGACCCCAGCGCTGCGGAGGAGGATGAGCCCCACGCTGAGCTCGTGGACGAGAGCCTCGAGGACTTCCTCCGGGCACGGAAGGATCGCCCGCTGGCCATGGTCGTCGAGGGGAACCCCGACCCCGCCGAGGGGGACGCGCGGGTGCTCGCGCTCCTCGATGAGGAGCGCCGTGCCATCGTCGTCGAGCTTGAGGAGCTCAGCGCAGCGGAGGAGACGGCGCTCGTCGAGCGCCTCGAATCCGGCACCCCGCTCTATGTCCATGACTCCAAGGCCGCCGCCCACATGCTGCGCGGGCGGGGCATCACGCTACGCGGTGTGGCGCAGGACACCTTCCTCGCGGCCTATCTCCTCCGGCCGGGGCAGCGCACGTACTCTTTGGAGACCATCTACCAGCGCCATCTCCAGCGCCACTGGGAGCGGGAGGGGGAGGAGTCCGGGCAGCTCTCCCTTCTCGACGACGGCTCAGCGGCCCGCGAGCTCGCCGCGAAGGCGCTGGCTGTCCTGCAACTCGTCGAGGCGCTCTCCCGCGAGCTGCAGGAGATCAACGCCTATGAGCTCTACGCTGACCTGGAGCTTCCCCTCGCGAGCATCCTCGGCGAAATGGAGAACGCCGGTATTGCGGTGCGCCTCGACGTCCTTGAGGAGCTGCTGGAGGAGTACGTGGCGGCCGTCGATCAGGAGGTGGAGGAGGCCAGGAACCTCGTCGACGAGCCCACCCTCAATCTCTCAAGCCCCAAGCAGCTGCAGTCTGTGCTCTTCGAAAAGCTCGAGCTCCCCAAGACGAAGAAGACCAAGACCGGCTACTCCACCGCGGCGAAGGAGATCGAGCAGCTCGCGGTGCAGCACCCGCACCCCTTCCTCGATCACCTCCTCGCGCACCGCGAATACTCCAAGATGAAGAGCACCATCGAGGGACTCATCGCCGCCGTGCGACCCGATGGCCGCATCCACACCACCTTCAATCAGACGATCACGACGACGGGACGCCTCTCCTCCACAGACCCCAACCTCCAGAACATCCCGGTGCGCACGGCGGCGGGCCGGAAGATCCGCTCGGCCTTCACCGTGGGCGAGGGCTATGACACCCTCCTCACTGCGGACTACTCGCAGATTGAAATGCGGGTCATGGCGCACCTGTCCGAGGACGCCGGGCTCATCCACGCCTATCAATCCGGGGAAGACCTCCATAATTACGTCGGTTCCCAGGTGTTCGACGTCCCGATCGACGGCGTCACCCCGGAGCTGCGCCGCCGCGTCAAGGCGCTGTCCTATGGCCTGGCCTATGGGCTCTCCGCCTACGGGCTCTCCCAGCAGCTGGATATTCCAGCGAAGGAAGCCAAGTCCATCATGGAGAGCTACTTTGAGCGCTTCGGCGGGGTGCAGAGCTATCTCCAGCAGGTGGTTCACCAGGCCCGCCTGGACGGCTACACCAGCACCCTCTTCGGCCGGCGCCGCTACTTGCCCGAGCTGAGTTCCACGAACCGCGTGGCCCGGGAGAATGCCGAGCGCGCCGCGCTCAACGCGCCCATCCAGGGAACAGCGGCGGACATCATTAAGGTGGCGATGATCCGGGTGGACCGCGCCCTGTCCGAGGCTGCGCTGAGTTCCCGGGTCCTCCTCCAGGTGCATGACGAGCTGGTCGTCGAGGTCGCTCCGGGAGAGAAGGAAAAGGTGCGGGAGATCGTCGAGCGGGAGATGGATAGCGCCATCGCGCTCCGGGTGCCGCTGGAGGTCTCCGTGGGCATGGGTGCAAACTGGCACGATGCGGCCCACGATTAGGCCTCAGAGAGGGGCCGATGTGAAAGTTCGCACACTGCCGATCTTCCCTCGTGTTCCAGTTGAATTAGCAGGTCGAGATGGGTAGTGTTAGGCCCACGTGTCCGTGAGACGGCGTGTGTCCATCGCGATAGGAGGTGGAAGCGCGCCTAATCGGGATCAGAAAAGCCCACGTCAGGGGCAGTCTGAGAGACACGCACTCTGTCCGCAACGATTTCCTATCCAACTCGGAGCACTAACCATATGCCCAACTCTCAAACCCCTCAGGTAGCCGTCAACGATATCGGTTCCGCTGAGGACTTCCTCGCCGCAGTCGATGCCACCATCAAGTACTTCAATGATGGCGACATCGTCGAAGGTACCGTCGTCAATGTCGATCACGACGAAGTTCTGCTCGACATCGGCTACAAGACTGAGGGTGTTATTCCCTCCCGCGAGCTTTCCATCAAGCACGATGTCAATCCCGAAGAGGTCGTCGAGGTCGGCGATCAGATTGACGCGCTGGTGCTGACCAAGGAAGACAAGGAAGGCCGCCTCATTCTCTCCAAGAAGCGTGCGCAGTACGAGCGTGCCTGGGGTGCTATTGAGGAGCTTCAGGAGAAGGACGAGCCGGTTACCGGTACCGTCATCGAGGTCGTCAAGGGCGGCTTGATCCTGGACATCGGACTCCGCGGCTTCCTCCCGGCATCCCTGGTGGAGATGCGTCGCGTCCGCGACCTCGAGCCCTACATCGGCCAGGAGCTGGAGGCCAAGATCATCGAGCTGGACAAGCACCGCAACAACGTCGTGCTGTCCCGCCGCGCCTGGCTCGAGCAGACCCAGTCCGAGGTCCGCTCCGAGTTCCTGCACCAGCTGCAGAAGGGCCAGGTTCGCAAGGGCGTTGTGTCCTCCATCGTCAACTTCGGCGCTTTCGTCGACCTCGGTGGGGTCGACGGCCTGGTTCACGTCTCCGAGCTGTCCTGGAAGCACATCGACCACCCGTCTGAGGTTGTCACCGTGGGCGACGAGGTCACCGTCGAGGTTCTCGACGTCGATCTCGACCGTGAGCGCGTGTCCCTGTCCCTCAAGGCCACCCAGGAAGATCCGTGGCGCGTCTTCGCCCGCACCCACGCCGTGGGCCAGATCGTCCCGGGCAAGGTCACCAAGCTCGTTCCGTTCGGCGCCTTCGTTCGCGTCGAGGAGGGCATCGAGGGCCTCGTCCACATCTCCGAGCTGGCTCAGCGCCACGTGGACGTGCCGGACCAGATCGTCAACGTGGGCGAAGAGGTCATGGTCAAGGTCATCGACATCGACCTCGAGCGTCGTCGCATCTCCCTCTCCCTCAAGCAGGCGGATGCCGACTTCAACGAGGAGTTCGACCCGACCAAGTACGGTATGGCCGACTCCTACGACGAGCAGGGCAACTACATCTTCCCCGAGGGCTTCGATCCGGAGACCAACGAGTGGATGGAGGGCTACGAGGACGCCCAGCGCGAGTGGGAGACCCGCTACGCCGAGGCGGAGCACCGCTACCAGCTCCACGTTGCTCAGATTGAGCGTCACCGTGCGGCCGCCGCGGAGGCCGCCGAGCAGGAAGCCAACTACTCCTCCGAGTCCGATGAGGGTGCAGCTTCCTCCTACAACAACGAGTCCGCTCACGCCGGCACCCTCGCCAGCGACGAGCAGCTCGCCGCTCTCCGTGAGAAGCTGACCGGCAACTAAGCCCCTCGGCTCTCACCCCAACCCGGGCGCGTCCACGCGACGCCCCGGGTTTTCTGTGTTTTAAATCTCATTCCATTCGGGCATAAACGGACACATTACCCTGTGACTTTCTGTTTGGCACGACGTATAATCGACACGTCGGGAACAGAAACCACTCTCTCGGGAACAATTGTTCGTTGTCGCGCGGGTGGCATCTGTTCACTCTGAGAAGGGGACACGTGTATCTCGTGCTCCCCGTGTCATGGATGGAAAGGTGTCCACATGGCGTCGACGACAACTACGTCGCAACACATCCTGGACCACATCGGTGGTCCACAGAACGTCACCTCCTTCACGCACTGCGCAACCCGTCTGCGCTTCCAGCTGGCAGACCAGGCCAAGGCTGATATCGAGGCCCTGGAATCGGATCCGGCGGTGCTCGGTGTGGTGAAGCAGGGGAGCACAGGCCTGCAGATCATCATGGGGGGAGGTGTAGCGGAGTACTACCAGAGCATTAAC
Source organism: Corynebacterium uropygiale (assembly GCF_021568315.1). Classification (GTDB taxonomy): domain Bacteria; phylum Actinomycetota; class Actinomycetes; order Mycobacteriales; family Mycobacteriaceae; genus Corynebacterium; species Corynebacterium uropygiale. The sequence goes on from NZ_JAKGSI010000003.1 coordinate 367,511, forward strand.
GCTCTCCCCGGGATGGGTGAGAAGAAGGCGGCCGCGAAGGATTCCTCGAAGAAGGAATACGGCGGCGTCCGCGGCAAGTACAGCTGGGTGGATTATTGCTTCGAGTTCCTGTCGGATACCTTCCGCCCGGTTCTGTGGGCCCTGCTGGGTGCGTCGCTCATCATCACCATCCTCGTTCTCCTCGACACCGCGGGTGTCCAGGACTTCCGCCAGGAGATGACGGAGCAGCCGCCGACGTTCCAGTTCCTCCACGCCATGTGGCGCTCGGTCTTCTACTTCCTGCCGATTATGGTGGGCGCCACCGCGGCGCGGAAGCTCGGCGCCAATGAGTGGGTGGGCGCTGCCATCCCCGCCGCTCTCTTCACCCCGGAGTTTATGGGCATGAAGGAGAGCGCGCAGGAGATCGCCACCAACGTTGAGGGCCAGTCGGCCTTCAAGACCGAGGTCTTCCACCTGCCCATGTACATCAGCGACTACGGCGGACAGGTCTTCCCGCCGATCTTCGCGGCGGTGTTCCTCTACTTCGTGGAGAAGGGTCTGAAGAAGATCATCCCGGGCGCGGTGCAGATGGTCTTCGTGCCTTTCTTCTCCCTGCTCATCATGATCCCGTTCACCGCCTTCGTTGTGGGCCCGATCGGTCTCAAGGCGGGTAATGGCATCGCCACGATGCTCTACGCCATCAATGACTTCTCGCCGTGGGTCCTCGGCATCGTGATTCCTCTGCTCTACCCGTTCCTCGTCCCGCTGGGCCTGCACTGGCCGCTCAACGCGATCATGATCGTGAGCCTCAATAGCCCGGCTGGCTACGACGTCATCCAGGGCCCCATGGGTGCGTGGAACTTCGCCTGCTTCGGTGTGATTAGCGCCGTGTTCTTCCTCTCCGTCAAGGAGCACAACCCCCAGATGCGGCAGGTGTCCGCTGGTGGCGTCTTCGCCGGCCTCCTCGGCGGTATTTCCGAGCCCTCCCTCTACGGTGTGCTCCTGCGCTACCGCCGCTCCTACTACCGCCTGCTCCCGGGCTGCTTCCTCGGCGGTGTCGTCGCTGGCTTCTTCGGAATCAAGGCCCACGCCTTCGTCTTCACCTCGGTGCTCACAGTGGGCGCCATGGACCCGATTGGTGGCTACGTGCTCGCCATCGTCGTCGCGTTTGCCACGTCCTTCTTCCTCACCTTCTTCCTCGATTACCGCACCCCGGAGGAGAAGGAAGCCATGCTCGCGCAGATGGAGGCCGAGCGTGCCGACGCCAGCTCTGCCGAGGATGAGCGCGTCACCGCCCTCAACGACACGGACTCCGCAGCGGCCGCTCCCGCCGCTGGCGCTGCCGCTGGGGCCGGGGCTGCTGGCGCTGCTGGCGCTGCCGGTGCTGCCGGCGCGACGGCGACGGCCACCCAGGCCAAGCCGGTCAAGACCGCCCTCGAGCCGGGCGCCACGACGCAGGTCGGCGCCCCGCTGGCCGGCGAGGTCGTGAGCCTCAGCGAGGTCCCGGACCCCGCCTTCGCCGGCGGCGCGCTGGGCCAGGGCGTGGCCATTAAGCCGAGCGGGAACACCATCGTCGCTCCCGCTGACGCCACGGTCCTTGCCGCGCAGAAGACCGGTCACGCGGTGGGCCTTCGCCTGGATAACGGCATCGATCTGCTCATCCACATTGGCATCGACACCGTCCAGATGGGCGGGGAGGGCTTCACCGTCCACGTCGAGCGCAAGCAGAAGGTGAAGGCGGGCGATACCCTCATCACCTTCGACCGCCAGAAGATCCACGAGGCCGGCTACCCGGACATCACCCCGATCATCGTGACGAACACGAAGAAGTTCGCCTCCGTCGAGGGCGTGAGCGGCTCCACCGTTGCCGAGGGGGATCACATCCTCACCCTCACCGCCCCGTCCGGCGAATAACCGAATAACCCTGGGGTCGTTCGCGACCCTCCCCCGTGTGGCTCCCTCACCATCTGTGGTGGGGGAGCCATTTATCATGGGTGGCATGCTGACAATTGGACTGACGGGAGGAATCGGCAGCGGAAAATCCACGGTCTCGGCGCTCCTGCGCGAGCGGGGGCTCACCGTTATCGACGCCGATCAGATCGCCCGCGACATCGTCGAACCCGACCAGCCCGCATTCGCCGAGCTCGTCGCCCACTTCGGTGAGGGGATTATTGGCGACGACGGCCACCTCAACCGCCCTGAGCTTGCCCGCCTCGCTTTCGCGGCGCCGGAGGAGACGGCCGTTCTCAACCAGATCACACACCCGCGGATCACGGAGGAAACGGCCCGTCGCTTCGCGGAGGCGGCCGCCCGCGGGGAACGGGCGGTGGTCTACGACATGCCCCTGCTCATCGAGAATGGGCACGATAAGGACATGGACCTCGTTGTCGTGGTGGAGGTCGACCGGGCGGAGCGGATCCGCCGCCTCGTCCAGACACGAGGACTGGCGGAGGAGGACGTGCGTCGGCGCATGGCGGCCCAGGCCAGCGACGGCGAAAGGAGAGCCGCAGCGGACGTCGTCATCGATAACAATGGCGCCATCGCGGACCTTGAGCCCGCCATCGATGCCCTCCTTGAGAGGATCGATCAGTACGCCTCGTAGTCGTCCACGCCGACGCGGATGTGGTGCTCACCGGCCGTGCAGTGGATGTCGACCTCGGGGGTGACGGTGCATGTCATCCCCTCGAACGTGAGGGACTGACCGGCTTCGAGCACCTGCGTGCCTTCGAAGGCGCCGAGGGGTCGGTTGACCTCCGCCACCCCACCGGAGGTCGGGCTGAGGCGCAGCGCGTTGGCGGTGGAGGTACTGGCGTTCAGCCGGCAGAGAGTCTGCGCCTGAGGCTGATCGGGCCCCGCGGGGTGCATCTCGCAATAGTCTCCGCGCGTGGTGGTGAACATGAGGCCCGGTTGCTCCGGGAAGAGTGCCGACGCCGCGAATCGGGCGGGGTCCGCCGGGGTGCTGGTGTCCTCTGGGCCGGCTGGGGCAGAGGTGCTGGATGGGGCGGCTGCGGGGGAGTTGTCCGCGGCGCTTGAGGTGGATGGTGCATCCGGGGTCGAGTGAGAGGAGGACGGCGTCGTCGTGACGGTGCTGGTGCTCGTGGTGGCGGGGGAGGATTCGCCGGAGCAGCCCGTGAGGACAAGCATGCTGATGCCTGCGGCGGCGACGCAGATACGTGGAGGCGTGGTGAATCTCATGGGTCCAGGTTAGGCGTGATTCATTGAACGTACCAACGAGTGCGCGTGGGGATGTGCGCGGGTGAACGCGTACCCTAGTAGCCATGGCTTTTGCTGCTGAACATCCGGTGTTGTCCTATTCAGAGTTCCGTCCGGTGGGCGAGGTGGAGCGTACCGAGGGGACGTTCCGCGTCGAGTCGGAGTACCAGCCCTCAGGGGATCAGCCCACCGCCATCAAGGAACTGGATGAACGCCTGCGACGAGGGGAGCGGGACGTCGTTCTCATGGGCGCGACGGGTACCGGTAAGTCCGCCACCGCCGCGTGGCTCATTGAACAGCAGCAGCGCCCTACGCTGGTTATGGCGCCGAATAAGACGTTGGCGGCCCAGCTGGCCAATGAGCTCCGTCAGCTCCTTCCGCATAATGCCGTGGAGTATTTCGTCAGCTATTACGATTATTACCAGCCTGAGGCGTATATCGCCCAGACGGATACGTATATCGAGAAAGACTCCTCTATCAATGAGGACGTCGAACGCCTCCGCCACTCCGCAACATCCGCCCTGTTATCACGACGCGACGTCGTGGTGGTGAGCTCTGTGTCCTGCATTTATGGCCTGGGTACCCCGCAGTCCTATCTGGACCGCTCACTTGTGCTCCGCGTGGGCGAGGAAGTCGAGCGTGATCAGTTCTTAAGAGTCCTCGTGGATATCCAATATGACCGCAATGATGTGGCCTTTACCCGCGGCGCCTTCCGGGTAAAGGGAGACACGGTGGACATCATTCCGGCCTATGAGGAATTGGCCGTGCGGGTGGAGTTCTTCGGGGATGAAATCGACGCCCTGTACTACATTCACCCGCTGACGGGGGATGTCGTGCGCTCGGTGAATGAGTTGAGGATATTCCCGGCCACCCATTATGTGGCTGGTCCGGAGCGGATGGAGAAGGCCATCGAGAATATTAAAAAGGAGCTGGAGGAGCGCCTGGCTCAGCTCGAAAATCGTGGGAAGCTGCTGGAGGCTCAGCGCCTGCGGATGCGGACGGAATACGACCTTGAGATGATTCAGCAGGTGGGATTCTGTTCGGGGATTGAGAATTATTCTCGGCATATTGATGGCCGCGAGGCGGGCTCCGCCCCGGCGACCCTCATTGATTATTTCCCAGAGGATTTCCTCACGATTATCGACGAGTCCCACGTCACCGTTCCCCAGATCGGTGGGATGTATGAGGGGGATATGTCGAGAAAGCGGAACCTCGTCGAGCACGGTTTCCGCCTGCCTTCGGCCCTCGATAACCGCCCGCTCACCTGGGATGAATTTGAGGATCGCGTGGGGCAGACCGTGTATATGTCGGCCACCCCGGGGAATTATGAGCTCACCGCGAGCGGCGGGGAGTTCGTCGAGCAGATTATTCGCCCGACGGGGCTCGTTGATCCCAAGGTGACCGTGAAGCCCACGAAGGGCCAGATTGATGACCTCATCGAGGAAATCCGCCAGCGCACGGACAAGGACGAGCGGGTGCTCGTTACGACGCTGACGAAGAAGATGGCGGAGGACCTTACGGATTACCTGCTCGACATGGGCATTCGGGTCCGCTATCTCCACTCGGATATTGATACGCTCCAGCGCGTCGAGCTCCTTCGGCAGCTGCGCCTGGGGGAGTACGACGTGCTCGTCGGCATCAACCTCCTGCGCGAGGGCCTGGATCTCCCGGAGGTGTCGCTCGTCGCGATCCTCGACGCGGACAAGGAGGGCTTCCTGCGATCCTCCACCTCACTCATCCAGACGATCGGACGCGCCGCGCGCAACGTGTCGGGCGAGGTCATCATGTACGCGGACACCGTCACCGAGTCCATGCGCTACGCCATTGATGAGACGGAGCGCCGCCGCGAGAAGCAGATCGCCTATAACGAGGAGCACGGCATCGACCCGCAGCCGCTGCGCAAGAAGATCGCTGACATCCTCGACCAGGTCCACGAGAACAGGGGAGAGGAACCCACCTCGGGCGAGCGCGGCGACGCGGCGGTGGCCGGCAGTGGCGGGGAGCGTCGGGACATCTCGGGCATGCCGGCGGAGCAGGTCCAGCAGCTCATCGACGATCTCACCGCCCAGATGGGCGAGGCGGCTCGCGAGCTGAAGTTCGAGTTGGCGGGGCGTCTGCGCGATGAAATCGCGGATTTGAAGAAGGAACGACGCGGCCTCGAGGATATGGGGATGTAAGCGGCTACGCTCGGTCAATCCTGGTAAAACAGTGTGATGGGACTGTGGCGGGATCACCCACCCGCCGCGCACAGGACAGAAAGAGGCAAGGTGAAGTACTCGAGGATTGCCGTCGGAACCGATGGCTCGGCGGAATCGATGAAGGCGGTGGCCACGGCAGCGAGCCTGGCCCAGGCCTATGGCGCGGAGCTCACGATCGTCTGCGCCTTCTACGGAAACTCGGGGTCCCTCCTGGACGCGCCCCATGGTAAGGGCTCGACGTCCATCCCGGTCATCAGCGACGAGCGCGCCCAGGAATTCCTCGCCGAGGCGCGGAGGGTCGCCCAGGGTGAGGGGGCGCAGAAGATTGAGGTCCTCGCGAAGGAGGGCTCGCCCGTTGACGTCTTGTTGCACGCCGTCGAGGAGTCCGGCATTGAGCTCCTTGTCATGGGAAACCGCGGTGTGAAGACGCTGGCGGGCCGCGTTTTTGGCAATATTCCCACCGGGGTGGCGCGCCACGCGAACGTGGATGTGATGCTCGTCAACACGGAAAAACATCCCTGACGCGCGTAGACTACCCATTGCTAGAATGAGCGACATCCGACATCAAAGATTTCTTCGAGGGAAGGCTTTATGAGCGACTGCTATTCGACGATCGTCGTCGGAACTGATGGTTCCAATTCCTCTTTGCTTGCGGTGGAGCGGGCGGCGCGCATTGCGTCTGCTTTCGACGCCACGCTGATTGTGGGCTCGGCCTACTATGAGACCAAGGAGGAAGCCTCCAAGACCCTGCGTCAGGACTCCGTCACCGTCGTCGGTGATGAGACCGCCCAGAAGAACCTGGAGACCGCCTCCGCCCACGCGGAGAAGTTCGGAGTCACGAAGGTGAAGACCGAGCTCCGCGCCGGCACCCCGGTGCAGGCGCTCATGGCCATCGTCAATGACAACGACGCTGACCTGCTCGTCGTCGGTAACCGCGGCATCAACTCCCTGACCGGCCGTCTCCTGGGCTCCGTCCCAGCGGATGTGGCTCGTCAGTCGGACTGCGATGTCATGATCGTCCACACGGTCAAGTAGGAGAATCCGCACAAGGATAGGAGGGCGCCTGCCGCAAGTGCCCTCCGCACTGGAGGCCCGGGATCTGTCCGAGAAGATCCCGGGCCTTTGGCATGCACGCGGGCGTCCTAGTCGTTGGCCTCCGCGGCCTCTCGCAGGTCGTCCGGCACGTCCCCGATGATGCTAAGGCTCTGCGTGGCCCGCGTCATCGCGACGTAGAGGTCCTGCCAGCCCTGTGGGGAGTGCTCGACGATCTCCTGCGGCCTCACGAGCACGACGTGGTCAAACTCCAGGCCCTTGATGAGCTCGACGGGCTGGACCTCCCCCTCCGCGGTGGCCCCGATGGCCGCCACGAGCCGCTCGGGGTCTTCCGAGCGCAGCTGGGTCAGGAGCTCGGCGGGATCGGTGTCCTCGGGGTAGAAGCGGAGGGCGTCCGGGACATCGCGGACTGGGGTGGCCGTCGGCGCCTCCGGATCGATGATCGAGAGAACCCGCTGGGCATAGTCGCTGATCGCGCGCGGGGTCCGGTAGTTGATGGTGAGGGCATGGTGCCGGTAGCGGCGCTGAACGAAGGGCGCCAGGGTCTCGGACCACGCGTCGACGCCGGCGGGGGAGCCGGTCTGGGCGGTATCCCCAACGATCGTCATCCACCGCGAGGGGCAGCGCCGCATGACCATGCGCCATTCCATGGGGGAGAGCTCCTGCGCTTCGTCGACGACGACGTGCCCATACGCCCAGGTGTAGTCGCTGCGGGCTCGCTGCGCGGTGGTCCGGCGATCGCGGACCTGCTGGCGCCTGGCGAGCGTCTCGGCGTCGATGACGTCGTGGGCGCTGAGGATCTCGGCTTCGAAGTCCTCGTCATCTGTGTCGGTATTGGCCGAGCCGGTGAGGATATCGAGCGCCTCTTGGGCCTCGGTGACCTGGGCGCGCCATTCTTCGTCGGAGCGTCGGCGCTCCTCCTCGGGATCGGCGGCCCCGATGAGCACGGCGAGTTCGTCGAGGAGGGCGGCGTCGCTCGGCGCCCACTCGGAGCCGGGCGCGCGATACAACGCCTCCTGGGTCTCCTCGTCGTAGGCATGGGCAGCGCGGGCGATGCGCTCGCGATCCTCCAGCAGGGCGCGGAGCACGCTCGGTGGGTCGAGCTCGGGCCAGAACTCCTCGACGAGCTCCTGGATGATGGGCTCATCCGCGAGGTCGTCGTGGAGCTGGTCGACGTCGGCCCCGCTGAGGAGGTTCGCGCCGCCGAGCGGGTCGCTCCCGATCCTCTCCGCCATGTGCCGCGCGAGTTCCTCGAGCAGCGTGTCGCGGAAGATCGCCTGTGCGAGGTTGTGGGGCTTCCGGGAGCGACGGGCTCGGGTGCGCGCGGCCTTCACCATGGCGGGGCTGAGCCGCAGGGTGATCCCCTCGACCACGTAGTCGCGCTCGCCGGCGGGGAGGGTCTCGTAGCGGCGCACATCTTCTTTGAGGATCGTCGCCATTTCCTCCGAGCCCTTGATCTCACGCACGAGCAGGCTCTCCTCCGCCGTCCCGTGGACCCCGGGGAAGAGGTCGCCCACTGTGGAGAGCACCGTGCCGGTTTCCCCGAGCTCCGGAAGGACGTGCGAGATGTAGTCGAGGAAGGTGCGGTTCGGCCCGATGATGAGCACACCCGTGTGCGAGAGCTGTTCCCGCCACGTGTACATGAGGTAGGCGACGCGGTGAAGCGCCACGGCCGTTTTCCCCGTTCCGGGCCCGCCCTCCACGATCATCACGCCTCGCGAGGGGTCCCGGATAATGTCGTCCTGCTCCTGCTGGATGGTCTCCACAATGTCATGCATGTGGCCGGTCCGCGCGGCGTCGAGCGCGTGGAGCAGGGTGGATTCGGTGCCGACGCCGCCTCGCTGCGTCCCGGCCTCAGCGCCGGAGAGGTATTCATCATCCACCGACGTGACGGTCCGCCCATGGGTCCGGATGTGGCGGCGGAGCGTGACGCCTTCGGGGTGGGCGGTGGTCGCCAGGTAGAAGGGGCGCGCCATGGGCGCGCGCCAGTCGAGGAGCAGCGTCCGATAGTGCTCCTCCCGGGCGTCGAGCCCCATGCGGCCGATGTAGCGGCGGTCCATCCCCGGCTGCCCGGGAACGGGGTTGTCGATGCTCTCGGGTTCATCGGCGGTGATGTCGATGCGCCCGAAGACGAGCCCGAGCTGCGCGAGGTTGAGCTTATCCAGCCTGGCGTTCAGCGCATGGTATTCGGTCTCACGCTGGACGAGGGCCTCCGCCGCCGGGTTCGCAGGATCCGTGTTGAGCTGCACGGCCCGCAGCCGCTCCGTGGCGTGCTCGACCTCGGCGTCGAGTCGGGCGAAGAGGCTGTTGACATAGGCCTGTTCACGGGCCACATCGTCCGTGCTCTCCGCTGCATGGTTGTGCTGCTCACTCATGGTGTTCTGGTGTCCTCCGTCGCGACGCATAGACCTCTCAGCGTAGAACAGATAAGGAAAACCCCGCCACCCGCTGCATGGGTGCAGCGTGGACGGGGCTCGAGGCGCAGGATTTAGAAGTCGAACTTGTCGGCGAGCTTCTTCTGAGCCTTCTTCAGGGCCTTGTCAGCGTGCTTCTGCAGCTTCTGGGCCTTCTTCTGAGCGCGCTTGGCGCTGCGGGAGTTGAGCTTCTTGTCGGCCTTCTTCTGGGCGGTGGACAGCGCGGAGTCCGCGCGATCCTGGGCCTTGGAGGCCACCTTGACGACGTGCTTCCGGGCCGTCTCGGAGTTGTCCTTGGCGCTCTTGAGCCAGTCCTCCTTGTTGTCCTCGATGTAGTCGCGGGCGGACTCGGTGAGGTCCTGAACCTTGTCGCTGAGGCTCGAGGCGCTGGACTTCACGGTGTCGATCCAGTCCTCCTTGTTGTCCTCGATGTAGTCGCGGGCGGTGGAGGCGTAATCGGAGGCCTTGTCGGAGGCGTCGGCGAAGAACTCCTTGGCGTTGGCCTGGAACTTCTCGGTCTCGGACTTAGTCGGCAGCGCCTGCTGGACGGCCTTGGAGGCACGCCACTTGAGGCCCGGACGGCCCTCGGTGTCGAGGGAGGTGATGGCGAGGCCGCCCAGGAGGGCGACGTTCGTGAGGAATCCCTGCTTGCGCGCCTTCTTCTCTTCCTCCTCCTGGGTCTCCCAGAAGGCGTGGCGGGCGAGGATGGTCGGGATAGTGAGAACGGTGAGGGTGCCGGCGGCGAGGCGCGGAGCCTTGCCAAGCGCCAACGCGGAGGCCGCGCCCACCTTGGTGCCGCCCACAGCACGGGCGACGAGCTTCGGGTCCTCGGGGAGCTGCTTAGCGTACTTGCGGGGCAGCAGGGAACGCACGCGCTTGAGGACCTGCTCGGTGCCTTCGACGTGGGCATCGACGTTTACGAGGGTGTCAACGCCATCGACGATGTAGGCCGATGCGAGCATCGGGCGTGCAATCTTCCGAATCATGTGTCTGTTCGCTCCTAACTCGGTGCGCGAATATGGCCTTCTCTGTAATCGTACGCGACTATCACGGAAAGATAGCTTTTACCACCGGCGTTCCCACCACTCGGCGAGGTGCGGACGCTCGGCGCCGAGTGTAGTGGAGTCCCCGTGACCGGGGTGAACGATGGCCTCATCTGGGTATTTCTCGAAAATCCGCTCTTTGACATCCTCAAAGAGGCGGACAAAGTCCGATTCGCTCGTTGTCTTTCCTAAGCCGCCGGGAAAGAGGCTATCTCCCACGAACAGGTGGGTCTCCCCATCAATCTCGGCTGCGATGGCGAGGCCACCGGGGGTATGGCCCCGGAGAATCATGACGGGGAAGGAGAATCCATTCCAGTCCAGGGTATCGCCGTGGTGGAGCTCGACGTCGGGAGCCACGGGGAGGGCGGGCGCGTCGAGGAAGGAAGCCCAGTGCGTGGCGTGGGTGGCGTCGAGAACCTCGCGGAGGGCGCGGACGTGGTCGTGGTGCCGGTGGGTGGTAAGAACCCCGGTGATGCGGACTCCCGCGTCCTCCGCGAGTTGGAGCAGACGCGGGGCGTCGTCGGAGGCGTCGATGAGGAGGCCCTCGCCGCCCGCGCAGAGGAGGTAGCAGTTGTTGTCCATCGAGGAGACGGAGACGTGCTGGAGTGAGAGAGTGTTCGTCATGCCTCACCAGCGTACGGGAGGCGGCGGGAACTATGCAGTGCGGGCCAATCGTTGCTATGTTCGATGAAGTAGATTTTTTCCAAGGTGGGAGCAGATAGCGTGGCAGATCGCCTCATTGTCCGTGGTGCCCGGGAGCACAATCTCAAAGGGGTGGATATTGACATCCCCCGTGATGCGCTCGTGGTCTTTACGGGGCTGAGTGGCTCGGGGAAGTCCTCGCTGGCATTCGACACAATTTTCGCTGAGGGGCAGCGGCGGTACGTCGAGTCCCTGTCCTCCTATGCCCGCATGTTCCTCGGGCAGATGGACAAGCCGGATGTCGATTTCATCGACGGTTTATCCCCCGCTGTATCCATCGACCAGAAGTCCACCAACCGCAACCCGCGCTCGACGGTGGGCACCATCACCGAGGTCTATGACTACCTTCGCCTGCTGTTTTCGCGGGCCGGCACCGCGCATTGTCCGGTGTGTGATGCGCCAGTGAGTCGCCAGACCCCGCAGCAGATTGTCGACCAGGTTCTAGAGCTGGAGGAGCGGCTGAAGTTCCAGGTCTTGGCTCCCGTCGTGCGGACCCGGAAGGGCGAGTTTGTCGACCTCTTCCAGGATCTCGCGGCGCAGGGTTACGCGCGCGTGCGGGTGGATGGGGAGGTGTACCCGCTCTCGGATCCGCCGACCCTCAAGAAGCAGATCAAGCACGATATCGACGTGGTCGTGGATCGCCTCCAGGTCAAGCAGAGCCAGCGGCAGCGCCTCACCGATTCCATCGAGACGGCCCTGGCGCTCGCCGACGGCGTCGTCGTCCTCGAGTTCGTGGGGCTCGACGAGGACGATCCTCGCCGTATCATGCGTTTCTCGGAGAAGATGGCCTGCCCCAACGGCCACACACTCCACGTTGATGAGCTGGAACCGCGGGCCTTCTCCTTCAACTCGCCCTATGGTGCGTGCCCGGATTGTGATGGCCTCGGGACTCGCACGGTGGTCGACGAGGAGCTCATCATCCCCGATCCCGAGGCCCCGCTGCGCCAGTGCGTCCAACCGTGGAAGTCGAGCCCCAATCACCGCTACTTCGAGAAGCTTGTGGACGGATTTGCCGCCGCGATGGGCGTGGACTCCCACGCGCCTTTCTCCGCGCTCAGCGCGCAGCACCAGCACGACTTCATCCACGGCACCAGCACCGAGGTGCACGTCCGCTACCGCAATCGCTTTGGCCGGCAGCGCAGCTGGACGGCGCCCTTCGAGGGCGTCATGGGGTACATGTACCGCAAGCTGGAGAACGCCGACACGGATTCTCAGAAGGAGCGGCTGCTCTCCTATACCCGGGAAGTGCCCTGCCCGACGTGCGAGGGGACCCGGCTCAAGCCGGAGATCCTTGCCGTAAGGCTGGCGTCGACGTCCCACGGGGAGAAGTCCATCGCGGGGCTGTGTGAGCTGAGCATTGAGGAGGCCTCGGAGTTCCTTGACTCCCTGGTCCTCGGCCCGCGCGAGGAAATGATTGCGGGCGCGGTCCTTAAGGAGATTCAGGCCCGCCTCCACTTCCTTCTCGACGTCGGCCTCAACTACCTCACCCTCAATCGCGCGGCCGGCACCCTGTCGGGCGGGGAGGCCCAGCGCATTCGTCTGGCCACGCAAATCGGTTCCGGCCTGGCAGGTGTTCTCTATGTTCTCGACGAGCCGTCGATCGGACTCCACCAGCGCGATAATCACCGGCTCATCGAGACGCTGAAGCGGTTGCGGGACATTGGCAACACGCTCATCGTCGTCGAGCACGATGAGGACACCATCCGCGCGGCGGATTACCTCGTCGACGTCGGCCCGCGAGCGGGCGAATACGGCGGGGAGATCGTCTACCAGGGCGAGCCCGCGGGGATCCTCGAGACGGAGGAGTCGCTCACGGGGGCGTATCTCTCGGGCCGGCGTGTGCTCGGCGTCCCGGAGGAGCGGCGTCCCATCGATCGGGAGAAGATGCTCACCATCCGCGGGGCGCGGGAGAATAACCTCCAGGACATTGACGTGAGCATTCCGCTGGGCGTGCTGGTGTGCGTGACGGGCGTCTCCGGTTCCGGGAAGTCCACCCTGGTCAACGAGGTGCTCGCGAAGAACCTGGCCAACGAGCTCAACCGCGCGCGCCTCGTGCCCGGGAAGGCGCAGAGGGTCGAGGGGATGGAGAACCTCGACAAGCTGGTCCAGGTCGATCAGTCGCCGATTGGGCGCACCCCGCGCTCGAACCCCGCGACGTACACGGGCGTGTTCGACAAGATTCGCACGCTCTTCGCGGAGACCTCCGAGGCGAAGGTTCGCGGCTACAAGGCGGGCCGTTTCTCCTTCAACGTCAAGGGCGGTCGCTGCGAGGCCTGCCGCGGCGAGGGCACCATCAAGATCGAAATGAACTTCCTCCCGGACGTCTATGTCCCCTGCGAGGTCTGCCATGGTGCCCGGTACAACCGCGAGACCCTCGAGGTGAAGTACAAGGGCAAGAACATCGCCGAGGTCCTCGACATGCCCATCAGCGAGGCGGCCGAATTCTTCAAGCCCATCACCGCCATCCACCGCTACCTCAACACCCTCGTCGACGTCGGTCTCGGCTACGTGCGTCTCGGGCAGTCCGCCACGACGCTGTCTGGCGGCGAGGCCCAGCGTGTCAAGCTGGCCTCCGAGCTGCAAAAACGCTCCAACGGGCGAACCATCTACATCCTCGACGAGCCCACCACGGGACTGCACTTCGAGGACATCCGCAAACTCATGCTCGTCATCCAGGGCCTGGTAAACAAGGGGAATACGGTGCTCATCATCGAGCACAACCTGGATGTCATCAAAGCCGCGGACTGGATTATCGACATGGGCCCCGAGGGCGGCTCGGGAGGCGGCACCGTCGTGGCCCAGGGCACCCCCGAGGACGTCGCCCGGGAGCCCGGGTCCTACACCGGGCAGTTCCTCGCCGAGCTTCTCGACGTGAGATAGTCTGAAGCCTATGTCCCCGAGAGACGAGAACCCGAACACCGAGTCCTTCCCGATCCCCAGCGAAGACAACCCCTGGGACCAGGCAGAAGGGCAGCGCTACATGAAGCGCCAGGGGACCGTAGGGCCGATCATCATCGTTGTAATCCTCGTGATTATCGCGCTAGCGCTGGCGGGGGCTGTCTGGGCATGGCTGTCCGGCGACGGAAATAAGCACGAGGACCCGGCCGCCGTCGCCCCGTCGACGAGCACGGTGACCGCCTCCTCCTCTCACTCGACGACGTCCCGAACCTCGACGTCCTCCTCCTCCTCGCGAACGTCCTCGTCGACGAGCTCCTCCACCCGCAGCAGCCACCCGACCTCCTCGCGCACCTCGAGCGCGCCATCGACGACGGCCGAACCGAACCCGCCGCCGCGCCCGGCCGCTCCGCCCATTGCGGTGGGCCAGGACGGGCAAACCCAGTGCGGGCACCTGGCCTCGCAGGGCGTGTGGTCGGGTAACGCGAACACCTCCTGCGAGTTTGCGAATGAAGTGGCGAACACGGCCATTGGCATGCCGGACACGGACGTCCAGCAGTTCACTGTGCGGAGCCCGGTCACGGGGCAGCGGTACACGATGACGTGCCGGGGCCTCGGCCATGGCTACATCGAGTGCTCGGGAGGGGATCAGGCACAGGTCATCATCACGGGACCAGGGCGATAGGACCCGGCGCGTCGATTTGACAGCGGGGGGAGGGGTGGGTACATTAAGTACCCGCTACCGCCTCGTGTTCCATAACGCGGGGCCGCAAGAGGAGATCCTCCCACCCCATGCCGCCTTCACGGTTGGCTCAGGGTCAAGAGTTAGTGCGATTCGGGTGATGATTCGGGTCGGCCATTAGCTTGGCACTGGAGATCTCCCGCGGCATCCACGCCGCGGGTTTTTCCGTGCCGGGGACCTCTGATTGTGGTGAGGTACGTGAATTCTTACCCTGCTACCTGAGGAGTCCACATCAGCGCTGAAGCTCGCATCAATGAGCGTATCCGAGTTCCCGAGGTCCGTCTGGTCGGGCCGAGTGGTGAGCAAGTCGGGATCGTCCGCACTGAGGATGCTCGCAAGCTCGCCTACGATGCCGACCTTGACCTGGTAGAGGTGGCGCCGAAGGCCAAGCCGCCGGTTGCCAAGATCATGGACTACGGCAAGTACAAGTATGAGCAGGCCCAGAAGGCTCGTGAAGCTCGACGGAACCAGCAGCAGACCGTGGTCAAGGAGCAGAAGCTTCGTCCGAAGATCGACGATCACGATTACGAGACGAAGAAGGGGAACGTGGTCCGGTTCCTGGAGAAGGGTTCCAAGGTCAAGGTGACCATCATGTTCCGTGGCCGTGAGCAGTCCCGCCCGGAGCTGGGCTACCGGCTCCTCGAGCGGCTGGCTGATGATGTCGCCGAGGTGGGCGTCGTCGAATCGCGGCCCAAGCAGGATGGTCGCAACATGACCATGGTGCTCGGACCCGTCCGTAAGGGCAAGAAGTAAGCAAGCAACCCCGGTGAACCGGGATTAAGGACTCAATACCGATGAAGCAGAAGACCCACAAGGGCACCGCCAAGCGCGTGAAGATCACCGGATCCGGCAAGCTGCGTCGCGAGCGGGCTAACCGCCGCCACCTGCTCGAGGGTAAGCCCTCCACCCGTACTCGTCGCCTCAAGGGCACGACGGATGTTGCCCAGCCCGACACCAAGCGCGTCAAGCGTCTGCTCGGCAAGGCCTGAGCCTGATCTGTCCTGCCCTATACGCTCGAAGAACATTAAGGAAGTAACGAAGTGGCACGTGTTAAGCGTTCCGTTAACGCCAAGAAGAAGCGTCGCACGATCCTGAACTCCGCTAAGGGCTACCGTGGTCAGCGTTCTCGCCTGTACCGCAAGGCCAAGGAGCAGTGGGTGCACTCCAAGACCTACGCTTACCGGGACCGTCGCGCCCGCAAGGGTGAGTTCCGCAAGCTGTGGATCCAGCGCATCAACGCCGCTGCCCGCATGAACGGCATCACCTACAACCGCCTCATCCAGGGTCTCCGCCTGGCTGGCATCGAGGTGGACCGCAAGATCCTCGCCGAGCTCGCCGTGAACGATTTCCAGGCTTTCTCGGCCATTTGCGAGGCCGCGAAGGCTGCGCTGCCGGAGGACGTGAACGCCCCGAAGGCTGCCTAAAGCCGAGTGCGTCAGCTCGTGACCCGTTCCCTCCCACGGGAGGGGACGGGTTTGTGCTGTCTAGGGCAGGGCGTGAGCCCTCGGCGAGGAACGACGATCCCCGGTCATGTCCGGGCATTGTTCTATGATGGGGAGGGCCGAGAGCACCTGAGTGAAGGAGGATGAGGGTGGGTAACCCCTTCGAGGATCCCTATGATGAGGACGGTTTGCCGCGCCAGGCCGCGAAGAAGAAGTGGGCGCCGGCGAAGGATCCGTCTGCTGATCCCTTCGCGCAGCCAGGGATGCCGCAGCCCGGTGTTCAGCAGCACTATCCCGTCGTGTCGCAGCAGGGAGGTCTGCAGCCGGTTTCTGCGGCGGGGAAGAACAAAGTCCTCGCCGCCGTTTTTGCGCTGTTCCTCGGGCAGTTCGGAATCCACAACTTTTATTTAGGGAATAGGGAGCGGGGCATAGGGCAGCTGGTCCTCTTCGGCGCCACGTTTGTTCCCATCATTCACCTCGTGTCTGTCCCGGTGCTCGTCGTGTGGGTCACTGTCGAGTTCATCCTCATCCTTCTCGACGTCGGCAGCTACAACACGAAGGGCCCGTCCTAGGACCCCAAACGAAGAGCGAGTTGACAGTTCATGGATTTTGATCGGGCGTTTACTGAACGCACGCCCCGGATCGTTGCGGCGAAGAAGCTCCATCGCGCCTCGGCGCGAAGGAAAGCACAGGCCTTCCTCGTGGAGGGGGAGAATTGCGTGGATGCCGCGATCGGGACGGGCGCAGCCCGTGACATCTTCGTCACGGAAGCCGGGGCTCAGCGGAGCGCCGAGCTCCTGCAGGCAGCCGATCTCATGGGGATCCCCACCCATCCGATCACGGAGAAGGCGGCCCGGCAGCTGGCCGACACCGTGCATAGTCCGGGGATCTTTGCTGTGTGCGAGCCGGTGCTGTGGTCCCTCGGCTCCTGCCTGCGTGGGCAGCCGCGGCTTCTTAGCGTTCCGGTCGAGACGAACGAGCCGGGAAACGCCGGGACGATGATCCGCGTCGCGGACGCGATGGGGGCAGATGCCGTCGTCTTTGCCGGGGACACCTGCGACCCCCTCTCCTCGAAGGCGGCGCGCTCCTCTGCGGGTTCGCTCTTTCACCTGCCGGTGGTCCGGAATCGGGATATCGACGCGGTGATCGAGAGACTCTCGAACTCGGGGCTCACTCTGCTCGCGACGGCGGCGGATGGAGAGGTGAACCTCGACGAGGCGGAGGAGCTCCTCGCGCAGCCGACGGCGTGGCTGTTCGGCAACGAGGCGCACGGCTTGAGCACGGAGCTTCAAGAGCGGGCGGATCATCGGGTCCGGATCCCTATCACGGGGCGCGCTGAGTCGCTCAACCTCGCTACGGCCTCCGCGATCTGCCTCTACGAGTCCGCGCGGGCTCAGCGACGGGCTGGCACGGCCAGGGCCTGAGCCCGCGATCAGAGCGAACGCGGCGCGCCACAGCGCACGCGGTATATTAATCGAATCAACACCACACACGAATGAACGGGAAGGTGACCAGGTGACTTCATCTGCTGAGCAGCCTCAGATGACGGCGGATGCCTTGACAGAAGAGCGGTTGAACGATGCAGCAGAGAAGGCGATTGCCGCTTTTTCGGCAGCGGAGAACCTCGAGGAACTCGCTGACCTGCGGCGCGAACACTTGGGGGATGCGGCGTTCATCCCGCAGGCCCGTCGGTGTATCGGCCAGATGCCGAAGAGCGAGCGCAAGGAGGCCGGCCGCCTGGTCAACATGGCGCGTGGCCGCGTCGAGAAGAACTTTGCCCAGGTGAAGGCGCAGCTGGAGGAGAAGCGAAACGCTGAGGTGCTCCGGTCGGAGCGCGTCGACGTCACCATTCCGACGAGCACCCGGCAGCTCGGCGCCCTCCACCCGATCACGCAGCTGGGCGAGCGGATCGCGGACATCTTCATCGGCATGGGCTGGGAGATCGCCGAGGGCCCCGAGGTGGAAGCGGAGTACTTCAACTTCGACGCGCTGAACTTCCTCCCGGATCACCCGGCGCGTACCCTCCAGGACACCTTCCACATCGGCGAGCCCGGCTCCAACCAGGTGCTGCGCACGCACACCTCGCCCGTCCAGGTGCGCACGATGCTCGAGCGGGACCTCCCGCTCTATGTTGCCTGCCCCGGCCGCGTCTTCCGCACCGATGAGCTTGACGCCACCCACACCCCGGTGTTCCACCAGGTCGAGGGCCTCGCGGTGGATAAGGGCCTCACGATGGCTCACCTCAAGGGCACCCTCGATCACCTGGCCAAGACTCTCTTCGGCCCTGAGACGACGACGCGCATGCGCACCAACTACTTCCCCTTCACCGAGCCCTCTGCAGAGGTGGACGTGTGGTTCCCCAACAAGAAGGGCGGGGCCGGCTGGATCGAGTGGGGCGGCTGCGGCATGGTCAACCCGAATGTTCTCCGGGCGGCGGGTATTGACCCGGAGGAGTACTCGGGCTTCGCCTTCGGAATGGGGCTGGAGCGTACCCTCCAGTTCCGCAATGGTCTCACCGATATGCGTGACATGGTGGAGGGCGATGTGCGTTTCACCGTTCCCTTCGGCATCCACGTCTAACCCCTACTTGAGCAACCGCGAAAAGGAGCACTCTACGTCATGCTGATTGCACAGAATTGGATCACTCGGATCCTGCGGTATGCCAACCCGGAGTGGGGGGTATCCGCGGCGGATCTCGACGCCGGCTTTGTCCGCGTGGGTTTTGAGACGGAAGGCTATGAGCCCCTTCCGGAGATCACGGGCCCCCTCGTGATCGGGCGGGTGGAAAAGATCCGCGAGCTCGAGGGCTTTAAGAAGCCGATCCGTCATTGCCACGTCAATGTCGGTGAGGCGAACGGCACGGGGGAGCTGCAGTCGATTGTGTGCGGCGCCCGGAACTTTAAGGAGGGGGACCTCGTCGTCGTCTCTCTCCCGGGGACTGTTCTCCCGGGGAATTTTGAAATCTCTGCTCGGAAGACCTATGGGGAAATGTCGGCGGGCATGATGTGTTCCGCGATGGAGCTCGGTCTGGCGCGCCAGCAGAATTCCGGGATCATTACCCTCCCTGAGGGTGCGGGGGAGCCGGGAGAGGATGCGCGACCGGTGGTGGGCCTTGCGGACACGGTGTTCGACGTGAACATCACCCCGGACCGTGGCTACGCACTCTCCGCTCGAGGCCTCTGCCGAGAAATCGCGAGCGCCTTCGATCTCACCTTCGTTGACCCCAAGGAGAACCCCGCGGCCGCGGGCCTGGGTGTCACCGTCCCCGAGGTCAGCGGCGAGGCGTTGCGCGTGGACATTGACCCGGAGGCTGGGGTTCAGCGTTTCGGGGTGCGCCGCGTCCGTGGGATCAACCCGCGTGCGGCCTCGCCCTTCTGGCTGCAGCGTGAGCTCATGCTGTGCGGCCAGCGTCCCGTCAACGCGGCGACGGACGTGACGAACTACGTCATGCTGCTTCTCGAGCAGCCGATGCACGCCTTCGATGCCGCAAAGATCGCGGGCGGGCTCAGCATCCGTCCGGCGCGCTCCGGCGAAAAGCTGGAGACGCTGGACCACGTGGTCCGTGAGCTCGATCCGGAGGACATCGTCATCTGTGATGACGAGCGCATCCAATCGATGGCCGGCGTCATGGGCGGCCTCACCTCCGAGATTTCTGAGGAGACGACGGATGTGTACCTGGAGGCCGCGATCTGGAACCCCGTGGCCATTGCCCGTTCCTCGCGCCGCCACAAGCTGAGCTCCGAGGCTTCGCGTCGCTTCGAGCGCACCGTGGACCCGGACCTTGTGGAGGCTGCACTGGACATAGCGGCGAGCCTGCTCGTTGACATCGCAGGTGGCGAGGTCGATCCGGGCCGCACCCTCCTGGGCGAGCTCCCCACGATGCCGACGATCGCGCTGCGCTCTTCATTCCCCTCCGAGCTGGCCGGGGTGGAATATTCCGAAGACACCGTCGTCCGCCGCCTGGAGGAGGTGGGGTGCGAGGTCTCCCGCGAGGGGGAGGGCGTGCTTTCCGTGACGCCGCCGACGTGGCGGACGGACCTCACGATGCCCGCTGAACTCGTGGAGGAGGTGCTGCGCCTCGAAGGTCTGGAGGACATCCCCTCCGTCCTCCCGACGCCGCGCGGCGGGCGCGGGCTCAGCCCCGAGCAGAAGCGGAAGCGCGCGGTGGGGCATGCCCTTGCGTATTCGGGCTATGCGGAGATCCTGCCGACGCCCTTCGTGTCCAAGGAGACCCTGGAGAGCTGGGATCTCCCGGCGGAGGACCCGCGGCTCCAGCTCGTCGCCGTGCAGAATCCGCTGGATTCTGCCCAGGCGCACCTCGGGACCACGCTCCTTCCCGCCATGCTCGACGCCGTCGTGCGTAACGCCGCCCGCGGTCGAGCAGATGTGGCCCTCTTCGGTCTCCAGCAGGTGTCCTTCAAGCGCGCCGATTCCTCCCCGATGCCCTCGGTGACGGATCGCCCCAGCGATGAGACGCTCCGCGAAGTCTATGATTCGCTGCCTGAGCAGCCCCTTCACGTTGCGACGGTAGGCGTGGGGCGCACGGTGGAGGAAGGACCGCTCAGCGACGCCCAGCACTACTCCTGGGCAGACGCCGTCGAGTCCGCGCGGATTGTGGCGCGAGCGGCGGACATCGAGCTTGAGGTCGTCCAGGGCGAGCAGACCCCGTGGCACCCCGGCCGCTGCGCCGAGTTGCGCTATGAGGGGCAGACGGTGGGCTATGCCGGTGAGCTGCACCCGCAGATCGTCTCCGCGATGGGGCTTCCGGCCCGGACGTGCGCGATGGAGATGGACCTCTCGGCGATTTCCGTGACGGAGTCCCTGCCGGCGCCGGTGCTGTCGGCGTATCCGAGCCTGCACCAGGACATCGCGCTCGTCGTCGATGCCGATATTCCGGCCGAGGATGTGCGCCGCGCGCTGCTCGAGGGCGCGGGAGAGCTCGTGGAAGATGTCAGCCTCTTCGATGTGTACACCTCGGAGCAGCTGGGGGAGAACAAGAAGTCCCTCGCCTTTGCGCTCGAGTTCCGCGCCCCCGATCGCACGCTGACGGACGATGAGGCCAATGAATGGCGCCTCGCCGCCGCCGAGCGCGCCCGCGAGAAGTTCGGCGCGGAGATGCGCGCCTAGAGGCTGCGGGCGCGCTGAGCCCCTGCGGCCTGGGCACCCGGGCCACAGGGAGCTTCCACCCCACACGGCATGTATAATTTACATCCCAGTGCATAAAGTGTTAGGGTGGTGGGCATGAGCTTGAGAGTCGCAGTAGTCGGAGCGAGTGGATACGCCGGAAGCGAGATCCTCCGTCTCCTCCTTGGGCACCCCGCCTGGGCGGAAGGGAAGCTAGAGATCTCCGCCTTGATGGGCGCGAGCACCGCCGGCCAGACCGTCGGCGAGCTCATGCCGCACCTGCCGCAGATCGCAGATCGCGCTATTGAGCCGACGGACGTCGACGCCCTCCGCGGGATGGATATCGTGTTCCTCGCCTTGCCGCACGGGCACTCGGCGGAGATCGCCCAGGCGGTCGGGGAGAGCACCCTGGTCATCGATTGCGCCGCGGACTTCCGGCTGCGCGATAGCGCACAGTGGGAGAAGTATTACGGGGGCACGCACGCCGGGACCTGGCCCTATGGCATTCCCGAGATGCCCGGCCACCGCGCGGCCCTGGCGGCCACGCGGCGAGTGGCCGTTCCCGGGTGTTTCCCGACGGGCGCCACGCTCGCGCTCCTTCCGGCCGTGAAGGCCGGCCTCATCGCCCCCGAGGTCACCATTACCTCGATCACCGGTGTGTCCGGCGCAGGCAAGAAGGCTGCGGTGCCTTTCCTCGGGTCGGAAACCATGGGCTCGCTCAAGGCCTACAACACCGCCGGGAAGCACCGGCACACCCCGGAGATCGCGCAGAACCTCTCCGAGTACAGCGAGGATCCCGTCACGGTCTCCTTCACGCCCGTTCTCGCCCCTCTGCCGCGAGGCATTCTCACCACGGCGTCGGCTCCCATACAGGAGGGCGTCGATGAGGATCGGGCCCGCGCGGTCTATGAGGAATTCTGCGCTTCCGAGCCCTTCCTTCATCTGCTTCCCGCCGGGCAGCAGCCCCAAACCCAGTGTGTGCTGGGCAGCAACATGTGTCACCTGGCCGTGGAAGTCGATGAGGAGGCGGGGCGGCTCCTCGTCATCTCGGCTATCGACAACCTGACGAAAGGCACCGCGGGCGCGGCGATCCAGTGCATGAATCTCGCCTTAGGCTGGGAGGAAACGGCTGGTCTCCCGATGGCAGCCGTCGCCCCCTAAGTGCCGACCACGGCCTCCGTCACTCTGAACCCCACACTCGGACCCTAGTCACGATTCACTTCCGGATGAACTGAGGAGATTCTCTTGTCCACCACTGGTATTACGGCCCCTGCTGGTTTCCGATCCTCGGCGCTGGCCGCGGGAATCAAGCCCTCGGGGAAGCCGGATATGGCCCTTGTCATCAACGATGGTCCGCAGTACGTTGCCGCGGGCGTGTTCACGCAGAATAAGGTGTGCGCCTCGCCGGTGAAGCTCACGAGGCGTCACATCGCCGACGGCCAGCTCAGCGCCGTGCTCTACAACTCCGGGAACGCGAACGCCTGCAATGGTCAGCAGGGTGATGCGGATGCGCTCGAGCTGGTGACGAGCCTCGCGGCGCAGCTCGACCTCTCCCCGGAGGACATCGGAGCGTGCTCGACGGGGCTTATCGGCGATCTTCTTCCTCTGGAGTGTATGCGCCCGGCCCTGAGCGAGCTGGTGGAGGGCCTGGGCGACCACGGCGAGGAGTCCGCCGCCGCAATTCTCACCACGGATCTAGTCTCCAAGCAGGTGATCGTCCAATCGGACGGCTGGTGCCTCGGCGGCATGGGCAAGGGCGTGGGCATGATGGCCCCGTCCCTGGCCACCATGCTCGTGTGCCTCACCACTGATGCCGTCATCACCGCGGAGATGGCCCAGAAAGCCCTGAGCGCAGCAAGCCAATCGACGTTCAACACCCTCGACATCGACGGCGCCACCTCCACCAACGACACCGTTCTCCTTCTTTCTTCCGGGGCGAGCGGGGTGGAGCCCACCCAGGATGAACTCGACGCAGCAGTGCTCGAGGCCTGCTCCAGCCTCATGAAACAGATGCAGTCGGACGCGGAGGGCGTCACCAAGCGCGTGTCGATCACGGTTCGTGGCACTGGTTCTCATGAGCAGGCCCTTGCCGCCGCGCGGACGATTGGGCGGGACAACCTGGTGAAATGCGCCATGTTCGGCTCGGATCCGAATTGGGGACGCGTTCTCGCCGCCGTCGGCATGGCGCCGGCGGAGATGGATCCGGAGCACATCTCGGTGGACTTCAACGGCCAGGCCGTGTGCCGCGATTCCATGGGTACCCCCGAGGCCCGGCAGGTGGATCTCAGCGGAGCGGACATTGCCGTTGAGGTGGACCTCGGCACCGGCGGTCCCGGGGAGGCGACGGTGTACACCACCGACCTGTCCCACTCCTATGTAGAAATCAACTCTGCGTACTCTTCCTAAGCGGCAAGGATTGTGGCATGACTGATAAGACTTCGACGCTGAGCTCGGCGGAACGGGCTACGGTGCTCGCTGAGGCCCTGCCCTGGCTCAAGCACTTTCGCGACAAGATCGTCGTCGTGAAATATGGCGGGAACGCCATGGTGGATGAGAAGCTCAAGGCGGCCTTCGCTGCGGATATGGTCTTTCTCCGCACGGTGGGGGCCAAGCCGGTGGTCGTCCACGGCGGTGGTCCCCAGATCACGACGATGCTCAACCGCCTCGGCCTCAAAGGCGAGTTCCGCGGCGGCCTCCGGGTGACCACGCCCGAGGTGATGGATGTCGTCCGCATGGTGCTCTTTGGGCAGGTGGGGCGCGACCTGGTTGGGCTCATCAACTCCCACGGCCCCTACGCAGTGGGCTGTTCGGGCGAGGACGCGGGCCTGTTCACCGCGGAGAAGAAGATCGTCACCCTCGACGGCAAGGAGACCGACATCGGCCTCGTCGGCCGCATCACGGACGTCAATCCCTCGGCGGTCATGGACATCATTGAGGCGGGGCGGATTCCCGTCGTCTCTGGAATCGCCCCGGGCCGTGACGGCAACGTCTACAACATCAACGCCGACAGCGCGGCCGGGGCGCTAGCCAGCGCCCTCCACGCCGAGCGTCTCATCATCCTCACCAACGTGGAGGGGCTGTACACCAGCTGGCCGGACAAGGATTCCCTCCTGTCCAAGATCCAGGTGGGGGAGCTCGCCGAGCTGCTGCCGAGCCTCGAGTCCGGCATGATCCCGAAGATGGAGTCCTGCCTCAAGGCCGTGCAGTCCGGCGTGGCGGCGGCGCACGTGATCGACGGGCGCATCGAGCACTCGGTGCTCTTGGAGCTGCTCACGATGGGAGGTATCGGCACCATGGTCCTCCCGGACGTCTTCGACCTTGCTGATTACCCTGTGGGGAAAGTGCTGCGAAAGGATGATGGCCAATGAGCGATACCGCACAGCAATGGGCCCATGACCTCATGAACACCTATGGCGTTCCGCCACTCACCCTCGTGAAGGGGGAGGGCGCGCGCGTTCTCGACGACGAAGGCCGGGAGTACATCGACCTCCTCGCCGGGATCGCCGTGAACTCTCTCGGGCACGCGCACCCAGCCGTCATTGATGCGGTGAGCTCGCAGGTGGCGGAGCTCGCCCACGTCTCCAACCTCTTCGTGTCCCAGCCGGTGGTTGACGTCGCCCACGAATTGAAGGCGCGCTTCCTTCGAGGCAAGGCAGAGGCAGACACCCGGGTCTTCTTCTGCAACTCCGGCGCAGAGGCCAATGAGGCGGCCTTCAAGCTCGCACGGCTCACGGGCAAGAGCCGCGTTCTCGCGGCCGTGCACGGTTTCCACGGCCGCACGATGGGCTCCCTCTCCTTGACGGGCCAGCCGGATAAGCAAAAGCCCTTCCTCCCGCTCGTGCCGGGGGTGGAGTTCTTCGATTTCAATGACTGTGACTCCCTCAGCGCTGCGGTCGCCGCGGCGCCGGAGGATACGGCGGCGATCATCGTCGAGCCCATCCAAGGGGAGACGGGCGTCATTCCCGCGACGCGCGCCTTCCTCGAGACGGCCCGCCACCTGTGCGATGAGCACGGCATTCTCCTCATCTTCGACGAGGTCCAAACGGGCGTCGGCCGAACCGGGCAGTTCTTCGCCCACGAAACCTATGGCGTGACCCCGGATGTCGTCACCATGGCCAAGGGGCTGGGAGCGGGGCTGCCCATCGGCGCCTGCCTGGCCACGGGCCCGGCTGCGTCGCTCTTTGGGCCTGGCTCGCATGGCACGACCTTCGGCGGCAACCCCGTCGCGTGCGCGGCCGCGCGGGCGGTTCTCCAGACGATCGATGAGGACTTCCTCGCCGGCGTGCGTGCTCGGAGCGAGCAGATCGCCGCAGGCCTTGCGGACCTTCCGGGCGTTGATTACGTCCGCGGCCGTGGCCTCATGCTCGGTGTCGTTCTGAAGAATCCGCTGGCCAAGGAGGTTGTGGCCGCGGGCTACCGCCACGGGCTGATCCTCAACGCCCCCGCCCAGGACGTCGTGCGCATCACCCCGCCGCTGGTGATCACCGCCGAGGACGTCGACGAAGCGATCACGCGCTTCGCGGCTGCTCTCGAGGACGCCACGAAGGAAGGAGACGAATAATGAGCGCTGTACGCCACTTTCTTGCCGATGATGACCTCAGTCCCAAGGAACAAGCAGAAGTTCTCCAGCTTGCCGCGGAGCTGAAGGAGAAGCCGCTGTCGCGTCGACCGCTCGAGGGGCCGCTCAGCGTGGCCGTTCTCTTTGATAAGACAAGCACGAGAACCCGTTTCTCCTTTGACGCGGGCATCGCCCACCTTGGTGGTCACGCGATTGTCGCCGAGACCGGCGGCACGCAGATGGGTAAGGGGGAAACCTACCAGGACACCGGCGCAGTCCTCTCCCGTTTCGTGGAGGCGATTGTGTGGCGCACCGGCGCCCACAGCAACCTCACGGAGATGGCGGAGACGGCCACCGTTCCCATCATCAATGCCCTCTCCGATGACCTCCACCCCTGCCAGATTCTCGCGGATCTCCAGACGTGCGTGGAGCACCTGTGCCCCGAGGAGGGCCCAGCCGGGCTCAAGGGGAAGAAGGCCGTCTACCTCGGCGATGGCGCCAACAACATGGCCCACAGTTACATGCTGGGCTTCGCGACGGCCGGCATGGACATCACCATCATCGGTCCGGAGGGATTCCTCCCCGCGCCAAAATTCGTGGAGCGGGCTCAGCGCCGCGCCGAGGCCACAGGGGCGCGCGTCCTCGTGAGCACGGACCCGGCTGATGTCCGCGACGCCGACGTCGTCATCACCGATACGTGGGTCTCCATGGGCCAGGAAAACGACGGCAAGGACCGCCGCACCCCCTTCCTGCCTTATCAGGTCAACACGGAGCTCATGGCCCAGGCGAAGGACTCCGCGATCTTCCTACACTGCCTCCCGGCATACCGAGGCAATGAGGTCACCGCGGAGGTGATCGACGGCCCAGCCTCCGTCGTCTTCGACGAGGCAGAGAACCGCCTCCACGCGCAGAAAGCCCTCATGGTGTGGCTTCTTGAGCACCAGGGAAGCAGCGAGGCGTGAGGTCTATGATCGATCGCGATACCGCCGCCGGCGCCACCTCCCGGACCGCCCGCCTCGATAGGATCTCCACTCTCTTGTCGACGACCAGGGTGTACTCCCAGGTCCAGCTCTCGGAGCTGCTCCTGGACGAGGGGATTGACATCACGCAAGCCACCCTCTCGCGTGACCTTGATGAGCTCGGCGCCAAGAAGGTCCGTCCCAAGGAGGGCGGGCGCGGGTTCTACGCCCTGGGCGAGGTGGAACAGCGTCTCGCCGAAGCCCTCACCGGGCCGCGGGTGAAGCTGCGGAGAATGATGGAGGAGCTCGTCGTCTCCTTTGATAGCTCCGGTCAGATCGCGGTGCTGCGCACCCCGCCGGGCGCGGCGCAATATCTGGCGAGCTTCATTGATCGCGTGGGGATGAACGAGGTTGTGGGGTCTATCGCGGGAGATGACACGGTGTTCGTCCTCGCCCGCGAACCCCTTGATGGCGCAGAGCTCTGCTCGGTCCTCAAGAAGCTGTGAGCCTCCCCGCTCGAGCATCGTGAGAACCCCGCGAGAGCCCCGTGAGAGCTGGGAGTTCACCCAAACCCTTCGGTGGAGACACCGAGATGTAAAGTGAAAAAACTATAGTGACAAGCCAGCGCTTAGGCTGGACGATCACCCTGAGAAGGAGCCTTAAATATGACTGATCGCGTTGTCCTCGCGTACTCCGGTGGTCTGGACACCACCGTCGCCATTCCCTACCTCAAGAAGATGACTGGGGGAGAGGTCATCGCCGTGTCGATTGACCTCGGCCAGGGCGGAGAGGACATGGAGTCCGTGCGTCAGCGCGCCCTCGGCGCCGGTGCGGTGGAATCCATCGTGGTCGATGCGAAGGATGAGTTCGCCGAGGAGTACTGCCTCCCGACCATCAAGGCCAACGGCCTCTACATGAAGCAGTACCCGCTGGTCTCCGCGATCTCCCGCCCGCTCATCGTCAAGCACCTCGTGAAGGCGGCGCAGGAGCACGGCGGAACGCACGTCGCGCACGGCTGCACGGGTAAGGGCAATGACCAGGTCCGCTTCGAGGTCGGCTTCATGAACACCGACCCGGACCTCAAGATCATCGCTCCCGCCCGTGACTTCGCGTGGACCCGCGACAAGGCCATCGCCTTCGCCGAGGAGAACGACGTTCCCATCGAGCAGTCCGCCTCCTCGCCGTTCTCCATCGACCAGAACGTGTGGGGCCGCGCGGTGGAGACCGGCTTCCTCGAGGACCTGTGGAATCCGCCGACGAAGGACCTGTACGCCTACACCGAGGACCCCGCCCTCGGCAATGCCCCGGATGAGCTGGTGATTTCCTTCGAGTCCGGTGTGCCGGTGGCAATCGACGGACGGAAGGTGAGCGTCCTCGAAGCCATCGAAGAGCTCAACCGTCGCGCCGGCGCGCAGGGTGTGGGCCGCCTTGACATGGTCGAGGACCGCCTGGTGGGCATCAAGTCCCGCGAGGTGTACGAGGCCCCGGGTGCCGTCGCTCTCATCACCGCCCACGAGGCGCTGGAGGACGTGACCGTCGAGCGCGAGCTCGCTCGCTACAAGCGGCTCATCGACGCCCGCTGGTCCGAGGAAGTCTACGACGGCCTCTGGTACGCGCCGCTCAAGCGTTCCCTCGATGCCTTCATCGAGTCCACCCAGGAGAACGTCACGGGCGACATCCGCATGGTGCTCCAGGCCGGCCGCTGCGTCGTCAATGGCCGCCGCTCGGAGCAGTCCCTCTACGACTTCAACCTCGCCACCTACGACACCGGCGATACCTTCGACCAGACCCTCTCCAAGGGCTTCGTCGAGCTCCACGGCCTTTCCTCGAAGATCGCCAACCGTCGGGACCGCGAAGCCCGCCGCTCGTAATCGGCCCTGAGATTCCTGAGATAAGGAGCAGAGAGCTCATGGAGAAGCATGGAACGAATCAAGGCGCTCTGTGGGGCGGCCGTTTTTCCGGCGGCCCCAGCGAGGCCATGTTCCAGCTCAGCGTATCTACCCATTTCGATTGGGTCCTGGCGCCCTATGACGTCCTCGCGTCGAAGGCTCACGCCCGCGTCCTGCACGCCGCCGGACTGCTGAGCGCCGAGGACCTCGACGCCATGCTCGCCGGTCTGACCCAGCTCGGCGAGGACGTCGCCTCGGGAGCCTTCACGCCCGAGCCGACGGACGAGGATGTGCACGGAGCCATGGAGCGCGGCCTCATCGAGCGAGTGGGGCCCGAGCTGGGCGGCCGCCTGCGCGCGGGACGCTCGCGGAATGACCAGGTCGCCACGCTCTTCCGCATGTGGGTTCGCGACGCGATTCGCGACACCGCTGTGGGAGTCTGCGAGCTCGTCGAGGCCCTGGTGCAGCAGGCTGCTGCCAACCCGGACGTCATCATGCCGGGCAAGACGCACTTCCAGGCCGCGCAGCCTGTGCTGCTCGCTCACCAGCTTCTGGCCCACGCGCACCCGCTGCTACGCGATATTGAGCGTCTCCAGGACCTGGACAAGCGCCTCGCGGTCTCGCCCTATGGTTCGGGCGCGCTTGCGGGTTCCTCGCTTCACCTTGATCCCGAGGCCATCGCCCGTGAGCTTGGTTTCGCCGAGGCTTGTGACAACTCCCTCGATGGCACCGCCGCGCGGGACTTCGCTGCGGAAACGGCATATGTGCTCGCCCAGATTGCGGTGGATTTGTCGCGTCTGGCGGAGGAGATCATCGCGTGGTCGACGCCCGAGTTCGGCTACGTCACCCTGGCCGATCAGTGGTCCACCGGATCATCGATCATGCCCCAGAAGAAGAACCCGGACATTCCGGAGCTCACCCGAGGCAAGACTGGCCGGCTCATCGGCAATCTCTCTGGCCTCATGGCCACCCTCAAGGCGCTGCCCCTGGCCTACAACCGGGACCTGCAGGAGGACAAGGAGCCAATCGTCGACTCCATCGCCCAACTCCGCCTGCTCCTCCCCGCCATGACGGGGCTCGTGGCCACCTTGACCTTCCACCCCGATCGCATGCGTGAGCTCGCCCCGAAGGGCTACACGCTCGCCACGGATCTGGCCGAGTGGATGGTCCGCCAGGGCGTCCCCTTCCGCGAAGCGCACGAGGCCTCAGGCGGCTGCGTCCGCCTCGCCGAGGCGCGCGGCGTGGGGCTCGACGAGCTCACTGACGAGGAGCTCGCCTCCGTCGATGGGCGGCTAAGCCCCGAGGTCCGCAGCGTGCTCACCATCGATGGCGCCGTCGCCTCCCGGGACACCCGGGGAGGAACAGCGGGCGTGCGGGTTGCCGAGCAGCGGCAGCGCGTGGAGTGCCGAGTGAAGGACTACCGTGCCTGGGCAGAGACCCCGGTGCGAAAGGAGGACAAGGAATGAGCCTGGACCCGACGTTGCTCGAGATCCTTGCCTGCCCGCAGGACAAGGGGCCTCTGCGCTTTGACGAGGAGGCCAATCTCCTCATCAATGACCGCAAGGGCATTGCCTATCCCATCGAGGACGGCATCCCTGTGCTTCTCCCCGATGAGGCGAAGCCCTATACCCCCGAGGGGCAGTCAGCCGACTAGCCCTCAGCCTTAGGCTCCATGATCGAGCCGACGCAACGCCGCGTGCAGCACCCTCGCCCCCGTGACGAGGTCGCTCACGCGGCTCAACTCGTCAGGGGAGTGGCTGACTCCTCCGTTGAGGCTCGGGATGAAGAGCATCCCGGTGGGGCACAGGCGCGCCATGATCTGCGCGTCGTGGCTCGCCCCAGAGGGAAGGTCGATGAAGGATACTCCCAGGTCCCGGCAGGCGTTCCTCAGCGCCTGCCGCGGACCGAGCGCGAGTTCCTCCGGGTCGACATGGGAGAGGGGCGTGATGGTCGCGCTCAGACCCCGCCGCGCTGCCGCCGTCGCGACCGCATCCTCGATCGCCTCCCGTGCCGCCCGCTGGCTCTCGGCTGACGTGTCGCGGATATCGATGCTCATGCTGCAGCGCCCCGGGATGGTGGTCAGCCCGCCGGGCTCCACGTCAATGACCCCACACGTCACCCGCGTGCCCGGGTGCGCGGCATCGCGGGCATAGTCCTCCGCGGCACGAAGGATCTCCGCCGCCCCCGCGAGCGCATCATGACGTAGCTCCATGGGCGTTCCCCCGCTGTGCGAGGCAATCCCCTCGAGAGTGATCCGCAGGCGGGTACTTCCGGAAATGACCTCGACGACCCCGGCCTGAACACCTTCCTCGTCAAGCCGTGGTCCTTGTTCAATGTGGAGCTCAAGGAAGGCCTCCCAGTCTTCGGTGCGCCAGCGCTGCTCGTCGACCTCCTCGGGACACAGCCCACACTCCTTCATGGCCTCCTCCGCGCTAATTCCCTGGGCATCGTGAAGCCTCCGCAGGTCGGAGCGCGAGGTCAGTCCCGTCGCCAGCCGGCTCCCCAGGCACGCTTGGCTAAAGCGCGCGCTTTCTTCACACGCAAAGACGACGCAGCTCAGTGGATGGCGCCATCGTTCCTCGCTCTCGACGACATGCCGAGCAGCAAGCATCGCGGCAATGACCCCCGCAATGCCGTCGTAGCGTCCGGCCCGGTAGACAGAGTCCAGATGCGAGCCGCAGGCCAGCGCGCCGCAGTCCGGATCCGAGCCTGGAAGCGTGGCAATGCTGTTTCCTGCGGCGTCCACGGACAAGTCCAGTCCGAGGCTCCGCATCTCCTCCTGAAAGAAGGTGTGTGCCTCGCGCTCTAGCAGGCTCATTCCCCAGCGAATGACTCCCGAGTCCTTCGTTGTGGATTGATTGTCCGGGAGACTCAG
Organism: Corynebacterium uropygiale; assembly: GCF_021568315.1. Taxonomy (GTDB): domain Bacteria; phylum Actinomycetota; class Actinomycetes; order Mycobacteriales; family Mycobacteriaceae; genus Corynebacterium; species Corynebacterium uropygiale. Next base: position 398,597 of record NZ_JAKGSI010000003.1, read on the forward strand.
GGACGCGAATGTATCGAGATAGTGGGCGGCGAGGTCCTCGTTGAACATGGTCTTTTCTTATACTCCCGGGTCACAGAGTGCTGATGTGCTCGTAGGCTATCATTGTCGACGTATTCTTTGAGCCGTTCATGAAGGACTATGTTCGCATGCCGAATATTATTGATGATTTGCAGTGGCGCGGGCTGATTAATCAGCACACGGACCTGGAAGCCCTCAAAGAGGCGACGGAAGCTGGCCCCATCACTCTCTATGGTGGCTTCGACCCGACGGGCCCCTCCCTCCACGCAGGTCATCTCATGCCGCTCCTCATGCTGGCCCGATTCCAGCGTGCCGGCCATAAGCCCATCGTGGTGGCGGGCGGAGCCACCGGCATGATCGGCGATCCTCGGGACGTCGGCGAACGTTCTATGAACGACGCCGACACCGTCGCCGAGTGGTCCGAGCGCATCAGCTCGCAGCTCAAGCGCTTTGTCTCCTTCGAGGGGGAGAATGCGGCCCAGCTGGTGAACAACAACGAGTGGACGAAGAACCTCGGCGTCATCGAGTTCCTCCGTGACACCGGAAAGCACTTCTCCCTCAACACGATGCTGTCGAGGGAGACCATCAAGCGTCGCCTGGAGAACGACGGCATCAGCTTCACCGAGTTCTCCTACATGCTTCTCCAGGCCAATGACTTCGTCGAGCTCTACGATCGCTACGGAGTGACCCTCCAGATTGGCGGCGGCGACCAGTTCGGCAACCTCATCGCCGGTGTCGACCTCCTGCGCCGCAAGCGCAGCATCGCCGCACACGCCCTGACCACCCCGTTGGTCACTGACTCCGAGGGCAAGAAGCTGGGGAAGTCGACCGGCGGCGGAAGCCTGTGGCTGGATCCCGAGATGACCAGCCCCTACAAGTGGTACCAGTACTTCATCAACTCCTCTGACGCCGACGTCATCCGCTACCTCCGCTGGCTGACGTTCATCTCCAAGGAAGAACTCGAGGAGCTGGAAACCGAGGTTGCCGAGCGCCCCTTCAAGCGCGAGGCGCAGCGACGACTTGCCCGGGAGATGACAACCCTCGTCCACGGCGAAGAAGCCACCGCCTCCGTCGAACTCGCTGCACAGGCGCTGTTCGGCCGCGCTGAGCTGAGTGACCTCGATGACTCCACCCTCCGCGCGGCCCTCCAGGAAACGAGCCTCGTAGATATGCCCGCGGGCGACGGCGCAACGATCGTCGACCTTCTCCTCGCCACCGGACTGGTGGACTCCAAGGGTGCTGCTCGCCGCTCGCTGAAGGAAGGCGGGATCTACGTCAACAACGAGCGCGTGACTGATCCCGACTGGGCGCCGGAAGACGACTCCTTCCTTCACAGCACGTACCTTGTGCTCCGTAAGGGCAAGAAGAACTTCGCGGGAGTCTGCCGCTAACAGAGAAACCCCCTTTCACCTGGACATTTGCGAAGATTCAGGGAAGGGGGTAAATTCATATCTCGTTGCCGCGGTAACCCTCGGGTAACTGCTCGGTGACAAAGGGGAAACAAACGGGTTGACAACGAGAAGTTCGTCGCCTAGTTTGAGAACTCCCCGCACATCGGGGCCGCTGAAGCGGAAACGATGTGGTGTTGTGTGAGAACTCAATAGTGAGCCAATGTACTTTTTTGCCTTGTCTTGTGACCTGGCATGACCACCATGTGGGTGGCCATGTTGCCCCGTTGTGGGGTGGGTGATCATGACCTCGTGGCATAAGGTGCAACCAACATCATGCCTTTTGGTGTGGTGGTTGCTGGTGCTCTTGCTGGCATTGATGGTTGTGGTTTGTGTCATGATTGATTGATTGTTTTTTGGTTCAAGAGCAATTCTTTTTTGTTTGTTTCAGGTATCAGGCTCTTGCCGCATCATCTGGTGGTGGTGTGGGTGGGGTTTTGGTTGTTTTTCTGAAATTCTTTTTAGGAGAGTTTGATCCTGGCTCAGGACGAACGCTGGCGG
>NZ_JAKGSI010000004.1 GCF_021568315.1 Corynebacterium uropygiale
CCGCCAGCGTTCGTCCTGAGCCAGGATCAAACTCTCCTAAAAAGAATTTCAGAAAAACAACCAAAACCCCACCCACACCACCACCAGATGATGCGGCAAGAGCCTGATACCTGAAACAAACAAAAAAGAACTGCTCTTGAACCAAAAAACAATCAATCAATCATGACACAAACCACAACCATCAATGCCAGCAAGAGCACCAGCAACCACCACACAACGTGGTGTTGGTTGCACCTTATGCCACGAGGTCATGATCACCCACCCCACAACGGGGCAACATGGCCACCCACATGGAGGTCATGCCAGGTCACAAGACAAGGCAAAAAAGTACATTGGCTCACTATTGAGTTCTCACACAACACCACCACACACCCCCATACACACACCACCCCACCACCTGCCCACCAGAGCAAGAAGAAAACTTGGGATAATGCCGCGTGTCATGGTTCCCGTGTGCGGCAACAAACGACTACCTTACACCCACCACCAGATGGACACAAATCATCGCCTGGCCAGCATCTTTTGTCCCAGAGTGTTGCCACCCTGTCGCGCTGACTCCGGTAAATGTACACACCCCACCCAGGATCACACAAACCCCCAGCACAACAAGGGTTTTTAGCGCGCTAGGACTCGTGGGTGATGCGCTCGATCTCTGCGCCGAGGCTGCGGAGATCCTCCACAAAGTGCGGATAGCCCCTGTCGATGTGGTAGACATCGTGGACTTCGGTTTGGCCGTCGGCCACCAGCGCGGCGAGGACGAGGCCCGCGCCCGCGCGAATGTCGGAGCTCCAGACGGGCGTCGAGGAGAGTTGGTCGATCCCGCGGATCACGACGTGGTGGCCGTCGACGCTGGCATCGGCTCCAAGGCGCTGCATCTCGTCGACGAAGCGGAAGCGGGATTCGAAGACGTTTTCTGTGATGACGGAGGTGCCCTCGGCGATGGAGGCGATGCCGATGGCCATGGGCTGAAGGTCCGTCGGGAAGCCCGGGAAGGGCAGGGTTTGGTAGTCGACGGCAGAGGGGCGTCGATCCATGCGGACTCGGAAGCCGTGCTGGTAGGCCTCGACCTCGGCGCCAGCCACCTTGAGCTTTTCCAGCGCGAGGTGGAGGTGGCGCGGGGCGATGCCCCCGACGGTGACGTCGCCGCGCGTCATGGCCGCCGCATAGGCCCAGGTGCCGGCGACAATGCGATCGCCGATGACCTCGTGCTCCGTGGGGTGGAGGCGCTCAACGCCCGTGATGGTGATGGTGCTGGTGCCGGCCCCCTCGATCTGCGCCCCCATGGAAACGAGCATGTCGCAGAGGTCGATGACCTCGGGCTCACGCGCGGCATTGTCAAGGACCGTCTGTCCCTCCGCGAGCACGGCGGCGGTGAGGATATTCTCCGTGGCGCCCACCGAGGGGAAGTCCAGCGTGATGTGCGCGCCGCGGAGGTTGGCGGCTTCGGCGACGACGGCGCCGTGGCGGATCATCGTCGTGGCGCCCATCTTCTCCAGTCCGGTTTGGTGCATGTCCAGGGGTCGGGAGCCGATGGCGTCGCCGCCCGGGAGGGCGACGACGGCCCGCCCGCACCGGGCAGTGAGTGGACCGAGGACGCAGACGGAGGCTCGGAATTGGCGGACGGCGTCGAAATCGGCGTCACTCCGGGGCTCTGCCGGCGTGGTGATGCGGACGACCTCGCCGTCGATGTCCACCTGGCAGCCGAGCCCTTCCAGGACTTTGCGCATGAGGGGGACGTCGAGAATTTCGGGGCAGTTCCGGAGGGTCGTCGTCCCCTCGGCGAGGAGGGCGGCGGCCATGAGTTTCAAGACGCTGTTCTTCGCGCCGCTCACTTTTACGGCGCCCTGCAGACGGGCGCCACCGGTCACAAGAAAACTGTCCTTCACGCTCCTTAGCGTAGCGGGATGGGGGCGCGGCGGCAGAACCGCGTGCAGAGGGGCTTAGGGCAGCGCGCCGATGCGGCGGGCGGCGTTGACGGCCTCGTAGCGGGTGTGCGCGCCGAGCTTACGCATGACGGAGCGGAGATAGCTCTTCACGGTTTCCGCGCCGATGCCCATTTCCTCGGCGGCCTCGACGTTCGTGTGGCCGAGGGCGACGCAGGAGAGGACGTCGAGCTCACGGGCGGAGAGCTTGGCGGATTGCTTGATCCGCACGGGGGTGACGAGCTGGTCGCAGAGCACCTCGAGTTCCTTGCGGAGGCTTTCCTCCTCGAGGCGATTGGCCAACATGCGGAGCTTGGTGTGCGTGGAGCGGACCTGCTCCCACTCGGCGCCATTCATGACACGGCCGGTCTTCACCGCGCCCATCTTTCCGCCCTCGACGCGGCGGAGGGCGGCGTTGACGGCGAGGTCTTGCTCGAGCATGCGGCTGGTCATGGTGACTTCTTCGATGACCTTGTCACCCAGGCGGACCGGGGAGTGCACGCCGACGTAGAGAACACCTCGGATCTCGCGGTGGACGATCACCGGCACCGCGGCGATGGAGTGCAGGCCCTCGTCCTGGATGTAGCGGTCATTCTCGTGGGAGATGATGTTGGCTCGGGTGTAATCGGCTACCCCCACGGGGCGGCGGGTCTTCACGACGCGGCCGCCGACGCCCACCCCCTCGTCGACCATGAGGTTCTGGAGGGCCGGGGTCCGGAGCCCCACCCACTGGGTGATCTGCAGGCGGTTATCGGGCAGCAACGTGGCGTACATCGTTACCGGGATACCCGTCTTCGTCTTGAGGGCGGTCAGGGCCGCCCGGATGGCCTCGTCGTCGTCTTTGATGCGCTGGATATCCACCGCCACACCTCCTGACCCATCACGATGGGGGAGCCCATCGCTGGGGGAATTCGGACATCGTCTCCGTCGATTCGGAAGTATATCCCGACAATGGGGGTAAATAAAATCCCCCCACCTCCACCTATCTGGCGATTTCGGACACGAAAACCACATGCCCGAGCCCCTCCACACCCCCGATTCCTGAGAATTTCCCTATATTTCCCCAGGTGGGGCGCTCAGGCTCGCGGAGTAGACCGCACGGCCCTCGTGCCGATTGGCCGGGTGAGCTGGGATGCAGTGTGGCATTTTTCATACGATCTGCGTCGATGTAGACAAGTCTGTATGTCGACAGAGAACTGACATGTCTACAAAACCGGTGTATGGTGACCGGGAGAATCACTACGACAGAGAAAAGACAAGGAGTCAGTGCCATGGCACGCGTCTATGACAGCATCACGGAGACGATCGGTAACACTCCCCTCGTGAAGCTGCAGCGCCTCACCGAGGGCCTTCCCGCCGATGTGCTCGTGAAGGTCGAGTCCTTTAACCCCGCGAACTCGGTGAAGGACCGCATTGGTCTCGCCATCATTGAGGCCGCGGAGAAGTCCGGCCAGCTGAAGCCCGGCGGGACGATCGTCGAGGCCACCTCCGGGAACACGGGTATCGCCCTCGCGATGGTGGGCGCCGCCCGCGGTTACACGGTCATCCTCACGATGCCGGAGACCATGTCCACCGAGCGCCGCGTTATGCTCCGCGCGTACGGCGCGAAGATTATCCTCACCCCCGGCAGCGCCGGCATGCAGGGCGCGGTGGATAAGGCGAATGAGATCGTCGAGCAGGAGGAGAACGCGATTCTCGCCTCCCAGTTCGCCAACCCCGCCAACCCGGCCATCCACCGCGAGACCACCGCGGAGGAAATCTGGCGGGACACCGACGGCGACGTCGACATCTTCGTTGCCGGCGTGGGCACGGGCGGCACCGTGACGGGCGTCGGGCAGGTGCTCAAGGAGCGGAAGCCGGATGCCAAGGTCTACGCCGTCGAGCCCGCCGACTCCCCGCTGCTCACCACCGGAAAGGCCGGCCCGCACAAGATTCAGGGCCTCGGCGCGAACTTCATTCCTGAGGTGCTTGACCGTCGCATTCTCGACGACGTCTTCACCGTGTCCCACGAGGACGCCATCACTACCGCCCGCGCGCTGGGCGAGAAGGAGGCCATCCTCGGCGGCATCTCCTCCGGCGCGAACGTGTACGCGGCCCTGGAGCTCGCGAAGCGGGAGGAGAACGCGGGCAAAACCATCGTGACGGTGATCGCGGACTTCGGCGAGCGCTACGTCTCCACCATCCTCTATGAGGACCTCCGCGACTAGCGCTGCGTAGCGCCGCGGCAGGTGGCGCACCGCGGCACGCCGCTGAATTCATCGAAAGGGCCTGGATAGCCAGGCCCTTTTGTCTGTGCTGTTAGGATCACATCCATGCTTTGGACCTTGTGGACACGAATTCGAGAAGATCTCGAGAACGCCCGGGAGCACGACCCCGCCGCGCGGGGCACCTTGGAAAACGCCATCGTCTACTCGGGGCTCCACGCCATTTGGTGCCACCGCGTCTGCCACTGGCTCTGGCAGAAAGGGCACCGCGGTCCAGCGCGCATCCTCGCACAGATGAACCGCTTCTTCACGGGGATTGAAATCCACCCGGCGGCCACCATCGGCCGGCGCTTCTTCATCGATCACGGCATGGGCATCGTCATTGGCGAGACCGCGGAGATCGGCGACGGCGTCATGCTCTATCACGGGGTCACGCTGGGCGGCCAGGTCCTCACGCAGACAAAGCGCCACCCCACCATCGAGGACAACGTGACCATCGGGGCCGGGGCCAAGGTGCTCGGGCCGATCGTCGTGGGCGAGGGATCGGCCGTGGGCGCCAATGCCGTCGTGACGAAGGACGTCCCCCCGAACAGCATCGCGATTGGGATCCCCGCGACGACGCGCCCGCGCCGCAGCGAGGAATGCATCAAGCTCGTCGACCCCGATTACTACGAGATCTAGGCGCGCTCGAGGAGCTCGCGGAAGCGGGCAAACTTCTCTTTCGTCAGCGCATGGGCCACCGCCGAGCACGAGGGGATGAGGCGGAGCCCCTGGGCGGCCGTGTCCTCGAGCACCGCCTCGATGAGCGGGGTGGACAGTCCCTGGCCCTGGAACTCGGGGAGGATCTCCGTGTGGTAGACATCGCGGCGGGTGCCGTCGCTCCTGTACTCGGCGACGCCTGCCTCGGCGCCGTCGACAAGGAGGACGAAGCGCGCCTTCTCCGGCTCGTGGAGAACGGTGGCTGAGGATTCGGGGGATGGGGACACGGGGGCGCTCCTTTCATCGAGTGCTGGGGCACGTGTCCCACCAGTATGCCGGAGAACGCCGCGGCGCCGCTGGGTGCGGGCGCCGGCAGATACAGAAAAACCCCGTGGCTCTCACCACGGGGACACTGTGGCCAGACGCGGGATCGAACCGCGGACCTTCCACTTTTCAGGCGGACGCTCTACCAACTGAGCTATCTGGCCGAGAAAACTCGCTGGGAGTATTCTCCGCGACCCTGACGGGACTTGAACCCGCGACCTCCGCCGTGACAGGGCGGCGCGCTAACCAACTGCGCCACAGGGCCAGAAGCACCACACCGTGGTGCCCGTTGCACGAGAGGTTACTTTACCCAGAAGCCCCAACATTCTACAAACGAGCACGTCACACCGCATTTTTGAGGACATCGGCGGGGTAAAGAGACGCAGCGGAGGGCTGAGTATACGCCTCCGCAGCGCCCCAGGACAGAGAAAAAACGCCGGGGATCGTGTGATCCTCGACGCTCATCCACTGGCGACCCTGACGGGACTTGAACCCGCGACCTCCGCCGTGACAGGGCGGCGCGCTAACCAACTGCGCCACAGGGCCGTGGTACCCCCAACGGGATTCGAACCCGTGCCGCCGCCGTGAAAGGGCGGTGTCCTAGGCCGCTAGACGATGGGGGCCCGCCACGCGAAAGACTGCGCCCGCTACTCGGGGCACTGGTCACGCGGCGTGACTGTGTGAGAATATACCGTGATCGCAGGTCAATGCAAAACCACTGGCCAGGGCACGGATTACGGGGAGCCCCAGGGAGGGGGCGGTATCCTCGGCCCCATGAGCTCACCGACCCCCTGTTGTTCCTCTGGCGATCATGCCGAGTACGGCTACCTCGCCGATAAGTCCCGCTACGTGACGCGGATGCGCCGCATCGAAGGCCAGGTCCGGGGCATCCAGAAGATGGTGGAGGATGAGAAGTACTGCATCGACATCCTCACGCAAATCGCGGCGGTGCAGTCCGCGCTGGAGAATGTGGGGCTCAGCATCCTCGAGGATCACCTCTCCCACTGCGTGGCGGATGCGGCCGCGCACGGGGGAACCCTCGCGGACGATAAACTCGCGGAGGCCATGAACGCTATTCGACGGATGGTGAAGTCCTAGATCATGCTGTCTTCCAGGCTGAAGTCCCTCGATAACGCGAGCTACGGGGCGTATAAGAGCCTCCGTGGCTGCCACGATCTCGGGCCGGATATGCGCCTTCACATCGACCGCGTCCAGTCCGACCCCTTCGCCCCGCCCTCCCTCGCCCGCGTGACGGTCCCCGCGTCCTGGGCCTCCCCCACGGGTCTCGACGCCCCGCTCAGCCCGGCGGAACTGCGCAGCCCCGCCGCGGCCGACACCATACTGCGCCGCCTGCTCGACGCCCTCCCCACGCACGGTTCCAAGGAGCGCGGCAGCATCAGCATCGACCGGCCCGGGCAGGAGGTTCTTCGACGCTCCGCCGTTCAGGTGGATCCCGGCGGGCTCATTACTCTCTGCCTGGAGATCGCACTCCCCGCCCACGGTCGGCGCATTCGTGGGAGGGCGGCCGCGGAGCTGATCTGCGCCCAGCTTCCGGCCGCCGTCGAGAAGGCCGTGCGCTTCGATGAGGAGGCCACCGCGCGCTGCCGCGCAGCCTGCGCCCTGTACCGGGAGCAGGAGGCTATCTCTTCCTACCTCGAGGAGAAGCGGCTGGTGGCCTTCGTCGGGGATGGCGCGATCCTCGCGCGGGAGGCGGGAAACTCGGACCATCCTGCCACGCGCGCGATCCCCTTCCGTAGCCCCGACAGCCTCGCGCACACCATCGAGCTCCCGACGGGGCGCACCATCCGCGGCATGGGAATCCCGGAGGGGATCACGCTCATCGTGGGCGGGGGCTATCACGGCAAATCCACGCTGCTCGACGCGGTCTCGCGCGGCATTTACCACCACATCGCCGGGGATGGCCGCGAGTTCGTCATGACGCGGCCCGACTCCTGCTCCCTTCGCGCGGAGGACGGACGGAGCGTCAGTGGCGTCGACATCAGCCCCTTCATCGGAAACATCCCCTCGGGGGCGGATACGTCCTTCTTCTCCACGAGCAACGCCTCCGGCTCCACCTCGCAGGCGGCCTCCCTGCGCGAGGCGCTCGAGGCGGGCAGCCGCGCTCTCCTCATCGACGAGGACACCTCCGCCACCAACTTCATGCTGCGCGATGCCCGCATGGGACGGCTCGTGCCCCAGGAGAAGGAACCCATCACCCCGCTCCTCCACCGAGTGCGCGCGCTCTACCGTGACCTCGGGGTGTCCACCGTCCTGGTGGCCGGCGGCTCGGGGGCGTTCCTTGACGTGGCGGACACCGTCATCTGCATGGAGTCCTACGAGCCCCACGACGTCAGCGCCCGGGCGCGCGAGCTCTCCGAGCCCATCGGGGAGCAGCCGAGGGTCAGCGCCCCGGCGCCCCGCTGCGGGAGGATCGCCCGCTCGCGTGGGCGGGGGAAGCCGCGTCCGCCCCGCGCCCAGGGGCTCCACGCCGTGCGCGACGGGCAGGACACCGTCGACCTCAGCACGCTCACGCAGCTGAGCGACGCCTCGCAGACCGCGAGCATCGCTGCCATTCTCCACCGGATCGAGGAGGCCGGCGACGAGCAGCGCCCCCTCATCGAGCAGGTCCGCGCCCTCCTCGACGACGCACACCCGGCGCGCTACAGCACCCATCGCGGGCACCCGGGCCGGCTGGCCGAGGTGCGGGCGCTCGAGGTCATGGCGGCGATCAACCGGCACCGGGGCCTGCGCTGCCGCCGCCCGGAGGAGCAGCGATGAGGTGGGGCGAGGCCGCCTCCCCACTCGGCCCGCTCACGCTGTGGGCGGACCGCCTCCCCGGCGCCGGGTGGGCGCTCTGCGGAATTCACTACGAGGGGAAAGGCCCCGCGCGCGAGGCGGCGAAGCGCGAGGAGGAGCTTCCGCTCTTCCGGGATGTGCGTCGAGAACTTGAGGAGTACTGGGCCGGCGAGCGGCGGGAGTTCACCGTGCGCTGGGAGGTGCGGGGCACGCCCTTCCGGGAGCAAGTGTGGGCGGCGCTGGCGGGCGTCGGCTATGGGGAGACCGTCTCTTATGGGGAGCTCGCGCGGGAGATCGGGCGGCCGCGGGCGGCGCGGCAGGTGGGCCAGGCCGTGGGGGCGAACCCGCTCAGCATTGTGCTGGGGTGTCACCGGGTGCTGGGGGCGGATGGCTCCCTCACCGGATACGGGGGTGGCCTGGAGCGAAAGCGCTGGTTATTGAGGCTGGAGGGCTGCCGCTTTCGCGAGGACTGACTAGGGTCGAAGGTATGCATTTTCTTGGCTTTCCCCCGTATGCCTCGGCGATGGATGCGATCGTCGCGGTCGTGTTCGGACTCATGGCGGGAGCGGTGCCCCTCATTCTCGGGTTTATTGTCGCGTTCTTCCTCCTCAGGCACGACGACCAGGATCGGGTGCGCCGGCACCTGTCCAGCCCGCCCGGCCGGCGCAGCCTGGGGCTCGGGTGGGTGGCCGGACTCAGCGTCGTGGGCGCGGTGCTCGTGTGGTTCATCTGGCTCTCGTGGACCTCGGTGGCCAACACCGCCGCCGCCGTGGGCGCGAACTACCCCTATAACGTCCCGCAGGTGATTGGCTGCGTGGTGTTCATGGTGCTGCTCGTGCTTCTTATCGGGTGGCGGGCACGGCACAGAATGGCCGGCCCCATGCTGTCGGCCGCGTGCGCGGTGCTGGGCTTCCTCCTGCCGTGGACGTACATGGCGGCGGGCGCCGAGGGGCCGAACTTCTACCTCGTGGGGGCGAGCATGCTCGCGACGGGCGGGATGCTGGGGCTCGGCATTGTCGCGTTCATTCAAGGGATGGTGCGGCGCTCACGCGCCCTCCAGGCGACTGGGGCACAGAAGGACCCATCAGAAGTTTCTTAATCGAGAAGGGCAGCCTACCCCCATTTGTGCCCGTTTTCAGTGATACATCTCTCAAAATGAGAGTTTCTTAATCGTTTCACACTGGGAGTATGGCCGCCTCTTCATAATGGCCCCTATGAGTACACCTACGACCCGAGGCGGGGTCCCCGCATTCCTGCGGGCCCTCCCCGCCGCACCTCGGCTGCCGGAAGCCGAGATCGCGAAGAAGTATCCCGTTCTCCGATTCCAAGTCTTCATGGGAATCTTCCTGGGATACGCGGGCTTCTACCTGGTCCGCAACAACATCTCGCTCGTGTCCGCCCTCCTGAAGAGTGAAAACATCCTGGACACGGTGGCGATCGGCATCATCGCGAATGCCGTCTTCATCTCTTATGGCCTCTCCAAGTTCTTCATGGCCACGCTCTCCGACCGCGCGAACGCCCGGCTCTTCATGCCGATCGGCCTGGCGCTCTCGGGCATCACGAACATCCTCCTCGGCACTGTGCCGGTCCTCCACGCGAGCGTCCTCATCTTCGCGCTCGTCATGTTCATTAACGGCTGGTTCCAGGGCATGGGCTGGCCGCCCTCGGGCCGCGTCCTCGTCCACTGGTTCTCCACGAGCGAGCGCGGCTCCAAGACCGCCATCTGGAACTGCGCCCACAACGTCGGCGGCGCCGGCGTGGGCATCGCGGCCGCCTGGGCCCTGAGCTTCACCGGGGAGCAGTGGCAGTCCGCCTTCTGGTTCCCGGGCATCATCTCGCTCATCGTCGCCCTCATCGCCTTCATCCTCATCCGCGACACCCCCGAGTCCCAGGGCCTCCCGACCATCGAGGAATACCGCGATGACCCGGCCAAGACCGAGGCCATCGATGAGTCCGAGATGGAGTCCCAGTCCGTGTGGTCCATCGTGTGGAAGCACGTCCTGTCCAACCGGACCATGCTCTTCCTCGCCCTCGCGAACGTCTTCATTTACACCCTGCGCTACGGCGTCCTCAGCTGGACCCCCGTCTATCTCCACGACGTCCACAACGGCGACCTCAACGCCGGCATCGCGGGCTTCTCCTTCTTCGAGCTCACCGGCATCATCGGCACCCTGCTCTGCGGCATCGTCTCCGACAAGCTCTTCCGCGGCTACCGCACCGGCACCGGCGTGCTCTTCCTCAGCGGGGTGGGCATTTTCATCGCCGCCTACTGGCTGGTTCCGACGGGCACCCCGATCTGGGTGCTCATGGTCATCGTCGCGCTCATTGGCGGGCTCATCTACGGCCCAGTGATGCTCATTGGTCTCCAGGCCATCGACATGGCGCCGCGCAACGTGGCCGGCACCGCCGCTGGCTACACCGGCCTCCTCGGCTATGTTGTGGGCGCGACGCTCGCCTCCACCGGTGTGGGCTGGATCATCAAGCACTTCGGCTGGGATGTCACCTTCATCTTCCTCATCATCTGCACCGTTCTAGCGGTTGCACTGCTCCTGGGTGTGGGTAAGGATGAAAAGCGGCTCATGGAATCCCATGCAGCAGCACGGCAGAACTCTGAAAAAACTAAGGAGACGCAACGATGAAACTGCGTAATGTGTGGGCAGTGAGCTCTGTCTGCGCACTGGCGTTTGGCCTCGGGGCGTGCGGGAACGCCCAGGAGAATGACGCCCAGCCGGCGTCGTCAAGCGCACAGACCTCGAGCACGGAAGGCAGCACCCCCGTGGAGTACACCGAGCCGCTCGACCTCCAGGCCCACCGCGGCGGGCGAGGCGAAACCACCGAGGAGTCCCGGCTGGCCTTCGAGAAGGCTCTCGACATGGGGGTGAGCACCCTCGAGTTTGACATCGTCATGAGCAAGGACGGCGTCCCGATGGTGTGGCACGACCCCGACGTCAAGGCAGAAAAGTGCCGCGACACCGCCCCCGTCCAGGAGGGCGACCCGCAGTTCCCCTACGTGGGCAAGGACCTCCACGACCTCACACTTCCGCAGATTCAGACGCTGCGTTGCGATGTCCAGCTGAAGGACTTCCCCGAGCAGGAAGTGGCCAAGGACAACACGATGCTGCAGCTCAAGGACGTCTTCGCCCTCACCGCGGAGCGTCAGGCTGACGTCGATTACAACATCGAGACGAAGATCGAGGGCGACAAGCGCGAGCGCTCCGCCAGCCCCGAGGAGTTCGTCGACGCGATCCTCAAGGAGGTCGACGCAGCGGGCGTCGCGGACCACGTGACGATCCAGAGCTTCGATTGGCGTTCGCTGCCGCTCGTCAAGGAGCACAACCCGTCGATCCGGACCGCGGCCCTCTATGACGAGACCACCTGGCTCGAGGGCTCCCCGTGGATCGGCGACATCGACTACAACGCTGTCCACGGCGATGCCCTCGAGGCCGCCTCGCAGCTCAAGGTCGACTACGTCTCCCCCGGCTACGCCGTGCCCTACGGCACGACTCCCGAGGACGCCGACTTCCACCCCGTCACCACACGGGAGTACGTGAAGAAGGCCCACGACCTGGGCATGAAGGTCCTGCCGTGGACCGTCAACGACGAATCCACCCTGCGGTGGATGATCGAGGAAGCGGGCGTCGACGGCATCATCACCGACTACCCGAGCCGGCTCCGCTCCGTCATGAAGGACCTGGGCATGGAGCTCCCCCAGGCCTATCCTTCCCGCTAACCACTTTCGCTCCCCATAGGCTAGGCTCACTTCTAGATCTGATCGTGCACTGAGCAGAGAGAAGGAGCGTGGGCCGATGCCTCACACTCGACCGGGAGGGCGCGCCCGCAGCACCCGCATCATCCGCTGCGCCGCCCTTCCGGTTTTGCTTGTCCTCCTCGCGGTGGCGTTTGTGCTCGCGCTGGGTTTGGGGCCGCGCAGCGGGGTGGGGCTCACCTCCCCCACCGTGCTCGCGGGGCGGCTGCCGCGGGCGATCGTCGCCACGCTCGTGGGCGCCTCTCTCGCGCTCGCGGGGACCATCCTCCAGGCGGTCTTCCGCAACCCGCTGGCTGATCCGGGGATCATCGGGGTGTCCTCGGGCGCCGCGGTGGGGGCCGTCGCCGCGATGGTCACGGGGCTGGCTAGCACCACCGTGTGGGCCCTTCCGCTCAGCGCCTTCTTGGGAGCGCTGGGCACGGCCGTCGTCGTCTATCTCATCGCGGCGCGGCGCGGGGCGGACCCCATCACGCTCGTGCTCGTCGGCATCGCGGCGAGCGCCTTCCTCGGGGCCGTGACCTCGGCCATCGTGTCCAATGCGCCCACCGACTCCGACCTGCGTGGCATCGCGTTCTGGATGAACGGCGACCTCGTTGCGCGCCAGTGGTACCACGTGCCCATGGTGGCGATCCCGCTGCTTATCGGGGTGGTGGGGGTGGTGCCGCTCGTGCGGCGGCTGGACCTCCTGCTCCTCGGTGAGGACATCGCGCACAGCACTGGCGTTGACCTCACCCGCACGCGGATCGCCGCGCTGGGGGTGGCCTCGCTGGTCACCGCCGGGGCGGTGGCGGTCTCTGGGGTCATTGGCTTCGTGGGACTCGTCGTCCCGCACCTGGTCCGGCTGGTGCTCGGGCCGCGCCATGGGCTGCTCCTGCCCACGGCCGCGGTGGCCGGCTCGGTCTTCCTGCTCATCGCCGACACCCTGGCGCGCAACGCCGGGCTCTCCGTCGTCTTTCAAACCGGCACGATCGTCGCCTTCCTCGGCTCCCCGATCTTCCTCTGGCTCCTTTTATCCTCTCGACGGAGGTGGACGCAGGCATGAGCCTTCGCATCAGCAACCTCAGCGTGCCGGAGATCCTCCCGCCACCCGGGATCAGCATGGAGTGCGAGCCCGGCAGCGTGACCGGCATCATCGGCCCGAACGGGGCCGGAAAGTCCACGCTCATCAAGGCGCTCTACGGGCGCATGCCCGGTGCGACGGGCAGCGTGTGCCTCGACGGCACGGAGCTCACGGCGATGCGACCCGCGGAGCAGGCGGCCCGGCTGGCCGTCGTTCCGCAGGACACCTCGAGCGGCGGGGAGTACAGCGTGGCGGACATGGTTGGGCTTGCGCGCAGCCCCCACCTGGGGCGCTTCGGTCTCTTCCGCGGCGAGGACCACGAGCGGGTAGCCCGCGCCCTCGCAATCACGGGGATGAGCGCGTTCGCGGAGCGGCCGGTGAACCGGCTCTCGGGCGGGCAGCGGCAGCTTGCGCACATCGCGCGGGCGATCTGCCAGGATACCCCGGTGATCCTCCTCGATGAGCCGGTGAGCGACCTCGACATCCGCCACGAGCTCACAGTTCTCCGCCTCCTCCAGCGGCTGGCCCGCCAGGGCCGGACTATCCTCGTTGTTCTTCACAACCTCGAGAGCGCGGCCCGCTTCTGCGACCGGCTCGTCCTCCTCAGCGAGGGCCGGCTCGTGAGCCAGGGCCCACCCGCCGAGGTTCTCGACGCCCCCACCCTCGCCACGCACTACCGCGTGCGCGCGCGAGTGGGCCGCGACCCCGACACGCACGCGCTGCGCGTCAGTGTTCTCGACGCCATCGAGGACGCCGACGATCCCCACGCGCGCACATCCTCCCCCTTCACCTCCTCACAGAAAGAAGAGACACCATGACGCATACTGTTCTCTCCCGGCGCGCCCTGCGCGCCCTGGCCGCCGGCACCCTCGTGCTCGGGCTGGGCCTGGGTGCGTGCTCCGCCCCGAAGGAGAACACCAGCACCGAGTCCCCCGCCGCCTCCGCCAGCGCCAGCCAGGGCGCCGAGGACACGGCCGCCGCCTTCCCGCGGGACGTCGACGTCCACGGCCAGAGCGTGCACCTTGATGCTGCTCCGCAGCGGATTGCCGTCGCCTCCCCGGACGCGGCGGTTCTCCTCGCGGCGCTCGTCGATGGGGAGCGCTTCGTGGCCACCCCCGACTTCGGCCCCGAGACCCCGGCCGGAGCGACGCGCATCCCCGGCTCCCACACGGTGGATCCCGAGCAGCTGCTCTCCATGGAGCCTGACCTCGTCGTGTTGACGTCGCGGCACGGGCAGGAGAAGGACGCGGCGAGCATGCTCCAGAGCTCCGGGGTGCCGACGGTGGTCATGCCGAGCGACGCCTGGTCGAGCATCGATGACCTCAAGGAGAATCTCAGCATCTTGGGTTCTGTCGTGGGCGCGGAGGAGAAGGCCTCGGAGCTCAACGACTCCATTCAGTCGAAGCGGGAGGAAATCACCGCGTCTCTGAAGAAGGACACGCACCCGCGGGTGCTCACCCTCATGGCGCACGGCGGCAAGAAGATGCTCATGCCGAAGAGCACCATGCTCAACGGCCTCGTGCGCGAGGCAGGCGGTGTTCCTGCCATCGATGAGCAGGGCGGCCACGGCGTACTGCCGGCGGATCCGGAGGTAATCGCGGAGATGAAGCCGGACGTCATCCTCGTGCAGCAGTTCACCGAGAACCCCGAGGCGGAGTACCGCGAGCTCCTGGAGAGCCCGGTCCTCGCCGATGTTCCCGCCGTTAAGGATCACCGCGTGTCCTACCTGCCGGTATCCACCAGCGGTGAGACCGCAGGCGTGGCGATCACGGAGGGCCTTGAGCAGGTCGGAAAGGCGATTGGCACTCTGTAAGCCAGTGCTAGGCTCAAGGTATGACGAAACTGAATAGCGGAGCTCACGGCTTCCGTCCCCGCGGTCTGCGCGCCGCGGGGGCCTCGGTCCTCGCCGC
The DNA here is from genome assembly GCF_021568315.1 of Corynebacterium uropygiale. Classification (GTDB taxonomy): domain Bacteria; phylum Actinomycetota; class Actinomycetes; order Mycobacteriales; family Mycobacteriaceae; genus Corynebacterium; species Corynebacterium uropygiale. The sequence goes on from NZ_JAKGSI010000004.1 coordinate 14,682, forward strand.
AGCGTGCAGCCTGGTCCTCCTTCCCCTCGCCCCCGCGTCCGCGGGCAGCCTTCCGCCAGAGGAACCCGCCGTCGCGCCCTCCCACTTCCACTGGGGTGTGGCCACCTCGGGATTCCAGGTTGAAGGCAGCAACCCGGACTCCAACTGGAAGCGCTACGTCGATTCCACTGCCCCCACCGGGAAGATCGATCCGGTGAACGACGCCGTCGACTTCTGGAACCGCTACCCGGAGGACATCCAGCGGGCGGCCGACATGGGCGTCAATACCTTCCGCCTCAGCGTGGAGTGGGCGCGCATCGAGCCCCAGCCGGGCCAGTATGACGAGGAGGCCCTCAGGCACTACGACGACATCATCGGCACCATCCGGGCGCACGGAATGACCCCGATGATCACGATGGTGCACTACGTCTACCCGGGTTGGCTCGTGGACCACGGCGGATTCATGACCGAGGAGGCCGTCGAGCACTTCGGGGCCTTCGCGGACCTCATCGCACAGCGCTGGGGCGGCCCGGGGAAGGACACCCTGTGGGTGACCTTCAATGAGCCGCTCGTCTTCTTCGGCCACGAGGTGGAGATGGGCAACGTCAAGGTCACCGACATGCCGCGCTTCCTCGACTACGTGGCCCGCGCCCACCGCCTGGGCTACGAGGCCGCGCACCGCGCGAACCCGCAGACCATGGTCACCACGAACGAGGCCTTCCTCCCCGCGGTGACGGGCATCGCTGATAAGGTCCTGCTGGACAAGGTCGCTGACCAGGTGGACTTCATCGGCATCGACTACTACTACGGCGTGGCGCTCAACAACCTCACCGCCGTTCACGCGGCCGCCGCCGACTTCGGCCGCGTCCGCCCGCAGCCCGAGGTCATCTACGACGCCATCAAGCACTTCGGCACCTCCTACCCCGACAAGCCGATCTACATCGTGGAAAACGGCATGCCGAGCGATAACGGGCAGCGCGCCGACGGCGTCGAGCGCAGCGACTTCGTGAAGGACACCATCTTCTGGGTGCAGCGCGCCATCGCGGATGGCTACAACGTCATCGGCTACAACTACTGGTCGCTCGTCGATAACTACGAGTGGGGTGACTACACCCCGCGCTTCGGCCTCTACCAGGTCGACGTGCTGAGTGACCCCTCGCTCGAGCGGAAGGCGACGTCGGGTGTCGACGCCTACCGGGAGGTCATCGAGCAGGGCGGGCTCCCCGCCGACTACCGGCCGGTGCTGCCGCTGGCGTTCTGCTCCGCCTCGACCATCCCCGATAGCTGCATCAACCCGCCGGACCCGAACGGGCCGCGCCAGCCGATCCGCTAGCGCGGGCGCGGGCGGGGCGCGGGGCGGGCGCGCGGGCGCGCTGCCTGTGCCCGCCTGTGCCCGCGGCCACTCCTTCAACGTGAACTCACCCACACTTATAGGCCCAGGTGAGGATGAACGCATATAAATGGGAAGTAACTGTTCGTTTCTCCCAGGAGTGGTGTTGTGATCATCGGAGTTCCCCGAGAACCAGACCCTGACCAGCCCTTAGTGGCGTCCACCCCGGACACGGTGACTTCTCTCATCCGCCTCGGCTATGAGGTGATGGTGGAGCACGGTGCCGGGGTGGATTCGTCGTTCCCGGATGAGGCCTACGCCCAGGCCGGCGCCCGCCTCGGCACGCGCGAGGAGGTGTGGGGCCAGGACATCGTCCTCAGCCTCGACACACCGCCCGCCGAGTGCCTCGACCTCCTGCATCGCGATGCCATTCTCATCTCCCGGCTGAACCCCGGGAGCAACCCGGAGCTCATCGAGGACCTGCACCGGCGCCGCGTCACCGCGCTCGCGCTCGACGCCGTTCCCCGCATCAGCCGCGCCCAATCGATGGACGTCCTCTCCTCTATGGCGAACATCGCCGGCTACCGGGCGGTCATCGAGGCGGCGAGCGCCTTCGGCCGGCTCTTCACTGGGCAGGTGACGGCCGCCGGGAAGATGCCTCCCGCGCGTGTGTACGTCATCGGCGCCGGGGTGGCGGGGCTCTCCGCGATCGGCACGGCCAACTCCATGGGCGCCATCGTGCGCGCGACGGACCTTCGCCCGGAGACCGCCGACCAGGTGGAGTCCATGGGCGCGGAGTTCGTCCCCATCCCCGCGGCAACGGAGCGCTCCGACAGCGGATACGCGAAAGAGATGACCTCCGAGCAGGCGACGGCGGCCGCCCAGCTCTACTCCACCGAGTCCGCGGCCGCGGACATCGTCATCACCACCGCGAATATCCCCGGCCGCCGATCCCCGGTCCTGCTCACGGCGGAGGACGTGGCGGGGATGCGCCCGGGGAGCGTCGTCGTCGACATGGCCGCCCAAGGGGGCGGAAACTGTGAGCTCACGGAGCCGGGGACTGTCGTGCACACGGACAATGGTGTGACGATCATTGGGTACACGGACCTCGCGGGGCGGCTGCCGGCGCAGGCCTCGCAGCTCTATGGGAAGAACCTGGTCAACCTGCTGGCGCTGCTCACCCCGGAGAAGGATGGGCAGCCGGTGTGGGACTTCGAGGATGACATCGTGCGCAGCATCTGCCTCACGCACGAGGAGGACATCCTCTGGCCCCCGCCGCCGGTCACGGTGTCGGCGGCGCCGACGCCCGCCCCCGCGCAGGAGAAGCCTGCCGAGGAGCCCGCTGCCGAGGACACCGCCCAGGCTGAGGCGCGGCGGAAGCGTCGGCGCGGGCTGTGGCTGGGCGTGGCGGCGCTCGCCGCGATTGTGCTCATGCTGCTCAGCCCGCAGGAGATGGCGGGGAACTACGTGGTGTTCATGCTGGCAATCGTCGTCGGCTTCTACGTCATCACGGCGGTGACGCACTCCCTGCACACGCCGCTCATGTCCGAGACGAACGCGGTGTCCGGGATCATCGTGGTGGGGGCGCTACCCGCCATCGGGTCGGGGCACCTGGCGGTGCAGATCATTGGCATGATCGCGGTCTTTGTGGCGTCGATCAATATCTTTGGCGGTTTCCTCGTGACGCACCGGATGCTCGCCATGTTCCGGAAGGATGCGTGAGGTCAGCATGGGCACTCTGTTATCGGTTTCTTCGGTCGTCGCGGCGCTGTGCTTCATCCTCGCGCTGGCGGGGCTCGCGCGGCAGGACACCGCCGAGCGCGGCAATGTCTTTGGCGTGGTGGGCATGATCGTGGCGGTCGTGACGGCCATCGCCTCCACCCTCATGAGCTCCCAGCACTCCGCGCTGGTGACGCTGCTGCTCATCGTTGTGGCGATGGGCGGTGGCGCCTGCATCGGGATCGTCAAGGCGCGCTCCGTCGAGATGATCGCGATGCCCGAGCTCATCGCCATCCTCCACAGCTTCGTGGGGCTCACGGCAGTGCTCATTGGCTACTCCTCTTTTGTGCAGGAGTGGCAGAAGGGCACGGTCAGCGAGCTCGACGGCTTCCACCTCGGTGAGATCCACATCGGCATCTTCATCGGCGCGGTGACGGTGACAGGCTCCGTGGTCGCGTGGCTGAAGCTGGCGGGGAAGATCTCGGGCGCGCCGCTCGTGCTGCCCGCGCGCCACGTCCTCAACCTCGTGGCGGTCATCGTGTGCGTGGTGTTGCTGGTGGTGTTCGTGTGGACGGCATCGTGGTGGTCGCTCATTGTCATGACGGTCCTGGCGCTGCTCCTGGGCGTGCACCTCGTGGCGGCGATCGGCGGCGGCGACATGCCCGTCGTCGTGAGCATGCTGAACTCCTACTCCGGCTGGGCGGCCGCGGCAACCGGCTTCATGCTCGGGAACTCGCTGCTCATCATCACCGGCGCGCTCGTGGGCTCCTCGGGTGCGTACCTCTCGGCCATCATGTGCCGCGCGATGAACCGCTCCTTCGTGTCTGTCATCCTCGGGGGCTTTGGGTCCGACGGCGGCTCGGCGGGGGCCGCGGCCGGCGCCGACCCCACCGCCACGCACACGACGATCTCCGCCGCCGAGACCGCGGAGCTGCTCTCCGGGGCGCGGCGCGTTGTCATCGTTCCGGGCTATGGCATGGCCGTCGCGCACGCGCAGTACCCGGTTGCTGAGCTCACCCAGAAGCTGCGGGACAAGGGCGTCGACGTCGTCTTTGGCATTCACCCCGTGGCGGGGCGCCTGCCCGGGCACATGAACGTGCTGCTCGCGGAGGCGAAGGTGCCGTATGACATCGTCCTCGATATGGACGAGATCAACGACGACTTCCCCGACGTCGATGCCGTGCTCGTCATCGGCGCGAATGACACCGTCAACCCCATCGCGGAGGAGCCCGGCTCCCCCATCGCCGGGATGCCGGTGCTCAAGGTGTGGGAGGCGGAGAAGGTCATCGTGCTCAAGCGCTCCATGGGGGCGGGCTATGCCGGCGTGCAAAACCCGCTCTTCGTGAAGGAGAACACGTCGATGCTGCTCGGCGACGCGAAGGAGTCGGTCACCTCGGTCATTCAGTCGCTCTGAGGGGCGGGGGGCGGCTCCTGGGCGCAGCTCCCGGCCCCGGCCGCCCCGTGTTGACAACTCCCCTCGCGCGTGCGAGACTCTTTCCTTGCAGTAACGACACTCACCGATGCAGCAGAAAGGAGCGCAGCCCATGCGGATGTCCACGCTTTCCCTGGCAGTGAAACGACAGCATGCTTGTGCTGCGCCCGCGCATATGGTGATGGAGGCTACGAAGGCTTAGCCTTTCCTCGTTTCACTGCATTCATTCACGCACCATTTCCGCGGCGCGCCCCGATACTCCGGGTGGCCGCGGTTTTTTCGTGCCTGATCTCCGGGGGCTCGTGGGCTCAAGGAAGCAGACGCGCCGGCCGCGGAAGGCCGGCGCCTGCTCCCGCGCCGCGCCGACTTCACGAAGGAGTACCCCTATGGAGATTTTTGCCACCGAGCTCGACGAGAAGGTCCTGGAGCAGGCCGAGCAGCTGGCCGGGATGCCGTTCATCCACCCGCACGTCGCCCTCATGCCGGATGCCCACTACGGGATGGGCTCCTCCATCGGGACGGTGTTTGGGACCGTGGGCGCGGTGATTCCGTCCGCGGTGGGCGTCGACATCGGATGCGGGATGATAGGCGTCCGAACGCGATTCACCAGCGCGGACCTGAGAGACAAGGACCTCACGGTCCTCAGGGACGCGATCGAGGAAGCCATTCCGCTCTCGCCTGGGAACTACAACGCCTGGCAGCTTCGCGATTCCGCCGACGCCCGGTGCCGCGAGCTCGCCGCGCTCGCGGAGGAGACCGGCGTGGATCTGCGGCACTCGCGCAAGTGGCGGCAGCAGCTCGGATCCCTGGGCGGCGGCAACCACTTCATCGAGCTCTGCCTCGATGAAGAGGACCGGGTGTGGATGTTCCTCCACTCCGGTTCGCGCGGCGTGGGGAACAAGATCGCGCGCAAGCACATCTCGATCGCGCAGCGGCTCTGCGCGCGGGCGTCCGTCGACCTGCCGCACAAAGACCTCGCCTACCTCGAGGAGGGAACCCCCGAGTTCGACGCCTACCTCCGCGACCTCCACTGGGCGCAGCGCTTCGCGTGGCTCAACCGGGAGGAAATGATGGACCGCTTCTCGGACGCCCTCGGCGACTTCCTCGACTCCCCCGTGGAAGAAGTGGAGCGCATCAACTGTCACCACAACTACACGGTGCAGGAGGAGCACTACGGCCGGACGGTCTGGCTCACCCGCAAGGGCGCCATCCGCGCGGACGTGGGCGTGCCGGCCCTCATCCCCGGCTCCATGGGCACCGCCTCCTATGTGGTGGAGGGGCTCGGATACCCGCCCGCCCTGCGCAGCGCCCCGCACGGCGCCGGGCGCCGGATGAGCCGACGCCAGGCCCGGGAGACGTTCAGCGCGGCGGACCTCGAGGACCGGATGGGCGACATCGTCCACCGCGCGGGCGAGGCGTGGATCGACGAGATCCCCGATGCCTATAAGGACATCGACGAGGTCATGGAGGCCTCGCGCCGCCTCGTGCGCGTGCGGCACACGCTGCGCCAGGTCCTCAACGTGAAGGGCACCTAGGCCGGGGCGGGGCCGGGGCCGGGCCCGGGGCGCCTCGCGCGCGCGGGAGGCCCGGCGCTAGGCGTGCTTCTCGACGAGCGTCGCGTAGCGCTGCACGTAGCGGCCGAGGAATTCGGCCGTATCGTGGGGCAGGTCCGGCAGGAGCCGGTCGGACTGCCCGAGGAAGACCTCCGGCTGGCCCAGCATCGGCATGTCGAAGTAGCTGAGCGCCAGGCGGAGGTTTTTCTGTGAGCTGTATCCGCCCATGCGCCCCACCGAGTGGCTCACGATTCCCACGGGCTTGTTCATCCACACGGCCTCGCCCGTCGGCTTGGAGCCGATGTCCACCGCGTTCTTCAGGCACGCGGGGATGCAGCGGTTGTTCTCCGGGGTGACAATGAATACCCCGTGCGCGCTGCGGATGGCGTCGCGGAAGTGCTCATAGGAGTCGGGGCGGGGCGCCCAGTGGGCGTCGGGGTCGTCGAAGTCCGCGTTGTAGAGCGGCAGGTGGCCGATCTCCACGATCTCGGCGTGGTGGCCGGCGGGGAGCATGCCCATCGCGATCTTCGCGATCTTCCGGGCGTTGGAGTCGCGCCGCAGGCTGCCCACGAGGACGGCGGTTTTCAGCGATGCGGTGGTGTCAGTCATGAGAATGATTCCTCCTCGGTGTCGTCGTCGAGCCCGAAGGCCCAGTCATCATCGTTGGTCTCCTCCGCGCGCCCGATCACGTAGGCGGAGCCGGAGCCGGAGAAGAAGTCGTGGTTTTCGTCCGCGCCCGGGGACAGGGCGGCGAGGATGTCCGGCGGCACCTCGACCTCGCGGCCCTCGAACCAGGCGGGGAAGCCGAGGTTCATGAGCGCCTTGTTCGCGTTGTAGCGGACGAAGGCCCGCACCCCATCGAGGATGCCGGAGCCGGCGTAGAGCTCCTCGGTGTAGGCGTCCTCGAGTTCGAGGAGGCGGCGGAGTAGGTCGCGAGTGAACGCGCGCATGTGCGCCTGGGTGGCGTCGTCGGCGCGCTCCATGCCGCGCTGGAACTTGTAGCCGGAGTAGTAGCCGTGGACGGCCTTGTCGCGGAGGATGAGGCGGATCATGTCCGCCGTGTTCATGAGGTGCCCGCGAACGGAGTGGTGCAGCGGCAGGTAGAAGCCGGCGTAGAGCAGGAAGGAGCTGAGGAGGACCGTCGTGACCTTGCGCTCGAGGGGTTGGTCGCCCCGGTAGCAGGTCATCATCGTGCGCGCGCGTTCCTGGAGGACGTCGCAGTGGACGGCCCACTCGTAGGCGGCGTTGATCTCCGGGGTGCTGCAGAGCGTCGAGAAGATGGACGAATAGCTTCGCGCGTGCACGGATTGCATGAAGGAAATGTTGGTGTAGACGGCCTCCTCGTGCTCGGTGGAGGCGTCCGCGATCTGCAGAACCTCGCCGACGGTGGCCTGCACGGTATCCAGCAGGGTCAGGCCCGTGAACACCCGCATGGTGAGCTCGCGCTCCTCCGGGCTCAGCGCCGCCCACGAGGCCGCGTCATTGGAGAGCGGGATCTTCTCCGGCAGCCAGAAGTTCGCGGTGAGGCGATTCCACACCTCGAGGTCCTTGGGGTCGCTGGCCCGATTCCAATTGACTGGGCGCAGGCGCGGCGGATCGTCCGCGGGCCACCACTTCGGCGGGGTGACAACGCCCTGGCGATTACTCTCCACGCTGCCCCTCCCAGAACTTCACGAGCCCCTCGCGCACGACGGCCACATCCCGCGACGTGCCCAACAACTCAAATCGATAGAGCAGCGGCACGTGCAGGCGCTCCGCGATGATCCGCCCCGCGATCCCATAGTCCACGCCGAAATTGGTATTTCCCGACGTCATGACCCCGCGCAGAAGTCGCCGGTTCTCGGGGATCGACAAGTGCCGACGCACCTGCGGCGGAACCGCCTTGCGCGGATCTCCCCCGCCATAGCTGGGAACGAGCAGCACATACGGTTGGGTCAGCCGGATCACGCCCTCCCGCCGCGGATGCAGCGGGATGCGAAGAGCGGGGCGCTCCAGCTTCTCGACGAAACGTCGCGTGTTCTCCGAAGCGCTAGAGAAATACACCAGATCCGGGGACTGCTCTGGGGGAATGGTCCGCACCGGGATCTGGGCTGCCACGGTATGTGGCATGGCTATCACACCTCCTTGACGGTGTTGATGACGAGACGGGCGCGAGTTTACAGTCTTTTGAACTTTTTTGTCAGTGTGGACGAACTCGCGGCGCGGCGCGCGGGCTGCGCGCGAGAGGCGCCCCCATCCCCGATGGCAGCGGCGCGCGAGCGATCCCCAGAGCTCGGTGCCCCCAGTGCCCCGCTATCCCCGATAGCACACAAATGCTGGGAAAAGAGCACCCCCTGCTCTTTTCCCAGCACTTCCCCGATGATGTCCGCTCTTCCCCTAGCGGAATCGCACGGTGCAGTAATGGAACGGGTCGCGCGGATTATCCTGACAATCCGCACCGATCGTCGTGAACGACGGATCCGTCATGATCTCGTTGTGATCGGGCGATTCCTTCCACGCCTTCAAGGCTTGCGCCGGAATGTCGCGATCGTCGTTAGGCGCAGCCAGGATTTCGCCTTCATAGTCCACGAAGGTGTGCTCGTGGGTGTAGTCGTTGGTGGTCACGATGTGCCTCGTCCACCGCTCCGCCCCCGCCTGGAGGCGATCGCTCTTCGCCAGCGTGTTCAGCCCGAGGGACTGGCGGTACTCATTGATCTTCACGATGACCTCGTCCCCGACGGTCGTCGCGTGGGCTTCGCTTGTTCCCGCGAGCACGGTGGCCATGGCGGCCACGACGATCATCGCGCGTGCGCAGTGCTTCTTCATGGTGGTGTTACTCCTCATCCTCGATGGGGCCGCTGCGGCCTGACACAATTCAGGTTAGGAGCGGAGCGTGCGCTCTCCAACGCGAGCGCGGGGGAGCTCTCCCCTGGCGTATTGGGGCCGAGCGTGCGTCGACTGCTATCGTTGGCATGTTTTATTGGCCGCCCTCACCAGAAAGCGTTCTTATGCCGCGTCCAACCGACTCGCGTACGTCCTATGTTCCGGCGATCGACGGGCTCCGCACCATCGCCGTCGCAGCGGTCATCCTGTATCACCTCGATCCCGCGTGGCTGCCCGGCGGGCTCCTGGGCGTGGCGGTCTTCTTCACGCTGTCCGGCTATCTCATCACGTCGAATCTCATGCGCAGCTACCACCGGGGGCGCGGCCTCGGCCTGCCGACGTTCTGGCTCCGACGCTTCCGCCGCCTCGTTCCCGCGGTGGTGCTGTTGGTGGCGGTGAGCGTCGTTCTCACGCTGATGTTCGACCACGCGAACATCGCGAAAGCCAGCGGCGAGGGTCTCAGCTCCCTCTTCTACGTCAACAACTGGCACATGATTATCGCGGGGCAGTCGTATTTTGATCGCTTTGCTGGCCTCGGCGTCTTTGACCACATGTGGTCGCTCTCCGTGGAAGAGCAGTTCTATCTCTTCTGGCCGCTGATCCTCTGGGTCTTCCTCTTCCTCGCGCGCGGGAGGCGCTTCGTCACCGCCGGCGCGACGACCGTCCTCGCGCTGCTGTCCTTCGCGTGGATGGCGTACCTGGCGTCCGGCCATCCCGACGACCCGACGCGCATCTACGAGGGCACCGACACCCGCGCGGGCGGTCTCCTCCTTGGTGCGGCTCTCGCGATCCTGCTCGCGAAGGCCCAGGGCAGCCGACGCGTCCCGCGCGTGCTCGCAGAAGTGGGCGGCTGGGTCGGGCTGGTCGTCGTGCTCGCGATGATGTGGCTCGTCCCGGACTACACGCTCTTCCTCTACCAGGGCGGGCTGCTGCTCCTGTCGATTGCGACGATCGGGGTCATCCTCGGCGCCGTGAACCAGCGCTCGACGCTCTCGCGCGCGCTGGGAATCGGGCCGCTGCGGTGGATCGGCGAGCGCTCCTACGGCATTTATCTGTGGCACTTACCCATCATCGTGTTCCTCCCCGAATGGACCAACGTTCCCGCGTGGGCGCGGGGGCTTCTTGCGGCAGTCCTAGCCGTGGTGTTGGCTGCGCTGTCGTGGTCGATGGTGGAAGACCCCATCCGCCGCCGGGGTGTCGTGGCTCCGCTCCGCCAGTGGTGGGCGTCTGCCGTCGAGGCCTATCGTTCGCCCTCCGAGCACGTGCGTCTCCCGCGCACGGCGCTCGCTGCGGGAAGCGTGGCGGCAACTGGGCTCGTCCTCGTGGGGATCCCGGCTGCATGGAATGGGAGCTTGAACCACTCGGCGGCCTCGGCCCCGAACAACTCCACGCCCCCGGTGATGGAGCAGAAGATCGACGGCGAGCAGGAGGCGCAGCAGCCCGTCGACGGCGTCAACGAGCAGGAAGCCATGCGCTGTGACACGGTCATCCACGTGGGGGATTCCACCTCCATCGGCATGTTCAGCGACGAGTACCTCAACGACCCCCAGCGCAACGCCGCCGTTGTCTATCGCGCGTACGGGGCGAGCACGGTCATCGCGGTGAACCAGGGTGCCCGCGCCACCATTGAGGCGCTCGAGGGTGATCCGACCATCGAGGATTCCGTCGTCGAGCAGGCCGCCACCGAGCACGAGGGGCAGACCTGCTGGGTGATCGGCTCCGGGGTCAATGACGCCGCGAACCGCGCCGTCGGCCACTCCACGGGCGAGGCGGAGCGCATCGACACCATCATGAAGCACATCAAGAGCGACGACCTCGTGCTGTGGCCGACGGCCGTCACCAACCGCACCTCCGGCCCCTACGCCAACGAGAACATGGCCCCCTTCAACGAGGCCCTCCGCGAGGCGCCGAGCCGCTACCCCAACCTCGTCGTGTACGACTGGGCCTCCGACGTCCGCCCCGAATGGTTCCTTGAGGGCGACGACGTCCACTACAACGCGGAAGGCAACGGACAGCGCTCCGAGTGCTTCGCGCGTGCGTTGGCCGCCGCATTCCCGCGCGAGGGCGACATCCCCGAGTCCCACGAAGTTCGGGTCATGGACTAGGACCCGCATGCGAGCAGCGAAAAACCCCGGCGCGACACCGGGGTTTTCTCGATTGTGGGCCCTGTGGGGCTCGAACCCACGACCTGCGGATTAAAAGTCCGTAGCTCTACCAACTGAGCTAAAGGCCCTCCCACCCCCTCAACCGAGGGGGCCTAAAAAGTATAACGGCTCAGCACGAAAAAGTGGAATTAGGGCCAGGCCCGGATGAGCGCTCATCGCGATCAAGTAAGCCCATGTGGTGATCGTTATATCGGTTGCCTTTGACGCCGAGGTCGTCGACGAGGTTCGTCAGGCGAGCCATATGGTCCGCGCTCAGCCGGACCTCCGTGGCCCCGATGTTCTCCCGCACGCGCGCGAGGCGACGCGTGCCCGGGATCGGGACGACGAACGGCGCCCCCGCGCGCACGGAGCCCGTGACGATTCCCTTCCCCAGCGGGCTAAAGGGAACGAGCCCGATGTTGAACTCCTCGCACGCGGCCAGCACGGGGCCTTCGGGATCGCGGGCCCAGAGGGAGAACTCGTTTTGCACCGCGGCCACGGGATGCACCGCGTGCGCGCGACGGATGGTGGTGGAGGATGCCTCCGAGAGGCCGAAGGCGAGGACCTTGCCGGCGTCGACGAGCTCCGCTACCGCGCCCGCGACATCCTCGATGGGGACGTCGGGGTCCACGCGGTGCTGGTACAGCAGGTCGATGTGGTCGGTGCGGAGGCGGCGCAGTGAGCCGTCGACGGCGGCGCGGATGCGCTCGGGCCGGGAGGTGAGGCCGCGGTTCTCGCCGTCGGGGGTGAGGTCGAAGCCGAACTTCGTTGCGATGACCACCGAGTCTCGCACGGGCGCGAGGGCCTCCCCCACCAATTCCTCGTTGTCATAGGGGCCGTAGACTTCGGCGGTGTCGAAGGAGGTGCCCCCCTCATCGACGGCCTCGCGCACGAAGCGAATCATGTCCGCGCCCCCGGGTTCGGGCCGTAGCTTTGGGACATCCCCATGCAGCCAAGGCCGATGGCGCTGACCTTGAGCGGGCCGAGTGTGCGTGTGTGCATGGACGTTTTCTTTCCAGGCTCGGAGTGCAGCCTCCGATTGCGTCTCGTTGGCACATTCAGTGAGCACCCTCGAGTTCGCTTGAGGTCAATCGGGCGGTGGGGCTCGGCTCCGGGCCGGCCGCCCGCACGACGAAGCCCGCCCCGCGGCGGGTGCTGCGGGGCGGGCGGGGCCGTGACGGCAGGGCGGGGGCGGGTTTAGCCCTTCATGCTGCCGGTCTCAGCGAGGTTCTGGTGGAAGGAGAACGCCGTCGCCAGGTCGTGCGGGGTGTGGTGGAACTTGCCCTTGTTGGCGCGCTCGTAGTACTCCTCCAGGAGCGGACGGTAGTCCGGGTGAGCGATGCTGATCATCTTCTTCACGCGGTCACGCGGCGCGAGGCCGCGCAGGTCGGCGTAGCCGTACTCGGTGATGATCACCATGACGTCGTGCTCGGTGTGGTCGATGTGGCTCGCGAACGGAACGATCGCGGAAATGGCGCCTCCCTTGGCCACGGACGGCGAGATGAAGGAGGAGATGTAGCCGTTCCGGGTGAAGTCGCCCGACCCGCCGATGCCGTTCATCATGCGGGAGCCGGAGACGTTCGTCGAGTTGATGTTGCCGTAGATGTCGGCCTCGATCATGCCGTTCGTCGCGATCAGGCCGACGCGGCGGATGACCTCCGGGTGGTTGGAGATCTGCTGCGGGCGCAGAATGATGGACTCGCGGTAGCGCTTCGCCTCGTCGTTCATCCGCTCGGCGTACTCCGGGGACAGGGCGAAGGACGTCGCGGAGGCGACGGTCATCTTGCCGGCGTCGATGAGGTCGATCATGCCGTCCTGGATGACCTCGGTGTAGGCCTGGATGTTCTCGAACTTCGAGTCGAGGAGGCCAGCCATCACGGCGTTCGGGACGTTGCCGACGCCCGACTGCATGATGTAGCCGTCGTAGGTCAGGCGGCCAGCGGCAACTTCGCCCTCGAGGAAGTCAAGGAAGTTGCCGGCGATCTTCTCGGAGACTTCGTCGGCGGGCTTGAAGGGAGCGTTGCGGTCGGGGGCGTCGGTTTCGACGACGGCGACCACCTTGTCCACATCGATGTCGATCCACGGGGAACCGATGCGCTGGCCGGGCGAGGTGATCGGCACCGGGACGCGGTTCGGCAGGAGCGGCATGCGCCAAATGTCGTGCATGCCCTCGAGATCCTCGGACTGCCACGAGTTGATCTCAATGATGATGCGCTTCGCGGAGTCCAGGTACTCCACGTTGTTCCCCACCGCGGAGGACGGAATAATCGCACCATCTTCCTTAATGCGGACAGCCTCCACCACGGCGACATCCAGCTGGCCGAAGAAGCCCTGCTGGATGAGCATGCCCATGTGAGAGAGGTGAATGTCCTGGTACTTCATCTCCGCCGCGTTAATGGCGTTACGCATAGACGGATCCGACTGGTACGGGGCTCGGTAGTTGATAGCGCCGGCTTCCGCCATGACACCATCGCAGTCCGGGGCGGTGGACGCGCCGGTGAAGACGTCGATCTTGTACTCTTCGCCCTTCGCCTGCGCTTCCTTCGCGCGCTCAGCGATGGCGGTGGGGAGAGCCTTCGGGTAGCCAGCACCGGTGAAGCCGGACATTCCTACCTTGTCACCGTTGTTAATAAACTGAACGGCTTCCTCCGCGCTCATAACCTTGCCACGAAGCTGAGCGTTCGCGATTCTGTCAGACATGCATGTACCTCCTGAACCGATAGCCTCCCCCATTCCTGGGGTAAGTCCACGGCTTCTTTCATTGATGTTGGACGCCGGTCACATCATAGCGACCCCGTTACGCCAACCACACTAACCCATTTGCCCTCAGCGCGCCGACAAGGGCTTTTTCTCCCGGCGCAGCACCCCTCCGCGCGCGCGAGCCACCCCGGTTTGGGGGAAGCCACGGAAGAGAGCACAATGAGTCCCGTGGCCTTAACGATCGGAAACCTGCACCTCCAGTCCCCCGTGATCCTCGCACCCATGGCGGGCGTCACCAACGTGGCGTTTCGGCAGCTCTGCCGCGAGCAAGAACTCCACCGCACGGGCACGGTGTCGGGCCTGTACGTCTGCGAAATGGTCACCGCGCGGGCGCTCGTCGAGCGCAACGAGAAAACGCTGAAGATGACGACCTTCGCCCCCGAAGAATCGCCGCGCAGCCTGCAGCTGTACACGACCGATCCGCGCTACACCTACGAAGCGGCCAAGATGATTGTCGACGAGGACATGGCGGACCACATCGACATGAACTTCGGCTGCCCCGTCCCCAAGGTGACTCGCCGCGGCGGAGGCTCAGCCCTGCCCTACAAGCGCAGGCTTTTCGGCAACATTGTGGCCGCCGCCGTGCGGGCGACGGCAGGCACGGACATCCCTGTGACGGTGAAATTCCGTATTGGCATCGACGAGGAACACCAGACCCACCTCGACGCGGGGCGAATCGCCGTCGAGGAAGGGGCCCAAGCTGTCGCGCTTCACGCCCGCACGGCCGCCCAACGCTACTCTGGCACCGCCCGGTGGGAAGAGATCGCCAGACTCAAGGAGCACCTGGCACACACGGGGATTCCGGTATTGGGCAACGGTGACATTTTCCGCGCTACCGACGCTCGCCGCATGATGGAAGCAACCGGGTGCGATGGCGTTGTTGTCGGCCGAGGATGCCTGGGACGGCCCTGGCTCTTTGCCGAGCTCTCCGCCGAGCTGCGAGGCGAGCCCGTCCCCCAGGAGCCCAGCCTCGGGGAGGTGTGCTCCATCATTGAACGGCACGCGGAATTGCTGGCCGCCCACGAGGGAGAAAACCGCGCCTGCCGAGATCTACGCAAGCACATGGGCTGGTATCTGCGGGGTTTTCCCGTGGGTGGAGAGCTCCGATCGGCGCTCTCTCGGGTGTCTTCCCTGCAGGAGTTAAAGGATGTCCTCGCACCCTGGAGCTATTCCACCGCGCTGGCGGTGGACGCCGACGGCGCGCGCGGACGCCAAGGATCACCAGCAAAAGTCGCCCTGCCCGACGGCTGGCTCGATGATCCCGAGGACGACACCGTTCCCGAAGGCGCGGAGATTGAGAATTCCGGCGGCTAGATGGGCTGACCTGTCCCAGATCCGCCCGTGCGGAGACGTCCTAGTCTCCGCGCGCAGAAGCAGTAGCAATTCTCTATGCTGTAGCACATGCGTACTGCTTATAGGGAACACTTGGACGCCTTCGCTCACGATCTCATCGTGATGTGCGACATCGTGCAGGAGATCATGTCTCAGGCTTCGCACGCGCTCCTCCACCACTCCCTGCAGTCCTCCGAAGACGCACTATCCCTCGCCGACCAGCTTGATGACACTCGCACTCGGTGCGATACGAGGGCCATCGAGCTACTCGCGCTGGAGGCTCCCGTTGCTCGAGAGCTGCGCCAGGTAATCTCGTCGATTTATATCGTCGAGGATTTTGATCGCATGGCGGCCCTGGGCATGCATGTCGCAAAGTGCGCTCGCCGTCGACACCCGCACCCGGTTCTTCCGGACCCCATGATTGGGTATTTCGAAGAATTAGCTCGATTAGCGCAGGAGATGGTCGGCCGTGTCCACGAGCTTCTTGTCGACCCCGATGCGGAAGTTGCTATTCGCCTCAGCCAAGATGACGACGCCGTCGATGATCTCCACGATCATCTCATGACTAAGCTCACGCTTCACGAGTGGCCGCATAGTACTCGCTCTGCTGTGGATGTCACGCTGCTCACTCGGTATTACGAGCGTTTTTCCGACCATTGCGTCAATGTGGCGGGCCGGATCATTTATCTCACGACCGGCCTCATGCCCAATGAATATCTCGCCGAACGCGAGCGTGATCGCGATGAGGAAGAACTCAAGCGTCGCTTCGAGAAGCTCGAGCGGATTTACCACCGTGGAAACACGCGTTAGTTCATTGCAAGCTGAACGCGGGCGAGAGAGCCACCGTTATATTCCTCGATAGCCAGCCGGCTCATCCGTGTCTTTCCGGACAGAGTCCGCCACAGATAGCGCCCGTCGGCCGTGCGCTCAAGATCCGCGCTGTGCCCCATCTTCCTGTGGCAGCACGAACACAGCATCGACAGATTGTCCATATTCGTGGGGCCATTTTTCATCCACGGAACAAGATGATGAGCATCAGATAAAGCAGCAGAGCGGGAGCACCCAGGGGCGGCGCATACGACTTGGGCAATCGTCTGGGCCGCTTTCTGCGCGGGGCTGAAACCCCTGTGGATCCTTTGGAGATCGAGGATCTGATGGTCTCCGCCAATGACAACTGCCCACCCGTAATCAGAGAGCTTCATGGTCGAATATTCCGACAAGCTCACGAGGGCGCCGTCGGTCGTCGCAAACCATTTCCTGCCCTCAGAATCATCGATGAGCGCCTCTTTGTTGAGCTCGGGCGCAGTAATGATCACCGCTGGCTGGTGAAGGAGTGAACGCAGTGGATTCGCCAGGTGGTCATCCTCAGACATGGGAGATGAGGCGGTCCCGCCCTGGTAGATCAACTGAGATAGAGCGTGAAATTTTAACTCATCCATGGGCTGCGATCGGTCTTTTCGCCACATCGCGACCGCACGCTCATTGATAGTGGTGATCATGCGGCTGAGCAGGACATCAGGGCCCGTAATTTTGATGTATTTCCGCCCATCAGCGTCTGCTTTGGCGCTGTGATGCAGTGTAGGGCGGACCCGTGGGCGAGGAAGCGTTTCACGAATCTCACGTGTGAGGTGGTCTCCCCAATTTTTGAGCTCAGTGAGGTCATAATCCATCGCGCGCTCGACGAGCGTCCGGCGCAATTGTTCGCGCTGAATACGGTGCTCGCGAGGAACCTTCCTGGTCATGATGCCAATCATGACCAGCCGGTTAAAATCAACCCGTTTCGCCCTACACAATTCCACCGTGCCATCACGAATTGCTCGCTCTTTTTCCGGAAGCGGACCACACAATTCCTCCGCAGTGCGGATATAGCGACGAGCCTCTGCCGTCGTGATCGGCAGGAGCTCAGTGAGACGAGACTGAACATCAACCCCCGAGGACCGAAGCTCATAAATCTCTTCAGCCAACTCGATCCCATGACTCAAAAGCTGGGCAAAAATACCAATGTAGATCATGGTCCTGAGGTTAAAGGATCGGAGCGGCACGCCAAGCAGGACGGTCACCGCACTTGTGGATAATTCCAGTTATCCACAGATCTTGGCTCACGGGACTCCACGGGGTTGCGGAGAATAGACAGAGAGGCTAGACGCACTGGTATGCCCCCTAGCCTGGCCTTTTAACCAAATCGACCGGAGATGTAGTCCTCTGTCTCCTGCTTTTCCGGCTTCTCAAAGATACGACGTGTGGGCCCGTACTCAACAAGGCGTCCTGGCTTCCCCGTCGCTTCAAGTGAGAAGAAGGCCGTCTGCTCAGAGACGCGAGCAGCCTGCTGCATGTTGTGCGTCACGATGACGATTGTGTACTTCTCGCGAAGCTCGTGGATGAGTTCTTCGACGGCCAGCGTCGAAATGGGATCCAAAGCGGAGCACGGTTCGTCCATGAGAAGAACTTCTGGCTCCACGGCGATCGCGCGCGCGATACAGAGACGCTGCTGCTGACCACCCGACAGCCCGCCGCCCGGACGGTCAAGGCGGTCCTTAACTTCCTCCCACAGGTTCGCACCGCGGAGGGATTTTTCCGTCACCTCGGCAAGCTTCTTCTTGTTCCTCTCACCGGCCAGCTTCAGCCCCGCGACGACGTTGTCCTGGATAGACATCGTCGGGAAAGGATTCGCCTTTTGGAAGACCATACCTACCGTGTTCCGCACGGCTACCGGGTCCACCTGGGGATCGTAGATATTCTTCCCATCGAGGAGGATCTCACCGGTGACCGATGCGCCCGGGGTCACCTCGTGCATACGGTTGAGGGTGCGCAGCACAGTAGATTTTCCGCAACCAGAGGGGCCGATGAAGGCCGTCACCGACCGCGCGGGAATGTCCATGGAGACGTTCTGGACAGCGTGGAAGTCTCCGTAATAGATGTTGACGTCGTTCAGCTTCAGTTTCGTCATGGTTTTTCTCTCACAGATCTCTCGGGGCCGGCTAATGGGTTTTCACGGAGAATTTGGCGGAAATCCACCGTGCACCGAGATTCAGTACCGCGATGATGAGCACAAGGGTGAGCGCCGCTCCCCACAGCTTCGCGAGGACAGCATCCGACGTCCCGGCCTTGTACATATCCAGCATCATGAGAGGCAATGAGGACTGCGGGCCGTGCAGGGCATCCCAATTGATGACCTGAGTAGAACCCACAAGGACAAGCACAGGAGCTGACTCTCCCATCACGCGCGCGATAGCGAGCATGACGCCGGTGACGATGCCGGACAAGGCCGTCGGGATCACGATACGGGCGATCGTCTTCCACTTAGGCACCCCCAGCGCGTACGAGGCTTCACGCAGATCCTGCGGAACGACGCGCAGCATTTCCTCCGTGTTCCTGATGATGACGGGCACCATGAGGATCACCAGCGCGAGAGATACTGCCAAGCCGGAACGGTGGAAGCCGAAAAGCACAATCCACGCCGAGTAAATGAAGAGCGCAGCCACGATGGAAGGAACGCCAGAGAGGATATC
This sequence comes from Corynebacterium uropygiale, assembly GCF_021568315.1. Lineage (GTDB taxonomy): Bacteria > Actinomycetota > Actinomycetes > Mycobacteriales > Mycobacteriaceae > Corynebacterium > Corynebacterium uropygiale. The sequence continues at coordinate 33,302 of NZ_JAKGSI010000004.1, forward strand.
CACCATAAAGGTCGTCGCGCGCGCGAGACGGGAGCCGTTGGCGTATTCCACGAGATAGATCGCCGTGAACACGCCGATGGGAATCGAGAGCACCGCCGTGATCAGCGTTTGCACCAGCGTGCCCACGATGGCATGGAGCGCACCGCCGCCCATGGTGTGGTACATGACCCCGCGCTGGGAAGAGGTCCACCACGCGGCGTCGAGAAGTGAGCCGAGCCCGCGCGAGACGACCTCCCACAGGACCCAGACAAGTGGGATAAGGGCAATCACCATTGCAGCGGTGATGATGGCCGTTGCGATGTGGTTCTTTGCTCGGCGCCGAGGTGAGACACCAAGCGAGGCAATCGTCGTCGTCACTTCTTCTTCCTCCCCTTCTTCGTCGAGGAGCCTGCGACAACCGTCCTGGCGATTGCGTTGACAACAAATGTCAGAGCGAATAGCACGAGGCCGGCAGCGATGTAGGCTCCCGCGCGGAGGTCGTCGTTGAACTCGGGTGCAGCGTTGGCGATGGCGGTGGCGAAGGTGGTGCCGCCGTCGAACAGGGAATTCCGGAAGGCGGAGGACGGCGAGACCACCATGTAGAGAGCCATCGTCTCACCGAGGGCGCGGCCCAGGCCGAGCATCGAGCCAGCGATGAACGCCGACTTCCCGAAGGGAAGTACCGTCATGCGCACGACTTCCCACCGCGTAGCGCCGAGTGCCAGTGCAGCTTCGATCTGCCCGCGCGGAGTCTGAACGAAGACCTCACGAGTCGTCGCAGCGATTACCGGCACGATCATCACCGCGAGGACGATGCCTCCGGTGAGGATGTTGCGCCCCGTGTCGAAGGACGGCGAATTCGAGTAGGTCGCGAAGAGCGGGATCCACGACAGGTGTGCGTGGAGGAACTCGTAGACCGGTTTCAGCGCAGGGCCCAGAACTTGCCACGCCCAGAGGCCGTACACAATCGACGGGACAGCCGCGAGCATGTCGACAACATTCCCGAGCGGCTTCACCAGGCGACTGGGCGCATAGCTCGCGAGGAAGATCGCGACGCCAAGGGCCACCGGCATAGCGATGATGAGCGCCACCAGGGAGACCAGCACCGTCACCGCGAAGAGGTTCGGAATGCCGAAGAACATCGCCGAGGTGTCCTTCGTATTCCACGCATCCGCGTAGGTGAAGAAGCCGCCGATTCCTTCGGCATTGTTGATCAGCGCTGGGACCGCACGCCACACAAGGAAGAACCCGATGGCCGCGATGATGATGCTGATGAGCGTCGCCGAACTGACGGAGATTCCACGGAAGATGGAGTCTCCCGCGCGACGAGAGCCGGAGCGGCCGGCCGACTCGGGGAGGAGCCCAGGATCAGCCTCGGGGATGCTCGTTGGGGCGGGCGGCGCCTCGCGCGTGGAAAGAGGTGAATGAGTCATAGCGATGAGAGGGGGGTTAGCTGATCGCCTTGACGGCTTCGTCGAGACGATCGCGGTGGGTACCGGCAACAGGGATGTAGCCCAGCTGTTCGAGCTGCTCGTCCTGAGAGTTCAGAGACACCGTGAGGAAGTCCTTCACGAGGTCCCGGGTTTCGTCGTCGTAGCCGGCGGAGCACACGATCTCGTACGTCGTGAGGACGAGCGGGTACGTATCCGCCTGATCCATGGAGTACAGGGCGTTGGTGTCCACAACCATATTGTGGCCCTCGCCGGTGAAGCTCAGCTTGTCGAGCGCAGAATTCACCGTGTCCTTCGTGGGGGCGACGGGGCCGTGACCGAAGTCGAGCTTCGCCACGCCCAGGTTCTGTTGGTGAGCGAAGCCTGCCTCGACGTAGGTGATCGCGCCGTCGATGTTCTTCACCTCGGTAGAGACACCGTTGGAGCCGTTCGCGCCAGCGCCGACGGCGGTCGGGAACTGCTGCCCTTCGCTGGACCAGTCCGTGGACGCCTTGAGGAACTTCTGGAAGTTATCCGACGTCCCGGACTCGTCCGAGCGGTAAATGACGGAGATCCTCTTGTCAGGCAGGGACACGCCCTCGTTCTCCTTCGCGATCTCCGGGTCATTCCAGGATGTGATTGCGCCCGAGAAGATCTTTGCCACCGTGCCCACGGAGAGGTTGAGGTCCTGCACTCCGTCGAGGTGGAAAGCGATAGCCACGGGGCCGATCACCATAGGCAGGTGCCACGCCTCGTTGCCGTTGCACCGCTTCTTCGCGGCCTCCACCTGGTCATCCTTCAGGGGCGAATCCGAACCTGCGAAGTCCACCTGCCCAGCCACGAAGTTCGTCCGGCCCGAACCGGAACCGGAGGCGTTGTAGGACAGGCTCGATCCGCCCGCCGCCTCCTGGAAGCGGTTGTTGAAGTAGTCCATCGCATTTTGCTGCGACGAGGCGCCCTCGCCCACCAGGTTGCCCGTGGTGCCGCTCAGCCCCTCCACGGTGCCGGCACTGTCACCACCAGCCGAACCCGTCTCGCTGCACGCGGTCAGAGCGAGAGCCGTCATGACACAGGCGGACAATGCCGCCGCCGAACGCAGAGATTTCATGGTGAAGGCACCTTTCATGGGTTGGTTGAGTCTCACAAACAATCAACCTATGCGCGCGAGGTGACCTTCTCCCTCATTCAAGATGACGAGCGCGTGAACATCCCCCAAACTTTGAGATTCCCTCAGCGATACACGGTGTGTCGCTCCACCTCGACGAATCCCCGGCGCGCATACAGAGCAGTTGCGGCCTCGTTATCCGCCTCGACGTAGAGAATCACGCTCCGCGCGCCCCTCTCCTCGTGAAGTCGACGCACACCCATCCGCAGGAGCGGCGTACCCAGCCCCTGGCCCTGGTACGCGCGCGCGAGCCCAACGACATACACCTCGCCCACGGCGTCTTCACCACCGTGCCACTTCGTCCAGTGGAAGCCGGCGAGCTCCACGCCCGTGCCCGCCGTGTGCCAAAGGAACAGCACATCCTCCGGGTCGAACCACTCCGTGTCGCACGCGCGGGAGAGGTGTTCGCGGTCCCAGCCGCCTTGCTCGGGGTGCCAATCAAAGGCCTCATTGTTGACCGCGAGCCAAGCGTCGAGAACCGCGTCCTCTCCCCACCGCGCGCGCGAAGCGCTCAGGGAGAGAACTTCAAAGCCGTCGGGGACGGTGAGTTGCGATTGCTCGTCGAGCCCGTCGCCGCGCAACTCCATGACGAGGAGCTCCCGGACAACCTCCATCCCGTATTCCGCCGCGAGGTGGCGAGCCGCGGGGAGGTTGCCGTGCGCCCAGAACTCCGCGGTGGGTTCGAGAGCGCGCGCCTCGTCGATGAGGCTCCGCCCGATCCCCCGCCCGCGCGACGCGGGGTCGACGCACAGCTCCACCTGGTTGCCGTCGAGCGCCGCAATGCCGCCCGCGCGATACAGGTGCCGGTGGCCGAGGTCTGGATCGCGGAGGCCGCGGAGGAAATTCTCGGAGAAGGCGTCGAATCCGTCTTCCGCGCGCGCGGAAGCGAGGAGGGCGGACACGGTCGTGGACTGTTCGGGGGTAAGCATGGCCCCAGGGTAGCCTGAGGGGGTGAGTTTTCCTCGACGTGTCATCCGGTGGGTGCTGTGCATAGTTGTCGTGGTGGGGCTGTTGTTGCTTGCCGACGCCGGCCTCGCCATGCGCACGGAACGGCGCACAGCGCAGGCGGTCCAGGATATTGCGGGGCTCGATGTGGAGCCGAAGGTGAGCATCGGCGGCTTTCCTTATACTCTGTCCGCGCTCACGGGAGAGTTCTCGGGGGTGAGCGCGACGGCGCTCGACGTCGACGTCCCCGAATTCGGGATGCTCAACGCGAGCTCGGGGTACTCGGCGGTCGAGGTCACGCCCGCGCAGGTTCTTAGCGGGGACTTCTCCGGCGCGCTCGCGGAGCTCTACACGCGCACGCTGAGCCTCGACGGCGTGGCACTCGGCAATCAGCTGGGGATCACCGACCTCGAGATTGCGAATCCATACGACATTTCGCCATCCGGCGGCGTCGCCAGCGAGGCACAGCTCACCGGCACCCCGCCCGGGTTCGATCAGCCCGTCACCATCACCGCCGCGCTTCGGCTCGACGGCCCGTGGTTCCACCTTGTGCCGCGCGAAGTCATTGACGCGCCCGAGTCACACGAGCAGGACGCCCTCAACGCGTTTCGCTGGGACCTCGACACCCGGCGGCTGCCCCTCGCCCAGCAAGCTCAAGCCGTGTATCTGCGCGGCGGCTCTATCTATTTCGAGGCACAGCGGCGCAACACCACCGTGGACATCCGCAATCTCTCCCCCATCGAAAGCTCCGCCGACGACAACTGACCCCTCTTAACGGGCGCACACCACGCTGCGGAGGATGCTGCGCCAGCGGCGCGGTCCCGGCGCCGGGGTATGCTCGCGCGCGACGACCTCGATAGCACCGGGCACGGCGCGCAGGCGCACCTGCTCATACTCGCCCTCGTATTCGCCGTCCACTTGGAAGCGCTGGGGCCCCGCGCACGCGAGGGTGATTTCGCGGGCGTCGTCGACGCTCACAATTCGGTCGGAGATCCACTCCTCCCAGCGCGGCCGGTGGCCCACCCCAACCAAGTGCAGCATCGCGGCGACGCCGCGCACGCCCCGCACCGAGCGCAGCGCGAACAGGCTCAGCCCGTTGTCAAAGGAATTACGGGGGTTCGTCACGACGGGCACCGGGCCGAGGAACGTCCACGGATTCGTATTAGATACGAGGCAGAGCGGCACCCGCGGGATGCGGTGCGTCTCGCCCGCGCGATCGACAACGCGGGCGCTCATCGCCGGCGGCTGGCGCTGGGCGCTCGCCCACGCGCGCAGCGACACAATGAGGTAGCGCAGCGGCGTCGCCGCGAAGCCCCGTGCGCGCGCCCGCTCGATGCGGGCAATCACCTCAGCGTCCACGCCGAAACCCGCGTTCACCGCAAACCATCGGTCATTCCAGGTCCCCAGGCACACCCGCCGTCGTCGATTCCCCGCGAGGAGCACCGCCAGATCCTTCGCCGCCGCGACCGGATCCGATGGGATACCCACCGCGCGCGCGAAGACGTTGGCGGAACCGGTGGGAATAATGGCCAGGGCGGGGAGCGGGGACTGCTCGCGCGCGCGGAGGTCGTCGTCGGCACGCACGGGGCCGAGGAGTCCGTTGATGGCTTCGTTGACCGTGCCGTCGCCGCCGACGATGAGGATGACGTCGTAGTCGGAGCGGCGGAGTCCTCGGCAGAGATCCTCGGCGTGGCCCGGGCGGTGCGTGAAGCAGGTGCGCAGGCGCAGGCCCGAGACCTCACGCAGGCCCGGCACGATCCGGTGGAAGAGCGCATCCGTGTGCGTGGTTGAGTTCGGGTTCGCGATCATGAGGACGTCCACAACTCAATAGGCTACCGACGCCTCGCGCGCGGAAGACGGCCCATTAGGCTGGGGTGCATGACTGAAGAGAACGCGCAGAACGGACACCCCGAAAACATCGCGCCGCGGCTGGACGGCAACGACGCCGTGAACGCGGCGGCCGAGCACTCGAAGAAGACGGCCCACCGCAATATTCCGCTACTCGGGGAGATCCCGCTCCCCGATGACACAGCGAATCTCCGCCACGGGCCGAACCTCCACGACGGCCTGCTGGCGCTGCTGCCGCTCGTCGGCGTGTGGCGCGGGGAGGGGCAGGCCGACACCGTCGAGGACGGGTCCTATGCCTTCGGCCAGCAGCTCACCATCGCGCACGACGGTGAAAATTACCTGAGCTATGAGTCCCGCATGTGGCGGCTCGACGACGACGGCAAGGCTGCCGGCTCCCTCGATCGGGAGACCGGCTTCTGGCGCATCAATGACAAGGATGAAATCGAGCTCATCTGCTGCCACTCGGCGGGCGCCGTCGAAATCTTCTACGGCGATCTCCTCAACGAGCGCGCGTGGCAGCTGGAGACCGCCCAATCGCTCGCGACGGCCACCGGCACCGTCATGCTCGGCGCGGGCAAGCGCCTCTACGGGCTCATGCCGAACAACGACCTCGGCTGGGTGGAAGAACGCAGCATCAACGGCGAGCTCAAGCCGCGGATGTCGGCTCAGCTCGAGCGCGTCGTCGGATAGCGCCGGGGCCGGTCCCCGGGGCCGGCCCGCCCCGCCCGCCCCGCGCGGCCCCGCTAGTCCGTCGCGGAGATCGCCGCGGTGAAGAGCTCGCGGGCCTCGTCGAGATCGCGGGGCTCGAGCTCCGTCTCGCCGATGCGCATCACCGGCACCGCCCCGCGCACGGAGCTCACCAACCACACCGAGCGAGCGCGCTCGAGGTCGTGCACCGTGAGCTCCTTCTCCTTGCACCGCCACCCGTGCGCCTGGGCATACTCGAAGATCGCGGCCTGGGTGGTGCCCGGGAGGACGTCGCCCCCGCTCGGCGGGGTGCGCAGCCGCTGGCCCTTCTTCACGATGACGAGCGTCGACGTCGCGCCCTCGAGCACCGTCTCGTGATCCTCGCCGAGCCACAGCACATCATCGAAGCCGCGCTCGCGCGCGCACCGCAGCGCCGCCATCGCCGCGGTGTAGTTAAGCGTCTTCGCACCGAAGGTGAGCCACGGGGCATCCTCGTGCGGGGTTTCCGACGTCGACCACCCGCGCGGAGCGCACATGACGGACACTCCGTGCTCGCGCTGCTCCATCACCGACGGGGGGATCGCCTCAATGCGCAGCCACGCACTCGGGTTGCCGGTGCTCGCGCGCCCGCGCGTGTACGTCCACACGCACTTCGCCTCCCCCTCAAAGCCGGTGGCCGGGTCCTGCCCCAACTGGCGGTACCACTCCGCCGCGGCCTCGAGGGTGGCGCGCCGCCAATAGCTCGGGTCCGGGGCCGGCATCCCCAGAAGCTCGGCCGAGGCGCGGAAACGCGCTGCGTGTCGCTCGAAGTTGGCCGGCTGGCCGTCGCGCACCAACACGGTCTCGAAAATGCCCTCCCCCCTGGTGACAGCCGCGTCGTCCCAATAGACCATCGGAAGATTGGGATTGTGCAGACGGGTGGAACCGCCGAAGGGCTCCACGATGAGAATGACCGGTTGCGGACTGCGAGGACCCATGCTTTAGATTATGCCCCTTTCCGACCGTTACCATCGATACTGTGACGTCGCACTACACCTCCCCGCTCCTGCAGATCGACGGAGCCACCGAGCTCCCCGACTCCGACGCCCCGCTCCTCCCCGAGCACCGCGGAGTCGCCTGGCACTACGGCGATCCCCTCGTCGAGCAACGCCGCCTCGACGAGCGCCCCGGCTGGATCGACCGCAGCCACCGCCGCGTCCTCCGCGTGAGCGGACCCGACGCCCCCGTCTTCCTCAATAATCTCCTCAGCCAAAAACTCGACGACGTACCCCCCGGTTTCGCCTCCCCTGCCCTTGATCTCGACATGCAGGGGCACATCCTCCACCACCTCGACGTCCTCCGCGCGCACGACACCGACACCGGCGATCCCACCTTCCTCATCCACGTGCCCGCCGGCCAGGAAGAAAGCCTCCGCACCTTCCTCCAGCGCATGATCTTCTGGTCGAAAGTGGAGATCACCCCCGCGGACCTGGGCGTCCTCACCCTCCTCGGCGAGGGCAGCCACGCCCTACTCCGCTCTGTTCTCGACGACGCCAGGACGCGCACCGAGCTCGTCGGCGCCCCCATCGACTGGCGCGGGCGCGAACGCGCCGACCTCCTCCTCGCGCGCGCGGAGCTCCCGGCGCTCATCCGCCTCCTCGAGGAGCGCGGGGCCGGGCGCGCCGGGCTCATGGCGTTCACCGCCGAGCGGGTGCGCGCGCTCGAGCCGGAGCTCGGGGTCGACCTCGACCACCGGAGCATTCCCCACGAGGTGCCCCACTGGATCGGCCGCGGCTCGCACCCCGGCGCCGTCCACCTCCACAAGGGGTGTTATCGGGGCCAGGAAACGGTCGCGCGCGTGGAGAACCTCGGGCGCTCCCCGCGGGTGGCCGTCCTCCTCCTTCTCGACGGCTCAGCGCCGACGGAGCCCCACGCCGGGGAGGCCATTCTCCGAGGTCAGCGGGCTGTGGGCCGGCTGGGGACCGTCGTCCACGACTCGGACTACGGCCCCATCGCCTTCGCCCTGCTCAAGCGCAGCGCCCTGGGCCAGCCCGGGCTGCACGTCGGGGACACGGCGGTGGCCGTCGACCCGGATTCCCTCCCGCGCGACGAAGGCGAGCGCGCCGGGCGGGCCGCCGTGAACCGACTCCGCGGGCGCTAGGGGCGCGTCGGCACCCCCCCTTTCTGGGGTGGCGCGAACCCGGGGCTCCCGCGCGGGCGGAGCGGGGCCTTCCGCGCGCGCGATACTGCCGGCCGATAGTTTTGCCCCCTTCACGCTGCACGGTGGCAGGTAGCTCACAGGGTTCATCTGATGTCTTTTCCGGGTGCCTAGCTGCTGCGACGCGCCCGAAGCTGACCCGGTTCGGAAAAATTCGGTCTGAGCCGGTATTCTGTCTACAGGAAAAAAGAGATAGAAGCACGTTGATGGGGCATCCGAATTCCCTGGATCGCCCCTTTTCGAACCCGAGGGGGTCAATGCCATGGGGCGCGGACGCGCGAAGGCAAAGCAGACCAAGGTCGCTCGTCGATTGAAGTACCACTCTCCAGAGATGGATCTGGAGTCGCTTCAGCGAGAGCTCGCCGCTCAGGCCCCTCATCACGATGAGCAGGCCGACGAGCACGAGGACGACCTCTACGCCAAGTATGCCGACTGGGCCGATGTCGATGACGAGGAGGACGAGGACAGCCACCGACGCTGACCTCCCCTTCCCCGGGCGCACACTCACACAGAACGGAAAGCCCCGCCTCCCCCTTGAGAACCAAGGGTCGCGGGGCCCTTTCCTGTGCCTGCGGGCCGAAGCCTAGTAGCCGGGGTGGCTGCCCTTGAGGAGCACGCGCGCGTCCTCGCCCTCGGCGGCGCTGCGCACGGTACCGAGCTCCCAGGCGTCGACGTGCCGGGCGGCGAGCATCGCGAGCGCGCGATCCCGATCATTGGGAGACACGACGGCCACCATGCCCACACCCATGTTGAAGGTCTTCTCCATCTCCGCCTGCGCGACGGTGCCGAGCTTCTGGATGGTCCGGAAAATCTGGCCCGGCGCCCAGGTGCTGCGGTTGAGCTCGGCCACCAGCCCCTTGGGGATGACGCGGGACAGGTTGCCGGCCAGCCCGCCGCCGGTGACGTGGCAGAAGGTTCGCACCTCGCACTCGGCGGCAAGGGCCAGGCAGTCCTTCGTGTAGATGCGGGTGGGCTCGAGCAGCTCCTCGCCGAGGGTGCGCTCAAATTCCTCCATGTATTCGTCAAGTGAGAGCCCCGCGCGCTCGAGGAGCACGTGGCGGGCCAGCGAGTAGCCGTTGGAGTGAAGCCCTGAGCTCTTCATACCGATCACAATGTCTCCCGCGCGCACGCGATCCGGCCCCAGGACCTCATCCGCCTCGACGACGCCGACCGCCGTCGCGGACACGTCGTAGTGATCGGGCTCCATGACGCCGGGGTGCTCAGCCGTCTCGCCGCCGAGCAGCGCGCAGCCGGCCTGGACGCAGCCCTCGGCGATGCCGGACACGATCTCCGCGACGTGCTCGGGCACGACTTTGCCGATCGCGATGTAGTCCTGGAGGAAGAGCGGCTCAGCGCCGCAGACGACGAGGTCGTCGACGCACATCGCCACCAGGTCGATGCCGATGGTGTCGTGCTTGTCCATCGCCTGCGCGACGGCGAGCTTGGTGCCCACGCCGTCCGAGCCGGCGGCGAGCAGCGGCTCCCGGTACTTGCCCAGGGCGAAGAGGCCGGCGAATCCGCCCAGGCCCCCGCGCACCTCGGGGCGGGACGCGCGCTTCGCGTGCGGGGAGATGAGCTCCACCGCGCGGTCGCCGGCGTCAATGTCGACGCCCGCCGCAGCGTAGGAGGCGCCCTCGGTGCTGTGATCGTTGTGATCGGTCATGATTTCGTCTCTATCCTTCGCTGTGCTGGGCGGTGCGATCCGCCGGGGTGGTCGGGGAATCCTCGTAGTCGATGGTCGCGGTGCCAGCGGCCTGGCCCGACTGCAACCGGCGCACCAGGTCCGCGTGCGGGTTCCCCTCCGGCACGCCGATGGGGTACCGGCCGTCGAAGCAGGCGACGCACAGGTCCTCCCGCCGCTGGTGGCTCGCCTCCACCATCTGGTCGATGGACACGAAGCCCAGGCTGTCCGCGCCGATGGCCCGGCACACGGACTCCACCATCTTCTCCTCGCTGCGGGTATCACCCGCGTTCGCGATGAGCTCCCCGGGGCTGGCGAAGTCGATGCCGTAGAAGCACGGCCACTTCACCGGCGGGGAGGCAATCCGCACGTGGACCTCCGCGGCGCCCGCCTCCCGGAGCATCCGGATGAGGGCGCGCTGGGTGTTCCCGCGCACGATGGAGTCGTCGACAACAACGAGCTTCTTGCCCGCGATGACCTCCTTCAGCGGGTTGAGCTTCAGCCGGATGCCCAGCTGGCGGAGGGTCTGGGAAGGCTGGATGAACGTCCGGCCCACGTAGGCGTTCTTGACGAGGCCCTGCCCGAAGGGGATACCCGACTCCTGCGCGTAGCCGACGGCGGCGGGGGTGCCGGACTCGGGCACGGGGATGACGAGGTCGCCGTCGGCGGGGTACTCGCGCGCGAGGCGGCGGCCGATGTCGAGGCGGGTGGCGTTGACGGCGCGGCCGCGGATCGTGGAGTCCGGGCGGGCGAGGTACACGTACTCGAAGACGCAGCCCTTGTGGCGGGTCTCGGCGAAGCGCTCGGAGTAGACGCCGCCGGCGTCGACGGCCACCATTTCGCCGGGCTCGATCTCGCGCACGAAGCTGGCGCCCACGATGTCGAGGGCGCACGTCTCGGAAGCGACGACCCAGCCGCGCTCGAGGCGGCCGAGGCAGAGCGGCCGGATGCCCCACGGGTCGCGGGCCGCGTAGAGGGTGTTGCCATCGGTGAAGGTGAGGCAGAAGGCGCCCGTGATGCGCGGGAGGAGCTCCCGCGCGGAGTCGAGGAGGCTCACGCCGCTCGTCATCTTCTCCGCGAGCAGCGCGGACATGACGGCCGTGTCGGAGCTCGCGGACTCGGGGTCGATGAGCCCGCGCTCTGCGGCCTCATCGTGGAGCTCCCGATAATTGACGAGGTTGCCGTTATGGCAGAGCGCCACGTCCCCGCCCTCCGGGGTGGAACGGAACATGGGCTGCACGTTTTCCCAGTGCGTGCCGCCGGCCGTGGAGTAACGCGTGTGCCCGACGGCGACATCGCCCTGCAGGGCGCTCAGCGCGGACTCCTCAAACACCTGCGAGACCAGGCCCATGTCCTTGAAGACGACGATGCTATCCCCATCGCCGACCGCAATCCCCGCGGCCTCCTGCCCACGGTGCTGCAGAGCAAAGAGGCCAAAGTAGGTGAGTTTTGCGACTTCTTCCCCGGGGGCCCATACCCCGAACACCCCGCATTCTTCGCGAGGTTCCTGCTCGCCCCGATCATCAAGATCGGGGTGAGGTGCAGAAGGCGGAGGGCACTTGGAGTCACTTAACCGGCGGTCTTGAAATACCACGTCGCCTTAGTTTACCCCCGGCGCTTCGTTGAGCCGAATAAGTGGGAGCCACCGCGCCACCTCTCCCGCGCGCGAGCCGCTCGCATCCACGCCCTGAGCAGTGGCGATGTCCTCGAACCCGCAGACAAGCCGGAGCCACGTCCGCGGATCGCACTCCACTACATTGGGTGGGGTTCCGCGCGTGTGCCGCGGCCCCTCGATGCACTGCACCGCCACATAAGGGGGGACGCGCACCTCGACGGAATGGCCCGGCGCGACGTCCGCGAGAGTGCGCGCCGAGCGGCGGACCGCATCGGCGACGGCCGCGCGCGGGGGGCGGGGAACGGACTGGTCGTCGTCGGCAATCCACTCCGCGATCGCGAGGAGCGCGCGACGGGTGGCGGCGGGGTCGGAAGAAGAAGCCATGGACCCCAGCATAAGGACTGTCCTCCGTGCGCACGCTGCTACATTGGCCTCCATGACGAGTGAGCGTGAGAAGTCCCCCAGCCTGACCCTGCGGTTTATGGCCGCGCCGACGGACGTTCTCATGGCGGGCAGCCATGGGGTCTCCGGCGGGCGTGTGCTCGAGTGGATCGATAAGGCGGCCTACGCCTGCGCCACCCAATGGTCTGGCACCTATTGCGTCACGGCGTACGTGGGGCACATCCATTTCACTCGGCCGATCCCCAGCGGGCACATGGTGGAGGTGCGCTCGCGGATCGCGATGACGGGGCGCAGCTCCATGCACATCGTCAACGAGGTCTTCTCCGCCGACCCTCGGGAGGGCAACTTCACGCGCGCGTGCGACTGCCTCGTCATTTTCGTGGCCAAGGACACGGCCACGGGGAAGTCCACCCCGGTTCCCTCCTTCGTGCCGAGCACCTCCCAGGAGGAGGCCGCGCACGAGGCGGCGCTCTCGCGCATCGAGCTGCGCCAGGCCATCGAAGCGGAAATGGACAAGCAAACCTACGACGGCGAGTCCGAGGCGCCTCGACTCATCCACCGCTTCCTCGCGAAGCCCACCGACATCAACTGGGGCGGCAACGTCCACGGCGGCACCGCCATGGAATGGATCGACGAGGCTGGCAGCGCCTGCACCATGGAGTGGTCGGGGGAGCACACCGTCGCCGTCTACGCGGGCGGCATCCGTTTTTATCGGCCGATTTCCATCGGCGATCTCATTGAGGTCGACGCCCGACTCATGCGCACCGACACCCGCTCCATGCAAATGAGCATCCACGTGCGCTCCGGCAGCCCCCGCGGCGGGCGCGAACACCTCCGAAAGGCGATCCACGCGACCGTCGCCTACATCGGCATGGATCCCGACGGAAACCCCCTGCCCGCCCGCCAGTTCTACCCGCACACCGAGGAGGACCTCCGGCTCGCCGAGCACGCCACCATCCTGCGCAACCTCCGGGCGGAGTACTCGCCGAAGCCGCTCATCGCCATGTCCGAGGCGCGGCACATCGACTAGTCCGCGCCGGCCGCGCCGGGGGAGCCGGGGGAGCCGGGCCCCTCGCACAGGGCCTTATCCTGCGTATTCCCCAGCACCGCAATCCGCCGCGAGGACGTCTGGGCGCGCGCCCAGTCTCCCGCGCGCACGCAGCCGGAGTCCACGTAGGTGTGCCCGGTCACCGAGGAGCTGTGCGGGCGATCATTCTGGAAGTTCGACCACGTGCGCCCCGCGGAGGCCCCGTAGTCCCAGGTGCCGCCCTCGGGCGGGTGGACGGAGAAGGACCCCTCCTCGCCGCCGGCGGTCATGCAGTACGTGCCGGCGCCCAGCACGACGACCACCGCGCCCGCCACGCTCCACGCCACAGTCTTCTTCGTCATTGGCTGATCGCCACCTTTCTATCGCAGTGATCTGCTGCCCACGGGTCATGGCTCACCATGAGGACGGCTGCCCCCTGCTCCGCGCAGCGGGCCAATTGGTCAAGCACGAGCGCCGCGTTCTCCCGATCGAGGGATGCCGTCGGCTCGTCCGCGAGAATGATCGACGGCCGACGCACGAGCACGCGCGCCACGGCGACGCGCTGCTGCTCGCCGCCACTCAGCTGATAGACGACGTCCTTCTGCCGCCCGCCGAGCCCAACGATCTCCAGCGCCTCGTCGATGCGCCGGCGGTTGCGCCCCACTCCCCCGCGCGCGCACGCGAGGGCCACGTTCTCCTCGACCGTGTCGTTATCGATGAGAGCGTAGTCCTGGAACAGGTAGCCGATGTCGTGGCGGCGCACCCGCATCCTCGCGCGCGCGGAGGCGCGCGTCAGATCCGCGCCGAGGAGGGACAGCGAACCGCCGTCGAGAGTATCGAGCAGACCGACACAATTGAGCAGCGTGCTCTTGCCGCAGCCGGACGGGCCGGTGAGGCAGACGCGCTCGCCGGCGTCGACGCGGAGGGACACCCCCTCCCACAGGGTGCGTGCCGTGCGCGCGGGGCCCACCTTTTTAGTTGCATCTTTCACGTCAATGAGTGGAGTAGTCACAGGTTTACCTCCGAGTCTGAACGAGCTGCTGAGTGCCCGGGCGGCGCAGCACGAGCGCGGTCACGGGGAGAGAACTGAGCGCCACGATGAGCAGGGTCCACACCCACGTGGCAGGGGACACGGTGAACTGGGCGATGAGCGTGGGATCGGCGGCGCCGGAGAGCGCCCCGCCGTCCGTCCACGCGCGCACGAGGGATCCGCGATACCAGAGGAACCACCCCGCGATGGCGAGGACGGCGAGCTCCGCGACGCCCAGCACCGCGTAGACGCGCCACGGTCGGCGCCCGTGGACGACGTACGCGCGGAGCTTCTGGTGCAGAACCTTGAGGCACGCGAGCCACAGTGCGATCGCCACGATGAGGATGAGCACCACCGCGGCCACGGTGCCGCCCAGGTAGACCCACGTAATCCTGCCCATCTCCTGGTGGTGCGAGGCCCAGGACTGGCTCATGAGATCGCCCGTGCGGATGAAGGAGCCCACCTCGGGGTCGCGCTGGAGATCCATGATGTCGTCATAGGAGGTGAAGAGGAGGTGTCGGGTACTCATCTGCGCGACGATGGTGCGGCTCGACATGAGGAGGTTGTCATTCGGGAACACGACCACGATGGGGTCCGGCGCATCGGCGCGGTTCATCCACTCCGAGTCACCGACCTCCCACGTGAAGGCCGAGCTGCTCCCCGCCGCGTACGTGTGCGGCCGGGCCGAGGCCGCGCTGAGATTGTCGGAGCCAATGGGGACGGCAGAGAGATCGACGTCCGGCGCGAGCGAATCCGGCGTGAAGAGCAGCGGATCCCCGTGCGGGCCGGCCTCCTCGTACGCGCGGAGGAGTTCGCCGCGCAGAGATCGGTGCGCAGCAGCGTCGTTGAGGATGAGGACATCGCGGTCGAGGTGCGCCGGCGGGATGTCCGAAGCGAAGTGGTGCTGCGTGAGGAGGACCCGACCGCTCGCGGACAGCTCCCGCACGCGCGCGGCGAGGGCCTCGCGGGTGTCGTCGAGATCCTCCAAGCCGCGCGCACCGGAGAGGGAGGTGGAGTAGGCCTCCGGCGCGGCGGCCCACTCATCTTTCTCTGAGTGTTGGAGCGCCCACTCCCCGCTGTAATTGATGAGCCCAATGAGTAAGGAGGCCACCGCCACGGCCGCCCCGGCGCGGACGACCACCATCCCGGTGAGTACCGTGCGCGCGGGGAGCCTGCCGGCGAGGAGCGCCGTCGTGCTCTCGCAGCGGATGAGCGCGACGCCCAGCGCCACCGCGATGATCGTCGCCGCGAGCGCCACCCCGACGAAGACGCCGGACCACTCCAGCCACTGGAGGGTCGACGCCGCGTTGGTGAGAAGGACCGTCGTGAGGACGAGGAGCACGAGTGCCCCGGCGAGGATCGCGTAGAGGCGGCCCGCCCCGTGCGCGAGGACGTGGGCGACGCTGCGCCACCAGGATGAGCCGTGGAGTCGGCGGACGGCGTCCGCGCGCGCGTCGACGAGAACACCAATGAACCCGACCGCCACGCAGAAGCCCACCGTGAGCGTGAGCAGCGTGCCCAGCGCTGTGCCCGAGAGAAGATAGGCGCCGGTCTGGCTCTGGAGCGCCGTGGTGGGGATGCCTTGCGCGCGGGCGTAGTCTTCGACGGCCGCGCGGAAGTCTTCGCCCCCGGTGAGCTCGAAGATCTGGCGATACTCCCCGTGCGGGAGGTCAGTGAGGGGGGCGAAGCGCAGCGCAGGGGTGCCCGGGAAGCCACGATAGGGCGTGTGCATCCACTGGTCGACGGCCGGCCCCGCCCCATAGACCGTGCGCCCCTCCGGGGTGGGGATCTCCACGAAGAGGGACTCCCCATGCGCGCGGGCGAGGCCCTCGAGGTCGCGGAGGATCTCCTCCGAGGGGCGGCCGCTCTGCGCCCACGTCTGGAAAGCCAGGGAGGAGCGCACCCCCGGGTACTCCTCCTGCTGGAGGGTGGTGGCCGCCCACCACCCGAGGAGAACACCGACGACCACAGCCATGCACACCGCGCAGTAAATAAGAACGGAGCCCTTGATGCGTAGCCGCATAAAAAGCCTTTCTAATGAAGAGGAGCAGAGCGGACTTGTCCGCCCTGCTCTTCTCAGCTCATCAGTTACAGTGTGCAGAACCGATAGTATGCACCATCAGCACCTGGGAGATACTTCGAGTGCGATTGGGCACGAGCCCAGACATTCGGTGCTACACAACCGGAATCAACATACTGGTGACCTTGCACCGAAGACCCATGAGCAGCCGTGGGATGGAAGAAATTCGACCATACCCTGCCACCAGAATTACCATGGTCCCATTCGCCACCGGCCACTGCTTCGGCAGAAGCGACTCCCGCCCCTACTAGGCAACAACTCATGACACCAACGAGGATTTGTTTTGCAAATCTGCTACGCATTTCACCCCTTAC
This sequence comes from Corynebacterium uropygiale, assembly GCF_021568315.1. GTDB lineage: Bacteria > Actinomycetota > Actinomycetes > Mycobacteriales > Mycobacteriaceae > Corynebacterium > Corynebacterium uropygiale. The sequence continues at coordinate 49,702 of NZ_JAKGSI010000004.1, forward strand.
CTTAGCGTAACGACTGACATTAAATTACGCTATCACAGGTAAGGACTTCCTGTACCGATTGGTAATATTAATCACACACGGACGCCGGCCCCGAGCGCTGTGCTCGGGGCCGGCGGGAAAGCGTCGTGCGTGCGCGCGGGGCCGCGCGGGGCCGCGCGGGCGGGCGCGCGGGCGGGCGCGCGGGCGGGTGTTTAGCGCTTGTAGGCGTCGAGGTCCACCTGCGGGGTCGGCTGCAGACGATCCTGCGCGGGGTTGACCACGGAGGGGCTGCGGCGGAAGCTGCCGGGCTTGTCGTCGTCGTCCTGCGGGACGTAGGGGATCTTGCCGTCGAGGACATCGCGGCAGCGCTGCTTGTCGAGGGTACCGGTCCACTTGCCGACGAGGATGGTGGCGATGGAGTTGCCAGCGAAGTTCGTCAGGGCGCGGGCCTCGGACATGAACTTGTCGATGCCCATGACGAAGGCGACGCCGCCCAGGAGCTCAGCGTGCTGCGATTGGAGGCCGGCGGCGAGGGTCGCGAGGCCAGCGCCAGAGACGCCGGCTGCACCCTTGGACGCGATGATCATGACGACCAGCATGCCGATCTGCTCCCCGATGCTCAGCGGGGTGTGCATGGCGTTGGCGATGAAGATCGCCGACATGGTGAGGTAGATGGCGGTGCCGTCGAGGTTGAAGGAGTAGCCCGTCGGGACAACGATGCCCACCGTCGACTTGTCGACGCCCACGTGCTCCATCTTGCGCATGAGGTTGGGCAGCGCGGACTCGGAGGAGGAGGTCGCGAAGATGAGGAGGAACTCCCGGCCCAGGTACTTCATGAGCTTGAAGACATTGAGGCCGGTGAACACGTAGAGCACCAGGCCCAGCACGCCAAAGATGAAGATGATGCAGGTGATGTAGAAGGCGAGCATGAGCATCGCGAGCTGGAGAACCACGCCCCAGCCAGACTTGCCGACGGCCGCAGCCATGGCGCCAAACGCGCCCACCGGGGCCAGCCACAGGATCCAGGTGAGGATCTTGAAGACCAGCTTCTGGAGGTGGGCAACGAAGCTGAGGATCGGCTCACCCTTGGAGCCCATGGTCTGCACCGCGAAGCCGACGACGAGCGCCGTGGCCAGCACCTGCAGGATGTTGCCCGAGACGAAGCCGCTGAAGAAGGTGTTCGGGACGATGTCCAGGAGCATCGCGGAGAGCCCGCCGCCCGAGGAGCCGTGGCTCGCGGAGTCACCCACGAGGTGCTTGACCGCCTCTTCCGAGGGGGAGATATTCGTTCCCGTGCCGGGGTGGACGAAGTTCCCCACCACCAGGCCGATCGCCAGGGCGAAGGTGGACATCGTGATGAAGTACGCCAAGGCCATTCCGCCGGCCTTACCAACCGTGGCCGCCGAGCGCACCGAGCCAATACCCAGCACAATAGTGCAGAAGATCACCGGCGTGATGATCATCTTGATCATCTTGATGAACCAGGTGCCCAGGAACTCAAAGTTCACGGCCACGCCCGGGGCCGTCACACCCAAGGTAATACCCGCCACGATGGCGATAATCACACCAATATAGAGCCAGTGCGTGCGATCCTTACGGGGCTTCTTCGGCTCAGCGATCCGTGGGCCGCTCGAGCGAGACGTGTAGGACTCAGCCATTGCTCCTCAATTCTTCCGTTACGCGCCGCCGCACCGGCGCTAGACGTCGCCCCTCGTCCCGTGATGAGCGTGGGCGGATCGGCACGGCGATCAGGCGATCACGTCACGGACGAACGGTAGGTCACACTCAATATTTCTCTACCGAGTGTCATGAGACAACTCCTTTTGGCGCCCGCGTGTTACCCGGCTCTCTTTTTATCAGGGGGTTTTCCCACGTCGCCTGCTCCGCTCCCGCAGAACCCCCAGAAAAACCAACCCCGCGGTGATAACGAACACATATATTAGGGCGCCAGTCCTCCCCCATGCAGGGGTAAGGGCGACGCTCTGGCCCGTTGCCCACACTCCGTTCAAAAATGGCATCCACGGCAGGATTCGTGCTCCACCCGGAAGAAGGGCAACCGAGTTCTCCACCAACAAGGCCCAGAGCAATAACAGAGCCACCGCGCTCGACGGACGCCCGATCATCGCCCCCAGGCCCACCCCCGCCCCACAGGCAAGCGCCGCCCACACGGGGACCGACCACACGAGCCGCGCGCTGACCGTCGAGAAGAGATCCACCGATCCATACACCTCCGGGCTCACCCAGGGCAGGACCAGGAGCACCACCAGGGTGCTCAACCACAGCGACACCGCCGCGACGCCACCCCACCACAGCCAGCGCCCCAGGACATCAGCCAACGCCGAGGGTAGCGCGCGTCGATAGAGCTCCCCGGCCGGGCCGCGCCCGACGGAGGCCTGCGCATAGGCAGCGCCCGAGGCGAAGACGAGCACCCCCAGGAAGACAATCCAATACGTGGCGTTGTCCTCTCCCATGGGCTGGACGTGGAGCAGTCCTCCCGTATGGGAGAGGCGCTCGGACACCAGGGCCACGCCCACGGTGAGCAGGAGGGGAAGAGCCACCGCCATGGGGAGGATGATTCGCCACATCACCTGTCCCCCACCAGTTCGATAGGCTTCCGCCCGAGCACTTCGAGCAATGAGGCGAATCATCGCGCACCACCCTCCATCACGGCACGTTCGAGGTCCCCATAGCGCGCGCACACGTCGGGGATGTGTGCGTCGATCAGGATGGAGCCGCTGCCCACGACGATGACGCGGCTGGCACACCGTCGGGCATCCTCACCGTGATGGGTGGAAAGGAGCACGCAGCGGCCCTCGGACTCCGCCCAGTAGCGGATACGCTCGCGCAACCAGTGAATGCCCGCGACGTCGAGCCCGTTGAAAGGCTCATCTAGGAGCACGCACGCCGGGCGCGCAAGCTCCATAGCCGCGAGCCCCACGCGCTGGCGATAGCCCAAGGACAGGCGGCCCGCCGGGCGATCGGCCACCTCAGCCAGGCCCATCATGGGAAGAACCTCCTCCACTCGACTCACCGGGATCCCGGAGAGCGCGCACAACCAGGAAAGATGACGGCGTGGCGTGTGGCGCGGGTCGACGGCACCTGGATCACAGTGCGCCGCCACCCGGGTCAGCGGCGCCTCCCACGCGCGCGGCGGGGAACCGCACACCGTGATCTCGCCGGACTCCGGGAGGAGACTGCCGCCCACCAACTTAAGCAGGGTGGACTTGCCCGTCCCGTTGAGCCCCATGAGCGCGACGACCTCCCCCGCGCGCACGGAAGCGCTCACGCCGGAGAGGACCGGCTGATCCCCGTAGCGGAAGGTCACGTCGCGGACGTCGATGAGCACGTCCCCGTGCGCGTGGGAGGCCGGGGTGGGCCCCATCTGCTCGCCGCCCCTAACCATTGCAGTGGATGGGGAGGCCGACGGTGCGCACGCCCTCGCACACGGAGGAGTTAGCGAGCTGCCACACCCCATTGCGGTAGACGAAATGAATGCGCAGGTGAATGGAGGGGCGCCCCGCTGATCCCGAGTCGAGGGTCGCGGTCAGGGTGTCCCCGTTGCGCTCGAGGGGCCCGGAGATCCGCTTCCAGCCCAGGGGCGCCCGGAATAGCCCCAAGCGATAGACCGTCTGTGGCACGACGACGGCCGCTGGGCCGGCCTCGAGGTTGGCCGCTTTGGCCCCGTCCGAGGCGGGGGTGGCGACAAGGAAGTGGACGATGCCGTTGAGATCATCGAGGGAGGGCTCGGGGGTGGTCACGCGGAAATCCGCAGCGAGGGGCGCCGGAGGCTCCCATCCGAGGGAGGGGTTCGGCGCGGGCGCGGGCGCAGGCTCTGCGCTCGGGCTGGGCGTGGCGCTCGACGCGCCGGTGGCTGCCGGGGCGCCGGTGGCGGCGCCGAGCTGTCCCTCGGGGAGGGCGGTCGGTGTCGGGGCCGCTGGCGTCGTCGACGAGGACGCGGCGGAGGTAGAGGCGGTTTCGCTGCCCGAGACCGAGGTGGCCGGGCTAGCCGGGGCGCCCGGGCTGGGGCTCACGGTCACCGTCTGGGCGTCGGCGGCCACGGCGCTCGGCCGCGGCTCGCGCTGGAAGGCCAGAACCCCCAGCGTGAGTATGAGCGCGGCCACGATGGCGGATGCTCCCGCGGAGACCGCCACCGTGGGCCAGTGAATGGGTTGATGGTGTCGCCAGGGCACAGTGCCCCTCCCTCATCATTAATGACGTATATTACATGCCGATTATACGTCACTAAGGGAAGGCTCATCTCACCTTTTGGGCCTCGGCGGCAGAGATTCCCGTCACCTTCCAGATGAGCCAGGCGTACTCGAAGGCGGTCTGCCGCCACAGCTTGTAGCGCCCGGAGACGCCGCCGTGCCCGGCATTCATCTCCGTCTTGAGGAGGAAGGTGCCGCCGGTGGCGGTGTCGCGGAGCTTGGCGATCCACTTGGCCGGCTCCACGTAGAGCACGCGGGTGTCATTGAGCGAGGTCACCGCCAGGATGTCCGGGTAGTCCTGCGCGCACACGTTGTCATAGGGCGAGTAGGAGGCCATGTAGTCGTAGACCTCGGGATCGTGGTAGGGATCCCCCCACTCCTCCCACTCGGGGATGGTGAGCGGCAGCTCCGGCTTGAGGATGCTCGTGAGGGCGTCGACGAAGGGCACGTCCGCGAGGATCGCGCAGAAGCGGTCCGGGGCCATGTTCGCGACGACACCCATGAGGAGCCCACCCGCCGATCCCCCATACGCGGCGAGGCTCTCGGGGGTGCTCATCCCGCGGGCGATGAGGTCATCGGCCACCGCGATGAAGTCCGTGAAGGTGTTCTTCTTGTGCAGCTGCTTGCCCTCGTCGTACCACCGTCGGCCCATCTCGCCGCCGCCGCGGACGTGGGCGATCACCACGACGATGCCGCGGTCCAGCAGGGAGAGGAAGGAGCGGGAGAAGAAGGGGTCGGTGGAAGACTCGTAGGAGCCATAGCCGTAGAGGAGGGTGGGGTGCGGGCCGGCGTCGAGGTCGACGTCCGCGCGGCTGAGCACGGAGACGGGGATCTCGGCACCGTCCGCGGCGGTGGTCCACAGGCGCACGGCGCGGTAGTCCTCGGGGTTGTGGCCGCAGGGGACCTCCTGCTCCTTGAGGAGGGTGCGCTCGCCGGTGGCAACGTCCAGGCGGTACACGCGCGAGGGCGTCGTGAAGGAGGTGTAGCCCAGCATGAGGATGGGGGCCTCCCACTCGGCCATGCCGCCGGCGGAGGCGCTGTAGAGCTCCTCGTCGAAGGTGATCTCCTCGAAGGAGGTGAAGCCCTCGTGCTCGTCGAGGCGCATGATCGCGGTGCGGGGGATGGCCCCGCGCCGGTAGCCGAGCACAATCTGGTGGGCATAGGTATCGACGCCCTCGAGGCGCACGTCCTCCCGGTGCGGGACGAGTTCGTGCAGCTCGCGCAGGGGCGGCAGCGGGGCGTCGACCCGGCACTCCCCGAGGGAGAAGTTCGGGCCGAGCGCGTTGTGCGTGACCAGCCAGCGCTCCTCGCCGGCGATGATCGCGTGGTTGATGTCATAATCGACGCCCGGCTCCCGCTCCCACAGGCAGGTGAACTCGCCTTCGGGGGTGTCGGTGCTGAGCACCCACACTTCCTTCGTGAGGGAGGAGGCGCTCATGATGATGAGCCAGCGCTGGGAGCGGCACATCCCGACGTCGACGTTGAACTTCCCATCCTCTTCGGTGAACACGCACACGTCCGCCGACTGCGGCGTCCCCACCCGGTGGCGCCACACCTTGTCGGGGCGCCAGGCGTCATCGACCGTGGTGTAGAAGATGTACTCCTCCCCCACCCACGTCGCGCCATAAAACACGCCCTCGAGGCGATCCTCCAGCAGCTCCCCCGTGGCGAGGTCCTTGATGACGAGGGTGAAGCGCTCGTCGCCGGTGGTGTCCGTCGAGTAGGCGAGGTAGCGTCCCGAGCGGGTGACATCGCTCGCGCCGAGGGAGAAGAACTCGTGGCCCTCGGCGAGCTCATTGAGGTCGAGGAGCACCTCCTCGCCCTCCGCCGGGGAGCCGTCCTCGGGGATCTGCGGCGGCTGCCAGGGGTCGGCCCCGGCGGCCTCGGCGGCCTCGGCGACCGGGATGCGGCAGGAGTAGCCGTACTCGGAGCCCTCCTTCGTCCGGCTGTAGTACCAATAGCCGCCCAGCCGCGTGGGGATGGACATGTCCGTTTCCTTCACGCGGGAGCGGATCTCCTCAAACACCGTGGAGCGCAGGTCCTCCAGCGGAGCCAGCTGCGCCTCCGTGTAGGCGTTCTCGCGCTCGAGGTAGTCGAGGGTCTCCGGGGACTCCTTATCCCTCAGCCACTCATAATTATCGACGAAGTCCCGCCCGTGAAAACTCCTGGTCACGGGCTTCTTCGCGGCGATGGGCGGCTGGGCGGCGCCCGCCCTCTTCTCCGGCGTCACGTGTTCAGTCATGGGTCTCACTCTAAGTCCACGCGTCCGAGCACCGCCACCTCCGTCACACCGTGCAAGGCGTTGAGAGCATAGACCCGCGCGCGGCCCGAGCGCGCCGCCTCCTCCACCTCGGCCACGCTGACCGGGCGCCGGCACAGCGAGTCCCAGCGCAGCTCCGGCCGGCCGGGCTCCGGCGGGCTCACGGGCTCCCCGCTCAGCAGGAGCTCCTCGCTCACGGAGGGCAGGCGGGGCCCGGCGGGGAGGATGAGCCGATCCCCCTCCAGCAGGAGGATGGCGGAGGTGGTGGCCTCGAGCACGCGGCCTCCGCGCGCGAGGAGGAGATCATCCGCGCCGCGCCGGGCGGCCAGGGCGCGGAGCTCGCCAAGGACGGGCAGGTCCGGCCCCTTGAGCTCCGGGTGGCGGCGGGGATCACGCACGCACTCCCCGATGAGCAGCCGCGTGCGGCGGCGCCGGGGTGGGCTCGGGCGCCAGGCGAGGCGGTCCGCGCGCGCGGAGCCCTCGAGGCGGGGGAACCACTCGCCGGCGGAGGCGTCCTCGCAGGCCGCGCGCACCGAGCGGAGGAAGCGCTCGGGTGGGCGTCGGCCATAAAAGCGCTGCACGCCGTGGGTGTAGCGGCGGAGGTGGGCGTCAAGCCCGCAGAACTCGGCGGGCTGGCCGGGGAGGCGGCGCAGGTACCAGGAGTCGATGATCATAGGTCGAGCCTCGCGATCGGGGCGAGGGCCTGGCACTTCGTGCGGACTTCCTCCCACTCGGCTTCGGGGTCGGAAGCGTCGAGGATCGCGCCGCCCACCCCATAGCTGAGCTCCCGCCCGTTCGCGACGAGGGTGCGGATCGTCATCGCGAGCTCCGCCTCCCCCTCGCCGCTCAGCCACCCGAGGCAGCCGGAGTACACCCCACGCGGCTCCCCCTCCAGCTCCGCGAGGATCTCGCAGGTCCGCTCCTTCGGTGCGCCCGTCATGGAACCGCCGGGGAAGGCCGCCGCCAGGGCATCGACGACGTCCACCCCCGGACGGCACTGCCCGACGACGGTGCTCACCAGCTGGTGGACGGTCGCGAAGCTCTCCACCCCGAAGAGCTCCGGTACCCGCACCGAGCCCGGCGCGCACACGCGCGCAAGATCGTTGCGCACGAGGTCCGTGATCATGCGGTTTTCCGCGCGGTCCTTCGGGTGCGCGGCGAGCTCCGCCGGGTCCGCCGAGCGCGGGCGCGTCCCCTTGATCGGCCGCGACATGAGTTCCCCGCGCGCGCAGCGGAGGAAGAGCTCGGGGCTTGTGCTGAGCACCTGCGTCTCCCCGAAGCGCAGGTACGCCCCATAGGGGGCGGGGTTGTGCGCGCGCAGACGCAGGTAGTGCTCGACGCCCACCTCGCCGCGGCCGCGCAGCTGGGTGGTGAGGCACGCCTCGTAGGTCTCGCCCGCGCGGATGGCCTCCTGCACGGCGGCGATCTTGGCCAGGTACTGCTCGCGCCCCTCGCGCGCGCGGAGGCGGAGGGGCTCCGGCTCCGGCGCCCGGGCGGGGCCGGGGGCTGCGGGGGCGGGCCCGGCGAGGTGGCGGCGCAGGTCCGCGAACCACTCCTCGTCCTCGTGGAGGCTGATGGCGTAGATGTCCGGGTTCTCCCCTGGCCCCACGAGAATCGCCCGGTCGACGAAGAGGAACTCCCCGCCGGTCTCTGCTTCGTAGCCCAGCCAGCCGACCCAGCCGGGGCGGAAGCGGAAGGGCAGGCGATCGGGGTCGGGTTCGGCGAGCAGCCGGCGGCCCGCCCAGGGGGCGCGGAGTTCGCGGTCCAGCTCCCCGCCCTCGCCGGGCGCGCCGCGGAGGCGGAGCAGGCGGGCGTCGGGGCCGCCGTCGTCGGCGAGGATGCTCCAGCCGGTGCCGGTGGAGTCATCGAGCCAGATGGCCACCTCGCGCTCGGCGAAGAGGGAGCAGAAGAGGGCTTCGGCGGTCCAGCCCTCGCGCGCGGGGAGGCGCTGGGCGCGCACGTGCGGCCAGCCGGCGAGGCGAAGGAAGTTGCGCAGAAGGGTGCGGCCATCGGGGGTGGAGATGGATTCCGGGTGGAATTGGACTCCCCACCAGGGGCGACGGCGGTGGCGCAGGGCCTGGATGACGCCGTCCTCGCTGCGGGCGAGCACCTCCATGTCCTCCCCGGGGCGCTCGACCACCCAGGAGTGGTAGCGCGTCACGCTCATGGGCGAGGGGATGGTGTCGAAGAGGGGGCTGCCGTCGTGCTCCACGGAGGAGAGCACCCCGTGGTGCGGCGGGTGGGTGCGGAGGGTGCCGCCGGCCGCCACGGCCATGAGCTGCATGCCCAGGCACACCCCGAGGACGGGCAGGCCGGAGCGGAGGGCCTCGGCGCTGAGGCCGGTGTCGGCGGGGTGGTCGGCGCGGCCGGGCCCGGGCGAGATGATGATCGCGCCGACGTCCTCCAGCGGGAGGCCCGCGGGATCATCGTTGCGGATGACCAGCGGTTCCACTCCGAGGTGGCGGCAGTCTTCGACAATGTTGTAGGTGAAGGAGTCGTGGTTATCGACGATGAGGAGCCGGGTCACAGGCACTGAGGATAGCGACCGGGCCCGGCGCGGTGGCGGGCGGGCCGGGGCAGATCCTGCCGGTGCCGTTCCCGCCCCGTCCCCACCCCTTCCCCGCGCGGCGAAAAACTGATATCATATTTATGTCACATAGACACCACTTCACCGTGAAAGGATCGCCATGAGCGACACCACCCCCGCCGTCGCCGACACCCCCGTCGGCCGCGACGGCACCCGCGTCTCCATTACCGAGAGGCCCGCGAAGGCAGGAGGGGCTGGGCTCGCCAGCCTCGCACTCCTCGTCGTCCTCGTGATTCTCGCGCTCTGCGCGTGGGGCTTCGTCTCCCAGGCCATCGCCGATGACAACGGAACCGCCGGCCCCAACTCCGGGATCTGCATGTTCGTCTGCTTCGTCGTCTTCCTCGTGACGATCCTCCTCGGCGTGAGTTCCTTCACCATCGTGCAGCCCGGACACACGAAGGTCCTCACCTTCTTCGGCACCTACGTGGGCACGGTGCGCCGCACGGGCTTCAACCTCGTTCCGCCGCTCACGAGGAAGCAGCGCGTCTCCGTCCGCGTCCACAACTTCGAGACCAACGAAGCAAAGGTCAACGACTACAACGGCAACCCCATCACGATCTCCGCGATCATCGTTTGGCAGGTGGCCGACACCGCGACCGCCTCCTTCGCCGTCGAGAACTACGAGAAGTTCATCCGCTCCCAGGCAGAATCCGCCCTGCGGCACGTCGCCACCCAGCACCCCTACGACTCCGACATCGACGGGCGCGTCTCCCTCCGCGGCGGCACCGACGACGTCTCCTCCGAGCTCGCCCACGAAGTCGCCGAGCGCGCGGCCGTCGCCAGTCTCGAGATCGTCGAGGCGCGCATCTCCAGCCTCTCCTACGCCCCCGAGATCGCCCAGGCCATGCTTCAGCGCCAGCAGGCCAGCGCCATTGTCGACGCGCGCGAGACGATCGTCGACGGTGCCGTGAGCATGGTCCGCAGCGCCCTCGATCAGCTCGAGGCGGAAGGCATCGTGGACCTGGATCCCGAGCGCCGGGCCGCCATGGTGTCGAATCTGCTCGTCGTCCTCTGCTCCGACAACCACACGCAGCCCGTCGTCAACACGGGTGGCCTCTACTCCTAAGAAATCGGCCCCCACCCATGGCCCGAAAAGTCATTTCCTTAAGGCTCGACCCCGCCGTGCACGACGCCCTCGCCCGCTGGGCCGCCGAGGACCTCCGCAGCACCAACGCGCAAATCGAAGTCCTCCTGCGCGACGCCCTCCGGCGGGCCGGCCGGCTCCCCTCCGACGTCGGCGGCCTCCCCCGGCGCGGCCGCCCGCCCAAGGACGCGAGCTAGCACACCACCATCCACATGGCGATCATGTGGAGAATCGCCGCGACCACCGTGGCCGCGTGGAAGTGCTCATGGAAGCCCAGGTAGCGGGCCTCGCGCCCCGGCCACTGCACGCCGTACATGAGCGCGCCGAGCGAATAGACCACCCCGCCCGCAAAGAGCAGCCACACCACCGCGGGCCCCGCGTTGTGCCAGAGCTGGGGGAGCATCGGCACGATGAGCCAGCCGAGTACCAGGTAGACCACCACGTCGATCCACCGGGGGTGCTCGATCCACACCATGGAGAGGATGACCGCCGCCACCGCCCCCGCCCACGCAATACTGAGGACCACCGCCGCGCTCGTGGCGGACAGGGTGATGAGGCAGAGCGGCGTGTACGTCGCCGCGATGAAGATTGCGATCGTCGAGTGGTCCGCCCGACGCCACCAGCGCACCGTGCGCGTGCTCCGCCACGGCCCCAGGTGGTAGGCGGCGGAGACCCCGAAGAGCGCGATGACCCCCAGCGCATAGATCGTCACCCCGAGCCCCTGCCACCAGGGCAGGAGCATCCACGCCATCGTCGTGAGGACCGTGCCCGCAATGAGGGATCCGATGGCCGCCCCGAAGTGCGCCCACCCCCGTCCGCTCGGGCGCGGGCCGCGGTCATAGACCTCGCGCGTGCGCTGGATGATGTGGTCATTCTCGGGGTGAGCGAGGGTGGCTGCCGACATGAAAGAACCTCCGGCCTAGTAGGTTACTTAAGCGTAATCTACGCCGGAGGTTCCCTCCAGGCAAGAAGCCAGCCCCACACGGGGCGGCGGGGCGCGGCGGCCCCGCCCCCGCCCGCGGGCTGCGGTGCCCCGCTACTCCACGACGGAGTTCGCGCCCACCACGTGGCCGAAGTGCTTCGGCAGGGTGGACTCCCAGGCCTCCTTGAGCTCGGCGAGCGGAACGCTCACCACGCCGAAGTCGATCTGGGCCTCGGCGCCCGCGGCGCCAGTGCTCTCACCGATCCGCGCCACCGGGATGCCAAGCTCCTCGGCGCGCGCCTGGAAGGCGTCGGCCTGGGCGGGCGTCGTGGCCACGAGCATGCGGGAGGCGGACTCGGAGAAGAGGGCCGTCGTCGGGTCCTCGTGCACGGCCGCGAGGTCCACGCGAACACCCACCTCCTCGCGCTGCGCCATCTCAAAGACCGCCTGCGCGAGGCCACCCTCGGAGAGGTCGTGGGCCGCGGTGATGTCCTGCGCGCCGACGAGGAGGTCCGCGAGGCGCTGCTCATCAGCGAGGTCAACGCTAGGCGGCAGGCCCTGGAGGCCGCCGCCGCTCACCTGCTGCCAGATGGAGCCGCCGAAGTCCTCGCCCGTCGCGCCGAGGAGGAAGAGCACCTCCGGCTCGCCCGCGCGGCCGAGGTCGTGGGCGTGCGCCTGGCGGACGTCCTCGATGACGCCGAGGACGCCGACCACCGGGGTCGGCAGGATGGGCTCGGTGCCCGTCTGGTTGTAGAAGGAGACGTTGCCGCCGGAGACCGGGATGCCGAGCTCCTGGGCCCCGTCGGCGAGGCCGTGGACGGACTCGCGGAACTGCCACATGACGTCCGGGTTCTCCGGGGAGCCGTAGTTGAGGCAGTTCGTCACGGCGACGGGACGTGCCCCGGTGGCGACGACGTTCCGGTAGGCCTCGGCCAGCGCCAGCCGTGCACCCATGTTCGGGTCGAGCTTCGTGTAGCGGCCGGAGGCATCGGAGGCGACGGCCACGCCGCGGTGGGTCTCCTCATCGATGCGCAGGACGCCGGCATCGCTGCCCAGCGCCTTGACGGTGTTGCCGCGCACGTAGCGGTCATACTGCTCCGTGATAAACGCGCGGGAGCACAGCGCGGGCGAGCCCACCATGTCGAGGAGGGCGGCGCGCAGGTCGCTCGGGCGGGTGATCTCGGCCGGCTCCTGGAGGGCGTCCTGCCACTCGGGGCGGGCCCAGGGGCGCTCATAGACGGGGCCCTCGTTGGCGATGGTGTGCGCCGGGGCGTCGACGACGACCTCACCCTGGTGCGTGATGACCAGGTGCTTTCCGGTGGTCACCTCGCCGATCTCCGCGCAGGTGACGTCCCAGTGGGCGCAGATCTCGCGGAACTTCTCCACGTTCTCCGGGGTCACCACGGCACACATGCGCTCCTGGGACTCGGAGGCGAGGATCTCCGCGGCCGTCATGTTCTCCGCGCGCAGCGGCACCGCGTCGAGGTTGATGCTCATGCCGCCGTCGCCGGACGCCGCGAGCTCCGAGGTGGCGCAGGAGAGGCCCGCGCCGCCCAGGTCCTGAATACCGACGACGACACCCGCGCGATACAGATCAAGGCAGCACTCGATGAGCACCTTCTCCGCGAAGGGGTCGCCCACCTGCACGGCGGGCAGCTTCCGCTCGGCGCCTTCCTCGAAGGTGTCGCTCGCGAGCACGGAGACGCCCCCGATGCCGTCGAGCCCCGTGCGGGAGCCGAAGAGCATGACCTTGTTGCCCGTGCCGGACGCGAAGGCGAGCTTGAGGTCCTCCACCTTGAGCGTGCCCACGCACAGGGCGTTGACCAGCGGGTTTCCGGCGTAGGACTCATCGAAGACGGTCTCGCCGCCGATGTTCGGCAGGCCCAGGCAGTTGCCGTAGTGGCTGATGCCATCGACCACGCCGGTGAGCACGCGCTGGGTGTCCGGGAAGTCCGCCGGGCCGAAGCGCAGCTGATCCATCACGGCGATCGGGCGGGCGCCCATGGCCATGATGTCGCGGACGATGCCGCCCACGCCGGTGGCCGCGCCCTGGTGCGGCTCCACGTAGGAGGGGTGGTTGTGGGACTCGACGCGGAAGGTCACCGCGTTGCCATCCCCGATGTCCACCACGCCAGCGTTCTCCCCGATGCCGGCGAGGATCTTCTCCGCCATCTCCGGCGTCGTGGTCTCACCAAAGTAGCGCAGGTGCACCTTGGAGGACTTGTAGGAGCAATGCTCGGACCACATGACGGAGTACATGCTGAGCTCCGCGTCCGTCGGCCGGCGCCCGAGGATCTCCTTGATGCGCGCGTACTCGTCGTCCTTGAGGCCCAGCTCGCGGTAGGGCTGCGCCTCGTCGGGAGAGGCGAGCGCGGCCGAGACAGTGTCGTTGTGAACAGTCATGAATCGTCCCCTCCTTTAGACGGACGCCGTCGCGTTGATCGCGGACACGAACATCGGCAGCCCATCAAGGGAGGGCCCCGTGAGCTCCTCCACGGCGTGCTCGGGGTGCGGCATGAGGCCGACGACGCGACCATCCGCGCTGCACACCCCGGCGATACCGTGCACCGAGCCGTTGAAGTTATCGGTGTAGCGGAAGACCACGCGGCCTTCCTTCTCCAGTTCCTCGATGGTCTCCGCGGAGGCCTGGAAGCGCCCCTCCCCGTGCTTGGCGGGGATGAGGATCTTCTGCCCCTCCTCGTAGCCGCTCGTCCACGCCGTGGACGCGTTGGCCACCTCAAGGTAGGTGTCCACGCAGTGGAAGTGCAGGCCCTGGTTGCGGGTGAGAGCACCCGGCAAGAGGCCCGCCTCCGTGAGGATCTGGAAGCCGTTACAAATGCCCAGCACCGGCATGCCCTTGTGCGCCCGATCAATCACCGAGCGCATGACCGGCGCCAGCGCGGAGATCGCCCCGCTGCGCAGGTAGTCCCCATAAGAAAAGCCGCCAGGAACGATGACGGCATCGACGCCACGCAGATCCTCGTCCGCGTGCCACAGCTCCACGACTTCAGCGCCCGCAATGCGTGCCGCACGCTGGGCATCGACGTCGTCGAGCGTCCCCGGGAAGGTGATGACACCAATCCGTGCGCTCACTGGCTCACCTCAGCATCCACGACCTCGAAGTCCTCAATCACCGTGTTCGCCAGGAGGGTCTCAGCAACCTTCTCCACTTCGGCGCGGGTGACGGTTCCATCCACCTCCAGTTCGAAGCGCTTGCCCTGCCGGACATCACTCACCCCGGTGACACCCAGCCGGCCGAGCGCTCGCACCACGGCTTGACCTTGAGGATCCAGAATCTCTGCCTTCGGCATGACGTTGACAACTACTCGGGCCACGTTTGGCTTCCTTCCTCGCAGGATTTGGTTGCCCCCACAGCTTAACTGTTCGGGTGCTCTGCGGGGGTGGTGGCCTCGACGATGACATTCCCACGCATCCCGCGCTCCGCGTGCACCATCTGGTGATCGACGAACGTGTAGGTCCCCGGCTCCTCGAAACGGGTCTCCACATAGCCGCCCTGGGCCGCCGCGAGGTCGAGCGCCTGGGAGCCGCCGCCCGCCGCGCCCGGCTCCTCGTCGAGAAGCATCCGCCCCTCCTTAAACACGCGGTGGAACTGCGCGCCCACGATGTGGAAGCTCAGCCCCTGGTTGGGTCCGGCCGCGAGCACCCAGAAGCGCACCGTCTCCCCCGCCTTCACGCGCAGCGGGTGCGCGGAGCTCACGTACTGCGCCGCGTAGCCGTTGAAGCGCCAGGCCGACGGCTCCTCCGCGATGACATCCGCCGGGTCCGCGTAGATCTCGCTCCCGACGAGCACCACCTCATGGTCCACCGGCGCAAGCCCCGGTGGGTCGATGATGACCGCGCCGTGCATGCCCATCGAAATGTGCTGGCTCATCGGGTGCGTGGAGCAGTGATAGAGCCAGATCCCCGCGCGCGTGGCTGTGAAGGCGTAGTGGAAGGTCTCCCCGGGCGGGACCTGCGTGGTCATGGCGTCGGGGGAGGCGCTCGTCGCGTGGAAGTCGAGGGAGTGAGACATGGACCCGTCATTGATGAAGGTGATCTCAAAGCGATCGCCGAGGTGGCCGCGCAGCGTCGGCGCCACCGGATCCTTGCCAAAGCTCCACACCTCCTGGCGCATCCCGGGGGCCACCTCCGCCTGAAACTCGCTGGCCCGCAGCGTCACCCGGTGCGTACGCTCCGCCGAGGCTGGCGCCAGCCAGGGATCCACCGTCGGTGAGTCCGAGGAGGGGTCCGCGATCATCCCGGCCTGCCCGTGCCCGTGCTGGTGGCCGCCCGCCCCCGCGGTGGGGCGGGGCGCCGTCCCGGCGCCCGTCGTCACGCGGAAGGTCATGCCCATCTGGCGGTGGCCGGCGATGGTGCACCAGCCCTCGATCCCCTCCGCTGGCACCACGGGCACCTCGAGGGTGACCTCCGCGCCCGGCTCCACGCGCCCGGAGTCCTGGCCCGTCGCCAGGTGCAGGTCATGCACCTGGCTATCGGTGTTGCGGAAGGTGAGCACCAGGCGATCCCCCGGCCGCGCAGCCACCTCCGCCGGGGAGTAGCTCATATCCTGCGCCGTGACCTCCGCGGTGACCGTCTCCCCCGTGGGCTCGACGTCCGCCGGCGCCACGCTACCTCCCGCGCCGAGATTGCCCGTCGTGAGCACGGAGCCCACGAGCGCCACCACGGCGAGCACGCTCACCGCCAGCGAGACCTGCTGGGCGCGCAGCCCGCGAGGCATGTCCTCCACGCCCGGGCCCTCCCCGCCGCGGAGGACGGACACCTGAGCCTTCGCCGCGCGCGCGATGAGCGGCAGGACCGCCGCGAGCCCCAGGCAGCAGAGCCCCGACACCCCGACCCGCGCCCAGGAGGGCAGGGGAAGGAGCCAGAGGAGAAGCCCCACGTTGACGAGCGCCCAGCGGAACATCCCGCCGCGGTCCATCTCGCGCAGGCCCGCGCGGAGGGCGGAGGGTCCGCCGCCGATGGTCGTCGGCAGGAGATAGCTCATCATGCCGAGCAGCAGCTGCGCGCCAAACCCGATGACCAGCGGAATCGTGAGGGAAGAGATGACAAACCCGGGGCTCAGGACGCGCGGGACGGCTACCAGCAGGGAGCCGATGAGCCAGCACACCGCGGCGGCCACGCTCGCCGAGGCGTAGGTGACGCGGTCGCGCGGATCCCGGAGGACGGCGAGGACATCCCGCGCCCACGGGATCGCCTGAAGAATCCACGCGAGCGCGATGAGCCCCACGCCCACCATCGCCATGGGGCGCAGCCCGCCGAGGGCGCCCAGCGCACCCAGAAGCAGGCCGCTCGCCATGCAGCCCACGACCAGCCGCGGCCAGCCCCCGTGCGCGCGGGTGCGCCACACCGCGGGGAACATGCGCTGCAGCGTGCCGAGGGCGGCGCAGCCTAGGAAGCCGAGGAGGTTGATGACCTCGTGGGCGAGGAGGAGGTCATCGTGGCGCGCCGCACCCCAGGGGGAGACGATGAGCACGCCCATCGTGGCGCCGAGCGGCAGGCACAGCGTCGAGAGCGCATACCACCAGGCCCGGAGGCGGATGAGCGCGGCGGCGTGCCAAAGGAGCGCCGCGGAGACGAGCACCGCTCCGACGAGCACCACCGGCCACTGCCCCAGCATCTTCCCCGCGATGACGACGAGAATCCCGGCGTTGAGCAGCGCGATGAGCGAGAGCGGCGGCTGGGAGGAACGCTTCGCGAAGTGCCGCCCCCACACGACGATGGAGTTCGTCACCGCCCCGAGGGTGAAGAGGTGGACGAGCACCCAGCGCCCCTCGGGGAGGAAGGGGTGCGTGAGTCCCGCGAGGACGATGAGGACCAGCCACACCTTGACGGGCAGGTGAAGGAGGGTGCGGGCGCGGGATCGGGACCTCGAAGGTTTCATGGTATCTAGTATGCGCTTTTAACATCCCGGGGCTTTCCCCGGGCCCCCGATACCGCCACGCCGCACCCGCACCCGCGCCCGCGGCCCGCGCTAGGCCTTCGCGCGCGGCTCCACCGGGGGCTCCGCCGACCACGGGAAACAAATCCACTGGTCGGTGCGTCGCCACACATAATCGGGCTCCACCACGGAGGCGGACTTCCCATAGAGCACCGCGCTGCGGACCTCCACGACGTCCTCGCGCAGGAGGTTGAGTACGAGGTCGAGGGTGCGGCCGGAATCGGCGACGTCGTCAACAACAAGGACCCGGCGCTTGTGGAGCGATCCTGTGTCCAACAGGGGCTCCAGCAGCACCGGGTCCGGAAGGGTTTCGTGAACGTCGGTATAAAACTCGACGTTCATCGTGTCGGAGAGTTTCACTCCGAGGGAGTAACTCAGCGCACCGCCGGGGATGAGCCCGCCGCGGGCGATGGGGATGATGAGATCCGGTTCGTAGCCGCTATCGGCGATCATCTGCGCGAGCTCGCGCTGCGCCACTCCAAAGCCCTCCCAGGTGAGGACTTCCTTCTCGTCGAGCTGGGAAGAATCCGCATGATAAGCCATGCCCGGATTCTACTCGGTCGGCCCTCCGCTAGACGCAGGAACCGATCCAATCGGAGAACTTCCGGCCGGAAATCCGCTCGTAGGCCTCGATGTAGCGCTCCCGGGTGGCCTCAATGACCGAGCCGGGCAGCGGAGGCGGCGGGGTGCCGTCCTTCTGGTTCCAGTCCGCCTTGGAGCTGAGCAGCCAGTTGCGCACGTACTGCTTGTCAAAGCTCGGCTGGACCTTGCCCTCCTCATAGGTGTCCGCGGGCCAGTAGCGGGAGGAATCGGGCGTGAGGACCTCGTCCGCGAGGACCAGCGTGCCGTTCTCGTCGACACCAAACTCGAACTTCGTGTCCGCGAGGATCACCCCGCGCTCCTCGGCCATCGCGGCGGCCGTGGAGTAGATGGACAGGGTGGCGTCGCGGAGCTCGGTGGCGCGGGCCTCCCCCAGCTTCTCGACGACGGCCTCGAAGGGCACGTTCTCATCGTGGTCCCCAAACTCGGCCTTCGTGGCGGGCGTGAAGATGGGCTCGGGCAGGCGGGAGGATTCGCGCAGCCCCTCGGGGAGCTCGATGCCACACACCGTGCCGTTCGCCTTGTACTCCTTCAGTCCGGAGCCGGTGAGGTAGCCGCGGGCGACGCACTCGAAGGGCAGCATCTTCAGCTTCTTGCACACGAGTGCTCGGCCGAGGACTTCTTCCGGGATGCGGGGATCATCGATGGGCCCGGCGAGGTGGTTGGGCACGTCGATGCTGTCGAAGAAGTAGACGCTCATCGCGGTGAGGATTCGCCCCTTATCCGGGATCTCGGAATCCAGGATGTAATCGAAGGCGGAGATCCGGTCGCTGACGACCATGAGGAGGGTCTCTTCGTCGATCTCGTAAATTTCCCGCACCTTACCGGCGGAAAGGTGGGTGTAGTCAGAGAGTTCCGGACGCATGCTTAGGCAGTCTAGTGGGGGCCGTGCGGGCCAACAATTGGAGGGTCCACATCGGCCCCGACTCCGGGGGCGCCCCGCGGGCTAGAGGATGTCCCCCGGCTGGTAGCGCGCGGCTTCCGGGTAGGTCTCGACGACGTCCTCAATGCGCTGGAGCACCCGGTCGGTCTGCGATTCCGCCGCGCCGATGAACGCGTGGCGGTCGGCCAGGGCGGCGCGGAGGTCCTCGGCGCTGAGCGGGAGCCGCTCGTCGGCGGCCAGACGCTCCACGAGGTCCTGGTCAGCGCCGTTTTCCCGCATGTTGAGGGCCACGGCCACCGCGTTCTCCTTGATGATCTCGTGGGCGGTCTCCCGGCCGACCCCGGCGCGCACCGCGGCCATGAGGATGCGGGTGGTGGCGAGGAAGGGGAGGTAGCGCTCGAGCTCCCGGTCAATCATGGCGGGGAAGGCGCCGAACTCGGTGAGTACGGTGAGGAAAGTCTCACACATGCCGTCGAAGGCGAAGAAGGCGTCAGGCAGGGCGACGCGGCGGATGACGGAGCAGAAGACGTCGCCCTCGTTCCACTGCTGGCCGGCGAGGTCGGCCGCCATGGTGAGGTAGCCGCGGAGGATCACCTGGAAGCCGCAGACGCGCTCGCAGGAGCGGGCGTTCATCTTGTGCGGCATGGCGGAGGAGCCCACCTGGCCTTCCTTGAAGCCCTCGGTGACGGTCTCGTTGCCGGCCATGAGGCGGATCGTCGTCGCGAGCGAGGAGGGCCCGGCACCGAGCTGCACGAGGGCGGAGAGGGCGTCGAAGTCGAGGGAGCGCGGGTACACCTGGCCCACGGAGTCGAAGGTGCGGCTGAAGCCGAGCTCATCGGCGATGGCGCGCTCGAGGCTCGCGAGGTGCTTCTCATCCCCGCCCACGAGGTCGAGCATGTCCTGGGCGGTGCCCATGGGGCCCTTGATGCCGCGCAGCGGGTAGCGGCTGATGAGGTTCTCGACGCGGTCCAGCGCGATGAGCATCTCATCCGCGGCAGACGCGAAGCGCTTGCCGAGGGTGGTCGCCTGCGCGGCCACGTTGTGCGAGCGGCCGGCCATGACGAGGGAGCGGTACAGGGCGGCCCGCTCCCCGATGCGCGCGAGGACGGCCACCGCCTTGTCGCGCACGAGCGCGAGAGAGCTGAGGATCTGGAGCTGCTCGACGTTTTCCGTGAGGTCGCGGGAGGTCATGCCCTTGTGGATGTGCTCGTAGCCGGCGAGGGCGTTGAACTCCTCGATCCGCGCCTTCACGTCGTGGCGGGTGATGCGCTCCCGGGCGGCGATGGACTCAAGGTCCACCTGGTCCACCACGGCCTCGTAGGCGCGGATGGCCTCGCTGGGGATGTCCACCCCGAGGTCCTTTTGCACCCGCATCACGGAGATCCAGAGCTGACGCTCCATGCGGATCTTCGCCTCGGGGCTCCACAGGCGGGTCATCGCCGCGGAGGCGTAGCGGGAGGCCAGGACGTTGGCGATGGGCGCCTTCGTCACCGGGGTGTCGTCGATGGTCTCTGCGTTCTTCTCAGCGTTCTTCTCAGCCACGCCCTCGATTATGACATTCCCGGCAGGGTGATGGTGCCCTCGACGGCCGGCAGCGCGATGTCCGAGCGGTAGTGCCCACCCTCCAGGTGGATGCCGTCCAGCTGCCGGTAGGCGTCCTCCCGCGCTTCGGCGAGGGTGCTGCCCGTCGCCACCACGTTGAGCACCCGGCCGCCGGCGGAGACGAACCCGCCGTCCGGGCCGGCCGCGGTGCCCGCGTGGAGCACCGGGGTCTCGGCCGTGACCCCCTCGATGGGGTCCCCCTTCTTCGGGGAGGCGGGGTAGCCCTCCGCCGCGAGGACCACCGTCACGGCATAGCCGGGCGCCCAGCGCAGGGGCGGCAGCTCGCTGAGGTGGCCGCGCGCCACGGCGTCGAGAACCCCTGCGAGCGGGGTCTCCAGCAGCGCGAGGACGGCCTGCGTCTCGGGGTCGCCGAAGCGGCAGTTGAACTCCACCACGGCCGGGCCCTCCGCACCCCAGGCCAGGCCCGCGTAGAGGAGGCCGGAGTAGGGGGTGCCGCGGGCGACGAGCTCTTTGGCCACCGGCTCGCACACCTCGCGGACGATGCGCTCGACGCCGTCCTCGGGCAGCCAGGGGGTGGGCGCGTAGGCCCCCATGCCGCCGGTGTTCGGGCCGCGGTCACCGTCATAGGCGCGCTTGTGGTCCTGGGCGGGAAGGAGGGGGACGACGGTCTCGCCGTCGACGAGGCAGAAGAGGGACACCTCGGGCCCCTCGAGGAAGGTCTCGGCCAGCACCGGGTGGCCGGACGCGAGGACTGCCTCCGCGTGCTCGCGCGCAGCCTCCCGATCCTCGGTGACGACGACGCCCTTGCCGCCGGCCAACCCGTCATCCTTGATGACCCAGGTGGGGCCGAACTCGTCGAGGAGGGCGTCGAGTTCCTCGGCGCTGGCCCCCGGCGCGAGGCTGCGCGACTGCGCGGTCCGCACCCCGGCGGCCGCCATGACGTCCTTCGCGAAGGCCTTGGAGCCCTCGATCTGCGCGGCCGCCTTCTGCGGGCCGAAGACCGCGAAGCCGGCCTCCCGGAGGGCATCGGCCACGCCCGCGACCAGCGGGATCTCCGGCCCGATGACGACGAGCTCCGCCTCGACCTCCCGGGCGAGGGCCACCATCGCGGCGGCGTCGTCGACCGCCCCGGCCTCCGGGTGGCAGGTGGCGAGCGAGCTCATGCCGTCGTTCCCCAGGGCGACGTGGAGGGCCGTGGTGGCAGGGTCAGTGGCGAGGCCGCGGACGAGGGCGTGCTCGCGGGCTCCGGATCCGATCACGAGAATGCGCATGGCCCTCATCCTAATGGGCGGTACGCTGACAACCATGAGTAGCGTCTTCACCAAGATCATTCAAGGGGAGCTCCCCGGCCGCTTCGTCTATCGCGATGAGACGGTGGCCGCGTTCCTCACCATCGAGCCCGTGCGCTACGGGCACGTGCTGGTCGTCCCCATCCGCGAGGTGGACAAGTGGACGGACCTCGCGGAGGAGGAGTGGCTGCACCTCGCGGGGGTGGCGCAGCGCGTCGGGCAGACCGTGCTCCGCAGCTTCGACTGCCAGCGCGCGGGCACCCTCATCGCCGGCTTCGAGGTTCCCCACACCCACATTCACGTCTTCCCCGCCGACGACATGTCCGGCTACTCCCTCGGCACCGCGATGTCCCCCGACGAGACCGACCCCCAGGAGATGGACCGCGCCGCCGAGGCCCTGCGCGCCGCGCTCGGGACCGGCGAAGATGGCCGCCCCCTGGCCGAGGCCTAAACCTCCCCGCTCCCCGGGGCGGAGAAGAGTTCCTCCTCGGTACCGGCGGGCAGCGCCACGGTGAACGTCGAGCCCTCCCCCGGGGCGGTCTGTACCGTGATCGTGCCGCCGTGGCGCTCGACGAGGGAGTGCACGATCGCGAGCCCCAGCCCCGAGCCGCCCGAGTTGCGGGAGCGAGAACTGTCCGCGCGGTAGAAGCGTTCGAAGATGTGCTCGGCGTCCTCGGGGCTCATGCCGCAGCCGTCGTCGATGATGAGGATCTCCGTCATGGGCACCCCGGCCGGGGCCGCCCCCTTCTCCCCCGCCTCCTCGGCCGGGCGCAGCACGATGCTCACCTGCGCCTCCTCCCCGCCGTGGACGAGGGCGTTGGCCACGAGGTTGAGGATGATCTGGCGCACCTTGTCCGCCTGCCCGAGCGCCACCGGGATCCCCGGGTGCTGGTTGATGACGCGGACGGTGCGCCCAGGGTAAGTTTCGCGCATCTGGGTGGCGACGGAACTGGCCGTTTCCAGGAGATCGACGGGGGCGGTCTCCAGGGCGTTGCCCTCCGCGCGCGTGAGGCTGAGCAGGTCCTCCACGAGGTAGGTCATCCGGGTGGACTCCTCCTCGATCCGGTCGATGACCCAGTCCGCGTCGGGGGCGGCGCCGCTGCGATAGAGCTCGGTGTAGCCGCGGAGGCTCGTGAGCGGGGTGCGCAGCTCGTGGGAGGCGTCCCCCACGAAGCGGCGCATCTGCTCCTCCTTCTCCCGGGTGTGCTCGAGGGAGCGCTGCAGCCGGTTGAGCATGATGTTGAGCGAGGCCCCCAGCTGCCCCACCTCGGTGCTCATCGGCCACTCCGGCACGCGTCGGTCAATCTGCCCCTCCGAAATGTCCCGCGCGGTCCGCTCGACGACGCGCAGCGGGCGCAGCGCCCGCCGGATGAGCCACCAGCCCACCAGCGCGATGACGATGAGCACCATCACCCCCACCAGTCCCTGGAAGAGGCGCATGCGCTCGATGACCAGATCCTCCCGGTCCAAGTTGCGCGCCACCACCGTCATCACACCGTGCTCCTGCGTGGCGATCGCGCGCCACTCATCGTGCAGCCCGGCGCTGCTCGCCGAGCCCACCGAGTGCACGGTCTCCGGGACGCCGGAGGTCCCCAGCCCCGACACGTCCGGGAACACGCCCAAATCGTTGAACACCACCGAGCTGCCGTCGTCGAATATCTTGATGACGGTGTAATTCGAGGGCGGGTGGGCGCCGGCGCGCTTGGTGAAGAGTTCAGAGTCGCGGGCCCAGCCGTGGAGGGAGTTGTAGAGGTCCTCGTCGACGCGCTGGTAAATGTCATCTTTCATGACGGAGCTCACCATGGCGGAGCTCGCGAGGATCCCCAGCCCGCACGTGGCCACCATGAGGATGACGAGCCACGTCCGCAGCGGCACCGAGCGGAGTGCTTCTTTCACCCCGCTCACCCGCGGCCCGCCCCGCGCGGGGTGCGCAGCACATAGCCCACGCCGCGCACGGTGTGGATGAGCGGCACCTCGCCGGTGTCAATCTTCCGGCGCAGGTAGGAAATATAGGACTCGACGACGTTGCCATCCCCGCCGAAGTCGTAGTGCCACACGTTGTCGAGGATCTTCGCCTTACTCAGCACCACCTCAGCATTGAGCATGAGGTAGCGCAGGAGGTTGAACTCCGTCGGCGAGAGCTCCACGTACTCCCCCGCCTTCGTGACCTCGTGGGTCTCATCGTTGAGGGTGAGGTCCGCGTAGCTGATCGTCGCGTCCTCCGGCTCATGATCGACGACGCGCCCCCGCCGCAGAATCACCCGCAGCCTCGTGATGACCTCCTCCAGGGAGAAGGGCTTGGTCACGTAGTCATCCGCCCCGATGGTGAGCCCGTGGATGCGGTGCTCGACGGCATCCTTCGCGGTGAGGAAGAGGACGGGGGCGTCGATCCCCTCGCTGCGCAGGCGCGTGAGCAGCTCAAACCCGTCCATGCGGGGCATCATGACGTCGAGGATGAGGGCGTCCGGCTCGTACTCCCGGGCACGACGAAGGGCCTCGGCGCCATCACGTGCCGTGAGGACGTCGAAGCCCTGGAATTTGAGGCTCACTTGAAGGAGCTCCACGATATTCGGCTCATCATCGACGACGAGCACCTTCACCGGTTGAGCATCAGAGTTGAGGAGCGCAGACATGCCTCCATAGTATTCACGCCCGCATGGGCCGCGGCTGCCAGCATTCTGTGAGCAGCCTGAGGATCCCGGGCCCCGTGGACCCCGCGACCTTGGGACCCGGGACCCCGGCCTAGGGACGCGGGATGTTGCGGAGGTTCGAGGTCGCCATGTCGAGCATGTGCCCCACGCCGCCGCCGAAGACGGTCCGGGTGGCCGCCTTGGAGAAGCCCATGAGCTGGGCGAAGGTGATGTTCGGCGGGATGCTCAGCGCGTTCGGGTCGGTGACCACGTCGATGAGGGCCGGCCCCTGGTAGGCGAGCGCCTCGGCGAGGACGTCGCGCGCCTTCGCGGGATCCTCGATGCGGAAGGATTTGATGCCCATCCCCTCGGCCACCTGCGCGAAGTTGACGTGCTCGTGGTCGGTCTCGAACTCCGGGATACCCTGGACGAGCATCTCCAGCTTCACCATGCCCAGCGAGGAGTTGTTGAAGACCACGCACTTGAGCGGCAGCTGGTACATCTTCACGGTGAGCAGCTCGCCCATGAGCATGCTGAGCCCGCCGTCCCCGGAGAAGCTAATCACCTGCCGGCCCGGCTGCGCCGCCTGGGCGCCGATGGCCTGCGGCAGCGCATTGGCCATGGTGCCGTGGCGGAAGGAGCCGATCTGCTCGCGGGAGCCGTTCGGGGTGATGTAGCGCGCGCCCCACACGTTGCACATGCCGGTATCGACGGTGAAGATCGCGTCCTCGGCGGCCAGCTCGTCGATGATGTTGGCGATGTACTCCGGGTGGATCGGCACGTGCTTGTCCACGTTGGAGGTGTAGGCCTCGACGACGGAGCTCAGCTTCCCGCAGTGCTTGCGGAGCATCTTGTCGAGGAAGCTACGATCCCGCTTCTCCTCCACGTGCGGGAGGATCGTCTTGATGGTGGCGGCAACATCGCCGATGACCGGGTAGCGCACCGTCGTGCGGCGGCCGATGTGCGAACCATCGACGTCCACCTGCGCGACGTTCTCCGTCGGCAGGAAGTCCGAGTAGGGGAAGTCCGTGCCGAGGAGGATGAGCAGGTCCGCCTCGTTGGAGGCGTCGTGGCACGCGCCATAGCCGAGGAGGCCGGACATGCCGACGTCAAAGGGGTTGTCGTGCTGGATGTACATCTTGCCGCCCAGCGCGTGCCCGATCGGGGACTTGATCTTCTCGGCGAGCTCCAGGACCTCCTCGCGCGCGTCGCGGACGCCCGCGCCGCAGAAGAGGGTGACGGTCTTGGCGTCGTTGATCGCCTTGGCCAGGGCCGCGGCCTGGTGCGGATCCGGGAGGAGGATGGGGCGGCCGGCGGCTACCGTCGAGTTGGTGAAGACGGGGCGGGTCACCTCCTGCTGGCTGACGTCGCCCGGGATGACGAGGACGGAGACGCCGTGCCCGGCCATGGTGGACTGGATGGCGTGGTGGACCACGCGATCGCCCTGGTCGGCGGAGTTCACCATCTCGCAGTAGGCGGAGCACTCCTGGAAGATCTTCTCCGGGTGGGTCTCCTGGAAGAAGCCGGAGCCGATCTGGACGCTCGGGATGTGGCTGGCCAGGGCCAGCACCTTGGCCCCGTTGCGGTGGGCGTCGTAGAGCCCCTGGATGAGGTGGGTGTTGCCGGGGCCGCAGGAGGCAGCGCACACGGCGAGCTCACCGGTAACGAGGGAGTCGGCGCTCGCGGCGAAGGCGGCCGCCTCCTCGTTGCGCACGTGCACCCACTCGATGGACGACTTCCGCACCGCATCAGAAATGGGGTTGAGGGAGTCCCCCACCAACCCGTAGATGCGGCGCACGCCCTGCTTCTCCAGGGTGTCGACGAGCAACTGCGCAAAATTCTTAGCCACTAGTCTTCGTTCTCCTCTCTTCGCGAAACTTCCTCTATGGTGCTCCCTTTATCCCCGGCGACGCTACCTTTTGGCCCGTTTTTCGCCCATCTGGTGTGAGGAATTACACCGCACGAGCAGTGGTTATGTACGTCTCATTGGGATATAGCGGGACTCTCCCCGGCCGGGCGCAGCCCCGCCCACCGACTTGGTAACTGTACTGAACGTTCGTTACAGTTACTCCCATGAGTCCCGACACCACCTCCACGCAGCGGTGGACCTTCCTCGCCATCATTTCCGTTGGCCTCTTCCTCATCGGCGCGGACAACTCCGTGCTCTACACAGCCCTCCCCACCCTCGAGGCGGATCTCGGCACGAGCGCCCTCGAGGCCCTGTGGGTCATCAACGCCTACCCGCTGGTCCTCTGCGGCCTCCTGCTGGGCACGGGCACGCTCGGCGACCGCATCGGGCACCGGCTTATGTTCCTCCTCGGCGTCACGATCTTCGGCCTCGCCTCCCTCGGCGCGGCCCTCGCGCCCTCCGCCTGGGCGCTCATCCTCGCGCGCGCGACGCTCGGGGTGGGCGCGGCGATGATGCTCCCCTCCACGCTCGCGCTCATCAGCATCACCTTCGACGACGAGCAGGAGCGCAACACCGCCATCGGGATCTGGGGCTCGATGGGAGCCGTCGGCGCGGCGACGGGACCGCTCCTCGGCGGGCTCCTCCTCAACCACTTCTGGTGGGGCTCGGTCTTCCTCATCAACGTGCCGGTGGCCGTGGCGGTGTGGCTGGCCACCGTCATCATCGCCCCGGCGAACGCCCCGAACCCGGAGCGCCACTGGGACGCGCTCTCTTCCTTCTACGCCATGCTCGCGATGATGGGCGCGGTCATGCTCATCAAGGAGGCCGCAGCCGGGCGCGAGCCCTGGCTCCTCGGAGCCTCAGCCGCGTGCATGATCCTGGGCGGCTGGCTCTTCCAGCGCCGGCAGCGCCGCCTCCCCAGCCCGCTGCTCACCTTCGATATCTTCATCAACCGCCTGTTCAGCGGCGGGGTGCTGGCCGCCGGCGGGGCGATGTTCTGCGTCTCCGGGATGGAGTACATGACCACGCAGCGTTTCCAGCTCATCGGCGGGTACACGCCGTTGGAGTCGGGGCTGCTCGTCGCGCTGGTGTCCCTGGCGTGCATCCCGGCGTCGATCCTGGGCGGCATCTACCTGGCGCGGCTGGGCTTCCGCACGCTCATTGCGGGCGGCTTCGCGCTGCTCGCCGTGGGACTCGTCGTGGCCGCGGTGGCCTTCTCCCGGGGGCAGCTCCTCGCGTTCGCGGTGGGGCTTCTGCTCGTGGGCGTGGGGGCCGGCAGTGTGATGTCGGTGTCCTCGACGGCGATCATCGGTTCGGCCCCGCTGCGCCGCGCGGGCATGGCCTCCTCGGTGGAGTCGGTCTCCTATGAGTTCGGGACGCTCGTCGCCGTCGCGATCGTGGGCTCCGCGATGCCCGCCCTCTACCGCCTCTTCGCCCCCGCCGGGCGGCCCGAGCTTCTCGCGGCGGACCCGGCGTCCGCGGCGGCGTATGATTCCGGGTATTTCTGCATCGTGGGGATCGTCGCCGCGATGGCTGCGCTCTGCGCCCTGGTCACGGCCTGGTGTTTCCGCGGCAACCCCCGCCGCGCCCTCGTCCCGGAAGGAGTCCACTGATGCGCCCCAACAAGCGCGAGGCCATCCTCAAGGCCGAGGTCGCCATTATCGACGACGCCGGCCCCGACGCCCTCACCTACGAATCCCTGGCGGCGCGCTCGGGATTCTCCAAGTCCGGCCTGGTCTATCACTTCCCCTCGCGCGAGGAGCTCATGCTCGCCATCCACGCCTACCTGGCGGAATCCTGGGAGCAGGAGCTGCTGCGCGCTGCGGGCGTCGAGGACGTCACGCAGCTCTCTGAGGCCGAGCGCCTGCGGGCCGTCGTCCTCTCCTTCTCCACGGCGGCGAGCCTCCCCGAGCTGCTCCTCCAGATCGAGGCCGTCCGCCACCCCGAGGCTGCGGCTATCTGGCGCGCCGTCGACGAGCGCTGGATGCCCAAGCCCGCCACCATTCTCGACGGCCCCACCCGGCGCGCCGCCTACCTCGTCCAGCTCATGGCCGATGGCCTCTTCCTCCACGACCACCTTCACGTCACCCCGCTCACGCGCGAGCAGCGCGCGGCCCTCACCGAGGCCGTTCTCCAGCTCATCCCCACGCCGGAGGATCCGGGCCCCCTCGCGCGCGGCTAGAGGAGGGGCGGGAACTCCTCGAGGGAGAAGATGGACTCGACGGGCACGTCGAAGTAGCGGGCGATGCGCAGCGCGAGGGCGAGGCTGGGCGCGTATTCGCCGCGCTCGAGGTAGCCCACGGTTTGATAGTGGATGCCGAGGTCCTCGGAGAGCTGGCGTCGGCTGATGCCGCGATCGGCGCGAAGCACCGCGATGCGGTTATGAATGGCGCTGTCTGTCATGGTTTAGGTTCCCACGTGCTGGCGCTGGGCCGCCTGGAGGCTGGCCACCATCCCAAGCGTCTCTTTGCGGAAGGACCGCTGCATCACCGAGGGCACCAGCGCGAAGCCGATGACGAGCCACGCCAGCATGATCCCCAGCCCGAGGAGCGGGTGGAAGCTCTGCGAGGCCTCCGCGAAGGGGACGTCCACGACGAGCGAACGGACCACGTGCCCACCCCAGTAGAACGGCAGGCACTGCTGAATAGCCTGGACCCAGCCCGGCAAAATGGTGATGGGGAAGACCAGGCCGGCTGTTCCGAAGAGAGCAAGCACACCGCCAAGAATCACAAGCTGAGAATACAACCCGCGGATGAGCGAGGCCATGATGAGGCCAATCGGCGCAATCGAGGCGAGCATGAACAGCTCAACCCCGAGCACGGCGATGGCCTTGGGGAGCGAGAGTGAGACATCGGGGAAGACGAGGATCCCACCCAGGAACAAAATAGCCTGCGAGAGGAACACCATCAGCCCGGTGGCTAGCACCTTCCCCACGCTCCAGGCGAGCGCCCCGTGCGGGAGGATGCGCACCCGCGCCAGCGTCCCGCCGACCCGGTCGGTATAGACCTCCGAGCAAATCTGGGCCAGGAAGAACCCGGCAAGCCCCACCGAGCACCCGAGGATGCTGTACATCCGTCGAGAAATGTCGACGCTCTCATCCACGGGCTCCGTGCTGAAGAAGGCGTGGACCGCGAAGAAGATCGCCTCGGTGAGGAGAAGGCCCACCATCCCGAAGCCCAGGAGATTGGGGCGAATATCGGCGCGGGCATAGCGCATGGCCGCTCGGGCAATAGCCAGGGGTTTAGTGCGTGACATGGCTCTCCTTCTCAGCGAGTTCCTCGTGGTGGCGGATGATTTTTAGGTAGGTGTCCTCCAGGTCCGCGGAGTGTACGCGGAGCTCCTTCGCATCCTCGGGGACGGAGTGGATGATGAAGTCCCGGGGCTCGTCCGTGGAGTGGACGTGGCGGGTGCCGCTGGCGTCGCGCCAACTCACCTCCGACTGGCCGGAGAACTGCTGGCGCAGCTCAGGCACGGTGCCGTCGGCGATGATGCGCCCCTCGCTCATGATGAGGATGCGGGAGGCGAGCTTCTCCGCCTCCGCGAGGTCGTGGGTGGTCATGAGGACCGCGGACTCCCCGTCCACCTGCTCCATGATGAGGTCGTGGAGGCGCGCCTTGGCCACGGGATCGAGCCCCGTCGTGGGCTCATCGAGGAGCAGCAGCTGCGGGTGGTGCATGATGGCCGAGGCGAAGTCCACACTCCGACGCTGCCCGCCCGACAGCTGACCCATCGTGGAGCCCAGCTTCTCCTCCAGGCCGACGCTCGCCAGCGCCTCCTCCGGCTGCCGCACGTCGTCGACCTCCGTGGAGTATTGGGCGTGGAGCCAGCCGAGGTGGTCGGAGATCCGCCACTTCCCGTGGTCGGACCAATTCTGTTGGACGAGGCCCACGCGGGCGCGGAGGCGGGCATCGGTCTTGAGAGGGCTCTTCCCCAGCACGCGGACGCTTCCGCGCTGCGGGGTGAGCATGCCCAGGAGGTTTTCCACGAGGGTCGTTTTTCCCACGCCGTTGGGGCCGAGGAGGCAGACGACCTCACCCCGGTGAATCGTGAGGTTTACCCCCGTGAGCACGTCATTCTTGGCATAAGCGAAGTAGAGGTCGCTCACCTCTACGGCTGCGGCCCGGTCTGTTCGCATAAGGACTCCTTCGGAATGCAGTAGGTCTACTATGTCCGTAGCAGGAATACTACATCCGGCAGAAGTAGTACGTCAAGAATGGCGGAGATCACTTCAATGAAGATGAATCGGGATTCAGATTGATTACCCTAGGTTCTATGGACAGCACGGCACAGAAGCTCTTTGGCAGCGAGATCGGCTCCACAACAGTCACGACGATCGCCTCCCGCGCGCGCGGCGCGGCGAAATACGGCATAACAGACTGGACAGACACCCAGGCCGAGGAGGTCTTCCGCGCCCTCCAGGAGCGCGCCCAGCGCGAGGGCTTTGACCTCGAATCCCTCTGCCTCACCTCGAAGAGCGCCGTGGTGGGGACGATCCGCCGCTCCCAGGCCCTCGACCAGCTCATCCGCGACTTCGCGGCCGCCCACCCCTCCCCCGTCATCCTCAGCCTGGGGATCGGCCTGTGCAACGCGGCCTCCCGCCTCCGCGACATCGACGCCCGCTGGTTTGGCGTCGACAAGAAGGAGGTCCTTGACACCCGGGCGGAGCTCATCCCCGAGGACACCGTCCATTGCATCCCGGGCGACCTCGCTGAGCCCCACACATGGCTCCCCCACATCCCCGCCGACGCCCCCACCCTCGTCGTGGCGGAGGGCGTCCTCATGTACCTCCAGCCGGAGAGCGTCCCCCCGCTGCTCGACGCCCTGCGCGCCCACTTCAGCGAGGCCCCGGCACTGGAGCTGGCCGCCGACCTCTACGACACCCTCATGATGAAGCGCAAGACCGATCACGAGATCAAGGAGCGCACCGGCGCCAGCTACAGCTTCGGCGCGGAGGGCCCCGAGGGGCTGGCGAGCCAGGCCGAGGGCTGGGAGGCACTCGGAGCCGTGGACACCATGAGCCCCATCAGCACCGAGATGCGCCTGGCAGTGCCAGCACTCAAGCGCCTCTGCCGCGGACGGCTGCCCTACTCGGTGATGAGGATTGCGGCGACTAGAGCGTAAAAAAGGGGCGACGACAAACGGAAGCCAGGAAAGCCATCATGCTTCCCGAGCTTCCGTTCTGATTCTCGCAGCACACCCCGCGTGCTCAGAAATCCCCCGAGATTCCCACGCGGGCTGCGATTAGTCGATCGGCTTAATCAGATACACACGAGCGCCGACGCCCGCAGTGCACAACCAGCCCACACCACTGCCGTCGAGGTTGCAATCAACCTCGTATTTCGCGCCATTTGTCCCCGTGACATCATGCAGGGCCCAATTGGAATCCGAATCAATTTCATCCGCCATCGTGGCAGCGATGTTTCTGGAAAGCTCCTCCGAAGCACCATGCTTACTCCCGCGGGGAGGGATACGGTAGATCTGGAATCCCGAGTACCCGTTGTCATCCACTTCCACGGCCTCGGAAGGAATGTGAATCGAGCTCCTCGAGGGGTAGTTCCGCGAAACCGACGCTTCCGACGTTGTCTCGGAGGTGGACGTCTCCTCAGATGACGTCGTCGTGTATTCGGACGAGGTGGTCATCTCGCTGGACGTTGGAGGCGCAGCCACCGTCGCGTCTTCATCGTCGTCTCCCACTGTCTTAACAATGCGAACGACGAAAAATGCCGCGACGACGATAATGACGAAAATCAGCGCAATAATGAAACCAATGAGCCAACCATTCGTCTTTTTCTCATCGGATTTCCCCTCAGCAGAATACGGTGCCCCCTGTGACGTGGGAGCCCCGTAGGGCTGCTGCGGGTAGCCCTGC
Source organism: Corynebacterium uropygiale (assembly GCF_021568315.1). Classification (GTDB taxonomy): domain Bacteria; phylum Actinomycetota; class Actinomycetes; order Mycobacteriales; family Mycobacteriaceae; genus Corynebacterium; species Corynebacterium uropygiale. The sequence continues at coordinate 81,444 of NZ_JAKGSI010000004.1, forward strand.
TGATATGGAGGAACCTGCTCCGTAGAGTACGGAGCCGACTGCTGCTCATAAGATGAGTGCCAGTCATCATGCGCAGGGACCTGAGGAATTAAACCAGTCTCCGTAGAATCCTCATTCCCCTTCTCAGACGAAGACAGATCAGAGGCCTCAGAGGACTTCTCCACCTCGGGAGATGCGTGTGCGTCAGCGTCGACGGCCCACTCATCTGTCCGCTCGTCATGATGCGGACCGGACCAGTCACCGGACCAATCCTCATTGGACCAGTTCTCGGCCCATTCATTGTCGTCATACTTGTCATCGCGCGGACCGCTCATGATTCCATCCTCTCTGGATTTCTGCTGGTACATACCTTATCAGGCAATCCCCCGGAAGACACGAGGGCGCAACGCACTTAAATGAGTGGAATCCCATAGGCATCACGGTCATAGCCACTGCTCTTGGTGGCCACGAGGAAGATGTCCACAATCCACCAAATGACCAAGCCTGTATAGACAATCGCGGGAACGATGAGCGTCCACATTAAGAGACTGGCCAGAACCGCCAGCAGCGGGCGGAGAATGCCCCGCTTGAAGTTGCCCAGATAGAAATCGTGCATCGCGATAAGGCCCAGGAAGATCACCAGCAGCAGCGTGGCCACCCAGCTCTTCTGCTCCACCCAGGCGAGGACATAACCGGGAGCCGGCGGAGCCGTCCACTGGGGCTGCGCCATGGGCTGCCCCGACCATTGCTGCTGATAGCCGGGCTGTGACGGCCATTGGTGGTACGAGCCCTGGGGCGCTCCCTGCGGTGCTCCCTGCGGTGCTCCCTGGGGCGCCGCGCCCCATTGTTCACCGTTCATCTGACCTTCGTGCGAGCCGTCTACCATGGGGAGCCTCTTTCTCAGGGTGTGCTGATTGTATTCTCTGTGTTTTATCATCCTTTGCGGACAGCGTTTCCCCTCACTCCCCTGGATAGGGGAAGCCTCCCGGCCCAGCCACAGAAAAAAAGAGCAGGCCCCCTCACCTGCTCTGCCGAGCTGGAGATGGGACTCGAACCCACAACCTACGGTTTACAAGACCGTTGCGCTACCAATTGCGCCACTCCAGCACGGGCGCCCTCTCTGGAGTCTGGGCGCCCTGTGAAGAAGATACCGGACCGTGTCGGCGAAAGTCCACATCGGCCCTGGGCTGCGCCGATGCCAGGACAATGCCGCCTCGTCGCACGCTCAGCACGCCCGTGCGCCGGCAGCGGCGGGCTCGCGTCCAACCGCGCCCGCGGACGCATTAAAGTCGGCTGTGGGCGTTCCCACGCGCACTCGTTTCAGCACCAACCACGAGGAAGTACGACAGCGTTGACAGGACTCTTCCACGCTCTGCGTTCCAAGGCTCGGAGCCAGGGGCACATCGCCACGATCGACGCGGCCAAGGCGGCGCCACCGCCCTCCCCCCTCGCGCCGATTGACCTGACGGATTCTGCCCAGGTCGCGGGCGTGATGGACATTTCCGCCCGGATTGGGGAGCTGCTGCTGGCGTCGGGAACATCAAACAACGACGCGAAGACGCAGATCCACGCGGTGTGCTCCGCCTATGGTCTGCACTACGTCCACGTGGACATCACGTTCAACACGATCACGATCTTCACGCATATCGGCACGCACCGACGCCAGCCGGTGACCGTCTTCCGCGTGGTGCGCGGCCTCACCACGGACTTCTCCAAGCTCAGTGAGGTGGACCGGCTCATCCGCTCGATCCAGGGCGGGGCCACGCCGCCGGAGGTGGCGGAGAAGATCCTCGATGAGCTCTATGCCAAGCCGGCGACGTACAAGCAGTCGACGTCGATCCTCGGCTGGGGCGTCATGGGCGGCACCGTCTCGGTGATGCTGGGCGGCGACGCGATCGTGGGGCTCACGTCCTTCTTCGTGTCCATGCTCATCATGGCGGTGAACTACTGGCTCGATAAGAAGAACCTGCCCTACTTCTTCCAGAACGTCGTGGGCGGCATGCTCGCGACGCTGCCAGCGGCCGTCATGTACGCCTCGGTGGCGTACTTCGGGGTGCGGATTTCGCCCTCGCAGATCATCGCCTCCGGGATCATCGTGCTGCTGGCGGGGCTCACCCTCGTGCAATCGCTGCAGGATGGGATCACGGGCGCGCCGGTGACGGCGTCGGCGCGATTCTTCGAGACGCTGCTCTATACCGGTGGCATCGTCGGCGGCGTGGGCCTGGGCATCCAGCTCTCGGCGACGCTGGGGATGGCGCTGCCGGCCCTCGAGTCCGTCGCGCCGCCCAACTTCCAATCCGCGCTGGTGCGCGTAGTGTTCGGCGCGATCGCGACGGGTGGCTTCGCGCTCGCCTGCTATGCGGAGAAGTCCTCCGTGTGGTTGTCGGCGATCACCGCCGCCTCCGGTTCCGTGTTCTACTACTATGTGCTCTCCCCGCTGGGCACCTCGGGGGTGACCGCGGCGGCGGTGGCGGCCGTCGTCATCGGTCTGGCTGGTGGTTTGCTCGCCCGGCGCTTCCAGATCCCGCCGGTCATCACCGCCATCGCGGGTATTACCCCGCTCCTGCCTGGTCTCTCCGTCTACCGGGGGATGTACGCCGCGCTGCATGAGCAGATGCTCGTCGGCTTCACCAACCTCGCGGTGGCCCTCGCGACGGCGTGCGCGCTCGCCGCGGGCGTGGTACTCGGTGAGTTCATCGCTCGACGCCTGCGCCGGCCCCCGAAGATCAACGCCTATCGCGCCTTCCGGGCGGCGCGTCGCTACTCCTTCCAACAGGCCTCCCGCGCGAAGCGCGCCCAGGCGCGGCTCACTGGCAGCCGTCGTCGGCCCAAACGCGGCGCTTCCGGTGCTAGTGGCGTAGAATAGGTGCCCGCAACTACCGGCCCACATACGCAGGAGGATCCTTGCCGCCCAAGGTCACTGACACTCGTCCCAATCTTGATGCCATGCACGCGGTGGAGGAAGAGACAGCTCGCGGGGCTCGGCGCATCGTGGCCACCTATGCCGAGGACTTCATGGACGGGGTCACGCTCATGTGCATGCTCGGCGTAGAGCCGGAAGGGTTGTCGCACAAGAAGGTTGCCGCCGAGTGGGAGGCCGCCCACCCGAAGAAGAGCACCAAGAAGTCCACCAAGAAGAGCTCGAAGAAGTCGACCAAGAAATCGACGAAGAAGAGCACCAAGAAGTCCACGAAGAAGTCGACGAAGAAATCCACCAAGAAGTCGACCAAGAAGAGCACCAAGAAAACCACGAAGAAGACCAGCGCGAAGAAAACGACGAAGAAGAGCTAACTGAGCTAACTGAGGGAGGGCTCCGCTTCATGTCGAGCTTTGTCGTCGTAGCCAACCGGCTGCCCGTCGATTCCGTTACCCGCCCCGATGGGAGCCACGAGTGGGTTCCCTCCCCCGGGGGCCTCGTCACCGCTCTCAGCCCCGTCCTCAAGGAGCACGAGGGCTGCTGGGTCGGCTGGCCCGGCACCACCGATGACACCCACCCCCTCGAGCCCTTCCGCACCGAGGACGTGATCCTCCTGCACCCCGTCTCCCTCAGCGCGACGGACTACGAGGAGTTCTACGAGGGATTCTCCAACGCCACCCTGTGGCCCCTCTACCACGACCTCATCGTCCCCCCGATCTACGAGCGCACCTGGTGGCACACCTACCGCGAAGTGAACCTCCGCTTCGCCGAGCACGCGGCCAAGGTCGCAGACCACGGCGCCACCGTCTGGGTGCAGGACTACCAGCTCCAGCTCGTGCCGGGGATCCTGCGGCAGCTGCGCCCCGACGTGAAGATCGGCTTCTTCCTTCACATCCCCTTCCCCTCCGCGGACCTGTTCCGGCAGCTCCCCTGGCGCGAAGAGGTGGTCCGGGGTCTCCTCGGCGCCGATGTCATCGGCTTCCACCTGCCCAGCTACGCGAACAACTTCCTCTCCCTCGCCCGCCAGGTGAGCGGCGCCTCCGGCTCCCACACAGGCCAGCCCGACACGCTCACCGTCCACGGCACCGCCCGGATGCGGGAGCGCAACGCGATCGTCGAGGCCCCCGACGGGCGTCGAGTCCACGTGGCTGCCTTCCCCATCTCCATCGACATCGGCTCCATGAGCCAGCCCGACGCGCAGGCCGTGGCGGACATCCGGCGACGGCTCGGCAACCCGCGGCATCTCTTCCTCGGCGTGGACCGGCTGGACTACACGAAGGGGATCCTCCAGCGCCTTGAGGCCGTCGAGCAGCTTCTCGAATCCGGCAGCCTCGACCCGGCGGAGACGGTCCTCGTGCAGATTGCGACGCCCTCGCGCGAGCGCATCGCCCAGTACCGGAAGGAGCGGCGGCGCGTCGAGGAGGCCGTGGGCCGCATCAACGGGCGCTTCGGGCAGCTCGGCCATCCGGTGGTCCACTACGTCCACCGCACCGTGCCGAAGTCCGAGCTCTCCGCCTGCTACGCCGCCGCCGACGTCATGCTCGTCACCGCCTTCAAGGACGGCATGAACCTTGTCGCGAAGGAGTACGCGGCCATGCACCCCGACGGCTCCGGGGCCCTCGTGCTCAGCGAGTTCGCCGGCGCCGCGGAGGAGCTCCCCGAGTCCTTCCTCTGCAACCCCCACGACCTGGAGAGCGTGAAGCGCGCCATCTACAACGCCGTCTACACCCTCGAGCACCAGCCCGAGGAGGCCCAGCGCCGCATGCGCGCCCTCCACACGCAGGTCCACGAGCACGACGTCCAGCTGTGGGCCCGCAGCTTCCTCAGCTTCCTCAAGGAGCCCGCATGATGAGCAGCCGCCGCCTGGCCCTCGTGGCCGCCGCCGCGCTCCCGCTGCCCCTCCTCGCCGCGTGCGCGGAGGACCCCGGCACGGATCCCCTCACCGGCACCGAGTGGCAGGTGACCAACATCTACCGCGAGGAGGGAGAGCCCAGCAGCCTGCCCCCGACGCTCGCCGGCGCCGTGAAGCTCGTCTTCGGCGAGCACACCCTCGCGGGCAACACGGGCTGCGCCAACATCCAGGCCATCACCTCCTTCACGGCGGATCGCCTGGAGGTCACCGACGTCCACTTCCACCCCGAGGACGGCAGCCCCTGCACCGGCGCGGATCTCAACGTCCACCAGGCGGTGAGCGACATCCTCCGCAGCGGCCCGCTCACCATCCTCCACCCCTCTGACTCGGAAATGATCCTTCGCGAGGACACCGGGCGCCCCAACCCGCCCGCGCTGCGCCTCGCGCGCCCCGTCGACGATCCCCACGAGTAGAAAGCCTCCCCATGACGAGCATCCATGACCTGGCAACCACCGCCGAGCTCCTCGTCGTCAGCGATTTCGACGGCACCCTCGCCGGCTTCAACCCCTCCGACATCTACGACGTGCCGATCAGCGAGGAATCCCTCAGCGCCCTGCGCACCCTCGCCCACCTGCCGCACACCACCGTGGCGGTGCTCTCCGGGCGGCACCTCGGCGGCCTGAAGAAGGTGTGCCCGCTCGAGGCTCCCGTCCTCTTCGCCGGCTCCCACGGCGCCGAAACCTCCGGCGAGCCCTCCGGGGAACGCGGCCCCGACGAGCAGCAACAGTGCGCCCTCGATGCGCTCGACGCCCGCCTCGCCGAGATCATCGCCTGGGAGCCCCGCACCTACCTCGAGCGCAAGCCCTTCCACCGGGTCATCCACGTGGCGCCCTTCGTCGACGAGGATCCCTCGCGCGCGCGGGAGGTCCTCGACGCGGCGCTCGCCGTCGAGCACGAGGGGGTGTCCATGCTGGAGGGCAAGAACATCGTGGAATTCTCCGCGAGCGAGGAGAACAAGGGCACGTGGATTGCTTCTCACCGGGAGTCCCTCGGGGCGACGGGGGTGCTCTTCCTCGGCGATGACACCACCGACGAGACCGGCTTCCGCATCCTCCGCGAGGAGGACCTGGGCGTCAAAGTGGGCGAGGGCGACACGGCAGCCACCGAGCGCGTCGCGGACCGCGACGGGGTGGCCGCCCTACTGAGCGAGCTCGCCGCCGGCCGCACGCGGTGGGCCGACGGTCTCTCCCGCTAGGAACTGCGTCGGGAGGATCTTCCGCGGGGGCGTGTCCAGGGGGTGCCCGGCGCTGCGCTCCTCGATGAGCTCGAGGAGAATGCGGCCCGCCGCCGCCCCCTTCTGCTTATTCGGCTGGAGGACCGTGCTGAGATTGCGGTCCACGGCCTGCTCAATGCCATCAAAACCGGTCACCGAGAGGTCTCGCGGCACGCTCCACCCACGCTCGCGCGCGTAGGACAGGACGCCGAGCGCCATGGTGTCCGTCGTGCACAACACCGCGGTGAGGTCCGGGTGCCGGGTGAGCAGCTCCCGCGCCGCGTCGCGCGTGTTCTCCCGGTTGTTGATGTAGCGGGTGACGATGGGCACCGACCCCGGGTCAATGCCCGCGCCCGCCAGGACCTCGAGCGCGCCGAGCACACGCGAGCGCTGGAGGTGCAGGTCCGCGTGCTCGACGTCCTGGCGGCTGATGAAGCCGTCCCGGTCCGTCGCGAAGAGACGGGGGCTGAGGATCCCGATGCGCCGGTGCCCCGCCTCCACGAGCGCCCGCGCGGCCGGCTGGATGGCGGCGTGATCGTCGATACCCACGAAGGGAAGCTCCGGGTGGTCCGTCGGCTGATCGCAGAGGACGAGCGGCACGTGGCGGGCCATCGCCGCACGCAGATAGGGGTCATTCTCCGCCACGGAATAGACGACGAACCCGTCCACCACCGCGGAGTTCACCAGCCGCAGCGCCGCCGCATCATCGTGATAGGAGGAGGGGCCGACGGGCACGAGCGTGAGCGAGGTGTCCGAGCCATAGGAGGCCTCCGCGACGCCGACGAAGAAGTCCACACTCGCCCGGTCCTCGAAGGCGAAGCTCATGTGCTCCGTGAGCAGCACCCCCAGCGCCCCGACCTTCCCCGCGCGAAGGGAACGCGCCATGGGGTCCGGCCCCGGGTAGCCCATCCGCTCCGCGGCGGCAAGAATTTTTGCGCGCAATGCCGCCGATAACTGATCCGGGTGATTATACGCATTGGACACGGTTGTGCGGGATACTCCCAGCTCAGCCGCCACAGATGCGAGAGTGCCACGACGAGAGGAGCGCTTTACCATACATATCAATCTATCAGCCGCACGTTGACAATTATTTTCAACACTAGGAAACTTGGCATCATGGCTTTTTCAGATTCCTCTCAGCGCATTATTCGCGCCGGCGCGGCAGCCTTCGCAGCCGGCTCTCTCTTCCTCGTTTCTGCGTGCAGCGACGGGTCCAGCAGTGACTCCAGCTCCGCGAGCAGCGAGAACACCTCGGCCTCCGCGTCGGCGGACGGCATCTCCATCGTGACGTCCACGAGCATCTGGGCGGACATCGCCAAGGAGGTGGCCGGCGACGGCACGAACATCCAGGCGATCGTCACGGGTAACGACGTCGACCCCCACCACTTTGAGCCCAGCGCGGCGGACATCGCTAAGGCGAAGGACGCCGACCTCGTCGTCGCCGGTGGTGGCGGCTACGACGCCTGGCTCTACCAGGCCGTGGACCAGGACAAGGTCATCCACGCCCTGCCGCTCACCGAGCACCACCATCACCACCACGGTGAGGGCGAGGAGGCCCACGAGCACGAGCACTCCCACGAAGGCGAGGAGGCCCACGAGCACGAGCACGAGCACGGCCACTCCCACGAGGGCGAAGAGGGCCACGAGCACCACCACCACGGTGACCGCGAGGGCGCCGAGACCAACGAGCACGTCTGGTACGACGTCGATGCCCTCATCCAGGTGGCCAACGATGTGGCCTCCCGCGTGAAGCAGATCGACTCCTCCGCCAAGGTGGACTCTGATTCCATCGACGCCCGCCTGGGCAAGCTGAAGGAGCGTATCTCCAAGCTGCCGCACCTGCACACCGCCCAGACCGAGCCGATCGCCGACTACATCATCGGCGACTCCGAGATCCACGACATCACCCCCGAGGGCTACCGCGAGTCCTCCCTCGACCACGGTGAGGCCTCCGCTGCGGACCTCAAGGAATTCCTCGACCTCATCGACAGCGGTGAGCTCGACTTCCTCATCTACAACCCGCAGACCGAGACCGACCTGACCAAGAAGATCCACGACGCCGCGGAGGCCAAGGGCCTGCCGATCGTCGAGATCGCCGAGACCCCCGAGGCTGACCAGAACTTCCTCGATTACTTCGAGTCCGTCGTCGAGCAGCTGGAGAAGCAGGCCGACGCCGCCTCCCACGGGGAGCAGAAGGCCGCCTAACCGAGGGACCTATGCTTCTTGAGTTTCACAACGCCGCGGTGCACCCGCTCTGGTCCGACCTCTCTTTCCAGGTCGAGCCGGGCGAGTTCATCGCGGTTCTTGGTCCCAACGGGGTAGGAAAGTCGACGCTGCTCTCCGCCATCCTCGGCACGCGCAAGCTGAGCGCCGGGAGCGTGAGCCTCAACGCCCGGGTGGGCTTCATCCCGCAGCAGCGGATGTTCCCCCCGGACCTCCCGCTGCGCGCCCGTGACCTCGTCTCCCTCTCCCTTGCCCACGGCGTGGTGCGAGGGAGGCACGCGCGGCGCCAGCAGGTGGAGGAGGTGCTCGCGAGGGTCGGCGCGACGGACCTCGCGAAGCTGCGGGTCGGCCGCATGTCCGGCGGGCAACAGCAGCTCATCCGCCAGGCCCAGGCTTTCGCCCTCAACCCCCAGCTCATCCTCGCCGACGAGCCACTCCTCAGCCTCGACGTCCGACGCCAGCGTTCCACGGTGGACATGCTCCACCGCCACTGCGCCGAGGACGACGGCGCGGTCCTCTTCGTGACGCACAGCATCAACCCTGTGCTGCAGGTCACCACGCGGGTGCTCTACCTCGCCCCGCACGGGCATGTGCTCGGCACGGTGTCGGAGGTCATGCGCTCGGAGGTGCTCTCTGAGCTGTATGGCACGCAGGTGCACGTCGTCGAAGTCGATGGCCGAATGGTGGTGATCTAAACATGAACCTTGGCGCTTTCCTCAGCGAGTATGCCTCGGCCACCGGGGACCTCCTGGCTGTGGATTTTGTTCAGCAGGCGCTCATCGCGGCGGCGGTGCTGGGCGTGCTCTCGGGCGTGATGACCCCGCTCATCGTGCTCCGGCAGATGTCCTTCTCCGTCCACGCGACGAGCGAGCTCGCCCTCATGGGCGCAGCCGCCGCCCTCCTCTTCGGCCTCAACGTCGGCTGGGGTGCGATTGCCGGCTCTATCGTCGCCGCCCTCATGCTCGCCCTCCTGGGCATGAAGCAGCACCAGGACGCGGTGATCGGCGTGGTGATGAGCTTCGGGATGGGGCTCGCGGTCCTCTTTATCCACCTGTACAAGGGGAATTCCACCCGTGCGTTCTCGCTGCTGACCGGCCAGATCGTGGGGGTCTCGACGGCCTCCACCGCCACGCTTGTCATCGTGACGGTGTGCGTCGTCGGACTCATTGTTCTGCTGTGGCGGCCGCTGCTCTTCGCCTCCGCTGACCCCACGATGGCCCACGCCGCCGGGGTGAAGCTCCGGGTGCTCGCGGTGATCTTCGCGGTGCTCGTGGGTATCACGGCGGCGCAGTCCGTGCAGATCGTCGGTTCGCTGCTGGTCATGGCGCTGCTCATCACGCCGGGGGCCTCGGCCGTGCAAGTGACGGCCTCCCCCGTGCGCGCGGTGGTTCTCTCCGTCGTCTTCGCGGAGGTCGCCGCCGTGGGCGGGCTCATCCTCTCGTTGGCCCCGGGCGTTCCGGTGTCGGTCTTCGTGACGGGGATCAGCTTCCTCATCTACCTCATCTGCCGCGTGATCAACGCGATCACGAACCGCGTCGCGCAGGTGGGGCAGGCCTCTGCGGGGGAGCCGCACCACGCGGCCGCGGCGGCCGAGCAGGGGCCGCTCACCTAGAGCCGCCCCGCCCCTCCCCGCACCCGGCAGGACGTGCGGGCGAGACCCGGGAAACACCCCGGCGCCTCGCCCCCCGTCCTGCCGGTTTTTCGTGTGCCCACCCTCGGGCAGTTAGCGCCATCACACTTTCGGGGACTAGCATATGACAGAAATTCAGCAATCTCTCACTAGATCTGGAGGCAGTGAGCACGACGATGAAGGAATCTTTCCACAGCATCGCTCAGGACATCGCCGCCTTGGCCCCCGAGCTAAGCAGCATCCGTCATGAGCTTCACCAGATCCCCGAGGTGGGCCTGCACCTGCCGAAAACGGCGGCCCGCGTGCGCGCGGAGATCGACGCGCTCGGCCTCGAGGTACACGAGTGCGAATCCGCCACCGGGTTCATGGCGGTCCTGCGCGGCGGCGCATGCACCGCGGCGGCCCGGCGGCCCATCGTCCTGCTCCGCGCGGACATGGATGCGCTCCCCGTCCAGGAGGACACGGGCCTGGACTGGGCGTCGACAAATGGAAACATGCACGCCTGTGGCCATGACCTGCACACGGCAGGTCTCATCGGCGCGATGCGGGTGCTCTGCGCGCGGCGCGAGGAGCTCGCCGGCGATGTGGTCTTCATGTTCCAATCCGGCGAGGAGGGCTGGCACGGCGCGCAGCACATGATCAACGAGGGGCTTCTCGACGCCGCCGGCCGCACCCCCGACCACGCCTATGGGGTGCACGTGTGGTCCTCGCGCTACCCGGCGGGCTACATCGGGACGCGCCCCGGCCCCATGATGGCTTCCTCCGACTCGATGGCGATCACCATCCACGGGCACGGCGGCCACGGCTCCGCCCCGCACGAGACGCGCGATCCCATCCCGGTGGCGGCGAGCATCGTCACCGAGGCGCAGGTCATGGTGGCGCGGGAGTTCAACATCTTTGACCCGGTGGTCGCGACGTGCGGCCAGATCCACGCGGGCACCATCGCGAACGTCATCCCGAACACCGCCTTCCTGGAGTTCACCCTGCGCACCCTCTCCTCGGCGTCGCGCGAGCGCCTCATCCGCCGCCTGCGGGAGCTCGCGGAGCACACGGCCGCGGCCCACGGCATGCGCGCGGAGTGCAAGCTCGTTGAGCTCTACCCGGTCACCATGAACGACCCCGACGAGTACGAGTTCGCCGCCGACACCATCAGCTCCGTCTTCCCGGAGCGCTGGCAGCTCCAGGAGACCCCGATGGCCGCCGCGGAGGACTTTTCCCAGGTCCTCGAGAAGATCCCCGGGGTGTTCATCGGCGTCAGCGCCGTCAACCCCGGGGAGGATCACACCTCCCTCCCCTTCAACCACTCCCCCCACGCCCGTTTCCGCGACGACGCGATCGCGGATGCCGCCACGATCCTCGCGACGCTGGCCTACCGCCGGCTCAGCGGGTCCGGCACCTCCTAGCGAAAGGACAACGATGAGTACCAGCACCACCCCGCGACGCCAATCGCCGCTCAAGACGCTGGCAGGCACCGGCGTCGGCAACGCGCTCGAATGGTTCGACTGGAACGTGTACGCCACCTTCGCGGTGTACTTCTCCACCCAGGTGTTCAATAACGACGACCCCACCTCGGCCTTCCTCAGCACGATGGCGGTCTTCGCCGTCGGCTTCGTGGCCCGCCCCTTCGGGGGTTTCCTCTTCGGCTGGCTGGCGGACCGGATCGGCCGGAAGGAGTCCCTCGCCGTCGCGGTGATGTGTGCCTCGCTGGGCTCGATCCTCATCGCCATCACGCCCACCTACGAGTCGGTGGGCTGGATCGCGTCGGCGATCCTCGTCATCGCGCGCCTCATCCAGGGCCTCGCGCACGGCGGCGAGCTGCCCTCCGCGCAGACGTACCTCGCGGAGCACGCCCCGCGCGAGCACCGCGGCCTGTGGGCCTCCTCCATCTACGTCACCGGAACGCTGGGCATCCTGGTGGGCATGGTGTTCGGCCTGGTGCTGGAGGTCTCCCTCACCGAGGAGCAGCTGCTGAGCTGGGGCTGGCGCATCCCGTTCGCGGCGGGCGCGGTGCTGGGCCTCACCGCCCTGTGGATGCGCCTCCACATGGACGAGTCCGAGGTCTTCGAGGCCGAGAAGGAGCGCACCGCCTCCACCGAGCAGAAGAAGACCAACATCTTCGTCTCCGTCGCCAAAAACTGGACCACCGCCCTCAAGGTCGTGGGCATGACGGCGGGCCTCACCGTCGGCTATTACGTGTGGTCGGTGACGATGCCCGCCCTCGCGCAGAAGAGCTTCGGCTTCAGTGCGTACGACGCCTTTACCGGCTCGATCATCGGCAATGTGGTGTTCATTATCGCGCTGGTGTTCTGGGGCTGGGTCTCTGACCGCTGGGGCCGCAAGCCCACCATGCTCATCGCGATGCTCGGCTGCGCCGTCCTCTACCTCCCGCTCGTCCACTACGTGGAGGCCCAGCAGACGATGGTGGCCCTCATCCTCGCGATCTCCGTGCAGCTCTTCCTCCTGGCCGGCTTCCTCGGCCACGCGCCGGCCACCTACGCCGAGATGTTCACCACCGACCAGCGCGCCTCCGGCTTCGGCATCCCCTACGCCCTCACCATCGCGATCTTCGGCGGCACTGCCGGCATGATCATGACGTGGATGGGCAACGCCACCCACTTCGCCATCTACTCCATCATCCTGCTGGTCATCTCCGCGATCACCATCCTCACCCTCAAGGAGACCAAGGGCATGGACCTCCACGGGCACTACCCCGAGGAGTACTAGCCCCCACACGGGCCACCACGTTCCTCCCCTAGGACGAGGCGGCCCTTTTCGCGTCATCCTTCCGGCGCATGAGATCGAGCGCCACCACCACGCGCGCACCCGACGGTGGCCCCGGGCCACGAGGTACTGAGATCCATGGCCTCAGCGTACGTGGGCCAGAGTGCTGGGAAAAGAGCACGGGGTGCCTATTTTCCAGTACCTCTCCCCCTATGGGGCACAATACACACCATGCCCCGATCCGAATTCCCCACCGCCCAGCGCACCCGCACGTACCAGCTCATCTCCCCCGAGGCCTCCGCGCGCGCGGGAGCCGAGGACGCGCCGGTGCTCCTCCTCGTCCACGGGTCGCAGCAGTCCTCCACGGTGTTCCGCGCCTTCACGGACCGCATGTTCGAGGGCCTCGGCTTGCGCGCCCTCTACCCCGATGGGGTCGCCCACCACTTCAACGACATGCGCGCCCACCTCCCGGAGCGCACGCGCGAGGAGGGCGTCGACGACGTCGATTTCCTCACCAGCCTCTGCAGCCACATCGGGGCGCGCCGCGTCATCGGGCTGGGATTCTCCAATGGAGGGCACATGATCCTCCGCCTCCTGCGCGACGCCCCTGGTTTTCTAGCAGGGGGTGCTATTTTTGCAGCATCTCGCCCCGCTGAGGGGAACATTCTTCCGCCCACCGAGCCCCCGGCCCCCTGGCATCCCACCCCGCTCCTCTTCTGCCACGGCACCGCAGACCCCCTGGCCCCCTATGGGGGCGGGCTCGCCGGCGTGGGTGGCCGCTCGCGCGGGGAGTGCCTGCCGGCGCGGGAGTCCGCGGAGTTCTACGCGCGCGCGAACGGCGCCACCGGCGCGCCCGCCGAGCGGCGGGTGGGGGAGAATGTGTCGGTGGCGCGATGGGAGGGTGCTGCGCCCGTCGAGCTGTGGACGCTCGAGGGTGCGGGCCATGTGATTCCGGGGCAGAGCGCGCGGCTGCCGGTCCTCGGGGAGCCGTGCTCGGAGGTGCGGGCCGACCGCATGGTGGCGGAGTTCTTCGGCCTCTGAGGTCGGGGCCCGCGCCGCCCCCGCCGCGCCGCCCCCGCCGCGCCGCCTACGCGGTGCCGGCCGCCCGGCGCTGGCGGGCGAACTCGCTGAGGACCACCCCGGCCGCCACGGAGGCGTTGAGGGATTCGACCCAGTCGGCCATGGGGATGGACATGATGACGTCGCAGTTCTCGCGCACGAGGCGGGAGATGCCCTTGCCCTCGGAGCCGACGACGATGAGCACGGGGGTGTCCGCGGCGGCGGTGTAGGTGTCGAGGGTGTGCTCCCCGCCGGCGTCGAGACCCACCACCTGGTAGCCGTTGCGCTGGAATTCCTTGACGGTGCGGGTCATGTTCGTCGCCTTCGCGACAGGCAGGCGCGCGGCCGTGCCCGCGGAGGTGCGCCAGGCGACGCCGGTGACGGAGGCGGAGCGTCGCTCCGGGATGACGACGCCGTGGCCGCCGAACGCCGCAACCGAGCGGATGACGGCGCCGAGGTTGCGGGGGTCGGTGATGTTGTCGAGGAGGACGACCATGCCCTTCTCCCCCGTGTCCGCGATGGAGCCGATGAGGTCGTGGACGTCGGTGTAGGAGTAGGGCGGGATGAGCAACCCGATGCCCTGGTGCATCCCGTTGCCGGTGAGGCGGTCCATCTCGGCGCGGGGGATTTCGCTCACCGGGATGTTGCGCGCGGTGGCGAGGGTCACCGCCTCGGTGAGGCGGTCGTCGTTGCCGGTGCCCTGCACGACGTACAGGTGGCTGCCCGGCACGTGGGCGTGCAGGCACTCGACGACGGGGTTGCGCCCCACGACCAAGTCCGGGGTCTCCCGCACGTGGCGGCCGCTGTTGCGGCGCTCGCGCTCAACCTTGCGCTTGTAGGCGGCGTGGTAGGGGCGATTCTCCGCTTTGGGCGTCGGCCCCTTGCCGGCCAGTGCCCGCTTGTGCTTGCCGCCGGAGCCCTTGGTGGCTCCCTTTTTGTTCTTCTTCCGGCGGTTGGGCCGGAAATCATTACCCGCCATTGAATTCTCTCCCTATGATTCCAAAGACCAGGTGGGACCCTGGGGCGTATCCGTGACGACGATGCCCGCCGCGGCCAGGCGATCGCGGACGGCGTCGGCCGTCGCGAAGTCCTTCTCCTTGCGGGCCTGGGCGCGCCGCTCGAGCTCCGCGCCCACGAGCGCGTCGAGGGCCGACAGGGCGGCATCATTATCCCGGGTGGAGCCCTGGCCGCCGTGCCACTGCTCGCTGAGCGGGTCGATTCCGAGGACGCCCGTCATGGCGCGGACCTCCCCGCCCAGGCGCAGGGCCTCCTCGTGCTCCCCCTTCGCGAGCGCACTGTTGCCCGCGCGGACGGCGCGGTGGATCTCCGCGAGCGCGCGCGGCACCGCGAGGTCCTCATCCATGGCGGCGGTGAAAGCCTCGGGGAAATCGCCGACGCCCACCTCCGCGTGCTCGCTCAGGCGGTGGAGGAAGTCCTCGATGCGCCGGTAGCCGGCAGCCGCCTCCGTGAGCGACTCCGGGGAATACTCCAGCACGCTGCGATAATGGGCGCTGCCCAGGTAGTAGCGCAGCTCCACGGGCCGAACGACCTTGAGGAGCTCGGGCACGCTGAGGACGTTGCCGAGGGACTTGGACATCTTCTCCCCCGCCATGGTGACCCAGTGGTTGTGCATCCAGTACTGGGCGAAGCCATCGCCGGCGGCGTGGGACTGCGCGATCTCGTTCTCGTGGTGGGGGAATTGGAGGTCCAGGCCGCCGCAGTGGATGTCGAAGCTCTCGCCGAGGTACCACGTGGACATCGCGGAGCACTCCAGGTGCCAGCCCGGGCGCCCCGGCCCCCACGGGGTGGGCCAGGAGGGCTCGCCCGGCTTGGCGGCCTTCCACAGGGCGAAGTCCTGGGGGCTGCGCTTGCCCTGGTGCTCGGATTCGCCCTGCTCCATCTCCTCGACGCGGTTGCCGGAGAGGCTGCCGTAGTCGGAGCCCTCGGCGGCCGTCCACGCGGCCACGTCGAAGTAGACCGAGCCCTCGTGCGCGTAGGCGAAGCCGCGGTCGATGAGCCGCTGCATATAGTCGACCATCTGGGTGACGTGGCCCGTCGCGCGGGGCTCCACGCTGGGCGGGAGCACGCCCAGGGTGGAGTAGGCCTCGGTGAAGAAGCGCTCGTGCGTCGAGACCCACTCCCACCAGGGCCGGCCATTCTCCGCCGCCTTGGTGAGGATCTTGTCGTCGATATCCGTCACGTTGCGGACAAAGGCCACATCGAGGCCCTTGGCCATGAGCCAGCGGCGCAAAATATCAAACGCTACCCCGCTGCGCAGATGGCCAATGTGCGGCTGGGCCTGCGGGGTAGCTCCACACAAGTACACGGAGGCGTGCCCCTCACGCAGGGGCACGAATTCTCGCAGGGACCGGGTACTGGTGTCGAAGATTTTTAAAGCCACGCCCTGAGTTTAGACGAGACTAAAGGTGGCAATCGCCGCGCCCTGGGTTGCCGGACCCGCGGTCACCTCCGCCCCGGACACCTGGCTCTTGTCCGTGCCGACGATCGGCGTGACGAGGTCCTTCCCCGCCTCGCGGATCACCTTCGCGTGGACCGTCATGATCGGGTCGCCGGCCTTCACCTTCGCGCCCTCCTCCACGAGGGCGGTGAAGCCCGCCCCCTTGAGCTCGACGGTGTCCAGCCCCACGTGCACGAGGACCTGCGTCCCCAGCTTGGTCACGAGGGCGAAGGCGTGCCCACCATGAAAGATGTTGGACACCCGGCCGGTCACGGGCGCATGCACCGTGAACTCGTCTGCGTCCGTGCTCGGGCGGATCGCCACGCCGGCGCCCAGCATCCCGCCGGCGAAGACCGGGTCCGGGACCTCGCTCATAGGGATGACAGTGCCCTCAAAGGGGGCGTGGATGGTGAGGTCGGTATCTTTGCTCTTCGCGAAGAATCCCATGCTTCTCCTGTCCTGTGCGGGCGCGCCGGCGGGACCCGGCGCGCGCTTCTGTCCTGAAGGTTTTAGCTTAGCGCTTGGCGCGCTGGAGGAGCTCGGCCACGTCATCGTGGACGAACTGCACCTGCGGGCCGATGATGACCTGCACGTTCCCAGCGCCGGGGCGCATGACCCCGGCCACCTCGGCGGCCTCCAGCTGGTGTTCGTCCACCTTGGCGTCGTCGAGAACGGTGACACGCAGGCGGGTCGCGCAGTAGTCGAGGGAGTCGATGTTCTCCGCGCCGCCGAGGCCGGCGAGGATGCGCTCGGCCTGGGAGCTGGGGGCGGCGCTGGACTCGGCCTGTGCCTCGCGTTCCTCCTCGGGGATGTCGGTGAGGGCAGCCACGCCGCCGTCGTCGGCGGAGCCGCGGCCCGGGGTGAGGAGGTTGAACTTCCCGATGAGGAACCAGAAGATCCCGAAGTACACGAAGAAGTAGATGACGCCCAGAAGCAACAGCATCCACCACTTGTTGGCCAGCGGGTTCTGCGAGGAGAGGACCATGTCCACAAGCCCCGCCGAGAAGCCGAAGCCCGAGGTCCAGTGGAAGGCGGCGGCGATCGCCAGCGACACACCTGTGAGCAACGCGTGCACCACGTAGAGTAGCGGGGCCGCGAACATGAAGGAGAACTCGAGCGGCTCGGTCACGCCGGTGAAGAAGGAGGCCAGCGCGCCGGCCATCATGAGGGAGCCGACGACCTTCCGGCGCTTCTTATCCGCGCGCAGGTACATGGCCAGCGCCGCGCCGGGGATGCCGAACATCATCATCGGGAAGAAGCCGGCCTGGTAGCGGCCGACCTGGCCCACGACCTCGCAGGCGGAGCCGTTCCACACGCCGGGGCAGCTGGCGGCGTCGGTGGCCTGGCGGGCGGCCTCGATGGTCTCTGCGCCGTTGAGGAACTTGCCGATGTCATTGATGCCAATGACGTCGAACCAGAAGATCGAGTTGAGCGCGTGGTGGAGGCCCGTCGGGATGAGGAGGCGATTCACCACGCCGTAGATGCCCGCGCCGAGGATGCCCATCCCCTGGATCCACTGGCCAAAGTGGAAGAGGACCGAGTAGAGCAGCGGCCACACGAAGAAGAGGACGCCGGCCAGGACCATCGAGAAGAGGGCCGTGAGGATAGGCACGAGGCGCCGGCCCGAGAAGAATGCCAGGAAGTCCGGCAGCCGCGTGCCCGAAAACTTGTTATAGGTGAACGCGGCGAGCAGGCCCACGATGATGCCGATGAGCACGTTCTTCGAATCAATGGCATCCCAGCCCTGGCTGGCCCAGGTGAGGGCGTCGGAACCTGTGAGGGCCTCCGGGTCCTCGATGCCCCGGTAGCCGGCCATGGCCTTCGGCCCGATGAGCTGGATGACCGTCTGGAAGCCAACGAAGCCCGAGAGCGCCGCCGCACCGTTGTGGTCCTTCGCGAGGCCAAAAGCCAGCGCCAGCGCGAAGATGAGGCCCAGGTTGTCCATGACCGCCGAGCCCGACTTGAGGAAGATCGACGCCAGCACCGAGCCCTCGTTGATCGCGTCAATCCAATAACCGATACCGCACAGCAAGGCCGCGACCGGCAGCACAGCCACCGCACCCATGAGCGCCTTGCTCAATTTCTGTAGCGAACCCATCACGGAGGACTGAGCCGACTTAGCCATGACGGTTCTCCTTTCTCTCGAGACGCCAGCCGTGGAGAAGCACCGCCAGCAAGGCGGCCTCGCCCGGGGCCTTCGCCCCCATATCCGCGAGCAGCCCCACAGCCAGGTGATATTCCTCAGGAAGATGGTGAGCGATGAGCGGCGCCAACTCCGTCTCCCGGGCGCGCCCCTCGCGGAGCCTCCGGTACGCGCGGGCCAGTGCCGCCACCAATTCCTCGTCCGCCTCGCCGGCCGACGCCCCACCGCCCAGCCGCTCCAGCACGGTGTCCGTCCACGCGGCCAGTTGATTCGCCTGGGCCAGCGGGGTCTTCACCGTGACGCCGCTGCGGGCGGCGTTGAGGTGCAGCGCGACGGCGGCCGCCTCCTCCTCCGGGAGGTCCGACGACGGCAAGGTGGAATTCAAGTAGTGAACGATGATCTGGGCAGCCCGGAACTCCTCAGGGAAGGCGCCGGCTACCTCAGCGAGAATCGTGGAGTACATGTGCTTGCCCTGGCGGACGCGGCCAATCGCGAAAGACAAATGTTCCGTGAGGATGAGGTACACGCTCGGGTGCAGCTCCCCCAAAAGATCACTGGCCAAGTCCACCGCCGCCCCGACCTGGCGCACCATGGTGGCGTCGAGGTCATCGATGACCGCCATGAGCGGTGCTTTCTCCGGCTGGATGGGCACATATGTGCGCTGGGCGCGATCCCCAGCGATACGTTCCCCGGTGCGGCGCCCGAAGCCGATTCCCCGTCCGACGAGCACGCGCTCGACGCCCTCGTCATCGCGCACGAGCACAGCGTTGTTGCTGAAGACGCGCACTATACGAGGCTGCTCAGGGGCCACGACGGCCTCCCCTCAAGACGGGCCGAAACCCCGCGGCGGCCTGGGCGGCGCCTGGCGCTTCGGCGGCGGTCGTGCCTGATCGGATCAGTAACACCCGCACCACAACGTACCGGGCCCAGCCTAACTACTTATTGGGGCCAAAGATCAGACATCCCCCTATTTGGGTGCGGCCCACACGATCGCGGTCGCCACCGCCGCCCGGCCTTCCCCCCGACCGGTGAAGCCGAGGTGGTCCGTGGTGGTCGCCGAGACCGAGACCGGGGCGCCGAGGATCTCCGAGAGGTGGCGCTCCGCCTCCTCCCGGCGCGGCCCCATCTTCGGGGTCTGCGCCACGAGCTGCGCGGCAACATTCCCGATGACGAAGCCCTTCGCGCTGAGGAGCTCCCGACACTCGCGCAACAGCCGCTCACCGGCGACATTGTCATACTCCGGCCGTCCAACACCGACGAAGGAACCGAGGTCACCGAGGCCCGCCGCGGACAGGAGGGCGTCGACAATAACGTGGCTGACGACATCCCCGTCCGAGTGACCCTCGCAGCCATCGGCGTCCTCGAAGAGGAGGCCGGCGATCCAGCAGGGTTTCCCCTCCTCGATCTGGTGGGCGTCCGTGCCGATGCCCACGCGGGGAATGATGGGCTGCGCGCTCATTGCTGTCCTTCTTTCTCTGTGCGACGGCGGTCGAGGAGGAGCTGGGCCACCTCGTAGTCCAGCGGGGTGGTGACCTTCATGGCGAGGGGATCCCCCGGGACGCAGGCCACGGGCACGCCCCGCCACTCCATGAGGGAGGCGTCATCGGTGATGAGTTGCCCTCGACGCTCGGGAGGCTCGGCGAAGTAGGCCTCGTTCGCCTCGCACAGCGTGGCCAGGTCAAAGCCTTGCGGGGTCTGGACCGCGCGGAGGCTCGCCCGCGAGGGCGTGGATGCCACCCGGTCCTCCTCCGTGACGACCTTGATCGTGTCGGAGACAGGCAGCACCGGGATGACGGCGCGCTCGCCGGCGTCGAGAGCCGCCACGACGCGCCGGATGAGGGAGGCTGGGGTGAGGGCGCGGGCCGCGTCGTGGATGAGGACGCGGGCGCCCGGGGCGTCGGCGGTATCGGGGAGGGAGCGGAGCCCGGCGAAGACGGAGTCGGCCCGCTCACCGCCGCCGTGGACCAGCGCGACCTGCTCGAGGAGCCCCGCCTCCGCAAAGAGGTCCCGGGCATAGGACTCCCACTCCGGGGAGACGAGGACACGGACCTCGTCGATCACACCGCTGCCGAGGAGGGTGCGCACGGAGCGCTCGACCAGGCTCAGGCCGTCGAGGGGGACAAAGGCCTTCGGCAGCGAGGCGCCCAGGCGCGTGCCCTGCCCCGCGGCGGCAACGAGGGCAAAGGTGGGGGCGTGGCTGCTCAGGAGAAGTCCTCGTCGTCGAAGTTGAGGTCGTCGAAGTCGACGTCCGTGTTCTCATCCGCGAGCTTGTTGTCCGGGTCCGGGGAGCTCGCGGCGTTGTGGCGACGAATGATCTCGTCCACATCCTTGAGGAAGGCATCCGCCTTCTCATCATCGACGGTCTCCGCGAGGGCGAGCTCACCGACGAGGATCTGCCGCGCCTTCGCGAGCATCCGCTTCTCACCGGCCGAGAGCCCGCGATCTTGGTCGCGGCGCCACAGGTCACGGACAACCTCCGCCACCTTGTTCACATCGCCAGACGCCAGGCGCTCCTGGTTGGCCTTGTAGCGGCGAGACCAGTTGCCAGCCTCTTCGACGTCGGTCTCCCGAAGGACGGAGAACACCTTGCGCAGCCCCTCATCGCCGACGACGTCGCGCACCCCCACGAGCTCAGCATTCTTCGACGGTACACGAACCACAAGGTCAGACTGCAGAATCTGCAGGACCAAGAACTCGAGCTCTTCCCCCTTCAACTCCCGGGTCTCGATGGCCTCGATCACCGCAGCACCATGGTGCGGGTAGACAACGGTGTCCCCGACCTTGAATTCCATTCCTTCTCCTCGTAGAGATGCCCAGTTGTTCGGCCCACTATTCTACACGGCCGGCGGGCGGCGGCCGCGGCGGAGGGCCCCGGATCGGAGGTCAACATAAAGATGGATACACCCCCGTGTCTGTGAACAGACACCGTGAAGGCGCTAAGGTAGGGATGAAAAAGACGTCATCACCCTGCAATCCGGAGGACCGTTCCGTGAAGTCCCTCAAGTCGGCCGCCCGCAGCGGCCTCCTTGTTACCGCCACCCTTGCTTCCGCTCTTGCTCTCGGCGCCTGCTCCGCCGGGCAGATCTCCCAGACCGCGGACCAGGTGCCCGCGATCAACGGCACCAACGCTGACGCTGACAACAACTCCCTCTCCGTGCGCGACCTCACCGTGATCCTCGATCCGCACGACGCGAACAACAACACCCTCCGCTTCATCATCACGAACCAGGACCCCAAGACCGCCGGGAGCGCTCAGGGTGAGAACGCCAGCCACAAGCACGAGGTCACCCTCACCAAGGTGACCCTCGACGGCACCGACGTCACCTTCAACGGCGAGCTCCCGCCCATCGGCCGCGGCTGCACCCTCTTCTCCGATTCCGCGGACGCCCTCCAGACCGGCCCGCAGGACGGCACCGAGAAGAACCAGTGCATCTACCGGGTGTCCAACACCATCGAGAACAAGGACTTCGCCTACGCCGGCCACCTCCCGGTCACTTTCACCTTCGATAACGGCACCACCATCAACATGGACGCCACGGTGAACGCCCCGCAGCTGCCGGCCGGCTCGCTGGAGCGCTCGGTCCACGGTGGTGAGGAATCGGGCCTCCAGAACGCGAAGTAGGCCCCTTCACTCCGTATGGCGCGAAAGCCACGCACCCTCTACGTCTGCCGGGAATGCGGCTACTCCACCCCGAAGTGGCTGGGCCGCTGCCCTGACTGCGGATCCTGGGGCTCCCTCGAGGAGTCCGTCCCCGCCCAGGGCACCAGCGGATCCTCCACCAACCCCCGCCCGGGGGTTGTTCCTTTAACACCCACCTCCCCAGCCGCTCCGCTCACCAAGATCAACGTGAGCACCAGCCGAGCGCTCAGCACCGGGATCGGGGAACTCGATCGGGTTCTCGGTGCGGGGGTGGTTCCCGGATCCGTCGTGCTCCTCGCCGGCGAGCCGGGCGTCGGCAAATCCACTCTTCTGCTGGAGGTGGCCTCGCAGTGGGTGCAGAAGGACTCCTCGCGCACGGTCCTCTACGTCACCGCGGAGGAGTCCGCCGGGCAGGTACGTGGCCGCGCCGAGCGCACCGGCGCCGTCCACGAGACGGTCTACCTCGCGGCGGAGTCCAACCTCGACGTCATCATGGGGCACGTGGAGCAGCTGCGCCCCAGCCTGCTCATCGTCGATTCGGTCCAGACCATGCACGCCCCCGGCGTCGAGGGCGTGCCCGGCGGGGTGGCGCAGTCCCGGGCGGTGACGGCCACCCTCACAACCATCGCGAAGAACACCGGCATCCCGGTGCTGCTCGTCGGGCACGTCACCAAGGACGGGGCGGTGGCCGGGCCGCGGGTGCTCGAGCACCTGGTGGACGTCGTCCTCCACTTCGAGGGGGATCGCCACTCCAGTCTGCGGATGCTGCGGGGGATGAAAAACCGCTTCGGCGCCACCGACGAGGTCGGCTGCTTCGAGCAGCACTCCGACGGCATCCACGAGGTCCCCGATCCCTCCGGGCTCTTCCTCTCCCAGCACGGCCGCACCCCCGACGGCTCGGCCATCACCGTGGCCCTCGACGGCGTGCGCCCCATGCTCGTGGAGATTCAGTCCCTCGTGGTGGATACCGAATCGAAGAATCCGCGGCGGGTCGTCACGGGTGTCGACGGCAACCGCGTGCCCATGATCCTCGCCGTGCTCTCCAAGCGGACAGCGGTGCGCACCCAGCACCAGGAGGTCTATGTGGCCACGGTCGGCGGGGTGCGCATTCACGACCCGGCCACGGACCTGGCCGTCGCCCTCGCCACGGCGAGCACCCACCAGGGGCGCGCCCTCCCGGAGAAGACGATTGCGCTCGGGGAGATCGGGCTCTCCGGGGAAATCCGCCGCGTCCCCAACCTCAGCCGCCGCGTGCAGGAGGCGGCGCGGCTCGGCTACCGCCGGGCGCTCATCCCCGCGGGCTCAGACATTACAGCAGGCTCCGTCCCCGGCTTGCGCCTCAGCACGGTGAGCACCATTCACGAGGCCCTCGAGGCGGCGGGGCTGAGTTCCCCGGGCCCCTCCTAGCCCGGATTTAGCCCAAGTTGAAGGTGTACGCGGCGGAGGGGTTGTCCCCCACCACGCCGTGGAGGAAGTAGCCGCCGGGGGCGACGGGCTCGCGGCCCTCGCACTGCTGCGGGGCGCTGCTGGCCCGGGACCACTGGGCCTCGAAAGTGGTGGCCTTGCCCGCCTCGAAGACGCGCTTGCCGGTGGCCTCCGACTGGGTGCAGTCCACGTCCGCCCACACGCGGCGGTTCGTGGCCATCTCATAGACCTCGAAGCGCAGGGGTTGGGCGTCGAGGTCAATCTCGCAATCCGCGGCCGTGGGGTTGTCCACGCTCATGTAGAAGATGGGCGTGTCCTGCGGGCCGTAGGAGGGGCGGTCGCTGCGCGCGGTGATGATGAGGTCCGAGAGGGTGCAGGT
Source organism: Corynebacterium uropygiale (assembly GCF_021568315.1). Taxonomy (GTDB): domain Bacteria; phylum Actinomycetota; class Actinomycetes; order Mycobacteriales; family Mycobacteriaceae; genus Corynebacterium; species Corynebacterium uropygiale. Next base: position 105,143 of record NZ_JAKGSI010000004.1, read on the forward strand.
GGCGTTGGGGTCTTTCACGACGCTCGACGTCGTCTCGCTCGGGCTCTCGCTGGCGGAGGCGCTCGTCGTCTCGCTGGAGCTCTCCGTGGTGGGGGCCGCGCTGCTCGAGCTGCTCACGCTCGCGGCGGGCGTCGGCTCCTCATTCTTTCCTCCCCCGCAGGACACCAACCCCCAAATGAGCAGGAGAACGAGCACAACGATGATCACCACGGCGGCAACACGCCGCCGCATGTAAATCTCAGGCGGCAAACGACGGGGCGGTTGATGACTCACGCCTTCAAGCTTAAGCCGCCACCCCGCCCCGATGGGTTATTCCACGCCGTGGCTGCACACGGTTTCCACCCGGTTATCGCTCACCCGGTAGCGTGCCCCCACGACGCCCACGCTTCCCTCCGCCACCTTCTCCCGCAGCGCGGGGAACTGGGCGAAGAGGGTATCGACGGTGTGCCGGACGTGCACGCGCTCGACGTCCGCGGACTCCGTGTGCCCCTCCCGCTGGGCGGCGAGCACCGAGGGCGTCACCCTCTCCACGAGGACATTGCTGAAGCCCCCGGGCAGCTCGCCCGTCGTCACCGCGGTGAGCGCGGCGCCCACGGCGCCACAGAACTCGTGGCCTAAGACCACGACCAGCGGACAGCCCAGACCATTGACCGCATACTCCACCGAGGCGAGCACCGAGAGCCCCAGGATCTCCCCCGCCGTGCGCACGACGAAGATGTCGCCCAAACCGGAGTCGAAGAGGAGCTCCACCGGGGCGCGCGAATCCGAGCAGGAGAGCACCACGGCGCGCGGGCTCTGCCCGGCGCTGAGCTCCGCCCGGCGCTCGTCGTGCATGTGGGGGTGCTCCGAGGCCTGCGCGGCGAATCGTTCATTGCCCGCGAGGAGCTCATCCCACACGGCCTGCGGACTGGTGAGTTCATCATGAAGCGGCATGAATCCTATTGTGGCAAAAGGCTCCCGGGGATCGCGACATGACCACGGTTTCGGCTCGCGCCCGCGCGGCGGTTATCGTCCTTGTGTGGCACAATCCCTCCGCGCTGAACTCATCTCCTGGTACCGGGAACACGCCCGCCCCCTCCCGTGGCGGCGCCCCGGCACCAGCCCGTGGGCCATCCTTCTCAGCGAGGTCATGAGCCAGCAGACCCCCGTCCAGCGGGTCATCCCCTCCTGGGAGGACTGGCTCCGCCGCTGGCCCACCCCGCGCGCGCTGAGCGAGGCCTCCACCGCCGAGGTCCTCCACGCGTGGGGTCGGCTCGGCTACCCGCGGCGGGCCCTGCGGCTGAAGGAGTGCGCGGGGGTGATCGTCGAGAACCATGGGGGTGAGGTTCCCGACGACGTCGAGGCGCTGCTCGCCCTGCCGGGGATCGGGGCCTATACCGCGCGGGCGGTCGCGTGCTTCGCGTTTGGGAAGAATGTGCCGGTGGTGGATACGAACGTCCGGCGTGTGTACGAGCGCGCCATCGAGGGCGCGTTCCTCACCCCGCCCGCGCGCGCGAGGGACCTGCAGCGGGTGGGCGCCCTCCTCCCCGAGGGCGAGGGACCCGAGGGGCCGGAATTCTCCGTGGCGCTCATGGAGCTCGGGGCGCTCGTGTGTACCGCGCGGGCGCCGCGCTGCGAGGACTGCCCGATCGTGGGGCGCTGCGAGTGGCAGAGGCTGGGCTGCCCGGAGCCCGATGAGGAGGCGCTGCGCGGGGCGCGTCGGCGCGTGCAGAAGTTCGAGGGCACGGACCGCCAGGCCCGCGGGCGGATCATGGCGGCGCTGCGGGAGAGCCCCGGATTCGCGCCGCTCCCCGTGGAGGAGGTCAAGCGGCTATGGCCCGACGAGGCCCAGTGGAGCCGCGCGCTCTTCTCGCTCATCGAGGATGGGCTGGTGGAGCAGGACTCACCAGGATACCTTCGGCTCCCCCTCTAGAGGCTTGTCGAAGTTGATGAGGTGGCCGAACATCCAGTCGCGGTCGGTGAGCATGCGCGCCAGGGTGAGGCCGGCGGCGATGGCGACGACCACGGCGCCCGCCGAGGCCGCGTTGGCGAGCGCGAGGGACATGTCATTGATAGTGACGTGGTAGACCGCGTTAAACATCATGGCCCCCGGGACCATGATGACGGAGGCCGGGACCGTCGTCGTGATGCGCGGCAAGGCGGCCTTCTTGGAGGCGAGGGCGCCGACGAGCCCCACCACAAGGCCCGCGAACATCGCGGGGAAGAAGGGCAGCCCCGTGTAGCCCACGAGCAGCAGGCGGCCGACGTTCGCGATCATGCCGACCGTCGAGGCCACGAGCACCATGCGGCGCGAGGAGTTGAAGATGAAGGCGAATCCCGCGATGCCGACGAAGCTCGCGACCGCCGCCGCGCCATACCACCACATCGGCATCATGCCGGCCGGGGCCTTCGGTGGCTCGGGGTTGATGCCCGTGATCCAGCAGATGACGCCGACGGAGAACGTCGCCACCGCGATGATACTGAGGGCATATGTCAGGCGTGACATGCCCGCGAAGAAGTCAAAGCGCGCGAGGTCAATGACCGAGGAGAACAGCGGGAACCCAGGGATGAGGAAGAGCACGGAGCAGACCACACCGCTGCTGATGACCTCCGGGTGAGGAACAACGAGCGTGATAAGCCAGTAGACGAGGCACGCCACAATACCGCCCGCGGCCACGCCCGCCAGCTGGATGGCGTGCTGCCGAGCCACAAACGTCCTGGTGAACTGGCCAGCGCCGGCCGCCACCGCCACCGCAGCGACCGCCGGCCACGGCACGTGGTTGAGCACCGCGAAGCCCGCACACGCACAGGCGCCCGCGATGGTGAGCACCGTCGGGCTCCACCGCGGGGCTCGGACGTTCCGCTCCACCCAGTCGAGGCGCCGGTTGAGCTGCTCCGGCGTGATCCGCTGATGCATGTGGTGGGTGATGTACTCCAGCGCCTCGATCCGCGAGGAGTCAATCGCCGGCGACTGCTGCGCCGCCACCACCGTGCGGAACAGATTCCCCCGGTGGAACGTGCATTCAATCGAGGTGACAGAGACGACGACGTCCAGCCGGTCAAAACCCAGGGCGCGCGCCGCTCGCTTCATCCCCCGGATGACGCGGTAGCCCGATGTCCCCGCCCCCATGAGAAGCATGCCGAGGCGGAGAACGGCGTCGGCAGCGAGACCGAGCTCGAAATGCTGGTCATCGTGATGGTGTGGTGCCTTATGCTCATCCCAATGCGATTGATCCTCACTCACATACCGAGAGTGTAGCCAAATCGGGCAAGAAACCACACTCCCGGGCAGAATATGCGGGTGAAGTCACGTATACGGGGCGATGTGGGCGGCACTGTGGGCGGCACCTATAGCCCTCCTCAGCGCGGAGGGGCGAAGGGGCGGAGGGATCGGGGCGTCACCTCATCGCCGGAAGAGCTCCGGAAGAGCTCACTTCTTCCAGCGGCCGCGGAAGTGAAATCCCCCGGGCAGATTCACGGTGAAGCCGCCGCGCGAGTTGACGGTGACCGGGCCGGCCTTCGTCGAGCTCGACACCCCGGACTTCGAGAAGTTCAGCCACGAGTTCTTGCCGACCTTCTGCTTCTTGCGAAAGTAGATTCCCATGGAGGGCAGTGTAGCGGACGCTAGGGGGTGTTCGTCTCCCCCTCCGCGCACCGTCGGAACTCCTCGATGGGGACGGAAGCGAGGGAGGTCCCGTCCCCGACAAGCACCGTCTCCGGCGAGAGTTGTTCCGCGTAGTCCTCCAGCTTCCCCGGCAGATAGGAGCTGCGCACGGACTGCGAGCCGGTGTACCCCTGCTTCTCCCACCACGAGGCCTTCTTCGCGGCCATCACCCATGTTTCCTCCGCGCCGGCTCGATCGAGTCGCTGGTGCGGGGTGGCCGGGGAGCTCGCCCAGCCCTCGCCGTGCTCGTCGTACGGCACGGTAAAGGAGCCCGTGCGCGGCTCATCGAGGGTATACGCCGCAAGATTCTCCCCCGTTGACACGACGACGCTATCCACCGCGTGATCGCAGGCGTTCACCGCCACAAGGAGCTGCCCCGCACCATCGACCGTCACACCCGCCTGCCCCGACTGCCCACCATGGAGAAGAACCCGCGGGGCAAGGCGCACAGAAAGCTCCACGCAGAGCACAATGATCACGAGCACCCAGATGAATCGGACCCAGCGTGGCCACCCTACGTAAGCCTTCATCGCAGCCACACCCCTCGATACGTATCGGTACAGGCCATGAAGTCCTCGCGGCTCACTTTCTGCACGAGCCCGTCGGGACGGGTGCCCTCGGCGGCTAAACTCGGTGGCTTACTGCCCACCACGACCCATTCAGAGGATATATCCGCGTCTAATTCGCTGATTCTCTTCGGATACCAGGCGGGATTGACGAAATATGTGGGGCCATACCCGGTCAATTCTCTCCACAGAGTTCTCTGAAAGCCGCGAATCTCCGTGCCCGAAAAATTCTCCGGGGAATGATCGCCTCCCTGCGGGAATCCCCGATAGAGGCTGCTGTCCGGATTGACGTCAACGCGATAATCCCAGACTCCCTCCACCGGAATCTCCACATACCCGGACACCCGATCCACCAGGTAGCGGGTCTGCGTCACCTCCCGCTGCTGAAGGGTGATGGTATCGACGGGGAGGCCGCACGTATTCACCGCGATTGCCACAGTGCCGCGCTCATCACGGGTGAGGCCCATTTTCCCATAATTACCCCCAGCACCCGGATACCAGCCGAAAAACACCGCATACCCGCCAATGATGACCCACGGCGAAAAGATGAGGAGGAGGCACGCGAGAATCATGAGAGGGACGTACCTTTTCACGCGCCGCCGATCATCATCGTCGAGCATCATCCACTCCTCAGTGCACACTATCCACGGGGAAGTCGTTTTTCCCGCCACAGTACTATGGCGCGCTCCCCCCCCCCCGCAAGAGCGCCGGCCACGCCACGAGCGCCCTGCGCATATGAGGAAGGGCCCAACCCGCTCATCGGCGGGCTGGGCCCTTGATCTCGCCGGTGGCATCGCCCCCGGCCTATCGCCTTTCCTTAGGGCGTCTGGGGCTGGGCGCCGCCCTGGCCCGGGGTGTCATCCCCGCCGGGCTGGCCGTAGGAGGAGCCCCGGCCGAAGGTGCCGGTGCCGTGATCATCGCTGACGTCGGCACCCTCCTTGCGGATGGTTTCCATGTCGAGGCCGTCGGCAGTGTCGCTCTCGGGCACGTCCCCCTGGGAGGCATCGGCCACGTTCTTCACGGCCTCCGCCGCCTGGATGGAGAGTTCTCCGTCCTCATCCTCGGAGGAGGCGCCGCCCTTCTTCGCGGTGAAGGTGAAGGTGGCGTCCTCGGTTGCCTTGGATTCGCCGTCCCAGCCCTCGACGTCCACGAGCACCGTGTCACCCGAGGTGAACTCCGCGAAGAGGATCTTCTCGGAGAGGGTGTCCTCGATCTCGTGCTGGATAGTGCGGCGCAGCGGCCGGGCGCCGAGCACCGGGTCGAAACCGCGCTTGGCCAGCAGGTTCTTGGCCTTCTCCGTGAGCTCGATGTCCATGTTCTTCGCGCGGAGAGCATCGCGCACGCGGCCGATGAGCAGCTCCACCATCTCGACGATCTGTGCCTGGGTGAGCTGGTGGAAGACGACGATGTCGTCAATGCGGTTGAGGAACTCAGGCCGGAAGTGCTTCTTCAGCTCGTCGTGGACCTTCTGCTTCATCCGCTCGTAGCGGGCCTCCTCGTCGGCCTCGGCGGAGCCGGAGAAGCCCATGCCCACGGCCTTGGAGATGGAGCCGGTGCCCAGGTTCGAGGTGAAGATGAGCACGGTGTTCTTGAAGTCCACCATGCGGCCCTGGCCGTCGGTGAGGCGGCCATCTTCCAGCACCTGGAGCAGCGTGTTGTAGATCTCCTTGTGGGCCTTCTCGATCTCGTCGAAGAGGACGACGGAGAAGGGCTTGCGGCGGACCTTCTCGGTGAGCTGGCCGCCCTCCTCGTAACCGACGTATCCGGGGGGAGCGCCGAAGAGGCGGGAGGCGGTGAAGCGGTCGTGGAACTCGCCCATGTCGATCTGGATGAGGGCGTCATCCTCGCCGAAGAGGAATTCCGCGAGTGCCTTGGAGAGCTCGGTCTTGCCCACGCCGGAGGGGCCGGCGAAGATGAAGGATCCGGACGGGCGCTTGGGATCCTTGAGGCCAGCGCGGGTGCGGCGGATCGCCCGGGAGACCGCCTTGACGGCGTCCTCCTGGCCGATGATGCGCTTGTGGAGCTCCTCCTCCATGCGCAGCAGGCGGCTGGACTCCTCCTCCGTCAGTTTGAAGACGGGGATGCCGGTCCAGCTGCCCAGAACCTCGGCGATCTGCTCTTCGCCCACCTCGGCGACTTCGTCGAGCTCCCCAGCACGCCACTGCTTTTCCTTCGCCGTGCGCTCCTCCTTGAGCTTGCGCTCCTGATCGCGCAGCCCGGCGGCCTTCTCGAAGTCCTGGGCGTCGATCGCGGCTTCCTTCTGGCGGCGGACGTCGGCGATCTTGTCGTCGATCTCGCGGATGCCTTCGGGGGCGGTCATGCGGCGGATGCGCATGCGGGCGCCGGCTTCGTCGATGAGGTCGACGGCCTTGTCCGGGAGGAAGCGGTCGTTGATGTAGCGGTCGGAGAGCTGGGCCGCGGCGGCGAGGGCGCCGTCGGTGATGGTGATACGGTGGTGCGCCTCGTAGCGATCACGCAGGCCCTTGAGGATCTCGATGGTGAGGTCCACGCTGGGCTCGGGCACCTGGACGGGCTGGAAGCGGCGCTCGAGGGCGGCGTCCTTCTCGATGTGCTTGCGGTACTCGTCGAGCGTGGTGGCGCCGATGGTCTGCAGCTCACCGCGGGCGAGCTTCGGCTTGAGGAGGCTCGCGGCATCGATGGCACCCTCCGCCGCGCCGGCGCCGACAAGGGTGTGGATCTCATCGATGAAGAGGATGATGTCCCCGCGCTGGTTAATTTCCTTGAGGACCTTCTTCAGGCGTTCCTCGAAGTCGCCGCGGTAGCGGGAGCCGGCCACGAGGGAGCCGAGGTCGAGGGAGTACAGCTGCTTGTCCTTCAGCGTCTCCGGGACCTTGCCGTTGACGATGTCCAGCGCCAGGCCCTCGACGACGGCGGTCTTGCCGACGCCCGGCTCGCCGATGAGCACCGGGTTGTTCTTCGTTCGGCGGGAGAGGACCTGCATGATGCGCTCGATTTCCTTCTCGCGCCCCACGACCGGGTCGAGTTTGCCCTCCTTGGCCGCCTGCGTGAGGTTCCGACCAAACTGATCTAAGACTAAGGAGTTGGAGCGCTCACCGGAGCCACCGCCCATGCGGCCGCGGCTGCCGGCACCAGCGCCGATGGGGCCCTGGTCCTGCTCCTGCTGGGTGCCCTCGTAGCCGGAGAGCAGCTGGATGACCTGCTGGCGAACGCGCGGCAGGTCAGCCCCCAGCTTCTGGAGGACCTGGGCGGCCACGCCGTCGCCCTCACGGATGAGCCCGAGGAGGAGGAACTCGGTGCCGATGTACTTGTGCCCCATCTGGAGCCCCTCGCGCAGGGAGAGCTCCAGGACCTTCTTGGCCCGCGGGGTAAAGGGGATGTTGCCCTGGTGCGGCTGCGAGCCGTGGCCGATAATCTCCTCCACCTCTTGGCGGACGGCATCGAGGGAAATCCCCATGGATTCGAGGGCCTTGGCGGCCACGCCCTCGCCCTCCTGGATCAGCCCCAAGAGAATGTGCTCGGTGCCGATGTAATTGTGGTTCAGCATCCGCGCTTCCTCTTGCGCCAGAACGATGACGCGTCGAGCACGGTCGGTAAACCTCTCGAACATCTTGTCTTAACCCCTGTCTGTTTCTACTACGTTCCACTTACAATAACGCCCCGGGCGGACACGGCTTCCTCCCTTCGCCGCCGCGCCCCGCATTCTGCGCACATACCCGCTGGTCAGAGGCCATGTTTGGGCTTGTACGCCGGTAGCGAACACGGCCCGCGGGGGTGATCTCCCCTCGTTCATGTCCGACCCATTTGCCATACTTCCGGCTATGAACAACGCACACACTGCCTCGCTCCTCAACGTCGAGGGCATTCTCGACGCCACCCTGTTCCGCTCCCTTCTCGACGCCTGGCAGCCGCCCGGACGCGATGGCCTCTTCGTCACCGATCCGCCGAGCGAGCCCGAGGAGGGGCTCGTCTCCCGCGTGCTCATCTACCGGGAGGAGGGGGTGAGCGCCCACCTCGCCACCTTCACGCACGCCCTCACCCCGGAGTCCTGCGACATGGACGATGGCTGGAGCCGCAACGAGGATTTCTCCCGCGGCGATGGCAAGGAGGAACTGCTCCTCGTCGGGAATTCTTCGCAGGCAGGGAGCCTGCGGGTGGAGTTCGTGGTGGAGCGCCACGAGGACTTCGTGCGGGTGGGAGAGGTCTACGACACACTCGTGGACCTTCTCCTCGCGGAGGTGTCTCTCTGAGGGGAGGGGTGGTCTACTATCGGGAATGGTTTTCAGAACAGCACCCTTGTCCGAGGAGATTCACATGAGCTCAGCTGAGCCGCTCGACGTCATCGTGGTGGGCGCGGGCCCGGCCGGGATCGGCACCGCACTGGCCTGCCAGGCCGTCGAGGATATGACGGTCGGCGTCGTCGAAGCCGGGGAGATCGGGGAGAGCTTCACCCGCTGGCATCACTCGCAGTCCATGCTCACCCCGTCCTTCACGACGAATGGCTACGGCGCGGTGGACCTCAACTCCATCCACCCCCTCACCTCCCCTGCCCATACCCTCCACACGGATTACCCGAGCGGGGAGGAATACGCCCTCTACCTGCGCTCCCTCGCGAATTACTTCGAGGTGCCCGTCCTCACCCAGACAGAGGTCACCGGCGTGGAGGTCGATGAGGATGGCATCTTCCGGCTGAGCACCTCCCGGGGGCCTGCCGCCTCCCGGCACCTCGTGTGGGCGGCCGGGGAGTACCACCAGCCGCTGCTGCCCGGCATCCCCGGCCGGGACCTCTGCCACCACTCCTCCACCCTGCACGCGTGGCGACGCCACTCGGGCCGGGTCGCGGTGATCGGCGGCTACGAGTCCGGCGTAGAGTTGGCCTGCCATCACGTCGCCCAGGGCGCAGAGGTGTGGCTTCTCGACGCCCACCGCCCCTGGGAGGACCAGACGGCCGACCCTTCGATCTCCCTCGCGCCGCGCAGCCGCCGGCGTCTGGCCGAGGCCTCCCACACCGGGCTCCTCCACCCCATCCCCCACGACGCGGAGCTGGTCAGCCGCGCCGACGAGGGCTATGAGCTGCAGCTCGATGATGGCTCCACCCTCCGCGTGGACAACCCGCCCATCGCGGCGACGGGTTATGGGGCGGGGCTGGGGCCCATCGCGCGGCTCTGCGAGCGTCGAGAGGACGGATGGCCGCTACTCACCGAGGATGACGAGTCGACCATCACCCCGAATCTCTTTATCAGCGGCCCGATGGTCCGCCACGGCAACCGGCGCTTCTGCTTCATCTATAAGTTCCGCCAGCGCTTCGCGTACATCGCGGGGATCATCGCCGGGCGGCTCGGCCGCGACGCCAGCGGGCTGGACCTCTGGCGGGAGCACGGGATGATTATCGATGACCTCAACTGCTGCGGGACGGAGTGCGCGTGCTAGCTCTCCTCCAGCCGCTCGCCATGGTCCTCGGCTGCCTGGTGGGCTGGTTCTCCCCGGCCGCGGCGGGGGTGGCCGGCAAGCTCGTTGATCCGCTCATTCTGCTGCTCGTGCTCAGCCTCTTCGCCTGCCTCCCCCGGCGCCCGCGCGACGACGCCTCGCCCGCCGCCCATCGGCCGCGGCCCCGGATCATGCTCATCGCGTGGGTGGGCAACTTCGTGCTCATCCCGATCGTCGCGGCGCTGGCAAGCCTCGCGCTGTGGCGGGCGGAGGCGGACATTCGCCTGGGCGTGGCCATCTACATGCTGAGCCCCTGCACGGATTGGTTTCTCGGCTACACGCGGCTCGCTCGCGGGGACACGGCCACGGGCGCGGCGCTCATCCCGATCAACATGGTCACCCAGCTGCTGCTCTACCCCGTGTGGCTGTTCCTCTTCGGCGGGTTGAGCGTCGGGACCATCCTCGGGGAGATCCTTCCCACGCTGGGGGAATGGTTCGTCCTGCCCGCGGTGATCGGGTTGGGGCTGCGGCTCATCCCGGGGGTCGGGCGTGTGGCGGACCGGCTGGTGCCGTGGATTCTCGCGGCGCTCGTGTGCTGCGTCATCGCCGCAAATGCGGAGATCATCCTTCAGCATCCCGCGCTCTTCGGGCTCGTGCTGGGCGTGGTGTTCTGCTTCTTCGTGCTCATGTACCAGCTGGGGAAGGCGAGCTTCCGGGCGCTGCGCGTCGACTACCCGGCGGAAGCCCTGCTCACCATGACGACCTCTGCCCGCAACGCCCCACTCATGTTGGGGCTCACGACGGCGCTCCTCCCCGACCGCCCCCTCGCCCACGCGGCGCTCATCCTCGGCATGCTCGTCGAGTTCCCCCACCTGGCCGTCATCACGCGGCTCCTCCTGCGCCGCCGGCCCGGCTCAGAAGCACGAAGCGCCGCGGAGAACCTCCCCCGCGGCGGCATCAGCGCAGCTCAGGCGCCCCGCTAGGCGGGGGTGTTCGCCGCCTCCTCCTGGTCCTCCGGGCGGCGCACCCAGAGGGTCAGCAGCAGCACCACCACGGTGAGGCCCCCGCCCACCGTGAAGGCCATCTGCGTTCCGAAGGAGAGGAGCCCGGCCGGGTCCTCGATCCCCCGGTTCGCGGCCATGGACTGGCCCAGGGTCATCATCGCGATGAGCAGCGCCGTGCCGGCCGCGCCGGCCAGCTGCTGCAGTGTGTTGAGCACCGCGGAGCCGTGGGAGTAGAGCTTCTCGGGCAGCACGCCGAGGGCGGCGCTCATCATCGGGGTCATGACGAAGCCCATGCCCACCGCCATGATGACGTGCGCCACCACCACGAGGGGCACACTCCCCAGCGGCGCGACCAGCACAAACGCCCACACACCGAGGCAGAGCAGCACCGCGCCCGGGATGGCAATCGGCCGCGGGCCGCAGCGGTCATAGAGCCGCCCGATGAACGGGGAGACCACGCCCTGCAGCAGGCCGCCGGGAAGCACCACCAGCCCGGTGACGAACTCCGACACACCCAGCGCGCCCTGAAGATAGAGCGGGATGACCATCGCCGCGCCGATCAGCACGCCGAACCCGCAGAGAATCGCAGTGAGCCCCAGCGCGAAGTTGCGGTACGTGAGCACGCGGAGGTCAAGGAGCGGGCCGCGGCCGTCGAGAAGGCGACGCTGCCACCACGCAAACACCGCGAGCGCGAGGACCCCCACCACAGCGCACACGATGGGCGTCGGGTTGCCGGACTGGAGCGCCGCGCTCATGGAGGACAGCGCGTACACGAGCCCGCCGAAGCCCACGGCTGAGAGCAGCACGGAGAGGATGTCGAGGGGCGCGCGCTCGGTCTCGCCGACGTTGATGAGCAGCTTCGCGCCACCCACCCCCACGATGAGCGAGAGCACCACCATGATCCAGAACAGCCAGTGCCACGTCGCAAAGGACAACACAAAGCCGGAAAGGGTGGGGCCGACGGTCGGCGCGACGGCAATCGCCACGGAGATGATCCCCATCATGGCGCCGCGTCGGGCGGGCTCCACCACCGTGAGCACCACCGTCATGAGCAGGGGCATCATCATCGCGGTGCCGCAGGCCTGGAGAATACGGCCGGCCAGCACGACGCCAAAGGCCGGGGCCAGCGCCGCCACGAGAGAGCCGATGAGGAAGAGCCCCATCGAGAGGAAGAAGATGGTACGCGTGGGCAGTACCTTCTGGATATAGCCGGTGACCGGGATGATCACCGACATCGTGAGCATGAAGCCGGTGCTCAGCCACTGGGCGACATCCGCCGTGATGGAGAAGTCTGACATCATCGCCGGGAGGGCGACGGAGAGGACAGTCTCGTTGAGAATCATGACCGTCGTGGCCACCACGAGGCAGCCAATCAAAGAATTCGCATGCCGCTGGTCATAGGCGGTGTGTGCATTCCCCATGCGATCCCCTTTCCACTATTCAGGTATCAGCTTCTCCCCGCCGCCGGGCGAGGAAACTTGCTTAGTGTAGAGGATTTATCGGGGCGCTCGTAAATCGGCGATGCGCCAGGCGACTCCGCACCAGCCCGCGCCGGCCCCTAGCGGCCTTCCCGCTCCTCCCGCTCGGCCTTGGCGGCGCGCACTCGCCCCTGGAGGGAGCGCAATTCCGCCCACTCCTCATCAGAGATCTCCGGGTCCAGGCCCGCGGCCTCCAGTGCGGTGCGGGCAATCTCCCGCTCCCGATCCATCAGAAGGATGCCGACGCTATCCTCCACCCGCTCCCCCGAGGCGCTGAGCTCCACCTCGGCGAGGAGCCGACCCTCCGTGGCCCCCTCTGCCAGCGGGCCCAGCATGGGGTCCAAAAGTAGGAGCGAGCAGAGTTCCACCCCGGGCGCCGCCTCCACCGTCTCCTCCACGGTGCGCAGGACGGCGTCTGCGCCCTCGCTCGCCACGAAGGCCCCCGCCGTGAGGGCAGCCGACAGCGCCACCGCCGCCTCCCGTTCAGCCGGGTCCAGGCCCATGAGCGTGGTGCTGAAGGGCAGGCCGTCGCGATCCCGAATGACGGGGATGGCGTGGAGAGTCACGGGGATAGCGAGATCCGTGATCATGGCCTGCGCCGCGATGAGCAGGCGATAGTCCCGCTCCCCCAGCACCAGGTCCGTGCACCCGCTGCCCAGCACCAGCCGCGCCAGCGCGGTGAGCTGCGAACGCCCCACCCCCTCGAGCGGGCTGTGCACCTCGGTGCGCGGCTCCCGCGCGGGGGCGCTGAGCAGCACCTCGACGCCCGCGCGGGACAGGGCCTGGGCCGCGTCCTCGATGGCGCTGTCTGAGCTGTCGTCGTCGAGCCCCCGCCACAGCGCGGCGATGACGAGCGCGCGGGGAAGGGAGGCGGCGGCGCGCACGGCCTCGATGTTTCCCGCGTGGCACGGCAGGCCGAGGGGCACGAGCACGACGGGCCGCCCGGTGGAGCGGATGGCGTGGCTCAGCTTCGCGACCTCCGTGAGGGAGGAGTAGCGGTTGAGCTCGCCGGGGCGGAAGGCGTTGGGGTTCTCATTCTCACTCACGCGGCCAGCATAGCGATAGGCTCGGGGGCATGGATCCGAAGAATCGCCTCAACGAGGACGTCCACCGCGTGCACAGCAACATCGAACGGGTGCGCAGCCGCGCGCCGCGCCTCAAGGATGAGCGGGTCACGCTGGCCCACGGCGCGGGCGGAAAGGCCTCGGCAGCCCTCGTTGAGCAGGTGTTTGTCTCCGCCTACGAGTCGGCGGAGCTGCGGCAGGCGGAGGACGCCGCCCTCCTCACGTTCCCAGGCAGCCCCGGGGAGGGGGACGACGGCAGCCGCATCGCCTTTTCCACGGATTCCTATGTTGTTGACCCCCTGGAATTCCCGGGCGGATCCATCGGGGACCTGGCGGTGAACGGGACGGTCAATGACCTCGCGGTGTCGGGGGCGCTGCCGGAGGTGATCTCCGCGGCGTTCATCCTCGAGGAGGGCCTGGAGATCGCAGTGCTGCGCCGCATCGTGGCGGATATGCACGCCGCCGCGGAGAAGGCCGGGGTGCGGATCGTCACGGGGGACACGAAGGTCGTGCCGCGCGGGCATGGGGACGGCGTGTACATCACTACTGCGGGGATGGGGCGGATTCCCGCCTCGGTGCAGCTCGACGCCCACGGGCTCCAGCCGGGCGACCGGATCCTCTGCTCCGGCCCCATCGCGGACCACGGCATGGCCGTCATGATGGCCCGCGGGGACCTGGCGATCTCGGCACCCATCGAGTCCGACACCCGCGCGATCAACGGGCTCACCGCCGCGCTGCTCGACGCCGCCCCGCACACCCGCTGGATGCGCGATGCCACCCGCGGCGGGGTGGCCACCGTCATGAACGAGTGCGCGCAGCTCTCGGGCCTAGGCATCGTGCTGGAGGACCAGCACCTTCCCGTCCGCGACATGACCCGCGCGGCCTGTGACATGCTGGGCATCGACCCGCTCTACGTCGCCAACGAGGGCACCTTCCTCGCGGTGGTCCCCGCGGAGGAGGCCGACGCCGGCCTCGACGCCCTCCACGCCGCCGGTGCCCCCGAGGCCTGCGCGGTGGGGCGCGTGGCGGAGTCCCCGGCGGCGCAGGTGGCCCTGGTCACGGGATTCGGTGGGACGCGGATGGTCGACATGCTGGTGGGTGACCCCCTCCCCCGCATCTGCTAGCTGCGCGGCTGCGCGGCCGCGCACCTCAGCGCACCTCAGCGCACCTCAGCGCAGCGCCGCCCGCCCGGCGAGCACCTGCCCCAGGCTCAGCCCGCCATCGTTGGGCGGCACCACGCGGTGGGTGAGAAGCTCGATCCCGTGGCGGCCCAGGACCTCCCCCAACAGCCCGATGAACAGCACATTCACCGCGCAGCCGCCGCTCACCCCCACCACACGGAGCCCGGCGCGCCGGGCTGCCTCCTCCAGCTCCCGGGCGCAGTGCGCGGCGATCCCGTGGAGGAACGTCCACGCCCGCTCTGGCGCCGGGGTGCTGGGGGGCTGCTCGTGGAGAAGCTCGCGGAGGGCGTCGGGGATGGAGCGGGCGCGGCTCGGGCGGCGTTCGCGCGCGGCCGCCGCCTGGGCTTCGAGGAGCATGGGCGCCTGTCCTTCGAAGGTTTGCTCGTCGACGAGGCCCAGTGCCACGGCCGCGGCGTCGAGAACCCTGCCCAGGGAGGTGCAGGCCACGGCCCCCGGCGGCCAGCGCTGCCCCACTCGGGGTGGGGCGTCGAGCTGCGCGCGGAGGAGTTCGGCTTCGGGGCGGCGGAGGACGTCGAGCGGGGGCGGCTCGATCCCCCACGCACGGCACTGCGCGAGCAGGAGTCGCCAGGGTTGGCGGATCGCGCGATCCCCGCCGAGCAGCGGAAACTCCGGGATGAGGGGCTGGCGCTCGCAGCCGCGCCGGGAGGGTTCGACGCGGAGAAGCTCGGCGCCCCAGATCGCGCCGTCGGTACCATAGCCGGTCCCGTCGAGGACGGCCACCACCGCGGGCTCCTCCCCACGCCCGTGCTCGGCGAGGAGGCTGAGCGCGTGGGCGAGGTGATGCTGGACGCGCAGGAGGGGGACGTCGTGTTCGGCGCAGTAGCGCTCCGCCCAGGTGGTGGTGGCGTAGCCGGGGTGGAGGTCACAGACGAGGAGCTCGGGGCGTTCGCCGCGCAGCTGCTCGTAGACGCGCACGGAGCGCTCGAAGGACTCCTGCGTCCGCAGCGAGCCCATGTCCCCATGATGGGAGGAGAGGTGTGCAAGATCATCGATGGCCAGCGCACACGTGTTCTTCAGCTCCCCGCCCACGCCGAGCACCACCGGCCCGCTGTCCCAGGGCTCCGGCAGGGGGACGGGCAGCGGGGCATAGCCGCGGGCTCGACGGACGGGAATCGGCTGCCCACCCGGCCCGCCGGCGCGGAGCACCGAGTCCTCCACGGGCAGGTGGATGCCGCGGTCGTGGAGGAGGAAGCCATCGCAGAAGGGGCGCAGGCTCGTGCGCGCGCGCTGCTCATCGAACTCGATGGGCTCCCCGCCCGGGTTGCCGGAGGTGACGACGAGCGGCCGGTCAAGCGGCGGGTCCAGGAGAAGATGGTGGATGGGGGTGTAAGGCAGCATGATGCCCCACTCGCGCAGGCCCGGGGCGATCTGCGCGGCGGCCTGGGCCTTCCCCGTCGTGGCGCCGGCGATTCGCTCCAGGACCTCCGGGCGCAGCGGGGCGAGGAGGATGGGGTGCGCCGGGGAGATGAGCAGCTGCGCGTCGGCCTCGCTGAGCTGGGTCAGGGCGCGGGCACCCTCGACGTCCGGGACCATGAGCGCGAGGGGCTTATCGGGCCGGCGCTTGAGGCGGCGCAGGCGCGCGATGGCCTCGGGGCGGGCGGCATCGCAGAGGAGGTGGAAGCCGCCCAGCCCTTTGAGAGCCAGGATGCCGCCGTCCTCGAGGAGCCGGCGGGCCGCGGCGAGGGCCGGCTCGGTGCCTTCGATGACGCCGCCGGGCTCCCCCGGCTCCCCGCCCGGCTCCCCCGGCGCCTCAAACCACAGCCGCGGCCCGCAGTCCGGGCAGCTGATCGGCTGGGCGTGATAGCGGCGGTCCTCCGGGTCGGTGTATTCGCGCTGGCAGGAGGGGCAGAGCGGGAAGACGCGGAGGGTGGTGTTCGGCCGGTCATAGGGCAGCGCCTCAATGATGGATAGCCGCGGGCCGCAGTGCGTGCACGTGGTGAAGGGGTAGCGGTAGCGCCGGTTGGTGGGGTCGCGCATCTCGGCGAGGCACTCCGGGCACGTGGCCACGTCCGGGGGAATCAGGGTGCGCTGGCCCGGCGCGTGCGCGGAGGCCAGGATGCGGAAGCCCTCCGGGGCGGGGCCGGGCGGGGGCGCGATGGGGTGCTCGTCGGCGGACAGGACGTGAGCTAATGGGGGGAGCTCGCCGAGGAGGTCGCGGCGGAAGGCGTCGAGCTGCGCGGGCGTGCCCCAGGCGAGGATCTGCACCCCGGTGTCGTCGTTGAGGCAGGTGCCGCGGATCCCGTGGCGACGGGCGATGCGCGCGACGTGCGGCCGAAAGCCCACCCCCTGGACCACCCCGCGCAGCCGCAGCTCACGCACTTCCCGACACATGCCCCCGATGATAGTTAGGCTCGACACCGTGCATGAAGTGGCGCTCTCCGAGCAGGTGGCGGCGGTGGCCCGGCGGGCGGCCGGGGGCCGTCGGGTTCACAGCGTGCGGCTGCGGATCGGGGCGCTGCGGCAGGTAGTGCCGGAGCCCCTCGCCTATGCGTGGGAGTTCACCACCGCGGGCACGAGCCTCGATGGCGCCACCCTCGATGTGGAGTGGGTGCCCGGGCGGCTGCGCTGCCCCGCCGGGCATGAGTCCCTCATGCAGGGGGAGTTCGACGTCCACTGCCCCCGGTGTGGGGAGGTCGCTCGTATCATCGGCGGCGAAGAGTTCACCGTGGTGGATCTCTCCGTATCAGACAGCTCGGGCAGCCCCGACAGCACAGGCAGACCGGCCCCCGAGGAAGACGCATAGGAAAGGCAGGCGCCATGGGACGCTTCCATCGGCACGACGACGGCACAGTGCACGAGCACCATCACCACGATCACGAGCACCATCACCACCCCGAGCACGATCACGGGGACCACTCGGGCTATGAGACCGGCCGCGAACGCATCAGCGTGCTGGAGGACATCTTCCACGAAAATGACCACCGCGCCGCCGAAAACCGCGCGGCCTTCGACGCCCACGGGATTCACTGCGTCAACCTCATGAGCTCCCCGGGCGCGGGGAAGACGGAGCTCCTCGCGCGCACGCTCGACGCCCTGCGAGGGCGGGTGCGCGTCGGCGTCGTCGAGGGTGATATTGAAACCTCCATGGACGCGGACCGCCTGGCCGGCCTGGGCGCCCAGATTTCGCTGCTCAACACGGGGAATGGCTTTGGCGGGGAGTGCCACCTCGACGCCCCGATGGTGCACCGCGCGCTCGAGGGGCTTGACCTGGACACGCTGGACCTCGTGCTCATCGAGAATGTCGGGAACCTCGTGTGCCCGGCGGAGTTTGAGGTCGGCGAGCACCGCAAGGCCATGGTCTACTCCCTCACCGAGGGCGAGGACAAGCCGCTCAAGTACCCGGTGATGTTCCGCTCGGTGGGGGCCGTCGTCATCAACAAGATGGACCTGCTGCCCTACGTCGGCGCGGACCTCGAGCTCTTCACCGCGAACCTCCGCAAGGTGAACCCCGAGTGCGCGATCATTCCGCTCTCCGCGAAGACCGGCGAGGGGCTCGACGCCTGGCTCTCCTGGCTCACCGGCCCGCTGGAGGTGACCCAGGCCGCTCAGTGAAGCCTCGCCTCCCCTTCCCGAATATGGGGATAACCAGGAGTTTTATCGGGATTTAAGAAACTCTCAGGCTGTTAGGCTGAGCGGTGTATCACCCATCTGTCAGAGGGATGCCGAGCTATGAGCCTGGGAGAATATTGGAGGTCCGGGAACCTCCGGGATAACCTCATTGCCCGCGGAGTTTCCCGCCGCGATTTTATGAAAATGTGCGGGGCGTTGGCCTCGGTCTATGCGGTGGGATCGCCCGCGCTCGCGGGGGGCTTTGAGGCCCAAGCCGAGGAGATCGAGCAGAAGCTCGGGGACGTCAGGAAGCCGAACGTCGTGTGGCTGCAGCTCCAGGAATGCACGGGCTGCATGGAGTCGGTGCTTCGCTCGGGGGGAACGACCATCGAGGAGCTCGTCCTCAACCTGCTGAGCGTGAACTACAACGAGCTCGTCATGGCGGCCGCCGGGCACGCGGCAGATCACGCGATGGAGGAGATCAACGCCGCCGAGCATATCCTCGTCGTCAATGGCTCGGTGCCCGTGAAGGAGAACGGGATTTACTGCATGATCGGCGGAAAGACGGCGGAGCAGGTGCTCCGGGAGGCCGCCGAGCACGCGAGCGTCATCCTCGCGGTGGGGGCGTGCGCCGTGTACGGCTCGGTGCAGGCCGCGAAGCCCAATCCCACCGGGGCCGTGGGCGTGGATGAGATCATCACCGACAAGCCGGTCATCAATGTCTCGGGGTGCCCGCCCATCGGGGATGTCATCACCGCCACCATCACCTACCTCCTCACCCACGGCAAGCCGCCGGAGGTGGACGCCGAGGGCCGCCCGCTCTTCGCCTACGACCAGCGCATTCACGATTCCTGCCCGCGCCGCGCCCACTTCGACGCCGGCCAGTTCGTCCGCTCCTTCGACGACGAGGGCGCCCGCAATGGCTGGTGCCTCTACAAGGTGGGCTGCAAGGGGCCCTCGACGTTCAGCCCCTGCCCCATCATCCAGTGGAACCTGCGCAGCGGCTGGCCGATCGGGCAGGGCCACCCGTGCATCGGCTGCACGGAGAAGGACTTCTTCGATCGCTTCACCCCCTTCTACGATGTGCTCCCGCACGTCCGAGGTATCGGCATTGAGTCCACCGCGGAGAAGGTGGGCTGGGGGCTGCTCGGCACGGCAGCGGCCGGCGTCACCGCGCACGGTGTGGTGACGCTCGGGCGCACGATCCCGGTGCGCGGCCGCAGACACGAGGATGAATCGGGGGCGCTGCTCGCCGCCTTCGGCGATGAGGTACCGACGGCCCAGGAGAACGGGGAGCAGCACCCCGCCCCGCGGAAGGAAGAGGACTGATCATGGCTGAGCGTCTTGTCGTCGACCCCATCACCCGCATCGAGGGCCACCTGCGCATCGAGGTGGAGCACGAGAACGGAACCATCACGGACGCCTGGTCCGAGACCACCCAGTACCGCGGGATTGAGACCATCGTGGAGGGCCGCGACCCGCGCGATGTGTGGGCCTTCGTGGGCCGGATCTGCGGCGTGTGCACCGGCACGCACTCGGTGGCCAGCGTCACCGCGGTGGAGGATGCCATCGGCTCGGAGCCGCCGCGGCAGGCGCGGCTCATCCGGGACATCGTCAACGCCGCGCAGGAGAGCCACGACCACGTCGTGCACTTCTACCACCTCCACGCCCTCGACTGGGTCAATGTGGTCTCCGCGGCGAAGGCGGACCCACAGAAGGCCGTCGAGTTCGCCCATTCGATCGGCTCGAAGTGGAAGGGCAATAGCGTCGAGCGCTTCACGGAGGTGAAGAAGACGGTCGAGGGGCTCCTTGACTCGGGGCAGCTGTCCATCTTCACGGGCGGCTACTGGGATCACCCGGATTATCGGCTTCCCCCGGAGGCCAACCTCATGGCAGTGTCCCACTACTTGGACGCCCTCCAATTCCAGCGCAGCATCATCCGCATTGTCACGGTGTTCGGCGGGAAGAATCCGCACCCGAATTACCTTGTGGGCGGGATGGCCTGCTCCATCGACCCCGATAAGTCGGAGACGTTTAACCAGGTCAACCTCGATAACATCCAGGCCTGGGCGAAGGAAATCCGCGAGTTCATCGAGGGCTGCTACCTCCCCGACGCCCTCGCCATCATGGGGGTCTACAAGGATTACTTCGATATCGGCCGCTCCTCGGACACCTTCCTCGCCGTCGGCATGGCCGGCGCTACCTACGCGGGCAGCCCGTCTGGCCAGCCCGTCTCCCGCGTCCACCCGGAGGTCCGCCCCGGGGTCATTCTCGACGGCGACTACTCCGCCCTCCACGAGGTGGATGCCGAGAAGATCCGCGAGTACATCTCCTCCGCGTGGTTCAGCTATGGCGAGGGCAAGGACTCCGAGGGCCTGCACCCCTCCGTCGGGGAGACCACCCCCACCTACACCGGCCCGCAGCCGCCCTACACCTGGCTCGGCGACGCGAAGGACGGCCGCTACACCTGGTCCAAGGCCCCGCGCTACGACGGGCGGGCCACGCAGGTGGGGCCGCTCGCGCGGGTGCTCGTCGCGTATCTCCAGAAGGAGAAGACGACGAAGAAGCTCGTCGATAAGGCGCTGGCCTCGTTGAAGATTTCCGTCCCCCAGCTCAACTCGACGGGCGGGCGCACCCTCGCCCGCGCGGTGGAGGCCGTCACGACGGCGGAGGCCCTCTGCGATCACCTCCTCCCCGAGTTCATCGAGAACCTCGCCCAGGGGGACATCGACGTCTTTGACCCCAACCGCTGGGAGCCGGACTCCTGGCCCGAGGACTGCGAGGGCTTCTCCATGATCGAGGTGGCCCGCGGCTGCCTCAGCCACTGGATCCACATCACCGACGGCGCGGTCTCCAACTACCAGGCAGTGGTGCCCACCACCTGGCTGGCCGGCGGCCGGGACCCCCAGGGCCAGCGCGGCCCCTATGAGGAGGCGCTGCGCCAGCATCCGCTCGTCGACCCTGATCAGCCGCTCGAAATCCTGCGAACCATCCACTCCTTCGACCCGTGCATGTCCTGCGCGGTCCACGTCCTCAACCCGGAGGGCGAGAAGGTGTACGAGGTGATGACCCCATGACAGCCCCGGTCGACGCCCTCGTCGTGCGCCCCGTCCGCGCCTACTCCGCGAGCCGCCTGAGCTCCGGGGAGTTGCTGCGGCTGGCGGCCGCCGTCCCGGACGCTGAGAGCACAGACCCCGTCGATTCCGCCCTCCGCGCCTCCCTCCGCGCGAACGCGCCGGACCTCTCCCCGGCGGTCCCCTCGGAGTTCTCCCCGGCGAGCGCGGAGCGCCGCTACTCGCTGGCCCTCGCCGAGGGGCAGCGCATCATGCGCGGAGAACTCGAGGATGTGCTCGAGCGCTCCACGCTCAACGCGAAGGAAAGGTCCGCGCTGGTGCGCCACGCGCGAAGCCATCGCCGACGCGGGCAGCGCCTGCTCGGGGTGGCCACCGCGCCCGAGGGCAGCGAGGAGTTCACCCTCCAGGGCTTCATCGCCCTCGCCGTGGAGAGCCGCGCGAAGGCGGAGCGTCGAGCCTCCCACAACCCCACCCAGTGGGTGCGCGTGCCCCTGTGGCCGCTCTCCATCCGCATCCTCCACTGGCTCAACGTGTTCTTCATCGTGACGCTGTCGGTGAGCGGCTACTACATCATGAACCCCTCGTGGTTGCCGGCGCCGGCCCCTATTCCCGACGGCAGCGGCTACTTCTTCGGCTGGGTGCGGCTCATCCACGTGATCGCCGCGGTGGGCTGGCTGGCGATGGGAGCCGTCCGCGTGTGGCTGTGGATCTTCTCCCGCCACAAGCAGCTGCGATGGCGAGCCATGTGGCCCCTCGATTCCCGGGAGTCCTTCCGCGGCCTGTGGGGAACCATCCGCCACTACGCCTTCCTGGACCGCGAGGGCCCGCTCTACATCACCCACAACCCGCTCCAGCAGCTCTCCTACACGGGGCTCTACGCCTTGTGCATCATCCAGATGGGCACCGGCCTGGCACTCTACGGACTGTCGAACCAGTACAGCGGTTTCTGGCGGGTGCTGTCCTTCCCGGTGCACTGGATCGGGGTGCCGGACACCCGGCTCATTCACGCCCTGCTCATGTACGTGATCTGGGCTTTCGTCATCATCCACATCTACCTGGCAGTGCGCGCCGACACCCTCGAACGCCACGGCGGCGTCTCCTCCATGATTAACGGCGCGGTCTGGCTGCGCCGAGGCGCCCAGCCGCTCGATGGGCCGCGCATTGACTGAGCCGCACACCCCCGGGTCCGGGGGCCGGCGCCATATCACGGTGCTGGCCGTCGGCAACCCGATCCTTCACGACGACGGCACCGGCCAGGCCATCCTCGCCGCACTCCGCGGCCAGCCGGAGGACACATGGATGCCCGACGCCGCCGGCCGCCGAGATGGTACCGCGCGGGAGGCGGGTGTGGCTGATTCCCTGCCGGCGGGGGTCCAGTGCGTGGACGGGGGAATCTCCGGGATGGAGCTCCTTCCCGTGCTCGAGGACGCCACCCACCTGCTCCTCCTCGACGCCATCGCGGGAAAGGAACCGGGCGAGGTGGTGGTTCTCACCGGCGATCAGCTGCCGAGGCTGCGCGAGGCCTCCCTCTCCCCGCATCAAGTGGGGCTGCTTGACCTGCTTTCTGCGGCACGGCTGCTCGGGGCGGAGCCGGAGGAGGTGGCCGCGGTGGGGATCGTCCCCGAGCGCGTGGACCCCGGAGTGGGGCTCAGCCCAGCGGTGGCCGCCCGCGTCCCTGAAGCTGCCGCCCGAGCCCAAGAGATCCTCACTGAGTGGGCAGGGGACGGGGAGTAGACCTGCTGGGGGGCGGCTGCGGATGGATCTTCGGGGCGAAAGCTACCGCTCCTTCTTGCGCTCAGCGATGGCCACGGCAACCTTGTCCATGAATGTGAAGATATCAACGTTCAATCCATGTGCCAAATTCTTAAAATAAGGAGCATCGTAGCCAATAAACCAGGCATCATCATTAACGGTAGACCTGAAAATAGTCCAATCGTGCGTGATATACTTGTTTATATTTTCCCGCGTGCGAGGCAGTCCTCTGGAATCTATGAAAGCCAAAGAAGTCTCTTCCAGATACCGTTGCTGTTCCGGTTTATATAATGACTTATGCACGTTCCAGTTATACGGCTGCATATCCAACCCACCGGGACACATTCCAGAGGACAATACATCGCAATCTAAGACGCGACCAATACTTAACAACCAGTCGAAAACGATTTCCTTCAGTGCATCCTCAAAACGGCTATACGCACCAGAACCCACAACTTCCTCTTCCCAGTCACTCAACTCATGAGCTCCAAAAAGACCGACCGGCCCAGGACGAATCGCATAATACGAACCACACACAGGACCAGTTGCCCCAATCGCCAAACAATCCGGCTCCGGAAAAATCTGAAAACCAGGAATAGTCTCCAACCGAAACGCACTCGCAGGCAGATGATCCCGCAAATACTCACACGTTCGAACCACCAAAGACAAATCCTCCGACGTCCATGCTACCTGAAAATCAGGTACAGTTCGGCCCTCATCACGATAATTCTCAAACCTAGCAAGTCTCGCCTGAGTGTTCTTATCCAGCACCGGATTACTTCCCGGCAACATAATTTCAATCTTTCGCGGATCAAAGTCATTACACACCATCATCACTTACCGCCTTTCATCTGCTTCCATATGGTTTCTAATACACCAGCAATTTCACGATCATCAAGCTCGCGGAATATCTTAAAATTAAATATTTCCTTAGCAGATCGTATACCAATCTCTCCTGTCATGGGGTGCGGCCCTTCGAAAAGGTACTGCGGGCCACCACCAGGCTGAGCATGATCTTTCGCCACCTTACCCTCGATAATCACCCAATCATCGTCCAACTTTGACGGATCCACCAACTCATACACATGATACTCCTGCGCCAAATTATGGGCAGGCATCGCCAGATCCTTAAAAGGCACACCAGGATCCGTAAAATTTGTGCCACCAGGATACCCAATCCGAGCAAACAACTTCCCCGCAGGAACCTCAGACAACAACCTCCTCACCGGAGGCGGATCAGCAGCAAAACCACGATCCACATCTTCTCGCCACCGCGGCACAACCTTCTCGCCTTCATCAAAGGCAAGAGGATACCGAGCCAGCGGATCACGCCTCAAATACGTCTGCGCATACTCAAGCTCGCTCAAAGCACGCCCATGCTCATCCACCCCAAACGGCTTAGACCCAGGAGGAAGAAACAAATCATTACGCAAAAAATGATCTACAGCTTGCGGATTAGGGTACTCCTTCCACACACCACTATCCGGAATAGTTAACACCACACCCCGAACTGGCGCAGGCTTTTTATCAACAGGCACCGGCACAGTTCGCGGCACATCCCCACCGGGCGCTTCAACATCCGTGACCGGATGCTCCCGTACAGGACCACTATGCTCGTGGCGACTAGGCGCAACTTTATCACCAGAAACAGGCCGCGTCGGCTCTAGTCGCTCAACACGCCGTGCTCCACCTTCCAAGCGATCAGTCTCACGAAGCGACCGCCCAACACGCCTGCCAACACGCCCTACACGCGATACAGACTGAACACCTTTACCCCCATACACCAAACCAAGGATGTTCGTGCCCGCCTTGCCAACACCTTTGGCATACTCACCACGAGCAAACTCATCCCACGCAACAGTGTCTTTACCTAACTGTTTCCACGCCTGACCAACACTGACCGTGTCACTAGCCCCCACCAAAGCACCCGGACCCTCTTTCCACGATTCCGCCACACCAGGACCATCATCAGCACCCATCCCCACTAACGGAGCCGTGCCCTCAACAGTCTGCTCACCGACTTCATACACACCGTCCCCAACATGCATCCCCACCTGGCCGGTCCTCGCTACACCACGAACAACCTTGCTATCCGACTTGGAGTAATGATCAACAGCAACCTGTGACGCAACACGCGCCTGGGTATGCTTCCGCCCAACCCAGCCGGCCCCCTTTCGCACACTGGTTTTCACACCATGGGCCACA
Organism: Corynebacterium uropygiale; assembly: GCF_021568315.1. GTDB lineage: Bacteria > Actinomycetota > Actinomycetes > Mycobacteriales > Mycobacteriaceae > Corynebacterium > Corynebacterium uropygiale. The sequence goes on from NZ_JAKGSI010000004.1 coordinate 130,086, forward strand.
CGCTTCGTACCATGCCACGTCTTCTTCGCAACGTTTTTCGTTCCACCCCATACCTTCGAACCAGCATTCTTCGTCTTCTGCCACCACGAAGGCTTCTCCTCATCCGGATCCGCCAGCACAGGGAACACCGTCTTCTCGGTAGGCACGATGACCTGGGTGATACCACCACGGGCATCGTCAACAACATAATGAGTCTCCACCAGACGGCCGGCAGCATCCACCGCCCACGGCGCCTTGATTTCCGACACCACCTCACCAGCAGCATCAACAACAACCACCCCACCCTCAGGAGTGGATTTCATCTGCCCACCAACAGGGACATCCACCTTGAAAAACTGTTCCCGATCAGAATCTGAATCCTCTAAAAGCACCAGGCTCTGCCGACGCCGATTCGACCACGGAATCACCATCCGCCACACCCGGCCCCGCCGGGCACCGACCACACCAATCCCACACATCACCGCCGCAACAGCAAAAAGCGCCGCCACAATACCAAGCAAAGCTTTCTTCCACCCAGAAAAACGCGCACTCCCAACAACCCGGCTCTCATCATTGTTGCTGTCCCCACCGGGAGGGGAAGGCACCTCTCCTTGCTTAGAATCCGGCGCATTTTCTAACGAGGAAGAACCACTCTCCCTACTATCAGCACCCACACTATCGTCATCACGCCTGGAATCACCGGATACGACAACATCATCAGCACCTTGATCCTGAGATGAATGTTCCCCTAAAGGCGCAGGGGACTCTTCTCTGCGCATTTCAGGTTCCGCCGCCGGCGAAGGCGCATGAGTGCTGACACCAGAACCATACTTTTCCTGATTCGCCTCAACACGCCGCCGCCGCTCTTCCTGCCTTTCACGAAGCCCCGTCCGTGGAGACCCGACCCGCATATCATCGGCATAACGATTCGGGACATCAAACCCGTGATACTCCCGCCTCGCCCCACCAGCATCCGGCAGATCAACTTGCGGGGGATCATCAGGGACAGGACCACAAATATACGGCGCTGGATTCGGCGGGATCGCACCAACATGGCCCGGATGGGTTGCAAGATAAAGATCTTGCCATTGCTTCTCCCTGGCAGCTTTCTCCCTCTCACACCGGGCAATATCCTCCGCAGTAGGCTCCTTTGCCTCTACAACCTCGGCACCAATACCGCCGACAAAAACAAGCCCAGCAATCCAAGCCAACTCCAGACACCGGATACACAATCTCGTCCGCACGATGACCCTCTACAACCACCAACTACCGTGAAACCACCCCGTTACTGCACCACTTAACGAATCCGCTGCGGATCCCCGTACACAGTGATCGCATCCATCGAGGTCGCAGACGCCGTGTGAACAGTCGCATAAGAACGAACACTCACCGGCCCAAGGCACCCATGAATCTGGATGTCCGCCCCTTCAAAACCACCAGCAACACGCTTATACCCCGGATCGATTTGCTTATCCACCAACACCACATTGGTAATCGCACCCGGCTCAAGATGAGCAGACACCGTAGGGGCAACCTCAGCCTTCCCATCTACCCCCACTTCAGCCTTCCCGCGAGCATCAGCAGAAACATCAACACCCTGCACATTCGGAAGCTTCACGCTCACACTCGGACCAGCTTCCCCACCCAACCGCATCGTCGGCGAGGAGCCCAACGCCCCAGCAAGCTCCGCATCAACACCACCAGGAATACTCACCCCACAACCGATCTGATACCCAGCCTCAAACGACATCGCATCAAGTTCAGGCTCACCTTGACCATCAATCCACGCACGGAAATTCATACTCCCATACGTTTGCCCAGTCGTGACAGAACCATCCAACGCCGGAGCAAGAAAAACACGCTCCCCCGACTTTTCCACATGCAACCCCCACCCATCACTCGTCGTCTTATGCACCCCACGATCAGGCTGAGAAACCTCGCCACCCCACACCGGCAACGGCCACGGCAAAAAATCAACCCCGGCAGCACCCGCCACCGGCAACCCACTCACACACACTCCCGCAGCAACACCCACAGCCACCAAAGCACGAGCAAACGACTTCACAACACATACCCTTCTCTCAGAATCCAAACAGACCCCGATTAAGGTACTCTCATTTTCAACTTAAAGAGAAACTACATGACTGTCATTCTCATCACACCATTGGTGATAGTCTGGCTCCCAGTCGCAGTCTTCTCAAACCCCCTCATTCCACATCCACGAAGGTCACCTGGAATTCCCTCCCGTGCCGAAGGTCGGCGGTCGGCGTCCCGCAGACGGGGCAGGTGAGCGCAAAGAATTCGTCGATCTCGCGCTCGCAGCCGCAGCTCGGGCACCAGACGGCCGCGGGGATCTCCGTGACCTGGAGCTCCGCACCCTCGCAGACGCTGTTCTGCCGAGCCACCGGCCACGCCCCGTCGAGGGCCTCGGGGATGACTCCGCTGCGGCTGCCGACGTCGAGCCCCACACGCAGCACGGTGCGCCCCTGCGCGACCCCCTCGACGGCGTCCACCACGCCCCGGAGCAGGCTCAGTTCATGCATGCCCCTATTATGCGCGCCCCTCCCTTCCACGTATACTGAGCTGCGAAAACACCGTGGTGAGCGGGCCGAGAGGACAGTGATGAGGCCATGCCAACCGTCAGCGTCGGGCAGAGTATCAACCCCTTCGGGGTGGACGTGTGCGTGGAGCCGGGGCCGCGGGCCTACCTGGATCTCGGGGCGCTGCCGCGGCTGGAGCCTTCCCTTCTGGGTTCGCCGGTGGCGGAGGTGCCGACGATCGTCAAGCGCCTCTGCGGCATTTGCCCCACCCCACACCACCTCGCGGGCATTCGCGCGCTGGAGTCCCTGCTCGGCGGCGTGGAGCTGACCCCCACCGCGCACGCCGTCCGGGAGCTTCTCCACCACGGCAGTGTCATCGACACGTTCGCCCCGCGCCTGGTGGGCGTGGACCGTGAGCTCGCGATCCTCGCCCGCCGCACCGGCACGCTGCTGCTTCGGGCCGCCGGCTGCCCGGGCCACTTCCCGGATGTGGCCGTCGTGGGCGGGGTGCGCGCTCCCGCCGACTCCGCCCTGCTCAAGGAGGCCGCTCCCCTTCTCGACGAGCTCACCTCCGCGCTCTCCGCCCCCGGCGTCTCCGCTGAGCCGCTGCGCGCTGAGCCCTGGCCCGAGGGAGTGGACCTCAACCTGGAGCCGGGTCCGCTCGGCACGGAGGTGGTCGTGCGCGGGGCACCGGAGCCGCTCCGTTTCCCCGTCGAGGAGTGGCCGGAGCGCGTCCGCGAGTCCCGCCCGGGCTCCGCGGACTGCCGCCCCGATGTGCGGGTGGGCTCCTGGTACTACCCGTGGCGCACGGGCCCGGCGCTCAGCGAGGCGGGCGCAGGCTTGGGTGCGGTGCGCGCCAGCTGCGAGGCGCTCCGGGGTCTTCTCGCGCGCGCGGAGCTGTATGGGGATGAGGTGGGTGTCGCCCGGGATGTCGCGGAGATTCGGCCGAGTGGCGTGGGGGTGGGCGTCGTCGAGGGCCCGCGGGGTCTTCTCGCGCACGTGTATGAGGCCGAGGAGGGCACGCTCGTGGGGTGCCAGATTCTCACGCCGACGGCGCAGAACGCCGCGTGGCTGGAGTCCCTGCTCACGCAGGCGGTGGCCGCGGGGGCGGAGCCGGCGGCGCTCGAGCGGGCGATCAGGTTAGTGGACCCTTGTCTGCCGTGCACGCATGCCCCGGCTGGCATGATGGAGGTACACATCCACGAACAATCTGGGAGGCGTTGACGATGTGCCTCGGCGTGCCAGGAAAGGTGCTGCGCTGCCAGCCGGCGGGCGGCCCGCTCGGCATGGCTGAGGTGGATGTTGAGGGGGAACATCGCAGCGTGTGCACGGCCTACACCCCGGAGGTGGGGGTGGGTGACTGGGTGCTCATCTCTCACGGTTTCATCATGGACGTGCTGTCCGAGGAGGACGCCCAGGAGGTCCTCCGCACCATGAAGGAGCATCGGGTGCTGCGCCCGGAGCTTCTACCCCAGGGAAAGGAAAGGCTGCAGGATGTGTCTCGGCGTTCCCGCTCAGATCACGAGCGTTGATAGCCCCGGCCGCGCCACGGTCACGATCAGCGGCGTGAGCAGGGAAATCTCCACGGATCTTCTCCCTGTGGAGGCGGTGTCTCCCGGGCAGTGGGTGCTCGTTCACGTGGGTTTCGCACTCTCTCTCATCGACGAGGAGGAGGCGGCCATCACCCTCCAGCAGATCCGCCAGTTGGGCGGCGGCACTTTCGAGGATGAGCTCGATTCCTTCAAGGGGTCCCGGATATGAAGTTCGTCGACGAGTTCCGCGACCCCGACGCCGCCCGCGCCCTCATCCACCAAATCTCCGCCGACGCCGAGCGCCTCGGCCGGCCCATCGCCCTCATGGAGATCTGCGGCGGCCACACCCACACGATTTACCGCTACGGCCTGGAGAATCTCCTCCCGGAGTCGGTGGAACTCGTCCACGGTCCCGGCTGCCCGGTGTGCGTCATCCCCATGGGAAGGATCGACGACGCCATCTGGTTGGCCCAACAGCCCGGCGTAACGTTCTGCACGTTCGGCGACATGATGCGCGTCCCCGGGTCCGAGAAGTCCCTGCTGGACGCCCGCGCCGATGGTGCCGACGTCCAGTTCGTCTATTCCCCCTTGGATGCGCTGCGTATCGCTGAGGAGCGCCCGGATCGGGAGGTGGTCTTCTTTGCCGTGGGCTTTGAGACCACCGCGCCGTCGACGGCCGCGACCCTCGCCGCCGCGCGGACCCGAGGCATCCGGAATTTCAGCGTCTTCTCCAATCACGTGTTCACGGAGCCCCCGCTGCGCGCGATCGTCGATGAGGGGCGTACTCGCATCGATGGATTCATCGGGCCGGGTCACGTTTCGGCGGTGACGGGCTCGGCGCGCTTCGAGTTCCTGGCCCGCGAGTCTGACCGGCCGGTGGCGGTGTGCGGCTTCGAGCCCCTCGACATTCTCCAGGGTGTGGCGCTGCTGCTTCGGCAGTTCCTCTCCGGAGAGCCGGCCCGCGTGGACAACCAGTATTCGCGGGTGGTCCTGCCGCAGGGGAATCTGATCGCCCAGCGCCTCATGGACGAGGCCTTCGAGGTGCGCGACACCTTCGAATGGCGGGGCCTCGGCTGGCTTCCCCGCTCGGGGATGGCGATCAGCGAGGCCTTCGCCGAGTGGGATGCCGAGCGCCGCTTCGACGTGCCCGGCCGGCGGGTGGCCGACCCCGTGGCCTGCGAGTGCGGCTCCGTCCTCACCGGGCGGATTAAGCCCTGGCAGTGCCGGGTCTTTGGGACCGCGTGCACGCCCGCCACGCCGATCGGCACGTGCATGGTCTCCCCGGAGGGAGCCTGCGCCGCGTATTACAACTTCGGCCGGCTTGATCGGGAGGCCAGCCAGGGGATTAGCGCGGGCTAGCTGGGGTGGAGTTCACGCAGCTGAGCGGAGGACATACGCGGCCATGCGGCCTGCCAGGTACGACGCAAGCCGTGCGAGCGCCTGGGCTCGAGGCAGCGTTCAAAAGACTTCCTCGCACGGGCCAGCCTCGATGAGGGTGGTGCCGTCGAGGAAAGCGAAGGCCAGGCCGTGCTCCTCCTCCCACTCACACTCGCACTCGAGGTAGATGACCGCATGGCGCTCTTTATCCCGTTCCTCGACCTGGACAATGGGCTCGCACCGGCCCATGGTCACGTGGTTCCACACGTCCTCGGGATTCTCGATGACAGGCAGCCACTCCATGACTTCTTCGTCATCGCACTGGTCATCATAAAAATCCTTGTAGTAGCGGTAGACCGGGTCCGTAGCGGGCAGGAGGTCGCTGTGCTCGAGCGCTCGAAAGGCCTGGATAGCCTTCACGATGAGGTCGTTATCCGCGGGGTCGTAGTCCTCAATGCGGAAGGGGATGTCTGCTTCAAAGAGGGTGACGTCCAGTGCGGGCGTGATGACTTCATCAGGGAATTCGCCTTCGCTGAGCTCTCCGATACCTGGAAGTGACATGGTCATGGGGTGCCTTTCTCTTGAGAGGGTGTCGGGCTTTCCCAGGGGGGGGTTGTTTCCCCCACAAGGTTTTCTTGAGGATACCAGATGCGAGCGTGCTGCACGGCGGAAGCGAATCTCGCTGGTCACCGGGGCACCGCAGCAACTTCACCCGGGCCAAGAGGGTGACAGCAGAGAGAACCTCGCGAGCACCTGCGGCCGTGAGACGGACTTTGCCCCCCAGCGACTGGGCAAAAAGCACAATCCACGCGAGTTTGGATGGGCCAATCATTTTCGCTGAGCTGTCCGATACCGGGAAGTGACATAGTCATGGGGCGCCTCTCTCTTGGAGGCTCGCAGAGTCTTCCCCTGAGATTGTATCCCCTAGGGCACGGTTTACTTAATGAAACCTGTTGGGTCGCGACAAGACGGACCCGAGATACCTATGCCAAGACCAACATAAATCCACTGCCGACCCCGTGCCTCGGAGGACCTACTTGAAGCAGTCTACAGGCTTCTCCTGTATCTGTCCATAGCGACAATTAACATATTCATGAATGTGTAAATATCCGTATTTAGACCATGGGAAATGTTATTAAAGTATGGACAATGATTTCCCACATACCAGGCATTCTCGTTGGTTGTAGACCTATAAATCATATCCCCTTTGGTTATGGCCGTATTTATATTTTCGGGCGTCATATCCTTCCCAAATAATTGAAGTGTCTCGCGTGCGATTTCTTCTAAATAGTGTTGCTGCCCTGCTGTGAACAATGACTTATGCTCATCCCAGTCGAAGGGAACCATCTCCACCCCCTCCGCACATACCCCGAAATCAAAATCCTCACCCTTCTGCACGCCCCCAACAGTTACCAGCCAGCTATAAACAAACTCCTTTAGCGCATCTTCAAATCGGCTGAAATTACCCGAGGGTATCCATTCTTCTTCAAGGTCAAGTGCCAGTGGATACGTGGCATAAAGTCCAACAGGGCCCGGACGAATAACCCGATACGAAGAATAATCAGGCCCCATCGCGCCTATTGCCAAACAATCTGGCTCTGGGAAAATCTGAAAACCGGGAATAGTCCTCGGACCATACACACCTTCTGGAAGACAATCCCGCAGATACTCACACACTCCGACCACCAAAGATAAGTCTTTTGACGTCCATGCAACAGGAAATTCAGGAGCAGCCCCTCCCCTCTTAACATTTGCGTCAAACTGTGCTTGCCTAATCGCAGAATTCTTAATGAGTTTATCATTCTGGCCGGGCATCATGATTTCAACCTTCCGGGGATCAAAAACCGGAGGGCAAGTCTCCTTCTTGCCACTCTTCCCCGACCACAGGCGCTTCCCTAACACGTCAATATCTCCCTACAGACCCATTTCATTGATTGAGGTAATACCAAACAGCATATCACCATCGCCCCCACTAATTCTCTCTCCCAGGCTGTATCCCTACCGTCTGTGCTCCCCACACGGGGCAAGGCGGTGCGAAGCTCTCGTCACTCCCCCTTGTAGATGCCGCAACAAGGGCCAGCCTCGCAAGTAAGAAAGCATAAGAATGCCCGCGGCACTCATGCCGCGGGCTCATCAAGGCTCACTCAGCGCCCCACCTTAGCGCTCCGGCTTCACCATGGGGAAGAGCACGGTCTCGCGGATGCCCAGGCCGGTCAGCGCCATGAGGAGGCGGTCGATGCCCATGCCGTTCCCGGACGTCGGAGGCATTCCCTGCTCCATGGCGGCCAGGAAGTCTTCGTCGAGAACCATGGCCTCATCGTCGCCGCCGGCAGCCAAGCGCGCCTGGTCCTCGAAGCGCTCGCGCTGGATGACCGGGTCGACGAGCTCGGAGTAGCCCGTCGCGAGCTCGAATCCACGCACGTAGAGGTCCCACTTCTCGGTGACGCCGCGCTGCGAGCGGTGCTGGCGGGTGAGCGGGGACGTCTCGACGGGGAAGTTCTTCACGAATACGGGGCCGTAGAGCTGGTCCTCGCAGAGGTGCTCCCACAGCTCCTCGACGAGCTTGCCGTGGCCCCAGCCGGCGTTCTCGGGCACCTCGAGGCCCACGACCTCGGCGATCGCCTTGAGCTCCTCCACCGTGGAGTCGACGGTCACCTCGGGCTGCTCCGGGTGGGCGGCGTGCAGGGCCTCGTTGAGGGAGGGGTACATTTCCATCTCCCGCCACTCGCCGGAGAAGTCGTAGGTGCTGCCATCGGCGAGGGTGACCACCTGGCTGCCGAAGACCTCCTCGGCCACCGACTGAATGAGACGACGAATCAGGTCCGCCCCGTCCTCGTAAGTGCCCCACGCCTGGTAGGTCTCCAGCATGGCGAACTCCGGCGAGTGCGAGGAGTCCACGCCCTCGTTGCGGAAGTTGCGGTTGACCTCGAACACGCGATCAATGCCGCCCACCACGCAGCGCTTGAGGTAGAGCTCGGGGGCAATGCGCAGGTAGAGGTCAATGTCGAGGGCGTTGGAGTGGGTCTCGAAGGGGCGTGCCGCAGCGCCGCCGTGAAGCGTCTGGAGCATCGGGGTCTCCACCTCGAGGAAGCCTTCGCCCTCCAGGAAGTTGCGCAGCGCGCGCATCACCTTGATGCGGGTGAGCGCGTTCGTCCGCGCCTGTTCCCGCATGATGAGATCGGTGTAGCGCTGACGGATGCGCGTGTCCTCGGCCATCTCAGCGAAGCTCACCGGCAGGGGCCGCAGGGCCTTCGACGCCATCTCCCAGCTCGTCGCCATGACGGAGAGCTCACCCCGACGCGAGGCCACCACGCGCCCCGTCACCGAGATGAAATCCCCCATATCCACGTCACTCTTCCACGCGGCGAGGGACTCCTCCCCCACCTCGCGGAGCGAGAGCATCGCCTGTACCTGGGTCCCGTCCCCATCCTGCAGGGTGGCGAAGCACAGCTTGCCCGTATTCCGCATGAAGATGAGGCGCCCGGCGATGGAGACGATCTCCTCGGTTTCCTCACCGGGCCGCAGGACGGTCACGCCCTCGGCCTCCGGCGCGTCCTCCCCCTCGGGGACAACCTGGTAGAGCGCCCGCAGCGCGGCCAGCGAGGTGCTCCGCGGAACGCGGACGGGATAAGGCTCCCTCCCCTCGTCCAGCAGACGCTGACGCTTGTCACGCCGAATACGAAGCTGTTCGGGCAGGTCCTGCTGTGTCGTGTCGTTCTTCTGCTGAGCCTTAGTCACGCTAGCTAGGTTAGCCGACCAGCACGGGCAGGGAACAGTTGGAGTCACGCGTCCTCCGCCATCGCCTCCACCACCGCCTCCGCGCACCGGCGGATGTGCTCCTCGGTGTGGGTGGCCATGACGGTGGCCCGGAGGATGGCCTCGCCCTCTTTCACCGTTGGGTAGCGGATAGCCGGGATCAGCACCCCGGCGTCCTCAAGCCGCGCGGCAATGCGCATCGCCCGCCGACTGTCCCCCACGGGCACCGGGATGATCGGTGTGGAAAGGGCGTGGGGGATGAGGTGGGCGTCGGCAAGGAGGGTGCTGAGGAGCCGGGCGTTGCGCTGGAGGGCGCGGACGGGGCTCGGGTCCTCGCGGAGGAGGGTGATCGCGGCGTGGACGGCGGCGACGGTGGCGGGCGTCGGGGCGGTGCTGAACATATAGGAGCGGGCGCGGTGGCGGAGGAATCGGATGATGTCGCTGCGTGCGGCCACAAAACCGCCCTCCACGCCGAGGGCTTTCGACGCCGTCCCGATGAGGAGGTCGGGGTGCTGCCCGTGGACCTCGACGCTGCCCCGGCCCTCCTCACCGAGCGTGCCGATGGCGTGGGCGTCATCGATCATCGTCCAGGCGCCGTGCTGCCGCGCGATGGTGCTCAGCCCGGGGAGGTCCGCGACGGCGGCGTGCATGCTGAACAAGCCATCGCTCACCACGAGCGCGTGGGGCTCCGGGCGGCTGGCGAGGATGCGTTCGGCGGCGTCGAGGTCACCGTGCGGGAAGACGGCCACGCGCGCGCGGGCGAGCCGGGCACCGTCGATGATGGAGGCGTGGTTGAGCTCGTCGGAGAGGATGAGGACGTCGGGGCCGCCGATCGCGGCGAGGGTGGAGAGGTTGGCTTGGTAGCCGGTGGCGAAGAAGATGGCGTCCTCGGTGCCGAGCCACTCGGCGATGCTGCGCTCGAGCTCCCGGTGGAGGGCCGTGGTCCCGGTGGTGAGCCTGCTCCCGCCGCTGCCGGCGCCGAAGCGGCGGGTGGCCTCGGTGGCGGCGGCGAGGAGCCGCGGGTGCTGGGCCAGGCCCAAGTAGTTGGAGCTGGAGAAGAGGAGCACGCGGCGGCCGTCGACGAGCGCCTCCGGCTCCTGCCCGGAACCGAACTCCCGCTCGTGGCGCTCGAGGCCCTGGGCGCGCCAGGCCTCGTTGAGGGCGGCGGCGTGCTGGGCGAGGCTCTCGGTGCTGCTCATCGGACGATCACCGGGATGTCGCGCAGGTAGTGGCCGAGCGCTTCGAGGTCCGTGCCCCGGCGGACGAGGATGATGCGCGTGCCCACGGGCTCACCCTCCTCCTTGAGGGGGCTCACCCGGTGGTAGGTGCCCGCGCAGGCGACGTATCCGCGCAGGTAAGAGGGGTCATCGCTGATGCAAAGCTCGGCCAGCACCCCCGGCGCGCTAGCCACCTTCGTGGCGAGGGTGAGGGCCTCGAGAAAATGGTTCTTCTGCGGGTCGCTGAGGGAGGAGCCCACGTGATCGAGCCGCCGCGCCCGCACGACCACGCCCGTGTCCCGGCCGTCCTCGTCGAGGACCTGCGCCCCGGGCACGCCGGTGATGGTGCAGAGGGTGTGGAGGGCCCGATCGGCGGCGCGCTCGCTGATGCCGGCGCTGCGGAGGATGCGCGCGAGAGTGTGCCGGGCGTCGGCCACGCTGGGGAGCTCGTGGCTCTCCTGCTTGAGCTCGGGCAGCACGCGGATGTCCTCCGGGCGTAGGGCGTGGGCGGCGATGTGCATCTCGTCGGGCGGGCCGAGGGGGTGGCGGGCGGCCCGCGTGGCCAGAAGTGCGCTGGCGGCGGGGACGTCGCGGGCGTCAACGATTCGCTCGGCGCCGGAGATGTGCCGGCCCTCGCGGGAGGCCCGCATGGTGACGCTCGTGGGGGCGCGGAATGGGTGGGTGTTCACTCATCACAGGGTAGTTGAACACCGTTCAGGAGCACCGTTCTGGCGCGCGCACGGCTCCCCCTCATCCCCCTCTCATGGACCCCTCAGTGTCGCCTCCCCTGCGAACGTGTCATGATAGAGACCACAGTGACCTGGATAACAAATAACCTGGAAAGGCCACCACCATGAACTCCTTGGTCCTCGCGATCATCGGGATTGCCATGATGACCTGCGGTTACCTCATCTATTCGAGGTTCTTGGGGAAGAAGATCTTCCGCCTCAGCGAGCACTATCGCACCCCTGCCCACACCCTCAATGATGGGGTCGATTACGTCCCCACCAACAAGTACGTCCTCTGGGGCCACCACTTCACCTCCGTCGCGGGGGCAGCGCCCATCGTAGGCCCGGCGGTCGCTGTGATCTGGGGGTGGCTGCCGGCTTTCCTCTGGGTGACGCTCGGCACGGTCTTCATCGCGGGCATGCATGACCTCGGCGCACTGTGGGCCTCGCAGCGCCACCGCGGCCAGTCGATCGGCACACTGTCTGGCCGCTACATCGGGTCTCGGGGGCGCAACCTCTTCCTCGTGGTGATCTTCCTCCTTCTCCTCATGGTGGTGACGGCCTTCGCCGTGGTCATCTCCAGTCTTTTGGTCTCGACGCCCACCGCGGTCATCCCCACCTGGGGCGCGATCCTCGTCGCCGTGCTGGTGGGGCAGGCGATTTACCGCCTGAAGTGGAATCTCCCCATCGTGTCGGTGGTGGGCGTGGTGGCGCTCTACGCGCTCATCATCCTCGGCGATCGCTTCCCCATCACCCTGCCGGACAGCCTCTTCGGGCTGAGCCCCAACGCGGTGTGGATCCTCCTGCTCTTCATCTACGGCGGCATCGCCTCCCTGCTGCCCGTGTGGGTTCTGCTTCAGCCCCGCGACTACATCAATGGCCTCCAGCTCTTCGTGGGCCTGGGCATCCTCTACCTCTCCGTGCTCATTTCGGCGCCGGCCGTCGTCGCCCCCGCACTCAACGCGGAGATGCCGGCGAACTCGCCCTCGATGGTGCCGCTCCTCTTCGTCACGATCGCCTGCGGCGCGATTTCCGGCTTCCACGGAACGGTCGCCTCGGGCACGACGTCCAAGCAGCTGGATAAGGAGACCGACGCCCGCTTTGTCGGCTACTTCGGGGCGGTGGGCGAGGGCCTGCTCTCCCTCGGCGCGATCATCGCGACGACGGCCGGCTTCCGCTCCCTCACCCAGTGGAAGGAGATCTACACGGCCTTCAACGAGGGCGGGGTGGGCGCCTTCGTGAAGGGCGGCGGCGCGCTGGTCAACACCGGGCTGGGGATTCCCACCTCCCTCTCGGCGACGATCCTCGCGACCATGGCGGTGCTCTTCGCCGCCACCACCATGGACACCGGCCTGCGCCTCAAGCGCATGGTGGTCCAGGAGATCGGGGAGATCATGGGCGTGCGCCTGGGCGCCGGAGTTGCGACGGCCATCGCGCTGCTCATCGCCCTGGGACTCACCTTCTCCGCCGGCGGCGACGGCTCCGGCGGCATGACCATCTGGCCGCTCTTCGGCACGACGAACCAGCTCATGGCCGCGCTGACGCTCTCCATCGTCTGCGTGATCCTCACCCGGCTGCGCCGGCCCATCTGGCCCATTGTCATCCCGCTGCTTTTCGTGCTCATCATGTCCTTCTGGGCGGCGATCCTCCAGGTGGGCCAGTTCTACGCGGCCGGCAAGTGGCTGCTGCTGGTGCTCGACGTCATCATCATCGTCGCGGCGCTGTGGGTGTCCATCGAGGCGATCGGCGCTCTCCGCCGCGCCCGCCGCGACCCGCCCACGGTGTGGAGCGACGACGACCTCGACGCCCCCGCACCCGCCGGCGAGGACACCTCCGCCGAGCCCTCCGCGGCCACCCGCAGCGAGGCCTAACCCATGTCATGGAAAGAGAAGTGGTCCTCCTTCCAAGCGGGGCTCTCCGAGTTCTACATGGCCCCCTACCGGCGGGAATTCCTCCGGGCCGCCCGCGAGGAGGACGACCTCTTCCTCCTCCTCGTTCTCTCCGAGGCGCTCGGCCTCCCCAACCCCGCCGCCTATCACACGATGGAGCTCCTCCCCGTCGTCTACGAGGAGTTCCACGAGTGGCACCAACGCATGGGGATGGATCACTCCCCCATTGAAGGAATCCGATGCTGCTAGACCACCTCGATGACCAGCAACTTCTCTTCTTCGGCGGCAAGGGCGGCGTAGGCAAAACCACCTGCGCCGCCGCCACCGCCCTCTCCTGCGCCCAGCGCGGCGAGCGCGTCCTGCTCATCTCCACCGACCCCGCGCACAACCTCGGCCACCTCTTCGAGCACAGCATCGGCGACGACGGCCACTCCCTCAGCGAGACACTCGACGTCATCGAGATCGACGCCGCCCGCACCACCGCCGCCCACCTTAAGCAGGTGGAGGCCACCATGCGCCGGCTCAGCCCGCCCCGCCTGCACAAGGAAATCGAGCGCCACGTGCAGCTGGCCGCCCACGCCCCCGGCACCCACGAGGCCGCGATCCTCGAGCGCATCGCCCAGCTCGTCGACGTCCACCGGACGACGCACGACCGGATCGTCGTCGACACCGCCCCCTCCGGGCACACCGCGCGCCTCCTCGCGCTGCCTGAGCTCATGTCCGCGTGGACCGACGGCCTGCTGCGCCGCCGCGACACCGCCGACCGCCTCTCCGCCGCCGCCCGGGGGCTCAGCGCCAAGGATGCGGCCGTCGCCGCAGCCAGCCCCCTGGAGCAGCGAAACCAGGAGCTGCGGCACATTCTCCACGAGCGCCGCGAGCTCTTCGCCCGCCTCCGCGACCTCCTTAGCGACGCCCACCGCTGCGCCTTCATCCTCGTCCTCACCGCGGAGGCCCTGCCCGTCGCGGAGACCATCGAGTTCCACCACGAACTCACCTGCCACCAGGGCCTGCGCGTGCCGGCTCTCGTGGTGAACCGGCGCTCCCCCGTGGATCAGGGCGAGTTCCTCGCCAGGCGCCACGAGGTGGAGGAGCAGCACCTGGCCACCCTGCGGGAGGCGCTCCCCGATGTTCCGCTCGTCCAGATCCCGCTCCTCGAACACGACATCGTAGGAACCGAGCAGCTCCACGACTTCGCGCGCCACACCGCGGGGGAGCGCTAGCGCGGGGGAAAGCGCAGGTCAGAAACCTATTTCGGCGTGGAGGCGGCAGGAGTAATCACCCTTCGTCTCTACGGATGGTCACTTTCGTCTACTTCCGCATGGTCGTTCGTTCGCACTCATGCGGAGGTACTTTTTTCGTTGATCTATCACTTATCATTGACATTCAAGTGTCTCCCCCCTACGGTGAAAACAGAAACCGATAGCACACAACTACTAAGAAAGGAAGACAATGACCAAGAGCGAACACTATGTGTCCCTATTCGGTATCGTCGCAGCGCTTATCGCTGTGCATATCATCCGTGGGCACACACACTGGCCCTTCTTAGGACAAATCGCTGCCGCACTAGGAATTGGGGTGCTTGTGGCGGTGATACTCGTGGGCATACTCGGCGCGCTGGGAATCATCAAACCGGAGACAAAACACGACGATTCACCCACCGCGTAGAGAATGTAGGCGGGCAAATCCCCTCTTTTTAGCTTTCCCCCCCGGCCGCCTTATTTCCCGTATTGTTCTAGCGCGCGCAGGTGCGCGAGGGTGGTCTCATCTCCTCGCCGTTCCGCCTCGGCGCGAAGGCGCCGCAGGAGCTCCTGCTTCCCCTGGGGATCGGCCGTGCCCGCTGCCTCCCAGAGTTCCAGGAGCCAGTCGGGAACCGGAGACTTATCGGGGCCTGCCGACAGGGTGTCGGCATCATCGTGAAAGACTTTCGCCCCCACGTCGAGAACAAGGATTTCGAGTGAGGCCCGGGCCAGGTCGTCGGCCCCCTCGACGCGAAACACAGCCTCCGGGCCTGCCACGGGGATAATCCTCCCCGTCACCGCCCCCTTGAGGTAGAGGCCGTTGAGTGCGATGGCCCCGTGCGTCGGGCTCGTGTGCGCGATGATCTGCCGCGGGCGCACGTACGGCGTGATGGTTGTAATAAGGGCGCTGAGTTCCCCCTTGGCGGGGTTGAGGAGGATCATCTCGGCCTCCTCGATGAGCCGGACCCACTCGTCCCACGGACGCGGCGTCTCTGGGATGGGCAGGATGCGGTGCCCGCGGCGCTCGAGGGCCTCGAGGAGCAGTCTGGTCTCCTCCTCCTCGCCGCTGCCCATCCTGAAGATACTCAGCCGGGGCGCCGGGTTCACTCCTCCTCCTGGATCTCCCGGGCGCGGGCCAGGAGTTCCGCGACAGTGAAGCTACCGGCGCGCTTATCGTCGGCCCGGCGGCGGCCGCGGCGTTCGGTGCTCGGGGCCTCGGGGCGCTCGTGGGCGCCGCGGTGCTCCTTATTGTCCCAGCTCACGGCGGAGAAGGAGCCGGTGTCGAAGTGGATGGTGGCGGTCTCATCCGCGCTGGGACCGCTCTGGGAGGTCTGAGCGGAACCGGCACCGGCAGCACCGGCGGCGCTGCCGTGCCCGCTGGGCCGCCGGCTCCCCTGCTCCTCGGCTTCTTCGGTCTCCGCGTCCTCGGGCTCCTCCGGCTTCGTCGGCCGGGTGCTCGTGCGGGGCTGCGCAGGCTGTTCGCTGCGCGGGCCCTCGGCTCGGCTCGGCGCGGCGTCCTCGTCCGTGCGCTGGTCGCGGGGGTTGTGGCCGTCCTCGGCGGGTTCGCCCTGCGCCCAGGGGTAGCGGATGGGGTGGCTGGGCTGCTGCCCGATGCGCCCCGCCACGGCGTCGGCCGAGGGGGCGCGGTGGCCGTCCTGGGGTTCGGGATCCGGGACGCGGGCCTCCTGCTCGATTTCGAGGACCCGGCGGGCCTCGGCGCGCAGTGCCGCCGGCTCGTATTCGAAGGTCTGCCCGGCGATGTCCTCCAGCTGCCCGCGGAGGGCGCCCAATTGTTCGTGAATGCGTTCCAGGGTGTCGGCGTGCTGATCGCGCTGCTTCTCGGCGTATTCGCGGGCGAAGCGTTCCTGCTCCACTTCCATCTCCGCCTCGGCGCACTCCATCTCGGCGTGGTAGAGGTCCCGGGCGTATTCGAGTTCGCGACGGGACTCGTCGGCTTGGCGTCGGTAGCGCGTCACCAGGAAGAACCCGATGATCGCAGCCCACAGCGCCGCCAATAACGCCAGTTTGAGAGCACCAGAGGAGTTGGTGACCAGCATGATCACGCTCGCCACGAGAGCGAGAACGATCAAGAGGATCAGCAGAACCAGACCGCGGTCTACTGATCCTTTCCGTTCATTATCCGGGGACTGAGCACTCATGGAATAGAATCTACCCGACAGGCTCGCCATCTGTGGGAGGTGGCAGGTGGCAGGAGTTTTCCAAGTACGCGCCCGCCAGGGCGAGGAGGATGCCCGCCCCCGCGGCGAGCAGCACCGGGGTGAGGTCCTCCGCGGCGGCGAGAAGCCAGCGCGAGGCCGGCACCACATAGAACGCCAGGCCGACGTATCCCCCGCCGAGGATCGACCCGGTCCACTCCGCCGCCTTCCCCATGATGAGGAACTGGGAGGCGGTCACCGGGTTGAGTTGGCTGCGGTCCTGGCCGATGCCGCCATCGTTCACCCGGCTGCGGACCACATAGCCCAGGATCGCGCAGATGAGCGCCAGCGCCCCGAGGGTGAGGCTGGCGCTCAGCGGGATGCTGGGAAAGCGGCCGTAGAAGCCCCATGCGAGGATCGCTCCGGCGGCGGCGCAGAAGACGGCGGTGCCCACGAGCATCCAGGGGGAGGTCTTATTCATGGGGGGGTCACCGCCTGGACGTCGTCGTCGGGGAGGGCGGCGATGAGCTCGGCGATGGGCTGGCCGCGCAGCTGGGCCTCTGGCTCGATCTCCGCCCAGGGGATGAGGACGAAGGCGCGCGCGTGGGCCCACGGGTGCGGGAGGGTGAGGGTGGGGTCCTCGCTGAGGAGTTCGTGGCCGTCGCGGCGGATCTGGATGATGTCGACGTCCAGGGTGCGCGGGCCCCAGCGGCGCTCGCGGACCCGGTGCGCGGCGTTCTCCAGCGCCTGGCAGCGTCGCAGGAGCTCGAGGGGCTCGTCGGGGACCTCGACGAGGAGCGTGGCGTTGAGGAAATCCTCCTGGTCGGTGACGCCCCACGGCGGGGTGGCATAGGTGCGCGAGGCGGCGCGGAGCTGCTCGGCCTCGGCGAAGTGCTCGATGACCCCGTCCAGGAGGGCCTGCCGGTCCGCCATGTTGGACCCGATGGACAGCACCGCCTCGATCATGCGCGCATCCCCTTCCGGGAGCGGCGGGCCACCACGGCCACGTCCGCGAACTCCCGCGGGATGGGGGCCTGCGGCTTGTGGACGGTGATCTCAATGGCGTGGAGCTGCGGGAATGCGCGCATGGCGGTGTCGGCGATCTCCCCGGCGACGGCCTCGATGAGGTCGCGCGGCGGGCCCGTCACGATGCCGTAGATGATCTCCGCCAGCTCCGCGTAGTTGATGGTCTGGGAGAGGTCATCGCTCTCCGCGGCGGGGCGGAGGTCAGCCCAGCAGGTGGCGTCGACAATAAACGCCTGCCCCGTGCGCTTCTCCTCCTCGAACACCCCGTGGTAGCCGAAGCAGCGCAGCCCCTTCAACTCGATTCTGTCAGCCATGATCGCTCTCCTTCCCCGCGCGACCGCCCGCGGCCCAGGCGGCGGCGACGTCGACGGCATCCCGGGACACGGCCACGTCGTGGACGCGCACCCCCCAGGCGCCGAGGTGGGCCGAGAGCGTCGTCACCGCGGCGGTGGCCGGATCGGCGTCGATAGGTGTGTGGGCCAGGCCGCGCTCGGCGCGGACGGCCGTGAGGAAACGCTTGCGGGATGCACCCACGAGCAGCGGAAACTCGCCGGCCACGAAGGTGGGGAGGGCGTGGAGGAGGGCCCAGTTGTCCTCGGCGGACTTCGCGAAGCCCAGCCCCGGGTCCAGCACGATCGCCTCGGGCGGCACGCCGGCCTCGACGGCATGCTCGACGAGGCAGCCCAGCGCCCGCTGGACGCTCGCCACGATGTCCTCCCCCTCCCGGGCGGCGCGGCCACTCGCGTCCCCGAAGCGGACGGTCTCCCAGTGCATGAGGCAGACGGTGCGGCCGCTCTCGGCCATGACGCGGAGCATGTCGGGGTCCGCCTGGCCGCCGGAGACGTCGTTAATCATGTCCACGCCCGCCTCGACGGCCGCCGCGGCGACGCTCGCGCGCATCGTATCGACGCTCGTGCGGATGCCTTCCTCATGGAGCGCCCGGATCACCGGGGTGACGCGCTGGCGCTCGAGCTCCCCGTCCACGCGCGTGGCCCCCGGCCGGGTGGACTCCCCGCCCACGTCGATGATGTCCGCCCCCTGGTGGATGAGCTCGCGCGCGTGACGCAGCGCCACATCCGGGTCGAGGTAGCGGCCGCCGTCGGAAAAGGAGTCCTCAGTGACGTTGAGGATGCCCATGACGAGGGTGCGCCCGGGCACGCTGAGCTCGGCCACACGCCGGGCCGGGGTGATCGGGGCCGTCATGAGGTCCCCCGGATGAGCGCGAGGACCTCGGCCCGGGAGGTCGCGGAGGTGCGGAAGCCTCCGCGCACGGCGGAGGTCGTGGTGACGGCGCCGGGCTTACGGATGCCGCGCATGGCCATGCAGAGGTGCTCGCATTCGATGACGACGATCACCGCCCGCGCGTCGAGCTTCTCCACGAGCGCGTCGGCCACCTGCCGGGTGAGCCGCTCCTGCACCTGGGGCCGCTTGGCGTAGAGGTCCACGAGCCGGGCGAGCTTGGACAGCCCGGTGACGGCGCCGTCGGGCCCCGGGATGTATCCGATGTGCGCCTTCCCGAAGAAGGGCACGAGGTGGTGCTCGCACATGGAGTAGATGGGGATGTCGCGGACGAGGACGAGCTCCTCGTGGCTCTCATCGAAGGTGGTGCCGAGGACCTCCGCCGGGTCGCAGTGGAGCCCGGCGCACGTCTCGGCGTAGGAGCGGGCCACGCGCGCGGGGGTGTTCTTCAGGCCCTCGCGGTCCGGGTCCTCGCCGATGGCGTAGAGGATCTCACGCACTGCCTTCTCAATGCGCGGCTGGTCCACCTCAGTCATTGTCTCCCCTGTCTGTGTTCTCGGCCTCGGGGCGCTCGGGGTGATCGGGCTGCTCATTATCCGGGAGGCGGAATCCGCGCAGCTCCCCGCGCTCGCCACGCTCGCCGCGATCCCCGCGTTCCCCGCGCTCGCGTCGCCACTCGCGCGCGGGCTCCTCGGAGCGGCGCGGTGCGGGCGGCCAGCCGGGGGCGGTCCAATCCTTGGGCGGCGGGGTGGTGCCGTAGTAGTCCTCGTAGTCCGCGGGGCCGCTGCCCGGGTAGCGGTGGCGGCCGCGCTCCTCGCCGGGGTGGCCCGGCTGGTAGCGGGCGGGCGGGCGGTATTCGCCGCGGGCCTCGGCTTCCCGACGCTCAGCCAGACGCTTCTCGCGCGCGGCACGGGAGGCTTCGAGGAGGGAGAAGCGCTTGGGCGGTTCTTCGCCGCGCTCCTTGGCGATCTCGACGGGAGTCTGGACGGGTTCGCGCCCGGCCATCCGGGGGAAGCGCTCGTTCTCGCCGGGGAAGACGTCCTCCGGCTCGGCGGGGACGATGTCCTTGAACAGGGCCTCGAGGTCCGGCCGGCGCAGGGTTTCCTTCTCCAGCAGCTTCTCGGCGAGTTTGTCGAGGTAGTCGCGGTATTGGTAGAGCAGCGAGTAGGCCTTCTCGTGCGCGGTGTCGAGGAGGTAGTGGACTTGCTGGTCGATCTTGGCCGCGATCTCCGGGGAGTAGTCGAGGGATCCGCCGCCGCCCCGCATGGAGAAGGGGTCGCCTTGCTCCTCGCCGTACTTCACGGTGCCGAGCGCCGGGGACATGCCGTACTCCGTGACCATGGCGCGGGCGATCTTGGTGGCCTGCTCGATGTCGGCGCTCGCGCCCGTGGTGGGCTCGCCGAAGACGAGCTCCTCCGCGGCGCGCCCGCCCATGGCGAAGACGAGGCGCGCGAAGAGCTCGTCGCGGTTGTACATGCCCTTGTCGTCTTCCTGGGCGGTCATGGCGTGCCCGCCCGTGCGGCCGCGCGCGAGGATGGTGACCTTGTAGACGCGCTCGATGTCCTTCATCGCCCAGGCGGCGAGCGTGTGCCCGCCCTCGTGGTAGGCGGTGATCTTCTTCTCCTTCTCGGAGATGATCTTGGAGGAGCGGCGCGGGCCGCCGATCACGCGGTCCGTCGCCTCCTCGAGGGCGTCCGCGGTGATGATGTTGCCTCCAATGCGCGCGGTGAGCAGCGCCGCCTCGTTGAGGACGTTCGCCAGGTCCGCGCCCGACATGCCGGCGGTGCGCTTGGCCAGCGCCTTGAGGTCCGCGTCGGGGCCGAGCGGCTTGCCCTCCGCGTGGACTTCGAGGATCTTCTCTCGCCCGGCGAGGTCCGGGTTGGAAACCGGAATCTGCCGGTCAAAGCGGCCGGGGCGCAGCAGCGCGGGGTCCAAGATGTCCGGCCGGTTGGTTGCCGCCATGATGATGACGCCCTCCCGGTCACCGAAGCCGTCCATCTCCACGAGCAGCTGGTTGAGGGTCTGCTCCCGCTCGTCGTGGCCGCCGCCCATGCCGGAGCCGCGCTGGCGGCCGACGGCGTCGATCTCATCGACGAAGATGATGCACGGGCTGTTCTGGCGGGCCTGCTTGAAGAGGTCACGCACGCGGGAGGCGCCCACGCCCACGAACATCTCCACGAAGTCCGAGCCGGAAATGGAGTAGAAGGGCACGCCGGCCTCGCCGGCAACGGCCCTGGCCAGCAGCGTTTTACCCGTGCCGGGCGGGCCGTAGAGGAGGACGCCGCGCGGGATCTTCGCGCCGAGCTCGTGGTAGCGCGTCGGGTCGTCGAGGAAGTCCTTGATTTCGTGGAGTTCGTCCACGGCTTCGTCGGCGCCGGCGACGTCGGCGAAGGTGTTGGTGGGCATGTCCTTGGTGAGTTCCTTGGCGCGGTTCCCGCCGAAGGGGAACATGCCCATGCCGCCGCCTTGCATCCTCGAGAAGAAGAACATGAGGATGCCGAAGAAGATGACCGTCGAGATGACGAAGGTGAAGGTGGAAGCTAAGAAGCTCTCCCGGGTGACGTGGGTGTCATAGGAGTCGGCCCCCGAGTTGGTGACGGCGTCGAGGATCGGCTGGGATGCCCGGGCGGGGTATTGGGTGATGATCTGGGAGACGTCCTTCTGCTGCTCCACCTCGATGGGGTGGCGGAGCGTGAGGCGGAGGCGCTGCTCCCGGTCATCAATCTGCGCCTTCTCGACGTTCTTCTCCTGCAACTCCTTCATGGCCACCGAGGTGTCCACTTTCTGGAAGTCGCGGGTGTCATCGCTCAGCAGACCGAAAACGAAGAGGCCGACGAGCACAATGGCCGCGATCAGCCCAATCTGGAGGATCTTCTTAGTCTTCATAAAAACCGTTCATTATTTTCCGGAGTACACGCGGGGGTGGAGCGTTCCCACGAAGGGCAGGTCACGGTAGCGCTCGACGTAGTCGAGCCCGTAGCCGATGACAAATTCGTTGGGAATCTCAAAGCCGCAGTCGAAGAGCTCAATGTTCGCCTTCTGGACGTCCGGCTTCCGCAAGAGGGTAACGACTCGCAGGCTCTTCGGGTTCCGGTTCGTGAGGTTCCGCAGCAGCCAGGAGAGGGTGAGCCCCGAGTCAATGATGTCTTCCACAATGACGACGTCCCGCCCCGTAATGTCCCTGTCCAGATCCTTGAGGATGCGCACCACCCCGGAGGAGGTCGTGGAGCTGCCGTAGCTGGACACGGCCATGAACTCGATCTGGGAGGGGATGGAGAGTGCGCGGGCGAAGTCGGTGAGGAAGAGGACGGCCCCCTTGAGGACGCAGATGAGGATGAGGTCATCCTCGGCGTCGGCGTATTCCTCCGAGACCCGCGCGGCCATCTCTTTGATCCGCGTTTGCAGCTCCTCCTCGGAAATGAGGATTGCTTCCACGTCCTCGCCGTAGCGGTTGGCGGGAACGTCGTAGTCCTTCGTGTCGTGCATCCTTTGGCCCTTTCTGCTTAGACACGGACAGTTTGCCACATCCCTCAGCGGGGCTCGGCCGAGGTCTCGAGTCTCCCACCCCGCCGCCGCACCACGATGCGCCTGCTCCGGTCTCCTCCCACGGCGACGGGCCCCTGCCCTCGCCACTGGGTACACAACCGTTCTACCCCCTCGATGGCAGCCTGGGTCACGTCAATTCCCTGGTCGCGCAACCAGTCCGCGAGGGCTCGACGACGCACAGCCGGCGCCAACTCCGCCAGATCCTCGCAGCTCAGCCCCCGCGCGTCGGGGGTGATGCCCTGAAGGAAGGCGTCATCCTCCGCAATCTTGGCGGCCGCCCGGGCGAGCGCCGGGATGGGGTCCCCTCCGGTGATCTCCCCGAGGAGCGGGAGCACCCGCTGGCGCAGCGCCACCCGACGGTAGGCGGGGTCACCATTGTGGGGGTCCCGCCACCACGAGACGCCGAGTTCCCGGCAGGCGCCCTCGGTGTCCGCGCGGCGCAGGGCGAGCAGCGGCCGGACCACACTCCCCCGCCGCACGGCCATGCCCGCCGGGTTGCCGCGCAGGGCCCCGAGCAGCAGCGTCTCGGCGTTGTCTTCCGCGGTGTGGGCCACCCAGATCTCGCCGCCGCCGGCGGCCTGGGCGAGCGCCTGGTAGCGGGCGTCGCGCGCGCGGGCTTCCATGTTGGGCCCAGCGGGGAGGTCGAGGGTGCGGATGCTGCCGTCGAGACCCCACTCGCGGGCGCGGCGGAGGGCCTCGCGCGCGATGGCGTCGCTGCCGCCTTGGAGGCCGTGGTCGACGCAGAGGACCTGGGCGGGGAGGCCCTCGGCGGCGATGGCTGCGCTGAGCGCGAGGGAGTCCGGCCCGCCCGAGAGCCCGACGGTAATGCGCCCGCCGGCGTAGGCGCGGCGCACGGCCTGGCGGCAGGCCAAAAGGTGCGGGGAGCGCGCGGGCGGACGCAGGCGGCTCATGCCGGCTAGTCCTCGGCGCCGGCTTCGCGGAGGGCGGAGGCGAGGGCGTCGACGCCCGCCCGCTGCCCGGTGATCTCGGCTCCGTTGCTCATGAAGGCGAAGGTGTAGATGTGGTTGTTTTCGCCGGTCACGGTGCCCACCAGGGCGGAGGTCTCGGTGAGGGTGCCGGTCTTCGCGCGGACAAAGCCGCGCCCGGCCGCCTTAACGTAGCGGTTCTGGAGGGTCCCCTCCCCGCCGGCGACGGGCAGGGCGCCCAGGAGGTCGCGCAGCTCGCGCTCGGTGGCGGCGCGGGCGATGATGGCGTCGAGGAGCTTCGGCGTGATGCGGTTCTCCGGGGAGAGGCCGGAGTTGTCGTGGATGCTCACCCCGGAGGTGTCGAAGCCGTGCTGGCTGAGGATCTCCAGCGTCGCGGCAGTGGCGCCCTCCGCGGTGGGGGCCTTGCCGCGGGAGGTGGCGATCTCCCGGCCGATGGCCTCCGCCATGATGTTGTCCGAGTGCAGCATCATCGTGTGCAGCCGCTGGACGAGGGTATCGGAGGAGGTTCGTGCGAGGACCTGGGCGTCGGCCGGGGCGTCGTCGGCCCTCGCCGTCCCGGAGGAGCTGGCGCCCACGGCCTGCGCGAGGGCGGCCGCCACGTCCTTCGCGGGCGTGTGGGAGCGCGGGACATCGCCGGTGGTGGCCCCCAGGCGCGCCCCGTAGAGCATGGCGGGCTCCATCGGAGCGATGAATCCGGCGTCAATGTCCGCCGCGTCCCACCCTGGGAGGAGGGTTTCGCCTAGCCACGCGGAGGTGTCGACGAGCACCCTGTCGATCTCCTGCCCGCTGCCTCCGAGCTGCTCGGCGAGGTCCGCGATGCTCTCCTTCGTGAGCCCCACGTCCCCCGCCGCCCGGATGACGACGGTCCCCGGCTCCGCGCCGGCCACGACCTGGGTCTCGATCCGGTCGTCCGGCCCCAGCGAGAGGATCGCCGCCGCGGCGGTGAGCACCTTCGTGGAGGAGGCGGGGCGCAGCGCCTGGTCAGCGGAGTGATCCCAGACGGTCTCGCCCGTGCTGACGTCGGTCACGTGCCCACCGAAACGGGCGAGCGCCCCGGCGTGCTGCGCGGCGAGGGCGTCGAGAGCCTCGGGCAGGTCGGGGTCGGAGGTGGCCTCGCTGCCGGGGGCCGCCGCGGGCACGACGAGCTGCTGCCCACTTCCCGCAGGCAGTCGATAGGGCTCCCCGTACTGCAGGCCCGAGTACTGCACCTGTACGTACGTACCCGCGCTGATCACTCCGATGACGACGACGGCAGCCCCAGCAATGCTGGCCCACCACATTCTTGACTTGCTCATCGCCCCTTAGAGTAGCGCGGGGCAGCCCGGGCGCCGCGGCCAGGCCTGTCCGCGAACCGGGAGGCGGGTACACTGTGGGGCAAGTTTGTGACTACTCACAAGACATAGAGGAAAAAGAAGGAGACATCGACGCATGAGCGTGGAAGTGACCATCGAAATCCCGAAGGGCTCCCGCAACAAGTACGAGGTGGACCACGAGACCGGCAAGGTCTACCTCGACCGCTACCTCTTCACCCCCATGGCCTACCCGGCCGACTACGGCTTCATCGACCACACCCTCGGCGAGGACGGCGACCCCATGGACGCCCTCGTCATCCTCCCCGAGCCGCTCTTCCCCGGCGTCATCGTCAAGGCCCGCCCGGTGGGCGTGTTCAAGATGACCGACGAGGCCGGCGGCGATGACAAGCTCCTCTGCGTCATCGACGACGTCCGCTACGAGCACATCCAGGACATCGACGACGTCCAGCAGCACATCAAGGACGAAATCGAGCACTTCTTCGTCCACTACAAGGACCTCGAGCCCGGCAAGTCCGTCAACGGTTCCGGCTGGGCCGGCAAGGAGGACGCCGAGCGCATCCTCCAGGAAGCGATTGACCGCTACCAGGACTAAGAGCGTTTCGACGACGTCCGGCGCCGCCTCAGCAGCATTGCTAAAAGAGGCGGCGCCCTTTTTGGCGCAAGCGAATGATCGGGTTCTTCTGCCCCGCCCCGACCGCGATGATCTTCTCGCTCACGGCGCGCGCCACCTGAAGGTCCCGCTCCGTGGGGGCCTCGTCGGCGAATCTGGTTGTGGGGAGCCATTGGTTATTCGGATCGGGCTCCCCGAGTTCCACCAGCCACTCATTCTCTAGGTCAATGAAGTATCCCCGCTCGGCGATATAACGGTCACGCCCGTGCTCGAAAGATTCACGGCGCCACGCCCCCGGCGGAATTTTAAACACGAAGGGGCAATAACCAAATCGGGAGGGGACAATATAGCGCGTATCGGCGCTCACGCTCCAGTGCCCCCTGGCCGAGCTCCAGACCTGTAGATAATCATCCGCCAAGGACATGCCGAGCCGCAGCCTGCGGTAGCTGTCATCGCTCTCCCAGGGGATACCCGGCACCTGGGTGGGAAGAGAGCTGAGGTCAACGGCGTCCACCACGCGTTCGCCAAGCCAGGCCGTCGTCGGCCCCGTAATGGGCTCGCTGGGATCGCCGCGTTCTTTATCCGACATCGCGAGGTGCGCATCCTTGGGCAGCCGCTGGTCAATGGAATAGGACCACAGCCGGGGTGCTCCCATCCGAAAGAGCACGACGGTTTCCGGCGGGAGTTCGTCGTGAATCTGTCGGCGGGTCACAATGTCCCCCTGCGCTATTCGACGCAACACCTCCGCGGCCAGTTTGCCTTCCTGTTTCCGATTTCCCGGCGGGTTAATTTCCAGCTGCCCGAGCTGCGCGGTGAGCATTAATTCAAGAACATCGCCCACGTCCATGACGTCTGTTAATGAGGTCGCATGTCCGTCCTCAAATGCGGGGTAACGGTCATATCCTGCTAGTGTCGCCGCACGGCGCATGAGATCGGAGGATAGGGTGACGCGGTTCCTCGCGCCCTGGAGCTGCGCGGCTGTGAGCGGTACGTCGTTGACCGGCGGGTGGTAGTCATGAGCGGGCATCGTCGTGGGGGATCTCCAGGGCCGAGGACATGTGAGGTTAGCAGGGATCGGTGAAGTCGCCGTTGTTATTTAGCGTGCGGCCATTACCGCCTTCACGTTGCTTGGCGGCACACATCGCCTGCAAGTTCGTACCGTAGTCCGTGTAGACAGGGTAGACATCCACGCCATCGACCTGCGCCCGCAGCGAGCTGCACTGCCCCGGGTAGGTGTATTCCCTGTCTGGGTGACCCATGATGGCCGTAGCGAGCTCGTCATTGACTTGGTCAGCATCCCCAAGGACGGACTGGTGGATGAGGATATAGCGGCCATCGCAGGGAGGAGTGGACACATCGGCCACCCTGGATTCACCCAAACCGACGACGCTCCTATAACGGTTCGATTTCTGCGGGGCGGCGGGGGCCGCCTCATTGCACGTAGTGACCTTGGTCACGATAGCATCCGGGAAACCCATCGCCTTCAGGTCATCAGTGTTGTAACAGGGGAAGTCAGTTTCAGTCCTCCCCGCTGCCTGGACTTCTTTCCAGCTATTCCCTTCCCACACAGCGAGCGCCAAAGTGCCGCTATTGGGTATGCCTGCGCGCAAATGGGTGCCATCGCAGTAGATCGCGGTCATTCTGGCGAATGTTGGGGTCTTCTGGATAACCGACGGTTCACAGCGCTTCTGCAGATCGGCCTCCGATTCCTTCTCTTCCTTCCTCTCCTTCGACGCAGGAATGCGTTCATCACTCACCGTTGTCGTGGCCGATGCCGACCCCTCCTTCGCTACCGGATCAGCAGCGTGGTCCCGGGAGGAGTACCAAAACGCCCCCGTCACGGCAGCAGCCGCGACCACCACGATGACGCCGAGGATAACAAGCATCACTTTCATAGTTTTTGACATCACGTTCGCCTCTCGGGATGGAAGGCGCATGGCACACACCGTGCACTGCGCAGGTTATTACCCTTAGCATGACGAGCCGCAGGAAGGGGATCAATCACCCTCTTGAGGGCAACCCATCACCCGTCATGTTTAGTCCTGTAACTTGGCATGTCCACGGTGCGGTCGCGCTGCCACTAGAGGCCGCGCACGGTAGCTGCGCGACGCTCTCTGCAGCCCGTCGCCACGCTTGTGGCCAGGCCAAGACGCTCAGTTGCCCGCCACACGGCTGCGCTGACCGATACCCTGCCAGCACGACGCGCGGGATTGGATAAACGATCGCTCCCCCGATAGCGGGTAGCACACTCACGCCGTCAAGGTGGCGTCCAGCGCGGGGCGCAGGGCGACCCGCCCACAATGGGGCTTTCGCATGAGCTTCTCTCTTCACTCAGGCTGCTACACTTATCGCGAATCCCTCCCTACCCTTTGGAGCGCTCCATGCTCAGCCCCGCTTTCGCCTGGCTTCGCCTCTACTCCGGCCCGCTGCGCCTGGAGGTGATGGACGAAGCCGCCGCCGAGGCCCTCAGCCTGCGCTCCCGCCCGGAGGACATCTTCCGCGACCCCACGGTGAGCTACCGTTTCGCCTGGCTAGGAGGCTCCCCCGAGGAGTTCCTGGCCGTCCAGCATGAGCTCATCCGCGCCCTGCCTACGCGCCCCTCGACGCGCTGGTGCGTGAAGTTCGTCGCCTGGCGCGGGGAGGAGCTCATCGGGTGCATTGACCTGCGCCGCGGGGAGCGCTTCTCCACGGGTTCCTACGTCCTCGCCGAGCACCAAGGCCAGGGCCTGGGCACCCGCATGAGACTCATGGTGGCGGACTTCGCTGTCCGTCACCTCGACGCCCCCGCCCTGTACTCCCTCACCCAGTCGGGAAACTCGGCCAGCGAGGCAGTCTCGCGCCGCTGCGGGTACGCCAGGGTGGGCGTCGAGCCCAACGGAGCAACCCTCTGGTGCCTGAGCCCGGAGCACCTTCCCCCGACACACACCCGCGCCTACCACGTGCGGGGCGCTGCGGAGCTGCTGCGCTGAAACTCGGCGCCCTCCCCCTGCCGGGCCAGTAGGTAGGGTGGTCGCATGAAGATCTGCACTGTTCACGATGTTCCCGCCGACGCCCAGCTCATCGACGTCCGCGAGCCCGACGAGTTCCAGGGTGGCCACGCCAAGGGTGCCCGCAACCTCCCGATGAGCGAGTTCACCGCCCACGTCAAGGACGTGGACACCAGCCGCGACGTCTACGTCATCTGCCACCTCGGCGGGCGCTCCGCGCAAGTTGCGGAGTACCTCAGCCAGGTTGCCGGCGATGACGCCGCGGAGATCTACAGCGTCGACGGCGGCACGGACGCATGGAAGTCCGCTGGTCTCCCCATGGAATAACGAGAGACTAGCGCGGCTTTGCGGCGCCTGCTAGGATGACATGTAACAAGACCGGTTCCGCCGCCCGTCACGTACGGGAGCCCAGGGCCGGTCCCTTTTTACATCTCGGGGGGAATACAACAATGGTCAAACCTTTCTCGACCTACGAAGAACAGATCAATATCCTCCGCTCACGCGGCATGGAATTCCACGATCCCGAATTAGCATTAAAAATGCTCCATACCCACAATTACTACCGTCTCTCAGGCTACTGGCATTCCATGCGCGAGCTGGATACAAAAACTCATGCCCCGCTCGATAAATTTCGCGAGGGAACCAGTTTTGAGCTGGTTGCTGACCTCTATCATTTCGATTCTCTCATTCGGAGTTCAATAATTTCTTGCCTATCTCCAATTGAGATCGCCTTCCGATCGCTCCTGAGTTATCATTTAGGAAAGATCGATCCACTCATTCACCTGAATGAACAAAAGCTGTCTATTGCTCCCGATAAACAAGCAAAGAAGAGAATCAGAACATATCAGGAGTGGAGGAACAAGTATCACAGCTCCCTGGCCGTCTCACGCGAAGACTTTATTGTTCATTATCGCAGGAAATACAACTCTATCCTACCCATCTGGGTCGCGGTAGAAATCATGGATTGGGGCATGCTCTCACGCCTTTACCAATTCAGTCCGCGGCAACCCCGTGAAGAAATAGCTCAAATCTGTTCAATGACCGCCCCTCAGCTTGAATCATGGCTGAGGTCACTCAATGTACTAAGAAATCATGCGGCGCATCAAGCGAGGATTTTTACTCGAGTGTTCAGCATGAAGCCGAAGCCGATTAATGACCACCGAATGCGAGAGGCTAATCGCCAGTTACATAAACTGTTCGGTCAATTATGCCTCATACGGTACCTGCAATTACAGCTTGGTCTCCAGGAGGGGCTCGCCCTCATACCGGAAGCGCTCCGCACATACCCCACCAACTCTCTCATCCCACTCGAAAGGACCGGAACCCCACACAATTGGCGCGAGCTTGAATTGTGGTCGCCGAAAATCTCACGCCATAATGCCCACCACGGCCACGCCACTGCGCCACCACAGGAGCTGCCGGCCACTGGCAGCCACCGATAACCCCCAGCCCTTAGTATGACATATCCCACCCCACCGCTCCTTGTGGACACGGATCACTCCCCCTAGACTGAAGGCAGTTTCGTCAGGGTTGTTATTCCTGCCTGATTCTGGAAGCAAAACCTGGCTGCGTGTGATGGACACACACCGTTTTCGGATCGTGTGTGCCCAGAGTCTCCTCACTCGCAGCCAGGTTTTTCGTGTTCTTAAGGACCAATGAGGAGGTTCCCATGCCCACGGCTGTGGGCCGGGAGTGCTCCTGGGAGGAGCGCACCTACCTCATCATGCACTGCGCTCGGGTGCTGCAGGCAGCAGCTCCGAGCACTCCCCCATCACGCTGACAATGAGCTGGTCCCGCGCGCGGGAGGCCGCCACGTAGAGCAGGGCGCGCTCGCGCTGGAGGGCGTCCTCACGCTCGGCGGGGGCCAGGCCGCTCAGCTGGTAGCTGGGCGGGAGGCTCTCGCGGCCCAGGCCCAGGAGGATGACGTGGGTGAACTCCAGCCCCTTGGCGTTGTGCATGGTCATGGCGGTGATGGGGTGGGAGGCGGCGGAGTTGGCGTCGTGAAGGATGCTGACATCGATGCCCTTCTCCCCGAGGGCGTTGGCGACGTCGGCGCAGCGGTTGTTGGTGCGGCAGAGGATGCCGATGCTCACCTCCGGTTCATCGCGCCATTGCTCCAGGTAGGGGAGGATTTTTTCGTATTCCTCGGCGGGGGTCTGGGAGGTGAGGAGGATGGGCTCGGGGCCGCTGCGCAGGGAGCGGTAGCCGTTCATGGTGTCGGTGTCGCCCTCGGCGTTGACCCACTCGGTGCCGTCGAGGATGGCGGAGGCGTAGCGGAGGGTCTGCGCGGTGGTGCGGTAGTTGACGGTGAGCCGGCAGGTGGCGCGCCCGCGCGTGGAGATCCCGTAGTGGGAGAGCTTGAGCTGCTGGCCGTAGATGCGCTGGTGGGAGTCCTCGGCGAGGTAGATGTCGTTGGGGCCCTGCGCGGTGGCTGCGCGGAGGAAGCGCCAGTGCCCGGGGTGGAAGTCCTGGGCTTCGTCGACGAGCACGTGGTCGAAGATCGGCATGCCGCGCTGGGTGAGGATCTCGGCGGCGATGCTCGCGAGCTGCGGGTACGTGTACTGGCCACGCTCGAGGCAGCGGCGCACGAACACGCTCACGGCCCGCCACACTTCCTTGCGCTCGGCGCGGTTGAGCGAGGTGCCGCGCCCGGGCCGCTTGGCCCGCAGGTACTCCTTTTCCGAGCTCAGCCCCTGCCCCAGCACCACCGCCTTGTACTCCTGGGAGAGGAAGGTGGGGTGCGCTTTCTCGCGGGCCAGCGACTCAGGGTTCACGACGTCCAGCGCGTCCAACCACAGGCGTTCTTCCTCGCGGTCCTTGAGGGCGCCCCACGTATCCCGCGCCGGTTCCCCGCCGAGGACCTTCGCGATCGCCTGGGGCCGCTCCACCGGGTTCGCGTTGGTGATAACCCGCCACACGGTGGCGTCGATCCCGCTGATCCACAGCCCCGGCATCCCCGGCTGGCTGGCCTCATTGAACGTGCCATTCAGCAGGTTGAGCTGGGATTTCAGGGAGTTGGCGAGCTTCCTCGTGAACGTGGTGAGGAACATCCGGGAGGTGGGGTTCTCTCCGAGGAGCCGGTTCGTCCGGTGGATGAGGACCACGGTCTTGCCCGTCCCCGCCCCGCCGATCAGCCGCCCGGAGCCGCTGTAGTTAGCCTCGACGGCCTTCCGCTGGCTGGGGTGCAGGTAGATGCGCCACTGGTTGAAGGAGCCCTCGTCGATGATGTCGGCGAGCTCCTTCTCATTCTCCGCAACCTTGAAGAGGTCCTTGTTTGCCCGCCGCTGGAGGGCCTCGACGATCGCCTCGTCGCTCTCGGGGTCGGACTCGGGGCGCTGCAGGTCCAGATCATCCTTGACCTCCTCGAGGGTCAATCCCGCGAGGAGCCCGCTCACCGCGTCGTTTTCCCACTCCAGTGCGCTGCGGTTGCCCTTGGTGGCTTCGTCCTCGGTGCTCGCGCGGAACACGGCCTCCGCTGCCTCGAGGGAGATGCCCAGCTCCGTGACCAGGGTTTCTTCGGTGATGCCGGCGTCGAGGAGCACCTCCGCGGGGGTGCGCTTCTTCTCTGCGGCAGCAGCCGCAGCCCGCTTCTCCTCCTCCTTCGCCTGCCGCTCTGCCTCCCGCTGCGCGGCGATCGCCTGGGCGCGGGACTCGATTTCTTCTCGGCTGAGCTTGGTGGCGCTGGTGGGGGAGTCCAGGACCTCCATCATGCCGGAGACCGGGTTGAGGCGAAGCTGCGCGCGGGGGGCCACGCGATAGGCCTCATCATGGTGGTAGAAGCCGATGATGAGGAAGTGCTTCCCCACGGCGCTGTCCACTTCGAAGAGGACGGCGCGGTATTTGTCATTCACGCGGGCGGTGCGGACGCGCTTGTCGCGGGCGGCGTTGATGCG
This sequence comes from Corynebacterium uropygiale, assembly GCF_021568315.1. Lineage (GTDB taxonomy): Bacteria > Actinomycetota > Actinomycetes > Mycobacteriales > Mycobacteriaceae > Corynebacterium > Corynebacterium uropygiale. The sequence goes on from NZ_JAKGSI010000004.1 coordinate 162,059, forward strand.
CTCGACGTGGAGGGAGGAGCTCGTGGGGTTGGTGCTGAGCTTCTCCATGAAGGCCATGACTTCGGAGCGGATGCCCGGCGGGACGGGGGTCTTCGCCTTGAGGGAGACGAGGGCGACGGGTGTGGACGTGGGGCTCATTTATGCGGTCAACTCCTCAATGCTTGCGGGGGTGGCGGCCAGGATGCGCCAGCCGGGGCGGGTGATGGCCCCGCTGTCTTCGGAATACACGAGGTAGGTGGGGCCGTCCTCCCACCCCGCGATGGTCATGACGCCGTCGATCTCCTCGCCCAGGCTCGTGGGGGCGGGGTGGCCGCGCCGGGCGAGCTCGGTGAGGATGGGTTCGGCGTCCTCGTCGCCGGCGTAGTCCTCGAGGGCTGCCTGCCACTCGCTCGGAAGGGCGTCCCCGGGTTCCTGGGCCTCCGGGGTCTCTGGGGTCTCGACGCCCACCTCGGGCGCGCTCGGCTCCGCGCTCTCCCCCACCCCGGTGACGCGGATGTCGATGGAGTAGTCCTTTCCCTCGGGGGAGAGATAGAAGTGGTCGGTGAGGTGGAGGAATGCTCGCCAGGCCTCGGGGTCGACGGTGCTCGCGCCGGTGTCGAGCACCAGGTCCAGGCCGTTCTCTCCGCGGCGTTCGGCGTGAATGGAGCTGGGCAGCTGCGGTGGGCGCTGCGAGGTGAAGAGGAAGCTGCAGACGGCCAGTTTGTCCCAGCGGTCGGTGGGGCGCTGGAGGAGTTCGAGGAGGTGGGTGAAGGGGTCCAGGCACATGTCGTGCTCGGTGATTCCCTGCACCAGGGACAGTTTGGAGCCGAGGACGGCGTCGTACCACAGGGGCGGGTCGATGGGCTCACCGCGCCTGACGCGCTGGCGCACCGTGGTGTCCTCCCAGGTGATGGACCAGGGGAGGACGTTCTTGTCCCGGTAGAGGCGGTTGCGCTTGTCGATGTCCCCGGCGAAGCGGTTGTGTTCCTCGCTGATGTGGTAGGCGGCGCCGTCGAGGTAGACGGCGATGTCCCGGATGTCGGGGCTTTGGGTGCTGAAGTAGTAGTCGGGGCGGGTGAAGCCGAATTCCTCCTGCTCACGCATGGTCCACTCGTGGGGGGAGTTGGGGAAGGAGATGGTCCAGGAGCGGATGTTCTTGGAGGTCGACGGCGTGATGGTGGCCCCGGCCTCGGTGAGGTCATCGATGAGGAGTTCGCGGAAGCGGACCTCGAGCTCGCTTTCCGTGCTGGTGTGCGGTTGGGTCACGATGCGTTCTTTCCATGGGCTGTCGAGGGGCTCGCAGTCCTCCCCGGGGTGTTCCTGGTCAGCGAGGATCCGGGTGAGCGTGGCCAGCGCGCTCTCCTGGGAGACCTCCGTGGTGTCCAGGCCGTGCGCAAAGGGGAGGAGGCAGTTGCGGTAGACGCCGGCGCGCGGCCCGCCGGAGTCGATGCTCGCGCGCAAGCGGCGGTAGGTCTTCTCCAGCATGGAGCGGATGTCCTCCGGGGAGGCGAAGGAGGCCAGGTAGCCGGTGCCGCCGGGAATGGCGTCGTGGAGGAGAAGCATGGTGGTGACGGTGCCGGCGCTGGGGGCGCGGACCTCGGACACATCGAGGTGGCTGGGGTCCCCGCCCAGGTGCTCTTTGAATCCCATGCGGATCGCTGCGATGAGGCTGGGGAGGCTGGAGCTATCAGCAGCGACGAGGCTGCGCGGCAGGTGGAGGAGCACGCCCTGGGTGCTCATGCGCCGGCCGAGGGCGAAGGTGGTGGAGTCCTCCTGGGCGGCGTGGCGGTGGGAGCACCAGCGCTGGTGGTCGCGCCAATCGTTGCTGCCCGCCTGGGAGTCGATGTGCCCGCAGTGGCGGCACACGCGGAAGAGCGGGGCCTCCACCTTCTGCCCGGCCATGCGGCGCTCCGGGCCGTGCGTGCGGGGCCCTAGGTTGAGCCAGCGCAGCTCGACGGAGGAGAGGTATTCCACGCCAAAGCCCGTGCCCTCCAGGAACCAGGGGTTTCTCTCGACGTTCTCGGGGACGTCAAAGCTCAGCATGCTCTGGTAGACCGCGGTGGCGCGCTCGTCGTGGGAGCCGTCGATGGCGGAGCGGTTTTCGTCGACGGAGGCGTACACCTTGGTCATCTCCACCACGTCGATGACCTGCGCAACGTCCCCGTATTCGGCGCAGCCGCAGCGGGGGCAGGCGTCGGGGGCCCAGCGTTCCTCGCCGGTGATGACCTCCGAGTAGGAGCACTCGGGACACAGCCGCCACTGGGTGATGGCCTCCCCGTGGGAGCCGATCTCGACGCTATCCACCATGGCCGCCACACCCTGGACGTAGAAGGTGGAGCCGGGCGCGAATTCGAAGAGCGCGGTGGCGGAGGAGCGCTCATAGCTGCGGACTTCGTGGGTGAGGTGGTCGGCTTCGGTGTAGCGCGCGATGGAGAGGTCAAACTCCACGGCGTCATCGAAGAGGGTGAAGTTGGGCAGCAGCCCGTAGCGTTCCAGCGCGGAGATCCAGTAGCTGCTGCGGGTGTCCTCGAGTTGTTTATTCACCAGCCGGATGGCTGCGCGGGTGGAGCGGTATTGCTCTTTGGTGTCGTCGTCGGCGGCGGGGGTGTCGACGAGCGCCCGGAGTGTCGCCTCGGCGTCGTCGAGTTCGCGGCGGCGTTCGAGGAGCTGGATGATCTGCTGCCGCCACTGGGCGCGCACCGCCCGAAGCGTGGGCACGAGTTCCTGGGTGGCCCAGTGCTCGAGCTCATCGAGGACATCGGTGGGGGTGTGCGCGGCGAGCGTCCCGCGGAAGGCGGCCAGTTCTTCGGCGATGCCCTCCTCCACCCACTGGGCGATGAGGTCGAGGAGGGTGGAGCCGCGGTCGGTGAAGATGGATTGGGCGTCCTGGGGTGGGCGGATGGACTCGGGGATCGGGTGGCTATCGATGAGGTAGGCCAGGAATTGCCGGTGAAGGATCTCCCGCGCGGAGAGGTAGGCGGCGGGCGCGCTCACGGCCCCGCCGATGGTCTCCAGCGGCTCAGCGAGTTTGAGCAGCGAGGCCCCGCGCCCCCGAACAAACGCCATGACCAGGGAGTTTCCGCTGAGTCGCCCGGCGCGCCCCACGCGCTGGACGTAGTTGGCCACGGAGCGCGGCAGGGAGGAGAGCATCACGGTGGAGAGGCTGCCGATGTCAATGCCCATCTCCAGGGTGGGCGTGGCCACGAGCACGTTCGGCGCGTTGGCGGCCTGATCCTCCACGTCTTTCTTGAACTCTTCTTCGATCTCGCGGCGCTGTTCGTCTTCGAGGAGGCTCGTGTGCTCCTTGGCCACCACCCCGCGCGCGTGGGTGGATTCATAGAGCGTGCGGTAGTAGTTGGTGGGAATGTCCTCCAGGTGGAATCTCTCGACGTCCTCGCCGGCCTCCGATGGGCGCTCGGCGGCAAAGCTGGGCTGGCCGTCCAGGGCCTCCCGCGCCGGTCCGCCGACGCCCAGGCGGAAGCCTGAGTTCGCGGCGTCGAGGGCGCGCGGGTGGGCGTCGACGTCCACCCAGACCCGCTCGGCCGGGATGGCGTAGATAATGCCGTCGTCGTGTGCGGCGGGGATGGCGTGGAGGACTCCCTGGTGGGCGAGTTCCTGGAGGAGTTCGCGCACGGTGCGGGCGCGCTCGTGGGTGCTGCCGCCCAGGACGTGGCGGGTCCAGCGGGCGAACCAGCTGTTGCGGCTTTCGGGGAGGAGGAGCCCGTCCCAGGAGTCGCGCGATGGGCGTGTTCCGCCCAGGCGCGGGAAGCGGGGCGTGCCGCCGCGGGGGAAGGCGGGGACGCCGCGGGCGCGGGCTTCTCGCCGGTTGAGGAGGTAGGGGTTGCAGCTGTGCCTGATGTAGCTGCGCAGGAGCGGGTGCTCGATGGACCCTTGGGTCCTCATGTACTCGAGGATGCCGTGGACCCAGGCGCGGGTGGCCGGGTCTTCCGTGAGGTTGAGGGTCTGGAGGGTCTCGCGGAGCTCGTCCTCGCTGATGTGGACGTAGGGGCTCGCGGCCCCGGAGGAGGTGAGGCTGCGGGGGAGATCGGCGCGGTCCCCGAATTCCAGCGCGATGTCCAGGCTGAGCCGCTCCCTCGCCGCCTTCTGCGCCGCCTTCGCGGCCGCACTCCGCGGGCTGGCGCCATTCCAGAAGGGGGCAAAGAGCGTGCGCTCGGCGAGTTCTGGCGGGAGGAGCTCGTAGCGGGCGCGCTCCGGGCGGGGGTCTTCCTCAGCGGCGCGGAGGACGGCCTCGGTGATCTCGGGGAGGCTGCGCGGGCCCTCGCCGAGTGCCTGGCGTAGCCGCGTGCGCAGGGCGAATGTCCTGGCCCTGGCCTGCACAAACCCGGCGCGGTGGGCGGCATCTTGGACGCTATCAGCGAAGACGAGGGTCTTCTTTTCCTCCTCCCCGAGCTCATCCATGCCAAACAGGTTGGCTGTTGCTACGGAGAGAAGTGTGCTAATGGAGGACCCCAGGTAGCGGATCCCGTCCCGCTCCCCGCACGCCGGGCAGGTCTGCTGCGTGGCCAGCTCCTCGGCCTTCTCCGCCGGGTAGGTGAGCACGGGCACTACTCCCCCGCGCTCGCGGGCCTCCTCCGAGGGCTCATCCCTCACGAGCCCGGGCATTTCCAGGTCCAACCAGCGGAAACGGGCGTCCGCCTTCTCCGCCGTGCCTTCCGCCGCGCGCTCCTCGTTGCTCGCGTGGATGAGCGGCCGCTGCCGCGAGCGCGCGCTCATGGATCCGCGCCGGATCTTCTGCGGGTCGGTCACCAGCCCGGCATCGCCCGGCTGCGCGGCGAGCATCCACCCCGAGCGCCCACAGTGCCGGCAGTAGATGGCGGGCAGCCAGTGTTCTTCGGCGCTGGTGTCGTCGCTCTGGGTGGCCCAGCGGAAGGGGTGGCCGTCGGCGCGGTTCCCCACATAGCGGTCTACCTGGGAGAGTTCGCGCACCCACAGTTGGGTCTCGACGCCCGGCAGCCGCTTCCCTTCCCAGCCGTGGAGCGCACCGTAGCGGGCGCGGAGGCTCGCAATCTCGGTGAGCAGGTGCACGAGGAAGTCGATGGCGCCCTCGTTGAGGCGGATCACCTCCAGGCTGAGGACCTTCTTGTAGAGCGGGAGGTCCTCGGGGTCGGCCGCGCCATCGATCTGCGTGATGTCCCGGGCGTCCCCCAGCCGGCAGGGCGTGGCGGTGGTGCGGAGGATCTCTTTGACCACCTCATTGTGCGCGGCGGCGCCGATGGCGGACTCCAGGTCCGTTTTACAGTCAAAGAGCTCCGTGCAGAGCACCTGGTGGACGGCCGCCTCATAGTCCTCGCCCTTCTTCTGGGCGGCAGTGATGGCCGCGTTGATCTTCTGCACCTGTTCCGCGCTGGGCATCTTCGTGTCCTTAGCGCGTGACCCCACCAGCTCATCGATGCTCGCCACCCATTGCTCCAGGCTGAGGGTGGTCTCCCCCACGAGCGCGCTGCGGTCCATCTTTTCCCCGAAGATGGTGTAGGCGAAGTCGAGCATGTCCTGCACCCCGTCGCCGGCGCCCTGGCCCCCTCCCCCGCCGAGGGTGGCCGACGTCGCCACGGGCGTGATCCGCCCGAGCGGCCGCTCCTGATCCTCCGCGCTGAGGAAGCCCTCGGGGAGCTGCGCTTTCACGCTGAGTCCGAGGCGCCGGAGCAGCATGGCCACGTCCGTGCCCTGCGCGGCGTCATAGGTGTGGAACTCATCGAGCACGAGGTATTGGAGGCTCGCCGCAGATTTCTGCCAAATGTGTTTGTCATTCTCGCGGAGAAGCAGCTGGTCGAGCATCTTGTAGTTGGTGAGCAGAATGTCCGGCGACGCCTGGCGGATGGTGTCCCGGTCGGTGATCAGCCCGGCCTCGCTCACCGAGGTGCGCGCGCTGGCCCGCTGCTCCCCCGTGTAGATCGCCGCTCGCACCTTCCGGTACGCCGGCTCTTCAAGAATGAGCTCCGCGAGCCGCCGCTCCTGGTCATTGGCCAGCGCGTTCATGGGGTAGAGGATGAGCGCTTTCACCCCGAATTGCCCGCGCTCCCGCATCCGCGCGCAGTGATCGAGGATGGGAAAGAGGAAGGACTCCGTCTTCCCCGAGCCCGTGCCCGTCACCACCAGCGTGGGCTCCGGCCGTCGCGCCTTTCCGTCCCGCTCGGAGGCGAGCCGCCGGAAGGCCTCCGCCTGGTGGTGATAGGGCCGGAAGTACCCGGGCAGGTGCCCCAGCACGCCCTCCCAGTCCTCGGCGGGGGCGAAGGGCAGCCGCGTGCGAATGTACGGCCCGGAGAACATGGAGGATTCCGACGACGTCAGAAACTCCCTCAACTGCTGCGCGGTGGCAGCCTCCGCGAGGGAGAAACTGGTGGCCACATACTCACTCAGCCCCCGAGCAAGGTGCCGAGCGGTATACGCGGGATTGAGCGCGGACATGATTCCTGTCTCCTACAGTTCTTCCTGAAAACGCTGGTACGCCCGGGTGAGGCTGGCCTCTCGGTCCCAGGGTGCGAAGGGATACTCCGCCACATACTCGACGTCCGACTGCGGATGCACCCACGTGCGATCCTCCACCGGGAGCTCTACCCCGGGCCCGGCCGCTTCCTGCTTCTTGGCGATGTCCTTGGGCACCAGCCGACCTTCAGCATCATAAAGATTCTCCCGGTCATAGCGCCGCATCACTGGGAACTGTGTTCGATAAATCATCAGCAGCTCCTCCAGGCTCACCCCCAGAGACAGCGCGACGATCGCATCAATCTCATCCTGCACCGCCATCCTCTCCGTGGCGACGCGCACCGGGGAGTCCACCGTCCACACCTCCCCCATGACCTCCTCCCACAAGGGGGCGTAGGCCTCGGTCAAGCAGTTGAGACGAAGGAATCGGGACGCGAGGAGGGACCCGGCGCGGGGATCGGTGACGGTGGGGAGATTAGATACCGTCGATCCGCCAATATTAGCAATTGCCGTTGACCTTATATAGAAATCCGACAAAATTGAGCTCATTGCCGCACCTGAAACCAGGAGTTCTTTGCTTTCCTGAATCCATATGGATACAATTCCATTAATGTGATTACAGCCTCGAGGAATCAGGGAAGGATAGAGGGTCCTAAAACCGGTTGTCGCTGCCATTCGCCGCCACGCCACTCGGTATGTACTATTCACCAGAACTTGCGAGGACCCCTCACCCCACACTCCATAGTCGAGGTCATAGTCTTTCTTCTCTACTCGGTCAGGGAAGTAGGCCGTGGCGGGGATGAAGTCACGCGGCATGGCCTCGAGGTCCACCTCAGACCAATCCTGGTTGTGTTTCATCGTGCGGTTGGGCTGTTTGATCATCGGGGTGGACACACCCAGGTGCGGCCCCTGAAGGATGACGTCCTTCCAAGAATCCGGGTGCTGCCAGGAGGTATCAAAGTACCCCTTCTTCTTTCCCGCTCCTTCATCCCAGCCATACGAACACTCCGGGTCAAAACTCCCAATACGTGGTGCAGCTGCAAGCTTCTCCAGGACAGCGGCCGCCTCCGTGTTCACCGTGTACACCATGCGGCTGTGCAGAATCGGGGTTCCGGGCTCCTCCAGGATGGAATTCCACACCCTAAGGGTGTCATTCGTAACGTGCTGGATACGGTCGCGATGCGGGCGGAGATCCCACTTATTGTTCTCATCCCTAAAACCAGGAAGAGCCCCAGAACCATCGTGTTTGAGGGAATCCTCCGCGGAGGAAGGATGGTACAAACTACACGCCATGAGGAAATCGGCATGATCACGCGGGTCTCCATAAATATGGACCCCGTACGACACCAAATGATGAACATCGAAAAGACTGAGCTCATTAATAAACTGCCAATGCCTCCGCAGTCGCCGATAGGCGCCCTCACGAAGGGTGACCGCTTTCTTCTCTGTGAAGTGGGACTCCGGGTGGACCAGGACCGTCACACCATGCTCGTGCATGTGATTCCACGTCGTGTTCATGAATCCGCGGTAAAGATCGGGGCGCTGATCCTTGAGATACGGATAGCGTGTGACATCTCCCAGGACCTCGGCGAGGACCACGTTCTCCGTGATGCCGCTCGTTACGGTCTGAAGAACCTCCGGTTGCTCAAGCAACGGCTCCCGCCGTGCATTCTTCGCCGCCTGGGTGGGCTTGGTGGCGAGGACGAACCACGGGTCGTGCTCGGCGAGCAACTGGTCCACCTTCACGTCTGGCCGCACCCACGGCGGGTTCCCCACCTGGAGGTCAAAGCCGCCGGTAGAAAGGACGGCGGCAAAGTCGAGGTCCCAGTGGAAGAAGGCCTGCTCGGCGGCGATGTCCTGGGCGATCCTCACCCAGGGGTGTTTCTCCAGGAGTCGCTCGTGGCTCTGCGCACTGGCCCCGAAGGCCTCCATTCCCTCGATGGCGTTGAGCTCCTCCCACGGGAGGGAGGCCGTGAGGCGCTGGGTGGACTCGTTCTTCTTCTCACGGTCGCGGCCGATGAGGTCGCTGAGCGTGGCGATCCATTCGTCCAGGTTGGGGGCCTCCGCGGCGCGGGTGACGGGCCAGAACCACAGGGCGTTCCACAGGTCCATCGCCAGGCGAAGGCGCCGGTACGCGCTGTCCGGGTTGTGGAGGAGATCCCGCTCGATGTCCGCGCGGCGCACGTTTCGGGAGGTGGGGTGGAAGTCCTGGCCGAAGATCGGGATGTCCCGGCGCACGGCCTCCTCGGCGGTGCGCAGCCGGATGAGGGAGATCTGCCAGAGGCGTTCCACCTCGGCGGCGATCTCCTGGAGGGTGCGGATCTGCTGTGATCCCAGGCCGTGCTGGACAGACTTTCGCCAGGTGGTGAGGGCCTTGACGTCGTCGGGAACCAACTCTTTGAGGTCCTTAGACTCCGCGGCGGAGCCCCATCCCATCGAGGGCAGAAGGAAGTGGTGGATGCGGCCGGTTGTGGCGGGGTCGGGTTGCTGCTCCTCCACGGCGCGGGCCACGCCCATCACGCCGTGGCGGGTGGGCGATTCCTTGAGGTAGTCCTTCTTCCGCAGTGCCTTGGCCGGGAGCGTGGCGCGCGCGGCCCCGATGAGCGAGTTTCCTCGGCGCAGGTGGAGACCGAACCAGGGGGCCTTGAGGTCCGCGGTCATCGTGTTGAGCCAGAGGGAGATTTCCGCCAGCTCCACCGCGGTGGCGTTGAGGTCCACGCCGTACACCTGGTGGAGGGCCAGGTAGGCCTTCACGCGCTGCACCTCCTGGGCGCGGCGCTCCGGGGCGATGCTGCGGCCCAGCTCCTCCTGCTTCTTCTGGATGTAGAGCTCGGCGAGCTGGTTGACTGTCTCCACCGCGAAGGCGCCCGATCCCATGGCGGGCTCACAGATGGAGAGGCGGAGGACGTCGTCGGCACAGGAGATGCGGCCGGAGGCCTCGAGTTCCTCGATGGCCTGGCGGACCGTGAACTCCGTGATGACCGGCGGGGTGTAGAAGGAGGCGGAGCGCTCGCGGTCCCGGGAGGACTGGCGGTAGACGAAGGAGCCGCGCGGCAGCGAGCGTTTCTGGCGTCGGTAGCCGCCGGCGGGATCCACGACGTCCTCCGTGATGAAGGAATCCTCCGGGACAACCTGGGGATTCTCCCTTACTGCGCGCTGGGGCAGCACCCACGATCCCTTCTCCGGGTTGCCCTTGGGGGCTACCTCAAAGAGGTCTTCTTCTGCGAGGAAGCCCGTGTAGGACATGAGGCCCTCGTAGACCTGCCCCAGCTCAGAGACGCCGAGCGTGGCATAGGAGATGAAGCCGCGGTCCCGGCCGCGCTGCTCCTTGCTGAGCAGGAGGTTGCGCAGCACGGTGGTGAGCGCCTGGTTGGAGAGCTTCACCCGGTCGATGTCCCGGGTGGCCTGCGGCTGGAAGAGGTCCGCCGAGAGGGAGCGGAAGGTGAGGCCGGGCTCGGCGGTCTCATCGCCGCCGTCGAGGGGGTCGTGGCCGTGGTCGATGAGGTGGAAGAGCAGCTGCACGGACTCGTAGAGGTGGGTGCCCTGCTGCTCGCGGACGGTGGTGGGGTCGGTGAGGATGAGGTCGCGGAGGCGGGTCAGCCCATAGCCCTCGTCATAGTCCGCGTCCCCGGTGGGGAGAATCTCCAGCTCCGGGGAGGCCTCCGCGAAGAGGAGGAAGAGGATGCGGTAGAGGTAGCGAAGAGCCTGGTGGGCCAGCTCGTTGCCGTCGAGCCCCTCCACCCCGAGCCCCTGGGCGCGGTGACGGTTGACCACATCATTGCCGATGACCTCGATGGACTGCTTGATCGCCTCCCGCAGGTCCGCCGAAACCTTCACGGAGTGGTTGCGGGCCTCCTCGCGGACACCCAGCCACCAGGTGGAATGATCCGCCGCGCGCTCGAGGTTCTCCCGGGCCAGCATCACCGCCACGCGGGCGAGCTCGCCGCTCTTGCGCTTGTCATTGCGCTCCACCGCGAGGCTCACATTCACCGCGAGGAAACGGCCAAGCGGCCAGGACTCCCGCTCCGCGATGATCGCCCAATTCCCCGCCCACACGAGGATGAACTGGGGGCTCGGCTCCGAGAGGAAGAGCTCCCCCACCGTCTGGTGGAGCGACCATCCCTCATCCTTCCCGCGCACCGTGGCCGGGCGGAGCAGCCGAATATCCTGCAGGCCCTCCACGGTGTCCAGCGGCTGGGCGCGCAGCACCAGCAGCGAACCCTCCGCGCCGCGCGAGGCCTCCACCAGGAGCTCAGCGCCGCCATGCTCGAGGGAACAGGGCTCCGGGGTGGGGTGCGCGAAGACGGCGTCGAGCTGATCATACAAGGAGTTGAGTGCGTCCTCGCGGGAAAGATCCGCGCTGAACGCCAGCTGGAGCGCGGAGACCTGCGCTTTGAGAAGCGTCCACGGCGAGGACTCCTCCTTGTCCCACTCCTTCAGCCGGTCCGCGACGCACTTGGTGAACGTCGAGCCCTTCTCATCGCTGGTGAGGAAGTAGTCACTGATCCACTCCTCGACGTTGACAATCGAATCAAAAGAGGCCATGGCTTAGAGTTCCTTCCCCTCGTGCGAATCACGGCTGAGCACCAGCACCACCGGGCGGACCATGCTGCGCGCCGGCATCGACGAGCGCAGGATCTCCTTCTCCTGCGCGATCATTTCCTTCCCCCGCAGCATCGTGCGCGAGTTCATCTGCCCCTGGGCGGCGGCCTCCCACTCGGCCGCCCTGTCCGACCAGCGCTGCGTGCGCTCCTGCGCGTACTGCGCGGCCGAGATGCGGATCATCTCCACATCCTGGCTCACCTGCTGTACCGCCTGTCGCAACAGCTCCGGGCACTCCGCGGGAAGATCGATACGGCCCGTAGAGATGGCCGTCGTGCCCAAACCCGCAGCTCGGAGCCACTCGCAGGGGTCCTCGATGGTGGTGGTCTCGACGCCCGAGACACCCACCGGCACGTCGAGGCCCAGCGGTCCCGGGCGCACCACGTGGAAGGAGCGGGTGACCACCTGGCCGCGATCATTCGTCAGCGTGCCCATGAGGAGGACGGTGGGGGCGTCGACCTCGCCCACGAAGGCGGGGATCGTGTCATGCGACAAATGCGAGAGCGCCCGATCCACCGCCCACTCCGTCACCGGGTGCAGCGGGCCCAGGTAGTGCGCGTTCGGCCACGTCTTCTCCGAATCACCGCTGCGCGCCGCCTCCAACTGGGCCGCGCCCATCGCCTTCGTGGTGGCTAAAACCACCTTCTGGCGAACCTCCCGATACTCCACATAATCCCTGGGCAGCACATCAAAACGGTGCTGCAAATCCGCCGGCGGAACAAACTCCACAATGCCGTTGCCCTCCGAGCGGAAGGACACCCCGCCCGCCTCCGGCCTGTCCTGCTTGACGTTGAGGAACGCCTCGTCCAGCGCCGCCGTGAGGTAATCCACCTCGTGGGTGTAGAGGCTACGGGCGGCGCGGCGGGAGGGGGTGGGGGTAGGCGCGGCGGGCGCGGTGTTGGCGCTGGCGGCGGGGGCGGCGGGGGCGCCGCTCCCACTGAGGCCGACCATGGCCATGAGCGCGTCGAGGTCCGTGATGCCCGCATCCTGCGGGGAGCCCGCGGCGGCCTCGGCCTCGTGGAGCACATCCTCCGGGCTGGCCACCACATCATCGAAGGCCCGCGCCCCGGCAAGGACGTCGCGAATGGAGTTCTCCTCCGCCGCCACGGAGTGCACGCCCATGAGCGAGGACACGTCTCCCAGCATCTCCTGCGCCGCGTGCTCGCGATCAATAAGCCTGCTCAGCACGTGAATTTCGCTGGTGCCGCTGAGCTCCTCGCCGGTGTCGAGGATGAGCGTGGTGATCTGCGGGCTGTGCCGCTGCCCATAGCGATCAATCCGGCCGTTGCGCTGCTGAATCCTGATCAGCGACCACGGGATGTCATAGTGCACCAGGTGGTGACACTGCGCGTGGAGGTTCACACCCTCGCTGGCCACATCGCCCGTGACGAGCACCCGCAGCTTCGTATTCTCGCGCTTGAACTCGTCGATCAGCGCCATCTGCTCCACATCGGACAGCCCGCCGTGCATGATTTTCACCGCCCCACGCGGGAGCTTGAGCGCCGCCTCGAGGTTCTCCTGCAGCCACCCCAGGGTGTCCACGCGCTCCGAAAAGACGACGACGCGCGTCTCCCCGCCCTTCTTCACCCCGATCCCGCGCACATAGCGGACGAGCTCCTGGAACTTCGCGGATCGCGCGGCCGTGACCTGGGAGTTCAGCTCCTGCAGGCGGCGAAGCTTCACGCTCTCCTCCGCGCCGGCCTTGCGCAGGCGCTCGGTGATCGTGTGCTCCAGCGCCGCCGGCGAGGACAAGAACGCCTTAAAGAGCGTCCACGGGAAGAGGTGATCGGCTCCCTTCCGGCTGCTGCTTCTGGCGTTGCCGCTGGCCGAGGCGGGTTTGATCCACGCCTCCCGCAGCTCCCGGGCCACGGCCTTCTCCTCCGCCGAGGCCGGCACCCCAATATTCCGGGGTTCCAGGCGCTCCGCCCACATATCCCCCACCTTGGAGGCCACCTCCGGGGAATGCCGATGCCGCCGAATAATCAAATTCTGCGCAGCCTCCCGATCAATAGACCCATCCGGCCGCACCGAGAGCGGATCCAACAGCCGCAGAATCTCCTTAAAGGACTCCGGGTTCCCATTATGTGGCGTTGCCGACGCCACAATGAGCGACTCCGTCCGGGGCGCAAGCGTTCTGGCTAGCGCATTATTATGCGAGCCAGCGTTAGTCGCATTATGGATTTCATCAATCACCACCGCATCCCAGCGCACCTTTTCCAGCTGCGCCCGGTATTTCGGCGATTTCAACGTATCCATAGAAACAATCACCCGCGGGAAATACGTAAACGGGTTCTTGGACGCCGGCAGTTTCTGACGAACATTCTGAATCCCCTGCGAATCCAAACGCACCAACGGGATCGCGCACCGCGTCCACAGCTCCTGCTGGAACTGCTCCAAGACGTGCCGAGGAGTGACGACGAGGATCCGCTCACCCCGCCCCCGGCGCACAAGTTCCGCCAGAATCATGCCGATTTCCAGGGTTTTTCCTAAGCCGACGGCGTCGGCAAGCAAAATGCGAGGCCGCGTGCGCGAGGGGTTGAGGGATTTGCGGACGGCGTCGAGCTGGTACTCCAAGGGGTCCAGCAGGAGGCGATCCGCCACCTCCAGGCTCTCCTGGTAGAGCGGCACGGGCGTGGAACGCAGGATGGATTCCACCCACAGCGAGGTCTGCCGAAAGCGCGGCGAGGCATCCGGCTCCACCGTGACCTTGGTGGGATCAAGGACGGACAGGCTGGGCTCAAGCGCCGTAAAGAACGTGGCCGTGGTGTCCCGAACAAAATCCGAGAGGCCCCGAACTCGAAGGCGCCACCCATCGGACACCTGCGTGACCTGGGTAATCAGCCACACTTCATCGCGGCACGTGATGGTCACCCCGGGCGCGAGCTTCGAAGAATCAGCGGTGGAGGAAACAATCGCCATGTCCTCATAGTATGCAGAGGGGCTACTGAAAGGGGGTGACACGAGGGGCGGGGAGAAAAAGGAAGCGTCTGTATTGCTGTTCCCTATCTCTCCCTTCTGGGGTAATGGCCATAACCCGGTTGCGGGAGAGCACAGGCTTGTAGTCACTACGATGAAGCCCGCTCGTCAGCCACGCGCTCAAAGAGTATCCGGGGCCGTCCACAAGTGAGCGGCCCTTGCTCTTTCAGTGCTCTGGCATGTTGCTTGGTGATTACTCGTGGAGGCCGGCACTTCGCTTGTCTGGCTAGTTTTATAGACTCTGCTCACTTTTATTTTTTGTGGAAGGTTCAACCCTGGATAAATCAATAATCCTCGGGCATTCTTCGCACCTCTCCCCGCCCTCAATTTTTACCGCCAGGCGGGGTGTTTCACACCTTTTCCTCGGAGCATCATTGTTCCACTACATAGCACGGAAAAACAACCGAATCTGCCCCACTTTTCCACGCCCCGGACCCCTTGACACCCACGCCGCCCGCACCCCCACCACCCACAGCGCGCGGGGAGGCGGCCGGGCGTCGGCAACCCTTCAACGCCACCCGCCAACGCCTCCCCACCCCGCTGTGACGCACGAGACTTTACTCTCTATCTCCGCAGGTCAATGCGCCATTCACCTCCCACCCACAACCCCATTCATTAAAAATTTTCTGTCGGGGTATTGACACGGTGCCCGGACAGGGCCAATATCAGGTTTAGCGCCGTTCCCCTTCAACATTTCCCCTCCGCCCCACGTAGGGCAGAGAGACGGACGCACCCCCTCACTTCAGAAACAGTCGGTGCGCACGGACGCGAAAATATCTCCCACATCCCGTGACGGCGTTATCTGTGATCCAGTTCCCTTTTTCTGCAGCTCACCTCAATGAGCACACCATTTGACACCGGGACCTGCTCCGACCATGCTCGGAGGGGCGCTTGCAAAGACTATGCACCCGCTTGATCCGCACATCATCTCAACGCAAAGGAAGTGACCAGCCCCATGGCTAAGTCAAAGTCGACGTCTCGTATCGTCCTCACCAGCGTGCTGTCTGCGCTTGCACTCGTGATCGCTTTCGTCTGCGCCTTCAACCAGAGCCTGACGCTCGCGGTGACGTTCTTCATCATCTCGGCGGTCGTCATCTCCACCCTGTGGTGGCAGAACCCCGAGGCCCTCAAGGCCCACCGCCACGAGCACCGCGGCACCTCCATGGAGGACGAGGTCATCGCCAAGGAGCAGCAGAAGCAGCTGCAGATGGAGCAGGCCCGCTAGCCACGCACTGGCTAGCCGTCGGCCGCCTCCCCGTCGAGGTCATCGCGGCTCCACATCGTCCACCCAAAGTCAGCGTCCTCCATGACGCTGTCCTTCCCGGGGATCGACCCGTGAATCCGGTAATACACCGGCCACTGGTACCCATCCATCTCCTGGGGCATCACCAGAAAAGTCCCCGACGACCGCCCCATCGCATACTCCATTTCCCAGCGAATCACTTGCCGGGCGGAGCTCGCCCCCTCAATCTCAAAGCAGGCGAGCGACCCACCGCGCTTCTCATCCCAGAACAGCACGACATACCGGGGCATTGGCGCATACGTAGCGCCCAGAACATCCGGGCGTCGGACGTCGAGTTCTCTCGCTCTCATCGGTTGTCTTTCCTCCTCTGGGTCGAGGGCAATCCTCCCCCATGCTACGGGGAAGCGCCTCACAGACACACGCGGCGTACCGATTCCGCTATCA
This sequence comes from Corynebacterium uropygiale, assembly GCF_021568315.1. GTDB lineage: Bacteria > Actinomycetota > Actinomycetes > Mycobacteriales > Mycobacteriaceae > Corynebacterium > Corynebacterium uropygiale. Next base: position 177,747 of record NZ_JAKGSI010000004.1, read on the forward strand.
CTCTTCGCCAACACTGACCGCCACATCGGCAGCGTCATAGACCGGCGAACCCACTCAAGGAGTCGACCATTGTTCTCGCACTCATTTTCCTTGCAGTTGTCGCCCAGCACGAGCTCTTCGCCTAGCCACTCTCCCCCACCCTCCCGCATGTCTCCGCCCTGCTCAGCGGCTCGCTTTGTACACTGACCAGGACACCAGCACGTTCGAGGGATCTCACGGGGACACTCATGACACCCATGACGCCTGTGGCGTTGCTGCGCGGGGAGGAAGCCGCCCAGCCGCGCACGCTCATTGACATTCTCTATTCCACTGCAGAGCTCCACCCGGAGGCTGCCGCCATCGACGACGGCCGGGAGGTCCTCACCTATACGGAGCTCGTCGAGCAGGTGCGGGCCGCGGCCGAGCGCCTCGCTGAGCAGGGCGTGGGCCGCGGGGACCGGGTCGGCATCCGCATGAGCTCGGGCCGCCGGGAGCTGTACATCTCTATCCTCGGCGTGCTCGCGGCCGGCGCCGCCTACGTGCCCGTCGACGCCGATGACCCGGAGGAGCGCGCCCGCCTCGTGTTCGGCGAGGCCGACGTCTGCGGCATCCTCACCGACGACGGCTTCCGCCCCCGCCGCGCCACAAGCACCGCTCGCCCCGCGCGCCCCAGCAGCCCCGCGCGCCCCGCCACTGCCCCCACCCCGGAGGACGACGCCTGGATCATCTTCACCTCGGGCTCCACGGGCAAGCCGAAGGGCGTGGCCATCACGCATCGCAGCGCCGCGGCCTTCGTCGACGGCGAAGCGAGCTGGTTCCTCCTCTCCTCCCCGGGCGGCCCGCTGGGCCCGGATGATCGGGTGCTCGCGGGCCTTTCGGTGGCTTTCGACGCCTCCTGCGAAGAAATGTGGCTGGCCTGGGGAAACGGGGCGTGCCTGGTGCCGGCGCCGCGGGAGCTCGTGCGCTCCGGGATGGACCTCGGGCCCTGGCTGATCCGCCAGGGGATCACGGTGGTCTCGACGGTCCCGACCCTCGTGGGCTTGTGGCCGGATGAGGCGCTCGCGCAGGTGCGACTCCTCATCCTGGGCGGGGAGGCCTGCCCCCAGGCGATCGCGGACCGCCTCGCCACCGAGGAGCGAGAGGTATGGAACACCTATGGCCCCACCGAGGCAACCGTCGTGAGCTGCGGCGCTCGCCTGGAGGCGGACTCTCCCGTGACGATCGGCAGCGCGCTGGCCGGCTGGGACCTCGCGGTCACGAACCCGGAGGGCCGCCCCGTCCCCGAGGGCGAGGTGGGCGAGCTGGTCATCGGCGGCGTCGGGCTGGGCCGCTACCTCGACCCCGCGAAGGACGCCGAGAAGTACGCCCCCGCCCCGCACCTCGGCTGGGAGCGGGCCTACCGCTCGGGCGATCACGTGCGGGTGGGGCCGGCGGGCATCGAGTTCGTCGGCCGCATCGATGACCAGGTGAAGATCGGCGGCCGGCGCATCGAGCTCGGCGAGGTGGACGCGCACGTCGCCGCCCTCACCGAGGTCCGCTCCTCCGCCGTCGTCGTCCGCCAGACCCCGAGCGGCGAGAACATCCTCGTCGCCTACGTCTCCCTCCGCGACCCCGCCGCCCCCTTCGACCCGCGCGTCGCCCGCGCCACCCTCGCCGAGCGCATGCCCGCCCCCATGGTGCCGCGCCTCGCAGTCCTCGACGCCCTCCCCGTCACCACCAGCGGCAAAGTCGACGCCCGCGCACTCCCCTGGCCCCTCCCCGAGAGCACCACCCCCAGTGCCGACGACGCCACCCCGCTCACCCCCACCGAGTCCTGGCTTTCCACCCTGTGGGCCGAGGTCCTCTCCTGCCCCACCCCCACCCCGGAGGATGACTTCTTCTCCCTCGGCGGGACCTCGCTGGCGGCCGCGGGGCTCATCGCCCGCATCCGCGAGCGCTACCCCACCGTCTCCGTCCGGGACCTCTATGACCGGCCGCGACTGGGCGCGCTCGCCGAGCACCTCGCCGGCCCCGAGGAACGCGCGGCCGGGGCACGCGGCGCGGCCACCGCGAACACGGGCAACGCTGCCGCCCCTGCCGCCCCCGCCTCCCCCGTCCCCGCTCGCACGCGCGCGATCCAGACCCTCCTCCAGATCCCCTTCATGACGCTGCGCGGCCTCTCGCTCCTCGCCTGGCTGCTCCTCATTTCCCAGGTGGGGGCGCTCCTGGGCCTCCCCGGCGCCATTCACTTCCCGTGGTGGCTCATCGTGGTGGGCCTGCTGCTCTTCGCCACCCCGCTCGGCCGCGTCCCCATCGGCGCCCTCGGCGCCCGCCTTCTCACCCGCGGTATCACCCCGGGCACTTACCCGCGCGGCGGCCGCACCCACCTGCGCATCTGGGCCGCCGAGCGCTGGGCCGACGCCTCCGGCTCCCGCAGCATCGCCGGCGCCACGTGGGTGAACTACTATGCGAAGCTCCTCGGCGCCCGGGTGGGCAAGGGCGTGGACCTGCACTCGCTCCCGCCGGTCACGGGGATGCTGAGCTTGGGCAAGCACTGCTCCGTCGAACCCGAAGTCGACCTCCGCGACTACTGGCTGGACGGCGATGAGCTGCACGTCGGCCCCATCACCATCGGCACGAACGCCCGCGTGGGCACCCGCTGCACGCTCCTTCCCCATGCGGTCATCGGCGCCGACGCTCACCTGGAGGCCGGCTCCACCCTCACCGGCGAGAAGCCGATGAAGAAGGGGGCCCGGTGGGCGGGGTCACCAGCCCGGAAGGTGGGCCGCTCGCGGCATCGTTTCCCGGAGGAGCACCCACCCCGGCGCACCGCCTGGGTCTGGGCTTATGGGGTGACCTCGGTGGCACTCGCGGTGCAACCGCTGGTGGCCATAGGTGTGGGCGTGGCGGTGACTCTGTGGCTGGCGGGCGGACTGTCAGCGTCGACACTTTTCTGGGCCCCCGTGGGGGCACTCTGCACATTCTGTGTCTACGCGCTGCAAACTCTGGTGGGCATTCGGCTCCTCTCGATTGGTCTTGAACCAGGCGTATCGCCCGTGCGCTCACTGCGCGGCTGGCGTCTATGGGCCATCCAACGCCTCATGGACGAAGCCCGCACCACGCTCTTCCCCCTGTACGCCGGCATGCTCACCCCCTGGTGGATGCGTGCGCTGGGCGCCAAAGTGGGCCGCAACGTGGAGGTGTCCACCGCGGTGCTCATCCCAGCACTCACGGAGGTCAAAGATGGCGCCTTCCTCGCCGATGACACTCTCATCGGCGGCTACGAGCTGGGCGGCGGTTGGATCCTCGCCGGTGACACGACCATCGGCAAACGCTCCTTTGTGGGCAACTCCGGCATCACGCTCCCCGGCCGTAAGCTGCGCAAGAACTCGCTGGTTGCCGTCCAATCCTCTACGCCCCGCAAAGCGAAGGCCGGCACCAATTGGTGGGGATCCCCTCCCGAGCGGATGCGCCGCGTCGAGGTCTGCGCCGACGACGGCCACCAGCGCACCTATCAGCCCTCGCTGGGCCTGCGCGTGGCACGAGGAGCGATCGAGACGCTGCGCCTCCTGGCGATCATGGCTTCCGGCTGCTGCCTGGCCTTGGCGATGCTCCTCCTCTTCTGGATCCTGAGCAGCTGGGGTGTGCTTGCGGCTGCGCTGCTCAGCGGTGTGGTGCTCATGCTGGTGGGGGCCGTGGCGATGGCTCTCACCGTCCTCATAAAGTGGGTGTGCGTGGGCCGGCACCGCCCCGGCGAGCACCCGCTCTATAGCCCCTTCGTGTGGCTCAATGAGCTGCAGGATACGTTCGTGGAGACGGTGGCCGCTCTGTGGTTTTTCCAGCACACGACGGGCACCGAGGAGCACAATGTAGCGTTGCGTGCCCTGGGCGCCACGGTGGGGAAGGGCGCCTGGGTGGAGAGTTACTGGCTGCCGGAGACGGACTTGTGTGTGGTGGGCGCAGGGGCCACCATTGGCCCTGGCACCGTGGTGCAGACGCATCTTTTCCAGGATCGGGTGATGAGTGTGGACACGGTGTGCGTCGAAGAGGGCGCGACACTGGGGGCGCATTCGGTGGCATTGCCGGCGTCGAGGCTGGGGCGGGGGGCAACGATTATGCCCGGTTCCTTGGTAATGCGGGGAGATCAGGTGCCGGCGGGTTCGCGCTGGCAGGGGAACCCGATTGAGCCCGTGGTGAGGCCGGAGGCATAGGAGAAGCCCCGCGCCGGAGCTGACCACCAGTGCTGGGCGCGGGGCAAAAAATGGGTGGGGCGGGGCTAGTCCCCAATTTGGTCGATGCCCCTCATGACGATCTTGGGGTCGGGCTCGCCGACCAGCTCATGATCCTTGTCCGTGTATTCGAACTTGCTGAGCACGTAGCGCATGGCGTTGATGCGGGCGCGCTTCTTGTCATTGGACTTGATGGTGATCCAGGGGGACTCGTCGGTGTCCGTGTAGCGGAACTGTTCTTCCTTGGCCCGGGTGTAGTCCTCCCACTTGTCGAGGGAGGCGAGGTCCATCGGGGAGAGCTTCCACTGGCGGACGGGGTCCACCTGGCGGATGGCGAAGCGTGTGCGCTGCTCCTTCTGCGTGACGGAGAACCAGAACTTGGTGAGCGAAATCCCCGAGCCCAGGATCATGTTCTCCAGCATGGGCACCTCGCGGAGGAACTCCGCGTGCTGGGATTCGGTGCAGAAGCCCATGACGCGCTCGACGCCCGAGCGGTTGTACCAGGAGCGATCGAAGAACACGATCTCCCCGGCGCACGGGAAGTGCTCGATGTAACGCTGGAAATACCAGGAGGTGGATTCCCGAGGGCTGGGCTTCTCCAGAGCGACGGTGCGCGCCCCACGCGGGTTGAGGTGCTCATTGAAGCGTTTGATGGTGCCGCCCTTGCCGGCGGCGTCGCGACCCTCGAAGAGGATGATGTGCTTCTGGCCGGTGTCCTTGGTCCAGTTCTGCCACTTGAGGAGCTCGATCTGCAGTGCCCGCTTCACGTGCTCATACTCATCGCGGCTCATCCGCTCATCGTAGGGATAGTTTTCCCGCCACGTCTGGACGGGCGATCCATCGGGCCGGACAAGGACGGGATCATCCTCGTCGCTATCGTCCACGACGTAGCCCTCAGTCTTGGTCAAATCAATGACGGGGAGTTCTTCATCCTTGTGGTCAGCCATAACCTGATTCTACTGCGCAGGCCGCATTTTTCACCCCCATTAACCCCCGCTCTTGAGGATCGACGCCCACCCCCTCCCCCGCTTCCCCACGCGGGCCTTCCCCCACACGCGAAAACCGGCTAGGCGCAATGCCTAGCCGGTTACAATCCGCACATCCTGAGTGAGTGCTCAGCTCCTCAGGTGGAGGATATTAGGCCTTGGGCTTGTCGGAGGAGCCAGCGCCGTCAGTGGCAGGGGTGGGGTCGGTGCTAGCGTCGGAAGACCCGAAGACGTTGACGAGCTCCGGGTTGTCCTTGGTGCCGATGTCGAGGTGCGTACCGCCGAGGAACCAGCGGACACCGGAGAAGAACTTCTCAACGCCGCCGAAGAAGTCAGCCATGCGGGAGAGGCCGAGCAGGAAGTCAGAGAACAGCTGTGCAACGTCCATGGAATTACTCCTTTAAGTTTCTGGAAGCTTCAGGGATGGATTAGTGGAAGATGTTCGGGATCTGGAGCTGGTGGGACCACTCGAGAGCCGTCTGGATGATCGGCTTGAGAGCGTCGCCCAGACCCTCGAAGAGCTGCTGCGCGGCCCAGAAGATGGAGTGCTTCTCCGTGTTACCGGTGGGGAGGAAGAACTCCAGCTTGTCAGCGCTGCCAGCCGGCTTGATCTCAGTGGGCTTCACGGCCTCAGAGGGGTCCACGGTCGGCTTCTCTTCTTCCGCCAGGAAATTAAGGATCATGTGAGTCTCCTTGGAGAGTCGGTGTCCCCGGCCCAAAACCGGGGACAGTGTCAACTGTCAAGTGAAACTGCGGCCATCCGCATGAAGGGGGACCAACCCGTTTCACCGATAGAGTAAAGCAGCTTCACGGCGGGATGTCTACTGTTTTCATCACATTCTTCCAAGGAACTTTCTAAAAATCTCACCATATGGGACAAAGACCCACCTCTCCCCCGCGGATTATGTTCAACGCGCTGCTCCTATGTTCAATTCGCTAATCATGTATTTGTCTAGACCGCTTAAAAGGAACACCAAACGAAACTCCGAAGGGTACCCACTTCCGGGGGTAGTTGCGTGCGCTGAGGGAACCAATGGGAGCCTGAACACTGTCTCATCTGCCCTGCTCCTGGCGCTGCGGACCCCACAAGAGCACGCATGGCAAAGGGCCGCAGAACCCCCGCTCGGGAGTCCTGCGGCCCTCAGGCTGCGTCTAAGACGCTCTTATGGTTTAGAAGCCGCCCATGCCGCCCATCTCGTCGGCACCCGGGGTGGCCGCACCAGCGGGCTGCGGCTTGTCCGCCACGACGGCTTCCGTCGTGAGGAACAGCGCGGCGATGGAGGCCGCGTTCTGCAGCGCGGAGCGGGTGACCTTCACCGGGTCGGTGATGCCGGCCTCCATGAGGTTGACGTACTCGCCCGTCGCGGCGTTGAGGCCCTCGCCCGCGGAGAGCGAGGAGACCTTGTCCGCCACCACGCCGGGCTCGAGGCCGGCGTTCGCAGCGATCTGCTTGAGCGGGGCGGAGAGGGCCTCGCGGACGATCTTCACGCCCGTGGCCTCGTCGCCGCTGAGGTCGAGGTCATTCTCCAGCACAGCAGCCGCCTGGAGCAGGGCCACGCCGCCGCCGGCGAGCAGGCCCTCGTCCACCGCAGCCTTGGCGTTGCGGACGGCGTCCTCGATGCGGTGCTTGCGCTCCTTGAGCTCCACCTCGGTGGCAGCGCCGACCTTGAGGACGGCCACACCGCCGGCGAGCTTCGCCAGGCGCTCCTGGAGCTTCTCGCGGTCATAGTCGGAGTCGGAGTTCTCGATCTCGGCGCGGATCTGGTTGACGCGGCCCTCGATCTGCTCGGCGGAGCCGGCGCCCTCGACGATGGTGGTGTCATCCTTGGTCACCACAACCTTGCGGGCGCGGCCCAGCAGCGGGAGGTCAGCGGTCTCGAGGGAGAGGCCCACCTCTTCCGCGATGACCTGGCCGCCGGTGAGGATGGCCATGTCCTGCAGCTGAGCCTTGCGGCGGTCACCGAAGCCCGGAGCCTTCACGGCCACGGACTTGAAGGTGCCGCGGATCTTGTTCACCACGAGGGTGGACAGGGCCTCGCCCTCCACGTCCTCAGCCACGATGAGCAGCGGCTTGCCGGACTGCATGACCTTCTCCAGCAGCGGGAGGAGGTCCTTGATGTTGGAAATCTTGGAGGAGACCAGGAGGATGTAGGGATCCTCGAGGACAGCTTCCAGGCGCTCGGTGTCCGTCGCGAAGTAACCGGAGATGTAGCCCTTGTCGAAGCGCATACCTTCCGTGACCTCGAGGTCCACACCGAAGGTGTTGGACTCCTCGACGGTGATGACGGACTCCTTGTTGAGCTTCCCGCCGCCCACGGCGTACATGGCGCGGGCGATCTGCTTGCCGATCTCCGGGTCCGCGGCGGAAATGCCGGCGGTGGCGGCGATCTGCTCCTCGGTCTCCACTTCCTTAGCCTCGGAGTGGAGCTTCTCAGTCACAGCGGCGACAGCCTTCTCGATGCCGCGCTTGATGCCCATCGGGTTGGAGCCGGCGGCCACGTTGCGCAGGCCCTCCTTGACGAGGGACTGGGCGAGGACGGTCGCGGTGGTGGTGCCGTCACCTGCGACGTCGTCGGTCTTCTTGGCGACCTCCTTGACCAGCTCAGCGCCGATCTTCTCGTAGGGGTCCTCCAGCTCGATCTCCCGGGCGATGGACACACCGTCATTGGTGATCGTCGGCGCACCCCAGGACTTCTCCAACACAACGTTGCGGCCCTTGGGCCCGAGGGTGACCTTCACGGCGTCGGCCAGCGTGTTCAGGCCCTTTTCCAGGCCGCGGCGTGCCTCTTCATCGAAAGCGATGATCTTTGCCATCTTCTGTGGTTCTCCTTATTAACTCACTGTTGATAGCGACGACACTCAAACGTCTCGGCAACAAGCAGGCGCCCGCGACGGCATGGTCGGTGAGTGTGATCCAACCTCACCCGCTTTTAGCACTCTCCGTTAGTCAGTGCTAGACCCTGTTTTAGCAGTCGAGTACAGAGAGTGCAAGATTGGCGAACGGCAGTACACTGGGGCGCCATGACACGAGAGACCATCTTCCGCCAACTTCACGACCTCGTTTCCTTTAACTCTGTCCACAGCGTGCCGGAGCTCAAAGAGGAGCACGCCGGCGCCTGCCAGTGGGTAGAAAACGCCCTCCGAGAGGCGGAGCTCGACGTCCAGGTGTACCCCACCGCGGACGATGCCCCGGCCATCATCGGCACCAAGCCCGCCGAGGACGGCTACCCCACCATCCTCCTCTACTCCCACTACGACGTCGTCCCCGCCGGGGACCCCGCCAAGTGGGAGTCCGACCCCTTCACCCTCACCGAGCGCAACGGCCGCTGGTACGGCCGCGGCGCCGCCGACTGCAAAGGCAACCTCGTCATGCACCTCGAGGCGCTGCGCCAGGTCAAGGAGGCCGGCGGCACGAAGCTGGGCATCAAGGTTGTCATCGAGGGCTCCGAGGAGATGGGCGGCGAGGGCCTGGACACCCTCATCGAGGAGAAGCCCGAACTCTTCGCCGCTGACATCATCTTCATCGCGGACTCCGGCAATGCTGCCGTCGGGACCCCCACCCTCACCACGAGCCTCCGCGGCGGCGCCCAGGTGACCGTCACCGTGGACACCCTCGCCACCCCGGTCCACTCCGGGAGCTTCGGCGGGGCGGCGCCGGATGCCGTCGCCATCCTCGTGCGCCTCCTCGATACCCTCCGCGACCAGCAGGGACGCACCGTCATCGAGGGCGTGGACTGCTCCGCCACCTGGGAGGGCCAGCCCTACACCGCGGAGGAATTCCGCGCCGACGCCGGCATCCTCGACGGCGTGGACATCATGGGCGCCGAGACCGACCAGCCCAGCGACATGGTGTGGGCGCGCCCGGCCGTCACCATCACCGGGTTCACCTCCACCCCCGTCGCCGAGGCCGTCAACGCCGTTCCCGCCACCGCGAGCGCCCGGCTCAACCTCCGCGTCCCCGCCGGAATGAGCTCCGCGGACACCGCCGCCAAGCTCGCCGAGCACCTGAAGAACCACGTGAGCTTCGGTGCGCACGTCACGGTGGACGTCGAGGACGTCAACGAGCCCTTCGCCACCGACACCACCGGCCCCGGGCTCACCGCCTTCGCCGCGAGCCTGGCCAAGGCCTACGGCCAGGAGGAGTGCGCGCTCATCGGATCCGGCGGATCCATCCCGCTCACCTGCGCCCTCCAGGCGATTCAGCCGGAGGCGGAGATCGCGCTCTTCGGCGTGGAGGAGCCGCAGTGCACCATCCACTCCCCCAACGAGTCCGTGGACCCCACGGAGATCGAGCGCATCGCCGCCGCGGAGGCCGACTTCCTGCTCACCTACACCGGGAAGAACTAGGACTTGCGTCACACTCTGGAGTCATCTAGGGTGTGTCCCATGGCACACTTCAGCATTGCTCTTCGTCGAGTAGCCGAGGCTACGTACCCCGGCGCGGGATAGGGACTGACCCCCGCGCACGGGGTAGTAGTCGTTAATCCCCCAGAACTCGACGGAGTCGGTCCACCCCCATCCCCCTCCCCGGAAAGGACCGAGCAATGCTCAGCACAACCACCACCAGCACCGATCCCCTCCAGCGCCGCTTCGGCACCAGCCACCGCCTCCCCCGCGCACTGCGGCTCGAGGCCGAAGGCATGGAATGGGAGCTCTTCAGCACCATCTACTGCCCCACCCCCGACATCCGCATCAGCCAGCTCCAGGGGCACGGGCCGCGGACCGAAAGGCTCGGGGCGGAAAGACTCGGCGCGGAGGAGTTCGGGGCGGAGCTCCTCATCACTTCCAAAACCCAGCCGCCGCAGCATCGCCACCACACCGTCCGCGCGCACGGGGCGGTCTCCGCGTGCAGCCAGATCCTCGCGGCGCACGGGCGCTACGTCGAAGTCCGCAGCTTCCACCAGATGGACATCTTCGAGGCCACCTGCACGATTGTCCAGGTCAGCCACCAATATCTCCCCCGCAGCGCGTGGGCGTGCGGCTTCGGATCCACCCCGGAGAACTCCATCGCGGCGGCCATGAGCAGCGCGGCGCAGCGGATCCACGGCTGAGGGGCCCCTCACCCCGACATGTAGACTGGTCAACGTTCGTGTGACTTACCGTAGGGGAGAACTCCATCCGTGACGATTCTGCTCGGCGCCCTCGCCCTCAGCGCGATTGTGGCGCCCCTTCTGATTCGCACGTGTGGCAGGCCAGCATTTGCCCTCCTCGCTCTCGTCCCCGCCGGCGGCTTCGTGTGGGTGCTTCGCCACATCCTCGCCGGCACATTCGCCGACGGCCAGAGCATCCGCGCGCACTACCGCTGGCTGCCGCACTACCACCTTGACCTTGACTTCCGCCTCGATTCCCTCTCTGCGCTGTTCAGCCTCATCATCCTGGGGATCGGGGCGCTCGTGCTCCTGTACTGCTGGGGGTACTTTGACTCCAACCCGTACCGCCTCTCCCTCTTCGGCGGGCAGATGGTGGCGTTCGCAACCGCCATGTACGGGCTGGTGACGTCGAACTCCTTCCTCCTCATGTACATCTTCTGGGAGATCACCTCGGTGCTCTCCTTCCTGCTCGTGGGCTATTACGGCGAGCGGGCCAGCTCCCGGCGCTCCGCCGCGCAGGCGCTCATGATTACGGGGCTGGGCGGGCTCATCATGCTCGTGGGCATCATCCTCCTCGGGCGGCAGACCGGGGTGTGGTACCTCTCCGACATCCCCACCTACACCACCTGGGAGCAGACGCCGCGGATCGGGGCGGCCGTGGCGCTCATCCTCTGCGGCGCGATCAGCAAGTCCGCCATCGCGCCCGCGCACTTCTGGCTGCCTGGCGCCATGGCCGCGCCAACACCCGTCAGTGCGTACCTCCACTCGGCGGCAATGGTGAAAGCCGGGATCTACCTCGTGGCCCGGCTGGCGCCGGACTTCCACGTGGTGGCCACCTGGTACCTCGTGCTCATCCCGCTGGGGGTGTTCACCATGCTCCTCGGCGGGTGGATGGCGCTGAAGCAGCGAGACCTCAAGCTGGTCCTCGCCTACGGCACCGTCTCCCAGCTGGGATTCATCACGACGGTCATGGCCATCGGCTCCCCCGACGCACTCCACGCCGGGCTGGCGCTCACCTTCGCCCACTCCCTGTTCAAGGCCACGCTCTTCATGATCGTGGGCGCCATCGACCACACCACAGGCACCCGCGACATCACGGACCTCGCCGGGCTGGGGAGGGCCCAGCCGCTCATCGCAGGGACCGCGATCCTCGCGGCCGCCTCCATGGCCGGCGTCCCCCTCCTCTTCGGGTTTATCGCCAAGGAGACGGCTCTCGACGCCGTCCTGCACGAAGGGCTGCTGGCCGGGATGCCCGGGCAGTTGACGCTGGTGGGGCTCGTCGTCGGCTCCATCCTCACGATGGCCTACTCCCTCTACTTCCTCTACGGGGCGTTCTCCGCCAAAGGGCAGCCGGAACCCAGCGAGGCCGTGCGGGGAATGCACCGGATCGGGCCGCTGCTCTGGGGGCCGCCGGTGGTACTCACCGCGCTCACGCTGCTTCTCGGGCTGTGGCCAAAGCCCCTGGGGGCGGCGATCGGGATGCACGTGCACAACGTGGAGCCCGGGGCACACGTGGAGGAGCTGGCGCTCTGGCACGGGTTCACCATTCCGCTGGCGCTTTCGGCCGTCATCATCGCAGGTGGGGCCATCATGTTCTGGCAGCGCGACTTCCTGCGCCGCTTCCACTTTGATGTGCCCGGGCTCGGTAGCGCGGACTCCGCCTATGACGCCACCCTGGACTTCCTGCGCAACATCTCGCTGCGGATGACCGCCTCCACCCAGCGCGGCTCCCTGGCGATCAACCTCGGGATCATCTTCGCCGTGCTCACCCTGCTTCCGGTGGGGGCGCTGCTCATGGGCGAGCGGCCCGACATCCGCATGGAGCTCTGGGACACCCCGTGGCAGGCGATCCCCTGCTTCACGATTGTGGTGGTGTCCATCGGGGCGGCCGTGAGCAAGAACCGGCTGAGCGGCGTGATCCTCGTCGGGGTGACCGGCTACTGCATGGCCATCCTCTTCGCCCTCCACGGGGCGCCGGACCTGGCGCTCACCCAGACGCTCGTCGAGACCATCGTCATGGTCGTGTTCATGCTGGTCTTGAGGAAACTCCCCACCGAGACCCACTGGAACGCCACCCCCAAGAAGAACCGGCTGCGGGCGTGGCTGTCCATCGCGGTGGGGCTGGCCGTCACGACGGTGGGCCTCCACGCCATGAACTCCCGCAGCGCCGATCCCATCTCGCTCACCATCCCGGAGCTCGCGAAGGAGCAGGGCCACGGCAACAACGCCGTCAACGTGCTGCTCGTGGATATTCGCAGCTGGGACACCTTCGGTGAGATCACCGTGCTCATCATCGCGGCCATCGGCGTGGCCTCCCTCATCTACCGGGGCCGCTCCTTCGCCCGCCCCTCCCGGCGCCCCACCCTCCGCGTTGCCGGGCGGCGCTGGCTGGCCGGGCAGATCGGTGGGGAGCGGGCACGCAACCGCTCGCTCATGGTGGACGTGGCCACCCGCCTCCTCTTCCCCGCGATGATGGTGCTCTCCGTGTACTTCTTCTTCGCCGGCCACAACGCGCCGGGCGGGGGCTTCGCCGGTGGGCTTGTGGCCTCCCTCGCCTTCACCCTGCGCTACCTCGCCGGCGGGCGGGAGGAACTCGAGGAGACGCTGCCCGTCGACGCCGGGAAGCTCCTCGGCGCGGGGCTGCTCGCCTCCGCGGCGGCGGCCGTCGTGCCCCTCTTCTTCGGGAAAGCGCCGCTCAGCTCCGCGCTGTGGGACCTCCACCTCCCGCTCATTGGCGACGTTCACGTGGTCTCCCCGCTGGTGTTCGACGCCGGCGTCTACCTCATCGTCATCGGACTGACACTGCACATCCTCCGCTCCCTCGGAGGCCAACTCGACCGCGACGAAGCCATGCGTAAACAACGCGCCCGGGACAAGGCGCGCGCGATGCGGCGGCGTCACGCCGCGCGGGCGGCCGGAAACGCCGGACACGTCGGAAAGGAGAAGACATGGTAGCCAACCTCGTGCTGCTCATCGCCGCGGGGGCCATGATCTCCGCCGGGGTCTACCTCATGCTCGACCGCGCGATGACCAAAATGATGCTCGGGCTGCTCATCCTGGGCAACGGCGCGAACCTGCTGCTCCTCCAATCCGGGGGCGCGGCTGGGAACCCGCCCATCATCGGGCAGGGGCACAACGCCATCGGGGAGCACACCAGCGACCCGCTTGCGCAGGCGATGATCCTCACCGCCATCGTCATCTCCATGGCGATGACCGCCTTCATCCTCACCCTCGCCTACCGGCAATACCGCTACCGCACCGCCGACCTCATCGAGGACGACACCGAGGATGCCGCCAACGCCGCCCGCCCCACCGCGGCCAGCGCCCAACCCGACCACGACGCCTCCGACGACCCCAAGACCGGCAAGAACACCTCCCACGGCGATAGCTTCGGGCCCGCCAGCTTCGAAGCCCCCGTCAAGGAGGCCGATGACCATGACTAACCTCATGTCCTACCTCATCCCCCTGCCGATCATCCTCCCCGCCGTGGCCGCCGCCCTCGCACTCCTCCTCGGCCGGCACCCGCTCGCCCAGCGGCTCACCGCCTTCTTCACCCTGCTCGCGCTCATCGCGCTCAACGGGACCATGGTGTGGGTCGTGGACCACGAGGGCTCCCACACCCTCCAAATCGGCGGGTGGGACGCGCCCATCGGCATCACGCTCGTCGCGGATAGGCTCTCCACGATCATGCTCACCGTCAGCGCGATCGTGCTCTTCTGCGTGGTGTGGTACGCCATCTCCCAGGGCATCCGCGACGGCGGGGACGACGAACCCGTCGCCGTCTTCCTCCCCACCTATCTGCTGCTCAGCATGGGTGTCAACGTCTCCTTCCTAGCCGGCGACCTCTTCAACCTCTACGTCGGCTTCGAAATCTTCCTCGTCGCCAGCTACGTGCTGCTCACCCTCGGGGCCTCGCCCTCGCGGGTGCGCGCCGGGGTCGGCTACGTCATGGTGTCCATGGCCAGCTCGCTTGTCTTCCTCTTCGCGCTGGCCTTCGTCTATGCCTCCGTCGGCACCATCAACATGGCGCAGATCGGCGAGCGCATGGGCGACATCCCCGACGGCACCCGCGCCGCCATCTTCGGGGTGGTGCTCGTGGCCTTCGGGATCAAGGCGGCCGTCTTCCCGCTCGACGCCTGGCTGCCCGACAGCTACCCCACCGCCCCCTCCCTGGTCACGGCGGTGTTTGCGGGGCTGCTCACCAAGGTGGGCGTCTACGCGATCATCCGGGTGCGCAGCGTGATCTTCTCCGATGGGAGCCTGGACACGCTGCTCATGGTGGTGGGGCTCGCGACGATGGTCATGGGTATCCTCGGCGCGATGGCGCAGGCCGACATCAAGCGACTCCTCTCCTTCACGCTGGTCAGCCACATCGGCTACATGATCTTTGGTGTGGCGCTCGGGACCGCGGAGGGTCTCAGCGGCGCGATCTTCTACGCCATCCACCACATCCTCGTGCAGACGGCGCTCTTCCTCGTCGTGGGGCTCATCGAGAGGCAGGCGGGCACCTCCTCGCTGCGGCGGCTCGGATCCCTCGCCTACATCTCCCCCGTCATCGCGATCCTCTACTTCATCCCCGCGATCAACCTGGGCGGCATCCCGCCCTTCTCTGGGTTCATCGGGAAGGTCATGCTCATCCAGGCCGGCGCCCACGAGGGCGGCTGGCTACCCTGGCTGCTCATCGGCGGGGCCATCGCCACCTCGCTGCTCACGCTGTACACCATGATCCTCGTGTGGTCCAAGGGCTTCTGGCGCGACCGCCGCGACGCCCCCGAGGGCGCCCTCGCGCTCGCCCGGCCGGCGCCCCTCGCCGATGTCACCGATGAGGTCGCCTTCACGGATCGCGACGACGTCGGCCGCATGCCCTTCGGGATGGTGGCCTCCACCGCGACGCTCATCGCCGCCTCCGTCGCGGTGACGATCTTCGCCGGCCCGCTCACCGACATCACCAGCCGCAGCGCCGAGGCCCTCAGCGATCCCGCCATCTACCGCGAGGAGGTTCTCCCATGATCTCCGGCCTCCGCCGACGCTTCCAGCCCTGGACCGTCCTCCTGCTCACCGCCATGTGGGTCTTCCTCATGGGCCAGCTGGCCTGGGGGAACGTGCTGGCTGGGCTGGTGGTGGCGCTCGTCGTGGTCCTCGGGCTGCCGCTGCCGGCCATGCCGGTGGACGGCATCACCCTCAACCTGCGGCCGGGGCTCAAGCTCTTTGTCAGCTGGTGGGCGAGCCTCTTCCACGCCTCCTTCAGCGTGGCGTGGCTGGCGCTGCGCCCCCAGGCGCCGCCGCCCACCGCCATCATCAAGGCCCCCATGCGCGTCCAGAGCGACGCCATCCTCGCGCTCGCCGCGATGATGTACAACCTGCAGCCCGGCGGCACGATCACCGACATCGACATCGCCAACCGCATGCTCACTATCCACCTGCTCGATGGGCGCGACCTCGAGGGCGAGCGCCAGCGCGTCGCCCGCCTCGAACGCGCGCTCATCGCCACGTTTGAGAAAGTGTGACGCCCATGCCTGAATCACTCTTCAACGCCGTCCTGCTCATCGCGGGACTCATGTTCGCGGTGGCGTTCATCCTCACCATGTGGCGGATCCTCATCGGGCCGAACTCCCTCGACCGGCTCATTGGGCTCGACGGGCTCGTCGCGATGATCCAATGCATGTTCGCCACCCTCATCTGCTGGACCATGGACACCACCATCGCCAACGCCATGATGGTGGTGGCGCTCCTCGGGTTCATCAGCTCCGTGTCCGTCGCCCGATTCCGAAAGCGAGACGGCTCATGATTATCGACATCATCTCCGCCATCCTCATCCTCTGCGGGGCGTTCTTCTGCCTCTCCGCGGCCATCGGCATCCACCGCTTCCACGACACCCTCTCCACCGTCCACGCGGTGACCAAGCCCCAAACCACGGGGCTCGTACTCACCATCGTGGGATCCGTGCTGCACATCATCGGGCACCCCGACTTCTCCCTCGCCCAGCGCAGCGACGTGGGCATCATGGTGCTCCTCGTGCTCTTCGCCATGCTCACCAACCCCGTCACCGGGCAACGCGTCGGGCGCATCACCCGCCGCGAAGGCCTCTACGGCCCCATGGAGCACAACGAGGCGCCCGCCGAGCGCCCCGTCCGCTCACATCGACGCAGCTAGCTCCTCACACGTGCGATCGACGACGGGCAACCAGCTGCCCGTCTCCTGGAGCAACTCCCGCTGCCGGGCGTAGGGGGCGCCACGGTCGAGGATCTGCTCCATGAGGCGCAGCTCCCGGACGCAGCCCAGCTCCCGGGCCACCGGCTCCAGGCGGTCGAGGAGAAGCGCCAGCTCATCGCGCACCCAGGCCTCATCCGTGGAGCGGGTGGTGATGATGAGGGCGTCGAGACCATAGCGCGCCGCCCGCCACTTGTTCTCCGCGAGGTGCCACTGCTGGAGGGTCGGGAGGGCGGCGGGGCCCTCGGCGGCGCAGAGCCGGTCGAAGTAGACGACAAGGCAGTGGGTGAGCGCCACGAGCGCGGCGAGCTCATCGAGGGTGGTGGGGGCGTCGGAGACGCGCACCTCGATGGTTCCCCACTTGCCGGCCGGCCGCACATCCAGGTGCATACTGCCGGTATGGTTGATGACCCCGCTCACCGACTGGTCATGCATATAGGCCTCCCACTCCTCCCAGGAGTGAAGGATGGGCGGCATGCCCGCCGTGGGAAGCTGCTGGTAGAGCATGGTGCGGTTGGAGGCATAGCCCGTATCCAGGCCATCCCAGCCCGGGGAGCTCGCCGAGGGGGCGAGGAGGTGCGGGTAGTAGGTCATGAGAGCATTAATCACCGGCCACACGCGATCGCGATCACTGATCCCCACGTGGCAGTGCAGCCCCCAAATGAGCATCTGATTGCCCCAGTAGCGGGTGCGCTCGATGATCTCCGCGTAGTGGCCCTTCTCCGAGACCGGGTTCTCCCGAAAATCCGAGAACGGGTGCGAACCCGAGGACCACAGGCGCACCCCGGCGCGCTCCGCCGACTCGCTCAGAGCCCGCGCCCCGCGGCGCAGTTCCTCGACGGCCTCGCCTGTGTTCTGGCAGACGCCCGTGACGAGCTCGACGGTGTTCTGGAGGAACTCGCGCTCGAGCTGGACGTCGGTCTCGGCGCCGTCGATGACCTCCGCGGCGCGCGGCACGAGGTCCCGGGACTCCGGGTCAATCAGCGCGACCTCCCACTCCACCCCCAGGGAAGGTCCCGCCGAGGCCCGGAACTCCTGCCTCACAACGCCGGCCTCTCCACCAGGACAAGCGTGAGGGCATCGGCCGCGCGGACGTTGCCGGGCAGGGCCTCATCGAAGGGGCGCACATCCGCGCCGCCGATCTGATCCGCCAACTCGTGGGCGCGGCGCTCCAGATCCGCGTTCCCGCCCTGGAAGAAGACGGTGGTGCGGCCAAGCTGGAGCTGCTCACCGGGGAGGTTGCCGACCTCACCCGGGTCAAAGCCGCGGTCCTTGAGGGTCCCCGAGACATCCTTGGCCAGCCCGCTCACCGTGGAGTTGTTGAGCACGTTGAGGCGCACCGGGCCCTCTGGGGCCGGGGCGGGGGCGGGGGCCTCCGAGGGCTTCTCGGAGGGGGCCGGGGATTCCTGGCTGCTCTCCGAGGGCGCCGGGGAGGCGGAGTCCGAGGAGGTGGGCTTCTCCCCCTGAGCGGGGGCAGAGGCGTCCGCCGGCGCGGAGGCTGCGGGGGCGGAGGAGGGCGTCGAGCCCTTGTCCTCATCCGAGCCGGACATCACGGCGTAGATCCCCCAGAGAGCGAGGATGATCGCGATGGCAATGAACACCATGGCGAGCCCGCGGAGCGGAAGGCCGCGGCCCTCCTCCTCGGCCGGAGGCTGGTTGACCTGGGCCGGAGCGTCCTCGTAGGGGTCGTAGGTGCGGGCGGCCTCGGGGTACTCGTGGGGCTCAGGGGCCTCGTGCTGGCCGTGAGGCTCGTGGGGCACCTGGGGGTCGTGGGGGTCATGGTGATTTCGCTTCACACTACCTACCTTAAACGGTCTCGAATACGACGCAGCCGCCCCACCACAAGCGGGTACGCGGCCAGCGCCGCCGGATCATCTACCAGCTGATTGAGGCGCTGGTGATATCGTACCGGGGACATCCCCAGGCTCCGGCGAATTGCCTCCTCCTTGGCCCCCCGCTGACGCGGAGCCTGGAGCTCAAATTCCAGGATGCGGCGCTCATCCTCACGCAATTCCCTCATGCCTAGACTGTATCCATGCACACTCCGCGCCCCGACATCGGCGACCGCGTCGTCGTGCGCCGCCGCAACGGCAACCATCTCAGCGACATCATCGGCCACGTCCTCAGCCTCCACCCGCTCATCGTCCGGCCGCAGAAGGTCGGGGGGCTTCCCTCCTCCGCGCCGGCCATCACCATCCCTGACGAGGACATCCAGGTAGTCCGCCGGCTCTCACCCCGGCGCATCCGCAACTCCGACATCCGCACCCTCGAGCGGATCGCCGCCGCGGCCTTCCCCGGCACCCGCCACGAATGGAGCAGCAACGGCCAATGGCTGCTCCGCGCTGGGCACGGGATCACCGAACGCTCCAACTCCGCCGCCCCGCTCGGCCCCAGCGCCCTCTACGATCCACTCCCCGTAGCGGAAATCCTCCGCTTCTACGACGACGCCCAGCTCCCCGCCCAGATCCTGGTCCCCGACCGGATCGGGCCGCGGCTCACCCACCCCCGCTGGGAGATGGGTCCCGACATCCTCGTCATGACGCGGGAGGTGCCGTCGAGCCCCGAAGCGCTCGAGGACCTCCCCGCCCCCGGCCCCGGCGAGGAGCTCCACGCCGCCTCGGAACCCAGCGAGGACTGGCTCTCCCTCTACGCCTTCCGCGGCACCCCGCTCCCCGCCGACGACGGCATCCTCGACGGCCACTGCGCCTATGTCCACCTGGGCGAACCGCTGCGGGCTATCGCTCGCCTCCACCTCACCGAGGGCTACATCGGGATCTCCGGCGTGGCCGTGCACCCGGAGTATCGCGGGCGGGGCCTCGGGCGGGCGCTCGGGCGGGGGATCCTGCGCTGGGCGGCGGAGCAGAAGGGCGTCGAGCCCCCGCACACCCTGTACCTTCACGTGCAGGAGAAGAACACCGCGGGACGGCGGCTCTACTCCTCGCTGGGGTTCATCGAACACCACCGACACCGCTACGCGCGATGGCGCTAAGGTAGTGCCCATGCGCATCGCCACCTGGAACGTCAACTCCGCGCGGGCTCGGGTCCAGCGGATCGAGGATTTCCTCACCCGGCAGGACATCGACGTCCTGCTGCTCCAGGAAACCAAGTGCACCGATGCCCAATTCCCCCGCGAGCCCCTCGAGGCGGCCGGCTACGAGGTCGCCCACCACGGGCTCAACCAGTGGAACGGGGTGGCGATCCTCTCCCGCATCGGCCTTCGCGACCCGCAGGCCGGATTCCCCGGGCAGCCCGGCGGGGAGGCCCGCGCCCTCGGCGCCACGTGCGGCCCGCTGCGCTGCTGGAGCCTCTACATCCCCAACGGGCGCGGCATCACCGACCCCCACTACGCCTACAAGCTCCACTGGCTCGACGAGCTCGCGCACGCCGTGGCCGATAGCCTCCGCGCGGACCCCGAGCAGGCGCTGCTGCTCAGCGGGGACTTCAACATCGCGCCCCGGGACGAGGACGTGTGGGACCCCGCCCTCTTCGACGGGCGCACCCACGTCACCGCGCCCGAGCGCGCGGCCCTCCAGACACTCCTGGACGCCGGCCTCCACGACCTCACCGAGGAGCACCCCGCCGGCTGGACCTACTGGGACTACAAGGCCGGCCGCTTCCAGAACGACGAGGGCATGCGCATCGACCTCCACCTGGGCAGCCGCACCCTCCGGGAGGCGTGCCGCGGGGCGCGCGTCGACAAGGAGGAACGTGTCGGACGCGGCGCCAGCGACCACGCCCCTCTCATCATCGACGTCGACCTGTGACGAAGCCGTGGCAATAAACATCGATACGTGGCAGGCGATCGGCCTCGTCCTCGACTACAGCATCAAGATCCTCGCGATCGGATTCGTGCCCGAGGGCCGGCGCCCCAGCTCGTCCACCGCGTGGCTGCTGGCGATCCTCCTCATCCCGCTCGTCGGCCTCCCCCTCTTCCTGCTCATGGGCAGCCCCTACATCAACCGGCGGCGCCACCGCATCCAGCAGGAAGCCACCCTCATGATCGAGAACGTCCAGGCGGACATCCCCGATCACCCCGCCAAACCGGAACTCAGCCCCGAGATCGCCAGCATCCTTCGCCTCAACCGGCGGCTCACCGGCATGCCCGCCGTCCCCTGCTTCAGCCACGGGCTCCACACCGACTACGACGCCACCCTCCGGGCCATCGCCGCGGCCATCGACGAGGCCGAAGAGTACGTTCACCTGCAGATTTACATCACCTCCTGGGACTCCGCCACCGACGTCGTCTTCCGCGCCATCAAACGGGCCGTCGAGCGCGGCGTCACCGTCCGCATCCTCTTCGACCACGTGGGCAGCTGGAAATACCCCGGCTACTGGCGGATCGGGCGGAGGCTCACGCGGATCGGCGTGGACTGGCACGTCATGCTCCCCCTCCAGCCGTGGAAGGGGCGCTTCCGCCGCCCTGACCTGCGCAATCACCGGAAGATCGTCATTATCGACGGGAAAGTCGCGTTCATGGGGAGCCTCAACCTCATTGATCGCACCTATCTGACCCGCACCAACCTGCGCAACAACCGGCAGTGGGTGGACATCATGGCGGAGGTGAGCGGGCCCATCGTCACCTCGATGGAGGCGATCTTCGCCGTGGACTGGTACACCGAGACCGGCGAGACCATCGCCATCAACCCCCTCGCCGCGATCAGCTCCCCACCCCAGGGCAGCCCCAACATCGCGCAGGCAGTGCCCTCCGGCCCCGGCTACACCACCGAGCCCAACCTCCGCATGTTCACCTCCATCGCGCACCACGCGAAAGAGCGGCTCGTGCTCTGCTCCCCCTACTTTGTGCCCGACGAGTCCCTGCTCGAAGCCGTCACCAGCGCGAGCTACCGGGGGGTGCGCGTCGAGCTCTTTGTCTCTGAGCGGGCCGACCAATTCGTCGTCCACCACGCCCAATCGAGCTACTACCAGGCGCTCCTCGAGGCCGGGGTGCACATCTATCTCTTCCCCCGGCCCTTCGTCCTCCACACCAAGTACATCGTGGCGGATCCCGAGGGGGAGAATCCCCTCGCCATCCTCGGCTCCTCCAACATGGACTTCCGCAGCTTCGGACTCAACTACGAGGTCTCCCTCATGGTTCCCTCCGGGTCCCTCATCCGGGACCTCACCGAGCTCACCGACGTCTACCTGCGGGTGTCACGGGAGCTCAACCTCGATACGTGGAACCAGCGCAGCCTCGTGCGCCGCTACATCGACAACGCGATGAAGCTCACCTCGTCACTCCAGTGACACGTGGTGGCGGCGCGCCCACCCGAAGGCACCCAGCGCGATGAGCGTCGAGATCACCATGCCGGCGCCCATCGTCACCGCGCCCTCCGAGCCCAGGCCCATGAGCGGGCTCACCAGCGCGGCCACGCCGAACTGGAGGAAGCCCATCACCGCGGAGCCCGAGCCCGCGCGCTCGCGCACCTCGCCCGTGCCCAGCGCCGTCGCATTCCCCATGATGAGCGCGCACTGCGAGACCGCAACAAACAGCAGCGGCAGGATCACCCACGGGGAGGTGGAGATCATCGCCGCGCCCGTGAGCAGCACCGACGCCACCAGCATGATGATGAGAGCGATCCCCAGGATCCGCGCCGTGTCCATCACGTCGATCAGCCGCGAGTTGAGGTAGTTCCCGCCAATGAGGCCCAGCGCGTTCACCGCGAAGACCACCGAGAAAGCCGTGGCGGAGAAGCCCATCCCCTCCTGCACGACGAAGGGCGAGGCGGAGATGTAGCAGAACATCGCCCCGAAGGTGAACGCGAACGTCACCGCGAAACCGCAATAAGCCTTGTTGCGCAGCACGAAGAGGTAGTTCTGGCCCAGGCCCCGGAGGGAGGAGCGCTCCTCCTTCGGCTTCGTCTCCGGGACGAGCAGCAGCGCCACCACCAGCTGTACCGCGTTAATCGCCGAGAGCACCCAGAACAGGCCGCGCCAGCCGATCGGCTCCGCCAGCAGGCCGCCCACCACCGGCGCGAGCACCGGAGCCACGCCCTGGATCGTCATCATGAGCGCGAAGGCCTTCGCCGCCTTCTTCCCCCGCTCCAAGTCCGGGATCACCGCACGGGAAATGACAATGCACGCGCCCGCGCCCACACCCTGGAGGAGGCGCGCCCCAATGAGGACACCAATCCCCGGGGCCATCGCCGCCATCACCGAGGACACCAGCGCCACGACCGCCCCCGCCAGCAGCAGGAGGCGGCGGCCCACCGCATCCGAAATCGGGCCGATGATGAGCTGCCCCACCGCCATACCGGCCATGAAGCCGGACAAGGTGAGCTGCACCGAGGCGGGCGTCGAGGACAAATCCTCAGCAATGTGGGGGAGGGCCGGCAGGTAGAGGTCGGTCGCAAAAGGGGCCGACGCTGAGAGCAGCGCCAACCCCATCAACAGAGGCACCGTCAAACCCTTATGACGAGAAACCACGAAAAAACCCTTCAGTTGTACTCCCGGTCGCAAGCCGAGCTGCACATACCCTACTGGACGGCGCCCGAGGCGCTACCATTCGGTGTAGGTTCTACTCAGCCCGTCATCAGCTTCGAGGAGGTTCGCGAGGGCCCGTGACTATGTCCTCACCCAGTCCCGGCACGCACCAGTTCATCAACCCTCGCCGCATTCCCGAGGACCGGGATGCCGTCGTCATCTCCGGCCTGGGCGCCGCCCTGCGCATCGGCGGGCTCATCCTCGCGATCCTCGCCGTCCTCCTGGGGCTCAACCTCATCGTCAGCGGCGTGGAGGACCTCGGCACCCAGCACTTCGCCTCCCTCCTGGAGAAGGCGCACAACCCCATCGTGGGGCTCGCCGTGGGGATCCTCATCACCGCGGTGGTGCAATCCTCCTCCGCGAGCACCGCGCTCACCGTCACCGCGGTGGGCGCCGGGGTCATCCCCCTACCCGCCGCCGTGCCCGTCATCATGGGCGCAAACATTGGGACGACGTTCACCGCCTCCCTCGTGGCCTTCAGCTACGCCGATGACCGGGAGCAATTCCGCCGCGCCGTCCACACCGCCGGCATGCACATGTGGTTCAACCTGCTGCTCGTGGCGATGCTGCTCCCCCTCGAGCTGCTGGCCCAACCCCTCCAGCGGCTCACCCGGCTCATCGTGGACAGCGATGACCTCAGCGACCACACCGCCCACGGGCTCCACCTCCTCGACCCCGTGAGCAGCGTCATCCTCGGGGCGCTGCTCATCCTCATCGCCGTGCGGCTCATCTCGACGCTCCTGCGCACCCTCATGGCCACCACCACGCGCACCATCCTCCGCCGCCACTCCCGGCGCCAGTTCAGCCTCAGCGTCCTGGCGGGGATGCTCGTGACCATCGCGGTGCAGGCCTCCACGGTGACGGTCTGCTCGCTGCTGCCCTTCACCGCCTCCCGGACCATGCGGCAGCGGGAGGCGCTCGGCGTCATCACCGGGGCGAACGTAGGGACCACGCTGCTGGCCCTCATCATCGCGATCATCGCCCCCTCCTCCCTCGGGGGCGTGGCCTTCCAAGCGGCGCTCATCCACCTCGCGTTCAACCTCGTCGGGGCGGTTCTGCTCCTGCTCATCCGCCCGCTGCGCAGCGTGCTTCTGCGCCTGGGGACGCTCAACTCTCATGTTGCCGACGCCGGCTACGTCGTCAGCTTCATCGGGCTCATCGCCGGCTACATCATCCTGCCGGCGATCATCGCGGTTCTGGCCTAGGCGTCGCGCTTTTCTAGGACCACCACGCCGGCGATCCACAGCACCGCCGCCCAGGCCAGGAAGTACCAGGCCGCAGCGCCGAAGGGCACGCCGAGCTCCGCGCTGTCATTGTTCAGGATGAAGGCGCTGAGGTGGCTAAACGGACCCCACTCGGAGATGTACGTGCCCACCTTGGGCAGCATGCCGGCCACATCTTCCAGCAGGAGCATCCACACGAGCGTGAGGGACACCGAGCCCGCCGTCTGCCGGATGAGCAGCCCCACCCCCTGGGAGAAGATGACGATGAGCGCCGCGGTAACCGGGTAGGCCCACAGCACGCGGCGGGTGTCATCCTGGGTGAAGACGGAGAAGTCCACGCGGCCTGCGGCGATCTGGGCCACGATGATCGTCAGCACCACGGTGACTAGGGTGAGCAGCACCGCGATGACGAGGTAGAGGATGAGCTTGGCCAGCGCCACGCGCCAGCGCTTCGGCTCGGCCGAATAGAGCACCGAGGGGATGTGGTAGCGGTATTCCGTCGTGACCACCATGACCGCCTGGATGGCGAGGACCACCATCGCGAAGGGATAGATCCCCGAGACGAGCAGCTCGGTGGGCATCTCGAGCGTGAGGCCGTCGAACATCCCGCCGAAAGCACCCATGAGGGCGCCCATGCCGATCCCGAACACGAGGGTGAGCGCCGACGTCCACCACAGGGAGGCCGTGGTGCTCAGTTTGATCCATTCCGCCTGAATAAGTCTCAGCATCACTTCTCCTCCGCCTGGTACTGCACGGCCTGGCCAGTGGTCTCGATGAACGCATCCTCCAGGGAGGCGCGCTGCTCCGACAGCTCCTCGACGAGCACCCCCACCGAGTAGGCGAGCGCGCCCACTTCATCGCTGCTCGTGTTCGGCACGACGATGGTGGGCCGGCCCTCGGCGTCGGTGTCCCGGTGGGCCTCGATCTTCTCCTCCTCCAGCGCGGAGAGGAACTCCTCATAGTGCGGGGTGCGGACCACCACCGAGCGGGCGGAGTGGTTCTTGATGAAGTCCTCCGTGGAGGTATCGGCGATGAGCTGGCCCCGCCCGATGACGACCAGGCGATCCGCCGTCTGCGCCATCTCGCTCAGCAGGTGGGAGCTCACCAGCACCGTGCGCCCCTCCGCCGCGAGCGAGCGGACGAACGTGCGCACCCAGCGGATCCCCTCCGGGTCCAGGCCGTTCACCGGCTCATCGAGGAGCAGCACCTCCGGGTCCCCCAGCAGGGCCGTCGCGAGCCCCAGGCGCTGCCCCATGCCCAGCGAGAAACCCCCGGCGCGCTTCTTGGCCACATCGCTGAGGCCGACGAGCGCGAGGACTTCGTCGACCCTGTTCTTGCCGATCCCATTCGACGCCGCGATCCAGCGCAGGTGCTGGTAGGCGCTGCGGTTGGGGTGGCGGGCGGTGGCGTCGAGGAGGGCGCCGACGTGGTGGAGGGGGCGCGAGAGCTGCCGATAGGGGCTGCCGTTGATGAGCGCGGTGCCGGCCGTCGGCCGATCTAGCCCGAGGATCATCCGCATCGTCGTGGACTTTCCTGCGCCGTTGGGTCCCAAGAATCCCGTCACATGCCCTGGCTGGACAGAGAAACTGAGGTCCTCGACGGCGTGGACCTTCCCATAGTGTTTCGTGAGTCCTTCGACCTCGATCATGGTTCCACACTGCCATACGCGGCGAGCTCGCGACACACCTCGGGATAGGAGGCGGCGAAGGCCGGCAGCAGCGGGAAGCCCGGGACGGCGTCACGCGGCACCCAGCGCAGCTCGAGGGATTCATCATTCGCGCTGGTGGGGAGGGTGAGGCCGGAGCGCGTGGCCGCGATGACCGTCGTGTACGTCCACCCGCCGGCGAGCTCCGGGCGCCCCGGGTCCGCCTCAAAGGGGCCCGCGGTGACGACGGCTGTCAGGACGCGGCACTCCTTCGCCTCAATCCCCGTCTCCTCGAAGGCCTCGCGCAGGGCGGCGGCCGTCGCGTCCTCGTGGGAGTCCCGGGCGCCGCCGGGCAGGGCCCATGTGCCGCCCTCGTTGGTCCACTCGGCGCGGTGCTGGAGGAGCAGCTCCCGCGTGCGTGGGGCGTAGAGGAGCAGACCCGCCGCCCCGTAGCGTCCCCAGACTTTTCCCCCATTGGGGGCTGCTGCCCATCCGTTTCCGTCGCCCTTCATGCCCTCGAGGCTAGCCGGGGGCGCTATTCTAGAGCAATGGACACCGCTGACCACTGGCTGGACTCGCTGCCTGCCGATCATGGCCATGAACAGCGGCATCGTGTGCTGGACACGTTCTCCCGCCCGCTGGTGAAGGTGCGGCGGATCCTGTCCTACATCACGACGTCACCGGGGAAGATACTCACGCTCACGCTGGTCCTCTGCATCGCGATCGGCGCGGCGGGCTTCTCTGTTTCCCGTTCGAGCGCCGAGCGCCAGGATCAGCTCAACGTCCTCCTCAACGTCACGGAGCCGCGCTCGGATGCGGCCCACAACCTCTACACCTCGCTCTCCCTGGCGGATGCGCTCGCCACCACGGGCTTTGTCCAGGGCGGCGCCGAGGACCCCGAGACCCGCGCCCACTATGACGAGGCCATCGACCGCGCCGCGCTCGCCATGGGCGAGGGGGACCGGGACATCCGCCGCCAGCTGCCCATCTACACGGGGCTCGTGGAAACCGCCCGGACGCACAACCGATTGGGCAATCCCGTCGGCGCCGCCTACCTTGCCAACGCCTCCTCGCTCATGCGCGAGCAGATCCTCCCCGACGCCCGGCAGCGCTTCACCTCCAGCGCCACCACCCTCACCGAGCAGCAGCGACAGCTCCCCCGCCCCCAGTGGGTGCCGCTCTCCGGGCTGGTCGCCGCGGTGCTGCTTCTCCTCGTCGCCCAGTGGTGGTTGTGGCGGCTCACCCGTCGTCGCCTCAACAGTGGCTTCCTCGCGGCCACCGCCTTCATGCTCATCGCCTTCCTGTGGATGGGGATCTCCAACTACGCCACGTGGGCCGCGGGTTCCCGCAGCTTCGAGCAGGCCACCCAGCCGTGGGAGCAGCTCACGACGGCGCGGATCGCCGTCCACCAGGCCCGCACGGATGAGACCCTCGCCCTTGTTCGACGCCAACCCGCCGGGGACTTCGACCAGGCGGTCACCTCCCTCCACTGGGCGCTCGACTCGGTGGAGAAGGTCCGCGACGCCGACGCCGCCGCCCCCGCCCGGGCGGCCCTGGAGAAGTGGCAGACCGCCCACCACCAGCTCAACGAGGCCATCGACGAGGGGGACTTCGACCGCGCCGTCGAGCTGGCCACCCGCTCGGACTCGGCGGACTCCTATGCCCAGCTCGATGCCTCCCTCGAGGCGCTCATCGAGGACTCGCGGGCGTCGATGCGCACCCTCCTCTCCGAGGGGATGGCGGCCTCCCAGCTCGTCGCCTCCGCGGTGGCGGTGCTCTCCCTCTGCGCGGTGCTCTCCGTCCTCCTCGGCATGCGCCCCCGGCTCCAGGAGTACCTCTGATGCGCCGCCGACTCGCCCGACTCCGCCCCGCCGCGCGCCTATGCGTGGGCCTCTGCCTGGGGCTCAGCGCCACCCTCGCCGGGTGCGCCGCCGAGCAGCCCGCGCCCCCGGCCGAGGACGCCGCCCCGCTCCACAAGCAGCTACCCCCCGGCGCGATCCTCGAGGAGCCACGCTCCCAGCCGCCGCGCGACGTGGACACCGAGGACCTCGCGCCCAGCGTCCCCGCGGATGACTCCGCCCCTATCCCGCGGATCGAGAAGCGCGGGCGGCTCATCGTGGGCGTGGACCAGGCCCAATACCTCCTCTCCTTCCAGGACCCGGTGCACGGGGAGCAGCGGGGCTTTGAGGTGGACATCGCCCGGGAGATCGCCCGGGACATCTTCGGGGACCCGCAGGCCGTCGAGTTCCGCTACGTCGACTCCACCAATCGCATGGTGGCCCTCCAGAACGGGACTGTGGACATTGTCATTCGTTCCGTCTCCATCACGCGGAACCGCCAGGAGCAGACGCTCTTTTCCACCCCCTACCTCGACACGTACACGCGGCTCGCGGTGCGCCGCGGCTCCGGGATCACCAGCCCCGATGACGTCGGCGAGCGCACCATCTGCACCACGGGGAACTCCATCTCTGTGGAGGAGGCTCGACGCCACGCCCCCGACGCCCCCAAGCTCGTCGCCCGGAACTGGACCGACTGCCTCCTCGCCCTCCAGCAGCACCAGGCGGACGCGATCATCGGGGATGATCGGATCCTCGCCGGGATCCGCGCCCAGGATCCTTTCGTCGAGGTCCTCCCGGACACGATGCACCACGATCACTACGGCGTGGCCGCCGCCCGGGAGAACGAGGGCATCATCAAGCGGGTGAACGCTACCCTCGAGCGCATCCACGCCGACGGGACGTGGCAGAACATCTACTCCACCTGGTTCGTCGAAAGGGTCTCCCGATGAGCACTGATCATGGCACCGAGGCCGTCCACTTCGATCCCTTCGCCGATGACGACGAGGACATGTCGGAGATCACCGACATCTCGGCACTGCTCGGGGTGGACACGAGCCGCCGCGCCCGCGAGGAAGCCATCAGCACCTTCCGCCGCAACCGCACCGTCAAGCGGCTTGGCCGCACCGTGGCGGACGGGATGGTGCACCTGCCCTTCGTCGGGCTCACCCAGCCGCAGGCCGCGCTCATGGACCCGAGCACCGCGAAGGCCCCGGCGCCCAAGCTCAGCACCGGCGACGTCGTGGCGGATCAGTACGAGATCCTCGGGGTCATCGCGCACGGGGGGATGGGGTGGATTTACCTCGCCAATGACCGGAACGTGTCGGGGCGGCTCGTCGTTCTCAAGGGGATGCAGGGGATGGATTCCGGCGCCGCGGAAGCCGAGCGGGAGTTCCTCGCCGACATCACCCACCCCGGGATCGTGAAGATTTATAACTTCATTGATGATCCGCGGCAGCCCGGGGGATTCATCGTCATGGAATATGTTGGCGGGCCGAGCCTGCGCAGCCGCCGCAACGTCATGCCGGATAAGGTCTTCCCCCTCGACATCGCGATCGGCTACATCCTGGAGATCCTCCCCGCCCTCGAGTACCTCCACTCCCGCGGGGTGGTCTACAACGACCTCAAGCCGGACAACATCATCGTCACCGAGGAGCAGGTGAAGCTCATCGACCTCGGCGCGGTCTCCGGGATCGGGGCCTTCGGCTACATCTACGGCACCCGCGGCTTCCAGGCCCCCGAGGTGGCGACGGAAGGCCCGAGCGTCGCCTCCGACATTTACACGGTGGGCCGGACGCTCGCCGCGCTCACGCTCCACCTGCCCGTCGTCGACGGCGCCTACGCGGACCTCCCCTCCCCCACCGAGGAACCCCTGCTCCGCCACCACCTCAGCTACTACCGCCTCCTCCAGCACTGCACCCACCCCGACCCCACCCAGCGCTTCCGCAGCATCGCCGAGCTGCGCACCCAGCTCTTCGGGGTGCTCCGGGAGATCCTCGCCGTACGCGACGGGAAGCAATTCCCCGCGCAGCACTCCCTGTTTTCCCCGCAGCGCTCGACGTTTGGGACCAAGCACCTGGTTTTCCGGACGGACCAGCTCATCGACGGCATCGACCGCACCGCGCGGATCACCGCCTCCGAGGTCGTGCCCGCCCTCGCCTCCCCGCTCATCGACCGGGAGGACGTGGGCGCCAACATGCTCTCCGGCTCCTCCTACGCGGAGCCGCAGGAGGCCCTGGAGACCCTCCGCCAGGCGATGGGCACCGAGGAGTACGCGCACTCCGCGGAGATCCCCCTCGGGGTGGTCCGCGCGCTGCTCGACCTCGGCTACACCGGGGACGCGCGCTCCTGGCTGGCCAAGCTCGAGCCGCAGCTCGGGGAGGACTGGCGCTTCCAGTGGTACTCCGGCGTGACCGACCTGCTCCTGGAGGACTACCCGGCCGCCCAGGACCACTTCAACGAC
Source organism: Corynebacterium uropygiale (assembly GCF_021568315.1). Taxonomy (GTDB): domain Bacteria; phylum Actinomycetota; class Actinomycetes; order Mycobacteriales; family Mycobacteriaceae; genus Corynebacterium; species Corynebacterium uropygiale. The sequence continues at coordinate 207,867 of NZ_JAKGSI010000004.1, forward strand.
GTCCTCGACATCCTCCCCGGGGAGTCGGCCCCGAAGCTCGCCATGGCGGCCGTCGCGGAGCTGCGCTTGCAGAACTTCGGGCTCTCCGCCACCCCCCTCCTCCCCCCAGAAGTGACCCACGCCACGGGCGACCTCGAGGGGAGCCTCGCGGACCTCGACGAGGAGACCTTCGACCGGCTCGCCTCCATCAAGGACGAACCCGAGCGCCTCCGCTTCAACGCCCTCCTCCTCTACGGGCTCGTCTGGCGAACCAACCCCACCACCGTCTCCTCCGCCTTCGGGCTCGCCCGGATGCTCATGGCGGAGAACCAGGTGGAGATGGCCGTCGCCGCGCTTGACCGCGTCCCCCAGGCCTCCCGCCACCACCGGATGGCCCAGCTCACGACCATTTTGCACCTCATCTCCGGGACGCTCACCGAGTCGCGGGTGCGCCGCGCTGCGCGTCGTCTTGAGGAGATTCCCACCAACGAACCGCGCTTCTACCAGATCAAAATCGCGGTCCTCTCCGCGGCGCTCACCTTCCTCCGCGAGAGCGGCCTGCGCGCCGCCGCCAGCCCCAACGAGCTCTTCGAGTACCCCTTCACCCAGCGGGGTTTGAGGATCGGGCTCGCGGAAACGCTCCGCCTCCAGGCCCGGATGGCCCCCTTCCCCCGGCACCGCTATGCGCTCGTGGACATGGCGAATCAGGTTCGGCCTGCCACCTGGTTCTAGAATGCACTGCTATGACAACGAAAATTCCTGGACTTGCCATGGCCGCAGTGGGCGCGGTCATCGCCATTGTCCTCGATATGCTGCTGAAAAGCGTGACGGGGATTTCGCTCAGCATCATGCTCGCCATCGTGCTGGGCATGCTCGTGGGCAACTTCGTCACCCTTCCGGAAAAGACGAAGCCCGGCCTGTCTTTCGCCTCCGGCCCGGTCCTCAAGTTCGGCGTCGCACTGCTCGGCCTGTCCATCTCCATCACTGAGGTGCTTCAGCTCGGCTGGCGGGCGCTCATTACCATCTTCGCCGTCGTGGCGGCGGGCTTCGCAGCGACGGTCCTCCTCGGCCGTGTCATGGGGCTGAGCCGGGAGCACTCGCTGCTCATCGGCGCAGGCTGCTCCATCTGCGGCGCGGCGGCCATCAGCGCCGTGCAGGGGGTGCTGCCCCGCCGGAAGGAGCATGAGTTTGTCACCGCGGTGGCGGTCATCGTCATCCTGGGCACCATCATGATCGCGCTGGGGCCGACGATCACGGCGGCCGTCGGCTGGGATCCGGTGTCCTCGGGCATCTTCCTCGGTGGCTCGATCCACGAGGTCGGTCAGGTCGTCGCCGCCGGCGGGATCGCCGGGGCCGCGGTGCTCCCCATTGCCGCGACGGTGAAGGTGGGCCGCGTCCTGCTCCTCGCCCCCGTGATGGCGCTGCTCAGCAGCATTGAGCGCCGACGCGCGGCCGGCACGGACACCCACCTGCCCCCGCTCGTGCCCACGTTCATTATCGGCTTCATCGTCCTCGTGCTCGTGCGCACCTTCCTCCCGGTGCCGGAGCTGCTGCTCCACACGGTGGACACCATCCGCGGCTGGCTCTTTGCCGCCGCGATGTTCGCCCTCGGCACCGGCGCAACGGTCCGCACCGTGAAGACGGCCGGGCTCAAGCCCTTCGCCTTCGGCGGTGCGGTGAGCCTCGTTGTGCTCGTCGTCGCGGCGATCGGCGCGGCCGTTTAGCTGGAGGCCAGGGTGGACTTCCCGGGCAGGTAGCGCTTCATGACCTTGCCCATCGGGTTGCGGGGGAAGTCCTCCACAAAGAACACGTCGCGGGGGACGTGCGCGTCGGAGAGGTGCTCCTGGATGAAGGACTGGGCCTGCTCGGCGCTTGGGGGATTCGCGGGGTCCTCGGGGATGATGTAGGCGCGGAGGGCCTGGCCATAGGCCGGGTCGCTCACGCCGTGGACGTAGACGTCGTGGACCCCGGCCATCCGCATGAGGCAATCCTCCAGCTCCGCGGGGAAGATCTTCTCCCCGAACTGGGTGATGACGAGGTCATCGGCGCGGCCCAGCACGTGGAGCATCCGGCCGCCGTCGGAGAGGTAGCCGCGGTCCCCCATGTTGATGAGGCCGTTCTTCGTGGGGATCTCGATGTCCGCGTCCGTGTAGCCGACGAACATGTCGTAGCAGCCAGCCCAGATGCGGCCGATCTCCCCCTCGGGAAGCAGGTTGCCCTCCTCGTCGCGGATCTCGATGACTTCACCGGGGTAGACCTCGCCGGTGAGGCTCGGGTCCGCGGCGAGCTGCTCCGGGCGGGCGGCTGCGAGGCAGGCGGTCTCCGTCGAGCCATAAAAATTGCAGAGGACCTGGCCGAAGAGCTCGTTGGTATGCTCCACCTCGTAGGGGGTGAGCGGGCTGCCGGAGGAGACGATGAACTTCATCCCCGGCACCGAGGTCACCCCGTGCTCCGTGAAGTAGGAGTGCAGGGCGCGGATGCGGGAGGCGGAGGTGGCCATCGCGTTGATGTGATAGTGGCGGATGTCCTCCAGGGCCTGTTCGGGCTCGAAGCCGCGGCGGGCGATGACCGTCGACGAGGTCTGCAGCGCCATCATGAGGTTCGCCCACCCGAAGGCGTGGAAGAGCACCGCGGTGAGCATCACGGTGAGCCCCTGCTCCCACGGCACGCCCGAGAGCACCGAGGCCAACCCCTGCGGGGAGGCCACCGTCCGGCGGATCACGCCCTTCGGGGTGCCGGAGGTGCCCGAGGTCATGACGATGTGCTTGCCGCGCGGCGGGCGCGAGGGCAGGGTGTCGGTCACCCGCGCGGAGTCGATGACCTCCCGCAGCGTCTCATACTCCGGGTGCTCGCCCTCCGTGTAGCCCACGATGATGCGCCGGTGGGCGGCCGCGCGCTCGGTGACGCGGTCGAGGAATTCCTCGTCGACAATGAAGCAATCAATGTGGTGGAACTCCAGGAGGTGCTCAATCTGCGCCGCCGAGGAGTTGGCATTCACCATGAAGATGTGGAATCCCAGCAGGTGGCGGCACGTGAGCGGCAGGATCGAGGAGCGGCCATTGCGCGCGAGCACCGCCACGTGCTTGCCGCCGCCGATGCCCCGGGCCTGCAGCCCGAGCGCGAGGCGCACGCTCTCCTCCCAGAAGTCGGCGTAGGTGAGCTCGCCTTCATCGTCGACGAGCCCCAGCCGATCCGGGTGGCGCCGCGCCGCGTTGGCCAGCGCGGCCGTCTCCATAGCACCCCAGCGGTAGAGCACCTTCGCGGCCGCCGCCTGGTCCTTCGGGCCCTGGCTCTCCAGCAGGTCCGCCTGGCGGAAGACCTTCAGAAAGTAACGGAACTGGGCAAGAACATCTTTCCGCGACACCCCGTGCTGGGTGTCCGGGTTGAGGGTAAAGGTTCCCATCTGAGTCGGGTTCTCCTGTGAGCAAGTATTACGTAAAGGATTCGACGGCCACCTGGCCGCTTTCTTCTCGTTCGCGCAGGTCACCGAGGATGTCCTCGAGGACGGTGCGGGTCTCCGCGGCCACGGTCACCGCGCTGCCGCAGATGAGGACCTTCGCGCCGGCCTCCACGCGCGCGCGGAGAGCCTCCGCGTCCTCGCGCAGCAGGTGCTGGGCGTAGCGCACCTCCCCGCGCGGGTGCCGGGAGTAGGCGATGTGGGTGTGGAGCCAGCCGGCGTCGACCATGCGCTGGAAGTCCTCGGCGAAGAGGTCGTCCGAGTCCGGCCCGTGACAGCCGAAGTAGAGGTGGCTGGGCGCGGGGGTGCGGCCCTCGGCCTCGGCGCGCAGCTCGACGTCGCGGAGGAAGGCCTTGAGCGGGGCGATGCCCGAGCCCGCCCCCACGAGCACCATCGGGGTGTCGAGGTCCGCCGGGGCGCGGAACTGCTCCCGCCCGGCGCGCACCCGGACGGGGATGTCCTCGCCGGGGTGGCGGCCGGCCAGCCACGTCGAGGCCACACCCCGGTACGTGCCGCTGCCCGACCAGGCGGGGGCGCGCACCTCGGAGAGCGTGAGCTCCACCTGGTGCGGGGCCTCCAGCGGCGTGGAGGAGATGGAGTACTCCCGGGAACGCAGCGGCGGCACGCAGCCGGCGATGATGCTCAAGGTCAGCGGCACGGCGTGGAGGGACTCCGCCACGTCGAGGAGGGAGCGCCGCGGGGTGATGATCTCCGCCTCGTGGGCCTCGGGCTCCCGCCAGTGGCGCAGGGCCTCCGCGTCGGGCGGGCAGGCGCCGGCGCCGTCGAGGAGCGCCTCGATGCCGCGGACCGTGGCCGGGGCGTTGAGGTCCACGGCGGTAGCCAGCCACTCGCCGGCGTAGACGGAGTCCGAGGCGCCGGGGAGGGAGATCGGGTCATAGTAGGAGACCCCGCAGGCGCGCAGGGCCCGGCGGATGTTCTCCTCGCTGTTGCGCGGGAGGACGTCGAGGTAGTCGCCGGTTTCGTAGGTGACGTCCTCGGGGAGGTCGATGGTGATGCGGAACTTGCGGCGGATATCGCCGTCGGCGTCGGTGCTGAGGAGCTCGACGTCGCGGACGCGGCCCGTGCCGAACTCCTTGCTGTGGAGCACGGCCACCTCCGGGAGCGGGTCCGCGGCGGCGCCGGCCACCGTGAAGCCATAGGTCTCGGAGAGCGCCTCCCACAGGGACTCCGACCACTCCGCGAAGGAGGCCTCGAAGTCCCCGAGGGCGTCCGCCGCCCCGCGCGCGCAGATGCGGGTGGCGCCCAGCGCGGCGAGGCGCTCATCGCACAGGGTGGGGATGCGCTGGAAGGTGTTGGCCCACTGGCGGTTCCCGCAGCCGAAGACCGCGTAGCTCACCCCGCTGAGGTCAGGCTCCGAGTTCTCCACCCAGTCCACAAAGGCCTTCGCGTTGTCCGGCGGGAGCCCCTCATAGGAGCTCGTGCACACGATGACGGGCCCCTCCGTCTGCAGGTTCTCCACGCCCTCATCGAGCGGAGCCATCGACGGCTCAAAGCCCGCAGCCCGGGCGCGCTCCGCCACCCGCTGGCCGAAGCTGCGGGCGGTGTCCGCGTTGGATCCGTAGAGGATCTGCATGGGGGTGTGGTGCTCCGGCACGTCGGTGAAGGGGCTGGCCTCCGCCTGGGCGGGGTCCTCCTGCGCCGGGTCGGGCGTCGTCGACGCGGGGGCGCCGGGGAGGATGAGCTCGGGGTGCCGGCGGCGCACCGTGATGCGGAAGTCCTCCGGCTTGATGGTGAGCGTCTCCTTGATGTGCAGCTCATAGGACGGATCCGCGAACTCCATGTCAAAGTTCTGGAGGAGGATGGTGAGCATGAGCGTCGCCTCTTGGAGGGCGAAGCCGCGCCCGATACACGAGCGCTGCCCATTCCCAAACGGCTTCCACGCGTGCGGGGGCAGGGCGTTGGCCTTCTCGAACTCGAAGCGGCTGGGGTCGAAGCGCTCCGGGTTCTCCCACACCTCCGGGTCTCGGTGCATGAGCGGCAGGAGGACGAGGATGCTGTCGCCAGGATGGACCTCGTAGCCGTCGGGGCCGCCGATGGTCGTCGTCTCAAAGGGGGTGACGCCGAAGGCCGGGGCCGGCGGGTGAAGGCGCAGCGTCTCGCGGAGAATGTGGTCAATGTGGTCGAGGCGCGGGAGGTCCTCGCGCCGGGGGAAGCGCCCCTCCAGGGTGGTGTCGACGAAAGCCTGGGCCTCCCGGAGCGCCTCCTTATTATTGAGCAGTTCGTAGACGGCGAAGCTGAGCAGGCCGGACGTCGTCTCATGCCCGGCGATGAGCAGGCTCACCAGCTGGTAGCGGACGTTCTCATCGGAGAGGTGCTCGCCGGTCTCGGGGTCCTTGGCATCGAGCATGACGTCGAGGAGATCCCGCTCCCGATCGGGGTCCGCGTTGCGGCGCCGCTGGGCGATGAGCTCATCGACGATGGAGTGCATGGTCTTCACGCTCTCCTCGAGCCGCTGGGAGGAGCCGCGCATGGCGGTCTTCTTCACAACATCCGGCTTGTGGGCCTGGCGGCTCGACTCGCGCAGGCCGCTCACCATGGCCTCCACGAAGTCATGCATCCGCTCCGAGTAGAAGGAGTTGAAGCGGTAGCGCAGGGCGCACAGCGCGATGGTGTCCAGGGTAAGGCGGGTGAAGTCATCCGTCACGAGGATGGACTCCCCCTCGTTGAGCCGCGCCCACTTGAGCAGCAGCTGCTGGGCGATGTCCACCATCGCGTCGTACATGGTGGCCAGCGCCATCGGGGAGAAGGCCGGCATGAGGATGCGGTGGGCCTTCTGCCACTCGGGGTCGGGGGTGTCCGCGGTGAAGAGGCCGTTGCCGGCGAAGGCGCGAACATTCTCGATCGCCGGGTGGACCTGCTTATCGAAGCGGGTTTCATCGCAGAGTTCCGCCACGAGCCGACGCGAACTGACGAAGATCACCGGGCTGCGCCCCGGGAAACGTTGGACGAAGATTTCTCCGTACTGTTCGGCGAGTTTCATATCCGATTGGACCAGGCGCTGGGGATCAATACTCCACGCCGTTCCAATCACCGGGTAGGGGCGAGGTCCGGGGATCTCAGTAGTCACGATGCAGAAAGACCTGATTTCCTAGAAGGGTAAGGATGCGCGGGCGGCCTCCACCATGCGGAGGACCTGACCCACGCTCGGGTACACATTGATGACGCGGGCACCGAAGTCCCAGAGGGCGTTGATGTCCAGCTGGCCGGTGATGAAGACCAGGGGTCCGCTGGGCGGGTACATCTGGATGAGCTCAAGCATGTTCATTGCGGGGGATCCTGTCTGGGATTAGTGCTGGTAGAAGCTGGAAATGCGCTCGGCGTAGTACTCGTTGCCCGGCCCCGTGAGGTGGCCGGCCAGGTTGTGCAGGCCGCTGTCGTCGAAAATGGCGGCGTTGAGGCGCTGGCCCGGGTCGATGTTGAGGCAGCCGGAGTTGTTCTTCTCGATGTTGATCTCGTCTGCCATGTCGAGGTAGGGCAGGCCCTTCTCCTCCGCAACGGCGCGCTGCTCCGTGCGCAGCTCCTCCTGGTAGTAGCGGACGGCCGGGAAGTACCAGTGGCTCGTCTGCCCGAGGAGGTTCGTGGCGCAGGTGTAGTTGCCGCCGTCGGTCTCATCGGGGTAGCCCACCATGACGACCGTGGCGTTCGGCGCGGCCTCGCGGATCCGGTCGATCTGCGCGCTGACCTCCTTGTGGTAGAGGTCCAGCCGCTCCTCCTGCGGGCGCTGGAGGTTGCTCTTCTGGTAGGTGTCATTAACACCGATGACCACGCTCACCAGCTTGGTGTCCGGGGTGAGCGCCCCGTCACCCAGCGCGCGGTCGACCTGCTGGGAGAACATGTTGTGCGGGATGGGATCCTGCGGCGAGGGCGGGGTGTAGGCCGTCGCGCCCGGGCAGGAGTAATCGCTCAGCGTGAGCCCCGTCTTCGCGGCCACTCGCTTGCCGACGTTGTCCCCACCGTGCGCGCACCCGTCCACGGCTTCAACCTGGATAGGAAGTTCGGGGTGGGTGCCCTTCACCTTGGCCATGACGACGTCCAAGACCGTGGGGTTGGAGGGGATGGAATCACCAAAGCTCACATAGTTTCCGCTCGGCGCGGCGTCCTCCGCCTGCGCGGCCGTGGTCCCCAGCACGCCGCCGCCCAGGACGAGCGCGGAGGCGGCCACGGAGGCGACAACCCGAGATAACCGGCTCATTCTTTTTCCTTTCTGACAACACGAAACTCGCCGACACGTGCGGCGGTTCTTATTCGAAAGTATCAGAGTTGAGCGGAACTAGTTAGTGTTGCGATATGGTCTATTCCATGGTGTACGGTATAGTCCTTTAAACTCCCCCGAGCCCCTCTCGATACCCGTTCCCACCTGCGGTGTTACACAACTTCCTGAGTGCCCAATGAGCTGCCCATTAATCCCCTAAAAAGAAACAGAAAATGCTACCAATCCCACGCCGCTCTAAAAGACTAGACGTTTATTATCCGGTGAGAAATGTCACGGGAACCCTCCCGTGTGAGGGCACAAAAAAGGGGGCCGAGGGCGCGCACTTCGCGCATCCTCGGCCCGCGTCGGCGGGACAGCCCCGCCCGCTAGTTCCCGTGGGCCAGCTCCACCGCATATCGGGCGATCGCTAGCTCCTCGTTAGTGGGAACGACGAAGACCTTGATCGCCGAGTCATCAGTCGAAATTTCCCGGGGGCCGTCGTTGGGGGCGGCGTTCCGCTCAGCGTCGATCTTGATGCCATAGGGCTCCAGACCCGCCATTGCGTCCGCGCGGACGAAGCGATCATTCTCCCCCACGCCCGCGGTGAAGGTGATGGCGTTCACGCGGCCGAGCGCGATCATGTAGGAGCCGATGTAACGGCGCAGCTGGTGGATGTAGACGTTGTAGGCCAGCCAGGCGTCCTGGTTTTCCTCGTCGATCATGGCGCGCAGCTCGCGGAAGTCATTGACCCCGGAGAGGCCCTTCACACCCGACTGCTTGTTGAGCAGCGTGTCGAGCTCATCGATGCTCATGCCCGCGTTGCGCGCGAGGTGGAAGACGATGCCCGGGTCAATGTCACCCGAGCGGGTCCCCATGACGAGGCCGCTCAGCGGGGTCATACCCATGGAGGTGTCGACGGCCTCCCCGCCGCGGATCGCCGCACAGGAGGCGCCATTGCCCAGGTGCAGGGTGATCTGGTTGACGGCCTTGGCCGGCAGCCCGAGGAGCTCCGGCACCTGCTGGGAGACGTACTCGTGACTCGTGCCGTGGAAGCCGTAGCGGCGCACCCCGTTGTCCATGGCGACCTGCGCGTTGATGGCGTAGAGGGCGGCGGCCGGCGGCATGGAGTGGAAGAAGCCGGTGTCGAAGACCGCGACGTGCGGGACGTCCGGCAGGATGCGCCGGGCGACCTCGATGCCGTCGAGGTTCGCGGGGTTGTGCAGCGGGGCTAGCGGGATGAGGTCCCGGATCATGCCGATGATCTCATCCGTGATGATCTCCGGGTGGGAGAAGAGCATGCCGCCGTGAACGACGCGGTGCCCCACCGCGGAAATGTCCAGCTGCTCGGGGCCCACCCCGTGCTCGGCCATGAGCTCGAAGGCCATCGTGAGGCCGACGGAGTGGTCCGGGATCTCCGCCTGGACGGAGTACTTCTCCCCGCCCGTCTTCAGGGTGATCTGCCCGCGCGGCTCGCCGATCTGCTCGACGAGGCCGCTGGCCTTCGGATCCTCGGTGGCCTCCGCCTTTGGGTCGATGACCTGGAACTTGATCGACGAGGATCCAGAGTTCAGGACCAGTGCATAGGTCATTTCGCGGGCTTCTCCCCTCCAGCCTGGATGGCGGTGACCGCCACCGTGTTAACAATATCCGGCACCGTCGCGCCGCGGGACAGGTCATTGACCGGCTTGTTCAGCCCCTGCAGCACCGGGCCCACCGCGAGCGCCGCGCCCGTGCGCTGCGCCGTCTTGTAGCCGATATTCCCCGCCTCAAGGTCCGGGAACACGAAGACGGTCGCCTTGCCGGCCACCTCCGAGTCGGGCATCTTCTTCTTCGCGACACCCGCGTCCACCGCGGCGTCGAACTGGAGCGGCCCATCCACCTTGAGGCTGGGGTCCAAGCTCCGTGCCTTCTCGACGGCGGCCACCGCGCGGTCCACGTCCGGGCCCGCCCCGGAGCTGCCCGTCGAGTAGGACAGGATGGCCACGCGCGGGTCGATGCCAAACTGCGCGGCGGTGTGAGCGGAGACCACGGCGATCTCGCCGAGCTGATCCGCCGTCGGGTTGGGATTCACGGCGCAATCGCCGAAGGCCCACAGGCGCCCGCGCATGACCATGAGGAAGATGGAGGAGACCACGGAGGCCTCGGGGCGGGTCTTGATGATCTGGAAGGAGGGGCGGATGGTGTGGGCCGTCGTGTGGGCGGCGCCGGAGACCATGCCGTCGGCCATACCCTTGTAGATCATCATCGTGGCGAAGTAGGAGATGTCCTCCATGGTCTCGCGGGCCTGCTCGAGGGTGACGCCCTTCTTCTTCCGCAGCTCGGCGAAGGTCTGGGCGAAGTCCTCGCGGTGCGGGGAGGAGAGGTGGTCGATGATGGTGGCATCGCGCAGGTCAAGGCCCAGCTCCTCTTCGCGGCTGTGGATCTCCTCCGGCTTGCCGAGGATCGTCAGGCGGCAGATCTTCTCCCGCAGGAGGCGATCCGCGGCGATGAGGATGCGGTCATCGTCGCCCTCGGGGAGGATGATGTGCGCCTGCGCGGCGCGCGCCTGGGAGAGCAGCTGGTACTCAAAGACCGGGGCGGAGATGACCTTCTCCGCCGGTGTCTCGATGGCTGCACGCACGGCCTCGGTGTTCTCCAGCTCCTCGGCGGTGAAGGCCCCGCCCACGGTGGCCGCCAGCCGGCCGGCCTGCGCCTTGGCGAGGGAGACCGTGGCGTCGTGACGATCGACCACGAGGATGAGCGGGACGCCCAGCGCCGCCGCCATCTCCGCATCAAAGCTCACATTTTCCGTACCCCGGATGAGCGCAGGCCCCGCACCCAAGGGATCCTCAGAGACCACGGCCCCCAACTCGGGCTCCAGCCCGTCGAAGGAATGATGGAGTAGGCCCAGCCGATTGGCCAGCTCCTGAGTGTCAACGCCAGCAAAGCTGCGGCTCACCGTGGTCAGTACCGCGGAGCCGTTCCGGTCCGTCATAAAACTTGAGCCTTTCTGCATGGAGAGCTTCGGTGATTCACCACTGACAAACGACACCTAGTTTATCCCCTCGCCTGCTCCGGCGCGCGGCTTTTCGGGTGGAATCTTCCGACAACCTCGGAGAGCACGTATGATAAAGGGCCGATTGAGCCCAAACCCGTGGAAAAGGATGATCTTCTCTATGTCCCGACCTTTGCGTGTCGCTGTGATTGGCGCCGGCCCCGCCGGCATTTACGCCTCTGACCTGCTCATTAAGTCCGGCGAGGCCGTGAGCGTCGACCTCTATGAGAAGATGCCCGCGCCCTTCGGCCTCATCCGCTACGGCGTCGCCCCGGACCACCCCCGTATTAAAGGAATCGTCACCTCGCTGCACCGGGTGCTCGACAAGCCGGAGATCCGCCTCCTCGGCAACATCACCATCGGCGAGGACGTCACGGTCGAGGAGCTGCGCCCCTACTACGACGCCATCATCTTCTCCACCGGCGCCACCGGGGACCGCGACCTCCCCATCCCCGGCTCCGACCTGCCCGAGTCCATCGGCGCCGGCGAGTTCGTCGGCTTCTACGACGGCAACCCCCTCTTCGAGCGCGGCTGGAACCTCCAGGCCCAGAAGGTGGCCGTCGTCGGCGTGGGCAACGTGGCCCTCGACGTCTCCCGCGTCCTCGCGAAGACGGCCGATGAGCTCAAGGTCACGGAGATCCCGGACAACGTCTACGAGAACCTCTCGCAGAACCAGGCCACCGAGGTCCACGTCTTTGGCCGCCGCGGGCCCGCCCAGTGCAAGTTCACCCCGAAGGAGCTCAAGGAGGTGGACGAGTCGCCGACTATCGAGGTGATCGTCGACCCCGAGGACATCGACTACGACGCCGCCTCCGAGGAGGCCCGCCGCGCCTCGAAGTCCCAGGACCTCGTCTGCCAGACCCTCGAGGGCTACGCCCTGCGCGAGCCGCAGAACGCGCCGCACAAGATCTACATGCACTTCTTCGAGTCCCCCGTGGAGATCCTCGGTGAGGACGGGCACGTCGTAGGCTTCCGCACCGAGCGCACCCGCCTCAACGGCGACGGCACCGTGAGCGGCACCGGCGAGTACCGCACCTGGGACGTCCAGGCCGTCTACCACGCCGTCGGCTACCGCTCCGACGCCGTGAACGGGGTGCCCTTCGACGCCGAGCGGGCCGTCATCCCCAACGACGGCGGGCACGTCCTCGACCCGGAGACGGGCGAGCCCATCACCGCCCTCTACACCACGGGCTGGATCAAGCGCGGCCCGGTGGGGCTCATCGGTAACACGAAGTCCGATGCCAAGGAGACCACCGACATGCTCCTCAGCGACTGGCGCGAGGGCCGCTTGCCCGAGCCCGCCCAGCCCGGCCAGGAGGAGGTGCTCGAATTCCTCGAAAAGGACAAGGGCCTCGCCATCACCACCTGGGAGGGCTGGTACCGCCTCGACGCCGCCGAGCGCGCCGCCGGCGAGGGCGAGGGCCGCGAGCGCAAGAAGATCGTCGAGTGGGACGAGATGCTCAAGCACGCCGGCCCGCAGGCCGACTAATCACGGGCCGCGGGGGCTCGCGTAGTTTATGGCTATGACCATCTTCTACGCCGCCTCGCATATCGGGGCGCTGAGCCCCCAGGAACTCCACGCGCTGTACAAACTGCGCGTGGATGTTTTTGTGCACGAGCAGCAGTGCCCCTACCAGGAGATCGACGACATCGACGCCCTGGATACCACCACACACATCCTCGTGTGGCGCACCGATCCGCAGCGCCACCTCGTCGGCTGCGCGCGCGTCTACCCCGAGGGGGATCACATCATGATGGGCCGCATCATCACGGCCCCCGAGGAGCGCGGGAACGGCCAGGCCTCCGAGATGATCCACCAGACGCTGCGCATGATCGAGCACCGCTACCCCGGCCAGCCCGTGGAGCTTCACGCCCAAACGCGGCTCACCGGGTTCTATGAGCGCTTCGGATTCACCGTGAGCGGGGATCCCTTCCTGGAGGAGGGGATCAGCCACACGCCGATGCGTCGTCTCCCAGACGCACCTCAATAGCGCGCACCGCGGCCGAGGAGGCCGAGCGCGCCTCCTCCGTGCTCTCTCCCGTCGCGAGCGCCACGCCCATCCGCCGCCGCGGGTAGGCCTGGGGCTTGCCGAAGAAGCGCAGGTCCACCTCCGGGTAGGACAGGGCCGCCGCGATGCCCGTGTAGGACACCCGCTCCGAGTCCCCCGCCGCGTGGATGACCGAGCAGGAGCCCGGGGAGGTGAGGGTGACGTCGATCGGGAGGCCGAGGATCGCGCGGGCGTGGAGATCAAACTGGGAGAGCCGCTGGGTTGCGAGCGTCACCATGCCCGTGTCGTGGGGCCGCGGGGAGACGCCGGAGAAGTACACGTCATCGCCGGCGACGAAGAGCTCCACCCCGAAGAGCCCCTGGCCTCCCAGGTAGTTCGTGATGCGGGCCGCCACCGAGCGCGCATTGTCCAGGGCCCGCTCGGACATCGCAAGCGGCTGCCAGGACTCGATGAGGTCCCCGCCGCGCTGCACGTGCCCGATGGGCTCGCAGAACCACGTCGCCGGCTTTTCCGTCTCCGGGTCGATGGAGCGCACCGTGAGCATGGTCATCTCGCAATCGAAGTTGACGAAGCGCTCGACGATGACGCGCCCGCCCACCTCCTGGGCCAGCTCCCACGCCCGCTCGACGTCCTCCTCGCTGCGCAGAATCATGTGCCCGCGCCCCGCCGAGCCGCGCACCGGCTTCACCACGCAGGGGTAGCCCATCTGGCCGACGGCCACCTCATACTCCTCGAACGTGGAGGCAAAAGCATAACGCGAGGTCGGGAGGCCCAGTTCCTCGCTGGCCGCGCGTCGAATCCCCTCGCGCTCCACCGTGAGCTCGATCGCGTGGGCCGTGGGCACGACGGCCGCGAGCCCCGATTCCTCAATCTCCTTGAGGGCGGAGATGCTCGCCGCATCGCACTCGGGGACCACGACGTCCGGGCGCACCCGCCGAACGAGGTCGACGAGGGCCGCGTGGTCGCTGAGGTCCACGAGGTGCGAGCCGTGGGCCAGCTGCAGCGCCGGAGCATTGGCATAGTTATCGGCCGCGTGCACCTCCACGCCGAAGCGGTGGAAGGAGCTCACCATCTCCCGGCCGAGCTCCCCCGCCCCGAGGAGCAGGACGCGGGTGGCCGTCTCAGAGAGCGGGGTGCCAAGGCGATCCGGACACAGCACGATGCGTTAATCCTCCAGCACGTCGTGGACAACGATGGTCTGATCCCGGCCCGGGCCCACGCCGATGTAGGAGATCCGGCAGCCGGAGAGCTCCTCCAGGCGGCGCACATAGTCCTGGGCGCGCTGCGGGAGCTCCTCGAAGGTGCGGCAGTGGGTGATGTCCTCCTCCCAGGCGGGCATGGTCTCGAAGATCGGCTCCGCGTGGTGGAACTGGGACTGGGTGAGCGGCATCTCGTCGAAGCGCTCCCCGTCGACGTCATAGGCGACGCAGATCGGGATCTCCCCGATCCCGGTGAGGACGTCGAGCTTGGTGAGGAAGAGATCCGTGAAGCCGTTGACGCGGCTCGCGTAGCGGGCGATCACCGAGTCATACCAGCCGCAGCGGCGCTTGCGGCCGGTGTTCACGCCGATCTCCCCGCCGGTGGTCTGGAGGTACTCGCCCCACTTGTCGAAGAGCTCCGTCGGGAAGGGGCCGGCGCCCACGCGGGTGGTGTACGCCTTGATGATGCCCAGGGAGCTCGTGATCTTCGTCGGGCCGATGCCGGAGCCCACGCAGGCCCCGCCGGCCGTCGGGTTGGAGGAGGTGACGAAGGGGTAGGTGCCGTGGTCGACGTCGAGCATGGTGGCCTGGCCGCCCTCCATGAGAACGTGCTTGCCCTCGTCGAGGGCCTTGTTGAGCACGTACTCGGCGTCGATGACCATGGGGCGCAGGCGCTCCCGGTAGCCGAGGAAGTACTGGACGATCTCCTCGGGGTCGATGGCGCGGCGGTTGTACATCTTCACCAGCGTCTGGTTCTTCACGTCGAGCGCGGACTCGATCTTCTGCCGCAGGATCGACTCATCGAAGACGTCCTGGACGCGCAGGCCGATGCGGGAGACCTTGTCCGCGTAGGTCGGGCCGATGCCGCGCCCCGTCGTGCCGATGGCCCGCTTGCCGAGGAAGCGCTCCTGCACGCGGTCGAGGACCTGGTGGTACGGGGCCACGAGGTGCGCATTGCTGCTGATGCGGAGGCGGGAGGCGTCGGCGCCGCGGGCCTCCAGCCCGTCAATCTCGGAGAAGAGCGCCTCGAGGTTGATCACCACGCCGTTGCCGAGGATCGGGGTCGCATTCTCCGAGAGCAGGCCCGCGGGGAGGAGCTTGAGCTCGTACTTCTCGCCTCCCACCACGACGGTGTGCCCGGCGTTGTTCCCGCCATTCGGCTTCACCACGTAATCCACGCGGCCACCGAGGATGTCGGTGGCCTTGCCCTTGCCCTCGTCGCCCCACTGGGCGCCAACAATGACGATCGCAGCCATGTCTCTTCTACTTCCGTTGTTGAGGGGAGTTGATGCGCACAGGATTTTACTACGTACCCTCCGCGGCGCTGAGCATGCGCCGCATGTGGTGCGCCGTGGCGGCCGGGTCCGCCGCCTCGGTGAGAGCCCGCACGACGACCACCCGCCGCGCCCCCACCTCCTGCACCTCCGGGAGCGTCTCCGGGTTGATCCCGCCGATCGCGAACCAGGGCTTCCCCGCCGGGTTCGACGACGACCCCTCCGCGAGCTCCCGGGCGCGGGCAATGAGCGGGAGGCCGACGGGGTCCCGGCCCGGCTTCGTCGGGGTGCGCCACACGGGGCCCATGCAGGCGTAGTCCAGGCCGTCGTCGGCGAGGGAGTCCCGGAACATGGCCTCGCTGCGGTTCGAGCGGCCCAGGAGGATGTCTGTGCCGAGGAGCGATCGGGCCTGCGCGGTGCTCAGGTCCCCCTGGCCGAGGTGGAGGATGTCCGCCCCGACCAGCGCCGCCACATCCGCCCGATCATTGACCGCGAAGAGTGTGCCCTGCTCGTGGGCGATCTCGGCGAGGGTGGCGAGGGCCTCGATCTCCGCCCGGGCCTCGAGCTTCTTGTCGCGCAGCTGGATGATGTCCACCCCGCCCTCGTAGCAGGAGCGGAGGAAGGAGGGCAGGTCACCCTGGGCGCGGCGGGCGTCGGTACACAGGTAGAGGCGGGCCTGCCGCAGGAGGGCGAGGCGCTCCTCCCGGGTGCGGCGCGGGTGGGGCTCGCGGGGGAAAAGCTGGCGGGGACTGTACGTGCTCGACATGGGCCCTATAGTAGGGGCCCAGAACACCGACGAGAGGGCCAGCGGGCCCGAAAGGGACAGGCAGCGAAGATGGGCCAGCCAGAGCAGGTCATCATTGTGGGCGGCGGAATTATTGGGCTCGGGACGGCGCTGGAGCTGCGCCGGCGTGGGCTCCGCGTTCGGGTTTATGATCCCGAGCCCGCCTCGGGAGCCTCGCGGGCGGCGGCCGGGATGCTCGCTCCCGTCGCGGAGGTCGTGTGGGATCAGCCGGGGCTCTACCCGCTCATGGTGGAATCCGGGCGGATCTACCCGGAGTTCGTCGAGGCGATCGCCGGGGAGAGCGGGGCGACGGACCCCGCGGAGGTGGGCTACCTGCCGATGGAGACCCTCGTCTGCGCGGGCGACGCGGCGGACCGCCGCACCCTCGCCGAACTCATGGAGCTCCAGCACGAGCTGGACATGGAGGTCTCCCTGCTCAGCGCCCGGGAGGCCAGGCGGCGGGAGCCGGAGCTCGGGCCGGGAGTGGTAGGCGCCGTGCACATTCCCGGCGACCACCAGGTGAACCCGCGGCGCCTCACCGCCGCCATGCTCCGCGCGCTGGGCGAGGATGTTCACCGGGCGCGCGTCCGCGGCCTGCACTGGGAGGAGGGCCGGGTGGCCGGCGTGTTCCTCAAGGGGGAGGAGGCGCCCGTGCGGGCCGATCACGTCCTCCTCGCGGCCGGCCTGGGGTGCGCCGGGATCGAGGGGCTCCCCTCCGAGCTCAGCCTGCCCGTCCGGCCGGTCTTTGGGGAGGTCCTGCGCCTGCGCGCCCCGGAAGGCCGCGTGCCGCTGGCCCGGCACGTCATCCGGGGGATCGTCCGCGGGCGGCCGGTCTATGTGGTGCCGCGCTCCGATGAGGAAGTGGTCCTGGGGGCCACCACCCGGGAGGATGAGCGGGAGGGCGTCGTCGTCGAGGGCGTCTACCAGCTCCTTCGCGACGCCAGCCGGCTCGTCCCCGCGGTGCTCGACTGCGAACTCACCGAGGCCATCGCCCGGGCGCGGCCCGGCTCCCCCGACGACGTCCCGATGATCGGGCGCGTCGCGGAGGGGCTCAGCGTGTCCACCGGATACTTCCGGCACGGGATTCTCCTCGCCGCGCTGGGTGCCCGCCTCGGAGCCAACGCCGTCTGCGGCACCCCGATGCCCGAGAACACCGCCCGGGCCGTGGACCCGTGGAGGTTTAGCGAGCACGGAGCCTACGCCGACCACACTCAGCAGAACACCCAGTTGTAAAGGAGCGCACAGCATGACGCAGGTGAGCATCAACGGCGAGCCCTACGAGCCCGCCGCGGGAGAAAGTATCCGTGACCTCGTGGAGGCCCGGACCGGGAAGCCCGTGACGGAGGGGCCGCTCGGGATCGCGGTGGCCCAGGATGGGGCCGTGGTGCCGCGCAGCCGCTGGGCTGAGACCCCGGTGGCGGGCAGCATCGAGATCGTCACGGCCGTCCAGGGAGGCTAGGCATGAGCGGATTGCAGATCGCCGGGCGGGAGTTTGCGTCGCGCCTCATCATGGGCACTGGTGGGGCGACGAGCCTCGATACCCTCGAACGCGCCCTCCTTGCTTCCGGGACGGAGCTCACGACGGTGGCCATGCGCCGCCACGCTGTGCGTCGAGATGGCGGCTCCTCGGTATTTGAGATTCTCCAGCGCTGCGGGATCGCGCCGCTGCCCAACACCGCGGGCTGCTATTCCGCGCGGGACGCGGTGCTCACCGCGGAGCTCGCCCGCGAGGCGCTACAGACTGACCTCATCAAGCTCGAGGTCATCGCGGATGAGGACACGCTCCTGCCCGACCCCGTCGAGCTCGTCGACGCCGCGGATCAGCTGGTCAGCCGCGGATTCCAGGTGCTCGCCTACACCAACGTTGACCCCGCCCTCGCGAAAAAGCTCGAGGAGCTCGGCTGCGTGGCGGTCATGCCGGCGGGCGCGCCCATCGGGACGGGGCTGGGCATCCTCAACCCGCACAATATTGCGCTCATCGTCGAGCGCGCCGAGGTGCCCATCATTCTCGACGCCGGCCTCGGCACCGCCAGCGATGCCGCCCTGGCGATGGAGCTCGGCTGCGACGGGGTGCTCCTCGCCTCCGCCGTGACGCGCGCCCATGACCCGGTGCGCATGGCCACCGCGATGAAGCTCGCCGTGGAATCCGGTGCCCTCGCCCGCGAGGCCGGGCGCATCCCCCGGCGCCACCTGGCCCTCGCGAGCTCCCCGATGGAGGGGCTCCTCCGCGTGGAGCCCGGCTCCCGGGAGGAGGAGGCGCTGTGAGCGGGGAGGACGCGGCCGGTCAGGCCGCCGCGGACCCCGCGCATTCCGCGCCGCCCATCCCCGCCGAGCGCCTGCGCCCCCTCAGCCCGGCGGAGTCCGCCCGCTATGCGCGCCACCTCACGCTCGGGGAGGTCGGGGCCCGTGGCCAGCAGGCGCTGCGGGCCGCCCGGGTGCTCGTCGTCGGCGCGGGCGGGCTGGGTGCTCCCATCATCCAGTACCTCGCGGCGGCGGGGGTGGGCCACCTCAGCATCATTGATGACGACGTGGTGGAGCTCTCCAACCTGCAGCGACAGGTGATCCACCGCGAGGAGGACCTCGGCCGCCCGAAGGCCGAGTCCGCGCGCGACGCTGTGCTGCGCCTCGACCACCGCGCGAGCGTCCGGGCCCTGCCTGAGCGGCTGGGGCCGGAGAACGCGCTGCCGCTTTTCGAGGAGCACGATGTGGTCCTCGACGGGGCGGATAATTTTGCCACCCGCTACCTCTCCAGCGATGCCGCGGAGATCACCGGCACACCGCTCGTTTGGGGGACGATTTCCCAGTTCAGTGGGCAGGTTTCGGTCTTCGCTCCCGGCCGCGGCCCCATGCTCCGCGACCTCTACCCCGACATCCCACCCGCCGACTCCGTTCCCTCCTGCGCAGCCGGCGGGGTGCTCGGCGCGGTGGTGGGCCAGGTGGGGGCGCTCATGGCGGTGGAGGCGATCAAGCTCATCACCGGCATCGGGCGGCCCGCAATCGGCCGGCTCCTTCTCCTCGACGCCCTCGCCGCCACCCAGCGGGAGCTCCGCGTGGAGCGGGATCCGGGGAGGCCTGCCGTCGAGACCCTTCACGAGGTGGCCGCGGCGTGCGGGACGGCTGCGGCGGCGGGGTCTGTACCCTCGATCAGCCTCGCGGAGCTCCTCGACGGGCCCCCTGAGCTTCTGCTCGACATCCGCGAGCCCGCCGAGCGCGCCGGCGGGCACCTCCCCGGGGACCGGGCGCTGCCGCTCGGGCGGATCCTCGAGGAGGGCTGGGCGGCCGTCGCGCCCCTCGCGCCGCAGGGCCGGATGGTGCTCTACTGCCGCTCCGGGGCGCGCTCCGAGCGGGCCGTGCGCCGCCTCCTCGCCGACCCCGCCCTCCCCGCCGGGATCGACGTGCGCAGCCTCAGCGGCGGCTACCTCGGCTACGAGGCCACCACCCTGCACCCCTAGAATCCCCCTCATGGCCCTCCTCATCCTCGCGTGCGGGCCCGAAGCCCAGCGCCTCTGCGCCGAGCACGCCCCCGACGCCCACCCCCTCCCCGCCGAGCCCACCCGCAGTGACCTGCGCTTCCTCGACGAGGAGGCCCGGCGCATCCTGCCCGTGGACCCCACCCCCTCCCTCCAGGAGATCGCGGCCCGCCCCGACGTCCCGCACCTCGGCGCGCCCGGGCCGGCGCCCCAGCAGCCGGAGGAGCCGCTGCGGGTCATCGTCGTGGGCGCCGACGCCGCGCTGAGCCTCGTCCTCACCCGGCTCATGCGCGCCGACCACCTCTGGGCCGAGATCGGCTTCGTGCCGCTGGGCCGCAGCGTCGTCGCCACCACCTGGGGGCTGCCCACCGAGCCCGCGGAGGCCCTCGCCCTCGCGCACGAGGAGGCCGTGCGCCCCGTGCCGCTCATCCGCTCCGACAAGGGCGTCGCGGTGGCCGGCTCCGCCACCCTCAGCGAGTTCTCCGAACGCGAGTACACCGGCGAGATCATCGTCGACGACGCCACCCTTCTCTTCCACGAGGCCCCCGAGGGCACCCCGCCGCTCTTCGGGCACTACGGGGCGAGGCTGGTCCCGCTGCTCGACGCGCCGGGGATTGCCGCCGCGCCGCTCATCACCCCGCTGCACGGGCGGGCCGGCCGCCGCGAGGTGGCCCCCGAGGTGCTCTACCGGCGCTGGTCCTCCCCCGGCACCCGGTGGCTCACTCGCGGCGCGACCCAGCCGGATGCGCTCGTCGAGCCCAACCCGGAGGCCGTCCTCCGCGGGCGGGCGGTGCAGACCGGGGGCGTCGGGATTCGTGTGACGATTGATGGGATCTCCGCGCCGCGGCCGCTCGAGAGGGCGACGTTCTATCGGCACCTCCGGGACCTCCAAGCGGTGCGCCCCCGCTATGCTTAAACACCGATACGTGCTGCACAAGGAAGGACAACTATGCCACGGGACATCAACGACCTCGCCCACGCCACCGCCTACGACTCAGCGGGCGAGAAGCTCGGCTCCGTCAAGGAGGTCTTCATCAACGACGCATCGGGGCAGCCCGACTTCGTCGAGGTGGGCCGCGGAATGCTGGGCCTGAAGTCCGCGATTGTGCCGCTCAAGGGCCACCGCCTGGAGGGGGACTCCCTGCACCTGTCCTTCGCGAAGGATGTCATCGCCAAGGCGCCCACCCCCGATGACGACGCCCACCTCACCCCCTGCGACCATGACGCGCTCTTCGAGCACTACGGCCTGAACTCCGGCAGCGCCCACGCCGCGGAGGAAGCCCCCACCGAGTACGTCGACACCGAGGCGGACCAGGACTAGTCCTCGTCCCACACCTCCGGGGGATAGGCGGGAGTGCGGCTCGTCGGGGCGAGCACCGCCACCGCCGATTCGCGGCGCATCCCGCACACCTGCAGCATGTCCACGATGATGCTGCGCGTCTGCGCGAGGAGCGCCACCGCCGAGAGCACCCGCCGGTCCGCCACGCCCTCGCCCGCCCGGGCGCCGAGGCGACGCAGCCGGCGCACGATCTCGGGGATCTCCTGGGCCTCCGAGAGGTCAGAGTGCTTTTCGTAGAGGTCCGCGAGGGTCTGCGCAATATCCGAGAGCTCCTCGATGAGCGCGATCTGTTCCTTCGAGACCTGGTCCCCGTCCTCGCAGAGGACGAGCCCCCGGCGCGCGAGGACCCGGGAGTTGCGGATCATGTTGTCCACGGGCCCGAGCATCCGCTCGAGGCTGCGCACCCGGCGCCGGGATCCCCAGAGCAGCGGGGAGAGCGTCGTGTTCTCGCGGGCGGTCTTCGCGGCGTCGAGGAGGGCGTTGATGTTGCCTTGGGTGCCGCGCACGGCCTTGAGGGCGCTATCCAGGGCCTGGTAGTCGGACTTCGGGAGGGCCACCGCGACGTCGTGGAGGACGGAGGAGGCGATGCTGAGGATCGTCGTCACCTCCTGGCGGCCGTTGCTCAAGGGGGAGGCGGGGATGATCGCGAAGACGAGGATGGCCACCACCCCGCCGATAATCGCGTCCACGGGGCGCTCGTAGCCGGCCGCGGTGCCGGGCGGCATGATCGTTGAGATGAGGATCGAACCGATGGCGATTTGGTTGGTGACCAGCGGTGATTTCGAGATGAACGACGCCGCCAGCAGCGAGGCCCCCACGGCGACGGTGATCTGCCAGGATCCGGGCCCAATCTGGGCGATGATGACGTCACCAATGGCCACGCCCGCCGAGCACCCGATGGACATCTCCACCGCCCGGCGCAGGCGCCCCGCCCCGCCGGCCAGGCCGAGAATGATGATCGAGGCGATCGGCGCGAAGAAGGCCTGCTCGTGGCCGAAGAGGTGGGTGGCTACCCAGTAGCTGCCCCCGGCGGCGATCGTCGCCTGCACGATCGCCCACAGACGGGAGCGCACCCGCAGAGCCCTGGATTTCAGCGAGGAATCGAGGGCGCGGATGCGCTCAATAGTGCCGACGCGACGCCGGCGGTGCTGGTCATCCATAGGGACCAGCCTAATGCCTCTGTCTACTTGGACAGGGTGGTTCCCACGGAGTGGAGATCCTGGCAGGCCTCGACGATACGATCCGCCATGCCCTGCTCAGCGGCCTTAAGGTAGGAGCGGGGATCGTAGAACTTCTTGTTGCCGACCTCCCCGTCGATCTTCAGCACGCCGTCGTAGTTGCTGAACATGTGGCTGACGATCGGGCGGGTGAAGGCGTACTGGGTGTCCGTGTCGACGTTCATCTTCACGACGCCATAGCCCAGCGCCTCCTCAATCTTCTCCTTCTCGGAGCCGGAGCCGCCGTGGAAGACGAAGTCGAAGAACTTCTCCTCCGCGCCCAGGCCGAGCTTCTCGCGGGCAACATCCTGGCCCTGCTTGAGGACCTCGGGGCGCAGCTTCACGTTGCCGGGCTTGTACACGCCGTGGACGTTGCCGAAGGTGGCGGCCAGCAGGTAGCGGCCCTTCTCCCCGGTGCCGAGGGCGTCGATGGTCTTCGCGAAGTCCTCCGGGCTGGTGTAGAGGTTGGCGCCGGCCTTCGCCTGGACACCGTCCTCCTCGCCACCGACGACGCCGATCTCCACCTCGAGGATGATGTTCGCGGCCTTCGCCTTGGCGAGCAGCTCCTGGGCGATCTCCAGGTTCTCGTCGATCGGGATGGCGGAGCCGTCCCACATGTGGGACTGGAAGAGGGGGAGCTCGCCGCGGTCGACGCGCTCCTGGGAGATGGCGATGAGCGGGCGCACGTACTCGTCGAGGACGTGCTTCTGGCAGTGGTCGGTGTGCAGAGCCACGTTGATCCCGTAGTGCTTGGCAGCCTCGTGAGCGAAGGCGGCGAGGGCGCAGGCGCCGGCAACCTTGTTCTTCACGGAGAGGCCGGAGCCGAACTCGGCGCCGCCGGTGGAGAACTGGATGATGCCGTCGGATTCTGCCTCAGCGAAGCCACGGAGAGCGGCGTTGATGGTCTCCGAGGAGGTGCAGTTGATCGCGGGGTAGGCGAAGCCTTCCTTCTTCGCGCGATCGAGCATCTCGCCATAGACTTCGGGGGTTGCAATCGGCATGGGTTGGTCCTCTCTGACACAGGACGATGAACTTGTCCCCCTTATTATGCTCCCCCATAGTGCATATTTCCCCTGGCTAGGGACGAAAAAGAGGGCCGAGGCCGCCGCGGCGACCGGCCCTCTCCCGCTGACCTGCGGATTTCCGGTTATTTCCGATAATTTTTGCCTGTGTGAGATTCGCTACGTGTCCTTGTTGGAATCCACATAGTCGGCCACGCGGGCCGCCGCCTCCAAGAGCATCCACCCGGAGAGCTGGACCGAGAGGTCCCGCTCCGCCACCCGGATGACGCCCAGGGACTCCGGCAGACTCGAGCGCCCGAGCCCATAGTTGTGGGGCAGGCGGGCATCCTCCGTCCAGTTCGTCGCGAAGATGGGCAGCCCATCCACCTCCAGGCGGTGGTTCCACGCGCTCTCCGCGGAGGCAAGCACGAGGCGGGCGGCGATCTTCTTCACCGCCCGGTTCGTCGGGTTGTCCGAGGGCAGGCGCACCGCGATGTCCGCCAGGTAGCGGGCGAGGATCCCCTTGAAGAGGCCGCCGTCGCCGTCGCCGGTGGGGGTGTTGAGCACGCCCTGCGGGGTGGCGAGGTGGATGTTCACCGCCTCGATGAGGGAGCGGATCCGCGAGATGTAGACCATCGCCTCCTCCATCTTCTCGGCGTCCGCGACGTCGCGGATCTCATCCGCCTCCGCGAAGCCCGCCCGCGCCCGCAGGTGGAGGGCGATTTCCAGGCAGGCCCCCAGGGTCACGCCCTGGCAGTAGGGGTGGATGGCCTCGACGATCTCCGGGCCGTGCATCCGCATCCGCAGGCCGTCCATGATGAGGCCGTCCTCGTTGACGAGGTGGTCATAGATCCAATCGGTGAGCTCGATCGCCTTATCCAGGCGCCCCGTGCGCGCCATCATGATCGCCGAGGGGCCGTTGGTTGGGGTGTTGTAGAAGGTCTCCCCGCGCCGCCACGGCAGGACCCCCGTGAGGCTATCGATGCCCGAGATGATGTCGAACTCCAGCTGGGCGAGCTGCTTCGGCGCCTTGATCCCGCGGATCTCCCCGGCGCGGGCCATCGCCAGCGCGAGCCACGCCTTGTCATCGTAGTAGCGGTTCTTGCTCAGCTTGCCGAGGTTGCGCATCTGAATGCCGCGGAGGGTGCGGCGGATGCGGCGGCGCCGCTGCTGGGTTTCGCGGCGGAGGGCGGCGTCGACAAGGCAGTCAAGATAATGGGCCTGCCACCAGTAGTGCCAGTGGACGTGCAGCTTTTCCTTCGTGGTGGGCGGCCAGGCCACCACGGCGATGTTCGTATTGGGCAGGCCCCACAGCTTCGAGCCGTGGCGATCATTCAAAGCATTCTCCGCGAGATCCGCGCGGTGTGCCCACTTTTCTTGCACGGTAGTTTCGTCCCTCACCTAGTCGTTCACGCTGAGAGTAGCACGCGCGGCGCGAGGCTCACGCGCAACCCGGGCCGAGCCTCACCACGCCTGCCGGAGATCGGCGTGTTGTCTCACCCAACTATGCATGGCAATGCCCGCCGCTACCCCCGCATTGATGGAGCGCGTCGAGCCAAACTGCGCAATCGAGCAGGTCATGGCAGCCCTGCCCTGCGCCTCAGGGGTGACCCCCGGGCCCTCCTGCCCGAAAAGGAGGAGGCAGCGCCGCGGGAGTTCGGTGGTCTCCAGGGGCACGGATCCCGGGGTGTTGTCGATGGCGACGACGTCCAGCCCCTCCCCCGCCGCCCAGTCGAAGAGTGCGGCCGTGTCCAGGTGGTGGCGGAGGTGTTGATAGCGGTCGGTCACCATGGCGCCCCGCCGGTTCCACCGCCGCCGGCCCACGATGTGCACGGTGTCCACCGCGAAGGCGTTGGCCGTGCGCACCACGGTCCCGATGTTCGCGTCATTCTCGAAGTTCTCGATCGCGATGTGTAGCGGGTGGCGCCGCGTATCAATGTCCTCGATGATCGCCGGGCGGGACCAATAGCGATAGGCGTCCACGACGTTGCGCCGGTCCCCCTCCGCGAGGAGCTCCGGGTCCAGCCGGGGATCCTCCGGGCGCGGCACCCCGGGGTGCTCCTCCTCCCAGGGGCCCACCCCGTGCCGCCCCTCGCCCCACTCGGTGGGGCCGGGCTGGTGGGGGTCACGCAAGGTCGAGGTCCTCCAGGCCCAGGAGGTAGCGGTACTCGAGCCCAGCATCCGCGATGGCCTCTGCCGCGCCGGTGTTGCGGTCCACCACCGTGGCCACGCCGACGACGATAGCCCCCGCCTCGCGGAGCGCCTCCACCGCGGTGAGCGGGGAGTTGCCGGTGGTCGTCGTGTCCTCCACGACGAGGACGCGCTTCCCCTCGACGTCGGGCCCCTCGATGCGGCGCTGCATGCCGTGCTTCTTCTGCTCCTTGCGGACGACGAAGGCGTCGATGTCGCGCCCCTCGGCGTGCATGATCGATGTGGCGACGGGATCCGCCCCGAGGGTCAGGCCGCCGACGTGGTCGAAGTCCCAGTCCGCCGTGAGCTCCCGGAGGAGGGAGCCGATGAGGCGGGAGGCCCGGTGGTGAAGGGTGGCGCGGCGAAGATCGACGTAGTAGTCCGCTTCCTTCCCCGAGGAGAGCGTCACCCGCCCGTGCACCACGGCAAGCTCTTTGACCAGTTCAGCTAGCTCTGCGCGCTTCTTGGTATCCATGATTCCTAAGAGTAGTCGTCCTCCTCGCGGGCCCGATCGGAGAGGGGATCCGTGCCGAGCTCCTCGGCCAAGTCATCGAAGATCGTCGAGCCGCTGCTTAAGTCCCGGAGGATGCGCGCGGCATCGGGGTTCGGCGCCGGGCGCGGCGAGCCCTCCCCCGCGATGGCCTCCACCTCATCCCCGCCGAGGGGGCGCGGCTCGACCACCCCGCGGCTCTCCGGCTGGGAGCGGCTCGGCATGTCCGCCGGCTCCTCCGGGCGGATGACCAGCGGCGTTGCGGTGATGTCCGGCTCCGCCGGGTTGAACTCCTCCTCCGGGGTGGGCGGCGGGGGCATGAGCCGGGAGGGGTGCTCCGGCGGGTAGACCGGCGGGGTGCCGGCCGGCCCGCGCGGCGGCAGCATCCGCGAGGCGTCCGCGATGAGCCCCAGCGGCCCGGCCACCGCCTCCCAGGTGTCCTGGTGGCTGCCGCGCTCAAGCTCGGCGATCGCCCAATCGGACTCCAGCCACACGGCGGTGACCGTCGGGGGCAGCGCGTGGAGGGCCCGGCGCACCCGCGGATCCACCATCCGCTCCGCCGGCCCCACATCCGTGGCGAGGACATCAAATCCCGCCACGTTCCCCGCCGGCAGGAGGTCCTCCGAGCTCTGAGCCACCATCCCGGGGCGTCGCATGTCGACGACGACCTCCGAGGCCTCACCCCGGCGCAGCGCCATGACCGGCGTGCCGCCCAGGCTGGCGAGGTACATCTCATAGCCGCCGATCATGCCCCGGACCACGTCCTTCGGCGCCGCACCGCTCGCCGCGGCGCCGCGCGTCCACTCATCGTCGAGGTAGGGGTCCTGGCGGGCGAAGTCCCAGCCGTGGGCCTCCGCCCAGGTGCGGCGCTCGCGGCGCTGCGTCACGGGCAGGCCGAAGGCGCCGGTGCCCGGCGAGGGGGACTCGGCCGGCGCGGGAGCCGGGGTGGGCTCAGCGGCGGGCGCGGCCTGCTCCTCAGCCGGTGCCGCCGGCGCCGCCCAGTCCTCCGACGGCTCCTCGGGCTCCCGCTCGGCGGCGGAGGCGGGGGCGGGATCTGTCGCGGCGGGGTGGGCGTCGGCCCACTCCTGCTCTGGTTCCTCGCGGCCGAAGAGCTCGTCCATGTCCGGCTCGGCTTCGGGGGCGGGGCTCTGCGCCGGGCCGGGGGTCCGGCGGCGGCGAGCGTCGAGAACAAAGAGGAGGATCCCGATGAGGGCCGCGACCCCGGCGAGGGGGAAAATCAGTGTGCTCATTGGCGTCCGCGTTCTACCGGCAGGGCCGGGGTTGCGCACCATTGGGACCAGCCGCCGACGAAGTGGCGCGGCAGCTGGAAGCCGGCTTCCTCCATCGCGGCGATGACCTGTGCGGAGTGGTTGCCCGAGCCGGAGTAGATGATCATGTTCTCGCTCGGGGTGTCGGGGGTGATGCCCTCGCGGGCGAGGCGCTCGCGGATCTCCTCGGGGCTGCGGAAGGTGCAGTCCTCGTTGAGGAGGTCGCGGTTAGGGAGGTTGATCGCGCCCGGGATGTGGCCGGCCTTGAGGTCGAGGACCTCCCGCTCCCCCGCGTAGCGGCTGGGTTCGCGGGTGTCGATGAGGATGACGTCCGGGCCGGCGTCGACCACCTCCTCCAAGGTGGCGACGGGCATCTGGCCCGGGTTCACCCGGACGGTGCAGGCGTGGGCAAGGTTGCCCGGGCCGCCGAGCACCCGATAGTCCTTGTTCAGCCAGGTGGCCAGGCCGCCGTCGAGGATCTTCACGTCGCGCAGCCCGGCCCAGCGCAGCACCCACCACGCGCGGGCGGCGTAGAGGCCGCGGCCCTCGTCGTAGACGGTGACGGGGCGGTCAATGCGCACGCCCCAGCGCTCCCACCAGCGGGAGAGAATGTCCGGGTCGGGGAGGGGGTTGCGGCCGTCGGCGGGTCCGGGGACGCCGGCAAGCGCAGTCTGAGGGTCACAGTAGTGGGCGGTAGGAATGTGCTCAGAGGTGAATTTCTGCCGCCCCTCGTGCTCCTTCGGACGCCAGTAGCACCCGATGAGCGTCCCCCCACGTCCGTGGTAGACGGCGTCCGCTAAGTCCGTGGCTGACACGAGATTACCCATGCGCACGAGCATAAAGGCCAGGGCGACTCTCCGCCAGGACAGCCGGAACACGCTGGGGAAGGGCGCCCTCCCTCCTCCTTTGTTGACACGTCATATAAACCTGTGGCACACTCTCCCCCGTTCCCGTTTCCCCACTTTCTCAGGATGTTCCTATACTTCGTCTTCCCCCCGTTGTCCAGAATGTGCTGCTTCTCCTCGCCCGCGTGGGCCTCGGCGTGGTCCTCACCGCGCACGGGTGCCAGAAGTTCTTCGAGTGGGGGATGGCCGGCACCACCGAGAGCTTCGGCCAGATGGGCGCCCCGCTGCCGGGTCTGAGCGCCTGGATTGCCGCGATCATCGAATTCTTCGGCGGGATCCTCCTCATCGCCGGGGCGTTCACCTCCGTGGTGGGGATCCTCGTGGCTCTCAACATGCTGGGCGCCTGGCTCATCGCGCACGTGAGCGCCGGCACGATCTTCGTGGCCAAGGGCGGCCCCGAGCTCGTCATCGCCCTCGGCTGCGGCGGCCTGCTCCTCGCGGCGGCCGGTGCCGGCCAGTGGAGCGTCGATGCTCTCCTCGCCCGTCGCCAGCGCGCCCCGGGGACGGCGGGGGCGGCGGGGGCGACGGGGGCGGCGACGCCCACCGCGGCCTAAGCTCACCCCCTTCCGAATCGCAGGAGAAAGGGCCGGCAGCGCGATGCTGCCGGCCCTTGTGCTCTGCCTGAGCGCTTAGTCGGCCGGGTGCTGGGCCTTCACGTCGAGGCGCTCACCACCCTCGGCGACGTCCACGAGGACCGTATCCCCGTCGGACACGGCGCCGGCGAGCAGCTCGCGGGCCAGCGTGTCGCCGATCGCCTGCTGGATGAGGCGGCGCAGCGGACGGGCACCATAGGCCGGGTCGTAGCCGCGCTCGCCCAGCCAGGAACGGGCCGCGTCGGAGACGCTGAGCGTAAGGCGGCGGGCGGCGAGGCGCCGGGCCAGCTGACCCACTTGGATGTCCACGATGTGCGTGAGCTGCTCGTGGCTGAGGGCGTCGAAGGTGACGACGTCATCGAGACGGTTGATGAACTCCGGCTTGAAGGCCTTCTTCACCGCCTCCATGATCTGCTCCTTCGTGCCACCCGCACCGAGGTTCGAGGTGAGGATGAGCAGCGTGTTGCGGAAGTCCACCGTGCGGCCCTGGCCGTCGGTGAGGCGGCCGTCGTCGAGAACCTGGAGGAGGACGTCGAAGATGTCCGGGTGGGCCTTCTCCACCTCGTCGAAGAGGACGACGGTGTAGGGGCGACGCCGCACCGCCTCGGTGAGCTGGCCGCCGGCGTCGTAGCCGACGTATCCGGGGGGCGCGCCGACGAGCCGCGCCACGGAGTGCTTCTCCGAGT
This sequence comes from Corynebacterium uropygiale, assembly GCF_021568315.1. Classification (GTDB taxonomy): domain Bacteria; phylum Actinomycetota; class Actinomycetes; order Mycobacteriales; family Mycobacteriaceae; genus Corynebacterium; species Corynebacterium uropygiale. The sequence goes on from NZ_JAKGSI010000004.1 coordinate 236,975, forward strand.
ACTCGGACATGTCGATGCGGACCATGGCGCGCTCATCGTCGAAGAGGAACTCGGCGAGGGCCTTGGCCAGCTCCGTCTTGCCCACGCCCGTCGGGCCGAGGAAGAGGAAGGAGCCGGTGGGCCGGTTCGGGTCGGCCACCCCGGCGCGGGCGCGGCGCACCGCGTCAGAGACAGCCTTCACCGCGTCCTCCTGCCCGACCACCCGGTGGGCGAGCTCCTCCTCCATGTGGAGGAGCTTCTCCGTCTCACCCTGGAGCATCTTGCCGGCGGGGATGCCGGTCCACGCGGAGACGACCTCCGCGATGGTGTCCGGGGTGACCTCCTCGGAGAGCATCGCGTTGTTCTGGCCCGCCTGGACCTCGCTCTCTGCGGCGGCGACCTCCTTCTCCAGCTCGGGGATGCGGCCGTAGCGCAGCTCGGCGACCTTGCCATAGTCACCGTCGCGCTCCGCGATCTCGGACTCCTGGCGAAGCTTCTCCAACTGCTCCTTGGCCTCGCGGACGCGGTCGATGGCCTCCTTCTCATTGGACCAGCGGGCCTTCAGCTCGGCGAGCTTCTCCCGCTCATCGGCGAGCTCCCCGCGGAGCTTCTCCAGCCGCTCCTTCGAGGCGGCGTCGGTCTCCTTCTCCAGGGCGACCTCCTCGATCTCGAGGCGCCGCACGATGCGCTCGAGCTCGTCGATCTCCTGCGGGGAGGAGTCAATCTCCATGCGCAGGCGGCTCGCGGCCTCGTCGACGAGGTCAATCGCCTTGTCCGGCAGGAATCGGCTGGTGATGTAGCGGTCCGAGAGCGTGGCCGCCGCAACGAGCGCCGAGTCCTGGATCCGCACACCGTGGTGCACCTCGTAGCGCTCCTTGAGCCCACGAAGGATGCCGACGGCATCTTCCACGCTCGGCTCGCCGACGTACACCTGCTGGAATCGACGCTCCAGCGCCGCATCCTTCTCGATGTACTTGCGGTACTCGTCGAGGGTGGTCGCGCCCACGAGCCGCAGCTCACCGCGCGCGAGCAGCGGCTTGATCATGTTGCCCGCGTCCATCGCCGAGTCCCCGGTCGCGCCGGCGCCGACGATGGTGTGCAGCTCATCGATGAAGGTGATGATCTGCCCGTTGGCGTTCTTGATCTCGTCGAGCACAGCCTTGAGCCGTTCCTCGAACTCACCGCGGTACTTCGCGCCCGCGACCATCGAGCCGAGGTCCAGCGAGATGAGCGTCTTCCCCCGCAGCGACTCCGGCACGTCACCGGCCACGATCCGGCGCGCCAGGCCCTCGACGATGGCGGTCTTCCCGACGCCCGGCTCACCGATGAGAACCGGGTTGTTCTTCGTCCGCCGGCTCAGCACCTGCACCACCCGGCGGATCTCCGTGTCTCTGCCGATCACCGGGTCAATGTCCCCGTTGCGCGCTCGCTGGGTGAGGTCCGTCGAGTACTTCTCCAGCGCCTGGAACTGGCCCTCCGGGTCCTGGGTGGTCACCTTCTGGTTGCCGCGCACCGAGGGGAACGCCCCGGTGATGGCCTCGTAGCTCGCGCCGTAGCGGCCGAGCATCTCCGCGGCGTCCGAGGAGCCGCGGGCGATCCCGGCGAGCAGCACCTCGGTGGACACGTATTCATCGCCGAGCTCCCCGGCGAGCTCCTGGGCGGCCGTCAGCGCATTGAGGGCGTCGCGGTTGAACTGGGGGTTCGCCATGTTCGAGTCCTCGGCGGAGGGGTAGGACTCGACGAGCTTCCGGGCCTCCGCGAGGATGGTCGAGGGCTCCGTCCCGGTGGCCTTGAGCACCGGCGCGGCCACACCATCCGGCTGATCAAGAATAGCGACGAGCAGATGGGCCGGGCGGATGTCCGGGTTCCCCGCTGCGCTCGCCGCCTGGAGGGCCGCCTGGAGGGCTTCCTGGGTCTTCGTGGTGGGGTTAAAAGAGCTCATGACGTGGTCCTTTCTGGGGTCTTTTTTGTCAATCACTCTCTATAACGCGCCGGAAGTTGAGTGTGTTCCACTCAAGGCCAACTTTTTTGAGTCGAGGGGGCTCAAGGTTGGGGTGGGGTGGGCGGCCGGCTCGCGCGCCCGCGCCCACGCCCCGCGCCCGCTAGTCGAACTCGCTGAACTTCTGCGCCCAGGCGGTGCGCACCGGGTCGGCGTCGGCGAGGAGGAGGTCGAAGCGATCATTCGCGATGCTGACGATCTCCGTGAGGGCCACGCGATGCTCCTGCTCATCGGAGTTTGCGAGGCGGCGCACGCCCTCCTCGATGACGCGGTCGGCGGTGTCGTCCGTGGCGAGGTAGGCGACGAAGGGCATGCCGAAGCGCTCGCGGTAGGCGGAGCTGATGCCGAGGAGGCGCTCGCGCTGGACGTCGTCGAGCTCCCCGATGCCGAGGGAGCCGCGCGCGTGACCGAGGGCGGGGTCGGAGTTTTCGTCCGCGAGGATGAGGGTGGCCATGTCGGGGTAGTCGTGGATGAGCTGCTCGCGCTCCTCGTGGCCGGCGGTGAGCACGGCCACCTGCACGGCCTCGCGCAGCTCGCTGACGTCCTCGAAGGGGCGCATCTCCCAGGCGCGCTCGAGCGGCCAGGTGTGCTCGTTGAAGAGGCTGCGCAGCGTCTTCGTGAAGGTCTCCCGGTCCATGCGGTTGATGGCGTCGATCGTCACCGCCCGGCCTCGATTCGCGGCCACCGCCTGCTCGCCACCGCGGCGGCCGATGTGGTGGAAGAGGAGGTTGAGGATGATCGCGGTGATCGCGCCCGTCGACATGCCCGAGGAGACGAAGATGCGCGCCCAAGAGGGCAGCACCTCCGCGATCTCCGGCTTGAAGGTGACGAGCATCGCGAGGCTCAGCGCCGTCGTCACGATGACGGCGTTCCGGTTATCCGTCATGTCCGCCTTCGCGATCGTCTGGAGGCCCACCCACGCCACGTTCGCGAACAGCATGAGCGAGGCCGCGCCCAGCACCGGCGCCGGGATAGAGGCGACGACGGCCCCCGCCTTCGGCAGCAAGCCCAGCACAATCATGAAGCCCGCCGCGGCCGCCGCCACCCAGCGGGACTTCACCCCGGTGATCCGCACGAGGCCCACGTTCTGCGCGAAGCAGGTGTACGGGAAGGAGTTCATCACGCCGCCGAGCACCGTCGAGACCCCATCCGCGCGAAGCGCGCGGGCCACATCATCCTTGCGGATCCGGCGCTTGACGATCTCGCCGGTAGCGAAGACGTCACCCGTGGTCTCCACCATGGTGATCGCCATGACGATGATGAGCGAGACGCACGCTGCGACATTGAACTGCGGGATGCCGAAGTAGAAGGGGGTGGTGATGCCAATCGGGGCGGCCGTGGCGACCTCGCTGAGGTTCGCGTCCCCCAAGGCGAGCGCCACCGCCGTGCCCGCCACCAGGCCGATGAGCACCGCGAGCGTCCCCAGGAAGCCCGTGAAGAAACGCTGCACCAGCACAATGACGACGAGCGTGAACGCCGCATAGGCGATGTCCCGCACCGCGGGCGTCCCCTCCGCGTAGTTGACCACGTCATTCGCCGAGACCGCGAGCAGCGAGGTCCCCATGACCAGCAGCACCGAGCCCGTCACCACCGGAGGGAAGAACTCCAGCAGCTTCGTGAACACCGGGGTGGCGAAGAAGGTGAAAAGCCCCGAAACGATGACCGCCCCGTAGATCGTCGGGAGGGCCTTGACGCCCCCGGCGCCGTTCGTCACCCCCAAGCCCACCGCGATGATGGGGGCCACCGCGGTCGTCGTCACGCCCTGCACGATGGGCAGCCGCACCCCCACGTGGCGCCCGATGCCGACGGACTGGATGATCGTCGCCAACCCGCAGGTGAGGAGGTCGGCGTTGATGAGGTGGATCGTCGTCGCCGAATCCAGCTTCAGCGAGGACGCGATGAGCAGCGGGACAATGACCGCGCCCGCGTAGAAGGCGAGCACGTGCTGGAGGCCCAGGGCGGCGAGCTTCGGGGCGGCGGGCACTCGGTCCACCGGGTGCCGAACATCGATGGCAGCAGGAGTGGTAGTCACCCCGCTAGTGTCCCACATCCGCCCCTCACCCTGGGACGATGCCCCAACCCCGGGGTAGGGCGCTAACTCGCCTGGCGCGAACCATCCCTCGAGGGAAGCCACTTGAACACCACCGGGGCGAGCAGCACGAGGGCCGCGACGACCGTCGAGACAATACCCAAGCCCAGCACCGCGTGCGTGGTCACCGCGATGGGCGCGATGACCGTCATCCCGATCTCGAAGGGGGCGTAGGCCACGTAGGCCACGCCGTACTCGTTGAGCGTGCCCGACTTCATCTTCGGGTCCACGATCTTCAGCAGCGCGATGCCCGTCGCGACGGCGGCCGTGGCCCAGCCCCAGCCGAAGATCGCGCGCTCCAGCCACTGCGGGGCGAAGAAGCGCGGCGCGATGAGGAAGAAAAAGATCACGCAGTACACGGTGCCCGCGATGAAGAGGATGAGCAGCGGCACCCAGTAGCTCGCCACCGCGGCCGGGACGATGGAGGCGATACCGAAGGCGATGAGATAGTCCGTCGCCGCGCCCGAGACCGAGTTGATCGTGTCCGCGTCCAGGTACTTGGGCTTCCCCACGATCCGCAGCGCCAGCTTGCCCAGCAGGCCCACCACGAAGGACATCGCGAAGAGCGGGATGGACACCGTGGGGAACAGGTGCGAAATGCCCTTGTTCACCAGGTAGGCCACCATCACCGTGAAGGCGATGACGCCCACGTGGAGCGCCACCGGCTCGAGGGCCGAGGGGTTCGTCGTGGCGCGGCCGATGCTCGGGCGCTGCTGGACGTCGTCAATATATCCGCTGCGCAGCTCCCAGGGGAGCTTCTCCGGCATGGCTGCCGCGCGCTTGGTGCGGATGCCCCAGTTGGCGAAGATGATGCCGCCGACGACCGCGGCGAGCGTGCCCACCGTCGCGGAGGTGAAGCCGAGCGAGCTCGCGGCGTCGGCCCCCGCGGCCTCCACCGAGGAGCCCACGGCCGCCGCCGTTCCGAAGCCGCCGACGAACCCGACCGGCAGCATCATGCCGAACCAGTCCTCCACGCCCCAGATCGGCTTGAACACGAAAATGCCCAACAGGATGAACACGCCCCACTGGCCGACGAACATACCCGTCGAATAGGACCACATCGTCTTCGCACCCGTGCGCACCGAGGGGGTGAGGTTCATGGAATACGCCATCGATGCGAACACCACCGCGATGAGCAGCGAGGTGTACGTCCCAATGTGGTCCGAGAAGCCGATGAGCCCCAGGACCTCCGGGCCCAGGACCAGGCCCAAGAGCCCGGCCGTAATCGGCGAGGGGATGAGCAGCGTCTGGAAGAACGGGATCCTCCGGCGCAGCACATTGCCCACCACCATGAGAAGGGAAATCCAGCCCACATCGATCAACAGCGAATATGGCGTATAGTCCATGCCACCTCCTAGTAGTCCTCAGCACACCCTGTGCGACCAATGTGCCGTATATTACCCCTCCCTGAGGTCATTCTTAGTATCCACCGGGGCTGACTAGGGTAGACAGTCATGAGCCCGCAGCACCCGGAGGAGGATTCTCCCGCGCCCCTCGCCGACGTCGCCGGCCTCCTGCGCACCCGCGCCGAGGCCTTCCGCGCCGCTGCCCATGAGGCCTTCTTCCCCCGAGTACCGCAGGCCCGGATGCTCTTCCCCCGCTCCGGGCGCGGCCACGCGGGGCTGGTGCCCCTCCTCGCCGACGTCCTCGAGCGCTCCTCCACCCACATCCCCCCGCACGTGCGCGCCTACCTCGCCGAACACGGGCGCCGGCACCGTCGGCACGGCTTTCCGCCTGAGGCCTACGAGGACTTCGGCCAGGCCCTCGCCCACGCCCTCTCCCGCGTGGGGGTCGACGCCCACCTGCCGCCCGAACGCCTCGCCCTCGGGGCCGACATCCTCCGCGAGGCCTGCGCCGTCATGGCGGAATCCGCCGCCCGCGCGGACCTCGACGGCATCCCCGCCGCCTGGGCGGCCACCGTTGTGGACGTCGAGCACCGCAGCCGGCGGGTGAGCGTGCTGCGCCTCGACACCGGGATGCCACTCCCCTACCTGCCCGGGCAGGCCCTCCCCGTGAGCACCGATTACCTCGGCGGGGTGTGGATTCCCCTCTGCCCCGCCGTGCCGGCCACCCCCAGCGGGCAGGTGGAGTTCCACGTCTTCGCGCCCGGGCGGGCGAGGCCGGCGGACCTCCTGGCCCAGGCGCGGCCCGGGGACCTGTGGACGCTCGGGGCCGCCGAGGGCTCGCTCCAGCTCCCGGGTGCGGGCGTCGCGAGTGCCGGCGCGGGTGCCGCGGGCGCCGGCGCGGATGCCGCCCACCCCGCCCCGCGCGACCTTCTCCTCCTCGCCGAGGGCACCGGCATCGCCCCGCTGCGCGCGATGCTGCTTGAGCTCCTCGAGCACCCCGCCCCGCCCCGGGTGGACCTCCTTCACGTCGCACAGTACCCCGGGGAGCTCTATGACCAGGTGATTCTGGAAAACCTCGCCCGAGCCCTACCCTGGTTCCGCTACCGGCTAGCCAGCCGCGAGCCCGAGGACCCGTGGTGGCTGCGCCCCGCCTCGCTCCCCCGTGGATTCCGCCGCTGCGCCGGGGATATTCCCTGCGTGGGGGAGGAGAACCTCGGCGCCCTCGCCCTCCAGGGCGGGGAGGACGGGGACTATGCCGGGCGAGACGTGCTCCTCGCCGGGCCCGCCCGCGCCACCTATGCCGCCGCCACCGCGCTCTACCGCAGCGGCACCCCCTTCCACGACATCAGCTATTCCGCGTGGTGAACTCCCGCGGGCCGTCGAGCACCGGGATCGCCTCCCGCGCGGCGGCGACCTCCGCCACGTCGATCTCCGCGTAGAGGATCTCCTCCCCGTACCCGGCCTCGTGGAGCCGGATACCCGTCGGCCCCACAACGCAGGAGTGCCCGATCCCCGTGGGGCCGGAATCCTCGCCAGCCTTCGCCTCCCCGCCCGGGCGCGCCTGCCCGGCGGCGACGACAAAACTCGTGGAATCCAGCGCCCGCGCCGCCGTGAGCAGCCGCCACTGTTCGAGCTTCCCCGGGCCGTCCGCCCAGCTCGTCGGCACGCAGATGATTTGCGCCCCGGCGCGCGCGAGCGCCCGGAACTGCTCGGGGAAGCGAATGTCGAAGCAGATCGCGAACCCCAGGCGCATGCCGTCGACGTCGACGGTGAGCAGCTCCTCCCCCGGCTTCACGGTGTCCGACTCCCGGTAGGAGAAGGCGTCATAGGTGTGGATCTTCCGGTAGCCGGTGTGCACGCCCCGGCCCGTGACCAGCGCGGTGTTGTACACCCGGTTGATGCTGCCCACCGTGTCCGCCGGGCAGAACATCCCGCCCACCACGAGCACCCCCGCGCGCTCCGCCGCCTCTCGCAGCGACTGGGCGAAGGGGCCGTCGAGCGGCTCCGCCTGCGTGTCAAGCCGCCCCGAGTCAAAGGACTGGCTAAGCGCCTCCGGGAACACCACCACCTGGGCGCCGTGGGAGGCGGCCTCCTCGATGGCCGCGAGCGCCCGCTCGAGGTTCTCCGCCGCCTTAGCACACGTTTGGATCTGAATCACCGCAATTTTCATGTGAGCCACCCTACCTGTGGAGAACTCGAGTTATCCACAGCACGATGAGTCCGCTTCTCGACAGACGCCCCCTCCTCCGCTGTACTCAGCCCATGACTTCCATCACGTACTCCCTCGCCTCACGAGGGCTCCTCGCCCACATCCCGGACCTCGGCCCGCAGCTGCGCGAGGCCGTCGACACGAGCCCGCCGCTCGGGCGCTTCACCCAGACCAGCGCGGCTCTGCGCCAGCTCCTCGCCCAGCGCGCCGCACAGCTCGAGGCCCACAACCAGGCACTTCGCTCGCACCGCGCACAGGTCCTCTCTGTCCTCGACGACGTCCACCGCATCGACGATCACCTCTCCCACTCCCTCCACCAGCAGCACCCCGGGGAGCGGCCATGAGCAGCGCCGACCTGCACGCCGCCGGCGCCTCCCTCCGCAGCACCATCGACGACGTCGGCCGCCAACTCGACACCATCCGCCGCCACTGGGACGAGTCACTCCACGGAGCCGGCACCCGGGGCGATGCCCCCGACGCCGCCCTCCGGCACGCCGCCACCATTCTCGCGCTCACGCACAATGAGCTCCTCCCCCTCGCCGACGCCGTCCGCATCCTCCACCTCGCCGCCGAGCTTGAGGCCCCGCTGGAAAGCGCCCGCCGATTCATCATGCTGGCCTGGGGCCACACGACCCTCGGCCAGACGATGCTCCTCACCCTCCGCGCGATGAGCGAGAGCCTCGACGCCGCCTGCGCCGCGCAGCTCGCCGCCCTCTGCACCGCCGAGGCCGCGCCCGTGGCCCGGCCTTTCGAGGAATCCACCGAGCTCAGCGCCGAGGAGATCCACCGGCGCGCCCTCGCCCAGGCCCCGCCGGAGGTGCGTGAACTCCTCGCCACGAACCCGGACGCCACACTCCTGGAGGTCGGGCCCGACACGCTGGTCCTCGCGCTGGGGGATATTGACACCGCCGACTCGGTCACCACTCTGGTGGCCGGGGTCGGATCCTCCGCCCCGGAGAACTGGCCACGGCAGGTGGAGCGCCTCCGCGGCATCCACCCCGGCGCGGGCAGCGCGAGCGTCCTGTGGCTCGGCTACCAGGCCCCGAGCAGCATCCCGGCTGGGCTCGGCGGGGCGGCGGCACAGCGCGCGGCCCCCGAACTGCGCTCCTTCCAGCGGGAACTCGCCCGGCGTCGGCCGCAGCAGCGTCGCGTCCTCATGGGCTATAGCTACGGGTCTGTCGTCGCGGGGAGCGCCGCCGCCGGAGGGAAGGAGGGGGATCGGCTCGAGGCCGACGCCCTCATCCTCGTGGGAAGCCCCGGCGTCCCGGCGCGCCACGCCCAGGACCTTCACGTCCCGGAGGTCTACGCCGTCACCGGGGAGGCCGACCCCATCATGCTCAGCGCCGGCCCTGTGACCGGCGCCCACGGGGCCAACCCGGTGGGCCCGGACTTCGGGGCGCGGGTGTGGCCCTCGGGTTCTGCCCACTCCTCCTACTTCGAGGACCCCGACTTCCAGCGCCGGGTGAAGGAGGTGATCCGGGGGACGGCGGGGGCGGGCGCGGCGGGGAGCCGCTAGCGCGGGGCCCCGGGCGGCCGCGGGGGCCTAGAAGAGGCCGGTGGGATTCTCGTCGTAGGAGACGAGCATGTTCTTCACCTCTTGGTAGTGGCTGAGCATCATGAGGTGGGTCTCCCGGCCGATGCCCGACTCCTTGTAGCCGCCGAAGGCCGCGTGAGCGGGGTAGTTATGGTACTGGTTCACCCAGACGCGGCCGGCGTGGATCTCCCGGGCCGCGCGGTAGGCGGTGTTGCCGTGGCGGGACCACACGCCGGCGCCGAGGCCGTAGTTCGTGTCATTCGCAATGGCGATGGCCTCCTCGAAGCTGGAGAAGGTCGCCACGGAGAGAACGGGCCCGAAGATCTCCTCCCGGAAGATCCGCATGTCATTGGTGCCCTTGAACACGGTGGGCTCGATGTAGAAGCCGTTCTCCAGGCCGTCGATGTGGTTGACGTGGCCGCCGGTGAGCGTCGTGGCGCCCTCCTCCGGGCCGATGCGCAGGTAGGAGGAGATCTTGTCCATCTGCTCCTGGGAGGCCTGGGCGCCCATCATGGTCTCGGTGTCCAGGGGGTGGCCGATCTTAATGCGCCGGACCCGCTCGATGCCGAGCTCGAGGAACTCGTCGGCAATGGACTCGTGGACGAGGGCGCGGGAGGGGCACGTGCAGACCTCGCCCTGGTTGAGGGCGAACATGGTGAAGCCCTCGATGGCTTTCTCCCGGTAGGCGTCGTCGAATTCCATGACGTCGGGGAAGAAGATCGAGGGCGACTTGCCGCCCAGCTCCAGGGTGACGGGGATGATCTTATCGGAGGCCGCGCGGTTGATGATCTTGCCGACGTCGGTGGAGCCGGTGAAGGCGATCTTCGCGAGGCGGTCGGAGCTGGAGAGGGCGGCGCCGGCCTCCTCGCCGAGGCCGTTAACGATGTTGAGCACGCCGTCGGGCAGGAGATCCCCGATGAGGTTGACGAGGTAGAGGATCGAGGCGGGCGTCTGCTCCGCCGGCTTGAGGACGATGGTGTCCCCCGCGGCGAGGGCCGGCGCGATCTTCCACGCCGCCATGAGGATGGGGAAGTTCCACGGAATAATCTGGCCGACCACGCCGAGCGGCTCATAGAAGTGGTAGGCGACGGTGTTGTGGTCGATCTGCGACATCCGCCCCTCCTGGGTGCGGACGGCGCCAGCGAAGTAGCGGAAGTGGTCGATGGCGAGGGGGATGTCGGCGGCGAGGGTCTCACGGACCGCCTTGCCGTTTTCCCAGGTCTCGGCGACGGCCAGCTCCTCCAGGTGCTCCTCCATGCGGTCCGCAATGCGGTGGAGGATGAGGGCGCGCTCGGCGGCGGCGAGGCGACCCCAGGCGGGGGCGGCTTTCTCAGCGGCGTCGATGGCGAGGGTGACGTCCGCGGCTGTCGAGCGGGCGACTTGGCAGAATACCTCGCCGGTCACGGGGGTGACGTTGTCCATGTAGCGCCCCTCGACCGGCGGCACCCACTGGCCCCCGATGTAGTTGTCATAGCGCTTCTCGTAGGTGACGAGGGAGCCGTCGGTTCCGGGGTTCGCGTACAGAGTCATGGGAGGACCTCCATCCATCCGAATCATTGTGGGAGTGACGCGGCCCACAATACAGATGGATGGAGATCCTCGCTTCAGCGGCGTTCCGCCGAGTGGCGGCGACGCCCACCGGGCTCCCACATGACGATGGCCGTCGAGCGCGGGACGTGCACGATCTCCCCGCGGGGTCGGGCGTGCGGCTGGGATTTGAGCTCAGCGATGTCTTCCCGGAGCCGCTCGTTTTCCTTGCGGAGGCGGTCGTTTTTCTCTGCAAGCTCGATGATCGCCTTGATGCCGGCGAGGTTGACGCCGTCCTCTTGGCTCAGCCGCTGGATCTTGCGGAGCATGTCGACGTCCCGCCGGGAGTAGCGGCGGCCGCCCCCGGAGGTGCGCTGCGGGGTGACGAGCCCCAGCCGGTCATAGGTGCGCAGGGTCTGGGCGTGCATGCCGGCGAGTTCGGCGGCAACGGAGATGACGAAGACCTCGCCGAGGTCCTCCGTGTGCGTGGCGCGTGGGGTTTTCTTTGCCATGGTCTGTGTTCACCTCCTCTCGGGGTGCGTGCGGTGGTGCGGGACGGGCGGGGCGGGCGGCCGCTTAGGCGCGGCCCGCCCAGCCAGCCCGCGGGTCGAAGCCGGAATCGCGTTCGGCCTGGGCGTAGGTGCGCAGGGCGCTCGTCGCCCGGACGTCGAGATTCTTCGGAACAGTGACGCGGACGGTGACGAGGAGATCACCGGCCCCGCCGCCGCGGCGCTGGATGCCGCGCCCGCGGACGCGGAGGGTCCGGCCGTCCGGGGTGCCGGCGGGCACCTTGACGCGGACCGGGGCGTCGAGGGTGGGCACCGTGATGGTGTCCCCCAGCGCGAGCTCCGCGAAGGAGACGGGCACCGTCACCTCGAGGTCATCCCCGTGGCGGGTGAAGACGTCATCGTGCGTGACGTGCACGGTGACGAAGAGGTCTCCGGCGGGCTTGCCGTTGGGCCCGGCCTCGCCCTTCCCGGCGAGGCGCACCTTCTGGCCATCTACCACACCCGGGGGGATGCGCACGGTGATGCTCCGCGTGCGGTTCACCGTGCCGGTCCCGGAGCAGTGGGTGCAGGGATCGGTGATGATCTGCCCCGTCCCCTGGCACTTCTGGCAGGGGGCCGAGAACCCGAAGGCGCCCCGGTTCTCCGAGGTGAAGCCGGTGCCCTGACAGTCGCCGCAGGTGCCGGGGTTCCCGGAGATGGAGCCCGAGCCGTGGCACTGGTTGCAGGGGGCGTCGCCGGTGATCTGCAGGGTGATCGTCGAGCCCTTTGCCGCCTCGCGGAAGTTGAGGGTTATTTCCGTCTCGACGTCGGCCCCCCGCGATGGCCTCGCCGAGTGGCGAGTAGTACCGCCGCCGTTAAAGAGGCCGCCGAAGATATCCCCAAGGCCGCCATCGCGAGAATATCCTCCGTCTTGGCGTGCTTGCGCCGCTTGGCCGAAGAGGTCGTCCATCGAGAAGCCTTCGCTCGAGCTGCGAAACCCGCCCGGAAATCCGGAACCACCTCCCCGGCCGAATCCCGCGAAGCCGCCGGAGCGGAGCATCGCCTTGAGCTCGTCGTATTCCTTGCGCTTCTTCTTGTCGCCGATGACGTCATAGGCCTCGGCGGCCTTCTTGAAGCGCTCCTCGGCGGCCTTGTCGCCGGGGTTGGCGTCGGGGTGATTCGCCCGAGCGATCTTCCGGTAGGCCTTCTTGATTTCTTCTTCACTCGCGGACGAGGAGACCCCCAGGTCCGCGTAGTAGTCCTTATCTGCCCATTCTTGCTGCGTCACTGGGCATCTCCTCCTCCCTGTGATTCGAAAAGGGGCGCCGACGCTTCCCGGTGGTGCCCGGGGAGGCCGACGCCGCGCTGGTCATTGCTGGTTACTCTTCCTCTTCGGTGGTGTCCACCGGGTCCGCGATGATGACCATCGCGCTGCGGACCATCTGGTCCCCGACCCGGTAGCCCTTGCGCAGCACTGTGCCGAGGGCTTTGTCATCGCCGGAGGAGAGGTCCTGGACGGCCTCGTGGATCTCCGGGTCAAACTCGTCGCCTTCTGCGCCGAAGGGTTCCAGCTTCTCCGCGGCGAGCACTCCGCGGAACTTGTCGGCGAAGGCCTTGAGCGGGCCTTCTTCGAGGTCACCGTGCTGCTCAGCGAGGTCCAGGTCATCCATGATGGTGAGGAACTTCGCGATGAGCCCCGCCCGGGCGCCCTCAGCGATGCTGGTGCGCTCCCGGTCGGTCCGGCGGCGGTAGTTCGCGTATTCCGCGGACACCCGCTTGAGGTCGTCGGTCCGCTCGTCGAGTTGGGCCTGGAGGTCAGCGGCCAGCGCCGCCTCCGTGTCCGCTGCGGCTTCGGCCTCGGCCTGGGCGTCCACCGGCTCGACGCCGTCGAGCTCCGGTTCGGGCTCGACGACCTCCGCGTCCTCGATCACCTCAGCCGACGTGGTGTCCTCCTCACCGGGGATGACCTCGGGGTCCGTCACCTCGGGGTCACCCGGGTTGTCGGGCATCTCGTGGGGCTGGGTCACTTCTTCTCACCGTCCTCATCGTCGACGACCTCCGCGTCCACGACATCGTCGTCCTGCTGCCCGGCGGAGTCCGCCTGCGTGGCGCCGCTGTTGGCCTGGGCCTCGTACAGCGCGGTGCCCATGGCCTGGGCTTCCTTGTTGAGCTTCTCGACGGCCGACTTGATGGCCTCGAGGTCATCGCCCTTGAGCGCCTCGTCGACGCCCTTCGCGGCCTCTTCCACCTTGGTGCGGATGTCCTCGGAGATCTTGTCGGAGTTGTCCTCGGCCACCTTGCGGGTGTTGTACACGGCCTGCTCGGCGGCGTTGCGGGTCTCCTGCTCCTCGCGGCGCTTCTTGTCCTCTTCCGCGTGGGCCTCGGCGTCCTTGATCATGCGATCAATCTCCTCCTGGGACAGGCCGGAGCCGTCCTGGATCTTGATCGTGTTCTCCTTGCCGGTGCCCTTGTCCTTCGCGGTGACGTGGACGATGCCGTTGGCGTCGATGTCGAAGGTCACCTCGATCTGCGGGACGCCGCGCGGCGCCGGGGCGATGCCACCGAGCTCGAAGGAGCCCAGGAGCTTGTTGGCGGAGGCCATCTCGCGCTCGCCCTGGAAGACCTGGATCTGCACGGAGGGCTGGTTGTCCTCGGCGGTGGTGAAGGTCTCGGAGCGCTTCGTCGGGATGGTGGTGTTCCGCTCGATGAGCTTGGTCATCACGCCACCCTTGGTCTCAATACCGAGGGACAGCGGGGTGACGTCGAGAAGGAGCACGTCCTTGACGTCGCCGCGGAGAACGCCGGCCTGCAGGGCGGCACCCATGGCCACGACCTCATCCGGGTTGACGCCCTTGTTGGGCTCGCGGCCGCCGGTGAGCTCCTTGACGAGCTCGGTCACGGCCGGCATACGGGTGGAACCACCGACGAGCACGACGTGGTCGATGTCGGAGATCGAGAGGTCCGCGTCCTTGATGACCCGGTTGAAGGGCTCCTTGGTGCGGTCGAGGAGGTCCTGGGTGATCCGCTGGAACTCGGTGCGGCTCAGCGTCTCATCGAGGAAGAGCGGGTTCTTGTCCTGGTCCACCGTGATGTACGGCAGGTTGATGGTGGCCTGCTGGGAGCTGGACAGCTCAATCTTGGCCTTCTCTGCCGCCTCGCGGAGACGCTGGAGCGCCATCTTGTCCTTCGTGAGGTCAATGCCGTGGGCGCTCTTGAACTTCTCGACGAGCCAGTCGACAATCCGCTGGTCCCAGTCATCGCCACCGAGCTGGTTATCACCGGCCGTCGCCATGACCTCGACGACGCCATCGCCGATCTCCAGCAGGGAGACGTCGAAGGTACCGCCACCAAGGTCGAAGACCAGGATGGTCTGCTCCTTGTCGCCCTTCTCCAGGCCGTAGGCGAGGGCGGCGGCCGTCGGCTCGTTGACAATACGGAGAACGTTGAGGCCCGCGATCTGGCCGGCCTCCTTGGTGGCCTGGCGCTGGGCGTCCTCGAAGTAGGCCGGGACGGTAATAACGGCGTCCGTGACGTCCTCGCCGAGGTAGGCCTCCGCGTCCCTCTTCAGCTTCATGAGGGTACGGGCGGAAATCTCCTGCGGGGTGTACTCCTTGTCATCGATGCTGACCTTCCAGTCCGTACCGATGTGGCGCTTCACGGAACGCACGGTGCGGTCGACGTTCGTCACCGCCTGGTTCTTCGCGGACTGACCGACGAGCACCTCGCCGTTCTTCGCGAAAGCAACAATCGACGGGGTCGTGCGGGACCCCTCCGAGTTTGCAATAACCTTGGCCTCCCCGCCCTCGAGGGCAGAGACGACCGAGTTCGTCGTACCAAGATCAATTCCGACTGCACGTCCCATGATGAGCTCCTTTTCTGTGGTCTTTCTTGAACGCTGGGGACTACTCTAACATCCCCTTGAGTCTGCGTCACTCAACCTGACACTTCCTGCAACGGACGACCCAGCAAACTTGTTCCCACTTCGCTCAACTTTTTTCGTTTCCCCTGGTCAGCGCCTCGAAATAGAGCGTCGAACATCACTCATCTGAAGGATGAAAAAGAATTGCCTACCCTGGGGGACGTACCTCATCACAGGCTGCAAAGGAGAGAACATATGAACACTGAGCAGGCGCAGATCATGCGCGAGGGCAAGGGCTTCATCGCGGCTCTGGATCAGTCCGGCGGATCCACGCCGAAGGCCCTCCGCCTCTACGGTATCCCGGAAGACCAGTACTCCACCGACGAGGAGATGTTTAACCTCGTCCACGAGATGCGCACCCGCATCATCACCTCCCCCTCCTTCACCTCCGAGCACATTATCGCGGCCATCCTCTTCGAGGCCACGATGGACCGGGAGATCGAGGGCCTTCCCACCGCCCAGTACCTGTGGGAGAAGAAGGGCGTCGTGCCGCTCCTCAAGACCGACAAGGGCCTTGCCGACGCCGAGAACGGCGTCCAGGTCATGAAGCCGAACCCCGGCCTCGACGACCTCTGCGAGCGCGCGGTGAAGAAGGGCATCTTCGGCACCAAGATGCGTTCCTTCATCGCTGAGGCGAACCCGGAGGGCATCAAGGCCGTCGTGGCCCAACAGTTCGAGGTCGGCCGCCAGATCCTCGGCCACGGCCTCGTCCCGATCATCGAGCCGGAGGTCTCCATCGACTGCCCCGACAAGGTCGAGGCCGAGCGCATCCTCCACGACGAGATCGCCGCCGAGCTGGACAAGCTCCCCGAGGACCAGCAGGTCATGCTCAAGGTCACCATCCCCACCGAGGATGGCTTCTACACGCCGCTCATCGAGCACCCGCGGGTCATGCGCGTCGTGGCCCTCTCCGGTGGCTACGAGCGCGACGACGCCAACGAGCGCCTCTCCCGCAACCCGGGCCTCATCGCGTCCTTCTCCCGCGCACTGACCGAGGGCCTCTCCGCCCAGCAGTCCGCCGAGGAGTTCGACGCCACCCTCGCGGCCTCCACGAAGAGCATCTACGAGGCCTCGATCGCCTAGCGGCCGACGCCCCGTCAGCGCTCCGCTGAACACAGAAGAACCCCGGGCCTGGCCCGGGGTTCGTGCGTGTCTGGCCGCGCGCGGCCGCGCCTGGCTATTTCTCACTCACCGAGGCGATGAGCGCCGTGAGCGCGTCGACGGACTCCGCCATGCGCGCGCTCTCCCACTCGTCGAGCGGGACCTCGATCCGCCGCTCCACGCCGCGGCCCCCGATGATGCACGGGGTGGAGAGCGAGACGTCGCCGTCGTGGCCATATTCGCCGCGCAGGAGCGTCGAGACGGGGACGACGATCTTCGAGTTCAGCATCACCGAGCGGGCGAGGGTGATCGCGCTGGCGGCGACGCCGGCGGAGGTCCAGCCCTTCGCCTCGAGGACATCCATGCCGGCCTTGTTGGTCCGGTGCATGAGTTCCTCGCGCGGGAGGAGTTCGGAGACGCCGAAGACCTCCGGGAACTGCTCGTAGGGCACGCCCGCGACGGAGATCCCCGACATGTAGGGGAAGCCGGTGGCGCCGTGCTCGCCGAGCATGGCGGCGTGGACGTAGTCGGGGTCCACGTCGAGGATGTCCGCGACGAGCCGGCAGAGCCTCGCGGAGTCGAGCAGCAGGCCGGTGCCCATGATCTTCTCCACCGGATAGTCGAACTCCGTGGATGCGATGTGGACGAGGAGGTCCACGGGGTTGGAGACCATGATGATCACGGCGTCGCGGGTGCGCTGGACGATCTCGCCCATCGCCTGGCGAACGATCGCGGCATTGCGCGTGGCGAGGAGGTTGCGGGCGTCGAGGGCCGAGTCCTCCGGGCGGATCGAGGGGCCCGCGGTGTAGATGATGATGTCGGCGTCGGCGCAGGCGTCATAGTCCGCGACGTGCACGTAGACGTTGCCCACCCCGGGCAGGGCGGTGGCCTGGTGCTGGTCGAGCGCCTGCCCCTCGGCCATCGTGGTGTTCGCGTCGATGAGCGCGATCTCGCTGAACAGCCCCGAGGACATCGCGTGGGCGAGGACGGCGTCGCCGACATGCCCCACACCGATCAAAACGAGCTTGTGGCCTGGCACGACTTTCTCCTTTTTCTCTCTGCGCTTCCAGTACAGGCTCATAGTATTGCGAGCCATTGCGGAGCGCGAGCGGCGCGCGGGCGCGCGGCGCGCGGGGCGCGCCTGCCTCCCGCTCCTCCCCGCTAACTCGGCGCGAACATCCGCAGCGAGGTCTCGCAGACCACCACCCGCGGCCCGGTCCCCTCGCTCGCGGTCGCGATGGCCTCGACGAGCTCCTCGGCGGCCCCCGGCGCGGCGGCGTCCTCGATGCGGCAGCGCGTCGCGGGCACCCCGAAGGCCTCGGCCACGCGGAGGAAGTCGGGCCGGGCGAGTTCCGTGCCCACCGCGCGCCCGAAGGTGTCGTTCATGTACTCGCGGAGGATGCCGTAGCCGCCGTCGTCGATGATGATCCACGTCACCGGCAGCTTGTGCTGCACGGCCACGGCGAGCTCCGCGAGGGAGTACATGGCGGAGCCATCCCCCGCGATGGCGTAGGTGCGCTCGCCGCGGGCCACCGCCCCGCCGATCGCCGCCGGGAAGCCGTAGCCCAGCCCGCCGGCCCCCTGCGCGGTGGCGCTAAGGCCCTCGCGCGGGTCCCACAGGTTCCACGCCCAATACGCGGCGATGGTCATATCCCAGTACGTCGCGGCCCCCGACGGGATGGCGCGGCGCAGCGCGGCCATGAACGCGCGCTCGTGGGCGAGGTCCTGCCCGTCGAGCCGCCGCAGGATCGCCTCGCGCACGCGGGCGGCCCGCTCCTCCCCCGCGCGCGCGGAGAGCCCGGCGGGAAGCCCGGCGCCCAGGCGGCGGAGGAACTCGCCGGCGTCGGCGCAGACCCCAAGGACGTCGTGGTTGGAGCCCAGCACCGCGGGGTTGGCGTCCACCTGGATGACCGTGCCGCGCGGGCGGAGGCTGAAGTAGTTCGAGGTCACCTCCCCCATCGAGGTGCCCAGCGCGAGCAGCACGTCTGCCTCCGCCAGGAGGTCGGTGACCGCCCGGTCCTCCACCCAAGAGCCCACGCTCAGCGGGTGGTCCAGCGGGAGGGCGCCGACGGCCGCCCCCGTGCACGCCACCGGGGCGCCCAGCCGCTCGGCCACGGCGCGGAGGGCCGAGTCCGCGCCCGCGCTCCGCGCCACCCCGCCCCCGGCGAGGATCACCGGCTTCTCCGCGCGCGCGAGGAGCCCGGCCGCCTGCTCCGCGCAGCCGGGCGCGGCGGCGTCCGGCTCCCGGGGATCGATGTGTTGCTCGGTGAGGGTCTCCGCGAGGAGCACGTCCTGCGGGACCTCCACCCAGACGGGGCCCTGCGGGGCGCTGAGGGCCGCGTGGTGGGCGTCGGCAAGGACCTGCGGGAGGGCCGAGCCGTGGCGCACGGTGTACTGCGCTTTTGTCACTTGGGCGGCGGCGCTGGCCTGGGAGACGAGTTGGTGGAGGAAGCCCTTGCGCGCGCCGCCAAGGCCGGCCGCCGGAATCTGGGCGCACACGACGAGGACGGGCACGCCGCTCGCGTAGGCCTCCTGGAGGCCGGCGAGGGAGGTGAGCGCCCCGGGCCCCGTCGAGAGGAAGAGGGCGGCCGGGCGGCCGGTGGCGCGGGCGTAGCCGTCGGCGGCGAAGGCGGCGTTGTTCTCCACGCGCGCGGAGGTGTAGCGGAGGGAGGAGCCCTCGAGGGCGTCGAAGAGCGCGAGGGCGTGCTGCCCGGGGATTCCGAAGACGTCGGTGATGCCGAGGTCCTCGAGGGTCTCGACGATCACCTGCCCACCTGTCCTAGGCATGGGTCTCCTTCCCGGCGCGCAGGTCCGCCATGAGGGTGATGAGGTCATAGGCGACGTGGGAGGCCGCGATGCCGGTGAGCTCGGCGTGGTCATAGGCAGGGGCGACCTCGACGACGTCCGCCCCGACGATGTTGAGCCCGCGCAGGCCGCGGAGGATCTCGAGGATTTCGCGGCTCGTCATGCCGCCGGCCTCCGGGGTGCCGGTGCCGGGCGCGTGGGCGGGGTCGAGGACGTCGATGTCGACGGAGATGTAGAGGGGGCGGCGGCCGACGCGCTGGCGGAGGCGGTCGACGACCTCGTCGACGCCCTGGCGGAAGACATCCGAGCTGGTGATGATGCCGAAGCCGAAGCGGCGGTCATCCTCGAGGTCCTTCTTCCCGTAGAGGGGGCCGCGGGTGCCGACGTGGCAGATCGCCTCCGTGTCGATGACCCCCTCCTCCACGGCGCGGCGGAAGGGGGTGCCGTGGGTGTAGTCGGCGCCGAAGTAGGTGTCCCAGGTGTCGAGGTGGGCGTCGAAGTGGAGGAAGGCGACGGGCTGGCCGGCGCGGGCCGTCGCGGCGCGCAGCAGCGGCAGCGCGATGGTGTGGTCCCCGCCGATGGTGAGGAGGGAGGAGCCGTCGGCGGTGAGCTCAAGGGCGTCGTGCTCGATGCTCTCGATGGCCTCGTTGATGTTGAAGGGGTTGACGGCCATGTCGCCGGCGTCCACCACCTGGGCCTGGGCGAAGGGGGAGGTGTCCGTCGCGGGGTTGTAGGGGCGCAGGAGGCGGGAGGACTGGCGCACGTGCTGGCAGCCGAAGCGCGCCCCCGGCCGGTAGGACACGCCCGCGTCGAAGGGGATGCCCACGACCTTGATGTCGGGGTGGTGCCCCTCGGGGAGGTCCCGCAGGCGCGGGAGCAGGGCGTAGGTGGCCTCGCCGCTGAAGCGGGGGACGAGGGCCGAGTTCACCGGCCCGATGTTCCCGCCGTCGACGATCCGCGGGGTCTGAAGCATGAGAGCACTCCTTTCAACTGGTATCTGGCGTCAGTGCGCCGGGTAGCGCGTGAGGATCCACAGCACCTCGCACGGGAGATCCGCGCGCGGGTTGAACCACGTGTGAGCCTCCGCGCCCGGGAAGGTCACGGTGTCACCGCGGTGGAGGTGATACTCCTTCTTCACGGTGACCAGCACGAACTCCCCCGACACGACGTGCAGGGCCTCCGTGGCGCAGTCCATCGTGTAGAGCTCCTCCTCGCCCTGGCCGCCGGGGGCGATCTCCGCGTGGATGATCTGCAGCCCCCGCTGGTGCGGCGGCGTGAGAAGGCGTTCCGTGATCCCCTCCCCGCCGAGGTCCACCACCGGGGCGTCCGCGAAGAGCACCTGGTGGCTGGCGGGGGCGTCGAGCACCTCCCCCGCGCTGATCCCCAGCGCCTGGCACATCTTCACGAGGGTGGAGACGGAGGGGCTCGTGAGGTCCCGCTCGACGCGGGAGATGAATCCCTTGGAGAGCCCGGTGGCCTGGCTGATCTGGTCGAGGGTGAGGCGACGCTGCTCGCGGAGGGCGCGCAGGCGGTGGCCGAGGGCGAGCTCCGAGGCGGCCTCGCCCTCCTTCGCGCGCGCGGAGAGCCCAGGGGGCTGGAGGGGGAGAGATTTCATGGTTGGTCCAATCGTGCAGGATGGTTGCCTATGAGACAACTACAGTTTATTCTAGGGTTACTTCCTGTGATCTGCAATACAGTGAGGAGCGCGCCATGAATTGGCTCAACGCACTCGTCATCATTCTGTACCTCTGCGCCATGCTGCTTTTTGGCATCTGGGGACGGAAGAAAACCGCCGACGCCTCGGACTACCTCGTCGCCGGCAGGCGGCTCGGCGGGCTCATGTACACCGGCACGATGTCGGCCGTCGTCCTCGGCGGGGCGGCCGCCGTCGGCGGGGTGGGGCTCGGCTATACATACGGGCTCTCGGGGGCGTGGCTGGTCACCGCCATCGGCCTGGGGGTGCTGCTGCTCTCCGCGATCTTCGCCCCCATCATCCAGAGGCTGAAGATCTACACGGTGACCCAGATGCTCACCCTGCGCTACGGCACGGAGTCCACCCAGGCGGCGTCGATCATCATGCTCGCCTACACGCTCATGCTCGCGGCGACGTCCACGGGCGCCTATGCGTCGATCTTCGTCGTGCTGTTCGGGTGGGAGCGCTGGGTGTCGGTGCTGGTCGGTGGGAGCGTCGTGCTCATCTACGCCGTGGTGGGCGGCATGTGGTCCATCACGCTCGCCGACATGGCGCAGTTCCTCCTCATGACGCTCGGGACCTTTGGGCTCATGCTGCCCATCGCGCTGCACCGCGCGGGCGGGTGGGGCGGCCTCCACGCGCGCCTCGACGCCGAGTTCTTCTCCTTCACGGGGATCGGCGCGCAGTCGATCATCACGTACTTCGTGGTGTACACGCTGGGGCTGCTCATCGGGCAGGACATCTGGCAGCGCGTCTTCACCGCGCGCACGCCGGGGGTGGCGCGCTGGGGCGGGACCGCCTCCGGCCTCTACTGCATCGTGTTTGGCGTGGTGGGCGCGATCATTGGGATGGCGACGCGCGTCGTGATCCCCGGCATCGAGTCCAAGGATGATGTCTTCGCGCGCGTGGCGAGCGACCTCCTGCCCGTGGGGCTCGGCGGCGTGGCGCTCGCGGCGGGGGTGGCCGCGATGATGTCGACGGCCTCCGGTGGGCTCATCGCCGCGGCGACCGTCGCCCGCGCCGACGTGCTCCCCCTCCTGCAGAAGATGCTCCGCCAGCGCCACCCCCACCGGCTCAGCGCCTACGAGGCAGCGAGCCAGGCCGACTCCGCCGTCTCCGCCGCGCACAACGCCGAGGAGGACGTCCACTCCCACCGCGGCTGGGTGCTGGGCTTGGGCGTCGTCGTCCTCCTGCTCTCGCTCGCGGTGCCGGATGTGGTGGCGGCGCTGACCATTGCGTACGACATCCTCGTCGGCGGGCTCTTCGTCGCGATCATCGGCGGGCTCGTGTGGCAGCGGGCGACGGGCACGGCGGCGCTGTGGTCGATGATCGTGGGCAGCGTCGGCACGCTGGCCACGATGGCGGTGCTCGAGGCGCAGGCGAGCGAGCGCTTCGCCGGCATCTACGCCAACGAGCCGATCTACGTGGGGCTCGTGGCCTCGGCGGTGGTGTTCGTGGTGGTGTCCCTCGCCAGCGCGCCCACCGACCCGGAGGTTCTCCGCGCGTGGAAGGAGCGATCTCACACTCCGGCCGCCCCTTGACGTATCCCACCCTTAGGGGAGACACTAGTCACACCATATTCCGAGTGTGAAAGGACTCCCGTGCCTGAGGTTCTGGATCGACGGCGCCGGGTGGCCGATCGGCCGCCCGTCTCCCTCACCGCGCGCGTTCGCTGACGACGCCCACCCCGCAGCACCCCATTCCCACCCCCGGCAGCACACCCGCTGCCGCCTCAGCACAAGGACACCAACCATGACCCTCGATTTTTCGCCGCCCGCCAACAGCACCGACCTCGATGAGGTGGCGGAGACCGCCATCCGCCGCGCCGAGCGCTGGCTCGCCGAGACCGACACCGCCGCCACGGGATCCGAGGCCCGGGCCACCGAGCAGCTCGCCGACCTCGTCCGCGACCCCCAGGGCGTCCGCTTCACCATGGACTTCGTCGACCGCGTCGCCCGACCTGAGGACAACGAGGTAGCCGCGAAGGAGCTGGCCAAACTCCAGAACGCGCCGGACTTCCTCGGCCGCTTCAACAAGGGGATGCTGGGCCTCGGGGCCCTGGCGGGGAAGGCCCTGCCGGGCGTCGTGATGCCCGTGGCACGCAAGCGGCTGCGCCAGATGGTGGGGCACCTCGTGCTCGACGCCGGCTCCAAGGCCCTCGACGCCCGCCTCAGCGCCGCCGCCGAGGAGAACGTGCAGCTCAACCTCAACCTGCTCGGCGAGGCCGTCCTCGGCGAGGACGAAGCCCGCCACCGCACCGAGCGCACCATCGCGCTCATCCGCAACCCCCGCGTCACCTACGTCTCCGTCAAGGCGTCGAGCCTCTGCGCGCAGCTCAACCACTGGGATATCGATGGCTCGACGGCGCGCCTCAAGGACCGCCTGCGGCCCGTCTACCGGGAGGCCCTCGCGCAGTCCCCGCAGGTGTTCGTCAACCTCGACATGGAGGAATACCACGACCTCCACCTCACCATCCGACTGTTCACCGAGCTCCTCAGCGAACCCGAGTTCCTCCCCCTGCGCGCGGGGATCGTCCTCCAGGCCTACCTGCCGGACACCCTCGAGGCCCTCCAGGAGCTCACCGCCTTCGCCCACGAGCGCCGCGCCCAGGGCGGCGCGCCCATCAAGATCCGCCTGGTCAAGGGCGCGAACCTCTCGATGGAGCGCGTCCAGGCGGAAAGCCACGGCTGGGTGCAGGCCCCCTATTCCTCGAAGCACGAGGTCGACGCCAACTACCTCCGACTCCTCGACTACATCCTCCAGCCCGAGCACGCCGACGCGGTGCACGTCGGCGTCGCCAGCCACAACCTCTACACCATGGCGCTCGCCTGGGAGCTGGCCGTCCGTCGCGGCGTCACCCAGCAGATGGAAGCCGAGATGCTCCAGGGCATGGCGCCCGCCCAGTCGCGCGCGGTGCACCGCGTGGTGGGGAAGATGATCCTCTACACGCCCGTCGTCCACGCGGAGGACTTTGACGTGGCCATCAGCTACCTCGTGCGGCGGCTCGAGGAGAACAGCGAGAAGCAGAACTTCCTCCACGCGCTCTTCGCCCCGGAGATCGACGGCGCGGAGATCACGCCGCTCGAGGACCAGAAGCGCCGCTTCCTCGACGCCGTGCGCGCCCGGTGGGAGGTGCCCGTCGGCGCGCGGCGACCCCAGAACCGCCTCGAGGAGCAGGGGAGCCAGGCCCCCGGCGGCCGCTTCCACAACGAGCCCGACACCGACCCCGCCCTCCCCGCCAACCGGGAATGGGCGCGCCGGATCCTCGCCAGCGACCCGGGTGCGGTGGAGCACCCGGAGGTGAGCGATCCGGGCGTCGTCGACGCCGCCGTCGCCCAGGCCGCCGCCCTCCACCCCGAGTGGGCCGCCCGCAGCGGGGCGGAGCGGGCGGAGGTGCTCGACGTCATCGCGGACGAGCTCGCCTCCGCGCGCGGAGAACTCATCGCGGCGATGGTGCACGAGGCGGGGAAGACAATCGGGCAGTCCGACCCCGAGGTCTCCGAGGCCATCGACTTCACGCACTACTACGCCCAGTGCGCCCGGGCGCTCGACACCGCGCGCAGTGAGTTCACGCCGCACCGCGTCGTGGCCGTGGTGCCGCCGTGGAACTTCCCGGTGGCGATCCCGGTCGGCGGGATGATGTCCGCACTGGCGGCGGGGGCGGCCGTGCTCATCAAGCCGGCGCCGCAGGTGGTGCGGTGCGCCGAGGTGGCCGTCGCGGCCATCCACCGCGGCCTGGAGAAGGCCGGGCTCAGCGCGGACCTCGTGCAGCTCATCAACGCCGATGAGGGGGAGGCCGGGCGGCGGCTCGTCACCCATGAGGGCGTCGACGCCGTCACCTTCACTGGCTCCTCCGAGACGGCGAAGCTCTTCCGCAGCTGGCGGCCCGACATGGTCATCAACGCGGAGACCTCCGGGAAGAACGCGCTCATTGTGACGCCGGCGGCGGACCCGGACCTCGCCGTCGCGGACCTGTATCAGTCGGCTTTCGGCCACGCGGGGCAGAAGTGCTCCGCGGCGAGCCTCGTCATTCTTGTTGGCAGCCAGGGAGAGTCCGAGCGATTTATGAACCAGCTGCTCGACGCCGTCCGCACCATCGAGGTCGGCTACGGCCGCAATATCGCCACCGAGATGAACGCCCTCATCGAAGCGCCCGGGGAGAAGCTGCGCCGCGGTCTCACCACGCTCGACCCCGGCGAGCAGTGGCTCATCACCCCCAAGCCGCTCAACCCGGAAGAAACCCTCTGGTCCCCCGGCGTGCGCGATAACGTCCAGCCTGGCAGCTGGTACCACACCCACGAGTGCTTCGGCCCGGTGCTCGGCATCATGCGCGCGAAGAACCTCGAGGAGGCCGTGCGCTGGCAAAACTCCACCGGCTACGGGCTGACCGGCGGCATCCACTCCCTCGACGACGACGAAATCCGCTACTGGATGGAGCACGTCGAGGTCGGCAACGGCTACATCAACCGGGGCATCACCGGGGCCATCGTCCAGCGCCAGCCCTTCGGCGGCTGGAAGGCGTCGAGCCTCGGGGCCGGCGCGAAGGCCGGCGGGCCGAACTACGTGGCACAGCTCGGCACATGGGCCGACGCCGACCTCACCCCCGCCCAGCCCGGCGCGAACATCCGGCCCAGCGTGGCCCGCATCATCCGCGAGAACAGCCACCTCCTCGACCGCGAGGACGAATCCTGGCTCTGGCGCGCCGCCGACCTCGACCAGCGCGCGTGGGACAGCGAGTTCAGCGTCGAGCACGACCCGAGCGCCCTGGTCAGCGAGGCCAACATCTTCCGCTACCGCCCGCTGGACGCCCCGCTGCGGGTCCGCGCCGGCGAGGGCGCCACCCCGCGGGAGCTTCTCCGCCTGCGGATGGCCGGGGAGATCACCGGGGTGGGCGTCGACATCAGCGCCACCCCCGAGCGGGCGAGCGAACTCGCCCGCCACGGCGTGGATGTCCGCTCCGCGACGGACAGCGCCTTCGCCCGGGAGGTGGCCGAGTCGGAGAGCATCCGCGTGCGCGCGGTGGGGGCCGTGGCCGACTCCCTGCGCGACGCGGCCGTTGTCTCGGGCTCGACGGTGCTCGACGCGCCGGTGCTCGCGGACGGCCGTCGGGAGCTTCTCCCCTTCCTCCTTGAGCAAGCGATCTCCGTCACTATGCATCGATTCGGTGTAATCCGAGAGATGGGAGGCATGCGCCGTATGGCATATTAAGGGGCGTGTTTGAGTCTCAGGAGAAAACTAGTGGTGGGTTCGGTCTCGAGGACAACGACCGCGCGGTCATCCTCGGCCGCGACGGGCGCTGGCTAGCGGGCTGGGCCCTCCGCTTCATCATCGTGGCGGCTGCGGCGTGGCTGCTCTGGCAAGGACTGGGCTACATCTGGACCGGCCTCCTGCCGATCCTCCTCGCCATCCTTGTCTCCACGGTCCTCTGGCCCCCGGTGAAGTGGCTGCGTCATCACAAGGTTCCCTCCGTGCTCGCGACGGTGATCACCATGCTCGGTGCGTTCGCGATCTTCGGTGGGATCCTTGCGCTCATCGCGCCGAGCGTGGTGCAGCAGTCGAAGGACCTCTTCGCGCAGGCGGAGAAGGCGGTCCACCAGATCATCGACCAGCTCCAGGGGGAGCCGTTCAACCTCGACATGGCGGCCGTCGAGAGCTCCGCGAACGCGGCCATCAACTGGGTGAAGGGGCAGTCGAGCAACATCGCGACGGGCGTGTTCACGGGGATCTCCGCGGCGTCCTCCATCGCGGTGACGTTCGCGATCATGCTCGTGCTCACCTTCTTCTTCCTCAAGGACGGCACGAAGTTCCTGCCGTGGCTGCGCAGCATCACGGGCAAGACCGCCGGCTGGCACCTCACTGAGGTCCTCACCCGCACGTGGAACACGCTCGCGGGCTTCATCCGCGCGCAGGCGCTGGTCTCCTTCATCGACGCGATCTTCATCGGCCTGGGCCTGGTCATCCTCCAGGTGCCGCTGGCCCTGGCGCTCGCGGTCATCACGTTCTTCGCGGGCTTCATCCCGATCGTCGGCGCGATCACAGCCGGCGCCCTCGCGGTGGCGATCGCCCTCGTCTCCAACGGCGTGACCAGCGCGATCCTCGTGCTCTGCCTCATCCTCATCGTCCAGCAGCTCGAGGGCAACGTCCTCTCCCCGATCATTCAGTCCAAGGCGATGAACCTCCACGCGGCGATCGTCCTCCTCGCGGTGACCGTCGGCTCGACGCTCTTCGGCATCGTCGGCGCGTTCCTCGCCGTGCCGGTGGCCGCGACCCTCGCGGTGTGGTTCCGCTACCACCACGAGCTGGTGGCTCTCCGCGCGGGCGAGATCACCATCGACGACATCGAGATCGCCACCGCCAACGGCGAGCAGATGAGCGGCTCCGAGGCCTTCGCCGCCGTCCGCGACCGGATGGCCGCGATTGGCCGCCGCACCCCCGAGAGCGTCGAGGACCCCTCGCGCAGCTCCACCTCCCTCAGCGCGCTGCGCTCGGAGCGCCAGCGCAAGCGCGTCGACGCCGAACCCGGCCTCACATCCTAGCCGGCGGGGGCGCGGGGCGGGCGCGGGGCGCGGGGCGCCCGCCCCATCCGTCCCACCCGCCCCTCCCGGTTCTCCGCGCGCGGGGAGACGATAAAGTCAAGAGCATGAGTCTTGCGCAATCCCGCTCGTCGGAGACCCCCTCGGCCTGTCTGGCGGAAGGGCGTCGTTAGCTGATGCCTACGACAACGGCACTGGGGCTCATCGGGGTATTTCTTTCTCTGCCCGCGTGGGCGGTGTTCCTCCGCGGGGTGGTGCGGGTGTACCGCCACGTGTCCGCGGGGCAGGATCTCCCCGGACGCGCGAAGCACCCCGGCCACCGGCTGTGGCGGATGCTGCGCGAGGTGTTCGGCCACGCCACGATGCTCAATAAACCGTGGGTGGGGGCCGCACACTGGCTAGTGATGCTGGGCTTCCTCTTCGGCTCCCTCGTGTGGTTCGAGGGGTACATCCAAAGTTTCCATCCCGCGGGCGGGTGGCCGCTGCTCCACGACTGGGCGGTGTACCGCTTTGTGGAGGAGGTGCTGGCGATCGGGACGGTCGTGGGCATCGTGTTCCTCATCGGGGTGCGGCTGTCGTTGGGGCACCGGCGGCGGGAGTCGCGGTTCTTTGGGTCGCAGGCGGGGGCGGCGCGCCTCATTGAGGTGATCGTCCTCGTCGAGGGGCTCGGCATGCTTGCTGTAAAAAGTGCAGCCCTTGCTTCTTTTCCAGCATCGGACATCCACCCGATCGCGGATTTCCTCTCCCGGCACATCGCCGCCCTGCTGCCGTCGAGCCCTGTCCTGGTCTCGGTGTTCGCGCTCGTGAAGCTGCTGATGGGCATGCTTTTCCTCGTCACGGTGGGCCTGAATCTCACGTGGGGTGTCGCGTGGCACCGCTTCCTCGCGTTCTTCACGATCTTCTTCCGCCGCCACCCCGACGGCCGCAAGACCCTAGGCGGCCTCAACCCGATGGTCTCCCGCGGCAAGGAGCTGACGGTCGACTCCATCACGGAGGAGGACGTGCCGGGCGTGGGGCGCCTCGGCGACGCCAGCTGGAAGATGCTTCTCGACGCCTCCACGTGCACGGAGTGCGGGCGCTGCCAGGAGCTCTGCCCGGCGTGGAACACGGGCAAGCCGCTGAGCCCGAAGCTGCTCATGACGGACATCCGCAACGCGTCGTTCCTGCTGAACCCGGAGGACGAGCTGGGCATCGACCCGGATGTGCTGTGGAGCTGCACCAACTGCGGCGCGTGCGTGGACCAGTGCCCGGTGGACATTGAGCACATCGATCACGTCGCGGACCTGCGGCGCTTCAGCGTCCTCCAAGAGGCCGAGTTCCCCAGCGAGCTCGGCGACATGTTCCGCAACCTCGAGACC
Organism: Corynebacterium uropygiale; assembly: GCF_021568315.1. Lineage (GTDB taxonomy): Bacteria > Actinomycetota > Actinomycetes > Mycobacteriales > Mycobacteriaceae > Corynebacterium > Corynebacterium uropygiale. The sequence goes on from NZ_JAKGSI010000004.1 coordinate 265,555, forward strand.
AAATCCAACCCGTGGGGGCGGAACAACCGGGAGCGCCGCTCGTGGATCGACGAGGCCCGGCGCGACGGCCTCGAGGTGCCCATCTTCGGCGAGGATGTGACCGACTTCTCCGACACGGAGTTCCTCTTCTGGGTCGGCTGCGCGGGCGCGTTCGACGAAGCCGGCCGGCGCACCACGCGCGCGGTCGTCGAGCTCTTGCACACCGCGGGCGTGAAGTTCGCGGTCCTGGCGTCGGGAGAAAGCTGCACGGGCGACCCGGCGCGGCGCGCGGGCAACGAGATCCTCTTCCAAATGCTCGCGGACGAGGCCATCACCACCCTCAACGGCGTGTTCGAGGGCGTGCCGGAGCACCAGCGGACGATCATCACGACGTGCCCGCACTGCCTCAACACCCTCATGAACGAGTACCCCGACTTCGGCGGGCACTACCACGTCCTGCACCACACGCAGCTGCTCAACCGCCTCGTGCGCGATGGGCGGCTCACCCCCGTGCCGCGCGGGCCGGAGAACCGCCGGCCGATCACCTACCACGACCCGTGCTTCCTCGGCCGGCACAACAAAATCTTCGACCCGCCGCGAGAGCTCCTCGGCGTGACGGGACTCGAGCTGCGCGAAATGGACCGCACCCGCAACGAAGCCTTCTGCTGCGGCGCGGGCGGGGCCCGCATGTTCATGGAGGAGAAGATCGGGACGCGCATCAACGAATTCCGCACCGAGCAGGCCCTCGCCACGGGCGCGGAGGAGATCGCGGTGGGCTGCCCCTTCTGCAACGTCATGATGACCAACGGCGCACATGGCCGCGCCCCCGTCCGCGACGTCGCCCTCATGCTGCGCGACGCCATCAGTGACGACGACGGCAACCTCCCGCACCCCCACGAACCCTCCTTCCTCGAGCCGCCGGTCCGCCGGGAGCTGCCCCTGCACCCCGCCCCCGCGCGCGGGGAGCGCGGGGGCCGTGGGGGCCGTGGGGCACAGCACCACGCGCCGGCGCAGACGCCGAGCGGAGCACCAGCACCAGGAGGAGCGGTACCCCCTGGGGCGGCGACCCCGCCTGCGCCGGGCGGGTCTGCGCCCACACCTCCGGGGGCGGCGACTCCCCCTGGGGCGGCCACTCCGCCTGGGGCAGCAACGCCCCCGGCTCCTGGAGCGCCCACTCTCCCTGGGGCAGCAACGCCTCCGGCCCCTGGTTCAGCGACCCCGCCTGCGCCGGGCGGCTCCGCCCCCATGCCTCCGGCCCCCGGCACGGCGGCACCTTCCGCGCCTGGAGCGCCGACGCCACCCGGATCGGCCACGCCCCCCGCACCCGGGTCTTCGGCACCCACGCCCCCAGGAGCAGCCACCCCTCCTGCCCCGGGTATAGCTACCCCACCCGCACCTGGAGCCTCTGTCCCCACGCCTCCGGGTTCAGCGACCCCTCCGGCCCCTGGTTCCTCCGCACCTATCCCTCCCGGAGGTGCCACCCCTCCGGGGGCAGCGACACCCCCTGCTCCTGGCGGTTCTGCACCCACCCCGCCTGCTCCCGGTACGGCAACTCCGCCCGCCCCAGGCACGGCAACGCCCCCCGCCCCCGGCACAGCAACCCCTCCAACCCCTCCAACCCCTCCTGCCCCTCCTGCCCCGCCCCCTTCTCCGCGCGCGGAGGACTAGCCTTTTCAGCTCGTCCCAGTATGCTGGCACCATGAGCGATTCTCCTTCTCCTCGTCAGCGCATTGGTGATGATGACCGTCAGGCGGCTTTCGACGCTCTGGGGGTGGCGTTCCGTGAGGGCCGTCTGGATGTGGTGGAGTATGACCAGCGGTGTCGGGAGATTGTGGAGTCGGTGTATGAGGAGGATTTGGCGGAGGTCTTCATTGATATCCCGCGTCGGGTAGAGAAGAGCCCCGGCTCGCCCGGCTCGCCCGCCTCGCCCGGCTCTCCCGCCTCGGTCTCTTCTTCGCGCGCGCCGGAGCGGGTGTATACGGAGTCGGAGGTGCAGCGCGCGCATGTGTCGGGGGCGCGGAAGCGTTTTGGCACGATGTGTCTCATTTCGCTCGCCTCGGTGTTGCTGGTGCTTCTGTCGGAAGAGCCGCTGTTTTTGGCGGCCATCCCGGCGGCGCTGGTGGGCTTGTATGTGTTGCGGTGGGGGCCACAGAGTTGGAATGTGATGTCGGCGCGGGAGGTGGAGCGTCGGGAGCGTCGGGAGTTGAAGGCGGCGGAGCGACGGCAGGCGTTGGAGCGTCGGGTGGCGCGTCGTGAGGTGCGGGCGGAGATTACGGACTCGGCGATGCGCTGGGCGAGCGGGGCGTTGAATCGGAAGAATCAACCGTAGGCTGCGGTTGATGGCTGTTTCTGCGGGACTCGGCGGGGCGTCTGTGGCACACTGAGCACCGTGAGTGACAAAATTCCGCCCCGCATTCTGGACCAGTCCGACAAGATGAAGGACGTGCTCTACGAGATTCGTGGGCCCGTGGCCGCCGAGGCCGAGGCCATGGAGCGCGATGGCCATCGGATCCTCAAGCTGAACACCGGCAACCCCGCGATTTTCGGTTTCGACGCGCCCGACGTCATCATGCGCGACATGATTGCCGCGCTGCCGTCCTCGCAGGGGTACTCGACGTCGAAGGGGATCATCTCGGCGCGGCGGGCCATCGTCACGCGCTATGAGCTCATCGATGACTTCCCGCGCTTCGACGTCGACGATGTTTTCCTCGGCAACGGCGTTTCCGAGCTCATCACGATGACCACCCAGGCGCTGCTCAACAACGGCGACGAGGTGCTCATCCCCTACCCGGACTACCCGCTGTGGACGGCCGCGACCTCGCTGGCCGGCGGCACCCCGGTGCACTACCGCTGCGACGAGGAGAACGAGTGGAACCCGGACATCGAGGACATCCGCTCGAAGATCACGCAGCGCACCAAGGCGATCGTCATCATCAACCCCAACAACCCGACGGGCGCCGTCTACTCGCGTGAGGTGCTGCAGCAGATCGTCGACATCGCCCGCGAGTTCCAGCTGCTCATCCTCGCCGACGAAATCTACGACCGCATCCTCTACGACGGCGCGCAGCACATCAGCATCGCGGAGCTGGCCCCGGACCTCCTGTGCATCACGTACAACGGCCTGTCGAAGGCCTACCGCGTGGCCGGGTACCGCGCCGGCTGGATGGTGGTGACCGGCCCGAAGACGCACGCCCGCGGCTTCATCGAGGGCCTCGAGCTGCTCGCCGGCACGCGCCTGTGCCCGAACGTGCCGGGCCAGCACGCCATCCAGGTGGCGCTCGGGGGCCGGCAGTCGATCTACGAGCTCACCGCGTCGACGGGGCGCCTCCACCAGCAGCGCGACATCGCCTACGAGAAGCTCAACGCCATCCCCGGCGTGAGCTGCGTGAAGCCGCGCGGCGCCCTCTACGCGTTCCCGCGCCTCGACCCCAACGTCCATGAGATTCACGACGACGGCCAGTTCATGCTCGACCTCCTGCGCGCGGAGAAGATCCTCCTCGTGCAGGGCACGGGCTTCAATTGGCCGGAGCCGGACCACTTCCGGGTGGTGACCCTCCCGTGGCCGTCCGTCCTGGCGGAGGCCCTGGACCGCCTGGGCAACTTCCTCGCGAGCTACAAGCAGTAATGGGCAAGCATCACAGCGCAGCACCAGCTCAACGCCATTGGCCCCGCCTCCTCCTCACCGGGTTCCTCATCATCGTGGGGGTCCTGACGATCATCGGGGTGGCGCGGGAATGGCCGTCGTCGGACCCCGTCAACGTGGCCCCCGAATTCACCCGCACCTTCAGCCTCAACCAGGAGCAGGTGCGCGGCCACGTTGACCTCGTCGAGGACGGCACGTGCTCCTCCCCCTCCGTGGGGCAGGCATTCGACGACGGCCCCGTCGACCCCCTCGAGACGGGCGGCGACACCTGTCAGCGGGCGATCGTCGCCATCGAGGAGGGCCCCGACGCCGGCAAACACACCCTGCTCATCAGCAGCGGCATGCCCGGGGACCCCGAGTTCCACGAGGGCAGCGACATCATGATGAGCACCTCGGGCGGCAGCTACGCGTTCAGCGACGACCACCGCAGCACCTCCCTCGCCGTGTGGCTCATCATCATCGCGGCGGCGATCATCGCGTTCGCCGCGTGGCGCGGCGTGCGGGCGCTGCTGGGCCTGGTTCTCACGCTGGTGATCGTCGTCGTCTTCCTCCTGCCGGCTCTCTTGCGCGGGGGGAACGGCCTGTCGCTCGCGCTGGTGGGCGGCTCGCTCATCCTCTACGCGGTGCTGTTCCTCGTGCACGGGGTGAGCTGGAAGACGGCGTCAGCGCTGGGCGGGACGCTCGTGGCGCTGGGGCTGTCCGGGCTGCTCGCGCACTGGATGATCCACTCGACGGCCGTGCGCGGCCTCGGCTCCGAGGACAACCTCAAGATCCTCCTCTATCTTCCCGACGTCTCCGTGCGCGGGCTCATGCTCTGCGGCTTCATCATCGGCGCGCTCGGCGTACTCAACGACGTCACCATCGCACAGTCCTCCACCGTGAACGAGCTCGCAGCCCTGAACCCGGACAGCGGGCCGCTGAGGCTCTTCGTCGGCGCGATGCGTGTCGGCCGCGACCACATCGCGTCCATGATCTACACCCTCGTCCTCTCCTACACGGGCGCCACCCTCCCCCTCCTGCTGCTCATCCGGCTCTCCGACCGACCCCTCGGCCAGATCCTCAGCAGCGACATCGTCGCCACCGAGATCCTCCGCTCCGGGATCGGCGCCCTCGCGCTCACCCTCGCGGTGCCCCTCACGACGGCCATCGCCGCGCTCACCGTCCCAGCGCACGCACCTGCCAGCCCTCGCGCCGCCACTCCTCCGCGCACAGAACGTTCCGCGCGTCAATGATCCGCCGCGCCGCGGTGAGCCGGCCGGTGAGCCGCGGGTCGAGCGTGCGGAAGCACTCCCACTCCGTCGCGAGGATGAGCAACTCCGCCCCCTCGAGCGCCCCCTCCAGCGAGGGGGCGGTGCCGACGCGCACCTCGGGGTCGTACACCGTCACCCGCGCCCCGCGCGCGCGGAGAGCCTCCGCGACCGCGAGCGCCGGCGAGTCACGCGTGTCATCCGAGTGCGGCTTGAACGCGGCCCCGAGAACCGTCACCCGACGCCCCTCAACGCCTCCCAGCATCTCCTCCGCGAGGCTCACCGCGCGCAGGCGGCGGCGCTGATTGATGGCGTCCACCTCGGAGAGGAACGCGAGGCTCTCCGGCACCCCGAGCTCCTCCGCGCGCGCGATGAACGCGCGGATGTCCTTCGGCAGGCAGCCGCCCCCGAAGCCGAGGCCCGCGTGGAGGAAGCGCGGGCCGATGCGGGAGTCCAGGCCGAGCGCCCGGGAGAGGTGGGAGATGTCCGCGCCGGCGGCCTCGCATACTTCTGCCATCGCGTTGATGAAGGAGATCTTCGTCGCGAGGAACGCGTTGGCCGCGGACTTCACGAGCTCCGCGGAAGCAAGGTCCATGCGCAGCAGCGGCGCCCCCGCCCCGATGGGCTCCGCGTACACCGAGGAAAGCGTGCGCGCGGCGGCGTCGGAGTTCACGCCGATCACGATCCGATCCGGCGCCAGCGTGTCCTCCACCCCGTGGCCCTCGCGGAGGAACTCGGGGTTCCACGCGATCTCCACGTCCACGCCCTCGGGCGCGCGCTCGCGCGCGCGGAGAGCCAACTCGGCCGCCGTGCCGACGGGCACCGTCGACTTGCCGACCACGAGGTGCTCCCCCGGCGGCAGGGCGGGGATGAGGGAGTCCACGGCGGCGTGGACTTGGGAGAGGTCCGCGGCGGGGCTCTCCGCGCGCTGGGGGGTGCCGACCGTCAGGAAGTGGACGGTGGCGTGGCGGGCGGCCTCCGCGGGGGAGGTGCTGAAGGTGAGGCGGTGGGCGTCGAGCCCTTGAGTGAGGAGAGGGCCGACGCCCGGCTCGTGGAAGGGGAGCGTGCCGCGGGAGAGGGCCTCCACGCGGGCGGGGTCGATGTCGATGCCGATGACCTCGTGGCCGAGGGAGGCCATGCACACCGCGTGCGTGACCCCCAGGTAGCCCAAACCAATGACAGATAACCTCATGGGGCCATTCCTATCGGGCGGAGGAGGCGGGCGGGTAACGCGGCGGTTAATCCCGGAAGTTCAGGTACGCGCGGGAGGGGGTGGGGCCGCGCTGCCCCTGGTACTTGGAGCCAAGCTGGCCGGAACCGTAGGGGGTTTCCGCGGGGGAGGACATGGCGAAGAGGGCCAGCTGGCCGACCTTCATGCCCGGCCACAGCACGATGGGCAGGTTGGCCGTGTTGGAGAGCTCGAGGGTGATGTGCCCGGAGAAGCCCGGGTCGATGAAGCCGGCCGTCGAGTGCGTGAGCAGGCCGAGGCGCCCCAGCGAGGACTTGCCCTCCAGGCGGCCGGCGAGGTGCGCCGGCAGGGTGAAGCGCTCGAGCGTCGCCGCGAGGACGAACTCCCCCGGGTGGAGGACGAAGCTGTCGCCTTCCTCGACCTCCACGAGGCTCGTGAGGTCCTCCTGCGGGAGCTTCGGATCAATGTGCGTGTACCGCGAGTTGTTGAAGACGCGGAAAAGCCGATCCATGCGGACGTCGACGCTCGACGGCTGGATCAACGCGGGATCGAAAGGATCAATGCCGAGGTCGCCGGTGTCGATGGCGGCGCGGATATCACGATCAGAAAGAAGCACGCCCCCAGTCTACGGCGTGGCGATTTGGCCCCACACCCAGCCCGCGGTACTATACCCCTCAGTGTCTCGACGCCCACCGCGCGCGCGGAGAGCCCACGCGACACACAGTGCCGATGTAGTTCAATGGCAGAACATCAGCTTCCCAAGCTGAATACGCGGGTTCGATTCCCGTCATCGGCTCCACGAGGAGAACGCCCACTCGGATACGCGGTATCTGGGTGGGCGTTTTCGCGTGCGAGGGGCGGGCGGCGGGCGCTGCTCTTGCTATCCTCACCCCAACGACAACCCCACACCGGAGAACCCGATGCCTGACTCCACTCCCCTCTTCGTCTACGACCAGGATTGCGCGTTCTGCCAGCGATTCGTCGACGCCGTGCGCCCCCACTGCGCGGGCGCGGTGGACTTTGTTGGCTCCCGCGACTACGAGGGGGCCGGCGCGGAGTGGACCGGGGCGTCGTCGGTTCTGGTCTTCCGCACTCCTCCGCGCGTGTGCGTGGAATCGGAGGGAATCGGCGAGCTTCTTCGACTCAGCGACTCCCGAGCGCTGCGCCTCCTCGGGCGCCTCATTCTCTCGCCTGGCTGCGCACGGGTCTCCCGAGTGGTGTACCGCTGGGTCGCGGGGCATCGCAGCTGTTCCCCGGAGGGGTGCGCGTATTCGCCCTAGGCAAAGTCGTCGACGGTGGGATCCCGCTGCACCGTGAGCTCGATGCGGCGGCAGACGTCGTCGGCGACCTGCTCCCCGTCGAGCCTCCGAACGAGCGCCGCCGTCATGTCCATGCCGGCGGCCACGCCCGACGACGTCCACCGATCCCGATCCTCGACCCACCGCGCGCGGTGAACCCACTCGACCTGCTCCCCGAACCCGGACGCCCATCCGAACGCCCGCTTATTCGAGGTGGCCCGGTACCCATCCAGCAGCCCGGCCGCCGCCAGCAGCGCCGACCCCGTGCACACCGACACGACCATCGGCGTCCGCCGCCCCCACTCCGCGAGCCGCCCGAGGAACTCCTCATCCTCGACGAGCGCCCGCGTCCCCGCCCCGCCCGGAACCAGCAGAATGTCCACCTCCCGCCCGAGAGGCTCTGGCGCGTCGACCCGCACGCCGACGGCCGACGCGACGGCGCCCGGGTTACTGGCATGAAACGACACCGCGTACCGATCCGGCAGACTCCCGAGAATCTCCACCGGCCCGAACACGTCCAGCGGCTCGAACCCCTCGAACAACACGACGCCCACACGGCGCGGCAAGCGGTCAGCGCCCATAGCTCCTCCTTCGCGCGATCACCGGGTGCAGTTGTTGAGCGATGCTACTCGCGCGCGGTGGGGGCGGGGAGGGGGCGGGGCGCCGTCGTCGTCCTCCGCGCGCGGAGAGCTACCCCCTCTACGGGGCGCTCTGTGCAACATACAGTCGCTTGCCATTGTGCACATCACACTCCCGAACTACGATGAGCGCTATGCAAACGTTTGCATTCGCGCCCCACCTGGCGCTTCGCGCCCGCTTCTCCGCGCGCGCGGGGCGGAGGGCCGCGTTATGGGCCTGACGCTCAAGCAGCTCGCGGAGATCGCCGGCGTCTCGACATCGACGGCCTCACGCGCCCTCCGCGATCAGCCCGGCATCTCGCCGGCCACTCGCGCGCGGATCCACTCGTTGGCTGCGGAGCTCGGCTACCGCCCTAACGCGCTCGGCCGGGCGTTGCAGCGGCAGAGCAGCGGCACGATCGGGTCATCGTCCCGAGCCTCGTGAACCACTACTTCTCTTCCCTTGCTACCGCGGTCCAGCGCGAGGCCCTCGCCGTCGGCCTCCACACGATCGTCCTCACGTCCAACGAGGACCCCGCCACGCTCGACGCGCTCGTGCGCGGGCTGAGCCAGCACAGCATCGATGGGCTTTTGTGCGTTCCGCTGGAGGAGTCTCGCGCGGCGGTGGAGGACGTGGCCTCGGCGATGCCGGTAGTGCTCATCGATCGGTCGCTGCCGGGGTCGGCGTTGCCGGCGGTCACGTCGGATCCGGTGCCCGGGGTGTCGGCGGCCGTGGAGCTCCTCGCGCGCAGAGAGCTCACGCCGATTGGTTATCTCTCGGGGCCGCTCGACACGTCGACGGGCCGGGAGCGCCTCGACGCGCTCACCGCCGCCGTGGCGGCCGTCGGCCTGCCGCCGCAGCACATTTATCACGGCGGTTATCAGGAGGAGCAGGGCGTGCAGGGGGCGGAGGCGCTGCTGCGGCAGGGGGTCCGCACGCTGTTCGCGGGGGATTCGATGATGACGGTCGGGGTTCTCCGCGCGTGCCACGGGCAGGGGCTGCGCATCCCGGAGGACATCGCGGTGGTGGGGTTTGACCCGCACCCGGCCTTCGAGTTGCAGCCGCGCCCGATCACGATCATCGACCAGCACGCCGACGCCATGGCCTCCCTGGCGTTCGGGCTCCTCCTCCAACTCATGGAGAAAGGGCCTCCGGGTGGGCGTCGGCACCTACGAACCACCACCACACTCATCGAACGCGAATCCACCGACACAGGAGGTGAAGTATGAGCGCATTGTTGGAGCTGAGACATGTCAGCAAGTCCTTTGGGCCGGTCACGGTCATCGAGGACGTGTCCCTCGCGGTCCATGCCGGCAAGGTGCAGGCGCTGCTCGGAGAGAACGGCGCGGGGAAATCCACGCTCATCAAGATGATGGCGGGCGTCCACCAGCCCGACTCCGGCCAGATCCTCATCGACGGGCACGAGACCCCTCTGCGCACGACGAAGGCCGCGGAGCAGCACGGCATCGCCACCATTTATCAGGAACTCAATTTGGTGCCGACGATGTCCGTCGCGGAAAACATCATGCTGGGCCGCACCCCCGCGCGCGGAGGACTCGTGGACTTCGCCGCCCTGCGCCGCAAGGCCCAGGAGGCGGTGGACTTCATCGGGCTGGAAGTGGACCTCGACGAGACGGTGGGCGCCTTGGGGATCGCGAAGCAGCAGCTCGTGGAGATCGCTAAGGCTCTCTCCATGGACGCGCGCATCCTCATTCTCGACGAGCCCACCGCCGCGCTGAGCACCACCGAAGTCGAGCAACTCTTCCGCGTAATGACCTCCCTCAAGGAGCGCGGCGTGGGCATGGTGTTCATCTCGCACCACCTCGAGGAGATCGCCCGCATCGCCGACTCCGTCAGCGTCCTCCGCGACGGCGGCCTCGTCGCGGAGGTGCCGCCCACCACCCCGGAGGCGGAGTTCGTGTCCCTCATGGTGGGCCGCGACATCGAGAACCAGTACCCGCGGGAGCGCGGGGTCCCGGGCCCGCCTCTCCTGCGCGTGGAGAACCTCTCGCGGGAGGGCGCGTTTTCGGACATTTCCCTCACCGTGCGCGCGGGGGAGGTCGTGGGCATCGCGGGCCTGGTGGGCGCCGGGCGCACGGAGCTCATCCGTGCCATCGCGGGGGCCGACAGCTACGACTCCGGCCAGGTCGTCGTGAAAGACACCCGACTGCCCCGCGGGGACGTCGCCGCCGCGATCGCGCAGGGGGTCGGCCACGTCCCGGAGGACCGCAAGACGCAAGGCCTCATCCTGGAGGCGTCCGTGGGGAGCAACATCGGGTTGGCGACGTTGCGGTCGTCGTCCCGGTGGGGCATGGCGGCTCTCCGCGCGCAGAGAGCCCGCGCGATGGAGGTCGCCGAGAAGCTGCGGATCCGGATGGCGGGCATCGACCAGGACGTCATCAACCTGTCGGGAGGTAACCAGCAGAAGGCGGTGTTTGGCCGGTGGGTGATGGCCGGCTCGGAGATCCTCCTCCTCGACGAGCCGACCCGCGGCGTCGACGTCGGCGCGAAGGTCGAGATCTACACCATCATCAACGCCATCACCGCGCGCGGGGGAGCCGTCCTCATGGTGTCCTCGGATCTCCCCGAGGTGCTCGGCATGTCTGACCGCATCCTCGTGATGTCCGGCGGGCGGATCGCCGGGGAGCTTCCTCCCACCGCCTCCCAGGACGACGTCATGGCTCTCGCCGTCGCGCACGCGGATCCCGCGACCACGACCTCTTCTTCCTCTCCCTCCCCCTCCGATTCCACCCCAAGGAGCCCCCAATCATGAGCACCCGCACCCGGACTAGAACAGTGAGCGTCAAAGAGTGGATGCTCAATAATGGCGCGCTTGTCGGCCTGATCGTTCTCATCATTGTGTTGGCCATCGCGTCGCCGTCCTTCCTGTCGTTCACGAACATCATCAACGTGGGCGTCCAGGCGGCGACGGTGGCGATCATCGCCTTTGGCATGACGTTCGTGATCGTCACGGGCGGCATCGACCTCTCCGTGGGCGCGGTGGCGGCGCTCGGCGGGATGGTAGCGGCCTACAGCTGGTCGGAGATGGGCCTCCCCGGGTGGCTGACGCTCATCGCGGGCTTCCTCACGGGGCTGCTCGCCGGCGTCATCGCGGGGCTGTCGATCGCGTACGGGAAGCTGCCGGCGTTCATCGCGACGCTGGCGCTCATGTCCATCGCGCGCGGGTTGACGCTCGTGATCTCGGAGGGCTCCCCCGCCGCGAGCCCCGAGTCCGTGAATTGGATGGGCACGGACCTGGGCCCCCTCCCGATGCCCATAATCATGATGCTCGTGGCCGGGCTCATCTGCTGGTTCGTGCTCTCGCGCACGGTGCTCGGCCGCTCGATGTACGCGATCGGCGGCAACCTCGACGCCGCCCGCCTGTCCGGCCTCCCCGTGCGCAGGATCCTCATCAGTGTGTACGCGCTCTCCGGCCTGTTCGCCGCGTGGGCGGGCCTCGTCATGACGGCGCGACTCTCCTCCGCCCAGCCCAACGCGGGCACCGGCTATGAGCTCGACGCCATCGCGGCGGTCGTCATCGGTGGGGCGTCGCTCTCTGGCGGCCGTGGTGGCGCGTGGGGCACATTCGTGGGAGCGCTGCTGTTGGCGGTGATCCGCAACGGGCTCAACCTGCTCAACGTGTCCTCCTTCTGGCAGCAGATCGTGATCGGCCTGGTCATCGCTGCCGCCGTGGGATTCGATGTCATCCGCAACAAGACCATCGCGCAGTAGGGGCGAGGAGAAGAACCCATGAACATGATGAACACTTCTCCGCGCGCGGGGGCGGCCGTGGTGATCGCGATCGCCGTGGCGGCGAACGCCGGGTGCCCCGTCGGGAATACGGACGCCCCCGGCCACGACGTCACCCTCGCGCTGTCGACGCAAACGAACCCCTTCTTTGTCCAGGTCCGGGATGGTGCCCGTGAGCGCGCGGGGGAGCTCGGGATCACGCTCAACGTGCAGGATGCCGGCGACGACGCCCTCAAGCAGGCCGATCAGCTCGGCAACGCGCTCACGACGAAGCCGGGGGTCATGCTGGTGAACCCCGTCGACTCGGACGCGGTGGGGAACTCGGTCGTCGCGCTCAACCAGGCGGACATCCCCGTGATCGCGCTCGACCGGGCGTCGAACGGCGGGCGGCTCACCTCGTACGTCGCGAGCGACAACATCTCCGGCGGCAAACAGGCCGCCGACGCGATGGCCGAGGCCATCGGTGGGAAGGGCAAGATCGTCATCGTGCAGGGCACGCCGGGCACCTCCGCCTCGCGCGACCGGGGCGCGGGCTTCCGCGAGAAGATCGCCACCTATCCGGGCATTGAGGTCGTCGCGCAACAGACCGCGGGCTTCGATCGCACGAAGGGCCTCGACGTCGCCACGAACCTCCTGCAGTCCAACCCGGACATCGTCGGCATCTTCGCGGAGAACGACGAGATGGCGCTCGGCGCGATCGAGGCCGCCGGCCCGCGCGCGGGGAAGGACATCGCGATCGTCGGGTTCGACGGCACCGCCGAGGGCTTAGCCGCCGTCAAGGCCGGCACGATGACGGCCACCATCGCCCAGCAGCCGCGCGCGCTGGGCGCGGAGGCCGTGTCGCAGGCGAAGCTCCTCCTGGAGGGGAAAAGCATCGCTGACGTCGTCCCCGTGCCCGTCGTGACGGTTGACCGGAGGAACATCTCGGAGTTCGCGGAGTAGGGCGAGCCGCCCTAGCACCTCCCCCTTCGCCCCGCAAGGAGGAGCCGCCCGGGGAGGCTCTTTCTGTGGATAACTCTCGTTATCCACAGAGGCTCTCCGCGCGCGGGTGCGGGCAGCGGCGCGCGCCCGTAGTTTTCCTCGCATGACGTTCTTGAATCGCTACGCGGAGTTGCTCTCCCACGGGATTGAGCTGGCTGAGGAGATTTACGAGCTCGTGCGCTCGAGCTCCGAGAAGGCCGCGGTCACGCAGCTTGCCGCCCTGCTGCCGATCACCCTCGCCGACGCAGGCCGCTTCGTCCGCACGGCGGTCGATCTCTTCGGCCCCACGGATCCGGCGGCCCGCGCCCTGCGCGAGGAGACCATCGAGGCGTGCCGCGAGCAGCGCGTCGACTTCACGCGGCTGGTCATCGTCGGCGTGATGGTGCGGAAGATCCCCCGGAAGTATCGGCGGCAGCGCGAGAAGCTGCGCTCGGAGCTCGTGTCGCACGCGATGAGCTCCACGCTGGCCGAGCTCAAGGCCCGCGGCGACCACCTCACGCGCGATCTCCGCCGTTCACTCCCCGACCAGCCCAAACCCCGGCCGGCCTACCACTGCTCGGCGACGGCCGGCGCCGACGGCTCCCGTCGCATCACCATCTCCGGCCCCGACGTGCGGATCTGCCGCATCGACGCCCGCGTCACCACCCTGGCCAAGAAGATCTGGAAGCGCGAGGAGGGGCAACGCTTCGAGGAAGCGAAGTTCATCGCGCTCGAGCAACTGATCAGCGGCTCTCTGCGCGCGCGGACGGACGGCGAGGAAACGCCGATGGAATCCATCGTCCACCAGCCGGCCGTCATCATCACCGTGCCCGAGCTCAACCGCGAACGCCTCATCGAGGACGACAAGGGGCGCAGCTGGTTCGCGACGACCGACGGCGCCATGCTCCCCCTCTCCGAGTACGTCTCCATGACCCTGGCCGACGAGGGCTGGGCGGTCGTCGTCGGCGGCGATCACCATGTCATGGATCTGCAGCGGATCGCGCGCCGGTTCAGCCCCGCGCAGAAGGCGGCGCAGGTGATGTCGCAGGTCGTCTGCGCGGCGCCGAACTGCTCCCGGTCGGCGCTCTCCGCCGAGGCCCACCACCTGCACGAATGGCACAAGGGCGGCACGACCTCCATGGACAACCTCGGGCTGCTGTGCTCCTCCTGCCACGCCAAGGTCGGGGACCTTCACGGAGTGCTCGAGCGCACCGAGGACGGCCGCTTCACCTGGCGCTCCCCCGACGGCTCCACGCACGTCAGCCGACTGCCCGTCGAGGACCTCAACGGCATCTCCCTGAGCCTCGCGACGACCGGCGACTCCACCACCACGTAACTCGTCGCCGCCAGCACGACGCTCACCACCGCGCACACCACTCCGACGAGGAGGAAGTCCGTCCACCGCGCGCGGAAGTACGGAACACCCAGCACCGGGAACACCACCATCAGCACCGCCACATGCCACAGGAAGATCCCGTAGCTCCACCGCCCGAGAGCCCGCATGAGCGGTGACTCCAACGCGCGCGAGGGCTCCCCCAGCGCGTACGGCACGAGGATGAGCACGGCAAACAGCGTGCCGGCGAGGACCCTCCTCGTGAACTCTGCCGGCGAGGGGTGCTCCAACCCCAGCGGGCCGAACCACTCCTGACCCGCCACCCACGCCACCGCGCCAGCCCCGAGCCACCACAGCCAGCGCCACCGCCGACTCAGCACAGGCCCGCGCAGCGCCGCCTCGGCCTCTGCCGCGAGCATCCCCACCGCGAACCACGGCAACCACGACGGCGGAAACAGCTGCGTGTTCACCCCCGCGCGCGAGAGATCCGGCAGCGGCACCCACGCCCAGGCCAGCCCCACCCCCGCGAGAACCAGGATCCCCAGCACTCGCCACCGCGGACGCCACCTCCCCAGGAGAGCGACGAAGAGGGGGAGAACCAGGTAAAAGGCCATTTCCACGCTGAGAGACCACGCGTGCGTGAGACCGGGGAGGAGGCTGTTGGGGAGGTAAATCTGCGTGAGCGTCAGAGTGGCGAGGGCCTTCCCCGCGGGCGCTCCCGTGCAGAGGAGCACGACGGCGCACAGGCACACGTACGCGGGGAGGATCCGCGCGAGGCGCTTGAGATAGTACTCCCAGGTATTCATGCCGCCGCGGTATCGGCGCCACAGCACGAAAGCGGAGAGAGCGAAGAAGACGGCGACGAAGAAGTCACACCGGGCCAGGACTGCCCCGGGCGCGGTGGCCGGGTCGATCCCCGTCTGGAACGCCACGTGCGTTGCCATGATCCCGAAAGCCGCTACCGCGCGCAGACCCTCCAACGTGGGTTTGAACCCCGTTGCGTAGGATGTTCCCGTGGGCAACGCAGGTCTCCCTTCCACTCGTTCTCTGTGCGCGCGGCGTTGCTCTGAGCCTACCTGGAGGTAAACCCGTGGCTGGAAGTACCGCTCAAGGTGCAAGTTTGCGGCGACGCATGTTCGGCAACCGCCGGATGCGGCGAACGCTTCTGAAATTGCTCGGGGTGATTGTGGCGCTCCTCCTCGTGGGATCTTTGCTTCCCCAGCTCATCATTTTCCTCATGCGCCCGCTCTCGACGTCCCTAGACGAAACGTTCACCACCACGCCCACCGATGCCATCGTGCTCGGCCAGTCGCACACCATCACGTCGACGACGCACCTGCAGACGTCGCCAGCCGACAAGCGCAAGCACGTACACCTCTCCGCGCGCAGGGAGGTCAGCCTGGACGAGCGCCCAGCGCTCATTTTCGATGACTCCATCGACCTCATCCGTCGCTCCGCCTTCCCCATCGCTGACCCCACCAGCACCGTCACCGCAGAGCTGCCCGGCATGGGCACGACCATCGCGAGCGACGCCTTCATCCGGGAAGGCCTTCAGTACTTCTTCCCCGCCGAGGCGGAGCGCCGCTCCTTCGACTACTTCGACCCCATCGCCCAACGCCCCACCCCGCTTGATTACGTCGACCGCGACGAGCACGCCGGCCTACGCACCTACCTTTTCCACCAACGCGTGAACCCCGTCAACCTCGTGGAGGCGGGCGTCCGCGCGCGGACGCAACCGGAGCAGGTGGGTGAGACTGTCACGGGGGATCGGCGGCATCGGCTATCAGAGCTCCCCGAGGACCAGCAGGAGGCCATCCTCCACCTCGAACGCACGCTGCCAGCCACACAGCTGTACACAGCGGAAGAACGCGCGCAGAGAGGGCTCTCCGCATCCGAGCCGGTGCGCGTCCACCCGTACTATTCCGTCGACCGCAAGGTGTGGGTGGAGCCCAAGTCGGGTGGGATCATCGACACCGTCGATAACGTCCTCATCGTGCTCGCAGCCTCCGACCAGGATGCCGCCGACGACGCCGCCGCCTGGCACGCCGGGAAGTCGCTCAACCCCGACCGCACGGTGCTCGCCACCACGCTGCGCTGGGACGACCAGACCGTCCAACAGCAACGCGACAACGCCGCCCACCAGCTCCACACCCTGCGCTTCTTCCAGTGGATCTCCGTCGTGTCGAACGCCGCGATCGCCGTCGTCGCAATTCTCATGGTGGTTGTCCGCGTGCGCGGACAGAGGGCACTCCGCCAACGATGAGTAGGTGGCGGGAGCTCCTCCTCGGCGCGTGGTGCGCGCTCCTCGTGGGAGTGCTGCTGTTCCCGCTCGCCCACCCCGGGCCGCTCCTTCTCCGCGACATGGTGGTGCTGCCCCATCCGGCGCTCACGCCATCGGCGCTTGGGGTGGGCGACGGCCCCGCGCGCACCGCGCCCCAGGATGGGGTGCTCGCGCTCATCGGGATGGTGATGGATGCGTCGTGGGCCGCGCGCGCGGTGATCCTCCTCGCCGCCGCGCTCGCGGCGTGGGCCGCCGTCGGGCTGGCCGAACGCCCACTGACCGGGGCGGCCGCCGCCACGGTGGCGGTGTGGAATCCCTTCGTTGTGGAGAGGCTCCTCCAGGGGCATTGGTCGCTGGTCGTGGGCGTGTGGCTTCTCATCCCGATGCTGTGGGTCGGCATGCGTGGTCATCCCCGCGCGCAACTGCTGTGCGCATGGGGGGCCTCCCTCACCCCGACGGGGGCGATCTTCGCCAGCATCGCCCTGCTCTGCATGCCCTCGCGCGCGTGGGTGAGGGCGGCGTCCGTCGTGTGCTGGGCCCCCTGGCTTGTGGGCTCTCTGGTGGCGTCCTCCGGAGGCGGCGCCCTCGTGCCGGCGGCGTCGGTGGAGGCCTTCGCCCCGCGCGCGGAGGGGCCCGCGGGGGTGGTCGGCGCGCTCCTCGGGCTCGGGGGGATATGGAACAGCGAGGCGGTGCCGGCGTCGAGGGAATCGGCATGGGCGTTGGCGGGGGTCGTGCTCGGGGTGGTGCTGCTCGTGGGGTTGAGGCGATGCCCTCCCGGGGTGCGCGTTCTCGTTGCGCTGGGGCTCGGGGGCGCGCTGCTCAGCCTCGTGATGCACGCGCCCCTCGGGTGGGCGGTGGAGCACCTCCCCGGCGCCGGGCTGCTCCGCGACTCCCACAAACTCCTCGGGCTCGCGCTGCCCGGGTACGTGATGGCCGCCGCCCGCGCGCGGAGAGCCGACGTCGCCGGCGCGTTCATCGGGCTGGCGCTCCTCCAAGTCCCCGACGCCCCGGCCGCGCTGCGCCCCCTCGCCCCGCCGGTCCGCTCCCTGCCCGTGAGCGACATCGGCGAGGGCCGCGAGGTCCTCATCCCGGGGGTCGGCAGCATCGCGGAGGTCGCCGGGCGGCCGGTGGCGCAGCCGTGGTCGAAGGCCACCGCGCTCGTCGAGCCCGGCGCGCTCGCCGTCGACGGGCGGGAGACGGACAGGCTGAATCCCCGCTATGGGCTCTCTGTGCGCGCGTGGGAGCGGGGCGACATGGCGGAGCTCGAGCGGCTGGGGGTCGGCGTCGTGGCGTCGGCCTCGGGGGAGGTCCTCGCGCGCACCGGGGCCGCGGCGCCGGCTAGGGGCGTCGGGCTCGGGGCCCTCGGGTTGTGGTGTGTTCTTCCAGCAGCTGCGCTATGGCCTCGCCGGTGGCGGCCCACGAATAGGCGCGTGCCCGCTCGCGGGCGGCCTCCCCGAGGCGGCGGCGCTCCGCGGGGTCGTCGTGGAGCCGCTGGATGAGGCGGGCGAACTCGGAGGGTGTGTCGGCAAGCAGCCCGGTTTCCCCGTCGACGATGGAGTCGCGCAGGCCGCCGGAGCTGCGGTAGCCGATCGTCGGCGTCCCGTGCTGCGCCGCCTCGACGACGGCCAACCCCCACCCCTCCTTGCGCGAGGGCATGAGGTGGATGTCGGCGCGGGCGAGGAGCGCGTGCTTGAAGGCCTCGCTGCACTGGCCGTGGAAGGTGATGCGCTCCCTCGCGCCGGACTTGTCCGCGCGCGCGGAGAGCTCCTCGGCCCACCAGCCGTCCCCCACAATGTCGAGGTGGGCGTCCGGCAGCCCCGCCACCACGTCGATCGCCTGCTCGATCTGCTTGTGCGGCACGAGTCGGGACAGCGTGATCATGTGGATGGGCGCCTCGCGGGGGAGCGTCGGCACGCGCGCGGGGACGGGGTCGACGCCGTTGCGGATGATGTGGATGTCCTCGGGGCGGACGCCGAGGGCGACGAGTTCCTCGGCGCTCGGCGTCGAGACGGTGATGTAGGGCGCCCCGCGGTAGATCGCGGGGGCGGCGCGGGATTCCAGGAACCAGCCGAGGCGGGCGATCACGGGGCCGGCCACCGGCCACTGCTCGCGGTGGCAGTGGTGAGTGAGGAGGATGGTGGGGCGTCGGCTCACCGCGCGCGCGAAGAAGGGGATGCCGTTTTGGGTGTCGATGATCGCGTCGACCCCCGCGAGCGGCCCGAGGCCCACGGCCGCGAGGAGTAATCGGCCCACCGCGCGCGGGTAGACGGTGAACTTGCCGCCGGCGCGGTGGTAGTGGACGCCGCGGCGCTCGCTGCGGCGGGGGGCGTCGGTGTGGCGGCTGGTGTGGTAGATCACCTCGTGGCCGTGGGCGGCGAGGTATTCGCCGACGCGCTCCAGGTAGCGCTCGCTGCCACCGCCCTGGGGGTGGGTGGTGTCGCGCCAGCAGAGGAGGAGGATCTTCACTGGGTCCACACTATCCTGGTGAACGCTATGGATACATTTCGGCGCTTTTCTTCGCTGGGGCGCTCGCTGCGGTTGCTCGCGTCGTTCCGCTTCGAGCAGACGGATCCCGCCCGCTTTTACGGGCCCCTCGCGGCCGACACCGCACAGCTCATCGAGATCCTCGCCGGGGGTGTGCGGGATAAGACCGTCGTCGACATCGGAGGGGGACCTGGGTATTTCCACCGTGAGTTCTCCGCGCGCGGGGCGCACTACGTGACGGTGGAGCCCGACGCCGGGGAGATGTCCGCCGCGGGCATCGAGGTGCCCGCCTCGGTGCGCGGCGACGGCATGGCCCTCCCCCTGCGGGACGGGTGCGCGGACGTCGTCTACTCGAGCAACGTGGCCGAGCACGTGCCCCGGCCGTGGGACATGGGGCGCGAGATGATCCGGGTCGCGCGGCCGGGCGGGCTCGTGGTGCTGAGCTACACGGTGTGGCTCGGGCCGTTCGGCGGGCACGAGACGGGGCTGTGGCCGCACTACGTGGGCGGCGCCTTCGCCCGGGACCGCTACACGCGCCGCCACGGGCACCCGCCGAAGAACGTGTTCGGCACATCGCTCTTCGACGTCTCGTGCGCGGAGGGCCTCCGGTGGGGCCGCGCCCAGCCGGACGCCGACCTCCTCCTCGCCTTCCCGCGCTACCACCCCTGGTGGGCGTGGTGGCTCGTGCGCGTCCCGCTGCTCCGAGAGTTCGCGGTGAGCAACCTCGTGCTCGTGCTGCGGCGCCACTAGCGCCGCGAGCCCGGCTAGCCCCCGCTAGCCCCCGCTACCCGGCGAGCCAGATGCGCGCCTCGTAGGGGCGAAGCGGCTGGTCGGGGGCCTCGGGGGCGGGGTCGACGTTGCTGTTCAGCAGCGTGAAGGGGCCCGACGCCTCCGGCACCGGGAAGGGCAGCGCCCGGTCCTCGTCGCTGACGTTGGCAGTGACCAGCAGCGTCTGCTCGCCCAGCCGGCGCACGTAGGAGAAGGTGTGCGGGTCCTCGGGGTCGAGGAGCTCGAAGTCGCCGGAGATGATGACCTCGTGGCGGTGGCGGAGCTCGATGAGGCGGCGATAGTGCTGGTAGACGCCGTGCGGGTCGGGGCGGTCGGCGGCCGCGTTGATGTCCGGGTAGTTGGGGTTGACGCGGAGCCACGGGGTGCCGCTGGTGAAGCCGGCGTTCTCGCTCGCATCCCACTGCATGGGGGTGCGGGCGTTGTCCCGCCCGCGGTGAGCGATGTAGCGCATCATCTGCTCGTGGGTGAAGATGCCGCCGTCGGTGACGTACTGGTGGTAGGCGTTGCGCTGCTCGATGTCGTCGTAGTCGGAGAGCTCGGGGAAGGCGACATTCGTCATCCCGATCTCCTCCCCCTGGTAGATGTACGGCGTCCCGCACAGCATGTGCAGCACCGTGCCGAGCATCGCCGCCGAACGCACCCGGTATTCCGGCCGGTCATCGCCAAATCGGGAGACGACGCGCGGCTGGTCGTGATTGTTCCAGTACAGCGAGTTCCACGCCCGCCCCTCGAGCCCCTTCTGCCAGTGCGCGAGGTTCTGCTTCAACGCCGGCAGCGAGACCCGGCCGTCCCACCACTTGCCATAGCCCTCCGGATTGCCGTCGAGCATCATGTGCTCGAAGGTGAAGACCATGTTGAGCTCTCCGCGCGCGAAGCCCGCGTACTTCAACCCGTCCTCGACGGTGGTGCCCGGCGTCTCCCCGACGGTGATCGTGTCGTAGTGGTCGAGCACCTCGCGCCGCATCTCCTGCAGGAACTCGTGGACCCGCGGCCCGTTCGCCACGAGGTAGAGCGAGGACTCCCGCCCGCCCGCGCTAACGCGCGGATCGTCGACGAACTCCTCGCCCTTACTGATCGCGTTGATGACATCCATCCGGAAGCCGCCCACCCCGCGGTCCAGCCAGAAACGCATGAGCGCATACACTTCTTCGCGCACGCGGGGGTTCTCCCAGTTGAGGTCCGGCTGCTTCGTCGAGAAGAAGTGCAGGTAGAACTGCCCGGTCGCCTCGTCCCACTCCCACGCCGACGGCGAGAAGCAGGACACCCAGTTGGTGGGCGGGATCGGGGTGCCGTCGTCGCGGAACCCGGCGGGGTCACGCCAGATGTAGTAGTCCCGGTAGGGGTTCTCGCGGGAGGAGCGGGACTGGCGGAACCACTCGTGCTCATCGGAGGTGTGGTTGACGACGAGGTCCATGATGATCCGCATCCCCCGCTCGCGGGCGGCCGCGACGAGCTCATCGAAGTCCTCCAGCGTCCCGAACTCCGGCATGATCGCGCGGTAGTCGGAGATGTCGTAGCCGTTGTCGTCGTTGGGGGAGGCGTACACCGGGGACAGCCAGATGTCCGTCACCCCGAGCCCCGCAATGTGGTCGAGGTGCTCCGTGATGCCGCGGAGGTCGCCGATGCCATCACCATTCGAGTCCGCGAAACTGCGCGGATAGACCTGGTAGACGACGGAACGACGGAAGTCGGGGGCGGGGGCGGGGGCGGGGGCGGGGCCTCCCGCCGCGGGTGTTCCCGCGGCCGCGGGGGTGTGCGTGTCGTGATTCATGAGATCTCCACAAGAATGCCGGAATGGTCAGAAACAGCGTGGTCGGTGTCGTCGCGGAAGAGGACGCGGTAGCTGAGCGGATCAAGGTCCGGGGTGCACCACACATAGTCGATGCGCAGGCTCTCCCCCACCTCGTCCCAGCCGTCGATGACGCGGTGGACGGTGGCCTCCCCCTCCCTCGCGCGCGCGGAGAGGTAACTGTCGCGCCAGCCATCGGCCGCCACGAGCTCGTAGCCCTCCCCCACCGCGGAGGCCGGGTTGTTGAAGTCCCCCGCGATGATGACGGGCCCCTCGGCGCGCAGCTCCGCCAGCTGCGGGCGCAGCGCCTCCCATTCCCTGCGGAAGGCGGGCCACCAGGAGAAGTGGGAGCTCAGCACCCAGCGCCCCTGGGTGCGGATGGCGGCGGTGCGCCGGCGTCGGTGGTCCTCCCAGAGGTAGTGGCCGCCGTGACTGAGGTCGCGGCTGGCCTCGATGGGCGTGCGGCTGATGAGCGCGAGGCCTTCGTCGTACGTATCAAAGCCCCGGTGGGTGCCCACCCACACCCAGGACCAGGGGGTTTCGGGTTCCTTCGCGCGCAGGATGCGCACGAGGAGGTGGGCGGCGTTGTCCTCGCGGATGGGTCGGAAGTACGAGAACGCGAGACCCGGGGAGACCGGGGCTTTCGGGGTCTCGGGGTACTGGTTAACTTCCTGGAGGGCGATGACGTCGACGCCCTCGCGGAGGATGGTGTCAGCGATGCGGTAGAGCTTGGGGATTTGATAGCTCTCCAGCCAGGAGTGCATGTTGAGGGTCACCAGCTTCATGCTTCCCATGCTAGGGCAGCCGCCCCCGGGGAAACCCGCCCTGAGCTGCGTAAAAAAGTACAGGTTGTGGAGCGAGGTACAAGCTCTGTACATGCGTACAGGATTGGAAAAATCCGCCCGCCGGCCCCCGCGCGCGTTTTAGAGTCAAACCAGATCACTTCTCCTGCACAGCTCACAAGGGGTCGTAGCCATGATGGAAAAAATTCAGCGATTCGGGAGCGCCATGCTGGCTCCCGTGCTCATCTTCGCGATCGCTGGCCTGGCGGTGGGGCTTTCAGTCATCGCGCTCAATGAGAATTTGGTTGGCGGGCTCGCCGCCGAAGGCACCTGGTGGTTCGCCTTCTGGACAGTGTGGCAGTCCGGCGCGTGGACGATCTTCAACCAGATGGAGATCCTCTTCGTCCTGGGCCTGCCCATCGCGCTGGCGAAGAAAGCCAACGGGCGCGCCGTCCTCGAGGCCGGGATGGTGTACCTCACCTTCCAATACTTTGTGTCCTCGCTCCTCGACCTGTTCGGCCCGCACTTCGGCGTCGACTTCACCCAGGAGCCGGGCGGCGACTCCGGCCTCAAGCTCATCGCGGGCATCAAGACCCTGGACACGGGCATTATCGGCGCGATCGTCATCTCCGCCATCGTCGTGTGGATCCACAACCGCTGGTTCGACAAGAAACTCCCCGACTTCCTCGGCATCTTCCAGGGCACCCAGTACGTCTACGCCGTGGGCTTCCTCTTCATGATGCCGATGGCCCTGCTCACCTGCTACGGCTGGCCGGTCCTCCAGCACGGCATCGCGAACATGCAGACCTTCTTCGTGAGCTCGGGCGCATTCGGCGTCGCCATCTACACCACCCTGGAGCGCCTCCTCATCCCGACGGGCCTCCACCACTTCGTCTACTCGCCCTTCGTGTTCGGCCCCGCCGTCTATCCCGACGGCATCCAGCGCACGTGGATCGATAACCTCAACACCTTCTCCGACTCGACGGAGTCCCTGCGCACCCTCTTCCCGGGCGGCGGCTTCGCCCTCCACGGGAACTCCAAGGTCTTCGGCGCGATCGGCATCTGCCTCGCCTTCTACAGCACCGCAAAGGACAGCCGCAAGAAGGCCGTGCTCTCCCTGCTCATCCCGATCTGCCTCACCGCCGTGCTCATCGGCATCACCGAGCCGCTCGAGTTCACCTTCCTCTTCGCCGCCCCGCTGCTCTTCGTCATCCACGCGGTCCTCGCGGGCATCATGTCCGCCCTCATGTACATGGTGGGGCTGGCCGGCAACTTCGGCGGCGGCATGATCGACTTCCTCTTCCAAAACTGGATCCCCCTCTGGGGCAACCACCACGCCACGTACCTCGCGCAGATCGGCATCGGCCTGTGCTTCTCCGCGATCTACTTCTTCCTCTTCCGCTTCCTCATCCTCAAGCTCAACCTCAAGACCCCGGGCCGCGAGGACGACGGCGAGGAGATCCACTTCCACTCCAAGGCCGAGTACCGCGCGCGGAAGAAGGGCGAGGAGGCCGGGGCCGCTCCCGCGGACAGCTACACCCAGCGCGCCGAGGACTTCCTCCGCCTCCTCGGCGGCGCCGAGAACATCGCGAGCGTCACCAACTGCGCCACCCGCCTGCGCGTCACCGTCCACGACGAGGCCGCCGTCGAGGCCTCCGACGCCCCCTTCACCGAAGCCGGGGCCCTGGGCATCGTGCGCAAAGGCACGTCCTACCAGGTGATCGTCGGCATGGATGTCCCCCAGGTGCGCGACCGCTTCGAATCGATGGTCTCCGCCCCCACCCCCTAATTCCCGACGGCTACCCTGGGAGCATGGACCTCGTCGAGCGCGCCTGCGCCCAGGGGACCCTGGGCTCACTGAGCGACACCGAACGCACCATCCTCACCTACCTCTCCCAGCACGAGGACGAGGTCGTCGACGCCACGGTGTCCACCATCGCCCGCGCTACCTTCAGCTCCACGGCCAGCGTCATCCGGCTTGCGCAAAAGCTCGGATTCGCCGGCTTCGCGGAGCTGAAATTCTTTGTGAAGAACTCCCGGGCCCACAGCTCCTTCGACACGGTCGAGCTCCTCGACGCCGCCCGCGCCGACACCGTCACCACCATCGACGAGCTGCTGGGCGGCCCCGACATCAGCGCCCCGCTCCGCCTCATCCACGACGCCCGCATCATCTACCTCTGCGCCACCGGCTACTCCCAGCGCCTCGCCGCCAAGGAGTTCATGAAGTCGCTCATCAACTACGGCTACTTCGCGGTGCTCATCCCCTCCCGCCTGGAGCTCGACAACGGCATCACCGCCATCACCTCCGAGGACGTCCTCATCGTCCTCAGCCTCTCCGGCGCCACCCCCGGCTACGAGCCCATCCTCGCGAACCTCCGCGCCCGCTCCGTCCCCGTCATCTGCCTCGCCGCGCACACCACCGGCTACATCGCCCAAGCCAGCGACCACGTCCTCACCTACAAGGCCACCCCCATCGCCCTCGGGCCCCGCCACAAGAAGGACTTCGTCAGCCTCCTCGGCCTCTCGATCCTCCTCGACTACCTCACGCGGTCGCTGCTCGTCTACTCCTCCGCGCGCGCGGAGAGCGGAGGCGGGGCCGCGGGCGCGGGCGCGGACCCCCGCGCGGACTAGTCCAGCAGCCAGTCGTTCGGCCCGAACAGCTCGAAGTGCACCCGCGCGCGGGGAACCCCGCGCTCCTCGAGTTCCGCCCGCGCCGCCTGGAGAAAGCCGGTGCCCCCGCAGAGGTAGACGTCGGCGTCCTCGGGGAGGTCGACGTCCCGCAGGTGGAGGCGCTCCGGCGCGTACCACGTGCGCGCAGCCCCGTGGGGCAGGCGCTTCACAGCCTCCGCCCGGAGTTCACGCAGGGCGTCCGTCTCCTCGCTGTGGTCCGCGTGGAGGTCGAGCACCGCGCGCGGAGAGCCGGCGTCGGCGAGGTGTTGGAGGATGCCGGCCATCGGGGTCGCGCCGATCCCCGCGGAGACGAGCACCACCGGGGTGTCTCGTTCCTCGTCGAGGACGAGGTCGCCGGTGGGGAGGGAGATCTCGACGTCCTGGCCCTCCTCGAGCCCGTCGATGAGGGACTGCGAGACCTCCCCGTCGCGCTCTACGGCGAAGGAGAGCTCCCCGCGCCCGGGGGCGCCGATGAGCGAGTACTGGCGCAGCTGCCCGGCCCCGTCGGCCATGGTGCGGCGGACGGAGATGTACTGGCCGGGGCGGAAGTCGGCGTCAGAGGCGACGGTGAAGGCGGTGATGGTGTCGGTGAGGCGCTGCTTGCGCGTGACGCGGACCGTGCGGAAGACGTCGCCGGAGGCCACGCCCTTCTCCTCGTAGATGCCGTTCTCGAAGTCGACGAGGACGCGCTCCATCTCCCGGTACACCGCATCCCAGGCCTCGCGGACCGGCCCCTGGAAGACCTCCGGGGTGAGGATCTCCTCGATGGCGTCGAAGAGGTGCGTGTGGACGATGGGGTACTGGTCCTCGCGGATGCCCACGGAGACGTGCTTGTGCCCGATCCGCGCGAGGAGCTCCGCCGGGTCCGGGGCCTCGGGGTCCACGAGGGTCTTCGCGAACGTCGCGAACGAGGCGGCGAGGGCGCGCTGCTGGGCGCCCTGCTTCTGGTTGCCCCGGTTGAAAACGTGGGCGATGAGCTCGGGGTGGGCGGCGAACATGCGCCGGTAGAAGTTCGGTGTGATGTCGTCGATCTTCGCGCCCACGACGGGCAGGGTGTCGCGGACGATCTGTTCCTGTTCAGGAGTGAGTGGGTGAGTCATGGGACCCACCCTAACACTTTTAGCGCATCCCAGATACCGATTTAATCCCCAACGGCACCGCCTGCCCCGACGGCCCCGCCACGTCGCGGATCGTCACCGGATCCAGCGTGGCAAAGAAAGCCTCCTGCGCACGGGCCAAATGCCCGCGCAGCAAACAATCCGGGGACAGGACGCAGGAGCTGCAGTCGACGACCTCACCGTGCTCAATCTCACGCAGGAGCGCCCCCACCGACTCCCGCTCGGCCCCCTCCGCCAGGACGATGCCCCCGCCGCGGCCCTTCGTCGAGCTCACTAACCCCATCGAAGAGAGCCGCGTCACCACCTTGGCCACGTGCGCCTTGGACGCACCGAAGGTCTCTGCGATCTCGCCCGCGGTGTACTTGCGGCCCGGCTCCCCCGCCGCGAGGTACATGATGACGCGCAGTGAGAGATCAGAAAACATGGTCAACTGCATAGTTTCATTGTATGCCCCGGCCCCGCCGGCCCCTCGCGCCTTTGGTTTTTAAGGTAAGGCTGGGTTTATCATCATGGTATGACCAGAATGTCCCGCAGGCTCCTCATCCTCGCCACAGCTGCGAGCATCAGCCTCCTCGCCCCGGCTGCCCAGGCCATGCCCACCATCCCCGACAATTCCCCGCTGCTCCGCAGCGCCGCGGGGGAGGCCGTCGAGAACCCCCACATCACCGTGACGGACCTCGACGGCAACCCCGTCACCGGGCCGGTCCACCGCGGCGACGAGCTCCTCGTCCACGGCACGGGCTTCAACCCGCAGGCCAACCGCGGCGGCTTCGTGCTCCCCGTCCCACCCGGCACGCCGAACGGCGTCTGGGTGCTCTACAGCGCCTTCCCCTCCTCGTGGAAGCCCAGCGAGGGCGCCCCCGCCGCGAACCGCACCCACCCGCACTCCGCGATGGCCTGGGTCATGCCCGCCGGGACGCTCGAGTCCATCCCCAACGCCCCCATCGACATGCGCCGCTCCATCGCGCGCGAGTCCCAGCCCATGGCCGCCGACGGCTCCTTCACCGCGCGCATCACCGTCAACCCGCCAGCCACCACCCCGGGCGACCAGTGGGGCGTCTACGTCTACGCCGCGGGTGGGTCGGTCAACCCGGCGGAGGAGATCTTCGTGCCCCTCCCCTACTCCGCCGAGCCCGGACCCCACGCCCCCGCCGCCCCCACCAATGAGCTCTCCGTGCGCGCGGACTGGCTGGCCTCCGCCGTGCAGGCCACCCGCGGGACGCTCAGCGCCCGCGATGGCGCCGGCGTGAGCGACGGGCGCGCCACCTTCTCCCGCGCGGCAGACCAGGGCGACGGCATCCGCCGCTACCACGGCACCGTCACCGCCGCGGCCAAGTACAACGTCGTGGAGGTGGCCGTGCGCGACCCGTGGCTCACCCCGCTGGGGAATGGCCTCTGGAAGGTCTCCGCCGAGGTCAGCCAGGGCATCAACGTGGGCGCCGACGTCATGGCGCGCCAGGACCTCGGCGTCATCCGGGAGGACGACGCCGACCCGGTTCTCATCGGGTAGGCCGGGGGCGGGCCCCAGCGCCGGCCCGCCCCGCCCCCAAGACGCAGAAAGGCCCGGAGCTTCTCGCTCCGGGCCTGAGGTGTGGCGGCAGGGGCCCGGCTTAGGGCGCCGGGGTTGCCGTCGTCGTCACACTCTTAGTTCTGCTTGGAGAGGCGGTCCGAGATGCGCTCCTTGAGAGCCTCGAACTCGTCCCAGACCTCCTGCGGGACCTTCGGGCCCAGCTTCTTCAGCCACTCCTCGTTGTCGGGGAGGTCGCCCTGCCACTTCTCGGCCGGCGAACGCAGCGCCTCCTTGACGTCCTCGAGCGGGATGTCCAGGCCCTCGAGGTCGAGGTCCTCGGCGTTGGCGGTGTAGCCGACGAGGGTCTCGCGGGCGCCCACCTTGCCCTCGATGCGGTCAACGATCCACTTGAGGACACGGGAGTTCTCGCCGAAGCCCGGCCACAGGAAGCGGCCATCCTCGCCCTGGCGGAACCAGTTCACGAGGAAGACGGCCGGCATGCGGTCGCCGCCCTTCTTGCCCATGTCGATCCAGTGCTGGAGGTAGTCACCGACGTTGTAGCCGATGAAGGGCAGCATGGCCATCGGGTCGTGGCGCAGGGAGCCGACCTTCGCCTCAGCGGAGGCAGCGGTTTGGCCGGAGGACAGGGTGGCGCCGATGAAGGTCGCGTGGTTCCAGCTCATGGCCTGGGTGACCAGCGGCACGGCGTCGGGACGGCGGCCACCGAAGAGAATGGCGTCGACCTTGACGCCCTTCGGGTCGTCGTACTCCTTGGCAGCGACCGGGCACTGCTTGATCGGGACGCAGTAGCGGGAGTTCGGGTGGCTGGAGCGGCTCTCGCCGTCCGGGGTCCAGTCGTGGCCCTTCCAGTCGATGGCGTGCTCCGGCTTGTTCTCCATGCCTTCCCACCAGACGTCGCCGTCGTCGGTGAGCGCGACGTTGGTGAACAGGGCGTTGCCCGGCTCCATCGTCTTCATGGCGTTCGGGTTGGAGGAGTAGTTGGTGCCCGGGGCAACACCGAAGAAGCCGTTCTCCGGGTTGACGGCGTAGAGGCCGTCGTCGCGCAGCTTCAGCCAGGCGATGTCGTCGCCCACGACCTCGGCCTTCCAGCCGGGGATGCTCGGGGTGATCATCGCGAGGTTGGTCTTACCGCAAGCGGACGGGAAGGCGGCGCAGATGTGGTAGGCCTTGCCCTCCGGGGAGATGAGCTTCAGGATGAGCATGTGCTCAGCCATCCAGCCCTCTTCCTTCGCCATGACGGAAGCGATACGCAGGGCGTAGCACTTCTTCGCGAGGATGGCGTTTCCGCCGTAGCCGGAGCCGAAGGACCAGATCTCCTTGGTCTCCGGGAACTGGGTGATGTACTTGGTGTCGTTGCACGGCCAGACGACGTCCTCCTGGCCGGGCTCCAGCGGAGCGCCGACGGAGTGGAGGCAGTGGACGAAGTCGCCGGTGGGGCCAATCTTGTCGAGGGCCTCCTTGCCCATGCGGGTCATGATGCGCATGGACATGACGACGTAAGCGGAGTCGGTGAGCTGGACACCGAGCTTGGGCTCCGGGTCAGAGATCGGACCCATGCAGAAGGGCACCACGTACATGGTGCGGCCCTTCATGGAACCGCGGTAGTGCTCGGTCATCTCGGCCTTCATCTTGTCCGGGTCGGCCCAGTTGTTCGTGGGGCCGGCGCCGTCCTCATCCTTGGAGCAGATGAAGGTGCGGGACTCAACGCGGGCAACGTCGGACGGGTTGGAGCGCGCCAGGTAGCTGTTGGGGCGCTTCTCCTCGTTCAGCTTGATCAGGGTGCCGGCTTCGACCAGTTCATCGGCGAGGCGGTTCCACTCTTCATCGGAACCGTCGGCGAAAACCACGCGCTCCGGGGTAAACAGTTCCACTGCGTCGGCGATCCAACGCAGCATCTCTTCATTCTCGGTGGGAGCAGGGGTTTCCAGACCCTTGATCTCAATGCTCATGTTCTCTCCTGACGTGATGGAAAATCCTTGGAGTTCCATCACTCAGAGTAGTGATTTGGTGGGAGAGGTGCGGGGGAAAATGACGTCTGCTCCCACACAAAGCACAACAAAACACTGACAGTGACATGAGACACCCACACCTCACCCCCAAGCGGGGGCCACTTTCCCGGGCTGCTCGCTCATGGTCGCGCAGGGTTACGCCCGAGCGGAGATTCTCGACGACCATCGCGCCGCCACAGCGCTACCCCCGCCACCCCCATCGCCCTCACCAGCGCAAATCATAACGGCCGTACTGTGACCTCACTGTGAGATTTATCGCAGTGTGAGGTGATGCACGGTGTGAAGCGAAAATTGCACGCTCCCCCGGTTGCCGTGGACAATAGCGGGGATGTCTAATTTTCCTCATAACCCTCATTCTTCGGATTCTTCGGGGCCGAGCCGCCCCGCCGGCCCGCCGCGCTCCGAGTTCCGCGACGGCCTCGACTACCCGCGCCTCGGCTCGATCGGCTTCCGCCGCGGCACCCTCACGGAGAACCAGCAGGAGCGCTGGGACGAGTACTGGCCCACCCTGGGACGCGAGCTCTCCGATGAGCTCATCGACATCCCCGCGTGGTTCGGCCGCGAGGGGGCAAAGACGATCCTCGAGATCGGCTCCGGCACGGGCACGTCGACGGCCGCGATGGCCCCGCACGAGCCGGACACCAACATCATCGCCGTCGAGCTCTACCGGCCGGGGCTTGCGAAGCTCCTCACGCAGATCGTTCTCCAGGACATTCCCACCATCCGGATGGTCCGCGGCGACGGCATCGAGGTGCTCACGCGCATGATCGCGCCCGGCTCGCTCGACGGCGTGCGCATCTTCTTCCCCGACCCCTGGCCCAAGGCCCGGCACCACAAGCGGCGGATCATCCAGTCTGGCCCGCTCCACCTCATCGCGAACCGCCTCAAACCGGGCGGGGTGCTCCACGTGGCAACCGACCACGCGGAGTACGCCGAGTGGATTTCCGAGTTGGTCACCGTCGAGCCCCTCCTGGAGTACAAGGGCTGGCCGTGGCCGGAGTGCCCGCAGCTGACGGACCGCCAGCTGCTGACGAAGTTTGAACGCCGCGGCCTCACCATGGATCACTCCATCCACGAGTTCCTCTGGCAGCGCACCGACGCCCCCGACGATCGAGAGCTTTAACATGACACTTCACGACGATCACCGACAGCCGCACCTCGGCGGCCCTTCACTCCCGGAGGAGAACACGCTGCTCCTCGTGTGGGATGCCCCGAACCTCGACATGGGTTTGGGCGCGCTCCTCGGCGGGCGCCCCTCCTCCCAGCAGCGCCCCCGCTTCGACGCGGTGGGCCGCTGGCTTCTCGACGAGGCCGACGCGCTCACGGAGGACCTCGACGTCACCGTGCTGCCCGAGGCCACCGTGTTCACCAACGTCAACCCCGACGGCGCGGACATCATCCGCCCGTGGGTCGATGCGCTGCGCAACGTGGGCTTCGCCGTCTTCGCCAAGCCGAAGAGCACCGAGGATTCGGACGTCGACCCCGACATGCTCGATCACATCCGGCGCCGCCACGCGGAGGGCTGCCTGCGCGGGCTCGTCGTCGCGAGCGCCGACGGGCAGAACTTCAAGGAGACGCTGGAGGACCTCGCCGAGGAGGGCATCCCCGTCACGGTGCTAGGCTTCCACGAGCACGCGTCCTGGGCCGTGAGCAGCGACGTGATCGAGTTCATCGACCTCGAGGACATCCCCCAGGTGTTCCTCGAGCCGCTGCCGCGCATCGGGCTGGACCACCTGCCCGACGAAGGTGCCTGGCTGCAGCCGTTCCGCTCGCTCGCCGCCCTGCGCTCCTCGCACTAGGGTTCACAGATTTAGATACGGAGATCCAGGAGGAAGGGCCCCAACAATGTTCGAAAAGTGGGGATTTTTTGCCTACCGGCATCGGCGGATCATCCCGCTCATCATTCTCATCGCGGTCGTCGCGCTCTACGGATTCATGGGAACCCGGCTGGCCGACCGCATGAGCCAGGAGGGCTGGGACGACCCCGGTTCGGACTCCACCCGTGCCGCCCAGATCGAGGCCGACACCTTCGGGCGCGACAACAACGGGGACATCATCCTCCTTTTCCACGCCCCCAATGACCGCACCCTCGACGACCCCCGCACCTTCGGGGCCGCCCAGGAGCACCTGAAATCCCTCGCCGAGCTGCCGCAGGTGGACCACGTCACCAGCTACTTCGACACGCGAAACAAGCAGCTCATCACCGATGACCACACCGAGGCCTTCGCCGCCATCGGCCTCAAAGGCGACGGCGAGCAGACCCTCAAAGACTTCCGCGCCATCGAGGACAAGCTCACCACCGACCTCCCCGGCGGCACTACCATCACGGTCGCCGGCGCCACGGCCGTCGCCGATGCTCTCGACGAAGGCATGGCCGGGGACATCCACCGCGCCGAGATTTATGCCCTTCCCGCCGTCGGCATCCTCCTCATCATCGTGTTTGGCTCCGTCGTCGCGGCGTCGATGCCGCTCATCGTGGGGATCCTCTCCATCCTGGGGTCCCTCGGCGTGCTCTCGATCCTCGCGGGAGTGACGCAGGTGAACATCTTCGCGCAGTCGGTGGTGACGCTGCTGGGCCTGGGCCTGGCGATCGACTACGGGCTCTTCATGGTCTCCCGCTTCCGCGAGGAAATGGACAAGGGCGTGAGCGTGGAGCGTGCCGTCGCGACGACCGCCGCCACCGCGGGCAAGACGGTGGTCTTCTCCGCCGCGATGGTGGCCGTGGCCCTGTCCAGCCTCTTCGTCTTCCCGCAGGCCTTCCTCAAGTCCGTCGCCTATGGCGCGATCTCCGCGGTGGGCCTCGCTGCGATCCTCTCGCTCACGGTGCTGCCCTCGATCTTCGCGATGATCGGCCCGAAGATCGACCTCCTCTCCGTCCGCCGCACCTCCCGGCGCGCCCGCCGCCTCGAGGACACCTTCTGGTACCGCCTGCCCGCCTGGGCGATGCGCCACGCGAAGGCCTCCACGGTCATCGTGGCCGGCTGCCTCGTCGCCCTCGCGCTGCCCATGGTGGGCATCACCTTCGGCGGCATCAACGAGACCTACCTCCCCCCAAAGAACGACACCCGCATCGCGCAGGACGACTTCAACGAAACCTTCCCCACCTTCCGCACGGAGCCGGTGAAGCTCGTCGTGACCGGCGCCGATAACGCCCAGCTCGTGAAGATCTACCAGCAGGCCAACGAGGTCGACGGCCTCACCGGCCGCTTCGGCGCCTCCTCCTCCCAAGGGGGCACGACGGTGCTCTCCGCGGGCATCACCGACCGCTCGCACAACAAGGACGTGGTCGAGCAGCTCCGCGCCATCGACGTGCCGGAGGGCGTCCACGTGTACGTGGGCGGCACCCCGGCGCTGGAGGTCGAGTCCATCGAGGCCCTCCTGGCGAAGCTGCCGTGGATGGCGCTCTACGTAGTGGTCGCGACGTTCATCCTCATGTCGCTCGTCTTCGGCTCCGTCGTCCTCCCGGCGAAGGCGATCATCATGACGGTCCTCGGCATGGGCGCCACCCTCGGGATCCTCACGCTCATGTTCGTCGACGGCCTGGGCTCCTCGGTGCTCAACTTCACCGCCGGGCCGCTCATGAGCCCCATCCTCGTCCTGCTGCTCGCCATCATGTACGGGCTGTCCACGGACTATGAGGTGTTCCTCGTCTCCCGCATGGTGGAGGCCCGCGACCGCGGCGCCACCACCGACCAATCCATCAAGTACGGCACGGCGCACACCGGGCACATCATCACGGCGGCGGCGCTCATCATGATCGTCGTGTGCGGGGCCTTCGGCTTCTCCGAGATCGTCATGATGAAGTACATCGCCTTCGGCATGATCGCGGCCCTCTTCCTCGACGCCACCGTCATCCGCATGTTCCTCGTCCCCGCCGTCATGCACCTCCTCCGCGAGGACAACTGGTGGGCGCCCCGCTTCGTGCGCCGCGCCTACGCCCACATCGGGCACGGCGCCCTCGACACCGGCGTGCCGGCCTCCCCCGCGCGCGCGGAGGAGAGGCCGGAGGGGCCGGCGCCGGAAGCGCAGCCCTCCGCGGCCACCGCCACCGCGCCGACACCGGAACCCGCGCCCGAACCCGAACCCGAGGACTCCTGGCCGGACTGGCACGAGGAGGATGACGGCATCTACGAGGCGGAGATCGTCGCCGAGCACGAGACCACCCGCCACGGCCGCCGCTCCAGCGAGGACGGCACCCTCATCCCGTTCTCGCAGCTCATGCGCCGCCTGGAGCTCGAGCACGAACAGCGCCGCGAGTTGGAGTGACATGCGAGGATCAAAGCGCACGCTCATCATGTGGGGAGTCTCCCTCTTCGCGGTGGTCTGCATTGTTGTGGCGTTTCGGGAGCAGCTCGGATTCATCGAGGAGGGCCTCGACGTCGCCAGCCGCGCGGACACCGGGAAGTCCCTCGTGGTGGTGCTCCTGCTGGTGTTCGCGCTGCTCTCCATGGGCGAGGTCATGTACCTCCTCCTGGAAAGCGGCGCGCCGAGGATGCGTCGTCGAGACACCGCGATGCTCACCTTCGCCGCGAACTCCTGGTCCACCACCCTGCCCGGGGGGCCCGCCTTCTCCGCGATCTTCACCTTCCAGGTGCAGCGCAGCTGGGGCGCGAGCGTGGTCCTCGTGTCCTGGTTCATCGTGCTGTCCGGGGTGCTCTCGACGATGTGGCTGGCCGTGCTCGGCCTCGTTGGCGTGCTGCTCCTGGGCGCCCACCTGTCGCTGCTCTCCCTCATCGGGACGATCGTCATCATGGTGGGCGTCGCGACGATCGTCTACTGGGTGTCCCGCAACCCGGAGACCGTCACCCGCTGCGCCGTGTGGGTGGTGCGGCAGATCAACCGGCTCTCGCACGGGCCGCGGGACCGCTGGGTCCCGGCGGTGCGGCGCCAGTTCCTCCAGCTGCGCTCGGTGGTGCTGAGCCCCGGCCGCTTCGCAATCGCCGCGATGTGGTCCCTGGCCAACTGGGTCTTTGACATCCTCGGCCTCTGGGCCGCAGTGTGGGCCATCACCGGCTCCCTGCCGTGGCTCGAGCGCGAGCCCAACTCCACCACCATCGTCGGCGTGGTGCTCGCCTTCGTCACCGCGAAGATCGCCGGCTCCGCCCAGGTGACCCCGGGCGGGATCGGACCCGTCGAGGCCGCCATGGTGGGCACGCTGGTGGCCACCGGGATGACGGCGTCGGCGGCGACAGCCTCCGTCATCATCTACCGACTGGTCTCCCTCATCCTCATCACGGCGATCGGCTGGGTGATTTACCTCGCCTCCTTCGTGCCGAGGGGCCTCACCCCGGCGACCAGCCGCTCCGCCGCCAGCGATAAGCTCGACTCATGAGTAACCGCGCATCCTTCATCACGGACCTCGTGATGATTTTTGTTTTCGCCCTCCTCGCGCGCATCGCGCACAACTCCCAGGACCTGCCCCTCAGCTTCCTCGGCGTCCTCAACACCGCGTGGCCCTTCTGGTTGGGGATGCTCCTCGCCTGGGCCTACATTGCGTACCGACGCCTCACCGGCGCCGCCGTCTCCCCCGCGGGGCTCATCGCCTGGATCGCGTCCGTCATCGTGGGCCTTGCCATCTGGGGGATCAAGCACCAGGCCGTGCCGCACTGGTCCTTCATCATCGTCGCGAGTGTGACCTCCGCGATCCTCTTCCTCGGCTGGCGGGGGATCGCCCGCCTGCGCGCGCGCAAGGCCGCGGCGTAGGCCCACGCTGCACGCTCCCCGCGCGCGGAGAGCCCCCTCGGGGTACGACCTTCTGCGCCAGCCGGAAACGAAACGCGTGGTGATAACCTCATGGGCATGACTTCCCCCGCCGACGGCACCACCCCCGATAACGTCGATAACATCCCCTCCTACCTGCGGAATCCCGGGAAGCGCGACTACCTGATCCTGGCCTACATCCTCGTCGGGCTCGTGTTGAGCATGGCCTTCATCCCGCTGCGTGCGTGGTTCCTTAACCACGCGGAGATCTACGCCCTGCTCGTCGGCGGATACACCTCGGCGGTGGTGGGGGGCGCGCAGTCCACGGCGGGCGGGACCCCCGCGTGGGCGATCGTCGCGATGACCCTCGTGGGCTCCCTCTACCTCATGCCGCAGTGGTGGCTCATCGGCCGCTATTGGGGGCGCGAGTACCTCGAGCAGATGAGCTCCCAGTCGCCGAGCATGGGGCGGTGGACGCGCCGGCTGGAGAATCTCTCCACGCCCGCGCTCATGGGGGCGACGGTCCTCTCGTACATCCCCTTCCTCCCCACGCTCATCATCTGTAACTTGCTGAGCGGTATCCGCAAGATCCCGCTGTGGGCGGTGCTGCTCATCAATGCCGTGGGCACGCTGCTGCGCAACAGCATCTTCGCGTACCTGGGTGTGCGTTATGGGCAGGAAGTGCTGCAGGTGGTGAGCGTCGTGAACCGTTATGCGCTGTGGGTGACGCTAGCGCTCGTGGTCATCATGATCATCTCGATCCGACAAAAGGCCCGGCAGGCCCCCTCCGCCCGCCGTTAAGTCAAAGGAGGCCCCCTAGGGAGCAGCCTAGGGGGCTCACTGACGTTCACGCGAGGTTGGTCCCCACGATCTCCCGTGTGAGTTCCGCGCGAACGCTCGTGTTACATCCTACCGATGAAAAAGTGCATCAAAAATAGCCTGGAGTGAACCCCCGAAGGCAAAGATGGAGTTGAGCATCTCGCTGAGCTCGTCAAGGGAGGTGCTGAGTTCGAACATGGCGGTCCTTTCTGTCCTGCGGGGAGGGCACGGGCCGCCCTCCCATCCCTAAAGATTATACCTTTCTACCCCAATAATGAAGGGTTCACTCCCACTCATCTTTCCTTTCGTTTATCCTCACTACTTACACATGTCCGAGGGAAGACAGAAAGGAAATCCCCAGGTGAAGAAGTCTATCCGCATGTATGCCAGCATTCCTCTCCTCGCCGGCGTCCTCGTGTTCACGACGGCCTGCGGTGGCGGAGATGACTCGACGGAGACCACCAGCTCCTCCAGCAGCAGCTCCTCCTCCAGCTCGAAGAGCTCGACGAGCCGCTCCTCCTCCAGCAGCAGCTCCAAGGCCTCCACCTCCTCCGGTGGCGGCCAGAACTCGGGCGGCGGGCAGGAACCCCAGCCCGCCCGCGGGGGTAGCAACGGGGGTGGCGGCGGGCAGCAGGCTCCCGCCCCGGCGCCCGCCCCCGGACCGGCGCCTGAGAACCCGCCGGCCCCCGCTCCGGCACCTGAGAACCCGGGGGCACCGGCCCCCGCCCCGCAGCCGGAAGCCCCGGCGACCCCCAACAATGGCGCCTACCCCACCGATGAAAACGGCGAGGAGCCGCTCTTCCCCACCTGTGAGGTCTGGGAGAAGTCCGGCTGGCCCCGCCCGGTCTTCGGCGATGAGCACTTCGGCCCCTGGCTCGACGCCAACGGCGATGGCATCGCCTGCAACGAGTAAGGCGGGGAGCGGCTGGGCGGCGTGGGCGGCGGGGGCCGCCAGCGCCGCGGCCGCTACATCGGCATGATCGTGTGCTTCTTCGGGAGGTCGCTCTCCCGCTTGCCCTCCATCTGACGCAGCGCCCGGCGGAGGGCAAGCCGCGTGTCCCGCGGCTGGATCATGGCGTCAAGATAGCCGCGCTCGGCGGCGACGTAGGGGCTCGTCATGTTCTCGTCGTAGAAGTCCATGAAGAGCTTCTTCATGTATTCGCGCTGCTCCGGGGGCGCGGCCGCCAGCTGCTTGCCCTGGAGCATGACGACGGCCGCCGCCGAGCCCATGACCGCGATCTGCGCCGTCGGCCAGGCGAGGTTGATGTCGCCGGTGAGGTTCTTGGAGCCCATGACGGCATAGGCGCCGCCGTAGGCCTTCCGCACGATGAGCGTCACCTTCGGGACGGTGGCCTCCACCACCGAGAACGCGAGCTTCGCCCCGCGGTGGATGAGGCCCACCTTCTCCTGCTCGACGCCCGGCAGGTAGCCCGGGGTATCGACCACGAAGACGAGGGGGATGTTGTAGGCATCGCAGATGCGGATGAAGCGGGCGCCCTTGTCCGCCGCGTCCGCGTCGATGCAGCCGGCGTACTGGATCGGCTGGCTCGCGACGAAACCGACCGTCTTCCCGTCGATCCGGCCGAACGCCGTGATGAGGTTGGGGGCAAAGTTCGGCTGGATTTCCAGGATGTTCTCGTCGTCCCCGAGCTTCGGGAGGAGGTCCAGCATGTCGTAGCCGGCGTTCGTGTCGTCGGGCATGAAGGAGTCAAGCTCCGGGTCCTCGCCGATCTCCTCGTCGCTGGGGGCGTCGAAGGTGGGAACCTCATCGAAGCAGGTGAGGGGCAGGTGGTCGAGGAGCTCCCGGACCGTGTCGAAGGCCTCCTCCTCGCTGCCGACGACGAGCGAGACATTACCGTTCTGCTCCTGCTGGCGGGCGCCGCCCAGTTCGGCGGAGGTGATCTCCTCGCCGGTCACCTCCTTGATGACCGCGGGGCCCGTCACGTACATCTCCGCCTCCTCGTCGACGGCGATGACGAAGTCCGTGGTCACCGGGGCGTAGACCGCCCCGCCCGCGCACTTGCCGAGCATGATGGAGATCTGCGGGCTGCGCCCCGAGAGCGGCATCTGACGCCGCGCGATCTCCGAGTACATCGCGAGGGAGGTCACCGCGTCCTGGATGCGGGCGCCGCCGGAGTCCTGGATGCCGATCACCGGGCAGCCGATGCGGATCGCCATGTCCATGACCTCGCACACCTTCTTGCCGAAGGTCACGCCCACCGAACCACCGAAGACGGTCTTATCGTGCGCATAAATCGCGACGGGGCGGCCGTCGATCTTGCCGTAGCCGGTGACGACGCCATCCGAGTAGGGGGCGTTCTCCTCGCCGGGGGTGCGGCCGAGGGCGCCGATCTCCACGAAGGAGCCCTCGTCGAGCAGAGCGTTGATGCGCTGGCGCGGAGTGGTGCGACCGGCGGCGTCACGCTTCGCGCGCGATCGCTCCGAGCCGGGGTCTTGCGCCTTCTCCAGACGGGCGCGCAGGTCTGCGATCTTTTCCGCGGTGGTCCTCGCGGTCACACTTACACCTTCCCTCTATGAGAGGTTGTCGATTCGGCGCGTGAGATCCGCGCCGACCTTCCCAATCTCCGGTTCATCGACGACGCCCAGGTGGTCGCCGCGGAGTTGCACGATATCCAAGTCTGTCACGATAGCGGACCAGCCGCCATCGGGCGCAATCTCGGCATAATTCGGCTCGAGTTCGATCGCACCATCGTGCATCCGCTCCGCGCGGTAGAGCACCACCGGCACGTCCAGCCCCTCCCAACGGTGGAAGTCCAGCTGGTCGAGGATCCGGTTGTCCACGAAGCTGTGGTGCTGGTGCTCGAGCACCGCCGGGGAGAGCCCGTGCGCGCTCGCATCCGTGGTGGCGAGGAACTCCTGGATCATGCCGAGGACCGCGTCCTCACCGGCCGAATCCAGCAGCTCATAGGGCACCGGCATGTCGAGCCCATAGGTCTTCTTCGCGAAGGCCGCGTAGCGCTCCCAGCGGGCCCGGGTCTCCTCCGGGGTGTTGGGGATAGGCTCCTTCGGCTGCACCGTATCGAGCAGCGCGATGAGCGCGACGTCCACCTGCGGATCATCCGCCAGCTGCTTCGCCACCTCGTAGGCGAGCGCCCCGCCGAAGCTCCAGCCGCCCAGGATCACCGGGTGCCCCTCCGCGTAGGCGCGGATGTCATCGAGGTAGCCGGCGGCACGCTCCTCCAGGCTTCCCTCGCGACGCTCCATGCCGTACACCGGGACGTCCTCCGGGAGGCGACGGGTGAGCGGGCGGTAGGTGACCGTCGAGCCACCCGCGGGGTGGAACATGAAGACGGCCGGGCGGGTGGAGCCCTCCTTCCGCGCGCGGAGAACCCGCACGTTGCCGTCAACATCCGTCTCGAAGGCCTGGCGCACGAGGTCCGCGAGCGGCTCGAGGGACTCCGTCTCGCGCACCTGCTCCGCGGTGATCGTGGCGCCGGAGCGCTCACTCAGGCGGGCGGCGATCTTCTCCGCCGTCTCCTCCGTCACCTCGGGCAGGGGGCTCGTCACGCCGGGCACTGCGGCGCCCGTGATGCTCGCCCAGGTGCCGAAGACCATGCGCTCCGAGGCGTCGCGGGGGGCGACGGCTCCCGCGGCTCCCGCGGCTCCCGCGGCTCCCGCGGCTCCCGCGGCTCCCGCGGCGCTGGGGCTCTCCGCGCGCGCGGAGGGGGCGGCGGCTTCCGGCGCCTCGGGGCTCTCCGGAGCCTCCTCGCCGCGGTGGGCGACGAGGTCCTCCACGATGCGCACCACATCGGCGACGGAGGCGTCGCGCAAGGCCTGCACCTGGAGCGGCGGGATCTGGAAGTCATTTTCCACGCGGTTCTTGATGCGCATGCCCATGAGGGAGTCGAGGCCCAGGTCGATGAGCGGCAGCTCGCGCGGCAGGTCGTCCACGTCATAGCCCATGGACTCCGAGACGATCGCGCGGAGGCGCTCCTCCACGGTCTCCCCGCTCTCGGGGTCCCAGTGCCAGGCCTCGACGTCCGCGCTCTCGGCGCCCTCCGGGCTCTCCGCGCG
This sequence comes from Corynebacterium uropygiale, assembly GCF_021568315.1. Classification (GTDB taxonomy): domain Bacteria; phylum Actinomycetota; class Actinomycetes; order Mycobacteriales; family Mycobacteriaceae; genus Corynebacterium; species Corynebacterium uropygiale. Next base: position 305,579 of record NZ_JAKGSI010000004.1, read on the forward strand.
CGCGGAGGGGGCGGCGGGGGCCGGGGTCTCGGCGGGGGCGGACGCGGAGGCGGCCGCCGCTCCGCCGAGGAAGCCGCGGCTGGTGGCCGTCGTCGCGAAGGCTTCGGCGAGGAGCTCCGCGCCGGCGCCCGCGATGTGGTGCAGGCGGATCGCCAGGCCGCCGACGGAGCGGCTCACGGTGCAGGTCAGTTCGCCATCAGCGGGCAGGCCCTTCTCCTCCACGACGTGGACGAGCTGCGCCTCGGGGTCGACGGCCACCGCCGCCGCCTCGAGCACGGCGTTCGCCGAAGGCGCCTGGTCCGCGCTGGTCGAGAACGCGACGCTGCCATCGGGCAGGGAGACGCGGGCGCCCGGGAGGCGGGCGGAGCCGGTGCTCGACGGGTGCGCGTTGGTCCAGTAGCGCTGGTGCTTCCACACCTGGTGCGGGGCGGGCAGGATCTCGCCGGGCCCGGTGAACCAGTCGAGGTGCACGGGCTGCCCGGCGGCGTACATCTTCGCCGCGAGGTCGGTGAGGGAGTCCACGGCCGGGACCTTGCGCTTGAGGGTGTAGAGCAGCTTCGCGTCGGCGCGGCCCACGCTGAAGGCGGTGTTCATCATGCCCATGAGCGCGATCGGGTTGGGCGAGATCTCCACCATCGTGTCGTGGCCGGCGACGAAGGCGGCCTCCGTGGCGGCCTGGAACTCGACGGACTGGCGGGTGCAGCGCACCCAGTAGTCCGGGCCGTGCGGGGTAGCACCGGCCGGGTAGGTCACGCCCGGATCGACGGAGCTAAAGAGCGGGATGCGCAGCGGCTGCGGGTCGATGATGGAGCACTCCGCGGCGAGCTCCCCGAGCAGCGGATCCACCGCCGAGGTGTGCCCCGCGCCCTTCACCTTGAGCATGCGGGCGAACTTGCTCTCCTCGCTGAGCTTCTCCACGAGGGCGCTCACCTCGTCCCGCGGCCCGCCCACGGTGGTCATGCCCGGGCCGGCGTACACGGCCGGTTCGATGTGCGCGAAGCGCTCCTCCTCGTTGAGGGTGCTGAGCTCCTGCGGGCTGAGTTCGACGACAGCCATCGCGCCGAGTTCATCCTCAGGCAGGCTCGCTTCCCCTTCTCCCATGAGGCGGGAGCGGTGCGCCGCGATGGTGAGCGCGTGCTCCGCGCTGAGGCCACCGCAGCCGTAGGCCGCCGCGATCTCGCCCATGGACATGCCCATGACGGCGCCCGGGTGGATGCCCAGCTGCGCGAGGTAGTCAGTGAGCGCGATCTGGATGGTCGTGATGGAGGTCTGGGCGGTCTCGGTGTTGTAGGTCTGGCCGTCGTCCTCGATGAGGGCGCAGACGGACCAGCCGGCCTCGCGGCGGACGATCTCGTCGAGCTCCTGCATGCGCGCGCGGAAGAAGGGGGACTGCTCGTAGAGCTCCTTCGCCATCTTGCGGTGCTGGGAGCCGAAGCCGGAGTACACGAACACCGGGCCGAGCGCCGCGGGCGCATCCGCGGCCTCGATGCCCATGCTCGTCTTGCCTTCCGCGACGCGACGCAGCCGGGTCACGGCCTCCTCGATGCTCGCGGCGCGCACGGCGGCGCGGGAGCGCCCGTGGTTGCGACGGGCGAGGGAGCGGGCGAGCGGGAGGAGGTCCTCCTCGTTCTTGTCCTCGAGGAAGTCGGCCAGCGCCTCGGCGGCCTGGCGACGGCGGGAGGGCAGGAGCCCGGAGACGGGCAGGATGACCTGGCCCTCGCCGAGCTGCGCCTCCGCCCGCGCGGGGGCGCTCTCGTAGCGCTCCGGCTCGAGCTCCGAGACGACGACGTGCGCGTTCGTCCCGCCGAAGCCGAAGCCGGAGACACCCGCGATCTTGTGCCCGGAGTACTCGGGCCACTCGCGCGGATCCTCCACGACCTCCAGGTGCTCGGCATCAAAGTCGATGTAGCGGTTGGGGCCGGCGAAGTGGAGGGAGGGCGGCAGGGTGTCGCCCATCATGGAGAGGACCACCTTGATGAGGCCGGCGGCGCCCGCCGCGCTCTCCGTGTGTCCGAAGTTCGTCTTCGCGGAGCCCAGCAGGGTGGGCTTGTCCGCATCCCGGCCCGCGCCGAGGACCTCGCCGAGGGCCGTCGCCTCAATGGGGTCACCGAGGATGGTGCCCGTCCCGTGGGCCTCGATGTAGTCCACCTTGCGGGGGTCGACGCCCGCATCCGCGTAAGCCCGCCGCAGCACGTCTACCTGGGCCTCCGGGTTGGGCGCGGTGAGGCCGTTGGAGTGGCCGTCCGAGTTCACCGCGCTGCCCCGGATGACCGCGAGGATGCGATCGCCGTTGCGCTGGGCCTCCGCCACCGTCTTGAGGACGAGGACGCCCGCGCCATCGCCGCGGATGAAGCCGTCGGCATCATCGGAGAAGGCGTGGATGTGGCTGCTCGGGCTGATGACGCCGAGCTCAGCGAACGCCGTGGACACGAACGGGGAGGCGAGGATGTTCACGCCGCCGGCGAGCGCCACCGAGGCCTCGCCGGAGCGCAGCGCGCGGACCGCCTGGTGCACCGCCACGAGGGAGGAGGAGCAGGCCGTGTCCACCGCCACCGAGGGGCCCCGGAAGTCATAGGCATAGCTCACGCGGTTCGCGATGACCGAGCTGGCCGTCCCGGTGAGCGCATAGGGGTGCGCCTCCGCGGGGTCGGCGCTGATGAGCATGGCGTAATCGTGGGAGGAGGCGCCGAGGAAGACGCCGACGTCCGTCCCGCGCAGCTCATTGGCCGGCAGGTGGGCGTGCTCGAGGGCCTCCCACACGAGCTCGAGGATGATCCGCTGCTGCGGATCCGTGTTCGCCGCCTCTACGGGGGAGATGCCGAAGAACTCCGCGTCGAAGGAGGAAATATCGCGAAGGTAACCGCCCCGCGTGTTGCTGTTCTCGATGCGGCGCTGCACCTCCGCATCCTGCGCGTATTCACTCCAGCGGCCCATGGGCAGCTCCCCGGTGCCGTCCTCGCCGTGGAGGAGGAGGCGCCACATGGCGTCGAGGCCCTCGTCGGCCCCCGGGAAACGCGCCGCCATACCGACGACGGCAATATCGTGCACACCCGGTTCCCCCTGGTCCTGCACGCGGAGGGCGGGCGCGGCGGGGGCGGAGCGGGTGGGCTCGCCGGAGAGCAAGCGCTGCGCGAGCGAGGCGATGGTGGGGTGCTCGTACACGATGGTCGCGTCGAGGCGGGTCCCCAGGAGGCGTTCGAGCTCGCCGGAGAGAAGCACCGCATCGCGCGAGGAGAGCCCCAGCGACTCGAGCGGGCGATCGTCCGTGACCTCCTCCGGCGGGAGGCCCGTCGTGCTAGCCACCCACTCGCGAAGCCAGATCCGCAGATCCTGCGCGCTCATGTCCATACGTGATTACATCCTCATCTGTTTTTTAGCGAATAACGTCGATTATTATCGCGCATCAGCCTGCGCATGTTACACATCGACGCACGGAGCGAACACTACAGCCCGACACCATTCCCAGGGTAATAGGGGTGTCGGGCTGTGAACATATGAATAAGACTACCTTTTCTTTCAGGCGTGAACTGGCGCTTACTCAGTGTTTTCTGGGGCCAGCTGTCCCTCGAGGTAGCGCTGGCGGGCCACCCGCCGGGCGATCTTCGCGCTGGAGGAGCGCGGGATCTCCTGGTCGTGGAGGATGAGCACTTCCGCCGGCACGATGCCGTGGCGCTGAGATACCGCCGCGGTGATTGCGGACACGGCCTCCCCGTCCCCGGACTCCTCCGCGCCGAGCGCCCGCTCCGCGAGGATCACGAGGCGCTCCACGTCCTCCCCCGGCACCGAGAAGGCAGCGACGGCCTGCGGGTTGACGTGCGGGCTCGCCTCGCCGACCGTGTGCTCGATGTCCTGCGGGTAGTGGTTGCGCCCGGCGATGACGATGAGGTCCTTGAGGCGGCCGGTGATGAACACCTCGCCGTCGAGGATCGTGCCGAGGTCGCCCGTCGCGAGCCAGCCCTCGTCGGGGGCGTCGCCCGCCGTGGAGTTCTCCGCCAGCCGCTCGCCCAGCGTGTTATGGAAGGTCGCGGTGGTCTCCTCCGCGCGCTGGTAGTAGCCCACCGCGAGGTTATCGCCGCGCAGCCACAGCTCGCCCACGCTGCCCTCCGGCAGCTCGGCGCGGGTCTCCGGGTCCACAATAACGAGCCACTGCGGGCGCACGACCTGCCCGTTCGACGTGAAGGCGGTGGCCTGCTCGGCGTCGGCGGCAACCTTCACGGCCGTCCCCTCGGCGAGCTTCTCCCGGTCAAAGTGGCAGACGACCGGGCGGTTCTCCCGCTGCGGGGTGGTGACGATGAGGGAGGCCTCCGCCAGCCCATAGGAGGGGCGCAGCGCCTCGCGGCGCAGTCCGGCCGGTGCGAAGGTCTCCTCGAAGAGCGCGAGCGCGCGCTCGGTGACCGGCTCCGAGCCGATGATGATCCCGTCCACCCCGGAGAGGTCGAGCTCCTGGCCCTCCCGCTTCCCATAGCGGGCGGCCAGCTCCAGCGCGAAGTTGGGGACCACGGAGTAGACGTCGACACCCTCCTCGCCCTCGCGGCGCGAGAGCTGTTCCAGCCAGCGGGAGGGCTGCTGGATGAAGTCGCGCGGGCCCATGAGCTCGGTCTCGATGCCGAGGATCGTCACGAAGGCGTTGAGGATGATGCCCATGTCATGGTGGAGGGGCAGCCAGGAGGAGACGCGCAGCGGGCGCTTCCCCACCCCGACGGCCTGGAACATCTGGAGGACGTTCGTGAGGATGGAGCGATTCGTGAGGACGACGCCCGCCGGGGTCCGCGTGGAGCCCGAGGTGTACTGGATGAAGGCGGGCAGGTCCACCGGGTCCGTCTGGGAGGCCACCGCGAACTCCTTGCCCTCCGGGGTCTCCAGCGGGTTCCGCCAGATCTCCGCCAGGGTGTCCGGGAGGGCGTCGATGGCGAGGATCCGGGGGCGCTCGCTGGCCGGGCGGTCAGCGAAGAAGCTGCGGACCGGCCGCGAGGAGGCGCCGGCAGTGAGCACGACGGCCGGCTGGGCGTCGGCGAGCACGGCGCGGAGGTGATCGGCGTGGCCGGGCTCGGCCGGATCGTAGAGGGGAACCGGGATGAGTCCGGCGTAGAGGGCGCCGAGGAATCCGTAGAGGTACTCCGGGGAGTTGCCCGCGAGGATGGCGGCCTTATCTCCGATCGAGCACACCTGCTGGAGGCGGGCGGCCACGGCCTTGATGCGCGTGTTCACCTCGGTGCGGGTGATGCCGCGGGACTCGCCCTCCCGGGAGGAGCTGAAGTCCCAGGCGTGGAGGCAGACCGTGTCCCCTCCGCCGGACGCCAGATCCTTCTGGTAGACCAGCTCGCACAGGCCGGCGAGAGTCAGTTGCGGGGCGAGAGCGATCTCACCCTTCTCGGTGAAAAACTGGGCCATGGCCTGTCGAAGATCCATGCCTCCCCTTCCTCGTGCGGCACGCGGGCGCGCGCCAGCGCGACTCGTGATTTTGTTCGTGATCGGAAACTATAGCGTGGGGCCCTAGACTCCGTCAATCACGCCCTTGGCCCAGTCCACGACCCACTGATTCGCCGTGGTCCCCGGCACGACGTCGGGATTGCTCGCGTACTGCGCGTGCACGCCATTGGCCTGCACGAGAGCCTGGGCCCGGGCCATCGCGTTCCCGAGGTCCCGCGGTGCATCGCAGATCGAGTCATTGGGCGCGCACAAGTCAAAGGTGCGATCCTGAAGCTCACCATAACCGCCCTCCCGGGGGCCGCGCATGGTGGCGCCTGGGACCACCGGCTGGACGAGCCCGCTCACCGGCGCCAGCGCCACCTCGGCGCCCACGCCGCCGATCTGCACGCCCGGGCTCACGCCCACGCCGGGCTCGCGTCGGCCATCCGCGATAACCGCCACACCGGCCACCCGGTCAGCGGGCACCACTCCGGTGCCATTCCCAATGCGGTTGGCAATATCGCCCACGATCACCGCGCCCTGCGAGAAGCCCGAGAGGATGTACTGGGTGGCGGGGCACTGCTCGTGCATCGAGCGGAGCTCGTTCTCCAGCGTGGCGGTTCCCTCCTGGCGGGAGTCGTCGTAGCTCATCTCCTGCTGGGCGTTGATGTTGCGGAACTGCGCCGTATAGGGCAGGGTCCACACCTTCACGTCATTCTCCGGGTAGGTCTCCTGGAGCGGCTGCGTGATGCTCAGCATGAAGGAGTTGGGGTTGGCGTGCGGGTGGATGGGGTCGTCGTCGGCCGCGGACTCCCAGGTCCCGGGGGCGGCGAGCACCTCCACGCGCGGACACCAGTCCGGCTGCTGCGGGGCAGCCTCCTCGGAGCTCCCCGGCCCCTGCTGTTCTCCCGGCTGCTGGGTGGAGCGCTGCCACTGCAGCAGCCCCGCCCCGATGATGACGAGGACGACGATAACGGCAAGGACCGTGAGGAACTTTCTCATTGTCTTAGCAGTACGCTTTCTGTGCGGTCTTTTCAATCAGGGAGGCCACATCCTCCACGCTCTTCGAGGTGCGCTGCTGCTCCACGAGCTGCCCCGCCACCGCGTTGATGAGCGTGCCCGACTGCTCCGGGTTCCCGCACACGTTCTGCGCCGAGGCGACGAGCGTGTCCTCCAGATCCTTGACGTCCAGCCCCTCCTTGGTGAGCGCGTCCAGGAACTGCCGCTCCTCCTCGGTGCGGTGCTGGGCCTCGGGGGCGTTTTGGACTTCGCGGGCGCCGCGATCCTCGCCGCCCTGGGAGGGCTCGCGGGCGGGGGCCGGGAGCGAGGAGGAGGTCGAGTCGGAGGAGGATTCCGTCGAGCTCTCCTTGGTGTTCTCCCTGGTCAGCGGGGCGACGGAGGAGGGCGCGCCCGCATTGTCGACGGTGGCGTCACCGCCGCAGGCGACGAGCCCGCCCGCCAGCGCCACTCCGCAGAGGGCCGTGAGCAGCCTGCGCATTAGTGCTTCTCCTCTTCAATCTTGCCGTTGACCTCGCGGATGATGCCGTGCTCGAAGCGCATCTCGAGGCCGCCGGCCGGGATCTCCTTCATGTCCTCCACGGGCCAGCCGTACTCGCCGCGCTCCCAGTTGTGCGTGCCCCAGGCGTCGAAGATCTGCCCGTAACGGATCACGCGCGCGCCGAGCTTCCCGGTCCAGTAGATGTTGCCGTGCTCGAACTCCTGGAAAGCGCCGCCGGGGATGAGCTTCTCCGGGCCCTTCGGGGCGCCGAGGGCGCCCACGGCCCCATCGTCGGCGAGCCAGCGCTTCATGATCTCACCGCGCATCCACTGGACGCCGTTGTCCTTCGTGCGGATGAAGGCGCCGCCCTCGAAGGGGAAGACCGTGGTGCCGCGGAGGTCATAGGCGTTGCCGTTGGGGAAGCCGAACGCGCCGTTCTCGTACTTCTCGCGGCCCCAGGCCTCCATGACGTCCTTCGGCACGGCGAAGGCGCCGGTCTGCGGGGTCCAGTAGATGGAGCCGTTCTCAAAGTGGACGTAGCGCCCCTTGCCGTTCGGGGTGCCGAGCTCCGTCGTGGTCGGGAAGCCGAGCCACGAGGTCGCCGCCCCCATGGAGGCGTAGAGGCCGTTGATCGTGCCATAGAGGGCGTGGGCGCCGGTCTCCGGCGACCAGTAGGCGGTCCCGTTGCGGAACTCCTGGGCCACGCCCCGGGCCATGGGGAACTCGTTGGTGGTGCAGGATCCCACGATGGAGAGATCCTGCTTCGCGATGTCGCCGCCGACGACGCAATCCGACCCGCGATCCTCCTGGGAGAGGCCCATGGCATCCGCCATCGCGGGCCAGGCCTGGCCGATCTCGTACTGCCAGTAATCCCAGGAGTGCACCCCGGACGGGCGGAACTGGGTGATGACGTTGACATTGGTCTTCTTGGCCGCGTTGACGAAGGTCTGGCTCGTCATCCGGGAGAGGACCTCCAGCGACATGCCGGCGAGGTTGGCCGGGCCGGTCGCGGCGGAGCCGGGGCGGCCGTAGTCATCGCGCCCGGAGCCGGAGGAGACGTACACGACGCTGTCGCCCAGAGCCTCGATGCCCAGCTTCGGATCGTGGTCAATCCAGTCCTGGGAGTAAGCGGGGCCCCACATGGCGTCGGCGTTATAGCCGCCCGCATCCTGCTGCGCCACCTTGATGGCCTCCGGCATGCCGCGGCTCGTCGTGTCGAGGTACCCGGAGAAGGATCCCACGAAGCGGAAGATCCCCGGGTTGCGCTCCGCGAGGTTCACCGCGGCCGTGCCGCCCATGGAAATGCCGACGACACTCCGGGTGCGGTTGGAGCGGAAGCCGTGGTCAAGGACCGGGATGAGCTCCTTCATGAGGAAGGACTCCCACTTGTAGTTCTTGCCATTGTCCGGGCGCTGCCAGTCCGAGTAGAAGGAGCTCTGGCCGCCCACCGGGAGGATGACGTTGACGTTGCGGTCCGCGAACTGCTGGGCGATGTTCGTCTCGATGGTCCAGCCGTTCTCATCATCGCGCGCGCGGAGGCCGTCGAGGGCCCACACCTCCGGGAAGGTGCGCTCGGGGTGGGACTGCCAGTCGCGGGCAAGGAGGATGTCCACCTGCATGAGCTGCTCCGGCATCACCTGGGACTTGATGAAGACCTTGATGAAGCGGTTGCTGATCCAGTCCACGTGGTCCACCTCCACGCCCTGGGGGAGCCCGCCGACGTCCGGGTAGGTGGTCTTCACCGGGGTGCGGACCGGGGGCTCGCCGGGGGCGTCGGGGGCGGCCGTCTGGCCGAAGAGCTGGGAGGACAGCTCTTCCGCCTGGGCGGAAACCGGGGAGAGAATACCGGCGGCCGTGGCGAGGGCCGTGGGCACGGCGGTGGCGGCGAGTGCGATCCGGAGGGAACGTCGCCGAGGGAATCGGGAGGCGGTAACGCTCATGGTTCGTGTTGTCCTTTGACGATGCGGAAAAGCGGTCGGTGAAGAGGCCCGTCACGGGGCTGCCTTCCGAAGGTTCCCCTCCTCCGGAAGGAGCGTCGGCCACGGGGGCCTCGGGGCACTGGTGTCAAGTTTAAGTACAACTTGAGAGTTTGGGGAATCGACACACCGGGCGCACAGAAAAACCCACCCCGCGCAGGGCGCGGGGTGGGCCAGGAGAGTCGTCGAGCGAAAGCCTTTAGTAGGCGTTCATCACCCTGAGGATGCGGTCACGGGTCCAGTTGAGCTGGTCATCGAACTGGGTCCAGTTGTGGAGGCCGTAGGGCGGGAAGTCCTCGGTGAAGTTGATGCCCTGGGCGCGGGCCTTGAGGGTCCACAGGCCGGTGGTGTAGCGGGCGAAGATCTCCAGCGCGGAGCCGGGGATCATGAACCGAGGTTCCATGCCCCACTCGTTGGCGCGCGGGACGCCGTTGCCGGCGGAGACGTAGACGTCGGTGTTGCGCAGGCCCTCCATGTTAAGGAAGGGGTCGTTCTCGAAGCGGCGAGGGTTGATGAGGCCGCCGTACATGGCGTTGATGTTGAATCCGCCGCCGTCAATGAGGGCGATGCCCAGCAGGGTCTGCATGCCCGGCATGGTGGTGGAGAGGTAGCCGGAGTAGGAGAGCACCTGGCGGAACTGCTCGGGGTGCTTGGCCGCGAGGTTCATCGCGGCGGTGCCGCCCATGGAGAGGCCGGCGATGGAGTTGTTGTTCGGGCTCACGCCGAAGTTCTGCTGGAGGTAGCCCGGGAGCTCCTTGGTGAGGAAGGTCTCCCACTTGTAGTTCACGGGCTCCACGGAGCTGAACTTGGCCGGGCCCTCCCAGTCAGCGTAGAAGGAGGCCGCGCCGCCGATCGGCATGACGAGGGCGATGTTGGTGCCCTTGAACTTGGCCGGGGCGTAGGAGTCCCGGGTCCAGGCGTTGTACGTGTCCTGGGCACGGAGGCCGTCGAGCAGGTAGAGGGCGGCGTTGCCACCGCGCTCAGCCGGTCGGATCTGGACGGCGATGTTCTTACCCATCGCTTCGGAGTAGACATCGCAGCGCTGTACCCAGTCGGGGACACCACCCGGGAATTCCGAATCCCAGCGGCAGCCGGGGCGCAGCCAATTCATGTTATCGGCCGCAGCCGTACCAGTGCCGGCCACCATGAGGGAAGCTGCCGCCGCAACGGCGACAACAGCGGCAGAGGCCTTCTTCACGAGCCCCCGCAGTCCAGTCTTCAAAGACATGGTTCTCCTTATATGTACAACGTCCGTCTGTAGACGACTCTCGGTTCTCAACGGGATCTATCGATCCCCATCGCTTCCGCGTTACACCCGCCCGCGCGGAGACGGGCAGACGGCTCATCACAGTGTAAACGACGACGCACCCTCTTCACATCTTTTTGTCACAGAAGCTTGGGGGAGGAGTGCAATGTTTGAGCAATAGGGCAGGTCACACCCCTCTCTGGAGGCATCCTTTTCCTGAGAGGATCCTAATGACCGAGGATCTCTCGGACCTCCTCCGGGGTGAAATAGTCCCGCGGGTCATCGGAGAAGCTTAAGGTCCGGCCCGTCGTCAGCGCGAAGCGGATGTTCGCGAAGAAGCGCCCCACGGTGAGCGGGTCGCGGTAGGTGGCGAAGAGCTCCTGGACCTCGGGCTTCTTCAGCGCCTCGCGAGCGAGGGTGGCCTGGTCGCGGTCGATCCAGTCGGGGAGGCGGGAGATGTCGGCGTCGCTCGCCGCCACCTGCCAGGGGACGGTGAGCCACTTGTCGTGGCCCACGCGCCCGCCGGGGATCCGCGGCATGCGCGCGGCCAGCGGCGTCGCGAGCCCAACGCTATCGCGCACCGCGACGTCGAGCGGCGTCTTCACCCCCGGGGTGCCGAGCACCGTCGGGTAGAGGGTGAGCGGCTCGGCCTCGGAGGGCTCGACGTCCGTCCGGCGCGCAAGCGGCATCCACGAGTAGATGACCACCGGGTCCTCGGAGAGCACGATGGGTTGGAGCTCGGCGTCGTTGTGCGCGATGGCGCCGTCGAGGACCGGCATGTAGTCCTGCATGACGGCGGCGGCGAGGAAGTCGTCGGCGTTCTTGGGCGGGTTGCCGGGGATGCGCTTGGTGTTGCAGGTCCAGAACTCGCGCTCGTTGACCACGCCGGAGGGTTCGCCGCAGGGCGGCGTCGAGCGGACCACGACGACCCCGCCCCACACGAGGACGAGGCAGAGCCCCGCCACGCCCGGCGCGCGGAGCGCGAGGCGCCGCTCCCCCATCGGGAGGATGGGCAGCACCATGACGGGCAGGAGGAGGGCGAAGAAGGGGATGAGCAGCATGCGGCCGTGCATGAAGTCGCCGCCCACGCGGATGATGTAGAGGATGTGCAGCAGCGCGCAGCCGATCATGATCGCGACGGCCGTCCGCCCCGAGGCCCAGCGCCAGCGGCCGGGGGCCGGGGCGTCGGTGCGACGCTGGCGGGCCTGCCAGACGGCGAGGGCGATGAGGAGGACCGCGGCGATCCACAGCCCATAGGGGTGGAGGAAGTCTACGAAGTATGCCCAGCCGGTGCCCCACTCGGAGTCGGAGGCGGATTTCGCCACCGCCGTGTGCGGGGTGATGAGGCCGTAGTAGCCCATGCGGAAGATCTCATAGGCGAGCGGGAGGGGGATCGCCCAGGCGAAGACCCCGGCCGCTCTCCGCACGGAGGTCTGCGCGAGCGCCAGCACCACAATGATGACGCCGCCGTAGAGGGCCAGCTCCGGGCGGACCAGCCAACTCAGGCCCGCCCACACGGCGAGGACGGGAAGGACGATCGGCCAGCGGCCGTCGGCCCACAGCACGAGGAGGAACCAGGCCACCGCGAGCCACAGGAGGCACAGCCCCCACTCGAGGCCGGAGGTGGCGAAGTCGCGGGCCGGCGGCACCGCGAGGTAGACGATGCCGCCGACGGGGGCGAAAACCCAGGTCGCGGCGCCGCGGTAGAGGTGCCCCGCGCCGAGGGCCCCGACGACGACCGCCGCGATCGTGCAGGCGAGGGCGAGACCCAGGACGATGACCTCGAGGCGCATCGGGAGGATCTCCGAGACGATCCAGATGAGGTACTGCCACAGGGTGGAGGTGTTGGCCTCCACCCGCTCCCCCGCGTTGAAGACCGGGCCGTTCCCGGCCTGGAGGTTGCGGACGGTGCGGAGGACGATGAGGCCGTCGTCGGCAATCCACCGCCGCATCCAGCCGCCCACCGCCGCGAACACAGCGAGCACGATGGCGCTGGCGAGGGTGCTGAGCAGGGCGGGGTTGAGGGCAGGGGCGTGCCACCCCCGGGGTTTAGTCATAAGAAAACATCATATCTTAGAGGGCCGGAACTACATAGACCGCGATGACAATACACACGAGCCACGCGAGCGCGAGGCTCTGGAGGACGCGGTCGGTGAGGGCGATCTCGTCGGGGGCGCCGCCCTCGCCGCGGTCGACGTCGGCGGCGTAGCGGAGGATCGCGACGGTGAAGGGGACCATCGACACCTGGTACCAGATGCCGGCCGCCCCGCCCGTCTGGCGGGAGAGCTCAAAGCCCCACAGGGCGTAGGACATGACCACGGCCGTGGCCGCCAGCGTCCACACAAAGCGCAGGTAGGTGGGGGTGTAGCCCTGGAGGGACTTGCGGATCTTCGCGCCCGTCCGCTCCGAGAGGAGCCGCTCCGAGTAGCGCTTGCCGCTCGCCATGAAGAGCGAGCCGAACGCCGCGACCAGGAGGAACCACTGGGAGAGGTTGATGTTCGCGGCCACGCCGCCGGCCATCGCGCGCAGCATGAAGCCCGAGGAGACCAGCGCGATGTCCACCACCGGCTGGTGCTTCCAGCCGAAGCAATAGCCCAGCTGGAGGACGATGTAGACGGCGACGACAATCGCGAGGCCGTGCCCCGAAGTGGCGATGTAGCTGATCCCCAGGGCCAGCGCGATGAGCACCGCCGCCATGATGTAGGCCAGGTTCACCGGGAGGACGCCGGCCGCGATGGGCCGGAAGCGCTTCGTGGGGTGCTCCCGGTCGGCCTCGACGTCGCGGGCGTCGTTGATGAGGTAGATGGAGCTCGCCGCGCAGCAGAAGACGACGAAGGCCAGGAGGATGTCGATGAGGGTGCGCGCGTGCAGCAGGGAGTCGGCACCGGCCGCCGCGGGGGCGGCCACGACCAGCACGTTCTTCACCCACTGTTTGGGGCGCAACGCCTTGATCATGCCGTCGAGGAGATTCTTCGGCGGCTTGTGCTTCCCTGAATTCACAATGCCGGAAGTGTGCGGTTCGGAACCAATATATGCTTGGCCAGTCTCGCTCACGCTACGTGCCTCTCTGCTGTCCGGATAAGTCCTGCGCCAGCGGCGCCGAGAAGTGCCCCCGCGGTGACGTCGGTCGGATAATGAACCCCCAGCACCATACGCGAGGTCATCATGATCGGCACAACCGCCAGCGGCCACGGCGTGCCGAGGATCCTCGATAGGTAGAGCATCGCGGCGGTCGTCGACGTCGCGTGCGAGGAGGGAAAGCTCAGCTGGGAGGGGGTGCCCACGCCGATGCGGATGCGCTCATCGTGGGGGCGGGGGCGCCGCACAATCCGCTTGATGACCACGGAGGCGGCGTGCGTCGTGAAGGCTGCGGCGCCGAGGCCCAGCCACTCGCGGCGGCGTCGGGTGTCGACGGCCGCCCCCACCCCGGAGAGCAGCAGCCAGCCGGCGGCATGTTCCCCGATGAGGCTGAGGGTCCGGGCGGCGGGGAGCACGCCCGGGACGTCGGCGGTGGCCTTCTGGAGGGCGACGAGGAGGTCGGCCTCCTGCTTGTCGGTGCTAGCCACGGAAGACCCCTCCCCACCGCGCGCGCGAGGTGAGCTCGGGCAGGGCGGCGCGGTAGCGTTCCCGCATCTCGTCGAAGCGCTCGGCGACCTCCTTCTGGAGGGCCGTCGTGTCCTTGAGCAGCTGCTTCGCGAGCTCCCGGTCGCGCTTGCGGAAGACGACGCCGTTGTTCCCGGCGGTGGTCACCGTGGCGGAGTCGAGCCGGGAGAGGGAGAACCAGCGGGCCTGGTCCGGGGAGAGGTTCGCCTGCGGGGTGTCCTGGTGGGCCGGGTCCGCCGGGGAGAGGCTGTGCTTGAGCCCCTTGGCCAGCCAGCCGATCTTCTTGATCTTGGCGAGGCGGCCGCCGATGTCCTTCATCGGGACGCCGGGGGCGCCGCTCGCGGCCGGCAGATCCGAGGCCGAGGGCAGCACCTGCGCGTCCGAGTAGTCCCGACGGATGGCGTTGATGCGCGGCAGCGAGGTCTCGAGGATGTCGAAGAGGCGCTCCGGGCCGGCGAGGAAGTCCCGCATGGACTCCAGCTGGATCGCCAGCGTGGAGTACTCCATGCACATGAGGTGCTTGAAGGTGGACTTCCGCAGGTTCTGGATGATGCCCTGCACGGGGCCGTCGTGGTAGAGAGCGGCGACGATGAGCCGGTTGCGGAGGTGGAAGTAGGCCTGCCAGTCGATGGCGTCGTCCTTATCCGCCCAGGCCATGTGCCAAATCGCGACGCCGGGCCACGTGACCGTCGGGTAGCCGGCCTTCGCGGCGCGCAGCGAGTACTCCGTGTCATCCCACTTGATGAACAGCGGCAGCGGCTGGCCCATCTGCTCGGCCACGACGCGCGGGAAGAGGCACATCCACCAGCCGTTGAAGTCGACGTCGATGCGGCGGTGCAGGTCGCGCGCGCTCTTCTGCGCCCAGCGCTCCGGGGAGACGCCGCGGGGGCGGGGGCCGGGGTCGGCGCTGTCGCTCAGCGGGTGCTCGGCGAAGTCGTGGTCATAGTGGACGAAGGGCGCCGGCGCCCACATGAAGGTGCGCGGGTCGACGATCTCGCCCATCGTGCGCAGCTGGGCGCGTTCCTGCAGGTTGAGCATCTGCCCGCCGAGGACGAAGGGGCGCTCCGCAAAGCGGGCGATCTGGACGGCGCGGAGGATGGACTCGGGTTCGATGGCGATGTCGTCGTCCATGAAGAGGATGAACGGCGAGTCGCCGATGTTCTCCACCGCCTCGTACATGATGCGGCTGTAGCCGCCCGAGCCGCCGAGGTTCCCCTGCCGCACCTCGTGGAAGCGCTCGCCGAAGTGGGCCGTCACCTCCGCGTAGCCGGGCTCATCCGCCGGGTGCTGGGTGCCCTGGTCGGGCATGATGACCGCCTCGATGACGGCGTCGACCTCCGGGTCGCTGGCGAGCGCCTCGAGGGCGGCGACGGCGTCCGCGGGCCGGTTGAACGTAGGAATGCCGACGGTCACCCCCGCGCGGAAGGGCCCCACCTGGGAGCCGTCGGGCAGCGTCTGGGCCGACGGCGCCTCCGCCGCGTACCACCCGCCGCTCAGCGTGAGCTCGGTCTCCGCGACGGCGTCGAACCACAGCCAGCCGCCGTCCTCGAAGTGCGTGAGCGGGACGTTCACTTGCACGGTGCCGTCCTCGGCCGGGGCGCTGGCCACGTGGACGCGGGTGCCGTCGACCTTGGAGCGGTACACCTCGATGCTGCCGCGCCCCCGCGCGCGCAGAGAAAGGAGGACCGAGTCGAGGCTGGACCAGCGCCGCCAGTAGGAGGCGGGGAAGGCGTTGAAGTAGGTCTCGAAGCTCACCTCGGTGCCGGCGGGCAGGGTCACGCTGGTGCGATCCTCCCAGCGGAGGCGCTCGGTGTTCTGCTCCGCCTCGACGAGGTACAGCATCCGCACATCATGGGGTTCTCCGCGGCGAGGCAGCAGCAGCCGCTGGAGCTGCTCCGCTGGTTCAACCTGATGGGCTTGAGGGTTCACGTTCCTAGACTCCGTCTCGCTTGGCATCAGTACTCAAAGGAGCCGTCGGGGCGGCGCGAGGCGCCCGGCCGCCGCGGCTCAGCGTGCAACTGTCGAGACTAAGCGTAGTCCCCCCGCGCGCGCGAACAAGACGTGACACTCACTGCAGCCTGGCCGTATCCTTAGCGTATTCCGTCCCCTCTGGGCCCCCTCCGGCCCGCCATTCAAGGAGCTCCCATGCCTGCTCGCACACGTCCCCGCCTCCCGGTGAGACTCATCACCCTTGTCATTCTTTCTCTTCTCACCCTGGGGGCTCTCTGCGCGCGCGGGGAAGGTGGGGCGACGGCGCACGCCGAGGAGGCGGGGGCGGGGGCGCAGGCGCGGGTGGCCGTCGAAATCGAGAACCCCGAGGGCCTCCTCAGCCCGGAGGACGAGGCGGACCTGCGCGCCCGCACCCCGAAGCTCCCCTTCCCCGAGGAGGTCACGCACGTCCTCTACCTCGCGCTTACCTCCGCCCACGACGACAACTTCAACAACGGCGTGGTCGCGTTCCTCAAGGCCCAGCACCCCGATGCGCTGAGCGCGGACCAGAAGAAGTTCGCGTACGGCTATCTCATCGTGGCGGTCGGCTCGGAGGACCGACAGCTGGGCGTCTACTGCGGCGATGACGTCTGCTCCGCGCTGAAGCTCACCCAGGACGGGCGGCAGCCCGCGGTCAACGGGGAGATGAGGGAGCCCATGGCCAGAAAGAACTGGTCGGCGGGGCTCTATCGCGGGGCGGAGGCAGCCGCGGACCTCGAGGGCGTCGGCGGGGCGTCGGGCGGGGAGTCGGACGGTAGCTCAGGCGGGGGCGGCTCGGTCTTTGGCGTGCTCGCGGGGGCGCTCGGCGGGACCGCGCTGATTGGCGGGCTCTTCGCGGCGCTCGCGGCCCGGTCGCGCCGCCGCTCGGGGGAGCAGCTGCGCCAGCAGTGGCTCGACGCCCGGCGCGCCTACGGGGAGATCGCCTCCGACCTCGAGGAGATCAACGTCCAAGCGCACTCCCTCACCTCCCCGCTCGCCAACGACGAGCTCCGCGCCGAGTGGGACTCCATCCGTGAGGAGTTCCTCGCGGTGCACGGGCACATCGACGCCCTCGACGGCGCCGGCCTCACCCCCGAGAGCTCTCCGCGCGCAGTGCGCGCCCACCGGAAGGAGATCACGCAGCTCCACGAGGCCGTGACGCGCATGTCCACCGCGCGCGCGAACATTGAGCGCCTCTCCTCGATGGAGCGGGGTTCGCGCGCCGCCCGCCGCGAGGAGCTCCACACCCTGCGCGAGCAGATTCTCGACGCCGGGGACACCTCCTCCGCTCGCGCGATCACGAGGCAGGCGGAGGCCCTCGCCGAGCGCAGCCGCGCCCTCGAGGAGGAGCTCGAGGGCGCGGACTTCATGGACCAGTTCGCCGCTCTCCTCCGCGACGCGACGGAACTCAACGAGCGCGTGCGCAAGGAGCTCGAGCGGCGCGACCACGTGGAGGCCGAGGAGGCCCGACGCCCGGGTCTCGGCGACCGCGACTGGCGCGTGGGCACCGGCTACTCCGGCTACGTCCCCTTCGCCCTCATGTACCAGTCGCACACGGACGCGGTCAGCGCGGCGAGCGCCGCTACGAGCGGCTCGAGCGGATCGGGCAGCTCCACCCCCGTGAACACGACCTTCAGCGGCGGCTTCTCCGGGGGCGGGGGCTCGAGCAGATTCTAGGCCGCGGCGACGGGGAGGAGGGCGCCGTCCTTCAGGCGCAGCTCCCGGTCCGCGTACTGGCAGAGGCTGCGATCGTGGGTGACGAGGATGGTGGCCATCTGGTAGCTGTCGGTGAGCTCGCGGAGGAGCTCCACAAGGACGCCCCCGAGTCCGTGCTGCACGACGCCGTCCTCGACACCGCCGCCGGCAAGCGCACCCTCTCCCCGGAGGTGGCGAATGCCCTCGCCCAGGAGGTCACGCACCCCGACGAGCAGCTCTCCGCGCGCGAGGTCGAGCTACTCACCCTCCTCGAGACGGGGGCGAGCAACCGGGAGATCGCCAGCACCCTGTTCATCTCCCTCGCGACCGTGAAGACCCACCTCATCCACATCTATCGGAAGCTCGGGGTGGACAACCGCACGGCCGCGGTCCGGGAGGCCCGGGCGCGGCGCCTCCTCCCCGGCCGCTAACGCGCGCAGAGCACCAACACACACGACCGCCACCGCCGCCCCCGCGAGCAGATCCGTCGCCCAGTGGACGCCGAGGTACAGGCGCGTCGCACACACGACGGCGGCGTTCACCCACGCTGCCACCACGAGGTCTCGACGCCCACCCCACCGCACCGTGAGCACGAGGGCGAGGGCCACCGCGGCGGTGGCGTGGCCGGAGGGGAGGGAGGCGGTGTGCTCCGCGACCAGGCGGAACTCCTCCGGGGGACGAGGCCGCTCGATGAGGCCCTTAAACAGGTGGGTGAGCCCGCAGGCGAGGGCCACCTCGAGCGCGGGCAGCAGCGGGCGGGGTGCGCGCCGCGCGAGGAGGACCACCGAGAGGAGCGCGGCATAGAGCGTGACGAGAAGCGGGCGGAAGAGCCAGGACCACGCGGCGACGACGGCGGAGAGGACGTGGCGGGGCTCGGCGGGGAGGGAGTCACGCCACCCGATCACGGCGTGCCAGATGGCGAGGTCCAGATCCATAGGTCCAGTAGAGCAGCGCGCGCGGGCGGAGGGCAAAAGCGGGCGCGCGGGGCGGGGCGGGGCGGGGCGGGAGATGGCGCGGGAGATGCTGGAAAAATCGCACCCCCTGCTCTTTTCCCAGCACCTCGCCCGCCCTCCCCGGCACGCCGCCCTCCCCTCGGGTGTACTTATGGTGGTTATGGAAACCACAGACTCTTTTGTGCTCGCGATTACCGCCTGCCCCACGGGCATCGCGCACACGTACATGGCGGCTGAGAATTTGGAGCAGGCCGCCCACGAGTTGGGGATGAAGCTCCGCGTGGAGACGCACGGTTCGATCGGCGTCGAGGGGACGTTCACCGACGAGGAGATCCGGGAGGCGGACGCGGTGCTCATCGCCGCGGACACCACCATCGATGCGTCGCGCTTCGCGGGGAAGCGCGTGCTCTCGACGGGCGTCGACGCCGCAATCAAGGACCCGGCCGGCTCTCTGCGCGCGGCGCTCTCCGCGCCGGTCGCCGCCGCATCGGCCGGCTCCCCGGCTGAGAAGGAGAGCGCCGGGGGTTCGTCGTCGTCAGTGGGGGCGACGCTCTACCGCGCGCTGATGAGCGGTGTCTCGCACATGGTGCCGTTCGTGGTGACGGGCGGTTTGCTGCTGGCGGTGGCGCTGTCGATCGGCGGCTCGCCGACGCCGGAGGGCCTCGCGATCCCGGAGGATTCCTTCTGGAAGGTCATCGAGCAGGTGGGCACTCTCGCGTTCAGCCTGATGGTGCCGGTGCTGTCGGCGTTCATCGCGCAGGCGATCGCGGACCGCCCGGGGCTCGCGCCCGGTTTCATCACGGGCCTCATCGCGGTGAATGGTTCGCTCTACGGCAGCGAGGCGGGCACCGGGTTCATCGGCGGCATCATCACGGGTGTGCTGGCCGGCTATGTGGCGCTGGGGATTCGCCGGATCCCGGTGAATAAGTATGTGGCGCCGATCTGGCCGATCATCGTCATCCCGATCCTCACGACGCTCATCGTCGGGCTGCTGTTCATTTATGTCATCGGGCATCCGGTGGCGGCCCTCTTCGAGGGGCTCACGCACGTGCTGGCGGGCCTGAGCGGCGGGTCGGCGATCCTGCTGGGCGCGATCATCGGCGCCATGATCGCCTTCGACATGGGCGGCCCCTTCAACAAGACGGCCTTCCTGTTCGGCGGCGGGCTCATCGCCGCCGGGAACCCGCACCCGATGGGGATGGCGGCCGCCGCGATCGCGGTTCCTCCGCTCGCGGTCGGCGTCGCGACCCTTCTGCGCCGCCACGCCTTCACCCGACCGGAGCGCGACTCCGGCATCGCCGCCCTGTTCATGGGCTGCTTCGGCATCACCGAGGGCGCCATCCCGCTCGCCGCGGCCCGCCCCCTGCAGGTCATCCCCGCGAACGTCCTGGGCGGCGCGGTGGCCGGCGGGCTCGCCGGCTGGTGGGGCGTCTCCGACCACGTCATGCACGGCGGGCCGATCGTCGCGGTCCTCGGCGCCGTCGACGGCACCGGCTGGTTCTTCCTCGCCCTCCTGTGCGGCGTCGCGGTGACGGCGGGCATCATCATCGCCTTCGCCCGGCCGCCCGCCCCCGCGCGCGCGGAGAGCCCGGAGGCCCCCTCGCTCCTCTCCGAGGAGACCGTCCTCCTCGACGTCCCCCTCACTGACCGCGACGCCGCCATCCGCGCCCTCGTCCGCCGCGCCGCCGACGCCGGCCGCGTCACCGACGTGGACGCCGTCGTGGCCGCCGCACTCGCCCGCGAGGAGAAGGGCACGACGGCTGTCGGCTCGGAGGTCGCCATCCCGCACGCCCGCTGTGCGGGGGTCGCGGAGCCGGTGATCGTCTTCGCGCGCGCGGAGAAGCCCGGCGTGGACTGGTCCGCCCCCGACTCCCACCCGGCGCGTCTCCTCTTCCTCATCGCCGTGCCGGAGGAGGCCGGGAGCCAGCACCTGAAGATTCTCGCGCAGCTGGCCCGGGGCCTCGCGCGCGGGGACCTGCGGGAGAGGCTCCTCGCGGCCGGCTCCCCGGCCGAGGCGGCGGAGATCATCCGCGGCGTGGCGGTGCCCGCATGATGGGCGCTCGGGGGACCGGAGGGGATTTCCGCCTGCGCAATGCGTGGGTGATCGCGGGCTGTTACGCGCTCAGCGCGGTGGTGGTGTTCGTGGTGGGGGTCGCGGGCGGTGCGGTGGCGCCGTCGGCCGCGAGCACGCTGGTGTTGGTGCTGGTCGCGGCCCACGGGGCGGTGATGCTCGCGCTCACGGTGGGGTTTCTGCGGTATTGGGATGTCGGGTGGTTGGAGCTCGGGGTTCGACGGCCCACCTCCCGGCTGTGGCACGTGGTGTGGCAGGTGCCCTTGGTGTTGGTGGGGCTGGTGGTGCTGCAGGAGCTGACGTTCTCCGTCTTCCACCTCGGAGGGGTCGACGACCCCACCCAGGCGACCTCCCACCTTGGCGCCGCGGGCAGCGGGACCCAGGCGGTGGCGTCGGTGCTGGGGATTGTGATTCTGGCCCCGCTCTGGGAGGAGCTCTTCTTCCGGGGCTACCTGCAGGAGGCGTTGCGTCGTCGATGGAATACGCCGGTGGCGATCATCGTGAGCGGCCTCGCGTTCGGGCTCGTCCACCTCACGCCGCTGCTCGCCATTTACCACTGTGCGCTCGGCATGGTGCTGGGATGGCTGCGGAGCTTCCACGGGAATGTGTGGGCCGGGCTGATCCTCCACATGGTGGTGAACGGCCTGGTCACGGCGGCGACGCTCGCCGCGTAGCGCCGCTCAGAGCAGCAGCACGAAGGTGCCCGCCGTGATGAGCCCGCCGCCTAGCAGCACGGTCCAACTGGCCTTCTCCCCGAGGACGATGAAGGCCAGCACGATCGTGATGACCACGGAGAACTTGTCGATGGGCGCCACCTTCGAGGCATCACCCAGCTTGAGCGCGCCGAAGTAGCACAGCCAGGAGGCGCCCGTCGCGAGCCCCGAGAGCAGCAAGAAGAGCCACGACTTCCCGCTGATGTCGGGGATCCCGCGCCACGCGCCCGTCCCCCACACGATGCCCCACGCCATGACGATGATGACGACGCAGCGGATGGCGGTCGCGAGGTTGGAGTCCACCTCCTCGATGCCGATCTTCGCAAAAATCGAGGTGAGCGCCGCGAACACGGCAGCGCCCAGCGCCAACACGACCCACATTCTGTGCCTCCCCATGCTTATCCGCGGCTGACGTCGTCGAGGTCAATCCAGAGCATCCGCTCCTGCCGCTTCTCCGCGCGCAGGGCCTCCTCGCGCCGGCGCTCCCGCAGCGGCCCGGGAGCGGCGACCGCCTCGTGGAGCGCGGGGGCGTCGAGGCCCGTGAGTGCCTCGACGCGCGACTGCTCGACGGCCTCATCGCGGGACGTTGCGCCCAGGGCGCGCAGTGCGGCGGCCACGAGGTCGGCCGGCTCGGTGGACTCGGGGCGGTCGAGGGAGGGGGCGGGGATCGGCGGATAGAGGCGCCGCACCGCGAGCGGCAGCGCGACCACGACGATGAGGGCAGCGCCCAGCACGGCGAAAACACCAGGCAGATCCGCGATCACCTGCACCACGGGGAAAAGCATCACGATGACGATCATCCCCGTGCTCCTCGCCGAGGCGCTGGGGTTCTGGTGGAGGCGCTTCCCGAGGGCCCTCATCACCAGCCAGACCAGCGCCACAATCACGACTGCCAGCACAATCTTCACACCCCACGAGGCGAGATGCGGCAGCGCCACCACGTAGAGGTAGAGGAGCACGAGAGCCACGTCGACTATCGCGCGCGAAACCGGGGAGTTGAGAGTGGACCGGCAGCGGGAACTAATCTCCGCGGCAGTCGGGGGCGCCAGGGTCGTCATGGGTGGGCTCGTCCTCCGTGTGCTTAGGTGCTTTTGACAATCGATGAGGTCATGCTATCACCCCGGATACGAAAGAGCCGGCCAGAAGCCGGCTCTACGGGAGGGGAAGGGGGTGCTAGTCAGCGTGGGCGCGGGCGCGCGGGCGCTCGTGGGCTCTCCGCGCGCGGAAATGCTGATAGATCCCGTCGCCCAGGAGGAAGATCACGAGGGTGATCCCGAACAGCGGCGCGATGAGCGAGTAGATCACGCACAGCACGATGAGCATCGGCGGGACGCGACCCCAACCGACCGGCCGGGGCAGGCTCCCCGCGCGGTAGGCGTGCCGGTTGCGGGCGAACCACATGAGCCAGCCCCACACGATCATGGCGCCAAGTCCCAGCGCCAGCAGCGCGAGCAGCAGCTGGTTCACCCAGCCGAACAGGATGCCCATGTGAGCGTTGATCAGCCACTCGGCCATCTTGGCCATGATGGGCCAGTCGGACCAGCGGACCTCGTCGACCACCGACCCGGTGGCGCCATCGACGGTGATCGTGTTCATGTCGGTCCGCCACTCCTGGCGGGCCTCCTTCACCGTCCAGGCTTCGCCCTCGCCCTCGGGCGGGGTGAGGATGAGCTTGCCGTCGAGTCCCTCCGCGCGCGCGGTGTCGAGGACGCGGTCGGCCTGCTCCCAGGCGGGGGAGGCGGGGGAGGCGCCGTCGGCGGCGGGGGCGGCCGGGGATGCCGGGGCGGAGATGGTGGTCTCCGGCTTCGGGGCGATCCAGTTGAGGTGCTCGCGGGCGGTGGCGATGTTCGCCCCCGCCACCGACGACCACGTCAGCCCGGTTGCGGTGAGGAAGAGCAGCCCCAGCGCGACGACCACCCCGACCCACGCGTGGTTCCGCATGAGGCGGCCGCGGCGGGTCGTGGAGTGGTTGCGCTTGCGCCGGCAGCGGTCCCACCAGAGCCACAGCCCGCCGATCGTCAGCGCGCCCATCCAGCTGGCCGCGGCCTCGCTGTAGAGGCGGCCAGGCTCACCGAGCCACAGCCGGCGGTGCCCCTCCGACAGCCACGCGCGGAACGGCAGGGCGTCCGAGGAGCCGTACTGGACCTCGTCGCCGCGCACGGAGCCATCGCCCGGGTCGACGAACACCGCGTGCTTATACGACTTGCTGATCAGCGAGGGGTCGTTGAAGAGGACGCGCGTGGTGTGGGCCGCGTCGCCGGCGACCTCCACCGCGTCGGCCTCATCCCCCGGGCGCGCCTTCTCCGCGGCGCGCACCTGGTCTGCGATGGGCAGCGGCGCCACGCCCTGCGCCGCCACCGGCGCGGACATCTGCTCGTGGTAGACGGCCTTCTCCAACGAGGGTGCGAGCGCGTAGAGGAAACCCGTCAGGGTTGCGACGAACAGCAAGGGCGCGATGAAGATCCCCGCGATGACGTGGATCCTGTGCATGGTCGCGCGCCAGGACGGGGCGCCGCCCCGGCGCGGGGGCTGGTCTGTTTCTGGTTGAATCTCGGAAGATTCCGGGCTGATGACACTCATGTCCCAGTGGTCGGAACGATAGTGAGAAAAGTTCCGCAATATTTATAGATTTCTTCCCTTAGGATTTGTTGCTACAGTGACCACTGATAAGTGTGTGGCACAAGTGGAAGAAGTGACATATGGGCATGATGGACAAGAAGCTCCACTCTCAACTCTCGCGGCGGTCCCTTCTCCGCGCGGGGGCGACGATCGCGGCGGCCGGCGCCGTGGGCGCGACGGGGATTGCGCGCGCGGAGGAAGCCGGGCGCCCCGTCCTCGGGACGGTGCTGGACTACGCGACGGGCGTCCCGAGCGCCGCCGCCGTGAAGCAGGCGGGCCACCTGGGCGCGGTGCGCTACGTGACGCGGCCGCTGCCGGGCAACGAGTCCTGGGTGCTGGGGAAGCCGGTCAAGCTCAAGGAGACGGCGGACTTCGCCGCGCACGGGTTGAAGGTCGCGAGCGTCTACGAGTCCAACGCGGGCGAGAAGGCCGACTGGGCGCAGGGCATGGCGGGCGCAGCCAAGCACGTCCCGCAGGCCGTCGAGCTCCACCTCGCTGCGGGCGGGCCCACGGGGCGGCCGATCTACGTCGGCATCGATGACAACCCCACCCAGGAGCAGTACACCTCGCAGATCCGTCCGTACCTCACGACGTTCGGGAAGGCCCTCGAGGCCGTGGGGCTGCAGCTCGGGGTGTACGCCAACTACCCGACAATCGAGTGGGTCCTCGCCGACGGCCTGTGCGAGTTCTTCTGGCAGCACGACTGGGGCTCCGGCGGCCGCATCCACCCGAAGGCCCAGATCCACCAGGTGGGCGGGTGGCAGACGACGGTGGACGGGGTGACCGTCGACATCAACAACGTCTACGCCGAGGACTGGGGCCAGTGGACCCCGGGCGGCGACATCGTGAGCGGGCTGCTGGGCAAGTAAGAGGCCGCGCAGCCGCCCGCAGGAGCTGGGAAAAGAGCACCCCCTGCACTTTTCCCAGCTTTTGCGCGCGGCGAACCTGCTAGCGTGTGCTCATGACTCAGAAGGGGGCCCTGAGGATTATCGGGGATATTGCGTCAGTGCAGTGGGGACTCATCACCGCTGCCCAAGCCCGCGCCCGCGGCATCGAGGGGTACACGCTCCAGCGGCTCACCGCGCGCGGAGTGCTCCATCGGGTACGGCACGGGGTGTACGCGATCGTCGGCACACCCGACGACGACGCCCGCCGCATCCGCGCCGAGTGGCTCGCCGTCGCGGGCGGGGAGGAGCCCGGGGCGCCGTGGCGGGCGGACACGGTGGCGGCGGTGGTGGGGTGGGAGTCGGCGGCGGTGATGCACAACATCGGGGCGATGCCCCTGCGCGCGGTGACGCTCTACGTCCGGCGTCGGCGGCAAAGCAGCCGGGCGGGGGTGAAGTTCCGGACGGCGCCGCTCGCGCGCGCAGAGATCTGTGACATCGACGGCCTGCCCGTCACCACCGCTCTGCGCACGCTCAGCGATCTGTGGAATCCCCGGGTCGTGCCGAGACAGTTCACCAACATGTTCCTCGACGCGGAGGCCCAGGGTCTGCTCACCGTGGAGGATCTCGGGGCGGTGTTGGGCATCGACCCCGAGCTACTGCTGTAAAAAGAGCACCCCCTGCTCTTTTCCCAGCATCAACGGCCGTGTGCGCGGGGGCTCCGGCGCGACAGCTCGCCGCCCTCTCCGCCCTCGCCGTGCTCCTCTTTGAACTTCTCCGACTTCGAGTGATTCCTCAGCGCCATCACCCCCGCGACCACCCCAAGGAGGAGCGGCAGCCAGATCTTTTCGTACTCAAACAGCCACTCCACCCACCACGGCATGGCCGGGAGGGTGGGCGCGGGGATCGTCGGAACCCAGATGTCCACCTGCGGGAGGACGGGCAGCCAGATCTCGGGCGGGGCGGGGATGTCGGGGAAGTCGGGCAGGTCAGGGAGCCAGCGCTCCAGCCACTCCAGGATGCGGCGGACAAACGGCCCGAGCAGCAGCACCGCCACCGCCCACCCGCTGCGCCGCAGCCCCGAGAGCATGGGGAAGCCCACGCGCGCGAGGGCGGATGACTGCCGACGCCGCCAATGCCGCTCCCCCAGGCTCCCCGCCGGCGGCTCCCACTCCACGGTGTCTTTGCCCTCGCGGAAGCGGACCTCGAGGAGGCGGTGGTCCCAGCTGCGCTCGACCACGCAGCCGCGCTGCCCGAGAAGGGGAGTCTCGGAGGTGAACTCGTCGAGGGGTTGCGGGGTGAGCGGGAGGCTGCGCCGGGGGACGTCGTCCATGCGCGCGATGGGCTGGCCCTCGTGGAGGACCTGGACGCGCAGGTGCGGGTTGGCGCGCCAGTGGCGGAAGCGCGCGCGGAGGGAGGCGTCGGCGGGTGGGAGGCCCGGCTCCGCGGGGGCGTCGTCCTCGCCCGGCCACTCCGGGTGGAGGGCGCGGAACTCGGCGTCGTAGCCGCACTGCAGTTCGTAGAGTCCGTGCTCGGGGTGGTGGAAGGACCACGTTTCCATCAGCGGTCCCCCAGCTTTCCGCCCAGCAGTGCGAGCCCGAGCACCGGGAAAGCGTAGAGGGCGGCGCCCTCCGGGTAGTAGAGGGCCGCGCTGAGCCAGAAGACCAGCGCCATCATGGAGGGGAAGCTCCAGGTGAAGCGGAACTGGCGGGCGTCGAGCCACCCCCATGCGAGGGCGCCCAGGAGCATCGCGGCGAGGATGGTCCAGCCCGCCGTCGCGCGCGCGAAGAAAGCGTGGCAGAGGAGGGGCAGCACAAGGACGTAGAGGGCCATCGCGGGTGGGAGCCACCATTGCCTCGGGGTGCGGTCGGCGCGGTCGGCGCTCTCGCTCGGGGATGCCATGAAAGCAATGCTAATGAACCCCCGCCCCGAAATAAACCGTGAATTGCTTTCCTTTTGAGTATGGCTATCCTTAAATCATGAGTGTGAGTCCCGATTCCCGTTCGGCACAGCAATCGCCCCTCGGCGCCGCGCCCGCCGAGGCCCCCGGCTCCCCTCCCGCGCAGGAGGAGATGAGCACGGACTGGGCGGCGCTGGGTCGGATTCTTCAGCCGGTGCGCTCGCAGATGATTCTCGCGTTCGCCCTCGTGTTTGTGAGTTCCGCGATTCGGCTGCTGCCGGTCGTCGCGATCTCGGAGATCGCCCTCCACTACGGGGAGCTCAGCACCCGGGGGGTGTACGGGTGGGTGATCGCCGCCGCGGTGGGGCTGGTTCTCGGGCAGCTCGTGTACATGATGGTGACCGGGTGGTGCCACAGAATCGAGGCGCAGTTTCGGGGGGCTCTCCGCGCGCGGGTGATTCGTCACCTGTCGCGGGTGCCGCTCGGCTGGTTCTCGTCGACAAACTCCGGCACCGTGAAGAAGACGGTCTCGGAGGATGTGGCGACCCTGCACGCCATCGTCGCGCACTCCCCGAGCGACGCCGCCTCCGCGCTGGCCCTCCCCGTCACGAGCATCGTGCTCCTGTTCTGGTATGACTGGCGCTTCGCGATCGGGATCCTGCTGTGGCTCGTGCTCGTGCTCGGGGTGTTCAAGCTGCTCAGCTCCTCCTCCATGCGCGAGGCGACGGAGCAGTACATGACCGCGCAGTCGCGGATGTCGCAGGCGCTCATCGAGCTCGTCCAGGGCATCGCGGTGGTGAAGAACTTTGGGGTCACCTCCTCGACGGGCGTCTTCTCCCGCTATGAGTCCACGCTGAAGCACTTCCTCACCTGGACGCGCCGGTGGATGCTGACCACCGGCCGCCCGCAGAGCACCATGCTCGCGCTCTTCTTCCCCACCGGGATGCTCGCGCCGGTGGTGGGGCTCGCCTGGGCACTGTCCGCGTGGGGCGGGAACGAGCCGACCCGCCTCGTGCCGCTCATCGTCATCGGGTTGGGGCTGACGACGGGGATCATCACCCTCGTCCCACTGGCCGGCCTCATCGCGCAGGGCGGGGAGGCTGCAAAACGCCTCGACGAGGTCCTGCAGTCCCCCGCCCTGGAGGTCTCCGACACCCCCGTCGCCCTCCCCGACGGCCCCCTCGACATCCGCTTCGAGAACGTGACCTTCGGTTATCACCCCGAGCACCCCGTCATCCGGGACCTCAGCGTGGAGATCCCGGCCGGCAGCGTCACGGCGCTCGTCGGCCCCTCCGGCTCGGGGAAGTCCACGCTGACGCGCCTGGTGGCGCGCTTCTACGACCCCCAGCAGGGGCGCGTCCTGCTGGGAGGCGTCGACGTCCGGGAGGCCGATGACACGGACGTGCTCGCGCACCTCGCGATCGTGGAGCAGAGCATCGGCGTCATCCACGGCACGGCGCGGGAGAACATCGCCCTCGGACTGCCCGACGCCAGCGAAGCCGACATCATCCGCGCCGCCCAGGCCGCCCGCATCCACGAGCGCATCCTCGCCCTCCCGGAGGGCTATGACACGATGCTCGGCGAGGGCGGCGCCTACCTCTCCGGCGGCGAGCGCCAGCGCATCACCCTGGCCCGTGCCTTCCTGCGCGACGCCCCGGTGCTCCTCCTCGACGAGGCCACCGCCTACGCCGACCCCCACTCCGAGCGCGACATCCAGCTCGCCCTCGCCGACCTCGCGCGCGGCCGCACCGTCCTCGTCATCGCGCACCGCCTGAGCACCGTCACGGGCGTGGACCGCATCCTCGTGATCGACGACGGCCGCATCGCCGAATCCGGCACCCACGACGAACTCCTCGCCGCCGGCGGCCTGTACTCCACCCTCTGGGAGGCCCAGCAATGATGACCTTTATCCGCACCTACGAAGCCCTCTTCACCCGCCCGACCCGGCTGCGCTCGCTCCTCGGCTGGTACACCCTCTCGGCGGTCCTCCAGGGCGTCGCCTACATCCTGTTCATCCCAGTCCTGCGGAGCCTCTTCGCCGGCGAGGGCGTGGCCCTGTGGTTCCTCCTCATGCTGCTCGTCGCCATCGGCGCGCTCGTCCTCTTCACGCTCACCATCCGCTCCTCCTACATGCTCTACCTCGATGACCTCCTCGACCTTACGGAGGCCATCGGGGACCGCACGGTCCAGCTGCCCCTCGGATGGTTCGACGACCGCAGCACCTCCCGCATCAACCAGGCGGTCCTCGCGGACATGGACATGCTGGGACGGGTGCCGCCGATCATCGCGCCGAACATCATCAACGCGACGGTGATCCCCCTCATCATCACCATCACCATGTTCTTCTTCGATTGGCGGATGGGCCTCGCCCTCGCCATCGCGATCCCGATCCTCGTCATCCTCGTCCGCTGGCTGGGCCGCGTTTCCCGCGTCGCGGCCGCCCGCGAGACCGATGCCCTCGAGGCCGTCGGCGCGCGCGTCCTCGAGTTCGCCTCCCTGCAGTCGGTTCTCCGCGCGGGCGGAGGAAGCCGCGGCACGGACACGGTGCTCGCCTCCATCGAGGAGGCCGCGACGGAAAACCAGGCCTCCCTCGACCACCGCGGCCGGCCCATCAACCTCTCCTTCATCGTCACCCACGCGGCCCTCGTCCTCGCGCTGGTCCTCGGGGTGCACGCCGCGCTCGGCGGCGAGCTGGAATGGCCGATCTTCCTCGCCCTCGCGATGTTCTGTCTCCTCCTCGCGCAGCCCCTCGCCCTCCTGCCGCCACACATTTCCGGCATGAGCGACGCCCAACGCTCCGTCGACCGCGTCGGCTCCATCCTCCACGCCCCGGTCCTCCCCGAGCCGGCCACCCCCGCCGAGCCCGAGGGCTACGACATCGCCCTCCACGACGTGAGCTTCGGGTACGACGACGCCCACCCCGTTCTCCAGCACCTCAACCTCGAGTTCCCGCAGAACAGCGTCACGGCCCTCGTCGGCCCCTCTGGCTGCGGAAAGTCAACGATCCTGTCGCTCATCGCGCGCTTCTACGACGTGGACGGCGGGGCCATCACGGTCGGCGGGCGGGACATCCGGGAGATCGGCACCGCCCGGCTCATGCGGGACACCGCGATGGTCTTCCAGGACGTCTACCTCTTCGAGGGCAGCATCGCGGAGAACGTGCGGCTCGGGCGCCCCGAGGCCACCCAGGAGGAGCTCGAGGCCGCCGCCCGGCGCGCTCGCCTCGACGAGGTCATCAAACGGCTCCCCGAGGGCTGGGACACGCCCGTCGGCGAGGGCGGCAACCAGCTCTCCGGCGGGGAGAAGCAGCGCGTGGCGATCGCGCGGGCCTTCCTCAAGGACAGCCCGATCCTCCTGCTCGACGAGGTGACCTCCTCCCTCGACGGCGCCAACGAAGCGGCCGTGAGCTCCGCGATCCGCGAACTCGCTGAGGGCCGCACCACCATCATGATCGCCCACCGGCTCTCCACGGTCACGCACGCGACGAGCATCGTCGTCTTCAGCGAGACGGGGCGCATCGAGGACCGCGGCACCCACGAGGAGCTCAGCGCCCGCTCCGGGACGTACAGCCAGTTCATCGCCGAGCAGCGCGCCGGCGCGAACTGGAAGCTGGCCTAACCCCCTAGCCGCGTCCCCGCGCGGGGGTTAGGATGAGGCCCCATGAAGACCTTCGCCCGCGGACGGGCCCTCAGGCTTGTGGGCGGCGTGGCCGGCATGGCCGCCGGGCTCCTCGCCCTCAGCGGGTGCAGCGAAGAGCACGCCGCTGACCCCCAGTGGACCGTCCTCCAACAGATCGAGGGCCCCCGCGGCGAGGACCTCCCCCTGCGCTCCGGCCGGGCCGACGCCGAGAGCGACGGCCACGGCTTTGGACGTCGGCACATCCAGGAGGACCAGGGCTACGTTCCCTCCGCCGCGGACATGCACACCGTGCTCACCCAGGCCCCCGAATGCCGGGAGGGGCTCGACCCGGCCGGCGCGGACACGACGTGCGCCGCGGAGATCGGGGGGAAGAGGCTCGTCGTTGTGGCGACGACCCGGATCGCCCCCGAGAGCGGCGACAACCGGCCCATCGGGATCATCGCCGCCTACTACGAGGGGGCGGGGTCCTAGGCGTCGAGGGTCGCGCCCCCGTCCACGCGCAGGTCGTGCATGGTGATGTGGCGCGCCGCCGGCGAGGCCAACCACAGGCACGCCGCCGCGATGTCCGCCGGCTCCGCCACCCGACCAAGCGGGATCCCCAGCCGGAAGCGCTCCGGCGCCCCCGCGATCACCCCGCGCAGCTGCTCCCGCGGCTCGCTGCCCTCCGGCCACATGCCCTGGAGCATCGGGGTGTTCGTCGAGCCCGGGGAGACCACGTTGACGCGCACGCCGTGCGGGGCGCACTCGAGGCCCAGCGTCTTCGCCCAGGAGGTGGCCGCCGCCTTCGACGCCCCATAGGCCGCCATCCCGGCGCGCGGCACCGCCGCCGAGTTGGAGGACACCACCACGATCGCCCCCTCCCCGCGCGCGACCATCTCCTGCGCCACCCGCGAGCACACCGTCACCACCCCGCCGAGGTTCACGCCGACGCACCGCTCGAGCGCCGCCGCGTCCGGGTGGAGGGCGCTGTCCTCGGCGAGGGTGCCCGCGACGTGAATGAGCCGGTCCACGGGGCCGCGCTCCCCCACCGCGCGCGCGAGGGCCTCCGCCACGCACTGCGGGTCCGTGACGTCGACCTCCGGCAGGTCCCAGGCGGTGACGCGCTCTTCCCCGGCGGCGCGGAGCTGCTCGAGGACCGCGGAGCCGACGCCACCGCGCGCCCCGGTGACCAGGTAGTGGAGGCTCATCGGGCGGCCTCCTCGTCGAGCAGGTCCTCCCACGCGGAGAGGGAGGTGTCCTCGATGAGGTCGGCGTAGTCGAGGTCGACGCCGTGACCGCGGAGGAAGCGGAGCACCTCGCTGAGGCGGACGGAGTCGAGGCCCTGGTCCATGAGTTCCTCGTCGGGGTCAATCTCCTCGGGGGAGATCTCGAGCAGTTCTGCCACGCGCGCGCGGAGAGCCGTCATGAGCATAGTGGATAGTCACCTTTCGTCTCTATGTACAATAGGTCAGCCTACCCTACGCTATGAAGGAGTATCTTTATGACCTCCACTCTCGCGAATGGCATGCCGCTCTCCTGGGCGCAGCGCTACCGCGACCTCGGACTCTGGACCGACGAGACCCACTGGGAGATGTTCTGCGCCGCGGTCGAGCGCCACTCCCGCCACTCCCGCCACTCCCGCCACTCCGGCCCCGCCTCCCCCGCCGCCCTCGACCGCTCCCGCAGCGTGAGCTGGGAGGAGCTGCGCCGGGGCGCGGAGCTCGCGAGCGCCCGCCTCGCCCGCGAGGCCGGGGTCCGCGCCGGGGACAACGTCATCGTGCAGATGCCCAATTGCGTCGCCTACCTCGAGGTGATCGCCGGGATCTGGCGCCTTGGCGCGCGGCCCGTCTTCGCCCTCCCCGCGCACGGGAGCACGGAGCTTCGCCACTTCGCAGAGCACGCCCCCGCCCGGGTGCTCGTCGGCCCGACGCGGCCGGGGCGCCGCGGCCAGCGCACCTACGACGCCCTCCGCGAGCAGATGCCGGAGCTGCAGATACTGGGTGTCGACCACAAGGCGTCGGACCCCTGGGAGGCGGAGGCCGCGGCCGGGGAGCTGCCGGAGGTGGGCGCCGCCCAGGCGACGGACCTCGCGTTCCTGCAGCTCAGCGGCGGCACGACGGGTGTTCCGAAGCTCATCCCCCGCACCCACGCGGACTACCTGTACTCGGTGCGGCAGAGCCTCACGGTGTGCGATCTTGAGCGCTCGAGCGTCTTGCTCGTCACGCTGCCGGCCTCGCACAACTTCACGATGAGCTCCCCGGGCATCCTCGGCGCGGTGCTCGTGGGCGCGCGCATCGTCTTCGCCCCGGACACGAGCCCCTTCACCATCCTCCCGCTCATCGAGGCCCACCGCGTCACCCACGCCGCGATGGTGCCGCCCGTGCTGCTCAGCCTGCTCAACGCCCCGGAGGTCGCCGAGCACGACATCTCCTCCCTGCGCACCCTATGGGTCGGCGGCGCCAAGCTCAGCGCCACCGCCGCCCGCCGCGTCACGCCGGAGCTCGGCTGCGCGCTGCAGCAGGTCTTCGGCATGGCGGAGGGCCTGGTCAACTACACGCGGCTCGATGACCCCGAGGAGATCATCACCACCACCCAGGGGCGGCCCATGTCTCCCTACGATGAGGTGCGCATTGTCGACGACGAGGACCAGGACGTCGCCCCCGGCCAGCCCGGGCATCTCCTCACCCGCGGGCCCTACACGATCCGCGGCTACCACCGCGTCCCCGAGATCAACGCCCGCTCCTTCACGGCGGACGGCTTCTACCGGACGGGGGACATCGTCGAGCAGCTGCCCAGCGGGCACCTGCGCGTGGTGGGTCGGGCGAAGGATCACATCAATCGCGGCGGGGAGAAGATCGCGCCGGAGCCCGTCGAGAATGTGCTGCTGCAGCACCCGGCGGTGCACGACGCGTCGGTCGTCGGGGTGGCGGACGAAGTGCTGGGCGAAAAGACCTGCGCCTATGTCATCCCGCGCCCCGGGCGCGCGGAGGAGCTCCAGAACACGACGGCGCTGCGGGCGTTCTGCCGGGAGCGCGGGCTCGCGAGCTTCGCGGTGCCGGACATCATCCGGGTGGTGGAGGAGTTCCCGCTCACCGGCGTGGGCAAGGTGAGCAAGAAGGACCAGCGCTAGGCCTGCCCGTCGAGGGGGATGACCATCGGGCGGCCGGTGACGGGGTCGGGCTGGATGACGCACTCGATGTCGTAGACCTCGCGGATGAGCTCCGCGGTGACGATCTCCGCGGGGTCCCCGGCCGCGAGCACCCGGCCCGCCTTCATGACGATGAGGTGGCTCGCGTAGCGGAAGGCCAGGTTGAGGTCGTGCAGCACGGCGACCAGCGTGTACTCCCCGCTCGCGTGGAGGCGGCGGCAAAGGTTGAGGACGTCGAGCTGGTGGCTGATGTCGAGGAAGGTGGTGGGCTCGTCGAGGAGCAGCAGCGGCGTCTCCTGCGCGAGCACGAGAGAGATCCACACCCGCTGGCGCTGCCCGCCCGAGAGGTCCTCCACCTTGCGGGAGGCGAGCTCCGTGATGCGGGTGGCGGCGAGCGCCCGGTCGATGGCCTCGTCGTCCTCGGCGGACCACTGGCGCAGCATCCGCTGGTGCGGGAAGCGCCCGCGGGAGACGAGGTCGCGCACGGTGATCCCCTCCGGGCTCATGGAGCTCTGCGGGAGGAGGCCGAGCCGCCGGGCGACCTCCTTGCTCGGCTGCTCGAAGATGTCCTTCCCATCGAGGATGATCTGCCCGCCCTCCGGCCGCAGCAGGCGCGCGAGCGCGCGGAGCAGCGTCGACTTCCCGCACGCGTTGGGGCCGATGATCACCGTGAGGGAACGATCCGGGATGGCGACGTCGAGACCCTCCGAGACCCGGTGGCCCTCGTAGCCGAGGGTGGCGTCGACGGCCTCGAGCGGCGTGTCCTGGAATGTGCTCATACGTGTCCTCCTAGACCGATCGTTGCCGCGCGATGAGGGCCAGCACATAGAGGCCACCCACCACGCCCGTAATGACGCCGACGGGAATCCCAATCTTCACCGGCAGAGCCTGCGCCACAAAGTCCGCGACGACGAGCAGCGCGGCGCCCATCACCCCGGAACACAGCACCTGCACCCGGGCGCCCGCGGTGAGGCGCCGCACGATCTGCGGCGCGGCCAGCGCGATGAAGGAAATCGGCCCCGCCACCGCCACCGAGAACGCCGTGAGCAGCACGCCCAGGAACATGACGAGGCGGCGGATGTTCTCCACCCGGACGCCCAGCTGGAGGGCCTGGTCATCGCCCATCTCGATGATGTCGAGCTGCCGGGCCGCCCACACGAGCAGCGGGAGAATGATGAGCCCGCCGATCGCGGCGGGGACAATCGTGTCCCACGTGCAGCCGTTGAGGGAGCCCGACAACCAGATGCGCGCCTTCACCGCGAGGTCGAAGTTCCCCTTCGCGAGGAGCATCGTGTTGAGGGCCGAGAGCATCGCGGAGACACCGATCCCCACGAGGACCAGCCGGTAGCCGCCGCTCACCCCGCGGTTGAGGGAGAGCGCATACACCACCCCGGCCGTGATGAGGCCCAGCACGACGGCGGCCGCGGCCGTCGCGAAGGCGCCCTTATTGAAGAAGATGATCTGCAGGACTGCGCCCGTCGCGGCCCCGGTGCTGAACCCGATGATCTCGGGGGAGCCCAGGGCGTTGCGGCTCAGCGATTGGAAGACGCAGCCCGCCGCGCCGAGCACCAGGCCCACCACGATCCCCGCCACGATGCGCGGCAGGCGGGCATCCCACACGACGTTGATGTTCCGGGTGCTCGTGCCCGAGCGCAGGAGCGCGTGGGCGACCTCGCTGAGGCTCAGCGGGATCGTGCCGATCTGCAGCGCCATCGCCGCGCAGCCGATGAGCACGAGGAGGCTCAGGATTCCCGTCGCGAGGGTGCGGGTCTCCACGCGCAGGCGCAGCCGCCCGCAGCGGACCCGGAGGACGTGGGGGTTCTCAGGAGCTCTGGTGATCACAGTCCCGCCACCTTTCCGCGCCGGATGAGGCCGATGAAGAAGGGCGCCCCGATGAAGGCCGACATGATGCCCGCCCCGATCTCCGAGGGTGCCACAACCACCCGGCCGGCGATATCCGCCAGGAGCAGGAGGATCGTGGCGAAGACGCCCGAGAAGGGCAGGAGCCAGCGGTGATCCGGGCCGGCCACCGTGCGCGCCACGTGGGGGGCGGCGAGGCCGACGAAGCTCACCGGGCCCATCGCCGCCGTCGCGGCCCCCGCGAGGAGGATGATGGTGAGGTTGGTGAGGCCCCACGTGAGCGGAATGTTGACGCCGAGGGCGCGGCCGAGGTCGGCGCCGAGCGTCGTCGAGTTGAGGGGGCCGGCCAAATAAACGCAGGCCAGGGCCCCGACAACGAGGGCCACCGCGGGGATGGGAAGGTAGCTCCAGTCGCGGCCCTCGATGGAGCCCGTGGCCCAGGACCTCATGCTGGAGAAGACCTCCGAGGGGCCGGCGAGGATGGCGAGCGTCGTGAAAGAACCCAGGGTGACCGAGATCCCCGCGCCCGCGAGCACGAGGCGCACCGAGTTCTGTCCGGCCTCGTGCGCCCGGCCCAGCCGGTGAACGAGGAGCGCCGCCAGCGCCGCCCCCGCGAAAGCGAACCACACGTAAACGGCGATGCTCGTGCTCCCCACGATGAACAGGCCCGTCACCACGCCCGCCGCGGCACCCGCGTTAACGCCGAGGGTGCCCGGCTCCGCGAGGGCGTTGCGCGTGAGCGACTGCATGAGGGCCCCCGCCACCCCGAGGCACGCGCCCCCGCACACCGCGATGAACGCGCGCGGGAGGCGGCTGTTCCAGATGACCAGGTGGTCATCGTTGGTGGGGTCGGCGTGAAGAAGCGCCTCCATGACCGTCCCCGGTCCGATGGTGCGCGAGCCGATGAAGAGGCTCAGCGCCGCGAGAGGCAGGATGAGGAGCACGCACACGGCGAGCAGTGCCCCTCGGTGAGCTCGGTGAGACAGCGTCGGACGAGGTGGAGAAAGGGTCATGGAGGCGGGGATGGATCCTAGGAGGCAGAGGTGGCGGACACGACGGCGTCAACGAAGTCGCGCGCGGAGTAGGGGTCCAGGCGGAAGGAGGTGAGGCCCAGCGGGTAGACGCGGTGCTCCTTGACGGCCGGGAGGTTGGCCAGCAGCGGGTCCTTCATGAACTCCTCGACCTTCTTCTCATCGGCGGAGAAGAGGAAGACGGTGTCGCCCTGGATGCCCTTGGTGAGGTTCTCGTAGGAGATGAAGGAGAAGTCCTTGCGGGCCTGCTTGGAGGTGTCCATGCCCTCCGGGGCTTCCTTCACGTCGAAGCCGAGGTCGCTGAGCAGCTGGGAGTGCGGACCAGTGAGCTTCGCGATGCCCTGCTCCTCGCCGGGGCCGTTGTAGGAGACGATGCTCGCCCCGCCCTCGGCCGGGTGGATCTTCTTCTTCTGCTCGGCGACGTACTCGTCGAACTCCTTGATGGCCTTCTCGGCGTTCTCCTCGAGGCCCAGCGCGTAGCCGAGCTCCTTCGCGAGGTCCTGCCAGGACTGCTTGGAGTAGTCGATGGCGATCGTCGGGAACTTCTCGGAGATCTGCTGGTACTGGTCAGAGACGGAGTCCGCGCCCGAGGTAGAGACGATGACCAGGTCCGGGTCCTGCGCGATGAGCGACTCCAGGTCGAACTCCAGGCCCGGGTAGAGGACCTCGACGCCCTTCTCGTCGGCCACCTTGGCCCACTGGCTGAAGAAGCCCTTGTCATCGGTGACGTCGGAGGGGTTGGTGGCGGCCGTCGCCGCGAGCGGCGCATCCATGGCGAGGAGGGTGCCGGTGGCGGAGAGCGCCGTGTTGGCGATCTTCTTCGGCTGGTGGTCGAGGGTGGTTTCCCCCAGTTCGTGCTTGATGGTGCGCGGCCACTGGCCCTGCTGCTCCGTCGCGGAGTTCTCCCCGGAGGAAGCAGAGGACGAGGAGGTGTCGCCCGAGCAGGCGGCCAGGCTGAACGCCATGACACCGGCGGCCACGGCCGCCACGAACTTGGTTGAGAATGAACGCACGTCGGCTCCTTCGATAGGGTAGCCTTTGCTACCTGAGCTGTAAGGTCTGTCTTAGGTTAAACGAGAGGCGCCTTTATGTCTAGGTAACCCTCCCCTAGCTCATGGAAATGAGGGGAGGTTAGCCTTACATATATCACTTTGGTAATACTAGTGTGGCTACTTCTCGACGAAAGGACCTCTCCGTGCCCAGGCCCCACGCCTACCCCCTGCTCAGCGCCCAGCCAGGAATCTGGTGGGATTGCCGCCTCGAAGGCGACACCTCGCAGCTCTACACCGTCGCCCGCGCCACGAGCATCACCGGGGACTGGGACCCCGCCCGCTTCCGCGAGGCCCTCCGCCGCACCCTCGAGGAATGCCCTGCCCTTGGCACCCGCTTCCTCCTCGACGAGGACGCCCTCCCCCAGCAGGTCCCGGGCGCCCACCCGCCGGCCGAGCTGGAGGAAGTGGACCTCCGCCGGGAGGCCGACCCGCGCGCCGCCGCCCTGGCCCTCGCCCGCGCCCGGCGCGACGAGCCCCTCGACCTCACCGGGGAGGAGCCGCTCTACCGGATGCTCCTCGCCCGCGTCGGGGAGGCGGAGTGGGTGTGGGTCCAGCAATACAGCCACCTCCTCGTCGACGGCTGGAGCATCGACGCCCTCGCGCGCCGCTGCGCCCACCACTACACCGCCCTCGAGCGCTGCCGCGCACCCCGCCGCTCCCCCTGGCGCTCCACCCTGCCCGAGCTCCTCGACGCGGAGCAGGCCTACCTCCACAGCGAGCAGGCCGAGGCCGACCGCTCCTGGTGGGCCGAGTCCCTCTCCTCCTTCCCGCCCCACGAGGGCCCGACGCTCCCGCCCACCGCCTACTCCCGGCACTACCGGGTGAGCCTCGACGACGCGGACACCCGGCGCCTCGATGCCCTCGCCACCGCCGCCGGCGACGGCGCCACCTGGGTCGATGCGCTCCAGGGCCTCGTCGCCGCGTGGGAGGCCCGGGCACTCGGCCCGGGCACGCCGCTCACCGTCGGGCTGCCGTGGATGCGCCGCGGCAGCCGCCTCAGCGCCCGCACCCCGCTGCCCCAGGTGGCGGTGCTCCCCGCCTGCGTGGAACTGCGCCCCGAGGACACCGTCCTCACGATCATCCGCCGCCTCGCCGCCACCGCCCAGCGCACCCGCGAGCACGGCCGCATCCGCCCGGAGGAGATCTCCCGCCTCGCGCGCGAGGGCGGGGTCCGCGCCGGCGGCGAGCCGCTCGCCCGGATCGGGCTCAACGCCAAGCTCTACGACGGCGAGCTCCACTTCGGCTCCGCGGCCGTGGGCCGGACGGAGGACATCGCGAACGGGCCGGTCAGCGAGGTGGAGTACGCGCTCTCCCGCCCCGGTGAGGGGGAAGAGGCCCGCGTCCTCATCGAGGCCCAGGCCCACCCGGAGCGCTACGGGGAGGAGGCGCTCGCGGAGCGGACCGAGTCGCTCGGGCGCTGGCTGCGTCGGGTTCTCCGCGCGCGCGAGGACGCTCCCCTCGCCCGGGTGAGCCAGCTGCCTGCCGTCGTCGAGTCCCGCCTCGAGGCGGCGGAGCGCACCCCGAGCTCCCCGCTCCTCGGGCCCGC
The DNA here is from genome assembly GCF_021568315.1 of Corynebacterium uropygiale. Classification (GTDB taxonomy): domain Bacteria; phylum Actinomycetota; class Actinomycetes; order Mycobacteriales; family Mycobacteriaceae; genus Corynebacterium; species Corynebacterium uropygiale. The sequence continues at coordinate 344,369 of NZ_JAKGSI010000004.1, forward strand.
CTCCCGCGTGCCGACGCCCGTCCTCACCGCCAATGACCTCGACACCGCCCTCGACCGCCGCGCCCGCCTCAGCCCGGACGCCCCCGCGCTCAGCGACGCCCACGAGACCCTCTCCTGCGGCGAGGTGGCCGCCCGCGTCAACCGCACCGCGCGGGCTCTCCGCGCGCGCGGGGTGCGGGAGGGGAGCATCGTGGCGGTGCAGCTTCGCCGCTCGGTGGAGTTCCCGCTGTACGCGGCGGCGATCATCCGCCTCGGCGCGGTGCTCCAACCCATCGACGCCCACACCACCCCCGCGCGCGTGGAGCAGGTGCTGGGCGACACGCAGCCGCAGCTCCTCATCGACGACGACCTCGCCGCGGAACTGCGCTCGGAGTGCGCGAGGCCGGGCCGCTGGTCCGGGGAGCCGCTGAGCGGCCACGCCCCGGCGGAGGCCCCGGTCTATGTCATTCACACGTCGGGTTCGACGGGCCGGCCGAAGGGCGTCGTGTGCCGGCGCTCGGGGCTGGCCGGGCTCATGCGGGCGCACGCGGAGCTTGGGCACGGGGCGCTCGCGGAGGCGGCCGGGGAGCCGGTCCGCGCGCTGCACACGGCCTCCTTCTCCTTCGACTCCTCCTGGGACATGCTCATGTGGCTGTGGCTCGGCGGCCACGTCCACGTGTGCACCGACGCCCAGCGCCGCGACCCCGAGGACATCATCGCCCTCGTCCGCCGGTGGAAGGCCCAGGCCATGGACGTCACGCCGACCCTCGCGGAGCAGCTCCTCGACGCCGGCCTCTGCGAGCCGGGCCAGCCGCAGCTCGGCACCTTCATGATCGGCGGGGAGGCCGCCTCCCCCGCCCTGTGGGAGCGGCTGCGCGCCTGGCAGGAGGCCGCCGCCCCCGGCGAATTCCGCCGCGCCCTCAACTACTACGGCCCCTCCGAGACGACGGTCGACGCGGTGGGGTGCAGCGTGGACAGTACGCCGGCCCCGGTCATCGGGAAGCCGATCCCCGGGGTGACCTGCCGGGTGCTCGGACCCTTCGGCCAGCGGGTGGCCCCCGGCGAAGAGGGGGAGCTTTTCATCGGTGGGGCGCTCGTCGGCGCGGGATACCTCGGCCAGCCGGAGAAGACAGCGGAGCGCTTCCTCCCCGACCCCTACGCGCCCGGGGAGACCCTCTACCGCACGGGCGACCGCGTGCGCTGGGTGGAGGCCGGGGATTCCACCCTGCTCATTGACTTCCTCGGCCGCGTTGACCAGCAGGTTCAGATCCGCGGCTACCGCGTGGAGCCGGAAGAGGTCCGCCACCGCGTGGAGGAGGTGAGCGGGCGGGTGGCGGCCGTCGTGCCGCGGAAGCAGGGTTCGACGACGAGCCTCGTCGCCTACCTCGTCCTCCCCGAGAGCGAGGAGTGGGATGCGGCCGCCCTGCGGGAGAAGCTCGCCGGGGCGCTGCCCGACTACATGGTCCCCCAGTACATGGTCCGCGTCCCGGCGCTCCCGATGACGGTCAATGGGAAGCTCAACGTCGCCGAGCTGCCCGAGCCGGAGGTGGAGGTTGCCGGCGCGGCGGCCCGCACCCCGGAGGAGGAGGCCCTCTGCGCCGCGATGGCGGGGGCGCTCGGCCTCAGCTCCTACCCGGCGGACGGGGACTTCTTCACCCTCGGCGGGGACTCCGTCAGCGCGATGGCCGTGTGCAGCCGCCTGCGCGCCGACGGCTGGCAGCTCAAGCCCCGCGACATCTTCCACCACCCGCGGCCCCAGGCCCTCGCCGGGGCGCTGCGCCGCCGGGAGGAGGCCCCCTCCCTCGCCCGCCGAGTGTGGGGAAAAGTGCACCCCCTGCCTATTTTGCAGCGTTTCGCGGCCGCGGAGGCCGCCGCCGGCGCCCTCCCCCACTACGATCACGCGGTGCTCGTGAGCCTCGCCGGCCTGCTCCCCGACCGCGCGGAGGCGGAGGAGGCCCGCGCCCGCCTCACCGACGCCTGCGCCGCGCTCCTGCGCGTCCACCCGGTCCTCTGCGCGCGGTGGGCGGAGGGCACCCTCCTCGTGCCGCGCCCGGAGGAGGCCGCCGCCCGCGCCACCGACGCCGTCTGCCTCCACGAGGCCTCCCCCGATGAGGCCCTCGACCTCGCCCGCGCGCAGCTCGACCCCCGCGAGGGCCGCTGCCTCTGCCTCGTCTACTCCCCCGCGGAGCAGCTCCTCGTCCTCTGCGCCCACCACCTCGTCATCGACGCGGTCTCCTGGCGGATCCTCCTCGACGGGCTCCGCGACGCCCTTGCCGGCCGGCCCCTCGCGGAGGAGGGCACCACGCTGCTCGAGTGGTCCGAGGCCCTCGCGCGCGCGGAGAACGGAGAGCAGGGATGGACAGGCTCGTGCCGACGCGGCGACGCCCGGCGCGCCCTCCTCCACCTGCCGCCGCTGCCCGCGGAGGGGAGTGAATCGTGGCTGCTCGGGGGCCTGTTGTGGGCGCGGGAGCGGGCGGGGCTCGCGGGCCCCGGCGCCGCGCCGATCATCCTCGAGACCCACGGCCGGCACCCGGAGTGGCTGGGCGCGGCCGGCGAGTCCGCGGACCTCAGCAGCACAGTGGGGTGGCTCACCGCGGAGAATCCCGTGGAGGTCGCCGCCCCGGAGGACCCCTCCGCCCCGGCCGCCTGGGAGTTCGCGGCGCGCGAGGCCATCCACCGCGTCACGCACCGCCCGCCGGCCGAGCACTGCCCCGGCACCCCGGTGGCCCCCTGCTTGCTGCTCAACATCCTCGCCTCCGCCCCCGAGGCCGCCTCCGCCTCCGCCCCCGCCGGCTCCCCGCTGCGCCGCCCGGGCGCCTTCGCGCAGGGCCTCGCCGTGCGCATGGGTGAGGAGGTACCGCTCAGCGCGCCGGTGGAGGTCAACGCCTTCGTGGGTGCGGAGGGCGTCGACGTCGAGTGGCTGTGGGACCCGCGCGCGGTGGACGCGGCGGGGGTCGACGCCTGGCACGGCGCCCTCGCCTCCTGGTGCGAGCAGAACGCCTCCACCCCGCGCTGGGCCGTCCCGGTGCCCTCCGAGTGCGCGGGCGTGGAGCTCAGCGCCGCGGACCTCCACCGCGCGCTCGAGGAGTACGGGGAGGTCCTCGGGGTTCTGCCGCTCAGCCCGCTGCAGCGCGGCATCCTCTTCGAGCACGCACTGAGCGGGGCGTACACCTCCGTCACCACGGTGGATCTCCGCGAGGCCGCCCCCGAGCTGCTGGCCTCCGGCCCGCTTGCCCCCGACGCCCTGCGCCGGGCCCTGCGCCGGGTGCTTCTGCGCAACCCGCAGCTCGGCGCGCGTTTCCGCAGTGACCTTGGGCCCCAGCCGGTGCAGGTCATCCCCGCCGAGCCCGGGGAGGTGCCGGTGACAGAGGAGCCGGAGGGGCGCCTAGCGGAGGTGGAGTCGGAGGAGCACGGCTACCGCTTTGACGTCGCGCGGGAGCTTCTTCTCCGCGCGCGCGTGGTGGGCGGGAGCGTGCTCGTGCTCAGCGTCCACCACCTGGTCATTGATGGGTGGTCGACGGGGCTGCTCGTCCAGGAGCTGCTCACCGCCCTCCGCGGGGAGCCCGAGGACGCGGCGGGCCCGGCGGATCCCCGGGCGGTCGTGCGCGCCTACCAGCAGGCGGTGATCGCCTCCCGGCCCACCCGGGAGGAGGTGGAGCAGCTCGTCGAGGAGCTCCAGGACGCCCCGAGCACCCTCCTCGGCGTGGAGGGCGCCAGCGGCACCCGCGGCACCCACCGCACGCGCAGCGCCCTCGAGGACCTGCGCTCCGTGCGCCGTCCCGCCCCCGAGGGGCTCGGCGCCCAGCTGTCTCGCTGCGGGCTCACGCTCGCCTCCGCGGTGGACCTCGCGTTCTGCGCCACCCTCGGCGAGTTCTGCGGCCAGACCGAGGTCGTCCACGGCACCACCGACGCCGGCCGCACCGAGGACACCGCCTCCCTCATTGGTCTCTTCTCCACCACCTACCCCGTGCGGTGCGCCCTCGACCCAGACCGGACCCTCTCCGCCCAAGCCGCCGACTTCCAGCGGGCCCAGGCCTCCCGGCGCGGCTCGCTCTCGCGGGTGGGTCTCGACGAGCTCGCGGCCGAGGGGATTCCCGTCGCGGAGCTCTTCTCCGCGCTGCTCGTCGTCGAAAACACCCCGCAGGAGGGCACCGCGGGCGTGCGCAACACGGGATTCACGCACTACCCGCTCACGGTGCTTGTTCTGCCCGGCGCGCCCGGGGAGGAGGCGCAGCTCATCGCGGAGTATGACCCGGGGGTGGTCGATGGCGCCGCCGTCCTCGAGCACCTGTGCGCCTACCTGGCGGAGCTCGGCACCCCGGGGGAGCGCCCCCTGCGCGCGCTGAGCACCACCCCCGCCCAGCCGCTGCGCGGCGAGGAGGTCGCGCTGCCCGAGGAGACCCTCGTGCAGTGGACCCTGCGGGAGCTCGAACGCTCCCCCGAGGCGACGGCCCTCCTCGACGCGACGCAGCAGCTCAGCGCCGGGGAGATGGCCCGGACCGTCCGCCGCTGGGCGCGGGTTCTCCGCGCGCGCGGGGTGGGGCGCGGCGACGTGGTGAGCGTCGAGATCCCCCGCTCCGCGGACAGCGTGCTTGCCGCGCACGCGATCTGGCTGGCCGGCGCCATCTACCAGCCGATCGACCCGGACACCCCCGAATCCCGGGCGCGCGTCCTCCGGGAGGACTCCGGCGCCCGTGTGCGGATCACCCCCGCGTTCCTCGAGGAGATGCGCGCGGGGGAGGCCGACGCCCCGCTGCCCGGCCCGCGCCCCGAGGACACCGCCTACCTCCTCCACACCTCCGGCTCGACGGGCCGCCCGAAGGGGGTGCGCGTGGGGCACCGGGCGCTGCTCAACCGCGTCGCGTGGATGCAGGCCCAGTACCCGATCGGCCCCGAGGACCGGGTGCTCCACAAGACCGACAGCGGCTTCGACGTCTCCCTCTGGGAGCTCACCTGGCCATTCATCGCGGGGGCGAGCCTCGCGGTGCTGCCGGCCGGGGAGCACCGGGATCCACTGGCCATCGCGCGGGCTCTCCGCGCGGGCGTGACGGTGTGCCACTTTGTGCCCTCCATGCTGCGGGCCTTCACCCAGCAGCTCGCGGACACCGGCGCCGAGCCCCTCCCCTCCCTCCGGCACGTCATCTGCTCCGGCGAGGCCCTCGACGCCCGCGACGTCGAGGCGCTGCGCCACCTCGCCCCCGCCGCCGCGGTCCACAATCTCTATGGGCCGACGGAGGCCGCCATCGACGTCACCTGGTACGACTGCCCCGCCGACGCCCCCGCCGGCCCGGTGCCCCTCGGCCGCCCCGTGTGGAACACCGAGCTGTGGGTGCTCGACCCGTGGGGCCGGCCGACCCCGGAGGGCGCCCCGGGCGAGCTGTATATCGGCGGGGTGCAGCTCGCGGAGGGCTATCACGAGCAGCCGGAGCGCACCGCCGAGGCCTTCCGTCGCGACCTTCTCGACGGCACCCGCCGCCTCTACCGCACGGGCGACATCGTCCTGCGCCGCGGGGATCAGCTCCACTACCTGGGCCGACGCGATGACCAGGTGAAGATCCGCGGGCAGCGCATCGAGCTCGGCGAGGTCCGCGCCCTCCTCAGCTCCTGCCCGGCGGTGGCGGACGTGACCGTCGGCCTCGTGGACGGGGAGCTCGCCGCCTGGTGGGTCCCCGCCCCCGCCGGATCCTCCCCGCTGAGCCCGCCGGAGTGGGCGCGGCAGCACTGCCCGCGCGCCGCCCTGCCCTCCTTCTGGGCGGAGATCCCCGCCCTGCCGCTCACCGCGGCAGGCAAGGTGAACCGCGCCCAGCTGCCCACCCCGACGCGCCCCGCCGCCGATCACCCCGGCGCGGAGTTCGCCGCCCCGCAGTCCGAGCTCGAGCGCGCGATCGCCCGGGCCATGGCGGAGGTGCTCGGCTGCGCGCCGGAGAGCCTCAGCTGTCTGGACAACTTCTTCGACCGGGGCGGGCACTCCCTCGCCGCGATCCAGATGTCCGGATCCCTGCGCCGGACGCTCGGCACCGAGGTGGGCGTCGGCCTCATCATGCAGCACCCGACGGTGCGGGGCCTCGCGCGCGCCCTCGAGCTCCGGGCGGAGCGCCCCCAGGACCCGAGCCTCGCCGCGGAGGCCGCCCACTCCGAGCTCCTCTGGCTCGCCGAGCCCGCCCCCGAGGCCGCCGACGGCCCCCTCGTCTGCCTCCACCCGGCGAGCGGTTTCGGCTGGCAGTACGCCCCGCTCGCGACGCACGCCCCGCGCGGCGGAGTCCTCGCGATCCAATCCCCCGATGAGCAGGGCGCCCTCGCCCAGGCGGAGACGCTCGCGGACATCGTCGAGCACGACACGGAGCTTCTCCGCGCGCACAGCCACGGCCCTTACCGGCTGCTCGGCTACTCGCTCGGCGGGCTCGTGGCGATCGGGATGGCGGAGGCTCTCCGCGCGCGCGGGGAGGAGGTGGAGTTCGTGGGGCTCATCGACACCTACCCCGCCCAGTGCCAGGACTGGGGCGAGGCCCCCGACCCGGAGGAGGTGGAGGCCGAGCGCCTCGCGATGCTCCGCGACGGGATCGCCCCCGAGCAGGCCGAGCGGATCATCGCGAACTACGCGCGCTCCTTCGCCCTCATGGCCGACGCCGCCGACGCCGCCGACGCCGCCGCCTCCCCCGCGGGCTACAGTGGGCCGGTCGACCTGTTCATCGCCCGCCGCACCCTGCCGGAGGGCTTCGACCCGCTCGGCTCCTGGGCCGAGGTCGGCGTGTGGGACGTGCGCGCCCATGAGCTGGATTGCAGCCACATGGACGTCCTCTCCCCGGAGCACGCCGGGGAGGTCGTCCCCCTCATCCTTCAGGCCCTTGACCAGGAAGGACGGTCCGCCCGTGCCTAAGCTTCTGCTTGATCTGTCCCCTTTGCGCAACCGGAATTATGCGCGCATCCTCCTCGCTCGGACGATTTCTATCGTCGGCCTGGGGATGCTGGGCGTGGCCATCCCGGTGCAGGTGCAGGACATCACGGGCTCGACGTTCTCGGTGGGCCTCGTCTCCACGGTGGAGGGGGTGGCGACGTTCATCGGGATGATCGTGGGCGGCAAGGTCGTCGATAGCACCGACCGCCGCCGCGTCATCCTCCTCTCCCGGCTGCTCGGGGCGCTGTGCTTCGCGGCCCTCGCGGCGAACTCGTGGATCGCGGATCCGCACCTCACGGTGATTCTGCTGGTCGGAGCCATCGATGGCTTCTTCGGCGCCTTCGCGACGTCGGCCCTTCTCGCGATCACCCCGGCGCTCGTCTCCGGGAAGCAGCTCGCCGCGGCGGGCGCCCTCAACATGGCGACGATCCGCCTCGGCACCGTCGCCTCCCCGGCGATCGGCGGCGTGGTCATCGCGCACGCGGGCGTGGGGGTCTGCTATGTCATCGCGACCATCCTCACCCTCGTGTGCGTCTCGGTTCTGTGGGGGCTGCCGCCGCTCGAGCCCGCGGCCGGGGAGCACAGCGGCGAGGAGGACCTCCCCTCCGCGCAGGGCTTTCGCTACATCATTGAGCACCGGCTCATCCTCGCGGTGATCCTCGTCGCCTCGCTGAGCTCCATGATGGGCGGCATCCGCGTGGTCTTCCCCGCGATCACCGCCCAGAGCTTCGGCGGCGGCCCCGAGCTCACCGGCCTCTTCTTCACGGCGGTGCCGGTGGGCGCGCTCCTCGCGACGGCCTTCTCCGGCTGGTTGGGGCACCTTCGCCGCCCGCTGCGCACCCTCCTCCTGCTGCTCGAGGCCTCCTTCCTCAGCATCATCGGCTTCGGCGTCATGGCGCTCTACTCCCTGCCGGTCGCCGCGGCGATGGGCTTCCTTGTCCTCTACGGCGTGCTGAGCTCGTGGGCCGACGTCGTCCAGTTCACCCTCCTCCAGACCGAGACCCCCGACCAGGTGCGCGGCCGCGTCAACGGCGTGTGGATGGCCCAGGAGGTCTCCGCCGAGTCCCTCGGCGCACTGGGCACGGGCGCCGTCGGCCGGGCGGTGGGCGGTGCCGCCGCCTCGGTGGTGCTCGGTACCGTCGCCTTTGTGGGCCTGCTGGGCGTTGCCGCAGGCCGATCCATCACTACGGAAGAGCCCGAAGAGCCCGAGGAGAACGCATGACCGAGATCCCGCTGTCCTACACCCCCTCCCCCGGCGAGCCGGAGCCGGCCCGCGTCTACGTCCACGTGGCCGCGGTCCACAACCACCACGCGGAGGAGCTCCACCACATGAGCCGCCTCCCCGACGGCTCCTACCACGCCTCCTTCTCCGTCCCCGACGACGTCTGCACCTCCTACCTCATCGCCCCCGTGGACGAGGACTTCCTCACCCGCTTCGACCCGCCGGGCCCCGTCGATACCCGCGCGCGCTGGCTGGCCCTCCTCGAGCGGGCGCTCCCCGGCCCGCCCGCCCTGCGCGGGGAGACCGGGCGCATCCGCGGCCCTCGCGCCCTCCCCGAGCCCGAGTGGGATGACCTCAGCCCCACCCCGGAGGAGTGGGAGCCCGTCTCCATCGACTCCCCCTCGCCCCGCCGCGTGTGGCGGGCGCGAACCGGCCCCGCACCCGAGTTCCTCCTCCTGCTCTTCGACGCCACCTTCTGGCTGCGCACCCCGCTGCCCCGGGCGCTGCGCGCGGCGGGCCTCCCGCCCCTCGAGATCCTCGCCGTGGACACGGGGGACGGGGAGGAGCGCTTCGAGGTCATGGGCCGCACCCCGGAGCTGCCCCGCTTCCTCCACGAGGACCTTCTCCCCCGCACCCCCTGGACCCCGGCGCGCACGATCGTCTGCGGCCAGTCCCTCGGCGGGCTTGCCGCGCTCTCCATCGGGGCGGGGCGCCCGCGCATCGCGGACCTCGTGCTCTCCCAGTCCGGCTCCTTCTGGTTCCCCGCCTGGGGCGGGGAGGACGGCGGGGAGCTCGCCGCCGAGCTCCGGGACCCGCAGGTCATCGCCCGCCTCCGGGAGCGGGGTGTGCGCGCCCACTTCAGCGTGGGGCTCGCGGAGGCGGATATGGTTCCGCACACGCGGGCCGTCGTCGACGCCCTCGAGGCCGCCGGGGTGCCCACCTCCCTCGAGGTGAGCCGCCACGGCCACGAGATGGCCGGCTGGATGGGGGCGCTTAGCCGCGGACTGCGGCAGCTTCTGCGCTAAGCCCCAGGGCCGCGCGGATGGGCCCGAACTTCGTGGCCGTCTCCCGCACCTCCTCCTCGGGCTCGGAGTCCGCGACGATGCCCCCGCCCACGCGCGCGGTGATCCGCTGCCCCTCGATGACGGCGCTGCGGATGGTGACGCGCCACTCCCCGTCCCCGGCGAGGTCCATCCACCCGACGGCCCCCGCGTAGAGGCCGCGCCCCGGCTCCTCCGCGCGCAGGAGCGCCATGGCCGGGTCGAGGGGGAATCCACCGACGGCCGGCGTCGGGTGGAGGGCCGCCGCGAGCTCGAGCACGGGCACCCGCTCATCGTGGAGCTCCCCGCGGATCGGGGTCCCGAGGTGCCACGTGTGCGAGGTCGAGGTGAGCGAGGGCTCCTCCGGCACGTCGAGCCGCGCGCAATAGGGTCGGAGCACCTGCTTGATGGCCTGGGTGACGTAGCGGTGCTCGTGGATGTCCTTGTGGGAGAGCTGCAGCTCGGTGGCGAGCGCCTCGTCCTGCACGGGGTCCGCGGAGCGCGGCGCCGTCCCCGCGAGCGGGAAGGACTCGATCATGCGCCCCTTCTTCTTGATGAGCACCTCCGGCGTCGACCCCACGAGCGCCCCCGCGCCCCAGCGCACCATGTGCGCGATCCCCAGTCCCGAGCCCGCGCGACACCGCTCCGCGAGGCACATCGGGTCGATCCTCCCCGCCGCCTCGCAGTGGATGGCCCGGGAGAGGACGACCTTGTCCATCTCCCCGCGGCGGATCCGCTCCCGTGCCGACGCCACCCTCGCCGCATGCTCCTCCCGGCTGGGCTCCGAGTGCAGGCCGGTGATCTCCCAGGTGGGGGCGGGTCCCTCGCCGGCGGGGCCGCGCTCTGGCGCGCCCCAGCTGAAGTGGTGGGGTTCGCTCAGCACCGCGTCCTCCTCGGGGAAGAAGGGCAGGGCGCCCACGATGCGCGTCCCCGCCCGGGCGGCCTCCTCGGGGCGGGTCCAGGTGCGGAGTTCTCCGCGCGCGCGGAGGGTGTACTCGGGGGTGGCGAAGAAGAAGGTGTCTGCGTGTGCGGAGTGTGCCGTGACCATGCTTAGCGCTCCTCAATCATGTCGAGGATGGCGGCCGTCGTGAGCACCCGCCCGCAGCGCCGGCCCACCCAATCGAGGGTCTCCTCGTGGTCCTCGCGGGTGAAGTCCGCGATGGCATCCGCCACGAGGAAGGCCTGCACGTCGGACATGAAGGCGTCGACGGCAGTCACCTTGCACCCCATGTGCCCGTACACGCCGGTGATGATGAGCTGGTCCCGCCCGGCATAGGCGAGGGTCTCTCGCAGGTCCGTGCGCTCGAACGCGGAGTAGCGCCACTTGGTGAGCACCGTGTGACCCTCCCGGGGCGCGAGGGGCTCGACGATCGCCGCGTCCTCATCCGTCCCCATGCCCTCGCCCCAGAACTCGGAGAGCAGGCCGCGGCGCAGCGGGTGTTGGGCGGGCGGCTGGGCGGAGAAGAAGACCGGGATGCCCTGGCAGTCCGCTGCGTCAATGAGAGCACGAATGTTGGGGAGCACGGCGCTCATGGGCTCTTCCGTAAGCGAGTAGGCCCGGAGGAAGTATTCCTGCATATCGTGGACCAGAATGGCCGCCCGAGCTGGGTCGATGCCCCAGGAGACCGCGGGGTCGGGGAGGGTGGTGGGGAGGGGATATGAAGGAATAGCAGGGATTGCCATTAGTATAGGTTAGCCTTTCTTCCAGATTACGCAAAAGACTAGGCTAACCTATCCCGCCCGGCTGTGTCGAGGCGCCCCCACCGTGGCGTTGTTCACACAGAGAACGGCGGGCAGCCGCAGCGCCCGCCGTCGTCCCCCCCCCGGAGCCGGGGCGCCCCTAGTGCCCCCGATCCTGGCTGAGCTCCTCCCCATCCTCGAAGTACGGGATGAGGGTGTTGTCCATGAGGCTGAGGGCGGAGGCGATCGCCATGTGCATGTCGAGGTACTGGTAGGTCCCCAGCCGCCCGCCGAAGAGCACCTTGTTCTCCCGGGCCTCGGCGGCCGCGAGCTCCCGGTAGCGGCCGAGCATCTCGCGGTCCTCAGGCGTGTTGATGGGGTAGTAGGGCTCGTCATCGTCGCCGGCGAAGCGGGAGTACTCCTTCATGATGACGGTCTTGTCCTGCGGGTAGCGGTCGGCCCGCTCGGGGTGGAAGTGGCGGAACTCGTGGATGCGGGTGTAGGGGACGTCGGCGTCGTTGTAGTTCATGACCGGGGTGCCCTGGAAGTCGCCGACGGGCAGGACCTCCGTCTCGAAGTCGAGGGTGCGCCAGCCGAGGGTGCCCTCGGAGTAGCCGAAGTAGCGGTCGAGCGGCCCGGTGTAGACGACGGGCGCCTCGGGGTTCGTCGCCCGCAGCTCCTCGCGCACCTCGAACCAATCGGTGTCCAGGCGGACCTCAATGTTCGGGTGATCGGCCATGCGCTCCAGCCATGCGGCATAGCCGTCGACGGGCAGGCCCTCGTAGGTGTCCTTGAAGTAGCGGTTGTTGAAGGTGTAGCGCACGGGCAGGCGGGTGATGTTCCCGGCGGGCAGCTCCTTGGGGTCGGTCTGCCACTGCTTGGCGGTGTAGTCGCGGATGAAGGCCTCGTAGAGCGGCCGGCCGATGAGGCTGATCGCCTTCTCCTCGAGGTTCGTGGCCGCCTTGGGGTCGAGCCCGTCGGTCTGCTCCTTGATGAGCTGCTTGGCCTCCTCCGGGGAGTAGTAGCGCCCGAAGAACTGGTTGATGAGCCCCAGGCCCATGGGGAATTGGTAGGCGGTGCCGTCGTGCATGGCGAACACGCGGTGCTGATAGTCCGTGAAGGAGGTGAAGCGGTTGACGTACTCCCACACCCGGGTGTTGGAGGTGTGGAAGAGGTGGGCGCCGTACTTGTGGATCTCGATGCCCGTCTCCGGCTCGGCCTCCGAGTAGGCGTTCCCCCCGAGGTGGTGGCGGCGCTCGATGATGAGCACCTTCTTGCCCAGGCGCTCGGCCGCCCGCTCCGCAACCGTCAGGCCAAAAAGACCAGATCCGACAACAAAAAGATCGACCTTCTTCTCATCCATGGTCCTTTAGCTTAGTGAAAACCAGCGTTCGAGCACGTCCGCCACTCCGCCCTCGTCGTTGGTGGACGTGACCTCGTCGGCGGCCTCCTTGACGGGCTCGCGGGCGTTGCCCATGGCCACGCCCCAGCCGGCCCAGCGCAGCATCTCGATGTCGTTGGGCATGTCGCCGAAGCAGAGCACCCGCTCCTGGGGGACACCGTGCATCTGCGCGAGCTCCGCCACCCCGTGTGCCTTGGAGATCCCCGGCGGCGCGACCTCGAGGATCCCCGCGTCCATGGAGTAGGTGACGTGCCCGAGCTCCGGGTCGACGGCGGCCGCCACGGCCTCGTACATCTCCTCCGCACCCAGCGCCGTGTTGCGCAGCAAGAGCTTGATCGCCGGCTCCTCGAGCGCGCGCTCCTCCCGCTGCTCCCCGAACTCGCGCGTCCCCCAGAGGTGGAAGTAGCCCGGGGTCACGACGAACATCTCCCGGGGATCGTCGTCGAAGGCATCCCCCGTCCCGGCGCGCTCGACGGCCACGTTCACCCCGCCCCGGTCCGCGAGCGCCTCCCGCGCCGCGCGGACGATCTCGGTGAGGGCCTCCGGCTGCAGCTCATGGGCCTTGACGATGCGGTGGTACTTCGAGTCATAGAGCACCGCCCCGTTCGCGCAGACGCACACTGGGCGGACGGGCAGCTGCTCGAGGACGGGCTCGATCCATCGGTGCGGCCGGCCCGTCGCGAGGGCGATCTCCACCCCGCTCTCCGCCGCCTGGGTGAGGGCCTCCTGCACGCGCGGCAGCACCCGATCCTGGGAGCTGATGATCGTCCCGTCGATATCACTTGCTACGAGCAGCGGCTTTTCTTTCACGTTCCTCACTTTACCCCCTGGACCCGCCGATTCTATGGTGGAAGGCGCATCGGGGTGCCCGCGTGTTGGGCCCCTGTTCGCCTCGTGTTGTCATCGTCGACGAAAGGATTCGCTCGTGTCGGCTCCGACTCTCGCCACCACCGTGACCGGCCCGGAGGACGCCCCCGTCCTCGTGCTGGGCCACTCCCTCGGCAGCTCCTCGGTCATGTGGGAGGACGTGGCCCAGGACCTGGGAGATCGCGTCCGCCTCATCCGCTACGACCTGCCCGGCCACGGCCGCTCCCCTCTCCTCCCCCTCGACCGGGAGGCGCGGATGCCCGACATCCTCGACGCCCTCCGCCACACCCTCGAGGAGCTCGGCGTCCGCGAGTATCACCTCGCCGGGCTCTCCTTCGGCGGGCTCACCGCGCTCGCGGCCGGCTGCGCCCAGCTGCCCGGGCTGCGCTCGATCACGGTCATGAGCTCGGGGCCGGTGAACGCCCCGCTCAGCCAGTGGCCGGAGAAGATCGCCACCGTCCGGGAGAAGGGCACCGAGTCGCTCGTCGACGACACCTTCGAGCGCTGGTTCTCCGAGGCCGCCCCCGCCACGCACCCCGAGGCCCTCGACGCCATCCGCCGCGCCTTCTGCGCCTGCGAGGACGAGGGCTACGCGCAGGTCTGCCAGGTGCTGGGCGCCACGGACCTCAGCGGGGAGGTCGGCTCCATCAGCGTTCCCACCCTCCTCATCTCCGCCGAGCACGACGGCGGCCTGCCCTGGGACAAGGCCGATGAGCTCGCGGAGGCCATCCGCGCGGGCGGCGCCCCGGTGGAGGTGCTCCGCCTCGCCGGGGTGAAGCACATGAGCGCCGTGGAGCGCCCGGCGGAGGTGGCGGAGGCGCTCGTCCGCCACGTCAGCGCCCACTGAGCCGAAACAAAAAACACAGAACACCCCCGTCCCTGCGCGTCCAGGGCGGGGGTGCTGTCTATGGACGGGGCCGTCCGGGATTAAGCCTCAGGCTGAACCTCAGGCTGCCCGGCGTCCTCCTCCCAGTTGTAGGTGCGCTCGACGGCGCGGTTCCACTCGGAGAAGAGGTGCTCGGCTTCCTCGCGCTCCATCTTCGGCTTCCAGGTGGTGTCCCCACTGGACTGCTCGCGCAGCACCTCGAGGGAATCCCAGTAGCCGATGGACAGGCCGGCCGCATAGGCGGCGCCGGCGGCCGTCGTCTCGATGTTCTTCGGGCGCACGACCTTGGTGCCCAGGATGTCCGCCTGGAACTGCATGAGCAGCTCGTTCATGGTCATGCCGCCGTCGACGCGCAGCTCGGTGATCTCCACGCCGGAGTCCGCGACCATGGCGTCGGCGACCTCGCGGGTCTGGTAGGCGGTGGCCTCCAGGACGGCGCGGGCCAGGTGCTTGCGGTTCGCGAAGCGCGTGAGGCCCACGATGACGCCGCGGGCATCCGGGCGCCAGCGCGGCGCGAAGAGGCCCGAGAACGCCGGCACGATGTACACGCCGCCGTTGTCCTTCACCTCGCGGGCGAGGTTCTCGACGCTCGCCGCGTTCGGGATGATCTGGAGGCTGTCGCGCAGCCACTGGACGAGGGAGCCGCCGATGGCCACCGAGCCCTCGAGGGCGTAGACCGGCTTCTCGCCTTCCACCTGGTAGCAGACCGTGGTGAGCAGCCCGTTATCGGACCACTTGGGGGTCGTGCCGGTGTTGAGGAGGAGGAAGAGGCCGGTGCCGTAGGTGTTCTTGGCCTCGCCGGGGCGGAAGCAGCCCTGGCCGAACATGGCGGACTGCTGGTCGCCGAGGATCGCGCGGATCGGCACCCCGCCGAGGGAGCCGCGGGCGCGGACCTTGCGGAAGTCGCCCACGGAGGGGCGGATCTCCGGGAGCATGGACATCGGAATGCCCATGGCCTTGCAGATGTCCTCATCCCACTCCAGGGTGCGGAGGTTCATGAGGCAGGTGCGGGAGGCGTTGGTGACGTCAGTGGCGTGGAGGGCTGGCTCGCCCTCGTCGCCGTCGGCGCCGCCGGTGAGGTTCCACAGGACCCAGGTGTCGATGGTGCCGAAGAGCAGGTCGCCGGCTTCGGCGCGCTCACGGGCGCCCTCGACGTTGTCGAGGATCCACTTGATCTTGGGGCCCGCCGGGTAGGAGTTGAGCAGGAGGCCCGTGGTGTCGTGCCACTTCGTGGCGCCCTCGGCGCCGCCCAGCTCCTTGCAGATACCCGTCGTGCGGGTGTCCTGCCAGACGATCGCGTTGTAGACGGGCTCGCCGGTGTTCTTGTCCCACACGATGGTGGTTTCCCGCTGGTTCGTGATACCGACGGCCGCGATGTCCTCGCGTCCCACATCGGAGTCCGCGAGGGCGGCGCCGACTGCGCGTCGCACATTGTCCCAGATTTCCTGGGGATCGTGCTCGACCCAGCCGCGCTCGGGGAAGATTTGCTCGTGCTCGAACTGGCCGACAGCAACCTGGTTGCCGTCGTGATCAAAAATGATGCAGCGAGTGGAAGTGGTGCCCTGGTCAATGGCGGCCACATACTTGGTGCTCATCGAATCATTCCTTATCGTCGTGAGGCAGTGTCCGGATAGTTCTTATAGTGCCGCAGCCACGAGGCCAACGACCACCGCCGAGAGCATCGGGCCCACGATCGGGACCCAGGCGTAGGACCAATTCGACGGCCCCTTGTCCTTGATCGGCAGGAGGAAGCTGTAGGCCAGGCGGGGGCCCAGGTCACGCACGGGGTTGATCGCATACCCGGTGGGCGTACCGAGGGACATGCCCACGGCCACCACCACGAAGGCGACCCCGAAGTAACTGAGCGGCCCCAGCGACTGCCCGTCCTTCATCACCGGACCAAAGGCGATGAAGAGCAGCAGCACCGAGGTACCAATGAACTCCGTCACCACGTTCCAGAAGTTGTTCGGATGTGCCGGAGCGGTGAAGAAGATCGTGTTGGTGTTGTGATTACCCTGCACGACTTCACCGCGCTCGTTGACGTTGTTGGCGTCAAAGAGCTGCTTGAACGCCGCCCACGCGAGCACCGCGCCGACGAACGCGCCGAGCAGCTGGCCCACGCAGTAGTACGGGACGAGGCTCCAGTCCAGGCCACCCTTGATGGCCACCATGATCGTCACCGCCGGGTTGAGGTGACCGCCGCTGGGGTCGGCGACCGAGGCGCCCACGTACACGCCCAGGCCCCACCCGAAGGTGATGAGGACCCAGCCAGTGCCCCGCGCCCCGGAGGTGCGCAGGGTGTTAAGGGCGCAGACACCATTACCCAGCAGCATCAGCAGCGCAGTGCCCAGGAACTCCCAGCCGAGAGCCTGCATCCCGGTCAGCGTGCTCATGCGTCGGCCCCGGTGGACTCGATCTTCTCGCGGGTCTCGCCGACGTTGAGGAAGATGTCGTTGACCTCGTCGTCAGTGAGAGCCTTCTCGGCCTCGAGCTCGGCCTCCACACGCTTGGTGAAGCTCTCGATCTCGGCCTTCGTGGTGGCCTCGTCCCAGCCGAGCAGCGGAGCGATGAACTCCGCGACCGGGCGAGCGGACTCCACACCGCGGTGCGCGTACTCCATGGCGACGCGCAGACGACGGTTGAGCACGTCCTCGAGGTGGAGGGCGCCCTCGTGAGTCACGGCGTAGCGGACCTCGGCCATGAGGTAGTGCTCGGCACCCGGAACCGGCTCGAGCAGGGAGGCGTCCTCCTTGGCCGGGGCGAGGACCTCGTCCATGAGGGATCCGTAGCGGCCGAGCAGGTGCTCCACCTGCTTCTCGGTGAGGCCGAGGCGCTGGGCGAGGGCCGGCACCTGGTTGGCGAGGGCGTGGTAGCCGTCGGCACCGAGGATCGGGGTGTGGTCGGTGACGGACTCGGGCACGCGCTTCGGCACATCCTGGATGGCCAGGTCCACGGCGTCCTTACCGATGACGCGGTAGGTGGTGTACTTACCGCCGGCCACGGAGATGAGGCCCGGCATGACGCGGGCAACAGCGTGGTTGCGGGAGAGGTTGGTGGTGGAGTCTGAGGAGCCCTCGAGCAGCGGGCGGAGACCGGAGTACACGCCCACGATGTCCTTGCGGGTGATCTGGCGGGAGACGCGCTGGTTCACCTGATCAAGGATGTAGTCGATGTCGGCCTTGGTCGGGGCCGGGTCGGGCAGGTTGAGGCCCTTCTTCCAGTCGGTGTCGGTGGTGCCGATGATCCAGTAGTCGCCCCACGGGATGACGAAGAGCACGGACTTCTCGGTGACGAAGCAGAGAGCGGCGTCGGCGTCGAGGGCGTCCTTCGGCACGACGATGTGCACACCCTTGGACGCGTGGACGGAGAACTTGCCCTTCTTGCCCGCCATCTTCTCGATGGAGTCGTTCCACACACCGGTCGCGTTGATGAAGACGGAGCCGTGGATGGTGGTTTCCTCGCCGGTGTCGGTGTCGCGCAGGCGGGCGCCGGTGACGCGGCCCTCTTCCACCTCGAGGTCGACGACCTGGGTGGAGGTGCGGACGGTCGCACCGTACTCGGCGGCGGTGCGCAGCACGGTCATGGTGTGGCGGGCGTCGTCGACGAGGGTGTCGAAGTAGCGGACACCGCCGACCACCGCGTCATTCTTCAGACCCGGGGCCACCTTGAGCACGCCCTTGCGGGTCATGTGCTTCTGCATGGGGACGGTCTTTGCGCCACCCATGAGGTCGTAGAGGGTGAAGCCGCAGAACATCATGACGCGCTCCCACATGTGGTGGGTGAGCGGGAAGATGAAGCGCAGCGGCTTCACGAGGTGCGGGGCCAGGGTGGACATATTCAGTTCTCGCTCACGGAGCGATTCTGCGACGAGGCGGAAATCGAACATCGCCAGGTAGCGCAGACCGCCGTGGAACATCTTGGACGAGCGGCTTGAGGTGCCTGCCGCAAAATCCCGGGTCTCGACGACCGCGACCTTCAGGCCACGGGTCGCTGCATCCAGTGCCGCACCGGCGCCGACGGAGCCGCCGCCGATGATGACGACGTCATAGTTCTCCTTGCCGAATTCTTCCCATGCCTGGGAATGCGACTGTGGGCTCAGAGCCCGGCTAGTGGTGGACGCCATGTCCTCATGCCTCCTTAAATCCCGCTATTTTTGCGGGGCTCAGCAAAGCGGTGGGCGGCACACCAACGCCGCCCCTGTAACACCCACCACGCTAATAACTGGCCGTGCACCGCGCACGTGGCTATTCGTCACACTTTTGAGAACATGGCTCCTAGAATCCGTGCCCCGCACCCCGCCCCCGAGCCCCTCGCTCAATGAGCTGGACAAAGGCCGGTGAGACGCCTTCTGACACCATTCAGAAGACCCACCGGCCTCGCATAAGTCACCCCTTATTGGGGGTGGTCGAAAGTCACCCCCATAGCCTTATTACTTTTCCTTTTCTTTTCTCTCCTCAGCTTTTCGGAGAGCCTCTTCGGCATCGGCCTCCGCGAGGAGGGAACGCAGCACCTCCGCGGCGCCCTCCTCCTCGAGGGAATGGGCCGTCCAATCCGCCGATCGCATGACATCCGAGGGGGCCGTCCCCATCGCGACGCCCACCTCCACCGAGCGCAGCAGCCCCTCGTCCGAGGCGGAGTCGCCGATCGCCATCGTCGAGCCCGGATCCACCCCCAGGCGCGGAATGAGCCGGCCCACGGCCGCCCCCTTCTCGGCCCCCGGCGCGGTCACCTGGACCGCCTCGGCGGTGTACGTCACCACGGCCTTGCTCTTCAGCACCTTCCCGATGCGCCGGGCGAGCTCCCGCGGCTCCACATCCGGCGAGGTGATCGACACGAGGCACGTCGTCCGGCCCACCATGAGCAGCTCGAGCGAGTGCGCGACCCCCACCCGCGTGAGCGCCGCCCGCACCTCGCCGACGAGCAGCGGGTCCACCTCGGTGCAGTCGGAGGAGTCGGGGTTCTTCGTGTCGCACAGAACCGCCCCGTTGGCCGCCACGATCGTGGCCTCCACGTCGAGCGCCGCGGCCGCCTCCAGCGCCACGATCGGCGCCGATTCCGTCGTGAGCACAATCCGCACCCCGCGCCGCGCGTACTCCTGGACGATCTCCTTCGTCATCTCGCTCACGCACCCGGAGGAGTCCGCGATGGTCCCCTCCACGTCGAGGCAGAGCAGCTCCGGCAGGCCGTCGAGCCGCTGCTTCGCCCGGTGGGGCAGGCGGTCGAGGATCTGCCGCGTCTGCGCCGCGAGCTTGGTGAGCGCCTCCTCCAGCCGTGAGCCGTCGTACTTCTCCCAACTCGAGGCCGCGAGCTGCGCGTAGAGCGCCGTCGTCTCCTTCTTCAGCTGCTCGGTGGCCGCGCTGATCCGCTCGGCCCCCTCCTTGACGCCGGTGCCGCCCTCGTGGGCGAGCTCATCGAGGCTGGACTTCACCCACAACAGCAGCGTCTGCAGCCGCGAGGACTCCGCCCCCTCCTCGCGCTCTTCCGCCACGAGCTCGGCAGAGGCCTCGGAGGTCTCAGAGGTCTGTGAGTTCTCGACGCTCTCCTCGGGCGTCTCCTCCCCGCCGCCGGAGCTCAGCTTCTCCCGCGCCTGGCCATAGGCGTTATAGGCCCCGCTCACCACATTCCGGGAGAGCTCCTGGACTTTTTCTCCCAGGCCGGAGAGGTCTTCGGAGAGGCGTCGCACGCGGTGGCGCTCCTCCTCGATCTTCTTGTCGGCCTCCTCGGCCTCCTCCACGGTGGGCGCGGAGCCGCCGAAGCGGGCCGGGACCCACGGCTCTCCCTTGGGGAAGGGGCCGAATTCCCGCTGGTAGTCGGCCCAGAGCCCCTCCAGGCAGGTCTGCATGCGCTGGCGGAGCTCTTCGGTTTGCTCCTGGGGGTCGCCGTGTTCGTCGGGCACCCACGGGTCGAGCACGCGCACGAGCAGCGGGAAGTGCTCCCGACCCAGGCGGCGCACCCCGCCCTTGCTCCAGAAGCGCTGGGAGCCGAACATGACGATCGGGATGATGGGCACCCCGGCCTCCCGGGCCATGCGCACCGCGCCTGAGCGCATGGACTTGATCTCCAGGCTGCGGGAGATCGTGCCCTCCGGGAAGATGCCGACGAGCTCCCCCTCCCGCGCGAGCCGGACGGCCTCGTGATAGGAGGCCGTGCCGTCGATGCGGTCCACGGAAATGTGCCCCATCGCCCGCATGATCCAGCCGACGATGGGATTGCGGAAGATGCCCGACTTACTCATGTAGCGCACGAGCCGACGCTGCGTACGCGGCGCAATGCCACCAAAGACGAAGTCGAGGTAGCCGGTGTGGTTATACACAAGGACAGCCCCACCCCGCCGAGGGATATTGTCCTCCCCCGAAAGCCGCAGCTGGGTGCCCTGAAGTCCCATGATGCGATAGCAGGTTTCCACGATTCCGCGGTAGAACACGTCCCTTGCCATGCGCAATATTATAAACGACTGAGAATTTGCGACCGGGCACTGCCAACGCGCTTCGTGCAGCACGAAGGCCCCGGCCGGAGCCGGGGCCTCGATGAGCGGGACGCGCGCCCAGGTGAGGGCGTCGAGAATGCCGCTCTAGTGCTTGTTCAGCCAGTCGATGACGGTGTCCATGGCCTGGTCGCCGGCGGGCTCGTTGAAGACCTCGTGCATCTGGCCGTGCCACTTGATGAGCTGCTTGTCCTGCGAGCTGATGGCGTTGTACCAGTCGTTGGAGAAGTAGTCGGGGACGAGGCCGTCGCGGTCGCCCGCCATGATGAGGGTCGGGGCGGTGAACTGGTCAGCGTTGATGGCGTCGTAGATGGCGCCGAAGGTGAGCTGCTGGGTCATGCCCAGGGAGACGGTCTTGTTGACCAGCGGGTCCACCTTGTACTGCGCGGAGACCGCCGGGTCGGAGGCCACGCCGCCGGTGAAGACGTTCGGCGGCTGGATGCGGTCAGAGCCCGGGAAGGAGGGCGCCCGCAGGTCCGTGCGGCCCGGGATCGCCTGGGCGGCGAGCTGGGCGTTGAAGGTGGTCAGCTGGTCGAGGGGCAGGACCTCGGAGAGGCTCGGCCACAGGTGCTTCTGGGCCTCGGTGATGTCATCCGGGGTGATGAGCTGCCCGGCCTCGCGGCGGCCCGAGAAGTTCAGCGGCGCACCGAAGCCGTTGGTCACGTAGCCATCGACGCTGCCGGGGTACTTGATGCCGTGGAACTCCGAGGCCTCGGCGCCCATGGAGTGGCCGAGCATGAAGATCTTGCCCGGGTTCTCTGCCTTAGCCTTCTCGACGAGCTGGTGGACGTCATCGACGAGGAAGTGGAAGTCATCGATGTGGCCGCGGGCCACCGGGTTGTTCACGACCGGGGCGGCGGACTTGCCGTGGCCGCGGTGGTCGAGGCGGTACACGTTGTAGCCGGCGTCGAGGAGGCGGTCGGCCACGTGGTCATAGCGGCCGGAGTGCTCCGCCGCACCGTGGACCACCACGACGGTGCCCCGGGCGTTCGGGATCTGCTGCGAGTGCCAGTAAATCTGGGTTCCCTGGCCGTCGGTGCTGGTGAAGTAGCCCTCGTGCTCCTCCACCTGGGGGCGGGCGGCGGCCGCCTGGGCGACCTCGGGGTCGGTGCCGGCGGCGGCGATCCCGGGGGCCATCATCGGGGTGATGCCCAGAGCCAGGGCGAGGGCGGCGGTCCCCAGACGGCGGTGACGGCGCTGACGCGAAGTGTGAGACATCGTGTGCGTACCTTTCCGTACCTGTGTTCTCGATAGAGCTGTCACTATCGGAAACTAGGACCAGGGCTTAAAGGTATACAAACAGGAGACCTTCTCCCCCGCTCCACAAAAGGGGCCGATTACCGGCCCCATTTCCCCGCTAGAACGGCACCCCTCTCAGCCTTTCCCCAGGCTGAGGCCCCCGAAGCTGAGCCCACCCTGAACCCACACGTCACACCAAAGCCGGGTGGGACGCTACCCCCTTCCGGTGGTAGTCAAAGGTTACTTTTTGGGCTCCAGGACCTCCTGGCCCACGAAGGGACGCAGCGCTTCCGGCACAACGACGGAACCATCGGCCTGCTGGTTGTTCTCGAGGATCGCGACGAGCCAGCGGGTGGTCGCCAGCGTGCCGTTGAGCGTGGCCACCACCTGGGGCTTGCCGTTCTCGTCCCGGTAGCGGGTCTGGAGCCGGCGGCCCTGGAAGGTGGTGCAGTTCGAGGTCGAGGTGAGCTCGCGGTAGGTGTTCTGCGTCGGGACCCACGCCTCCGTGTCGAACTTCCGGGCGGCGCTGGCGCCGAGGTCCCCGCCGGCGACGTCGATGATGCGATAGGGCACCTCGACGGCGGCGAGCATCTCCCGCTCCATGTCAAGGAGCGCCTGGTGCTGCGCGGCCGCCTCCTCGGGTTTGCAGTAGACGAACAT
Organism: Corynebacterium uropygiale; assembly: GCF_021568315.1. Classification (GTDB taxonomy): domain Bacteria; phylum Actinomycetota; class Actinomycetes; order Mycobacteriales; family Mycobacteriaceae; genus Corynebacterium; species Corynebacterium uropygiale. The sequence continues at coordinate 366,723 of NZ_JAKGSI010000004.1, forward strand.
CTCCAGCTTGTCGAACTGGTGGACGCGGAGGATTCCGCGGGTGTCCTTGCCATAGGAGCCGGCCTCGCGGCGGAAGCAGGAGGACCAGCCGGCGTACTTCCGCGGCCCCTCGGAGAGGTCGATGATCTCATCCTTGTGGTAGCCGGCGAGGGCCACCTCGCTCGTGCCGACGAGGTAGAGGTCATCGCGCTCCAGGTAGTAGATCTCCTCCGCGTGATCGCCGAGGAAGCCCGTCCCCGCCATGATCTCCGGGCGGACGAGCACCGGCGGAATCATGAGCTGGAATCCTGCGGAGGTCGCCTTCTGCGCGGCGAGCGTGAGCATCCCCAGCTGGAGCAGGGCGCCGGCGCCGGTGAGGTAGTAGAAGCGCGCGCCGCCGACCTTGGTGCCGCGCTTCATGTCGATGAGGCCGAGGGTCTCGCCGAGCTCGAGGTGGTCCTTCGGCTCAAAGTCGAACTCGGGAGGGGTGCCCACGTGCTCGAGGACGACGAAGTCATCCTCCCCGCCGGCCGGCGCCCCCTCGACAACATTGGAGAGCTTCATCTGCAGATCATTGACCTGCTCTTCCGCCGTCTTCTGCTCCTCTTCCGCCTCCTTCACGCGGGCCTTGAGCTGCTGGGAGCCCTCGAGGAGGGCGGGCCGCTCGGAGGGATCCGCCTGGCCGATCTTCTTGCCCAGGGCCTTCTGCTCCGAGCGGAGGTCGTCGGCCTTCTTAATGGCGTCACGGCGGGCGGAGTCCGCGGCCAGAAGCTGATCCACCAGCGCGGGATCCTCCCCACGGGTGCGCTGGGATTCGCGGACGGTATCAGGGTTCTCGCGCAAGAATTTCAGATCGATCACGTGCCTAAGCCTACCGTGAGGATGTCGCCCGGCCCCCGCATTCCCTACCATAGGAGGGGTCATGAGTACGAAGGCTTCGTGGCGCAGCGCCACTTCTATCCGGACTCTCCTCGTCGCCGCCGTGGCGGGCGTCGTGGCGGCGGGCAGTTATGTCTATGTCGCCCCCTCCGCCGACGGCCACCACCGCGGACTCAGCTCGGGGGATAGCTCCACCCCGTTCACCACCGCCGATGTGGGCTCCTGCCTCACGTGGGATGTGGGCGCCGACGGCAGCGTGAGCAACTTCGAGCAGGCCAACTGCCAGGGCAAACACCGCTTTGAGGTGGCCAGCCGCGAGGACCTCTCCTCCTATCCCTCCAGCGAGTTCGGGGAGGCCGCCCCCATGCCCGACCAGGAGCGCCAGGCCCAGCTGCGCGAGGAGCTCTGCCGGGCCCCGGCCCTCCAGTACGTGGAGGGGGTCTTTGACCCCGCGGGGCGCTACGCGATCGCCCCGATCCTCCCGCCCGCCGAGGCTTGGAAGAACGGTGACCGCACCATGCTCTGCGGCTTCCAATCCACCGACGCCGACGGCATCGCGCAGCTCACCACCGGCAAGGTCGCGGACCAGGATCAGTCCCGGGTGGCGCAGGCTGGCCAGTGCCTCGCGATCGCCGAGGACCAGTCCGTCCGCCCCATCGACTGCTCCCGGGATCACGCCATGGAGGTCACCTCCATCATCAACCTCCAGGAGAAGTTCCCCGATCACATCCCGAGCATGGAGGAGCAGGACGACCTCCTCAAGGACGTCTGCACGAAGGCCGCCATCGACTACATTGGCGACGACGACAAGCTCTACGCCACCAGCCTCCAGCCGTATTGGACCTCGCTCAGCGAGGAGTCCTGGAACGGCGGCTCCCGGAGCGTGAATTGTGCGCTCGTCTCCGGCGGGGACGAGGGCTTTGCCCAGCTCCGCGGCTCCGCGAAGGGCGAGTTCACCATCAACGGGGAGCCCCCGGCGCCCCAGCCGGAGCGTCCGCCGAAGCCCGAGGCCCCGGCCCCCTCGGAGGCCCCCGTCTCCCCGGCTCCTCCGGCTCCTCCGGCGCGCTAGGAGCGCTCGACGCGTTCAGCCTTCCCGGCCTCCTCCTCGAGGACGGCCGGGAGTTTCTCTGCCCAGGCGAGGGAGTCCCGGACGCCGTCGGCAAGCGAGAGCTCCGCGCTCCAACCGAGCACCTGGCGGGCTTTGTCGGTGAGCGTCGCGCAGCCGACGACGTCGCCCGGCCGCGGATCCGCGGTGGTGTAGGGCAGTTCGGTGCCGGTGGCCTCGCCGAAGGCGTTGACCAGCTCGATGACCGTCGTGCCCGTGCCGGTGCCGAGGTTAATGATGTCGAATCCGGGGCGGGAGGCGCGCGCCATGACGTCGTCGACGCGCTGCAGCGCGCAGACATGGGCGCGGGCGAGGTCCCAGACGTGGATGTAATCGCGGAGGCCGGAGCCGTCGCGGGTGGGCCAGGTGACGCCGGTGACGGTGAAGGCCGAGTGGGAGTGGTAGGCCTCGATCATCTTCCCCAGCGCGTGGGTGGGGTGGAGAATCTGCAGGCCAGTGCGCAGCTGCGGGTCCGCGCCGATGGGGTTGAAGTAGCGCAGGGCGATCGCCTTGAGGCGGCCGGTGGCGGCGGTGTCCTCGAGGATGCGCTCGAGCAGCCACTTGGAGGCGGCATAGGGGCTCTGCGGGTTCACCGGGGAGCCCTCGTGGACGAGGAGGTCCTGGCCCGGCTCGTAGAGGGAGGCGGAAGAGCTGAGGATAAAGGTCTCGACGCCGTGCCGCTCCATCGCCTGAAGGAGGACGATCGGCTTCGCCACGTTGTTCTCGTAGTAGTCGAGCGGCTGGGCCACGGACTCCGGCACGACGATCTTGGCCGCGCAGTGGACGACCGCCTCGATGTCGGGGTGCTCCGTGAACACCCGATCGAGGAGGCTGGCGTCCCCGCAATCGCCCTCATAAAAGGAATAGGGCTCCGCGAATGTGCGCAGGCCCTTGCTCAGGTCGTCGAGAATGACAGGGGTGATGCCATTGTCCACGCAGCACGAGGCAATCGTGGAGCCGATGTAGCCGGCGCCACCAGTAATGAGAACCTTCATGCTAGTCAGGTTAACGGAAATGGGCCACGACGTGCGGGGGCTCGCGGGGAGCGTCGCCCCAGGTCGGGGCTACTCGGCCCAGGCCTCCATGCTCCACTGCCCATAGGGCCGCCCCTCGGGGCGCATGACCACGCGGGTGCAGTTGGGGAGGCGGTTCTCCACGGCGAAGGCGGGGTCGATCCCGCATGCGTGCACCGCCGCCGTGCGGATGGAGGCCCCGTGGCTGACGATGAGCACGTCCCCCTCCGGGTGCGCGGCGTGAACGGACTCGAGGGCCGGGCGGTAGCGGGCGAGGACGTCCTCATAGTTCTCGCCGCCGGGCATGCGCCGGCTCGCGTCGCCGCCGAACCAGGCCCAGAGCATGGAGTTATAGAGGTCAAAGGCCTCGGGCTCACCGTGCATCTCCAGGTCACCCATGTCGATCTCGTGGACGCCGAGGAGCGGCTCGAGCGGCACGGAGTAGGGCTCCAGGCCGCGCACCTTCTCGTACTCCTCGCGCAGGAGGGTGGCCGTCTGACCAGCACGGATGGCGATGGAACAGTAGAGGCCCTCGAAGTCCCAGCCCTCCTCGGCGAAGCGCCGCCCCGCCCGGCGCGCCTGCTCCTCCCCCTGGGCGGTGAGCCACGCTCCGGGTGGGCGGGAGTCGAGGACGCTCGCGACATTGCTCGTCGTCTCTCCGTGCCTCATGAGCACGATGCGGCCAGTGGTCATCAGTGGTTTTCCTCTCCGTGGTCGGATCCGTGGTGAGCGGCGGCGTGTCCCTCGCGGGCGGCGCGGAGCCAGGCCTCGGCGCGCTCGTGGGCGGCGCTGCGAGGCGAGCTCACCTCCCCCGGGGCCCCGACCGCCGAGGGCCAGGATCCCAAGAAGCGCAGGTCAGGGGAGCGCAGGTAGAGCGCCTTGAGGGCCTCCGCGACGGGGGCATCCTCGATATGCCCCACGAGGGTGACATGAAAATGATAGGTGCCGAGCTTCTGGCGGGTGGGCCGCGACTCGATCTGCGCCATGTCCACCCCGCGCACCGCGAACTCCTGGAGGGCGGCGACGAGCGTCCCCGGCTCATTCGGCAGGCTGAAGACGACGGCCGTCCGGTCATTCCCCGTCGGGGCGGGGCACGCCCCCGCCGGCCCGACGAGCGCAAAGCGCGTCCGAGCCCCCGCGTGGTCGGCCACCCCGTCGGCCAGGACCTCGAGCCCGTGAAGCTCGGCGGCGGCGCGCGGGGCGGCCGCGGCGTCGGCCCTGCCCTCGGCGACCTCGACGGCGGCGGCCGCGTTGGAGCTCGCGGGCACGAAGTCCACCCCGGGGATGTGCTCGGCGAGCCAGCCCGTGACCTGCTGATAGGCGACGGGGTGGGTGGAGATGGTGCGGATCTGCTCGGGGCTGGTGCCGGGGCGCACCATGATGGCAAAGGCGATGTCCAGGTCCACCTCCCGATAAATCTGCACCCCCTCCCCGCTGCTCAGGGCGTCAAACGTGGGCGTGACCGGCCCGTCCACCGAGTTCTCAATCGCCACGCAGGCGTAGTCCGCCTCCCCCGCGCGCACGAGGTCAATGGCCGCCGCCGGGCTGGCGACGGGCAGGCTGCGGGCGTCGGCAACCTGGAACTGCTGAAGAAAAACCCCGAGCGCCTGCTCGGTGAACGTGCCGCGAGGGCCAAGGTAGGCGATGCGAGTCATGTCTCTACTGTATGCGCGCGTAGGGTGAGGTCCATGTCTGACGCCCGCCGCCACGTGGAGGAGTTTCTCCGCCGCGTCGACGCGATGCCCTCCGAGGAGCACGGCTTCTCCCACATCGCGGCCGACGCCGCCCGGGCGCGGGCCGATGCCCTCGACGCCCTCCCGCCTTCTCGACGCGGGCCCCTCCACGGCCAGCTCATCCCCATCAAGGACCTCTGCGATGTCGCGGGCATGCCCACGAGCTTTGGCAGCGCGGAACGCGCGATCCTCGCGCGACACACCGATCCGCTCGCCCGGCGGCTGCTGGAGGCGGGGGCCATCATCCCCGGCAAGACGCTCACCCCCGAGCTCGGCATGACCGGCTACACCGAGCCCGTGGGCCTCCCCGCCCCCGACAACCCCCGCCTGCCCGGCCGCACACCGGGTGGTTCCTCGGGCGGGGCGGCGGTCGCAGTGGCCCGGGGGCTCGTGCCCGCCGCGCACGGCACCGACGGGGGCGGCTCCCTGCGGATCCCGGCGGCCGCCTGCGGGCTCGCAAGCATCAAGACTCCGCGCGATCCAGCCGGCGGAGGCCTGGTCACGGCCGGTTTTCTTGCCCCGACGCTCAGCCGCTGCGCCGCTCTCTCCGGCCTCCGGCCCCACCCCGGCCGACGGCTCATCGGGGTGATGGACCGCCCGCTCTGGGCCGAGACCCCCGTCTCCCCCGAGGCCCGCCGCGCCCTCGCCGACGCCGCCGACGCCCTGAGCACCCGCGGCCACGAGCTCCGCCCCATCCGCCCCGAGCGCCTCGATGCCGAGCGCCTCTTCGCCGCCTTCCGCGACATCTTCTCCTCCTCCCTGCTCAGCGTGCCCACCACTCCCCACGAAAGCGAGATCGTCTCCTGGCTCCGCGAGTGCGGGCGCCGCGCCCACCGGACCAGCGCCTGCCGACTCATGGCCGAAGCCTCCGGGCCCCACGGCCGGGTGGCCCGCGCCCTGGGCGTCGACGCCCTCCTCACCCCCATGCTCGCCTTCGCTCCACCACCCCACGGCCACTTCTCCTCCCTCCCGCCGGAGCAGAACTTCCTCGAACAAACCCGCTGGTCACCCTGGGGATCCCTGGCGAACATCACCGGCATGTCCGCGCTGTGCGTCCCGTGGCGCGGCGGCGCCGGACGGCCGGGCGGGGTCGGTCTCCACCTCTGCGCGGTGAGCATGGGTGCGGGGGAGCTGCTCGCGCTCGGCCTCGAGCTCGAAGAGGAGGGCCGATGCGCAGCCGCCGACGCCTAAGGGCCGAAATCCTCCTCGTCCTCACCCTCACCTTCGGGATGTCCGGCGTGCGCTCGGTGCTCCGCCTCCTCGACGCGCTCCTGAGCCCCACGCCCCTCGAGCAGCAGCAGGTCACGCTCAACGCGCCCCAGTCCACCTCCCCGTGGCTGGACCTGGCGCTCCAGCTATGCTCCGCCGCCGTGCTCCTCGCCTGGGGCGGGCTGGCCCTCTACCTCTTAAGGCTCGACGGCCACCCCATCCCCCGGGGCCGGAAGGGGGACCTTGCAATCGGGGTGGGGCTGGCGGCGCTCATCGGGATCCCGGGCTTGGGCCTATACCTGTTCAGTCTCCACCACGGGTGGACCCGGGAGGTCATCCCCAGCGCCTTCCACTACGCCTACCTGCAGATTCCCATCCTGCTGCTGTGGTCCGCTGCGAATGCGATCGCCGAGGAGTTCGTCGTCGTCCACTGGCTCATGACAAGACTCCGCGAGTGCCGCTGGGGCACGGTGGCCGTCGTGGCAGCCTGCGCTCTTCTCCGCGGGAGCTACCACCTCTACCAGGGGATATCCGCCGGGGTGGGCAATCTCCTCATGGGGATCGTCTTCGGCACGCTCTACGCGCGTACGGGGCGAGTGTGGCCGCTCGTCATCGCGCACTTCCTCATCGACGCCGTCGCTTTCGTGGGCTACCAGGCGCTCGGCGGGCTGCCGTGGGGGTAAGGCGGCCAGGAAGCAAAAGGGTGTTACATATCACATATCGCGTGTAGAGTGTGGGGACCTATTCCTGCGATACCAGCGACCCCAGGAGGACCACATGGATCACGATGCTCCGCCTCGATGGGCTTTCTGGCGCACCGTTCGACAGGATCATCCCGATTATGTCCGGTGGTTTATCGCCGATACCGCCAGCACCCTTGGGTCCGCTCTCATCTCAGTCCCGATCTCCCTGGCGAGTCTCCACGTGACAGGAAGCCTCAGTCAAGCCGGTGTTGTCGGAGCAGTAACGGCTACTGGGGCAATGATCATGACAATTCCCTCCGGCATGATCACTGACAATTTCAACAAGAAAACACTGCTGGCATGCCACGGCATTATCCAGGCTCTGATCTGGGGCGTGTTTGCGCTTCTTCTCCTCTTTGAGCTCTTTACTTTTCCCCTTCTCCTTCTCTTCGGGGCATGCTCGGGGCTGGCCTCCGGGACTTTCGGCGGTCTCACCAACGCCGTCCTCCGCTTTGTGATTTCAGAGAATCTCTATGTCCAAGCGCAGGGGAAGAACAAGACGCGCGACAGCGTCATCTGGCTCACAGGTCTTCCCTTGGGCGGCCTCCTCTTTGGCATCGCTCCGAGCCTGCCTTTCTTTTTTCAATCGATTCTGGGGCTCGGTCCTCTCTACGCCTCGAGGTCTATCGAGCGTCCCCTTCCCAGCGCGCGCTCCGGAACACAATACTCTTTTGCCGAATTCTGGCAGGACCTCCGCTTTTCCTTGGCGTGGATCTGGCGGTACCCGATCATTAGGGCGATCTTCACCATCGAGTGTTTTTCGAACCTCGCCAACTTCTTCCTCATCGCGGCTATCGATCTATGGCTCGCCTACCTCGGCGTTGCCGGCTGGATCATCGGACTCTGCTCTGCAATGTTTACCGCAGGAATGATCCTCGGGGGCCTCATCCAGGACAAACTCATCGCTCTCTTCCCCGGCCGCAGAATTATCCGCGTCGATATGGCCTGGGAGCTCTTCTGGTATCTCTTCTTGCTCGCCTTTTCCCAGCACTGGCCGCTCATCGCAGTTGCCGCCTTCGCCACCGTGATTCCCTCGGTTGCGCGTAATTCCTATGTCGGTGGTTTCCTGTCGTTGTCAGCCCCACCAGAGAAGCTCGGCAAGTGCTCGGCAGGCGCGCAATTCGTCACCAGCTTCCTTCCGATCATGGCCTCCGCGAGCGCCGGCACCATCCTTGGTCTCATCGGCTTCCGGTGGAGCATGGTCCTCTGCACTGTGGTCTCTCTCATCGCCTTCATCCTTGCCAGCCGCACCCTGCTCAGCCAACTTCCCCTCGCGTCGGAGTTCGACACCATCCCAGTGTGCGACTAGACACCGCATCCCCGAGCCCCGTCGTTACACTACAAAGCCATGGACGATATCGCACGGGACCGCTACGGGCGCCCGATCTATGACCGCTACGGGCGCCCCGTCCGGCGGAGATCGGCGTCGACGCACGACGCCGGGAACCCCACACCCCGGCCGCAAGTCTCTGGCCGTCACCGCGCGCCTGAGCCCACCCGCGTCGAGCGGTCCGATGCCCCGCGCCAACACTTCCCCTCCCCGGAGGAACGCCGTGCCGCCCGGGCCCAGCAGCCTCAGCAGCCCCAGCGACCCCGTCAGCCCTACCAGGCACCGCAGCAGCCGTTTTCCCCACCCCACCCCCCGGCGCCCTCCTACTCCCGGCGCCCACAGGCTGCCCACCCCGCACCACCCCGGCGCCGACCCCGGCTCAGGGTGCCCCGGCCCCGCGGCTGCGGCTGCTCCCTCTCGGGGCTTCTCTCGATCCTTGTCGTCGCCATCCTGGTCCTCGGGTTGTGGGCGGACGCCTCCCTCAACCGCGTCGACGCCCTTCCCGACTCCCACGTCTCCAACACTGCGGGCACGAACTGGCTGCTCGTCGGCTCGGACTCCCGTCAGGGCATGACGGAAGAGGACATCGCCCGCCTGGGGACCGGCGGGGACATCGGCACCGGCCGCACCGACACAATCATCCTCCTCCACATCCCACGGATGGGTGGGGGCAAGCCCACCCTCGTGTCCATCCCCCGAGACTCCTATGTCTCCATCCCCGGCTATGGCTGGGACAAGATCAACGCGAGCTTCTCCTATGGCGGGCCGAAGCTCCTCGCGCAGACCGTCGAGCAAAATACGGGCCTGCGCATTGACCACTATGCGGAGATCGGCATGGGCGGCCTGGCGGGCGTCGTGGACGCCGTCAACGGGGTGGACGTCTGCGTGCAGGAAGCGATCACGGACCCGCTCGCCCAGCTCGACGTCCAGGCGGGCTGCCAAACCCTCGACGGACCGACAGCCCTCGGCTATGTGCGCACCCGGGCCACAGCACAGGGCGATCTTGACCGCGTGGCCCGGCAGCGGCAGTTCCTCGGCGCGCTGCTCAAGGCGGCCACGTCCCCGTGGACTCTCCTCAACCCCTTCCGCCTGATCCCTCTCATCTCGACGGCAACGTCCTCCTTCACCGTCGATGAAGGCGACCACGTCTGGCACCTCGCTCGCGTGGCGTGGGCCATGCGCTCCGGCCCCGAGACCCAGACCGTGCCCGTCGGCGGATTCGCCGACTATGACGTGGGATCGGTGGTTCTCTGGGATGAGGCCGGAGCCGGCGCCCTGTGGGATTCGCTGCGCTAGAGGCTCCTAGCGGATCGTCACCTCGCGCGACTTAATGTTCTGCAGCTTGCGCCGCTCCTCCGCGCTGAGCGGGGCGTCGTTGCTGAGCTCCTTCTCCAGCGCCGTGTTGAGCACCGCCATGGGCTCGGCATAGGACTCGGCCGGGACCGTGCGGTCCAGGTCAAAGACGGGAACGACGATCCCGTGGGTGCGGAAGACCCCGGCGAACTTCGTCTTCTCTCCCAGGTGGAGCTCCCCGCGCGCCGCGATCCGGGCCAGCGCGTTGAGCATGGCGTTCTCCGACTCGGTGGGGTACACCCAGCGGATGTGGGCCTTCGTGCCCGGGTCCACCCACCAGGCGGAGCCCGGAAGCTCGGGGGCGACCTGCGTGGAGGGAATGATGGCCTCGTTGGCCTGGCGGAAGCTGGCCGCCAGTTCGGGGGAGAGGCTCGCGGCCTGCCCCTCGGGGAGCCACCAGTCGAAGTCCTCGTGCTCGGTGATGTCGAGGGTGGCGTCGGCGGGGAGGAGATCGCTCAGCGCGGGCTCCTGGCCGTCGGCGATCGCAGAGCTCAGGGTGTCCCCCGGTTGGGCGTCGAGCGCCCACTGGATGCAGCGGGCGAGGTCACGCCCCGGGTTCTGGGAGCGGCTGGCCGCCTGGAGGGCGATGAGCACGTCGTTCTCACGGGCCACGCCGGCCCCCGCCCCGGGCAGGAGGGTGACGAGGGTGATGGGGCGCGGCGCCTCGACGCTGAGGGGCAGCGGTGCCGTCGCGGAGGGAACGAATTCCTGGAGGGCGATGAGGTCCGCCTCCATGGCGAAACCGCCGAACGGCCGCGGGTCCTTCGCGAGGGCGGCGCGCTCGGCGGCGCGGGCAGCGAGCTTAGCCTGGCGGCGGCTCATGCCTTCAGGCAGCTGCTCTTTCGGTGTCTTCTTCTTGGCCATGGGCACCACCATACCGGGTGCCCCGGACATGACTGTCCGCGCTGGCCGGGGCGGTTATTCGGCGGGGAAGAACTTCTCCTGCACCTCGCGGAGAGTGTTCGCGGAGTGGGTGAAGCGCTCCATCTCGTGATCGGTGATCTCCAGCTCGACGACGCGGCGGATACCGTGGCGGTTGATGATCGCCGGGGTGCCGATGTAGATGTTCTCCTGGCCGTACTCGCCCTGCAGCAGCGCGGAGCACGGCAGGGCCACGTCCTGGTTCTGGAGGATGGCGCGGGTGATGCGGGCCAGGCCCATGCCGATGCCGTAGGAGGTCGAACCCTTGGCGTCGATGATGTGGTAGGCGGCGTCGCGGGTCTCCTCGAAGATCTTCTCCAGGCGCCCCTCGAGCTCGGGATCCTTCTCCAGCTGCTTGCGCATGGAGACGCCGGCGATCGTCGCGGAGGAGAGAACCGGGAGCTCCGTGTCCCCGTGCTCACCGATGATGTACGCGTGCACCGAGGACGGCGCCATCTCGTAGAGCTCGCCCAGCATGTAGCGGAAGCGGGCGGAGTCCAGCACGGTGCCGGAACCGATGACGCGGTGGTGGTCAAGGCCCGAGTACTTCCAGGTGGCGTAGGTGAGGATGTCCACCGGGTTGGAGGCGACGACGAAGATCCCGTCGAAGCCGTTCGCCATCACTTCGTCCACGATGGACTTCGTGATCTTCATGTTCTTTTCCACCAGCTGCAGGCGGGTTTCGCCCGGCTTCTGGGCGGCACCGGCGCAGAGGACGACGATGGCGGCGTCCTCGCAGTCCTTGTAGGTGCCCTTGCTCACGCGGGTGCGGGAGCTGGACCAGACCACGCCGTGGTTGAGGTCCATGACGTTGCCCTCGAGCTTCTTCTCATCGATGTCGATAATCGCGAGGTGATCACAGGTTCCCTGGTTGACGAGGGCGTAGGCGTAGGCCACGCCCACGTCGCCCGCTCCGATGAGTACGACCTTGTTTCCGACGATGTCCTTCATTGTTCCTGCCCTTCTTCACCCTTCGGGTTCGCGCGCCGCGGTGAAGAGGTGATCACCACGCCCCGTGGTTGTCGCACCGTCCTCGCCGCGCTGACGTCCCCATTATGCCCGATTCTGTGGGAATCTGTCCACAATGCGGGCAGATTCACAAATCTTCGGGCATTGGGCAGGCGACACCCGTCGAGTGATGCGGACAATAACCCTGTGGGTTCTTTGCGAGATATTGCTGATGCTCGTCCTCCGCAAGGTAACACTGCCCGGCGAGCGGGGCCACCGCAGTCGTGACCGCCCCGTAGCCGTGCTCCGCGAGCCGCTCCCCATAGGAGTCGACGATCCGCTGCACCGCCCGCGCGTCCTCCTCCGCGTTCTCGCCCACCGTATAAATAACGGAGCGATATTGCGTTCCGACATCATTTCCCTGCCGGAATCCCTGCGTGGGGTCGTGCGATTCCAGCGCCTTTCTCACTAAATCCTCGAGGGTGATCCGCGCCGGATCATAAATAATCTGCACGACCTCCGCGTGGTTGGTTCGCCCCGTGCACACCTCCCGATACGTGGGGTGAGGCGTCTGCCCGCCGGCGTATCCCACCGCCGTGGACTCGACGCCCGGCAGGGACCAGAAGAGCTTCTCCGCGCCCCAGAAACAGCCGAGCCCCACGATGAGAACCCGCTGCTCAGGGCGCCAGGGCGCGCCGATCGGCGTGCCGAGGACCACGTGAGGCTGAGGGTGCGCGAGGACGGGCGTCGAGCCCCCACGGAGGGTCTCCTCAGCGGGGATGAGCTGCGGCTGCCCAGTGGAAAAGAGCCAACCCATGGTTTCTCCTTATTTTCGAATTTTCTTTTTCGGGTATTTGAACTTTTGGGGATGGTTGCCAAATCAACAGCAATGCCTATTATGGGGACCATCCGAATTCCGGATGAAGAACTCGCGACATCGATCGCAACAGAGAGGATTTTTCATGGCTGTCTACGAACTTCCTGAACTCGATTACGCCTACGACGCCCTGGAGCCCCACATCGCTGGGGAGATCATGGAGCTTCACCACACGAAGCACCACCAGAACTACGTTAATGGCGCCAACGCTGCATTAGAGAAGCTGGAGAAGGCTCGTGAGGACGGCACCATCGGCTCCGTCGTCACCCACCTGTCCAAGGACCTCGCCTTCAACCTCGGCGGCCACACCAACCACTCCATCTTCTGGAAGAACCTCTCCCCCAACGGCGGCGGCGAGCCCACCGGCGAGCTCGCTGAGGCCATCGCCCGCGACTTCGGCTCCTTCGAGAAGTTCAAGGAGCACTTCTCCGCGGCGGCCCTCGGCCTCCAGGGCTCCGGCTGGGCCGTGCTCGGTTATGACCACATCGCGGACCGCCTCGTCATCGAGCAGATGACTGACCAGCAGGGCAACCTCTCCGTCGACCTCACCCCGCTGCTTCTCCTCGACATGTGGGAGCACGCCTTCTACCTCCAGTACAAGAACGTCAAGGCCGACTACGTCAAGGCCGTCTGGAACGTCTTCAACTGGGATGACGTCGCCGAGCGCTACGCCAAGGCCAAGGCCTAAACGCTACTCTCTCCCTGACAGGGCTCGCTGAGCTCCGCGAGCCCACTCACCCCGCCCCGGGCATCCCGGCGGCGGGGTGTTCGCGTCTCAACGCTCCCCTGAGGTCTCGACGCCCACCCCTGCCGCCTCCGCCCCGCGCACCACCATCTCCCGGAACGCATCGACGGGCGGGGCGGGGGCCGCATCCCGGCGCCACACCATGCCAATCCCCCGGTAGACGGGCGGATCCAGCGGCCGCAAGACGATCCCCTGGGGGACCAGGAAGGGGTCATCGAGCGGCAGCAGCGCCACCCCCAAACCCGCGGTGACCAGCCCGGACACGGTGGTGAGCTCCATCGACTCGAAGACGATCCGCAGCTTCACCCCCCAGCGCTCGCTCAGCCGGTCGAGCATGATCCTCGTCCCGTAGCCGGGCAGCATCGCGATAACCGGCTCCCCCTCGATCTCCGCGAAGGCGATGGGCCCGCCCTCCGCCGCCCCGGGATGATCCTCCGGGAAGGCGAGGGCCAGCCGCTGCCGGCGCAACGGCAACCACTCGAGCGGCCCACCCGGCGCGCTCTCCTCCGGCTTCGGCCCGACGAGCGCCAAGTCCGCCTCGTCCGCGAGCACCCGCCGAACCAGCGCCTGCGCCGGCCCCTGGTGGAGGCGCACCGTGGCGTGGGGGTAGACCTGGCGATGGGCCCGGAGCAGATCCGGCACGAGCCACGTCCCCAGCGAGTGGATGAAGTCCAGCCGCACCGTGCCCCGGCCCGGATCCATGAGCCGCTGAACTCTCGCCCTGCCGGCGTCGAGCTCCCCCAGCGCCGCCTCCGCGTGGGGGAGGTAGGCGCGCCCGCGCTCGTTGAGCCGGATGCCGCGCCCGGCGCGGTCGAAGAGCTCTGCCCCGAGGCTTCTTTCCAGGGTGGCGATGCGCCGGGAGAGCGTCGGCTGCGTGATCCCCAGCTGGTCTGCCGCCTCCCCAAGGTGCTCCACCCGGGCCACGCGGAGGAAGCTGCGCAGCACCGTCTCGTCTTTCATGCATGCTCCGTATCGTTTGACGTCATTTCGGACATTTTACTAATTATTCTCCCCCTGCAACGATATCCCCATGGCTGAGCTTGACGTGCATACCACTCCCCTCCCGCCCGGCATGCGCCGCACGGATGCCCGCTACCGGCGGGCCGTCGTCGCCATGCTCACGGCGGGGCTCGCGACGTTCAACGCGGTCTATGCCACCCAGGCCCTCCTCCCGGCGCTCGTCGATGAGTTCCACGTGAGCCCCGACCGCGCCGCCCTCACCGTCTCGGTGACGACGGGCCTCCTCGCCATCAGCATCGTGCCGGCGTCGATCCTCTCGGAGCGCTTCGGGCGCGGCCGCGTCCTCATCGTCTCCGCGCTCTGCGCCACGCTGCTGTCTCTGGCGCTGCCGTGGGCACCGTCGCTCGAGGTGCTCATCGGGCTGCGCACCCTGCAGGGCGTGGCGGTGGCCGGGGTGCCGGCCGTCGCGATGGCCTGGCTCAGCGAGGAGCTTGACCCCTCCGATGTCGGCGCCGCCATGGGCATTTATGTCGCGGGCACCACGGTGGGCGGGCTGAGCGGCCGACTCATCCCCTCGGGACTCATGGAGTTCCTCGATTGGCGCTGGGCGATGTTCGGCTCCTCCTGCATCGCGGTGGCCTGCGCGCTGCTCACGGTGCTGTTCCTCCCCACCCAGCGGCGCTTCCGCCCCAAGTCCATCAACCCCCGCCACGAGTTCTGGGCCACCGCCTCCCACGTCCGCAACCCGCGCCTTCTGGTCCTCTTCCTCTCGGCATTCCTCGGCATGGGCGCCTTCGTCTCGCTCTATAACTTCGTGAGCTTCCGCATGATGCACGAGTTCGGCCTCAGCGAGGGGCTCATCGGCCTCGTCTTCCTCATGTACCTCACGGGCACGTGGTCCTCCGCGCGGGTGAGCCGCGTCGTCGAGCGCTTCTCCCGCGGCCGCGTCATGGCGGGCTCGGCGGTGCTCATGCTGCTCTCCCTCCTCCTGCTCTTCCCCACGCACCTTGCGACGACACTCCTCGCGATGGCCCTCTTCACGGCCGCCTTCTTCGCCATCCACTCCATCGCCTCGGGCTGGGTGGGCGTGCTCGCCACCTCCCACCGCGCCGAGGGCTCCAGCATGTACCTCTTCTGCTATTACGCGGGCTCCTCCATCGTGGGGTGGCTCTCGGGCTGCGTCTTCGCCGCCGTCGAGTGGCGGGGCCTCGTCCTCTGGCTGCTCCTCCTCGCGGCGCTACTCTGCGGCGCGGCGGCCCTGGCCCTGCGCGCTGAGCAGCGGGATGCCCGGCGCGCCCTCGCTTAGCCACTGGCGGACGGCGGCGGTGGCCCGGCAATCGTCCTCGTTGTAGCGGAGGAGGCGGGGGCGCTCCGCCGGCGAGGTCCGCGCCCGCCGATACGCCGCCACCGACCCCTCACCGCCGAGCTCCACCTCCGCCCATTGGTAGCCCGCCACCGGCGCCACCGTCTTGAGCCCCAGCCCCTCGGGCCCGGCGAGCTCCTCGCGCACGTACTGGAAGACGTCCACCCACTGCGAGGAGCGGATGAACTCCTCCACCTCCTGCTCCGTGGGCACGCCCGGCTGCCCGGCGAAGCGCCGCGCACTGCTGCGCAACCAGTGGTTTTCCCCGTTGTTGGAGTAGCAGTACACGCGCACGTCCTCCGGCCCTTCGCCCTCCTCGAGCAGCCTCCGCAGGTGCGCCCAAAACGCGGCGAAGGTCGCCGCCTCCGCCGCCCCGCCGAGCGGCTCCCACGTCACGAAGGGGTGGTAGCTCTCCCCGTCCCACAGGCCCCACAGGTACACCCCGTGGTCGAGGTACGCCTCCACATCAACGTCGATCTCCCGCCGCGCCCGCGGAATCGGCCGACCCTGCCGCGCCCGCAGCACCGGAATCCCCTCGCGCCACGCGGCCGCGAGCTGAGACACCTCCCCCAGGTCCGCCGCCACGAGTTTGCCCACCGTGTCAATGTGCCGACGACGCAAGCTCGCCGCCCTCTCCCCCGGGAGCACGAGGCTAATGTCGTCCATCTCCTCCAGCTCGGCGCGGCATTCCCGCTGGTAGGGGCACCACTCGCATTCTTTGACCCGGCGCGGAACCGTGGGGATGGGCGCCGCCAGCGCCGCGCTGAGCGGGGCCTGATGGGACTCGGTCCGGTGGAGGAACGCCCGCGTGGGGTCCTGCCCGATCACCCCGCCCCACGGCCCGGCGAGCCCCAGCGCGCTGAGCGCCCGGGTGGCGAGTGCCAGGCGATACCCGTCGCTCGTGTGGTGCTTGATGCGGAAGGGCTCCTCGTGGGCCTGCCCGCCCAGGCCCAGCTCCGCCGTCCGCAGGGTCGGCACGCGGCGCCCCTCTGCCGGGCGCGCCGCCCGGTGGGCACTGATCACGATGGGCACATACGTCCCGTCCGTCGCGCGGTGCAGGATGTCCACCCGCACCCGCCAGCCCGCGCCGGCGAACTCCGCACTGGTGATGAGCGGCGCCTCGCTCACGAGCGCCTCGAGCGTCGCAAGCTCCGCCTCCTCGGGGTCCGCCTCCTCGATATCGACGCGCCCCGGCACCGTCGGCAGTAAGGCCAGAGTGTGCCGCCGCGCGGCCGCCAGACGAGCGGAGCGCTCCCGCGCGAGCGCCGTGGGACGCGCCGCGGGGAAGCGTTGCTGCTGGCGCCGACGGTATTGGCAGCCGACGAGGTCTTGAGCGCGGACACACACAATTGCTGAAGTTTATTCCACTGTGCGGGTAATGTTGAATTCCATGGGAATCATGAAGAAGCTTCGGAAAGCTCGCCGCGAGGCGAAAGCAGAAATCAAGGCCGCTAAGGCGCGGGTCCGCGCCGAGGCCAAGCAATCCGCCAAATTGAAGCTCCGCCAGGACAAGCTTTTGGCCAAGCAGGAGAAGAACCTTCTCAAAGCCGAACAAAAGGGACTCAAGGCCAAGCGCAAGCACGAGCGCACCATGGCCAAGAAGGAGCTCCAGCGCCTCCGCGCCGGCAAGCTCAATAAGCAGACCGTGCGCCGCTATGCCGGGGTGGCCCGGGTGCTCACCCCGCTCCTCATTCCGGTGGTCTACCGCGTCGTGACTCTCGGGAAAGAAAAGATGAATTCCGCGCAGGCTCGGCGGCTCGGGGTGGATTCGGATCGCCTCGCCGAGTTTTCCGGTTATGGCGCACCTCTCAAAGCGCGGCTGGAGAGCATTCGGGAGACCGTGAAGAAGTCGGAGCTGCCCCAGGGCTTCCGCACTGACGTGGAGAATCGGGTCTCTGAGCTGCAGGATGCGGTGAATAATGCGGAGCACATGACCCCCGAGCAAAGAACCCGCGCCCACCAGAGCATTGCCAAGGAAATTGACGGCCTCACCGCGCAAATTCAGGAGCGTTTAAACTAAAAACGCTTGACAGAATTCTTTGGTTCGCTACTATCACTTGTGAAAGACCTGTTCGAACTGCAGAAAGGGAGCCACCCTTATGGCCCGTAAAGAAGTAATCCAGTATTTCGATGACCTGGATAATTCCCCGCTCACCAAGGATGAGGTGGAGATCGTCCACTTCAGCCTGGGGAACAAGGAATATGAGCTCGATCTTTCTTCCGCCAACGCGGAGAAGTTCCGTGAGCTCCTGCAGCCCTACCTCGAGCACGCCCGCCGCGTGAATGTTCCGCAGCGCCGTCGCCGTCGCCAGGGCAATTACGCTGGTGGCGCTGCCGCCTACGGCATCGACCCCGCTGATGTCCGCGCCTGGGCTGAGTCCAACGGCATTCCCGTGAACCAGCGCGGCAAGATCAAGACGGAGACGGTGGAGCGCTACCGCGAGGCCAAGGGCCTCGCCTAAATCCCCGATCGCCTCTGCAGATTAGAGCATTCCTTGCTCCCGCGCCGCCGCCACGGCGGAGGTGCGGGAGCGAACGCCTAATTTGTCATAAATGTGGACGAGGTGGGATTTCACCGTCGCCTCGCTGAGGAGCAGGACCTGTCCGATCTCCCGGTTCGAGGCCCCACCCGCCACCAATTGCAGAACTTCCAGCTCACGGGGGGTGAGCGAACTCCGGGGGGCCTGGCCGCGCGTCATCAGGCGATCGGCCACGCTCGGCGAGAGCGCCGAGTCCCCCTCCGCCGCCGAGCGCACCCCGGCGAGCAGCTCCTCCGGCGGGGCGTCCTTGAGAAGATAGCCGACGGCCCCCGCCTCGATAGCCCCGAGGATGTCCGCGTCCGTGTCGTAATTCGTCACCACGAGGACCTTCGGCGGGTTCTCCATGGTGGAACGGATCGCGTGGGTGGCCTGCGCCCCCGTCGTCACCCGGGTGCCCTCCGCGCCCGGCCCGAAGCGCAGGTCCATGAGGATGACGTCAATGCCTCCCGCCTGGGCGGCCGCGATGGCCGCGTCGGCCGTCGCCACCTCCCCAACGACCTCAATGTCCTCCGCACCGTCCAGTACGGCGCGGAGTCCCAAACGCACGATTTCGTGGTCGTCCGCGAGGAGCACTCTGATCATCGATCGTCCTTTCCTGGTCCTCCCCGGGCGCCTGCCCGGGCCGTGTCTCTGAGCTTAGTCAATCCTTCCCTCCGGGCGCGGGATGACGACGGAGATCGCCGTCCCCCGCCCCGGCGCCGACTCCACCTCCAGCGTCCCCCCGCACTCCTCCGCGCGGGTCCGCATGGCGCCGAGCCCCACGTGCCCCATCCCCTGCGGCCGCTCGCCCACGGCCTCGGGGTCGAATCCCTTCCCGTCGTCGGCGACGTCCAGCCGGATCTCCTCCTCCCCGTAGCTGAGGCTGATCCGGCAGCGTCGCGCCTCCGCGTGGCTCACGACGTTCGCCACCGCCCCCTGAGCGATCCGCAGCAGCGCGGCCTCCATCTTCATGGGCAGCTCGCGGTGCGTCCCCTCGACGTCGGCGCTGATGTGCAGCCCCGAGGTCTGCGAGGCGTGCTCCGCGATGCGGCTCAGCGCGGCGTCGAGCGAACGGTCCCCCAGCGCCGCAGGCTGGAGCGCCGCGATCATCGCCCTCGCCTCGGAGAGGTTGTCCGCCGCCGTCCGCCGGGCCAGCCGAATCCGCTCGAGCGCCTTCTCCTTCCCCTCCGGGCCCGCCTCGATCTCATTCTCCGCGACGTGCAGCAGCATCTGAATGCTCGACAGCCCCTGCGCAAGCGTGTCATGAATCTCGTGCGCGATGCGCTGGCGCTCCGCCACCACCCCCGCCTCGTGCTGAGTTTCCGCGAGCTCGTTGCGCGTCGCGATGAGCTGATCGATGAGCTCCGCGCGCTCATCATTGACCGCCCACAGCGCCCGCAGCGAGAAGTGAATCGCAAGGGTCACGACGGCGGACACCACGGGCCCCATCACCCCGCCCGCAGTAAGCCCCAGCGGAATTTGGGCGAGGATGGCCACGATCGTCGCGCCCACCACGGCCCCGATCCCGACGCGCCCGGGAAGCACCTCCAGGTAGAGGAAGAAGAGCGGAAAGACCAGGTAGACCCCGATGGGCGCGACGGTGAGCAGCAGCGTCCACATGAAGCTAAGGCCGGTCACCCAGACAAGCACGACGTGCAGCTGCCAGCGTCGCCACCACATGAACCCGTAGAAATAGAGGCACGCGAAGGATGCCGTGAGAAGAAGGTTGAGCACCGCCTGGCCGCTCGGCATGGTCACCGACGCCCCGAGCACCACCACGAGCAGCACCGCTGTGAGAATGTGAAGTCCGTTGCGGAGTTTGTGCTCACCGGGGCGATCTAGGACAGTGCTCATGCGGTGTACCTTAGTCGAAGTTTGTATCATCTATGACCGTGGTCGATCTCTTCGTGTATCCGGTTTCCGGTGTGCTTAAGCTGTGGCACCTGCTGCTCCATAATGCCTTGGGGATCGACAATTCTCTCTCGTGGATTCTCTCCATGATCGGCCTCGTCATTGTGGTGCGCAGCCTCATCGCGCCGACGTCCCTCATGCAGCTCAAGAGCGTGCGCATCAACGTGCTGCTGCGCCCCGAGCTGCGCGCCCTCGCCGAGGAGTACCGCGAGAAAACGGACAAGGAGTCCCTCGCCGAATACGACAAGCGCGTCAAAGACCTCCGCACCGAGCACAACTACAATGCCTGGGCCGGCTGCATCCCGGTCCTCATCCAATTCCCGGCGTTCATCGGCCTCTACCAGGTGCTCCTCCGGATGGCCCGCCCGCGCGATGGCCTCGAGACCGCCCAGCACAACTCCATTGGGCTTCTCAACTCCTCGGAGATCTCCTCCTTCCTCCAGGGCCACGTCAACGGGGTCCCGCTGCCGGCCTACATCTCCATGACGCCCGAGCAGCACGCCATGCTGGGCACCACCCGGGAGGCCGTGTACCACATGGTCTTCCCCCTCGCGATCACCGCGATCTGCTTCACGGTCTTCAATCTCGGGCTCTCCCTGTTCCGCAACATCACGACCCTCGACTGGGACTCCAAAGTCGCCCGCGTCATGAGCGTGGTGAGCGGCAGCTTCATCATCTTCATCCCCCTCATGCTCTCGCGCGCGGCGCTGCACGGTCCGGTGCCCGTCGCGATCGTCATGTACTGGTTCGCGAACAACCTCTGGACGCTCGCCCAAAACCTCATCATCCACATCTACATCGCGCGCACCATGCCCGTGACCCCGGAGATCCGCTCCCACATTCGTTCCAGGCGCCACCACTACCGCGATGAGCGCCGCGAGCACCGCCACTACAAGCGCTGGCTGCGCCGCCAGCGCCTCAAGTCCTGGGTGCTCCTCCACAAGCACCGGCAGATTCGCGCCGAGATCCGCGCAGCCAAACAGGAAAAGAAGGACACCAAGCTCGCGAAGAAGGCGGAGCGCAAAGAGCTCAAACGCCAGAAGAGCGCCTCGCGCAAGCTCATGCAGAAGGAGCAGCGCGAGCGCGCACAGATTCAGCGTCGGCAGAAGCTCATCGAGAAGCAGAAGAAGAAGCAACTCGAGCAGCAGGGGAAGTCTCCGGAGCAGGCTCCCGAGGCATCCGAGTCCCCCGAACCCGAGTACCAGCCTAAGCACCAGGCGCCGGAGCGGCCCGAGACGCCCGAGGCACCCGAGGCGCCTGAGAGCGAGGACTAGATCGAGTAGTCCGCCGGCGGGGCGGAGAGCAAATCCTTCGCGAGGTCCCGCGCCACCTGGAGGGGCTGGAGGGTCTTGGTCAGCTTGACCCCGGCGAGGCCGCCGTCGAGAAGGACGAGGATCTGCTCGGCCTGGGAGGCGCTGGGGTAGCCGTTGCGCTGCGTGAGGAGGGCGGTGAGCGTGTCGCGGCACCACCGGCGGTGTTCGTGGACGGCGGTGAGGATGTCGCGCTCGGCGTCGGTGTCGGGGAGGGGAAATTCCGAGGCCGCGTTCTGGAAGTGCGAGCCGCGATAGTTCTTCAGCGGCTCTTCCTCCATGCACTGGTCAAAGAAGGCGAGGATCTTCTGGGAGGGGTCGGCCATGAGGCGGGTGCGTTCCTCCCAGGCGGCGCGCCACTGCTCGTCGAGGGTCCGCACATAGGTCGCGACGAGCGCATCCTTGGAACCGAAGAGCGAGTACAGCGAGGCCTTCGCGACGTCCGCCTCGCGCAGGATGCGGTCGATCCCGATGACGCGGATGCCCTCCGTCGTGAAGAGGCGCGTGGCGCTCTCCAGCAGTCGGTGCCGGGGGCTGGGGCGGTCGCGGCGACGGGCCATAGTTCCCTCCTAGGATGCATTCACGTTCCGGAACCCAATATAGACAACCCTGTATGGTCATGAAAAAGCGGCCCACCGTGGTGGGCCGCCTTCCTCTGCGCGTGTTACTTCTTCATCTTGCGCTGAACGAACTGGACGATCGTCAGCAGGATAACCGCGCCGATGATGCAGGTGATGAGGCTGAAGATGATGCCACCGCCCTGGACGTCGAAGCCCAGAGCCCCAAGGAGGAAGCCGCCGATGAGACCACCGATGATACCGACGATGATGTTCGCCGGGATGCCCATGGACTCGTCGGTGTGCTTGATCTTGGAGGCGATCCAGCCGGCAATGCCGCCGATGATGATCCAAGCAATCCAGCCAAGGCTCAGCGTGTTCATTCCAAGCTCCTTTGCAGCTTGAGTGTTATACGTTTCGGAACGTCCCCCATCTTGTCACAGAAGAGCATAAATTCATACTTATTCCTCAACTTGTTATCAAGTCTCGACATAAAAGGACCCCGCCCGTTACAGGCGGGGTGAGGGGCGTCATAGCCTTAGAGGCTCTCGGGGCGCACCACAGTCATCGGGCAGGGGGCGGACTGCAGCAGGGCTCGAGACGTGGAGCCCAGCAGCATTCCCTTGAAGCCGCCACGCCCGTGGGAGCCGACGACGAGCAGCTGCGCGCCTTCCGCCTGCTCGGCCAGGGCCCGGACCGCGCGGTCCCGGGTGATGACGGTCTTGACGGGAACGTTCGGGTACTTGTCCTTGAGGGGCTGGAGGCGCTCGTCGAGCACCTTCTTCTGCTCCTCTTCCACTTCCTCCCACTTGTGCTGGGCGGCAGAGAGCCCGGCGAGGGAAGCCTGCACCTGCATGTCAATCCACGTGTGCACGGCGACGAGCTCGCAGCCACGGGCATCGGCCTCAGCGAAGGCGAACTCGGTGGCCTTCTGGGAGACCTCGGAGCCATCCACACCGACGACCACCGGGCCGTACTTGGTGTTCTCCGTGACGTTGTTGTCCTCGCGGACAACGACGACGGGGCAGGTCGCGTGGCTCACCACGGCCGCAGACACGGAGCCCAGCACCATACCGGACAGACCACCGAGGCCGCGGGAGCCCATGACGATCATGGTGACGTCGTGAGCCATATCGAGCAGCATGTCGATGGCGCTGCCCTCAGCGATGGTGTGGCCGATCTTGAGGTCGGGGGCCACCTCGTGGGCGATGGCGCGGGCCTCATCGATGGTTTCCATGGTCTCCGCCTGGAGGTCATCGAAAACTTCCTGGGGCGGCACGAGTCCCTCAGCGTAGAGGAACTGGGGGGTGGTGTAGCTGGAGGCCAAACGCAGCGGAACACCGCGCTTCATGGCGGTGTTGGCGGCCCAGCGGACAGCAGTCTTGGACGCTTCAGATCCATCAACGGCAACGACGACAATGTTTTCCTTTGCCATGGGTGTATTCCTCACCTTGCTTTCAGATACCGTGCGGTCGCTGTCTCTATGTCGGGCATATCGGACGACCGGCATCGCTCTACACCCTCAGTTTAGCGCTCAGGACCGGCCCCACCCGGGGCCTTCCAAAAAAAATTCTGTACCCCCTTTTGTCCTGCAATAGAGAAAGACCCCTCGGATGTCGAGGGGCCATTGCCCCCTTATCCGGGGGTAGGATGACGGGTATTATGCGGGGATGACGACGGGACCAGCCGCCTCCGCATTCGCCGGGTAGAGGAAGGAGAACACCTGCCAGAAGATCTGCGCGATCTGCGCGCCGATCCCGTGGGAGAAGAACTCAATGACTGGGGCCAACAAAGCATCAAGATCCATAGGGGAAAGTATATCCCGCCCGCGGGCCTTAAGGAATCCGCTTCCTGCACGCGATGGCCTCAACGCCTCCCGTGTGCGCTTCCCCGCAGGCCAGCCTCCGCTCCCCGCGCGCGAGTGGCTCGCCCGGGTCATCGAGGGCCAGCACTACCGCAACCCCATGGACGACACCGCCGCCCTCGACGCCCGCTTCTCCCGCGGCGAGGTCGTCGACTGCTTTGCTCAGCCCATTCCCCCCTGCCGCCTCATGCACCCCGGCGAGGATCTCTGGTTCTACCGCATTCCCGCCGAGGAAACCCCCGTCCCCTTCGACATCCGCATCCTCCATGAGGACGAGCGGCTCCTCGTCATCGACAAACCACCCTTCCTCGCGACGATGCCCCGCGGCCGCCACATAACCGAGACTGCCCTCGTTCGCCTTCGCCGCAGCACAGGGAACGACGATCTCATCCCCGCCCATCGCCTGGACCGTCTCACCTCCGGAGTGCTGGTCTTCATTCGCCGACCCCAGGACAGAGGCGCCTATCAGACTCTTTTCGCCAGCGGCGGAGTACATAAGCAGTATGAGGCCGTTGCACCCTGGCGAGGCGCGCTTGCAGAGGCGACCTCCGAGGAACCGATCCTGTGGTCTGACCGCATGGAGAAAACACGTGGTCGCATGGACGCACGGATTGTCGACGGAACGCCCAATGCCCGTACGCTACTTCGCGGTGTTGAGCGTCTGAACCCGGACGAGGAGGCGATGCTCCGTCATACCTATGACACAAAGGAGGAGCTTGCCCGCTATGTTCTGGAGCCGTTAACGGGGAAGACGCACCAGCTACGGCTGCACATGTGTGCTGCGGGGGTGCCCATTCTTGGCGACCCGGTGTACCCGCTTGTGAGGCCACCTGAGGAGCACAGTTCTTGGGAGCAACCGATGCAGCTTCTGTGCTCTCGTATGTCTTTTCCGGATCCCATCAATGGCGATGAGCGGGTTTTTCGCTCGAGTTATTTTGTGCCTTTAGCGGCTGAGTAAGGGCGGAATTTTGGGGGTATTCCTGTCCGGCTTTTAGGCATAAAAAAGGGGTGGTGGTGGGTCAACCCAACCAGGATCAACCCACCACCACCATCATCAAATTATAAAGTGTTGGCAGCAACCTACTCTCCCACACCCTCACGAGTGCAGTACCATCAGCGTGA
>NZ_JAKGSI010000005.1 GCF_021568315.1 Corynebacterium uropygiale
TCACGCTGATGGTACTGCACTCGTGAGGGTGTGGGAGAGTAGGTTGCTGCCAACACTTTATAATTTGATGATGGTGGTGGTGGGTTGATCCTGGTTGGGTTGACCCACCACCACCCCTTTTTTATGCGTACATAATCATGTGTGCCCTCTTCTACGCATTCTGATGGACAGATAAAAATCCGGTGACAATCTCGCCCTTTCCTTCGCGTGGTCCCCGGTGAGGCGGTAGCCTCATAAGGGTTAGAAGGACGATCTCACTGACGAAGGACAAACGAACATGCCCGAATCTCGAGCCCGCGCACAGCACGCCACCGCCGCACAAGCGCGGAACTTAAGAAAAGAATACGGCTCGGGAGAAACAGCCGTGACCGCCCTGAAGGACGTCACCATTACCTTCAAAGAAGGCGAATTTACCGCCATTATGGGTCCCTCCGGGTCTGGGAAGTCCACCCTCATGCACTGCATGGCTGGGCTGGATTCCGTCACCTCCGGTCACGCCTTTATCGGGGACACTGACCTTTCGACCCTCGGAGACAAAGAACTCACCGAGCTGCGTCGGGACCGCCTCGGCTTTATTTTCCAATCCTTTAACCTCGTTCCCACCCTCACGGCGGCGGAAAATATTACCCTCCCCGCCGATATCGCCGGTCGCGAGGTCGCCCTCGATTGGTACCAAGAAATCACCTCCCGCCTGGGCCTAACAGAACGCCTGACACACCGCCCCTCCGAGCTCTCCGGCGGCCAGCAGCAACGCGTCGCGTGCGCGCGGGCACTGGTCTCTAAACCCGAAATCATTTTCGGCGACGAGCCCACCGGCAACCTCGACTCCAACAGCTCCCGCGAAGTGCTCAACATCCTGCGCACATCCGTCGACACCGACGGCCAGACCGTCGTCATCGTGACCCATGATCCCTCGGCCGCCTCCTTCGCCGACCGCGTCGTGTTTCTCGCTGACGGCGAGATCGTCGATGACCTTCGTGACGGGAGCATGGAAGACATCCTCGCCACCATGACGGGCCTCGAGGAGGAGAAGTAATGGCCTCAGCACTGCGCCGAATCAGCGTGCGCAACATTCGCGCGCACAAGCTTCGCCTGGTGCTCACGCTCCTCGCTGTCGTGCTGGGCACCGCCTTCATCGCCGGCGCGATGATGTTCACCCGCTCCCTCGAGGATGCCTTCGACTCCGCCGTCTCCTCCCAATTCGACGGTGTCGACGCCGTCGTATCCGGGGACGCCGGAGTGCCGCTCGATGTCCGTGAAGACATCGCGAAAGACCCGAAGGTGGGCGGCGTCTCGCTGGAGGCATCGACGACGGTGGTCCTCGCGAACCAAGATCACAAGGCCATCCAGACTGGTGGTCAGACGGCCAGTCTGCGTCCCTACGACGATTCCCCGCACACGGTGGGGGAGGGCGCAACGATCAGCGAGGGCCGTGCGCCCTCGGGACCGGAGGAAGTGGCCATCAACAGCAGCGCGGCAGAGAAATACCATCTGTCCGTTGGCGATCGGCTCTTCATCGTGGATCCACACGATCGCTATGACGTGACGATTAGCGGCCTGACGTCGTCGGAAGTGGAAGACAGCGGGGCGGGAACCCTCAGCCTGCGCATGGCGGAGCAGGATTACCTTGCGCGCTACGCGCCCGATCGGACCGTCTCACAGCTGAAGGTGGCGGCGGCCGAGGGGACCAGCGCGGATGACCTCGTCTCGCATCTGGAGGCCACGCACCCCGAGCTCACCGTGAAGAAGGGTAGCGCCCTCGCCGAGCAGGCCAGCAAAGCCATGAGCGATGCCCTGCAGTTCGTCAACTACTTCCTCGCGTCCTTCGGCCTGGTGGCGCTTTTGGTCGGATCCTTCCTCATTGCGAATACCTTCTCCATGATTGTCGCGCAGCGCACCAAGGAGTTCGCGCTTCTGCGCGCGCTGGGCGCCTCGCGCCGGCAGGTGGTGCGATCGGTGATTCATGAGGCGATCATCGTGGGCCTCATCGGTTCGGCGCTGGGCATCCTCGGCGGTATCGGGCTGGTGGCGCTTATTCGCGCGATCCTGAGCGCTTTCGACATGGCCCTCCCCGGTCATAGCCTGGGTATTAATCCGACGGCCATCATCGCGCCCCTTGTCATCGGCCTCGTCATCACGCTGGCCTCCGCGTGGGTGCCGGCGCGCCGCGCGGGACGCGTCGAGCCCGTGGAAGCCATGCGCGAGGCCGAACAGGACACCCGCTCGTCCATCCTCGTACGCAGTATTGTGGGCGGCATCCTCGTCATCATTGGCATCGTCGCCGCGCTCGTCCCCATCTGGATGGAAGGCTCCGAGACCCGCACGCGCGCCATCCTCGTCGGGGTCGGCGCGGTGGCGCTCACCATTGGGTTCTCCCTGTGCTCACCGGCGCTGTCTCAGCTGGTGGTGCCGGGGATCGGCAAGGTCGTGGGGCTGCCCTTCCGCGCGGTGGGATCGCTAGCCGCCACAAATTCTCGACGCCACCCCAAGCGCACCGCCACCACCGCCTTCGCCCTCACCCTGGGCGTGGCTCTGGTCACCGCCATCGGGGCTTTCGGTGACACCATGAAGACCGCCGTTGCCGACATGACGGAAACCTCCATCAGCGCTGACTTCCTTCTCTCCGGCCCGCGGAGCGGCAACTTCCCCATCCCCGATGGGGCCATCGACGCGGTTCGCGATACCGACGGCGTCGAGAACGTCACGACCGGCGCCGCCGTGCCTATCAGCGTGGGTGGCATCACAAGCCCCTATGGGCAGACCTATTCCTTCGACGGCGACCCGGCCCACATCTTTGAGCTCACCATCCTCGATGGGGAGAGCGACCTCTCGAACCGCGATGGGGTGCTCCTCGACAAGGACACAGCGGACGCGAACAACTGGCATGTGGGTGACTCGGTGCCGCTGGCGCTGGCGAGTATCGCGATGCCTGGTGTGAATCCCATGGCGGGTGGGGAGCAGGAGCCGCCGTCGTTCGGGGAGGTGCCGGTGCTCGGCATCTATGAGGGCACGACCATGCTCAACGGGCCGGTGATTAGCCGCCACACCATCGACGAGCGCATGCCCGGCGGCGCCGTGCAGACGATCTCCATGGGCGTGCAAGGGAAGCCTGGCGTGGACCATGATGAGCTGCGCGGGCGGATCGAGAAGGCGGTGGAGGACTTCATCGTCGTCCAGGTGCAGGATCAGGATGATCTGGCGGATCAGGGGGCGAAGGCCGTCGATAGCATGCTGAACATCCTCTATGGGCTGCTCGCGCTGGCGGTGGTCATTGCGATTCTGGGCATCGTCAACACGCTGACGCTCAACATCATTGAGCGGCGGCGGGAGATCGGCATGCTGCGCGCCGTGGGAATGAAGCGCTTCCAGGTGCGGCAGATGATCACGCTGGAGGCCGTGCAGATCGCGGTGTATGGCGCGGTGGCGGGCATCGTCATTGGTGCTTTCCTGGCGTGGGCCTTCCTGCGCGTGCTGTCCGGCACGGGGCTGGATACGGTGTCCTTCCCCGTCCTCCAGATCATCGCGATGCTCGTGGGATCGGCGGTGGTGGGCGTGATCGCCGCGATCTGGCCCGCCCGCCGTGCTGCGGCGACCCCGCCGCTCGACGCTGTCGCCGATTAGAGCGCTGGGAGGAGAGCACCCGCTGCCCATCCACCTAGCGCCGCGGCCGCGATGCCCCCGGCGAGGCTCGCGATCACCTCTGCGCCAAGGCGCCGGTAGTGGCGCCCGGTGAGGAGGGCACCCCATTCTGCGGCGAGCGTCGACCACGTGGAGAGCGCGCCCGCCCCTCCCGTGCCTGCGAGGAGGAAGAGCAGCGAGGAGGAGGAGGGCGTCGCGGCGCTCAGCGCCCCGAGGAGCGCGCAGGCCAGCATGTTGGCCACCCAGGTTCCGAGGTGCCCGCCCGGCCACTGCTTGAGCCCCCACCGGCCAAGGCCTCCGGCCGCCCCGCCGATCGCCACGCACGCGAGGGATCCTAGGCTGAGCATCGGCGGTCTCCTAGCACCCATGCCCCGACGCACCCCGCTACCATCACGAGGGCCCAGGCCAGGCTCGCCGGCGAGGGCTCGATGAGCAGGATGAACGTCGAGAAACTCGTGAATCCCCCGAGGACCCCCGTCCCCCAGAAGGGCCCCGGCTTCGCGTAGCCCATGAGGCCGCAGCCGAGCCAGTTGATGAGAAGAAGGATGATCGATGGCGCGGGGAGGAGCGCGCTCAGGAGCGCCCGGAGGAGGGCTCCCAGCGCCGCCCCCGCCGCGACGTGCATACCTTCAGAGAGCATTCCTTCATGCTAGCGCCAGTCGGTGCCCTGCTTCTCGAGGAATCGCCGGACCTCCTCGGCCGAGGCGGTGAGCTTCGGGTCGAAGGAGAGGTAGGCCTTCGTCTCGCGGGCGATGAGCCCGGAGAGGATGAGGATACCGATGAGGTTCGGCAGCGCCATGAGGCCGTTCGCGAGGTCCGCGAAGGTCCAGGCGACCTCCAGCTCCGTCGTCGCACCGACGAACACCATGATGGTGAAAATCATGCGGTAGGGGAGGGAGCCGCGGCGGCCGAAGAGGGACTCGACGCAACGCTCGCCGTAGTAGGACCACGCGAGGATGGTGGAGAAGGCGAAGAACACGATGGAGATGGAGACGATCGTGCCGCCGTACTGGCCAGGAAGCACCGTGGAGAAGGCGGCGGCGGTCATCGTGCCGGCCGTGTCCGAGCCCGCGTCCCACACGCCCGAGGTCACGATGACCAGGCCCGTGATGGTGACGACGATGATCGTGTCGATGAACGTCTGGGTCATGGAGACAAGCCCCTGGCGCACAGGGTGGGAGGTCTTCGCCGCGGCGGCGGCGATCGCAGCGGAGCCCATGCCGGACTCGTTGGAGAAGATGCCGCGCGCGACACCGTACTGCACAGCGAGCATGAGGGTGGAGCCGGCGAAGCCGCCGGTCGCCGCCGTCCCGGTGAAGGCGTCGGTGAAGATGAGCTGGAAGGCGGCGGGGATCTGGTCCACCATGAGGCCCAGGACGATGAGCCCGCCCACGACGTAGATGATGATCATCATGGGGACGAAGGCCGCCGTGATCCGGCCGATCGACTGGATGCCGCCGAGCAGCACGGCACCCACCGCGATGAACATGACGACGCCCGAGACCCACGGGTCCACGCCGAAGGTGTCGTGCATGCCGGCGGAGACCGCATTGGCCTGCGTGAGGTTGCCGATGCCGAAGGACGCAATGATCGCGAAGAGCGCGAAGAGGAAAGCCAGCACCTTGCCGACCGGCCCCTTGATGCCCCGCTGCAGGTAATACTGGGGGCCGCCGGATTGCTCCCCGGCGGAGTCCGTCGTGCGGAAACGAACGCCCAGGAAGGCCTCGGAGTACTTCGACACCATGCCGATGACGCCCGTCACCCACACCCAGAAGAGCGCGCCCGGGCCGCCGAGGGAAATCGCGGTGGCCACGCCGACGATGTTGCCGACGCCGACCGTCGCGGCAAGCGCCGTGGTGAGGGCCTGGTAGTTGGAGATATCGCCTTCGCCGCCGTCGTCATCGCGGTCGAGGAGGCCGTGTCTCAGGCCCCGGCCGAGCATGCGCACCTGGAGTCCGCTGAGGCGGATGGTCATGTACAGGCCGGTACCTAAAAGCAGGGGGATAAGGAGGAAGGGTCCCCACACGAATCCGCTGATCGTGGATAAGAAGTCATTGAGAGCTTGCATGGCCCAAAACTACTAGCTGATAGAAAAACCTCAAAGTGAGCTGAGAAACACACAGAAAAAGGCGTGACGGAGCACCCCCGCGCGGGGGTGTTTGGGGCCGCGGGCGGCGTCGGTGCGGGGGACAATAGAGAAGGGAATGACCCCATCGTGGACTCAACATTCGGAAGGAGCCACCCACTCATGGCACACGAACGCGCTGGCCAGATTGCCCGTCCCGAGGATCTCATCGACATTGCGGAAGTGGTGACCGCCTACTTCACCCGCACGCCTGACCCCGAGAACCCCGATCAGCAGGTGAGCTTTGGGACCTCCGGGCACCGCGGATCCTCGCTGGATACCGCCTTCAATGAGGCCCACATCCTCGCGACGACGCAGGCCATCGTGGAGCTCCGTCGAGAGCGCGGAATCGAAGGGCCGCTCTACATCGGCCGCGATACCCACGCGCTGAGCGAGCCGGCGATGATCTCCGCACTGGAAGTGCTCCTGGCCAACGACGTCGAAGTCATGGTGGACGCCGCCGGCCGGTACACCCCGACTCCCGCGGTCTCCCACGCGATCCTTCGCCACAATGCCCAGCTAGAGGGCGGCGTCACGGGGACGGATCCGCGGCGCGCCGATGGCATCGTCATCACCCCATCCCACAACCCGCCCCGGGACGGCGGCTTCAAGTACAACCCCCCGAGCGGCGGCCCCGCCGGCACGGAGGACACCGACCGCATCGCCGCCCGGGCCAACGAGCTGCTCCGCGAGGAGCTGCGCGGAGTCCGGCGCGTCGCGGTGAGCGGCGTCCTCGACGAGCGCGCCCACCGCTTCGACTACCTCCGCAACTACGTCGACGACCTCCCCTCGGTCATTGACCTCGAGGCCATCAAGGGCTCGGGCATCCACATCGGGGTGGACCCGATGGGCGGGGCCTCCGTCGACTACTGGGGAGCCATCGCGGACACGCATGGCCTGCACCTCGACGTCGTCAATCCGCACGTCGACGCCACCTGGCGCTTTATGACCCTCGACTCCGACGGCGCAATCCGGATGGACTGCTCCTCCCCGCATTCGATGGCCTCGCTCGTCGGCAACCGGGAGCGCTTCGACATCGCGACCGGCAATGATGCCGACGCCGACCGGCACGGCATCGTCACCCCGGACGCGGGCCTCATGAACCCGAACCACTACCTGGCGGTGGCCATCGACTACCTCTTCAGCCACCGCCCGGGCTGGCCGGAGAGTACGGCCGTCGGCAAGACCCTCGTCTCCTCCTCCATGATCGATCGCGTGGTGGCGGACCTGGGGCGCACCCTCGTGGAGGTGCCGGTGGGATTCAAGTGGTTTGTCCCCGGCCTCATCGATGGGGGGATCGGCTTCGGCGGCGAGGAGTCCGCGGGCGCGAGCTTCCTGCGCAAGGACGGCACGGTGTGGTCTACCGATAAGGATGGCCTCATCCTCGACCTGCTTGCCGCGGAAATCACGGCCGTGACCGGCGCGACCCCCTCCGAGCGCTACGCCACCCTGGCGGAGAAGTTCGGCGCGCCGGCCTATGCCCGCACCGACGCCCCGGCGAACCGCGAGCAGAAGGCCATCCTCAAGGCCCTCAGCCCGGAGCAGGTGAGCGCCGACACCCTGGCCGGCGAAGCCATTACCGATCGCCTCACCACCGCACCGGGCAATGGTGCTCCGATTGGTGGCCTCAAGGTCTGCACGGAGAATGCGTGGTTCGCGGCGCGGCCCTCCGGCACGGAGGATAAGTACAAGATCTACGCCGAGTCCTTCCGCGGGGAGGAGCACCTCGCACAGGTGCAGGCGGAGGCCCAGGAGATCGTCTCGGCGGTCCTCAAGGGCTAGGTCCAGGCTCTCACCCTTGAGGATCTTCTCAGCTTCTCCTGTGGGTCTCTTGTCGCGCGTGCACTAGAGTCATCTCAGTACACGCTGTCCAAGATCAACAAGGGTGAGTAATGAGTAACCGTGTCAAGTCCCCCACCAAGGGGGGCGGCGCCGGATTCATCTGGGGAATCCTGGCGATCGTCGTCATCGCTGCGGTCGTGATCGGCTACATCGTGGTGAAGGGCTCGCGCTCCGAGGAGGACCTCGGTATCGACCTGCCGGGCAAGGAGCAGGTCTCCTTCTCGATGACGAAGGAAGACAACACGATCGTTCTGCGCTCGGAGGCAGCCACCGACGCAAGCAAGAAGATCGACATCTATGAGGACTTCGCCTGCCCGCACTGCGGCGAGCTGGCGAGCGCCTCGGATGATGAGCTGAAGGAGGCGATCGAGTCGGGGAAGGCCGTCGTCACCCTTCATCCGCTCACCTTCCTCGACCGCGGTGACACCGACGGCCACTCCCACCACGCCCTCGCGGCGGCGTGGGCCGTCGCGGACTCGGGCGATGCATCCCTCTACTGGACGTATCGCGGCATGCTCATGGAAAACATGAACCGCATCTACAAGCAGTGGGATGACAAGCACTTTGCCCAGGCCGCCAAGCAGATGGGGGCGCCGGAGGGCATCGTGAAGAAGATCGAGAAGGGCGAGCTCAAGGAGGCCGTGAACCACTTCAGCCAGGACAACGCCGTCAAGCTGGAGAAGGAGACGGGGCAGCTCACCTCGCCGCGCATCTTCGTCGACGGCAAGGAGTTCGACCTCACGAAGCTGAAGAGCCTCGACGGCTGGCTCGATAAAGCACTCCAATAACCTGCGGATTTGTCCCCTACACCCCGCGCGGTGTAGGGTGGCAAAGGTCCACAACGGGGCTATGGCGCAGCTGGTAGCGCACCACACTGGCAGTGTGGGGGTCACGGGTTCGAATCCCGTTAGCTCCACGGAAACCCGCGGAATGCCCGTGGGTCCACATCATAATCATATACGGGGCTATGGCGCAGCTGGTAGCGCACCACACTGGCAGTGTGGGGGTCACGGGTTCGAATCCCGTTAGCTCCACAGGTTGAACCCCGGCGGCCACGTGGCCACCGGGGTTTCTGCACGGTCGGGGTAGGGCGGGGGAGTTCTCCCCATCCTCATGTCCGGGGTGCGCACTACACTGCCTCCTATGCACGCGAATGACGATGTTCGGAGGCTTCTCGACGAGCGCCAGCGCCTCATGAGCACCTCGCCGTGGGATGCCCGGGAGGGGTTCGGGGAGACCCGGCACATGCTCATCGGGCCTGCGGCGAAAGCCGAGCTGGAGCAGGGGAGAAGCGCACGGACCTGGGCCCTCCAACGCAATGCCCAGGAGATGATGCAGCTTGCCCAGCAGGCCGCGCACCAGCCCGTTCCGCCGCCGAAGCATCGGGTCATGGTGCAGACGGCGTGGAGCGCCTTCTTCGGGGTCCTGGGCGCCGGCATCGGGCTCGCGTTGATCACCCTTGGGGTGAGTTTCTGGTGAACGGGGGTGCGCGATGATCGGCCATTTTCTCATCTTTCTGTTCCTTCTCGGCCCAGGGGTGACTATTTGCGGCATATCCTGCGCCTCGACGTATCGGCGGATCCGGGCGCTGTGGGCGGACTATGAACGGCTCGAACAGGGCCAGCTCTTCCGTGCGCGCGTGGGCGAGGCCCTGCGCGCGGAGGAAGCCCGGGCCAGCTACGCCCTGACCAGCGTCGTGCGCCGCTGGCAGGAGCTGGCTCACGATAAGTGGGTGGGCACCGCCCTCGAGGAGGACTACTTCCACGGCTCTCCCCGCCCCGAGGCGGTGAGGCTTCTCGACGCCGTCAACGTGCAGATGGATCGCGCGGAAGTTGTAGCCCGTCAGCTCCAGGTCCCGATCGCCCGAGTCGGGGCGGAGAGGCGCCTGCAGGAGATCATGGAGGCTGACCTCATCACGCTGGAAATGGAGAAGCTCTTGACTCACGTGCTGGAATAGCCCCCCGCATCCCCCCGGATGGGAGGAAAAGTCCATGGTGTGCGACTCACTAGGCCGCATGGTGGGATAATGACGACTATGAGTTCTCAAGGTGACGTTTTTGACATCCTCGACCGTGACGCCTGCGTCGATCGACTCTCCCGGGTGCAGCTGGGGCGCGTAGTCGTTCGTCGGGCGAATGACATGGACATCTTCCCGGTGAACTACGTTGTCGACGGCAAGGGGGACATCTACTTCCGGACAGCGGAGGGCAACAAGCTCTTTAGCATTAACTTGAACCACGACGTCCTCTTCGAAGCCGATCACGTGGAGAATGGCGTGGCCTGGTCGGTCGTCGTGAAGGGGGACGCGGAGATCCTGGAGGACCAGGCGGAGCGCGCCTACGCCGACGAGCTGCCGCTGAAACCCTGGGCGCCCACCCTGAAGTACAACTGGATCCGCATCCGTACGGAGGAGGGCATCACGGGCCGGGAGTTCGAGATCGCGGAGGAGCCGGAGCGTTACTAGCTCCATCGCGGGGACGGTGTGCGCATAGGATAGGTGCGTACAGCTCGACGACCCCCGATCCCCAAGGAGCGTCCATGTCCCACCCCGCCACGTCCTATCGCCCCACGCGCGCCTACGCGTGGGGCCTCGTCGTGCTTTCGGCGCTGGCGCTACTCTTCTCTGCGCTCCTCATGTACGAGCGCGTCCTCACCCTCGAAGACCCCACCCACATCCCGGCGTGCACGGTCAACGCGTACATCAGCTGCACGGACGTCATGAACACGCCCCAGGCGGCGGTGCTGGGCAACATCCCCAATGCCCTCTTCGGGGTGATCGGCTATAGCGCGATCCTCGCCCTTGCCGTCACGATGCTTAGCGGCTTTACCCCGCCCCGCTGGATGTGGCTCGTCATGCTCGCGGGATTCATTGTCTGCGCGATCTTCGTGCACTGGCTCTTCTACCAGTCCGTCTTCGTCATCGTCGCCCTCTGCCCCTATTGCGCGATCGTGTGGGGCGCCACGATGGCCATGCTCATTTCCACCATCGTCACTGTCTATCGACGACGGCGGGAAGCGGCAGGCCAGGACGTCTCCCGTGACGTGCTGCTCCCGACGGTCATCTGGCTGGTCTGGGCGGCGGCGATTGCTTTCCTCGTCGTGGATCGGCTGGTGCTCTAAGAGCCTGATTCGCCGCGGCGCTGCGTGATGAGGTGCTCGAGGAACGTGATGAGGGCACGCCAGCTGCCCTTGAAGGAGACGAGGTCGGCGGGGCTGATCCTGCTGCTCTCGGGCTCCACCGGAGGGTGGCCGAGCTCTGCCTCCCACGCGAGGCGGAGGATCTCCTCGAGCTCGTCGAGGGTGGCGGTGCTGAAGTAGCGGTGGAGGTCCTCGGCGCTGACGCCGCCCACGCCGTGGTCTCCGTCCGCGTCCTTAGAAGAGCGCATAGATCGCGATGCCGGCGCCGGGGATCGCCAGGAACACGGTGACGACCCAGATGAGGGCGTACACCTTGCGCTCGGAGGCCACCCAGCCGAGGAACTCGGCGCAGCGCACCGGCAGCTCCCGCATGAAGGGCAGGACGTAGAGGATGAGGATGCCGAAGACGTTGAAGAGGGTGTGGACGAGCGCGATGCTCAAGGCGGCGTCGGCCCCCTGGCCGGTGACGGCCATCGCGGCGATGAGCGCGGTGGTCGTCGTGCCGACGTTCGCGCCGAGGGTCATGGGGTAGATCTGGCGGACGGTGAGGGTGCCGGCGCCGGCGAAGGGCACCATCGAGGACGTCGTCACCGAGGAGGACTGGGCCGCCACCGTGACGATGAAGCCGGCAAACATCGCGACCAGCGGCTTCCCGGCCACGGCCTTCTGGAGGAACGCCTGCGTCTTGCCCACGATGACCGCCTGGAGCACCTTCCCCAGCCAGGCGACGGCGAGGAAGATCATCGCGACGCCCAGCAGCATCGTGCCGACGGCGGCCACCTTCTCCGAACCCGGGAGGTAGCCCATGAGGCCGTCCACCCCCAGGCGGTCCGCCACCGGATCCGTCACGGTGCCGAGGAAGTCCGCCTCGCCGGGGTTCGGGGCCGAGGTCCCATGGAGCAGGGAGGTCAGCCACTCCGCCGACCGCTGGATGGGGTGGAAGAAAATCTCCAGGGGCAGAAGGATAATGACCGCGAAGAGGTTAAAGAAGTCATGCACCATGGCGGCCGCGAACGCCCGCCGGAACTGTGCCTTCGATCCCACCATGCCGAGCGATGCCAGCGTGTTCGTCACCGACGTGCCGATGTTCGCGCCCATGACCAGCGGAACCGCGACCTCGATGGGCATCGCTCCCACCCCGACGGCACTCACGACGATGGCCGTCGTCGTGGAGGAGGACTGCATGAGGGCTGTCGCCAAAATACCGACGAACAGCCCGATGAGCGGGTTCGAGGCGAAGTCGAAGAGCCCCGCCGCGGCGGAGCCGCTGAGCGCCTTGAACCCATCCCCGATGACGGAGATCGCCACGATGAGCATGTAGAGGATCGCGATCGCGGCGATCCAGAGCAGCCAGGAGGGCATCGACTGGACGAGCGTGCGCCGCGGTGCGGGGCGCATTCTGTGCCCCACCTCCCCCGAGGCCGATGTGAGGTCCTCCGTGACAAGGGGCTCGCGAAGCGGAGGAATGCTGAGCTGGGCGTGGTCCGGCGTCGTCGTCATCGTGTGAATATTCCGTACAAATCCGAGGGGTGGAGGTCGAACACCCTTGATCCTCTAAGCGGAAGGTAAAGAGAAGGTAAACAGACCGGGACGCGACCGTAAATATTCGCCGAGATGTTGGCAACATCCACGCCCAGCGGATGCGAGGCGCCCTCCCATCGGGTATAGGATGCGCCCCATGACGACCCTCCATGTCAAGCACACGCACGCACCGGGCGCCGCGGGCGCCGAGGCCGCCGGCCTCCGATGGCTGAGGGAGGCGAGCGATATCGTCGTCGACGTCCATGCGGTGGACGACTTCAGCCTCAGCATCACTCGCATCCAGCCCGCCCACCCCACAGCGGAGGCCGCGCGCCGGGCGGGGCAGGAGCTCGCCCACATTCACGACGCTGGCGCGGAGGCTCACGGCTGTCCGCCCCCGGGCTGGGAGGGGCCCACCTTCATCGGCACGCAGCACCAGCAGTGCGTGCCGACCCGCCGCTGGGCCACCTTCTACGCGGAGCAGCGCGTGGCGCCCTTCGCGCGGGCGGCCGCGGAGCAGGGCACCCTGCGCCCCGCGGACGCCGCCGACGTCGAGCGCGCCCTCGACGCCCTCCTCGACGCCGATTGGGACGTGGAACCGTCCCGCCTTCACGGCGATCTCTGGGCGGGCAACCTGCTCTTTGGGGAGTCGGGCCCGGCGCTCATTGATCCGGCGGCGCACGGTGGGCATCGGGAGACGGACCTCGCGATGCTGGCACTCTTCGGGGCGCCCTACCTGGAGGAGATCCGCGCGGGCTATGAGTCCGTCCACCCGCTGCCGGCGGGGTGGCTGCGCTTCACCTGCGTGCACCAGCTGCACCCCCTTGCGGTGCACGCGCTCACCCACGGTCCGGCCTATGGCGTGGAGCTGGGGGAGTGCGCGCGCCAGGCGCTCGCGGTGCTGCGGGAGGGCTAAGGCTTAGTTCTCTGCGCGGCGCCACCACGTGGAGTCGGGGCCGGGCGGGAGGTGCCGCTTGTGCTCGCCGCGGAACCAGAGCTCTTCGATACGGCGGCGGGCCTCCTCGCTGACCTCCCCGCCTTCGAGGTAGGCGTCGATCTCCCGGTAGGTGACGCCGAGCGCCTCCTCATCGGGGAGCGCGGGGCGATCGTCCTCGAGGTCGGCGGTGGGGACCTTCGTCCACGTGGATTCGGGGGCGCCGAGGTGGCGCAGGAGCGCGGCGCCCTGGCCCTTGGTGAGCCCCTCGAGGGGGAGGAGGTCGGCGGCGCCGTCCCCGAACTTGGTGAAGAAGCCGGTGACGTTCTCCGCAGCGTGGTCGGTGCCGAGCACAAGGAGCCCGAGCTCCCCGGCGAGCGCGTACTGCGCCACCATGCGCTGGCGGGCTTTGAGGTTGCCGCGGTTGAAGTCGCTGAGCTCCTCCGTCCCGATCGCGCGCGCGACCTCCGCCTCCATCGCGCGGGTCGGCTCCGCGATGTTGATGGTGACGGCGTGGTCCGGCTGGATGAACTCGAGGGCCTTCTGGGCGTCGCCCTCATCGGCCTGCACGCCGTGGGGGAGGCGGATGGCCCAGAACTCGGCGTCCCCGCCGAGGGAGCGGTATTCCTCGACGGCCAGCTGGGCGAGGCGCCCGGCGAGCGTCGAGTCCTGACCCCCCGAGATGCCGAGGGCGAAGCCGCGGGCTCCGGTGGCGGCGAGGTAGTCGATGAGGAAGTTGCGCCGGCGGAGGACCTCGTCAGCTGGATCGCTCAAGTGGCGGATATGCAGGGAGGATGCGATGTGCTCGCGGATTTTTTCGTGTTGCGTAGACATGACCTCACCTTAGTGGAAGCGCTAGGTTTCGACGTATGACCTTAGCTTCATCGCACCGTCGCTACGTGCGCACCGTAGCGAGCATCGCCGCCTTGGGCGGCTTACTTTTTGGCTATGACACCGGCGTGATGTCCGGGGCTTTGCTCTATATCACCCCGGAGTTCCACATGACTCCCACCCAGGAGGGGCGGGTGACGGCGATGCTGCTCGTCGGCGCGGCCCTCGGTGCGGTGACGGGCGGCCGCGTGGCGGGGGCGTTGGGGCGTCGCCTCACCCTCATCCTCGCGGCTGCGGTGTTCATTCTCGGGTCGCTGTGGTGCGCGTTCTCGGGTTCCGTGCTCATGCTGACCTGCGCGCGGACGTTCCTCGGCGTGGCGGTGGGCGCGGTGAGCATTGTCGCCCCGATGTACATCGCGGAGATGGTGCCGGCGGGGGTGCGTGGGCGATTGGTGTCGCTTAATTCGCTCATGATCGTGGTGGGGCAGCTGCTCGCCTACTTCGTGAACTCGGTGCTCGCGAGCTCCGGAAACTGGCACCTCATGCTGGGGATGGCCGCGGTGCCGGGGCTCCTGCTCGGGGTGGGGATGATCTTCCTCCCCGACACCCCCTATTGGTATGCCCAGCGTGATCGCACCGAGGAGGCGGAGCGGGTGGCCGCCCGCTCTGGCACGAGCCTCAAGGACTTCCTCGACGACGCCGAGCCAAGCTCCGGCCCCCGCCGCGCCGAGTGGGCTGCCCTCAAGGAACGCTGGCTGCTCATCGCGGTCCTCATTGCGGTGGGACTGGGGATTACGCAGCAGGTGAGCGGCGTCAACGCGGTCATCTACTTCGCCCCGACGATGATGAACCAGGTCGGAATCTCCACGGAAAACTCCGTGTACACGTCGATCGTCATTGGGCTGGTGAGCGTCGTGGCCTGCTGGGTGGGCCTGCGGATTGTGGACAAGGTGGGGCGTCGTCGGCTCCTCTCGATTGGGCTGACGGGCAATATCGTCTCGCTCGTGCTCGTGGCCATCACGTTCCGTATCGCGGAGGGGAATAGCTCGCTGGCGTACCTCTGCCTGGCGCTCATGGCGCTGTTTGTGGCGTTCCAGCAGGCGGCGGTGTCCCTGAGCACGTGGCTTCTCATCAGTGAGATCGTGCCGGTGCAGGTGCGCAGCCTCGGGATGGGGGTGGCGGGCCTCATGCTCTGGGTGGCGAACTGGTTTGTAGCCCAGTTCTTCCTCCCCATGGTGGATCTGTTCTCGGCGACGGGCGCCTTCGCCGTGTTCGCCGTGTTGGGGGCGCTCTCCCTGCTCTTCGTGCGGGTCTTCGTGCCCGAGACCACCGGCCGCTCCCTCGAGGAGGTGAGCGAGGGGCTGCGCGCCCGCTTCGCTCGCCCTGCCGCCTCGGCGTCTTAAGATACCGGCAGGTCTCGACGCCAGGTTTTGCACATTTTCCCCGATGCGGTAACATGTATCCCCGTGTCATGACCGCGTGTCATGAAAAATCTACCGACGAGTCCCAGGAAAGGAGCGCCCGATGAAGGTCCGCAAGTCGCTTCGGTCGCTGAAGAATAAGCCGGGCGCCCAGGTCGTGCGTCGCCGCGGCAAGGTCTACGTGATCAACAAGAAGGAACCGCGGTTCAAGGCTCGCCAGGGCTAGTACCGCCGGATCATCCGCACCGTTCCCCGAGAGAGGGGCGGTGCGGTTTTTTCTTGTCCTCGGGTGGGCGGGGCGAGCCCAGGGGAGCTAACTATGATCTGCATCACATGTTGCGGAGCTGTCCTGGGGGAATGACGGGCGTGTAGTTACATGCCGGGGAGGGTAGGGTCCGCGGAGGCGCCACATGTGGGGTGCCGGAGACGCCCGTGCTGGGAATTCCCCCCTTGTAACTACTACATATAGTGTCACTTGCAGGGCAAAGCCCCAAAGTATAGTGTTGTCCGTGTTGCCGCCGACGGGGACGAGAACCCCGAGGATGCGGTGCTCGAGCGAGAACCGGGGAAGGTGTCGCTCGAGGCGATCACCCAATTTGTTGCATACGCAAAGGACGGACCATGGCTATTACCCTGTACACCAAGCCCGCTTGCATGCAGTGCAATGCCACCAAGAAGGCTCTTGACCGTGCCGGCCTGGAATACACCACGGTGGACATCAGCCTGGATGATGAGGCCCGCGATTACGTCATGGCCCTCGGCTATCTGCAGGCGCCCGTCGTCGAGGTGAACGGCGAGCACTGGTCCGGCTTCCGTCCCGACCGCATCCGCAGCCTCGCGGCCCAGGCTGCGTAGGACGTCCCCTCCTGTTAGCGTGCGCCGTCTCCGATCCATCGGGGCGGCCTTTATGACTATATAGAGCCCGTGACCTGACAAAAGGAAGTGATCGGAGTGCTGGTGGTGTACTTCTCCTCCGCGACGGAGAATACGCATCGCTTCGTGAAGAAACTGGGCCTCCCGGCCCGCCGGATCCCGCTGAAAAGGAGCGACGAACCACTCATCGTCGATGAGCCCTACGTCCTCATCTGCCCCACCTATGGTGGCGGCGCCGGGATTCTCCACCAGAACTCCCGACCCGTCCCGCCGCAGGTCATCCGATTCCTTAATAATGAACACAACCGGAGCCTCATCCGGTGCGTAGTCTCCTCCGGAAACTCCAACTTCGGGGTGGACTTCGGCAAAGCCGGCGATGTCATCGCCGAGAAGTGTCACGTGCCCTACGTGTACCGCTTTGAGCTCCTCGGCACGGAGGAGGATGTGCGCATCCTCCGCGACGGCCTCCGGGCCAACGCCCGTGCCCTCGGCTTCGAGAATCCAGAACTGAGTGAGCCGGTGGATTCCGTCCCCGGCTCCGCCTCCGAGCGCGAAAGGCTGATTTGATCGCATGTCGCAAAGCACGCATTCCTCATCGGTGACCGAACCGACGATGAAGCACCAGGAGATGGACTACCACGCCCTCAACGCCCTCCTCAACCTCTATGACGAGGACGGCAAGATCCAATTCGATAAGGATCGCGCCGCGGCCCGGCAGTTCTTCCTCCAGCACGTCAACCAGAACACGGTCTTCTTCCATGACCTCCACGAGAAGCTCACGTACCTGGTGGACAACGACTACTACGACCCCGCAGCCCTCGAGCCCTACTCCTTCGAGTTCATCAAGTCGCTCTTCCAGCGAGCCTACGCTCACAAGTTCCGATTCAAGACTTTCCTGGGCGCCTACAAGTACTACACCTCGTACACGCTGAAGACCTTCGACGGCCGCCGCTACCTCGAGCGCTTCGAGGACCGCGTCTGTATGGTGGCCCTCTACCTCGCCCGCGGCGACGAGCAGCTCGCCGAGAAGTTGGTCGACGAAATCATCTCCGGCCGCTTCCAGCCGGCCACCCCCACCTTCCTCAACGCGGGCAAGGCGCAGCGCGGCGAGCTCGTCTCCTGCTTCCTCCTGCGCGTGGAGGACAACATGGAGTCCATCGGCCGGGCGATTAACTCCGCCCTGCAGCTCTCCAAGCGCGGCGGTGGTGTGGCCCTCCTGCTCAGCAACCTCCGCGAGGCCGGCGCCCCGATCAAGAAGATCGAGAACCAGTCCTCGGGCGTCGTTCCCGTCATGAAGCTCCTCGAGGACTCCTTCTCCTACGCCAACCAGCTGGGCGCCCGCCAGGGCGCGGGGGCCGTCTACCTCAACGCCCACCACCCGGACATCCTCACGTTCCTCGACACCAAGCGCGAGAACGCCGATGAAAAGATCCGGATCAAGACGCTCTCGCTGGGCGTCGTGATCCCGGACATCACCTTCGAGCTGGCGAAGAGGAACGACGACATGTACCTCTTCTCCCCCTACGACGTGGAGCGCGTCTACGGCAAGCCCTTCGCGGACATCTCCATCACCGAGCACTACGAGGAGATGCTCGAGGACGATCGCATCGCGAAGAAGAAGATCAACGCCCGCCAGTTCTTCCAGACGCTCGCGGAAGTGCAGTTCGAATCCGGCTACCCGTACATCATGTTCGAGGACACCGCGAACCGCGCGAACCCCATCGAGGGTCGGGTGACGCACTCCAACCTGTGCTCCGAGATCCTCCAGATCTCCACCCCCTCCCACCTCAACGAGGACCTCACCTACGAGCACGTCGGCGAGGACATCTCCTGCAACCTGGGCTCTCTCAACATCGCGCTCACCATGGACTCCCCGGACTTCTCCCAGACCATCGAGACCGCCATCCGCGGGCTCACCGCCGTCTCGGAGCGCACGTCCATTGACTCGGTGCCCTCCATCCGCAAGGGCAACAACGCGGCCCACGCGATTGGCCTCGGCCAGATGAACCTCCACGGCTTCCTCGGCCGCGAGCGCATCCACTACGGCTCCGAGGAGGGCCTCGACTTCACCAACGCCTACTTCGCCGCGGTGCTCTACGCCTGCCTCCGCGCGTCCAACACCATCGCCCGGGAGAAGGGGAGGGCCTTCGAGAAGTTCGAGACCTCCGAGTACGCGAGCGGCGCCTTCTTCGACCGCTTCGACCCGGCCGACTTCGCCCCGAAGACCGAGAAGGTAAAGGAGATCTTCGCCCGCTCCTCCGTCACCGTGCCCACCGCCGAGGACTGGGAGCAGCTCAAGCGCGACGTCATGAAAGACGGCATCTACAACCGCTACCTCCAGGCCGTCCCGCCGACGGGCTCGATCTCCTACATCAACAACTCGACCTCCTCCATCCACCCCATCGCCTCGAAGGTGGAAATCCGCAAGGAGGGCAAGATCGGCCGCGTCTACTACCCGGCGCCGCACATGGACAACGACAACCTGGAGTACTACCAGGATGCCTACGAGATCGGCTACAAGAAGATCATCGACACGTACGCCGTCGCCACGAAGTACGTTGACCAGGGCCTCTCGCTCACCCTTTTCTTCCCGGCCAACGCCACGACCCGCGACATCAACCGCGCGCAGATCTACGCCTGGTCCCACGGCATCAAGACGCTCTACTACATCCGCCTCCGCCAGCTCGCCCTCCAGGGCACCGAGGTGGAAGGCTGCGTGAGCTGCATGCTCTAGAAGTATCCCCGATGGGAGAACGAGCGCCCCGTCCGCATGGGACGGGGCGCTCTCGTGTGTGCAGGCTCGCTCTAGGGCTCTAGAGCCCGAAGGTGGAGTCCACCTCCTGGATGATCTCGCGCGCGACGGCGGCCGCCTGGTCGGCCTCGCCAAGAGCGATGGCATCAGCCAATTGGACGTGGAGATCCATGGCGCCGGGAACCGGGCGGGCGGGTTGGAGTCCCCGATGGGTGCGGGTTTCCATGACGAGGTTCATGAGACCCTTCAGCCCATTGAACATTTCGTTGCGGGAGGCTTCGAGGATGAGCCCGTGGAACTCGCAGTCCGCGGCGAGGAATCGATTGGTATTTCCTTTGCGCTCCTCCCCGAGCTGGTAGAGCTCCCGGGCGAGCTCTTGGAGCCGGGCTCGCTGCTCGGGCGTGGCCAAATCCGCGGCCTTGCGCGCGGCCAAAGGCTCGATGGCCATGCGGAGCTCATTGAGGGAATGCAATTGGGCGGTGCGCTGGGTATCTGCTTCCAAACGCCACCGAATAATGAGCGGGTCAAAGAAGGACCACTCGCTGCGCGGGGCGACGGTAATGCCGACGCGGCGCGAGGACGTCACGAGGCCGCGCTGCTCCAGGGCCCGCATGACCTCGCGGGCGACGGTGCGGGAAATATCAAAACGCTCGCACAGGTCCTGGAGGGTGAACACCTGGCCGGGGCCGAGGGTATTGCTAATGATGTCAATACCAATACTGTCGAGGACAGTGTTCAATAAGGGGGTGGGGGAAGAGGAACTCTGGGCGGGCATAAGGTACGAACTCCACGACGTTTCAGGTTGGGTTTCCGTTATTCCTAGAAAGATAATAGAAAACGGCTGTCCGTGGACAGCCGTTGGAATGGGGGTTACCCCCGCTGAGCTTTAGCGGGCGCCAAGCTCGGAGTCGATGCGGAGGATACCGGAGCCGGACTCGCCGGCGATACGCAGCCGGTCGAGAATGTCATTAACGGTGGCCTCCTCTTCGATCTGCTCGTCGAGGAACTCGTTAATGAGCGGGCGGGAATCCCAATCCTTGTGCTCATCCTGGAGCTCCGCGAGGCGGCGGATCTTCGCGGAGACGGAGCGCTCGTGGTTGAGGGCGGCCTCGAAGGCCTCGACGGCGCTGTTGATCTTCACGATGGGGGCGCTGATGTTGTTGATCTGGGGGAGAATCTCACGATCAAGGAGGTGCTGGGAGAACTTCGCAGCGTGCTCGAGCTCTTCCTCGTGCTGCTTCTTCATCCATTCGCTCATGCCGAGGAGCCCCATGTCATCCATGACATAGGAGAGCTGGAGGTAGAGCATGCTCGCCTCGATCTCCGCGGTGACCTGATCGTTGAGTGCGTCCTGGAGTTGTTCGTTGATAGCCATGACCCTTATTTAAGGCGCCGACGCACCCCTTCGCACCTAAGGTAAGCGT
Organism: Corynebacterium uropygiale; assembly: GCF_021568315.1. Classification (GTDB taxonomy): domain Bacteria; phylum Actinomycetota; class Actinomycetes; order Mycobacteriales; family Mycobacteriaceae; genus Corynebacterium; species Corynebacterium uropygiale. Next base: position 20,501 of record NZ_JAKGSI010000005.1, read on the forward strand.
GCATTTACCAGCGAAATCCCGCAATGCGGACGTCGGGATCCTAACATGCGAGACAGGTCAGGTATGCCCATCTTGGGCTGCGGATTTATGCCCTCCCTAAGAGGTGCAGGTGACAGCGGTTTTCGCTCATAGGCGCCCGCGGGCCAAAAATCCATGTGATATTCCTCACGTTCTGCCGGCTGTGGCATTGAGCAGCCGGGGGAGGAGGGGCCACCGAAGATGGGTACACTACACGCTATGACGCCCACTGCCTCGCGGCGAGGGTCGGGCGAAAGTGAACCACTCATAGAGGGAGAAAGTATGTCTGCAGAGACGCCATCGCAGCGTGACTGTGGCACGTTTTTCGAGCGCTATTCGGGCCCCGTTGAGGCCATCAACTGGAACGACATCCCGGACGAGAAGGACCTCGAGGTCTGGGACCGCCTCACCGCCAACTTCTGGCTTCCCGAGAAGGTTCCGGTGTCCAACGACGTGAAGACCTGGGCCACTCTCAGCCCCATCGAGAAGCAGACCACCATGCGGGTCTTCACCGGCCTCACCCTCCTGGACACCATCCAGGGGACGGTCGGGGCCGTCTCTCTCCTTCCCGACGCGCAGACGCTCCACGAGGAGGCTGTCTACACCAACATCGCCTTCATGGAGTCGGTGCACGCGAAGAGCTACTCCAACATCTTCATGACCCTGGCCTCCACGAAGGAGATCAACGACGCCTTCCGCTGGTCCGCGGAGAATGAGAATCTGCAGCGCAAGGCGAAGATCGTCATGTGCTACTACGCGGGCAATGACCCCCTCAAGCGTAAGGTGGCGTCGGTCCTCCTTGAGTCCTTCCTCTTCTACTCGGGCTTCTACCTGCCGATGTACTGGTCGGCCCACGCGAAGCTGACGAACACGGCGGACATCATTCGCCTCATCATCCGCGACGAGGCGGTGCACGGCTACTACATTGGCTACAAGTTCCAGAAGGGTCTGCAGAAGGAGTCCGCGGAGCGCCAGGCGGAGATTAAGGAATATGCCTTCGACCTCCTCTTCGAGCTCTACGAGAACGAGATCCAGTACACGGAGGACCTCTACGACGAGCTCGGCTGGACCGAGGATGTCAAGCGCTTCCTGCGCTACAACGCGAACAAGGCGCTCAACAACCTCGGCTTCGAGGGCCTCTTCCCGGCCGACGACACCCGCGTCTCCCCGGAGATCCTCTCCGCCCTCTCGCCGAACGCCGATGAGAACCACGACTTCTTCTCCGGCTCCGGCTCCTCCTATGTCATGGGCAAGGCAGAGGATACGACGGATGACGACTGGGACTTCTAAATCCCATCGCTCGCGCCTCCACCGCGCGACACGTGGCACCTGCTAGCGTCGAGACCATCGACGCGGGCGGGTGCCTTTCTCATGCGTGGGGCGCCGCGCGGCTCCATCTTTGGGATGAGCCCAAGCGGGGGTGTGGCAGGGTGGGGGCGCTGAGACTACTGAGGTGAAGCGTGTCACACCGAAGATGTGATGAATGGGGGCGCGCCCCCGAGAAAACGATCCATTCGGGCAGGATCGGTGACCGAACAGGCGGGGAGCCGGGCCCTCCGGCGGGGCCCTCAGGCTGAGGAAGGAAAACGGTCATTGGCTTAGTTCCTCATGCTCTCTTAAGATAGACCCGTAAAACCCTGGCAGTTCTGCAGCCTCAGAACTGCCTTCGTAGTCAGGAGGATTGTATGTCTGCTGTGGCACCACGGCGCGAGGATTACGTCGCGCCAACACGGCCGAATCCCACCGGGCATGACCGAAAAGGGTCGAAAGCCTGGATGATGCTCACCACGACTGATCACAAGCAGCTGGGCATCATGTACATCATCATGTCCTTCAGCTTCTTCTTCCTCGGAGGGCTGATGGCGCTGCTCATCCGTGCGGAGCTCTTCTCCCCGGGTCTGCAGTACCTCTCCAATGAGCAGTTCAACCAGCTGTTCACCATGCACGGCACCGTCATGCTGCTGCTCTACGGCACCCCGGTCGTGTGGGGCTTTGCCAACTACGTCCTGCCGCTTCAGATCGGCGCTCCCGATGTGGCCTTCCCGCGCCTCAACGCCTTCGGTTTCTGGATCACCACCGTGGGCGGTGTCGCTATGCTCGCGGGCTTCCTGACCCCGGGTGGTGCCGCAGACTTCGGCTGGACCATGTACTCCCCGCTGTCTTCTGCGGTCTATACCCCGGGTGTGGGTGCTGACCTGTGGATCGTCGGTGTCGGTGCCACCGGTGTCGGTACCGTCGCCTCCGCGATCAACATGCTCACCACGATCCTCTGCCTCCGCGCCCCCGGCATGACCCTCTTCCGCATGCCGATCTTCACGTGGAACATCTTCGTCACCTCCGTGATCGTGCTCATGATCTTCCCGCTGCTGCTCGCCGCGGCTCTGGGCATTCTCTACGACCGTAAACTCGGCGGCCACATCTACGATCCGGGCAACGGCGGCGCCATGCTGTGGCAGCACCTCTTCTGGTTCTTCGGCCACCCCGAGGTGTACGTCCTCGCCCTTCCGTTCTTCGGTGTCATCTCTGAGATCATTCCGGTCTTCTCCCGGAAGCCGATGTTCGGCTACGTCGGCCTCGTCTTCGCGACGCTGTCCATCGGTGCCCTCTCCATGGCGGTGTGGGCTCACCACATGTTCGTCACCGGCGCGATCCTGCTGCCCTTCTTCTCCTTCATGACCTTCCTCATCGCCGTCCCGACCGGTGTGAAGTTCTTCAACTGGGTTGGCACGATGTGGGGCGGTCACATCACGTGGGAGACCCCGATGATGTGGTCCATGGGCTTCATGGCGACGTTCCTCTTCGGCGGCATGACCGGCATTATGCTGGCTTCCCCGCCGCTGGACTTCCACATCTCTGAGTCCTACTTCCTCATCGCGCACTTCCACTACACCCTGTTCGGTACCGTGGTGTTCGCCTCCTGCGCTGGCGTGTACTTCTGGTTCCCGAAGATGACGGGCCGCATGCTGGACGAGCGCCTCGGCAAGATCCACTTCTGGCTCACCTTCGTTGGCTTCCACGGCACCTTCATGGTTCAGCACTGGCTGGGCAACATGGGTATGCCGCGTCGGTACGCCGACTACCTCGACTCCGACGGCTTCACCGGCCTCAACCAGGTCTCCACGGTCTTCTCCTTCCTGCTGGGCCTCTCCGTGATCCCGTTCATCTGGAACGTGTTCAAGTCCTGGCGCTACGGCGAGGTCGTGACCGTCGACGACCCGTGGGGCTATGGCAACTCCCTCGAGTGGGCGACCTCCTGCCCGCCGCCGCGCCACAACTTCGTGTCCCTGCCGCGGATCCGCTCCGAGCGCCCGGCGTTCGAGCTGCACTACCCGCACATGGTTGAGCGCATGCGTGCAGAGAACCACGGAGGCAAACTCGAGCACTCCTAATCCGCAGCGCGTGACCACGCACTGAGGTTTTACAACCACCTGACTGCACGGCCCCCAATCCTTACCCGAGGATTGGGGGCCTCGGTCTGTCCACCCACTGTGACGTGCCACAATATTCGTGTGACTACGCACCCCGAACAACCCCATACCCCCCTCGAGCCGGGCCTCGTCCCGGGCGTCATCACCGTGACGGGCCCCGACCGCCCGGGCGTCTCCGCCGCCGCCTTCCGCGTCCTCTCCTCCCACGCGGTGCAGGTTCTCGACGTCGAGCAATCCCAGTTCCGCGGCCGGCTCTCCCTCGCGGTGTTCTGCGGTCTCCGATCGGAGAGCGCAGACTCCCTGGAATCGGGGTTGGTGGGGACGCTGAGCTCCTATGGGCAATCGGTGAGTGTGGAGGTCAGCGACAGCGTCGTCCGCTCGCAGCCGCGCTCCACCCACGTCATGGTGGTGCTGGGCAGCCCGGTCACTGCCCGCGACATCTCCCGAATCGGCCAGACGCTCGCAGACTTCGGCACGAACATCGACCGCATCCGCGGCATCGCCGACTACCCCATCACCGGTCTGGAATTCCGCCTCACCGTGCCCGACCCCACGCCCGGCGAATCGCGTCGCCTCCGCGCCGCCCTCGCGGCGCTCACCCCGGAGCTCGGCGTCGACATCGCCGTCGAACGCGCCGGCCTCCTCCGCCGCGCGAAGCGGCTCGTGTGCTTTGACTGCGACTCCACCCTCATCAGCGGCGAGGTCATCGACATGCTCGCCGCCCACGCGGGGCGCGAGAAGGAGGTCGCGGAGGTCACCGAGCGCGCCATGCGCGGCGAACTCGACTTTGCCGAATCACTCCGCCAGCGCGTCGAGGCGCTCGCAGGGCTCGACGCGCGCGTGCTCGAAGACGTCGCCCGCTCCATTGAGCTGAGCCCCGGCGCCCGCACGACCATCCGCACCCTCCGCCGGCTCGGCTACACGACCGCCGTCGTCTCCGGGGGCTTCACCCAGGTGCTCGACTACCTCGTCGAGGACCTCGGCATCAACCACGCCCGCGCTAACGAGCTCGAGATCGTCGATGGGAAACTCACCGGGCGCGTGATCGGCTCCATCGTCGATAGGGAAGCGAAGGCGCGCTTCCTCCGCGAGTTCGCGGAGGCGGAGGGGCTGCACATGCACCGGACGGTGGCCGTCGGCGATGGGGCGAATGACATCGACATGCTCTCCGCCGCCGGGCTGGGCATTGCGTTCAACGCGAAGCCCGCGCTGCGGGAGGTCGCCGACGCATCCGTCAACAACCCCTTCCTCGATGAGGTCCTCTACATGATGGGCATCCCGCGCGCGGAAATCGAGGCCTCGGACCTCGAAGACGGCAGCTACCGTCGGGTGCCTCTCCAGTGATGGGACCCGACGCTCCCGGCCGATACTCGCGAGCCGCCCACCGTGCGCTCGCGCAGCGCGCCGCCGGCGGCCCCCACGACGAGGACCCCGCCGACCCGCGCACCGTCCAGGCCATGCAGCTGGTCCTCCACCTGCCGAAAACGGGCCATGCGACGCGCGCCGCTTACCTCGCATCGGCCGCGCGGGCCGTCGCTGCCCTCTGCCTCGACCCCCGCGCCGCCGAGGACGACTCCTGGCGCCTCGCCCTCCACGACTGGTACGACCATCGCATCCGCAAAGTCGCCCGTCGCGCGCGCAATAAAGCATGGGACGTCGCGCAGGGCCTCCCCGGGATCACCATCTCCGATGGAGGGGAGCCGCCCGCCCTCGTGCGCGCGTTCCTTCCCGGCCCCGTCTCGGAGGTTCCACCGGAGCTGCGAAAGTTGCAGATCTCGGGGACGGATCTCCCCATCGAGGATGGGGCCGCGCGGGAGCATTTCTCCATCGAGGATGGGGAAGTGCTGGTGGCCATTGATGCGTCGCTCGGCATGAGCTTGGGCAAGGCGGCGGCGCAGGCGGGTCATGCGTCGATGCTGTGGGCGGCGCGGCGCGATGAGTCGGTGGTGCGACCGTGGGCGGAGCAGGGATGCCCGTTGCGCGCAGTGGAGGTCGGGCCGGAGATTTTTGCTCGGTGGCGGCGGGATCCGCGCGCGGTGCTCGTGCGGGATGCGGGGTTCACGGAGGTTGCCCCCGGCTCGGTGACGGCGCTCGCACTCGATACACTGAGTCCTTGTGACTGATTCCCTGACCGATACCGGCACGCTTCTCGCCGCGGCCGTGGAGGCGCTCGGGGGCGCGCCGCGCCTGGGCCAGCAAAAGATGGCTGACGCCGTGTCATCCGCGATGGAGCGAGAACGCCACCTGGCCGTCCAGGCGGGCACCGGGACGGGGAAGTCCTTGGCTTACTTGGTGCCGGCGCTGCGCCACGCGCAGGCGACGGGGAGCACGGTGATTGTCTCGACGGCCACCATCGCGCTGCAGAACCAGCTCGTGCAGCGCGACTTGCCGCGGCTGGTGGAGGCCCTCGAGCCGCACCTGGAGCGGCGCCCCACCTTCGCCATCATGAAGGGCCGCTCCAACTACGTGTGTCTCCATCGTCTATCGGCGGGCCCGGAGGCGGAGCCAGAAGGCGGCCTCTTTGAGCAGGAGGAGCTCACCTGGATGGGGAAGCAGGTGGCGCGCGTTCGGGAGTGGGCGCAGGAGACGGAGACGGGGGACCGGGATGACCTCGATCCGGGTGTGCCGGACATGGCGTGGAAGAGCGTCTCCGTTACTGCCCGCGAATGCGTGGGGGCCAAGACGTGCCCGCACGGGGAGGAGTGTTTCGCCGAGCGCGCCCGGCCGGAGGCGCGGGAGGTGGACGTCGTCGTGACAAACCATGCGCTGCTCGCGATCGATGCGCTCGCCGACATGAGCATCCTCCCGGAGCACGACGTGGTGATCGTCGATGAGGCGCATGAGCTCGATGGGAGAATCACGTCTGTCGCGACGGCCTCCCTCTCATCGACGATGGTGCGCATGGTGGCGCGCCGGGCGAAGAAGCTCGGGGCGGAGGGCGCCGACGCCACCGTGGAGGAGGCGGCGCAGAGCCTGGAGGAGGCCCTGCTGCGCCAGGAGCCCGGCCGGTGGACGGATCTTCCGGAGGAGGCGCGCGATGAGCTCGTCGGCCTGCGCGATGAGCTTTTTGCGCTGCGGCAGAAGGTCGGGCGCGGGCCGGAGGGGGAGGCCGCCTCGGACCCGGAGAAGGCCGCGGAGCGCCACAATGTGGCGAGCCACCTCATGGAGCTGCACGACTCCGTGGTGCGGATGCTGGAGGTGTTCGACGAGAGCGATCCCGCGAAGCAGGCCGATGTCGTGTGGCTCGTCCACGATGAGCGCCGCGGCACCGCCACGCTCCATGTGGCGCCTCTGTCGGTGGCGGGGCTGCTCCACTCGCGGCTCTTCGCGGAGAACACCGTGATCCTCACGTCCGCGACGCTCACCGTCGGCGGCAACTTCCGTGCGATGGCAGCCGCCTGGGGCCTGCCGCGCGGCATGTGGGACAGCCTCGACGTCGGCTACCCCTTCGACCCGGCGCGCTCCGGCATCCTCTACGTGGCCCGGCACCTGCCGGCGCCCGGGCGCGACGGCCTGGCGCCCGCCACACTGGACGAGATCGCGGAGCTCATCACGGCGGCGGGCGGGCGCACCCTCGGGCTCTTCTCCTCCCGCCGCGCGGCGCAGCAAGCCGCCGAGGCCATGCGTAACCGCCTGCCCTTCGACATCCTGCTCCAGGGGGACGAATCCACCGGCACCCTCGTCCGCCGCTTCGCCGCATCCGAGAATGTGTGCCTCTTCGGGACCCTCAGCCTCTGGCAAGGCGTCGATGTCCCCGGGCGCTCCCTCTCGCTCGTCATCATCGATAGGATCCCCTTCCCGCGCCCCGACGATCCGCTCCTCCAAGCGCGCAAAGAAGCCGCTGACGCCGAGGGGCGCAACGGCTTCATGGAGGTCTCAGCCACGCATGCGGCGCTGCTGCTCGCGCAGGGGGCGGGGCGGCTGCTCCGTCGTATCGACGATAGGGGAGTGGTGGCCGTGCTGGACAACCGGCTGGTCACCCGACGCTATGGGGAATTCTTCTGTTCCTCGATGCCAGCCTTCTGGCGGACCACCGATCCCAGCACGGTGCGTGGAGCGCTGCGTCGGCTGGTGGCGGCGCCAAAAGCGTCGAAGGATCAGAGGTAGCTGGTCTGCAGGGGAGCACCCGTCGCTATGCGGTAAGCGACCGCGGGCACCATGATGTTGAGCGGCATTGCGACGACAATACCGATGATCGTCAGCCCAAGAACCATGTTGATGATAAATAGAACAACCCAGATGCCGATCAGCACAAGGATGTTGCTCCGCACGACATTGAACGAGGCCATCAGCGCCTGACCCACGCCCCCATGGACGATGGTGGCATGGGCCGAGAGGCTGAAGCAGATCGTCAGAATGAGCGAGATGATCGCCGCGATCGCGACCCACAAGAGGTGCGGCTTGAGGACGAGGAGAATGAAGGGCACGACCTGAATAATGCTCACCACGATGGAGACGAGCAGCACGCGCCCGAAACCGTGCGAGCGGAAGAAGTCGGCATAGGAGGTGAAGGGATGGCCGCCCAGATCGCGGTGCACGGTGAGCGTGAAGAAGATGTTAATGATGAGGGAGACGATCGCCGAGACGATGAAGATGATGATGAAGACGGGCGTGAACTTCGCAGAGAGGGCGACCGTCGGGTCGGCGGTCGCCTGAAGTGCTTCATTCGGCGTCGTGAGGCCGTCGGCGATAACAAAGATGACGCTCACAATGAGGTAGATGAGCGACATCACCACCCAGTGCCCCCAATGGGAGCTAAAGGACTTCCATGCGATGGAGAAAGTCGACTCGAAGGGGATTGTGCCCGGGTGGGCGGGGCTACGGCGGGGATCGGCGATCGTCGATGGGGAGCCGAGGGGCGCCTGAGGTGCCTGGGACTCCTGGGGCTCGCGGCCCCAGTCGGGGGAGTCCTCGGGGTGCTGGGGGAATGGGGGGATGTTCTCAGCCATACCCCAACAATAACTAGAGTAAGCGCTTATCTCTAGGGTTCCCTGAAGACGGAGGGCGCGTTACTGCTGTTCGGGGAAGCCCACGAAGCGCGTCGAGACCACCGGCTCATCGCGGGAGAGCGCCAGGCCCTCCCACGGCAGCGTGACGAGCTGCTGCGCAAGGTAGTCGCGCGATTCCTCAAGCGTCGGCTGGCCGGGCACGGCCTCCCCATCGCGGATGAGGGGCACGGTGAGGTCGACGCTCGTGAGCCCAGGGAATTCCGGGGCTTCGTTGTGGAAGGGGTAGACGATTTCCTCGACGGCGGTGCCGCTCGCGCGATGGGTGCGCAGGGCCTTCTTCGCGCCGCCGGTCATGGCCTTGCCGCGCGACCGCTTGGCGACGGGGTGGCCCTCGACCTCCACGAGCTTGTACACCATGTGGGCGGTGGGTGCCCCGGAGCCGGTCACGACGGAGGTGCCGACGCCGAAGCCGTCGATGGGGTCGCCCCGGAGGCCAGCGATGGTGAACTCATCGAGGTCGGAGGAGACGAGGATCTTCGTGTTGTAGGCGCCGAGCTCGTCGAGCTGGGAGCGCACGCGCCGGGTGATGGCGCCGAGGTCGCCCGAGTCGATGCGCACGCCGCCGAGTTCGGGGCCAGCCACCTCGATGGCGTTGCGGACGCCCTGGGAGATATCGAAGGTGTCGACGAGGAGCGTCGTGTCGACGCCCAGCGCGTCGATTTGGGCCTTGAACGCGGCCTTTTCGTCCGGCTGGCCGTCGTCGTCGACGTGGAGGAGGGTCCAGGCGTGAGCCGACGTGCCGGATGCGGGGATGCCATAGCGGAACGCGGCCTCCATGTTGGATGTGGAGGTGAAGCCGGCGAGGTAGGCGGCGCGGGAGGCGGTGACGGCGGAGTACTCGTGGGTGCGGCGGGAGCCCATCTCGATGATGGGGCGGCCGTCCGCGGCGGTGACCATGCGGGCGGCGGCGGAGGCCACCGCGGAGTCCGCATTCATGATGGAGAGGATGACGGTCTCCAGGATGACGCACTCGGCGAAGGTGCCGCGGACGGTGAGCAGCGGGGAATAGGGGAAGTAGAGCTCGCCTTCGCGGTAGCCATCGATGTGGCCAGAGAAACGGAAGTGGCGGAGGTAGTCGATGGTGGTCTCGTCGAGGAAGTCGAGCGTGGACAGCTGCTCCTCGGTGAAGACGTAATCCTGCACGGCTCGAACCACGCGCGCTGTGCCGGCGACGACGCCATAGCGCCGCTCATTGGGGAGCTTGCGGGCAAACACCTCGAAGGTGCACAGGCGATCGGCAGTCCCATCTCTGAGGGCGGCCTCCAGCATGGTGAGTTCGTACTTGTCGGTAAGAAACGCGGTGGTTCGGTTTGACACGTCACTTATCTTATCGTTCGCGCGAAGTGGGAGGGGTCTACCCCTGAGCCCCTCATCTCTCGCTCCGCTTGGCTAGGCTGTGTGGCATGAGTGAGGTAGAAGATGTCACCCGTGACCGGACGGTGGTCATGAGTTCGCCGATGGCGACGCCCGAGCTGGACGAGAACATCGAGGTGGAGGTCATGACCGGGGAGAACCTCCCCTGGCTCTGCATCGTCTGGGATGATCCCGTCAACCTGATGAGCTACGTGGCCTATGTCTTCCAGACCGTGCTGGGCTACTCCCGCAAGCGCTCCCAGGAGCTCATGCGTCGTGTGCACACCGAGGGCAAGGCCGTCGTGTCGAGTGGTGAGCGGGATAAAGTGGAAGGCGACGTCAAAAAGCTCCACACCGCGGGCCTTTGGGCCACGATGCAGCAGGCAGGGTGATCTCCACGTGCAGCCATGGGTGAAAAAGAAGGGCCTCATGCGGCAGACGCGCTACCAGTGCGTCCTCGAGCCGCTCGAGCGCGAAATCCTCGGCAACATGAGCTCGGCGGTAGCCGAGGCACTCATCGAGCGCGCCCAATCCTCCCCGAAGGATGAACTCGCTGAGCTCACCGGCCTCTCCAGCGGCCACAGGGACGCGCCCGAGGACCCCGCGCTCGCCCGCCTGCTCCCCAACTTCGAGCGCGAGGGCGATGAGGAATTCGACGGCGACAACTCCCTCCTCCGCTCCTTCCACGAAAACGACATCATCAAGGCGAAGCTGACGAACCTCCAGGTCCTCAACACCGCCCTCGGTCCCGACGGCGGGGTGGAGGTCACCCTCTCCGAGGACGAAGCCCACGCCTGGGTCGCGGCGATCAACGATCTGCGCCTCTACCTCCTCAGCGACGGCGACATCGACGTGTCCCCCCTCGACCTGGAGACCGTCGCCGACTGGCTCGCCTTCAACCAGGACTCCCTCCTCACCGCGCTCCTCGACTAGCCTCCGCGCGCGGCGCAGCGACTGACTATGGTGGGTTAGCGTGACTACGCAGCAACCCCCTCTTTCGTCGCCGGGGCTCGGCGACCGCTCCGCCCCCATCGGGGTCTTTGACTCCGGGGTCGGCGGGCTCACCGTGGCCCGCACCATCATGGACCAGCTCCCGGGCGAGTCCATCATCTATATCGGGGACACGAAGCACAGCCCCTACGGGCCGAAGTCGCTCGCCCAGGTGCGCCACTACGCCACCGGCATCGCCGACGAGCTCGTCTCCCGCGGCTGCAAAATGATCGTCATCGCGTGCAACACCGCCTCCTCGGCGTTTCTCCGCGACGCCCGCGAGCGCTACGACGTGCCGGTCGTCGAGGTCATCGTTCCCGCCGTGAAGCGTGCCGTGGCGACGACGCGCAACGGCAAGATCGGCGTCATCGGGACGGTCGGCTCCATCACGGCGGGCGCCTACCAAGACCTCTTCGGCGCCAGCCCGAACGTCGAGGTCTACGCCCAGGCCTGCCCCCGCTTCGTCGACTTCGTCGAGCGCGGCATCACGACGGGCCCCGAAATCCTCGCGGTAGCGAAGGAGTACCTGCAGCCCCTCATCGAGGCGGGCGTCGACACCCTCGTCCTCGGCTGCACCCATTACCCGCTGCTCTCGGGCGTCATCCAGCTGGCCATCGGGGAGGATGTCACGCTCGTGTCGAGCTCCGAGGAATCCGCGAAGGACGTCGTGCGACGACTCTCCGACCTCGACCTCCTCGCCGAGCCCGGCACCGAGGTCACCCGCGTCTTCGAGACCACCGGCGACCCCATGCTCTTCGCCTCCCTCTCCCGCCGCTTCCTCGCACCGACGCTCACCAACGTCACCCAGATGCGCCAGTCCTAGCCCGCCCAAGTTCGATTCCGACGCCCATTCGTGGCACAGTATGACCATGGAGGTTCGCATTCTGGGCAGCTCCGGATCCGTGAGCGGCCCGACCAATCCGACCAGTGGCTACCTTGTCCGATCGACGAACGAGGCGCCCGTACTCGTCGACTGCGGCCCCGGGGTCCTCTCCCAACTGCAACAAGTCACAGACCCCGCCGGCACCCACGTGCTCTTCAGCCACCTGCACGCGGACCACTGCCTCGACTTCCCCTCCCTCCTCGTGTGGCGGCGCTTCCACCCGATTTCCCCATCGACGATGAAGCACGACCTCATCGGGCCCGAGGACACCCCCAACCACCTTGGGCGGCTCTCCTCCGATGAGCCGGACACCGTCGAGAGCTTCGAGGACACGTTCACGTTCCGCGCGTGGCGCGAGCGCCAGCCGGAAGACATCGCGGACCTCCGCGTGACCCCCTTCCATGCCGTGCACCCCATCCAGGCGTACTCCCTGCGCATGGAGGAGAGGTCGACGGGCACCGTCGTCGCCTATTCGGGGGACAGCGATTGGACGGAGGACCTCATCGAGTGCGCGCGCGACGCCGACCTCTTCCTCTGCGAAGCGACGTGGTGCGACAGCAGCGAGGGCAAGGCTCCCGGCATGCACATGAGCGGCCGCGAGGCGGGCCGGGCGGCGCGACTGGCGGGGGCGAAGGCCCTTGTGCTCATCCACATTCCGCCATGGGGCGACCCGGAGGCCGCGCTCGACGCAGCGCGCTCCGAGTTTGAGGGGCCGGTGTCGCTGGGATTAGCCGGCGACACCTGGCGCCTCTAATGTGGATAGCATGAGTGAATTTGTGCGTAAGGACGGCCGCTCCATCGACGAGATGCGGCCCGTGACCATCACCCGAGGCTTCACCACCAACCCGGCGGGATCCGTGCTCGTGGAATTCGGGCGCACGCGCGTGCTGTGCACCGCCTCCATCGAGGAAGGGGTGCCGCGCTTCCGCCGCGACTCCGGCGAAGGATGGCTCACCGCCGAGTACTCCATGCTCCCATCGGCGACGCATGAGCGGATGCCCCGCGAATCGATGCGCGGCAAGGTGAAGGGCCGCACCCACGAGATCTCCCGCCTCGTGGGCCGCTCGCTGCGCGCGGCGATCGACCTGTCCGCCCTCGGCGAGAACACCATCCAACTCGACTGCGACGTCCTCCAAGCCGACGGCGGTACCCGCACCGCCTCCATCACGGGCGCCTATGTGGCCCTCGCCGACGCGGTCGCCGTCCTCCGTGAGCGCGGCGTGCTCCCCCAGGGCGCCGACCCCCTCCTGCCACCCGTCGCGGCAGTCTCGGTGGGCGTCATCGACGGCCGCGTGTGCCTCGACCTGCCCTATGAGGAGGACTCGCGCGCGGAAGTAGACCTCAACGTCGTTATGACGGAGGAGGGGCGCTACGTCGAGATCCAGGGCACCGGCGAGCACAACACCTTCGATCGGGCGCAGCTCGGCGAGATGCTGGACGTCGCCGCCACGGGCTGCCGCCACCTCATCGCCCTGCAGAAGGAGGCGTTGGCGCGGTGAGCCTGCGGATCCACCTGGCGTCCAACAATGCCAAGAAGCTGAAGGAGCTCCGCCGTATCCTCGATGGGGCGGGGCTGCACGGCGTCGAGATCGTCCCCTTGAGCGACGTCCCCCCGTACCCCGAGCCCGTTGAAGACGCCGGAAACTTCGCCGGCAACGCCATCATCAAGGCGCGCGCCGGCGTCGAGGCGACGGGCCTCCTCTCCATCGCCGATGACTCCGGCCTGTGCGTCGACGCCCTCAACGGCATGCCGGGCGTGCTCTCCGCGCGCTGGTCCGGCTCCCATGGGGACGACGCCGCCAACAACGCCCTCCTTCTCTCCCAGATGGAGGATGTTCCCGACGGCAAGCGGGGCGCGGCGTTCGTCTCCACGTGTGCGCTTGCCATCCCCGATGGGGAAGTGGTCGTGTCCGAAGGCCGATGGGAGGGCACCATCCTGCGCGCCTGCCAGGGCGAGAACGGTTTCGGCTACGATCCCCTCTTCTCCCCGATGGAGACACCGGGGCGCTCCGCTGCGGAGCTGAGTGCTGATGAAAAAGACGCCCTGTCCCATCGGGGCAAGGCGTTGGCGGGCTTGGTGCCGGAGATCGCGAAGTTGGTGCGTTAGCGCGCGGGGTGATCGTCGAGTTGGAACTTGGCGGTCACCTCTTTGCGTCGGTTGGCTTCCACGAAGAAGGAGAGGAAGGGGACGACGCCGGCGATCGCGGTGGTGAACCAGGTGCGCGGCTGCCATCGGGCGCGGAGCCCGAGGATGAGCGTGGAGATGAGGTAGACCATGAACGCGACGCCGTGGACCTGCCCCATGTAGAAGAACCATCGTGGCAGGTCCATGTGGAGGCCGTAGTCGAGGACCATGCGCGTCACGAGGAGCAGCAGGCACACACCGGTGACCCATGCGGCGATGGAGAAGAAGGTGAGGGCCTGGCGGACGCGCCGCTTCCGGGCGGGGTGGATGCTGGGGGGTGTGGTGCTCATAGATGTGGGGACCTACTCGTCGGGGGTGCCGCGGTGTTGTTGGTTGAGCTTGTTGAAGGTGTCAACGTCGATGGAGGGGCGCGGCGGGAGGAACTCCTCATCGATCTCGGTGATTTCTTTGCCGTAGCGCTTTTCGTCGGCGGTGTAGAGCTGTTCCATGCGTTGCTCGTCGTTGCTGGCGTCGATGAGCTCGTTTTCGTATTCGAGGTACTTGCGGTACGCGTAGACGAAGAACGCGCCGAAGAGGGGCCATTGGAGGGCGTATCCGAGGTTTTGGAAGGTGCCGCTCCCGGATTGGAAACGAGTCCATTGCCACCAGGCCAGAGCGAACGTGGCGAGGACGGCGAGCACGAGGAAAATGATGGGGCCGACTTTCGCGCGCTTGTGGGCGCGCGGCGGGGTGTTCTTTTCCTCTGGGGTACTCACATCCCCATAGGATACCCGCGCCCCTGAGCGGTGTGGCTGCGGGTTGGTGCATTACACTGTCTCTCGCATTGCTGTGAGCGCCCGTGGCGGAACTGGCAGACGCGCTGGATTTAGGTTCCAGTGCCCTGAGGGCGTGGGAGTTCGAGTCTCCCCGGGCGCACAAGAGGGCCGCGCTGTCAAGCGTCGGCGGCTGGGGCTGTGGATAACGTGCGTTATCCACAGAATGAGGCGATCTGGGCGTGATGGGGGTGTGCACGACGCGCAGGCTTCGTAGTGTGACGGCATGACAATGTTGAGCCAATGGGCTGAGGTGCTCGCTCGGGGAGTCGATGTGGCCTGGGAAATCTATCTGCTCGGTACGCATGGGGACGTGGAACGCCACATCACGCGCTTGCTGCCGCTGAGCCCGCAGGAGGCGGGGCGGCTTCGGCGCCTCGCGACGCAACTCTTTGGGCCCGCCCCACGGGAGCTCCATGCTTTTCGGGCAGCGACGGTGGAGCTCGCGCGTCGTCGTCGCGTCGACCTCAATAGGCTGCTCGTCATCAATGTCGCGGCGGGCAAGATCCCGCAGCGGCACCGTCGAGTCCGCGAGGAGCTCTTCCGCCGCATGGTGGAGCGCGCCCCCGACCTGTCCCTCAAGGAGCTCAAGGCGTGGGGCAACCAACTCGTGGAGGAAATGCACCCCGACCAGGAGGAACGACGACGCCGAGCCGAAGCGCAGCGCGCCCTCCGCAATTCTCGGAGCGCCGACGCCGACGGCCTGCTCCACATCATGGTGCGCGGCCCCGCTGAGCGCGTCGCCCGCATGATCAGCGTCATCGAGGATGGGGCGCGCGCCCTCTGGTCCAAAGATGACGACATCCGCTTCGAACAAGCCAAATTCGACGCCCTGGAGCGCCTCGTGCTCGGCCACCCCATCCGGCCCCGCCACGACGCCGACCCCTGGTCCTCCGTCCGCTACCAGCCGGCCGTCATCATCTCGGCCCCGGAGCTCAGCCAGCAGCGCCTCATCGAGGATGAGAAGCGCCGCCAGTGGATCGCCACCACCGATGGTGCGATGCTCTCCATGGCCGATTACGTCAACCTCACCCTGGCCGACGAGGGCTGGGCGGTCGTCGTCGGTGCCGAACACCACCCCCTCAGCCTGCACCGCATCCGCCGCACTTTCTCCCCCGCACAAAAGGCCACCCAGGCGCTCATGCAGGTCACCTGCGCCGCCCCCGACTGCGACCGCCCCGCCACCCAATGCGAAGGCCACCACCTCACCCCCTGGTCGCAGGGCGGCACCACCACCATGGACAACATCGCCCTCCTGTGCCCCTCCTGCCACGCGAAGGTCGGCACCAGCCCTGACTCCAAGAACGACCGCCTCCACAAAGCCGACGACGGCCACCTCGAATGGATCAGCCCCGACGGCCAGCGCTACCGGAGCCGCCTGCCCATCGAATCGCTCAACGGCATCGCGCTGTCCCTCAACACGGGAGCCTAACTACGACAAATCCCGAAGAATCCTGGCGACGTGCCCCGTCGCCTTCACGTTGTAGCGCGCCAGTGCGACCGTCCCATCGTCGTTAAGAACGACCGTCGAGCGAATCACGCCTTCCGTGACACGCCCATAATTCTTCTTTTCTCCCCATGCACCATAGGCGGAGAGGGTCGTGTGCTCCGGATCGGAGAGGAGTGGGAAGGGGAGGTCATAGCGATCCTTAAAGGACGCGAGCTTGTCCGGCGTGTCCGGCGAAATCCCGACCACCGCGACCCCCATATCAGCAAGCTGCGACAAGTTATCGCGAAAATCACATGCCTCCGTGGTGCATCCGGGGGTGTTCGCTCGTGGATAGAAATACACGACCAGGCGGCCATGCTCGCGGAGGAGTTCCTCCAGCGAGCGAGGGGTCCCGCTCTCATCGGGGAGGGAAAAATCGGGGGCCTGATCGCTGGGTTCAAGTCGGTTCTGCTGAGTCATATGGCCCAGGATAGCTGCCAGCGCTAAGATAAGGTGTCGAAAAACCGTGAAAACATCCAGGGAGAAGTTTCGTGAGTCGTAGCATTGATGATATTCAGCGGGACATCGAGCGCACCCGTCACCAGCTGGCCCAGACCTTGGACCAGCTCGCGGAGCGCAGCCGCCCCCAGAATCTCGTGGATGACGCCAAGAACGGCGTCACCGAGAAGCTGCAGGACCCGACCGTGCAGAGGATTCTCGCCGGCGTGGGTGCCGTCGTCGTTGGGGGGATCGTTCTCGCGGTGGTTCGCTCCCGCAAGAAGAACAAGGATCTGAAGGAGATCCAGCGCCTTCTCTCGCAGCGCTAAATTCTCCCTTAGATCACGGACGCGCCGGCGCGACGCATCTCTTCCAGAGCTGCGTCCCCGGCGCTGTTGTCTACCGCGGCGCAGAGCTCGGAGAGTACTCGCACGTCGAATCCGGCCTTCACCCCATCGAGGACGGTGGCGCGGACGCAGTGGTCCGTTGCGATCCCACACACGTCGATGTGAGTGATCCCTCGCTTCCGTAGCCACGGGGCGAGCAGCATTCCTTCCGCTTCCCCTTCGAATCCGGAATACGCGGCCGTGGTGCGGCCCTTGAGGAACACGGCGGCGAGGAGGTCCTCGCGGATGGCCTCGTGGAAGTCAGCGCCTGTGCTGCCCGCCACGCAGTGGGGAGGCCAGGTGTCGAAGTGGTCGCCGGGGTCGACGTGCCAATCCTTGGTGGCGATTTGGACATCATATGCCTCGGCGCTCTCGGAAGCTTGGTAGCTGCCGATCAAAGTAGCGATTTCCGCGCCACGTGCCGTCGCCAGCGCCCCGCCGGGGCAGAAGTCGTTCTGTGCATCCACGATGATAAGTGCCTGTGCCATGGTCTTACTCTACTGATCCTCGATGGGGAGCGCTCGCAACCATGCTGCCGCCTCATGGGCGATGGTGACCGGTTTGTGGGCGACATCGAAGAATCGGCC
Source organism: Corynebacterium uropygiale (assembly GCF_021568315.1). Lineage (GTDB taxonomy): Bacteria > Actinomycetota > Actinomycetes > Mycobacteriales > Mycobacteriaceae > Corynebacterium > Corynebacterium uropygiale. The sequence goes on from NZ_JAKGSI010000005.1 coordinate 38,040, forward strand.
GCGTTCGTCGGGCTCGAGGTGTTGGAGGGTGGCGAATTGGGAGGCAAGCAGGCTGGGTGGCATGAAGTGGCCGGGGCGGGCGGCCATGCGGGCGGCCATGAGCTCGTGGGAACCGTGGAGGTGGATGAAGAGGGTGTTGGGGGCGTGTCGGCGGATGGTGTCGCGGTAGGAGCGTTTGAGCGCGGAGCAGGCGATGACGCCGCCGGAGGGGTGGGCGGCGAGCCATTCGCCGATGGCGTCGAGCCAGGACCAGCGATCGTCGTCGGTGAGAGGGATGCCGGCGGACATCTTCTCGATGTTCGATGGGGGATGGAGTTCATCGCCGTCTTTGAAGGGGACGCCTAACTCGTATCCGAGGAGCGCGCCGACGGTCGATTTGCCACAACTGGATACCCCCATTACGACAACATGCATAGGTCCAGCATGCCTGTGCTGGCGGCCGTTCAGCAACTACGATGGGAGGACGGGGCGGGGCATGAAAAATCCCCCTGACCAGGGTATCTGGCCAGGGGGTAGATGGTGCGCCATCAGGGACTCGAACCCCGAACCCACTGATTAAGAGTCAGTTGCTCTACCAATTGAGCTAATGGCGCTCACCGTTGCGTGTGGGGTGGAACCCCGTTGCTCGGCAACGAAGAGAAATATAACACCACATCGCCGGAGAGGCAAAATTGGCAGGTCAGGGCCGGAAGTCTGTGTGCAGGATGAGGATCGAATAACGGTTCTGTTACATCCTGGCGTGGAGGCGGTTTCGGTTTATTTCATGTCCGGGGTGGGCGGTAGTCTATGAGGGCTGTCTTGATTTGAGGAAGGTGTAATTCCATGCAGCTTGGTTGGCGGGGATCCCGGTGGCGTCGGTCGGTGGCCGCATCGTTGTGTGCGGCGGCTCTGGTGCTTTCGGGGTGCACGATCGGCACGGATGGTGAGGACTCTGGTCAGGAGAACCAGCAGGAGGAGGCGAAGGCCCAGGCTCCGAAGATCTCCGTGGCTGATGACGCCACCGACATCAATCCCACCGAGCCTGTGACCGTGAAGTCCCTGGGCGACGGGCTGAAGTCCGTGAGCATGGTGAATGAGAGCGGGAAGGAAGTGGAATCCGAGCTCTCCCCCGACGGCATGAGCTGGACCACCAAGGAGAAGCTCGGCTACTACCGCACGTACACGGTGACGGCCATCGATAAGAATGGCGAGAAGTCGACGTCGACGTTCCAGACCACGCAGCCCGCGGCCACCGTCGACGCATGGCTGAGCCCCATCGATGGGTCGACGGTTGGCGTCGGCCAGACGATCAATGTGCGCTTCTCCGCTCCCATCGAGAATCGGGAGGCCGTCGAGAAGGCGATGGAGGTGCGCACCGAACCCGAGGTGGAGGGCGCCTTCTACTGGATCAGCAACTCGGAGGTCCGCTGGCGTCCGAAGGATTATTGGGAGCCGGGCACCACGGTGAGCCTCAAGGCGGACTTCTATGGTCTGGATCTGGGCCAGGGCTATTACGGCTCGGAGGATGTGGAGACCTCGTTCACGGTGGGGGATCGGGTGATCTCCATCGTCGATGATGCGACGAAGACCATGGAGGTCTACCGCAATGGGGAGCTGCTGCGCACCATTCCGGTGTCCCTCGGCAGCGATCGGTGGCCCACGCCCAACGGCACGTACATCATCGGCGATAAAAACGAGTCCCTCGTCATGGATTCCGAGACTTTCGGGCTCGCGCACAACGCCGGTGGTTATCGCACGAGGGTGAAGTGGGCCACGCAGATGTCCTACTCAGGGATCTACGTGCACGCCGCCCCGTGGTCCGTCTGGGCGCAGGGCAACACGAACACCTCCCACGGCTGCATCAACGTCACCGACGAAGCAGCTCAGTGGTTCCAGAACATGTCGAAGCGCGGCGACCTCGTCCAGGTGCGCAACACGAAGGGCGAGACGCTCTCCGGTTATGACGGGCTCGGCGATTGGAACATCCCGTGGGAGACCTGGAAGGAAGGCAACACCCAGGGCTAGCCGCCCCATCCTCGATGGGGCGGCGGCCCCGCCCCGCCCCATCGCGCATGAGTAAACCCCGGCAGTCCGTGAGGACCGCCGGGGTTTGTCTTCGGGGTGGATGACGGGGCTCGAACCCGCGACACCCAGGATCACAACCTGGTGCTCTACCAGCTGAACTACATCCACCATCGTTGCAGCAACTTGGCAACGGGAGATAGCTTAACTGATTTGCGGGGAATCACAAAAACCGCTGGTAGGAGGCGGTAGATTCGGCCGCGTGCTGGCGTGCTTCCTCGCTGTCGGGGCCGGGTTCGGGGACGAAGGCGGCGCGGCGGTAGTAGTCGAGTTCTTGGATGGACTCGACGATGTCCGCCAGCGCCCGGTGGGCCATGCCCTTCTCCGGCTGGTTGTAGTAGACGCGGGGGAACCAGCGGCGGGTGAGCTCCTTGATGGAGGAGACGTCGATCATGCGGTAGTGCAGGGCCGCATCGAGGCGGGGCATCTTCTCCCGGATGAAGGAGCGGTCGGTGGCGATCGAGTTGCCGGCCAGGGGGGCCGGGTGCTCGGGGTCGCAGTGCTCGTCGATGAGGCGGAGCACGGCGTCCTCCGCCTGCTCGAGCGTGATGGGTGAGCGTCGGATTTCCTCGGTGAGCCCGGAGCGGGCGTGCATCTCGGTGACGACGTCGTCCATCTGGGCGAGCTCCTCGTCGCTCGCGTGGACGACGAGGTCGACGCCCTCGCCGAGGATGCGGAGGTTCGCGTCGGTCACCACGGCGGCAACCTCGACGATGGTGTGCCGGTGGATGTCGAGCCCCGTCATCTCGAGGTCGATCCACACGAGGCGGTCGTACTTTGCGGGGGTCGGCTCAGGCCGCGTATCAGCCACGATGTGTCCTTTCCGGTGGGCTCTGCTTAGCCCATCTTGCGATAGAACCACCCCATGAGCGGGGAGAGCGCCGCGGTGGGGGCGACCTGCGAGATGGCGTTCATCGCCTTGCTCAGCGGCCCGGGAACGACGCGCCGCCGGTTGCGGGAGAGCGCCTCCAGCGTTTCGGTCGCGCAGTCCTCATAGGTGGTCCAGAGGAAGTCCGGCACCACCTTATCGACGATGGACTGCTCCTCCTCCGGGATCTGGGCCTCACGCACCGGGCCCGGGGCCAGGAGCGTGCAGTGCACGCCGGTGCCCTTGAGCTCGTAGTGGAGGGACTCGGTGAAGGTGTTGACTCCCGCTTTCGTGAAGACGTAGGTGGCGTTATTGGGGATGGGGAGATTGCCGGCCGCGGAGCCCACGTTGCAGATGGCGCCCTCGCCGCGCTGGACCATGGCGGGCAGGACCGCGTGGGTGAGGCGGAAGACGGCGGTCGCGTTGAGGGCGAACTGTCGGGTCTCGTAGTCCCAGTCTTGGTTGAGGAAGGGGCCGAAGCTCGCGATCCCGGCGGAGTTCACGAGGATGGAAATCGTGTGCTCCCCCATGTCTTCGATGAGGGCGGTGACCTCCTCCTCCTCGGAGAGGTCCGTGGGGCGGGTGAGGACGTCGACGCCGTGGGCGTCGTGCAACTCCTTCGCAAGGGCGGAGAGCACCTCGGCGCGCCGGGCGACGAGGATGAGGTTATGCCCGCCGCGGGCGAGTTCCCTCGCGATGGCTTCCCCGATGCCTTGGCTGGCGCCGGTGATGAGGGCGTAGTCGGTGCTGCGGGGTGGGGGCAAAGCCATGGGGAGGGACCTCCGGGGCAATCTCTTCAGGTGGAAATACAACAAGAGAGGGCTGGGTTACCCCGAAGCCCTCGATGTGGAGCGCGCCGTCGACGCGCGGGCGCTTTAGAGCAGCCCCTTGACCTTCTCGATCGTGGCGTTCTTCAGCTTGTCGGCCTTCTCCGGGTTGTTTTGGAGGTACTTGAAGCCGAGGTAGCCAGCGCCACCCACCGCGGTGACCGGCAGGACGACAGCCGTGATGAGGCTGAGCACGGCCTTGAGAAGGAAGCCGACGACCTTGAACGGGAACTTGAGGATGTTGAGAATCATGATTCTTCCCTTAATCAGTTGATGACCGTTGACTTGTCCGATCCTAGTTCACCTTGCTGGGACTTTCTCAAGGATCGCCGGCCGTGGGGTGTCTCGACGCCGTCTCGGCGCGCCCGAATCCCCGCGTGTGCCCAGGTGAGGCTGTGCGTGGCGTGACGCCGGTGGGCCTCAACGAATAATGAGGCGTTTATCTCAACGGGTGCCCGAGGCCGGGCACGAGCTCATGCAGCGCCCCCAGCAGGATTCGAACCCGCGACCAGCCGGGTAGAAACCGGATGCTCTAATCCGCTGAGCTATGGGGGCAAAGGAGGCGCAGCCTCCGACGGAGGATTCTAACCTAGCGAGGCGTCGGGGAAAGCGTCGACCCCCTGAAAGTGGTGCTGGTCTCAAGGGTATCGTGCATGGCATGGCATCCCCCGGTTCTGCAGGTTCCGTTGTCCAGAATGATGAGGCGGCACGCCCCCGCCCGACGTGGCCCTTGTACCTTCTGTTCTTCCTCGTGGCAGGTGTCGTGGGTGCGTGGATCTCCTTCGGGTTCCTCACGGATTCGCTCACCGCCCTGGGGATCCCGGATCCGGGGCCCCTCACGACCATCGGCTACCCATTCTTCCGCGCCGTGGGGTGGATGCTCGCGGCCCTTGCGGTGGGCTCCTTTTTGGCCTCGGGTTTCCTCATTTCCCCGCTTTTGCCGGGGGAGCGCGAGGAGCCCTTCGGCGAGGACGATGAGCGCGATCACCACCGCCTCATGACCGCCCGGCTCACCGTCGATGGGCACATGGCGTGCCGCACCGGGGCGGTGGCGCAGATCTGCTTCGGCATCATCGGCGTGTTCATGATTCCGCTGGCTCTCTCGGATGTCTCGGGTCAGCCACTGGTGGACACGATCTCGCCCGCGCACTGGGCCACCGCGGTGGACCAGGTGGCAGCCTCGCTGGCCTACATGTGGGTGGCGATCATCGCGCTCGTGACGGGTGTTTGCGGGCTCGTGACGAAGACGTGGAAGACGCAGCCGCTGCTGCTCATCGGCGCGGTTCTCTCCATCGTGCCGCTGGGCATGGAGGGGCACAACGCTACCGGCGGCAACCACGATTACGGCACGAACTCCTACCTGTGGCACCTGGTGTTCCTCGTGCTGTGGGTGGGCGGGCTCATCGGCCTCATCGCGCATGGGCGCCGCCTCGGGCCCGGGATGGCCACCGCCGTGCGTCGTTTCTCCTGGTTGGCCCTGGTGTCGGTGATCGTGATGGCGGTGTCAGGCGTCGTGAATGCCGTTATTCGGCTCTCGTGGTCGGATCTCACGACGACGGCCTATGGCTGGATCATCATTGGGAAGACCATTGGCGTGGTGGTGCTCGCGTTCTTTGGCTTCATTCACCGGGAGATCACTATTCCCAAGATGCGGGCTCGGGGCGGAAGCCAGCGGCTCTTCTTGCAGGTCTCCATCGTGGAGGTGGTGGTCATGGCCGCGGTGACGGGGCTCGCGATCACGATGGGGCGCACCCCGCCGCCGGTGCAGTGGAACTCGAGCTTTAGTCCGATGGCCATCGAGATCGGCTATGACCTCTATGAGAAGCCGACCGTCACCAACGTGTGGACGATGTGGCGCTTCGACATCATGTTCGGCACCCTGGCGCTCATCCTCGCGGCCGCCTACCTGTGGGGGCTGTGGCGGCTCCGGCGCGCCGGGGGATCGTGGTCGGGGGCGCGGACCTTCTGGTGGATGCTGGGCTGCGCGTCGCTTCTCGTGACGATGTGCTCAGGGATCGGGCTCTACATGCCGGCGACCTTCTCCGTCCACATGGTGGGACACATGATCCTCTCGATGGTGGTGCCGGTCTTCCTCGTCCTCGGCGCTCCGCTCCAGCTCGTCATCGAGGCGGCCCCGCCGGGGAAGCCGGGCGAGCCGGGCCTGCGCGAGTGGACGCTGGCGGCCATCGACAACCCGATCCTGCGCTTCCTCATGCACCCGGGCGTCAACACGGTGCAGTTCATCGTGTTCTTCTACCTCCTCTACGCCACGCCCTTCTACGCGCTGCTCATCTCCGAGCACGCCGGGCATCTGGGCATGAACTGGGTCTTCATCCTCTCCGGCTACCTCTACTTCTGGGAGATGATCGGCACCGACCCGAAGCCGGAGGAGCGCACCACCATGTCCAAGCTGGGGTGGCTCGTCTTCTCCATGCCTTTCCACCTCTTCTTCGGCGTGTACCTCATGATGCTCAACTCCATCCTCGCGGAGAGCTTCTACAACGACCTGCAGATCCCCTGGCCGCACGACCTCGCCGCCGATCAGCGCGTGGGCGGTGGCATCGCCTGGGCCTCGGGCTCCTTCCCGCTGACGCTCGTGTTCGCCGTGCTCTTCCGCAACCTGCTAAAGGAGGACAAGAACGAGGAAGCCGCAGAGGATGCGCGGCTCGACCGGGCCGAGCCCGCCCCGGCCGCGGAGAACGCCGAGGGGGAGCGGCGGCAGGTGGACGTCGTCGACACCGAGGAGGCCCAGCCCGAGAATTCCCTGGAGGCCTACAACGAGTGGCTCGCGCGCATGAACGCCGGCGAGGGGGATATCCAGGAGGAGTACTACTACCAGGAGGAGATGCCCGTGCGGGAGAAGGGGGAGTCGTGGTGGCAGCGGCGCAAGCGCCACAAGCGCGATGAGCTGCGAGAATTTGGCGACGACGACGCCTAGCGCAGCAATGCCCCGGCGTCAAGGGCGGGCGCGCCGGGGTGTGGATAACTGGGCGGGAGGGCGAGTTATCCACAGGGCTCGGCCGAGGGGGATGACGGGGGCGCGGCGCTGAGAGATCCTGTCGCTACCTCCTCCACAGGGGAGGGGGATGACAGACAAGGAGAACATCATGCCGCAGGTACCTATCACGGTGGTCGGGAACCTCACCAGGCCGCCGAAGCTCAAGAAGTTCGGGGAGAACCGCCACTGCTGTGAGTTCCGCATCGCCGCGAACCGCTCCTATATGGATGGCGGGGAATGGAAGCAGACGGATCAGCTCTTTCTCAGCGTGGAGGCGTGGGGGCAGCTGGCCCGCAACATCAAGGCCAGCATCAAGCAGGAGCAGGGCGTCAGCCTCATCATCAATGGGATCCTCACCACCCACGAGTGGCTCGACGCGGAGGGGAATCACCAGTCGCGGACGGTCCTGCGGGCGAACTCGGTGGGCGTGGATCTTTCGCGCTATGTCGTGGGCTGGCAGCGTACCGGCCAGCAGCCGAGCGGCGGGGCCGACGGCGTCGGCGTACCCGGGGCGGGTCGCGCGGACATCAACGTCGATCACCTCGTGGACGAGTTCTTTGACACGCCCCGCAGCACGAGCGTCGCCCAGGCGGAGGAGGTGCTCGAGGAGCAGGCCCCGGCTCCCTTCTAACCCCCGGCCCTCATGGGGTACCCTCTTCACTGAACTCTGTGCCATAAAAGAACGCAATGAAGGGGAACAATGGGCGAATTCATCTACACGATGAAGAAGGTTCGTAAGGCTATCGGTGACAAGGTCATTCTCGACGACGTCACGATGGCCTTCTACCCGGGTGCCAAGATCGGTGTGGTCGGCCCGAACGGCGCGGGTAAGTCGTCGATTCTCAAGATTATGGCCGGCCTGGACCAGCCCTCCAATGGTGAGGCCTTCCTGGACCCGGGCGCCACCGTGGGCATCCTCCTCCAGGAGCCCCCGCTCAACGATGAGAAGACGGTCCGCGGCAACGTGGAGGAGGGCCTGGGCGAGATCTTCGAGAAGAAGCAGCGCTTCGAAGAGATCGCCGAGGAAATGGCCACCAATTACACCGATGAGCTCATGGCGGAGATGGGCAAGCTCCAGGAGGAGCTCGACGCCGCCGACGCCTGGGAGGTCGACTCCAAGATCGACCAGGCGCTCGAGGCTCTGCGCTGCCCGCCGGCCGACGCCCCCGTCACCCACCTCTCCGGTGGGGAGCGGCGCCGCGTGGCGCTCGCGAAGCTGCTGCTCAGCGAGCCGGACCTCTTGCTCCTCGACGAGCCCACCAACCACCTCGACGCGGAGAGCGTCCTGTGGCTGGAGAAGCACCTCGCCGATTACCCGGGCGCGGTCCTCGCCGTCACCCACGACCGCTACTTCCTCGACCACGTTGCCCAGTGGATCTGCGAGGTGGACCGCGGGCAGCTCTACGGCTACGAGGGCAACTACTCCGACTACCTGGAGAAGAAGGCCGCGCGCCTCGAGGTAGCCGGGCGCAAGGACCAGAAGCTGCAGAAGCGCCTGAAGGACGAGCTCGCCTGGGTCCGCTCCGGGCAGAAGGCCCGCCAGGCGAAGAACAAGGCCCGTCTCCAGCGCTACGAGGAGATGGCGGCCGAGGCCGAGAAGTACAAGAAGCTCGACTTCGAAGAGATCCAGATCCCCACCCCGCCGCGCCTGGGCAACAAGGTGGTGGAAGTGAAGAACCTCTGTAAGGGCTTCGATGGGCGCACCCTCATCAAGGATCTCTCCTTCACCCTGCCGCGCAACGGCATCGTCGGCGTCATCGGGCCGAACGGCGTGGGCAAGACCACCCTGTTCAAGACGATCGTCGGCCTGGAGGAGCCGGACTCCGGCACCGTCGAGGTGGGGGAGACCGTGAAGCTCTCCTACGTCGACCAGAACCGCGAGAACATCGACCCGGAGCAGACCGTCTGGGAGGTCGTGTCCGACGGGCTCGACTACATCCACGTCGGCCAAAACGAGATGCCCTCGCGCGCCTACCTCTCCGCCTTCGGCTTCAAGGGTGCTGACCAGCAGAAGCCCTCCAAGGTCCTCTCCGGCGGTGAGCGCAACCGCCTCAACCTCGCGCTGACGCTGAAGATCGGCGGCAACCTCATCCTCCTCGATGAGCCGACCAACGACCTCGACGTCGAGACCCTCGGCTCCCTCGAAAACGCCCTGGAGAAGTTCCCGGGCTGTGCCGTCGTCATCTCCCACGACCGCTGGTTCCTCGACCGCACCTGTACCCACATCCTCGCGTGGGAGGGCAACGTCGCGGAAGGACAGTGGTTCTGGTTCGAGGGCAACTTCGAGGACTACGAGAAGAACAAGGAGGAGCGCCTCGGGCCCGACGCCAACCGCCCGGCCTCCAGCACCCACCGCAAGCTCACCCGCTAAGCGTGGATAGAGAAACGCCCCACCCGCTGTTGGGTGGGGCGTTTCCGCGTCTGATGCCAGGCAGCGAGCCTGCCGTGCTGCCTAGCTGCTCAAGTGCGGGCCCGTGCAGGCCCCGGCGACGGCGTCGACGACGGCATCGGGGATGAGCCAGTCATCCCCGATGGGAGCCACCGGGTCGATGGGGCCGTGGCGGAAGCAGTCGAGCTTCTGGCGCACCTGCTGGCCCGAGTAGACGGGGACGGAGCTGGAGCCGACGGTGATGGTGAGCGGCTGGCCGAGCCCGCCGGCGCCGGGAATCACGGTGCGCTGGACGTCTTCGGTGAGCTGCCCCGCTGGCCCATAGGTGTGGGCCGCCAGGGAGAAGCCCGGCCCGATCGAGGCGGTGGCGTTGATGGCCCCATTGTCGGACCAGCCGAACTTGGTGCCGCTCACGCCCGGGACGGTGGCGGTGCCATAGTCCTGGTGGTAGCCGTCGGCTGCGATGGGGGAGGCGGTGGCCATGCCGCGCATCATCGGTTCGGCGGCCGGGTCGTAGCGCACGGACTCCAGGAAGCGGGCGATGTCCGCGGTGGATGTGGTGGTGGTTCCCCAATAGCCGGAGTAATGGGAATCACCGAGCTGGTAATCGCGGAGAATGGAGGCGATCGCGTCTGGGTATTTCCTATCGAGGTCCGTGGCGGTGGCGTCTTCGGAGAATCGAATCATGTTTTCTACCCGGGCTTGGTCGCCGGGCTCGCCGTGGCGTAAAACCCAATATCCGAGATACAGCTTTGCCAGCGAGAGCGCCGGGCGGGATTCATACTGATTCGCCGTGCCTAGGGAATTGCCGACGCCATCGCGCATCGTGATTTGGGTGCGGCCGGGAACACCGACAAGGTCGAGGTCAAGAGCTGACGCGGTACCTGTACTGCAGAGCGCGACGGCCGTCGCTACGATGCAGGCCCTCATCACGGGAGAGCGCCGGATTGAGTTATTCATAGCACTGAATAGAATAAGCCGGCAGCTATGATCCGGCATAAAGGTTCAACCTTTTGGGATATTTATCTTTGCCCCATTCTTAGCCCTGAATCCGAAACGCTCGCGGGCCACGAGCTGGAGAAGCTCGCGGCACGAGGGGCCGCGCGCGTCTGCGGGGTATAGCATAGGGGCCTAGCCTCTCCACCCGACCCCAGGAGGTATGAGCGTATGCCGCAGTCGCAGCCGGAGATTCACCGGGCATCCGTGTCACTGCGTTGGACTGACTTTGACCGCTTCGGGCACCTCAACAACGCCCAGTACATTGAGATCGCGCAGGAGGCGCGGCTGGCCTTCGCGCAGGAGGAGTTCATCGGGCGGGGCCTGGACATCCCGGCCGTGTTTGTGCGGCACCTGGACGTCGATTACCTGCGCCCCATCCTTCCGGATACGGTCGTCGCGACGGTGGACACCGAGGTCGTGGAGATTGGTCGCACCTCGTTTACCACGCGCCAGGAGGTCAAGGATCGGCAGGGGCGCGTGGCCTGCGTTGTGGAGTGTGTGCAGGTGGCCGTCGACGTCGATACCGCCACCCCGCGCGCTATCACCCAGCAGGAGATCAAGGTGCTCACCCAAGCCACCGAGGGGAATGCGCGTGAGTGAGCGGCTGGAGATCGGCGAGGGTGCCCGGGGGGTGCGCACCCTCGTGGGGAGGGCGTGTGGTCTCGACGCGAGCACCCTGGCCCGCCTCCGCAATTACGATGAGTACAGCGTGGAGGTCGTCCTCCGCACGCCCTTTGATGTCTTGGCGTCGCGGCGCGCGCACGGCCGCTGTATCCGCGATGGGGCTGTCGTCGCGGCGCGCGATCTCTTGGAGGCGCTGAGCGGCCCGCTCTCTCCGACGCGCACCGAGCTGGAGATCGGCCCCGCGCACGACCCCTCGTGGCCCGGGTCGCTGCCCCCGCGCGAGGGCTTCGTCCTTCTCGACGAGATCCCGGCGGACGTCGTGCGCCGCCTCTCCGATGAGGGCCGGGCGCTGGCCCGGCAGTTCTCCGGGCCCCTGGGCCCACCGGCGAGCCTGCTCAATCAGACGGTGCTCACCGTCGAGGGCAAGACCCCGCGCTCCCTTCCCATGCGGATGATCTTCGCGTGCACCTCGCTGGGGCTGGTGCCGGGGCCGGGGGTGCCGCTGTCAGTGCCGAGGCATCTGCGGGTGTCGGCGTCGGGACGGTGGACGCGGATCGACGCGCCCTTCGGCACCGTCTACCACGCCGATCAGTCCGCCCTGTTGATGAGCATCCCGGCGACGCGCTCCCAGTGATCCCGGAGCTGCGCGCGGAAGGCGGGCGGGATGGTGTCCTCGTCGATGTCCTCGAGGGAGGCCTCCATGAGCTCGAGCCAGCGGAAGGCCGCCTCGCGGGAGATCGGGAAGTGCATGTGGCGCATCCGCAGGCGCGGGTGGCCGCGCTGCTCCGAATAGGTTGAGGGGCCGCCCCAATACTGGGTGAGGAAGGCCTTGAGCCGCCACTGCGCACCCTCCCAATCGTCCGGCGGGTACATGGGGGAGAGGATGTCGTCGGTGCGGACGCGCGCATAAAAACCGGCGACGAGGCGGTCGAAGGCCTCATCGCCGATCGCGTCATAGAGGGTGGTCATGCGCCCTATCCTAATGGAGTATTCGGGCCGCTCAGGGGGGGGCTAGGACTCCGATCCCTCCTTCTCCTCCTTCATTGAGGGGTGCCAGCCGCCAATCCCGTGCGGGTAGGGGGTGCTCACCCCTGCGGAGGTCATGTCGTTGAGCACCTTGCCCTGGAGGAAGCGCTGCACATCCCACTGGTGGCCAGGCAGCGTGCGCATCTGGATGCGGTAGGAGAGGTGATCGACCTCGAAGTCGGAGACGCCCTTCATCTCCGGCTCCCCGATGATGCTCTCCGCGATGGAGGGATCCTTCACCCAGCGGCGCACCGAGTCCTGGATGACTTCCCAGGCCTTCTCGGGATCGTTGGAGAGGCCGACCGGAATCTGCAGGCGCGCGATGGAGTACTCATCGGAGAAGTTCCCGACGCGCATGATCTCCCCATTGCGCACGTACCAGAGGGTGCCGTCGATGTCGCGGATCGTCGTGAGACGGAGGGAGACTTCCTCCACCTCGCCGACGATGCCGTCCCCAACGTCGATGGTGTCGCCGACGCCATACTGGTCCTCAATGAGCATGAAGATGCCGCTGATGAAGTCTTTCACCAGGGACTGAGCGCCGAAACCGAGGGCCACGCCGACGACACCGGCGGAGGCGATGAGCGGGGCGATGTTGATCTCGATGACATCGAGCGTGTTGATCACGAACCACGTCCACACGACGATGGCGACGGCCGATTTCCCGACGTTCGCCAGGGTGCGGATCCGCGCTTTGCGGCGCTGCAGCTGGGTGCGATCCAGGGCGCGCAGCTCGGCGGAGGGTTCGGAGTCACGCTCCCGGCGCTTCCGCGCGAGCGAGGGCAGCTTCCCCTTGGAGTCGATGTTGTGCTGGGCTGCCTTGTCGATGAGGCGGCGCAGGACGACGTGGAGGACGATCGCGATGACGAGGCCGATGAGGATCTCGATGGGCTTCTGGAGGAGCCAGTCCTTTGCCTCCGGGCTCTGCCACCAGGACGTCACCGATTGAACAGTGTGGTTGGTTGTTACTTGGAGTGAATTCGTCATACCAGGGGCAGAGTGTAGTGGCCGGATCGGAAGAAACCATAAAACCGGACTGTGAAGTCACTGAGCGGGCTGGCGGTATAGGGCGAGTGGTCCCGTTGTGGTGGACAGCTTGGTCTAGTAAGCTGCGACACATGACTGATTCTCATGACTGTCGCGCTGATGCAGGAACGGCGGCCCGCAGGGCCCGGAGGAATGACTCCGAGGCGGGGCAGGGCCCGGCCGTGGGTTTTCATACTCGGAGCATTCATGCTGGGTACCGGCCGGACTCTTTGACGGGAGCGATCAACGTTCCGATTTATGCGTCGACGACCTTCCAGCAGGACGGGTTGGCGCAGCTCCGCGGCGGTTTTGAGTACTCGCGCTGTGGGAATCCGACGGTGTCTGCCCTGGAGGACGTGGTGGGTGCTTTGGAGGGCGGGTTGTGTTCTCGGGCTTTTTCCTCGGGGATGGCGGCGACGGATACCGTCCTGCGCGCGGTGCTGAGTCCCGGTTCCCATCTGGTGATGGGCTCCGACGCCTATGGGGGGACGTTCCGGCTCATTGATACGACGTTCCGCGAGTGGGGCGTGGAGTACAGCATCGTGGATACGAGCGATGTCGACGCGGTGCGCGGCGCGCTGCGGGAGAATACGGCGCTGGTGTGGGTGGAGTCGCCGACCAACCCGTTGCTCGGGGTGAGCGATATCGCGGCCATTGCGGAGGTGACGCGCGCGCATGGGGCGAAGCTGGTGGTGGATAACACGTTTGCCAGCCCCTATCTGCAGCGGCCGTTGGAACTGGGTGCGGACGTGGTGGTGCATTCGACCACCAAGTATTTGGGCGGGCACTCGGATGTGGTGGGCGGCCTGGTCATCACGAATGATGAGGAGCTGGACAACGAGGTGCTCTTCCTCCAGGGTGGGGTGGGTGCCGTGCCGGGCTCCTTTGACGCATACCTTACGTATCGCGGGGTGAAGACCCTGGGCCTGAGGATGGAGCGGCATTGCTCCAACGCGCAGGCGGTGGCGGAGTTCCTCGACGCCCGGCCGGAGACCGCGGAGGTGCTGTATCCCGGCTTGGCGCATGACCCGGGCCACGAGGTGGCGGCGCGGCAGATGCGGCTTTTTGGCGGGGTGGTGTCGGTGCGCTTCCACTCGGAGGAGGCTGCTCGACGGTTCTGTACGCAGACGCGCCTCATTTCCCTGGCGGAGTCCCTGGGCGGGGTGGAGTCCTTGCTGGAGCACCCGGCGTCGATGACGCACCAGTCGGCGGCGGGCTCCCAGCTGGAGATCCCCGGGGATCTGGTGAGGATCTCCGTGGGGATTGAGGACGAGGCCGACCTCCTTGCGGATCTCGCCGCGGCGGTGGAGGGTTTGCCGACGGCCTAGTTGTCTGAGCTGGCCTCGGCGCCCCGCCGCGGGGAAGGGCGGGGCACGGCGCGCCGGGCGGGGCCCGGGCAGGGCAGGGCGCTTAGAGGAACTTCACCCCCTGGGCCAGGGGCAGCTCGCCGGAGTAGTTCACGGTGTTGGTTGCCCGTCGCATGTAGGCCTTCCAGGCATCGGAGCCGGATTCGCGACCGCCGCCGGTTTCCTTCTCCCCGCCGAAAGCCCCGCCGATCTCTGCGCCGGAGGTGCCGATGTTGACGTTGGCGATTCCGCAGTCCGAGCCCCGGGAGGACAGGAAGATCTCAGCTTCTGCCTGGTCGGAGGTGAAGATGGCGGAGGAAAGCCCTTGGGGAACGTCGTTGTGGAGGGCGAGGGCCTCGTCGAAGTCCCGGTAGGTGAGCACGTAGAGGATGGGGGCGAAGGTTTCTGTTTTCACGGTGGCGCTCTGACCGGGCATGCGCACGATGGCCGGTTCGACGTAGTAGGCGTCGGGGTGCTCGTCCTCGAGGACGCGGGCGCCGCCGCAGAGAACCGTTCCCCCTTCCTCCTGCGCGGAGGTCAGGGCGGAGCGCATCCCCTCGTAGGCGCCGGAGTGGATGAGCGGGCCGACGAGGACGCCCTCGTCGCGGGGATCGCCGATCTGGAGGGTGCGGTAGGCGGCGATGAGCTTCTCGGTGAACTCCTCGGCGATGGATTCGTGGATGATGAGGCGGCGCATCGTGGTGCAGCGCTGGCCGGCCGTGCCGGCGGCAGCGAACACTACCCCGCGGAGGGCGAGGTCCAGGTCCGCGCTGGGGGCGACGATCGCGGCATTATTGCCGCCGAGTTCGAGGAGGTAGCGGCCGAATCGGGCGGCGACCCGCGGGGCGACCTCGTGGCCCATGCGGGTGGAGCCCGTCGCGGAGATGAGGGCAACACGGGGGTCGTCGACGAGGGCCTCGCCGGCCTCGCGTTCCCCGAGGATGATGTGGTGGATGTCTGCGTCCTGTCCACAGTCAGCGACGGCCCGGGCGAGGAGGGCGTGCGCACCCAGCGCAGAGAGCAGGCTGAGCTCCGAGGGCTTCCACACGACGGTGTTTCCGCAGACAAGGGCGAGGGCCGTGTTCCAGGAGAAAACCGCGACCGGGAAGTTGAATGCCGAGATGACGCCGACGACGCCCAGCGGGTGCCAGGTTTCCATGAGCCGGTGCCCGGGGCGTTCGGAAGGCATCGTCTGCCCGTAGAGCATGCGGGATTGCCCAATGGCCAGCTCGCAGATATCAATCATCTCCTGGACTTCGCCTTCGGCCTCGGACATAGTCTTGCCCGCGTCGGACTGGACGAGAACGGCGAGGTCCCGCTTGTGCTCGCGGAGGAGCTCACCCCAGCGCCGGACGACGTGACCGCGCTCGGGGGCGGGAACGTCTCGCCAGGTGCGGAAAGCGGCCTCGGCCCGGCTGATGGTCTCATCGATGCCGTCGGCGTCGGTGGCGGGGAGGCCGAAGAGCTTCTCCCCGGTGATGGGCGTGCGGGTCTGGAGGTCCTGGGCGGAGTCGAGGAGGCTGAGGTCAACGCCGCAGGCGTCGAGGGCGGAGCGGATGGAGGTGGACAACGCGGTGGTCATGAGGGTCCTTTCTGGGAGCGTGAGGTGTTAAGTGGTGGTCGGGGTGCCGAGGTAGTCGTCGAGAATCTCGATCCCCAGTGCCTTCTCGCACGCCTCGAGGGAGGCGCTCCGCTGGGCGGAGTAGAGGTCCGCGGGGTCGGCGATCGGCCGGCCGATCATGGCGGAGAGGGATGCGGCATCATAGGAGGTTCCTTGGTGCCGGTTGTCCCTCGTGCCTTCTCCGGTGAGATTGGATTGGAAGATTCCGGCGGCTGAGCGGGGGAGGAAATCCTCGTAGACGATGGGCTCGGCGAGGAGAACGCCGTCGCGCAGGAGCGCGGAGAGCGGGACGGCCCCCTGACCTGCGGTCGGGGTGGAGGTGGCGTCGTCTGCGGGCCGGTAGGTGAAGAAGCCGAGGCCCCGGGCGTCGAGTTCCGCTTCGGTGAGAGGGAGGTGTTCGCGCCAGACCTCGCGGGCGATGTCGGTGCGGGTGCGCTTGGGGTGCTCGGCGAGGCGACGGTCGGTTTCAGCGATGAGCTGGTCGTAGAGGTCGCGCCCGGGCGGGGTGAGGGCGATGCCCCGCTGTTCGACTTCTCCGAAGCGGACGCGGAGGGTGCCCGGGCCGATCGAGCCGTCGGGGAAGCGGAAGGTGCGGTGCTCGTCAAGAGCGCGGAAGGATGTTTGGCGTAGGAGGACGTCGGGGCCTTCCCACGCGGGTGGGCCTTGGACCTCGTCGATCATGGTGATGCCGCGGTCCTCCATGCGCTGGTAGAGCTCGTCGATGTCGAGGACGCGGGGTGTGAGGTGGTTGATGTGTGTGCTGCTGACCCCTCCGATATCTGCGGCGACAGCGGAGATGGCTTCGAGCTCGCGATACCAGGTTTCCTCGACGGGCTCGTCGGAGAGCTGGAAGGAGGCGGTGGCGAGGTCGAGGAAGCGCTCGGCGTCCTCCGGGGGAAGGCCGTCCTCGGCGTCGGCGCGGTCCGCGAGAGCGAGGAGCTCCTCCGGGAAGAGCGTGCGCTGCTCGAGGAAAGCGCGAAGGCGTTCCTGCAGCTCGGGGGTGAAGAAGCGGGGGTCGTCGACGGCCAGCATGGACGTGAACACCCGGAAGGGGTTGCGAGCCAGTTCCTCTCGGTCGGTGGGACGGAAAGCCGTCGAGACGACGGGGACGGAGCTGGCTGCGGCCTCGCGCAGGTCATAGAATCCGACCGGATACATGCCCAGGGCTGCGAAGATGCGTGCGACCTGGGAGAGCTCGGTGGGGGTGCCGACGCGGATGGCGCCGTGGCGTTCCGCGGTGACGCGGGCGATGCTGCCCAGATGCTCGGCGAGGTCCGGGTGAGCTGTGGCGAAGTCTCGGTTCACCTCCTCGGAGACCTCCACGAGGGTGGTGTAGGCGGGGACTTCCTCCCCATACATGGCGGAGAGTCTCCGAGCGAAGGCGGCGCGGAGTTCCCACCGTGCGAGATGTGGTGTCGTCATCGTGAATCCTCTAAATGATGTTGAGTTCTTTCCACGGCGTACCGACGCCGGAGAAGCGCGTGGCGGAGAACGGGCGTGGGTCCATGAAGGGGGTGGTGTCGGCGATGATGTCGGCGAGGAGCTCGCCCGCGGCGGGGGCCTGTAGGAAGCCGTGGCCCGAGAACCCGGCGATGTAGAAGAAGCCGGGGACCGTGAGCGAGGGCCCGATGAGCGCATTGTGATCTGGGGTGTTCTCATAGAACCCGGCCCAGCCCGAGGCGAGCGTCGGATTCTCCAGTTCAGGGGCGATGATGGAGGCCGCGGCGTTGAACTCCGCAAGCCAGGCATTGCTGTATTCGCGGCAGAAGCCGGGCTCCTCGGCATGGGAGATCCCCAGAAGAAGCCCGCGGCTATAGTTGTGGAGGTACATGGTGGTCGACAGATCCAGCGTGAAGGGGATACGTGGCGGGCAGTGCGCCTGATCCTGCTGTGGGGTGAGGCCGATCATCCTGCGCGTCGGTTCGACGGGGAGGTCCACCCCGGCCATCTCGCCGATGCTCTTGCTCCAGGCTCCCGCCGCACAGACGACCGTCGAGGTCCTCACCGCACCGCGGTTGGTGAGGACCGCAGTGATGGAGGCAGCTGTGCGTTCGATGTCGAGAACCTCGGTGTGATCGCAGATCTGGACATTCTTGGCGACGAGTGCCCGCCGCAGACCCTCGACGACGGCGGCCGGGGAGGCGTGGCCATCGTTGGGGGTAAAACACGCCGCGGTGAGGGCGTCGGGATTGAGATAGGGATTGAGCTCCTGCGCCTGGGCAGGGGAGAGGACGCGGGCGTCGATCCCGAGGAGACGCTGCTCGTGGGCGGATTGCTCGAGGCTTGCGCGTTCCTCCTCGGTGCGACCGAGGAAGAGATAGCCCACCTTGTTGAGATGGATGTCCACGCCGAAGGTCTCGGAAAACTGCTCGTAGACGGCGAGGGAGCGTTGGCCCAGGACGATGTTCGCCGGGTCCGAGAAGTTGGCGCGGACACCGCCGAGAGGCTTGGCAGAGGAGCCGCTGCCGAGGGTGTTGCGTTCGAGGATGAGGATCCCGGAGTAGTCGCCCCGAGCGGTGCGCCCGATGCCGCGCTCGGTGAGATAGTAGGCAGCGCTGAGGCCCATGACGCCGCCGCCGATGATGACGATCTCAGCGGAGGAGGGAAGCGACTCCGCGGTACTCATCTCGAGGGATACGGCGGTTCCGCAGCTGGGTGGGAGCTCGAACATGATCGGCTCCTTTCTGTGGAGAGTGATCAGTTATCGATTACTCTAAACAGAAAAGTGGCCCGTGTCACCGATTCGTGCAAAGAACGTGCGCCGCGGGGGTGGCCGGGGGTGGGGGAGGGTGCTCTGAGCTGGCCTTGGGTGAAGGGCTACGGGCGGGCGTAGTCGAGGTGGCGGACCATGAGATCGGCGGCCAGAATGGCCTCGCCGCGGCGGACGGCATCGGCGATGGCGATGTGCTCTTCGGCGCTGAGACGGTCCTTCTCCTCGTCGCCGAGGTGCTGGTATACCCCGTTGATGCGGGACTGGTTGCGTAGGGTGCGAACGATCTGTGACCAGCGCTTATTTCCCAGGAGATCGACGAGATAGCAGTGGAAATCGTGGTCGGCGTCGAGGTAGGGGAGGAGGTCGCCGCCCGGGGCGTCGGGGAGTTGCTCTCGGGCGGCGAGGGCAAGACTCATGAGTGTGGAAGCCTGTTCGCTGCTCAGGCGGAGCGAGGCGACTCGGCGCACGGCCTCTACCTCGATGAGCCTGCGGAGGTCATAGACCTCTTGTCGATCAGCGGGGCTCATGAGGACGACGCGAAAACCCCGGTTGCGGACCGGCTCGAGGAGGCCTTCACCGCTGAGTGAGAGCATGGCTTCGCGCACCGGACTATTGGATGTGCCCAGCTGAGAGGCCATATTGTTGGCCGAGTAGAGGTGTCCGGGCCGCATCTCGCCGCTCACCAGCTGGCGTCGGATCTTCTCCTCGATCTCCTCCTTGAGAGAGGGACGGGGGTGGGTTGGGGGGAGGCTGAGGACGATGTCCTCTCCCGTGGCTGTGGCGTAGTCGATGACGTTCTTCTTCATGGTGTCCGCTCGGGATGGGGGATAAGTGTGCAGCTAGACGGCCTATTCGTAGATCTGAGTGTAGCGCGATTCGGATTCGCGGAGAATTTTTTTCCGAAATCTGTGGCGGTGGAGTAATCGATAACATAGACTATGCCCCACGTCACAGTAGTGAGGAGAATTCCTATGACCCCACACCTTATGACCATGGCAGCGGAGTCCGGGGGCGTCGATGCCGCCATTCAAGGCGTCTTCGGGCCGGTCGTTGATTGGCTCGAAACCATTGTCTTCTTCGCGGTTCCCATCGGCGGGGCTGAGCTGCCGCTCGTGGTCCTCTGGCTGTTTGCCGCGGGCATCATCATGACTGTATGGATGCGCGTGCGGCCTCTTGGCGACGCCATGCAGACCCTGCGCATCGTGCGCGGCCATATGAGCAGGCATCGCGACGCCGGCGAGGTCACCAGCTTCCAAGCGATGGCCACCGAGCTCGCGGGAACGATCGGCCTGGGCAACATCGCGGGTGTTGCCGTCGCGATCTCGATCGGTGGTCCTGGCGCTTCCTTGTGGATCATCATTGCCGGCGTGCTCGGCATGTCCCTCAAGCTCGTGGAGGCCACTGCCTCCCAGATGTTCCGCCGGGTCAATGATGACGGGACGATCTCCGGCGGGCCCATGTACTACCTCACCGACGGACTGAAGAGTATCGGTAAACCCAAGACTGGGAAGTTCCTGGGCTACTTCTACGGAATCGCCTTCATGTTCGCGGCAGTCGGAGCGGGCAACATCTTCCAGTCCAACCAGATCACCATGCACCTCGTGAGCATCACGCACTCGGAGGACGGCTGGCTGGGACACAACGGCTGGTTCGTCGGACTCATTCTCATGATCTTTGCCGCGGCCGTGGTGCTGGGCGGGCTGCAGTCCATCGCGACGTGGACGAGCCGCCTGGTTCCCCTGATGTCGGTGGTGTATGCGGTGGCGGTGCTCGTCATACTCGGGGTGAATGTGTCCCAGGTGCCGGAGGCCCTTCAGCTCATCGTGGTCCGGGGGCTCACCGGGGAGGGTGTGACGGGTGGCGTCATTGGCGTCGCGATCATCGGTATTCAGCGAGCGTGCTTCTCCAACGTCGCCGGCGTGGGGACCGCGGGATTCGCGCACTCTGCCACGAAGAACCACAAGCCGGCCGAAGAAGGCCTGGTCGCAGCGTGGGAGCCGTTCATTGACTCTGTGATTGTCTGTACGCTGACGGCGCTGGCTATCGTCGTGACCGGCCAATACGGCAATGCGGACAGCGATGGCATCATCCTCACCAGCCAGGCCTTTGCTAGCGTGAACAGCTTCTTCCCGATCGTGCTGTCGCTCTCCATCCTTCTCTTCGGTTTCTCGACGGTCCTCAGCTACGCCTACTACGGGCGCAAGGCTGCGGGCTTCGTGTTCGGGAATAACAAAGTGGCGGAGCGAATCTACGACATCTTCTACTTCATCATGGTGATCGTCGGTGCGGCGGTCTCGCTCGAGACCGTGACGCGCTTCTCGGATGCGCTCTTCTTCCTGGTCACCATCCCCAACCTCGTGGGCCTGTACTTCCTAGGCGGAGTGCTGCGCAAGGAAATCAAGGGCTACCGCGAGGGGGTCAAAGCCGGGCGGGTCAAACCCGTCCCGAAGGCCGAGCGCTCCACCCTCATGGGAGATCCCATGCCGGAGGCAGTGTCAGAGGGAGCGCACAGCTAAAACGGCATGCGCCCCAGCTGACTCCGTCCGCACGCCCGGATGTCCGACGCGCGGCCGGGGCGCGCGGCCCCTCTCGGGAATGCTCCCCGGGACCGCGGCCCCTGCCGGGTCACGCAGAGGCGGTGACAGCGTCTCCCCCGATGATCTCCCAGACGCTGCGCGCAGCGGCAGAGGTTTCCTGCAGCATGAGCGCCTGGGAACCCGGGATGGGGGAGATCGTGGTGTCTGGCATCTGGGCATAGGTGGGGATGCCAACCAGGTGGACGCGGGCATCCGGCGAACCATCCGGGTGGACGAGGAGCCGGCGCCCCCGCTCCACCTCGGGGGAGCCCGTCTCCACCGCGGTGCCCTCGGGGCCGCGCAGGGAGAAGGGGCGAATGCGCTGCTCATCGGCCAGCGAGTCGAGGAGCGGATCCGCGGGGTCCCGGCGGCCCACGTGCGGGCGGTGCATCCACGCATCGACGAGCACCGGGGAGTGGAAGACCTCGCCGGGAAGGCTTGCCGTGCGGATCTCCCACTGGCCGTTTTCGCCAAGGCTCAGCTGGGGGTCAGCACCGAGGAAGGTAACCAGCCCCGCGTCGTACAGAGCGAGGAGCTGGCGCGTCCGAAACAGCGGCGGGCCCGAGCCCACCATTTGCCCCAGGGACATGAAGGCGGAGAGCGTTGGCCGGGAATCGAGGGTGAAAGCCCCCTCCGCGCCGATGATGCTCGCCGGCTTCCGGGAGGCGCTGATCGACCACAGCGCGGACTTCAACGCCGAGTCGCGGGCGCCCACAGCCTCCGCGATATCGCCCGCCATGCGCTCGCCAATGTGCGCGCCCAGCTCCTCCACGCTGCCGAAGCTCCCCTGGAGGGGCGTGAGGAGGGGGCGGAGATCCAACCGGTCCGAAGCCTCCGGGACCTCCGGCTCCGCGAGGGAGGGGAGGGCGTCGAGGAGTCCCTCGTCCGGGGCGGCCTCAAGGCGACGGAGGATGCTCTCCACGGCGGTGTCAGGGGAGGGGCCGGCGAAAGCCTCGGGCCGCGTGCGGCCGAGGGTGCGGTAGTAGTCCTCGGCGGCGTCGCGGAGGATGGCCGGCCAGAGTTCCGTGCGGAAGTCGACGCTGGAGGGGGCAGGCGCCTCGGGGCCGGGATAGAACGGGCGGAGGCGCTTCTTCTGCGCGCGGAGTCGGGGGATCGCGGCCTCCGGGGGCAGCGAGTGATACTCCGATTTCGGCAGGTAGGGATAGCCGCGGTGGCTGGTAACCAGCAGGTGGGGTTCGCGCCCACTCAGCTCGTAGCGCAGCCCCGAACGGGCGGAGTCATCCTCGATGAAGCGGCCGCCGCGGTCGATGGTGAGAAGCGCCATGACGTCGAAGAAGCCCATACCCATGCCGCGCACGAGCACCGCACCTTCCTCCGGGACCTCCTCGATGGGCTGCTCCACCGGGTTGTCCGGGCGCACCCACGTCAGCCCCGGATGGGAGGCCACGGCCTCGGCGAGTCGCTCCTCCTCCGGGGTGGGCGCGGGGCGCAGCCACCCCGGCGCAATGACCGTCGCGTCCGCGGCAACCTCCGTGCCATCCGAGAGGCGAATGACATCGCGGGAGCGGCCATCGCCGGGGTTCTCCGCGTCCGCCCCTGCCGAGGCCCCCGCCGTCCCCGCCGTCCTCGCCGCGCGAATGCTCAACGCTCGCGCCTGGTGGTGGTGCACGGTGACGGAATCATCGAGGAGGTGGAGGGCCACGTTCAAGCACCAGCGGATATAGGCCCCGTAGAGCGCCCGGGAGGGGTGGGACTCCGGGCGAGAGCGCGCGAGCTCCTCGTCGAAACGTTCGCGCACCTCGGGGGAGACCTCGACGAGGCGGAAGGTCTCGACGACCGCCGCGGGGAGATCGGCCGCGGCGGCCTCGGGCTCGCGGAGGAGCCGGATCCACTCGTAGAGGGTGGGTCCCTCGAGGATGGGGCCAGAGATCCCGGAGTCCGGCTCGGTGAAGAGGGTGACCGCGCCGGCGAGGGTGTTCATGCACAGGGTGGAGGTTTGCTCCGGATCCCAGATGCGGCCGGCGCCCGCGGGGGCATCGTCGATGAGATGGAGATGAACCGAGCGGTCTATCCCCGCGGCCGCCTCGGTGCGGCTCCACTGGGCAAGCCTCTCGACGAGGCACACGCCGCGCGGACCAAGGCCAATAATCGCGATCGAAGAGTGCTGCGTAGTCATGGTGTCTCAGTCTAGCTCACGCCCCGCCGGCTAAAAAGACAGGCCGGTCTATTAGGAAAAAACAACTCGGTCTGTTACGGTGACTAAACCAGTATTCACCATCCCCCTCGAACCGAAGGAGACCGCATGGCACGCCCGTCATTTCGCGCCACCCTCGCCACACTTCTGAGCCTCGTGATGACGATGGGACTCCTCAGCGCGTGCGCCTTCGGCCAGGGCAAGGCGGAACAATCGGACACCGCGTCGGGCGCCCCCGCCCAGGAGCTCACCTACCTCGAGCCCCTCTTCTTCAAAACCCTCTATCCCCCAAGCGCCGGCTTCTACCCCAACGGCGCCGTCGTCAACAACATCACGGACCGGCTCCTCTGGCAGGATCCCGACACCCTGGAGCTCCACCCGTGGATCGCCCGCGACCTCCCCGAGGTCAACGACGACGCCACCTCCTTCACTTTCCACCTGCGCCCGGGGGTGACGTACTCGGACGGCACCCCGCTGGACGCGGAGAACGTCCTGCGCAACATCGACCTCTACGCCAAGGGGGACTCCTCGCGGAGGCTCACGAGCTCGGAGCAGATCTCGAACTACAAGGGCGGGGAGGTCCTGGACCCGCTCACGGTCCGCTTCCACTTCTCCCAGCCGGCGCCCGGATTCCCGCAGGCCATGAGCAGCTATAACGCCGGGCTCCTGGCGAACTCCTCGCTGGAGGGCACCGATGAGGATTTCGCGCCGGGGCGGGCGTCGTCAGTGATTGGGAGTGGACCTTTCGTCGTCGCGGAGGAGAAGATGGGCAAGACGCTCGTCCTGCGCGCGCGGGAGGACTATGACTGGGCCCCGCCGGTGAGCAAGCACCAGGGGCGCGCTTACCTGGACCGCATTACGTACGTCCTGGCGGGGGAGCAGTCGGTGCGCATTGGTGGGCTCATCGCCGGGCAGGGCGATATTGCCCGCCAAGTGGAGGCCCCGGAGGAGAAGCACCTGAAGGAGCGGGGGATCAGCATCGTCGCCCACGGCACCAACGGGGTCACCAACCAGCTGGCCTTCCGCTTCCGCCACCCGCTGCTGCAGGACATCCGGGTGCGCCAGGCGCTCATGAAGGCGGTGGACCGCGAGGAGATCATGCGTACGCTCTTCTCCGAGTCCTACCCGCTGGCCACATCGGCGCTCGCGCGCACGGCCCGCGGCTACAAGGAGCAGCCGCCCTACCCCTATGACCAGGAGGAATCCCGCCGTCTCCTCGATGCTGCCGGCTGGCGCCCCGGTCCCGACGGCATCCGGGTGAAGGACGGGCACCGGCTGAGCTTCACGGTCAACGAGGCCGTGCCCCAGCCGCGCTCCAAGGAGGTCATCACCAAGGTGCAGGAGCAGCTGCGCCGGGTGGGTGTGGAGATTTCCCTCAACCCAGGGGATCAGACCACGCAGAATACGGACTCGACGGACCTCGGCAAAATTCAGATTCGGCACACCATGGTGGGCCGGGCGGATCACGACGTCATCAAATCCCAATACGGCACCGATGAGCGCAACACGTTCCTCAACAGCGAGGAGGACGTCGAGAAGGTGGATCCCTCGACGGGGCTGGATCCGGCGGACGTCGGGCCCACGGATCCGCACCTCCAGGAGCTCGTGGAGAAGGTCGCCTCCGCGCCCAGCGAGGCCGCCCGCGACCGCTACTCCGGCGAGGTGCAGGACTACCTCACCGAGCAGGCCTATGTCCTACCGCTCTTCGAGGAGCCCGTCGTCTACGGCGTGCGCCCGAATGTGCAGGGCTTCCACACAGAGTCCATCGGCCGACCCACCTTCTATGACGTGAAGATCGGAGACGCGCAGTGAGTATCGACACCACAGCTCAAACCCCCGGCGCGGCAACGCCCGGTGCATCGCCCCGCGCGGGCCGCCGCCCCGTGCCGGTTCTGCTCAAGCGGCTGGGCCAGGCCCTCCTCGTGCTGGTCGTGACCTATGTCCTGGCCTTCCTCTTGCTCTCCGCGCTGCCCTCGGATGCTGCGATGGCGCGCTTCGCCAACCCTGAGCTGGGGCTCAGCAACGCGGAGGTCGCCGCCATCCGGGAGGAGTACGGGGCGGATAAGCCGCTCATCGTTCAGTTCTTCCTCACGCTGGGTGGCTTCCTCACCGGCAACTTCGGCTACTCCGTGCAGACGGGCGCGGCGGTGAGCCAGATGATCGCGGAGGCCCTGCCGGGCACGGTGGCGCTCGCCGTGGTCTCTTTCGTGCTGGCCATCATCCTCGCGCTGCTCATCGCGGTGGCCGCGTGGATGCCCGGGGCCGCGTGGCTGCGGGCGCTGGTTCACTCCCTGCCGAGCATCATGGTCTCCCTCCCGAGTTTCTGGGTGGGCATCATCCTCATCCAGGTGGTGTCCTTCTCCTGGGGGTGGGTGCCGGTCATTGAGCCCAGTCCGGTGCAGTCGCTCATCTTGCCCTCCTTCACCCTCGCGCTGCCGATCTCCGCGCCGCTGGCGCAGGTGCTGCTGCGCTCCATCGAGGAGATCGGGGCCCAGCCCTTCGTCACGGTGAGCCGCTCGCGGGGAGCGTCGCGCTGGTGGCTGCTCACCCGGGCGATCCTCCGCAACGCCCTGCTCCCCGCCCTGACCATGGCCGGCCTGCTCTTCGGGGAGCTCGTGGGCGGGGCTGTTGTCACGGAGGCGGTCTTCGGCCGCCAGGGCGTGGGGCAGCTCACCGTCGAGGCGGTGGCAAACCGGGACACCCCGGTGCTCCTGGCCGTCGTGCTCCTCGCGGCGACGGCGTACGTGATCATCAACCTCCTCGTGGATCTGCTCTACCCGGTGCTGGATCCGCGGCTGCGTCGAAAGGCTCACTCATGATCCAGCAACGTTTCTCGCTCCTGCGCTCCCCGGGGGTCGTGGCCTCGGTGGTGGTGCTGCTCCTGGCGCTGCTCGCGGCCGTGGCGCCCCAGCTTTTCACCGGCCAGGACCCGATCTCGGGGACCTTCGAGCCGCTGCTGCCGCCCTCGGGGGAGAACTGGTTTGGTACCGACGCCGTCGGCCGCGACGTCTTCTCCCGCGTGGTGTATGGCACCCGGGAGTCGCTGCTCGGCGCGGCGATTGCGGTGGGGATCGGCCTCGTGGTGGGCACGGTTCTTGGCGTGATCGCGGGGACGACGAAGGCGGAGGCGCTCATCATGCGGGTGGTGGACGTGCTGCTCTCCATCCCGGCGCTGCTGCTCAGCCTTTCGGTCATCATCATCTTGGGTTTCGGGACGACCAACGCGGCGATCGCGGTGGGGGTGACCTCGGTGGCGACGTTCACCCGCCTCGCCCGCTCCCAGGTGCTCACCGTCAAGGACGCCGACTTCGTGGAGGCCGCCTATGCCAGCGGCGCCTCGACGGCCAGCGTGCTCTGGCAGCACATCCTGCCGAACTCGCGCACCCCGGTCATCGCGCTCGCCGCGATGCAGTGCGGCTCCGCCATCCTCCAGCTGGCCACCCTCGGCTTCCTGGGCTATGGCGCGCCGCCACCGACCCCCGAGTGGGGGCTCATCATCGCCGATGCCCGCGACTACATCGCGACCTCCTGGTGGCTCACGGTGTTGCCGGGCCTGGTCATCGTCGTCGTGGTGCTGGCCACCAATCATCTGTCCCGTTCTCTCAGGAAGGAGGCCTAAGATGCACAGCGCTCATGAGGCGCCGCTTCTGGCCATCGAGGACCTCACCGTCAACTATCACACCCCGCGCGGGCTCGTCCACGCGGTGCGCGGCGTCAGCCTGGAGGTGGAGCGCGGGCAGATGACCGCGATCGTGGGGGAGTCCGGCAGTGGGAAGTCGACGACGGCCCAGGCGGCCATCGGTCTCCTCCCGGACAATGCCCAGGTCTCGGGGAGCGTGATGCTCGCCGGCCGGGACGTCTCCGAGCTCAGCGAACGCGAGTGGCGCGCGGTGCGCGGGCGGCGCGTCGGCCTCATCCCCCAGGACCCGGGGAATTCGCTTAACCCGGTGCGCACCATCGGGGAGTCGGTGGCCGAGGGGCTCGCCATCCACGGATTCGGCAGCCGCGGCTCGCGCGCGCGGGAGGAGCGGGTCATCGAGCTCCTCGACCGTGTGGGCATCGACGACCCCGCGCGCCGGGCCCGCCAATACCCCCACGAGCTGAGCGGCGGCATGAGGCAGCGCGTGCTCATCGCGGCGGCGCTCGCGCTCGAGCCGGATCTCATCATTGCCGACGAGCCCACCTCGGCGCTCGATGTCACGGTGCAAAAAGTCATCCTTGACCTGCTCGATGAGATGCGGGAGGACATGGGCATCGTGCTCATCACCCATGACCTCGCCGTGGCGGGCGACCGCGCCGACCACGTCGTCGTCATGCACCGCGGTGAGGTGCGCGAATCCGGGCTTGCGGCCACGGTGCTCTCCGATCCCCGGGACGCCTATTCCCGGCGGCTGCTCGCCGATGCCCCCTCCCTCAGCCGCCCGCGCACGCGCCCCGCGGTGGGCACGGACGATCCGCTGGTGAGCGTCGAGGGCTTCCGCAAGAGCTATGGGGACACGGAGGTGGTACACGGCGTCGACTTCCAGGTGCAGCGGGGGAGCACGCACGCCCTCGTGGGGGAGTCGGGCTCCGGGAAGACGACGACGGGCCGAGCCATCGCGGGCCTGCTCACCCCGAGCGCCGGGAGGATCTCGGTGGAGACCTCCGATGTGCAGCTCGTGTACCAGAATCCGGCGGCCTCCTTGGACCCGCGGTGGAGCGTCGGCCGCAGCATCGCGGAGCCCCTGCGCTCTGCGCGCCGACGGTCAGGCGGCGGCCCACGCCTTAGCCGGGCGGAGATCCAGCGCCGGGTGGCGGAGGCCTTGGATCTCGTCGCGCTCGATCCGGAGCTGGCGGAGCGCCGGCCGCGGGAGCTCTCGGGCGGGCAGAAGCAGCGGGTGGCGATCGCGCGGGCGCTCATCGTGCGCCCGGAGCTCGTCCTCTTCGATGAGGCGGTCTCCGCCCTGGACGTGACGGTGCAGGCGCAGATCCTCGAGCTCCTCGAGCACCTCCAAAAGGAGCTGGGGCTCACCTACATCTTCATCTCCCACGACCTGGCGGTGGTGCGGCAGATCGCGGACACGGTCTCTGTCCTCCAGCGCGGCACGCAGGTGGAGCAGGGCCGGGTGGAGGACGTCTTCGAGCGCCCTGCGACGGAGTACACGCGCCGCCTTCTCGACGCGATACCCGGCCGTCACTACCGAGAAGGGGCACTCAACCTGGGGTTGTAATGGTCTAGCACATTATTAGGTGTGAATAATTGATACACTAATCAGGTGCATAGGGATGACCATAATGTCGTGAACGAGTACGGGCTGAGCACCGAGCCCCCGGGCTTTGGGCAGCACCCGAAGGCCGCGTACGTGACCATCGCCGATGCCATTCGCAGTGACATCCGCGCCCACCGGGTGAAGCCGGGGCAGCGTCTTCCCGCCGAGCGAGACCTCGTCGAGCAGTACCAGGTGGCGCGCATGACGGTGCGCCACGCCCTGGACTTGTTGCAGCTCGAAGGGCTCATTGACCGACGCCGTGGGCGCCACGGCGGCACCTTTGTCCGCGCCGAACCCCCGAGCGTCAACCTCTTGCGCTTGGGGGAGAACGCGGAGGTGTTGCGTCGTCAGGGATACAACGTGCGGATCACCCCCTGGGTGAACCGCATCGAGGCGCCCACCGTGGAGATCGCGGACACCCTCGGCGACCCTGAATATGTTCACTATGTATGCCAGGAGCTCGTGTTCAACGACATGTCCGCCGCGGTGCTGCGCACGCACTGCCGGGTAGACCATGAGCCCACGCTCAGCGAGGATGCGGTGGAGGAATCCATCGGCCGGTTGCTGGAGGACTCCACCTCCTCCACCGAGGACACCATCAGTATCGGCGCCGCCACCGATACCGAGCGCGATCTGCTGGGCGTACCACCCAATCTCCCGCTCCTCCGCGTCACCCGCCTGGGCTATGACTCCGCAGGTCAGTGCGTGTATTGCATGAGTATTGCCCTGCGCTCGGAGATCCTCACCCTGGAGGTGAAAAACGATAAAAACCGCGGGGGGGGGGGTTGATGTTTTAAGGATTCTTCTCGGGCATTTTGCGTTGAATTAGCGTCGCGTTTACATCGGGGCCAGATCCCCATTACCGCACCATGACACCGTAGTCCGGGTCACAATAATCCCGGAGAAAGGTGAGTGTGGTGTGGACTACCCCGCGGACTCATGATCGCCGCTCTGTTCTCCGCCTCCTCGGGGTGGGGGCCGGCGCGATGCTCGCCGGGCCTGCGCTGAGCGCCTGCGGCGCCGCCCACGGGGAGACGGACCCCTCGGCGATCGGCGGCAGCCTCGATGAGATCATCGCCCGCGCCCAGAAGGAGGGCACCGTCCGCCTCATGGGCTACCCCGAAACGTGGGCCAACTACCGCGGCCACTTCCGTGACTTCGAGAAGAAGTACGGGGTGAAGGTCCACGTGGATTCCCCCGACGCGCACTCCGCGGAGGAACTCCAGGCCGTCCTCAACCTCCAGGGCCAATCCACCCAGCCGGATGTCCTCGACGTCGGCTACTCCTTCACCTCTGCCGCCATCGAGCAGGGGCTCATCGAGTCCTACAAGCCGAGCAACTTCGACGCCATCCCCGAGAACCTCAAGGACCCGGACGGGCTCTGGGTGGGCGCCTACTACGGGGTCATCTCGGTGGGGATTAACCGCGCGGCCTGCCCCGTCCCGCACCGCTTCGAGGACCTGCTGCGTCCTGAGTACCGCGGGAAAGTCGCCATGCCCGGGGATCCGCGCAAGGGTGCGGCCTCCATTGCGACGGTCTGCGCGGCGGCGACGGCCCGCGGCGGCTCCGTCGAGAATGCCGGCCCGGGCATCGAGTACTTCGCGGAGCTCGCCCACCGCGGTAACCTCGTCTCTGTCGCCGACGCCGGCCAGGCCATGTCCACCGGCCAGGCAGCCGCGATCTTCGATTGGAATTACAACTGGCTGGGCCGCGAGGAGCAGCTTCGCCGCGATGGCATCGACTTCGAGTACGTCGTCCTCGACGACGGCGTCTTCGGCAACTACTATGCGCAGCCCATCACCATCGGCTCACCGCAGCCCAACGCGGCCCGCCTGTGGGTGGACTGGCTGACCTCCGACGAGGGGGCGGAGCACTACGCCCTCGGCGGGGCGATCCCCGCCCGCTTCACCGAGCTTGTGGCGGCCGGAGCCCTCAGCGAGGAGGCCCTCGCGAAGCTGCCGGAGCCCTCGATCCTCGAGCAGGTCACCCTGCCCACCCCGGCGCAGGGGGATGCCGCCAACGTGGCCATCGCCACGCGCTGGGGCCGGGAGGTGGTGATCTAGATGAGTACGTCGACGCCGCAGCGCGCTGCCCGCGGCTCCCGCCAGCGTCGCCGCGCGGCGTGGAGCGGGGCCCTCGGGGCGCTGCCCTTCTTCCTCTTCATGGCGGCGTTCCTTATTCTCCCCATCGTGGCGAACACGCTGCGCGCCTTCCAGGATCCGCGCGGCCGCTTCACGCTGGAGACGATGGCCGAGGCGCTCGGCCCCACCTATCGCTCGGCTTTCCTGCAGACCATGGAGATCTCCGTGGCCACCTCGCTCATCGGCGGGGTGCTGGGAATGGTGCTCGCGTGGGCGCTCGTCGCCACCCGCCGCCCCCGCTGGTTACACGGTGTGACCAGCAGTTTCGCCGCGATGGCCTCCCAGTCGGGCGGCATCACCCTGGCGTATGCCTTCATCGCGCTCTTAGGGACGCAGGGCGTGCTCACGGGGGTGATCGACGTCCTCGCGCCGGGCCTCATGGAGCGATTCCCCATCACGGGCACGGTGGGGGTGAGCGTGGTCTACCTCTACTTCCAGGTGCCGCTCATGGCGGTCCTCATGATGCCCGCCATGCGTGCCGTCCGCCCGGCGTGGCGGGACGCGGCGATCACGCTCGGCGCCACGCGCGCCCACTACCTGCGAGACATCGTGATCCCGATCCTCTGGCATCCGCTGCTCGGCGCCATGCTGCTGCTCTTCGCGAACGCCTTCGCAGCCTATGCCACGGCCTATGCGCTGGCGGGCGGGACGCTCAACCTCGTCTCCATCGTCATTGGCTTCTTCATCTCCGGGAATGTGCTCTTCAACCCGGGTCTTGCCGCCGCGCTCGTCACGTGGATGATGCTCATCATCATCGCCGCGGTGGGCGTGCGTGTCCTCCTCACGAGAAAGAGTGAGCAATGGCTATCCAGCTAGATTCCCCGCCGAGCCTGCGTCGGCTCCCCACGACGAACCGCCCAGCCCGCGCCTCCTGGGTGCCGCCGGCGGTGCTCGTGGTGTCCCTCGTGTTCTTCTTCGCGCCGTGGCTCGCGGCCGCCGCCTATGGCTTCAGCCGTCCGGGCGAGGCGCTCAGCCTGGGCCCCCTGCTCGAGGCGCTGAGCAATCCGCGCGTGGGGGAGGCCGTGGGGAATACGGTCTTTCTCACTGTGGCGACGACGGCCGGAATGCTCCTACTCCTCGTCCCCTCCATCATCTGGCTGGAGTTGCGGGCGCCCCGGCTCGCGCCGATCGCCGAGGCGCTCTCCGTCCTGCCGCTCGTCGTGCCCGCGGTGGCGCTGGTCAACGGGGCCTCCCAGCTGTATCGGGCGGTGGCTCCGGGCTTCCTCGCGTCGATCTGGTCGCTCGTGCCGCTCTACATGGTGACGGCGATGCCGCTGTGCTATCGGGCGATTGTCGCTGGCGTTCGCTCGATGGACCTGCGGACCCTCTACGCGGCGGCGAGCTCGCTCGGGGCGAGCCCCGGGCGGATCCTCGTCACCATCGTGCTGCCGAACCTGCGGCTCGCGATGGTCTCCGCCTCCCTCCTGTGCATCGCGCTGTGCCTGTCAGAGTTTGCGATGGCCTCCCTGCTCCTTCACTACACGTTCCCCGTGTTCCTCGTCGATGTGTCCTCGCTAAGCCCCAAGGGGGTGGCGGCGGTGTCCTTCCTCGTCACGCTGCTCACCTGGGCGCTCCTCGCCCTCCTCTCCTCGATGTCTACAAGGAAGAACTCATGGTCAACCGCTGCGTAGAGCTCAAGAACATCATCAAGAACTACGGGGATCGCACGGTCCTCGATCACCTCTCCCTCACCATCGGGGAGGCGGAACTCGTGGCCCTTCTGGGCCCCTCGGGCTGCGGCAAGTCCACCACGCTCAAGGTGCTCGCCGGGCTCGAGAGCCCCGACGCGGGGGAAGTCCTCATCGATGGGGAATCCATCGCCGAGGTGCCGCCGCGCCAGCGCAACATGGGCATCGTTTTTCAGGCCTACTCGCTCTTCCCGCACATGAGCGCCGTCGAGAATGTTGCCTATGGTTTGAAGATTCGACGGGTGGCGGCCGCGGAGCGACGCCGCCGCGCCGAGGAGCTCCTCGAACTCGTGGGCCTGGCGGAGCATCGGGACTCCCTGCCAGGCAGGCTGTCCGGCGGGCAGCAGCAGCGGGTGGCGCTCGCGCGGGCGCTGGCCATCGAGCCGGAGGTGCTGCTCCTCGACGAGCCGCTTTCTGCCCTCGACGCCCAGGTGCGCACCCAGCTGCGCGAGGAGATCCGGCGCATCCAGCTCTCGGAGGGGATCTCCACGCTGCTCGTCACCCATGACCAGGAGGAGGCCATCCTCATGGCGGACGTCATCGGGGTGATGAAGGACGGGCGCCTCGAGCAGATCGGCTCGCCGCACGACATCTACCACCACCCGACCACCCCCTTCATCTCCCACTTCGTGGGCTCGGTGAACCGCATTCCCGGGCCGGTTGCCGAGGGGTGCATCCGCGTGGCGGGGACGCCGCTGCGCATCGTCAATGGGGAGAACCCGGCGGCGCGACGTCCGGCGGCGGTGGCCCTCGTGCGCCCGGAGGACCTCGAGCTCCTGCCCGCCCTCCGCTCGCGCTACCAGGTGGTCACCACGCGGCCGCGCGGGCTGGTGAGCTCCGTCATCGTCACCGATACGCTGAGCCGCAGCGACCTCCGCGTGGACATGCTCACCCGCGACGCCCAGCGCTTCCACCCGGGCATGGCTGTGGACGTGCGCGTTTTGCGCGAGGATGCCGTCGTCGACGACCT
Organism: Corynebacterium uropygiale; assembly: GCF_021568315.1. Lineage (GTDB taxonomy): Bacteria > Actinomycetota > Actinomycetes > Mycobacteriales > Mycobacteriaceae > Corynebacterium > Corynebacterium uropygiale. The sequence goes on from NZ_JAKGSI010000005.1 coordinate 71,317, forward strand.
CGGCGATGCCGACATCCCCGCCACCGAGCCCTCCGCGCCCACCCCCGGGGCGGTGAAGCCGGCCCGCTAGCCGCGGGGCCTTGCTAGGGTGGTGGCCACCCAACGAAAGGAGCACAATGCCTACCCCCGTGCGTTTCTGGTTCGACGTCACCTGCCCCTTCGCGTGGCTGACCTCGCGATGGATCAAGGAGGTGGAGAAGGTCCGGGACATCAGCATCGAGTGGGTGCCCATGTCCCTCTCCGTCCTCAACGAGGGCCGCGAAAGCCTCCCCGAGGACTACAAGGCCAAGATGACGCTGGCCTGGGCGCCGGCGCGGGTGTGCGCGGCTGTTGCCAGCAAGGAACCCGAGAAGCTCGACGCCCTGTACACCGCCTTCGGCACCGCCATCCACCGGGACGGGCAGCGGGACTTTGACGCCGTGATCGGCCAGGTTCTGGACTCCGCGGGGCTGGATGCCTCCTATGCCGAGTTCGCGACGGGCGGCCCCATCGACGACACCCTCCGCGCCTACCACCGAAGCGCCATGGACGCGGTGGGGGATGAGGTGGGCACCCCCGTCATCGAGGTGGACGGCACGGCCTTCTTCGGTCCGGTCATCACGCGGGTCCCCACCGGGGAGGACGCCGGGCGGCTCTTCGATGCCGCGGCGGAGCTCGCGAGCTTCCCCTATTTCTTTGAACTCAAGCGCTCCCGCACCGAGCAGCCGCAGGTGCGCCCGGAAGCGCAGAGTTAGGGGAGCGCCCGGGCTCGACGCGGCGGCGAGCCAGCGTGACAGCGGCTACACTTCTAGCCATGCGCATTTATCTTGGAGCTGATCACGCTGGATTCGAGACGAAGAACCTCATCAAGGAGCACCTGGCTGGCCAGGGGCACGAGGTCATTGATTGCGGGGCCCACCAGTACGATGCCCTCGACGATTACCCGGCCTACTGCATCGAGGCGGCAAGCCGCACGGTGAATGACCCGGGCTCGCTGGGGATTGTGCTCGGCGGTTCGGGGAACGGGGAGCAGATCGCGGCGAACAAGGTGAAGGGGGCGCGCTGCGCCCTCGCCTGGTCGGAGGAGACCGCGCGCCTGGCCCGCGAGCACAATAACGCCCAGCTCATCGGCATCGGCGGGCGCATGCACTCCCCGGAGGAGGCGCTGAAGATCGTTGACGCCTTCCTGGACCAGGCGTGTAGCGAGGAGGAGCGCCACCAGCGCCGCATCGACATCCTCTCGGAGTACGAGCGCACCGGGATTGCCCCCGAGGTCCCGGGCGCCGAGGGCTAGGACTACAGGTCGAAGTCGAAGTCCCCGAAGTCTCCGTCGAAGAGACCCCCATCGAAGAATCCGCCGCCGTCGTCGAAGCCGCCCATGTCCCCCATGTCGCCGGCATCGGCGGCGGCGTCTGCGTCCCCCATGCCGTCCATTCCGCCGGTGGCGGCCAGGCCATCCTCATAACCGGCGCTATAGCCCGTGCCGGGCATGCCGGAGAAGAGAGAGGAAAAGAGCATCATGGACCCGGCGGTCCACAAGCCCGTGCTCAGCGCGCTGGCCCACCAGGGCTGTGAGTACCAGCCGGCGGGGACGGGGCGGCCGGCCACGGTGCCGCCGGGGTAGTAGTTCGGGGTCTCCGCCGAGGGCTCCGGGGAGGCGGTGATGGATTGGCCCTCGTGGGTGATGGTGCGGGTCTCGGTGACGCGGCCGGCCTTCTTCTGGCCCTCGAGCGGCGGGAGCTCGGGGCCGGCGGGCATCTCCATGATTTCCCGGGCGGCATTCATGTAATAGAGCCCCTCGAGCGCCGACTCGCGGGCCAACTCCGCCTGGCGGACGGACTGGGCGCTGGCCAGCTGGGACTGCGCGGCCGTGAGGCGCTCGGAGGCGTCGGCGATGGCCTGGGTGGAGGCGGCATCCGTGCCGGACATCGTGAGGACCTGGGAGCCCAGCCGCTCGGTCCAGCGGCGGGCGTCGGCCATCGCGTCATCGAGGGATTGCTCCTCGCGCTGGGTTGATGCCTTCGTTGTCCTTCTTAAGGCGAGCACCAGGCCAATGACGACGAGTGCGACCAACAGCAGGGCTATCAACGACTTTTCCTCCTCCGAGAGCGCCACGCGGGGCGCCTGGCTACAGTGTCCATTCGGTCCAACGCTCGGGGAGGAGCGAAAGTTCCCGTGTCCGAGGTGGTGTGCCGGGCGAGGTGGCAGGTAGCCGGGGAATTTCGTACTTGGCCGAAGGATCAGTTAGACTGCTACTCACGCATTGCTTCGGTGATGCCTGCTGGGAACGTCGTATAGTGGCTAATACCTCAGCCTTCCAAGCTGAAGACGCGGGTTCGATTCCCGTCGTTCCCTCCACAGCCCCGGGAGGCCCCTCGATGGCCTCCCGGGGCATTCGCGTGGATGGGCCCCGAGCAGCGGTGGGGACAGCCCGGGGGCGGGGGAGAAAGTGCCAGGTGAGCGTCGTTCTCTTCGGAAAGACCTGCACTTTTCCTGAAAACACGACCCCGATGTAGCGTTCTCGCAGGGCGCGCGGATATGCTGTCCCAGGAACGGGGCGTGGCGCAGCTTGGCAGCGCACCTGCTTTGGGAGCAGGGGGTCGCAGGTTCAAATCCTGTCGCCCCGACGAACGAGCGACACCACAGGGTGAGCTCGTCTTACACGTTAAGACTAAAGAGTAATGAGTACCGAGGAGTGTGACTCGTGAAGAGTTCCGTCGAGAAGCTGAGCGAGACCCGTGTCAAGCTCACCGTTGAGGTCCCCTTCGAGGATCTTGGCACCGAGATTGAACAGGCCTATGCCGCCATCGCTCAGCAGGTGACCATCCCGGGTTTCCGGCGGGGCAAGGCGCCTCGGAAGCTCATTGACGCCCGCTTCGGCCGGGGCCCCATCCTCGAGCAGGTCGTCAATGACATGCTGCCCTCCCGCTACGAGCAGGCGTGCGTCGAAAACGACCTCAAGGTTGTTGGCCAGCCCGCCGTGGACATCACGAAGATCGAGGACGGCGAGCTCGTCGAGTTCGTCGCCGAGGTGGACGTGCGCCCCGAGTTCGAGGTGCCGGACTTCTCCGACATCTCCGTGGAAGTCCCCGCCCTCAAGGTGGAGGACGAGGACGTCGACGCTGAGCTCGACAAGCTGCGCGAGCGCTTCGGCGAGCTGAAGGACACCCGCCGCAAGCTGAAGACCAACGACTACGCCATCATCGACCTCAAGGCCACCATCGATGGCAAGGAGATCGACGAGGCGACCACCGAGGGCCTCTCCTACCAGGTGGGTTCCGGCGACCTCATCGACGGCCTCGACACCGCGCTGCGCGGCATGAAGACCGGCGAGGACAACGAGTTCACCGCGAAGATGCAGCAGGGCGAGCACAAGGATGAGGAGGCCACCGTCTCCGTCCACGTCCAGCAGACCAAGGAGCGCAAGCTCCCCGAGCTCGACGACGACTTCGCCCAGATGGCCTCCGAGTTCGACACCGCCGAGGAGCTGCGCGAGTCCACCCGCAAGCAGGTCACCGAGCAGAAGAAGGCCCAGCAGGCCGCCGCCATCCGCGACGAGGTCCTCAAGGCCGCCCTCGAGAAGACCGAGTTCGCCCTCCCCGAGACCGTCGTCGAGGAGCAGGCCAACGCCCAGATCCAGCAGCTCAAGGGGCAGTTCGGTGGCGACGAGGAGCTCTTCGAGAAGATCCTCGACGCCCAGGGCACCAACCGTGAGGAGTTTGAGAAGAAGTCCCACGAGCAGGCCGAGGAAGCCGTCCGCACCCAGTTCTTCCTCGACGCCGTCGCCGAGAAGGAGGACGTGGAGGTCTCCCAGCAGGAGCTCACCGACCACATCCTCTTCACCGCCCAGAGCTACGGCATGGACCCCAACCAGTTCGTCCAGCAGCTGCAGAGCTCCGGCCAGATCGCCAACCTCTTCTCCGACGTCCGTCGGGGCAAGGCTCTGGCCGCCGCGATCTGCCGCGTCACCGTGAAGGACGACGAGGGCAACGCCGTCGACCCCACCGAGTACTTCGGTGAGGACGAGGAGGACTCCGCGGAGAACACCGAGAAGTCCGAGGACTAATCATCACCCGGCGGCCCGGCGCCGCCACCGCGCTGCCGTGCAGGGAGGACACCCTCCCGGCGGCAGCGCCCTTTTCTTATCCGCCTTATCCGCAGGGCACGCCGGGTGGCAGGGCGCGGTGGCAGGCTGCGGGCCGGAGGCGGCTCTCGGCTCTACGCTGAGAGCGAACACGCCCCCGCCAGGCCACCCCGGTGAGTACCCTAGGATTCAGCCAGGGGCCCTCGTGCGCCCCGCACACTGTGGACACGTTGAACGTCTTCAAGGAATGGAATTGTCATGACCGATCTGATCCGGATGCAAGGCTCTGGCCAGGGGGCCAACCTTGGTGAATCTGTGTACGAGCGGCTGCTCAAGGAGCGCATTATTTTCCTGGGCAGCCAGGTGGACGACGAGATCGCGAATAAGCTGTGCGCCCAGATTCTTCTCCTCGCCGCCGAGGACCCGCACAAGGACATCTCGCTCTACATCAACTCCCCGGGCGGATCGGTGACCGCGGGGATGGCCATTTACGACACCATGAAGTACGCCCCCTGCGACGTGGCCACGTACGCCATGGGACTCGCCGCCTCGATGGGGCAGTTCCTGCTCAGCGCGGGCACCAAGGGGAAGCGCTTCGCGCTCCCGCACGCCCGGATTATGATGCACCAGCCTTCTGCGGGCGTCGGCGGCACGGCGGCGGACATCGCCATCCAGGCGGAGCAGTTCGCGGCGACGAAGAAGGAGATGGCGCAGCTCATCGCGGAGCACACCGGCCAGACCTTCGAGCAGGTCACCAAGGACTCGGACCGCGACCGCTGGTTTACCGCGCAGCAGGCGCAGGAGTACGGCATTGTCGACCACGTCATCACCACCGCGCAGGGTGGCACGGTGACCGCTAACTAAGGGCAAGGGGAAAACACTATGACTCACGGATTCCAGATGCCGCAGGCGCGGTACGTCCTGCCGTCCTTCATCGAGCAGTCCTCCTATGGCACCAAGGAAACCAATCCTTATGCCAAGCTCTTCGAGGAGCGCATCATCTTCCTGGGCACCCAGGTCGACGACACCTCCGCCAACGACATCATGGCGCAGCTGCTCGTCCTCGAGGGGCTCGATCCGGACCGCGACATCACCATGTACATCAACTCCCCGGGCGGCTCCTTCACCGCGCTCATGGCGATCTACGACACCATGCAGTACGTCCGTCCCGACGTCCAGACCGTCTGCCTGGGCCAGGCGGCCTCCGCCGCCGCGGTGCTTCTCGCGGCCGGGACCAAGGGCAAGCGCGCCTGCCTCCCGAACTCCCGCGTCCTCATCCACCAGCCGGCCACCCAGGGCACCCAGGGGCAGGTCTCTGACCTGGAGATCCAGGCCGCCGAGATCGAGCGGATGCGCAAGCAGATGGAGACCACGCTCGCGCGCCACACCGGGCGCACCCCGGAGCAGATCCGCATCGACACGGATCGCGACAAGATCCTTACCGCCGAGGAGGCCGTGGAATACGGCATCATCGACCAGGTCTTCGAGTACCGCAAGCTGAACGGCTAGGAGCAGGAGCTCGACGACGGAAGGAGGCCCCCGGTGGGGGCCTCCTTTTTAGCTTGCGATCTGACTCTGATCGCCAAAATTCTTCTTGAGATCAGTCTTTTTCACCTTTCCTGAGGCAGTGCGAGGAAGATCTGCGACAAAGAATACGAATTTAGGGATCTTGTACTTCGCGAGCTTCCCCGCAAGGAAGTTGACCACGTCGTATTCGGTGAGGTGGAATCCCGGCCGCAATTGAATGACTGCGCACGGTACCTCGCCCCACCGGGCATCCGGAACTCCGAACACCGCGGACGACGCCACCCCCTCAAGATGAGCAATTTCTTTCTCCACCTGGGCAGGGTAAATGTTTTCTCCGCCAGAGATGATCATGTCCTTGATGCGATCGGATACGTGGAGGAATCCATCGGCATCGAGATAGCCCACATCTCCGGTGTGGAGCCAGACTGCGCCGTCAGTGTAATTGAACGACGCCCTATTGGCCTCATCCCTGTTCCAATAGTGCTCAATGACGTTGGGGCCAGAAACCAGGATTTCGCCTTCTTGCCCCAGGGGGAGCTCGTTGCCCTGGGCATCAACGACTTTGATAGCCGTGTGGAAATGCGGGAGCCCGCTGGATCCTTGCTTGGACCGGGAATAGGTGCCGGGAAGGCTCGTGACTCCCGGGCTCGTTTCGGTCATTCCGTAACCCATGGTGAATCGCAGGCCCCGACTCTCATACGCGTCGAGGACGCGATCCGGAACGGCGGAACCCCCGCAGGTGAGTTGCTTGAGAGTGCTGATATCTGTGGACTCCCAGTTCTCATGCTCACAGAGCATCTGGTAGGTGGTGAGAACACCGGACATGCTTGTCACTCCATACTGCTCGATGAGACGGAGGGCTCGTTCAGGTCGGAATTTTTGCTCGAGGATGACAGTTCCTCCCTTAAGCAGAACGGGCAGGACTCCCATCCCCAGGGCCGCGACATGAAACATCGGCGAGATCATGAGGGCGACCGATTCTGAGGTGTAGTCATAATCCGTAATGACATTAAAGCTGTTCCACACCATGTTCTCGTGCGTGAGGACAGCCCCCTTGGGATTACCCGTGGTGCCGCTCGTGAACAGGATGAGCGCGGGATCGCTGAGCTCAACCCGTTCCTGGGGGTGTTCCCGTGGCGCGGCAGTAATGAGCTCCTCCCATTGGTGAGTAGCCGTTCCGTCGAGAGCGAGCGGCGTCGTGGGCTTGTCCCCAACGATCACGAGGTGATCAACCGTTAATCCCTCCAACGCAGAAAGCACAGTGGGAAGAAGGTCCTCCGCACAGATGAAGACGCGAGGGGTGGTGTCCTCGATCTGAAAAGCGATCTCTGGAGGTGCGAGCCGCGTATTGAGTGGGACGAATATCCCGCCGATTTGGGTAGCTCCGAACATCGCTTCAAGGAACTCGTGTGAATTTTCTCCGATATACGCCACGCGCTCGCCTTTCGTGATTCCCAGGGTGGAAAGCGCATGAGAGGCTTGATCGACGCGCGTCGCAAGTTCGCTGTACGTCAGCGATGCTCCGCGGTCGATGAGAGCTGGGTGGTCAGCTGACTTCACTCGACGACGGTGAATCCAGGTTCCGATGCTGTGGTTGAACATGATGCACGTCCTTGGGTGATGGTGGTGGTGCGATTATGCGGTGAGGTCTGCGTGTCGGGTTTCGCGGGTGAGCATGATGGCAAAGCCGGATAGCACCGTCATGATCCCGAGGAAAAGAATGACAGGGAGAAGAGATGATCCAGCCCCGGGGTAGAGATAAGCGAGGATGCTGGGGGTGAAACCCGCGCCGATGAGCGTGGCAAATTGATAGCCGAGAGAAGCGCCGGTGTAGCGGGACCCAGTACCGAATTGTTCAGAAACAAATGCTGCGAGCGGGCCGAAAATGAGGGCGTGAATACCGAGTGCCACGGTGAAACCGATAAGGATGAGGACGCTATTCGCAGTTCCCAGGAGCCAGAAGTGCGGATAGAGGTAGAAGAGGAAGAGCAGGAGCCCGCACAGCATGACTGGCTTTCGTCCCCATCGGTCGGAGAGTGCAGCAAAACCCACGACAAAGAAGACTGAAATCACGGAGGCGAGGGAGAACATAGATAGGACGGTGGACCGAGTAGCGCCGTGGTCGGTCGCGTAGCGCACGCTGAACGTCGAAAGAAGAACCTGGAGAGCGAAACCAGACGATCCGCCGAGCATCGTGAGGACGACGCTGCGAGGGTGCCGGAGCACTTCCGCGATGGGGAATGGGGGCGAACGGCGCTCATCCTCGTCGAGCTTGTCCATCGCCGCTTGGAAGATGGGCGACTCAGAGATCGTCGATCGAATGAAGAGACCCAGGGCAAGAAGCAGGAAAGAGAGGATGAAGGGAATCCTCCAGCCCCAGGACAAGAACGACTCCGGCGACATGGCTGCTGCGGCGATACTCAAGACGAAGGTGCCCAGCGCCGCGCCGGATGGGGCGCCAGCGTTCACGAAGGACGCGGCGAAACCCCTGCTCTTGTGATCCGAATGCTCCAGCGCCATGAGGGCTGCGCCTCCCCATTCTCCGCCCACGGCGATTCCCTGGCACACGCGTAAGAGGACAAGAATGACCGCAGCCAAGGAGCCGATGCTGGCGGTGGAGGGAACGAACCCGATGAGGGTCGAGGAGATCCCCATGAGGAACATGGAGGCAAGGAGGACTCGCTTCCGGCCGAGCGTATCGCCGAAGTGTCCAAAGATTACTCCTCCGAGTGGACGCGCGATGTAGCCCGCGGCAAAGGTGCCAAAGGAGGCGATAGTCGCAGCGAAAGGCTCGAGGTTGGAGAAGAATACCTCGGGGAACACGATGGCCGAGGCGGAGGCGTAGAGCAGGAAGTCGTAGTACTCGATGGTGGACCCGAGGTAGCTGGAGAACACCACACGACGGCGTTCTGCGCTGAGTTGAGGCCGGGTCGAAGTGTGTGTTGACACGGTCAACCTCCTTCACTGTGTTGTAGGACACATTGAAGTCTATTTAGGTGAGAGTGTCAACTATTTTTCTTTTGTCGCCCTGAATGCCCTGCATGGGGGCGCGCGGGGCGGTGGCGGTTAGAAGGCGATCTTCACGAGGAGTTCCAGCAGTAGCGCGCGTTCGCCAGGGCTCAGTCGAGAGAGGGTGAGGTCTTCGGATTCCTTCGTGAGGGCGTGGGCGCGGCGATAGACGTCAACCCCTTTCGGGGTAGCCGTGATGAGTCGAGAGCGCTTGTCCTTGGGGTCAGGAACCCGTCGAACGAGCCCTTCCTTCTCGAGATGATCGACGATCCCGACGACCTGACTGGGATCGAGCCCCAGGAAAAATGCCAGGTCACGCTGGGTGGGTGTGAATTCTGAGGCTGCCAAGGAGAGGACCGAGTATTGGCGCACCTTGAGGCCGAGGGGAGCGAGAAGCTCATTGGTTTTTCCTGATCCGCGGGCGGCGGCGCGGGCGAAGAGGAATTGGGCATCTGCGGCGAGCTCGGATTGGAGGAGGTGGGCGCACTCGTCGGGCATGTCGGACGGTGATGGGATCATGTGGGCTCCTTGGGGTGGGAGGCGGTACGTTCTCGTGGTTAATGGCGGCTTTCACGCTAGTACGTGATGTGCTCTGAGCTGCATTGTTGCACTAGATAGTTGACTTTTTCAACTATATGGGACATGCTCAAGTGTGTCCTACATCTCACTAGTGCATGTGGAGGGAAACTCATGAACTCAACGCACACCCCTCTCCTGAAGGAGAAGGTCATCATCGTTACCGGGGCCGGCGCAGGCCTCGGCCTGGCCTACGCGAAGGAAATCGCCCGTCAGGGAGGTCGGGTCGTCCTCAATGACGTTGATGCGGCGTCTGTGGAGAAAGCCCTGGAAGACATTCGCTCCACTCCGGGCGTGGAGGAATCGGGTGGTGGCGCAGTGGCGGCCATTGCCCCTGTGGGAGATTCTGAGACGGCCGAGTTGCTTGTTCGTACTGCCGTCGACACGTTTGGGCGGCTCGATGGTCTCGTGACGAACGCCGGGATCCTCCGGGATCGCTCGCTTCTCAAGATGAGTGATGAGGACTTCGACGCGGTCGTCCGGGTTCACCTGCGAGGAACTTTTACTTGTGTTCGCGCCGCCTATGAGTACTTCAAAGGGAACAATGTTGACGGGCGCATCGTCTGCATTGGTTCGCCTACGGGCCAGCGAGGGAACTTCGGGCAAACGAATTACGCGGCAGCGAAGGCTGGCATCGTGGGAATGGTCCGCACGTGGGCGCTGGAGATGAAGCGGGCCCGCGTCGGTGTCAATGCGGTGATTCCGGTGGCCGCGACAGCTATGACACGCACCGTCCCCTACTTCTCCAAGGCAATTGAGGCCATCGACGAAGGGCGAGAGATTCCCGGCTTCTTCCGCCATGATCTCGGATTCGGGACGGCGGAGGATGTCGCTGGTGTTATCGCTTACCTGTGTTCGTCGGAGGCTGAGGGAATCACTGGCCAGGTGATCGGGGTCGGAGGGGACAGGCTCCAGGTCTGGACTCATCCCGAACCTGTCATCGAGCAGTACCACGACGGCGGCTGGACAGCCGCAGACATGCTGAGCAGCGGCGGCGACATTATCCGCGGGAACCAGCAGAGCATTGGCGAGAAATTCCCAGAGCTGCCCGAGGGCCTGAAGCCGCGAGAGGAGAATCAATCATGAGGTATGAATGCGCCGTGGACGTCGACGCGATCGACGCCATCGATACTCATGTTCACCTGGAGGTCGATGGGTGCGGGCATAAGTCGATGCCGGAGGAATTTTTCACGGCCTCGGAAAAGTACTTCAAAGCCGAAGAGCGTACGCCCAGCATTGACACCATTGCTGAGCTCTATCGCGGCCTGAAGACGGCCGCCGTCGTCTTCACTATTGACGCCCGCACCCAGCTGGGGCACATGCCGAACTCGATTGACCATCTCGTTGAGGGCTGCGCACGGCACAATGACATTCTCATTCCCTTCGGAACCGTTGATCCGCGTACCGGCGATGCGGCGATTGTGGAGGCTCGACGCCAAGCGGAGGAGCTCGGGGTCAGAGGTTTTAAGTTTCATCCGAGTGTGCAGGGCTTTGACCCCTCAGACCGGCAGTTTTATCCCCTCTGGGAGGCGTTGGAAGAGATCGGACTTCCAATCGTATCTCATACGGGGCAAAACGGGATGGGGGCAGGTTTGCGTGGCGGCGCTGGTATCAAATTGCGCTACTCTAACCCGCTCCTGCTCGATGATGTTGCGGCGGATTTCCCTGGGCTGGACATCATCATGGCCCATCCCTCCGTGCCATGGCAGGAGGAGGCGAATTCCATCGCCGTCCACAAGCTGAATGTGTTCATTGACTTGTCGGGATGGTCGCCTAGGTATTTCCCTCAGTCTCTGGTGGGTATGGCCAACAACTTGCTCAGCGAGAAGCTGTTGTTTGGCACGGACTACCCACTCATCACGCCCGATAAATGGCTGCGAAACTTCGCTGAACTCCCAATTAAGGAGGAAGTCCGGCCCAAGATTCTCAAGGAGAACGCCGTACGGCTTCTCGGATTGGGGACGCCATGAGGCAGGATCCATCGGGTGCTGAGCTTCAGCCAGCGGATGGCTACGCGCCGTTGAGTGATGTCCTGGGACAGACGCACACGCTCACCGCAACGGAGAAAAAGCTGCTCCTCACGCTCCGTTCCGCTTTGGAGCGACACATCGTTCCGCACCTGGAATCGGCGTGGGATGAGGGAAATCTGCCCGATTCCTTCATTGAAGACTTGGAGAATCTCAATCTCATCGATCCGCCTGAGTTGAAGGAGTCTGGGGAACACGTCCGCCCATTGTTTACTGCCTTTCGGACGTTTGAGCTCGCGCGGTGCGACATCAATATCGCCACCCTCTATAACGCTCATGCCGGCCTCTTTCGTACTGCATGCCTTGAGGGCGGAGATGAGGAGCAGAGGGACTATTGGAAACCCAGGATTGACCAGCACAGCATTCGTGGTGTTTTCGCATTGACGGAACCGGATCACGGATCGGACATTGCGGGTGGCCTTGCGACGAGTGCTACCCAAGGAGCCGACGGGAGTTGGGTGATCAATGGGGCGAAGCGATGGATTGGAGGTGCGGGGACGGCAGACTATCTGTGCACCTTTGCCCGTGATACGGCGGATGGGCAGGTGAAGGCCTTCCTCGTTCCGACGTCGGCGCATGGCGTCTCGATTGAGATTCTCCCTGCAAAATCCAGCCTGAGGATCATGCAAAACGCTGAGATCCACTACCAGGATGTGTGCGTCGAGCCGGATGCTCGGCTGCGCTGCATTAATTCCTTCAAAGACGTGGCGCGGTGTCTACGACTTATGCGGTCGGATGTTGCGTGGATCGCGACGGGTGCCAGCGCCGGAGCGTATGAGGCTGCGGTGGCATATGTGCGTGAGCGGCAGCAGTTCGGCAAAAGTCTCGGGAGCTTCCAGCTCACGCAGTATAAGCTCGCCGAAATGCTCTCCCTGGTCAGTAGCAGCCTTGCTCTGTGTATGGCCGTCACCGAACGCCAAAGTCACGGCATCTATCGCGATGAGGATTCGGCTCTTCTCAAGTTGACGACAGCCCGGAATCTTCGTCGAATAGTGGCTCTCGCCAGGGAAGTGTGCGGAGGAAACGGAATCCTTCTGTCGAATGCGGTCTCTCGGTTCCATGCGGACGCGGAAGCTGTGTACTCCTATGAGGGAACTGACGACATCAATGCACTCATCGTCGGGCGCTCCATCACCGGAAAAAGCGCCTTTGTGTAAACACACTGTGAAAAGAAAGGACAATCATGTCTGACAGCTCTATCACCACCATTGACTTTTCGGATGCCCCTTCCCTGGAGGGAAAGGACCTGGGGCATTCATCGTGGATTGAGATCACCCAGGAGCGGGTGAACACTTTCGCCGATGCGACAGACGATCACCAGTGGATCCACGTTGACCCGGAGAGGGCGAAAGAGAGCCCCTTCGGCGGGCCTATTGCCCATGGCTTCCTCACGCTGTCTTTGGTGATTCCGCTCTGGACGGAGCTCCTCGAGATCACCGGAGTGAGCACCAAAGTGAACTACGGTCTGGATCGCGTTCGGTTTACCTCCCCGGTCCCTGTTGGTTCCCGTGTGCGTCTCGGCGCGCGCGTGACGGAAGTGTCGGAGGCTAAAGGCGGCGGTCTCCATATCGTCGCTGATGGTGTAATCGAGATTGAGGGGCAGGAGCGGCCGGCGGTCGTCGCGACGTTCATTACCCGCGTATACCCCTGATCCATAGCGGGGCGCATCCGTCTACTCTTGTCTCATGGCCAATTCATCGTCCGGGGAATCCGTGTTGGAGCGGGCAGCGAAAGTGCTCTCTGCTTTCACCGCAGATCACCCGGATATGAGCGCGGCGGAGGTGGCCCGCGCGACGGGGCTGAGTTCGTCCACGGCTCATCGCCTGTGTCGGCAGATGGTGGATGCTGGTCTTTTGGATCGGTTGGGCACTGGGCGTTTTGTTATCGGAGGTCGTGCCTGGGACGCCTTTCTGCAAACGAGTCCCGTGGAGCGGCTTCGGCTCCATGCTCACCCGGTCCTGGAACGGCTCCATGCTCAGCTGCGGTGTTATGTGGCCTTAGCGATTCCCGATTTTCCTCATCGCCAGATTCTCAACGTCGATTACCGGGACGAATATGGGCAGGCGAGTATTCTCGCGGCGCACGGGGAAAGGGCGGATATATTTACGACGTCGGCAGGCATCGCCTTTCTTGCCTTTGGCCCTCGGCAGTGGCTGGATGAGCTGGTGGCCGAGGGGCCGGTGCTGAAGCCCGTCTTTTTCGGGGATCCGGTGGATACCTCGCTCGTGGAGGAGCAGGTGAGAATCTGCCGTGAGCGTGGACATTCGCACATTATTGGGGGAGTGGTCGCAGAAAACACTGCTATCGCTGCGCCAGTGCGGGGCGCTCGGGGGGATGTGGTCGCTGCAATGAGCGCCACGCTTCTCACGAAGGACGCAGATCATGACGAGGTTGCAGGGGCAGTGATCGGTGCAGCGAAAGAGCTGAGCGAGCGAATATCCAACGACCGCAAGTTCACATTCTGAACGGGGGTGCGTTCAACGCACATTTCCTGGGCGGATTGTCGTCGGAACACCCCTGCATGTCCCATTGAATGGGAACTTTTCACGGTTGCTGGCGTCGGCACAATATGATCTCCGTCATATTCGCTGTGGGAACCCGCGCCGCCTCACAGGGTGGCGCCCGGGCGTTCCCACTCCAGAACGAAGGACAGGAGACTGCCACGATGAGTTCCGGACATCCCGTCAAGACGCCGAAGAAGGCCGCGCTGGCGTCCTTCCTCGGGTCCACGTTGGAGTACTACGACTTTGTTATCTACGGCTCGGCGTCGGCGCTGATTTTCAACCACCTCTTCTTCCCGCAGGGGGATAAGACGGTGGCGACGCTGGCCTCGCTTGCCTCGTTCGGGGTGGCGTATATTGCGCGGCCGATCGGCGGGCTGCTCATGAGCCACGTCGGGGACAAGGTGGGGCGCAAGACCGCCCTCATGATCACGCTCGTGGTGATGGGGCTGTCCTCCATCAGCATCGGGCTGCTGCCCACGTACGAGAGCATTGGTCTGTGGGCCACGGTGCTGCTCTTCTTCTGCCGCATTGCGCAGGGCTTTTCCGCGGGCGCCGAGTCCGCCGGCGCCTCCACGATGACGATGGAGCACTCGCCGGAGGGGCGCCGCGCCTTCTACACCTCCTCGGTGATGATGGGCTGCTCGGCGGGCAATGTGCTGGCCGGGCTCGTGTTCATGCCCTTCCTCGCCATGCCTGAGGAGCAGCTCATGAGCTGGGGCTGGCGCGTCCCGTTCCTCCTGTCCGCGCTTGTGCTCGTCGTCGCCTACTTTGTGCGCACCCACCTGGAGGAGACCCCGGTCTTCGAGTACGCGGAGGAGGCTGAGCCCGCCCAGTTCGTTCCCGCCCTTGCGGTGCTGAAGTACCAGTGGCAGGACGTGGCGAGGATCGTCGGCGTCACGCTCTTCTCCGTCGTGCAGACCACCTTCATGGTGTACGCCCTCACCTACGGCACGGAGGAGGCCGGCATCCCGCGGGCCACGATGGTGCAGGTCAACACGCTCGCCATGGCGGTCTCCCTCGCGACGATCCCCGCCGCGGCCATGGCCTCGGACCGGATCGGCCGCCGCCCCGTGCTGCTCTTCGGCGCGATTGGGTGCATCATCACCACCTACCTCTACTTCGACGCCATGAACCACCAGAACCTGGGGCTCGTCTTCCTGCTCTGCGTGATGAACCAGGGCTTCTTCTACTCCTGCTGGAACGGCGTGTGGACCGTCTACTTCCCCGAGATGTTCAGCGCGCCCGTCCGCTACACCGGGATGGCCATGGGGAACCAGGTGGGGCTCGTCTTTGTCGGCTTCGCCCCGAGCATTTCCTCCGCGCTCCTGGGCTGGGGCGGGTGGCTGGCCGTCGTCGCCTTCGTGAGCCTGAGCATCGCCTTCGCGGGCTTCCTCATCCTCACCAGCAGGGAGACGGCGTTCATCCCGCTGGAGGAGCTCGGCGCGGAGCACGATCCCACCAAGAAGGAGCTGACACCGGCATGAGGGAATTCGGATTAGCCCCGCTCTCCGCGCTGCAGTGTGCCCCCGACGCCTTCGTGCGCGCGGCGGCCCAGGCGGGCTTCGACTTCGTGGGCCTGCGCGTGCAGGCGGTCACCGAGACCGAGCCTCAGCATGACCTCCGCCCCGGAAGCCCGCTGCACCAGGCCACCCTCCGGGCCCTGGAGGAGACCGGGCTGCATGTGAAGGACACGGAATTCCTCTGCGTCACGGAGCACACGACGCCGGCGGACTGGGAGCAGGCCCTTGACACGGCGGCGAGCTTCGGCGCGCGGACCTTCACGGTCTCCGCCGGGGACCCGGAGGAGGAGCGCCTCATCGACACCCTCGGGGCCATGGCCCGCAGCGCCGCGACGAGGGGGATCGAGGTGACCGTCGAGCCCATCAGCTACCAAGCTGTGCGCACCATCCCGCAGGCCGTGCGGGTGGCGCGGGCCGCCGGCGTGAAGGTGCTGGCAGACATCCTGCACCTGGGGCGCGTCGGCGCCACGCCGGAGGAGGTGGCCTCCGCGCGGGATCTCATCCCCATGGTCCAGCTCTGCGACGCCCCCGCGCAGGCCCCCGCCACGCGGGAGGGACTCGTGGAGGAGGCGCGGGGGCTGCGGCTCGCCCCCGGCGACGGGGACCTGGAGATCCGCGGCATTCTCGACGCCCTGCCGGACATCCCGCTCAGCGTGGAAGCCCCGCACCCCCGCGGCGCGAAGGACCCGCGCGCATGGATCACGTACCTTGCCCAGCAGACGAAAGGATGGCGATGACACACTCGGCACACGCAGCGACAGAAGCCCAGGAGACGGTGGACGTGGTGGTCGTCGGCTCTGGTGCCGGAGGGCTCGCCGCGGCAGTGAGCGCCGCGGAGCGCGGTCTGCGCGTCCTGGTCCTGGAGAAAGAGGACGTGATCGGCGGGGCGACGGCCCGCTCGGGCGGCTGGGCCTGGACGCCCGGCACGTTCTTCGCGCGGGAGGATGGCGTCGTCGAGGACCCTGAGGAGTTTCGCACCTACCTCCGCGCTGTCATCGGCGAGCGCTACCAGGAGGAGAACATCGACGCCTTCCTCGAGGCGGCCCCGCGCATGGTGGACTTCTTCCATCACCACACGCGGCTGAGCTTCACGCCGGGGGCAGCGATCAAAGACATTTATGGCACGCTGCCCGGGGCGGGGACGGGGCATCGCTCCGTGGGGCCGGACCCCCTCAACGCCGCCGAGCTGCCCGAGGAGATCCGCGCGATCCTCGCGCCGCAATACTATGAGACCTCCTTCCTCGGGATGGGCATCATGGCGGGGCCCGACCTCATGGGCTTCCTCGCCGCCAGCCGGCTCAAGCCCCGCGGGCTCATCCACGCGGCGCGCCGGGTGCTGCGCCACGCGGTGGACATGCTCCGCTACCGGCGCAGCTACCAGCTGGTCAACGGGACGGCGCTGGTGGGCAGGCTTGCGTGGTCGGCCCATGATCGCGGGGTTCGCTTCCGCACGGGGGCGCCCGTGACCCAGCTCCTCCTCGATGAGAGCGGGGAGGGGAGGGTCCTTGGGGTGCGGCTCGCCGGAGGGGAGGAGATTCGGGCTCGACGCGGCGTGGTGCTGGCCACCGGGGGATTCCCCGCCAACCAGGAGCTGCGCAAGGAGCTCTTCCCCCGCACGGAGACGGGGGAGGAGCACCACACCCTCGCGCCGGACTCGGCTCGCGGCGATGGGCTCGCGATGGCACGCCAGGCGGGCGGCCAGCTCAGCGAGGGCTATAGCTCCCCGGCGGCGTGGTGCCCGGTATCGCTCGTGCCGTACCTCAACGGCAAGACAGGCGTCTTCCCGCACATCATGGACCGGGCGAAGCCGGGCAGCATCGGGGTGCTCTCGACGGGCCGGCGCTTCGTCAACGAAGCCAACGGCTACCACGACTATGTAAGCGCCATGCTGGCGTCGGCCCCCGAGGGCGAGCCCGCGCAATCCTGGCAGATCGCGGACTCCACCTTCGTGCGCCGCTACCCGCTGGGCATGGCGAAGCCCTTCCCCATCCCGCTCACCCCTTACCTGCGTAGCGGCTACCTGGTGAAGGGGCGCACGCTGCGGGAGCTTGCGGAGAAGTGCGGCATTGACCCGGAGGGGCTCGAGCAGACCGTCCGGGAATTCAACGCCAACGCCTGCCGCGGCGAGGACCCCGAGTTCGGCCGCGGCTCCACCCCCTTCAACCGCTATGGGGGCGACGCCGCCACCACCCCCAACCCCTCGCTGGCTCCCATCGAGAAGGGGCCCTTCTACGCGGTGCGGGTACTCCCCGGGAGCTTCGGCACCTTCGCGGGGATTGTTGCCGACGGCCACGCGCGCGTCCTTCACCGCGACGGGCACCCCATTCCCGGGCTGTGGACGGCGGGCAATGACCGGGCGAGCGTGATGTCCGGCTTCTACCCGGCGGGCGGAACGAACCTCGGCCCGGCGCTGACCTTTGGTTTTGTCGCTGGTCAGGACATCGCGGAGACCCCGTGACG
Source organism: Corynebacterium uropygiale (assembly GCF_021568315.1). GTDB lineage: Bacteria > Actinomycetota > Actinomycetes > Mycobacteriales > Mycobacteriaceae > Corynebacterium > Corynebacterium uropygiale. The sequence goes on from NZ_JAKGSI010000005.1 coordinate 89,003, forward strand.
TTCGCATAATGAACTTTTAGCCACAATGCGAACGATGCGCTAGGATATGTCGCACATCACCACCCAGACTCGAGAGGACCCAGGACACATGACAGCCCCACTCTTCGCACCGACGGATGGCGTCTTCGCCCCGCTGCACTTCCCCGAGTACCGGACCACCATCCGGCGTAACCCCAACAATGACCTCCTCGTCATCCCCGACCGCATGGGCGAGCTCACCGGCCCCGTCTTCGGTGAAGGGGACCTGGGGGACGTCGATAATGACATGACCCGCGCCAACGGGGGAGAGGCCATCGGCCAGCGCATCTTCGTCCACGGCCGCGTGCTCGGCTGGGACGGCAAGCCCGTGCCGGACACCCTCGTCGAGGCGTGGCAGGCCAATGCCGCCGGCCGCTACCGCCACAAGAATGACTCCTGGCCGGCTCCGCTCGACCCGCACTTCAACGGCGTGGCCCGCACCATCACGGATAAGGATGGGCGCTACCACTTCTACACGGTCATGCCGGGGAACTACCCTTGGGGAAACCACCACAACGCCTGGCGCCCCGCCCACATTCACTTCTCTCTCTTCGGTCGGCAATTCACCGAGCGGCTCGTCACCCAGATGTACTTCCCGAATGACCCGCTCTTCTTCCAGGACCCCATCTACAACTCCGTGCCGGAGAGGCACCGGGAGCGGATGATCGCCGTCTTCGATTACGACGAGACCCGCCCCAACTGGGCCCTGGGTTACAAGTTCGACATTGTCCTCCGGGGCCGCAACGCGACGCCCTTCGAGAAGCCCCACCACTAAGTCACACGCGGCAGTTCAGGAGAGAAGGAGAGAAAAAGCCCATGATTGACAACGGCGTCACCGGAGAATTCCGCTATCACCAATCCACCATCCTCGACCAGGATGAGGCCGAGCCCGGCATCACGCCGAGCCAGACCGTTGGGCCCTATGTGCACATCGGGCTCACCCGTGAGGGCTCCGAGATCATGGTGGACAGCACCCACCCCGAGGCCATCGAGGTCACCGTGTCCGTCACCGATGGGGCGGGGGAGCCCATCGCCGATGCGATGGTGGAGATCTGGCAGCCCAACCCGGAGGGAACGTACAACTCCCCGCTCGACCCCGAGTGCGCCGCCCCGAGCGCCGAGGGCTTCCGTGGCCTCGGCCGCGGCATGGTCAACGAGCAGGGCGAAGTCACCTTCACCACGCTGACCCCGGGCCCTCGCAATGGGGAGGCCGCGCACTTCAAGGTGGGCGTGTTCGCCCGCGGGATGCTCGAGCGCCTCTACACCCGCATGTACCTCGCCGATGAGTCCGCCACCGACCCGGTCCTCCAGGTGGTCCCGGAGGATCGGCGCCACCTGCTCATCGCCACCCCTGTGGAGGGCGGGTACCGCTTCGATATCCAGGTCCAGCACGAGGACCCCACCCAGGAGACCCCCTTCTTCAGCACCGAGGGCGCGTGATCGGCGATGAGTAGGTCTCTTTATGCCGACCTCGCGGGCGGGGACACCCGCGTCCACGAGCACCTCAGCGATGAGGCCTTCCTCCGCGGCATCCTCCGCTTCGAGGCCGCCCTCGCGGAGGCCGCCGGCAGCCTCGGCGTGGTGAGCGCGGAGAGCGCCCGCCACGCGGTGGAGGTCATTGCCGGCTTTGAGCTTGACTGCGCAGAGGTCTCGACGGCCGCCGCGGCGGGAGCCAACCCGGCGATTCCCCTGGCCAAGGAGCTGAAAGCGGCAGCCGGGGCGGAGAGCGCAGGCATTCACACCGGCGCGACCAGCCAGGATGCCATCGATTCCTCCCTCATGCTCGCTCTCAGCGCGGCGAGCTCCCGGCTGTGCGAGGACCTTCTCCACCCCACCCTCGAGCTTCTCCGCGCCCTCGCCGAGGAACACCGGGAGACCCCCATGATGGGCCGGACCCTCGGCCAGCAGGCCACCCCCACCACCTTCGGGCTCTGCGCCGCGCTGTGGTGGCAGCAGCTCCACGCAGCCGAAGCAGAGATCGCCGCGCTCCGCTTCCCCGTCCAATACGCCGGGGCCACCGGCACGCTCGCGGCGGTGTACCCCCACGGGATCGAGCTCCACGCGGAGCTGGCCCGGCGGCTGGGGTTGGCGTCGAGCCCCCTTGTCTGGCACACGGATCGCAGCGCGATCCTGCGCATCGGGGCGGCCTATGCGCAGGTGGCGGGGGCTGTGGCGAAGATCGCGACGGACATCATCCGCCTCTGCGCCACCGAGGTCGCAGAGCTCAGCGAGCCCAGCCCCGGCGGCTCCTCCGCCATGCCGCACAAGGCGAACCCGGCGGCCTCCGTCGCGGCGCGCGGCTATGCGCTGCGCGCGCCGGGGCTTCTCAGCACGCTGGCGCTCACCCTGGGTGGAGCGCACCAGCGGGCCGAGGGCGAATGGCATGCCGAATGGCAGACCCTCCGCGAGCTCGCTGCCTGCACCGCCTCCGCGCTGGCGCGCTGCCACGCGGCACTCGATGGGCTCGTCGTCCACGCGGAGCAGATGGCCACGAACCGCCGCACGAGCCCCGCCGGCGAGCAGTCCACCGGGCACGCCGCCGACATCGTCACCGTCATCCTAGGAGAAAACTCATGAGCGACCGCTACGAACAAGGCATGAAGAACCGGCGCGCCGTCCTGGGAGACGCGCACGTCGACCGCGCCCTTGCCAACCAAACCCCCATCACCGAGCCCTTCCAAGACTTCATTACCCGCACCGCCTGGGGAGACATCTGGGACCGCGAGGGCCTCGACCACACGCAGCGCCGGCTGCTCACCATCGCCATCCTCACCGCCGTGGGCAACGACGGGGAGCTCGACATGCACCTGCGCGCCGCCCTGCGCGCCGGGGTGGAGCCGGAGCTCCTCGGGGAGGTCCTCCTCCACACCGCCATCTACGCGGGCGTGCCCAACTCCAACCACGGTTTTAAGCTGCTCAACCAGGCCGTTCAGGACGCGGAGGAGGCCGGCAATGGCTAAGCACCTCCCTCACGGCACTCACACGCCGGTGCTCATCATCGGGGCGGGGCCCGCCGGGCTCACGCTCTCCCACCTCCTGCACCAGGCGGGGGTGGACTCCATCGTGGTGGAGCGCCGCTCGCGCGCCGACGTGGAATCGACGATCCGCGCCGGGATCCTCGAGCCCGCCACGCTGGAGCTCATGCGCCGCACCGGGGTGGGGGAGCGCGTCGACGCCGAAGGCATCCCCGAGCGCGGCATCGAGATCAGCGTGAACAACCAGCGCACCCGCATCGACCTCGAGGGGCTCACCGGGAAGACCGCCGCGATCTACCCCCAGCACGAGTACGTGAAAGACTTCATCGCCCGGCGCCTCGCCGACGGCGGCACCCTGCTCTTCGAGCACACGGTGACGGCCGTCGAGGGCGAGGTGGTGAGCGTGGAGACGTCGTCGGGAGAACACCTCAGCATCCGGGCGGATCATGTGGTGGCCGCCGACGGCTCCGCCTCCCCGTGGCGCGCCCAGGTCGCGGGCCTGCGCGCCCGGCACGAGTACCCCTATGCGTGGTTCGGCCTCATGGTGGAGGCCCCGCCGACGCACCGGGAGCTCATTTATGCCACGCACCCGGAGGGCTTCGCGCTCATCTCCAAGCGCAGCGACACCCTCCAGCGCTACTACCTGCAGTGTTCCCCGGAGGACTCCCCGGAGGACTGGTCGGAGGATCGCATCTGGGAGCAGCTGCACCGCCGGGCGGACTCCGAGGGGATCACGGTCTCCGAGGGGCGCATCACGGAGCGCGCCGTTCTCCGCTTCCGCAGCGCCGTCACCGAGCCGATGCAGCGGGGCAACCTCTACCTCGCCGGCGATGCCGCCCACACCGTCCCGCCCACCGGGGCGAAGGGGCTCAACCTCGCCGTCGCGGATGTGCAGGTCCTCGCGCCGGGGCTCGTGCGCGCGGTGCAGACGGGCGAGCGCGACCTCCTGGATAAGTACACCGAGCTCGCCCTGCCGCACGTGTGGCGAGCCCAGCAATTCAGCTGGTGGATGTCCTCCCTCCTGCACGCCGCGGAGGGGGAGAGCCCCTTCTCCGCTCGACGGCGGGTGGCGCAGCTCCACTCGGTGCTCGAGTCGGAGGCGGGACGCCGATTCCTCGCGGAGCAATACGTGGGCACCCGGGCGCAGGAGGTCTAGGAGATGACTCGTTCCACTCGCACCATCACCATCCTGTGTTGGCTTGCCGCGTTGCTCGATGGCTTTGACCTCGTCGTGCTGGGGACCGTCCTCCCGCACATGCTGGAGGATCCGTCCTGGCACTTGAGCGGTGCCGACGCCACCCAGGTCACCACCTCGGGACTCGTGGGGATGACCATTGGGGCCATCACCATCGGCGCGATCACCGACCGCTGGGGGAGGCGTCGAGTCCTCATCACCGCGGTGTTCCTCTTCTCCCTGTTCACGCTGCCGTTGGCGCTGCACCCCGGGGTGGGGTGGTTCATCGCGCTGCGCTTCCTCGCGGGCCTGGGGCTGGGCGGCGCGCTGCCGATCGGCATGGCGCTGGTCACCGAGTTCCGCGGCGGGGCCCGGGCGGGTTCTGCCTCGACGACGCTCATGACGGGCTATCACGTGGGCGCGGTGCTCACGGCGGTGCTTGCGCTTTACCTCATCGCGCACTTCGGGTGGGCCTCGATGTTCCTCATCGGCGGGGTGGCCGGCCTCCTGCTGGTGCCCTTCCTCGTGTGGCGCCTCCCGGAATCCCCGCACTACCTGCTCAATCAGGGGCGGACGGAGGAGGCGCATCGCATCGCGGAGCAGTGGGGGCTCAGCCTCCACGATGAGTTCGACGAGCGGGAGAAGGCCGCCCACGCGGACGCCGAGTCGGGCTCCGTCCGAACGCTGCTCTCCCCGCGCTACCGCCGCAACACGCTGGCGATTTGGGGCACCTCCTTCATGGGGCTGCTCCTGGTCTACGGGCTCAACACGTGGTTGCCGCAGATCATGCGCGCAGCTGACTACCCCATGGGGGACTCGCTGGGATTCCTCCTCGTCCTCAACGTCGGGGCGGTGGTGGGCCTCCTCCTTGCGGGAGCGCTCGCGGATCGGGTGACCCCGCGCCTCGCGGCGCTGCTGTGGTTTGTGGCCTCGGCGGTGTTCCTGGCGCTCCTCGCGGTGAAGATGCCGATGCTCATCCTTTACCTCGCGGTCTTCATCACCGGCGTCTTCGTCTTCAGCTCCCAGGTACTCATCTACGCCTTCACAGCCGCGAATCACCCCTCGACGGTCCGCGCCACGGCGATGGGACTCTCGGCGGGCGTGGGCCGCCTGGGCGCTATCTGCGGTCCGATTCTCGCCGGGACTCTCGCCGGCGCCGGCCACGCCTACCCGTGGGGCTTCTTCGCCTTCGCGGCGGTGGGCGCCCTCGGCGCACTCATCTTCGCTACCTCGCGCACCCTCAGGACAACGACGACCGTCCTCGCCGCGCAGCCGGCCTAGGGGCGGACTGACCACGGACTCACAAGGAGGTTTCTTATGCACACAGCGATCGCGACGGTCTGCCTCTCCGGCACGCTGGCGGAGAAACTGCGCTCCGCAGCGGATGCCGGCTTCGATGGGGTGGAGATCTTCGAGCAAGACCTCACCGTCTCCCCGCATTCCCCCGAGCAGATCCGGGAGCGGGCGGAGTCCCTGGGCCTCAGCATTGACCTCTTCCAGCCCTTCCGGGACTTCGACGCCACCGACGAGCAGCTCTTTCAGTGCAACCTCCGCCGCCTCGAGGCGAAGTTCCAGCTCATGCGCCGTCTGGGCTGCCGCATGATCCTCCTGTGCTCGAATGTCTCGGAGAGCGCCGTTCGCGACGACGACGCCCTGGCGCGCCAGCTGCGCGCCGCCGGCGACCTGGCCGAACGCTATGACATGCTCATCGCCTACGAGGCCCTCGCCTGGGGCACCTACGTGAACCGCTTCCGGCACTCCTACGACATCGTGATGAAGGCCAAGCACCCGCGGGTCGGCATCTGCCTCGACAGCTTCCACATCCTCTCCCGAGGAGATGACCCCGCGGGCATCCGGGACCTCGACCCAGAGCGCATCTTCTTCGTCCAGCTCGCCGACGCCCCGCACCGCGACATGAACCTCCTGGAGTGGTCCCGCCACGACCGCGTCTTCCCCGGCGAGGGGGAGCTGGACCTCCCGGGCTTCGTCTCCGCGCTCAGTGAGTATCGCGGCCCGGTCTCCCTGGAGATCTTCAACGATTCCTTCCGTGAGGCCGACGTCACCCGCACCGCGATCGACGGGCTGCGCTCACTCACCTGGGTCGCAGACCAGGCGGGGCGGGAGCCCCTCCCCCCGGCCCCGCGCGTGGCGAGCTATGACTTCATCGAGGTGCACACCGGCTCCCTCGGCGAGGTGACGAAAATCCTCCATCACCTGGGCTTTCGTCTCGGCGGCTATCACCGTCGGAAAACTGATGTGCAGGTGTGGAGCGCAGGGTCGGTGACGATCGTCATCCGGGACCTGGGGCCCACGGGGGAGCCGACGCGCCTCCACGCGCTGGGAATCAGCGTGGATGATCCGGGCTCAGCCTGCCGGCGGGCGGAGGAGCTCCAGGCGCAGCGGGTGGAGCGCTCCGAGGAAGAGGGGGAGCTGCACCTGCCGGCCGTCGAGGCCCCCGATGGCACGGAGATGTACTTCTGCCCGCCGGGGCAGGAGTGGCTCCGGGAGTTCCACGCGCAGCCGGGGGAGGGGGAGTCATTCATTACCGGCGTGGATCATGTGACGCTCGCGCAGCCCTGGCACCGTCTCGATGAGGCGCGGCTCTTCTTCACCTCGGTGCTGGGGCTCAAGGCGCACCCGGTGGAGCAGGTGCCCACCCCGGCAGGCCTGGTGACCAGCCAGGCCATGCGCGGGGGCCTGCGCTTGGCGCTCAACGTGGCGCCGGAGGCCTCGGAGCAGGGGGATTTCCTCGCCGCCTCCTATCCCGAGCACCTCACCCTCGCGACGAACGATGCCCTCGCCGCAGCGCAGAGCTGCGTCGACCGGGGGCTGCGCATCCTCGACATCCCGGATAACTACTACGACGACCTCGCCGCCCGGGTCGACCTTCCCGAGGCGACCCTCGCCGAGCTGCGCCGCCTCAACGTTCTTTACGACGCCGATGAGAACGGCGAATATTTCCACTTTTATACCGAGACATTGGGCACGCCGGGGAAGCTCTATATCGAGGTAGCGGAGCGACGCGGCGGCTATGAGGGATATGGCTGGGCGGACGCCGCCGTTCGCCTTGCTGCGCAGTATCGGGTGCTTCGCGATTCCACCCGGGGAATCCCCTCCTAAAAACAGAAAGGAACGAGCGTGACTGACCACCACATGAGCTATCTTTTGGGCCTTATTGGGAATGATATTGCCCTCTCTCGGACCCCGCGGATGCACGAGGCCGAGGGTTGGGCCCAGGGGTTCCCGATCATCTATCGCCGGATCGACACCCTGCACACCGAGCGCAGCCTGGAGGATCTCCTCTCCTTCGCGCGGGAGCTCGGCTTCCAGGGGCTCAACATTACGCACCCACACAAGCAGGCGATTCTCCCCCTCCTCGATGAGGTGGATCCCCGCGCCCAGGCGCTCGGCGCGGTGAATACCGTCGTCATCCGGGAGGGGCGCACCTACGGGCACAACACGGACGTCACCGGCTATGGGCGCAGCCTGCCGGCCGGGATCGCCGGGCGCGAGGTGGTGCAGATCGGCGCGGGCGGCGCAGGGAATGCCGTCGCTTATGCGCTGGTGGATGCGGGTGTGAGCAGGCTCTTCATCGCGGATCTCGACGAGGCCCGCGCGCTCGCCCTCGCGGAGAACATCAACCGTGCGACCGGCACGGACGCGGTGCGGGGAATCGCTCTGGACGGGGCGGAGGAGCGCATTGCCTCGGCCTTCGGCGTGGTCAATGCCACCCCGATGGGCATGCCCGCGCACCCGGGCACGAGCTTCGACACGTCCTGCCTGAGCCCCCGGCACTGGGTGAGCGACGTCGTGTACATGCCCATCGAGACGCAGCTGCTTCGGGAGGCTCGGGAGCTCGGCTGCTCCACCCTCGATGGGACGGGCATGGCGGTGGGGCAGGCCGTCGACGCCTTCCGCCTCTTCACCGGCCGCGAAGCAGATGAGGCGAGGATGCGGGAGGCTTTTCTCCGGCAAGGTGACTAAGCCTCAGTCCGATCTTTGGCCCCGGATAGCGCAGCTCATCCGGGGCATTCTTTGTGGCTTTATTGAGTGGAAAAACAGCATAGAGTGTGCGCGAAATAGTGCTTGTTCCTCGGTGTGAGGGGCGGCACAGTGGGATATAGACATTCTCACCCACGACAGAAGGAGAATTCCATGTCCCTCTTTGCCGTCCAGTATTTCTACGCCGGGGACCCCGACGCCATGGCCGAGGTGCGCCCCACCCACGTCGAGTTCCTCCGCAGCCTCCACGAGTCCGGCGCCCTGCGGGTCTCCGGCCCCGCCGATGGCGGCACCTCCGCCCTGCTTATCTTCCAGGCGGAGTCCAAGGAGGAACTGGAAAAGACCCTCAATGAGGATCCGTTCTGGACCGCCGGATTCATCGGCGAGCGCCCCATCCGCGAATGGAACCCCTTCTTCGGGTCCATCAACTAAGGCGGTCCCCATGAAAGCGTTGAGGACAGTGAGCGCCCGCACCATGGAGATCGTGGACATTCCCGCGCCCGAGGTGCTTCCCGGCGAGGTGCTCGTCGACATCCACACCGTCACCCTCTGCGGGACGGACATCCACATCTGGGAGGACCACTACGCCACCGAGCTTCCCATCATCCAGGGCCACGAAATCTCCGCGACCATCGCCCAGGCGGAGCCGGGGGCCGTCGATGCGGAGGGCGTTCCCCTCGCGGTGGGGGACCCCGTGGTCATCCACCCTCTTCTGCCGTGCGGCGTGTGCCCGCCGTGCCGGCAGGGCCGGGAAAACGCGTGCACGCAGCTCTCTGTCCTCGGCTGTTATACCGACGGCGGCTTCGTGGAGCAGCTCGCCCTCCCCGCGAACCGGGTGCTGCGCGTGCCGGAGGGGCTTGACCTCCGGACGGCGGCGCTCGTCGAGCCGGTGTCCATCGCCTACCACGCGGTGCGCCGGGCCCGACCGCAGGAGGGGGAGCGGGCCGTGGTCTTCGGCTGCGGGGCGATTGGCCTCATCGCGATCCGCGCGCTCAAGGACCGGGGCTGCGAGGTGCTGGCGATCGACACGGTGCCGGCCAGGACCATCACCGCGCGGCGCTGCGGCGCCGACGAAACGGTGGTGGTGGGCCCGGAGCGTCCCGCGCGCGAGGCCATCGCCGAGTGGGCGGAGCCCTGGGGCCCGGAGATCATCGTCGAGGCCACGGGCGTTCCCCAGTGCCTGGAGGACGCGGTGCATGCCATCGCGTGCACCGGGCGGATCGTGTGCGTGGGGATCTCCGAGCGCCCCGCCCAGATCCCGCTGCGCAGCCTCCCCACGAAGGAGATCGAGATCCTCGGCTCGCGCAATTGCCAAGGCGGGCTGGGGGAGCCGCTGCGCTTCGTCGCCCGTTACCGCGATCTTCTCCGCGAGCTCATCACCCACGAGGTCGGCCTTCCCGGCGTGTCCGCCGCCCTCCAGCTCATGGCTGACCGCGCGGTGGGCGTCGGCAAGATCGCCGTCGACGTCCGCAGCAGCCTCGCCACACCCCTGCGCGTCGCGCTCGACGACGCCCCGACCGAGGAGGACCTCTATGCTGCTCTCTGATCTCTCCGCCCTTCCCGACGAGTACCGCGACGTCGATGTCCTGGTCATGGGCTCCGGCGCGGCGGGGACCGTCGCCGCCACCCGGGCGGCCGCCGGAGGGCAGCGCGTCCTCCTCGTGGAGAAGGCCGCGCGCCTGGGAGGGACGACGGCTGCCGGTGGCGGCGTCTTCTGGGTGCCCAACAACCGCCTCATGCGTGAAGCGGGCTGGGAGGACTCGGACGAGGCCGCCACTGAGTACCTCCGCTCCGTCACGGAGGGCCACATGAGCAGCGAAGAGATCGCCTGGTACCTCGCCACGGGGCAGCGGGCGGTGGAGTGGCTGAGCAGCGCCACTCGCGTGAATGTGCGGCCACTGGGTCGCCCGGACTATCACGGTTCCGCCCAGGGCTCGCGCACCGGCCGCGGCCTGGACAATGCGCCCTTCGACCCCTCGCCGTGGGAGGGGCTCGCCGAGGCGCTGCGACCGCCGACCTACTTCCCGCTCATCTCGATGGAGGAGCGCGACGCCCTCGGCGGGGCTGCCCCGGACCCCGATCTCCTCGCCGAGCGGGCGGCCCAGGGGATCCGCACGATGGGAGGGGCACTCGCGGGATCGCTGCTGGCCTCGGCTATCGAGGCGGGCGTACCCATCGTGCGCCGCGCCCCGGTGCGGGCGCTCGCCCGCGCGGCGGATGGGCGGTGGGACGTCGAGCTCGGTGAAGAGCAGCAGGTTACTGTGCGCGCGACGGACGTCGTCATCGCCTCGGGCGGCTTCGAATGGAACGAGCACCTGCGGAGAACCCTCCTGGCCTTTGACGTGCGGCCGATCTCCGCGCCCTCCAATGAGGGTGACGGCTTCTACCTGGCCACCGCAGCCGGCGCGGACGTGGCCGACTCCAAGGCGATCTGGGGCGTGCCCGTCATCTGCCCGCCGGACTTCCGCTATGACGGCGTGCCCGGCGGGCGCATGGGCAACGTCGAGATGACCCTGCCCGGCTCCGTGACCGTCAACAGTCGCGGCCGCCGCTTTATCAACGAGGCCCTCAACTACCACGACCTCACCCGGGTGTTCGGAAACGTGGATCCCGTGACACGAACCTGGGCGAACCTCCCGGCATGGCTCATCATGGATCGCACCTACATTGAGCGCTATCCCGTGGCGGGTTCGACGCCCGGAGAGCCGCCGGAGTGGATGGCCAGTGCCCCGACCCTGCGGAAACTCGCCGAGCGCATCGGGGTGGACCCCGATGGGTTGGAGAACACCGTGACGGCCTTCAACGAGAACGCGCGGCGCGGGGAGGACCCAGAATTCCACCGCGGCGCCAGCGAGGAAGACCGACACCTGGGCGACCCGACAGTAGGACCCAACCCCTGCTTGGCCCCGCTGGAGCGAGGGCCCTTCTACGCCGTGGAAGTCCATCCCGGCGTGCTGGGCACCGCCGGCGGAATTCGGGTCAACCGCGAAGGCCAGGTCATTGGCCGGGGAGGCGAGCCGATTGCTGGTTTGTGGGCGGCGGGGAACTGCTCAGCCACGGCATTCCACGGCGCCTATCCGGGTGGGGGAGCGACGTTGGGATCGGCGATCGTGCGCGGCTTCGCCGTGGGGGAAGCCCTGGCCAGCCAATAATTATTGCACTCCGCCGAGGGGAATATGCACCGCGTGGATAGCCAAGGCCGCGGGCTTTGGCTACTTTAAGCGGAAAGTAGTTTTCACCCCAGGAGGTTGCCATGGTGGCGACACGGTACGGCAAGTCAGTGGCTGCGATTATCACGATTGGTTCGCTAGGTCTTGGGGTAGCGGTGAATGCTGATGAACTCCATGGACGTTGGGTAATGGGTAGGATCCTTGAGACGTATCACCGCCTTGGCGGCCATGCGTTCTTTGGGGATGCTATAACTGACGAGCTGGATGCTGCACGGGGTGGCAAGTATCAGCACTTTGAAAGAGATACCTCGATCTTTTGGCACCCGCAGGTTGCAGAGGGGGTCGCACATCAAGTGGGTGGGTTGATCCGGGGAAAGTGGTCACAATACTCTTGGGAGAGGGGACACCTGGGCTACCCCCTGACCGACGAACAGCCGACACGGAAGCCTGGACGATTCAACCATTTTGAAGGGGGATCGGTGTACTGGAAATCCCAGGATCCCCAGGCGCATGTGATCCAGGGGAACATCCGAGATATGTGGGCAAGTCAAGATTGGGAAATGGGATCTTTAGGTTTCCCCATGACGGATGAACAGACTACGCCCAACGTCTTTGGGAAATATAACCACTTTGAAGGCGGATCCATTTATTGGAGTCCGGGGACTAATGCTCATATTGTGAAGGGGGCTATTAGGAATTACTGGTCAAAACTGGGTTGGGAAAACAGTCGATTTGGATTCCCTACTTCAAACGAGTATCCTGCCCACCTCAATGCAATCCAGCAAGATTTTGAAAATCAAAAATTGCAGTGGGTGCCATTCCGAAGTGAATTGTTGCCGCTGTACGAAGAGGGTGACGGCTCATATGTAAAGAATTATACGCTCATTGAAAAGTCGGAAAGGTGGACGGCGGAGGCGATTGCGCAAGAGATCATTACACATTTTAACCGGTATTTTACTTTCAGCGGCTGTCCCGACAAGATAGCGGTCGGTCAAGAGTGTGAGCTGAATGCTACCGATCTAGTAAATTCTCCTGTAAAATTTGTTAAAGCTCCTGTGCGGGTCACTAACATTTCTTCCACTGGATTTAGCCTATTGTCACTGGAGGGGCATCCAGGAGGCGCCGGTAGGACAATCACGTTCAATTTCGGTACCATTTTAAAAAATGGGAAGCCCTATATTTCTCTAGATATTTGCGCATGGGGGCCAACCGGAGGGGCATCTAAGCTCGGGCCTATTAATTCTGCCGTGGTGGCGGGCATGTCATGGCTGATATTTAAAGAAAACATCATGCGCAGGATAGTGGGCTCGGACACGACGTATATAACCAGAGATAAGGATAGTGGCGAGAGGAGTAGTGCCCTGCGGGATGGAGATGATATTGTGTTCTCAGACGAAGCTGGTCCAGAAATTTCTGAAAAAGCTCGGGAGTTGGATTATGTTCCACTTTTCCCAGTTGGTACTCCGGAGGAGGAAATTAGGGACGCCATAATAAATGGAAACCTTCCCGCAACGGGATATCAGTTGAATGAATGATCGACGGTAGCGTCCGCGGCACGCCGCGATCTGCACTAAAAGGGATAGGTTAAGAGATGGAGAATTGCAAATGCTTCTGAAAGCCCTGCTAGAGGGGATGGCTATTGGAATGTTTGTGCAGGCTATATCGGTATTGCCTGCCCTCATTCTGTATTCCATGAAATATCGCCCATTTTACTACTATCTTGCAAAGATTAGCGTTTATGTTATTTCTTTGATGGTGTTGGGTCTATGCCTTCTGCGCGCATGGGAAATTATGTACATATTCGCATTGATTGGAGCGCTTCTAGCTGTGCTGTCAGGGCTATTTCTTCGGTGGCTTTCCCTGGAACGGGTGATTGAATGAGTACGAGTCTGAACATATTAGTTAGTGTCGCAGGAGCGATTTGTGGTTTTGTTAGTGTTGTACTGGTTCGAAGGTTTATTAATATAGCTTGGGAAGATAGACCAGCTGTGCGGTCTTATCTCAAGCAGCTGGGACTTATCTTTATCCTTTTATTCGACTTAATCGTTCTCATTATCAGTCCGCTTGTCTATAAAGGTGGCTACGACACTCTCGTCTCGGGGTATGATTATAGCGGATATTTTATATTCTTCATGATTGTAACTCAGATGGTGTTACATCACTTTACTTTTAAAAATGAGAATTGAACTATTTCTCGTCTTGTGCGAATGCTCGACGGAGCTGTCGTACACCCTAGAGTCCAGGCCGTGCTATCCCTCCAGGCGTTGAGATTGGTTTTGACCAGCATTGGTCCGAGGAGAATTCCAGGACTCAGTGGAAGTGGTTCACGCACGGTCATGGGTGTTCACTGATTGCCGGCACACCGCAGCACCGCCCGCAACACCTCCGATTGATTGTCTTTCCGCCACGCCAGCGCGGAATGGAGAGGGGGCACGTCATCAAGGAGGATGGCGTGAGTATCCGGTGGCTTAATGGCGCAGAGGCATTCGGGAATGAGGGCAACACCAAGGCCGTGCGCAACAAAGGCCATGACCATTGAGGAGTCCGCGACCTCATATTTCACCGCAGGGGATACACCGTTGGCCTGGGCCGTCTCATCAAAGACCCGTCGAAGCGTCGATCCCTGATGCTGAGGCGTACAAATGAAGGACTCCTCAGCAATGTCGCGGAAAGAACACGACGAACGCCCGGCCCGTGCCAACGGGTGATCCATCGAACACAGCAGGTAATGAGCCTCTTCAGCCAGTGGCAATGTCGCAATCAGCGGAGAGGCAATGGGGAGCCCCGTGAAGGCCACATCAACATGGCCATTCTCCAGGGCACGAATGGCATCGCCAGACAAGAGCCGCTGGGTACACTCCATGCGGATATGGGGATGCTTCGCCGCCACGGCTGAGACCAGGCGGGGCAAGGTGTCATGATTCATGCTCCCGGAGAAGGACACTCGCACGGTGCCATGGATCTCCCCGGCGGCGGCGTGAGCCCGTTCGACTCCCAGCTGAAGCCCGTGCAGGAGGGCGCGGGCCTCGGGCACAAAAGCGTGCCCCGCCGCGGAGAGGGAGACCCGGCGAGTTGATCGATCGAAAAGCTGCGCCCCGATCTCCTTTTCCAGCTTCTTAATCGTCTGGCTGAGAGGAGACTGCCCCACGTGGAGGCGCTCGGCGGCACGTCCGAAGTGCAGCTCCTCCGCGACGACGAGAAAAGCCTCCAGCCAGAAGCTATCGATTCGCGGCGTCATCGCCCCGCACCCTCGCGGCAGCATCCCTGGCCGCCTGCCACCCGGCAACAAGCGCCGATCCCACCTGGACTCCCGCGCCCGGGTACTCGGATCCCATGATCCCTCGCGCATCGGTGCCTGCCGCGTAGAGGCCGGGGATGACGCGGCCTTCAGCGTCGAGGGCCCTCGCCTGCGGGTCCGTGGCCACGCCATAGGTCGTGGCGAGCGGCGTGGGATAGACAGCGATGGCGTAATAGGGGGCGTCGTCGATCGGCTCGAGGTTCGGGTTGAGCGGAGCCTCGGGATCGCCAGCGGCGCGCCCGAATTCCGTCTCGCCCTTGTGGAACGCAGTGTCGACGCCCTGGGAGCAGTCCTCATTCCAGCGCGTCACGGTCGCCTCGAGGCCGTCGGGATCGACGCCAATCCTGCGTGCGAGAGCCCGCACGCTCGACGCCCGGTGGAGATAACCGGAGCGGCGGGCTGGGGCCAGCGCCCAGCCCGGGAGGTGGGGCATGGTGATCCGCCCCATGCCATAGCTCTTCAGCGTCCGGGCGTCGAAAATGAGCCACGCGGGGATGGCAGCCTGCGACTCGTGACGCTCGTACATGGCGCGGACGAAGCGGTGGTAGGAGCAGGACTCGTCGACGAAGCGCTGCCCAGAGGCGTCGACGGCGATGAGCCCCGGCTTGCCGCGGTCCCAAATGTGCGGGAAGACGGAGATCGATCCGTCGTGGCGGGTGCCCACCGAGGAAGGGAACCACAGCGCGTTGCCGCCCTCGCTGCCGGCGAGCTGCGCGCCCACCTCCGCCGCGAGGTGGTGCGTGTCCCCCGTGCAGCTCTCCGCGGCGCGGCTGAACTGCGGCGTAGGGGCAGGCAGGTGCGCGCCGCGTAGCTCGGCGGAGTGGGGGAAGCCGCCCGCGGCGAGTACCACCCCGGCCCGCGCCTCGACGCGGTGGGTGCGCCCGTCAAAGGCAATGTCGGCGCCGGTGACCTGGCCGCTGTCCTCATCGCGGTGGAGGGCCGTCGGGTGCGCCGAGACCATCACCTGGGCGCCGCGCTGGGTCGCCGCGTGGTAGAGCGCAGCGATGAGCGCGTTCCCCATGACCAGGCGAGTACCGCGAGGCCAGCCACGCGCCCGATCCCACACCCAGCGCAGGCCCAGCGAGAGGGCCGTCACGGCGGCGCGGAGCGTGGGGCCCGGCTTACGGCTGAAGAGCCCGAGGAGCGTCGAGACCTCAGGGCGGCGGATCATGAGCTGGCCGGAGAAGAGCGCGAACTCGGGGACCGGGCCGCGCAGGGTGCGGAAGGCCTCCGGGTGGAGGGCGCGGCCGTCGAAGGCGTCGGGCTCGAGGGCGCGCCCGGTCAGCCCAGCGCCATCGATCTCGCTGTGATAATCGACGACGGCGGGCGAGTGCCGGAACGTCACGCCGAGGGCAGCTAGCTCCTCGATGACCTGGGGCACAGCGTCAAGGTAGCCCTCGCGGAGGGCGCGCGGGGCGCAGTCCCCCACCACGGCGTCGAGGTAGGCGGAGGCCTTCTCCCGGTCCGGCTCGGACTGGAAGGGGTTGCCGGGGGCCCACCAGGTGCCGGCGGAATAGGCCGTCGTACCTCCGATGACCTCGGATTTCTCTACGACGAGGACGCTGAGGCCGCGCTCGGCGGCGATGGCCGCAGCGCTGAGGCCGGCGGCGCCACTGCCGATGACGAGCAGATCAACGGAGTGTGGGACGGCCGCCGAGGCACCGGGGCGCAGGGGAATGCCGGGGGTGTTCACAGGGAGACCTCCAAGAAGTGGCTGAGGGCGTGGGTGATCGCTTCCGGTGATTCCACGGTGGGGACGTGTGCGCCGGGGACGACGACGTGCTCCCCGCCCAGCTGGGCGACGGTTGCGGGCGGGGTGGAGCGATCCTCCGCTCCAGCGATCGTGAGGGTGGGCACGGGCAGGGTGGGGGAGTCGGTGCGATCAAACTCGGCGAGTGCGGCAGCACACGCAGCATAGGCTTCGCCTGGAGTAGAGGCGATCATTCGGCGCATCCGATCAACTGTCGCCGGGTTCTGGGCGGTGAAAGCCTCGCTTAGCCACAAGCCAAGGATGGCTTCCACCATGGGGCCGATCCCCTGGGTGCGAGTGAGCTCTTCACGCTCCAGCCACGTGCTGCGCTGCCCGAATTTCGGTGCTGTGCACAGCAAAGCGGCCCGCTCTACCCGGTCCGTGTGGGTAGCGAGGTGTTGGGCCACCGCACCACCCAGTGACAACCCCACCACGGAGAAGCGCTTGATGTCCAGGTGATCGAGGGTCTCAAGAACATCCGCGGCAAGGTCAGCAAGAGTGCACGGGCCGGGAATCACTGGTGATCCGCCGTGGCCCCGGTGGTCGATGGCGATGACCTCGGCCCCCGCAGAGAGTCCGTTGAGCTGCGGTTCCCACATCTCGAGGGTGGAAGCGATGGAGCCCAGGAACACGATCGGCTGGCCTGATCCGTAGCGAACGTGGTGCAGAATGCTCATGCGCGGGCCTCCGGGTTCTCGAGGACAGCGGCGATCCCCTGACCGCCGCCGATGCACATCGTCACGAGTCCGTAACGCCCGCCCGTGCGCCGCAGATGGTGGCTGGCGGTGACGACCAGCCGCGCCCCCGTCGCGCCCACGGGGTGGCCGAGGGAGATGCCGGAGCCCTGCGGGTTGAGGCGGGGGTCCTCGGCGTCGAGACCCCACTCGCGGAGGACGGCGAGCGCCTGGGCGGCGAAGGCCTCGTTGAGCTCGATGAGGTCCATGTCCTCAAGGCTGAGCCCGAGGCGCTCCAGCACCTTGCGGCTCGCGGGCACCGGACCGATGCCCATGCGCTCGGGCTCGACGGCGGCCACAGCCCAGCCGCGCAGCACGACGCTCGGCTGGAGCCCCAGTTTCTCGGCGGTGGCGGCCGTCGAGACGAACATCGCGGCCGCGCCGTCGTTCTGCCCGGAGGCGTTGCCAGCCGTGACCGTGGCGCCGTCGAGGTTCTTCATCACCGGGCGCAGCCGGGCGAGTTTCTCGGTGGTGGAGTCGGGGCGCGGGTGCTCATCCTCGGTGACGTCGCCGACGGGGACGATCTCCTCGGCGAAGCGCCCGTCCCCCCGGGCGGCCACCGCCCGGGCGTGCGAGGCGGCGGAGAGTGCGTCTTGCTCCTCGCGGGGGATGTCGTACTCGGCGCGGAGGTTCTCCGCGGTTTCAATCATCCCACCCGGAATCGGGTGGTGGCGCCCTCCGGCGGTGGCGCGGGCCTCCGCGAGGCGGTCGTGGAGGGTGAGGTCCCCGCCCTTCACACCCCAGCGGATGCGGTGGTCGACGCTATACTCCGCCCGGGACATCGACTCCGCCCCACCAGCGATGATGAGGTCCGCGGCCCCGGCGGCGATGTGGGCGGCCGCCGTCGTGATGGCCTGGAGGCCCGAGCCGCAGCGGCGGTCGAGCTGCATGCCGGGGACGTGGTCGAGACCGGCGTCGAGTGCGACGACCCTGCCCAGCGCCGGGGCCGCCCCGTTGGGGGAGGACTGACCGAGGATGAGGTCATCGACGGCGTCGCGGGCCTCGGGCCCGGCCGCCTCGAGGAGGGCATCCACCACGGTGCGGGCAAGATCCTGCACCGGCACCCCGGCGAGCGAGCCGCCATAGCGGCCCACGGGGGTGCGCAGCGGGTGGCTGAGGACGATGTCAGTGGGCTGAAGAGAAGTCATGAAAATCCTTTCCGGTGGCGGCGAGGTCCGCGCTGATCGCGGCGGCGGTATCGAGGAGGGCGGGGAGGAAGCGCTGGTGCAGCTCCTTCACGCTGTGGACGGCCGTTTGGGTGGAGGTGTTGATGGCCGCCACGATCCGTCCCTCGGCGTCGGTGATCGGCGCGGCGAGAGACCGCAGGCCCGCCTCCAGCTCCTGGTCAACGATGCACCAGCCCTGCTCGGCGACCTTGGCGATGCGCTCCGCGACGACGGCGGGCTCGGTGGCTGTGCGTGCCGCCAGGGGGGTGAGCTCCACCGCGCGGAGGTGGGCGTCGAGCTCCTCGGGATCCTTGTCAGAGAGGAGGACACGCCCCATGGAGGTGGCCCACGCGGGGAAGCGGGAGCCGATGGTGATGCCGACGGTCATGATGCGGCGCACCGCCACGCGGTTGACGTAGACGACATCGGTGCCGTCGAGGACCGCCATGGAAACCGACTCGTTGAGCTCGCGGGAGAGTTTCTCCAGGTGAGGCTGGGCCACCTCCGGCAGGCCGAGCCCGGAGAGATACGCCGTCCCGAGGTTGAGGATGCGGGGAGTGAGCCAGAACTCGTGGCCATCGGTGCCGGCAAAGCCGAGGGCGACGAGCGTGTGGAGGAATCGACGGGCCGTGGCGCGGGCGAGGCCCGTTTCCTCGGCGACCTGGGCGAGGGTCTGCCGAGGGCGCGCGGCGCCGAAGGTTTGAATGACGGCGAGCCCGCGGACGAGCGATTGCACGGGTGGGGTGAGTGATTGTTCCATGCCTAAAGAAGTCCTCCGGCGTTCACTAGAAGAACGATTGTGCAATATGTGAACCTCAGTGTACACTGCCTCACATGATTGACAAGACCCTACCCACGCCACACGAGGCAGTGGCAGACATTCCCGACGGGGCCTCCATCGCCGTCGGCGGCTTCGGGCTCGTGGGCGTGCCGGTCCGGCTCATCGAGGCGCTCCACGAGCAGGGGGCCTCCGATCTCACGGTGATCTCCAACAACTGCGGGGCGGACGGCCTGGGCCTCGGCATTCTCCTCGCTGATCACCGCATTTCCCGGACCATCGGGTCCTATATCGGATACAACAAGGAATATGCCCGCCAGTACTTCGCCGGGGAGATCGCGGTGGAGTTCACCCCGCAGGGCACCCTCGCCGAGCGCATGCGCGCGGGCGGCGCGGGCATCCCGGCCTTTTACACGACGGCCGGCGTCGGCACCCCCGTCGCGGATGGCGGCATCCCCATCCGCCACAATTCCGACGGCAGCGTCGCCGAGGTCTCCGCCCCCAAGGAGACCCGCGAATTCGGTGGGGAGGTCTACGTCCTGGAGGAGGCCATCCGCGCGGACTTCGCCCTCGTCCACGCGGCGAAGGCCGACCGCGCGGGGAACCTTGTCTTTGCTAAGACCGCCCGCAACTTCAATCCGGACGTGGCCCGCTGCGGCGAGGTCACGATCGCCCAGGTGGAGGAGGTCGTCGAGGAGCTCGATCCCAACGACGTCCACGTCCCCGGCATTTATGTGCAGAGGGTCGTGGAGGTGGGCCCGCAGGACACCCCCATCGAGATCAGGAAGGTGCGCTCATGAGCTGGACCAGGGAAGAGATGGCGGCGCGCGTCGCCGAGGAGCTGGAGAACGGCCAGTACGTCAACCTGGGGATCGGGATGCCCACCCTCGTCCCCGGCTACCTCCCGGAGGGGAGGGAGGTCATCCTCCACTCGGAGAACGGTGTGCTGGGCGTGGGGCCGTATCCCACCGAGGAGGAACTGGACCCCGAGCTCACCAATGCCGGCAAGGAGACCATCACGGTGACCCGGGGCGCGAGCTTCTTCAGCTCCTCCGAGTCCTTCGGCATGATCCGCGCGCGCGTCGTGGACGTGGCGGTCCTCGGCGCCATGGAAGTCTCCGCCCGCGGTGACCTGGCGAATTGGATGATCCCCGGGAAGATGGTGCGCGGCATGGGCGGGGCCATGGACCTTGTCCACGGTGCGAAGAAGGTCATTGTCATGACCGATCACCTGACCAAGAAGGGGCAGTCAAAGATCGTGGAGTCCTGCTCCCTCCCGCTCACCGGCGCCCGGTGCGTGGACCTCATTGTCACCTCCCACGGGGTCTTCTCCGTGGACCACGAGAAGGGGCTCACTCTCCTCGAGTGCGCGACCGGAGTCACCGTGGCGGAGCTGCGCGAGATCACCGCCGCCCCCTTCGCCTGCGCCCCGGGTCTGGAGGAAGCTTAAGCCTTATGAGCAGCGCTGAAGCTGCTGGCTGAGCGCGGCCTTCTCCGCCTCGGTCACCCACAGCCCATAGGTCCACTTCACGTCAATCTGCCGGGCGGCATAGGCGCACCGGAAGGCCTTGTTCGGGGGAAGCCACGTGGCGGCGTCCCCATCCCTTTTCGCCTGGTTGGTGGGCCCATCGACGGCAAGAAGGTTCCGCGGATCATTGGCGAGGTCCCGCCGCTGCTCGACGCTGAGCTGCTGCGCCCCCTTCTGCCACGCATCGGAGAGGGCGACGACGTGATCAATCTGCACCCGCGAGCTCGTCGCCTTCCCCCTCGTGAACGGGATGCTGGCCCCGGTGTACGGATCCTCGAGCACCCCGCTGAGCACCACGCAGTCCCGGGTCCCCGGCTTGAGGACGAGGTCGTGGAGATCCCGCCGGAGGATGTCATTGCGCGTATCGCAGCCATTGTGGCCAAATTCCACCGTGACATCGTCGGACCACGCCTGGCCGAACAGGGCGCGATCATAACCCGTCTTCGGGGCGCGGCCTTTCACCTCCAGCTCCTCCAGGTGTGCGAAGGCTGCCGCCACGTCCACCCCTGGCGCGGGCCCCGCGGCCCCGGTGTTCTCCTCGGGGGCCGGGTCGGGCAGGGTCGGGGCGTCGGCGCCATCATCTGCCGGGGGAGGCGTGTCGGGCTCGGGCGCGGCATCGACCTCCGCCGGCTCGCCACTCTCCGGGGGCGTCTCGAGCACACTCTCGATACCGCTCGCGACGTCCCGGGCGAGCTCATCCGGGGACTCCGGCACATCCCCGCAGCTCTGGAGCGCACAGAAGGCCAGGACACAGAGCGTTCCCAGCGCAAGGAGCTTCTTAGGGCGTCGAATCCTCTTCATGCGGACCAGTGTGCCATAGGGGTCGGACATGAGATCGATTCTCTGTTCGAAGAAGCCGCCGCAGGATCTTTCCGCTGGGAGAGACGGGAATCTCCGCGCGCACGTCCATCCGCCGGATCTTCTTGTAGGGGGTCACGCGCTCGGCCACCCACGTCATGATCTCCTCCGGGTGGAGCTCGGCCCCAGGATCGGGGACGACGAACGCCCACGGGTATTCCTCCCCCTGCTCGTCATAGCCGGCGGTGACGGCGGCCTGCGCGATCCCCGGATACTGCAGGAGCAGCGCCTCGAGTTCGGCGGGCGGGACCTGAAAACCGTGGTAGTAGATGAGTTCCTTGGCGCGGTCGATGACCCAGGTCATCCCGTGCTCGTCGACGCGGACGAGGTCCCCGGTGCGCAGCCAGCCGTCCTCGTCGACCCCGCTGCCGTCGAGGTAGCCGTCCATTACCTGGGGGCCGCGGACCCACATCTCGCCGAGTTCGCCGGGGCCGAGCACCTTCTGGGGATCCTCGGGGCTGACGACGCGGATCTCGGTGCCCTCGACGGGGGTACCGATGGCCGCCGGATCCTCCTGCCCGGGCAGCGAGACGTGGGTGACCGGGGAGGCCTCGCTGAGCCCATAGCCCTGCACCACCTGCGCCCCGGTGAGCCGGCTAACCTCCCGGGCGAGCTCCCCATCGAGCGGCGCCGCCCCGGAGAGCAACACGCGGAGAGAGCGGAGCCTTCGCCGCGTCTCGGGATCCTGCGCGGCCTGGCGCAGGGCGAGGAGAATCGGCGGGGCCACCGAGGCCCACTGGGCCCCGAAGCGCTCGCAGTGATCGAGCAGGTGGGAGACGTGAAAGCGCGCCGAGGTGAGAATGTGATTCCGGTGGCGCAGCGCCATGTTGAGCTCGACGGTGAGCCCGTAGATGTGAGACATGGGCAGCGGCGCAAGCATGGCCCACTCGGGGCGAAGCCCCAGGTCCTGCATCCGGGGAAGCGCCTGCTCCACGTTGGTACAGAGATGGCGTTGGCGCAGGCGCACGCCGGTGGCGCGGCCGGTCGTCGTCCCGGAGGAAAAGGGGATGACGGCGAGGTCATCGGGTCCGGCCTCGGCGTCGAGCTCTGCGGCGCGGCGGGCGAGCTCCGCGCTAGGCAGAGCGGCGGCATCGCCGGGGTGGAGGAGGTCGTGGGCGGCGTCGGCGTCGACGAACCACTGGGCGCCCGATTGCTCCATCTGCCAGCGGCGATCGCTCTCGGAGAGGGCCGGGTGCATGGGGGTCACGACGGCACCAGCCAGGAGGGCGCCGTGGAAGAGGGCCGCGAACTCGGCGGAGTTGGGCAGGCAGAGGGCGAGGACCTCGCCCCGCCGGAGGCCCCGGGCCCAGAGCGCGGCGGCCACGGCCTGGACGCGTGTGCGCAGCTCCCCGTAGGTGAGCGTCTGGGCGTCGTCGGTGAGGGCGGGCGACGCGAGCTCGGAATCCCGCAGGGAGCCGAAGATGGTCCGGTAGAGGGTGGTCACGGGACGAGGGTAGCAAGGCGAGCACCCCGGCACGGCAACCGAAATGAGTTTGACGCATTCGATACAGTGAAAGATCAAGGCCCTCCACCAACTGAAGAAGCGAGTCTCACTTACCTCATGGCACGTATGCAAGAAACCGCTGACCTGCTGAAATGCTCCTTCTGTGGCAAGTCCCAGAAGCAGGTGAAGAAACTGATCGCCGGCGGCGGAGTGTACATCTGCGATGAATGCATCGAGTTGTGCAACGAGATCATCGCCGAGGAGATGGCGCAGTCCACGGACGAGCCCACCTCCTCCAAGCCGAAGCTTCCCCGCCCCTCGGAGATCGCGGCGTTCCTTGACCGCTATGTCGTCGGGCAGGACGCGGCCAAGCGCACCCTCTCCGTCGCGGTGTACAACCACTACAAGCGCGTGCGTGCCCAGGAGAACGCGCGGCACACCACCGGCAGCCGCGTGCTCAAGGAGGACGAGGACACCGTCGAGCTCTCCAAGTCGAACATCCTGCTGCTGGGGCCCACGGGCTCAGGCAAGACGTACCTCGCGCAGACGCTCGCGCGGCTCCTTGATGTCCCCTTCGCTATCGCGGACGCCACCTCCCTCACCGAGGCCGGCTACGTGGGCGAGGACGTGGAGAACATCCTCCTGCGGCTCATCCAGGCGGCCGACAATGACATTGAGCGCGCCGAGCGGGGAATCATTTACATCGACGAGGTCGACAAGATCACCCGCAAGGGGGACAACCCCTCCATCACGCGCGACGTCTCCGGCGAGGGCGTGCAGCAGGCGCTGCTGAAGATCCTCGAGGGCACGGTCGCGGCCATCCCCCCGCAGGGCGGGCGCAAGCACCCCAACCAGGAGTACATCCACCTCGACACGACGAACATCCTCTTCATCGTGGCCGGCGCCTTTGCCGGCCTGGACAAGGTCATCCAGGAGCGGGTGGGCCGCCGGGGCCTGGGCTTCGGGGTGGAGATCGACTCCGCCCAGGACCTCGCCGAGCAGGATATTTATGCGCAGGTGCGCCCGGAGGACCTCGTGAAGTTCGGGCTCATCCCGGAGTTCATCGGCCGGCTTCCCGTCGTCGCCACCGTCTCGAGCCTCGACCGCGACACGCTCGTGCGCGTCCTCACCGAGCCCAAGAACTCCCTGGTCAAGCAGTATCAGGAGCTCTTCCGCATGGACGGGGTGGACCTCACCTTCCGCGAGGAGGCGCTGGAGGCCATCGCGGAGCAGGCCATGGATCGCGGGACGGGGGCCCGGGGGCTCCGCGCCATCATGGAGGAGGTCCTCGTGCCCGTGATGTTCGAGCTCCCCGACGATGACACGATCAGCGAGGTCGTCGTCACCGCCGAGGCCGTCCGCGGGGAGGCCACCCCCGAGTTCATCCGCGACCGCTCGGCCGCCTAGTCCGCGGCGAAGGCCTCGAGGTCATCCGCGGAGCCGGCCATGACCACGAGGTCGCCCGGCTGCAGCGGGTCCTTGGGGGAGGGCAGCATGTAGTCGCTGCCCTGGCGGCTGAGGGCGACGACGGCCACCCCGGCGCCCGTCGCCCGGATCTCCCGGGAGGTCTTCCCCTCCGCGTGCTCGGGCAGGACCATCTTCGCCAGGGCGAAGCCGGGGTCGAACTCGATGAAGTCGGTGACCTGGCCGTCGATGAGGTGCGCGATGCGCCGGCCGGTGTCGGCCTCCGGCATGATGATGTGGTGGACGCCGATCTGCCGGAGGATCTTCTCATGCGCGGCGCTGTCGGCCTTGGCCCAGATGGCGGGCACCCCGAGGTCCACCACCGCGGAGGCGGTGAGGATGGAGGACTCCAGGTCGGATCCGATCGCGATGACCACGCGCTTGGCATCGGCCACGCCCAGCTGCTTGAGGGTGTTGGGTTGGGTGGTGTCCGCGCAGACGATGTGGTCGAAGTCGTCGGCGAGCTCCTGGACGCGGCGCTGGTCGGCGTCGACGGCGAGGACCTCCACGCGGCGGGACTGCAGCTCCTCGCCCAGGGCCTGCCCGAAGCGGCCCATGCCGAGGATGATCACGGGGGTGGATTCCGCCCCGCTGCTCGGGAGGAAGAGGCGGCGGCGACGACGCGGGGTACTGTATTCAGCCAATGGAAGGACGCTCCTCTGGGTAGTCGTAGTAGCGGGGTTTCTGTCGGGAGGCGAAGGCCGTCGCGAGGGCTAGGGGGCCGACGCGGCCGGCGAACATGAGGCACATGATGACCACCTGCGCGGTGATGGGAAGGTCCGCGGTGATGCCGGTGGACAGGCCGACGGTAGCGAAGGCGCTGCACACCTCAAAGGCGATCTGATCCGTGCTGAATTGGGGCGCCAGGAAGAGCAGCGCCGTGACCGCCCCGATGACGAGCAAGACGGAGAGCGTGAGCACGGCGAGCGCCTGGCGGATGGAGTGGGTGGGGACGGTGCGGGCGCCGAGGCTCGTCGAGCGCAGGCCGCGGATCTCCGCGAGGACCGCGGCGGTGAGCACGGCTGCCGTCGTCACCTTGACGCCGCCGGCCGTGCCGCCGGTGCCGCCGCCGATGACCATGAGGATGTCCGTGCCCAGCAGCGTCGAGGGGTGGAAGTCCGCGTAGTCGAGGGCGTTGAAGCCCGCGGTACGGGGGCTCACCCCCGCGAAGAAGGCGTTGACCCCCTTGAGCAGCGGATTCGTGCCGACGGCCCGCAGCGCCCCGTTCCACTCGGCGAGGCCCACGAGCAGGGTGCCCGCGATGATGAGGCTGAGGGTACCGATCGCCGTGAAGCGGGCGGTCAGCGACCAGCGCCGGAGGTGGCCCTGGTGGAAGAGGATGAAGCGGACGCGCCGGGCGAACTCGAGGAGAACGGGAAAGCCGATACCGCCGATGATGAGGGAGAAGGCGAGGGGGAGGAGGATGAGGGCGTCGTGGGCGAAGCTGATGAGGTTATCGCTCTGGAGAGCGAAGCCCGCGTTATTGAAGCTGGAAATCGCGTGGAAGACGCCAAACCATACCGCATGGATGATTCCCTGCCCCGGGTGAGTGAGCGCGTAGCGGGTCCCGATGACGATCGCCACGATGAGCTCCACCCCGAGGGAGAAGAGCACCGTCGTGCGCACCACCCAGGCCACCTCGCCGCGGTCGACGCCCCGGCCTTCCGCCTGGGCGTCCTCGCCGCGGGTGAGGCCGAGCCGCCCGGAGATCGCGAGGGTGAGCAGGGAGGCCACGGTCATGAAGCCGAGGCCCCCGAATTGGATGAGAAGTGCAATGATGATCCGCCCGGTGGTTGACCACGCCGTCGCGGTGTCGACGGTAATCAAACCCGTCAAGCTCACGGCGGAGGTGGCCGTAAAGAGCGCGTCAGGAAAAGCGACGGGCTCCGGGCCGGCACTCGCCCACGGTGTGCAGAGAAGCAGGGTGCCCAAGGCGACGAGTCCTGCAAAACCCCAGCACACGCGCGCTTGGGGCGAGAGCCTCGGTTGAGGTCCGATCATGGCGGCTCATGTTACTCGCTTGACGGCGTCAAGAAGATGTCAGGGCCCGCCCGAAGGGATGGACGAGTTCTTGACGCCCCACCCCCTTGGCTGTCAGGGGAGGAGAGGTCTCGACGGCCACCCGCCGCGCGGCAGCTAGGCGCCCGGGCAGTAGATCCCGGCGGCGGACTGGGGCTCGTCGTTTTCGCCCTCGGGGGCGAGGTAGCTCGACTGCCCCGTGGACGGGATGTTGGAGGTGAGGAACGCGAGGACCGTGTCCATGACGAGCCGGTGCATGCCCTCCTGGTTGACGGTGCGGCTCATGTCGATGTCCAGGAGGTTGATCATCACCGAGTCGGCCGAGACCTGGTAGAAGGCGAAGGAGGCGATGAGGGTAAAGACGTCCTCCGCGGAGATGCCGGGGCGGAAGGCGCCCGCGTCCTGGCCGAGCATGAGGAGCTTGTCCAGGTGCAGAGTGAGCTCGGAGGCGTCGGCGAGGGGAGCAGTATCGCGCAGGCGGGCGTTGTTGCGGAGGCTCTCCCCCACGAGGAGAGTGAGTTCCTTGGGGTGGGCGACCATCTGGGTCCAGATGGCGTCGACCATCTTTCGTACCCCCTCGACGGGGACGGAGCTATCGAGTTCGAGGGCGGAGGGGTCGGGGTGAATGCGGTGCACGGCCTCCGCGAGGGTGCGGAGGTAGAGGCCCTTCTTGTTGCCGAAGTGGTAGTGGATCATCCGCTTGGACATCCCCGACTTGGTGGCAATAGCCTCCAACTTGGCGTCCGAGTAGCCCTTCTTGGCGAAAAGCTCGAGCGCCACGGCGATGACGTCGCGTGGGGTGGCAGCCCCGTCCGCGCCGTTGGTGACGGCGTCCCCAACACTCATTCCGGCAGATCCTTCCCACGCATCGCGCAATGGTCATATATTTAGCGTGCGATTGCTGTTCCTATGGTGCCTTAAAGACACAACTTGAGGCTATGACATTCTGTGTTTCTTCCGGAGAAGCCCTAAAAGTCCTGGTAGTTGCTCCACATTCGGGGGTAAATGGGGGACATGTGTGGAATTGAGAAAGGTGACTAATCTCCCGCGGACGATGCGGAGCATTGGCGCTAGGCTAGGGAAGGACAGTGGGCCGGAGCCACTCCGGCCCAAACCTCCAGGATGGAAGGATGGATTAAGTATGGCCCCGAAGAAGATCGCTGTCACCGGTGCTGCTGGCCAGATCGCTTACTCCCTGCTGTGGCGGATCGCCAATGGTGATGTGTACGGCAAGGACACGCCGATTGAACTCTCGCTGCTGGAGATCCCGGCCGCGATGGGCGCGGTGGAAGGCGTCGCGATGGAGCTCAATGACTCCGCCTTCCCGCTCGTGAAGAACATCAGCATCAGCGACAAGCCGGAGGAGGCTTTCGACGGCGCCTCGGCCGCCTTCCTCGTGGGCGCGAAGCCGCGCGGCAAGGGCGAAGAGCGTTCCGCCCTCCTCGGTGCGAATGGCAAGATCTTCGGTCCTCAGGGCAAGGCCATCAATGACCACGCTGCGGATGACATTCGCGTCCTCGTCGTGGGCAACCCGGCCAACACCAACTGCCTCATCGCCCAGCACGCCGCCCCGGACGTTCCGGCCGACCGCTTCACCGCGATGATGCGCCTGGACCACAACCGCTCCCTGTCCCAGCTGGCAGAGAAGCTCGACATCGCCACCACCGACATTGAGAACATGGTCGTGTGGGGCAACCACTCCGCAACCCAGTTCCCGGACATCACCTACGCCACCGCCCAGGGCAAGCCGCTCACCGAGCTCGTCGACCACACCTGGTACACCGAAGAGTTCATCCCGCGGGTCGCCAAGCGCGGCGCTGAGATCATCGAGGTCCGCGGCAAGTCCTCCGCCGCCTCCGCGGCGTCTGCTGCCGTCGACCACATGCGCGACTGGATCCAGGGCTCCAGCTCCTGGTGCACCGCCGCCGTCGTCTCCGATGGCTCCTATGGTGTCGACGCCGGGCTCGTCGCCGGCCTGCCGACCCGCGCCGTCGACGGCCGCTGGGAGATCATCCCCGACCTGGAGATCAACGACTTCCAGCGCGCCCGCATCGACGCCAACGTCGAGGAGCTGCGCGGCGAGCGTGAGGCCGTGAAGGACCTCCTCTCCTAGTTTTCTCCTCGGAGCCCGTGGATCCCGCGTGGGATCTCGGCTCGACTCCGAGAGACAGAAAACGCCCCGCGTGCAGGGCTGCCCCCGTGGCCGCCTGTGCGCGGGGCTTTCGCGCGTGCAAGGCCAGCACGTGGTCTACAGTCAAGAGCATGCGCTTTGGCATTGACTTTGGCACCACCCGTACCGTCATCGCCGCTGTTGATCGGGGGAATTACCCGGTTCTCAACGTGGCCAACCACCGCGGTGATCCGGAAGAATACATCCCCTCCGTCGTCGCCCTCGACGGCTCCGGACAGCTCCGGGCCGGATGGGAGGCACTTGGCTGCGAGCCGGCACGCCTGGTGCGCAGCTTCAAGAGGCTGCTCTCCTCCGGGCAGGTGACGGCCGAGACGCCCGTCGACATGGGAGAGGAGACGCGTCCGCTCGCGGAGGTGCTCGGGGTCTTTGCCGAGGCCATCGCGCAGAGTATCCGCCGCTACCAGCGCCAGCATGGGGATGACTCGGCGCCGGAGGCCGTCGTCGGCGTGCCGGCGCACGCGCCGAGCGCCCAGCGGCTGCTCACCATGGATGCGCTCACGCGCGCCGGGATCACGGTGCTCGCGCTGGTCAACGAGCCGAGCGCCGCCGCTTTCGAGTACACGCATCGCCACGCGAGCACCCTGAACTCGAAGCGCCGGAGCATCATCGTCTATGACCTGGGCGGCGGCACCTTCGACGTCTCCCTCCTCCGGATCGACGGCCACCGCCACGACGTGCTCGCCTCGCGCGGGATCGCGCGTCTCGGCGGGGATGACTTCGATGAGGTCCTCGCCTCGATCGCCTTGCGCCATGCCCAGCGGGAGGAGGATGCCTTCGGCCGGCGAGCCCGCTGCCGCCTGCTCGACGAGGTGCGCAGCGCGAAGGAGGCGGTGAAGCCGCAGTCGCGTCGGATTGTCGTCGAACTCGGCGAGGAGGACATCATCATCCCTGTGGAGGAGTTCTACGAGGGCATCCGCCCGCTCGTCGAGGAGACCCTGCGCACGATGGAGCCGCTCGTGGGCGCGGAGAACTCCCTGGTGGATACGGATATCGCGGGCGTCTACCTCGTGGGCGGGGCGACGGCGCTGCCGCTGGTCCCCCGCATGGTGCGCGAGCGCTGCGGGCGCCGGGTTCACCGCTCCCCGCTGCCGACGGCCTCCACCGCGGTGGGGCTCGCGATCGCCGCCGACCCCAGCGCCGAGTTCTTCCTCACCGACCGCCGCTCCCGCGGGATCGGGGTCTTCCGCGAGATGGACGCCGGGCAGGCCGTGAGCTTCGACCCCCTCCTCGCCCCGGGTGCGGTGCAGGGCGGGACCCACATCACGCGCCGCTACCGGGCGGCGCACAACATCGGCTGGTTCCGCTTCGTCGAGTACACCGACATGGATGCGGCCTTCACCCCGGGCGACGTGGCGACGCTCGCGGAGGTCGTCGTGCCCTTCGATCCCGCGCTGCGTGGGGCCGACGCCCAGCTCAGCGAGGAGGAGCTCCGCGCCCTGCCGGTGACCCGGACGGATGAGGGGCCGCTCGTCGAGGAGACCCTCAGTATTGATAGTGATGGCATTGCGGAAATCCGCATCGAGCTGCCGGAAGACGGCTGGTCGATGAGCGTGAGCACCGGTTCCGGCCGTGTCCAGGCTCATCGCTAGGATAGGTGCCGTACCTGACGCGGAAAGGACAAAACATTGGGAAAGAACCGGGCAGACGCGTTGCCCTCGTCCTGGGAACCCCAGGCGCATGAGGCTGATATCTACCAGCGATGGGTGGATCGGGGGTACTTCACGGCTGACGTATCGAGTTCGAAGCCGCCCTTCTCCATCGTGCTGCCTCCTCCTAATGTGACTGGCCAGCTGCACATGGGCCACGCCCTGGACCACACGCTGGCGGATGCCCTCGTGCGCCGCAAGCGCATGCAGGGCTATGAGGTCCTCTGGCTTCCCGGCATGGACCACGCGGGTATCGCCACCCAGACGAAGGTGGAGGCGATGCTCAAGGAGACCGAGGGGAAGACCCGCTGGGACTACTCCCGCGAGGATTTCATCGAGAAGGTCTGGGAGTGGAAGCGCAAGTATGGTGGCACCATCACGACGCAGATGCGCGCGATCGGCGACTCCCTCGATTGGTCCCGCGAGCGCTTTACGCTGGATGAGGGCCTGAGCACGGCCGTCCAGACAATCTTCAAGCAGCTCTATGACAAGGGCATGATCTACCGCGCCCACCGGCTGGTGAACTGGTCCCCGGTCCTGGAAACCGCCGTGAGCGACATTGAGGTGGTGTACAAGGACGTCGAGGGCGAGCTTGTGAGCTTCCGCTACGGCTCCATGAACGACGACGAGCCGCACGTCGTCGTGGCCACCACCCGTATCGAGACCATGCTGGGCGATGTTGCCATCGCCGTCCACCCGGATGATGAGCGCTACCGCGACCTCGTGGGCACGGAGCTCCCGCACCCCTTCCGCGAGGACCTCACGCTGAAGGTCATCGCCGATGACTACGTCGACCCCGAGTTCGGCACCGGCGCGGTGAAGATCACCCCGGCCCACGACCCGAATGACTACGCCATGGGACTTCGGCACAACCTCGACATGCCGAGCATCATGGACAAGAAGGGGCGCATCGCGGGGACGGGCACCCGCTTCGACGGGCTCACCCGCGAGGAGGCCCGCACCGCGCTGTGCGAGGCGCTGCGCGAGCAGGGCCGGATCGTCAAGGAGATCCGCCCCTATGTCCACTCGGTGGGGCACTCGGAGCGCTCCGGCGAGGCCATCGAGCCCCGCCTGTCCATGCAGTGGTTCGTCAAGGTGGATGAGCTGGCCCGCATGTCCGGCGACGCCGTCCGTCAGGGCGATACCGTCATCCACCCGAAGGCCCTCGAGCCCCGCTACTTCGACTGGGTCGATGACATGCACGATTGGTGCATCTCCCGCCAGCTGTGGTGGGGGCACCGGATCCCGATCTGGTACGGCCCGGAGGGGGAGGTCGTCTGCGTCGGCCCGGACGAGGAACCCCCGCAGGGCGAGGGCTGGGAGCAGGATCCCGACGTCCTCGACACGTGGTTCTCCTCCGCGCTGTGGCCCTTCTCGACGATGGGCTGGCCGGACTCCACCGCGGATCTCCAGCGCTTCTACCCGACGTCCGTGCTGGTCACGGCCTATGACATCCTCTTCTTCTGGGTTGCCCGCATGATGATGTTCGGCACCTTCGCCGGCACGACGACCCCGGAGATCCTCGGCGAGGCGGCTGAGGGCCGCCCGCAGATCCCGTTCACGGACCTCTACCTCCACGGCCTCGTCCGCGATGAGAAGGGCCGCAAGATGTCGAAGTCCCTGGGCAACGGCATTGACCCGATGGATTGGGTGGAGCGCTTCGGCGCGGACGCCCTCCGCTTCGCCCTGGCCCGCGGCGCGAACCCGGGCGTGGACCTCCCCCTCGGCGAGGACGCCGCCCAGTCCTCCCGCAACTTCGCGACCAAGCTCTTCAACGCCACCCGCTTCGCCCTCATGAACGGCGCGGTGGTGGGCGAGCTCCCGGCCCGGGAGGAACTCAGTGACGCCGACCGCTGGATCCTCGACGAGCTGGAGGCCGTCCGCGCGCAGGTGGACTCCTACCTCGACGACTACCAGTTCGCCAAAGCCAGCGAGGAGCTCTACCAGTTCGTGTGGGGCACCTTCTGCGATTGGTACCTGGAGATCGCGAAGGTCCAGATCCCGCGGGAGCTCGACGCCGCGAGCGAGGCCGAGCGCCGTCGCGGTGAGATCACCCAGGTGGTGCTGGGGCGCGTGCTCAACGTCGTGCTGAAGATGCTCCACCCGGTCATGCCTTTCGTCACCGAGGTGCTGTGGACCGCCCTCACCGGGGAGGAGTCCATCACCATCGCCCCGTGGCCCACCGCGGAGGACACCAACGGCGGCGCCGAGCGCGACGAGCGCGCCGCCCGGCGGATCGCGGACCTGGATAAGCTCGTCACCGAGCTGCGCCGCTTCCGCTCCGACCAGGGGGTCAAGCCCTCCCAGAAGGTGCCGGGCCGGATGGACCTCGGCGCCGTGGACCTCGCCGAGCAGGAGGACCTGCTCCGCTCGCTCGCCCGCATCGAGGAGCCGGGGGAGGGCTTCCAGGAGTCCGCCTCGGTGGAGGTGCGGCTCAGCGAGGGCACGCTGGACGTCGCCGTCGATACCTCTGGCACCGTCGACGTGGCGGCCGAGCGCAAGCGCCTGGAGAAGGACCTCGCGAAGGCGCAGAAGGAGCTGGATACCACCGGCAAGAAGCTGGGGAATGAGAACTTCCTCAGCAAGGCGCCGGAGGCGGTCGTGGAGAAGATTCGCGAGCGCCAGCGCGTGGCCCAGGAAGAATATGATCGCCTGTCGCAGCGACTGGAGGCATTGAACTAGTGCAGGAGAACGTGGAGCTGACGGAGGACGGGCTGAAGCTCAGCCTGGGCAACCTCGAGGCCGAGCGCAACGCCCCGGCCTCCGCGGAGGTCACCGCCGAGGATCTCCGCGAGCTCGTCGCCGTCGAAGCGGAGCTCGATACCCGCTGGCCGGAGACGAAGATCGACCCGACGCTCGAGCGCATGGAGATGCTCATGGACATCCTGGGCTCCCCGCAGCGCGCCTACCCGGCGATCCACGTGGCCGGCACCAACGGGAAGACCTCCGTGGTCCGGATGATCGAGGCGCTCCTGCGCGCCTTCCACCGCCGGACCGGCCGCACCACGAGCCCGCACCTCCAGCTCGTCACCGAGCGCATCGCGATCGACGGCACCCCCATCCACCCGCGGGACTATGTGCGCACGTGGCGGGAGATCACACCCTACGTGGAGATGGTGGATGAGAAGTTCGGGCAGAAGATGTCGAAGTTCGAGGTCCTCACTGCCATCGCCTATGCCGCCTTCGCAGACGCCCCGGTGGACGTCGCCGTCGTCGAGGTAGGGATGGGCGGACGCTGGGACGCGACGAATGTCATCAGCGCCGACGTCGCCGTCATCACTCCCATCGGGCTCGACCACACCGATTACCTGGGCGACACCCTGGCGGAGATCGCCGGGGAGAAGGCCGGGATCATCCACTCCCGGTGGGACACGAGCGACCTGCTCACCCCGCCGGAGAACATCGCCATCATCGCGCAGCAGGAGCCCGAGGCCATGCGCGTCCTCCTTGAGCAGGCGGTGTCCGTCGATGCCGCCGTCGCCCGCGAGGGCGTGGAGTGGGGCGTGGTGAGCTCCCGGGTCGCCGTCGGCGGGCAGCAGCTGGAGCTGCGCGGGCTGGCTGGCGACTACCCGGACATCGTGCTTCCGCTCTCGGGTGAGCACCAGGCGCGCAACGCGGCCCTCGCCCTCGCGGCGGTGGAGGCCTTCTTCGGTGCGGCACCCGGCCACCCGCTGGACCTCAACACGGTGCAGGAGGGCTTCGCCTCTGTCGAGTCCCCGGGGCGCCTCGAGCGCGTCCGCTCGACGCCCACGACCTTCCTCGACGCCGCGCACAACCCCCACGGGGCGCGGGCGCTCGGCGAGGCCATCGAGCGGGACTTCGACTTCAGCCGCCTTATCGGCGTGGTCGCGACGCTCGGTGACAAGGACCACGTGGGCATCCTCAAGGAGCTGGAGTCGCACCTCTCGGAGATTGTGTGCACCCAGAACTCCTCTCCGCGGGCCTTCCCCGCGGAGGAGCTTGCGGAGGAAGCGCGGCTCATCTTCGGGGAGGAGCGCGTCCACGAGGCGCCCTCGCTTCCCGGCGCCATCGAGCTGGCCGTCGAGCTGGCGGAGGATGCCGAGATCCAGTCGGGTTCGGGGATTGTCATCACGGGTTCCGTGGTCACTGCGGGGGAGGCCCGCACGCTGTTCGGAAAGGATCCAGCATGAGGCGCATCGGCGGCTCCAAGAAGGACAAGAAGGACGAGCCCATCGAGTACGGGCCCCTCGGGCCCGGCCACGCCCCCGCGAAAGACCCCATGAAGGGGGTGCGCGGGGTCCAGGCCGGCACGCTCATCATGGAGGCCATCACGGTCTTCCTCGTGCTCACCGTCATCCTGCGGATCGACGAGGGCCACTACTGGACCACCCTGAACCAGGTGTACGTCGGCGTGGTTGGTGGGGCTCACGTGCTCCTCGCCTTCCTTCAGCGCTTCTCCTGGGGGCTGTGGGTGGCCGTGGGGCTGCAGGTCTTTGTGCTGCTGGGCGGGTTGATTGTGCATGCCTCGATGGGGATCGTGGGCATCATCTTTGTGCTCGTCTGGTGGTATCTGCTGCACTTGCGGAGCAACCTCATCGAGCGGATGAAGCGAGGGTTGCTCACCACACAGCACATGTAGCGCGTGGGGCGCAGGCCAGGGCGGGGGAGGGCTGTTAGACTTACCGCCATGACTGAACGCACCCTCATTCTCATTAAGCCGGACGGCGTTGCACACGGCCACATCGGCGAGATCATCAGCCGCATCGAAAAGAAGGGCCTCACGCTCGCGGCGATGGACCTGCGCGTTGCGGACCGCGAGACCGCTGAGAAGCACTACGCGGAGCACAAGGAGAAGCCCTTCTTCGGTGAGCTGGTGGACTTCATCACCTCCGGCCCGCTGGTGGCTGGTGTTGTCGAAGGGGAGCGCGCCATCGAGGCATGGCGTCAGCTCGCCGGCGGCACGGACCCGGTGTCCAAGGCCACCCCGGGCACCATCCGCGGTGACTTTGGCCTGAGCGTGGGCGAGAACGTCGTGCACGGCTCCGACTCCCCGGAGTCCGCGGAGCGCGAGATCGCCATCTGGTTCCCGAACCTCGCCGACTAATCCTCGGCACCCCCGTGAAGGCACCCCTCGAGGGTGCCTTTTCTGCTGCTCAGAGGCCTTCCGCGGGCCACGCATAATGGCACTCAATGTCAATAAGAAATTCTTAAGAAGATTTTAAGGGAAACTCACGCATGAGGCGTGGATCACAATTATGGTGAGGCCATACGAACCATTCACCACTCGCACGGCCACCGTGCGCGAGAGAGAGGATCCACCTCATGACTACCATCCACCCCGGCCCCGAGACCATGCGCGCCGCCACCGTCACCGGCTTCGGCGAGCCCCTCGCCGTCGGCCCCACGGTCCTTCCCCGGCCGGATCGCTACCAGGCCCTCGTTCGCCTCATCGCCTCGGGTGTGTGCCACACCGACGTCCACGCCGCCGACGGCGACTGGCCCGTCCAGCCCGCCCCGCCCTTCATCCCCGGCCACGAGGGTGTCGGGGAGGTGGTAGCCCTGGGCCCCGGGGAGCATCCCGTGAAGGTGGGGGACATCGTCGGGAATGCCTGGCTCTGGTCCGCGTGCGGGACCTGCGAGTTCTGCCGAACGGGCCGCGAAACCATGTGCGAGTCCGCCGAGTACGGCGGCTACACCGTGGACGGCTCCTTCGGCGAGTACATGCTCGTCGATACCCGCTACGCCCCCGTCATCCCGGAGGGCGCGGACCCCGTGGAGGTCGCGCCCATCCTCTGCGCCGGCGTCACCGTGTACAAGGGCCTGAAGAACACGGAGGTCCGCCCCGGACAGTGGGTGGTGATCTCCGGTGTGGGCGGGCTGGGGCACGTGGCCGTCCAGTACGCCACGGCCATGGGCATGCGGGTGATTGCCCTCGACGTCCGGCAGGAGGCCTTGCACCTGGCGCAGTCGCTGGGGGCGGAGGCTGTCGTTGACGCCTCGGAGGAGGGGCTCGACGTCGGGGAGCGGGTCCGGGAGATCACGGGAGGTGGAGCCCACGGCGTGCTCGTGACGGCGGTACACCGCTCGGCGTTTGGGCAGGCCATCGACATGGCGCGGCGCGGCGGCACGATCGTCTTCAACGGGCTGCCGCCGGGAGAATTCCCCGCTCCCATCTTCGACATCGTGTTTAAACAATTGAGCATCCGCGGCTCGCTTGTCGGGACACGTCAGGACATGGAGGAGGCGTTGGACTTTTATGCGCGCGGCCTCGTCAAACCCAGGGTGAGCACGTGCGAGTTGGAGGACATCAACGACGTCTTCCGTCGGCTCGTGGATGGCAAAGTCGATGGGAGGGTGGCCATCTCCTATCGCTAGCCCGTATCCTCCGGTGCCCCCGCGTCCTGGCCGCTGCGCCAGGTGCGGGGATGTGCTTCTCCTCCCTTTTTTCGGGGTGGGGGCGATGCGACGCCACGGCCTCGGGTGCGTCTATGCGACAATGGGACACGGCGTATACGCCTCATAGACCTAGAAACCTGAACACAATGGCCGGTGCGGGAGCCCACTCGTGTGGCGGCGGCGAAGCGGAAGAGACGCTCGCCAGCGCCCGGGTGGAGCGCCCCCGGCTTCGCATAAGAGGAGCAGCCTGTGGCTGAACAGTCTCGTTCGCGGCGTCGCCGCGCAACGCAGAAGAAGAATACGAAGAAGACGACGACGTCCGCGGCGCCCACCGCGCCGGAGAACGCGGAGGCCACGAACAACGCGGAGGTGCCGGAGAACGTGAAGCTCGCCGCCGAGTTTGATCGTTCGGAGCTGCCGGAGAAGATCCGCGTCCACGCTCTGGCGAAGCGGCTCAAGATGACCTCGAAGGACATGGTCCTCGCCCTGGAGACCGTGGGGCTCGTCAAGGTGGCCATGTCCACGCTGTCCGTCGAGGAGGCCGGCCGCGTCCTCGATCACCTGGCCCAGCAGGCCGACGTCCCCGAGGAGGAGAAGACCCCCGAGGAAGAACCGCTGGAGAAGATCCGCCACCGCGTCGAGAAGAACGTGGCCAACGAGATCCACCAGATCGAGGAGAAGGTGGAGCGGGAGCTCGCCGAATCGGATCTCGTCCCGCCGCCCACCCCGCCGCAGCACCAGGAGGAAGCGGCCTCCTACCCGGTGTTCATGGCGCCGAGCCCCGTCGAGCCCGAGGACACCAGCGCCGAGGGGGAGGAGTCCGGCTTCGAGGAGAACGAGGATGCGGAGTCCGCGGAGGGATCCTCGCGGCCGCGTCGTCGTCGGACCCGCCGGAGCACCTCGAAGAACCGCTCCACCGGGAAGGATGCGCGCAAGGAGCGCCAGCAGAAGAGCGATAAGGGCGACAAGAATGACAAGCACGAGAAGCGGGAGAAGAAGGAGGAGGTCGAGCACGTCGACGAGCCCGTCGCGCTGCGCGGCTCCACCCGCCTCGAAGCCCAGCGCCGCCGCCGCTCGGAGATGCGCGACGCGGGCCGCCGCCACCTGCTCAGCCAGAAGGAATTCCTCGAGCGTCGCGAGGCCGTCGAGCGCACCATGATCGTCCGCGAGCGGCAGCGTCACGACGGCCACCCGGGCCGCGTCACGCAGATCGCTGTGCTGGAGGACGGGAAGCTCGTCGAGCACTTCGTGACCTCCGAGGAGCAGGCCTCGATGATTGGGAACATCTACCTCGGCCGCGTGCAGAACGTGCTGCCGAGCATGGAGGCCGCGTTCATCGACATCGGAGTGGGCCGCAATGGTGTGCTCTACGCGGGTGAGGTGGACTGGCGTGGGGCCGGCCTCGGCGGGCGTCAGCGCCGCATCGAGCAGGCTCTGCACAATGGCGACCAGGTCCTTGTCCAGGTGACCAAGGATCCCATCGGGCAGAAGGGCGCGCGGCTGAGCACGCACATCTCCCTCGCGGGCCGCTACCTCGTGTACGTCCCCAAGGGCCGAAACGCCGGCATCTCCCGCAAGCTGCCGACCACGGAGCGCCGCCGCCTGAAGGACATCCTCCAGCGCGTCGTCCCCGAGGACGGCGGGGCCATCATCCGCACGGCCGCGGAGGGCGTGGACGAGGAGGCCATCGCCGCCGACGTCCACCGCCTCCACGAGCGCTGGGAGCAGATCGAGAAGCGCACCCAGAAGGAGAAGAACTCCAAGGGCGCCAAGCCCGTCACGATGTACGAGGAGCCGGACGTCCTCATCAAGGTCGTCCGCGACCTCTTCAACGAGGACTTCAGCACCCTCATTATCGACGGCGATCGCTCCTGGAACCGCGTCCACGCCTATGTCACCTCGGTGGCGCCGGACCTCGCGGATCGGCTCGTCCACTTCCGCTCCTCCGAACACGACGGCAAGGATGCCTTCGCGCACCACGCCATCGATGAGCAGATCGAGCAGGGCCTCGCCCGCACCGTGCCGCTGCCCTCGGGCGGCAGCCTCGTCATCGACCGCACCGAAGCGATGACCGTCATCGACGTCAACACGGGCCGCTACACCGGCAGCGGCGGGAACCTCGAGGAGTCCGTCACCCGGAACAACATCGAGGCCGCCGAGGAGATCGTTCGCCAGCTGCGCCTTCGCGACATCGGCGGCATGATCGTCATCGACTTCATCGACATGGTGCTGCCCGAGAACCGCGACCTCGTGCTCCGCAAGCTCACCGAGGCCCTCGCCCTCGACCGCAGCCGCCACCAGGTCAGCGAGGTCACCTCCCTGGGCCTCGTGCAGCTCACCCGCAAGCGGGTCGGCACCGGCCTCCTGGAAACCTTCACCACGCAGTGCGAATGCTGCGAGGGCCGCGGCATCCTCGTCCACCAGGATCCCGTCGATCACGCCGAGGAGAAGGCGGAGAAGGCCGCCTCGAAGTCGCGCCGCGGCCGCAAGGATCCGTCCCAGCACCCGACGGTCGCCGCCATGCACCGCCAGCGCGATGCCGAAACCGAGGACTCCGCGTCCCCCGAGGGGCTCGACGTCGAGTCCCCGGAATCCGCCGCAGAGTCCGAGGCCACGAGCATCGAGGACCTGGCGGCTGCCGTCGTCAAGGAGGACATCGAGGACGCGGAGGAGTACGGCCCGCGCCGTCGCCGTCGTTCCTCCCGCCGGGGCGGACGAGGCCGCAGCCGTGGTCGGGGCCGCGCCCAGGAGGAGCCGAAGGAGCAGGACTCCGCGGAGGATACGGCCGCGGAGGAAGACGCCCAGAACGCTGCCCAGAACGCTGCCCCGGCGCAGAGCTACGAGGAGGCCCTGGCTGCCTTCGAGGCCTCGCCACGGCGCAAGCGGAAGACCCGCGGGAACTCACGCTCGGATCACCGGCCCACGCCCGAGGACTTCGAGCCGGCGCCCGCCGAGGAGCCCACGCCCGACAACCGGGAGGCCGAGGTGCGCGAGGAGCACGATGAGCACCGGCAGCGCCCGCGCCGCGCGCAGCGGAAGCGTGGCTCGGGGCGGCAGGCCCGCGAGGAGCACCGGCCCAAGGAGCGCGAGGATGCGCAGGCCCAGGATGCGCCGGAGGCATCCGAGGCTCCGGAGGCTGTCGCCGAGTACGAGACCGAAGTCACCGTGCAGCAGTCCCGGCGTGGCCGCCGCCGCGCCGTCCGACGGGCCCGCGTGGCCGCGCGGCAGGAGCGTGCGGAGAAGCGTGCCGGGCGTCGGGCCGGCGGGAAGGCTACGGAGGCGAAGCAGGAGAAGGCGACGGAAAGCCAGGCGCCCCGTCGCTCCGAGCACGGCTCGGGACGTGGCCGCCGTCGCGCGGTCCGACGCATGAGCCGGCGCCGCTGACGGTGAGGCGGGCCGGCGCTGCTCGCGGGCCCGCCCTGCCGCATGGCAGGGGTGCTTACCCCCGGCGAACTGCCGAGTTGATATTCCTGCTCCCAGGGGTGTAGGCTTTGACAGTCGCAGCCTTGGTCTACCCGTGGTGGGTGTGGTGCCAGGGCTGAATGAAATCAGTACCTGTCCTTTCAGGCAGCTGGGGTGCCGGCCGCCTGAGTCGAGTTTAGATAAGGGGTAACCCTCCTATGTACGCGATCGTCAAGACCGGCGGAAAGCAGTACAAGGTTGCCGAAGGTGACCTCGTCAAGGTCGAGAAGATCGAGGGTGAGCCGGGTTCGTCCGTGGCTCTCACCCCGGTTCTGCTCGTCGATGGCGCCGATGTTAAGTCCACCGCGGATCAGCTTTCTGGCGTCAGCGTTGACGCTGAGATCGTCGAGCACGTCAAAGGGCCGAAGATCCGTGGTATGCACTACAAGAACAAGACCGGTTACAAGCGTCGCTGGGGTCACCGTCAGCCGCTGACCGTCGTGAAGATCACCGGTATCAAGTAAGGCTTTCAGCCCCGAGTTTCCTTTAAGGGAGGGACAACAGACATGGCACACAAAAAGGGTGCATCCAGCTCCAGCAATGGTCGCGATTCCGAGGCGAAGCGCCTGGGAGTCAAGCGCTTCGGTGGTCAGCAGGTGAAGGCCGGGGAGATCCTGGTCCGCCAGCGTGGCACCAAGTTCCACCCCGGTGAGAACGTTGGCCGTGGTGGGGACGACACGCTGTTCGCCCTCAAGCCGGGCGCAGTGAAGTTCTCCATCAAGCGCAACCGCCGCATGGTGAACATCGTGGAGAACGAGCCCGTCGAGGCCTAAGACTCCGCAGCATTCTCGACAGAGCACAGCTCCTTGCTACGTTGACAGCGTGACGAGGGGATGTGCTCTTTTCTTATCTCGTTTCCTCTCTCGGCCTTTCTCGGTCTCTCTCGCCCCACACCCAACCTCAAATCCAAGGAGAGTGGTTCTTCGACCATGGCCCGTTTCATCGACCGCGTGGTTCTGCATCTCACCGCTGGCGACGGCGGCCATGGCTGCGCCTCCGTCCACCGCGAAAAGTTCAAGCCCCTGGGCGGCCCCGACGGCGGCAACGGCGGCCACGGCGGCGACATCATCCTCGAGGTGTCCACCCAGATCCACACCCTGCTGGACTTCCACTTCCGCCCGCACATCAAGGCCGAGCGTGGCGGCAACGGCGCAGGCGATCACCGCAATGGCAAGCGCGGCGAGGACCTCATCCTCCCCGTCCCGGTGGGCACTGTCGTGCTCACCGAGCAGGGCGAAACGCTCGCCGACCTCACCGTGCCCGGCACCCGATTCATCGCGGCGAACGGTGGCTTCGGCG
Organism: Corynebacterium uropygiale; assembly: GCF_021568315.1. Classification (GTDB taxonomy): domain Bacteria; phylum Actinomycetota; class Actinomycetes; order Mycobacteriales; family Mycobacteriaceae; genus Corynebacterium; species Corynebacterium uropygiale. The sequence goes on from NZ_JAKGSI010000005.1 coordinate 130,336, forward strand.
GGCTGGGGAACGCGGCGCTCGCCTCGAAGCACCGTAAGGCCCCGGGCTTTGCGCTCAAGGGCGAGCCGGGGGAGCAGAAGGACCTCGTCCTCGAACTGAAGTCCATGGCTGACGTCGGCCTGCTCGGCTTCCCCTCGGCGGGGAAGTCCTCCCTCATCTCGGTGCTCTCCGCCGCGCGCCCCAAGATCGGGGATTATCCCTTCACCACGCTGCAGCCGAACCTGGGCGTCGTCAATGTGGGTCATGAGAGCTTCACCATCGCCGACGTGCCCGGCCTCATCCCCGGGGCCAGCGAGGGCAAGGGCCTGGGGCTCGACTTCCTCCGCCACATCGAGCGCACCGCGGTGCTCGTCCACGTCGTCGACTGCGCGACCCTCGAGTCCGGCCGCGACCCCATGAGCGACATCGACGCCCTGGAGACGGAGCTCGCCGCCTACCAGTCCGCGCTCGACGAGGACACAGGCCTCGGTGACCTGCGGGAACGCCCGAGGGTCATCGTGCTCAACAAGGCGGACGTCCCGGACGCGGAGGAGCTCGCGGAGTTCGTCAAGGAGGACCTGGAGGAGAAGTACGGCTGGCCCGTGTTCATCATCTCCGCGGTAGCCCGGCGGGGCCTGGACCCCCTCGTGTATAAGCTGCTCGAGATCGTGCAGAAGGCCCGCAAGGAGAGGCCCGTCGTGAAATCTGATGCCGGGCATACTATTATTCGGCCCCGTGCCGTGGACGCCCGCGGCGAAGGCCACGATTTCGAGGTGCACCCGGACCCGGAGATTCCGGATGGGTTCATCGTCACGGGGAGGAAGCCGGAGCGCTGGATCCTCCAGACGGACTTCGAGAACGACGAGGCTGTGGGCTACCTCGGGGACCGGCTGAACAAGCTGGGCGTGGAAGACGCCCTGTTCGCCGCCGGCGCGCAGGAGGGCTGCACCGTGAGCATCGGGGACATCACCTTCGAGTGGGAGCCCATGACCGCCGCCGGGGGAGAGGTGCCCCTCTCCGGCCGAGGAACCGATGCCCGCCTGGAACGCACAGGCCGCCGCAGCGCCGCAGAGCGCAAGCGCGCCTCGCAGGCGCGTCGAGGACTCATCGACGAATACGACTTTGGCGACGGGGAAGAAGCCCGCCGCGATCGTTGGGAAGGATAAGATTCTTTGTGAACAATCCAGACTTTCTCCCTCAGCACCCCTATGGCGCCGCCGAGGCGGAAACCCCCGAGTTTCCCAGCGCCGGAGTGCCCACCCCCTCGGTGGAGGCCGCCGACGGCAGCCTCCCGGGGTTGAGAGAGCAGCTGGCTTCAGCAAAGCGCATTGTGGTGAAGATCGGTTCCTCCTCGCTGACGGATGAGAACCACCGGGCGGACCCCCGACGGATTGACCGCTTTGTCGACGCCTTCCAGGCTCGCATGGCGCGGGGGACGGACATCATCATCGTCTCCTCCGGCGCGGTGGCCGCAGGCATGGCGCCGCTGGGACTGCAGTCCCGCCCCCAGGACCTGGCCACCAAGCAGGCGGCGGCGGCCGTCGGCCAGGTGCACCTGGCCCACCACTGGGCGGCCTCCTTCGCTCGCTATCACCGCACCATCGGGCAGGTGCTGCTCACCGCCTCGGACGCGGGCATCCGCTCGCGGGCGCGCAACGCCCAGCGCACCCTGGGACGCCTGCAGAAGATGCGGGTGGTGCCCATCGTGAATGAGAATGACACCGTCTCTACCTCGGAGTTCCACTTCGGGGACAATGACCGCCTGGCGGCGCTCGTCGCGCACCTCGTGCGGGCGGATGCGCTCGTGCTCCTCTCGGACGTGGATGGGCTCTATGATCGCAACCCGGCGGACCCCGAGGCCCGCTTCATCCCCGAGGTCCGCACCGGACACGATCTCAAGGGCGTGATCGCCGGCGACGGCGGCAAGGTGGGAACAGGAGGCATGGCCTCCAAGGTGGCCTCGGCGCGGCTGGCGGCGCGTGGTGGCGTGCCCGTGCTGCTCGCTGCGGCGGAGAACGTGGGTCCGGCCCTTGACGATGCCTCGGTGGGCACCGTCTTCCACCCGCGCGGGGACCGGATCTCCGCGTGGAAGTTCTGGGCCCTCCACGCGGCGGACTCCTCCGGTGTGCTGCGCATCGACCAGGGTGCGATGGACGCCGTGACCTCCGGCGGGCACTCGCTGCTCGCGGTGGGCATCACCTCCGTGGAGGGGGAGTTCCGGGTGGGCGATATCGTCGACATCACTGGCCCGGAGGGGCAGAGCGTCGGCCGCGGCGAGGTGCGCTTTGATGCCGCTGAGCTGCGCGAACTCATTGGTAAGCGGACGGAGGATCTGCCGGAGGGCCGGCAGCGTTCCGTCGTCCACGCGGATTACCTCTCGCACTACGCCAGCAGGCTCTAATACCCCCGCCGGCTATCATGACTCCCATGTCTAGCGCCGATATTTCTTCTCTCCGCCAGAACCTCCCCGCCGAGGTTGACGTCCTCACCGAGCCGGAGGCCATGGCCCCCTTCCTCCGGGACTCCGCCCAGGTGCCGGATTCCGTCGAGACGGAGATGCCTGCCGCGGTCATCGTGCCGCGCTCGACGGAGCACGTCTCGACGATCCTCGCCTTCGCCCACGAGCACGAGATGCCCGTGAGCATCTGGTCGGCAGGCACGGGGCTGGCCGGCGGCGCGCTGCCCTATGAGGGCGGCCTCGTCATCGCGATGCACAAGATGAACCGCATCCTCGGGATTGATGCCGACGCCCGCCTCGCCGTCGTGGAGGCCGGGGTGATCGTGGAGGACCTCGACGCCGAGGCCCGCACCCACGGGCTCTTCTATGCCCCGGACCCGGCCAGTTCCTCCCGGGCCACCGTCGGCGGAACCATCGCCACGAACGCCGGCGGGCTGCGCTGCATCGCCTATGGCACGACGGCCGATCACGTCGCCGCGCTCACCGTGGTGCTGGCCGATGGCTCCGTGATCCGCACCGGCGGGCGCACGATCAAGAACGCCACGGGCCTCAACCTCACGCAGCTGTTCGTCGGCTCGGAGGGAACCCTGGGCGTCATCACCGAGGCCACCGTGTGGCTGACCCCCGTCCCGCAGGGGGAGCCGGAGACCTTCCTCGCGAGCTTCGATGACATCGAGGACGCCGGCCGCGCCGTCGTGAAGATGGTGCGTTCCAGTGCGGACCTCGAGGTGCTGGAGCTCCTCGACGCCACCGTGGTCCGCTGGGTGGAGGAAGACAACCAGGCAGGCTTCCCGCTGCCGCAGGCGGCGCTCATCATCGGCATGGCGGTGGGGGAGAACGCCCACCGGAGCATCGACATCGCCTGCGAGTGCGCAGAGCAGGAGGGCGCGCAGGAGGTGCGCCGCCAGCCCGGCGACGGGCTCATGGCCGCCCGCAAGCTCTCCCTGCCGGCGCTGCAGAAGCGCGCCGTGTGGGTCCAGGGGGACACTGGCGTGCCCGTGCCGCGCCTGCCGGAGCTCATCAGCCGCATCGAGCAGATCGCGGCGGAGGAGAAGCACCAGGTGCGCATCGTCGCGCACGTCGGTGACGGCAACCTCCACCCCATGATCGAGGTCGTCGACGGCGATTGGGAGACCGCCCAGCACGTGACCGACCGCATCACGGCGGCCGCCATCGAGCTGGAGGGCGTGATCTCGGGCGAGCATGGGATCGGGATCTACAAGCACCACGAGCTGCCCATGCAGTTCGACGAGGCCACCATGGCCGCGCAGCACGCGGTGAAGAAGGCCCTCGACCCGAAGGGGATTTTGAGCCCCGGCCGCGCGATCTAGCGCGGGGCGCCGGCGCTGTGCTGGCGCCGGTGCCGCCCCCGGGCGCCGACCCCTAGGTGAAGCGCAGGGCGTAGTGCTCGGGGCGGACCCAGCCGATGCGCTCGAACAGGGCGCTGAACACGAACGCGAAGAGTAGCGGCAGGACCACCCAGCAGAGGGCCACGATGCCGACGTTGGAGAGGGTCCAGCCCCACTCCGGGTCGTTGAGCGCGGCGAGGGGGCCAGCCAGGCCCGTGATCCCGAATCCGGTGGACACGGGCGTCCCCTTCACCCCGAAGGCGCCGCCGATGGCGCCGAGTAGCGCCGCGTTGGTGAGCAGCGGGGCCATCGCCTTCGGGTGGGCGAACATGTTCGCCATCTGCACCTTGGGGCTGCCCACGATGTGAATGATGCTGTTCGCGAAGCCGTTGGCCTTCCACCCGGCCACCATGAGGCCCATGCCCGCGGCGACGCAGCCGAGGTTGCCCGTTCCCGCCGCGATCCCGTCCATGAAGATCGCCGTCGCGATGCCCACGGTGGAGATGGGGGAGACGATGAGCGCGGCAAAGAGGGTGGAGAGGATGAGGCCCATGAGGATAGGCTGGAGCGTCGTCGTCCCATTGATGAGCTGCCCGAGCCACAGGGTGAAGATCTTCACCACGGGGTAGGTGACGAAGGCGCCGATGCTGCCCACGATGAGCACGGTGAGCGTCGAGAGCAGGAGGATCGTATAATTCCCCAGCCTCTCGCCGATGAGCAGCACCATCCCCACTGCGAGCGCCGCCGTGAGGCCACTGTTGATGACGAGGCCCGTGCCCTTGAAGGTGAAGGCTCCGCCCTCGGCCGGGGAGGCCACGCCCGAGCCGAGGAGCGCGCAGATTCCCACCACGGCCGTCTGGATGGGGGTGAGGCGGAATTGCACGGCCACGAGGATGCCGATCATCACCGGCAGCAGCGTGGAGGCCAGATTGACGAGGGAAATGATGGGCTGACCTGCGGGGAAGATGGGCAGGAGGGCCTTGAGGAGCTCCCCGAGCAGCGCCTGGGGAACAAGAGTCACGACGACGGCCAGCGAAATGCCGTTGAGGACTTTCATCGTGAACTGGCCGGCGCTCATGCGCTCGGCCTCGGGGCTCGCAGTGGAGGTCACGAGACGTCTCTTTTCTATTTCTTAGCTAACGTGAGAAAAATTAATGTTTCTGGTGTTTAGCCTACCGCCGGGGGTAGACGCGCCCGGAGGCGGGGAGGCCTCGTGCCCTAGGATGCAAGGGGGCCCGGCGCGGTGCCGCGCGGCCCACACCCTGGACAGGAGGAAAGGCAGCGAGATGAAGTTTTCCATGTACCCCCGCGCGTGGGAGAGCACGGTCCGCGAGCTGGTCGACGCCGGCCACGAGTACATCGAGTCCCCCGAGGATCACCTCCCCGAGGGCATCGATTTCCTCGTCTTCAACGGCAGCGGCGAGCAGTGCCCGGAGTTCCCCGCCTCCCTGCGCTATGTCCAGACCTGCTTCGCGGGTCTCGACGGCCTCCTCGACGCCGGCAAGCTCACCGACTCCGTCCGCTGGGCGAATGCCAAGGGGCTTTTCGCGCCGACGGTCGCGGAGTCCACGGTGGGGCTCATCCTGGGCCTCTACCACATGCACAAGGTGGTCACGCGGGCCGCGTCCTGGTCGGTGAACGAGCGCATGGACGCGGAGACCACCTGGCTCTATGACAACAAGACGGTGGCGATCATCGGCGCGGGCGGGATCGGCGAGGAACTCATCCGTCTGCTCCGGCCCTTCGGGCCGCGGATCATCGCGGTGACCTCCTCGGGCCGTGAGGTGGACTCGGCGGATGAGAGCGTGCGCATCGACCGCGCGACGGAGGAGGGCGTGTGGGCCCGGGCGGATATCGTCGTGCTTCTTGCGCCGCTGACCGAGAGCACCCGCGGCATGGTGAACGCGGAGACCCTCCGGAAGATGAAGAAGGAGGCCATCCTCGTCAACGTGGGGCGCGGTGGCCTCGTCGTGACGGATGACCTCGTGGATGCGCTGCGGGCGGGGGAGATCGCGGGGGCCGCGCTCGATGTGACGGACCCCGAGCCGCTGCCGGACGGGCACCCCCTGTGGGAGATGGAGCAGGTGCTCATCACCCCGCATACCGCGAACACCCGGGAGCGGATGACCGTCCTCATGGGCGGGCTCGCCGTGAAGAACGCCGCGGCCTTCGAGCGCGGGGAGACCATGCCCACCGAGGTGGACGTGGCCCGGGGCTACTAGGCCCCGCCCTTAGGCCCGCTCCATCTCCTGGAGCACCTCGCTGCTGAGGTTCGGGTCATCCCCGAGGTGGCCGGAAGTCTCGTCCGGGTGGCGCAGCATGTGGACGACGGCTAGTGCCAGCCCACCCCAGATGACGAGGCAGAATAGGGTCATCATGACGATGGCGATGCCGGTCATTTCTTCTCCTCCTTGGTGGTCGCGGCGGTGTCGTCGAGCTCAATGGCCTGCTTGGGGGGCCGGGCCTCGAGTTTGCGCGCGGTGCGCACGCCGAAGTCCGAGCCGGGCGGACCGGCGAGGAATTGCTCGCCGCGCCAGGGGATGATCGTCATGATCATGGAGCCGATGAAGATGACCGCCAGCACGGCCCAGCCGAAGAGCACCACCTGCCCGGCGGTGTAGCCGCCATAGGGGGTGTCGACGAGCGTGATGATCTCCTGGAAGAGCATGACGAAGAGGACGACGGGGGTGAGGTTGGCGACGCAGATCCGCCAGATGTTGCCCACGCGGAAGGAAGATACCGCGTTGAGGTGAAGGGCCAGCTCCTCGGTGCGGTGGAGGAGCCAGTCGACCACGACGATCGCGATGATGGCCACCGCCACGATACCCACCGAGTTGGTGAACTTATCCATGATGTCGAGGCTCACCAGGCCGCTCGTCGTCGGGAACAGAATGAGGGCGATGACGGCCATGACGCCGCCGATCCCCAGCACCGCGTTCGAGCGGGAGAGGTTGAACTTATCCTGCGCGGCGCCCACAACCACCTCGAGCAGCGACATGAGCGAGGTAATGCCCGCGATGAAGAGGGAGAGGAGGAAGAGGAAGCCGAAGGCGCCGCCGAGGAAGCCGCCCATCTGGGAGATGACGGTGGGGAAGGCGACGAAGGCCAGGCCGATCCCGGAGGTCGCGACCTCCTTGATGGGCACCCCCGACTGCATGGCCATAAAGCCCAGCGTGGAGAAGACGCCCACGCCGGCGAGCACCTCGAAGGAGGAATTCGCGAAGGCCGTCACAAGGCCCGTGCCGGTGAGGTTGGAGCGCGGCTTGAGGTAGGAGGAGTAGGTGAGCATGATGCCGAAGGCCACGGACAGGGAGAAGAAGATCTGCCCATAGGCGGAGAGCCACACCGTCGGGTTCTTCAGCGCCGACCAGTCCGGGGTGAAGAGGGCGTTGAGGCCCTCGGCCGCCCCGTCGAGGGTGAGAGAGAAGATGACGACGATGATAAAGAGCACCGCCAGCAGCGGGATGAAGATCTTCGAGACGATACCGATACCCCGGTCCACGCCCGCCACGAGGATGCCGATGACGAGCACCCACACCACGAGCAGTGCGATCGTGATCGGCCACACGAAGTCCAGGGTCATGAGGTGCGAGGCATCCATCCGGAGGAAGTCGTTGAAGAAGTAGCTGTCGGCGTCGTCCCCCCACGGCTGGGAGAGAGACTTGAACGCATAGAGCAGCGCCCACCCCACGATGACGGAGTAGTAGATGGTGATGAAGAAGGCGACGCCCGTCTGGATCCAGCCCACCGGCTCCGCCCAGGAGCGCAAGCGGTGGAAGGACTTGGGCGCCGAGCCGCGGAAGCGGTGGCCGATCGCGTAGTCGAAGAAGAGAAGCGGAATGCCCGCTGTGAGCAGTGCCACGATGTAGGGTACGAGAAAGGCGCCTCCGCCGGAGTCATAAGCGACGTAGGGGAAGCGCCAGATGTTGCCCAGCCCCACCGCCGATCCGATGGCCGCGAAGAGGAACGCGGCTCGGCTGGAAAACACCTCCCGGCCGGGCTGTTGGTTGGTGTCAGACATGGGGGTCACCCTTCACTCTGAGAATGCCTGTCAAATGGTAGAAAATAAATTAGCACTTGCTGAGAAAATGGGGAAGGAGCACGCCCGTCCGGGTGTAACCCCCGGTTCGCCCCTATTACACTGCGGGCTATGTCTAACTCACAGGTGACTGCTGATGCATCCACAACGACGACGGGCGCCCTGAGCGAAGAGCGCGCCGCCGAGCGCGCCGAGGTGCTCGAGAAGGCGGGCCTCGCGAAGAAGGTCGCGCCTCTCATTGCAGCGCTGCGGTCGGCGGAGAAGAACGCCCTTCTCCTCGACGCCGCCGAGGCCCTCGAGGGCCCGGCCCGGGCGGGGATCCTCGAGGCGAATGCCCGGGACCTCGCCGCCGGGAAGGAGGCTGGGCTCACCGACGCCCTGCTGGACCGCCTGAGCCTCGATGAGGAGCGTGTCGCCGGGATTGCCGACGGCCTCCGCCAGGTTGCGGGGCTCAAGGACCCCATCGGTGAGATTGTTGGTGGCTCCGTCATGCCCAACGGAATCCGCATGCGGAAGGTGCGGGTGCCGCTCGGGGTCATGGGGATGGTCTACGAGGCCCGCCCCAACGTCACCGTGGACGCCTTCGGCCTGGCCATCAAGTCCGGCAACGTGCCTCTGCTGCGGGGGTCCCGCTCCGCCCGGCACTCCAACGAGGCGCTGGTGAGTGCGCTGCAGGACGTCGTCGAGAAGCACGGGCTGCCCCGGGAGACCGTGCAGCTGCTGCCGTGCGATTCCCACGATTCCGTTACGGACCTCATCACGGCGAGGGGCCTGGTGGACCTCGTGATTCCGCGCGGCTCGGCGCGTCTCATCCAGGCGGTGGTGACGGGTGCGACCGTGCCGACCATCGAGACGGGTGCCGGCAACTGCCACTTCTACATCGATGGCGCCGCGGAGGTGGATCAGGCCATTACGCTGGTCATCAACGGTAAGACGCGCCGGCCGAGTGTGTGCAACGCGACGGAGACGGTGCTGGTCGATCGCGCCCTCTCCGAGGAGCAGCAGGCGCACATCATCCGCAGCCTCCAGGAGGCCGGGGTCAGCGTGCACGGCGAGCCGGCGGAGGCGGAGCGCCTCGGGCTCGAGGGCATCATCCCCGCCACCGAGGAGGACTGGGCCGGCGAGTACCTCTCCAACGACATCGCGTGGGCCATGGTCGACGGCGTGGAGGGCGCCCTCGAGCACATCGCCCGCTACTCGACGGGGCATACCGAGGGCATCTCCACGACGGACACCCGCGTGGCGCAGCGCTTCGCCTCCGCGGTCGACGCCGCCGCCGTCATGATTAACGCCTCCACGGCCTTCACCGACGGGGAGGCCTACGGCATGGGCGCAGAGATCGGCATCTCCACCCAGAAGCTCCACGCCCGCGGGCCCATGGCCCTGCCGGAGCTCACGAGCACCAAGTGGATCCTTGAAGGCGAAGGCCAGATCCGGCCCTAGAGCACCGCGGACCGGGGCTCGCTAGGCGCCCGGCTCCCCGAGGGCGAGGAGCTCCGCCGGCTCCCGCCCGAGCGCCAGCGCCACGATGAGCAGGATGCGCGCCTGCGGGGCGCGCAGCACGCCAGAGCCCAGGACACCGAGCTCGGCAAGCTCGGCGCCTCCGCCCGCACCCCCATAGGTGGTGGCGATCTCCCCAAAGGGCACCCGGCTGCTCAAGACCACGGGCACGCCCCTCTCCCGGGCGGCGGCAATGCCCTCGCCGAGCTCCGGGCCGACGTTGCCTGCGCCCATCGCCTCGATGACGAGGCCCCGGGCCCCGGCGTCGAGAACACTCTCGATGAGGGAGCGCGGCGCGCCGGGGTAGGCGGTGATGATGGGGACCTCGATGCCCGCGAGCGACGGGAGGGGCGCGGCCACATCGGGGGCGAGGCTTCGCGGGGGACGCCCGGTGCGGGGGAGGGGGGAGGCGAAGCTCTCGGCGGCGTGGGTGTCCGTCTTGAGGAGGCCCCAGGCGGGCAGGCAGTGTCCGGCGAAGGCGACGCGAACGCCCCGGTAGTCGGGGCTGGAGGCGCAGCGCAGCGCGAGGCGAAGGTTCTGGGGGCCGTCGGCGGCGGGGGAATCAGCCGGGAGCATGGCGCCGGTGAGAATGATGGGCATGCGCGGGGGACAGAGCAGGTGGAGGGCCATGGCGGTTTCCTCCATGGAGTCCGTGCCGTGGGTGAGGACGATGCCGGAGATGTCGGGATCGGCGAGGGCCTCGCGTACGTGGGCGGCGAGGTCATCGAGGTCCGCGGCGCTCATGGATGAGGAGTCGAGGTGCCGGACGGATCGGACGTCGAGGCGGAGGCGGTCAGCGAATTCCTCCCGCAGCGGGGCGAGGAGCTCCTCGCCGCTCAACGTGGGGACGAGACCGCGGGACGTATGCGTAGACGCAATGGTCCCCCCGGTGCTGAGGACGCGCACCAGGGGGAAGGAGGGGGAACGAAGGGAACCGTCGCACATGCCCACAGTCTAATGCGTGCGGGCGGTTCCCCGTTCCCAGTGGAACACTTAGTAGCGCTCCACGTTGATGAGCTCGGGGTCGTTGGCCAGGAGGTAGCCATCGCCTTCGTAGACCTTCGCGGCATTCTGGTCGCCGCGGGTGAGGTAGTCAGAGAAGGAGACCACGAGCGAGTCGTAGACGGACTTGTCGGAGGCGTCAAGGTAGACGCCGTGCTCGGCACCCTTGACGACGGCCCACCACTTCGGGCCGGTCGCGCGATCAAAAGCGATGCGCGACAGCGGGTGCGGCACGAGGGACTCGTGCTCGGCGGGCAGAACCAGGGTCGGGACGCTCGAGGGCGGGGACGCCAGGCTGAAGTCTGCCGGGCCCGGGTTGATGCCCACGGTCCCCACGACGCGAGCATCAGCCCGGCCGACCTGGTGCAGCAGGCCATCCATGAGGCCCGCCATACGCAGAGCGGATCCACCACCGGCCGAGTGGCCGACGAGCACCGTACGCGAGAAGTCCAGGTGGTGGTACAGCGGGCTGTTGGCATCGTTGTCCGCGAGGTGCGCGGCAACGGCCGACAGAGCCATCTGGGCGCCGAACCAGTTGGTCCCGGAGTAGCCCAGAGCCACCACGTAGCCGTGGGAGGCATAGAACTCAGCGTGACGCTGCATCATGCCAGGCTCCACGCCAATACCGGGGGAGAGAACGATGACCGGCACGCGCTCATCGGCGCCCAGGTCCGTCGGGTAGATGAACTGGTAGCCCACCGGGGAGTTCGGCCCTTCCGGGATCGTGCCGTAGCAGGGAGCCGGAATGTTGTTGCCGTGCATGAAGCGGAGCACTTCGTTGTAGAAGGTGTAGAAGGGTCCGCAATCGGTGGTCGGCAGGGTCGAGGCGGTCGGGTGAGGACCAGGCTCACCGAACTGCTGACGGATGGGGCCGGGCTCGGACTGGAAGGGTGCGGTGAGCCGCAGACCCGTCACGCCAGTCTCGCTGGAGAGCTGGCTGGAGCCAGGGGAGCCCTGGGGGACGATGTCCTGCTGAAGGTTCGGAATGGTGCCCAGGTGGTTGTTGAGAGCAACCACGGGGCCAGACAGCAGGTCCGAAGCATACGCGGCGTTCGGGACGAGGAGGGTGGCAGAGAGCGCAGCTGCCACACAGCCCAGCACGCGCCGGTGTCGAGTCATGAGTTCTTCTCCTTGGGGGATTTAAAAGGTGCCAGGGATGCGGGCGGCGCGGTTCGCCAGGGCGATGCCGTCGGTCCGGTCCGCAAGAGTGATCGGGTGCGGGATCTTGGCCGCGGCGTCAGCGGCGGCAAGGCCAGCAACCTTGGGGCCGGACTCGGGTCCGGTCGGGGCCTTCTTCTTGTGGGAAGAAGAGGAGGTGAGCTTCCGCATGAGGTTCGCGGTGCCAACCGGGTGGTTGACCTGAGCCCACACGCTGAGGCGTCCAGTGAGGGTACGTACCTTCTGGGAGGTCATGATGGTCCTTTCTAGGCGATTGGGCGGCGGTTTTCGCTCAGCTCGTTGACAATGTCGGTCACCTCGGCGAGGGCTGCTTCGCGGTCCTCCGGCACGAGGCCAATGCGGGTACGTCGGTCAAGGATGTCATCGACGTTCATCGCGCCCTCGTGGGTGACCGCGTAGGCGATCTCCGCGCGGGTGACGTCCGGGACACCGGGGATGAGATCGTAGGGACGATCAATGGTGCAGGAGTCGATGACGTTCGGGGCCTCGTTGCCGAAGCGGCGCACGATGCACTCCGGGATACCGGAGAGGTCGGTGCTGGACACGTGTCCATACATCGGGTGCGTGGGGGCGCCGACGAGCGGCAGATTGCGGGTCCTGCACGGACGAGCGCTGAGGCCACGAACCTTCACGGCGTGGTCCACGGCTTCCTCGGCCATGAGACGGTATTCGGTGAACTTGCCACCCGTGATGGAGATGAGGCCATCCTTGGCGTCGAGGATCGCGTGGCGGCGGGACAGGTCGGCGGTGCTGCCGCTGTCATCCTCCGGCTCGATGAGCGGGCGCAGGCCGGTGAAGGCCGCCTTGACGTCCTCGCGGCGGATCGGCTCCTCGAGGGCGCGATTGATGCCGCGCAGCAGGAAGTCGATGTCCTCTTCCGGCGTCGGCGGGACGTCCGGGATCTCGCCGGGGGCGTCCTCGTCGGTGAGGCCGAGGTAGCAGCGCCCGTGCTGCTCGGGGAGGATGAATAGGTACCGGGAGATGGAGCCCTCCAGCGGCACGGTGAGAGCACCCTGCGGGTTACCGAGCTTCTCGGCGTCGAGAACAAGGTGGGTCCCGCGGGCCGGGCGAACCTTGATGCTCTTGTCGAGGCCCTGCGCCCACACACCCGTCGCGCTGATGACGGCGGCGGCGCGGAGGGTGAAGGTCTCGTCGGTGAGACGATCGTGGATCTCGACGGAGTCACCCGTGGCGTTCGTCGCCTCGCAGTAGGTGAGGATCTTGGCGCCCTTCTCGGCCGCAGTACGGGTGACCGCGGTGACGACGCGGGCGTCGTCAATCATCTGGCCGTCGTAGTTGACCCAGGATCCGCGCAGCTTGTCGCGCAGCACCTGCGGGCAGAGCTCCACGGTCCGCTTCGCGGAGGCGTAGCGGGAGTGGGGGAGCGTGCGGCCCTTGGTGCCCGCGGTGATGCGGAGGACGTCACCGGCCAGGTAGCCGGCGCGAACCGCCGCCTTCTGGATAAGGTTCGTATCCGACGCCAGCGCAGTGACCTGGGGAAGTGCGTGCACCAGGTGCGGAGCGTTGCGTTCCATGAGGATGCCCCGCTCGACGGCGGAGTGGTGAGCGATCCCAATCTCGAATTTCGCGAGGTAACGCAGACCACCATGGGCGAGCTTGGACGACCACCGCGAAGTACCAAACGCGAGGTCGTGCTTCTCCACGAGAACGGTCGAGAGACCACGGCTCGCGGCGTCGAGCGCAATGCCGGCGCCAGTGATCCCGCCGCCGATGACGATGAGGTCAATCGGGGCAGCGTTCTCTGCTCGGAGATCCTTCAGGTCACTCGTCCGGCGTTCCCAGTTGAGGGCCGCATTCGGATTGTGTGTCGACACGGACATGGACTAGATATCCTTCCAGGATTTTGCCAAGCTCTTGCTTCCAATCCGCACGCTCGGAGAGCACGGAGACCAGCGCCTTGGACTGCAGGGCCACGGCCTGGGTCGTGGCGAGTACAAAGGCGGCGAGGACTTCCGGGTCATCGCGCCGGATACAGCGTCCCCCGGGCTCGGGTTCAGCTGACTGGAGCTTGGAAATAATGTTCCGGGTAAACCGGATCAAGGTCTTTTGTGACCGGCCGAGGCGCTTGTATTGATAAGTGACAAGCGCTTCGGGGTCGTGCTGAATGATGGACGTCAGAAGCTCGTTGTCCACTGCCTTCTCCGCCACCGCGATGACGGACTCGATGAGGGAGTCCACATCGTTCGCGATGGGGAAGGCGCATTCCAGCAAGCCGATGATCTCCAGGTTGAGCACCTGGCGAACAATGGCGTCCAAGTTGGGGTAGCGAGCGTAGAGCGTCGGCCTGGATATCCCGGCCGCCCGAGCGATGGCGGCCATCGTGGTGCCGAGGATCCCCTGATTGATGATCAGGTATCGGGAGGACCTCATGATCATGCGATCCGTGTCGTCTCGATAGAGGGCGCCAGTCTCGAATCCTTCGGCGCTGATATCCAGGTCAGGGGCGCTATTACGCTCGGGCATTCATGTCTCCCATAGGCACGTCCGTCGATTCTCCGGCCTCCACCTTAGCCAGCTTCTTCAGCTGGATGGAGCGGACCGCGATGGAGATGCCGAGGAACAGGATGGTGGTCACGATGAGGACCAGAACACCAACAACGAAGGAGCTGTTGAAGTTCTTATCAACCGAACCGGAGTAGGCATCCAGAGCGTAGGACATGGGGTGGATGTGGTTCAGGACCTTGAGCGGACCAGGCGTCATCTGATACGGCCACACGCCACCGAAGCAGAGAACACCGTAACCGTAGTAGCCCAGAGCCACAATCGCACCCACAAGCCTGCCGAAGACCACCCTGAACATCTGGAATGTTGCGGTTCCATTTGCTGCCAGGAGGATCAGCAAGATCCAGTAGGAGAAGTGCGGGATGTTGAAGCCACACAGCTTGGAGAACAGGGTCAGCACCAGGAGGGCGACCAGGTTGATGGCACCGACGAGAGCGAAACCAGAGAGGATCGGGCCGGCGATGTGCAGGCGGCGCTTCTTGCCGAGCACGTGCGGAGCGATCATGCTGATCACCGCCATCATGAGGAAGCCGAAGACGAGAACCATGATGAGCGTGACGCCAGCGTCAGGCTTCTTGGAGGTCGGGTCGGCGAGGTCCTGCAGGGTCTGAACCGGGTGGCGGTAGTCCTGCGTGTAGGAGACCGGGACAGCGATCTGCGTCGAGGAGGTCTTGATGTCCTTGATCTCCGGGGCCTGCTTTGCACCCTCCGAAAGGCCGGTGTTCAGCTGGGCGGTACCGTCCTTGAGCTGGCGAGCACCGTCGTCGAGCTGGTAGGTGCCGTCCTTCATCTGGGCCATACCATCATCGAGCTGGACCGAGCCGGTCCGCAGCTGAGAGGTACCATCCTTCAGCTGAATGACGCCGGAAAGGTACGGAGCGGAGGGATCGGTGAGGTTGTAGCGCATCTCGGCGGTGCCGTCCTTCAGCTTCTGCAGCTGGTTGGCGAGCGCCTCCGGGTTGCTGTTGTCCAGCATGGAGATGTTGTCACGGATCTGCTGCGCCTGGGCGTGCAGACCAGCCTGCTCGAGGGCGTTGATGACCGGACGGAGGCCGTCAGCCACACCGCCAGCCTGGCGGAGAAGCGGGATGAGCATGCCGGTCAGCTGGCCGACACCGTCGTCGATCTGGGCAGCACCATCGCCGAGCTGGCCGGTGCCGTCCTGGAGCTGGGCCATGCCGTCATCGAGCTGAGCAGCACCGTCGCGGATCTGCGCCGTGCCGTCCTTCAGCTGGATAACGCCGTCGATACCCTGCTCGGTGCCGTCCTTGAGCTGGGCCATGCCGTCGTCAAGCTGCTTGGCGCCGTCGGCTGCTTCCTTGAGGCCGCCGCCCAGCTGGTTCATACCATCGAGGATCTGAGCGCCGTAGCCCTCAGAAATACCCTTCTGGATACCCTGCTGAATACCAGCCATGAGGCCGGAGGTCAGGAAGGGGGTGTTGGTGCCGTAGTGATCGTTGTAGCCAATGATCACGTTGGCCTGCTGCGGCTTGGGGTCGATGACAGAGGCAACCTTCTTGGAGAAGTCCTCGGGGATGGAGATGGTGGCCATGTAGGTACCATCGCGAAGACCTTCTTCCGCCTGGTTGGCGTCGACCTCTTCGAGGTTGAGGTACTCCGTATCGATGAGGCCCTTGACAACGTCCTTACCGAAGCTGACTTCTTGGCCGTTCTGCTGGGTGCCCTTGTCCTCGTTCACCAGCGCCATCTTGACATCGCGGATGTAGTGGGACGGATCCCACATCGACCACATGTAGGCGTTCGCGATGAGAAGAGGGGTGATGAGGAGGAGAACGAGTCCCGCACGGATGAGCAACTTACGCCGCCACGTGTGGGGTGGCGAGACCGCCGGATTGTCTGCGTGTGTCATGGGGAACTCCTAGGGGCGAGGAACGATGATCCGTCCAGCAGCCGTGGCGACGGTCGCCGTGACGGGGGAGGGGAACATGAAGTCGCCATCGGCATAGACGTTGATGCCGGGCATGTGGATTTCAACCGAGTGCGCACGGTGAATCGTGGCCTCAGGGAAGCCCTCGAACTCTCCGGTGAAGAACCGGGAGACGTTCCGGGCCGCCTTGCGACGGTTGATCCGGTGGATGACGGTGATGTCGAAGAGGCCATCGTGGTGGTCAGCGTGCGGGCAGACCCGCATGCCGCCGCCATAGGTGCTGGTGTTTCCGATGGCGCAGAGCGTGACGTCGTCATCGATCACGGTGGAATCATCCAGGGTGATCCGGGTGGGGATGGAGTGGAACTTGCTGAACTCCACGGCCATCGCCAGGTTGTACCGAGCCTTGCCGTGCGGCCACACGAGGGTGTTCGCACGGTCGGAGACGAGAGAGTCGAAGCCAGCGCAGGCGATCGTCATGAAGTAGCGCTGGTTGCCCTCTGCGTCGGTGAGCTGGCCCAGGTCACACGTCGTCGTGAAACCGCGGATGACGGTGAGCGCGGCGCGGCGAGGATCCAGCGGAATACCGAGGGCCCGGGCAGTGTCGTTGCCGGTACCGGCGGGGATGATACCCATCGGGGTACCGGAGTTGGCATGCGCCTGGAGGGCGAGGTTGATGAGGCCGTCGCCACCGCACACGACGAGGGCGTCGATGTCGGGGTCGGCAATCATCTCTTCGGCGAGACGCTTGGAAGCCTCGGCGGAGGACCCGGAGATACCCACCACGTCGACGTCGGTCTTGGTGAGGGTATGCCGTGCGATCTCGGCGGCCTTCGATGCGCCGCCCTTGCCAGCCTTCGGATTGGTGAGGAGGGCTACCCGGTTGATCTCAACGGTGGAGAGCGGATAGGCCTCGGGGTTCGGGGTCATGGAAATTACTCCTTGGGCCTAGATAAGCTTGCCGGGGTTGAGGATGCCGGCAGGGTCGAGGTGGTTCTTCACCGCGCAGAGCACGGAGATGTTGGTTTCACCGATCTCCTCGGGGAGGTAGTCGCGGTGGTCGTGGCCAACGGCGTGGTGGTGCGAGACGGTACCGCCGTTGTCGACGATCGCCTGGCACACCGCCTTCTTGGTGTTCCACCACTGAGTCTCGGGATCCTTGGAATCCTGGCCCGCGATGATCGTGAAGTAGAGGGAGCAGCCGCCCTTGTAGACGTGGGAGACGTGGCACATGATGAGGACCGGGGTGCCGGTCTTGGCCAGGTGGTCGCCGATGGTCTGGGTGACGGCCTTCTTCAGCCGCGGAACGTTGGACCAGTCGGTGGCCGTCTCGAGGGTCTCGCAGACAGCGCCGTTGTCGAGGAGGCCGTCGCGGAGAACCGGGGCGCCGAAGCGGCCCTTCTCCCACTGGCGGACCGGGCCCTCGCCGAGGGACTTGCCTCCGAGGGAGAGCAGGAGCTTGCGGGTCTCTTCGTGGCGGGAGCGGGTGTGGTCGTCGGTGCCTTCGTACATGGTGAGGCAGAGGCAGCCACGCTGGTCGGCGTCGGACTCACCGATGGAGTCGGTGGAGGTCAGGTTGACGCTGGACTCCATCTCGTCGGAGAGGCGGATGACCGTGGGGCCGGTGCCCGTCTGGACAACCTGACGCACGGCGTTGGCGCCCGCTTCGAAGTCCTTGAAGCTGAAGGCCTCGTAGCGCTTGACCTCGGGGATCCTGTGGACGCGCAGGCGGACGCGGGTGATGATGCCGAAGGTGCCCTCGGAGCCGAGGAACAGGCCGCGCAGGTCGGGGCCGGCGGCGGACTTCGGAGCGTTGTGGCCGACGTGGATGATGCCCTGCGGGGTCACGATGGTGAAGCTGCGGACCATCTCGTCGAAGCGGCCGTAGCCCGCGGAGGACTGCCCGGAGGAGCGGGTGGCGGCGTAGCCGCCGATGCAGGCGTACGGGAAGGACTGCGGGTAGTGGCCGATCTGGAGGCCGTGCTTCTCGAGGAGCATCTCAGCGTGCGGGCCGGAGAGGCCGGCGCCGAGGGTGGCCTCGAGCGAGACGGTGTCCACATCTTCGAGCTTGTCGAAGCGGGTCAGGTCCACGGTGATGAGGGCGCGGAAGTTCTCGCGCACCGGGTTCACGCCGCCGACGACGCTCGTGCCGCCACCAAAGGGCACGACCGCGATCTTGCGCTCGCTGCAGTGGCGCAGGATCTCGAGGACCTCTTTCTCCGTGTCAGGGGCGACGACGGCATCCGGGGCGTCGAGAGTCTTGCCGGAACGCATGTCCATGAGGTCCGGGTAGGACTTGCCGCGGGCGCGGCGCAGACGCTGCAGCGGCTCGGTGCTCACGTACTCGGCCCCAACGATGGAGCGGAGGGCGTTGAGGTCGTCTTCTTCGAGACGGGACTCAGCGATCTTGATCTCGTTCTCAGCGGGATGCTGAACGTTGTCTGAGCTTGCGTTGAGGAGCTTCTTCAGCATCTTCTGGATGCTCGGAGAGAGCTCTTTCTTCTCTTCCGGGGTCCCCCATAAGGTGGCTGTCATAGGGGGAAGCGGAAGCTTGCTGCTGTGGGGATCTTTGCTCATGGACTCAGCGTAACACATTTACAACAGGTGTAAAGCAGTTAAAATTATGGCTCTGGCGTGCTAGTTTTCTGTAGCTACTAAGGCTAAGGAACGGAAAAACGGCACCGGGAGGCGGTGCCGTTTCTCGGGATTTTCTCAGATTTGCGAGAAAAGGTGTGCAAATTTAGGCGGTCGCTTCGGCGAGGTACTCCACAATGTGTCGGTACTCTGCGCCGGTCGCGCGACTCATGCCAAGCTCACACGTCCTATTACACGAGGCATGAGCCATATCGCCGTGGGCACTGTGAAGCAGATCTACCTCCCGAGCCTCGGCCTCCGTGGCGGATGCGGTGAGCTCCGGGTGGAGCATTCCGCGGTCTCCGGCGAAGGCACAGCAGCCCCAGTTCTTCGGGATGTGGACCTCTCCCTCCGGCCCGACGCATGCGGAGGCGATCTTTTCCATGTCGGTTGTCACACCCATATGGGTGGAGGAACAAGTGGGGTGCAGCACGATCTGCTTCAGCGGACGGGTGATCTCCAGCTTGTCGAGCACATTCTCCGCAATGAAACTCACGGCGTCCACCACCCGAATTCCGCTGTCGCGGAGGATCTTCTCAAAGCCTTCCGTGCAGCTCACGGCGTCGCTGATGACGGGGAGCTCGCCGCCGTCGCTGAGCTCGAGCACCGCTCGACGCACCTTCTCCGCCATGACCTCGTGCCCGGCGGCGAAGCCCTTCGATGACCAGGGCGTTCCGCAGCACAGGCCTTCGATGTCCTCCGGCACCCGCACGGCCATGCCCGCGCGCGTGAGGAGCTCGACGAAGGCATCGCTCACCCCAGCCCCGCTGCTCGCCCCAAACATGGAGTTCACGCAGGCGGGGAGGTACACACCCACGATGGGAGCCAGCGGCGCGCCGACGTCCCCAGCCCAGCGCCGCCGCTCGCGGCCGCCCTTGGGCATCCCCTCGGCGTAGCGGGGGACAACATCCGAGCCCGCCAGGGAGCGCGCGACGTCCGTGACGCGGGTGATGAGCTCGGTGGGGAGCGTCGCGGCGGAGGTGAGAGCCATCGCGCCGGTGCGGCTGGCCACGCCCCAGTTGTGCGCCGCGGAGACCCAGGCGCGCGACTTGATGGGGGCGTTCTCATGGCGGTCGCGCCGCAGGCGCCGGACAAGGTCGCCCGTGTTGATGCCGACGGGGCAGGCTGTCACGCACATGCCGTCGACGGCGCACGTGTCGATGCCGTCGTATGTATAGGAGGAGGCGAGTTCGCGGGCGGTCTCGTGATCGCCGGCGGCTTCGGCGCGAGCCTGGGCCCTGCGCACCACGATGCGCTGGCGCGGGGTGAGTGTGAGGTTGCGGCTGGGGCAGACGGGCTCGCAGTAGCCGCATTCGACGCAGCGGTTGGTTTCCTCATCCACGGGTTCGATGAGCTTGATGTTGCTCATGTGGGCGCCGGGCGTTTCTTCGAGGATGACCCCGGGGTTGAGCATCCAGGTGGGGTCGCAGGCGCTCTTGAGCTGCACCATGACGTCGTAGAGCTCGTCGCCGTACTGGCGCCGCACGTAGGGGGCCATGGCGCGCCCGGTGCCGTGCTCGGCTTTGAGGTTGCCGTGGGCGGCGAGGATGATGTCCACCATCTGGTCGTTGAAGGAGTCGTAGCGCCCGAGGGCCTCGCTTCCCTCGAAGCGATCGGTGAGCATGAAGTGGATGTTTCCGTCCTTCGCGTGTCCGAAGATGACGGAGTCCTGGTACCCATAGCGATCAAAGAGCCCCTGGAGGCTCTCGCAGGCGGGCGCGAGGGACTCGACGGGCACCACGACGTCCTCGAGGAGGGCGGTCGTGCCGGCGGGCCGCGCCTCGGCGACGGACGCGTAGAGCCCCTTGCGGAAGTGCCAGGCCCGGGCGCGGGCGGCGGCGTCGGTGGAGAGCGTGGCGGGGGAGAAGAGCGGAAGGTCGGTGAGGAGCGCGTCGCCGTCTGTCATGGTGCGGCGCAGTTCGTCCTCGTGATCCGCGTAGTACTCGATGAGGAGCGCCGCGTGGGACTTCACCTCAAAGCCGGTGATGGCGGCCGGCACGTTGCCGAGCTCCTGGCCCACGGTGATGGAGGTGGAGTCCATGAGCTCGAGCGTGGCGGCTCCTGACTGGACAAGACTCGGCAGGGCGCGCGTTGCGGCGTCGAGGTCGGAGAACACGGCCACGGTCGTCGCGGTGAGTGGGGAGATGGGCACGGTGCGGAAGACGGCTTCCGCGACAAAGCCAAGCGTCCCCTCGGAGCCGATGATGAGGTGCTCGAGGAGCTTCGCCGGCTTATCGAAGTCGAGGAAGGAGTTGAGCCCGTAGCCCATCGTGTTCTTGAGGGAGAAGTGCCGCTCAATGATGGCGACGGACTCCTCGTTGCCGCGCACCCGCCGCTGCAGGCGCGTGAGCGTGTCCACCAGCTCGGGCTCCTGCGCCGCGAGATCCCGGTCCGCGGTGGGGGAGCCCGTGTCGATCACGGTGCCGCTCGGGAGCACCAGCACCATGGACTCGAGAGTGCGGTAGGTGTTGAGCTCCGTTCCGCAGGCCATCCCGGAGGAGTTGTTCGCGATGACGCCCCCGATCGTGCAGGCGGACTCACTGGCCGGGTCCGGGCCCAGCTTCCGCCGGTACGGCGCCAGCGCGGCGTTGACCTGGCGGACGGTGGCGCCGGGCTGGACGCGGACGCGCTCCCCGTCGTCGAGAACCTCCACGCGACGGAAGTTCTTGCGCACGTCGATCATGAGCCCGGAGCCCGAGGCTTGACCAGACAAGCTCGTCCCGCCGGAGCGGAGTGTGACGGGAATGTCCTGGTCGCGGGCGGTACGCAGGAGGCGGCCCACCTCCTGGGCGTCCCGGGCGATCACCACAGCATCCGGGGTGTTGAGGTAGTGGGAGGCGTCGGAGGCGTAGGCCACGCGGTCGATGAGTCGGGTGCGCAGGCGGGTGGGGTCCTCGACGGTGGCGGCGATCTGCTCGAGCGAATCGCGGTGGAGGGTTGGTGTGGGCGTCGTCATACCTCTATTGTTCGGCAGTTCCGCGCAACAAACAAGGAAGGTGAGCTTTAGATTGCAGTCCCGCATGAGCGCGCGGACCTGCGCGAAAGCGGTACGAGGGGCTCGACGCCCACCCCGTTCCGCACGCCACGGCCACGGGACCTCGCCAGCCGCTCCCCACGGCGGGGTCGCCCACACCCCCGCGTACACTATGAGCGCATGAGAACGCCGCACGAGGACGCCCCCACCCCCCGCCGCATCGGCGTCATGGGAGGCACCTTCGACCCCATCCACCACGGCCACCTCGTGGCCGCGAGTGAGGTGGCTGATCGTTTCGACCTCGACGAGGTCGTGTTCGTCCCCACCGGGCAGCCGTGGCAGAAGGCGGACAGGGAGGTCACCCCCGCGGAGGATCGGTATCTCATGACGGTCATCGCGACGGCGTCGAACCCGCGCTTTTCGGTTTCCCGCGTAGACATCGACCGCGGCGGGGAGACCTATACGATTGACACGCTCCACGACATCCAGGCCCTCTACCCGGGCGCGGAGCTCTTCTTCATCACCGGTGCCGACGCGCTGCGCAGTATCGTCACCTGGCGGGACTGGGAGGACATGTTCGCTCTCGCGCGCTTCGTTGGGGTGACCCGGCCGGGCTACGAGCTCCACAAGGACATCATCCCGGAGGTGCACCGCGAGCGGGTGCTGCTCGTCGACATCCCGGCGATGGCGATCTCCTCGACGGATTGCCGCGCGCGGGCCGCGCAGGGGCGCCCCGTGTGGTACCTCGTCCCCGATGGGGTGGTCCAATATATCGCCAAACGGCGGCTCTATCGGGGACAGACGGTATCGTAGGGTTCTAACGTACGTCAGTAAGCACTATTTACGAGTAAGGAATCGAGTGACTGCATCCCAGGATTCTATCCGCCTCGCGGGCATTGCCGCGCGCGCGGCGGATGAGAAGAACGCTGGAAATATCGCCGCGATCGATGTGTCCGATGTCATGGCCATCAGCGACGTGTTTGTCATCTGCTCCGCGGACAACGAGCGCCAGGTCCGTTCCATTGTCGACGAGGTCGAGGACGCCCTCACCGCCGAAGGGAAGGAACCGCTGCGCCGGGAGGGCAACCGGGAGAACCGCTGGGTCCTGCTGGACTACGGCGGACTCGTGGTCCACGTCCAGCGCGACAAGGAGCGCGACTTTTATGGCCTGGACCGGCTCTACCGGGACTGCCCCCTCGTCGAGATCGAGGGCCTGCCGGAGCCGGAGCGCCCCGGGCAGTGGGGGGATGAGATTGATCCGCGCGTCGCGGAGTCCGTGGAGGACCTGCCCCTCATCGCCGAGGAACCGGACGCCGGGGAACTGTAGATAGGGAAGGGTCGATGACGCGCCGTCTCATTCTGCTCCGCCACGGGCAGACCACCTATAACGCCACGGGCCGCATGCAGGGCCAGCTGGACACCGAGCTCTCGGAGGAGGGGCGGCGCCAGGCGCGCCGGGCGGCGGAGTTTTTCGTCCGGATGAAGGACTCGCCCGAGCTGCGGATCTCTCGGATCCTCGCCTCGGATCTCACGCGCGCCCGCACCACCGCGGAGATCATCGCCGCCCAGCTGGGGCTTCCCGTCGCAACCGACGCCCGACTGCGCGAAACCTACCTGGGGGAGTGGCAATCCCGGCGCACTGCGGACGTCGACGTCGAGCAGCCCGGCGCCCGCGCGATCTGGCGGCACGACGCCACGTGGGCCCCGCCGGGCGGGGAGTCGCGCGTCGAGGTGGGCCGCCGGGCCTGCCCGGTTATCGAGGAGCTCATGGAGTCCTATGAGGAGTGGGATGGCAGCGCGGTGCTCGTCGTCGCCCATGGCGGGACGATTTCCGCCCTGACCTCCCGCCTTCTCGGCTGGCCGGTGGAGCATTATCCGCTGCTCTCGGGGTTGAGGAACACGTCCTGGTCTCAGCTGGCTGCCCGGCCGGTCTTTGACCCCCAGAATCCCAACGCCCCCGTGAGCTTCCGGGAGGCGCGCGCCGCAACGGGGGTCATGCCGGAGGCGCAGTGGTACCTCGACGCCTGGAATGCCGGGGTGATCTAGATGGCGGTCCGTATCGTGGTGGACTCCTCGGCGGGGGTGCCCGCGGACATTGTGAAGGCCCTTGACATCACGGTCGTTGACCTGCATATTCTTCCTTCCCCCGAGGGGGAGAAAGAGTCTGCCGGCGGTGCGGGAACGGCCGGCCTCAACGCCCTCGAACTCACCGCCTGCTATGCGCGTCAACTCGAGCGCGGCGGGGACGAGGGCGTCGTGGCCCTCCACCTTCCCCCGGGGCTGAGCTCCACTTTCGAGGCCGCGACGACGGCCGCCGCCCTCTTCGACGGGCTCGTTCGCGTCATCCCGACGAGTTCCGTGGGCATGGCCACGGGCGCCGCCGCGATGGCCGCCGCCCGCCTCGCCCGCGACGGGGCGAGCCTCGAGGAGTGCGAGGAGATCGCCACGAGCACTCTGGCGCGCTCCCACACGTGGGTCTACCTCCACACCCTCGACTCCCTGCGCAGGTCAGGGCGCGTTTCCGCCACCACCGCCGTGCTCTCCTCCGCGCTGGGGGCCCGCCCCATCATGGCTCTTGACGACGGCCGCCTGGGCGTTGTCGCCAAGACGCGCACCCCCACCAAAGCCTGCGCGAAGCTGGCGGAGCTCGTCCAGGAGGAGGCCCATGGGGCGCCGGCCTTCGTCGCGATTCAACATGTGGGGGCGCGTGATCGGGCTGAGCGGCTGGAGGAGCTCCTTCGCTCCGTGATGCCGGAGGGGACGAGCGTGCTCGTCGTCGACATGCCGGAGGCTCTCGCCGTCCACTGCGGGCAGGGTGCCATGGGTGTGTCCATGGTCGCCGGGGAGTTATCCCCAGGATCTCGGTGACGCGTCACTAAAAACCGGGGTTATCCACAACCCCGCGCAGCGGCCCTGTCAGAATAGAGCGGCTCTTCCTACAGTGAGCGCCTATGAAGCGCAGTACGAGCCCGCGGGTGAAAGACCGCCTCGCCGACCTCCTCCGGCCCACCGGCGAGGAGGAGCTCATGGCCGTCAGCTACCCGACGCCGCGGTGGCGAGTGAGCATCCCGCAGGCCATCGGGGGTCTGTGCGCCCTCTTGCTCCTCGTACTCGCCCTGCTGGGCGCGCTGCTGTGGCGCGGCGGGCAGGACACCCAGAGCTCAGAGCTCGCCTCCTCCGCGCTCTCGGAACTGCCGGCGGTGCTGGCATCGGAGAGCCTCGGTGCGAGCGCGAGGAGCAGCGCGCAGGCTACCCCGGGGAGCTCCGATGCCCAGGAAGAGGGGTCGGAGCTGGTGGTGAGCGTGGTTGGGGCGGTGGAGCACCCGGGGATCGTGACGCTCGCCCCCGGGGCGCGGGTGGATGATGCCCTCCGGCACGCCGCCCCCTACCCGGATGCCCAGGTTCATGCCCTTAACCTGGCCCAGAAGCTCAGCGACGGTGAGCAGCTCTACGTCCCCGCCGCGGGGGAGGAGCTCCCACCGGCGGGTGCGGGTGGCCCCTCCGCGGCGGGCGCGCCGGGTGCGGGGGCAGGGGGAGCGGGTTCAGCGTCCGGCAGCGCCAGTGGGGGCGCGGCAGCGGGATCAGGGATGGTGGCGCTCAACTCGGCCTCGGCGGCCGATCTTGTTGCCCTCCCCGGGGTGGGGCAGAAAACCGCGGAGGCGATCATCGCGCACCGGGACTCCCTAGGCGGTTTTCAGAGCGTGGAGCAGCTCATGGACGTCAAGGGCATCGGCCCGGCGAAGTTCGCCGCGATCAAGGATCATGTGAGGCTCTAGGATGTCCGAGCTCCGACTCCTTCCCGCAGCCCTTCTCACCTGGGCCGTCATGCTCGCGCTCCTCTGCGGAGGCCACTGGGGAGTGGCCGTGGGGATCCTCTGTGCGGCGCTGGGGATCGCTCTTGCCTGCCGCGCGCCCGGGCAGGCGATCCTCCTGGGCGGCTGCGGTGTGGCGGCGGCCGTCATCGTGGGCGTCCAGCTCCACGCGGCCCAGGCCTTTCACTTTGGCTCTCAACTCAGCGCAACGGTCGCGAGCAGCCCCCGGCCCATGGAGACGGGAGGCTGGTTCCTCGAGGTCAGCGTTCCGGGCTATCCCTCCCGCGTGCCGCTCATGTGCGCGGCGACGCAGCTGCCGACCGGCATGGTCCCGGGCGCCGGGGTGAGCGCCAGGGTGACAGTCGGGGAGAGCTCGCGCCCCGGTCTGGGCGAGGTCCTTCTCCACGCGGTGACCTGCGATGTCTCTCAGCCCGCCCAGGGGAGCGCGGCCTGGGCCGCCCATGCCCGGGAGACCTTCCGCGATGCCGTCTCCGCGCGGGTGGAGCCCGACGCCGCGGCGCTCCTTCCGGGGATGGTCGTGGGTGATACCTCCCTCCAGGACCAGGTCACCCGGCAGCTCTACATCGATACCGGGCTCTCCCACCTCAGCGCCGTGAGTGGATCGAACGTCGCCATCGTCACCACCGCGATGGTGCTGCTCGCGCGGGCGGCGGCGCGCGGCCCGGTGGGCCAGTCGCTCGCCGCGGCGCTCGGGCTCCTCGGCTTCGTGGCGCTGGTCGGGACAGAGCCGAGCGTCATTCGCGCGGCCGTCATGGGGCTGGTGGGGCTCATCGCGGTCATTCGCTCCGCGCGCATGGAGCCCCTCCACAGCGTCTGCCTCGCGGTCATCGCTCTTCTCCTCTGGGACCCCGATCTGGCCGTCTCCCCGGCCTTCGCACTGTCCGTCTCCGCGACGGTGGGCATCGTCGCGCTCAGCCCCCTCATTCTGCGCCACCTCGTCTGGCTTCGGGCCCCACATATTCTGCTGAGCGCGCTGGCGGTGGCGATCGCCGCGGACGTCGTCACCATGCCCATCATCGCCCTGGTCACCGGGAGGGTCTCGCTCGTCGCTGTCCTCGCGAACATCCTTGCCGCACCGATGGTCACCCCCATCACCGTGCTCGGCCTCATCGCCGCGCTGCTTGCCCAGTGTGGGATGGGGCTGGAACGCCCACTTCTCTGGCTCCTCGAGCCCGCCGCCCAGTGGATCCACGGCGTGGCCGCCTGGTGCCAGGGGGTTCCTCACTCCACCATCGAGGTTCCCGACGGCCTCCTCGGCGCGAGCATCGTGATGGTGGCCTATGGCTGGCTGCTGTGGGCGCTCGCCGCCGGCTACCGGAAGAGCGTGGCGGGAGTGCTGCTGCTTGGGGGCGCGTGGGTCTTCTTCCCGCGCCCGGGGCCGGAGCCCGTGGACCTCGCTGCGCTGCGGGTGGTCGTCGTCGAGAATGATGAGCAGGTGGGCAGTGTCGCGGCGGGAACGCAGGTCATCGTGGTGAGGTCCGGGGAGGGGAGGCGCTCGGCGCGGCCCACGGTCACCTCGGATGGCGTGCCGGTGCTCTATCCCGCCCGGGATGGGCCGGTCACCCTCTACGCGGACGGGACCCAACACGCCGCCGATGGTCGCTTCTAGCTGTGGCACGATGGTGGCTATGAGTTCTCGACCCGCGCCGCTCCACCTCATCCTCGGGGAGGAGGAGTTCCTCGCCGAACGCGTCCGTCACGAGATCATCGAGGACATTCGCCGCACGAGCCCCGAGGGGGACTCGATCCCCATCACGAGCATGCGGGCGGGGGACATCACGGTGCCTGACCTCATTGATGCGCTAAGCCCCTCGCTCTTTGGCGAGGACCGCGTCGTCATCATCACCGAGGCCCAGAGCGCCGGCAAGGAACCCGCGGAGCTGCTGCTTAACGCCGCCGTGGACGTGGCCCCCGGGATCTGGCTCATCGTCATGCACTCGGGGAAGGGGCGCGCGCAGGCGCTGGCGACGAAGCTCAAGAAGATCGCCGAGGTCCACGAGGCCCCCACCATCAAGAAGCACGAGCTCATGGGGTGGGTCACCCAGGAGTTTCGACGCCACGGGGTGCGCGTGAGCCCGGACATCAGCCGCGCGGTGGCCGAGGGGGTGGGCTCGGATCTCCGCGAGCTTGCCAGCGCCGTCAGCCAGCTCGTGGCGGACACGAACGGCCAGGTCACGGCGGATAAGGTGCACGAGTACTACGCCGGTGTCGCGGAGGTGAGCGGCTTCGACATCGCCGATGCCGCCTGCGCCGGTGAGACCTCCCGCGCCGTGGCCTCGACGCGCCGGGCCCTGCAGCTGGGAACCTCCCCGGTGGCGCTGGCCGCGGCGTTGAGCGCCAAGGTGGGGGCCCTCGCCCGCGTGTACTCCACCCGCGGGGGACGGAACACGGCCCAGGCGCTCGCCCGGGAGCTCGGCATGCCGCCGTTCGTCGTTGACAAAACCCTCAAGGCCGCCCGCCGCTGGAATGGCGATTCCATCAGTAGGGCCGTCATCCTGGTGGCGGACCTCGAGGCCGACGTCAAGGGGCAGGGCGGTGACCCGGACTTTGCTATCGAGGATGCGGTGCGCAGGATCTCGCTCATGGCCTCCCGCTAGGGCTCGAGGGGCGCCTCGCCCGGCCGCGCCGCGATACACTGGGGCACCATGACAGAGGTTCAGCACCCAGCAGACGAGCCGTTCGAGGACCAGGACATCGAGATCCCCGACGACGTGCGCGAATTCGCTACCCAACTCTTTGACCTGTGCCGCCAGGGCGGCCCCGACGCCGTCCGCACGATGGACGAATGCCTCGCCGAGGGGCTTCCCCCGGACCTCGCGAACCAGGACGGCAACACCTTCCTCATGCTCGCCGCCTACAACGGCAATGCCGACGTCCTGGAGGTGCTCATCCGCCACGGCGCGGACGTCAACGCCCTCAATGATCGCGGCCAGTCCCCGCTGGCCGGGGCCATCTTCAAGAAGGAGGACGCGGTCATCGATCTCCTCCTCGACGCCGGTGCGGACCCCCAGGCCGGGCACCCGACCGCCCTCCAGAGCGCCGAGATGTTCGGGCGCCCTGACCTCGTCGAGCGCCTCCACGCCGCGGGGCCGGACGCAGGTGAAGAGAGCGAGAACTAGCTCTAGCTAGAGGTAGTAGACGCCTGGGCGGCCCGGGAAGGTCTGGAACGCGAAGTTCGTGTAGAAGGGCGTGTCGGGGGACTGGGCGTTGTCCACGTGCCGCCACTCTGCCAGGGCGCGATCCCGCGTGAAGTCCACCAGCAGGTAGCCGTGGTGCTCCAGGTCCACCCACTTCACCCAGTAATCCGCCTGGCAGAGGGTGCGCTCGGCAGCCCGGATGGCCTGGCGCACCGGCTCGGCAAGCTCTCGCTTCTTCGCGATGGTGTCAAAGGGACTCGCCGCGCAGATAGAGGGGGAGACGAACTCCGTCGCGACGGTGTCCCCGCTGCTCCCGCGCGCGAGGAGGCTGTTGGCCCAGGAGCTGTGGATATCGCCGGTGAGGAAGACGGTGTTGCCCTTGCCGTCCTCGGCGAGCTGATCGAGGATGCGCTGCCGCTCCGCCTGGTATCCGTCCCACTGGTCGGTGTTGTAGGGGATGCCCTGCGGCGGGAGCCCCAGCTTGTCGGTGAGCCACGCCTGGATGTTCGGATCCATGGTGAGCGGAATGGTCATGGGCGCGAACATCACCTCATTGCCGATAACTCGCCACGTTGCCTCCGAGTTTCTCAGCTCGTTGCTGAACCAGGTGAACTGCTCACCTCCCAGCATGCTCTGCTTGGGATCCCAGGTCCCCATCTGCAGTTGCTTATCGCGGAAGGAGCGCAGGTCCGGGATGATGATGTCCATGAGCGACCCCCACCGCACCGTCCGCTGCAGCGGCAGCTCGCGGATGGGCATCCACTCCTGGTAAGCCTGCATGGCCTGCGCTTTCATCGCCTGGTAGTCATCCCCCGGCTGGATGGTGTTGCCGGTGGCGCCGTCGCGCCAGTTGTTGTCGGCGAACTCGTGGTCATCCCACACGGAGATGAGGGGTTTCGACGCCCGCATGTCCGCAAGATCCGGGTCCAGGTGATAGTGGCCCTGGCGGATGCGGTAGTCGGTGAGCGTGGTGGTCCGGTTGGGCGGGGCGACGGTCCGGACGGTTTCCTGGAACGGGCCGGGGTAGCCGCCCGTGGGGTATTCGTAGGTGTAGTCCCCGAGGTGCAGGACGTAGTCGATGTCCTCACGGTCTGCCATTTCGCGGTAGCCACGGAAGAAGCCGGCCTCGTAGTTCGCGCAGCAGCAGACGGCGATCCGTGCGTGATCGTTGGGCGCGCCGGGGGCGGGGGCGGTGCGGGTGCGCCCCTCGCGGGAGGTTTGGCCGAGTGCGTGGAAGCGGTAGCGGTAGCGCGTGTCCGGTTGGAGTCCCTTGACGTCGACCTTCACGGTGTGGTCCTGCTCGGGGGAGGTGCGCAGGTCGCCGCTGGCGACGATGGTGTTGCTGTCATCATCGGCGAGGACCTCCCAGCGCACATCGGTGGGCTCGCCCAGCCCGGAGCCGGGGGCGGCGTCGGGGCTGGGGGTGACGCGGGTCCAGATGATGACGGCGGTGGGGAGGGGATCCCCGGAGGCGACGGAGTGGCAGAAGACGGGGGCCGGGCCGTCCTCGCCCGCGGGGGCGGGGGCGCCGGGGTTCTCATCCTGGGCGAGCGCCGTCGCGGTACGACCGGCGGCGAGGGTAGCGGCAGATCCAACGAGGAAAGTTCGGCGATTCACACGATTCGATAGCATAAATCTCACGCTAGGAACAGGTTGAAATGCTAACAACCTGAGCGCTGGGCTGGGGCAAAGATTTTAACGGGACTTTTCTTTGTCGTCATCTTTGTTGCCTGCTTTTTACCTCCGCGTTGTCTTCGTGTTTACTGGGCACATTAGGGTGAGAACGTCGCGACCGCGCCGGGGATGCCCGGGGATTCCCGGGCCCGCGCCGGTAGCCGCGGAATCACTGAGGACAGGGACACCAAGGGAGAAAGAGGGCTCGTGAACGCACAGGGGAACGAAGAACTGAAGTTGAGGCGCGCCCGGGGCTGGCGCGAAGGCGCGCGCCGCTGGGGCATTCGCGCAGGTGGGGCGGTGCTCATGGCCTCAAGCGTTCTCGCGATGAGCGCCCTCGCCCCGGGTGGCCAGCAGGCGAGCTTCCCCGCGGCGGGGCTTCTCCCGACGGCCTCTGCCGCGCCGAACATCATCGCGAATATTCCGGCCCTCCATCCGCCGGTGTTCCACGATGGGGCGCCGGTTCCCCAGGCTTTCCCGCCGGAGGAGTATCGCTGGTATTTGTCGGATATCAGCTCGCACCCGTATGGGATCTATTATTCGGTCATTGATTCTTTTCCTCAGCTGAGGGAACATAACCCGGAGCTCATGGAGCGCAACATTGACACCGTGAGCCGAATTAATCACGAGGCCGCCGCGAACCCCGCCCTCATCGACCGCGCGCACGAGGACGCCACCGCGGAGGACGAGGGAGTCCTCTGGCTCTTCACGGATGCTTTCGGCCAGGAGCTCGGCGGTCATCTGCGGGACGCGCTGCGGGAGAATCGCCTGCCCAAGACGGTCATGCTCTTTGGCGGTGTGACGGCGCGCGCTGGCGGGCTGGCCAGCAGCACCTTCGTCGAGAAGGAAATGTACAACAACCCCCGCCCCTTCATTGCCTACCCGGATCGGATTCAGCGCTATGAGGTGCCGGGGGTGGAGACCTACCCGAACAGCAAGTCCTTCCCCTCGGGGCACACTAACCAGGCCACGTGGACGACGACGTTCCTCGCCGCCATGCTGCCGGAGCTTGCACCCCAGCTTCTCGCCCGTGGGTCCGAGGCTGGCTACAACCGCCTCGTGCTCGGGGTGCACTATCCGCTCGACGTCATCGGCGGGCGGATGACGGGCACGGCGGCGGCCGCGGATCGGTGGAATGATCCGCGGATGCGGGCGAACCTCGAGGCCGCTGCGCAGGAGATCCGCTCAGAGCTGGAGTGGCGGTGCGGGGATACCCTCGCGAACTGCGTGGCCCGCGATACCCCCTACGATGCCAACGCGGTGCAGCACTACAGCGAGCGCATGTCCTATGGCTTTGATCCGGTGCTGCCGACGGATGCCCCGATGATCGTCCCTCAGGCGGCCCCCGATCTCCTCATCAACGCTTTCCCCGAGCTCACATACGAACAACGGCGGTCTGTTCTGGAACAGACCGCCGGTCCTGCGGGTCTTCCGCTCGATGATCAGGGCCCCGCTGGCTCCTGGCAGCGGCTTGATCTTGCCCGCGCCATGAGCGCTCACGTGGAGGTCCTGGACGACGGAAGCGTCCGGGTGATGGATTCTTAGCCTTCCATCTTGTGGAGGGCTCGAGCCATGTTGGACTTCTTGTTCGCCGCGTTGTTGCGGTGGAAGACGCCCTTGCTCACGGACTTGTCGAGCTTCCGGGAGGCGACGCGCAGCTGAGCCTCGGCGGCAGCCTTGTCGCCGGAGGCCACGGCCTCGCGGAACTTACGGATCTCGGTGCGCACCGCGGAGCGGATCGCCTTGTTGCGCTGACGACGCTTCTCGTTGGTGATGACGCGCTTCTTCTGCTGCTTGATGTTAGCCATCGTGCAAAACCTCTTAGTCTTTCTTGGTCAACAGCCCCCACCCGCGGACCGGGGAGGGTGTGTCCTCACTGTTCCCGATGACCCCAAGGTCCTGGCCATCGCCCTGCGCCGCGCGCGGTGGCGGCTCGACGGGAGGCGGATCAGTAGATGAACAACGGCGGAAATCTTAGCACAGCCCTATACCCATTGGAAATCTTTGCGCAGCCGCTGGGCGACGCGCTCGAAGCGTCGTCGAGGAAGAACGGCCCCCTGGCGGCGGATCCCGAGCTCGCTGACTTCCAGGACGCGGTCGAGCCGGAGCCAACACTGCCGTCCCGAGGTGTCCCACTGGCCGCTGCCGATCTCCAGCCACTCTTCTTCGGAGTCGTGGTCGGGGTTGGGGGAGATGAGCAGGCCGAGGATGGTGTGCCGGGTCCGCCCGATGACGAGGATTGCCCGCTCCCTCGGCGGCTGCGAGGGGCCGTCGCAGAGGACCCAGATCCACACGATCTCCCCCGGCTCGGCCTGCCCGTCCATGTCCGGCGCGTAGTAGATGCTTCGCGCAAGATTCTCCGTGCGCTCGACGCTCACCGCGCTCTCCGCGTGGGTGCCGGTGTCTTCCTGCCCCTCGTGGAGCCCCAGCCGCTGGTTGATCCGGTCGAGCCCCGCCTCCAAGGGATGCGCAGGCGGAGTGTCGAAGAAGCTGGAGAGTTTCTCTTTCCAGCGTCGCTGGCGTCGCGGGGCGGACTGTCGAGTGCTCATCGGAAGAGTCTGTCCTTATGCTGAGGCTGGTGGTGGTGTCCTACTGCGGTAGGGTAGTGGATCGAACTGGACGAAGAAAGGGCCCTCGTTATTCCTATGCCGGAGAATTACGCGGAACAGACTTTTGCGGATCCCGCGCGGATCCGAAATTTCTGCATTATCGCTCACATCGACCACGGGAAGTCCACCCTCGCTGACCGCATTCTGCAGCTCACGCACGTGGTGGATGAGCGTGACATGCGCGATCAGTACCTGGACAACATGGACATTGAGCGGGAGCGCGGGATCACCATTAAGGCGCAGAACGTGCGCCTGCCGTGGGTGCCCCGTTCGGGGGCGGCGCAGGGCGAGAAGATCGTCATGCACCTCATTGACACCCCTGGTCACGTCGACTTCACCTATGAGGTCTCCCGCGCCCTCGAGGCCTGTGAGGGTGCCATTCTCCTCGTCGACGCCGCCCAGGGCATCGAAGCCCAGACGCTCGCGAACCTCTACCTGGCCATGGAGAATGACCTGGAGATCATCCCGGTCCTCAACAAGATCGACCTTCCGGCGGCCGATCCGGAGAAGTACGCCCTGGAGATCGCGAACATCATCGGCTGCGAGCCGGAGGATGTGCTGCGGGTGTCCGGGAAGACGGGTGAGGGGGTCCCGGAGCTCCTCGACAAGATCTGTGAGCTCGTGCCCCCGCCGAGCTCCGAGTACGGCCCGGAGGCGCCGGCCCGCGCCATGATCTTCGACTCGGTCTATGACACCTACCGCGGCGTGGTGACGTACGTCCGCGTCATGGACGGCACCCTGAAGCCTCGCCAGCGCGTGACGATGATGGCGACGGGCGTCGACTACGACATCCTCGAGATCGGTGTTGTGAGTCCGACGCCGAAACCCTGCCAGGGCCTGGGCCCCGGCGAGGTCGGCTACCTCATCACCGGCGTGAAGGATGTCCGCGAAACCAAGGTGGGGGACACGGTGACCTGGGCGAAGGGCGGCGCCGAGCGCCCCCTCAAGGGCTACGAGGAGCCCAAGCCCATGGTGTACTCCGGCCTCTTCCCGATCTCCCAGGCGGACTTCCCGGATCTCCGCGACGCGCTGGAGAAGCTGCAGCTCAACGACGCCTCGCTGTCCTATGAGCCGGAGACCTCCGTGGCCTTGGGCTTCGGCTTCCGCTGCGGCTTCCTCGGCCTGCTCCACATGGAGATCACCCGCGACCGCCTGCAGCGCGAGTTCGATCTCGATCTCATCTCGACGGCTCCGTCGGTGAACTACCGGGTGATCGCCGAGGACGGCACGGAGACGGTGGTCCATAACCCCTCCGACTGGCCAGGCGGGAAGCTGCGCGAGGTCTACGAGCCGATCGTCTCGATGACAGTGATCGTGCCAGCGGATTTCGTGGGCCCCACGATGGAACTCTGCCAATCCAAGCGTGGACAGATGAAGGGGATGGATTATCTCTCCGAGGACCGCGTGGAATTGCGCTACATTATGCCGCTCGGTGAGATCATTTTCGATTTCTTCGACATGCTGAAGTCCCGGACGAAGGGCTATGCCTCCCTCAACTATGAGGATGCCGGCGAGCAGCTGGCCGACCTGGTGAAGGTGGATATTCTCCTCCAGGGCGATCCGGTGGACGCCTTTAGCGCCATCGTCCATAAGGATCACGCCCAGCACTACGGAAACAAGATGACGGTGAAGCTCAAGGAGCTTATCCCCCGCCAGCAATTTGAGGTTCCGGTGCAGGCGGCCATTGGATCCAAGATTATTGCGCGTGAGAATATTCGCGCTCTGCGTAAGGACGTCCTCTCCAAGTGTTATGGCGGCGATATTTCACGTAAGCGCAAGCTCTTGGAGAAGCAGAAGGCCGGAAAGAAGCGCATGAAGTCCATCGGTTCGGTCTCCGTGCCGCAGGAGGCTTTCGTGGCGGCGCTCTCCACGGACGCCGACTAAACCGCCCCGCCCCCATTCCCGGGGAATTTCTCAGGCCATTCGGGTCCGCCGTCGAAACCAATGATGCGGTCGGTGCTATCGAAGATCCACCCGTGATCTTTGCGCCGCCGGGTGGAAATGGCCACCTCCCCGATGCGGGCCTCCGGGACGGCGGCGCTCATCGCTGCGTGGATTCTGTCGATGTCCTGCACATCGGTGGCGTAGCAGGCGAAGACCGCTGAGGGCCGGCCGATGAGGGAGGCGACAAGCCGGGCCCGCGCGATGGTCGTTGCTGCCTCGATGAGCGCGGCGCGCGACTCCGGGTGGACGTCGCAATAGTAGGTGGCCATGAGAGGGTAGCCCAGCGCTGCGGGGGACATGCCGATGCGAAAGCGCACGTCATCGCGGCCGAAGAGCGATTGGATGAGGCGCCCCGCCCGCGCGCTGCTGATGCCCAGGCGGGAGCCGAGATCCGCGGCGCTGAGGCGGGCGTCGAAGGCGAGCTCGCTGATCGCCCGCCGCTGGAGGGGGCTGAGGGGTGCGGGGGAGCGGCGCGGATAGGCGAGCGAGTGGATGCGCTGGCAGCGCGCGATGGTCTCGGGCTCAAGGATGGCGTCCTGCCAGAGTGCGCCGGTTGTATGGATGGCCGAGGCCACGAGGACGGTGACCTTCCGCACGCCGGGAATCGCGCGGATGTGCGGCAGAATGCGCCGCTCGAGCTCCGGGAGGGAGGAGCTCAAGACCTGACAGACGGCGTCGGTCACGGTGAGAAGGTCCTCGATGAACACGACGCTACGCAGCCGCTGCAAAGCCCGAAAGACGTCCTCCCGCAGGGCGGGCTCGATGCGCAGGCTGACGAAACTGAGCGAGTGCTGCGCCGCCGGATGATAGAGCTCGACGCCCAGCCTGGCGATGCCCTCCTCGTTCATCTCCCGCCACCACCTGCGCGCGGTGGAGGCAGGGATTGCGCTGACCCGCTCCACATCCGTCCAGCTCATGCGCGGGGCGCGGCGGAGACAGGCGAGGAGGCTGCGGCGCTTCTGGTCTAAGACGCCAATCTGCTGAGTGGATGTGGTGCTTTCCGCCAAGGGCTCTCCTTAATTCGCGGGGATCAGCCATTGCGAACAGTATAGTGGTGCAGCACACATAGGCTCCGGAGGAAACGTCCACCTCACATATGACTAGATAGGAGTGACCATGGCCTCGACACTCCCTCTCCTCATCATGGTGTTCCTCATCTTGGCGGTGGGTTTCACGCTGTCGAAGGCGGGGGTCATTACCCCCACCCTCAACGTCGGAATGTCCACCCTCCTCGTCCAAGGCGTCCTCCCCGTCACCATTCTGGCGTCCGCAGGCTCACCGTATGACCCCTCGGTGGCGAAGGGATTCTTCATCGTTTTTGGGATCTCTATCGCTTATTACATTCTGGCGCCGCTTCTGCTTCTCCGCGTGGCCCGACGGATCACCCTGCCCGATAAATCCGAGGGCCTCTTCGCCTCTCTCAACGTCTTTGGAAATGTCGGATTTATTGGTATCCCGCTGGCCCAGCAGCTCTATGGATCGACGGGCCTCATCTACGCCATCTCCCTGAATATCGCGTGGAATCTCTGCATGTTCTCCCTCATGCGGATCATCCTCTCGGGAGAAAAGAGCATTAACGCCAAGGGCCTCTTCATTAACACCAACATGGTGGCCACGTACATCATGATGGTCTTCTATTTCCTCCAGCCCTATTGGCGCTGGCACGAGACCACCGTGGCGGAGGTCATCCTCAAAGCCTTCGACGCCGTGGGCTCTATGATGACCCCGCTCTCCCTCTTCATCATCAGTTTCGCGATCGCCTCCATGTCCTTCAGCGAGCTCATCCGCGACAAGTGGGCGTTCATCATCCCCGCGATCCGTCTCCTCGCGATCCCCTTCCTCTGCATCGCGCTCTTTGCGGTGCTCCCGCTGCCCGGGGACGTCGAGCGCGTCGTCGTCTTCCTCCTCGCGATGCCCTGCGCCACCCTCAACGTCATCTTCGCGAACACCTATCGCCTCAACGTGAAGTTTGTCTCGACGGCCGTCACCGCCTCCTACCTCTTCATGCTCATCTCGTTGCCCATTGTCATTGCGGTGTCGTCCGCGGTTCTCGGGCCGGCGGGGGCGGGCTAGGCCTCGCCATGCGCCTCACACTTCGCTCATTCCCATCCTCACCACTGAAGGAGTTCCCATGATTCTTGATTCCATCTACACCAACGGCCGCTTCTACACCATGCGCTCGGAGGGCGAGACCGTCGAGGCACTTGGCGTGCTCAACGGCCGGATCGTCGCGACGGGCACGGCGGAGGAACTCAACCGCTACGAGGCCCGCAGGGTGGTGGACCTGGGCGGCCGGGCCGCGATCCCGGGCCTGGAAGATACGCACATGCACCTCTACCTGGACATGCTCACCCACCAGAGGGTGGATCTGTCGTCTGCTCGGAGCTGGGACGATGTCGTTGACCTTCTCTCCGCGCACTGTGAGGACGTTCCGGAGGGCCTGTGGTTTACCGCGGAGAACATGAACATGGCAAAACTGGCGGAGGGGGCCTACCCGCCGCGTGAAGTTCTTGACCGCGTGCCCACCGATGTTCCCATCATTGCGGGCTCGTTTTGCCACCACTTCCATTCCCTCAATTCGGCGGCGCTGGAAGCCTGCGGGATCGATGAGAACTTCGAGGAAGAAATTCGTGGCCAGATTGCCCGCGGGGAGGGGAATCGCCCGACGGGCGTCATCCGCGATCAGGCCTATCCGCAATATGTACAGCCGCATATTCCGCAGCCATCGCTGGAGTCGAATATCACCGCGATGAGCGCCTATCTGCGTGAGCTCGCGGGCTATGGTCTGACGACCCTTCAGGTCTACCAGGAGGATAATCCGGAGGGTGCGCGTTTGTACCAGGAGATTCTCCGGATTCACGGCCCGCTCATGCGTTTAGGATTCACCTGGTACCCGGATTCTGCGAATGACCGGGGAATTGTCTCCGGGTTCGGCAACGAGTGGTTGAAGATTGGTCCGGTGAAATACCTCTCGGATGGGGGCGTCGGCGGCCGTACCGCATATTTGTGGGAGCCCTATTCTGATGATCCCTCGACGTGTGGCGAGCCCTCGTTCACCCAGGAGGAGCTCGATGACATTGTCCGACGCCGCTACCAGGAAGGGCATGAGCTTTGCATCCACGCTATTGGGGACCGCGCCATTGACATGGTCCTTGACGCCTTCCGGAAGTCCTATGACCCGGCGATCGGCGATGCGCGGCGCCTCTACCTCGCTCATTGCACCATTCCGCCCCGGGACTTCTACGAGAAAATCGAGGGCCTCCCGGTCTATCCGCAGCTTTCTCCCAATTGGTGGGTGAACTTTGAGAGCTTCAGCCATGACCGCCTGGGCCCGGAGGGCTCGGAGCGCCACAACCGGCTGTTCCCCATCCGGGACATGCTGGACCGCGGGGTCATCGTGCAGTGCGGCTCCGACGCCCCGGTGGCCACGGTCAACCCCTGGGTGGGCATTGAGGGGGCAGTGACCCGCCGGGCGGTGGGATCCGACATTCCGCAGGCTGCCGCCCAGGCGGTGAGCGTCTATGAGGCGCTGCTCACCTACACCGCCTATGCCTCGTATTACAACCATGAGGAGCATGAGAAGGGGACTCTTGAGCCCGGCAAGTGGGCGGACTTCGCCGTGCTCACTGCGGATCCCTTTGCCGTCGAGCCCACTGAGCTCCACTCCCTGAGCTCGTGGCTGACCGTGGCCGGCGGTCATGA
Source organism: Corynebacterium uropygiale (assembly GCF_021568315.1). GTDB lineage: Bacteria > Actinomycetota > Actinomycetes > Mycobacteriales > Mycobacteriaceae > Corynebacterium > Corynebacterium uropygiale. The sequence continues at coordinate 168,760 of NZ_JAKGSI010000005.1, forward strand.
AACATTTTCGGCCGATACGGCCGCGCAGCACTCACACAACTAAGACAAGGAGAAAACACAATGCGTATTGCGGTGTATGACGCCACCCGCGGAGAAACGCCGTTCTATGAGCGGTGGGAAAGTGAACACCCCGACTGGGAGCTCAGCATCTTTGAGCGTGCTCCACGCGTTGAGGATTTTGAGGACGCTGCTGTCGATGCCCTCTCTGTATCGGGTGGGGCCGTGGACGCGGAGATTATCCGCGCGGCGAAGGCGGCGGGGTGCCGCTATGTCTGCACGAGGTCCATCGGCTTTGACAATATTGATCTCGACGCCACCCGCGCGGCCGGTATGAAGGCGGCGAATATCGCCTATTCGCCTCATTCTGTTGCGGAATATGCGGTCTTGCTCATGCTCATGGTGTCCCGGAATTCGCGCCAGATGATGCGGAAGTTTGATGCCCAGGATTTCCGGGCGGATAACCTCGAGGGTCAGGAATTGCATGGCAAGACCGTGGGAATTGTGGGGGCGGGAAGTATTGGACTCACGGTGGCCCGATGCCTGTCTGGTTTTGGCTGCGAGATTCTGGCGGTTGACCCGTATCCGCGGGAGGACATTGGTGACCTTCTCACCTATGTGGAGCTCGATGAGCTGCTGGAACGCAGCGATATTGTCTCTCTCCACGCGGCGCTCACTGAGGAGAACCGTCACGTTATCGGCGCGGAGTCGATCGCGCGGATGAAGCCGGGGGCGATTGTGATTAATTGTGCTCGCGGGCCGCTGGTGGATTCGCAGGCGTTGGCGGATGCCCTGGTGAGCGGCCATCTGGGTGGCGCTGGGCTCGATGTCCTGGAGGGTGAGGAGGGCCTGTACTTCCAGGATCATTCGGCGGCTCCGATCAATCATGCGGCGTTGGCCCAGCTGCGCTCCATGCCGAACGTGGTGCTGTCCCCGCATTTGGCGTATCTCACGAGGGAGGTCGTCGAGCAGACTGTGGAACGCGGCTTGGGCAACGTCCTCGCTTTCCATGAGGGCCGGCCGGTGGCCGGGGAGCTCTGCTGAATGAGAAGGTGAGCTGCGGCTACAGTGGAGCCCGTGGATGTCAATGCTCTGATTGAGGTGTGCCCGACGGCGCAGGAGCGGTGGACGCGCGAGCGCCGTCTCTTTGATCGTGCGAGCCGGATGGTGGGGGTGCATCCGCTGCTCGCCGGCCTCACGGGCGCGCTGGCCGAGGGCCCTGAGCCGGATCATCCGGTGGTGCTTCCCGTCGATGAGTGGAATCTCTATGGTTGCGCGCTGCGTCCCGATGCGGTGACTGTGCAGTGGGATGGGGAGGAGTACGCCGATAGCTCGAATGTCTCCGGCGCAGACCCGGATACTCTCGCACAGGCCCGCGAGGTCCAGTACCAGCGGCTCCCTGTGCGCACGACGGCGGGGAGCAATCTGCGCGCCCATTATCGCCACCTCTTGGCACCTGAGCAGCAGGATTTGTGGCCACTTGTGGCGAATGTGGCGCGGATCGGGATCATTGTTGTCGACGGCGGCGAGTCCCCTGATTTGCAGGGCGCGCCGAGCATTGTGAAAGTCCACGGTGACAATTGCGCTTTGGGCGTGATGGCTCCGCAGAATCTCTCCTTGGAGAATTGCTGGTACAGCGTTGAGGTGAATCCCGAGTTTGTGGGTACTCGCCGGTTCATGGACGAGGCCGTGATTTGTACGGTGCGCATTATGGAGGGCGAGTTGGTGCCGCGGATGTGGTTGTCTGATCCGGTGGCGGAGTTCCGCCCGAACGCCGGATTGTTCCAGGATCCGCGGTGGCATGCGACGGGCCAGGGCGCGGCGCAGCTGGCGTTGCTGCGCGTGGGCGCCGTCGAGGAACCCTGTACCTCCTTGTTCTCCCAGTGGTTCTTTGACCCGGAGCGCCCAGCGGAGCTGCGTTTTGACTGGGACCGCCTGCTGGACGCCGCCCATGACGTCGAGGACCTCATGCTCGGCTATTGGCAGCCGGGCCAGGCATCCCTCCCCGGCAACTAGCGGGGAGGGCTACCCGGGTGGGCGCTGAGTGGCGGCTCCTTAGCCGCGCACCCAATCTCCGATGACACGAGGGACAACCTTGGGCCGCGGCCCCAGGAGGTCGAGAAGGTTCCCCTCCCTCTCGACGGCGCTCGTCACCGTCTTCACCCGGCCCTTGCGTCGCTGTCCGGCCGCCGAGCCAGCGCCCCCATGCCCGGACATCATGGTGTTTTCTCGCATCCCGCTGGACTGTGTTCCCGACGACGAGCCACCGGACCCAAATCCAGTCAGACCACCCATGCTCCCGCGGGCAGAGCCTGCCCCCGCATTCCCGAGGCCATTGAGGCTGCTGGTTGCGCCTGCGCCAAGGGGGCTCATCCCAGTGGCTCCGAGGCTTCCCAGCCCACCGAAGCGCGAGTGCATTCCACCGTGCGAAGCACCTGAGCCGGACAATCCGTGTGCCCCGAGCGAGGCGTACCCGCCCGGCGTCCCCAGCCCGGTGTGTGAGGCACCGTGTAAACCTGTGGGGGACAGTGTAGCGGGCTGGGTCGTCGGGGCGCCGATGCCGTGGTGGAGCCCGGATGCCTGCAGAGCACCGGGGATTGCTTGCGCAGCCTGCGTGCCGATCTGTGCCAGCGAGTGGGCTGGGAAGTCGGCTGCGCCGGGGCGCTGCAGGCTGAAGCCCGTGTGATCTTCCACCGCCCGGGCGAGGTGTTCAGCCATCTGCCCGGGCGGTACGACAGCAGCAATGTTTGGCCGTTGTGTTGAGCCCTCCGAGTTCATTCCCATGGTGACGCTGCCGCCGGCACCAGTAGCTGGTGGAATTTCCATGAGGTGCCGAATGACGGGGACTCCGGTCAACACCTGCGGCGTAAACAGCGAAGGGAATGATTGCAGGAGAGACTGCTCAATAATGGCAGCCCGTGCAGGATCAGTACTATTCGCGGCCACCACAGCCTGCATGGCATGAACCATCTCCATACCGGCGGCGTGAATAGCGTTGAGCGCGGAAACTGACGCCGACATCGCCGCTGCATTAGCGACGAAATTCTGTCCCGAGGCACTGAGCTGCTGAAGCTTTTCTGCGGCCTTATTAATGACCTCACCCTCATTCGAGGACGTCATGGCACTACTGATTCTGCCGAGCTCAGCAACGACTTCTTGAATATGTGACCCCAACGTACGCCACGACTGCGCTGTCAGCTCGACCTGTGCCGGGTTGGTTGCGTGGAATTGATGGGCAAGAAGCTCGAGCTTCGGTGATGGGGCAACCACCGGCGTACCGAATGCAAACGGAGCGATGGTGGGCATGGGTTGGGGTTTCAGGTATTCCTTACGGTTGATCCTCACACCGTGGATATCGGCGAGACCTATACCCCTGGTGTTGAAAATCTCCTGGTCACCGTAGGCCGCGACGGTTTGGAGAAGCGTGCCAGATACCCATTGCAACTGGTCGCTGTATTCTTTCAAGGCTTGCGCAGCGGAGTTAGACGGTCCACTCAGGGCGCTCGAATGGTTGGCCGCGAGTTGGTCGAGGCCTGAGACCAAAGAATATGCCGCGAGAGTGTTGTGGATTTCGGATGAGTTGATCTCAGCTTGGATCCGATATACAAGATCTCTGATATTCGAGGCAGATTGCTTGAGTGATCGACTATTTATATTAATATTCATGTACCCCTCCGAGAGATAAGTAGAGTTTCCTTAGTGTTCCGGCAGCTTCACTGCAGAGGCGTTCCTGGGTGTTTGAACTGTCGGGTTCCGAATATAAAACACCTAGCCTTCCTTCTTTGGTGCTCATCCCTGCGTGGCAATCGCCGGTATTTTGCGGCATTACAAAAGTATAAATATCAGGGATGTCGGTGAAAAATGAATCATCTATGATGCGTGTTGTCTTCTCGACATTCTCCTTCGGGAAAGCGTCCGAGGAAACAAGATAGAGGGCGAAAGTGTCCTCATATGGAGATTTGAAGGAGCAATGGTGCACATACTGATTCTGTGATGCTAAGTCTCTAGTGATACTCGGACCCAATCCGATTTCTGCAGCCATCTCATCCGTGATCTCGGCGCAGATGTCCCGTGGTCGGAAGTTGGGGTCGGTGCTGTCGAAGTCGCCGATGGGGAAGGGGCGGTTCGGGTCCAGGGCGGACGGGTGGATCGTGGGGCTGCTGCTTGTGGAGGCGGGGGTATCCGCAGCAGCGTGTTCGCTCGCCTGCTCGGTGGGTTGAGTGCAGCCCGTGCACAGAGCGCCGGTGGTGAGCAGGGAGAAGAGGAGGACGGTGAGGCGTGGGGGTGAGAGCTCCGAAGTCACTGTCGGGGCCTCCTTTGGGTGTCGAAGGATCGGAATTACCCCCTTAGACCCCAGTGGTTCCAAGAAGGTTCCCGAGGGGTTCATAGTTTTTTCGCGCGGGGTGGGCGTCGTCGACACATTGCTGGAAATAGGTATTGAGCTGGGGAAATGGAAGTCGGGGGAGAGCTCCCCTGGTTAGGGGTCGGGATGTCGCGCAGAGTGAAGGGCGTCAGAGAGAAAGCCTTCGGCAGAAAGGGACGGTCATGAAGACCTCGATGAAGCGGATTCCGGTTGTGGCACTGTGTGCGGCGTTGAGCCTCGGTGCGGTGAGTGAGGGAGTGGCGGCTGCGCAGTCGCTTGGCTCGGAGCAGAGCGGCAACGTCATGGTGATGGCTAAGCAGAAGTCCTCGAACTCGGACAAGACGACGCTCAAGGAGTGGGTGAAGAATCCCCACAAGGGGAAGAAGGCTGACAAGTTCGGTTCCTCAGGTGATGTGAAGCTGAAGTACTCGAAGAAGGCGACCAGGGAGAGCGGATTCAGCTACCTGGAGCACACCTTCTTGAAGGGTGATTCTGTGGGATGCATGACGTACCCGATCGATGAGGAAACTGGCTCTGCCGTCATTCCGATGCGTCATACGGTGAGGGACCTCGGCAATAAAAACAACAAGAAAATGAAGGCTGCGGTGAAGGTCTTCAAGGCAAATGGGGAGGAGCTGTCGAAGTCGGAGTGGGAGTTTCCAGACCACTGGATGAATGGTTTCATGATCGCCACTGAAGGCAACCTGGAGATTTACAAGGAGGGAACCTACTGGGTTGCGGTGAAATATGTGCTCCCTGGATACGAAGATTTCGATATTGTCCAGAAGGTTATTGTCGTTTAGCATGAGAGAGAATTAAGAATTCTCACACGAAGGAAATCGTTCACGTGGCCGAGCAACGCCGTGATGATGAGGAGACATGGAACCCCTGGGAGTGGCAGGGTGCATCGAACCCTCCTCAGGGAGGCCAGCCCACCACGCCCCCGCCGACGGGGCCGGCGTATGGCCAGGCCACCACACCTCCTGCTGGATCTCCCTATGGAAACACCCCCTATGGACAGCAGCCCGTGCCCCCAGCTGGGCAGCCTCCGATGCCGGGCCAGACGGCATACGCTCAACCGCCGCTGCCGCCCACACAGCAGGCAGGAGCTCCCCGTGACTCCAAGCGGACGCTCGTTATTGTGCTGAGTGTCGTCGGCGTCCTCGTTATTCTCGCGGCGATTGCACTGGGATGGTGGGCTGCTTCTGGCGATTCATTCTCAGAGAAATCCGATTCTTCCGCCGCCGCTGGCGGGGCCGGGCAAGAGAGCAGCAGCCCTGAGTACGTCGATATCTATCGTGACCGCCTCCCCACCTGTGATAAAGGGCAAGATCCCAGCGGTGGTGCATGTACGGCGCCTGGTTTGAACCAGCTGCCTCCTGGCGTGGAAGAGGTTGCGCAGGGACTCATGATTCACGATCTCACCTGCTTAAGCCCGGTTGACGGTGATTGCAAGGCCATTCCGGATGCCTTCGTGAAAGCCGCTGCGGATGCCGCCGAATCCATGACTCAGGGCGATCCCATGCCGCAAGAGCTTGATCTTGTGGCCGAGACCTCCTCCGGGACGGAAGAATTCTCCTGCAAGTGGGGAACATTCAGCGCAGAGCCGCAGCACAAGAAGACCCAGTGGGAATGCCGCGCGCATGATCGCTCAGCCCAAATCTGGTTCGACGGTCATCCGCTCATGTACGCGCTGAAATCTTCAAAGAAGGTGGTTCCTCCGTACGAACAACTCACCCCCATGGATCCTGACTGGATGGAACGCGCACTCGAAGCCCAAAAATCCCGCTAAGGGCTCGCGATTATCAGGTCATCTATGCGCAGAGTTCACCCAGTTTTCCATTACGGCGAGACCGTCGATGATTATTCTGTCGTCCGCCCTCTCTTCCTCGCGGAATCAGTCCAGGTGTATGAGGTCCTCAATACGCACCTGCAGCGGACAGAGTGCCTCAAATTATTGACCCCACGTCATCCCCTCGACGTGTCCTCTCAATGGGATGAGGCCCGACGCGCATCCCAGACCGGACACCCCGGAATTGTTCCGGTTTACCGGACGGGAGTGGTGCGCTCGCCTACCACATCGGTGAATTGCCCGTGGTTCACCATGGCCTATGGGGAATACGGGGATCTGTATCGCCTGAAAGACTTCATGGATGAGTCCGGGTGGGACCCGGTGCGTCAGCGCGATACCTTCCTCACCCTTCTCACCCAGGTGGCGGGCACACTCGATGGTCTTCATCGGCTCGATCGCCCGGTGGTCCACGGCGATATTAAGCCAGGAAATATCGTCGTTTCTGGGCACCGAAGCGGCCAACTCAGAGCGCTGATCTCCGATTTCGGCCTCAACATGGCAGGCGAAGGGCACCGTTCCATGGGTGGCACACCAGCCTATATGGCCCCGGAATGTTTCGAGGAATCCGCGGCCCATCCCACGCGGGATCGTTATGCCTTCGCCGTCATGGTCTTCGAAATGCTCTGCGGGCGGCGCCCCCTGGAGGTGGGGACAGATTCCGCACACTCGTGGGAGATCTATACCGCCTATGCGGACATCCAGAAACACGCCCCGCGCCCGCGATTTTCCGATTATTATCCCGGAGCAGGCGCACGCAGTGTAGATGAGCTCTTTCGCCGAGCCCTGTCGGTCAATCCCGCAGAGCGCCCCGAGAGCTGCACCGCTTTCATCACGGATATTGGTGACGCCCTCACGGGGGCTCGACGGCGCCGGCGTGCCAAGAAGGCTGTGGTCGCGGGCGCTGCGGCGCTCATCGTGGTGGGCGGGGGAGCGGCCCTCGCCACCGGCTCGCACCCGAGGGCTCGCTTCACCTGCAGGGCGCATGCCCCAGCACGGATGTCCTGGCGAGCGTCAACGCTGCTCAGGAGGGCTCCAGATTCGATGCGATCGAAGCCCTTGATGTCGCGTCCCCGCAGGACGAGGACGTGGATGTTCACGCGGGCTGTGCCCTCGCGATAGGTATGAAGAGCCCGAATCCTTCGATTCAGCACAGCGAGGGATGGACCCTCTATCTCTTCAATCCCTCTGGCTCCTCGGATTCTGAATCCGTCCGCCGCGCGAAAGATAGCGCGCTTCAGTCCTTCTTTAGGGTGCAACAGAATCGCGATAAGGCGCTATCCGACGGCACGCGGGTGCGCGTCCAGACCACGAGTGATTACCAGGATGCGGATGGAATCAGATCGACGGTCTGCGCTGTCGAGGATTGGGGGCATGACGCCCTTGCCATCCAAGTCGATCGCGGTGCCCCCGACCTGTGGAGCACCGGGGACGGGATCAGCAAAGAAGAACGACAATGTGGCCAGGCCATGCGCGTCCTTGAAGCATGGTCTCATCAGAACTCAACCCACTAAGAGAGCGAGGTTCACGCGATCATGACTGACTCTGGACACAACCAGCAAAATCAATTGCCGCCGCTGTATATCGGGAGCACGAACGGCGAAGCGTGCATTCCACCGGACCGCCCATTCACCATCGGCCGCCAGGGGGACCTCCTCGTCGGCGAGGACAACCCCTTTATGCACCGCGTTCTCCTCGAAATCGCAGTCATCAATAACCGCTGGCATATCGCCAACGCCTCCCCGCATTATCGCGTCTACATCACGGACTATTCCGGCAACTTACTCCACACGATCATGCCTCTAACCAGCGTGTGTGTGGAGTGGGAGTACTTCATCATTGACATTCGAATCCAGGATCAGCGCTATACTCTCGACGCCGATTGCTGCGCCCCGGATGGTAGCCCGCGAAGGGATCACCGCTCTGCTGAGACGTATTCGGCAACGTGGAAAGTCGACCCACTGGATGAGGACATCAAGGTGGCCGTCGTCGCCCTCGCGGAAGAGACGCTGAAAACCGGAGACCTCGGCGCACTGAAAACCTTCACCGAGGGGACCCGCCGCCTCCACTGGGAGAAACACCCCAAACGCATGGAGAAGCGCATCACCAAGTTGTGTGAGGAGCTGGCTCTCCGGGGAGTACCCGGGCTCACTGGGTCGAATGCCAAGATGGCGGTGAATCGCCGGATTTCCGCTATTCAATACTGCATTGAAACCCGCCTCATTACCCCGGATGACCTTGTCCTCATCAAGCAAGAGCGGGCACGCCAGCAAGCCGAACAGGGTAGTGGGGAAGGCGAGGGCGAGGCCCACGCAGAGTAATTCTCGAGTAATTCAGCGGGGCTGCAGTGTTTCGCCCCGAAGCCCCACGCTCTCTCATCGGCCGGGGACGGGGAGAAAGAGAGGCCGGCGGACGCGATTCTCGTGGTCCACTAGCCACTCCGGAAAACCGAGACTCACCGCCGTGTGCAGCGGGTTCGGGCTTCGCTGAATGAGGCTCAACGTGTGGTGATACACGGCATCACCCGGATGAATCTGCGCCAGGAGAATAGCGGCAAGATCCCGATGTTCTCCCCCGGTGCGCCCGGCGGCCAGCTCACGAATCACCGTGGAATCAATGGGAATCCCGTCAATAGTTCCCGGGCCTTGATAACGAAAACCCGGATGAAGAATATCCCCCAAACAGCGGACATGGGGATAGCGGCGTCGAAAACGAATGAAAGCCAGCCACAGTTCTTTCTCGAGAGGATCCCGCGGGCTCATCGGCCGCCCCCATGGCTCACACGCAACAATGGGGCACGTGGGATCCTCAGAGAGCATGCTGAAATTGAGAAATATCCGCTTTTCTTCCTCCGTGAGCAGGAGCTTTTGCGTGGTGAGCCCTATTCCGGCGCGAAAGAGCGTCCCCGGAGAATAGAGCGGGTCAGGGGCCAGAAATCTGCTGGTGAGCGTGCGAAGAACGGCGAGCTCCTCCGAGCCCGTGGGCGAGCACAGGGCAGCCCGCCACACATCAATGAACGGCGCCCACCCCCTCTGGCGAATGACACGCTGACCATGGGCCGACGCCACGATGCGCAGCAGATCCAGCGCCTGAAGAGCTTTCGCCCGGGTCGGACTGCACAACGCCCGGCGCAGCGCGCGGATGCCGGATACCCAGGCCATGGGGTTCTCTGGGCTTCCGGGGAGCTCTCCCACCCAGTCCACCAGCATGCGGCGGGTCGCAGCTGTGCGGGTAGCCCCATCTGCTCTTGCCGTCGAGCCCCATGCTCCAGGCGTTGTCGTGTCATTCACGCTGTCACCCTATGGCTGAACTCCCCGCGTGGTCGAGGGGAGCGATCCCCTGGCGGCTACCTCCATTCGGGGGCGCGTTCTGCGTCAGGGGCCACCATCGTCTGTATGGCCAGCCGGAAAACGGGAAAGCCACCAGCGCTTAAGGAAGTGTTGTCAAATTGTAATCTTCTGACCTCCTGGATTGGGCCTCGTGTCCAGGAGAAACGCCGAAGTCATGTCCGACCCCTGTGCCATTATGAGGTCATGCGCTCCTTCTTCCACCGACGCGGCAGGGCGGCCGCGTGTTTGAGTCTTGCGGGGTTGGTTGCCCTCAGCCCCATCCTTTCTGTGCCGGCAGCGCAGGCCGATCCTGCGCCTACCTCGCAGAACACCCCCGTGAATGCTGAGCCTGCGCAGCCGCCTCTCGCGGTGATCGACAGCGCGGATGCTCTCCAGCGCGTGCGCGCCCAGCTCGCCGAGGTCGGAATGAGTGTTCCCGACGTCGATCCCTCGGTTACCCGAGCCGTGGATGAATCCTTGTTCCGCGCAGTGCCGGAACAGCTGCGCTCGAGGGTGTCGACGCCATCGCTGGACGCCGCGGAGGCCTCGGACGGTAATGCCGCCATTGCGCCGGAGGCTTTCCCCGCGAACCCCGGCCCGGATGGTCCCAACTATCACTGGACGAATGACCTGCTTGCTCGCGTGCTGGCAGGAAAACCCCTGGACCCGGTGGTGCTCCAGCGCGTCGCAGGCAGCTTCTTTGACGCCCCGGATATCCCCGCCGCGTCTCGCGAGCTCGAGGCTCAAGGCAAGTCCCTGTACGGTCCGGGCACGCCGGTGTTCGTGGGGAATTCCATGATTTGCACCTTGGCGGTGGCAGGCTATGACGCGCAGGGCAACAAGGTGGGGATTACCGCTGGTCACTGCGGGAAGGTCGGAGATGCCGTGATGTCTGCTGACTCGTGGAAGATCGGGCCCAGCGGTCGAGTGGTGGCGAGCAACCCGGGGCAGGATTATGCCGTCATCCAGTTCGGCGAGAATGCCGAGGTCACGCGGAGCTACAACGGGGTCACCGTGAATAGCGTGGGCGGGGCGCCAGCCCCGGGACAGACGGTGTGCAAGTCCGGGGTGGGAACCGGGACCACGTGCGGCATCACCTGGAGCACCCAGCCGCGCGTCATCCTCACCCAGGTGTGCGCGATGCAGGGGGATTCCGGCGGACCCGTGACTCAGGGCGACCGCCTCGTCGGCACGGTGTCGGGCGGGGCCTACCCGAATTACGCCCTCGCCTGCCGTAGCCCGCTGCAGGGGCCCCTGCACATGCCGACGGTTGTAAGCCGAGCCGATGCCACGATGGCCGACCTCAACGCCAGCGGCGGGCCAGGGGCCGGATTCCAGCTCGCTGGTTAACCTCCCTGGCTAGTCACCCCAGCTAGCCCCGCTGCTTAGCGCAGCGCGGAGAGAACCACCTCGTGGAGGTGCGAGTTCGTGGCCACGGCGTTGCCGCCGTGAGGTCCCGGCTCGCCGTCGAGGGAGGTGAAGGCGCCGCCTGCCTCAGTGACCAGCGCGGAGAGCGCCGCAAGATCCCAGAGGGACACCTCCGGTTCGGCCGCGATGTCCACGGCTCCTTCCGCGACGAGGCAATAGGACAAAAAGTCCCCGTATCCGCGGAGCCGCCAGCAGCGGTCTGTCAGGTCGATGAAGCGCTCCCGCAGCCCCAGCTCCTTCCACCCGGACAGCGAGGAGAAGGATAGCGAGGCATCGGACAGATCGCTCACGCCCGAGACCTCCAGGCGCTTGGGGGAGCTGCCGTCAAACGTCCGCCAGGCGCCGCCCCCCTGCGAGCAATACCAGCGTCTCTTGAGCGCTGGCGCGGAGATAACGCCAACGACAGGCACGCCGTCGTCGAGAAGCGCGATGAGGGTGGCCCAGATCGGCACCCCGCGCACAAAGTTCTTCGTCCCGTCGATGGGATCAATCACCCACTGTCGCCCCTCGAAAGCCACATCCCCGCCGAATTCCTCACCGAGCACCGCGTCCACGGGCCGGGCTTCGCTGAGCTTCTCGCGGATGGCCTTCTCGACGGCCAGATCCGCGTCAGAGACCGGGGTCATGTCGGGCTTGGAATCTACGCGCAGGTCGCTTGCGCCGAAGCGATCGAGGGTGAGAGCATCCGCCGCATCGGCGAGCTCCAGGGCACAGGCAAGATCATCAGCATAAGAGGTCATGGGCCTCATTGTACGGTCCGTGTGCGGCGGCGCACGCCCGGTTTCTATGGCCAGCGCCCGCCGCGGCGTTCTCCGGGCCTCGGGAGCGTGCTTAGTCCTTGAGCAGCGCCTCGATCTCGTCGACAATCTCCCGCGGGCCAGCGATCTTCCACTCGACTCCGCCGGCCTCAACGCCGCGTCCCACACCGCCGACGCCCTCTACCAGCGCGAGCCCCGGCAGCCAATCCCAGTCCTTCACGCTGTGCTGCATCCAGGCACCCAGGTCCCCGGAGGCAACGAGAGCGAGGTCGACGGAGGCCGCGCCGAACATCCGGATCGTGGCGGGGGAGCGGGCGACGCCGAGCCAGGCAGAGAGAACGGATTCGCGGTGCATCCAGCTGGGGTGCAGGTAGGTGCCCAGGCTAATCTCAGCGAGGCGCGGCGACCGCCCTTCCGTACTCATACTGGGCAGCTTTTCGCCATTGCAGGAGGTGGGGATCTCCGGGCCGCCCACCCAGGTGTGGTCAGTGCTCGGGCGGTGCACGGCTCCGAGCAGGATCCTCGTCGGTGCAGAGCTGGGGCCCTCCACCAGGGCGAGGGCGGAACACCAGTAATCAAAGTCCGAGGTGAAGTTGTACGTCCCGTCGACGGGGTCAATGACCCATGTCCTTCCTGATGTAGAGGGGGCGCTGGCTCCTTCTTCGCCGAGGATGCCGTCGTCGGGACGGAGTTCGCGGAGGACGGTGGAGACGAAGTGCTCGGCGGCGCGGTCGGCTTCCGTGACGACGTCGGAGATGGAGGTCTTGAACTCGGTGGTTAGGCCCTGCCGCCTCATGCGGAGGGCGAGTTGCCCCGCCTCCCGGACGACGTCCCGGGCAAGCGTGAGGTCATCGGCGGTGTCATGAGTATCGAGAAAGGTGCGCACTGACTCCTGCATGGCGCCCATTGTGCCCTCCCTTTGCGTGCCCTGCAGCGTCGGGGCAGGAGGTGGGGCGCTACACTGCGAAGTCATGCGACCGGAAATCAGCGCCTCTCTTGACGACCTGGAGACCACTCTCGGGACCATCGAAAAGGTGATGGACCCGGATGAGATGTCTGATCGGGTTCGCGAGCTCGAAACCCAGGCGGCCGACCCTTCCCTGTGGGATGACCCCGAGCACGCGCAGAAGGTGACCTCCGAGCTGTCCAACGTGCAGGGCAGCCTCAAGAAGCTGCGTGGGCTGCGGCAGCGGCTCGACGACATGCCGGTCCTCTTCGAGCTCGCGGAAGAGGAAGGGGAGGGCGATGAGCTTGCCCTCGCGGAGCTCAAGGACCTGCGCGAGGAGATCGAGGCCCTCGAGGTGAAGACGATGCTCTCGGGGGAGTACGACGCGCGCGAGGCGGTTCTCACCATCCGCTCGGGCGCTGGTGGTGTCGACGCATCCGACTGGGCGGAAATGCTCATGCGTATGTATATCCGCTGGGCGGAGAAGAAAGGCCACAAGGTGGAGATTTACGACACCTCCTACGCCGAGGAGGCCGGGATTAAGTCCGCCACGCTGGTCATTCATGGTGAGTACACCTACGGAACGCTGTCTGTGGAGCAGGGGGCGCATCGCCTCGTTCGTATCAGCCCCTTCGATAACCAGGGCCGGCGCCAGACGTCCTTCGCGGAGGTCGAGGTGCTTCCCGTCGTCGAGCAGACGGATCACATTGATATCCCCGACACGGACATTCGCGTGGATGTGTTCCGCTCCTCCGGTCCTGGCGGCCAGTCGGTCAACACGACGGACTCCGCGGTGCGCATCACGCACTTGCCCACCAACATTGTGGTCACGTGCCAGAACGAGAAGTCTCAGCTGCAGAATCGCGCGTCGGCGATGCGAGTCCTCCAGGCCAAATTGCTGGAGAAGAAGCGCGCCGAGGAGCGCGCGGAGCTCGACGCCCTGGGCGCCGGCGGCAACGCCTCCTGGGGTAACCAGATGCGTTCCTATGTGCTGCACCCCTATCAGATGGTCAAGGACCTGCGAACGAACTACGAGGTCAATGACCCACAGAAGGTTCTCGACGGCGACCTTGACGGCTTCCTTGAGGCGGGGATCCGCTGGCGGATGTCGGAGCAGCAGAAGAAGGACTAGGGCCGCCCGGGCCGGCGTCGAGCTTTATCTTTAGTCACACGTGTTTCATCTGTACCACTAGTCACGCTATGGTGGTCACGTGATCACGTTCGACAAGGTAACCAAGACCTACCGTACTTCCACGCGGCCAGCGCTCAGTGACATCTCGTTGACCATTGATAAGGGCGAGTTTGTCTTTCTGATTGGCCCGTCGGGCTCGGGGAAGTCGACGTTCCTGCAGCTCCTCATCCGCGAGGAGAATGTCACATCTGGCGATGTGTGGGTGTCTGATTTCCACGTCAATAAGCTCCGGGGGCGCCAGGTGAATAAGCTTCGCCAGCGCATTGGCTACGTGTTCCAGGATTTCCGCCTGCTGCCCAAGCTGACGGTCTATGACAATGTGGCTTTTGCCCTCGAGGTCATCGGGAAGAAGAAGGAGACGATTAAGAAGCTCGTCCCCGAAACCCTCGAACTCGTGGGCCTGGAGGCCAAGGCCAACCGACTGCCGCACGAGTTGTCTGGCGGCGAGCAGCAGCGCGTCGCGATCGCGCGGGCGTTCGTCAACCGCCCGCTCGTGCTGCTGGCCGATGAGCCCACCGGCAACCTCGACCCCGAGACCGCCGACGGCATCATGAACCTCTTGAGCCGCATCAACCGCACTGGCACCACGGTTGTCATGTCCACCCACAACAAGCGCGCGGTCGACGACATGCGCCAGCGCGTCATTGAGCTAAACCTCGGCCGCCTGGTGCGCGACGATGCCCACGGCGTCTACGGGGAATCCCGCTAAGCCCGGGAGGAGGAACTGAGGATGAAAACTGGATTTGTCTTTCGGGAGGCCTTCCGGGGTCTCGGCCGCAACATCACGATGACGATCGCCCTGGTCATCACCACCGCGATCTCCCTCGCCCTGCTCGCAACGGGCATCCTTGTGACCAACATGTCGCAGGGAACCAAGGAGATTTACCTCGACCGAGTGGAGGTGATGGTCCAACTCAACGAGGACATCTCCGCCAAGGACAAGGACTGCTCCTCCGATGCCTGCCGCGAAGTCATGGACAAGATTGAGGGTGCCGACGGCATCCAGTCCGTGACGTACCGTTCGCGCGAGGCCAGCTGGGAGCGCTTTGTGGAGATCTTCCAGCACACTGACCCGCAGCTGGTGAAGGAGACCTCGCCGGATGCTTTGCCGGCGGCCATCCACGTCCGCCTGGAGGATCCGCTGAACACGGAGGCGCTGGATCCGGTGCGTGATCTCCCGCAGGTGTCTGCCGTGGTCGATCAGGTCGATGACCTGCGAGGCGCCGTCGATAACTTGGACTCCGTCCGTAACGCGACCTTCCTTATCGCAGCGATTCAGGCCGTGGCAGCCATCTTCCTGATCGCGAATATGGTGCAGATTGCGGCGTTTAACCGCCGTCACGAGATGTCGATCATGCGTATGGTGGGTGCGTCTCGCTGGTATACGCAGGCGCCCTTCGTTATTGAGGCGGCGGTCGCGGCCATTCTCGGTGCCATTCTTGCGGCGGCGGGGCTTTTCCTCGGGAAGGCCGTGGTGCTGGATAAGGCCCTGGCCGGCCTGTATCAATCCCGTCTCATTGCGCCCATCACGAATGGCCAGATTTGGGAAGTGGTGCCCATTGTGGTGATCGTGGGCATTATCTTCGCGGCGGTGACGGCGCAGGTCACGCTGCGTGCCTACGTAAGGAAGTAAGCCAGGCACTCGGCCTGGATGACAGCCCGAGCCTCTCTTCCCGTGCCCCCTGTCCCTTGAGTAGGGTAGGGGGCATTATGGCGAAAAAGAACAGAAAGAAGAAGGCGCCTGGCGGGCAGGTCATCGCGACAAACCGGCGGGCGCGGCACGACTACACCATCCTCGATACATTCGAGTGCGGCATCGTGCTTGTCGGGCCGGAAATTAAGTCATTACGCGAGGGGCGGGCCTCCCTCGCGGAGGCCTTTGCCACAATCGACGACGGCGAGGTGTGGCTCCGCCAGCTGCACATCCCGGAGTACTCGATGGCCTCGTGGACTAATCACTCTCCTCGTCGGACGCGGAAACTGCTTCTGCACCGCCGCGAGATCGACAGCCTCTATGGAAAAGTCCGCGATGGGAATAAGACCCTCGTCCCGTTGTCCCTTTACCTCAAGGACGGGCGCGTGAAAGTGGAGCTGGGGCTGGCTCAGGGTAAGCAGGACTATGACAAGCGCCAGGACATTAAGCGCCGAACTGAAGAGCGCGAAGTGGTCCGCGAGCTGGGCCGCCGGGTGAAGGGGATGACCGCCTGATTATGGCGCGAGAAACTGACGTTCACACGCTGAAGATTCACGATTATCTCAAGGATCCTGGGCTTGCCCAGGGCGCCGTGGTGTTGGTGGATCGCCTCTGGCCGCGCGGGATCAAGAAGGCGGATGTGCCGCTGGACGCATGGTTGAAAGACGTGGCCCCGAGCCCAGATCTGCGCCGCTGGTTCCACCATGAACCTGAGCGATTCGAGGAGTTTTCCCGTCGCTATAGGGAGGAGCTTGCCGTCTCCAATAATGACGTGGAGTCGCTAGAAAAGCTGGCAGAAAAAGGCCCGGTCACGCTGCTTTTTGCGGCGCGTGACCGGGACGTGAACCATGCGGTGGTTCTTGCCTCCTGGCTAGCGGATAGGCTAGCGGATGGGAACGCCCGGCCCCAGCGGGATTCCTAGGAAATACCACACCAGGAAGAAGACGAACCAGCCCAGCAACATACTCACCGAGTAGGGGATAGCCAGGGACATAAGCGTGCCCACCCCAGCATTCTTGTGATAGCGCTGAAGGAATGTGAGGGCGAGAGCGAAATACGGGCTCATCGGGGTGATGATATTCGTCGGGGAATCACCGATGCGGAACAGCATCTGAGACACCTCCGGCGAGACGCCGACAAGGAGCATCATGGGCACAATGATCGGGGCCATGAGCGCCCACTGCGCAGAACCCGACGTGATGAGCAGATTCAGCACCGCGACGAGCAGCACAAAGCACAGGAACAGTACCGGGTGAGGGAGATCCAAGTGGGTGAGAAGCTCCGACCCCTTGATCGCCGTCCATGTTCCCAGGTTCGACCAGCTAAAGTACGCAATAAACTGCGCAACCACAAAGAACAGCACCAGCATGGGGAGCAGCGTTTTGAGGCCCTCGGCCATGAATTCGGGGACATCTTTACCCGAAGAAATGGTGCCGGCCCCCAGGCCATAGGCGATGCCCGCCGCAAGGAAAAACACCGTGATCGCCACGGCCACACCCGTGATGAGCGGCGACTGGATAATCGAGCCGCCCTCTCCGCGCATCGGAGATCCCGGGATAAAGAGGAACGCAAAATATGCCGCGAGAACGACGATGCTCACCACGCTCGCCCAGCGCATCCCTCGCTTCTCATGGGGTTGGAGCGTGAGCTCGACGTCTTCTGACTCAACATCCTCCTCGTCCTCGTGCGAGGCGGTGGGGCGAGTAAAGCTCGCAGCCTCATAATCCACATCATCGTGGTCCACCAGCTCATGAGTCCGCCGGTACATAAAGAGCTCCGTCACGACGGTAATGATGAGCGCAAGGACGATCGCCGAGGGAATGACAAAGAAATAGTTCGCCAGAGCCCCGACCTCATACTCCGGATCGATCATCGACGCCGCCGATGTGGAAATCCCAGCGAGAAGGACGTCGGTGATATTGAGGATGAGCGAGGCGTTAAAGCCAGCCGAGCTCGCCGCGAAGGCGACCATCGCGCCCACCACGGGGGACCTTCCCATCTGCTTGAACGCGGCCGCCCCAAGTGGAATGAGGATGACGTACACCGCATCCGAGGCAATGGAGCCCGTCACTCCCAAGAGCGCCACGGTAAACGTCAGGGTTTTCGGGCTCACTTTATTCACGACGCCGCGCATCGCCGCCCCGATCAACCCCGAGTGCTCCGCCACCGCAATGCCAAGCATCACGGTGAGAATCAGCCCCAGGGGTGGGAAGGAGATGAAGTTATTGACGGCCTCCGTGAAGATCTTATGGAAGCCCTCGGCGGAGAGAAGATTCTCGACGTGCACCTCCTCCTCAGTGGAGGGGTTCATGGCCGACATTCCCAGATGCTCGCCGATCCAGCTGGAAATAAGGACAAGAATCCCCAAAATCACAAAGAGCCAAAAAGGATCGGGGAGTTTATTCCCGAGCCATTCGATGACCCCCAGCAGCCCCTTGGGCCGCGACGAGGACTCCTGTGACGTGTCCTTCGTCTGGATAGTTCTTTCTTCAGTACGTTGTTTCGAGCTCACCGGCCCACCTTCTTGCTGTGTGTCGGGCTTCGAAAACGACGTGCCGTGCGCATTCGCCGTGCAGTCGAAGCAAGTTCTCAATCGCGTGTTGAGTCACAATACGTGATCCCCGCCCTAAAGTCTCATCCTCCCCGTGGAGACTTGCCGCAGCGATGGAGATGAACTAGGATTACCTCTCGCGATTGTGCGCTCCACCATCGCGATGTGTGAACAAGGGGCTGACATGGTTTCGACTTCGCGCATTGAGCCAGGGGAAGCGTGCCGGTGCAGGCTAGAGACCACCGTAAGCGTCGTAGCAACGAATAAGCGCCGAGAAGAACTCTCAGCGTGACTACGCCCTCGCTGCCTAATTAGCGAGCGCGTGTCTGTCGGCCCCGGGGTCGTTCCCGCCCCGGACGCCGGCATCGACTCAGGGAACTTGCCTTCAGGCCGGGCCAACGGGGCCTGAGGGGACTTTTCACCGGTGGCTGGGCTCATCATCCGGACATGTTTGCCTGATCCGGAGAGCCGAGCAGAGATGTTGCGCAAACTGCGCACGGAGAAGCCCTGGCAAGATGTCGGAGGACCCGGGTTCGATCCCCGGCAGCTCCACAATAGCGATTCAATCCCCGGTCGTTTGACCGGGGATTTTTCGCATTCTAGCAGGGGTTATAGCGGGAAAGAGCAGCGAAAGGCAGGGCGCATTTATGGATATATAAACACTGCTTGTACCTCGACAACCCTAACGGAAGCTCCGCACAAGCCCCACGAAACACCCCGTTTCGTCCGTCAATCTCCCCTTTAAGGAATTACCCCCGATGTTACGTACCTCATCTCGGTGCAGGTTCCGCCAGATGAAACAACTCTAGCCTGCTCACTGCTGTGCTCGCCACGCTGCCGCAGGCAACTGGCCAGGAGCGTCCGAACCGTCTCCTCGAATCCCAATGCGGCCCTCGTGCCCGAATCTGCGCACGTCTGCCTCCCCGTGCGCTTAGGATAGATGCGTAGCGCGGCACCTGGACCCGGGGAGCTCATTCCGCGGACCATGCGCCGGGCCGCGGGAAATATCGGGAAAAGTCTCGGACTCGTGAAGGGCGGTGGTGGGCATGATGCAGACTCCCGGCAAGGTTGATATGCCCGTATTCAGCGAGTTTGTGCGCTCCAGCGTTGTTCCTCTTGCCATCTTTCCGCGTAGCGCAGAGCCTTTTTCTGGATCAGTGAAGCGCCAGGATGTGGGTCGCACGACTTTTATCCTCATTGAGGCGAGTCCGCACGCCGTTCGCCGTACGCAAGATCTCATCTCGGATTCTGAGGAAGGGAAGATCAAGGTCACCGTCGTTCTCGAAGGGACCAGCGTACTCCAGCAAGACGGCCGCACGGCGTATTTCAATGAGGGCGACATCGCCATTTATGACACCGCCCGCCCCTACGATATTTCGTTCCCCACCTCGTGCCGGATCCTCATCGTCATGGTTCCCAAGAAAGACGCCCGAATTCCGCGAGATATCCTCGATAATCTTACTGCTATCACTCTGACGAAGGGCGGGGGACTGAGCTCCGTCGTCAGCGCCTTCTTCTCAGAGTTGGCGAAGAACTTTGATGAGCTGGAGACGCGAACGGGCGGGCAGCTTGCCGATATGTCGGTGGCTATTTTGCGTCCCATTCTCCTCGCGACGGCTGAAGGGGAGGGCTACTCTCTCGACCGCAATAGCCAGCTCATCCGCAGTGTCCATAGCTTTATCGAGGCCCATTTGGGGGATCCCGACCTCAACCCCGCGACGGTCGCGAAAGCTCATTTCATCTCCTTGCGCCAGCTTTATGCGGTGTTCTCCTCCTCGGAGGCCAGTGTGGCGGCAACGATTAAGCGCAAGCGGCTCGATAAGGCCTACTCCATGATCCATGACCAGACATTCGACGACATATCGATTAGCACCATCGCCACGCGCTGCGGTATCCCGGATGCCGCTCACTTTTCGCGGGTCTTTAAGGAGCGTTTTGGTGTCTCGCCCCGAGTTGCGCGTCGCGCGGTCCGTGATGCCGCTCGCCGCTAGGTTCCCCGCAACCCCATCTCCAGCTCGCTCGGAACTCCGTGCCGAAATCCACTACTCGTCTGCACGTGCGCGCAAGTTCGCGTGACTCGAATCACCTACACTGGTGAGCCACATACGTGACCCGCATCACCAACGCGGGAAAGAGAAAGGCTACACCACAATGTCGCACGTCAAGTCAACGCAGCAGCAATATATCGGCGGCTCCTGGGTGGAAGGTGCCGGGCAGAGCATCCCGACCATCGATCCGGCCACGGAACACGTCATTCACGACGTCGCCAGCGCCAGCGAACAACAGGTCAACGATGCCGTCGCCGCTGCGCGTGAGGCTCTCACCCGACCCGAGTGGGCGGGACTGTTGCCCGTTCAGCGGGCTAAGCTGCTCTTTGACATTGCTGACCTCATCGAATCTCATGCCGAGGAGCTCGCGCAGCTCGAGACCCTCGACCAGGGTCAGCCCATCGGCGTGGCTCGGGACGTGAGCGTCGCGGGGGCAGCGAATCACTTCCGCTACTTCGCCGGCTTTGTCACCAAGATTCAAGGGACCACCAATCCGGTGAGTTTCCCCGACACCCTGCACTACACCCGCCGCGAACCCGTGGGGGTGAATGCCCTCATCACGCCGTGGAACTTCCCGCTCATGATCTTGGCCTGGAAGCTCGCTCCCGCGCTGGCAACGGGAAACACTGTGGTCATTAAGCCCTCGGAGGTCACGCCGCTGACGTCCATCCGGCTCGTGGAGCTGTGCGAACAGGCGGGCGTCCCGGCCGGCGTCGTGAACCTTGTGACCGGTGGGGGAGAAGTCGGCGCGGTACTGTCCTCGCATCCGGACGTCGACCACCTCTCCTACACCGGCTCGACGGCCACCGGCAAGATCATCACCAAGGCCTCCGCTGACTCGAATCTCAAACGGCTGACGCTCGAGCTCGGCGGCAAGGCGCCCTCCATTATCACGGCGAACGCTGACATTGATCAGGCCGTTGCCGGGAATGTGGGTGGCGCTCTCCTCAACTCTGGTCAGGTCTGCGCGGCATATACCCGCTTTTATGTTGATTCTCGCAAGCACGATGAGTTCGTCGACAAGCTCGCGAAGGCTGTCACCTCCATGCGGGCAGGCGCTGGTAAAGAGGAAGATGCCCAGCTCACCCCGGTTGTCTCGGAGAAGCACCTTCAGCACGTCACGCGGCTTATCGACGCCGGCAGGAGCGAAGGGGAGCTCGTCACAGGGGGTAATCGTCTGGACCGCGAGGGCTATTTCATTGAGCCCACCATCTTCAGCGGTGTGACTGATGACGCGACCATTGCCCGGGAGGAGATCTTCGGCCCAGTACTCAGCGTGATGTCCTACGACGGCAGTGATGGCCTCGATGAGGTCATCGCCCGCGCCAACGGTTCGCAGTATGGGCTGGCCGCGTCGGTATGGACGCGCGATATTGCCGAAAGTCAGCGACTGGCCGACGGCATCCGCTCTGGTGCGGTCTTTGTCAATATGCTTCCCATCCCGGATATGGCTGCGCCATGGGGCGGGTACAAGCAGTCGGGATGGGGTAGGGAGATGGGGCCGCAGGCGCTCGAATGCTACACCGAGACGAAGGCCGTCTGGCTGCATTACGGCGCCTAAGCCGCTCGCCGCAGGTGCCGGGCCCCGAGCTCTGGGGCTTAGTCCTCCATCTCGGGGAGGGGGATGCCCGCTTCGATGGAGTTGAGGAGGTAGGTGACCTTCGCGTCCAGTCCTCCTCGGGCCACCCAGCTTTCCGTGGCAGGGATGTGGGTGTTCTGCCCGGTCATCTGTGCCTGCTCGGAAAGACGCCGGCGAGCAACATCGATGCCACGGTCGCCGTTGTCGTAGTGGGCGCGCATGCTGGTGATGAAGATATCGGTGGTAATCACCAGGTCACCGATGTAGTCGATGACAAAGTCCACCTGCTTCGGATTCCCCGGGAAGCCGGCCTCGATCAACTCCTGGGACAGAGCATGGATATAGGGCTGCGCGTGAGCATGGGCACCGGGGTGCGTGGCGATGGAAATCCCCAGACCGGGGTGCTGCTGCATGAGATCCCAGAAGTCATCGACATAGCCCCACAGGAGCGCCCGCCAGCGCGGGCTATCCGGCTCCTTCTCGGAGACCGACGGCTTCTTGTGCGGGAACTGCCGCGCCAAGTGGTGCAGGCATAGGTCGACGAGGTCAGAACGCGAGCGAATCAGCCGGTAGAGGGAGGGCGTGGACACGCCGAGGTCTTTGGCCACCCCCGTGAGTGTGAAGTTATCCAACCCCTCCTTGAGCGCAGCCTCAATCAGATGAGCTTCGGTGAATTGGGGCTTGGGTCCACGGCGACGTCCACGGTACAGATTCATGGCCTCGACGTTACCCGAATTTCCTTATCCAATGCTCCATTTTTATACGTGACGAGGACCCAGTGTGCGGCGAGTCACGCGTCGAGAAGGCGGGGAGTTTGACTTCCATTGGGGGTGAAGATGGACCCATGTGGGATGGAAAGCACTCCCGATAGGGAGACTAAAGCACAGTTCGCTGCACCTAATGCGTGCCTACCGGCGCATTTGCTGAGTTCTGTTATCAAGGCAAGGGTTGCTTTAGTTGGGACTCTTTGGTTAGACTCAACTACTAAGTTCTCACTGGGTGAAAATTCAGGTTTTTCTGATAAATGAGCTGTGCTGTGAGAACTCGACTGTGATCGTGTGGACGAAAAGGACATCATGAAGAAGCCCTTCTACCTCGCTGCTGTGCTGACCACTATGGCCCTCACTCTGGGGGCCTGCTCGCAGGGCGGTGACTCTACTGCCTCGAGCGCCTCGGAGAGCGCCTCCTCCGCCGTGTCGACGGCGGCCGCCTCCGGTGAACTCCAGATTGAGGACAACCACGGAACCCAGACCATCCAGCGCCCGGTGGAACGCGTCGTGGCGACGGACAACCGTGCCTTCGAAATCCTGGACAACTGGGGCGTTAACCTCGTTGCGGCTCCTAAGCCCATCGTGCCCTTCACCGTGGAGCACTACAAGAACAACGATGACATCGTGGACCTGGGCAGCCACCGCGACCCGAACCTCGAGGCCATCGTGGCGGCCAACCCGGACCTCATCATCAACGGCCAGCGCTTCGCTCGCCAGTATGACGCCATCAAGGAGCTGACCCCGGACGTCCCGATCATCGAGCTCGACCCCCGCGAGGATCAGCCCCTCGATTCCGAACTGAAGCGCCAGGTTAAGACGCTGGGCGAGGTGTTCGGCAAGGAGTCCGAGGCGGACAAGCTCATCGCTGACTTCGAGGCCGCCGTCGAGCGCGCGAAGAAGGCCTATGATCCCTCCAAGAAGGTCATGGCGGTGAACGTGTCCGGTGGTGAGATCGGGTACATTGCTCCGCACAAGGGCCGCACCTACGGCGCGATTTTCGACCTGCTCGGCCTCACGCCGGCGCTCGAGGTGGAGAACGCCTCCGACAACCACAAGGGTGATGACATTTCCGTCGAGGCCATCGCGCAGTCCGACCCGGACATCATCCTCGTCATGGATCGCGACGCCGCCATCAAGCGTGGGGACAAGGACTACCAGCCCGCCAAGAACGTCATTGAGAACAACGATCTCCTGAAGAACGTGAAGGCGATCAAGGGCAAGGCCGTGTACTACGCGCCGGATGACACCTACACCAACGAGAACATCATCACCTACACGGAGATCCTCAACGAGATGGCCGATCTCTTCGAATCTCAGAAGTAATGAGCTCTCTCCACTAAGCCTGCACCGGGGTAGCCGCACTGAGGCGGTTACTCCGGTTCTTGCTGTCCCCAGACCAGACACTCCGTCTAGAAAAGGTTCCCATGACCACCCGGACTTCCCGCCGACAGCGCACGCGGCCGCCGCTGGCTTCCCGAGGTCTCCTCCTCGCCATCCTGGTCGTCGCGATCGTGCTGGTCATTTCGCTCCTGACCGGCGAATACCACATCTTCGAGCAGGCCGATGGCTTCGAGAAATTCATGGATTCCCGCGTTCCGCGGACAATCGCCCTTGTCCTCAGCGGCTCCGCCATGGCCATGTGCGGGCTCATCATGCAGATGCTCACGCACAACCGCTTCGTTGAGCCCACGACGACGGGCACCACGGAATGGTCAGGCTTGGGTCTCCTCGTCGTCCTGTTCCTCTTGCCCGAGGCCACGATCCTCACGCGGATGGTCTTCGCTATCGTGTTCGCATTCATCGGCACGATGGTTTTCTTCCTCTTCCTGCGCCGGATCTCACTGCGCTCTTCTCTCGTCGTGCCGATCGTCGGCATTATGTTGGGTGCCGTCGTGAGCGCGGTGAGCACGTATTTCGCCTTAAAGACCGAGATGACCCAGAGCCTCGGCGTCTGGCTGCAGGGGAGCTTCACCTCCGTCTACAAGGGTCAATATGAAGTCCTCTGGATCGTCCTCCTCGTCGTCATTGTGGTGTTCATCATGGCGGACTATCTCACTGTTGCCGGCTTGGGTGAGGATTTTGCGACGAATGTCGGAGTGAATTATCAGCGGATCGTGTTCCTGGGAACCGGCCTGGTGGCCATTGCGACCGGCGTCGTCACAGTTGTGGTCGGCAATCTTCCCTTTATCGGGCTCATTGTCCCGAATATCGTGTCGATCTTCCGAGGCGACGACCTGCGCTCCAACCTCCCCTGGGTCTGCCTCATGGGAATCGGAATGGTCGCCGTGTGCGACATCTTCGCGCGCCTCATCATTTCCCCCTTTGAGATGCCCGTCGCTGTGATCCTGGGAATCATCGGCGCCATCGTGTTTATTGCCCTCATCGTGGGGAGGCAGCGCCGTGCTTAAGCTCTCGAATCACCAGGCATCACGCCCCCGCACAGGTGCATTTCGCGACGCCACCGGGCGCCGGAAATACTGGGCGATCCTTCTTATCCTCGTGCTTATCGCCGCGGCATGCACTGCGATTCTCCTCGCGTATAAGAACCCCGCCGAGCCAGGATCTGTCGCTTTCTGGCGAATCGCCAACCGGCGGGCGGACCAGATCATCGCCATTGCCCTCACGGCCTTGTGTCAGGCCGTGGGCACGGTGGTTTTCCAAACGGTGACGGAAAATCGGATCATCACGCCCAGCATCATGGGCTTCGACGCCCTCTACCGCGCCATCCATACGAGCACAGTGTTCTTCTTTGGTGTTGCGGGGATGGTCGCGGCGGATTCCGTCGGGATGTTCGGGCTTCAAATCGTCCTCATGGTGGGGTTGTCCCTCGTGCTGTACGGGTGGCTGCTGACGGGCAAGCATGGAAATATGCACGTCATGCTGCTCGTCGGCATTATCCTGGGCGGGGGCCTCGGGTCGGTCTCAACATTCATGCAGCGCTTGCTCACACCGACCGAGTTCGATGTCCTCACGTCGCGCCTCTACGGGTCCGTGGCAAATGCTGATCGATCCTATTACCCCGTGGCCATTCCGCTGTGCCTCGTGGCAATTCTTGTCATCGCTCTTCTCTCGAAGAAGCTCAATGTCATTGCGCTGGGCAAGGACGTTGCCGCCAACCTGGGTGTGAACCACAAGGCAGTATCCATCATCATTCTCATCGCCGTTGCGGTTCTCATGGCAGTCTCGACGGCGCTCGTTGGACCCATGGTCTTCCTCGGGTTCCTGGCAGCTACCCTGGCTTACCAATTCTGCGATAGCTACGATCACCGATTCATCCTCCCGATGACGGCACTCGTCGCGTATGCCATCCTCACTGCTGCGTACTTCATCATGAACTACGTCGTCTACAGCGAGGGAGTGGTGTCGATCATTATCGAAATGGTCGGCGGTGTCGTCTTCCTCATTGTTCTTCTGCGAAAGGGCCGACTGTGATTCACCTCCACGACGTCACAAAAACCTATTCCACTGATAACACCATCGGCCCCATCGATCTCGAGATCCCCAAAGGCGAGCTCACCGCGCTAGTCGGGCCGAATGGGGCAGGGAAGTCAACGATGCTCTCGATGATCGGCCGCCTCATCAAAAAGGACGGCGGGGAGATCAATATCGGCGGCTTCAACGTCGACGCCACAAGCAACACGGACCTCGCCAAGGTCGTCTCCATCCTCCGCCAGGAGAACCATTTCGTAACACGGCTGTCGGTGCGCCAGTTGGTTGCCTTTGGGCGCTTCCCGCACAGCAAGGGACGGCTCACGGCCGAGGATGAAACGATCATCAACCGCTATATTGAGTTCTTCAACCTAGAGCCGCTCCAGCATCGCTACCTCGATGAACTGTCGGGAGGGCAGCGGCAGCGCGCTTACGTCGCCATGGTTCTGAGCCAGGAAACGGAGTACGTCCTCCTCGACGAGCCGCTCAACAACCTCGACATTGCCCATTCCGTCCAAATGATGAAGCATCTGGAGCGCGCTGCCCACGAATTCAACCGGACCGTGGTCGTCGTCCTCCACGACATCAACTTCGCCGCCCGCTACGCGAGCTACGTCTGCATGCTGAAGAACGGTGCCGTCGAGCACGCCGGACCCATGGAAAGCGTCATGGTCGATGACATCCTCACCGACGTCTTCGACACCCCCATCCACGTCATCAACGTCGACGGAGGCCTCATGGCCTGTTACCACTAGCCGGAAAAACCCGTGTTGTGCTGGGGGTTTGTGTGATCCTGGGTGGGGTGTGTACATTTACCGGAGTCAGCGCGACAGGGTGGCAACATCCTGGGACAAAAGATGCTGGCCAGGCGATGATTTGTGTCCACCTGGTGGTGGGTGTAAGGTAGTCGTTTGTTGCCGCACACGGGAACCATGACACGCGGCATTATCCCAAGTTTTCTTCTTGCTCTGGTGGGCAGGTGGTGGGGTGGTGTGTGTATGGGGTGTGTGTGGTGGTGTTGTGTGAGAACTCAATAGTGAGCCAATGTACTTTTTTGCCTTGTCTTGTGACCTGGCATGACCACCATGTGGGTGGCCATGTTGCCCCGTTGTGGGGTGGGTGATCATGACCTCGTGGCATAGGATACGACTGACATCATGCCTTTTGGTGTGGTGGTTGCTGGTGCTCTTGCTGGCATTGATGGTTGTGGTTTGTGTCATGATTGATTGATTGTTTTTTGGTTCAAGAGCAATTCTTTTTTTTTGTTTGTTTCAGGTATCAGGCTCTTGCCGCATCATCTGGTGGTGGTGTGGGTGGGGTTTTGGTTGTTTTTCTGAAATTCTTTTTAGGAGAGTTTGATCCTGGCTCAGGACGAACGCTGGCGG
>NZ_JAKGSI010000006.1 GCF_021568315.1 Corynebacterium uropygiale
AAAGCAATCGCGATTCCTTGGTGAGGGCGTGTACGACGATGCCGAGCCGCACTCGGGCCATAAAGAGCGAGACCACGCCGTAATGAAAGCTCAATGGGGCATTGGGAGAAACGTTTACCGTCAGGATCATTTCGATTACCTGGAGTTGAGTCTTCACCACAACGACGAACTGCTTGCCCCAGAAGTGATGGAGGAGATCTGCCAGCGTATTCATGCGCTGTGGCGTTCACAACTTGTGGGTGTCGTGGATCTTTCCTCTGAGATTGCGCAGCGCCCAAAGCTCACATCCCTCACCGGCTCAGCAGAGATGATCACCGGAATAACGCGGTGGAATCCCTTCCACAGGGAGGAGTTCGAGGACTACCGTCAGCGTTGGGAGGAGAGAGCGTCCCAGGCTCAGTGATCTCTCACTGTGGTAGAAGGCAGCGCGGACGTTCAGAACACCCACCGACCTTCCCCTTCGTGCAGGCCGGGTTCTCCCGCTAGGCACACCGGACACACGACATCCCCCACCGTCCCCTGCTCGCGGGCGTCTCCCGCGTTAAACCGCCCACACTTGTCGGCCTCTCTCACAGAACGCGCGATAATGTGCAGCATGGCACAAGTACATTCTGATGCCCCCTCAACCCGGGAGCGCACATTCCTGGGCCACCCATGGGGGTTGGCCAACTTGTTTGGCATCGAGATGTGGGAGCGCTTCAGCTTCTACGGCATGCAGGCCCTCTTGGCCTACTACATCTACCACCCGATTGCGCAGGGCGGCCTCGGCCTGGATAAGGCGACGGCCACCTCCATCGTGGGCGCCTATGGCGGCACGGTGTACCTCTCGGCGCTGTTGGCGTCCTTCGTGGGAGACCGGCTCATCGGCTCCGAGCGCACGCTGTTCTATGCGGCGATCTCCGTGATGATCGGCCACATTTCGCTGGCCGTGGTTCCGGGGACGACGGGCCTGGCGATTGGTTTGGTATGCATCGCGCTGGGCTCCGGCGGGATTAAGACGAGCGCCCAGGTGGTGCTCGGCCAGCTGTACACCCGCGAGGACACGCGCCGCGACGCCGGCTTCTCCATCTTCTACCTGGGCATCAATATCGGCGCGCTCATTGGCCCGCTGCTCACCAACGCCCTCTGGGGCTGGGGCGGCTTCCACTGGGGATTCGGGCTCGCCGCCTTCGGTATGGCGCTGGGCCTCATCCAATACATCCTCATGCGGAAGTCCACCATTGGCGCCGCGGGGCATGAGGTCCCCAACCCGCTGCCGCATTCCTCCTACCTCAAAGGCGCGATCATCGCGGTGGTCGTCGTGGTGCTCGCGGTGGTGCTGCTCACCACGGGAATCATCCCGCTGTCGCAGCTGTCCAACGTGGTGACGGCCATCGCTCTCATCTCCGCGGTGACCATGTGGTGCCAGATGTACTTCTCGCACCTCACCACCGCAGAGGAGCGCTCCCGCCTCGTCGGCTTCATCCCGATGTTCGTCTCCTGCGTCCTCTTCTTCGGGATTTTCAAGCAGCAGTTCACGGTGCTCGCTATTTATTCCGACGTCCGCCTCGATCGCATGATCGGTTCCTTTGAGATGAAGCCGGGCGTCATCAACGCGATCAACCCGATCTTCATCATCATCTTCTCCGCGGTCTTCGCGGCGATGTGGACCAAGCTGGGGGATCGCCAGTGGTCTGCGCCGGTGAAGTTCGGCGTGGCGAACCTCATCATCGGTGTGTCACTCTTCTTCTTCCTGCCCTTCAGTGGTGCGGCCGCGAACTCGGTGCCCATGTATCCCATCGTCTGGATCCTCTTCCTCTTCACGATGGGTGAGCTGCTGCTCTCCCCCGTCGGCAACTCTCTTGCCACCAAGCTCGCACCCCACGCCTTCCCCTCGAAGATGTTCGCCCTCTGGCTCATGGCGCCGGCGACGGGCGCCTCGCTGGCCGGCACCGTGGCGAAGCTCTATAACCCGGACAACGCCAGCGCCGAGAACACGTTCTTCTTGGTCCTCGGCTGCGCCTCGATTGTCCTGGGCATCATCGTGCTGCTGCTCAAGCGCTGGGTGCTCACGCGATTCCAGGGGATCCGCTAAAGCGCGCCAACCTGAGCGACCTTAGCGCCCCTGGCCCTCGAACATCTCCCGGGTGCGCGCCACGAGGTGCTCGGCGATCGCGAGGGAGGAGGTCGCGCCCGGGGAGGGAGCGTTGCGCAGGAGGACCGCCCGGCCCACGTGGTGGATGACGAAGTCATCGACGAGGCTGCCGTCGGCATTCATAGCCTGCGCCCGAATCCCCCGAGTGATCGGGGTGGACGCGGCCCCGTGCAGGGAGGGGACGTAGGCCTCGGCGCCCGCGAGGAACGCCCGGCGCGAAAGCACCGCGCCGAGCTCCCGCTGCGCCGCCCTCATGTTCTGCGCGGCGAAACGCCAGAAGCCCGGCTCCATCGCGATGCCGAGGGAGTCGCGGGGGCTCAGCGCCCAACCGCGATAGTTCTCACGGCCGAAGGAGAGGAAGGCGTTGGGGCCGACGAGCATCTCGCCGTCCACCCGCTTGGTGAGGTGCACACCAAGGAACGGGTAGGCCGGGTCCGGCACGGGGTAGACGAGCCCGCGCAGAATGTCCCGGTGCTCGGGGGCCAGCTGCGAATACTGCCCGAAGAAGGGCACGATGACCGGGTACTTCGGCGCCCCCGCCATCCGCGCCAGCCGGTCCGAGTGGAGGCCCGCGCACACGATGACCAGGTCAAAGGTCTCCGGGCGCTGGCCCTCCCGCCCACCGTCGAGCTCGACGGCGCAGCCGTTGTCATTGTTGATGAGGTTGGTGACCGCGGCGCCGAAGAGGGTGCGCCCGCCAGCTTGGCGGACGTCCTCCAGTAGCGCGCGGGTAACGGCCGCGTAGTCGATGATCCCGGTGTGCGGGGAGTGCAGGGCCAGGCGCCCGGTG
Source organism: Corynebacterium uropygiale (assembly GCF_021568315.1). Taxonomy (GTDB): domain Bacteria; phylum Actinomycetota; class Actinomycetes; order Mycobacteriales; family Mycobacteriaceae; genus Corynebacterium; species Corynebacterium uropygiale. Next base: position 2,925 of record NZ_JAKGSI010000006.1, read on the forward strand.
GCGTTGGGCTCGATGGCGCGGATCCCCTCGGGGCCGATGAGCTCGACGTCGGGAACTTTATTGGCGATGGCTTTCTCCGCGATGGCGCGCAGGCGCTCGTCCTCCTCCTCGCTGAGTGAGACGACGAGCTTCCCGCACTCCTCGAAGGGCAGGCCGCGGCTCGTGGCGTACTCGGTGAGGAGGTCGACGCCACGGCGGCAGAGCGTCGCCTTGAGGCTGCCCGGCTGATAGTAGAGGCCCGCGTGGACGACGCCCGAGTTGTGGCCGGTCTGGTGCGCGGCGGGGCCGCCCTCCTTATCGATGATGGTGACCTCGGCACCGGGGAGCTGCCGCTGCACCTCGCGGGCCGTGGCCACGCCGATGATGCCGGCTCCAATGACGGCGCATTTCATGATGGGTTCCCTTTCGTGGGTGGTTTACTAGTGGCTATGACGATGACGCTGACGGCCCAGGCAGTGACCGCCATCCGGCGGGGGATCCTCCGCGGCGAGCTGCGCCCCGGGGAGCTCTACACCGCCGGGGCCCTGGGCGAAAGGCTCAACATGTCGCGCACCCCGGTGCGGGAGGCCTGCCAGGAGCTCGCCCGGCGCGGGCTCGTGCGCACGGTGAAGAACCGGGGCGTCGAGGTGGTGTGCACCTCCGCGGAGGCGTTCGTGGAGATCTTCGAGCTCCGCCTCCTGTTGGAGGGGCGGCTCACCGCGCGGGCCATCGCGCTGAAGACCCCGGAGCGGGAGGCGGAGTTGCTCGCTGCCGTCGAGCACTTTCGTCAGGTGGCGGCCGCCGGCGACGCCGAGGCCACCCTCCGCGCCGACCGCGACGTCCACGACGTGCTCCTCGCCGGGGCGGGCAACGCGCGGGCCCGGCACCTCCTCGCGGAGAATCGCGACGTCGTGCTGGGGACGGGCATCGGCACGGTGCCGGCCTCCCGCTCCCCGGAGGAGTGCGTGGCGGATCACGATGACATCGTGGAGGCCTATCTGTCCGGGGACCCGGCGCGCGGGGAGGCCGCCATGACGCGCCACATCATCCACACCGCGGCGATGCTCCTGCGGCAGGAGGCGGCCCACCGACCGGAGTTCGGGGCGGTGGATGTGGAGGCGTCCCTCGGCTGGCTGAGGCATGGCCCAACCCTAGCCTAGGTTGCATGCAACCCGCAATGACCGGCGGGAAAGCAAAGGTCCTACACTGGAGGGGTGCGCACTCCAGACTTCCCCACGGGCCTCAAAAGAACTGAGGCGACGATGGCCGCCATCAAGGAGCTCATCATCTCCCAGCACCTCCGGCCCGGCGATCCCCTCCCCACGGAATCCTCCCTGTGCGATCAGGTAGGGGTCTCCCGCTCCTCGGTCCGCGAGGCCATCCGCAAGCTGGAGGCGCTGCGCATCGTCTCCGTCGAGCACGGGCGGGGAACCTTCGTGGGCTCGCTCTCCATGGAGCCACTTGTCCAGACACTCGCCTTCCGCGCGATCCTCCACGCGGAGGGGGATTTCTCCGCTCTCCGCGACGTCATCGAGGTGCGCCGCTACCTCGACCTCGGCTGCGCCGAGCAGGTACTCAGCTCCCTCGCGGGCACCGAGCAGCCGGAGCTCCAAGCCTGCGTGGAGCGGATGCGCGAGCACGCCCGCGCCGGCGAGCCCTTCCCCGACGAGGACATCGCCTTCCACCTCGGACTCATGGCCCCCACCCCCAACGAGGTCATCAAGCAGCTCATCCACAGCCTCTGGATGGTCCACCAGGCGGTGGTCCCGGAGCTCGGCCTGGAGATCACCCCGCACCTCGAGGAGACCGCCGAGGCCCACCAGGCCATCCTCGACGCCGCCCTCGCCGGGGACGTCGAGGCCTACCGCCAGGCCGTGAGCGCCCACTACGAGCCGCTCGAGGCTATCGTGCAGGACCGACTGTGAGGAACTGCGCCGTAATCCACTGGGGATCCGTGATGGCCGTCCCGACGATCACCGCATCCGCCCCCTTCTCAAAAGCCTCCGCCACCTGGGCGGGGCTGTGGTAGCGCCCCTCCGCGATGAGGAAGGGCTCCGGGCCCAGCAGCTCGCGGGCTCGGCTCAGGCACTCGAGGTCCGGGCCCTCCGTGGGCGCCCGGTGCTCGGTGTACCCGGCGAGCGTCGTCGACACAATATCCGCCCCCTGCTCGGCGGCGTGGGCGATCTCCTCGGGGGTGGCGCAGTCTGCCATGTAGAGGGTGCCGGCCTCGTGCGCGGCGGCGATGCGCTCCGCGAGGGAGGAGCCGTCAGCCGGCTCCCGGAACGTGGAATCCGCGCAAACGACGGCCGCCCCCGCCTCAGCCACCGCGCGCACGGAGGCCACCGAGGGGGTGATGTACACGCCCTCGCTCCCCTCCTTGGTGAGACCAAAGACGGGCAGGCCGGTGGCCTCGGCGATGGCGCGGATATCCGCCAGGCCGCCATAGCCGCCGCAGCGGATCGCCGGCGTCCCGGCGCGCGCGCACGCCTGGGCCACGTGGGCGAGGGTGTGGGTATCGCGCATGGGGTGGCCGTCGGGGGCCTGAACGCTCACGATAACGCGGCCGCGAAGGGCCTCACGGAGATCTGTCATGATGCGGAGTCCTTTCTTATGGATGTGCTTCCGACGCCGTGGTCGACGGCATAGCGGGCGGCACCGACAAGCGGTGCCCGGCCGCCGAGCCGGGCGCGCATGATCGGCACCTCACGGTGGAGGCTGAGGCAGGCGCTGCGCGCCCCCTCCCGCAGCGGGCCGAGCACCCGCTCCCCGAGCTCGGCCACTCCCCCACCGACGATGATCGCGCTGAGGTCCCAGGCGCTCATGATGGCGCCGAGCGCCTCGCCAAAGCCGCGGAGGTTGCCGTCGAGGATGCGGCGGATGAGCTCATCATCGCGGGCGAGGATCTCGGGAAGCGTCTCCTCCCCGGGGCTCAGCGCCCAGGGGATGGGCGCGCGGGTCTCGGGCTCGCGGCGCAGGACGTGGTAGTAGCGGCACAACCCCGTGCCTGAGCAGGAGCTTTCGCAGCGGGTGGCCAGTCCCCGGAGGTCCGCGCAGCGCAGCTCGGAGATCTCGCCCGCCGCGGCGGTAGGCCCGCCGAGCAGCTCGCCCGCATCGATGATCGCCCCGCCCACGCCGGTACCCAGGGAGACGACGAGGATCCGCGCCCCCTCCGGGAGCTCCCGCCCGGCGCCCAGGTGATACTCCCCATAGGCCATGATGCGCACGTCATTGTGCGCGGCGCAGGGGACCGGGCGGGGGCTGGCCGCCGCGGCGAGTGCGCCGAGGTCCGTTCCGGCCCAGCCGCGCAGCGTGTCCCCGTTGTAGCGGATGAGACCGCGCGGACCCTCCACCACGCCCGGCGCGCCCATCCCGATCCTCTCGATGCGCACGCCCTCCTGCTCGGCCAGCTCCCAGCCGCGGGCGATAGCGGCGCGCACCTGCGCGTGCGGGTCGAGCCCCTCCCCTTGGGTGAGGCTGCGAAAGGGCGCGAGGACGGTGGTGGGGTCGTCGTCGGGAACAAAGCCGGCGGCGATCTTTGTTGCCCCGATGTCGAGGGCGAGGCTCACGGGCCGGGCTCCGGCGCTCACGGCTCGGATACCTCGGGCACCTCGCGGACCTGGGCGGCGTCGACGATCTCCGCGATGGCAGCCTTCTCCTCCTCATTGAGGGCGACGTGCGGCGGGGCCATGAGCGCGCTGGGGAAGACGCCCAGGTGGTGGAGCGCCTCCTTGAAGCTGCCCAGCCCAGCGGAGGAGCCGCCCATCCGCGCGGGCGAGCCGACGGTCACGATCCGGAAGAGCTGGTTGATGCGGCGCTGGAGCTCGGCGCCCTCGGCCCAGCGGCCCTCGCGGAGCAGCCGGTGGAGCTCGACGTAGCTGAGGGGGTCGACGTTGCCGAGCCCGGGCACGACGCCATCGGCGCCGGCCAGGTAGGCGAAGTCCACGGTGGTCTCCGAGCCGGTGAGGATGCTGAACTCCTCGGGGCGCAGGCCGGCCTCCGCGCGCATCTCGATGAGGGTGCGCAGGTAGCCGTCGTTTCCGCCGGAGTCCTTAATGCCGCGGAGGGTGCCCTCCCGGGCGAGCTCGATGAGCATCGCGGGGTCGAGGACCGTGTGCACGGAGACGGGGATGTTGTACGCGAAGAGCGACAGCTCGGGCGCGGCGCGGTGGATGCGGCGGAAGTGCTCGGCGATCTCCGCGGGGTGGGTGCGGACGTAGAAGGGGGCCGTGGCGACGAGCCCCTGCGCGCCGGCGTCGAGGGCATCGCGGACGTGATCGAGCACGAGCGGGGTGCTCATGTCGATGACCCCGGCGGTGATCGGCACGCGGCCGGCGGCGGCTTCCCGGACGGTCTCGATGACGATCCGGCGGTTCTCCCTGCTCAGGAAGGCCGTTTCCGCGGAGGAGCCGAGGACGAAGAGGGCGTCGACGTCGGCGCGGATGAGGCGGTCCGCGTGGCGGGCGAGCGTCTCGGTGTCGATGCGCGGGCTGTCGTCGAGGAAGGGGCTGAGGACGGGCGGGATGACGCCGTGGAAGAGCGGGGCGTCGGGGGCGGGGGCGGTCATGGGAGGACTCCTTGGGTTTCGGGGGGCGCGGGGATCGCGGGCTCGCGGCTCACGAGAGGAGCGCGGCGAGTGCGGCGCGTACGCGTGCTGCCTCCCAGCCTACGCCCGGATTAATCAGACATCAGATGACTCGCTGGCTGGACTGCGTTCCCCGGACTAAGGTAGGGAACGCACCGACGATTGTTCAGCGCAATCACGGACAATCACCCAGGAGACCAGGAGACAAGGAGCCGCCTCGTGCGCACCTACCGCGGCCACATCCACACCGGGCGCGAGGACCTCGGTCCCGGCACCATCACCGTGGACGGCCAGGTCATTCACTCCATCACCCCGGACGAGAGCGGCAGCGATGACCCCACCCTGCCCCTCATCCTCCCCGGCTTCGCCGACCTCCACAATCACGGCGGCGCCGGCGGGGCCTTCCCCACCGGCACCCTCGACGAGTGCCGCCGCGCCGCCCTCTACCACCGCGCCCACGGCTCGACGACGCTCTTCGCCTCCCTCGTCTCGGCGCCGGGCCCCCAGCTGGTGGAGCAGACGGCCCGCCTCGCGGACCTCGCGGACGAGGGCCTCATCACCGGCGTGCACATGGAGGGCCCGTTCATCGCGGCCTGCCGCTGCGGCGCCCAGGACCCGGCGGCCATCATCCCCGGGGACCCGGAGATCTTTGCCCAGGTCATTCGCGCTGGCCGCGGCTACCTGCGGCAGATCACCTTCGCCCCGGAGACGGCACACGCGCTGGAGCTGCTCGACCTCTGCGCGGAGCACGGGGTCATCGCGTCGCTCGGGCACACGGACGCGGATTTCGCGACCACCGCCCGGATCATCGGGGAGGCCGCCGAGCGCGGGGTGACCGTCACCGCCACGCACCTGTTCAACGCCATGCCGCAGCTGCACCACCGCAACCCGGGGCCTATCGCGGCCCTGCTCGAGCGAGCGGGCAAGGGGGTCGCGGGCGTCGAGATCATCGCGGACGGGGTGCACCTCGCGGATGACACCGTCGATTTCCTCGACTCCGCCACCGAGCACGCCTTCCTCATCACCGACGCCATGGAGGCCGCGGGCAAGCCCGATGGGCAGTACATCCTCGGCGCCCTCGACGTCACGGTCGCCGACGGCATCGCCCGCCTCACCCCCGGCCCCGGCGAGGAGGGCCCCGGCGCGATTGCCGGCGGGACCAGCACCATCGCCTCCCAGGTGCAGCGGCACCTGGCCCGCGGATGGTCGCTCGGTCACGCGGTGGAGATGTCCTCCGCGCGCGCGGCCGCGGTCCTCGGGACGGCCGCCCCGGTGCTCGCCCCCGGCGAGCCCGCCACCTTCGTTCTTCTCCACCCTGCCGGCGGGGTGGAGCGCTGCGTCGCCGCCGGCACTGATCTTTCCCCGGAGGAGGAACCATGGAGATTCTGATTCGCCCCACCGCCGCCGATGTGGCCACGCAGGCCGCCCGCATCCTCGCCCACTACGCGCGCGAGGGCGCCACCCTTGGGCTCGCGACGGGGTCGACGCCCGTCGCCACGTACCAGGAACTCATCCGCATGCACCGCGAGGAGGGGCTGAGCTTCGCGCAGTGCCGCGCCTTCCTCCTCGACGAGTACATCGGCCTGCCCCGCGAGCACGAGCAGTCCTATTACCGCACGATCCGCCGCGAGTTCACCGAGCACATCGACATCGAGGACGCCAACGTCCACTCGCCCGACGGCCTCCTCCCCGACTCCGACGCCGCCGGCCGCAGCTACGACGAGGCCATCCAGCAGAGCGGCGGGGTGGACATCCAGCTGCTGGGCGTCGGGACCAATGGGCACGTGGGCTTCAACGAACCGGGGAGCTCCCTCGCCTCGCCGACGCGCCTCAAGACACTCCACCCGCAGACCGTGAAGGACAACGCGCGCTTCTTCGACTCCGCCGATGACGTCCCCCGCCACGTCCTCACCCAGGGCCTGGGGACCATCTCCCGGGCCCGCCACCTGCTGCTTCTCGCCACCGGCGAGGGCAAAGCCCCGGCGGTCCACGCCCTGGCGGAGGGGCCCGTGAGCGCCCACTGCCCGGCGAGCATCCTGCAGCTGCACCCGCACGCGACGGTGATCGTCGACGAAGCGGCGGCCCGCGACCTCCAGGAGTCGGAGTACTACCGCTACGCCGACGCCAACAAGCCCTCCTGGCAGCGCCACTAGCCCGGCGCCCCACGCGGGACGTAATACGCTAGAAGCTATGCCACGCACAACGGAGCAAGGAAGTATCCGCGCTGCCTTCCGCGCCATCCGGCACTTCCGGGTGGAGATCGCCATGATCTGCTGCGGGCTGGCGCTCATCGGGGTGACGATGCTGCTGCGCCCCTATGACGTCAACCCGCTGTCGTTGCTCTTCGCCGTCGCGTTCACCGCGTCGATGGCCCTCGCCGTGCGCTATCCGCTGCCCGGCGCGCTGCTGTTTACCTCGCTGTTCGCGGTGGCGACGATCTACCCCGAGCACCGCATCGCGGCGTTCACGTTCATGGCCCCGCTGCTCTGCGCGGTGGTGATGCGCGCTGGGGCGACGCGCCTCGCAATCATCACGGCGGCGATCCTGTGGCTCTGCGGCCTCGTCGAGCGCCAGGCGGACCGCCCCTTCTCCTTCGACCCGCTGCCGGCCTTCATCTGGGCGGGGCTTTTTGTCATCTTCCTCCTCATCGGTTGGGAGGCCAGCCGCTCCCTCCGCCAGCGCCGCATGCTCTACGAGCAGTGGCAAAACGACATGCGGGATCGCCGGCGCACCCTCGCGGAAACCCTGCACGATTCGGTGGCGTCCTCGCTCACCTCGATCGTCATGCGCTCGGAGGCGCTAGCCCTCTCCCCGCCCGACGAGGAAACCGGCAAGGAGCTCGAGGACATTGCCGACGCCGCCCGCCAGAGCATGCAAGAGGTGCGGGCCCTCCTTCGGATCCTTGACACGGAGGAGCGGGAGAACAACGGGGCCACGGAGACCACCCCGCCCTCAGTGGTCCAGGCCGTGCAGAATGCCGCGCAGAAACTCCGGTCCTACCAGCTCAACCCGCACACGGAGATCTCCACCGGGCTGCTCGACTTCAACTCCGCCCGCCTCGAGGTGGTGGACAAGATGCTCAACGAGGCGGCGCTCAACGCCGGCAAGTACGCCGTCCGGCGCTCGAAAGTTGACATTCGCGTTTCTTCATATGAGGATTTCGTGCGCGTGTCGATGACGAACCTCGTGGCCAACCGCCCGCACGACCCCACAATGAGCTCTGGCATGGGAATTCCCGCCCTGGTGCAGATGGCCTCGAACGTCGGCGGGAAGCTCAGCACGACGTCCGACGGCGACACCTGGACCGTCTCCCTCGACGTGCCGATGGCGGGCGTGAGGCGTCGAGGCCTCTAAATTACCCCCATATGGGTGTCCTCTTTCGACCACTCTTCGGCCCCAGCGGTATCCCCGACCGGCCGCACCGCGTACCCTACTATCTGAGAGAACGCTTTACCCTCTGGAAGGAACCAACCATGAAGCGCTTCCACCGTCTGGCAATCGCCGCTGCCCTTGTCGTCTCTACGACGCTCCTGCCCGCCACCGCCCACGCCGATGAGCGTAACTACGGAGCCGCCTACAAGATCTTCAGCTGCTCCACCTACTGGTACCCGTGGTGCCGCCACTAATCTGCTCGGCTTCGGCCGGGCTGCCCCATCCGGGAACACCCACTAAACTGATTTCTTATGAGTGATCCGGAGTCACAACCAACCCAACTTCTCATCGTCGATGATGACTCCCTCGTGCTCGGTTCGCTGCGCCGTTATTTCGCCAGCGTCGATGACATTGAGGTAGTCGCGGAAGCACACAACGGGGTCGACGCCCTCCAAGCCATCAATGACCTCAGCATTGACACCGTGCTGGCTGACATCCACATGCCCGAGATGGATGGGTTAGAGCTCCTCCGGAAGATCCAGAAGATGGCCAACCCGCCGACGTTCATCGCGATGACCGCCCTGGACGCCGACGAAACCATGCTCGACGTGCTCTCCCACGGCGGTGCCGCCTACGTGGTCAAGAGCGCCAAGGCCAGCTTCATCATTGACACCGTCCGCCAGGCTGCCGCCGGTGGCACGGTGATTTCTTCGCGCTCCCTTGGCCGCCTCATCGACGACCTCCCCGACCGCCCCACCCGCAAGCTCCCCGAGCTCAGCAAGGGCGAGGCGAAGGTCCTGGCCATGCTCTGCGAGGGGCTCTCCAACGCCATGATCGCGAAGAAGCTCGGCTACGCCGAGGGCACCGTCAAGAAACACGTCTCGACGCTCATCCACCGCTTCGGGGCCTCCTCGCGCCTCAACCTCGTCGTCATTGCGCTGCGCCGCGGCTTCATCCCCGAAGAGGTCCTCGACCTCCCCGAGGACTAGGGGCGCTGCGGCGCGGGGGCGGGGGGCTCTGCGCCGCCCCGCCTACCGCAGCTCGAACTCCATTGAGTCGATGCTCCCGTGGCGGGAGCAGGTGGCCGTCCAGCCGTCGGGACGAATCTTCACCACCATGCGGCGCCCACAGATGGTGCAGTAGCGCGGGGCCTCGAGGCCTGCCGCGGCGGAGGGGGACAGCCGGATCTGGGTGCCCTCCTCGATGAGTTGGCCCGTGTTCGGGTGATACATGCCGGGGGTGAGTGTCGGCGTGCTCATGGGGTTCTCCTTAGACGGCGGAGTTGAGCGCCTTAATGGGAAGGCGAAGGCGGTCCATCATGTCCAGGTCGCGTTCCATCGGACGGCCGAGCGTCGTGAGGTAGTTGCCGACGATGATCGCGTTAATGCCGCCGAGGAGACCCTGCTCGGTGCCTTCATCGCCGAGGCTGAGCTCGCGGCCGCCCGCGAAGCGGAGCGTGGTGCGCGGCATGGCCAGACGGAAGGCCCCAACGGCGCGGAGCGAATCCTCCACCGGCAGCACGTCCATGTGCTGGAAGGGGGTGCCGGGCCGGGGGTCGAGGAAGTTCATGGGCACCTCGGTGGGGTTGACCTCCGCGAGCTGCACGGCGAACTCCGCCCGCTGCTCGAGCGTCTCCCCCATGCCGACGATCCCCCCGGAGCACACCTCCATGCCGGCCTCGCGCACGTACTCGAGGGTCTCCCGGCGCTCCTCCCACGTGTGCGTCGTGACGACGTTCGGGAAGTAGGAGCGGCAGGTCTCGAGGTTGTGGTTGTAGCGGTGAACCCCCAGGTCCTTGAGGCGCTGCGCCTGCTCGCGCGTGAGCGTGCCCAGTGAGGCCGCCACCTGGATGTCCACCTCGCTCTGGATGGCGGCGACGGCGTCACCGACCTGCGCCATGAGCTTCTCGTCGGGACCCTTCACGGCGGCGACGATGCAGAACTCGGTGGCGCCGGTCTTGGCCGTCTGCTTCGCGGCCTCGACGAGCTCCGCGATGTTGAGCCGCACCGCGCGAACGGGGGACTCGAACAGGCCCGACTGGGAGCAGAAGTGGCAATCCTCGGGGCAGCCGCCGGTCTTGAGGGAGATGATGCCTTCCACCTCGACGTCCTCACCGCACCAGCGCAGACGCACCTCGTGGGCGAGTTCCATGAGTTCGGGGATGCGCTCATCGGGGAGCTGGAGGACCTCCAGCACCTCCTCCTGCGTGAGCCCCTCCCCCTTCTCCAGGGCCTTGGCGCGGGCGCGGTCCAGAATGTCCAGTTCGTCAGTCACAGCGGGTCTCCTTGGCTGGGGAGGGTGGGCGGCGCCGCCCACAGGTGAGTGCAGATGAGTGTGGTGAAGCGCAGAATTGAACGCTGTTTAAGCTTATCCCGCGCGGTGAACAGCGTTCAAGTGCCGCGGGGGTGCTCAGGGGACGCGCCCGATGAGGGCGCGGATGAGGCCGTCGTCCTCGCACGCGGCGAGAAGGCAGTGCAGGGCGGCGGATCGGGCGGGCTCCTCCTCGCGAAGCGCGTGATCGAGCACGAGGATCGCCCGGTCGCGCGCGCTCCGGTGCGGGTGGATGCGGGCGGTCCGGGGCGGCTCGAGGCCACTATGGATCAGCACCCAATACGTGCTGAGGCTGACGGCTGGCGGCTGGAGCCTCTCCACGACTCCCCGGGCGCTCACGGGCATGTCCGCCAGAACGAGGGTGAGAACACAGAGCTCAATGGCCCGACGGCGGATCTCCTCCGGCGCGTCGGTGGTCCACATGAGGGCGTCGGCGAGCTCCTCCACCGTGTGGAGGCTGGGTTCATCACAGAGATCGAGGATCTTCTCGAAGAGGACGACGCTCTCCACCGCCGCGGGCGTGAGCTCCGTCAGAGGGGAGAGCGCGAGCTCAGTGAGGGCGCCGCGCAGGTTGTCCCATGGTGACCAGGGGTCGGCCTGCTCGAGGATGCGCCTCGCGAGCCGCACCCACCGGGCAATGTGCGACCCGGCTTCCGTCGAGCCCTCCCCAAAGGCCGCCTCGATGATCTCGCAGAAGCCCTCCGGGGACTCCGCCAACCGGGACGCGAAGCCCTGCCCCGTGAGAGTGGAGACGTGGATGCCCAGCCTGTCGGCGAGGCGCTCGATCACCTCCGGATCGGGAACGCTCTGTCCCGCCTCCCAGCGGGAAATCGCGCTGGTCGAGCAAATCCCCGAGGCCAGCCATTCCTGCGACACCGCCCGATCACGGCGGGCATGGCGCAGCCGCGCGCCGAAGCTCCGCGCGTCGGGGGTGCCGGTGGGGTGAGCTCCCTCGGGCTGGCTGTCCTCCATACCCTGGCATCTTAGGTCACGACGCCTGATGCTGGGCCCGCACAAGCAGCCCGGCTCCGCACGCACCGATGAGAGCGCACACAGCCACGCCCAACCCCAACCCGAGCGCCGAACCGTGCCACACACCGACGCCCGCCGCGCCCAAGGCCCCGCCCAGCTGCAGCATGAGGCGAGAGTGCGCGCCGACGGCCTGCGTCTTCTCGTGGCTCACCACCTCGTAGGCGGCCGAGAGCGCCAGCAGGGTCGCAGCACCCAGGCCCAGGCCGCGAATCGCGGAGCTCAGAAGCGCGAGGACAATGGTGCTCGCTGTCCAGGTGCTGAGGGCCTGCAGGCCCAGCGTCCCCACCGCGGCGACGAGCAAGCCATACGCGATGAGAACGAACGCATTCACCGACTTCCACCGCCCCTTAACGAGCCTCCGAACAGCCCAGGCCCCCGCACCCTGCACACCGAGGATCACTCCCGCCACCCAGGCAGGCTGGCGCAGATCACCCTGGATGTGGATGGAGGTGGACAACAGCGTGCCATAAAAGACCGCACCCACGATGAAACACAGGAGCATCGCGATGCAGAACGGCACCTGCCGGTAGACCAGGACATCGAGCAGCGGCACCGTCGCGCGGCTATCGCAGAGAACAAAAATGAGCGTGCTCACCAGCGCAATGCCGAGGATCACGAGAATCCACGGAGCTGGGCGCGCCCCGATGCTCGTGATCGCCCACAAGAGGCCCACCATGCCCACCAGCGCCGGCACCGCTTGGCCAAGCCCCAGGGGGCACCGAGCAGGGGCGGTTTTTGGGAGAGCGCCCGGCAGCAGCAGCATCGCGAGCAGCACCAGCGGGACGTTCACGAGGAACAGCACCCGCCAGCCCACCGCCCCCACTAGGAGGCCGCCGACAAGCGGCCCAAACGCCGGGGCAATCACCGCGGGAAGTCCGATCGTAGCCAGCGCGGCGCGCATCCCCTCCCTCCCGACGATCTCCGCCGCCAGCGCCTGGACCGCCGGCATGATGAAACCGCAGGCAGCCCCCTGGAACACCCGGGCGGCAACAAACACGCCAAAAGCCCAGCTCAATCCCACGACGGCGGAGGCAACGGCAAAAACGACGAGCGACGCGACGAACACCTGCCGGGCGCCGAACCTCCTCAGGCACGTCGTCGAGAGAACAATCCCCGCCGTGGCGGCGAGCATATACCCCGAGATCCCCAGCTGCGCCGTGCGCTGGGTGACCTCCATGTCCGCGCTCACGGCGGGCAGGAGAACATTGACGAGGCTCGAGTCCAGCAGCGGGAGGATCGCCGCCAGGAGCATGACCGTGGTGGTTCGACGGCTCAGGTGCGACAGTAGAGCAGTCATGAGCGGGTCCTTTCCAGTCGAAGATGAGAGGGGCCACGGGTGTATAGCCCACGTTCTTCCAAGGGATCAGCGGCAAGTTGCCAATGGTCGAGGTAGTCCATCGACACCCGAAATGCTGCTTCGAGCTGGCGTCGGGCCAGCATCGAGCCGATACAAAAATGCAGTCCGGAGCCGAAGGCCACATGCTGGGCCGAGGGGCTGAATGCAGAGCGGATGAGATTATCTTCTCTCCCGAGGACAAACACCCCGGGATCTTTGAACTGTCTCGGATCACGATGCGCTGCGCCGATAAGGCAGTAGACCATGCTGCCAGCAGGTATGGAGACTCCTTCGACCGTCTGCTCACCTACCGAGATTCTCGGGATAATCTGTACTGGTGGATGGAGCCTCAATACCTCGACGAGGAACTTGGACACTTCACGGGGATTCTCCTTCACCGTCGCGAATACATCTGGCATATTTAACATCTCAAACACCATGTAGCTCATCACCTTGTCCAAAGGCTCAGAGGCGGCGAGAAAAATGTTAAGTGCCAGAGCGACGATCTCGTTGTCCGAAAACCCGTATTCCGAACCCTGGCGCGCAAGAAAACTCAACAGATCGCGTCGCGGTTGTCTCCGCCGGACCTCAAGGAGGCGGAGAATAAACGCCCGGAAATAGCCCGCATCTGCGAGACGACGAGACATGTCATGAGGCTCTTTCTGGAGGAGCGTAATAAATTCCACGACGCTCCTATTCCACGGAACGACCCGGTTCTGCCAGCGTTGACCTATGCCAATAAGCCGACATGTCACCTCAATAGCAAAAGGATTTGCTATCTCCGAAACAAAGTCAATAGACGTCTTTCCTTCCGCTTTTTCCCACAAGCGGCTCATGGTGTGCTCCACCGCAGGTAGATAATAGCCATCCATGGCTATCTCAGCCAGCCCGCGAAGGGTAGCTACCTTCTTCTCATCGTGTTCACTGCCGGTCATCTGAGCAAGCACCCGGGCGCCCAGGACAGGCTCAGCCCTTTCTCGCAGGTGGTCGCTACTGAAACCATCAGCATCCTTAAGGACTTGACGCACTCCATCAAACGTAAGAATGCACCACGCATGAGCAAGACGGTCATAATAGACCGGCGCTTGACGCCTCATGTCCTCGTATACGGCGTATGGATCTTTGAGCGCTTCCCCGCTCAGCAGAGTTGGCGATTGAGGATCATACATGATTGTCCTCCCTTTCTGGATTAAATACGAGAAAACTGCTGTGAGGATCAATTTCCAGTGACGTTCTGCCTGATCGCATCATGTCTCCGACTAACCAGTTCTTCGGATAACAGAGTGCTGCACTCGGGTAACCGAAAAACTCGGCACAGTGCGTATAGGCGGGTATTTCATCAATGACATAGGACACGGCACGTGAGAGATTAACCGCATCGTGTGCTCCTCGAACCCGCTGCCGGGAACGACATGCAGCTTCGCTCATCGATAGGCAAGCGGATTGAAAAGATGGATTGTTTTCATATTCTCTGAGCGCAGCTGTACGGCGGTGCTGATAGTCAGGATTCTCTATCAGGTCTGAGATCAGTACTGGGGCACCTCTACTCAGAGAAACACCCGATAGCGCTTCAGCTGCATGAACGGTACGGACATCTTTATTGCATTGTTGGCGGGCTTTTCTCCGAGCTCTCCCCTCTGGGGTGCCCGTCGCGATGAGAAGAGACGCCGCGATCTCACCAGGGTGAAGCACATCCACGGTGGTGAAGCTCTCCGCGCCCCAGCGAAACAGGGCGGCGAGCCATGAGGCAGAGAAACGAGGATTGAACGGGCTCATGCCAACAATGAGGTGGTCAGTGGACGGGATCATCATTCGCGACCTCTCAGCCGGGTGAACGAGACACGCTTGAGCTAAACACAGCACCCCGGCGCACGTCCGGCTGTGAAATGCGTGCCCGGAGAGTGGTGCAGATGCCCTGGTGAGCGCTTTTTCTTGAGGTTTCTCTCAGATTGTTGTGCAGCCTCTACCCCCGGCCATCCCGCGCGGTGGTCCGCCCCCACGTTGCAGCTCCGGGGTGATCGCTCCCACAATGGGGCACTATGACCCTCTACGATGACACCCTCGCCCTCCTCCGCGACCTCGTCCGCAATGCGTGCGTCAACGAGTACGTCCCCGACTCCGGCCACGAGTCCCGCAACGCCGCCACCCTGGAGGAGTTTTTCGACGACCTCCCCGTGGACATCCAGCGCTTCGAGCCCCACCCGGGCCGCGTGTCCATCGCGTTCACGGTTCCCGGTTCTGATCCCGAGGCCGAACCCCTCACCCTGCTCGGCCACACGGATGTGGTTCCCGTGGATGAACCACACTGGAGCACCGACCCCTTCGGGGCGGAGATCAAGGATGGCCGCGTGTACGGCCGCGGAACGGTGGACATGCTCTTTATTACGGCCACGATGGCGGCGGTGACCCGGGAGGTGGCGCGCCAGGCGAGCGTCGGCAATCATCCTCGGGGCAGCCTCACGTTTGTGGCGCTGGCGGATGAGGAATCGCGCGGGGGCCTCGGGGCGGGGTGGCTCGCCGAGCATGAGCCGCACGCTTTCCCGTGGAAGAATGCGCTCTCGGAGACGGGCGGCTCGCACCTTCCGGTGGCGGATGGGAGTGATGCGCTGGTGGTCGTCGTGGGTGAGAAGGGGGCTGCGCAGCGGCGGCTCCACGTCACGGGGGAACCGGGACATGGCTCCACGCCGTTTGGCCGGGAGTCCACGCTGGTGAAGCTGGGGGAAGTGGCGCGGCGCCTGGCTGCCATCCAGCCGGAGGTGAGCAGCAGCGACATCTGGCAGGACTACGTGCGGGCCTTCCGCTTCGATCCCGAGACGGAGAAGGCCCTACTCGACGGCAGCGACCCGGCCGCCTACGAGGCCTTCGGCCCGCTCGCGGCCTATTCCCACGCGATGAGCCGACTCACGATCGCCCAAACCGTCGCCCACGCGGGCAGCGTCATTAACGTGCTGCCCTCCAGCGGCTACATTGAGCTCGATATCCGCCCCCTCCCCCGGCAGACGCAGGAGGACGTCGACGAGGTGCTGCGCCGCGGGCTCGGTGACCTCGCCGACGACGTCCGCATCGAACACCTCATCTCCGAAGACGCCACCGTCTCCCCCGCGGAGGGGCCGCTTTACGAGGCCATCGTGGACACCTTCGAGGAGTTCTTCCCCGGCGTGCCCGTCATCCCCACGCTCTCCGCGGGAGGCTCTGACCTGCGCTTTGCCCGGCGCCTCGGTGGCGTGGGCTATGGCTTCGCGCTTCACGCGCGGGAGCGCACCCTGGATCAGGTGTTCGCGGAGCTCCACTCCCACGATGAGGCCCTCTACCTGGAGGACCTCGACCTCACAGTGCGCGCCTACCAGTCCCTGGTGCAGCGCTTCTGCGGGAGTGGGAGCGGGAGCGCGCCCCGCCGCCCTTAGGCGTGGACGTCCACGACGGCCCGACCGTGGCGCTTCCCGGCGAGCAACTCCGCCCCGGCCGCCGCGACGTGGCTAAGTGGCACGGTCTCGGTGAGGTCGGCGAGCGCATCGCGGTCGAGCTCCCGGGCGAGGAGATCCCACGCCCGCTCGCGCAGCACCACGGGGGCGTCGACACTATTGATCCCCTGGAGGATCACTCCCCGAAGGATGAAGGGCAGGACCGTCCCGGGGAGGTCCGCGCCCTGGGCGAGGCCGCACGCCGTCGCCACCCCGCCCCAGCGCAGCTGCGCAAGCGCGTTGACCAGCGCGTGTGAGCCCAGTGTGTCCACCACCCCGGCGAAGCGCCCCTTCTGCAGCGGCCGGCCGCGCTCGACGAAGCCGGCGCGATCCTCCACGGCGCTCGCCCCGAGGCTGCGGAGCCAGTCCCCGTGCTCGGCGACGCGCCCGGTGAGCGCCACGGTCTCGAAGCCCCGCTTCTTCAGCAGCAGGAGGGCAATGCTGCCGACGCCGCCCGTCGCGCCCGTGACCAGCACCGGCCCATCCTCGGGGCGCAGGCCGTGGTCGAGGAGCCCCAGCACGCACAGCGCCGCCGTATACCCGGCGGTGCCGATGGCCGCCGCCTCCCACGGCGTCATGCCCTCCGGCAGCGCCACCGCCGAGGCGCTATCCACCCGCAGGCGCGTCGTGTAGCCACCGTGGCGGAATTCGCCCAGGCCAGCGCCGTTGAGGACCACGGTGTCCCCGGGCTGGAAGCGCTCCGAGGTGCTCTCAGTGACCACGCCCACGGCGTCGATGCCGGGGATGAGCGGGTTGGTGCGCATGACGCCGCGGTCGCCGGCGAGGGCCATCGCGTCCTTGTAGTTGAGGGAGGAGTAGGTGACGTCGATGAGGGTGTCCCCCTCGCCGAGGAACGCGTCGGTGACCTCCCGGATGTCCAGGGTGACCTCCGGCTCGCTTCCCTCGGGATATTCCACGACCAGTGCTTCACTCATGAATAACCGCCTCTGAGCCTTGATGTGATTGGTGCCTCCACGCTAGCGGAGCGGGGAGCAGGCTTCGATTTCTGCAGGGACCCCTCGGGTGTCGATGAGCTCCGCGAGCGCCCGGCCCGTCGCCGGCCCCAGCGCGATGCCCCACATGCCATGGCCGCCGGCCACGTACACCCCCGGGCTCGCGGTGCGCCCGACCAGGGGCAAGCCATCGGGCGTGACGGGGCGGGAGCCCACCCACTCATCGCGGCGATCCTCAAAGTCCACGCCGCGCATGAGCGGCTCGGCGTTGCGGATGATCGCCTCGATGCGGCGGGGGTGGAGGGGTTCGTCGGGGCCGCGGAACTCCATCGTGCCAGCGATGCGGAAGCGGCCCTCGTAGGGAGTGCACGCCAGCCGGTGATAGGGCAGGTACACGGGATAGCGGGCCGGCGTGGACGTGGCGACGGAGAAGGAGTAGCCGCGCCCGGCGCGCACCGGCAGCCGCACCCCGTGCTCCCGGGCCAGCGAGGGCAACCACGCCCCATTCGCGATGACCACGTGCTCCGCGCTGAGGTCCTCCCCGGAGGCCAGCTCCACGCGGGCCAAGCGATCAGCGCCCGACGCCCCGCGCACCCGGGTCACCGTCTCCCCGGTGCGCAGGCGGCCGCCGCGCTCCTCGACGGAACGGGCCAGCGCCTCCACGTAGTGCCCGGGCTCGATGAAGCGCTGGCCCTCCAGCTTGTAGGCCACGGAGACCCGCTCGGAGAGCATGGGCGCGTACTCGCTGAGGTCCGTGAGTTCCTCCAGGTCAGCGGTGAGCCCGTGGTGGCGCACCCCCTCGATTTCGGAGAAGAACCCCTCCGATTCCGAGCGCTTCTCAAAAGCCGCCACGAAGGGCACAGCGCGCGTGCGGTGTTCGGCGGGGAGGACGTCGTCGAGAACATCAAAGGCCGAGAGGGAGGCCTGCGCCAGCGGGGCGAGGGCGGCCATCGTGCGGTCCCAGCCGCGCGGGGTGGCGTAGGACATGAAGCGCGCGAAGAAGGCCCACATCCCGGGGTCCAGGCGCGGCGGCACGGAGAGGGCGGCGTCGGGGTCGACGAGAGCCGTCGGGCCATAGAGCCAGAGGGAGGTATCCGCCAGCGGGAGGATCTTCGCCGGCGTGAGCCAGCCCGCGTTCCCCCACGAGGACCCCGCCGCCGGCCCCTTCTTGTCCACCACCGTGACCTCATAGCCGCGTTCCTGCAGGTACCACGCGGTGGCGAGTCCCACCATGCCCGCCCCCACGATGATGGCGGTGTTCCTTCCGGCGCCCGTCCCCATGACCATACATCCTCCCAGATCGTGAGCTACAACACTTGGAGTGGAGGATACCAAAGCGCGACACAGCTACGACAGGGAAAAGGATTGACGGACGAAAAGGGCACCCATACTATGAGTCGCATCACAAGATGGTTCAGTGGGAAGGAGCATCATCCGCATGACCTCTCTACGGGACAGACAGCCAGCCATCGCGGTGACCGTATTCCTCCTCGGCATGTGCGCGCTGCTCAACCTGTATTCCACCCAGCCGATCCTGGGGCAGCTCTCCGTGTGGGCCGGGATTTCCGCTGAGAGCGCCGCGTGGACGATTAGCGCCGCCACCATCGGCGTGGCCGTCACCGCCCCGGTGGCGGGTCTCATCTCCGACAAGGTGGGGCGGCGGGTGGTCATACTCTGCGCCCTCGGGGCGATGGCGCTGGTGACGGTGCTCGCGTGCTTCTCCTGGAGTTTCTCCTCGCTCCTCGTTATCCGCCTGGCGCAGGGGCTGTGCTGCCCCTTCGTTTTCGCGGTCACTGTTGCCCACCTCAATGAGGTGTTTCCCGCCGAGCGGAGCCTCTCCCTCAACGCGGTCTACGTCGCCGGCACCGCGTTCGGCGGCTTCGCGGGCCGAGCCCTCGCGGCCTTCCTCACTGATGCCGTGGGCAGCTGGCGTATCTCCTTCATCGGGAATGCTGTCCTCTTCCTTGTGTCCTTGCTCTGCGCCGCGCTGTTTCTCCCCCACGATCGCCGCCAGCCCAGCGAGCACAACCCCCACGCCACACAGCCAGCGCGCCCCGATGCCTCCTCTCCCGCCCGGACTCGCTCCGTCACCAGCGTGGTGCTCACCGCGCTGGTGGGCTCTGCCCTGCTGTTCCAGCAGGTGTCGAGCTTCACGTACATGTCTCTCACCCTCGCTGAGCCTCCCTACGCCTTGAGCCAATCCGTGATTGGCCTCATCTTCGCGGTGTTCCTTGTTCCCTCGATCGTCACGCCCGTGCTCTCGCGTCTGTCTCGCGTCCTGGGCCAGCGGGGTGGCTTCCTCGCCACGCAGCTGATCGGGCTGGCGGGGCTGGGGCTCACGCTCTCCTGCGTGGCCGTGTTCGCCGGCCAATCCAGCTGCACGGCTGCGGCTCCCCAGTTTCTGCCGGAGCGGCGATCGACAGCCGTCGGCACCTATCTTTCTGGGTATTATCTCGGGGGCGCGCTGGGGGCGGTGGTCCCCGCGGGGATGTATCGGGCCCACGGGTGGGAGGGCGTGGTCCTCCTCGACGCCCTGATCGTGGCGGGGTCTGTGCTCCTCGCGTGGGTGGCGTGGCGGCGGCTTGCCCGGCGCGCCTAAAGCAAAAACCCCGGGCCCTCCCTAAGGAGTCCCGGGGTTCTCTCTGTGGGCGAGGGGGGACTTGAACCCCCACGTCCGAAAAGGACACTGGCACCTGAAGCCAGCGCGTCTGCCAATTCCGCCACTCGCCCGAGTGTGCGAACCACGGCACAAAAGCCGTGCGACTTGACCAAGATACCACGATCCCCTGGATCCTCGTCAAATCCCGACGTCATCGGCCCTTTTCGGACAGAAAAATCCGCCGCAGTGGATTCTCACGCTATCCTCCCGCCTATACTATGGCAGTATCCCGACGTACATCCGCGCCGCCCAGCTGGTGCCGCGGTACCCGAGCATCTAGGAGGTCGATGGTGTCTGTCCTCGGTCGTTTCGCCAAGATCGACAGTGCCATGCAGCGTGGCCTCGATAATGGGTTCGCCTTTGTGTTCGGCGGGCGTGTCGTTCCCGCAGAGATCGACGAGCTCATCAAGCAGGAACTCGAGGATAACCTGGTCCGCTCGGCACAGGGCACCATCTGCGCCCCCAATGTCATTCGGGTGTGCGTGAGCCACAAGGATCGTGACAACCTCGCAGAGAACTATCCACAGCTTCCCGCCTCCTATGCGGAGCAGATGACGCGGCACTGCCGCAACCGGGGCTGGGCCTTGGAGGGGCCGCCCACCGTCATCATTGAAGCGGAAGACGGGATGCGCACGGGCCAGCTCCGTGCCTCGTCGTCTTTTTCTCCCCAGCCAGCAGAGAGCAGCGGTTTTGATGCCCGCGAGTCGCTCGAGGAAGGTGAACCCATGACCCAGGAGACATCCCACGACGCCCCCGCGACGGAGTTCTTCGGCGCCGAGCGCAGCCCGGCCTCGTCGAACGTGCAGCCCTCCGCCCCCGTCGAGGAGGAGCGGCACCCCACGGTGAGCCTCCTCCTGCAGGACGGCTCCTCCCGGACGTACCTCGTCCACGAGGGATCCAACACCATCGGCCGTTCCAACGACGCCAACTTCCGGCTCCCCGACACGGGCGTCTCCCGGCAGCACGCAGAGATCACGTGGGATGGGCGCGACGCCGTCCTCGTCGACCTGCAATCCACCAACGGAACCACGGTCAACGACACGCCCGTCGAGAATTGGCTGCTCGCAGACGGTGACGTCATCACGGTGGGTCATTCCCACATCGAGGTCCGCATCACCGACGGCTCTTAACCTAGGAGGTTGCCCCGCTCATGGAATCGCTCATCATGCTGATCTTGAAGATCGGCCTCTTGGTACTGCTGTGGATCTTCGTGCTCATGGCAGTCCGCGCTATGAAGCGAGATTCCGACCGCGCCGCCGCCCTCCCCACCAGCTCCGCCACGCCGGTGCCGGCCGGGGGCGGCGGCGGAATGCGGCGCACCCCGCCGGCGGGCAAGCTGCAGATCATCGAGGGCCCCCTGCGCGGCTCCTACCTGGAGGTCACCCAGATCGATGACATCGTCATCGGCCGCAGCAAGGACTGCACCTTCCAGGTGGGCGACGATTACGCCTCCTCCCACCACGCGCGCCTCTTCAAGCGCGGCAACGACTGGTTCATCGAGGACCTCGCCTCCCGCAACGGCACCTACCTCGGCGGATACCGCATCGAGCAGCCGGAGAAGGTCGCGGTGGGCAGTGACATCAAAGTTGGACGCACGACGGTGAGGTTGGTTCCGTGACGCTCTTATTCGACTTTGCGGCGGCCTCCGACCGAGGGCTCGTCCGCGGCAATAACGAAGACTCCGCCTACGCGGGCCCCTACCTCCTCGCGCTCGCCGACGGCATGGGCGGCCACGCAGCCGGCGAGGTGGCCTCCCAGATCATGATCCGCCACCTCCAGAAGCTCGACGCCGACCCCGGCGACAACGACATGGCCGCCCTCCTCGGCTCCATCGCCGACGACGCCAACGCCGAAATCCGTGCCGAGGCCCTCGAGCACGTCGAGTACACGGGCATGGGCACCACCCTCTGCGCGCTCCTCTTCAACGGCCAGGAGGTGGCGCTCTGCCACGTCGGCGATTCCCGCGCCTACCGCCTCCGCGACGGCCAGCTCACGCAGATCACCCGGGATGACACGTACGTCCAGTCGCTCGTCGACCAGGGGCAGCTCGCCCCCGAGGACGTCTCCACCCACCCGCAGCGCTCCGTCATCCTCAAGGCTTACACGGGCGAGGACGTCGAGCCCACCCTCAAGAGTTACGACGCCCGCCCCGGCGATCGCTGGCTCCTCTGCTCCGATGGGCTCTCCGACCCCGTGACCCACTCCACCATCGAGACGACGCTCCAGGAGGGCACCCCGGAGGCGGCGGCCCAGCGGCTCATTGAGCTGGCGCTGCGCTCCGGCGGGCCGGACAACGTGACGGTCGTCGTCGCCGACATCGCGGAGGGGGACGCCTCCCGCGCGCTGGAGAGCAGCCCGCACACCGTGGGCGCGCTCGCCGGCGAGCCGGAGGAGGACCACTGGCCCGACTCCTCCGCCGGGCGGGCCGCCGCCATCAGCCGGCAGCCCCGCGAGATCCCGCCCAGCGCCGAGGCCGAGGAGCCCACAGAGGACGCGGCCGACGCGGCCCCGCGGCGGCGGCGCGTCGAGGTGTGGGTGGTGACGGCGCTCGTCGTCGTGATTGCGCTGCTCGGCGCGGGGTGGGCGGCGAACTCCTACCTCGACCGCACCTTCTACCTCAGCACCACGGATCGCGAGGAGCTCCTCATCCAGCAGGGCGCGAACTACACCATCTTCGGCCACGAGCTGCACACCCCCTACCAGGTGGCGTGCATCGACGCCGGCGGTGACCTGCGCCTGCTCAACCCGAGCGACGCCGAAAAGGACTCCTCCTGCACCGTCTTCACCCTCAAGGACCTGCCGGAATCCGCCCGCGGCTCCGTGAGCTCCATGCCCAGCGGCAGCTATGAGGAGGTCACCGAAAGCCTCCAGCGACTCGCCGGCGAGGCCCTGCCCGCCTGCGTCACCGGCAACAAGAAGCCCCGGCCCGACGCCAAGGACGGGGCACGCAGAACCCCGGGGGTGGACTGCCGAGACATCGAGAAGGAGCGCTGATGACCATCCTCCGACAACTCACCGCCCGCCGCACCGAGATGTCCCTGCTCATCATGTCAGCGGTGCTCATTGCGGTGCTCCTCGTGAACCTTGAGCTCTCCCAGGGCAACGCGATCACCACGGAAATGCTGTGGGTGATCGGCGGGTTCATTGGGATTTTCACCATCGCCCACCTGGCGCTCTGCGTGCTCGCACCCAAGGCGGACCAGGTGATGCTGCCCGTCACCTCCGTCCTCAACGGGCTCGGCCTAGTCATGATCTACCGCCTCGATCTCGCGACCAGCGCCGGCCTCGTCAACCGCCAGATCCTGTGGTCGCTCGTGGGCATCGCGCTGATGATCGGCGTGCTCGTCATCCTGCCGGATTACCGCGTGCTCACCCGCTACAGCTACATCCTGGGGCTCGTCGGGCTCATTCTCCTCGCGCTGCCGCTCGTGTGGCCGACCAGCTTCGACGCCGACGCCCGCATCTGGATTTCCATCGGATCCTTCTCCCTCCAGCCCGGCGAGTTCTCCAAGATCCTCCTGCTGCTGTTCTTCGCCCAGCTGCTGGTGAGCAAGAGGGCGCTCTTCACCGTGGCGGGCTACCGCTTCCTCGGGATGGAGTTCCCGCGGCTGCGCGACCTCGCCCCGGTGCTCGCCGTGTGGGCCTTCGCCATCCTCATCATGGCTGGCGCCAACGACTTCGGCCCCGCCCTCCTGTTGTTCGCGACGGTGCTCGGCATGGTGTACCTCGCCACGGGGCGGACATCCTGGCTGCTCATTGGCGTGGTGCTCATCGCGATCGGCGCGGTGGGGCTCTACTTCCTCTCCGACAAGATCCAGGAGCGCGTCGCCTACTTCCTTGACCCGACCTCCGGCTACCAGCTGTCGATGGGCCTGTTCGGCATGTCCTTCGGCGGGATCACCGGCACGGGGATCGGCCAGGGCTACCCCTACCTCGTGCCCGTGGCGGAATCGGACTACATCCTCGCCGCGATCGGCGAGGAGCTCGGCTTCGTCGGCCTCAGCGCGATCCTCCTGCTCTTCACCATCTTCATCACCCGCGGCTTCCGCGTCGCCATGCAGGCGAAGGACTCCTATGGCACGCTCCTCGCTGCGGGCCTCTCCCTGACGATCGCCGTCCAGGTGTTCGTCGTCGGCGGCGGCATCACCGCGCTGCTGCCCATGACGGGCCTCACCACGCCGTTCATGTCCCAGGGCGGCTCCTCGCTCATGGCGAACTACGTGCTCCTTGGCCTCATTCTGCGGATTTCGCACATCGCGCGGGCGCCCCAGGAGGAGCTCCCCGCCCCGGCGAGCATGCAGCACACCGGCCAGATCCGCATCGTCGAAGGGGGGACCCGATGAACCGCGCCATCCGGCACCTGTCGATCTTCTGCCTCGTTCTCACGCTCATTCTCATCGCGAACCTCACGTTCATTCACGGCTTCCGCCAGGAGCAATACGCGGAGAACCCGCACAACCCGCGCATCCGCATTGAGACGCAATCCATCGCGCGCGGCGCCATCACCGCCGGCGGGCAGGTGCTCGCCCAGTCCCACCCCGACGACAAGGGCATCTACCACCGCGAGTACCCCACCAACTCCCCCGCCTACGCGCCCATCACCGGCTACCTCTCCTCCATCTACGGCATGTCCGGCCTCGAGAGCAGCTACAACGGCATCCTCAACGGAACCGATGACTCCCTCATCACCAACCGCTGGCGGGAGACCTTCCTCGGCCGCGAGCACGGCGGGGCGAACGTCGAGACCACCCTCCAGCCGGCCGTCCAGGAGACCGCCTACAACGCGCTCACCTCCTCCGGCTATGAGGGCGCCGTCGTCGCCCTGCGCCCGAGCACCGGCGAGATCCTCGCGATGGCCTCCACCCCCAGCTTCGACGCCAACAGCCTCGCCAACGAGGACACCGCCGAGGACAACTGGGCCGCCCTCAGCAACGACGCCACCAACCCCCTCCTCAACCACGCCACCCAGGAGACCCTGCCCCCCGGCTCCACCTTCAAGATCATCACGACGGCCGCCGGCCTGAGCAAGGGCTTCACCCCCGACTCCATGCTCACCGGCGCGCCCTCCATCACGCTGCCCAACACGGAGCAAACCCTCACCAACTACAACGCCCAGCCCTGCGCCGGCGGCGGCGAGGTCCCGCTGCGCACCGCCTTCGCGCTGTCCTGCAACACGGCCTTCGTCCAGATGGGCATCGAAGCCGGTCAGGACGCCCTGCGCGACACGGCCACGGCCTTCGGCGTCGGCGAGAACTACGACCTCGGCATCCCCAACGCCAAGGGCGCCCTCGGTGACCTGCCCGACGACGCGGCCCTCGGCCAATCCTCCATCGGGCAGCGCGACGTCTCCATGTCCGTCCTCCAAGCGGCCGTCATGGCCGGCACCGTGGCCAACCACGGCAAGCGCATGGAGCCGCACCTGGTCTCCCGCATCACGGGCGCCGACCTCAAAGAGATCCGCTCCACCAAGCCCAAAGAGCTCAACCAGGCCATCCCCGAGGACGTGGCCGACCAGATCCGCGACCTCATGATCGCCTCCGAGCGCTCCACCTCCGGGTACGGTGGGCAGGACATCGCCTCCAAGACCGGCACCGCGGAGCACGGCGGGCCCGACGACCCCCCGCACACCTGGTACGTGGCTTTCGGCCCCTCCCAGGATGCGGACGTCGCGGTGGCCGTCGTCGTGAAAAACGGTGGCGGGCACGGGATGGGCGCCACGGGCGGATCCGTGGCCTCGCCGATTGGGCGAGCAGTCATCGAGGCGGCACTGAGGCAATAAAGGAGGTGGACAATGACACAAGCAGATACTGAAGGCCGCGACCGGCTGCAGAGGCTCATCGGCGAGGACTACCGGCTCCACTGGATCATCGGGCACGGCGGCATGTCCACCGTGTGGCTCGCCGACGACGTCCGCCACGACCGCGAAGTGGCCATCAAGGTGCTCCGGCCGGAGTTCTCCGACAACACCGAGTTCCTCCACCGCTTCCGCAACGAGGCCCACACCGCGCAGTCCATCCGGCACCCGCACGTCATCACCACCTACGACTACCGGGAAATCCCCGACCCCGCCGGGCACACCTTCTGCTTCATCGCCATGGAGTACATCCGCGGCGAATCCCTCGCCGACCTCATCGCCCGCGAGGGCGCCCTCCCCGAGGACATGGTGCTCACCGCCCTCGACCAGGCGGCGCACGGGCTCGCGGCCATCCACTCCCTGGGCCTCGTGCACCGGGACATCAAGCCCGGCAACCTGCTCATCACCCAAAGCGGGGCGGTGAAGATCACCGACTTTGGGATCGCGAAGGCCGCCGCCGCCGTGCCCCTCACCCGCACCGGCATGGTGGTGGGCACCGCCCAATACGTCTCCCCCGAGCAGGCCCAAGGCCAGCGCGTCACCGCCGCGAGCGACGTGTACTCGCTGGGCGTCGTCGGATACGAAATGCTCTCCGGCCACCGGCCCTTCAACGGGGACAGTCAGGTGTCCGTGGTTCTCGCGCACATCAACGAGGCCCCGCCCGCGCTCTCCACCACCATCTCCGCGCCCACCCGCGAACTCATCGGCATCTCCCTGCGCAAGGACCCCACCACCCGCTTCGCCGACGGCGCCGAGCTGGCCACCGCCGTCACCGCCGTCCTCCACGGGCACCGGCCGCCGCAGCCCGCCGCCACCCGCGCGGGACGCGCCGCTGCCACCCCCGCCGAGCCATCCCCCTCCGCCGCGACCTCCTCCCTCGGGGCCGTCACGCAGAACCGCACGGCGTACCCCATGTCGGCGCAGGGGGCGGCGGGGCGTGCGGGGGCGGGCGGGCGCGCGGGGCGTGCGGCAGCGCGGCCGCAGCGACGCAAGCGCGGCGCGGGCCGTGGCTTCCTCATTGGGCTGCTCGCGACCCTCATCCTCGTGCTGCTCCTCGGCGGCGGCATTGTGCTGGGAAGCCGCGTGAGCACCACAACGCCCACCACCACCCCCGTCGTCACCGAAACAGTGGAACCCAGCGAGCCCTCCGAGTACACCGAGTACACGCAGGCGCCGGTGGAGCCTGAGGACACGGTGGAGACGTCGGAGTCGGAGGAAACCTCGGAGCCCACGTCGTCGGAGGCGCCCCCGAGCACCACCAGCACCACGAGCCCCCTCTTCCCCGAGTACAGCACCACGATCATGACAACGGAGGCCACCAGTGAACAGGCTTATCGCTGAACGCTACTCCCTCGGGGAGATCATCGGTAGCGGTGGAATGTCGGAGGTCTTCGCGGCGGAGGACACCCTCATCGGGCGCGACGTCGCCATCAAAATGCTGCGCACCGAAATGGCGCGCGACGTCAACTTCCGCGAGCGCTTCCGCCGCGAGGCCCAAAACTCCGGGCGCCTCAACGACCCCAGCATCGTCGCCGTCTACGACACCGGCGAAACAGAGGTCGACGGCATCATGGTGCCGTTCATCGTGATGGAACGCGTTCACGGCCGCACCCTCCGCGACTTCGTCCGCGAGAGCGGCCCCCTCAGCCCCACCGAGGCGGCCTCCCTGCTCACCCCCGTGTGCCGGGCCCTCCAGCACTCCCACGACGCCGGCATCATCCACCGCGACATCAAGCCCGCCAACATCATGATCACCAACAGCGGAGCCGTCAAGGTCATGGACTTCGGCATCGCGCGGGCTCTCGACGACTCCACCTCCGCCATGACGCAGACCTCCGCCGTCATTGGCACCGCCCAGTACCTCTCCCCCGAGCAGGCGCGCGGCAAGAACGCCGACGCCCGCTCCGACCTGTATGCGCTGGGCTGTGTCCTCTACGAGGCAGTCACCGGGCAGCCGCCCTTCCAGGGCGAGACGCCGTTCGCCGTCGCCTACCAGCACGTGCAGGAGACGCCGACGCCCCCATCCGAGATCATCAACCTGTCTGGACAAGAGGCGCTCAACATTGACGCGGTGGTGCTCACCGCCATGGCGAAAAACCCCGCCGACCGCTACCAAAGCGCCGCCGAAATGGCCGATGACCTGGACCGACTCAGCCGCCACGCCGTCACCCGCGCCGCGAGTGCCCACGTGCAGGAGACGCCGACGGCGCTGCACCCTGCCGTGGTGCCGGAGGAGCGCGAACACGGGGGCGCCCCACGCTGGCTCGGGACGCTCGCGGGCATCCTCACCGTGGTGGCGCTGCTGGTGGGTGGTGCGTTCGCGTGGGACTACTTCGACTTGGGCGCCAAGCTGGGCATTGGGTCCTCGCGGGAGCTCGTAGAGGTGCCGGACGTCACCGGGCAGCAGCAGGCTGAAGCGACCACCGCCCTCGAGCGAGCGGGGCTGCACGTCGAGGTCAGCGAGGAGCCGAACCCCGACACGCCGCGCGGCACGGTGCTGCGCACCAACCCCGGCGCCGGTTCGGAGCTGCAGCGCGGCACGTCGGTGACGCTGGTCGTGTCCGCGGGGCGCGAGGTGACCGAGGTGCCGGACGTCCGAGGGAAGACTGTCGATGAGGCGGCGAACATCCTCAAGGACGTGGAACTCGAGATTGATTCCTCCGTGCGGGAGGAACCCGACGAGGAGGTGCCCGAGGGACACGTCTCGGAGCAGAACCCCGCGGCGGGGGCACAGCTGTCCAAGGGCTCGAAGGTGCGGCTGACCGTATCCACCGGGCCCGAGAAGGTGCGTATGCCTGATATTTCCGGCATGAAGTGGGATCGGGCGCGGACCATCCTCGAAGACGTGGGGCTGCACGCCCAGCCGAACTGGGTCGATGACCGTGCAGAAGAGGGCACGGTGGTCGGGCCCATGAACGCCGGTGAGGAGATCAAGCGGGACGAACCGCTCACCATCAACGTGTCGAACGGCATGCTCATTGCGATGCCCGACATCGGCCGCATGACTGCGGGCCAGGCTGTCAGCGCACTGCGCAGTGCCGGGTGGCAGGGGCGCGCCGACCAGCTGCGAGCTGGCGAGACGGTACGGACCCCGCTGATCACGGATGAGGGGAAGATCGCTGATTTCACCCCGAAGATCGGCCAAGACCTGCGCAAGGATGCGGTGGTTGAGGTGCGGTATTGGAAGTTCGATCTTCTGCCCTAAGCTAGTGGGGTACGAAGGCGCCACGGTACGAAGGAGAGATTATGCCCAAGGCAAAGATGACGAAGCCGGAGATCCCCTCTGGCGGTAGCTCGAGTATGAATCGGGCACCGGTGAAGGTGAATGCCGATGGCACGCCGAAGTGGTACATGACCATCATGTTTTTCTTCATGCTGGCGGGGTTGGCGTGGATCATCGTGAACTATCTGGCTGGCAACCAGATCCCTCTCATGACGGAGCTGGGCGCGTGGAATTATCTCATTGGCTTTGGCCTCCTGATCATTGGTCTCCTGATGACGATGGGGTGGCGTTAGCAGCGCAAACGCGTCGAGGGGGTCATTCTCTTCCTCCGTCTTATTCGGTTCTTTGCCGACTGTGATGCCCGCACCGTGGTGTTGACCTGCAACCCGGGGTGCGGGTTTTCGTGTGTGGGTGGTGGGCGGTACCCGATGGTGCCGGTGTCGGGGTCGCGGTCAGCGTAGCCCCGGTTGCCGGCGCCGTTGCGGGCGTCATTGTTACTCATGTGGTGGCAGCGACAGAGGAGAGTGAGATTCTCGATGTCGGTTGGGCCGCCAGAGAACCAGGATTCCATGTGGTGGGCGTCGCATTGTGTGGCCGGCTGATCACAGCCGGGGTGCGTGCAGCAGAAGTCCCGCGCGAGAAGCGCGATGCGCTGGAATGGGGTGGCCAGGCGCTCGGCGCGGCCGACGTGGAGGGGATCCCCGGTGTCGGCGTCGTGAACGACAACGTAGTGGTATTTCGCGGATCCGAGGCGGAGGACGTCCAGCGGCGAGAGTTCCACGCCGGTGTTGGTCGCGTACCGGTGATGGAGCAGCGAGGTGGCGTCGGTGACATCGTCGACGTCCTCGGAGGTGAGGGACAAGACGACACTGGCCAGGCCACTGCGCTGGGTGTGAGTCCAGCTGTGCTGGCGGATCATCTGCGCAAAGGCGTCGAAGCGACGCTGCGTGAGGGAGCGTTTGTCATTCTTAGCGGCTGTTCCAAGCAGATGACCAGGACGCTTGGAGGGCGCGAGGAGGCTCTCCATAACGGCGAGCTCTGCGCGCGGCAAGTAGCCCGAGAAATAGGCGCCGCCATCAGCGTCTGGGCGCTGGATCATGAAGCGCCGCTTGCGGATGTCGGCAAAGGGATCGGTGTCGGTGGGATAGTGGGCGTTTGCCTTGCGGATCCGGGTGCGCATCCAGTGCCGGAGGTCTTCCGGAGAACGCTCGGCAGCTTCGTGGATCGACTCATGGTAGATGCGCTCTTTTTCGGCGGCGGCTTTGTCGCAGAGTCTGCCCAGTTCTTGCGTGATGATGGTGCGCTTTTCTGAGCTGAGGGTGGGCGAGTGGTCGTCGTCCTCTCTCCCATTTCCGCTGTGCGGATCTGCCATGGAAAAGGCGAGTTGGGCGTTCCTCATGCGCTGGAGGGCATCGCGACGCGACAGCCCCATTTTCTCGATGAAAAAGTCCACCGTTCGTCGTGAGCCCACCAACTGTCCCGCGCCGGCAAGATCAGCCGCATAGGTGGTGGCATTGTCGATAGCGGACTTGAGGTTGAGCACCTCCTCGAGGCGAACGATCTCTTCGTGATTGGCATCAAATAGTGCTGACGTCGGGACGCGGAAGACCGCCAGAATGGCTGCCATGTGCTGCGCAATAGCGTCGACGTGTGGGCGAATATCCACGGTCTTACCTCCCCCCTCAGTGTTCTTGAGGGCAAGAGTACCGCGGCCATCCCGTTAGCGCAAGGGTGTTCGAAAATAAATTTCGACGCATGCACTACCACTGTACAACACCAGCAGATCCCCCTCGATTCGAACACATGGACCCCCTCCACAAGTAAGTAACACCATGCGGATAAAGTTATCCACAGGTTGTGGAGTTCTCTGTGGATAATGTGCATCTCCCCACAATTCACGCAGTTTTCCCCAGCTGTGGAAAACTCTGTGCACAATTTCCACGACCTGGGGATTCTGTTCGAAACTCCATGAAAATCCCAGGTCACCGCGGAGCTTATCGGCGCCCTTCCAGTATGTGTTCGATGAATTACAATTCTGCGATTATCCACAATGTGGAAAACTTCTGTGGAGAACTCGTGCCCCTGGGGATAGTGGAAAACTCCTGAGGAATCCACAAGCCCCCATCAGCTCCCCCTCTCACACCGCCAGCGTGAGCACCACGATCCCGTACACGACGGCGAAAAGCCCCAGCATCGCCCAGGGGAGCGCGCGGAGAAAGCGCGGGTTCCCGCTAAGTTGTATGTACAACCCCGCAATGATCGCTCCGCCAGCAAGTCCCCCCAGGTGGCCGGCCACGGAGATGGAAGAGACCAGGAACGTCCCCACCACGTTGATTCCCAGAAGGGTGAGGGGCGTGGCCAGGCTGAGGCCCTTCTGGTGATAAATCACGATGAGGATCGCCATCAGCGCAAAGATCGCGCCGGACGCGCCGAGCGTCGGCGTAAGGGGCTGGAAGTACAGGATCGCCGCGGAGGATGCGAGCCCGCCCGCCAGGTAGAGCGCGAGGAAGCGGGCGCTGCCGAAGGCGATCTCCGTCGCGCCGCCGACAAACCACAGCATGACCATGTTGAGGAGGAGGTGCTGGATATCGACGTGCATGAAGAGCGCGGTGATCCCCCGGAGGGGGCCGGTGGCGTCGTGAAGGACGGCAGGGCCCCAGAGCAGTGTGGATTCGCCCAGCGGGCTCCACGCCGTGCCCGAGATCCCGCGCGCCTGGAGCGCCGCGAGCAACCAGAGCAGCGTGGTGGCGAGGATGATGGTCACCGTCGCGGGCACTCGTTGAATTGTCGTTCTCATGGTCAATCCTTCCAGTCAGCCCCCACGCTCCCCCCATGCGCCGCGCAAAGCCGCGCAAAGCCGCGCGCCCCACGCCCCACCCCTGTGGTCCCGACGCAAAACCCCCGCCCGGGTTCGGCGCGGTGCGCGCAGCTCAACCCAGACGGGGGTAGTGGCGTCGGCGGGAAACCGGGGCGGGCTTCCCGCCTCACGGCTATTCGGTGATCTCGACGGACTCGATGACCACGGGGTCGATCGGGCGGTCCATGCGATCGGTGGGCGTCGAGGCGATGGCGTCGACGACCTTCTTGGACTCCGCGTCAGTGACCTCACCGAAGATGGTGTGGTGGTTGTTGAGGTGCGGGGTCGGCGCGACGGTGATGAAGAACTGCGAGCCGTTGGTGCCGGGGCCGGCGTTGGCCATGGCCAGGAGGTACGGGTGGTCAAAGCGCAGTTCGGGGTGGAATTCGTCGTCGAACATGTAGCCGGGGCCACCACGGCCGGTGCCGGTGGGGTCGCCGCCCTGGATCATGAAGCCGTCGATGACGCGGTGGAAAATGGCGCCATCGTAGAAGGGGCCCTCGGTGGATCCGCTGGCGTTTTCCGTGCGGTAATCCGCGGAACCGTCGGCGAGCCCAATGAAATTACGCACCGTGGCCGGGGCGTGGTTTCCAAAGAGCTCAATGATGATGTCACCGCGGTTCGTGTGCAGTGTCGCGGTAGCGGTCTTCTTGGTCATGCGGCCCATCATAGGTCATCGCTTCAGTGGAGGCACCCCAAAGCGGGGCAGTTTAGACGTAGTCTAGAAAGGGACAAGAGCGCATTTCCCGCGCCCACACTTAGCCAAGATGAGGAGAGAGATGAATCTCAGCACCATCCGCCTGGCGAGCAGTGGTATCCACACCGCCTGGACGAGCTTCAACGACTATCGTCGCCGCAAAACCGCCGAGGCCTATGACGCCCTCGCCGACGCCACCGGCGACATCGACCTCGAGGCCCTCAAGGACCGCGGCTCCAGCCTTCTCGACGACTCCCGCAAAGAAGCGGGCCGCGTCACCCAGGCCGCTCGGATCCGTCTCTCCAAGGCGCTCGACGCGGCCAGCGAGCAGGGCAAAGAGCTCGCCGAGCAGGGCAAGGATCTCGTCGCTCAGGCGGACAAGTCCAGCAAGAAGCTCACCAAGAAGGCCCGCAAGAAGGCCAACAAGAAACTCGGGAAGAAGGACAAGAAGCGCTGCTGGCTGACGTGGCTTATCGTTCTCGCGGTGAGCGCCATCGCCGGCGTCCTGGCCTGGGTGTTCTTCGGCCGCAAGGAGCAGCCCGGCACCACCCCGCCGCGCGTGGAAGAATACGGCAGCGACGAGGACACCTCCTCGACCCTCGTCTACAGCACCTCCACCCCCTCTGAGGGCTCGACGGAGGACCAGGAGCAGGAGATCGACTCCGAGGAATTCCTCGCTGACCTCGACGAACAGCTGCAGCAGCACCAGGAGACCACGGGCCGCCACGCGCTGATCGAGGACCCCGAGGAGGACGACCAGCCGAAGAACTAACACCCCGTTTAGTGCTGAACCCCACCCGCGTCACCGTGGGTGGGGTTTTTCTGCGAGTGGCGCGGATTGGCCATCGCTAAAAATGAACAGACACCTTTTCGGACACCGCGCTACTGTGGCCACATGACTGTGCATCATGCCTCTTCGTGGGGCCACCGGGGCTCGAACCCGGGACCAGCAGATTATGAGTCTGCGGCTCTAACCGACTGAGCTATAGCCCCGCGAACATCTTATACAGAAGACGTGTCCCATGCCATGTGCGGGGTGGGATTTCGGGGCCCCTATTACGTCGGGGAAATCTTCGTGGAGTGCGGGTACAAAACTGCTGGATAACCCGCGTGCAGAACAGCACTGTGGCCTGCGCAGATATGCAAAAACCCCGGCCTAAAAGCCGGGGAAAACGTGACAAAGTGGAGCATAGGAGAATCGAACTCCTGACCTTCTGCGTGCAAAGCAGACGCTCTACCAATTGAGCTAATGCCCCAAGTCTGTGGTGGTGGGCCTAGCAAGAATCGAACTTGCGACCTCATCGTTATCAGCGATGCGCTCTAACCGACTGAGCTATAGGCCCTGGCAACGAGAAGATACTTTACAGCGCGTTGACGAATGTGGCAAATCGCCCCGTGACCTGCGGAAAGTCAGACAATGAGAGCCCGTAGGTGGCGCTTGTTGTGTCTAGCTACCGGAGTGGAACGTCACCACGATGCCACCGAAGAGATCCACCACAGCGTTGTAGATGAGGGCCATGATCGGGGCGAGAATGGTCATCGCAATCGCACCGATCGCGCCCACCAGGGCCGAGACCGCCATGGCCATACCAAAGCTAATGACCTGCTCACTTCCCACGCCTGATACCACCGAGTTGAACTTGTCCCAGACGCCCACGAAGTCGAGGCTGATGTAGAGAATCGCCGTGGCGAGGATCCACGCGACGAGCCCCACGAGGGAAAAGGCCAGCGCAACTCGAAATGCCGATTGGGGCGAGATCCGGGTCAGTGCTTGTTCTCGGGCTGCCATGGGGTCTCCTCTGTCGTTTCTTCTCGGATGGGCAGGGCGATGCCCCACGCTGCTCAGCACGCTCAGCCAGCAGGGCAGGACAGAAGCTACGGTATCCTCCGTTCGCGCTCGTATTCTACTCTCCCCCTGGTATCTCAGAAGAACATGGAGCGCGCGGCCCGGGCCTACACCGGCCACCACGCAGGGCACCCGCGGCATGAGAAAACGGCCCGGGGTTTCTCCCGGGCCGTTTCACGTGAAACATCGGATGGCGCGACCCCCCCGGTCTAGCCGGGAGAGCCATGCGGGATCATCCTCGAAGGGCCGTTGATTTAGTCCTTCGGCTTATCCGCAGGGCCGTCGAGCTCGCCCTTGGCCACTGCCTCGGCGGTCTCTTCGCCCTCGCCTTCCACGTTCTTGTCGATGGCCAAGACGGTGACGTCCTTCTCCAGGTTGACCAGTCGCACGCCCATCGTTGCACGGGAGGACGGGCGAATCTCGTTAACCTGGGTCCGGATCACGCCGCCAGCGGAGGTGATGGCGAAGATCTCGTCATCCTCGTCTACCGCGAGGGCGCCGATGAGCTTGCCTCGCTTCGGCGAGTACTTGAACGTCACGACGCCAACGCCACCGCGGCCTTGGACGTTGTAATCGTCCATGCTCGTGCGCTTGCCGTAGCCGCCCGAGGTCGCAACCAGCAGGTATTGGCCATCGCGGACCACGGTCATCGCGAGCATCTGGTCTTCACCGCGGAAGCGCATGCCCTTCACGCCGGCAGTCGCGCGGCCCATGGGCCGCAGCTGGTCGTCGTCGGCGGTGAATCGGATGGCCTGACCCTCCTCGGAGACGAGGAGGAGGTCATCCTCGTTGGAGCACAGCGCGGCCCCGATGAGGCTGTCGCCCTCGTTGAGGTTGATCGCGATGAGCCCGCCGGAGCGGGCGGACTCGTAGTCGGCCAGCCGGGACTTCTTCACGCGGCCATGCGCCGTGGCCAGCACGAGGTACGGCGCATCCTCGTAGGACTGGATCTGGATAACCTGCGCGATCCGCTCTTCCGGCTGGAACTCCAGGAGGTTCGCGACGTGCTGGCCGCGGGCCGTGCGGGAGGCCTCCGGCAGCTCGAAGGCCTTGAGGCGGTAGACGCGGCCGAAGTTCGTGAAGAAGAGAATCCAGTCGTGCGTCGAGCAGATGAAGAAGTGCCTGACGACGTCGTCCTGCTTGAGCTCCGCGCCGCGCACGCCCTTGCCGCCGCGCCGCTGGGACTTGTAGGCGTCCACCTTGGTGCGCTTGGCGTAGCCCGTGGACGTAATGGTCACGACGACGTTCTCGCGGGCAATGAGGTCCTCCTCAGAGACCTCGCCGGTGGCCGCGACAATCTGGGTGCGGCGCTCATCGCCGAACTTGTCCACGACCTCCTTGAGCTCATCGTGGACGATCTGGCGCTGGCGTTCGGGGCGGGCCAGGATGTCCTTAAGGTCAGCGATCTCGCGCTCGATCTCGGCCAACTCGTCGATAATCTTCTGCCGCTCGAGGGCCGCCAGGCGCCGCAGCTGCATGGCCAGAATCGCGTCCGCCTGGACCTGGTCCACGTCGAGGAGGTCCATGAGGCCCGTCCGCGCAATGTCCACCGTCTGCGAACGGCGGATGAGCGCAATGACCTCGTCGAGCATATCCAGGGCCTTGACCAGGCCGCGCAGGATGTGAGCGCGCTTTTCCGCATCGTCGAGGCGGTACTGGGTGCGGCGCACGATGACGTCGATCTGGTGCGCCACGTAGTAGCGCAGCATCTGGTCGAGGCGCAGCGTGCGCGGGACGCCGTCGACGATCGCCAGCATGTTGGCGCCGAAGCTCGTCTGCAGCTGGGAGTGCTTGTACAGGTTGTTGAGGACGACGCGCGGCACCGCGTCGCGCTTGAGGGTCACAACGATGCGCAGGCCCACGCGATCAGAGGACTCGTCCTCGATCTTGGAAATGCCCGCGATCTTGCCGTTGTTCACCTGCTCCGCGATGTTGGAGATGAGGCGGTCAGGGTTGACCTGGAACGGTAGCTCCGTGATGACGATGATCTGTCGGTTCCCGTGCTCCTCAATCGTAGAGACACCGCGCATGCGGATGGAGCCACGGCCTGTCGTGTAGGCATCCTTGATGCCCTGGTCACCGACGATGAGGCCGGCCGTCGGGAAATCGGGGCCCTTGACGCGTTCCATGCACGCCTCGAGCGCCGTCTTCTCATCGGCCTCGGGGTTATCGAGGAGCCAGTAGATGGCCTCCGCAAGCTCGTTGAGGTTGTGTGGCGGGATGTTCGTCGCCATACCGACGGCAATACCGCCCGAGCCATTCATGAGGAGGTTCGGCACGCGCGAGGGCAGGACATCCGGCTCGAGGGTCTTCCCGTCGTAGTTCGGGGAGAAGTTGACCGTGTTCTCGCGGATATCGCGCACCATCTCCATGGCCAGCGGAGTGAGCTTACACTCCGTGTAACGCATGGCGGCGGGGCCGTCGTCACCGCGGGAACCGAAGTTCCCCTGGCCGTCGACCAGCGGGTACCGCATGTTCCAGTCCTGCGCGAGGCGGACCAGGGTGTCATAGATAGCGTAATCGCCGTGGGGGTGGAACTGACCCATGGTGTCCGACACCGGGCGCGCGGACTTCACGTAGCCGCGCTCCGGCCGGTAGCCAGAGTCAAACATGGCGTACAGGATGCGGCGGTGGACCGGCTTCAAGCCGTCACGAACCTCCGGCAGCGCACGACCCACAATGACGGACATGGCGTAGTCGATGTAGCTCGACTGCATCTCCTCATTGATATCAATGGGCTGAATGCGATCAAAGAGGTTCTCGCCCGAGCCATTATTATCTTCGCTCAAAGCTCATTCACCTTCGATTGAGTGGACGGAACGGTCCTAGTCTATCGCACAATCGCGATTCTGAGGGCGCTGAGCGCTTTGTCCGCCCAGCGTGATACCGCGGTGATACCATTTGCTCATGGCTATGACCCTCCGCCTCCGTGCCGACGAAGACCGCGCCCTCGCTCTCCTTGCGCGGGCCCACGGCTGCAGCAAGCAGGAAGCCGCACGCCGAGCCATCATTTCCGCCGCTGCCCGCATGCTTGAGGATGAACAGGTCCACGAGCTCGCCCAGCAGCGCCTCGCGGAGTACCGAGACATCGCGCAACGGCTCCACCCCCAGAGCCGCGAGACGCCCCGCTAAGCACAGCACAGCAGCACACCCAGCATCACATCCCCTCCCCCACCCCGGAGGTTTCACGTGAAACACGAACAACCCCACGCCCCCGCCTGCGCCCCCATCCTCCGAGGCGTGAGCGCTGATGCTCTCCTCACCATCGCGGAGGACGTCTGCGCCGCCACGGGGACAAGGATTAAGAACTATCCGGCCCTGGTGAGCCTCGCGGCCCTCAGTGCCCCCCGCCTTCGCGGATGCCCCCTCTACGCCACCGAGCACGAACAGGCCCGGACGATCCGCCTCGCCCTCCGCAGCTTCCCGCCCCTCGAAGAACATAATGACATCTTCGCGGACGTCCTCTTCAGCGTCCTCGCCGAACGTCACGCTCACGCCGCCCAGCCCCCGACACGCGGGGGTACCCCTTGACGACAGCGGCCGAAAGACTGCTAGGATATGTGACTGTTGTGGTTACAGTGACTGATGTGACTGTGGAGGAAGGACTGCAACGTCTGTAACAACGAGTGAAGGCGGTGCCGCCCCGGAGGGGATGAGCACCGCCTTCATCGCATAAGGCTCACGCCGTGGCCTTGGCTTCGCGCACAGCGAAGCCGGACCATCTCCACCTAGATATCCAGGAAGCGAACGTCCTTCGCGTTGCGGGTGATGAAGGAGCGTCGGGCCACGACGTCGTCGCCCATGAGGATGCTGAAGAGCTCGTCGGCTCGCTGCGCGTCCTCAATGTCCACGCGCCGCATGACTCGGTGTGCCGGGTCGAGGGTGGTTTCCCACAGCTCGCTGGCGTTCATCTCACCCAGACCCTTGTAGCGCTGGATGCCGTCGTCCTTGTTGATCTTGCGGCCCTCGGCGAGGCCCTCCTCCAGCTGAGCGTCGCGCTCGGCGTCGGAGAAGGCGTAGCCGGGCTCGCCCTTTGCCCACTTGAGCTTGTACAGCGGCGGCTGGGCGAGGTAGACATAGCCCTCCTCCACCAGCTGCGGCATGAAGCGGAAGAGCAGGGTGAGCAGCAGCGTTGCGATGTGCTGGCCGTCGACGTCGGCATCCGCCATGAGCACGATCTTGTGGTAGCGGAGCTTGGAGATGTCGAATTCGTCGTGAATGCCCGTGCCGAGGGCGGTGATGATCGCCTGGACCTCGGCGTTCTTCAACACGCGATCGAGGCGCGCCTTTTCCACGTTGAGGATCTTGCCTCGCAGCGGAAGAATCGCCTGGTACATGGAGTCACGGCCACCCTTCGCGGAACCGCCAGCCGAGTCGCCCTCCACGATGTAGAGCTCCGAGACCTTCGGATCCTTGGAACGGCAATCCGCCAGCTTGCCAGGCAGACCGCCGACGTCGGAGGCGGACTTGCGGCGCACCATGTCGCGGGCCTTGCGCGCAGCCTGGCGCGCATGAGCGGAGGACAGCGCCTTGTTGACGATGGCCTTCGCCTCCGCCGGGTTGGCCTCCAACCAGTGCATGAGGTGCTCATTCGTCATCTTCTGAACGAAGGAGCGCACGTCGGTGTTGCCCAGCTTGGTCTTGGTCTGGCCTTCGAACTGCGGGTCGGCGACGCGAACGGAAATCACGGCGGCGAGCCCCTCGCGACAATCGTCGCCCGTGAGGTTCGGCTCTTTGTCCTTGAGCAGCCGGTGTTCGCGCGCGTAGCGGTTCATCAGGCTGGTCAGAGCGGAGCGGAAGCCCTCTTCGTGGGTACCACCCTCGATGGTGTTGATCGTGTTCGCGAAGGTGTGGACGGACTGCTTATAGCCCTGGTTCCACTGGAGCGCGATCTCCAGCTCGTGGTTCTCCGCCTTCGCGTCGAAGGAAATGATGGAGGGGTGGATCTCCGTCTTCGACTTGTTGAGGTAGCGCACATAATCTTCCAGCCCATTCGGGTAGTGGAAGGTCACCTTCTTCTCGCGCTTCTTCGGCGCCTTGGGGGCCTCCCCCGCCGCCTCCTCGGGCTTCTGGGTGTCGTCGAAGGAGAGCTCCTCGCCGTCGACGGACTCCGCGGTATCGCCGCCCTCCGCGATGGCCTCGAGCTCAAGCTCCTCGTCGGTGACGCGCTCGTCCTTCAGCGTGATGGTCAGCCCCTTGTTGAGGAAGGCCATCTCCTGAAGGCGTCGAGAAATAATGTCGAACTTGAACTCCGTGGTCTCGAAGACCTCGGGGTCCGGCCAGAAACGCACGGTGGTGCCGGTGCCGCGGGCGTTGCCGCCCTCGACGAGGTCCTCCGGCAGCGCATTGTTGAAGTTCTGGTACCAGTGCTTTCCGTTGCGCTTGATGTCCGCCTCCACGCGGGTGGACAGCGCGTTGACCACGGAAATACCCACACCGTGCAGACCACCCGAGACCGCGTAGGACTCGGAGTCAAACTTGCCGCCGGCGTGCAGCTGGGTCATGACCACCTGCACCGTGGGGGCACCCGACGCGTGCATCTCCACGGGAATACCGCGACCATTATCAACAACCTCAACCCCGCCGTCGGCGAGAAGCGTGACGTCTACGCGATCGGCGTAGCCCGCCATTGCCTCATCGACGGAGTTATCGACGATCTCCCACACCAGGTGATGCAGGCCGCGCTCCCCCGTCGAACCGATGTACATACCGGGGCGCTTGCGCACCGCCTCGAGCCCCTCGAGAATAGTAATCGATGAGGCGTCATATTGGTGTTCGCTGCTAGCCACGTGAACGAGCACTCCTCAGTGAGCCGGAAAATTACCGTTTCAGTCTACACCCTGGCATCCCCCTACGTACTGCACCACTCAGCCAACGAGAGGCCCGCTCAGCGCCGCTGAGCGCCTATCCATAGGTATCGCGCGGGCCGCGGCCCTTCACATGCAAGCGGCCCTTCCGCCACGAAGGCTGCGTCGGGCCATAGAGTTTGAGCTGCTTAATCTCATCATGGCCGATTTTCTCCGCGATGCGCGCGAGGATCTGCCGCTGCATGAGCCGCAGGTTTGTCGCCCACGCGGTCGAATCGCAGCTCACGATCACCACGTCCTCCTTGATCATCTCCACCCGCGTGTGCTTGGCAATCTCCTCCCCCACCAGGAGATCCCAGTGGTTCATCACCCAGCCGCGCGCCAGCGGCGTATCCCAGCCGCTCTGCGTGACCGTGGTGGTCATCGCACTTTTGAGGGAATGAATGTTGAGCGCTCGCGGGAGCCGACGCCCATCCGGCCCCGTTTTCTGCAATCCACGCACCCCGCGGATCCACGCCGACGCCTCGCCCTGCTTCTTCCGCCGCCGACGCAAAGGCTGAGCGCCACTTCGGCGCCCGCTCACCCGCCCCTGCGCGTGCGCCAGCTTCTGGGTGCGATCGTAAACGGCATCCACCAGGTCGGCCGGCCCGGCCGCGGAGTCCGGCTGGGGCGCGTCCTCGGAGCGGCTCGGGTCGCTCATTCGTCCTCCTCCACCAGCACGGACACGCGCCCCTCTTCACGCTGCTCCACCCCAATGGTGAAGCGCCCGCTCACCCGTTCCTCGAGGTTATCGGGGAGATCCTCGTCGACGGCCGCCGTGATGAAGACCTGCTCCACCTCGGCAGCGACCTCCACGAGCTTCTCTCGCCGGCGCCGGTCTAGCTCCGCGAAGACATCATCGAGGATGAGGATGGGCTCCGCCCCCTCCGAGGCCAGCAGGGAAAAC
Organism: Corynebacterium uropygiale; assembly: GCF_021568315.1. Taxonomy (GTDB): domain Bacteria; phylum Actinomycetota; class Actinomycetes; order Mycobacteriales; family Mycobacteriaceae; genus Corynebacterium; species Corynebacterium uropygiale. The sequence goes on from NZ_JAKGSI010000006.1 coordinate 43,860, forward strand.
TCCCCCAGGCGCAGGGACAGCGCGAGCGACCACGTCTCACCATGGCTGGCGAAGCCCTTGGCCGGCTGGTCACCCAGGAGGAGCTCGACGTCATCTCGGTGCGGGCCGACGAGGGATACCCCGCGCTCGATCTCTCGTCGTCGAGAACGCCCCAGCTCAGCGAGCATTTCTGCCTCGATGATCTCGGGCTCGGAGGGGAGTTCGCCGGCGGGATCCACCGTGCCCTGATAGCGCAGCGACGCGGGCCGGGACTCCGGGGCGATGCCGGCATAGGCGTCGTGGACGTGGGAGTCCAGGCGCTCAACGAGGTTCCGCCGGGCACAAATGATCTGCGCCCCCAGCCGGGCGAGCTGGGAATCCCACGCATCGAGGGTGGCCAGCGCCCCGGCGCCCTCCGAGGAGTCGTAGCCGCGGCGCAGGGCCATCGTCGAGGACTTCAACAGCGCATTCCGCTGGCGCACCACCTTGTCATAGTCCGAGCGCGCGCCAGCGAGCCGCGGCATGAGGGTGGAGAGGATGGCGTCGAGGTAACGACGGCGCTCCGCCGGCTCACCCCGGACGAGGGCCAAATCCTCGGGCGCGAAGAGGACCGTGCGCACCACCCCGAGCACCTCCCGGGGCGAGGACAAACGGGTTCGATTGATCTGCGCCATGTTCGCCCCGTGGGGCTTGATGAGCAGGTGGGCGGTGAGCTCGCGCCCTTCATTGACCGCCGTCGCCGACACCCGGGCATTCGCCGCCCCCGCCCGGACCAGCGGAGCATCATGGCTCACCCGATGGGAGGACAGGTGGGCGCAATAGCCCAGCGCCTCGATGATGTTGGTCTTCCCGAAGCCATTGCGCCCAACAAAGAGCACCACCCCCGGCTGGAGATCCAACTCCAGGCTGGGCCAGGATCGGAAATCTCGCAGACTCAGCTGGCGGATATACATGCTCTAGCCCGGGAGGCGAACCGGCATGAGCAAGTACAGGAAGTCCGTGTCCGGCGTCGCGTAGGTTCCGTCCTCGGTCTGCTCGGGGAGCTCCTCGGGCTCGGGCAGGAGAATCGCCGGGCGGGAGGACTCGACGAATCCGAAGACCACACGATCCGTGTCGATGACGGACAGGCCGTCCTTGAGGTATGCCGGGTTGAAGGCAATAACCATCTCATCGCGGCCGCGGAACGCGCAGGGCAGGGTTTCCTCGGCGTGGCCGGCGTCGCTCCCCCCAGCAGAAAGGGTGAGCTCCTCGGCAGTAAAACGCATGCGGATCTGGGAATTCCGCTCCGTGACGAGGCTGACGCGGCGGATGGCTTCCTGCAGCGGCGCGATCTCGACGGTAGCGATCGCGTTGTGCACCTTCGGGAGCAGCGGCTGGATGTTGGGGAACTCGGCGTCGAGGAGGCGCGTGGTGGTCTCACGATTCTCCGCGTGGACACCAAAGAGCCCGTCCGCTCCGACCTCGTCTCCCGTGCCGACGGCCAGCTCGACGGGATCCGTCAGGTGAGGATCAACACTCCGCGCGTTTTCCAGGAGCGTTTTGGCCGGGATGAGGAGCTTGGCCGTGATGCTTTCGGAGACCGGCTTCCATTCGAGGTTGCGCACGGCGAGGCGGAAACGGTCCGTCGCGACGAGACGCAGACGACGGCCGGTGATCTCCATGTTCACACCAGTGAGCATCGGGAGCGTGTCATCCTTGCCCGCCGCGGAGGCCACCTGGGTGGTGGCGCGGGTGAAGAGCTGCGGGTCAATGGACCCGGTCACCTCAGGGAGCGTGGGCAGCTGCGGGTAATCATCCAGCGGGATCTGCGGGAGCTCGAAGCGGGAGGAACCACAGCGAAGCTCCACTTTCGAGCCGTCCAGCGAGATCTCGACCGGCTTGTTCGGCAGGGTGTTCGTGATTTCAGCGATGAGCTTGCCAGCGACGGCGATCCGCCCGGGCTCGATGACCTCGGCGGAGATCCGCACCTTCGTGGACACCTCGTAGTCAAAGCCCGCGAACTCCAAACCATTGTCATCCGCGGTGATGACGATGGCCCGCAGAACGGGCTGAGTGACACGATTGGGCAGGCTGCGGGCGACCCAGGTAACGGCGTGCGCCAGGTCGTCTTTAGCAACCCGGAAGGACACTTGCTGTGACTCCATGCGGTGGCTCCTCGAAGGTACAAAACGGCTCTCTGGTGAATGACATGATCCAAAGTACCCGGCGGGCCGGGGGACCGGAAAATGTGTCATTCCCTCGGGGCCGGGCGCGGCGGGGCCGCCGGCCCGGAGTTTTTCGCACCCCCTCTTTCTCCTCACATTCTTTCCAGAGATTCAGGGAGGAGAAGCAGTAGGTCCTGTGCAATCTGGGGATAGAGGGTGAAATGACAAGGTCCGGCCACGAAAACGAGCTGTGAGTCTCGGTGTGGATCACGTGTGGAAAACAGAGGCCGGGTGTGGATAACTTTCGGGGTCTCTGCCTTCTCCACAGTGGCCTCGACGTTATTCACTGCTTCTCCACACCGCAACGAGGGCTTCTCCACAGGGTCTCTGAGCAGCGTGAATGGCAAAAGTATGGGCAAGATCTCCGAATTACAAGAATGGAATTACACAAGTGTGGATAACCATGTGAAAAACCCTCCAGGTGGGTCCTGGAGGGTGATGGGCTGCTGCCCGGGAGGTCGGGGGTTGCGCCGGCGAGGACCGCGCGGCAGACCGAGCTGCGCTACCCAGCGTCGATCCTTCTCGCGTTAGCCCCGCTCAGAGGGGCGATCCTGGTTCTTCACCATCTGGGTGAGGGTCTGGATCTCGTGGTAAGTGTCGCGCTTCTCGGTCATCTCCTTGCGGATCTTCCGCTCGGCGTACATGACCGTGGAGTGGTCCTTCCCGCCGAAGTGCTTGCCGATGGACGGCAGGGAGAGGTCCGTGAGCTCGCGGCAGAGGTACATGGCCAGCTGCCGGGCGTGGGCCACGGCGCGGGTGCGCGTCGCACTGCGAAGCGTATCGACGTCGATGTCGAAGAATTCCGCGGTCACCCGGAGGATGGAGTCCGCGGTGATTTCGACGTCGTGATCAGGGATGATGTCGCGCAGCGCGGAGGTTGCGTTTTCGAGGGTGATGGGCTCGTCATTGATCGAGGAGTAGGCGGCGACGCGGATGAGCGCGCCCTCGAGTTCGCGGATGGAGGTAGAGACGTTCGAGGCAATGAGCTCGAGCACCTTGCGATCCACGGGCGTGTTGTCCGATTGCGCCTTCTTCATGAGGATCGCGATGCGCGTCTCAAGGTCCGGCGGCTGGATATCCGTGATGAGTCCGCCCTCGAAGCGGGTGCGCAGGCGGTCCTCGAGGGTGGTCAGCTGCTTCGGCGGACGATCCGAGGTGAGGATGATCTGCTTATTCGCCTGGTGGAGCGCGTTGAAGGTGTGGAAGAACTCCTCCTGGGTGGTCTCCTTGTCCTGGAGGAACTGGATGTCATCGACCATGAGGATGTCGAGGTTGCGGTAGCGCGCCTTGAAGGATTCCTGGCGGTCATCGCGGACGGAGTTGATGAAGTCGTTGGTGAACTCCTCGCTGGAGACATACTTAATCCGCAGCTCAGGCTGCAATTCCAGCGCATAGTTGCCGGTGGCATGGAGGAGGTGCGTCTTGCCGAGCCCCGAGCCACCCCAAATGAACAGCGGGTTATAGGCCTTCGCCGGCGTCTCCGCGACCGCAACCGCCGCACTATTCGCGAATTTATTCGAGGACCCAATGACGAAAGACTCAAAGGTAAAACGCGGGTTGAGCGACTGTTTCCGGTCAGGATCGACGGCCGGCCGCTCCCTCCTCATCCTCTGCCCCGGCTGGTGATGGCTCGACGACGTCCCCGCCGCCGCCGGACCCTGGTTGGGGTATCCCGCCGGGGTCTGAATATGGGACACCTGCCAGTCATCATTGCTGTGGAAAGAGAAACGGGACTGGTAGCCGCGCTGGTCCTCCCTGTCCAGGGACGAGGAGGACGGTGCCTGCCCGGAATGGGCGGGCGCGGAGGATCCAGCACCCGGGGTTCGAGGCGGCTGGGCGGTGGCGCCGGAAGGCTGATTGTGCTGTTCAGCGCCGCCCACGGGCTGCGTTGAGGAGGGCGCAGCCGGCGAGGCGGGGCGGGAGGAGGTGGACGTCGTCGAGGGAGAGGGCTCCGCATTGAGGGACACCGCGAGGGAGCAGGGCATGCCCTTGAGATCGCTGACGACCTCGACGATGGAGCGGCTCAGTTCCTCCTCGATGACGCGCTTGACCCACTTGCTGGGGGTGGAGAGCACGACGTAGCCGTTGACGATCGCGACCGGGGAGACCTGGGTGAGGATACCGCGCTGCTGGTGCGTCAGCCGAGGGATGGGGGACGTTGGGGTCTCGGAGCGCAGCAGGAGCTCGTTGACAACGTGCTGCCATTCTTCGTGCAGAGCGGCATTGTCAGTCAATGTTTTCCTCAGTTCACGGTCGGCGCTGCACCTGTGGGAAACAGGGCAGCCGGGCACATAGGACAGGCAGCGAGAGGGCTAGCCATGTGGACAACGGGCGTGATTATCCACGTCGGAGTCCACAGGATATCCACGCCGATGACCTGGACATCCACAGGTTTATCCACACCTGTGGAAAACGGCCCGCGGTCAAACTATCCACAGCCTAGCGCATCGGCTGTGGAAAACATTTCTCAGGCTGCGACAGCCTGTGACCTGGCATTTTGTCGAGATCTTGGGAAACCTTCAAGTTTTACTCGAGAGTTATCCACAATCTCGATCGTCCACAGGATGTGGAAGAAAACGACAATCTTCATAACTACCCGCCGGATGGGAGCAGTGTCGAACTCGGTCCGCGAGGCTCTCCGGCGGGGAGGATCGCGTGTCAGCAAGACGGACGTACTGTCATGCCTGGCGCCGCTGTTGAGGGGCCATTCACGGGCGGGAAATGAGGACTGACCTGGCGAAAAAGACATTCTTGTAATTCTGGGGGTAATGGTGTTCACCCCCGGGAGAATGGGGCGTGTCGATTTGTTTGCAGGGGTGACTGTCGCGTACGCTTGACCCGTCTGTCGTACCGCGGGGATGACTGTGTCACGGTGACCTTCTCCCCGCGTGTATGCGTGAGAGCAGTCTGGCGTTGAGTTCCGGGCCAGCTCAGCCCGAGGGCCCTGCGGTTCTCAGGCGTGAAGCGGCGTCGCCGGCACTGCATATCTCAAGTGAACGCCAAGCGGATAGTGACTGATCCCGGTACTTCGGTCACCGTCCCCACAACCTAGAGGAGAAACATCGTGGCTAAGGGGAAGCGGACCTATCAGCCCAACAACCGCCGTCGCGCTCGCGTGCACGGCTTCCGTACTCGTATGCGTACCCGTGCTGGTCGCGCCATTGTCTCGGCCCGTCGTCACAAGGGCCGCGCTCGGCTGACCGCCTAGTCGCAGATACCACCCGGAGGGCTCTCACAGCGTGCTACCACGTGCCAACAAGCTCACGTCCCCGGCCCAGTTCTCTCGGACCATTAAGGGAGGTCAGCGTGCTGGCGCTCGGAGAGTGGTTGTGCACTACCTCGACCACGCTGGAGAGGATGTCGCCCAGATGGGCGGCCCGCGTTTCGGGTTGATCGTATCGAAAGCCGTCGGGAATGCGGTGGTTCGTCACCGCACCTCCCGGCGGCTACGTCATATCTGCCTCAGCCTTCTCCCCGAGGTACCGCCCACGGCTGACGTCGTCATCAGGGCGCTGCCCCGGGCAGGAGACAGCACCTCCGCCGAGCTGGCCCAGGACATCACCAAGGCCCTCGCCCACGCGCGGAGGAAGCAGAGCCGCGCCTTCGAGAAGGACAATCATGTGCCCTCCGCAGCAGCACAGCCACGACGTAACAGGGGATGACCCTGCGCCCCGGGGTGTCGCCCGGGTGCTCGTCGGCGGGGTGCGGCTGTACCAGCGCTGGCTCTCACCCCTTAAGATGGGACCCACCTGCAGGTTTGAACCGACCTGCAGTGCCTACGCGGTGGAGGCGCTGAGGCGCCACGGAGCAATCAAGGGAACACTGTTGAGCTTGGTTCGCCTCGCGAAATGCGGGCCGTGGCATCCTGGCGGATATGATCCTGTGCCCTAGGGGTTGCTCGCACTACCACTGAGTCAAGGAGCTTGTCAGTGCTCAATTTCATCTACTACCCGATCTCGGCGGTGCTATGGTTCTGGCACAAAGTCGCTGGGTTCATCTTCGGAGAGAACTCAGGGATTTCGTGGATCCTGGCCATCGTGCTGCTGACATTCACGCTGCGTGCCCTGCTCTATAAGCCGATGGCGAACCAGATGCGTTCGGCACGCAAGATGCAGGAGATGCAGCCCCGGATGCAGGAGATCCGGGCGAAGTACAAGAACGACCAGCAGAAGATGATGGAGGAATCGCGCAAACTCCAAAAGGAGATGGGCGTGAACCCCCTCATGGGCTGCCTCCCCATGCTGGCGCAGATCCCGATCTTCATTGGCCTGTTCCACGTGCTCCGCAGCTTCAACCGGACGGGCACGGGCGCCGGCGGACTGGGGATGAGCGTCGAGCAGAACATGAATACGCCGAACTACATCTTCGGCGTCGACGATGTTCGCTCCTTCTTGGAAGCGAAGTTCTTCGGGGTGCCGATTTCGGCCTACATCTCCATGCCGGAGGACATGTACAAGGCCTTCCCTGACGCGGGTGATCTCACCAAGATCAAGATCATCTGCGTGGCCGCGCCGCTCATCGCGATCATCGTTCTGGCGACGCACTTCAACGCGCGGATGTCGCTCAGCCGCCAGAAGAAGCGTCAGGCTGCCGGGAAGGCGAACGCCCCGGCGAACGACCAGATGCAGATGCAGACCGAGATGATGAGCAAGATGATGCTCTGGTTCATGCCTGCCACCATCCTCTTCACGGGTGTCATCTGGCACATCGGTCTTCTCTTCTACATGGTGTCCAACAACGTGTGGACCTACTTCCAGCAGCGCTACCTCTTCGCCAAGATGGATGCCGAGGAGGCCGCCGAGGAGGAGGCGAAGAAGGCCGCCAAGCGGACCTCCGCCCCCAAGCCTGGCGTTAAGCCCAACAATCCGAAGAAGCGGAAGAAGAAGGGCCACTAGAGTTCTGAGCTCCTGGCGCGAGACCCCATCTCGAGAATGATCTCGGGGTGGGGTTTCTGCGTTCCGGCGTCGCGGATGGTTTAGGCTAAGGGGGCTGTCAGCCGACACGAGGAAGGTGTTTCACGTGAAACCTGCGCCCGAGTACCGCCCCGAGGACTACCCCACTCCCCCCGCAGCGGAGAGGATCTTCGGCGAACGACTCCCGCTGGCCGAGGCCTATCATCGCTCCCTCGCGACCGACGGATTCACCCGCGGTTTCATCGGGCCGCGGGAGCTTCCCCGGCTGTGGGACCGGCATATCCTCAACTGCGCGGTGATCGCCGAGGCCATGCCCGAGGGCTGCTCCGTCGCGGACATCGGATCTGGTGCCGGCCTGCCGGGGATTCCGCTGGCCATCGCGCGCCCGGACCTGCGGATGTGGCTCATCGAGCCCCTGCTCAAGCGGTCCGTGTACCTCCGGTCCGTGGTGGAAGAACTCCACCTGGATAATGTGCAGGTGATCCGTGGTCGGGCGGAGGAGAAGTCCGTGCGCTCCGCTGTGGCGCCGGTGGACGTCGTGACCTCGCGGGCGGTCGCCCCGCTGGGGAAGCTCACGCGGTGGTCGCTGCCGCTCGCCCGGCGGGGAGGGGCGATGATCGCGATGAAGGGATCGAGCGTCGGGGAGGAAATCGAGCGCGACGCCGCAGACATCCGCAACGCCGGCGGCGAGAAGCCGGAGATCCTCCATGTTGGTGAAGGATTGCTCGAGCAGCCCACCACCCTCGTCCGGATCCGCCGCCACGCAGAGCGGGCGCGGTAGCCACTACAGTAGAAACCATTGCCGGGGTGGGCCGGCACGCCAGAGGCAACCTGCAAAGGAGAGAGGGCGTTTGACGTCGATGGCTGAGCATACACACGAGGATGAGCACCGCGAGCGCGTGAACCTTCGCGGTGACCTGCCCGCGCCGGAGCAGCCTCGTCTCATCACGATCGCCAACCAAAAGGGCGGGGTCGGAAAGACGACCTCCTCGGTGAATCTTGCGGCGGCGCTCGCCGCGCAAGGGCTGAAAGTGCTGGTCATTGACATTGACCCCCAGGGCAATGCGTCGACGGCTCTGGGCGTCGAGCACCGTACCGGCACAACGTCGACGTATGAGCTGCTCATCGGGAACGCGACGGCCGACGAGGCGCTGCAGCAGTCCCCGCACTTCGACAATCTCTATTGCATTCCGGCGACCATCGACCTCGCCGGCGCGGAGATCGAGCTTGTGAGCCTCGTGCGACGCGAGTACCGCCTCTACGACGCCGTGCGCGGTGACTTCATCGAGCGCCACGGCTTCGACTACATCATCATCGACTGCCCGCCCTCCCTCGGCCTGCTGACGATCAACGCAATGACGCTCGTTGATGAGGTCATCATCCCCATCCAGTGTGAGTACTACGCCCTCGAGGGCGTGGGCCAGCTGCTCAACAACATCAGCATGATCCGGCAGTACCTCAACACGGACCTCCACATCTCCGCCATCCTCCTCACCATGTACGACGGGCGGACCAAGCTCGCCGAGCAGGTGGCCGAGGAAGTCCGCGGGCACTTCGGGGACGTCGTCTTGCGGACGCTCATCCCGCGCTCCGTGCGCATCTCGGAGGCCCCGGGCTATGGGCAGACGATCCTCCAGTACGACCCCTCCTCCCGCGGGGCGCACGCGTACGTGGACGCCGCCCGGGAGCTCGCCGAGCGGGGCGACTACCTGCCCGGCCCGGAGACGGGCCCCATTGGGGTGAGCCCCACCGCCGCCGCGGAACTTCAGGAGACCGTGGCGCAGTCAGAGAACACAGAATCCGATCACAACACCGAGGCGAGGTAGAGGGACATGGCACACAAAGGAGCTCGTCAACGCGGCGGACTGGGGCGTGGCCTCGCCGCCCTCATGATCTCTGATAACCCCGACCCCACGCGGGGGCGCGCCCCCGCCAGGGATCCGCGCGAGGCCGCAGGCTCCCAGCAGCCCGCCCCCGGCTCGACAGACACAGGCGCCGCGCAGACCCAGGGTGAGAGCCACGAGGCGGCCTCCCCCGTCGAGAGCGTTGCGGAGAAGCTCAGCGCCTCCCGCGGCCTTGGGGGCGGGGCGGCCGACGTCATCCTCGGCGGCGGGCACCTTAATCCCCGCGACCGCCGCGACGGGCCCATCCGCACGCCCGCGCCGGCCGAGGGCGCCGAGGTGGGGGCGCGCTACCAGGAGATTCCCATCGGGGAGATTGTCCCCAACCCGAAGCAGCCGCGCACGGTCTTCGAGGAAGAGGCGCTGGCCGAGCTCGTGCACTCCATCCGGGAGTTCGGTCTCCTGCAGCCCATCGTTGTGCGGCCCCACCCCGAGGGCGAGGGCTACGAGCTCATCATGGGCGAACGACGCTGGCGGGCGGCCTCCAAGGCGGGGCTGAAATTCATCCCGGCGATCGTCCGCGACACGGAGGATGACACCCTCCTGCGCGACGCCCTCCTGGAGAACATCCACCGCGTGGAACTCAACCCGCTGGAAGAGGCCGCCGCGTACCAGCAGCTCCTGGAGGAGTTCAAAGTGACCCAGGCGGAGCTGGCCGAGCGGCTGGGCCGCTCGCGGCCGGTCATCACGAACATGATCCGGCTCCTCGCCCTCCCCGTCGCGGTCCAGCGACGCGTCGCGGCCGGGGTGCTCTCGGCGGGGCACGCGCGCGCCCTGCTGGGGGTCAAGGCGGAGCCCGTCGCGGAGCATCAGGATGAGCTGGCGGGGCGGATCGTCTCCGAGGGGCTCTCCGTTCGCGCCACCGAGGAGGCCGTCACCCTGCTCAACCGGGGCGATGAGGCCCCGAAGCGCGGGCGCCGGGAGAAGACTCCTCCGCCGGAGTACCTGCGCACCGCAGCCGATCACCTGGCCGATACCCTCGACACGCGGGTCACCGTGAGCATGGGCAAGCGGAAGGGCAAGCTCACCGTTGAGTTCAGCGATCAGGATGACTTCGAGCGCATCATGAGCCTGCTCGGCGCGCAGAAGGGGGACTAGGAAGAAGCGCCCGGGCACAGGGGGATGGCCATGGCCGGAAGGGCCGGCGCCCGGGCGCGCTGTGAGGGGGTTTTAGAGGCCCTCGGCCTTGAGGAGCTCGTCGAAGCGGAAGGTGCCGGTGGGCTGGTCATCGCCGCGATCGAGCAGGTAGAGCCGCTTGACGGCGACGAGGATGGCCTCCACGATGGCCTCGCGTCCCTCGGTGCTCGTGAGAACGGCGACATCGTCGGGATTCGTGAGGTAGCCGGTGACGACTTCGACGGTGGGCATGGTGGTGAGCCGGAGCATGTCCCACGTCCGGGCGTGATTACCGCAGTTGATGAGGCTGGTCCGCGCGACGATCTCACGCTGGATGTAGCCCGAGAGCATCTCACCGGTCAGCGAGCTATTGCCGATCTCGCTCCCGAAGTAGAAGGTGGCGACGCCGGAGGCCTTCTCGTTGGGGTAGCGATCGCACTGGAGGCAGATCATGAGGTCGGCGTCGAAGGCGTTGGCGATCTCCGCGCGGGACTTGTGGTCCGGATCGTCCATCCGCGGGCGGGAAATGATGGTCTCGATCCCCAGGGCGATCATCCGGCCCTCGATGCGGGTGGCCAGGTCCCAGAGGATCTCCTCCTCCGTGATCTCGCCATAGCGGCCCTGGACGGAGAGGCCCTTGTGCTTGCCGCCGAGTGCCGGGTCAATGACGACGCGCTTGCCCGCCAGCATGGGGCCAGCGGCGCGCATGTGCTCGCGCTCGCGGATGGCCTGCGGGGAGCCGCCCGTGATGCGCCGGCCGAGGAGGCTCAGGGCGCGGATGGTCTCGGGGCCGCACATGCCGTCGGCCCGGAGGCCGGAATTGTGCTGGTAGTTGACGAGGGCATCGTGGGTGAAACGGCCAAAGTGGCCGTCGACCCGATGCGAGTAGAAGCCGAGCTCCTGCAGCTGGGTTTGGAGCTGCCCGACGTCGTCGCCAATGAGCTCGTGGTTGACCTGATAGGACAGGACGCGGGCGCCGAGCCGGTAGCTGGCGTGGCGGAGCTCCCGGAGCGTGGCTTCCTCGATCTCGCCCGAGGGGATGATCCCGCGGGATTGCTGGAAGGCCTTGAGGATCTCCGAGAGCTCGGCGTCGAAGGCCATGTCGGCGTCGGTGAAGCGGTCGGAGCGCTGGGAGCCGAGGTCGCCGTGGAAGTGTGTGAGAAGTCCCAGCCGCGCCAACGTCATCCGTACTTCAGCGACGCGCGGGCTGTGGTCACCGACCTTAAGGACGTCCGCCACGGTTCTCCTTCCGGCTATTCAGCATCAATGTGAAGCCGACTGTACTCGCCCCAGCGGCACCGCCGACTTCTCTTAGAGACTACCAGTTAGACGTACGTGTTCAGTGCAGCGACAATCTCCGCGGCCTGGCGAACTCCGACCATCTCCTCCACCTTCTTGCCCTCGTGGAACACCATGAGGCAGGGGATGGACATGATCTGGTAGACGGCGCCCAGGGTGCGCTCCTCATCGAGGTTCACTTTGCCGACGACGGCCTTCTCCCCCATCTCCTCGGCGACGGCCTCGATAACCGGGGCGAGCTTGCGGCAGGGGCCGCACCAGGAGGCCCAGAAATCGACGAGGACGGGGCGATCGGACTCGAGGACTTCCTGCTTGAAGGTGGCCTCGGTGAAATTCTTCACAGTGCTCACTGCGTGTCTCCTTGTTGGTCGGTGTTGGTCGGTTGAGGGGTGGGATCAGAGCTCAGCGAGGTAGTGCTGGGCGTCGAGGGCCGCTCGGCAGCCGGAGCCGGCGGCCGTGATGGCCTGCTGATAGTGGGAGTCGACGAGGTCGCCGCAGGCGAAGACGCCGGGCACCGAGGTGGCCGTCGACGGATGCGAGACGGTGACGTAGCCGGCGTCGTCGCACTCCACCTGCTCGCGGACGATCTCGGAGCGGGGATCATGCCCGATGGCGACGAACATGGCGGTGACGTCGAGGGTCGAGAGCTCATCGGTCTGGGTGTCGCGGAGCTCGAGGCCAGAGACCTTCTCCTCGCCGAGGACCTTGTTCACCGTGGCGTTCGTGATGAAGCGGATCTTCTCGTTGGCGCGGGCGCGCTCGAGCATGATGGGCGAGGCGCGGAACTCCTCGCGGCGGTGGATGATGGTCACGCTGCGGGCAAACTTCGTGAGGAAGGTGGCCTCCTCCATGGCGGAGTCGCCGCCGCCCACCACGGCGATGTCGTGGTCGCGGAAGAAGAAGCCATCGCAGGTGGCGCAGGAGGAGACCCCGCGGCCAAGGAGTTCCTGCTCCCCCGGGACGCCGAGGTAGCGGGTGGCGGAGCCCATCGCGAGGATGACGGTGCGGGCCTGGAACTCCTCCCCCTCGGAGACGACGGTCTTGATGTCGCCGTCGAGGCGGACCTCGTCGACGAGCTGCATCCGGAGGTCGGCGCCGAAGCGCTCCGCCTGGGCACGCATCTGGTCCATGAGCTCGGGGCCCATGATGCCCTCGCGGAAGCCGGGGAAGTTCTCCACCTCCGTCGTGGTCATGAGGGAGCCGCCGAACTCGATGCCCTCAAAAACCAGGGGCGAGAGCTCTGCGCGGGCCGCATAGACAGCGGCGGTGTAGCCGGCCGGGCCGGAGCCGATGATGATGACATCGTGAACCGTGTGGGGTTCCGCCATGATGAATCCTCTTTCCTCGAGTATGCTCGAATCCGGGGGTTAATCTTATCGCAACAAGGGCGATTATAACGCTTTCCCTATCATCCGCGGAAGAGGCAGGCGGAGCCCCGGCGAGAGGACGTCAGCAGAGGCCGTCGGCTCGCGCCTCTTCGAGGATACGCCGGAGCTGTTCCCGCGCCCGCCCGCGTCGAGACTTAATGGTCCCCGGCCGGACGTTGGCGATTTTCGCGGCGGAGGCGATGTCGAGGCCGTAGAGGTCGACGAGGATGAGGGCGTGGGATTGGTCGGGGCACAACTGCGCGAGCGCGGCGCTCAGGGTGAGCGAGAGGTCGAGGTGCCCGAAGGGGTCATGCGTGAGATCCGGATGGGTCTCTCTAGAAGAGTCCTCGGTGTCATCGAGGTGCGGGCTCTCCCGGCGCTGGCGGTGCGTGATGTAGTCGTGCCCACTGTTCATGACGAGGCGGTGGAGCCACGTGCTGAGCGCCGCCTCAAAGCGGAAGGTGTGGAGGTGGCGGCTCGCCTTGAAGAGGGCGTCCTGGAGGATGTCGTGGGCGTCGTGCTCGTTGCGGGCGTAGCGCCGGGCCACGACGAGAAGCTTGGCACTGTGTCGCGACACAATGGTATTGAATGCGGACTTGTCCCCCTTAAGATATGCGCGGACGAGAGCGAAATCTTCATGGTGCGCGTGTGAATTGCTCATGTGTACCCCCGATGGAAGTGCGTGTATTTATTTAAGCGCGAACATTAAACGCACTTTCCGGGGGTGTATGCCCAATGTGTTGGGCATATCGGGGGTCCGGGACCATGAGCTTTGCTTATAGCTTTAAAGCGGATTATCTGTCGAGGTGGCTGCCAAATCGGGGACCGTGGCGCCCGTAATGGTTACATCTTTGACATGGATGTGATTCGGGGGCACCTGCTCCCCCTGGGCGGCCGCCGTGCCGGTTGTCGGGCTGAACCACAGCAGGATCGCCTGGCTCGACGTCTTCTGCGGCACCGAAATGCTGAGCGGAGCATCTTTGAGCGTCGCGCGCTTGAGGGGTCGTGCGGCCGAACGATCGTGGAGCTGATCGAGCGCCACGTCGCGCGGCACGGAGTAGACGGTCACCCGCGTCTGCTCCCCCACCGCGTCGAGGTAAATGCTGCTGAGATTCACCGTGTGCGGGAGCGTGAGGAGGATGCCAAAGCCCTGCTCCTCGCCCTCGCCGCGCATGTCGGGGGATTCCCACTCGGTAGCGGAATTGCCGTCGATAATTGCGGGGATGGGGGCGCCCTCCGGGGCGTCGGCCGGGGCACTGCCTGCGTCGGGGGCGTCGGGGGCCGTGGGGGTGGCGCTGCCCTGCTCGCCGTCGTGTGTGCGCGGCCACCACAGCCGGGCGGAGGTCGGGTATTGCGTGCTCACCGCCCCTTCCTGCTGGGTGGAGTGGAAGCTATCCACGCTGATGGGAGACTCGTCGCGGTTGCCGACGAGGAGGCTGGCGAACCATGCGGACATCGCCGCCACGATGATGACGAGCAAGAGCACGAGCATGCCCATGAGCGTGAGCGTGTGCCCGCGGTAGGACTTGGAGCCGAATCCGGGCTGCGCTGTGGGCTGCGGGATCTTCTCCTCGCCCTCAAGCACGATGCCCGGGGTGGCCTCGACGTCCGGCTCGTCCTCGGCGTCCTGGCCCGTGAGGCCCACCTGGCGGAGGTGCTCGGCGAGCTGCGCCATGGACACCTGCTCGCCCTCGGAGGAGTCGACCTCACCCTTGAGCTGGGCGGTCGCGGCACGCGCCTCGTCGCGGACCGCGAGGACGTCCGTGGCCTCGGACTCGTCGGAGACGAGGGCGCTGAGCGTCGAGGCGATGGCGGAGAAGTCGTCCTCATAGGTGGCCCCACCGAGGACCGCCGGGAAAGCGAGGACGGCCACGCCCTCCGTGCTGATACGGATGCGCGAGCGGTTATCGAGGCCGAGCGGGGTCTTGACCTGGTGGGCGGCCGCGGCGGCGTCGGCGACCTCGGCGGTCGCGAAGGCTGCCGCGTGGGGGTCCGCTCCCCCGCTGTCCGCGACGTCGCGCAGCGGGCGCCCCGGCACCCAGTCCGCGACGACAAGGCAACCGGAGCGATAGGCCCGGACCTCGATGTTCGGGGCGATCCCCGGGTGCTCGAGGGCGGCGAGCTTCCTGGTGCGGCGCACGACCTCGCTCGCCGCGCCCGCGGCCGCCGCCGGGGAGGCGGGAGCAAGCGGGGCGGATCCGGAGGTGTCGACGAAGACCAGGGCCACAGTCCGGCCCGTTGCCAGCTCCTTCGCCTGCCAGAAGCGCGCCCCGGGGACGGAGCCGTGATCGGCGAGGAGGCGGAAGCGGCCGTCGGCCACCGGCGCACCCGGGACGAGGCGCGGGCCGCGGACCACGCCCGCCGACATGGGCGGGGGCACCGGGGAGGCGTTGAAGGCATCGATGCCCTGCATCTGGGCGGAGAGCTCCTGCTGGGTGGGCTCGGCGATGGCGATCTGCTCGTCGGTGTTCGGGCGGACGAAGCGGCGCAGGCCCGGGATCCGGCCCATCGCGAGGCCCACATTCTGGACCTCGGGGAGGCCGGAGAAGGACAGCGCGACGCCCGTCACGACGAGGAAGAGGATCCCCATGATGCCGAGGTGGAGGAAGGCGCCCACCTTGCCCATCGCGTCGAGGACGCCGCCCAGCAGGTGGGAGACGATGACGTTGAAAATCCACGAGGCGAGGATGCCAGCCAGCGAGGCGCCGACCGCCCACGCCGTCGTGTGGAGGATCGTGCGGGACTGCAGGTGCCCGAGCTTGCGACGGAGCAAGAACACGCCGATGAGCGCGCCAGCCACGAAGCCAAAACCATTGGCCGCGCCGAGGAGGACGACGACCCGTTCCTGGGAGGAGGCCACGAGCGGCGCCAGATAGCTGAGCACCACTTTGGCGACCGTGATGCCGGCGATGATGAACGTCGGCGTCCAGGCCTCCTCGCGGGCGTAGAAGACGCGGAGGTGCAGGAGCACGAGCGAATACGGGATGAGCGTGAACGCGGAGAAGCTGAGGGTCCAGCCGAGGAGGTCCGCATCATGGGTGGTGAAATCCCGGAAGGCAAAGAGCGTCTGCGCGATATCCAGACCGAAGAACGTGAAGAAAATGACGACCGGGATGAGCGCGATAAACGTGAGCTTTGTCGCCAGCGTGAGATCCCGGACCACCGCCTGATCATCGCCCTCCGCGGCATAACGAGAAAGCCGCGGCATAATCGCGGTGAGAAGGGTGACGCCAATAATGCCATAGGGCACCTGGAGGAGCAGCCAATGCTGGGAATAAATGAAGGGCGCAGAGGCGTCCGAACCGGAGGCGACTCGGGTGCTAATGGCGTAGCCGAATTGGGAAATGCCAACATAAACAATAATGGCCAGTCCCATACCGGCGAATTGTTTGAGCCTGGCGTCAATACCCCACAGGGGGCGCAGATTCACCCGAGCGCGCCGCAGCGGCGGGAGCATGATGAGGAACTGCACGACGACGCCGAGCGTCGTGCCCAAACCCAAGAGCAGGACGTGCGGGTCAAAGAGGCCGCTCGGGGCGGAGGGGTCCAACTCCCCGGGGAGGAATTGGTACACGAGGAGCACCGCAATGCTCACGATATTGTTAGCCACCGGGGCCCAGGCCCCCGGCCGGAAATAGCCCTTCGTGTTAAGAACCGCCATGAAGAGCGAGAACATTCCGTAGAAGAGTACCTGCGGCAGCAGCCAGATGGCGAAGGACGTGGATTGGATAACGTTGACTTCGCCGTCGGCACGCAAATACATGCGCACGAGAATGGGGGCCGCTATCACGACGCACAATGTGACGACCACAAGGATGGTCATGGAGAGCGTAAAGAGGCGGCGAATAAATTCTGCGCCGCGGTCCTCGTCTTCTTTTTCTGCGCGGACCAGAACGGGCACAACGAGGGAGGTCAGAACGGCGCCCAGAACAATCTCGGTAATGAGATTAGGGAGAGTATTTGCCGTGTTAAAAGCGGAGGCGACGGCGGAGCCTAAGCTCGTGCCGATAAGAACATTCCGCAAAAAGCCCGTGATACGGGAGAGGAGGGTGGGAATCGCCATGGATCCCGTCGAGCGGACGACGTCGGTGTCGCTGGGTTTATCGTCGACGGCGGTGTCCGTCGCGGTGGCGGCGGGCTGGGCCTTGAGCTCCTTCACCGGGATGGCCTCGGCGGTACGGGTGGCGCCGGGCGCCCGGTCGAGACGAGACTTGTCCTCCTGCGGGGGGAACTCCGGGGAGGCCGAGCGGGAGGCGGGACGCGGTTCGGGAACCGGCGCCGGCGGCGAGGGCGGAACGATACGCGACCTCAGACCAGCCCGCGGGGCCGAAGAACTGCGATGAGCCGGATCAGTGGGATTCACGGGAACCATTCTGTCTGCTTCGAGGAGGACGAGGACGAGGCTGCGCCGCCCGCGAGGAAGGATGATGCTCCCGCGCCCGCTGGCGGTGACGACCCACCCTAAACACCAGAATCAGCGAGAGGCCAATCACGGCGATGAGAGTGAGCCCAGACGTGCTGAACATGCCCGCGCGGTCTTGGACCGTGAGGTCCACCGGCGTGGAGATGGCCGCGCCATCCAGGGTGGATAGCCACAGCTGCACGTGCGTCTGATCGTGCTCCCGGGGGATCTCCGGGGTTAACTGCACGGTAATGGACCCCGATGCCGGAATGCGGACCTTCTCCGGCGTGTGGATTGTGATGTCTTCCGCTGCGGTGTACTGGACCACGGCGTCCACGGGGAGAGGCAGGCGATTCTCGGCCACCACCATGAGCGGCGAGGAGTCCGAGGTGCGAGTGTAGACCCCACCCGGCGGGATAAGGCTGACGGCACGCCCTAAGGCGAGGAGCCGCTCCCGATTCTGGCGGAGGTGATCCGTGGTGAGATCGACGGAGGCCTGGTACGTGCTGAGCGATTGGCGTCCCGAGGCGCCCAGGCTGCGAAGAAGCTCCTGGCGCAGGGGGTTGCTGAAGGTGTAGCGCGTCAGGGCGATGGTGGGGTCATTGGTGAGAAGCCGGGTGAGGTCATCGGTGAAGGCGGCTTCGCGTCGGGCCTGGAGGACCTCGGTGTCACTCATGATAGCCGGGTCCTCGTAGGGAGAGCCCGTCTCCGCGATGCCGGGGAAGCCCTCCGCGGAGGCCGGGGCTGCGGCGAGGGCGTGGGCCTGCTCCTCGTTGGGGTGGAGGTAGAGGCGAAGGCCCATCGGCCGGGCGTTCTCGCGCTCGAAGAGGGAGCTCGCCGAGGTGAGGAGCTGCTCCGCCGTGTTGGCGCCCAGCTCCGAGGGCGGCATGACGAGGAGCGGCTGCGTGGGTCCCGGTTGGGCCGCGAGCTCCTGGGCGGAGAGCTGAAGGGCGCTCGCGGCGGTCGCGTCACGGGCAGCGGCGGAATCGAGGGAGGCGTCAAAGCGCGCATCCGGGTTGGCATAGCCGAGGGTGCGCGGGTGCGGTCCCGTGGATGCGAGCGTCGCGGCGAGGGAGGCCTGGTAGGACACGGCGCGAATCCCCGGCGCGAGCTGCGTAAATCGCTCCTGGCTCTCGGGGCTCCACACGGTGTTGTTGGCGACGAGGACCGAGACGGGATTCTCCGCCGGGGGCACGGGCGGCTGGGCGGTGGAGTTGGGCGGAGTCTGATCCTCGTTGAGGGTGGTCTCCGCGTCCGGAGACGTGCCCGCGGGGGTGGACTGGGACGTCTGCTCGAAGTCCTCCTCGATGCCGGTGGTGCTCGACGCCCAGCCCAGCGCCCGC
Organism: Corynebacterium uropygiale; assembly: GCF_021568315.1. Lineage (GTDB taxonomy): Bacteria > Actinomycetota > Actinomycetes > Mycobacteriales > Mycobacteriaceae > Corynebacterium > Corynebacterium uropygiale. The sequence goes on from NZ_JAKGSI010000006.1 coordinate 62,384, forward strand.
ACCGTGGGCGGGGAAACATAGCCCGACTCGGGGATGACGACATTCTCCACCGGCGTGACGCCGAGCGTGCGCTCCAGGACCTGGGGGCCTCGCTCGAGTGCCTCCCGGGCGAGCCACGAATTGTTCGTGGCGGCGACGGCGTCGAGGTCCGTCGTGGACCACGGGAGGCTCACGACGCACGTCTCGGCGGCGAGTTCCTTGAGGTCCTCCAACCAGGCGCGGGCGGATTCGGCGCCGCGGCCGGGTGTGGCGGAGGTATCCGAGGAGGTGGAGCCCCAACTATCGCGAAGGCGCTGGCCCGAGGCCTGGACCTGGGGGCGGTTCTCCCCCACCTCATAGCCTTCGCTCATGCGGCTGACGGCGTCGATGAGGGCCGGATCAAGCGCCAGGCAGGCGGAGGTGCGGAGCGAGGAGGCCGCGGGGTGGGCGTCGTCGCCACCGGAGTCGGCGAGGAGGTGCTGCCGGTAGGTCTGGAGGAGATCGTGGAGGCGGCCGCCCTGGGAGAGCTCCTCGGCGAGGCGCTCGGAGGAGAGGAGCAGCGGGGCGCGGCCGGGGGCTTCGCCGGTTTCGCCGGGGACGATGTCGACGGGGCTACTCAGGGGGAGGATGAGGCTGAGGTCGGGGGCGTGGTGCTCGGCGGTGTTCTCGGGGTCGTCTGGATCGGTGGGTTCGTATGCGGAGGAGGTCTCCCCGTGGACGGTGAGGAGGAAGCGCTGGCTCGTGAGCTGGGTGGCGCCGCTGCCGGGGGTGGAGCCCTCGACGCCGAGGAAGATGGGATAGATGCCGGGCTCGCCGATGGGGAGGGCCTGGGGATCTTCGGGATCGGTGGGGATATCCACCCAGGCCTCGTGGGTGCCGCCGGGTGCGAGCTCGGCGTCGAGGGACAGGCGCGTGCTGCCCTCGGCATAGGCGGCCCCGTTGAGAGAGAGGATTTGGCGCGTGTGGGCGAGGGCATCCTGCTCCTCGGCTCGGCGCGCGAGGAGGGTGAGGTGATCGACCGGCTGGTCGCCGTCGTTGCGAAGTTTCACGTGAAACCTCATCGGCGCGCCGGGGGCGTCGAGGCTGCTGGGCAGCTCGAGAATGTCCATGTGAACGGCCGATTGGCGGTCATCGGAGCGGAGCGCCGGGTTGTCCCACTGCGCGCGCACCGCCGGGTCCTCGGGGTTTGTGGGAACGGGGATCCCCTGGGCCGCGGCGGCGGGAAGAGCAAAGGGCGAGAGGCTGCCGGCGAGCGGCCCCAGCGGCACGAGGGCAGCGCACGTCCCCAGCACACTCGCCCCCACGAGGGCGCAACTCCTCCGGACGCGGATGCTCATCGAGCTCATCGAGGCGTCACCCTTCCCGCGGCCTTCTCTGCGCGGGCGAGCTCGGGCAGGCGGTTGAGCGCCGTGCGGGCGAGCTTCCGCTCATCCGCGTACGCGAGGTGCTCGATGAGCTGGCTCACCGGGATCCACGCGACCTCCGTGACCTCCGGGTCCTCGTCGTTGAGGACGCCGTCGACGAAGCGCAGGAGGTGGTGGTGCACCGTCTTGTGGATTCGCACCCCCTCGGACACGAACCAATAATCAATGACGCCCAGCTCAGCGATCACTTCCCCGCTGATGCCGGTCTCCTCCCAGACCTCGCGCTCCGCGGTGGTCCACGTGGATTCGTCTGCCTCGACGTGGCCCTTAGGCATGGACCACAAGAGACGCCGACGACGGTCCAAGCGTCCGATCAGCGCGACGTAGAGCCTCGACATGTCCACGTTCCCGCGCTCGGAGACGGCCTCAGCGAGCCCCGAAATCACGAGGCCTCCCGCGGAGGTCTCGTGGCGCGTCGGCATGGAGCTGCTCACCGGGGCCCGGCGCGCCGGGGACGTGCGCCGTTGCGCGGCTGTGCCTGTGTTCCGCGGGCGGCCGCCGCGGGAGCGCTGACGCGAGGAGGAGCGCTTGGATCCGTTCCTCGAGTTCTTCCCGGTCTTGCCGCTGTTGCCGTTCTTGGTGTTTTTGCTGTTCTTGCCGCTCGCATGGGGCTTGTTCTGGCCGCCGCGGCCGCCCTGAGAATCGCCGCCGGTGCTCGTGTTCTTCGCGGTGTTGTGCGCGGTGTTCTTCGCAGCGTGGCTGGAGCGCCGCCGCCGCGAGCGCCGTCGACGACGACGCGCCGGGCGCGCATCAGCGCCCGACGCATCGCTGGCGTTCGCGCGGGGGTTCTCGGTCATTCCTTATATGGTAACCGCTTGGGTCGGGTGAACCACGATCGACGCGGCCAAGGTCGAGCCGAAAGCGCCAAGGTAAACTCAGCCGCGTGACATCCGAGGACGAGAACACCGAGAACACTGAGACGAACACCATGGAGAGCATTGCCCTGCTCGCACGGGGTCAGAGAGCTGTCGAGGAACTCGTACCAGTGATCGGTCCCCTCGTGGCGGACTTCGCCGAGGCAGGCGAGCGCCTCTATCTGGTGGGCGGATCGGTGCGCGATGCGCTGCTGGGCCGCCTCGGGAATGACCTCGACTTCACCACCTCTGCGCGACCGGAGACGATCCAGCGCATCCTGGAGAAGCACAGCCCCGCGGTGTGGGACACGGGCATCGAGTTCGGTACCGTGTCCGCGGAGTACCGCGGGCAGCAGATCGAGATCACGACATTTCGCTCCGACAGCTATGACGGGCAGTCCCGCAACCCAGAGGTGCGCTTCGGCGACACCCTGGAGGGCGACCTCATTCGTCGCGACTTCCGCGTCAATGCCATGGCCGTCGAGCTTCTCTGGGAAAACGACGAGGTCATGTTCATCTTCCACGACCCGCTCCAGGGCTTAGCGGATGCCGAGGAGCGAGTCCTCGACACCCCGGACAGCCCGGAGATTTCTTTCCACGACGACCCCCTGCGGATGCTCCGCGCCGCGCGCTTCGTGAGCCAGCTGGGCTTCCGCCTCGCCCCGCGCGTCATGGCAGCGATGAAGGACATGGCCGCCGAGATCGACCGCATCTCCGCGGAGCGTATCCGCGCTGAGCTCGACAAGCTCATGCTCGGGGCCGCCCCGTGGACGGGCATCAACGTGCTCGTCGCGACTGGCTTGGCGCAGCGCATCTACCCGGAGATCTCCGCGATGAAGCTCGCGCAGGACGAGCACCGCCAGCACAAGGACGTCTATGCCCACTCCCTCCAGGTGCTGCGCCAGGCCATGGATCAGGAGGAGGAACCGGACCTCGTGCTCCGCTGGGCGGCGCTCCTCCACGATTGCGGGAAGCCGGATACCCGCGCCTTCGGCGAGAACGGGCAGGTCACCTTCCACCACCACGAGGTGGTGGGCGCCAAGCTCGTGCGTCGGCGCATGCGGAAGCTCAAGTACTCCAAGCAGATGATCGCGGACGTCAGCCAGCTCATCTACCTGCACATGCGCTTCCACGGCTTCGGCGACGGCCAGTGGACCGACTCGGCGGTGCGGCGCTATGTTGCCGACGCCGGGGAGCTCCTCCCCCGGCTGCACAAGCTCGTCCGGGCGGACTGTACGACCCGGAACAAGCGCAAGGCCCAGCGGCTGCAGCGCACCTATGATCGCTTGGAAGAGCGCATCGCGGAGATTGCCGCCAAGGAGGATCTCGCGCGGGTGCGCCCCGATCTTGACGGCAATGAGATTATGGAGATCCTCGGGTTGCCGCCTGGGCCGGCCGTCGGCCAGGCGTGGGCCTACCTCAAGGAGCTTCGCCTTGAGCGGGGGCCGCTCGACCGGGAGGACGCCATCGCCGAGCTCCGGCGCTGGTGGGAGGAGAAAGAAGGAGACGCGCGTGTTTGAGGTTTTTGGTGATCGGCTCTTTAACGGCCTGGAGCGGATGAGCCCGGCGGCGGGAATGCTGCTGGTGGCCGCTCCGGGGATGCCCTCGCCGGACTTCGCGCGCAGCGTGATCCTCATCGTTGAACACGACTTCCAGGGCACCTTTGGCGTGGCCCTCACCGAGCGCAGCGATACCGCCGTCCACTCCGTCATGCCCGAGTGGGTGGACCTCATCGCGAAGCCGCAGGCGGTGTACGTCGGCGGGCCGGTGGACCCCCAGGCGGTGGTGGGCCTCGCGGTGACGCGCCCGGAGGTGGACATTGCCGAGCACCCGGAGCTCAACCGGCTGGCCAACCGCCTCGTTCACGTTGACCTCAACTCCACCCCGGCGAGCATGGCCGAGCTCCTCCAGGGGATGCGCCTCTTCGCGGGCTATTGCTCGTGGGCGCCGGGGCAGCTCAACGCGGAGATTGAGCGCGGCGATTGGTTTGTCACGCCCGCCCTGCCCTCCGACGTGACGGCGGCAGGCTCCGTGGATCTCTGGGGGGATGTCATGCGTCGGCAATCCCAACCTCTCCCGCTCTTTGCGACGTTCCCGGCCAGTATCGTCGAGAGCTGAGGAGAGCGTGTGTCACGTGAAACATATGACGATATTCGCCGGGCGATCCGGGAGACGTGGTCGGTAGGCCTCGGGCTCATCCCCCTGGGGCTCGCTTTTGGGCTGGTCATGACGCAGGCGGGCTTCGCCTGGTGGTGGACGCCCATCTTCTCCACGGTGATCTATGCAGGCAGCATGGAGTTCCTGGCGGTGAACCTCGTCGGCAGCGGGGTGGGGCCAATCTCCGCGGCGATCACGGGATTCCTCGTGAACTTCCGGCACATCTTCTACGGGCTGAGCTTCCCGCGCGAGCGCATCGGCTCCCGCGTGGGGCGGGTGTACTCCACGTACGCCCTCACCGATGAGTCCTATGCCATCGCCAGCGTCCGCGCGCACGCCGGCACGAGCGGGGCCTGGGTCCTCACCGTGCAGATCCTGTGTCAGCTCCTGTGGCTCGGCTCCGGGATCGTGGGGGCGCTCGCCGGCGTCGCCCTCCCCGACAGCCTCCAGGGCATGGACTTCGCGCTCACCGCGCTGTTCGTCGTGCTCGCATGGGAGGCGTTGGAGAAGAATAAGGACCTCTCCCTCCCCCTCATCGCGGCGGGGCTGGGGATCCTTGGGGCGATCCTCGTGCCGCAGCAGATGCTCATCGCGGCGCTGGGGGTGTATGCCCTGCACATCGTGGCGCGCTCGGCGAACCCCCGCCTTGACGCCGCGCTCGAGATCCGAAGGGGGCGCCCATGAGCCACTATGGTCTCCCCGAGAGCGTCAGCCTCAGCGACGTCTGGCTCGTGCTCATCCCCGTGGGCATCGTCACCGTCCTCATCCGCCAGGCCCCCTTCTCCTTCCTCTCCCTGCTCAAGGGCAGCCCCCTCGTCGAGTTCTTCGGCGCCATGATGCCCGTGGGCGTCATGGTCATCCTCGTGATGTACACCCTCCACGGGCAGCTCGACGCCCCCGGCGGCCTCCTCGCCTCCGGCATCGCGGTGGCCATCACCCTGCTCCTTCACTGGTGGCGACGGGATTCTGGGCTGAGCATCGTCGGCGGCACAGCGAGTTACATGCTGCTGGTGAACTGGGTGTTCTAAGACCCGTGCGCGCGGGGATGGGCGTCGGGAATAAACCCGCTGCGCGCGGCGTTGAGGGCAACATGACTAGCACGCCTCAGACGACCGAACCCGTGACGATTTACGCCACCACCTGGTGCCCCTACTGCGCCAAGCTCATCCAGTCGCTCAAGGAGATGAACATTCCCTTCGACGGCTGGGATGTGGAAAAGCACGAGGACCTCTCCGCGTTCGTGGAGTCCGTGAACGACGGCAACCGCATCGTTCCCACTGTCCTCTACTCCGACGGCACCACCGCCACCAACCCGGACCCCAAGGATGTCGCCGCGAAGTACCGCGAGCTCACCGGCGTGAGCGAGGGGAACTAGAACTCGCCCAGGCGGGCACGGGCCTCCAGCCACAGCGCCTCGAAGTCCGCGGCGCTGAGGGGCGAGGCCTCAATATCGGGGAAATCCGCATACGTGTCCGGGTGCGGCACGACCGCCTGCGGGGCCTGGCCGAGCCCCCGCGAGCCCTTCTCATGACCGGCCCCCCGGATGACGCCCTCGGCATCCGTCTCGATGATCCGCTTCATGCGGCAAGTGTGGGCGTCGAGCGGCTCCAGCTCGGCGATATGCGTGACGCTCCCCGCGCCGGGGATGCTGAGATCAATGCGAATATAAAGAGGTTCAGCCACGGGGCACAGTCTAGTGACTCCCCCGCGGCTCCCCCACCCCCGATGGCACGACGAACCCCTACTCCCCCGCCGCGTCCGCCGCGCGGCTATAGCGGGCCGCCAACCACGAACACATCATGAGCTGCACCTGGTGGAAGATCATGAGGGGCAGGATGAGCAGCCCGAGCGTCGAGCCCCCAAAGATAACCGAGGCCATCGGCAGGCCCGTGGCCAGGGATTTCTTGGTGCCACAGAACTCAATGGCGATGACATCCGCGCGGGGGAAGCCGAGGCGCTCCGGGACGGCCTTCGTGAGGTAGAGCATGAACGCGACGATAAGGACGGACAGGAGCACCAGGAAGCACACCTGCCAGACGGAAATATCCGACCAGATGCCCGCCACAATGCCCGAGGAAAAGGCCGAGTAGACAACCATGGCGATCGAGCCGCGGTCCACGGTCTTCGTCGCCTTATTGGCCGCGACATCCTTCACCCAGCGGCGCAGCAGCTGCCCCAGCACGAAGGGCAAAAGCAGCTGCAGCGCAATGTCCAGGAAGACGGAACCGTCAATCTGCACGCCGCTTCCCGTCGACATGAGCAGCATGACCAGCAGCGGGGTGAGAAAGACACCCGCGAGATTCGACGCCGAGGCCGAGACAATCGCGCCGGCGACGTTCCCCCGCGCGATCGACGTGAACGCCACGGAGGACTGGACCGTCGAGGGCACAAGCGTGAGGAAGAGGATCCCCATCGAGAGGTCGTGGCCCACCACGTGCTCGAGTGGGCGCAGGAGGATGCCCAGCAAGGGGAAGAACGCGAAGGTGAAGAGCAGGATCGTGAGATGGAGCTTCCAATTCTTCAGACCCGCCAGTGCCTCCTGCGTGGACAGGCGCGCCCCATAGAGGAAGAAGAGGAGCGCGATGGCGAGCGTCGTCGCCACCCCGAACACGTCCGCAAACGTGCCCCGAGCAGGCGCAATGATGGCGATCACCACAGCCGCCACGATGAGAACAATGAGCGGGTCCAGAGATCGGAGACGTGACACCATACCGCGCAGTCTACTGGCCGACGCTCAGCGTCCCCGCATTCTCCTCCAGGTGCGCGGCCGTGAGCGGCTGGCCCGAGGGGCCCGTGAGCACCGAGCCATCTGCGATGCTGAACACCGATCCGTGCGCCGGGCACACCACCGTGTCCCCGTCGACGGCGTTGATCGTGCTGCCCTGGTGCGGGCAGACGGTGGAATATGCGCGATACTCGCCCGCGGTGGGCTGAGCCACGATGAACTTCCCGACGATCACCGCGCTGCCCACCGGCACATCGGTGGCCGCAACCTCGGCCGTGGAGTCACCGCAGGCGGCGAGGAGCGCACCGGCGAACGTCGTTCCCACGCCGGCGAGGAAGAGCCGGCGCGAACACTGAAAGGGGGCGTGATGAGTCATGCCCCCAGGCTAGGCGCCCGCGGTGGCTGGCGCCGAGCCGGCCCCGGGCCGGCACCTAGCCGGCCAGCGTGGCGGCCTTCATCGCGGAGACGTAGTCGGTGATTTCCGCCTGGAGTGCCGCCATGTCGGTGACGTGGGAGGGCTCGGGGTGCTGGCCCTCGACGTGCTTCTCGATGATCCGGGTGATCGCAGAGCCGGTGATCGCCCCGGCCGCGCCGGCCTCGAGGGCATCGCGTACGTGCTGCGGCTCGGAGATGCCGAAGCCCAAGAGGATCGGCGCGCCGTGGAAGCGCTGGACGTTGGCCACGACGTCGGCGAGCCCGGTGGTGGAGGACTCGCGCTCCGTGCCCGTGACGCCATCCCGGGAGATCGCATAAATGTATCCGCGGGAGAGGGCGGCCACGCCGCTCAGCGTCTCCTCGCTGGCCTGCGCCGGTGCGATGAAGATCGGCTCGATGCCGGCGCGCTCGGCGGCCTCGGCGAAGGGGCGGGCTTCCCGGACGGGGATGTCCGGCAGAAGGATGGAATCAGCACCGGCCTCCGCGAACTCTCGGTAGAAGGCGTCGATCCCCCGGGTGAAGGCCACATTGCCATAAATGAGCATGCCGATGGGCAGCTCGGGGAACTCCGCGCGCAGGGTGCGGATCTGCTCGAGCGAGTCCGCCACCTGGGCGCCGTGATCGAGGGCGCGCAGGTGAGAGCGCTGGATGGTGGGGCCGTCGGCCACGGGATCGGAGAAGGGGACGCCGAGCTCGAGGGCGTCGGCGCCAGCGCGGACGGCGGCGCGGATGATGTCGAGGGCCTCGGCCGGTGAGGGGTCGCCCAACATGAAGAAGGGGACGAAGGCCCCCTCCTTGGCCTCGCGGAGTCGGGCGAAGAGAGTGGCATAGCGGGACATTAGTTCTCCTCCTTGAGACGCAGCTCGGGGTGGGCCTCCAGGGTGCGGCGCACGTGATCGATGTCCTTATCCCCGCGACCCGACAGGGAGACGAGGATGGTGAGGGGTGTGCGCTCCTCCTCGGCCGTGCGGGCGCGCTGGAGCGCATAGGCCAGCGCGTGGCTGGATTCCAGCGCCGGGATGATGCCCTCCTTGAGGGAGAGCAGCTGGAAGGCACGGAGTGCCTCGGCGTCGGGGATCGCGACGTACGTCGCCCGGCCGCTCTTGTGCAGCTGCGCGTGCTGCGGGCCGACGCCGGGGTAGTCGAGCCCGGCGGAGATGGAGTACGACTCCTCCACCTGGCCGTCGGCGGTGCGCATGAGGTAGCTGCGGGCGCCGTGGAGGATGCCGACGGAGCCGTTGGTGATCGTGGCACCGTGCTTCCCCGTCTCGAAGCTCTCTCCCCCGGGCTCCGCGCCGACGAGCTCAACGGACTCATCGTCGATGAAGTCCGCGAACATGCCGATCGCATTGGATCCGCCACCCACGCAGGCGACGACGACATCCGGCAGGGCGCCAATGCGCTCGAGCATCTGGCGTCGGGCCTCTCGGGAGATGACCCGGTGGAATTCGCGGACGATCGTCGGGAAAGGATGCGGGCCGGCGGCGGTGCCGAGGAGGTAGTGGGACTCGTGGAAGGTGGCTGTCCAGTCGCGGAGGGCCTCATTGACGGCGTCCTTGAGAGTGCCGGCCCCGGACTTCACGGAGACGACCTTGGCTCCCATGAGTTCCATGCGGTAGACGTTGGGCTGCTGGCGGGCCACGTCCTCGGCGCCCATGTAGATGACGCACTCGAGGCCGAGGAGGGCACACGCGAGGGCGGTGGCCGTGCCGTGCTGCCCGGCGCCGGTTTCCGCGATGATGCGCGTCTTGCCCATGCGCTTCGCGAGGAGCGCCTGCCCGATCACCTGATTCGTCTTGTGCGCCCCGCCGTGGACGAGGTCCTCGCGCTTGAGGAAGATCCGGGCGTATCCGTGGCCCTCGCCGTCGAGCGGGAGGTTCTGGCACTCCGTGATGGGGGTCGGGCGGCCGAGGTAATCCCGCAGGTAGCGGGCAAATTCCGCGCGGAACTCGGGATCATGGGTGGCGTCGACGAAAGCCTTCTCCAGCTGGTCGAGCGCGGGGATGAGGGACTCGGGCACGTACTGCCCGCCGAACTCGCCGAAGTAGGCCGGCAGGAGGGTCGGGCCCTCGTCGAGGAGGGGGCCAGCCGGGAGGACCGACTGCTCATCGATTTCGGCCTGCGCGGCGTGCTGATCGTGGATGGTGTTCTCTTCGCTCATGGTGTGTCCTCGTGCGTGTCGCGGGAGAAATCGCGGATGGTGCGGAAGATTGACGTTAACAAAGCGGCATCCTTGTGCCGAGCCCATCGCCCGGCCCCGGCGGGGTATTCCACGCCAGAGTTGAGGTCGACGCCCAGCAGGCCGGCGTCGAGCGCCTCCCGGATATTGTCCGGGCCGATGCCCCCGGCGAGGAGGGCAGTGGACGTGACGGACTCCGGGATGCGGGACCACGGGAAGGCCTGGCCGGTTCCGCCCTCGCCGGAGTCGAGGACGAGGCGGCTGATCTCGGGGTGGCGTGCGAGGGCCTCGGCGGTGGCGGGGCCTTGCTCGGAGCTCATGGAGATGGCGCGCCAGATCTCGATATCCGGGCCGACCTCCGCGCGGACGCGGCGGATGAAGGCCTCTTCCTCTTCCAGGCTTCCCTGCAGCGGGGCGTGCAGCTGCACGGCGCTGATCCCGGGGAGGAGGAGCTCCGACCAGTTCTCGGTGCGCCGGGAGACGGCGACGTAGCGAAGTCCGGGCTCGGCGCGCATGATCTCCGCGGCTGTTTCACGTGAAACATTGCGGGGCGAGGCGGCTTCGAAGATGAGTCCGCCGTAGACAGCGCCGGCGGCCTTCGCGGCCTGGGCCGCCGAGCCGCTGCGCAGGCCGCAGACCTTGTTCGGCCCGTAGACGAGCTCGCGCGCGGCGAGGTCGATGTCCGGCTGGCTCGTCAGCTGCGAGCCGACGAGGAAGGCGTGCGAGTGTCCCCCGAGCGCCTGCACGGTCGCGTGATCGCGGATGCCCGATTCCGAGACCAGCACCGCGTCCTCCGGAATGAGCGGCGCCAGGCGGGCCGAGCGCCCGAGGTCGATGCTGAGGTCGTGGAGGTTGCGGTGGTTGACCCCGAAGATCCGCGCCCCGAGGGATGTTCCACGTGAAACCTCCTCCTCGTCGATGACCTCCGTGAGGACGTCGAGGCCGAGACGCTCGGCCTCGGCGGAGAGCGCCCGGTACTCGTCATCGTCGAGCACGGAGAGCATGAGGAGAATGGCGTCCGCGCCGAAGTAGCGGGCCGCGTGAATCTGCACGGGGTCAATGATGAAGTCCTTGCAGAGCACCGGCAGGTGCGTCGTCGAGGCCACGGCGGCGAGGTGGTTATAGTCCCCGCCGAAGCGCTCCGGCTCGCAAAGAACGGAAATGCCCGAGGCATAGCGGGAGTAAATCGAGGCGATCTCGGCGGGGTGATAGTCCTCGCGGATGAGCCCCAGCGAGGGCGAGGAGGACTTGCACTCCATGATGAAGCGGTTCGCGGCGCGCTGAGCGCCGGCCACTCCCCCGCCGAGGCTCGTGTAGAGGGAGCGCGTGGAGCGCGGCAGCCGCGCCGGGTCGACGTGAGCGATGCGCTCACGGATCTCCGGTAGGTGCGTGCGGCGGGCGCTCACGATGCCCTCGAGCACGGTGGGGATGTCATTCTGCATAGTTCGCCTCTTCGTGGGTTTTCAGCCAGCGCTCGACAGTGCCATCGGCCATGAGCTCCTGGGCCCGGGCGGTGCCTTCCGCGAAGGTATCCACCAGGGAGTTGAGGTAGAACATCGCACCGGCGGACACGGCGATGGCATCCCGGTGCGCCTGGGGGCCCGTGCCGTTGAAGGCCGCGTAGAGGTGCTGCGCGTTCTCCTCGGCATCTCCACCGCGCAGCTCCGCGAGATCATGGCGCTCCACCCCGAGGTCCTCCGGGGACACCGTGTACTCCTTAATCTCCCCGTCCGGGAGCAGCTCCCAGATCTGGGAATCGCCCCAGACCGCGAGCTCATCCGTGCCCGCCCCATGAACGACGAGCGCCCGGCCCCGCCCCAGCTCGCGGAAGACCTCCGCGATCATGCGCCCCGTCCGCGGCTGCGCGACGCCCATGATCTGGAACTCCGGGCGCGCCGGGGACAGCACCGGGCCGAGAGTGTTGAAGATCGTCGGAACCTTCAGTGCCCGACGCACCGGCTGGACGTGCGCCACCGCGGGGTTGTACGCGGGCGCGAAGAGGAAGGTGAAGTTGGAGGCCTCGAACTGGCGGACCGCGCGGTCCGGGTCGAGGTCGAGCGGGATGTTCATCGCCTCGAGGACGTCCGCGGAGCCCGACTGGGAGGACACCGACCGGTTCCCCACCTTGACGAGCTTGCATCCCCCCGCCGCGGCGACGAGCGAGGCCGCCGTCGTGATGTTGATGAGATTGGCGTGATCGCCGCCGGTCCCCGCCGTATCGAGGAGCCCCTTCCCCGTGATCGGGAACGGGCGCCCGGCGGCGAGGAAGGCCTTCGCCGCGCCCGCGAGATCCGCGAAGGTTTCCCCGCGCGTGCGGATGGTGCAGAGAAGGGCGGCGATGTGGATATCGTCGTATTCGCCCACGGTGAGCGGGGTAAAGACCTCGATGGCCTCCTCGACCGTGGGATTCGGGTTGTCCAGATAGGCGACAAGTCGCTCAACAGTGCTCGGCTTGGTCATGATGCGTCCTTAGTGGGTGGCTGAGTGGGTGGTCAACAAGTACTCGATGCTGCGCTGAAGGATGAGCGGCCCCGCCGGGCTCAGCACGCTCTCCGGGTGGAATTGCAGGCCCATCGCTCGCCCCGGCCCCTCGGCGACGGTGGTCTCCGCGGCCATCGTGATGGGGCCGCGCGGAGTCTCGATGCTCGCAAGATTCCGCAGGCCCTCAGGCGTCGACGTGCACCCCAGCGAGTGATAGCGCGCCACGGGCACAAGAGACCCATCGCGTTCGGGGTGCTCGGGATCGCGATCGACCGTGAGCCCCGCGAAGACCGGGTGCCGCGCGCCCGCCTCGGTGAGAGTCATGTTCTCGGAGTGGCCATGCACAGCGCCGCACGGCCCGACGCTCCCACCGAAGTGCTCGATGAGCGCCTGGAAACCGAGGCAAATCCCCAGCACCGGGACGCCCCGGCCCCCGTGCCCCGGCGCCTCCAGGGCCGCACGGAGGATATCCATGAGCCGCCCCGCCTCCGAGGGGTGGCCGGGCCCGGGCGAGAGGCACACGAGATCCGGCTCCGCCGTGAGGACCTGCTCTGGCTCCACGGTGTTCCGGAAAACGGTGCAGGCGTTTCCCGTCGTCGCGAAGGCGTCGACGAGGTTGTACACAAAGCTGTCGCGGTTGTCGATCAGGATGATGGAGTTGCTCATCGGATAACCTCCAGCGGTCGGTGGGCGGCGAGGGCCAGGGAATTAAGCACGGTGTAGGCCTTGTGGAGGGTCTCATCGGCCTCGGACTGGGGGCGGGAATCCCGGACCACGCCGGCGCCCGCCTGCACGATGGCCTGCCCATCCTGCACAAAGGCGGAACGAATGACAATGCAGGTGTCCATGTCCCCCGTGCCGCGGAGGTAGCCGATCGCCCCGCCATAGGACCCGCGGCGTTCCTTCTCCACCCCGCGGATGAGCTCGGTGGCCCGAAGCTTCGGCGCGCCCGTCAGCGTGCCCATGTTCATGCAGGCACGGTAGGCGTCGAGGGCATCGCAGTCCTCCGCGAGCGTTGCGACGACCCGCGAGACAAGGTGCATCACCCGGGAGTAACGGTCCACGTGCAACAGGTCGACGACCTTCCGCGTGGCCGGCACCGCCACACGCGCGAGGTCATTGCGCGCGAGGTCCACGAGCATGACGTGCTCGGCGAGCTCCTTCGCATCCGTGCGCATGTCCAGCTCGGCGCGGATGTCCAGCTCGTGATTGACCGAACCATCCGGGTTGAGGCCGCGCGGGCGCGTCCCGGCAACGGGATAAATCTGAATCTCCCGGTTCGCGGCCGTGTACTTCACGTTCGACTCCGGCGAAGCACCGAAGAGCTCATAGGGGCGCTCCCCCTCCGGGGTGCACGTGCCGCGAACATAGAACATGTAGGGGCTGGGGTTCGTGGCGCGCAGCTGGCGGTAGGCGGCGAAGGCGTCCGGGCACGGAGAGAGGAAGGCGCGCGCCGGGACGACCTGGTAAATCTCCCCCTGCTCGATGTCATTTTGCAGGTCGCGGACGATGCTGCAGAACTCCTCGTCCGAGATCGTTGCCCGCACCTGGAGGGGCTCAGCCTCCGGATCGGTGGCCTGCGCCGGCGCACCCGTGGGGGCGGCCTCCTCCGGGGAGTCCGCGATCGAGCGGGCTAGCTCCTCCAGCTCCGCCTCGAGGCGCGCGCGATCCTCAGGCTGGCAGAGGGCGCTGAGCTCCGCGCGGTGCTCCTCATGGTTGATCTCCAGCAGAATCTCCGCCGCGATGAACTGATAATCCGGGTACGTGTTGGCGGAGGCCCCCACCTCCGGGAGCTCCTCAAACGTCCCGAGGTAGTCATAAGCCCAGCCGCCCGCGAGGAACGGCAGCGCCCCCGCCGCCCCCTGCGCACCGGGGTCCTCCCGAACCCCGGAGTCCCGCTGCAGGCGGCGCAGCGGCTCCATCGTGCTCACGGCTTTGAGGCGGTCTCGCTCATCGATGGCCTCGGAGGCCGGGAAGCGGTAGACGGAGTGGCCCTCGACGCTCAACTCCGGGACGCGGTACTCCCCGATCTGGGAGTCGAGGCGGCGCAGCATCGCCTGGCCCGTCGGGGTGAGAACGTGCGCGCTGACTTCGTCGTTTTCGCAGGTCACGCGCAGGGCGGCGCGGAGCACCATGACGGAGGTAATGCCGGAATGGGTGGTGACATCCGCGCTCTCAAGGAGGACGGAATCCGTGGCCCGGGTGCCGCCGAGGTGGGCGAAGAGCGCGGAGGCATCTTCGCGATACGCAACCTCCCGGCGGAGGACATCAAACTCCGGGCGCGGCGCGGAGTGTGCGGGTGGGGTCATCGTGGAGAGAGCCTTTCATCGAGTTCGCGGTCGGAGGGGTATGAAAAAAGGGCCCGCTGGTGCTTCGTGATGAAGCCGCGGACCCTTCTGCCGAAGTATGGGGAGACGCAACAGCTGGTGGCCCGCTACACAGCGTGCCACCACCAGAACCGGAGCTGATCGCTCAGCGGGGAGACGTCCTTCATAGTTGTGAAACTAGTGGCGGTGGAGGGGATTCGCAACCAGCCCCGCCGCGTGGGGGTAGCCCGCGGCCGGCCCCTCCCCCGCCAGAGGTTCGACGACGCCCACCCGGTGCGCACCCCCTCGGCGCGGTACGCTCCGCCTAGTCCTGGGAGCGGGCGGCGCGGCGGAGGGCGTCGAGGTCCACCTGCGGTTGGGGCGTCGTCGGCTGCGAAGAACCTGTCCCACTCTGCGCGCCGTCCTGTGCGGAACCGCCGCTGGAGCAGCAGGAGGAGTTGTCCTGCGCCTCGGCGTCGAGCAGCGCGGCCGTGCGCGCCCCGGCGCTCGCGCCCGCGCCCAGCGCGTAGAGGGCGATGAACACGGCGGCCAGCGGGATGAGCCACAGCCAGCCGAAGGCGACGTAGGCGACGATGGCGCCGAAGAGAAGCGCGATGCCGCCGAAGATCCACACCGGGCCCGCGACGGCGTGGGCGCCCGCCCACACCTCGGGGGATGTGCGGACCTCGGGGACGCGGAGCCCGATGACATTGTTCCCCGGGAGGCGCCGCCGCCACGCGAGAACACCGACAACGAGAAGCACCACCGCGAGGATTAACAGTATGGTGCCCACAACACTATTCATGTGTTCCACCCTATCCGGGGAGAGGTGATGCCTGTTCACCGGGGTGACGTGCGGTAATGTTCATCACACAAGCAATAATTCTGGCCTCAGCGCAGAGAGAGACATACTCATGGAACTGAAAAAACTCAGCTCCTCGCTATTGTTCCGCGTGGTTGTAGCGATCATCGCCGGCATAGTGTGCAGCTTCTTCTTCCCCGTGTGGTTGGCGCGGATCTTCGCCACCTTCAACGGGCTCTTCGGGAACTTCCTGAGCTTCTTTGTTCCCGTCCTCATTTTCGCCCTCATCACCCCGGCCATCGCGGGCCTCGGACGGGGCGCCGGCAAGTGGCTGGGAATCACGACGGGGGTGGCCTACGTCTCCACGATCGTGTCCGGCATCATCGCGTATCTGCTCTCCCTGGCCGTGTATCCGATCCTCCTGGGCGGCGATCGGCTGTCCTCCGCTGTGGACGTCGAGGAGGGCGCTCTGCAGCCCTACTTCACGGTGGAGATGGCCCCGCCGCTGGAGGTCATGTCCGCGCTGCTCCTTGCGTTTGCCGTGGGCCTGTCGATGACGGTCGTGAAGTCTGACACCCTCTACGAGGGGGCCAAGGACCTCCAGCGCGTGGTGATGAAGGTGATCGAGAACTTCATCATCCCCCTCCTCCCGGTGTTCATTTTCGGTATGTTCCTGGGACTGGGCATGAACGGGAACCTGACCTACACGCTCATCACGTTCGGTAAGGTCCTCATCCTCGCGACGGTCATGACGATCCTCTACGTCATCGTCCAGTACCTGCTGGCCGGCGGCATCGCCGGGGTGAACCCGCTGCGCGCGCTGAAGACCATGCTTCCCGCCTACGCGACGGCGCTGGGCACCTCCTCCTCCGCGGCGACGATCCCTGTCACCTACTCCTGCGCCCGGAAGAACGGGGTGGAGCATAACGTCGCCGGCTTCGTCGTGCCGTTGTGCGCGACCATCCACCTCGCAGGCTCGATGATGAAGATCGGCCTCTTCGCCTTCTCCATCATGTACATGACGGAGACTCCGGTCTCCCCTGGCCTCGCGGTGGGCTTCATCATGATGCTCGGCATCACGATGATCGCCGCCCCCGGCGTCCCCGGCGGCGCGATCATGGCCGCGGTGGGCCTCCTCCAGAGCATGTTGGGTTTCGACGGCGACCAGGTCGCCCTCATGATCGCGGCGTACATCGCCATCGATTCCTTCGGGACGGCCGCGAACGTCACGGGCGATGGTGCTATCGCTCTCATTATTAATCGCTTCGCGAAGGACTCCATGCCGGAGAGCCAGGCCGCCGAGGAGGCTGGGCTCGTGGACTAGCGCCGGCCGGCGTCGAGAAAAGTGAAGGCCCCTCCCGCTCGTCCTGGGAGGGGCCTTCGTCGAGCTTGTCGCGTCCGCCGCCACCTGGGCTACTACACTAATGACACATGACTACGCCGAGCGAAGCGACCTCAGACAACGGGTTCCGCTACACCCCGGAACTGGCAAACGACATCGAGAAGAAGTGGCAGGCCTGGTGGCAGGAGAACGGCACGTTCCACGCGCCGAACCCTGTGGGATCCTTAGCGCCTCAGAGCGGCGAGCAGCTGCCGAAGGATAAGCTTTTCGTTCAGGACATGTTCCCCTATCCCTCGGGGGCGGGCGTCCACGTGGGGCACCCGCTGGGCTACATCGCGACGGATGTCTACGCCCGCTATAACCGGATGCTCGGGAAGAACGTCCTCCACACGCTCGGCTTTGACGCGTTTGGCCTGCCCGCTGAGCAGTACGCCATCCAGACGGGCACCCACCCGCGTACGACGACGATGGCGAATATCGCGAACATGAAGCGGCAGATCGGGCTGCTCGGCCTCGGTCACGATGAGCGCCGCTCCGTCGCGACGACCGACCCCGAGTTCTACACCTGGACGCAGTGGATCTTCCTGCAGATCTCCAACTCCTGGTTCGACGAGGAGCAGCAGAAGGCCCGGCCCATCGATGAGCTCCTCCCGCTGCTCGAAAGCGGCGAGCGCTCGGTGCCGGCCGACATCGCCGAGGAGGACGGGCGCAGCTTCCAGGACATGGATAGTGTCGCCCGGGCTCGCGTCGTCGACGCCTATCGCCTGGTGTACCGCTCGAACTCCCTGGTCAACTGGTGCCCGGGGCTCGGCACGGTGCTGGCGAATGAGGAGGTCACGGCGGAGGGCCGCTCGGAGCGGGGGAACTTCCCGGTCTTCCGCAAGAACCTCTCGCAGTGGATGATGCGCATCACCGCCTACGCGGACCGCCTGCTTGATGACCTCGAGCTGCTCGACTGGCCGGAGAAGGTGAAGTCGATGCAGCGGAATTGGATCGGGCGTTCCCGCGGCGCGGAGGTGGACTTCAGCGCGCAGAGGCACACGATCACCGTGTTCACCACGCGGCCGGACACCCTCTTCGGTGCGACGTACATGGTCCTGGCGCCTGAGCACGAGCTGGTCGATGAGCTCGTCGCCGGCGGCACGCAGTCCTATGAGGGCGTGGACCCGCGGTGGACGTTCGGGAAGTCGACGCCGGCGGAGGCCGTCCAGGCGTACCGGGAGTCGATTGCCGCGAAGTCCGACCTGGAGCGCCAGGAGAATAAGGAGAAGACGGGCGTCTTCCTCGGTGCCTACGGCATCAACCCGGTGAATGGCGAGGAAGTGCCGATCTTCATCGCCGACTATGTCCTCACCGGTTACGGCACGGGCGCCATCATGGCCGTCCCCGCGCACGACACCCGCGACTACGAGTTCGCCACCGTCTTCGGCCTGCCGATCATCGAGGTGGTGGCCGGCGGCTGCGTCGAGAAGGAGGCCTACACCGAGTCCGGCACCGCCGTGAACTCCGCCAACGAGAAGGGCCTGGACCTCAACGGCCTGGACAAGGCGGCGGCCATCGCCCGCGCCATCGAATGGCTGGAGGAGAACGGCAGCGGCCGGGAGAAGATCCAGTACAAGCTGCGCGATTGGCTCTTCGCCCGCCAGCGCTACTGGGGCGAGCCCTTCCCCATCGTCTACGACGAGGACGGCGTGGCCCACGCGCTGCCCGAGTCCATGCTGCCCGTCGAGCTGCCCGAGGTGGAGGACTACAACCCCGTCGCCTTCGACCCCGAGGACGCCACGAGCTCCCCGCAGCCCCCGCTCGCGAAGGTCCGCGACTGGGTGGAGGTGGAGCTGGACCTCGGCGACGGCCCGCGCACGTACACCCGGGACACCAACGTCATGCCCCAGTGGGCGGGTTCCTCCTGGTACCAGCTCCGCTACATTGACCCGCAGAACAGCGACATCTTCTGCGACCTGGAGAACGAGCGCTATTGGACCGGCCCGCAGCCGGAGGAGCACGGCCCCCAGGACCCGGGCGGCGTGGACCTCTACGTCGGCGGCGTCGAGCACGCGGTGCTTCACCTGCTCTACTCCCGCTTCTGGCACAAGGTGCTCTATGACCTCGGCTATGTGAGCTCCAAGGAGCCCTACCGCCGCCTGTACAACCAGGGCTACATCCAGGCCTATGCCTACACGGATGCCCGCGGCGTGTACGTCCCGGCCGCGGAGATTGAGGAGCGCGATGGCCGCTTCTGGTGGAAGGACGAGGAGGTCTTCCAGGAGTACGGGAAGATGGGCAAGTCGCTGAAGAACTCCGTCTCCCCCGACGACATCTGCGCCCAGTACGGCGCCGACACCCTCCGCGTCTACGAGATGTCCATGGGCCCGCTCGACACGTCCCGCCCCTGGGCGACGAAGGACGTCGTCGGCTCCCAGCGCTTCCTCCAGCGCCTGTGGCGCCTCATTATCGACGAAAATTCCGGCGCACTGCTTACCCAGGACCTCCCCCTCACTGAGGAGGACCAACGGCAGCTGCACCGCACCGTCGCGGGCGTGCGCGATGACTACGCCAATCTCCGCATGAACACGGTGGTGGCCAAGCTCATCGCCTACGTCAACTATCTGACGAAGACCTACCCGGAGACGATCCCGCTGGATGCCGTGAGCCCGCTGGTCATCATGGTCGCGCCGGTGGCCCCGCACATCGCGGAGGAACTGTGGTCCCGCCTGGGCCACGAGGACACGCTCACCTACGAATCCTTCCCCACCTTCGATGAGAAGTGGCTCCACGACGATGAAGTCGAGCTTCCCGTCCAGATCAACGGCAAGGTCCGCGCCCGCATCATGGTCGCTGCCGACGCCTCCCAGGAGGACATCGTCGAGAAGGCCCTCGCGGAGGACCGGGTTGCCGGCTTCGTCGAGGGGAAGACGATCGTGAAGAAGATCGTTGTGCCGGGGCGGATGGTGAACCTCGTCGTGAAGTAAGCCGGCGCGGGGCCACTCGGTTTCTGGCCCGGCCTCGCGCTTTCCCCGCGAGCTCCCCAGCAGCTAGAAGACGGCGTTAGCGATAGCGCGCCGGGCTGCGGGGAGCTCGTCGCTGTTCGGGGGAAGCAAGGTGAGGAGCTGGAGGAGCCGCGCGCGGACCTCGGGGTGCTGCGTGAGCGGGATGAGACGGCGGACGGCGGCCTCTGGTTGATCGAGGATGATGTGGGCGTCGGCGGCGTCGAGGGCGGCCTGCGGGTTCGTGGGCTCCGCATCGGCGAGGCGAATGGGGTCGGCGCTCGGGGGTCGCTGCTGCGCGCGTTCGAGGACGGACACGGCGGCGATGGCGCGCTCGACGACGGGACGGTCGCTGGGGGATGCCGTGTCCTGCAGGGCGGCGTAGATGCTGAGGGCCTCGGAGTAATCGCCGGTGGCGACGGCCTCGGCCGCCGCGCGGAGCTCGGTTTCGGGCAGCTCGGACGGGGCGTGGCTGGCGGGCTGGGAGCCGGCTGTGGCGATCTCCGGGCGCTCGCCGGGGGCGTGGCTGGCGGGCTCGGTCTCGAATCGCGCCTCGGGCGGGAGCCCGGGGAGGCGGGCGCTCGCGTGGGTGAGGGCGGTGTCGATCCAGGCCTCGAGCTCCTCGGTGTGTGCGATCCCCGTGTGGCCGATCGCCGTCCCGTCCGCCACGGCATAGAGCCGCGGGAGGGACTCGGGGTGGAATTGATCGATGACCTCGGGGTCGGAATCGGCGTTGACCCAGGCGAAGACCCACTGTCCGGCGGCGGCCGTCGCGGCGGCGGAGAGAGCTTTGCGCGTGCGGGCGACCCCGGGGTCGAGGGGGCCGCCCAGGAGAACGAGGACGGGAATCTGCCGCGAGCGCGCAATGATGTCACGTTCCACGTGAAACACGGACACGGTGATGGCGGGGCGCACGGTCAGTGGGGCCTGGACCTCCGGCTCGGACGCGCTCCCTCCCTTCCGCAGCGAGGCAGGAACGTCCTCCCCCATGACCTCGAGGTCGCGCGCAAGGTCAGGGCTACAGGAATCATGCGGTGGGTGGTGCTGCAGCATGGGCACCACCCTACGCGCCTAGGACTCGTGCAGGCGCTTGAGCCGATTACGCCGCCGATTACGCAGGATGGTCCCCAGGGAGAGCGCCAACATGACGATCCCGACAATAACCCCCGCCGCCCCGAGCAGCGCCGCCCACAGTGGTCGGCCATCGACCATGGTGGGCAACCCGCCAAACGTCACCAAGAGAATGAGCCCCGCGATGATGCGGACGCTGTAATTGCTGCTGTTCGTGTCCTCCATGCTTTGGATCTTAGCCGCACCGCGCCGCGGCATCCCGGACGGCGAGCCCCTCAGCCCCGGAACCAACTGGGAGCCTGGGCCTGGAACTCCTCTGGGCTGAGAGCCCCCACCCCGGCGGGAATCACCGCGCCGAGCGGAACCCCCGTGACGTCCGGGAGGTCCTCGAGGTTGAGCCTCTCCGCCAGCTCCGGTTCCGACGGGTAGCTCCCGATGATAAGCTCCGCGCACTCGAGCCCCCTGCGGCGGAGGGCCTCGACGCTCAGCTCCGTGGAGTTCAACGTGCCGAGGGCGGCCGTCGTGACGAGGACGCACTCCGGGGCGAGCCCCTGCTCCTGCAAGCATATGCCCAGGTCAGCGAGGGTCCACGGGGAGTTCTTCTCCACGCCGAGGCGCACGAGCAGCCCACCGGCGCCCTCGATGAGGAGGTGATCGCAGCGCTCGGCTGCGGCGGAGACGGCGTCGAGGACCGTGCCGAGGGCGAGCGGGTCCATGCCTGCGCGCCGGGCGGAGATGTCCGGCGCGAGGGGCTCCGGGAAGCGCGCGCATTCGATGAGCTGGGCGGCGTCGAGCCCCGTGAGCCGGGTGATGGTGGCGAGGTCCCCGGATCCCTCCGGCTCCCCGGTCTGGGCGGGCTTCATGACGCAGACCGTGCGGCCCTCCGAGCGGGAGCGGAGGGCGAGCGCCGCGGTGGCGATGGTCTTGCCGACGTCGGTATTTGTGCCGCTGATGAGTGTGATCGTCATGATTGGGCCTCCACGATGGCGCTCATGGCGGAGCAGATCGTGGTGATCTCCTCCTCTGAGCTGGGGAACATGGGCATTGTATAAACAAGTTTGCCGAAGGGGCGGAGCCAGACGCCGGCATCGACGCAGGCGCGGGTGGCGCGTGGCATATCGACGGGGCAGCGCATCTCGACGACGCCGATGGCCCCGAGGACTCGGACGTCGGCCACCCGCTCGTCGGCACGGAGGGGGGCGAGGCCCGCGCGGAGCTGCGCCTCGATGCGGGGAATCTGGCGCCGCCACTCGCCGCGCCGGATGATCCCCATCGCCGCATGACCCACCGCGCAGGCCAGCGGATTGCCCATGAACGTGGGCCCGTGCATGATCCCGCCGTGGGCCTCGGACACCGTGCGGGCGATCTCCGTGCTGGTGAGAGTGGCGGCGAGCGTACAGAATCCGCCGGTGAGGGCCTTGCCGACGCAGAGGATGTCGGGGGTTGCGGCGGCCGCGTCGGCTCCGGTGGTGAAGAGGACGCCGGTGCGGCCGAAGCCCGTCGCGATCTCATCGGCGATGAACAGTCGGCCGTGGCGGCGGCAGATGTCGCGGATGCCGCGGACGGTGGCCTCGTCGTGGAAGCGCATGCCGCCGGCGCCTTGGACGACGGGTTCGATGATGAACGCGGCGACCTCGTCGGTGAGGAGGCTCTCGACCTCCCGGAGGTACGCGGCAATCTGCTCCTCCCCTGCCCCGCGATCGGGCGGGCGTGGGGCGAAGACCTGCGGGGTAAGCGCGCCGGCCCAGAGGGAGTGCATGCCGCCCTCGGGGTCGCAGACGCTCATGGGCCAGTGCGTGTCCCCGTGGTAGCCGCCCCGCCAGGTCATGATGCGCGTGCGCTCCGGGTGCCCGGTGGCGCGGGCGTATTGGAGCGCGAGCTTGATGGCCACTTCGACGGAGATGGACCCCGAGTCGGAGAAGAACACGCAGTCGAGCGGGTCGGGGGTGAGCTCGACGAGATCCTGGGCGAGAGCCACCGCCGGCTCGTGCGTGAGGCCCCCGAACATGACGTGGCTCATCGTGCGGGCCTGCCGGGTAGCGGCATCCACCAGTTCCGGGTGGGAGTGGCCGTGGGCGACGGCCCACCATGAACTCATCCCGTCGATGAGCTCTCTCCCGTCGCGGAGCCGCAGCCGGGTGCCCTTGGCGGAGGCGACGGGGAGCGAGGGGACGCGGCTCGGCAGGGGGCCGTAAGGGTGCCAGACGTGGCGGGCATCGAGTCGAAGGAGCTCCTCAGTGTTCACGTCTTTCAGCTTAAAGCCCCCTGCTGAACGGCGTTCAAACAGGGGGCTGACGTGGGGAAAGCGGCCGGCGTGGCCGCACCGGAAAGTGCGGACTAGCTGCGGGCGCTGTCCTTCGTCTCCTCCCGGGGATCCCACGGGGTGCGGACGTGCTCGCGGGAGAGCTCATCGATCCCGGAGACGCCGAGGAGGTGGAGGCTGGTGCTCAGCTCATTCGCGATGAGCTCGATGGCGCGGTCCACGCCCTGGCGGCCGCCGGCCATGAGGCCGTAGAGGTAGGCGCGACCGATGAGGCAGAAGTCAGCGCCGAGGGCCAGCGCAACCGCGACGTCGTTGCCGGAGCGGATGCCGGAGTCATAGATGATGTCGACGTCCGGCCCGAGCTCCGCGCGGATGGCCGGGAGCGCCTGGAGGGGCAGCGGCGCGCGATCGAGCTGACGGCCACCGTGAGAGGAGACGACGATGCCGTCCGCGCCGGCGTCGATCACCATGCGCGCATCCTGCGGGGTGAGGATGCCCTTGACCAGCAGCGGCCCGTCCCAGTTCTCGCGGATCCACGCGAGGTCCTTCATGTTGATCGTGGGATCAAACATGGAGTCGATGAGCTCGGGGAGGTTGTGGGTGGTGTTGGAGAGGGAGGCGAAGGTCAGCGGGTCCGTAGTGAGGAAGTTGAACCACCACTCGGGGCGCCAGGCGGCGTCGACCACCGTGGAGAGCGTGAGCTTCGGCGGGATGGTCATGCCGTTGCGGACGTCGCGGAGGCGCTGCCCGGCCACGGGGGTGTCGACGGTGACGATGAGCGCGTCGAAGCCGTTGGAGCGGGCGCGGCGCAGGAGGTCCCGGGAGGCCTCGCGGTCGCGCCACAGGTAGAGCTGGAACCAGCGGCGACCCGTCCCGGAGGCCGCGGCAACCTCCTCCACGCTGCGCGTGCCCATGGTGGAGAGAGCGAAGGGGATGCCGTGGGCTGCGGCGGAGGCGGCGCCGGCATCCTCGCCCTCGGAGTGCATGAAGCGGGTGAAGCCCGTCGGCGCGATGCCGAAGGGCAGCGCGGAGGGCCCGCCAGCGATGGTGGTGGCGAGCTTGACGTCCTGGTGACCCTGGAGGACGCGCGGGATGAGTTCGCAGTTAAGGAAGGCCTCGCGGGTGCGGTCGGCGGTGCGCTCGTCGACGGCGGCCCCGTCGACATAATCGAAGGCCGGCTTCGGGGTCCGGCGCTTGCCGATAGCCCGGAGGTCCGAGATGCTCGCGGTCTTCGAGAGCCGCGCGGCCCGGCGATCGAGCGAGGGCTTCGAGAATTGCATGAGAGGCAGGAGCTCAGAGATCTGCGGTAATTGCCGTTTCACGTGAAACTTCCTTCGCGATGGACAAGACTGTGTGGGCTCATGATAGCCCTGCTATTACTTCGGGCCACCCTCGGCGTCCGGGGCGGTACGGGCGCGCCGTTATCGTGGAAGGCATGAAGGCTTGCGATCCCGGCTCCCCAGACGCCCGCCCAGCGCGTCGGAAAATTCCCACGATGTCGGTTCCGTGCCGACGCTCTCAGGCGCCCTATGTGCTAGCCCTCGACATCGGATCCACGGCCTCGCGGGGCGGGCTCTATGACGCCCTGGGGCGCCCCGTCAAGGGCTCTAAGCAGCGCATTCCCCACCACTTCGACACCAACGCGCACGGCCGCAGCACGATCGACGCGGACGCCGTCGTGGATGAGTGCCGCCGCATCATCGACGGGGTACTCGAGTGCATTCGCGAGCACGATCTTGCCCCGCAGCTCGTCGGGGTGGCGATGGACACCTTCGCCTCGTCCTTCCTCCTCGTCCGCCGGGGGGAGGCGCTTACCCCCTGCGCCACCTATGCCGATGCCCGCTGCGCCGCCGACGTGCACGCCCTGCGCGGCACTATCGACGAGGAGGCCTATCACGTCCGCACCGGGGTGCGCCTCCACACCTCCTATCACCCGGCGCGCCTGCGCTGGGCGGCGCGCACGATGCCGGAGGAGTTCGCCGCCGCAGATGCCGTCATGACCCTCGGCGAGTACGTGTACGCGAAGCTCGCCGGAGTCCGCGGGATCTCCACCTCGATGGCCGCC
Source organism: Corynebacterium uropygiale (assembly GCF_021568315.1). Classification (GTDB taxonomy): domain Bacteria; phylum Actinomycetota; class Actinomycetes; order Mycobacteriales; family Mycobacteriaceae; genus Corynebacterium; species Corynebacterium uropygiale. The sequence goes on from NZ_JAKGSI010000006.1 coordinate 87,451, forward strand.
TGGTCGGGCATCCTTCATGCGCACACTGGCGAGCTGGACACGGCCATCCTCGACGTCCTGGGCGTCAGCCCTGAGCTCTTCGCCCCGATCTGCGACCCCTCGGAGCCCCTTCTCCCAACGAAGCTCCCCGCGGAATGGTCGGAGCTCGAGGGCCTCCCATGGCTCCCCGCCATTCCCGACGGCTGGCCCTCCACCGTCGGCCCGGGCGCAAGTGACGAGGACACGGTGGCCGTGGCCGCAGCGACGTCTGGCGCCGTGCGCGTCCTCCTCCCCCACGTCCCCGAGCGCATCCCCGGCGGCCTGTGGTGCTACCGCGTCTCCCGTGAGCAGTGCATCGTGGGCGGGGCGCTCAACGACGTCGGACGCGCGGTCTCCTGGCTGCGCTCCACCATCCGGGAGATCCCGGAGGAGGAGATCGCGGCGGCGCTCCTTGCACCCCCGCGCCCGGCCACCCCGCACGTTCTGCCGTTCCTCTCCGGGGAGCGCTCCACGGGATGGGCCGCCGACGCCCAGGCAGCCATCACCGGGGTGACCGAGGCCTGCGGCCCCGCGGACCTCTGGCGAGGGATGGTCGAGGGCATTGTGCTCTCCTACCGCCGGGTGTGGGAGGAGCTTCGCGCCGCGGGCGCCCGGCCGCGGCGGATCATCGCCTCGGGGCGGGTGACCTCCGAGATGCCGGCGTGGCTCCAGCCGCTCGCCAGCGCGCTGGGCTGCGAGGTGACCCCGCTGGAGATGAAGCGAGCCACCCTGCGAGGCACCGCTCTCATCGCGCTCGACGCCCTGGGCCACTGCGCGACTCCGGCCACACCGCCGTGGGCTGAGGCCATCGCCCCGCGCACGGAGGAGCAGGAGTATTGGGACCGCGCTGCCGAGGAATTCCAGCGCTCCTATGACGCGCTCGTGGCACCAGCTTCCACAGCCTCCCAGCCGGCCGCGCCATCCGCGTCCCCCGCGGCCTCTTCACCCGGCGCCCCGGAGCCGCGATAAGCCCAGGCCAGGGGGATCGCCTCGGCGATCTGCCCGGCGCTCACCGGCGCCGCACTGCCCAGGCCACCGCCAGCCCTCTCGGCGGCGAGGGCCGAGGCCCGGGCGTGGAGCAGGACCCCGCTGAGGACGGCGTCGAGAACACCCTCCCGCGGGGCGCGGGCGATGAGCGCGCCCAGCACTCCGGCGAGGACATCTCCGGATCCCGGGGTCGCCGCCCACGAGCTGCCGCTGTCGATGGCGTAGGTGCGCTCGCCGTCTGAGACGAGCGTCATCCTTCCCTTGAGGAGGACGATCGCGCCGGTCCAGCGAGCCAGGGCTTCGACGGCAGCGCGCGGGTCCTCGGCGGGATCGGGGCAGGAGGACCCAGAGGGGTCGTCCTCCGCATACGCCCTGCTCAGACGCCGGAACTCCCCGGCATGGGGTGTGAGGACGACGGGCTGGCCGCCCGCCCCCGATGCTGTTTCACGTGAAACATCCGCCCCGGTGCGGGCCCGCAGGGCGCGGCGGAGGGACGCATGCTCGGCGAGGAGCGTGAGACCATCGGCGTCGATGAGTAGCGGGCAGGCCTCGCTGCCCGGCTGCCCCGCTCCGCTCAGAAGCGCGCCGAGCTCCTGCGCGGCCGTCTCATCCGTCCCGCGGCCGGGGCCGCACACCCAGGCTTGGACGCGGCCAGCGTCGTCGATGCCCGCCGAGGCCACGATCTCCGGGTGCGCCGCGAGGACCGCCTCGCGGGGGCCGCCGGCATAGCGGACCATCGAGCTCGTCGCCCGCACGGCTCCCGAGGTGCAGAGCACTGCTGCGCCGGGGTAGGTCGTCGAACCCGCCGCGATGCCCACCACCCCGCCGCTGTACTTGTCCGCCCCGGCGGAAGGCTCTTGGCTCGGGAAGCCGCGGAGCACCGGAAGGTGGCGAAGCGTGGCGCCGCGTGCGCTGCGAAGCTCGGCGTCCGTGAGGGTGTCTGAGCCCGCCCAGGCGCGGGTGAGCAGCATGGAGGGGGTGGCCTCGCGGAGGTGATCCCCGATGCTCGCCCCGGCCTCCTCGCCCCCGACCGACTCCGGCAGCCGCGGATCCGCGAGGATGACCTCTCCGCACTCAGGGCACAGGGCGTGGGCGCGTCGGAGGCCCCCAAACGTGATGGTGACGTCGGCGCGCAGGTGCAGGCCGCCCGCATTCCCCGAGTCCGCCTCGATCCCGGAGGGGACGTCCACGGCGAGCACCGTGGCCCCGGAGCCCTCGACGACGTCCACCAGCCGCCGCGCTTCCTCGCGCAGCCCTCCGCGCGCCCCGATGCCGAGCAGCCCATCAATCACCAGGCCCCACTCCCCTGCCTCGCCCAGGTCTTCGGCCGGGCGCTCGATCCCCCCGGCCGCGAGGAAGGCCTCGCACGCGCGGGGATGGGTCTTCTCCGGGTAGAGCAGGACGGCCTCGACGCCCACCCCGGCGCTGAGGAGCTCTGCCCCGGCATAGAGCGCGTCGCCCCCGTTACCCCCGGGCCCCACGAGGAGCAGCGCGCGCCCAGCCCGCCGCGCGCGCCCAGCCCGCCGCGTCGTTCGGAGCAGCAGATAGGCGAGCTCCGCGACGTGGTGCGCGGCCGAGCGCATGAGCTGATCTGGGTAGCGCTCGGCATGGAGGAGGGGCTCCTCTGCCGCGCGAATGTCCGCCACGCTGAAGGCCGGGGCACACGGCACACACGACACGACAGACGTGCATGGCATTCCGTGTCGGGTGGGGCTCAGGGCGCTGGGGATGACGCTGGGGGCGATACTCATGCCCCCATTGTGCATGCGGGAGGCCATTCGCCCCTCCGGCCTCAGCTAGAGTGAGGAAACTATGCACCGCACGCACTCGAGGGGCACGGGCGTTGTGTTGATCGCCTATGTCGCAATGGTCCTCGCTCTCACGGTTCTCAAGACGACGTATCGGATCGGCTACTTGTGGCGTCCGGAGAATCAGCACAACCGCAGCCTGGAACTCATCCCCTTTGAGCAGCTGTGGGCGAGTTCCACGTGGTTCGGCCCGATCTTCGATTGCCTGGGCAACTTCCTCATGTTCATCCCGCTGGGGATTCTGCTCGCCAGGATGACGTCGTGGCCTCTTGGGAGGATTGTGCTCACGGGGGCGGCGTTCAGCCTGGGGATCGAGCTGACGCAGTTCATTTTCGCGGTGGGCCGGACGGATACGGATGACCTCATCCTCAACACGCTGGGAACGTGGATGGGCGCGTGGTGGCTGCGCCGTCGCGCCGGGGAGCGCGCCGCCTGCGTGAGTGTGTGGGTGATTGGACTCGCGGTCGCCTCCTTTGCCCTCATGGTGCTTCTCACCCCGGTGTTCTACCCCGCTCACCTCATGCCCTGACCGAGGACCGCGAGCGTTCCCGCCCCGCATCCTCCCCGCGCCCGGCTCCCGCCCCGCTCCCTCCCCGCTCAGACCCCATCTCACCGCCGAGGGGAAGATTCATCGCTTTGATTCCTCTATGGTGAGGTGCATGTCCCTGAAATTAAGACGACCTTTAAGCAGGGCATTACTTCTTGCTTATGGGGCGGTGATCCTCGCTCTCACGATCCTCAAGACGAAGTTCCGGATCGGCTACTTGTGGCACCCGGCCTATCAGCATGCCCGGAGCCTGGAGCTCTGGCCCTTCGAGCAGCTGTGGACCAGCCCGACGTGGTTCCGGCCGCTCTTCGACATGTGCGGAAACTTCCTCCTCTTCATCCCCGTGGGATTCCTGCTGGCGAGGGGCTTATCGTGGCGCATCAGGGGCATTGTCGCCACGGGTGCGCTCATCAGCTGCGGCATCGAGACCAGCCAGTACCTCTTCGCGCTCGGGCACACCTCCGTCGATGACCTCCTCTTCAACACCCTCGGCACCGGGGCGGGCGCGTGGTGGATGCGCTATCGCTCCCGGCCGCACACCCAAAAGATCATGGTGGGGGCTATCGGGGCGTCGGTGCTGGTCTTTGTGCTGCTCGTCGTGCTCACACCCGTCTACTACCCGGCCTCCGAGCTCCCGAGCCACGTCGTCCAATAATGGCCACTCATCGACGACGCCCCGCCCCGCACCTCACGCGCCGCGGGGTGCCTCCCCGCCCTCCTTGGCGACGAGCGTGAGCACGTCATACTCGGCCACCACCTCGTCGCGCTGGTTGTAGAGCACCGTGTCCCAGGCGACCTCGCCATAATCTTCGGTGACCCGCGGGGTGATGCGCTTGGCGGTGAGCTCCACCCGGATGGCGTCGTCATAGGTCACGGGGGTGAGGAAGCGCAGGTTGTCCAGGCCATAGTTCGCGAGCACCGGTCCCGGCTCCGGGTCGACGAACAACCCCGCCGCCCAGGACACCAGGAGGTAGCCGTGGGCCACGCGCCGGGGGAAGAAGGGGTTTGCCTGCGCGGCCTCTTCGTTGGTGTGGGCGTAGAAGGTGTCCCCGGTGCTTTCCGCGAAGTGCTCGATGTCCTCCAGCCGCACGGTGCGCAGCTCGGAGGCGAACTGGTCCCCAATCCGCAGCTCCGCGAGCGAACGGCGGAAGGGGTGCACGCCTGCGCCAGAGTCCACGTCGGCGCGCGTGACCCGGCGGACGGCCGCCCCACGGTGCCACTGGCCGGTGAGGGCGGTGAGGTGGTCGGGGCTGCCCTGAATGGCGGTGCGCTGCATGTAGTGGAGGATGCCCCGCACGCCGCCGAGCTCCTCTCCCCCGCCGGCGCGCCCCGGCCCGCCGTGGATGAGGTGCGGCAGCGGGGAGCCATGCCCGGTGCTGCTTCGGGCATCGTCGCGGTCGAGAAGGTGCAGGCGCCCGTGGTGCGCCGCGATGCCCGTCGCCACCTCGCGGACCTCCTCGAGGTCGTGGGAGCAGAGGGTCGCGACGAGCGAGCCCCCACCCCGCGCCGCGAGGGCGATAGCCTCCGCCCGCTCGCGATAGCCCAGCACGGAGACCACCGGGCCGAAGGCCTCCACCTCGTGGACGGCCGCGGCCTCACGCGCCTCCCCGCGGAAACTGAGGATCGTGGGCGCCACGTAGGCTTCGCCCAGCTCCTTCCCCGCCTCTGCTCCGCCGAGCTCGACGCGCCCCCCGGCGTCAACGAGCTGGGTGATCGCAGCCCGCACATCGGCGGCCTGAGCTGCGGAGACGAGCGGACCCATCGTGGTGTCCGGGTCGCGCGGGTCGCCGAGCTGGATGGAGCCCGCCAGGCGTTCCGCGAGCGCCGAGACGACGTCGTCGATCACCGCCTCGGGCACGATCGCGCGGCGGATGGCCGTGCACTTCTGCCCGGCTTTGGCGCGCATCTCCGTGGCGAGCGCCCGGATGTAGGCGTCGAACTCGGGCTCCCCGGGGCCAATCCCCTCCCCGAGGAGGGCGGCGTTGAGGGAGTCGGCCTCCGCGCTGAAGCGGACGCCCGGGGCGACGCTGCCGCGCAGCAGCTCGGCGGTGCGCGCTGAGCCGGTGAAGGCGACGTGATCGCGATAGTCAAGGCAGCTGAGGAGCTCCCCGGCGGAGCCGCTGAGCAGCTGGAGCGCGCCGGGCGGAAGCAGCCCCGAGTCCACCATGAGCTCGACGCACCGAGCGGTGACGAAGCCCGTCGGCGTCGCCGGCTTCACGATGCTCGGCACCCCCGCAATGAACGCCGGCGCGAATTTCTCGAGGAATCCCCACACGGGGAAGTTGAAGGCGTTGATCTGGACGGCCACCCCGGGAAGCGAGGTGTAGATGTGCTCACCGAGGAAGGAGCCGTCGCGCGAGAGCCGCTCCGTGGCGCCGTCGATGAGGACGGTGGCGTTGGGCATCTCGCGCCGGGCCTTGGAGGACATCGTGAAGAGGGTGCCGATCCCGCCGTCAACGTCGATGAGGTGGTCCGCGGCCGTGGCCCCCGTGCACGCGGAGGCCTCGTAGAGAGGACCTTTGTGTTCCTGCAGGTAGAGGGCCAGTTTTTTGATGATGAGCGCGCGATCATGGAAGCTCAGCCGCGCGAGCTCCTCCTGGCCGCGGCGGCGGGCATAATCGACGGCGGCTGCGACGTCGAGCCCCTCGGTACTGCTGCGGGCGATGATCTCCCCGGTGGCGGGGTCGGTGACCTCGGTGGTGTGGGAAGGGTCCGTGGGGGTGACCCACGCGTCGAGGAGATAACTCGGGGTGATGGGGGCTGGCATGGGGGTGTTCCTCTCGTCCGGTTCGATGGGAGGCGACCGTCCGTTCGGTCAGTATGTGCTTGTAGTGTAACCTACACCACTACATGCTGCGCACTGGCAGCCCCGGCGCGAAGGAGCCCCCATGAGCGAGCCCACCACCCAGCCCTGGCGCATTGAGCTGGGAGAACTCGACCGGAAGATGGGGGTGCAGGTGATCACGGAGAGCGCGGAGGAGGTCGTGGCAAGCATGCCCGTCGACGGCAACCGCCAGTCCCTTGGCCTCCTCCACGGCGGGGCGATGGTCGCGCTCGCCGAGGCCGTGGGCAGTTGGGCGGCCGTCATCCATGCCTCCACGATGGGGAAGGTGGCCGTCGGCGTCGATATCAACGCCACGCACCACGCCTCGGGACGGCGCGGCCTCGTCACGGCGCGCGCCCGGGCCCTGCACCTGGGGCGGCGGATGTGCTCCCACGAGGTCATCATCACCGACGAGGAGGGCCGCCGCCTTTGCACGGCCCGGATCAGCAACGCGATCGTCGAGGGGTAGGGGCGGGCCCCTTGCCTCAGGCGGCCGCTAGCCTCAGGCGGCCCCCAGCCCCCGGCCCCGGCCCCGAGGCCTCACTCCTCCTCGTAGCGGTAGAAGCCCGCGCCGGCTTTGCGCCCCACCTCCCCGCGGGCCACCTTGTCCACGAGGATCTGCGGCGGGGCAAAGCGTTCGCCCAGCGTGGAGTGCAGGTATCGGGCGATGCCGAGCCGCACGTCGAGCCCCACGATGTCGGTGAGCGCGAGCGGCCCTACCGGGAATTTGTAGCCCAGGACCATGGCGGCGTCGATGTCCTCGGGGCTCGCGACGCCCTCCTCCACCATGCGCATGGCTTCGAGGGCGATCGCCACACCCAGCCGCGAGGAGGCGAATCCCGGCGAGTCCTTCACCACCACCGGCGTCTTTCCTAGCCCGGCCACCCAGCCGCGCGCACGCTCGAGGAGTTCCGGCGGCGTGCGCTCCGCCACGATGATCTCCACCAGCGTGGAGGCCGGGACGGGGTTGAAGAAGTGCAGGCCAATGACCTTCTCCGGGTGCTCGAGCGCCCCCGCGAGCTCCGTCACGGAGAGGGAGGAGGTGTTCGTTGCCAGGGCGGCGCCCGGCGCGGTCTGCGCGATCCGGCGGAAGGTCTCGGCTTTGAGCTCGGGGTCCTCGGGCACCGCCTCCACGACGAGCTCGCACCCCTCAAGCGCCTCGTACTCCGCGCCGCAGCGCAGCCTCCCGAGGATCTCCTCCCGTTCCCCGCTGGCCCCGCGCGCGAGCGAGGCATCCACCGAGCGCGCGATCCTCCCGCGGGCCGCCTCCGCCGCCTCCGGCGAGACGTCCACGACGCTCACCCGGGCACCCGCCATGAGGAAGGCGTGCGCGATGCCGCCGCCCATCCGCCCTCCGCCGACGACGCCCACCGCCGCGGGCACCTCCGGGCTGTGCGCGGCGCTCGGCGAGTTGTTTATACGAGTCATGAGTGTTTCCTTTCGAGGAAGGCGTCCATGCGCCGGAATTTCTCGGGTGATTCGAAGCAGATGGCTTGGGCGAGGGCGTCGACGGCCGGGTGTGCGCTCTCCGGCATGGCGAGGAGCTCCTTGCTCAGCCGCACGGCGAGCGGATCATTCTTCCCGATGCGCCGGGCGAGTTCCGCCGCGGCGTCGAGCAGGTTCTCGCTGGTCGTGACCTCGGTGAGCAGGCCGTGGCGCAGGGCTTCGGCGGCGCTGAGCCGTCGGCCGGCCATCAGTATCTCGTTCGCCACCCCCTCCCCCACGAGCGTCGTGAGCCGCCAGAGCGCCCCGGCCCCGGCGATGATTCCCAGCCCGGTCTCCGGCTGCCCGAAGGTGGCGCCCTCGGTGGCGATGCGGAAGTCCGCCGCCAGCGCGAGCTCCAGCCCGCCGCCCAGCGCATAGCCATCGATGGCGGCGATGACGGGCATGGGCAGCCGCTTGATCCGGTGGAAGAGGGTGGAGTTCACGCCGCGGAGGGCGTCGGCGGTCCGCCGCTCGCGGAGCTGACGGATGTCAGCCCCCGAGGCGAAGATCCCCTTCCCGTTCACCGTGCAGCCGGTGATGACGAGGATCGCGGGCTCGCGCTCGAGATACTCGCAGAGCTGGTGAAACTCGCGGACCATGGTCTCATCAATGGCGTTGCGCACCTCCGGCCGATGCAGCCGGGCCAGCACGTAGCCCTCCTCCTGGCTGATGCGGAGGGCCTCGCCGGATGGGGGTAAAGCGGTCATGGTGCTCCTTTTCTCAGTATGTGCTTCCTGCTGTCTTGGGGGCTCGACGCCCGCCCGGCGCTACTCGATCCTCTCCAGCGCCAGCGCCGAGCCCTGGCCGACGCCCACGCACATCGTCGCGATGCCGCGCCGTCCGCCCTCGTGCTCGAGGCGGCTGAGCAGGGTGAGGGCGATGCGGCTGCCGGAGGACCCCAGCGGGTGACCGAGCGCGATGGCCCCTCCCCAGGCGTTGGTGATCTCGGGATCGAGGTGGAGTTCCCGCAGGCAGGCGAGCGATTGGGTGGCGAAGGCCTCGTTGAGTTCGATGGCATCGGCCTCCTCCGGGCCCCATCCCGTCCGGCAGGCGAGGGCGCGCACCGCCCCGATGGGCCCAAGCCCCATGACGGCGGGTTCGAGCCCGACGTTCGTGGAGCCCACAATCCGGGCGCGGGGTGTGAGGCCCAGCCGCTCGGCGGCGCGCTCGGAGGTGATGAGCAGCGCGGAGGCGCCGTCGTTGAGTGAGGAGGAATTCCCCGCCGTGACGACCTCCCCGCCGCGCACCACCGGTGCAAGGCGGCTCAGTTTTTCCAGGCTGGTGTCGGGGCGGGGGCCTTCGTCGTCGCTCACGAGCACTGTCCCGGCGCGCGTGGGCACCTCGACGGGGAGGATCTCGCGGCCAAAGAGCCCGGCCTGGCGGGCGGCGAGCGCGCGCTCGTGGGAGCGGAGCGCGAAGAGGTCGGCGTCCTCGCGGGAGATGGCGCAGCGGCGGGCGACTTCCTCGGCGGTCTCGGGCATGGAGAGGGTGAGCTCCGGCTGGGCCTGGAAGACAGGGTTGGTGAAGCGCCAGCCGATCGAGGTGTCCGCGATCTCCCCGGGCCGCGCCCACGGGCTCCCGGGCTTGGCGAGCACCCACGGCGCCCGGCTCATGGACTCGACACCCCCGGCCACGATGACCTCGGCATCCCCGGCGAGGATCATGGCCCTGGCCAGCGCAATCGCGCTCATCCCGGAGGCGCAGAGCCGGTTGATCGTGAGCCCGGGGACGCTGTCCGGGAAGCCGGCGAGCAGCCACGCCATCCGCGCGACGTTCCGGTTCTCCTCGCCCGCGCCATTCGCGTTGCCGAGGATGACCTCATCCACCTCCTCCGGGTCAATCCCGGCCGCCTCCACGACACCCCGCACAACGTGCGCCGCGAGATCATCGGGCCGCACGCCTGCGAGCGCCCCACCATAGCGTCCCACGGGCGTGCGCAGCCCGCCGACAATCACAGCATTCATGAGCTACTTCCCTTCAAAAATCGGCGGGCGTTTCTCCTGGAAGGCGGCAAAACCCTCCCGATAATCCGCGGTGTTGCACAGCTCGCCCTGCACCGCGTTCTCCTGGGCGATGGTCTCCCACAGCCCCAGCCGCTCATCGCGCACCTCCCGCACGAGCCCCCGGGCGGCCCGCGCGGCGAGCGGCGCCCCCTGCGCCACGCGGCGGGCGTTCTCCCGCGTCACCTCAAGAAGGCTCGACGACGGCAGCGCCCGCGCAAACATCCCGGCGGCCACCGCCTCGGAGCCGCTGAGGAAGTCGCCGGTGAGGATGAGGTCCATCGCGCGCTGGGCTCCCAGGCGCGTGACGAAGAGGTGGTGCCCGCCTGAGTCCAGGGCCGCGCCCAGCCGCGCGAAGGGCGAACCAAAGCGCGCGTCCTCTGCCACATAGGCCACGTCGCAGGCGAGCACGAGCCCCAGCCCCACGCCCAGGCAGACGCCGTGCACGGCGGCGAAGGTGGGCACCGGGACGTCGCTGAGCTCCCTGAGCAGCGGGGTGATGAGCTCGCCGAGGTAATGCTCGGCGTCGTCGGTGGCGGGGTCCACCCCCGAGATGTCGCGCCCCGAGCAGAAGCCCCTCCCCTCCCCGCGGAGAACGAGCGCCCCGATGCGCCGGGCCTCGGCGTCGTCGGTGGCCTGCCGGACGGCGCGGCGCAGCTCCGCGACGTCTGCCTCGGCGAGGGCGTTGAGGGTGGCGGGCTGGTCCAGGGCGATCTCCGCGATGGCGGGCTCCTCGGCGGTGATCGTGTAGTGGATACTCACGGTATGTCCTTCCTCGGGATAACTCGGGGTTCCTCGGGCGTGTCGGCGGCTAGGCGTCGTAGTCGACGGCCACATCCCCGCAGGTGGGGCGCGTTTGGCAGGTCAGGACGTAGCCGGCGGCCACCTCCTCCGGCTCGAGCGCATAGTTCTCGGCCATCTCGACGGTGCCGCGGAGCACCTTCGCGCGGCAGGTTCCGCACACCCCGCCGGCGCAGGCAAAGGGCACGTCATCCCGGGCGCGGAGGGCTGCCTGGAGGATCGTTTCGTGGGCGCTCTCCGGGGAGAGCACCTGGCCGCTCAGGCCGTCGAGAGTAAAGCCGATGCTGATGTTCTCCCCCTCGGGGTCCACCTCGACGGGGGCCCGGCGCGCACCGGGGTCCTCGGCGTCGCTCGGGCGGCCGGTGCTGAAGAGCTCGTAGCGGATGGCCTCGGCGGGCACCCCGCGGGCGGCGAGCGTGTCGCGGCACAGCTGCACGAGGTCGAAGGGCCCGCAGAGGAACCACTCGTCGACGCTCTCCGGGCGCACCACCCGGTCGAGGAAGAGGGCCAGTCGCTCCTCATCGATCCGCCCGGAGAAGAGCGGGTTGATGCGCTCCTCCCTGCTCAGCACGTGGTGGACGGCGAAGCGCGCCGGGTAGGCGTCCTTGAGATCCCCGATGTCCTCGGCGAACATGACGTCGTTGCCCCCGCGGTTGGCGTAGATGAGCTCGACGCTCGCCCGGGGGGAGTCGCGGAGGAAGGTGCGGGCGATTGCCATGATGGGCGTGATGCCCGAACCGGCCGCGATGGCCACGATCCGCGGCGCCGGGGTGCGCTGTTCGGCCTCGTCGAGGAGGGCCTCCGGGTCGTTGAGAGCGGTGGTGTGCGTGCGGGAGGTGAAGGCACCCTGCGGGTTCATCACCTCGATGACGTCTCCCACCTGCACGGAGGAGTGCGCCCACGTGGAGAACACCCCGCCCCGGTTTTTCTTGATCGCGATCCGCAGCGTGCCCGCGCGGGGGATGTCGCAGAGAGAGTAGGAGCGGCGCACGCTGCGCCCGTCGATGGTGGCGCGCACGGCCACGTATTGGCCGGGGATGTAGTTGTAGTCCTCCACGAGCTCCTCGGGCACGTCGAAGGTGATCTCCAGGGCGTCCTCGGTGAGCGGGCGGATGGCGCTCACGCGGAGGGGCTGGAAGGCTGCTTTTCGGGTGGTGGCTGGGGCGGCCATACGTCCTCCTTAGTGCTCCTTGAAATAGTCAAAGGGTTCTAAACAGTCCCGGCACGTATAGAGCGCCTTGCAGGATGTTGATCCGAAGTCGGTGAGCAATCGGGTGTTCGTCGAGCCACAGCGCGGGCAGGGCACGGGAGGCCGAAAGCTGATACTGAGCGGCACGGGCCCGGAGGGGCGCCGCGAGCGCACCGGCGGGGCAATCCCATACGCGCGCAGCGCCTCCCGCCCGGCCTCGGTGATCCACTCCGTGCTCCACGCGGGGCTGAGGGAGAACTCCACCCGCGGATCCCCCATCCCGAGGGCTCCGACGGCCTCCTTGACGTCCGCCGCGATGGTGCCCATCGCCGGGCAGCCGGAGTACGTGGGCGTGATGATGACCACCGGGGTGCCGTCGTCCTCCTGCCGCACCTCTCGGAGAATCCCCAGGTCAGCGATGGATAGCACGGGGATCTCGGGGTCGGGGACGCGGGCGGCCGCCTCCCAGATGCGGGCGAGGCGCGGGTCGTGTGGTGCGCTCATGGGGATCACCACTGCGCGCCCGGGTGCTGGCGGGCGAAGGACTGCATCTCCGCGAGGATGTACCCGCGCTGCTCGCTGAAGCATCCGGTGCGATGGCCGCTGCGGGCCGGCGGACACGCGGGTTCCTGCAGCTCAGCGGCCTCGAGGACCGTGCGCACGCGGCGCAGCGTCTCCTCGCGGAGGCTGCTCGGCAGGACGGCGATGCCGCGGCGGGCGAGCTCCTCGTGTTCGGGGAGGTCCTCGAAGAGTTCCTCCAGGTAGGGCCACATGTGCTCGAGCCCGAGGCGCATCCTCCGGGCCGATTCCTCCGTCCCCAGCCCGAGCCGCAGCACCCACTGATTCGCGTGGTCGACGTGATACTCCACCTCTTTGAGCGCCTTGGCGGCGATGGCCGCGAGCGTCTCGTCGGCGGAGGAGAGAAGTCCCTGGTAGAGCCCCAGGGCGTAGTGGCTGAAGAGGAGCTGGCGCGCGATCGTGTGCGCGAAGTCCCCGTTCTCCTGCTCGACGAGCCGGCAGGAGCGGAACTCCTCCTCACTGCGGAAGTAGGCGAGGTCATCCTCGCTCTTCCCCCACGCCGTGCCGGCATAGGTGAGGAAGAAGCGCGCGTGGCCGAGCGTGTCGAGCGCGATGTTCGCCAGCGCGATGTCCTCCTCCATCTCCGGCGCCCGAGAGATCCACCAGCCCAGGCGCTGGGCGAGGATGAGGGCGTCATCGCCGAGGGTGAGCGCATAGCGCGCGACATCCTCCGGCGCCGTCGCCCCCGACGCACCAATGTCCTCCGCCGTGATGGCGCTGCCTTGGCTGTGCGTCGTCGCGCTGTCCGTGCTGGCGAAGCTCACAGGTGCTTCACCCCCTCGCTTGTCGTGTAGTAGGTGGCATGCCGGAAGCTCTTGCCCTGCGCGGACTCGAAGAAGCCGCCCTTCGAGTCCGGGTCCGAGGCGGTAATCGCCTCCGCCGGCACCACCCAGACGGAGCTGCCCTCGTTGCGGCGGGTGTAGAGGTCGCGGGCGTTGCGCAGCGCCATGGTGGCGTCGGGGGCGTGAAGCGAGCCGGCGTGGACGTGGGAGAGGCCGCGATTCGTGCGGATGAAGACCTCCCACAGGGGCCAGGGGGCGGGCTGCGTCGTCTCAGACATGGGCAGGGCTCCTTTCTGACTCGGTGTGGAGGGATCCGGGGTGGGTATCGACGGCCATCTCGGCGCAGCGCTGCGCGTAGGCGGCGGCAGCCTCCCGCACCCACGCCCCGTCCTCGTGGGCCTGGCGTCGCCTGGCCATCCGCTGTTCGTTGCAGGGGCCGTGGCCGCGGATGACGGAGCGGAACTCGTCCCAATCGAGCTCGCCGAAGTCATAGTGGCCGCGCTCCTCGTTCCAGCGAAGGTCTGGGTCCTCGAAGCTGAGGCCGAGCGCCTCCGCCTGGGGGACGATCATGTCGACGAAGCGTTGGCGCAGCTCATCGTTGGAAAAGCGCTTGATGTTCCAGGCCATGGATTGCTGGGAGTGGGAGGATTCGGCGTCGGGCGGGCCGAACATTTGGAGGGCCGGCCCGTAGAAGCGGTTGATGGCCTCCTGCGCCATCTGCTTCTGCTCGGGCGTGCCGTGGGAGAGCTCGTAGAGGATCTCCCACCCTTGGCGCTGGTGGAAGGATTCCTCCTTACAGATGCGGACCATCGCCCGGGCGTAGGGGCCGTAGGAGGCGCGGCAGAGCGGCACCTGATTGCAGATGGCCGCGCCGTCGACGAGCCAGCCGATCGCACCGATGTCCGCCCAGGTCCTGGCGGGATAGTTGAAGATCGAGGAGTACTTCGCGCGCCCATCGAGGAGCTGCTGGACGAGCTCCTCGCGGCTCGTGCCGAGGGTCTCCGCCGCCGAGTACAGGTAGAGCCCGTGGCCGGCTTCGTCCTGGACCTTGGCCATGAGGATGGCCTTGCGCTTGAGGCTCGGCGCGCGGCTGATCCAGTTGGCCTCAGGCTGCATGCCGATGATCTCGGAGTGGGCGTGCTGGGAGATCTGGCGCGTGAGGGTGCGGCGATAGGCCTCGGGCATCCAATCGCGGGGCTCGATGCGGGAGTCCTCCGCGATGACGCGATCGAAGGCGGCCTGGCCGTCCTCCGCGCTGATGGGGCTGGGGTTGAGGGAAGGGTGATGAGACATGTCAGGGCTCCTCAGATAACCGACTGGTCGGTCAGTTTATTGTGTGACCTACGGCACGTCAAGTGCGCGGCTGCGGCGCTCTGGTATTAGCTGGAGGTATGGCAGAGGACACGCAGAGGAGATCGTCGAACCGCGGAAGGCCCGGCTATGGCCGCGAGGACGTCATCCGCACCGCCGTCGAGGCCTTCAACGACGTGGGCTACGAGGCCATGAGCATGAACGCCCTCGCCGGCCGCCTCGGACTCACGAAATCTGCCATCTACCACCACATTTCCTCCAAGGAGCAGATCCTCAAAGAGGCCACCGACCGCGCCCTCGACACCCTCGACGCCGTCGTCCGCTCCTGCGAGCACAGCGGGGGCACCGCCGAGGACCGCCTCCGCGCCCTCCTCCGCGGAACGACCCTCGCCCTCTGCCACGAGGCCCCCTATGTCACCCTCCTCCTGCGGCTGCGCGGAAACTCCCCGGTGGAGCTCGCCGCTCTTGATCGACGACGGCAGTTCACCGGCTACCTCATCGAGCTCGTGGAGGAGGCGCAGGAGGAGGGCGCGGTGCGGCCTGACCTGGATGCGCACAGCGTCGCCCGCCTCCTCTTTGGCATGGTCAACTCCCTCACCGAGTGGTACAACCCCGATGGCCGCCTCAGCCCGGGGGAGTTGGCGCAGGTCACCGAGGAGTTGGCCTTCCAGGGGGTGGAGGCGCGGGGAACGCGGCCGGAAAAGTAGTGGCGCGGCTCACGTTCGGACTGTAGTGTGTTCCACAACTGACCGAAAGGTCGGTGAGGAGCCGTTGACGCATCGATCAAAGGAGCACACCCATGCAGGCCAAGTTCGACGTGGTATCCACCGAATATGGGCCCGACACAGGCATCGAATTCGCCTCGCGCGATGAGATCACCGCCCTGCAGACCCGCCGTGCCAAGAATTCTCTCCGCCACGCCTACTACAACGTCCCGCACTACCAGCGGGTATTCAAGGAACACGGCGTCCACCCCGATGACTTCCACGAGCTCTCCGACCTCGCGCACTTCCCTTTCACCGACAAGAATGACCTCCGCGCGGAGTACCCCTTCGGCATGTTCGCCGTCGGGGATCAACGCATCGCGCGCATCCACGCCTCCTCCGGGACGACGGGGCTGCCGACGGTCGTCGGCTACACCCGCAACGACATCGAAGTGTGGTCCGACCTCATGGCCCGCTCCCTGCGCGCCGGCGGCGTGCGCCCCGGGGACAAAGTGCAGGTGACCTTCGGCTATGGCCTGTTCACCGGCGGCCTCGGCGCGCATTACGGGGTGGAGAAGCTCGGGGCCACCGCCATCCCCACCTCCGGCGGCATGACCGAGAGACAGATCCAGATCCTCCGCGACTTCAAGCCCGACGTCATCATGGGCACCCCCTCCTACATGCTCAATCTCCTCGACCGCATGCGGAAGGAGGGCCTCGACCCGCGGGAGAGCTCCCTGCGCGTGGGGATCTTCGGCTCTGAGCCCTGGACGGAGGGCATGCGCCACGAGCTCGAGGCCGGGTTCGGCATCGATGCCACGGACATCTACGGGCTCTCGGAGATCATGGGGCCGGGCGTGGCCCAGGAATGCGTCGAGACCAAAGACGGCCTGACGATGTGGGAGGACCACTTCTACCCGGAGATCGTCGACCGCGAGACCGGGAAGCCCCTTCCCGACGGCGAATACGGGGAGCTTGTCATCACGACGCTCACCAAGGAGGCCTTCCCCGTGGTGCGCTATCGCACCCATGACCTCACGCGGCTGCTGCCCGGGACGGCCCGCTCGATGCGCCGGCTCGAGCGGATCAGCGCGCGCAACGACGACATGATCATCCTCCGTGGGGTCAACTGCTTCCCCAGCCAATTCGAGGAGATCATCGTCGAAGACACCCGGCTTCGCCCGCGCTACCAGTGCGTTCTCGATCGCGTGGGCCGCATGGACCGGCTCACCCTCCGGGTGGAGGCGGCCCCGGGCTGCCTCGAGCACCAGCGCGCCGAGGCCGAGCAGCGGCTGCGGCGCCAGATCAAGAACCGTATCGGCCTCACCGTGGAGGTGAGTATCGAGGACGACGTCGACCTCGGTGATGGAAAGGCCAAGCGACTCGTCGACCACCGACCCAAGGGCTAAACCCACGAGGGTCAATGAGAGGTGAAGGAGAACCTCCCATGAGTATTACCCGTGAACACAAGAAGGTCCTGGCCGGCTCCATGGTGGGCACGACCATCGAGTGGTTCGATTTCTTCATTTACGCGCAGGCGGCCGCCATCATCTTCGCCGCCCAATACTTCGATCCCGTGCGGAACACCATGCCCGCGATGGCCCAGATTGTCTCCTGGGCGTCGATCGGCATCAGCTTCCTCTTCCGCCCCCTCGGCGCCGTTCTTGCTGGTCACCTGGGTGATCGCTATGGCCGAAAGATCGTGCTCGTGTGCACGCTGCTCGGCATGGGCGGGGCGACGATGTGCATGGGCCTCCTCCCGAACTATCACAGCATCGGCATGGCGGCCCCGATTCTTCTCGTGATCCTCCGGATCCTCCAGGGGCTCTCCGCCGGCGGCGAGTGGGGCGGTGCGGCCATGCTGGCCGTCGAGCACGCCCCGCGTGAACGCCGCGGCTACTTCGGCTCCTACCCGCAGGTGGGCGTGCCGGCCGGCATGATGCTCGCGACGATCTTCATGCTCATCCTCACCGCCGTGCTGAGCCCCGAGCAATTCGACGCCTGGGGCTGGCGCATCCCCTTCGTCTCCTCCCTCGTGCTCATCGTCATTGGGATGTGGATCCGCTCGCTCGTGGAGGAGTCCCCGGTCTTCGCGCAGATGCAGCAGATGCAGCGCGAATCCACCGCCCCGCTCAGCGAGCTCATGCAGAGCTCGAAGAAGCTCGTCGTGGTCGCGGCGCTCATCTTCGCGGGGACGAACGCCGCCGGCTACATGGCCATCGCGTTCTTCGCCTCCTATGGCACGAAGGTGCTGGGCATGGATCGCAGCGTGGTCCTCTTCCTCACCCTGCTCTGCGCGGTGGCGTGGGCGGTGGGCACCATCGGGGGCGGGTGGCTGTGCGACGTCCTCGGCCGCGTGAAGACCTTCGCCTGGGGCTACGCCGCCCTGGCCGTCTGGGCCGTGCCGATGTGGCTCCTCATCGACCGCGCCTCCTTCCTCCCTTTCCTCCTCGCGGTGATTGTGCTGGGCCTGCTCCTCGGCGTGACCTATGGCCCGCAGCCGGCCCTCTACGCAGAGATGTTCCCCGCCTCCATCCGATTGAGCGGCGTGTCCATCGGCTATGCGCTCGGTTCCATCATTGGCGGCGCCTTCGCACCCATGATCGCCCAGCTGCTCCTGGACCGCACGGGGACCTCGATCTCTATCGGGATCTATATTGCGGTCATCTCGGTCATCTCCCTCCTGGGAGTGATCCAGGTGAGCCCGGGGGTGGAAAAGCAGTCCCTCCACTAGGGGCAGTGCTGGCAGCGCGGGCACCAGAAGAGATTCCGCCCGTTGAGCACGCGCGTGCGAATGGGTTCCCCGCACACCCAGCATGGCTGCCCCGCGCGCCGGTACACGTACACCTCCCCGCCGTGGTCGTCGACGCGCGGAGGGCGGTGCATAGCCTCCGGCGTGTGCTCGGGGCGGACCGTATCGATGCGCCCGGCCCTCACACCCTCGGCCATGAGGCCCACCAGGTCCTCCCAGATGGCCAGGAACTCCTCGTGGCTGAGCTCGGAGCAGGGGCGCTCGGGGCTGATGCCCAGCCGGAAGAGGGTCTCCGCCCGGTAGATGTTCCCCACCCCGGCGAAGTAACCCTGCTCCATGAGTACGGCCGCAATGCTGCGCCGGGAGCGGTGGACGCGGGGCCAGAGCCTCTCGGGGTCCGCATCCGCGCGGAGGGGATCCTCCCCCAGCTTCGCGAGCGCCGCGTCCTGCTCCTCCTCTGTGATGAGCCGGCACCACTGGGGTCCGTGGAGATCGGCGGCCCAGTCCTCCGTGGCGATCCTCAGGCGCACGGCGCCCACCGGCTCCGTCCATGGTTTCACGTGAAACTTCCCGATGAGGCCGAGGTGGATGAAGACAATGTGGCGGGGGTCCTCCAGGTCAAAGTGGAGGAAGAGCTGCTTGCCCGCGGCCTCGGCGCACGCCAGCTGGTGGCCGTCGAGAAGCGCCGCCTCCCGGGCAAAGCGCCCCTGCGGGCTGCTCACCATGAGCGTCTGGCCGAGGAAGCGATCCTCGAGCGTGCGAGCGAGACGGTGGATGACGTGGCCTTCGGGCATGGGCACTAGTCTAAGCCCCGCGATTGGGCGCTCAGCCGCCCGGCGGGGCGCGGGGCGCGTAGCCTGGGGCCATGAGCATCGTGAAGATTAATGCCCTCACTGTCCCCGAAGGGTCCCGTGAGCTCCTCGAGGAGCGCTTTGCGGCCCGCCAGCACGCCGTCGATCACGCCCCCGGCTTCGAGGGCTTCGAGCTGCTTCGCCCGGTGAAGGGCGAGGACCGCTACTTTGTCCTCACGCACTGGAAGGATGAGGAGAGCTTCGCCGCGTGGCGTGATGGTGATGCGCACGCGACCCACGCTCGCCCCCACAAGGACGGCGGAACCTCACCGGCCGCCACGGGTGCCGAGCTCCTCGAGTTCGAGGTCGTCCTTTCCTCTCGCCCCGAGGGGAAGTAGCTCCGCAGCTCACCAGCCCCGCCCGGCGGCAGGTGATTCCTCCCGCCGGGCCGGAGAACACCTCTGAGTATGATGTTCTCTATGCCGCATGCCATTGGGTTTGACCACGACCGATACATCGAGCTTCAGTCCCACCACATCAACCAGCGGCGACGAAGCATCGGCGGCAAGCTCTACCTCGAGATGGGCGGCAAGCTCTTCGACGATATGCACGCCTCGCGCGTCCTCCCGGGTTTCACTCCGGACAACAAGATCGCCATGCTCGAGGAGATCCGCGATGAGCTCGAGATCATCGTCTGCATCAACGCAAAGGACCTCGAGCGCCACAAAGTCCGCGCTGACCTCGGCATTCCCTATGAGGAGGACGCGCTGCGCCTCATCGACGCCTTCCGCGAGCGCGGCTTCCTCGTCAACAACGTCGTCCTCACCCAGCTGAGCGATGACAACCACATCGCCCTCACCTTCATCGAGCGCCTCGAGCGCCTGGGGCTCACCGTGTCCCGGCACCGCGTGATCCCGGGCTACCCGTCGAACACGGAGCTCATCGTCTCGGAGGAGGGCTTCGGCCGCAACGAGTTCGTCCGCACGAGCCGCGACCTCGTCGTCGTCACCGCGCCGGGCCCGGGCTCCGGCAAGCTCGCGACCTGCCTCTCGCAGATCTACCACGAGTACCGCCACGGCACCCCGGCAGGCTACGCCAAGTTCGAGACCTTCCCCATCTGGAACCTCCCGCTCGAGCACCCCGTCAACCTCGCCTACGAGGCCGCCACCGTGGACCTCGACGACATCAATGTCATCGACCCCTTCCACCTCCAGGCCTATGGCGAGCAGGTGACCAGCTACAACCGCGACGTCGAGGTCTTCCCCCTCCTCCGCGACATGCTGGAGATGCTCGCCGGCGCCTCCCCCTATCGCTCCCCCACGGACATGGGCGTCAACATGGCCGGCTATTGCATCAGCGATGACGCCGCCTGCTGCGAGGCCGCCCGCCAGGAGATCATCCGCCGCTACTACAAGGCGCTCGTGGAGGAGCGCCGCGCCCAGAGCGATGACGTCCGCTCCCACCGCGCGGCCGTCGTCATGCGCAAGGCAGGGGTCTCGACGACCGACCGCGCCGTCGTGGGCCCGGCCCTCGAGCTCGCGGAGCGCACCGGCGGCCCCGCCTCCGCCATCCAGTTGGCGGATGGCACGATCATCACCGGCAAGACCTCTCCCCTGCTGGGCTGCTCCGCGGCGATGCTCCTCAACGCGCTGAAGTACCTCGCGGGCATCGACCCGGACCTGGACCTCCTCGCCCCGGAGGCCATCGAGCCCATCCAGACTCTCAAGGCCCAGCACCTGGGCTCCCGGAATCCCCGGCTCCACACTGATGAGGTCCTCATTGCCCTCTCGGTCTCTGCCGCAAGCTCCCCCGAGGCCCGCGAGGCCCTCAATTACCTCGTGGAGCTGCGCGGATGCGATGTGCACACGACGACAATCCTCGGCCCGGTCGATGAGTCGATCTTCCGGAACCTCGGCGTCCTCGTCACCTCGGAGCCCGAGTACCAGCGCAAGCAGCTCTACCGGAAGCGTTAAGGGCGGTGGCTCGGGCGGCCCGGCCCGCGGCCCCGCCCCTACGTCAGCGCGTGCCCGAGGATCGCGAAGGGCAGCACGAGGGTCATCCACAGCATGCCGAGGGGCACAAGGAACCAGAAGGCACCCATCCACGGCCGCCAGCGGCTATAGGCTTTGAGCTTGTGGACCATCATGACGGCACAGCCCACCATGATGATGAAGGCGCCGATGCTCGTGAGGATGGGCCACCAGATGCGGAAACCATCGGTGCAGAGCCAGGTGTGTGGCCCGGGATCACAGAGCGGCCCGCCGAGCAGCCTGCTGGCGAGGAGCGCCGCCCCGGCGAGAATGAGCAGCAGCAGCGGAGCGAGGATCGCATAGCCGATGGCCTGCTTCGTCGATCGCTGATTCTCCTGCAGCTGCCACAGCGGATCCTTCATCGCGGCGAGGTCGTCCCAGTCATGAGGCTCGGGGCGCGGCAGATTGGAGAAGTCCGCATCGCTGTGCAGATCGTTTTCCGGGTGCTCCATATCCCTCAGCCTAATTGAGCCACTCCGCTCGCCTCATCCCCCGCGTGCTCAGTGGGCCCGCGGCCGCAGCGTGACATCCGTGAGGTGCGTGTCCTCCCCGGTCTCGAGGATGTGGAGGACCGTCCGAGCCACAGACTCCGGCTCCAGGTAGGCCTCCGGCGTCCACTCCTCCCCCAGGGTCTCGACGATCTCCCGCTGCATGGGCGTCGCAATGCGCCCCGGATACACGGAATGCACCCAGAGCTCGGGCTCTTCGGCGCGGAGTCCGTCGGCCCACGCCTTATTCGCGTGCTTGCTGGCGGAATAGCAGACCCACTGGGCTTTGGTGTGCTGCCCAGCCCCGGAGTTGATGCTCACGACGTGCCCCCTGGCTGCCCGCAGGGCGGGGATCAGCGCGGTGGTGAGGAGCGCCGGCGCGGTGACGTTGAGCGCGAGCGTGCGCTGCCACTGCTCTTCGGTGGTCTCGGTGAGGGGGCCGATCGGGCACACGCCGGCGCAGTGAATGAGCGCGTCGAGGCGCTCGATCCTCGGCAGGGTGCGCAGTGAGGCCTCGCCGTCGAGAAGATCGGCCTGCCACCAGTGCGCCTCCCGCACGTCCTCCCCCGCGGCGGGTTGGCTCCGGTAATGGGCGTAGACCTCCCAGCCGGCGTCGAGCAGTGCGCGCACGATGGCGAGGCCCACCCCGCCGGATGCTCCGGTCACGAGTGCAACGGGTGCCATGATTCCTCCCTTGATAGTCCACGTGTGTGAGATCAACGCGGCGCGGAATCGTGGGTGGTTTCACGTGAAACCGGCCGCTCCCCAGCACTATACGGCCTCGCGGTGCTCCCCCTTCCGCTGCTGCTCCACCGCCTAGGTCGGGAAGACGAGCACGGGCACCGGCGAGTGCGGCAGGAAGGAGGAGGCCGTCGACCCGAGGAAGACCCGCTGCAGGGCGCCGACGGGATGCGACCCCAGACAGAGGAGATCGCCCTTCTTCCACTTGAGGGAGTCGACGGCACCTCCCCACCCCGCCCCAGAGGCGAAGTCGGTCTCGACGTGGAGATCGGGGAAGTCCTTGAGGACGCTGTCCCGCGCGCGGTCAAGCATGGCGAGGGAGTGCTCCCGCCACTCGACGGAGAGCTCGCGCCCGAGGGGCAGCTGCTCATGAAGCTCGCTGTCCGCCAGCCCCTCGGTGGAGAAGGCGAGAATCCGCAGGGGCAGCTCCCAGCACTGGGCGTAGGTGGCCGCATAGTGGAGGGCGGATTGGTCATCGTCGTGGCTGTCCGCACTGAGGTAGGCGAAGTTGAGCCGGGTGACCCCGCGCTTGGAGAGCTTGGGGCGCCGGGGTGCGAGCCCGAGAGCCGTCGGCGAGGAGTGCAGGAGGGCGTCGGTGGTCGAGCCGGCGAGGAATCGTCCCTTGGGCGCGGACGCGGAGGAGCCGAGGATGAGGGCGTCGGCCTCAAATTCTTTGGCAGCTTCGGCGAGCAGCACCGTCTCCGAGGGGCCCTCGAGGAGCAGCGAGTAGTTCTCATCCCACTGGTTCTTCTCGATCCCCGCCGCCCCCAGGGCCTTCTTCACCTGCCGCGCGCACTCCTGGGACTGCTTCTTCAGCCACTTGGTGTACTTCCCGCCGAGTCGGCTGATGGTGCTCGACGGCCAGGGCCGCCGCACGGTGGAGACGACGCGGAGGCGGATAGCGAAACTCCGCCCGAGCCAGGCGGCGCATTCGATGGCTTCATCGTCGTCGGAGTCAGGGCGCCATGCGACGAGGATGCGCAGGGGGCGCTGGCTGCTGGGCGGGGCGGAGTGGTTTTTCGGCATCATTCCAGGGGGTCTGTGGGAAACCTACAGTCCTATTATCCCTAGTGCCGTGTGCGGGCCGGTACTGAGTGCTTCCTAGTATTTTCCTTCTCGGAGAGGAAAGACGCAGCGTCCGGCCGTCTGACTGGTCGGTGGACTACTTGTCGTCCTTCTCCTTGTTCTCTTTGTCGGCGCCAAAGCGATCAGCCAGGGCCTGAATGACGGAGGCGAAAGCGTCGGCCTGCTCGAGCTCCTCCTCGTTGAGGTTGGAGAGGAGGTCGGCAAAGTAGGAGTCGCGCTCCTTGCCCACGCGCTCGAGCTCGTCCCGCCCCAGCGGGGTGAGGTCGACGCGCACCCCACGGCGGTCATCGATGTCCCGCACGCGCTGCACCATGCCGCGAACCTCGAGCTGGTGCAGGGCGTTGGAGGCGGTAGGCATGCGAATGCCCTCTTCGCGGGCAATCTGGCTGATGCGTGCGGCACCTTCGTCGCGCAGGCGCGTCATGATGGACAGCTGCGGGCCGGTGAGCTCAGAGGCTTCGGCCACGCGGAAGTACATGACATAGAGTTTCGTCAGGGCGGGGCGCACCCGCCTCGCAATATCCTCAGGGGTCGCAGAAGTCATAACCACACAATAGTTCATCAGGCAGACAAAAATGCCATCCCGATTGCGGTCTCCGGCCCTCACGAAGTCGGCATATCAGAGTCCGCTTATATCTTGCGTTAAGGCTCTAGGGTATGCATTATTCCTGCGGCCCTATGACCTGGGGAAATTGCATGCCAAATGCTTGGAAAAATCTTAACGGTGAACGTTTTCTCTCCGCGTAATTTGTAGATGTGATATTGGACTCTTTTCCCGCGAGACGCGTAACGCCCCGGGAGGAAGTCGGGATATTTCATCGTTATCCCTCCCCCTCCCGGGGCGTTCGACGGGCATGCGGGCCGGCCATCACGCAGCCCGCATCACCCCGCGGGTCTTAGAGCTCCCCGCGGATGAAGGCCTCGAGGCGGGCACGCGCCTCATCGTCCGGAAGCTGCTCCGGCGGGGACTTCATGAGGTAGGAGCTGGCCGGCATGATGGGGCCGCCCAGACCCCGGTCGCGCGCAATCTTCGCGGCGCGGAGGGCGTCGATAATGATGCCGGCGGAGTTCGGGGAGTCCCACACCTCGAGCTTGTACTCCAGGTTGAGCGGCACCTCGCCGAAGGCCTTGCCCTCGAGGCGGACGTAGGCCCACTTGCGGTCGTCCAGCCAGGCCACGTAGTCCGAGGGGCCGATGTGGACGTTGCGGTCCTCCACCTTCCCCGCGAGCGGGCCGTCGGTGAGGTTCGACGTCACAGCCTGGGTCTTGGAGATCTTCTTGGACTCCAGCCGGTTGCGGTCGAGCATGTTCATGAAGTCCATGTTGCCGCCCACGTTGAGCTGCATGGTCCGCTCGAGGCGCACGCCGCGCTCCTCGAAGAGGCGAGCCATGACGCGGTGGGTGATGGTGGCGCCCACCTGGGACTTGATGTCATCGCCGACGATCGGCACGCCCGCCTGGCGGAACTTCTCAGCCCACTCCGGGTCGGAGGCGATGAACACGGGCAGCGCGTTGACGAAGGCACAGCCGGCGTCGATCGCGCACTGGGCGTAGAACTTGTCCGCCTGCTCCGAACCGACGGGCAGGTACGAGATCAGCACGTCCACCTCGGCATCCTTGAGGGCCTGGACGACGTCGACCGGCTCCTCCTCGGACTCGGTGATGGCCTGCTTGTAGTGGATGCCCAGGCCGTCGTACGTCGGGCCGCGCTGCACGATCACGCCGGTGTCCGGGACATCGGTGATCGTGATGGTGCAATTCTGGGAGGAGCGAGTGGCCTCGGCGAGGTCCTTGCCCACCTTGTCAGCGTCGACATCAAAAGCCGCGACGAACTCGACGTCCTTGACGTGGTAATCGCCGAACTGGACGTGCATGAGGCCGGGGACCTTCTCCTCGGCGGGGGTGTTCTTGTAGAACTCGACGCCCTGGATCAGCGATGTTGCGCAATTCCCGACGCCGGCAATCGCGACGCGGATGGACGAATTGCTCATAAAAGTGAACTCCTCACTACTTCTCCGTGTGATATCAGCGTGAAGTGCTGGGTGACCGGAGGAGGGGCTCCCCCAGGCACGACATTCCCACGGTACGGAGGAAAGAGGAGCGGGCCGGGGCCCGCCGCGTACAGGATCGTTCAAGATGAGAGGTTGATCGATTAAGCCCGCCGCCCCCTCCTCCGGCCAGGGCCCGGCCGCGCTCCGAGCAGGCGCGCTCCGTTCATGTCCGGGTCAGTCTCTACACTGTCACTGTGGTCGCGTATCGCAACGAGATTAATCACCAGTGGGAACGGCAGCACGTCCTTCAGCAGTGGCGTGCCGGCCTCCTGCGCCGTGAAGAGATCTGCGATGCTGACTTCATCCTCGTCACCGCATCGACCTTCCACGGTGGCCCCGCCGGCTACCCGTGCCCCATTTGCGGTTCGGATCGCCTGCGCAGCGTGGAGTGGATTTATGGCGAGGATCTCGGGCGCATGTCCGGCACGGCCCGTAATCTAGAGGAAATCGAGGAGATCGTTCAGCGTTATCCCGAGATCACGGTCCACACGGTCGAGGTCTGCCCCGCGTGCCGCTGGAACTTCCTGATGAAAGCGTGCACGGCCGTGGCGGGATGACGGTCATCTTGTTCTCAGGATGGCCCGTTACTGTGGCAGAAGAGTTGTAGTGCCATTGAGGATGGGATAGAAGGTGTCAGAGAAAAGAAAGCATGCAGGCGGATCGACGGCTGCAGGGCTTCGGAAGAAGCGTTCTGGGGCATCGCGGCGTCGGCCGTGGGTCATCGGGGTTCTCTCCCTGGTGGCTGCGATCGTGCTCATTCCCTTGGGGGCTTTCCTCATCGCCTACATGGTGGTGGACGTCCCCGAGCCGGAGGAGCTGCCCGCCCCCCAGATCTCCCAGATCTATGCTGCGGATAGCGAGACGGAGCTGGCGCGCATCGTGCCCCCCGAGGGGAATCGACGGAGCGTGCCCGTGGATCAGATCCCGGACTCCGTGAAGAATGCCGTGCTCGCAGCGGAGGACCGCGAGTTTTACACCAACAATGGCTTCTCCTTTAGCGGCTTCGGCCGCGCGGTCCTCGGCCAGCTCACGGGGAACTCCTCCGCGGGCGGCGGCTCCACGATCACCCAGCAGTACGTGAAGAACGCCCTCGTCGGGAACGAGCACTCCTACATCCGCAAGGCCCGGGAGCTCGTCTATTCCGTGAAGATGGCCAACGAGTGGTCCAAGGAAGAAGTGCTGGGCGCCTACCTCAATACCGTCTACTTCGGCCGTAACGCCTATGGCGTCGACGCCGCCGCCCACGCCTACTTCGGCGTCCCCGTCCAGGAGCTCACCCCGGAGCAGGCCGCCGTGCTCGCCGCGTCCATCCAGCGGCCGAGCCAGCTGGACCCGTGGACCAATCGCGGCGAGGCCGAAGCGCGGTGGAACTATGTTCTCGACGGCATGGTGTCCGTCGGCACCCTGGGCCGTGGAGAGCGCGCCGGGATGGTCTACCCCGAGACCACCGACCCCGCCGCCGTCCAGGAGAACAGCACCACCGGCGGGCCCAACGGCATGATCAAGAACCACGTCCTCGCCGAGCTCAACGAGCTGGGCATCTCCGAGGACGCGGTGACTAACCAGGGCCTCCGGGTGACGACGACGATCGACCCCGTCGCCCAGCAAGCGGCCGTCGATTCCGCCCGCAGCAACCTCGAGGGCCAGAATGAGAACCTTCGGACCGCCGTCGTGAGCACCGATCCCCGGACGGGCGCGGTGCGCGCCTACTACGGCGGAGAGGACCCCTACGGCTGGGACTATGGCAATGCGGGCCTGCAGACGGGCTCCACCTTCAAGATCTTCGGCCTGGCCGCCGCGCTGGAGCAGGGCATCCCGCTCACCACCGGCTACTCCTCCGCCCCGGTGGAGCTGCCCGGGTCGATCACCGTGCAGAACTCCGAGGGCATGTCCTGCGGCTACTGCAGCATCCGTGAGGCGCTCAAGCAGTCGCTGAACACGAGCTTCATCCGCCTCCAGGAGGACCTGGAGAATGGCCCGGCGGACACCGCCGCCATGGCGCACCGCCTCGGCGTGGCGGAGAGCATCCCGGGCGTCGAGCACACCCTCCAGGAGCCCAACGGGGGCACCTATGAGGGCGTCATCCTCGGCCAGTACCAGAGCCGGCCGCTCGACATGGCGGTGGGGCTCGGCACCCTCGCGAACAAGGGCGTCTACCACGACACCCACTTTGTCCAGCGGGTGGAAAACGCCGCGGGTGAGGTCCTCTACGAGCATGAGGATTCCGACGGTGACCAGCGCGTCGATGCCAACGTCGCGAACAATGTTATGTCCGCGATGGCGCCCATCGCCTCCTACTCCAACGGCCATGCACTGGCCAACGGCCGGCCCTCCGCCGCGAAGACCGGCACCTCCCAGCTCGGAGATACCGGGCAGAACAAGGACGCCTGGATGATCGGCGCGACGCCGCAGCTCTCCACCGCCGTCTGGGTGGGCACCGAGGACGGCTCCGCGATCACCACCCCGTGGGGCGGCGCCATCTACGGCGCGGGGCTGCCCTCCGACATCTGGAAGGACGCCATGGATGGTGCCCTCGTCAACGAGGACATCGAGTACTTCGAGGACGCCCAGCCCATCGAGGTCACCAGCCGGGAGCTGAAGAACGCCAACATCCCGCCGGCCAACTGGAGCAACAACCAGGCTCCCGCGAGCTCGGCCGCACCGGAGTCGAGCGCCACCGCCCCCTCCGAGAGCAATGAGGGCAACCAGCAGCCGGCCATCCAGCTGCCCGGCCTTCCGCCCATCCCGCTGCCCGGGCCGCACCCCGGCGTCGGCGGAGGTGCCGGCGGGGCCGGTGGAGCCGGCGGGGCCGGTGGAGCCGGCGAAGGTGCCCAGAACGGCGGGGCCAACGCTCCCGCCGAGCCCGCCCCTGCACCCGGAGCGGGAGGTGACACGCAACGGCAGCCGGGTGCCCACGTTCCCGCAGGCTAATGCGCATCGGGCCGGCTGAGTCGAGGGTCCCCGCCATCGGGCGGGAGCCTGCCGCGCGGAGCTGGGGGGAGTTCCTCGGCGGCCCTCTCGGGCCGCACGCGGCGGTGGGGCGCCAGCGCTGGTGGACACCGCTGCGCGTCCTCATCGCGCTCGCGGTCGCCTTCTGCAGCTTCGGCTATGCGCAGAAGTCACCCTGCTTCCGGAGCAGCATCGATGAGAAGGGGATCGCCAGCCTCGACTGGTCCGGCTTCTGGCAGTACACCACTGCCTGCTACAACGACATCATCCCGCTCTTCGCCGGCCGAGGCCTCAACACGGGCGGCTTCCCCTACGCCTATTCCTGGCAGGAGGACGGGCTCACTCGCTACCTCGAATACCCGGTGGCCACGGGCTACTTCCAGGGCATCATGGGCGCGTTCGGCCGGATGGTGTACCGGGTCCTCTCCATCCTCCCCGGGGCCACTCCCCCGCCCTCGGTCATCTACTTCACCATCACCGCGGGCTTCCTCAGCCTCCTCTGGGTGCTGGGCATCATCATGCTGGCGGAGCTGGCCGGCAATCGCGTGTGGGACGTCGTGCTCATCGCTGCCTCCCCCGTCCTCATCGTCCACGCGTTCACCAATTGGGACATCCCCTCCATCGTCTGCGTTATCGCAGCCCTGTGGTTTGTCCGCCGGCGTCGCCCCGGGCTCGCAGGCGTGATGCTGGGCCTGGGGACGGCCTTCAAGCTGTGGCCGCTCTATGCCTTCGGCGCCTTCCTTGTCCTCGCGGTGCGCAACCGTCGAGCGCGCCCCTTCCTCCGGATGCTCGCCGGCGGCGTCGTGTCCTGGATCCTCCTCAACCTCCCCGTCATGCTCCTCTACCCGGAGGCATGGTCGGAGTTCCTCCGCCTCAACCGTGAGCGCAGCTGGGAGTGGACCACCATCTACGCCGTCCTCGCGCGCGCTACCGGCTGGTCGGGTTTCGACGCCAGCAGCAGCACCCCCACCGTGCTCAACACGGTGAGCTTCCTCCTCTTCGCCGGGGCATGTCTGGCGATCGCCGGGCTGGGACTGGGGACCCGGCGCACCCCCCGGGTGGCCGAGCTCCTCTTCCTCATCGTCGCGGCCTTCCTGCTGGTGAATAAGGTGTGGTCCCCGCAGTACTCGCTGTGGCTTGTCGTCCCAGCCGTGCTGGCCCTGCCCCGGTGGCGCCTGCTGCTCGCGTGGATGTGCTCCGAGGTGCTCGTGTGGCCCATCCTCACCTGGCACATGATGGGCGCCGATCATCACGGGCTTCCCGGCTGGGTGCTCAACATCGCGGTGCTCTGCCGGGACGGGCTCATCATCGCGATCGCGGTGCTCGTCGTGGCGCAGATGCTCGGGAAGGTGAAGGATAAGGTGGAAGAGGCCCACGCAGGACGCGACCCCCTGGCCGGGGACTTTGGCCCCCGCTCGACGTCCGAGGCCGACGAATCAGCAAAGGAGACAGCAGCGCCGTGACGATTTCGGTCATCCTCACGATGGTGAGCGTATTCCTCGGATTCCTCTGCATCCTCGGGGCCTTCTGGGGATTCATGCGCGGCAAGCGACGGAGCCTCCTCATCATCCTGGGCCTCATGGCGCTCTTCTTCGTCACGGTCGTGCCGGTCACCGTGGCGCTCACCATCTCCGCGCCCAGCCACTAACACTCCCCCCTCCTCCACCCGCCCGGGCGGGCTGGCCGCGCCCCGCATGCGGGCGCCCGACGTCGTTCCCCTCGTGTGGGATCGACGATTACCATTTGCCGAGCATCTGGGGTACCTTTGAAGGGTTGCTTGACGCAACGTCCTCCTGCCGTGCCAGAACGAGGCACGGCCGATACACATTACGAAGACCATAGGAGGTGATGAGGTCCGTGCGTCAGTACGAAATGATGATCATCCTGGATCCTTCCCAGGATGAGCGCACCGTAGGCCCGTCCCTGGACAAGTTCCTTGAGGTTGTCCGCAAGGAAAACGGCACCATCGATCAGGTTGACATTTGGGGGAAGCGCCGTCTGGCCTACCCGATCCTCAAGCACGATGAGGGCATCTACGTCGTGGTCAACATGACCTGCGAGCCGGACACCGTCCAGGAGCTGGACCGTCTGCTCACTATCAACGACACCATCCTGCGTACCAAGGTTCTGCGCAACGACAAGTAATCGCTGCTAAAGGCGCCTCGCGCTGCTAGCATCGGCACCACAATCACAGCAGGAAGGCAGAGAAATATGGCACAGGGAGAAACCAGTATCACCATCGTTGGCAACCTTGTCGACGACCCGGAGCTGCGTTACACGCCGTCCAACACTGCGGTGGCGAACTTCCGAATCGCCTCCACCCCGCGTTTCTACAACCGGGACACGGGCCAGTGGGAAGATGGCGAGGCCCTGTTCCTCACCTGCAATGCCTGGCGGAAGATGGCGGAGAACATCCGCGAGTCTCTCAGCAAGGGCATGCGTGTGATCGTGACCGGCCGGCTCCGGCAGCGTTCCTACGATGACCGCGAGGGGAACCGTCGCACCGTCTTTGAGGTCGAGGTCGACGAGGTCGGCCCGTCCCTCCGTTATGCCACCGCGCAGGTGAGCCGTAACCCCCGCGAGGGCGGGTACGGCGGAAACCGCAGCGGCGGCTTCGGCGGCGGCCAGCAACAGCCCCAGGGCGGCTCGGGCGGTGGCGCCCCCCAGCAGAACCAGAATCAGGGACAGAATTACGGCGGCTTCGGCGGCGGCCAGCAGGGCTCGCAGAGCGCTCCGGCCAACGACCCGTGGAATTCCGCCCCGCCCGCCGGCGGCTTCGGCGGTGCGAACGACGACGTCCCGTTCTGAGGTACCACCACACACTTTTAAGGAAAGGCAGGGATCATGAAGCTGATCCTCACCGCTGCCGTTGAGAACCTCGGTGTCGCCGGTGACATCGTGGAGGTTAAGGACGGCTACGGACGTAATTTCCTGCTTCCCCGCGAGCTGGCTATCCCGGCCACCCGCGGCGCCGTGAAGCAGATTGAAGGCATCAAGCGTGCCCAGGAAGCCCGCCGCATCCGGGACCTGGACCACGCGCACGAGGTTCGCCAGCAGCTCGACGAGCTGCGCGGGGTGACCGTCAAGGTCCGCACCTCGGACAAGGGCAAGATCTTCGGCTCCGTGAAGCCGGAGGACATCGCCAACGCCGTGCGGGAAGCCGGCGGCCCGAACCTGGATAAGCGCGCCATTGAACTGCCGAAGGCGCTCATCAAGAGAACTGGTAACTACCAGGTCCTGGTGAAGCTCCACAACGACATCAATGGCAAGGTGAACTTTGAGGTCGTCTCCGCCTAAGCGGACGACGGCGGCTAACTACTAGCCCAACGACAACAGCACTCAGCAGCCCCGAGTTGCACCCCCACACAGCTGGGAGTGGAACCCGGGGCTGTTGAGTATGTCCGGACAGAATCCGGCCCTCCCGGCCCTCTCCACCCCCACCTCACCCCTTGTGGAAAACCTGTGGAAAACTTCGAGGGGCCGGTGAGCAAGAAAACAGCAGGTTCTCGCGTGTCAATGCACAGTTCAGATTCTGGACACCGTGCAAAACGGCAGGTGAAGCGTGTTTTCCACACAAAACAGCATGGTTCTCCACAGGGGAAAAACCCTTCTGAGCTGGAACAACGCCGTTCGTGCCTGCTCAGGGGGACAAGTTCTCCACAATCCCTCCACAAGAGGCGGC
Organism: Corynebacterium uropygiale; assembly: GCF_021568315.1. Lineage (GTDB taxonomy): Bacteria > Actinomycetota > Actinomycetes > Mycobacteriales > Mycobacteriaceae > Corynebacterium > Corynebacterium uropygiale. The sequence continues at coordinate 119,056 of NZ_JAKGSI010000006.1, forward strand.
CCCAAATGCGGAAAACTCCGCAGTTTTCCACCCTCCTTCCACAAGGCCTGTGGATAACTCTGTGGAGAGAACTCCCCGCAGGCAGGCCCACGCTGCCCTCCCTCCTCGGGTTCATGTCCGACCCATCCAGTAGAATTCCCCACGATGACCGCGCCAGAGACGAAGGGGAACCATGGCTGATGATGCGATGAGGGATAGCTTCTCCGATGAGGACTACGTCCTTCCCCCGGAGCCGGAGGGAGAGGACACGCCCCCGGACTCGGAGGACTCCTTCGAGTCCTTCCACTCCTCCCCCGCCAGCTCTCCGCGCTCGCACTCCTCCCACTCGCCGCGGGACTCCCGGGACTCCCGTCCCTTCCGTGGTTCCCGCGACTCGCGGGACTCTCGCTCTTCCACCGGCGAGTTCCGCGCGATGCCCAGCTCCATGGAGGCGGAGCAGTGCGTGCTCGGTGCGATGCTCCTCAACCCCAACACGGTCGTGGACATCCTGGAGGAACTCTCCCCCGAGGACTTCTACCGCCCCGCCCACCAGATCATCTACCAGGGGATCCTCGACCTCTTCGCGGACAACAAAGAGATCGACGCCCTTCTCCTCGGCCAGCACCTGGATCGCTTCAACAACCTGGAGCGCGTGGGCGGCTTGCCCTATTTCCACACGCTCATGAGCAGCGTGCAGACCACGGCCAACGCCCCCTATTACGCGGAGATCGTCGCCGAGAAGGCGCAGCTGCGCCGGCTTGTCGACGCCGGGACGCGCGTCGTCCAGCTGGGCTACGAGGGCGCGGACGGCGCGGAGGTCGATGCGCTCGTCGACATGGCGCAGCAGGAGATCTTCGCCCTGAGCCAGCGCAAAACCACGGAGGACTATGCGATCCTTCGGGATATCCTCGTCCCCACGATGGATGAGCTCGACCGCATCGCGGAGTTCGGCGGGCAGGCCATGGGGATCCAGACGGGCTTCCCTGAGCTCGACGACATCACCAACGGCCTCCACGGCGGGCAGATGATCATCATCGCGGCGCGGCCGGGCGTCGGTAAGTCCACCCTGGGGCTCGACTTCATGCGGAATTGCTCGCTGCGCCAGAACAAGGCCTCGGTGATCTTCTCCCTGGAGATGAGCCAGCAGGAGATCGTCCGGCGTGTGCTCTCCGCGGAGACGGAGATCAGCGTTCAGAAGATGAACTCCGGCACCATGGATGACCAGGATTGGGCCCGCATGGTGAATCGCGTGAGCGAGATCGAGGACGCCCCCCTCTTCATCGACGACTCCCCCAACCTCACCATGATGGAGATCCGCTCCAAGGCCAGGCGCCTCAAGCAGCAGCATGACCTGCAGCTCATCGTCGTCGATTATCTTCAGCTCATGTCCTCCGGCAAGAAGGTGGAGTCCCGCCAGCAGGAGGTCTCGGAGTTTTCGCGCCAGCTCAAGCTGCTGGCGAAGGAGCTCGACGTCCCGCTCATCGCAATTTCCCAGCTCAACCGTGGCCCCGAATCCCGAACGGACAAGCGGCCCCAGCTCGCTGACCTGCGTGAATCCGGCTCCCTCGAGCAGGACGCGGACATGGTGTTCCTCCTCTACCGCCCGGACTCCCAGGATCCCGACGACGAACGCGCCGGCGAGGCCGACATCATCATCGCGAAGCACCGTGGCGGGCCCATCGGCACGGTGGGCGTGGCCCACCAGCTGAGCTGCTCGCGCTTCGTGCCCATGCCGCGGATGGGGGGCTAGGAGGCGCCGCCCGCACCGCCCGCGCGCCCCCTCGCGCCTCGCGCCGCCTACTTCGCCCAGCGCGAGCGGAAGCCCTGCAGCCGCAGGGAGTTGCTCACCACGAAGACCGAGGAGAAGGCCATCGCGGCGCCCGCGAGCATCGGGTTGAGCAGCCCGAACGCCGCCACCGGGATGAGGAGCACGTTATAGGCGAAGGCCCAGAAGAGGTTCCCGTGGATGATGCGCAGCGTGCGCCGGGAGAGCCGCAGCGCATCGACGGCCGAGCGGAGGTCGTCGTTCATGAGGGTGAGATCGCTCGCCTCGATGGCCACGTCGGTGCCGGCGCCCATCGCCATCCCTAGGTCGGCCTGTGCGAGGGCCGCGGCGTCGTTGATGCCGTCGCCCACCATGGCGACCTTCCGCCCCTCCCCCTGGAGGCGGCGGACCGTCTCCACCTTGTCCTCCGGCATGACGCCCGCGATGACGTGCTCGGGGCGGATCCCCACCTTTCCGGCCACCACCCGGGCTGCGCCCTCGTTGTCTCCGGTGATGAGCCAGGGGGTGAGTCCCAGCTCCCCGAGCGCTGCGATCGCCTCCGCGGAGCTCTTCTTCGGCTCATCGTGGACAACGAAAACGCCCAGCACGGCCTCGCTGCCCGCCTCGCCCTCGCGGAGGACGACGACGGTCCCCCCGGCCTCGTGACCTCGGTCGATGTGCTCGGCGAGCGCCCCCTCTTCCCCGGTCGGACGGGTCATCCGCAGGGCGCGGCCGGCCACGCGCCCCTCGACGCCCATCCCGGGCAGAGCCTGAACGGAGGAGGCCTCGGGCAGCTGCTGCCCTTCGGCGGCCTCGGTGATGGCGCGGGCCACGGGGTGCTCGCTGCCCGATTCCAGGGCTGCGCCGAGCCGCAGCAACTCCTCGGCGTCCTGGCCCTCCGCGGGGTGCACGGCGGAGAGGCTCATGTGCCCGGTGGTGACGGTGCCGGTTTTGTCCATGAGGATCGTGTCGATCGCCCGCGAGGTCTCCAGCACCTCCGGGCCGCGAATGAGGATCCCCATCCGGGATCCGCGCCCGCTCCCCACGAGCAGCGCGGTGGGCGTCGCAAGCCCCAGGGCGCACGGGCACGCGATGATGAGCACCGCGACGGCAGCCGTGAAGGAGTCCGCGGCGGTGCTCCCGAGCAGGAGGTGGAGGAGCAGGGTCAGCACAGAGACGCCGACGACCACCGGGACGAACACCTGCGAGATGGCGTCGACAAGCCGCTGCACCGGGGCCTTGCGCGCCTGCGCCTCGGTGACCAGCGCGGCCATGCGGGCGAGGGTCGTGTCCTCGCCGACGCGGCTCGCGCGGATGATGAGCCGCCCGGAGCTGTTGAGCGTGGCGCCGGTGACGTGGTCGCCGGGGCTGACGTCGACGGGGACGGACTCGCCGCTGAGCATGGACTCATCGACGGCGGAGTGCCCGTCCTCCACCACGCCGTCCGTGGGGATCTTCTCCCCCGGACGCACAACGATGCGATCCCCCACCGCGATCTGCCCGATGGGCACCTTGACCTCGGTGTTCTCGCGGATGACGGAGGCTTCCTTGGCGCCCAGATCGAGGAGCGCGCGCAGCGCCTCCGAGGAGCGGCCCTTCGCCCGCGCCTCGAACCACCGCCCGATGAGGAGGAAGGCGATGACCATGCTCGCCGCCTCGAAGTAGAGGTGGTCGCTCGCGGAATGCGCCCTGCCCACGAGCGACATATGCATGTGATAACCGGGCTCCCCCGCCCCGCCGAAGAAGAGCGCCGCCATGGACCACAGCCAGGCGGCCGTCGTCCCCAGGGTGATGAGGGTGTCCATGGTGAAGCTGCCGTGCCGCAGGTTGGTGAGCGTGGCCCGGTGGAACAGCGAACCGCACCAGAGGTACACGGCGGTCGCGAGCATCGCCACCGCCCACTGCCAGTTCCGGAACTGCAGCGCGGGCACCATGCTGAGCACCATGACCGGCACGCTGCACACGAGCGCGACAAGCAGCCGCCTCGCCACCTCCGCCTGGTGCCGCGCCTGCGCCTGCTCGGCTTCGCTCTCCCCCGTTGGGCTCGACGACGCCTGCCCCGCGCCCCCCTCCCCGGGCGCCGGGGCCTCGTCCTGGGCGTGGAGGTACGCCCCGTAGCCGGTCTTCTCCACCACGCCGATGAGCTCCTCCGGGGTGTGGCTCGTCGGGTCGAAGTCGACGGCGGCGGATTCGGTGGCGAAGTTGACGGCCGCCGTGACTCCGTCGAGCTTATTGAGCTTGCGCTCCACCCGGGCGGAGCAGGAGGTGCAGGTCATGCCCGTGATGTCCAGCTGGATGTGCTGGAGTTCCGGACGCGGCGGGGAGGCCTGCGTGTGGGATGAATCCGGCATGGGCGATCCTTCCTCGGTGAGAGTTTTGTGAATCCTGTGCCTGAGCGTTCTCACCCCACAATATACCCCCGGGGGGTATTTATTCCACGGTGTAGCCGGCCTCGTTGACGGCGGCGTCGACCTGATCGTCCGTGAAATCCTGACCCGTCACGGTGACGAGCCCCGCCGCGAGGTCAACGTCCACCCCCTGGACGCCGGGGATTTCCCCGACCTCCCCCTTGACGGCGTTGGCGCAGTGTTCGCAGCTCATGCCCTTGACGGAGTAGTTCTTAATCATCGACAAGCATCCCTTTCCTAGCGATTGTCGTGGCATCGTGGTGGACCTTGCTCGGAGAAACCGGAATAATGTCGCACCAGGGACCGTTGACTCGGTCACGACCCGATTCTTGCAACGTTTTGGGTCCTCGGCAAAATTAACCTCCACGAAGCGAAGGGTGACAGCATGGCCACGATCGACGTCACAGAAGACACTTTTGAAAGCACCGTTACCGGCGAGGGCATCGTGCTCGTCGACGCGTGGGCCTCGTGGTGCGGCCCCTGCCGGGCATTCGCACCGACGTTTGAGAAGGCCTCCGAGGAGCACCCGGAGATGACCTTCGCCAAGCTGGACACGGAGGCCCACCAGGCGCTCGCCGCGGCTCTGGAAATCCAGTCCATCCCGACCCTCATGGTCTTCCGCGAGGGCATCATGATCTACCGGGGCTCCGGCGCCCTCCCGCCCGAGGCCCTCGAGGACCTCATCACGCAGGCCTCCGAGCTGGACATGGATGAGGTCCGCCGCCAGATCGCCGAGGCCAACGACGCCTCCTCGTCCGAGGCGCAGCCGGAAGGGAAGGACAATGCCTAACCCCTTCCGCAAAGGCTGGAAGTACCTCACCTCCTCCCTCGACGCGAAGATCGAGGAGAACGCCGACCCGCAGATCCAGATCAACCAGGCCGTCGAGGCCGCAAAGAAGCAGCACCAGCAGGTGAGCGAGCAGGCGGCCACCCTCATCGGGCAGCAGCGGCAGCTGGAGATGAAGCTCAACCGCCTCCTCGAGGATCAGGAGCGCATCCAGAGCCAAGCCCGCCAGGCGCTCACGCTGGCCGACAAGGCCCGCTCCTCCGGCGAGGAAACCACCGCCACCGAGTATGAGCAGGCCGCCGAGGTCCTCGCCGCGCAGCTCGTCTCTGTCGAACAGCAGATCGACGACACACGCACCATGCACCAGAACGCCCAGGCGGCCGCCGAGCAGGCGAAGAACCAGCAGAAGGAGTCGGAGGCGCGCCTCCAGCAGCAGCTCAGCGAGCTCGAACAGCTCCGCAGCCAGGCCGTCCAGGCGGACATGCAGCAGAAGGCGACGGAGGCCCTCGACAGCACCCGGCAGTTCCGCGCGGATGATTCCACCCCGACGCTCGACTCCGTCCGCGACAAGATCGAGCGCCGCTACGCGAACGCCCTCGGCGCCCAGGAGCTCGTCCGCGACAACCTCAGCGAGAACATCGCCAACGTCGAGGCCATCGAGAAGGACATGCGCGCAAGCGCCCGCCTCGACCAGATCCGCGCCGAGCTCGACGGAGGCAGCTCCACCTCAACCGACCGCAAGCAGATCACCGGCGGCACCGAGGACAAGCCGGAGAACCCGGGGAACCCCCAGCCCTAAAGCCGCCTAGGCACCCGTCGAACACCGAACGCCGCCCCCCGCTGAGGAGGGCGGCGTCCGTGTGTCTGGGGCGCAGGGCCCCTCCCCTAGCGCTCCCGCTGGGACAGATTGATGAGGATGCCCCGAATCCCCGAGTGGAATCCATCGCGCAGGTTCACGCGCTGGGTCTCACTGAGGGTGTATTCGTGCAGCGTCTCGCAGGCAAATTGCAGCAGCGGCCGATCGATCTCCGGCGGAAGCCCACCGCCCGACAGCAAGTGCGCATGATTGCGCTGCTGCTCATTGGCCGCGTTGTCATACCACCAGGCGGCATACTGCTGCCCCACATCGAAGGGATTCTGCGAGCCGGCGCTGGTCCACACCTCGGCCGGCAGGGGCACATAGCGCGAGCGCAGCTTCCGCCGCGGCGCCATCATCGAGGGTTTGGGCGCCCCACCCGGACGAGGCTTCGGCCGCGGCGTCGGCTTTTCCTCCTCCGGCTCCTCGGCGGGAGCGGCGTCCTTCTCGACGACGTCCTCCTCCACCTCCGGCTCCTCGGGCTCCGCCGCCGGGGTGGGTTGCGTGGCGGCCACCGAGCTCGCCAGATGCTTCCCCCCGGACTCGCCCTGCCCCGTCGGGGTGGCGGGAGCACCAGTGGTGGCGAAGCTCCCCGGCTGCATCGCGGGCTCCTCCCCTTCGGGCTGAGCCGCGGCCGTGTCCTCCGCGCCCTCCGCGCTGGTCTCGTGATGCTGGGCATCGCGCTCGACCGCATCGACGGGGTGCGCGGGCGGCATGGCGGACTCGGGAACCTCGGTGAGGCCGCCTTCCTCGGGAGGCTCGGCATCCCCGATGGGCTTGGTCCGCACGGTGGGCGGCAGCGGCCCCTCGAGGACGTGGATCTGCATGCACTCGGCGAAGTCCTCGCGGGGGTCGAGGATGGTCGTGGTGTCACAGCTGTGCCGCAGCGCAGCAGACATGGAATCCCACCCGAAACCGTAGAGGTGCACGCGCAGCCCGGCCGCCGTCGCCTCCTGCACGCCCGGAATCATGTCCGCGTCACCGGACACGAGAACGATGTCCGAACACTGCTTCTGTACCGCAGTGAGAACGAGGTCAGCCACCAACCGCGTGTCGACGGCCTTCTGCGTCCGGCGCTCCCCCCATTCAATGAGCTGTCCCGCCCGAAGAAGCACCCCGTCACACGTGCGGAGTGCGCGCTGATAACGATGCGGACCCGAGTCCGGGATCCCGTCATACCAATATTGCCGATGCACCGGCTGATGTAATTGCTCGCTGACCATCCGGTCCAGCGTGCCGACTACCTGCGGGAGATCAATCTCCAACTGGGCTCTGGCCCCGGTCTCCCACGAGTTATAAAAGCTCGCGAGCAAGTAGGACGTGTCCACGAAGACCTGTGTGCGTTCAAGCATGGCTCCTAATTTCTTCCGTTATGTCGTAACCGTTTTATCTTCAAGCATGCCTTAAAGGAGGCGGCTCCGTCGATGGGACCGCCCCACGCTGCGACAATGTACTCTCCCCCGCCATGCCGACGGCCACCCGGCGTGCATCTGCCTCGACGCCCCAGCAATGCCGTGCGCGAAGCGTAGGCGTCCGGAAACCCTTGTTGTGCTGGGGGTTTGTGTGATCCTGGGTGGGGTGTGTACATTTACCGGAGTCAGCGCGACAGGGTGGCAACATCCTGGGACAAAAGATGCTGGCCAGGCGATGATTTGTGTCCACCTGGTGGTG
>NZ_JAKGSI010000007.1 GCF_021568315.1 Corynebacterium uropygiale
CTTCACCACAACGACGAACTGCTTGCCCCAGAAGTGATGGAGGAGATCTGCCAGCGTATTCATGCGCTGTGGCGTTCACAACTTGTGGGTGTCGTGGATCTTTCCTCTGAGATTGCGCAGCGCCCAAGGCTCAGATCCCTTACTGGCGCCGGGGAGATGATCACCGGGATAACGCGGTGGAATCCCTTCCACAGGGAGGAGTTCGAGGACTACCGTCGGCGTTGGGAGGAGAGGGCGTCGCAGGCCCAGTGATGTGTCACTGTGGTTGAAGGCAGCGCGGACGTTCAGAAGAGAAGGTGATCGTGTGGTTCATTTCATAGATTGGTTTCCCAAGCGGGATGCCCTCATTAAAGATGCCGAAATGAGAGTCGCGGCCGCCCAGGGCAACACAGTCGTGTGGCGCGTACCAACAAAAAACAGCGCGGAAGCGATCCGCGAATTGATCGACAGCGAACAGATCCGGGGTTTGATCGTGGAGTACTGTCCGATGCCCAACGAGGAAGGGAGGTAGCGCGGTGTCCTCTGAAGAAGAAATCACTCGGCTGACATCCGAACCCCGATTTTTGCTCCAAGCAAGCCGCGACACGACGAACTCCTTCGTGGGGCATGCCAATAATATCGCCGCGGTCGAGGCGCTGTTTGATTATTATCGGCAGCTTCCCGGCCAGCCGGATGTCTGGCACGGAAGGGCGCTCTTTGATAACCCGGAGGATTTTTATTCCCGGCCGGTCTTTATCGACTCTCAGCGCACCCAGTGGTGGCCGAACAGCTTCGATATCCTCGACCCACTCGAGTCCTTCCATCGAAGCTCGTGCAGATTCAGCGGCTCGTGGAGTGACCCGTCCTCCCGCTACGGGGTGAATGAAGATTTCCACATTGAGATGACCGCTCGCTGGGGCCAGTCCGAATGGGGTTGTACTGACATCTGCCGCGACGTTCTCAGCATGAGTTTCCAGCCGGGAAGCTACGCGGTCGATCAGGATACGTTCATCGACGTGTTATGCCACGTCGAGCTCCTCTGGCGTGCAGACGTCGTCGGGATTATTGACCTCAACGCTCTGCCGCTCTCCCCCCGGATCACCAATGATGCTGAGTGGGTGGAGCATATGGTGGCCGGAATCGTGGACGGGGAGTACTTCATGCGGCAGGAATTGGAGGACTACTTCTCCACCTGCTGACCTCACTCCCAGTCCACGTCAAGCCCCAGGGCGGCAGCTTTCGCCACCCTTGGGCCCCTTTCAGCTGCTACAGCTGCGCGCCATTCGACCCGATGACGTCCCGGTACCAGTAGTAGGACTTCTTCGGCGTGCGGGCCAGGGTGCCGCTGCCGTCGTCGTTGCGATCAACGTGGATGAGGCCATAGCGCTTGCGCATCTCGCCGGTCGTGAAAGAGACCAGGTCAATGATCCCCCACGGCGTATACCCAATGAGGTCAACACCGTCCTTCAGCACCGCATCCTTCATCGCCTCGATGTGGGCGCGGAGGTAGTCGATGCGGTCGTCGTCGTGAACGGTGCCGTCCTCCTCGACGGTGTCGTACGCGCCATAGCCGTTCTCCACGATGAAGAGCGGGATGTCATAGCGCTCCGAGAGCGTGATGAGGCTGTGGCGCAGCCCCGTGGGGTCGATGGTCCAGCCCCAATCGGTGGCGCCCAGGTGCGGGTTATCCACCGAGCCCGGCATGCCGCCATCGACGATGCCGGATTCCTCGGCGTGATCCTCCGCCCCGGCTTTCACCGTGGTGCTCATGTAGTAGGAGAAACCGAGGTAGTCCACGGTTCCTGCGCGGAGGATGGCGTCGTCGCCCTCCTGGAAGCCGATGTCGTAGCCGTTGGCCTCAATCTCCTTGAGCGCGTAGGCGGGCCAATGGCCGCGGACCTGGACGTCGGGGAAGAGGAAGCGCTCGTGGTTGGCGATGTCGGCGGCGAGGATGTCCTGCGGGTCGCAGGAATAGGGGTAGACGGTGACGAAGGAGATCATCGCGCCGATCTTGAGGTCGGGGTCGATCTCGTGGCCGGCGGTGACGGCGAGGGCGCTCGCGAGGAGCTCATTGTGCGCGACGCGGAGGAGCACCTCGCGGGGGTTGTCCTCCTCGTGGAGGGTGACGCCCGAGTTCGTCCAGAGGAAGAGCGGATTCCGGGTGTCCATCTGGTTGTTGATCTCGTTGAAGGTCATCCAATAGCGGACCTTCGTGTGGAAACGCTCGAAGCACGTGCGCGCGAAACGCTCGAAGTGGGCGACCACCTCGCGGTTGCGGAAGCCGCCGTAGTGGCGGGCGAGGTGCAGGGGCAGTTCGAAGTGGCTGAGCGTGACAACGGGCTGGATGCCGTGGGCGTTGAGGGTATCAAAGAGGCGGTCATAGAACGCGAGGCCCGCCTCGTTGGGCTCCTCCTCATCGCCGAGCGGGAAGATGCGGCTCCACTGGATCGAGGTGCGGAAGCAGCGCAGGCCCATGCCCGCGAGGAGCTCCACATCCTCCTCGTAGCGGTGGTAGAAGTCCGAGGCCACCTGGTTGGGGTAGTACTCTTCGGGCTCGACGTTCTCGGTGATGCGCCGCGGGACCCCGTGGGCGCCGCCGGTGAGGACATCGACGACGCTCAGTCCCTTGCCATCCTCATCCCAGCCGCCTTCGATTTGGTGGCCGGCCACGGCGCCTCCCCAGAGGAACCCCTCCGGCAGGGCATTCCCGCTGGTAGGCGTGGCGACATTCTGCTGATTCTGCATGACAACTCCTTAGGATTGCGTGGGGGTGGGGGCGGGGAGGACGGCGCCGAGCTCCTCGCCGGCGTCGACGTGCTGGGACAGCCGGGGGATGACCCCGCCGAGGTCGGCGGAGTTCGTGAGGACCACCGGCGTGATGGTGGAGTATCCGGCGGCGGTGATGGCCGCCGCATCGAACTCGAGGAGCAGGTCACCGCGTGCGATGCGCTGCTTCTTCTCCACGTGGAGGGTGAAGGGCTCGCCCTTCATCGCGACGGTATCGAGCCCGACGTGGATGAGGACGTCGAGGCCGTCGTCGGACCGCAGGCCGATCGCGTGCTTGGAGGGCAGCACCGTGACGACCGTCCCGTCGAAGGGGGCGATGACGCGGCCGGTGCCGTCGGCGGCCTCGGGCTCGACGGCGAAACCCTCACCCAGCCCGCCTTGCGCGAAGACCGGGTCGGGGACCTCGGCGAGCGGAAGGGGCCGGCCGGCGAGGGGGCTCACGAGGCGGGTGGCCGCCGGGGTGGAGGCCACCGCGGTCTCGTAGGCGGCGAGGGCGGCTTGCTCGGCTTCAGCGGAGAGGCCCTCTGACTCCTCCTCGGCTGCGGGCTCGGCCGGGGACGCGGCATCGTCGTTGAAGCCCACGATGTACACGAGCAGCGCCGAGCCCGCGAAGGCCACGAGGCAGCCGACGACCTCGCCGATGAGGGACATCGAATTCTCCGCACTGTGCGCATTCATGATGGTGAGGGCACCGGGAAGGCCCGCGTAGACGTAGTAGCGCGAACCGAAGAGCGCCACCGTGATAGCACCGAGCGCGCCGCCCACGCAGCCGCAGATGAAGGGCTTCTTCAGGCGGAGGGTGACACCGTAGATGGCGGGCTCGGTGATGCCGAAGATGCCGGTGATCGTGGCGGAGCCGGCCACCCCGCGCAGGGACTTCACGGGGGACTTGAGGAACACCCCGAAGGCCGCGCCCACCTGGCCGAGGACCGCGGCGGTCTGGAAGGCCTGGAAGGAGTCCGAACCGTACTGGTCAAAGTTGGAGAGGATGACCGGGGTGATGCCCCAGTGCACGCCGAAGATGACGAAGACCTGCCAGAAGCCACCGATGATCGCCGCGGCCAGCGGCGGGAAGATGTCCACCAGCCAGTTGTAGCCGTTCGCGATGGCGTCGGCCCCCGCCGCGGAGAGCGGCCCGAGAGTGAGGAGGGTGAGCGGCACCATGATGAGCGCGCAGAGGAAGGGCACGAAGATCGACGCCGCGACGCCGCGAATGTGCCGGTTGAGGAAGTGCTCGAGGTAAGAGAGCACCCACACGAGGATGAGCGGCGGCAGCACGGTGGAGGTGTACGTCGTGGAGCTCAGCGCGAAGCCGAGGAAGTCCACGCGATCCCCGTCTGCGACGTGCTCGGCGAGCGTTGCGACGTCGGGACTGACGAGTGCGGCGCAGCAGAACACGGCCACGAAGATGTTCACCTTGAAGTGCTGGGCCGCCGTGATGGCGATGAAGATCGGCAGGAAGGTGAACGGCGCCCAGGAGATGAGCGAGAAGACCTGGTCCGTGCCGGAGCCCTCGAAGCCGGGCCACGCCAGCCGCACGAGGATGAGGATGCCCTGGATGAAGCCCGCTGCCGCGAGCACGTAGATGAAGGGGGCGAAGACCGCGGACATCGTGGCGATGACGCGGTTCATGATGCTGGCCTTGGGCTGGTCATCGGAGTCCTCGGCGGAGAGCGAGGTGGTGGCGAGGAGCGCATCGTAGACCTCGCTCACGTGCGCGCCGATGACCACCTGGAACTGGCCGCTGTTCTCGATGACAGTGATGACCCCCGGCAGGTCAGCGACCTTCTCCTTGGCGCCGGCCGGGGTCTCCTTGAGGACCAAGCGCAGGCGCGTGGCGCAGTGCGTGGCGTTGTGAATGTTCTGTTCCCCGCCGACGATCTCCAGAATCTGGGACGCGAGCTTGGGATAATCGCGAATCTTTTCAGCCATTGCTGAGACACCAATCCCATCAACACGGGTGGATTCCATGGCCGCAGAACACCGCTGCCGGCCATGAGGGTTGATGCCTCGCGAAGTGGAGTGACACGCCCAAAAGTTAGGCCCAGTGTAGCGCGCATGTGGGGTTATACCGCAAGGGCTCCGGCTATGAACTCTGTCACTCGCGCGGGCGTTCGGCGTGGGTGAGCACGAGCATGACCGGACCGCGGGCGGCGCTCGACGACGGCCCCGGGCACGACGAACCCACCGCACACTGCGCGCACGCCCCGCTACTGCACGAGCTGGCCAGAACCTCCCGCCGGAGCTGCCCCGTGCGCTCGAGGTGGGCGAGGATCGCATCGACCGTGAACGGGGAAATATGCGCGCGCCGGGCGATGTCCGCCCGGGACGTCGCCCCCTCGGCGAGCGCCTCCCGCACGGCGGCGAGGGTGTGACCGCCGGAGGTGGCGGCGAAGTCGGCGCGGATGTGCTCGGCGAGGGTTCTCAACGACATCGTGTTATCCATGGTGAAGCCCCATAACGACTGGTCGTGGCGAGCCTAAGCTCCTTCTATGACGGGAGCTTAGACTTCGCTATCCCCGACGACAGGGATAAGGATTACCAATGGTGGGTGGGAATGGGGGCTAGTCGATGGGGGTGGCCATTTCTCTGACGTCATAGTCGACGGAGGCTGATCCAAGGCCCGGCACGGTGAGCTCTACTTTCCAGCGATCGGCGAACTGGTCGACTCCGTCGAGCATGGTGACCGTCCCCGATACGAGGATCGTTCCGGGCGTGTCCTCGCCGCGCGTGTGGAGGATATCCAGCCAATAGGACGGGCTCAGGAGGGCTCCGGCCGTGGAGTCTTGGATGAGCGTGGGGGTGGAGTCGCCATTGTGGGTGACCCATGCCTGGAGGGTGATCGTGGAGAGGTCCTCCGGGAGCTCGTCGAGGGGGAAGGCCACCGTGCCGAGGACGTCCGGGGCGGCGTTCTTGGACCAGGCCACACCGTGGGTCTCCAGGGCGCGGTCGGTGTGATCACACGCGACGGTGAGGAGCTGCCGGCCGTCGTCGTCGATAATGAGGGCCCATTCGGCTTCGCCGGATGTGGTGGAGTGCTGGACGTAGACGATGTCCGTCTGCTGGGCCAGGTAGGGGGAGACGGGGTAGAGCGTGGGGCTGGTGCTCGGGGCAGGGACGCCGAGTTCCGCGAGCTCGCGGATGTGTGCTTGGACCTCGGCTTGGTCCTGGCCGGCATAGCCGGCGTTGAGGAGGCGGCGCACGGTGGTGGTGGATGTGCTGCCGTCGGGGAGGGTGAAGGTCAGCGTGGGGTGGGCGGTGGAGGTCATGGTGGTTGTGCTCCTTTGCCTATTGATGGACAGGAAATAGCTGTTGTCATGCAGCCTAGCGCCCTCATTGTATACAATCAACGGCACAGTGAGATCTGGGACACGAAAGGAACTCTCATGAGCGACGCATCCCTGCACCAACCACCACCGAGAAAAGATGTGTACAAGGCCTTCGTGGCCTCGCTCTCGGGGACCTCCCTTGAGTGGTATGACTTCGCGGTGTACTCGGCGGCATCGGCCCTTGTTCTTGGGCAGCTGTTCTTCCCGGCGGATGATCGCTACGCCGCAACGATCTCTGCGTTTGCGACGTATGCCATCGGGTATTTGTCGCGACCAGTGGGAGGCGTGGTGTTCGGGCGTCTGGGGGACAAGCTCGGAAGAAAGACCGTGCTTGTCTATACATTGGTCCTCATTGGCGCGGCGACGTTCGCTATCGGCGTTTTGCCGACGTATGGGCGAATCGGGTTGTGGGCGCCGGTCGCGCTCGTGATCCTGCGATTCCTCCAGGGGGTGGGCGTCGGCGGAGAGTGGGGCGGGGCAGTGCTGCTGTCCTCGGAGTACGGCAACCCCCGCCGCCGGGGCTTTTGGGCAAGCGCTGCGCAGGTCGGGCCACCCGCCGGCAACCTCCTGGCCAATGGAGTGCTCGCTCTTCTCACCGTGTCTCTCAGCGAGGAACAATTCCTCGCGTGGGGGTGGCGCGTTGCCTTCTTGGCCTCCCTGATCCTTATCGGATTTGGACTGTGGATCCGGCTGAAGCTTGAGGACACCCCGGTATTCAAAGCGATTGAGGATGCGGGAGATCGATCCGATACACCCGTGACGGACGTCGTGAGAACGCAGACGAAACCCCTGATCGCAGCGGTGCTCAGCAGGCTTGGGCCCGACGTGTTTTATGCCCTGTACACCGTTTTCATTCTCACGTACGGGACGCAGAAACTCGGATTACCCAGAAGTGAGATCCTGGGGGCTGTGCTCATTGGTTCCGCGACGCAGTTGATCAGTATTCCGCTGGCCGGGTGGCTTTCTGACCTGGTTCACCGTCGAGTTCTCTATGCGGTGGGGGCTATTGCCGCGGCTCTGTGGTCCTTCGAGATTTTTGCTATCGCGGATAAGGGCAGCTTTGGGCTCCTGGCTCTGGCTATGGTCGTGGCCGGGACGTGCCACTCGCTGATGTTCGCTCCGCAAGCCGCCTTCGTGATCGAACAATTTCACCCGCGGCTTCGCTACACGGGCGCGTCACTGGCCTACACCATCGGTGGAGTCTTCGGTGGTGCCCTCGCGCCCTTGATGTTCACCGTGGTCGCGGGGCCATCCATCTCCTCGTTCCCGGTGGCGCTGTATGTTGTCGGCGCAGTGTGTTGCACGCTCGTGGGGCTTGTGATGGGGAAGAACCCGACGGTCGAGCACGAAGAAAGCGTGGTTAGGAACTCGCAGGCGTGACGCCGGGAGAGAGGAGGACGTCGAGCGTCCGATCCAGGTGGTGGACCACCGCACGGAGCGCAGCCTGG
The DNA here is from genome assembly GCF_021568315.1 of Corynebacterium uropygiale. Classification (GTDB taxonomy): domain Bacteria; phylum Actinomycetota; class Actinomycetes; order Mycobacteriales; family Mycobacteriaceae; genus Corynebacterium; species Corynebacterium uropygiale. Next base: position 7,544 of record NZ_JAKGSI010000007.1, read on the forward strand.
GAATCATTCGCACGGAGGGCGTCGACAATGTCGGCGTGCTCGCGAATAACCTCGCGCCAGCGATGGGGGGTATAGAGCGCCTGAGCCCCAATAATCCTCTGGCGGACGCGCAGCTTTTCGTACACCGCGCTGATCTCGTGATTGCCAGCGGCCTCCATGATGCGCGCGTGGAATTCCTGGTCAAGGCGGATGAACTCGATGACATGCTCGTGACCGGGCGAGTCAAGGAGACGGCGCTGCTGTTCGAGGGTGACTGATAGGCGATCCGCGACGGAGGAAGCGACGCCACGCTCGATGACCTTGAGGGTTGTGTGCTTTTCCAGAAGACCGCGGAGCTCCATGAGGTCGAGGATCTGTTCCCTGCTGATGCTGGGGATTCTCGTTCCGCGGTGGGGGATGTGTTCCACCAGGCCCTCGGAGGCGAGGGCGCGAATGGCCTCCCGAACCGGGGTGCGGGAGATGCCGAGATCATCGGCGATCGCTTGTTCACTCAAGAAGGACCCCTGAACGGAGGGGTCGACCAGGATGTGAGTGGTCAAGTAGCGATAGGCCAGGTCACGGCCGCGCGGAGAAGCCATAAGGGGATAGTACGTCGCCTCTCGCGCCCCGAAAAAGTCACTTTCGACCCATCGGGAGGTAACTTTCGACCACACTTTGACCAAAGCTCTTTAAATGCGTGGTCGGAAAAGGTAGCGTCCAGGGTGCAGGAACAGTCAGGGCACGTCCTGACGCACACTGATACATTCACAGGAGGCAGACATGACGTGGAATCTGATGAAGAAGAGCATTGCGGCGCCGGCACTGGGCGTGATGCTGGTGATTGGAGGGACCGGAGTGGCATGTGCGCAGGGCACCGACGCCGCCCACCTGGGTGCTTCCCAGGCGCAGGCGGCCGATGAAGTGCCGACCATCCAGCTCCAGCAGATCAACGACTCCGCTTTCGTCCTGGATCTCCCGGACGGCGTGGGCATTGACGCGGAGGCTGGCACCCTGACGATCGACGGCAAGGACATCCAGCTGCCCGACCAGGCCACCGACCGCGAGGGAAACGAAGCCACCCTCTACTACACGACGACCGACAAGGGCGTTGAGCTGCGCGCCATCGAGCGCTACGCGACGCGCGAGTTCCGCCAGTGCGACGTCCCCGAAGCCGAGAACCCCCTGACGGCGTCCGTGCCGGTGCAGGAGGAGTCCATCGAGCCCGGCATCCAGAACGCCGTGCAGGACGGCCTGGTTGCCGCCTTCCCGACCTGCTTCCACTAAGAAGTGCGGCCGGGTGCCGCGGTGAGCGGTAGTTGATGCTGCCGGCGCGGTTGTCTGAACAATGAGTGAGCCCACCACCCCAACGGGTGGTGGGCTGTGGCGCGTGTGGGGGAGGGTGGTTGCGCGAGCAGGTGCGAGGGACTTTATTCACCCGTCTGCGCAGGACGCATGACGCTGGAAGAAGTTTTTGAGCGTCTTAACCAAGGGGTTGGTCTGATCGGGATTATTCGATGGTGACGATATGTTGATTGCTAGGAATGAAGGAAAGAAAGTAGCCGCCATATCTTTCTATTTTATTCCTTTCTTTCCGGCCACTCTTCAGGCATTCTCCATATCTTTTTCCCAACCGGGGTTAGTTTAACGCCGGGCTTTATTCGGATCATATAGTCCCCGTCGCTTTCACGGCGCGGCACGTATGCGAAACCTGGCCCATTGGTTAGCCCAGGCACGGCAGGGTATTTCGGATCGAAGTCTATCACTTGGTTGAAAGCTTTTAGCTTGCGCCAGATAGCGCGGGCACGCTCGTACTGGGATTGAGTCAAAGAGGCGGGCCCACGCCATCTCACCCAACCGATTGCCCTGAAACCTTGATACAAAGCATTGCCCTTAAACTCTGACGGAATATCCCAAGGTATATGTTGGGTAAGCTTTGTCCATTTTGGTTCGTAGCCACCTTCCCTAGCAAGTTTGTAGATGTACTGCCTGGTAACACCTACCTGCCTGGCAATTTCAGCCTGGCTCATACCCTGGTCAAGAAGCTCCATGACTTCATCCGGTGTGATCCTCATGGCTCGCATCTTAGTTGATACAAACTATTGCGATCGGTGTTGCCTCCAACCTTCAAACGAGCTTGCAACCTTCATGCGTGCGTTCGAGTCCATGCGCTAGTAGAAGCGCAGTGTCGGCAGTTAGAGTCCCAACTTCACATAGCGAGCGCCTCGGGCATCGCACTAGCGGAACGGCACCTCGCCGATGCTTCGCCGCAGCTTGCGCGTGCGCAGCCGCTCGGGGTGGAGGGCGAGGGTTTCCATCGCCCGCACGGCGCAGGTGACGTGCGCTTCCTTCGAGTTGCTATAGAAGGCCTTGGCCTGGGAGGGCAGCTTGGGGACAGCGTGCAGCGGGAGGTCGGAGACGCTGAGCAGGGTGCCATAGGGCACGCGGTAGCGGTAGCCGTTGGTGGCGAGCGTGCAGGATTCCATGTCCACGGCGACGGCCGTCGAGCCATGAAGCCAGGACCACAGCTCCCGCGGGGTGTGCCATTCCCAGTTGCGGTCGCCCGTCGAGAGGACGGTGCCGGTGCGCATGAGGGACTTATCGGCGCTGTAGACCTCCGCGACGCTCGCCTCGAGGGCGCGCTGAACCTCGGGGATCGCGGGGATGGGGACGTCGCGGCGGACGTGGCGGTCGAGGATGTAGTCCTCCCGCTGGTAGGCGTTGCCCAGGATGAGGTCGCCGATGCGCATCCGCCCGTCGAGGCCCGCACAGTGCCCGATCATGATCCACGCCTCCGGGCGCAGCACCGCGAGGGCGTCGGTGATGGTCTTGGCATTCGACGGGCCCACGCCGATGTTGATCATGGTGATGCCGTCGCCGTCCTCGGTGGTGAGGTCGATGCGCGGCATCTGGTGGCCGGCGACGGCCGTCGTGATCCCCGTGTAGCGCGTGCCCTCCTCGGCGAGGCGCGCGCGGCCGAGCTTCTCAAACTCGGTGGTGTGCATGTCGTAGTTGGTGAAGAGGATGAAGCGTTGGAGCGACTCCACCTCGATGCCCGTGTAGTGCTCAATGCGCGCGCACGCGATGTCGAAGCGCTGCGGCCCGAAGTAGAAGAGCGGCTTCTCGGAGCCATGGAAGGCGTCCCAATCGGCGTCGACGATCGCATCGTGCACATCATCGAGGGAGGGGCGCGGCACCCCGGCGGGGCGCACCTCCCCGACGCTCCCGATCCCCGGCAGGTACTCCGGCGGGATGCGCGTGGCGCCGGGCTCCACCCAAATCCGGCAGGGATAGTTGCTGGTCAGGTGGGTGAGCTGCTCCTCGAGGTAGGGGCGCATGATGTGCGGCCGGGAGATTTCCGCGCTGTAGTGCCCGGCCTCCTCGACATAGCCGAAGGGAGCCGCCCGGTCGATGGGCCGCCACTCGAGGACCTCGACGTGCAGCCTGGGGTAGACCACCTGGCTCCACAGCCCCCATTCCTGCTGCTCGACGGCACGCCGCGCGGTTGCCACGGAGTTGTCGTAGATGGCGCAGAGTTTCTCGACGGATTCTTGGACGGCTTTATTCGCAGCTCCCACCATGGGTCCAAGCGTAGCGGGAGAGGGGCGCTTCCGCCGGCTGGACGGAACCCACAAGCTCGGCCCAGGGGAGGGGGTGGAGCGCGTGGCAGTCGAAGGGGACCCGCTGGTGCAGCGCCCGGAGGAGCTCGGCCGTGGCGAGGGCATCCCCCAGCGCGCTGTGCCGGTACTGGTGTTCGATGCCGCAGTGCTCGGCGCAGCGGGCGAGTGAATGGGAGTCCAGGTCTGGAAACACCGTCCGCGCGTGCTCGCACGTGCAAAGCGTCCAGGACTCGTGCGAGGGAAGTTTCACGTGAAACCGCGCGCATTCCTGGGCGAGGAAACGCGCATCAAAACGCGCCCAGTGCGCCGCGAGCAGCCGCCCGTCGAGAAGCGAAGCCAGCTCCCCGGCCACCCCGCGGAAGGACGGGGCCTGCGCCACGTCTTCCTCCCGGATCCCGTGGATGTGCGTGGCGCCCACGCCGCCGGCGGGTCGGATGAGGCTCGTCCATGTGGTCTCGACGCGCAGCTGGGCGTCGAGCAGCACCACGGCGAGCTCCAGGATCTCGTCCTCGCTGGAGAGGCCGGTGGTTTCGCAGTCGACGACGGCGACGGGATAGGGGAGCGGGGCCAGGGCGCCCGCGCTGCTGGGAGGCATGTTAGGAGCGGGCGGCGGCCATGCGGACCGCCTGGCTCACGGCGGGGGCGACGCGCCCGTCGAGCGGGGAGGGGATGACGTGCTCGGCGTTGAGGTCCTCGGCGGCGATTTCGGCGATGGCGCGGGAGGCGGCGAGCTTCATGTCGGGGGTGATGCTCGTGGCCCCGGCGGCGAGGGCACCGTGGAAGATGCCGGGGAAGGCGAGCACGTTGTTGATCTGGTTGGGAAGGTCGCTGCGCCCGGTGGCCACCACGGCCCCGTAACGATAGGCCAGCTCAGGGGCGATTTCTGGGTCGGGGTTGGCGAGGGAGAAGAGGATCGGCTCGGGCGCCATGCCGGCGAGCTCCTGCTCGCTCACGTGCCCGCGGGACAGGCCGATGAAGGCGTCCGCCCCGCGCAGCGCCTCGGCGACCCCGCCGGTGATGTTCCGCGGGTTGGTGTAGGTGAGCAGCTCCTCCTTGATGGGGTTGAGGTGGCCGCGATCCTTCTGGATGATCCCGCGGGAGTCGAGCACCGTGATGTCGGTGATCCCGGCGTCGTGGAGCATCTTTGCGCAGGCCACGCCCGCGGCGCCGGCCCCGGAGATGACCACGCGCAGCCGGGTGAGGTCCCGGTTGAGGAGCCGGCAGGAGTTGTGCAGCGCGGCCGTGATGACGATGGCGGTGCCGTGCTGGTCATCGTGCATGACCGGGATGTCGAGCTTCTCGATGAGACGGCGCTCCACCTCGAAGCAGGTGGGCGCGGCAATGTCCTCCAGGTTGATCGCGCCGAAGGAGGGCGCGATGGCGGCGATAGTGGCGACGAGGGAGTCCGCATCATGCTTGTCCAGCACGATGGGCACCGCGTTGAGGTCGGCAAAAGCGCTGAACAGCTGGGCTTTCCCCTCCATGACGGGCAGCGCGGCGAGGGGCCCGATGTTCCCCAGCCCCAGCACCGCCGAGCCGTCCGAGATGATGGCCACGGTGCGGCCCCGGCCGGTGAGCCGCTGGGAGGCCTGCGGCTCGCCGTGGATCTGCTGGCACACCCGGGCGACGCCGGGAGTGTAGGCCAGGGAGAGATCGCGGACGGTGCGCAGCGGCCGCGAGGAGGTGACGGTGAGCTTCCCTCCCTCGTGAGCATCAAAGATCTCTTGGTCGGACAGTTGTGCCGGCTGATGGTCAACGTGGTGCTCAAGGGGGAAGCTCATGGGCACATAGTGTAACGGGTCACCTTGGAAAGCTGGAACTGTGCGGCGGGGCGAGCCCTCAGCACTCGTCCTCCTGGGCGCCGTCGGTGTCCTCCCAATAGCGGTGGAGCTCCTCAACGCTCGTCATCGCCCGCAGGCAATCGACCGTCGCGGCGTCCGCGCTGTCCCCGCTGAAGATTCCGGGCTCGACGTCGGGAATGAGGGTGCGCCCGGCCCAGGACTCGGACTCGGTGAGGGGTGCGGCCTCCCCGGAGGCGACCATGGCCTCGAGCGTGCGGACCCAGGAGGGTCGCTCGTCCCCGCCGCGCCACAGCGTGGTGTGGAGTGCGGTGTGGGGCCCATCGAGGAGCGGGTAGGAGATCGCCCAGCCGCCGCAGCCGTGAAGCCGGACGGCCACGGAGGTGATGAAGCCGCGCCGGTCGGCCTCCGCCAGGGGGATGGTGGCGACTACATACATGTCCTCCAGGTGAGCGTCGAGACCATCCGAATGCAGGGCCACAAGGTGCTGCTCCGGGATGCGCAGCCCGCCGAGTCCGGTGGAGCTGCGGAAGCCGTCGAGGAGAAGACCGGCGTGCGCGTCGATGCTCAGTTCCCCGAGGCCTTCGATGTGGCTGCGGCCGCGCAGGAGGCAGACCGCCCCGGTGCCGAGGCTCACCTGGTGGCTATCGATGCGCGATTGTTCGCTGAGGCTGAAGGTGGCGGGGTGGTGCTCGGGGTGAGTGGGCTCGTCGGCGTGGATGGCGGTGGCGTTGAGGTCGCCGTCGGTGATGCTGAAGATGAGCCCGGGGCCCGAGCTCACGCTGCCGTTGAGCTGCGCGTGGTGGATGAGGAGGCCGCGGCCGGCGTGGAGGTCGCAGTCGTGGAGCCGCGAGCGGGTGATGCTGAGCGCCTCACCGCTGATGATCTCCCCGCCGTCGAGGGTGCTAAAGAGTATGCCGATGGGGCCGCGCGCCCCGATCCAGGTGCCTTTGTAGCGGGAGTGGATGAGGTGGCAGTCGCCAAATTTCTCTTCGTCGGCCGCGCCCGAGGTGCAGCCGCGCGAGCGCAGGTATGCGATGGCATGAGAGCCAGGATGATCATTCCCCGAGGTCGTCATGAGTATCCCCTGTCATACGGTATTGTCCCTCGAAATTTTCTTCATTATAGACGTGCGCGCGGCGCGATGGCACCGTTCGACGGCGTACCCCGCACATTCGTCACCATGAACGTGGCGTGCTGGGGGAGATAGCGGTCATCGGAGGCCTCCACGGGGCGGCCCTGGGAGTCAAAGGATCGGCGCCGCACCCTGAGCAGCGGCGTGGAGGTCTCGACGCCCAGCAGCCGCGCGTCCTCCTCATCCGCGCCGACGGCATCGATGGTGCGCTGGGCGTGGTGGAAGTCCACCCCGGCGTCGAGAAATGCCTGGTAGATGGAGCCGGCGTCGGTGTCCACCCCGTCCAGGTGGCGGCCGACCGCAATCGGGTAGCGCAGCCGCTCCACCATGGCGGGGGTGCCGTCGATGAGGCGGAGCCGGTGGATGATGAGGACCTCATCTCCCTCGGCGATGTCCAGGAGCGCCGCGAGGCCCGCGTCCGCCGGCCGAACATCCGTGGACTGCGTGCGCTGCCCGGGCTGCAGGCCGGAGGCCTTGCACCACTGGGTGAAAGAGATGATGTCATCGAAGTTCTGGGCGGGCACCGTGCTGAGGACCCGGGAGCGGCGGCCCTGGCCGGAGGAGATGAGGCCCTCGGTGCGGAGGACGTCGAGGGCGTGCCGCACGGTTCCCCGTGAACTCATGTAGGAATCGCACAGCGCGGCCTCGGAGGGAAGGGACTCGCCGGGGCTGAGCTCGCCGCTGCGGATGGACTCCCGCAGGGCAGAGGCGATGAGGAGATATTGCTGCTCGGGGGCGGTGGGACGGGTGGAAGCCATGGACCTCATTTTAACATGTATAGACAACTCTCTCCTTCGCTGTTAGCCTGAGCGCCATGAGCACGGACATCGCAGACATCCTCGTCGTTGGCTCAGGAATCCTCGGCCTCGCCACGGCGTATTGGGCGCACTCCGAGGGCCACACTGTTCACGTCTTAGACTCCGCGGACCGCCCCGTCGGTTCCTCCATTCAGAATTTTGGTCACGCCTGCTTCACGGGGCAGAGCGACGCCGTCCAACCGCTCGCCGATCTGTCCCGCGAAGGCTGGCGCCGCGCCGCCGCCGATGCCGGCTTCTGGGCGCGCGAATCCGGGACGTGGATCCCCGCGCGAACGGAGGCTGAGCTGCAGGTTGTCCGCGAGTTCGCTGAGCATCGCGGGCCCGAGCGGGTGCGGCTCGCGGATCCCGCCAAGATCGCCGGCGCCCTGGGTGCCCCGAGCAGCGCGGAGGGGATGATCGGCGGGGCCCACCTCCCCCGGGACATGCGCGTCAACCCCCGGGAGGTCGCCCCCAGGATCGCCGAGTACCTGGCCGCGAACGGGGTACGTTTCACGTGGAACACTCGGGTTCTCCGCGCCGAGGATGGTGTCGTCGAGACCACGCGCGGAATGTACCGCGGCGGGCGCGTGATCGTGTGCCCGGGCATGGAGCTCAACCAGCTCTTCCCGGAGATCGCGGAGAAGTACGAGGTGCGGGTGTGTTCCCTGGTCATGGCGTTGCTCGAGCGGCCGAGCCGCATCCCCGAGGGCCTCGCCGTCCTCACCGGGACCTCGCTGGCCCGCTATGACGGCTTCGCGGCCATGCCCTCGGTGCCCGCGCTGCGCGAGGAGCTGCGGGACAGACACCCTGAGCTGGTCGATTGCATCGCGAACCTCATGCTCACCACCATCCCGGGCGGCATCTTCATGGGCGACTCCCACGCCTACGCCCTCTCCCCGGAGCCCTTCATTGACGAGCGCCTCGCCACGCTCCTCCAGGACGAGGGCGCCCAGCTCCTCGGACTCCGCCCGGAGGAGCGCCGCGTCCGCCAGCGCTGGCTCGGGCGCTACGCGGATAGTCCCACCATCAACCTCATCGTCGAGCACCCCGACGAACGCACCACGGTGGCCGTCGTCGCGAGCGGCATCGGCATGACCCTCTCCTTCGGCCTCGCGAAGTACATTCTCGACGGCCGCCCCGTCCCCGCCATCTGATCCACCCCTCAAGGAGGTTCCCACATGAGCAGCACCCCCATTGACCTGGTCATCTGCGATATGGCCGGTACCACCATTGATGATCGCGACGAGGTCTACCGCGTCCTCCGCGAGGCCGCCGAGCGCGAGGGCGCCCGCTTCAGCGCCGAGGTCTTCCAGGAGCACATGGGTATGGAGAAGCACCATGCGCTGGGCGAGCTCCTGCGGATCGGCACGGACCTCGACGCCGAGGCGCGCGAGGCCGCGTGGGCCCGAGCCTGGGACTGGTTCCGCGAGGAACTGCGCCGCACCTACACGGCCGAGCCGCCCACGCCGCTGCCCGGTGTGCCCGAACTCATCGAGGAGCTGCGCGCGCGGGGAATCCCGCTCGGGCTCACCACGGGCTTCTCCCGGGAGATCGCGGACATCATCCTCGACGCGCTGGGCTGGACCGCTGACGCCTCTCGCTGCGGCGATGAGGTCCCCGAGGGGCGGCCGGCACCCGACCTCATCCGCGCCGTCATGGCGGACCTCGGCGTCACCGATGCGCGGCGCGTGCTGAGCGTCGGCGACACTGCCGCCGACGTTGCCTCCGCGCGGGCAGCGGGCGTGCGTTCCGTCGGGGTGCTCACGGGGCATCTCAGCTGCGAGGACTTCGAGCGCCTCGGCGCCGAGCACGTGCTCCCCGGGGCGGGCGAGATTCCCTCCCTCATTGACTCCCTCTGAGCAGGAGATATAAGCGGGAAATTCTAGATTTCGGCCCCTCACTGTTAGAGTGAGGAACAGACACTACCGAGCCGCCAACCCGCAGAAGGAGACCCCCGTGCCCACCCGCGCCCGCTTCAGCCTCGCCCTCACGCTGCCCCTCGCCCTGGCCCTGGGCGCCTGCGCTGGACAGGAATCCTCCGAGCCCACCACGGTCACCGCGACGGTGACCCAAGGCAGCGACACCTCCGCGCCCGCGACCTCCTCGGCAGCCTCTGAAGCCTCTGAGACGACGACGGCCAGCAGCTGCACCGGCGCCAAGGACATCAATGAGAGCGCCTTCGGCCGTTGGGCCCGGCTGGGAGAGGTCCCGCTGGAATCGGGAGAGGCGGTGCCCTTTAAGGTCTCGGCGAATTGCTACGACCCCTCCGCCGAGCTCAGCTGGGCGATCCTCACCATCACGGGCGAGGGGGCGTCGGGTCAGGCGCTTCTCCTCATGCGCCACGGGGATATGGTCGCGGTGCCTGCGCCGAGTGTCGTGGATAACGTCGACGACGTCACCCGGTTCTCGCCCAGCGAGATCCGCGCCAACCTCGGCGGCACGGACGTGACGTTCAGCGTGGAACACGGCGAGGTCACCGCCAACCCGGCGCCGCAGGGGAGCGCCACGCTGGACCTGCAGGGAAAGAACTATCGCGGGCCGAGGGGCGCTGAGCATCACTAGCTGCGTGGGTGCGCCTTGTTATGCCGGTCGCGCGTCGAGCATTCCCTCCTGCGAAGGATAAAACCTGTCCGGCTCCTTGGAAGGCATAGAAAGAAGGATGAGTAGCGGAATGGTGCCGAGGACAGGAATGAAGCCGATGAAGATCCAGGCATCGGAGTAGTCAGCGTCGTGGAGGCGGCGGCAGGCCAATGTGAAGCTCGGAAGACTATTGAGGACGTTAAAGGCGACCAACACAAGGGACGCATCGTCCCAGCTGATGCGTAGGCAAAGAATCCCACACTGAATGAGGAAAACAATCGCTATGACCCACCAAAACTCAGATCGTGAGGCACGACCCTCAAGATCGAAGGCGCAGCGCACATAACGTTTCCAGGCTTGGAAGAAGCTTGCCCCGGGCAGGGGATCCACGCCAGGGTATTTGGCGGAGGGCGGCGAGGGGTCTCGGTTGGGCGGGGGCTCATGGGGTCTCCTTTTCTCGGGCATCATGATCGAGGCAATCGACGGCAGAGCAGCACAACGAAACGTGGCTCAATAGTTACTGCATACAAGAGCGTGGCTATATGTTCAAGGGGGAGCCCCGGGATGGGTGGATCGGCCGGAGGGCATCAAACCTACAAGAATGCTCCTTTGGCGCGAGAAGCTGTTCTCGCTCTTTTGTAACCCGCCCCCCGCACACACGACAGCGGCGCCAGCTCGTGGCCGGCGCCGCCGCTGCAGTCTGAAAGGCGATCGAGTTACATCGAGCTCCCCGGGATGAAGGGGCCGACGGTGCCCGTGCACTGAACCGGCACGTTCCCGCCCAGGGCGTTGACCGTGTAGGCCATGGCCCGCGGGTCGTATGGCATGCCCTGGTGGTCGGCGAGGTCGTTGGGGCAGCCGTCCTGGAGGACGATGTTCTGGTAGTCGCCGGAGCTGAACTGGGTGTTGTTCAGCGGGGTGGCGGCCGTGTCGAAGAGCGTCGAGATGGAGACGTAGCGGACGCCGTCGACCTCGAGGCCGCCGTCGCGCAGCTGCGTCATGAAGGGGCTCATCTCGAGGAGATCGTTGCCGACGGGCCCGAGGATGCCGGTGACCACCGGGTCGATCGGCGCCCCCGCAAGCTGCATCTCACGGTGCAGGTTCGCGAGCCCCATCATGGAGGTCCCGCGGAGCACGCCAGCCAGCGTGACGACGGTGCCGACGCCCTTCCCGCCGCGCGCCTTCGTGTACGCGGTGGCGATGGTCCCACCCTGGCTCCAGCCGACGAGGTCCACCTTCTCCGCGCCCGTGTGCTCACGGATGCTGTCGATCTGGGCGGAGACCTCCTCGACGTTCTTCGCCAGCGGGGCCACCCCGTAGGTGCCGGGGATAGCGCCCATGGCGGAGCTGCCCTGCCCGTCGGCACCCGGGTACGCCCCGTAGTTCAGCGCGTACACGCACTTCCCCTGGGACTTCAACAGTGGGCCAAGCCCAGCCCACGCCTCGTAGGCGTTGGACGCCATGCCGTGGATGAGGATGACGGGGTTCTCGCCGGGGGCGGGGGTGCATTCCTCGTTGACGCCGGTGGGGCTGGGGTCCTGGGCGTGGCCGCCGGCGAGCTTCGCGGCGTTGAGGTTGTCCTTCGGCGGGAGCTGCGCCCCCATGCCGGTCCAGGGGGCGATGTCGGCGGCGGCCGCCGTCGGGGCGAGCGCGCAACCAAGAGCGCAGCTGGTCAGCAGGGCAGCGAGCCCGTGCATGACGCGGGAACGACGCATGAGACCTTCCTTCTCACGAACTCCCCCACGGCCGAGGCGCAATGGGGGAGGGAAACATTGATATGCCGAGTATGATTCTAGATCGTGTTCTAGATCGAGCTACCCGGGATGAAGGGGCCGACGGTCCCGGTGCACGGAACCGGCACGTTGCCGCCCAGGGCATTCTGGGTCAGAGCGATCGAGCGCGGATCATAGGGAACGCCCAGGTGATCGGAGGCGTCGCTGGGGCAGCCATCCTGAAGAACAATGTTCTGGTAGTCCTTCGAGGAGTACTGGTCATTGCCCAGCGGGTTCGCCGACTCATCGAAGAGGGTGGCGATGGACACGTAGTGAACGCCATCCACCTCGAGGCCGCCGTCCTTGAGGCGAGTCATGAAGTCAGAGTGCTCGAGCAGATCATTGCCCGACGCGCCGAGCGTCAGATCCACCGCCTGGGAGATCGGCAGGCCCAGCTGCGCGAACTCGTGGTGCAGGTTCGCGAGCCCCAGCATGGAGGTCCCGCGGAGCACGCCCGCCAGGGAAACGACGGTGCCGACGTCCTTACCGCCCGACTGCTTCGCATACGCCGTGGCCAGGGAACCGCCCTGGCTCCAGCCCACGATGTCCACCTTCTCCGCGCCGGTGTGTTCCTTCACCCGCTGGATGTGCTCCGTGACCTCGGCGAGGGACTTGTCCATCGGGGCGAGGCCGCCGTCGAAACCAGGGACGAAGCCCATGGCCGAGCTGCCGCTAGCGGGGCTGTTGTAGCGGCCGTAGGTGAAGGAGTAGACGCACTTACCCTGGGCCTTCAGCGCCGGGGCGAGGGCGGCGAAGGAACCGTACGGGGTGGAGACCATGCCGTGGATGAGGACCACGGGGTTCTCACCGGGGCGAGGGGTGCACTCCTCGTTGGCGCCGGAGGGGCTGGCGTCCTGCGCGGCCATCCCGTGCGCGATGGCGGCGGAGATGTTGTCCTGCGGCGCGAGCTGCGGGCCCATGCCCGTCCAGCCGGCGACCTCGGCGGCATGCGCCGTGCCCGCGCCCGCCGCGATGCCCAGTCCCATGGTCAGCGCGGAGAGCGCCGCGAGTCCAGAGCGCATCATCCGACGCATCCGAGAACCCTGTGTTGTGTGTGAGCTCATGTTTGGCCCTTTCAGTGACGTATGGATACGTAGTGTCTGCATGAAGCCTAATTCCTGAGAAAATGCCAGGGGCCTCTCATGATCGATTGAGAGCACGAATCGGCCCTAAACGGGGGTGAAATCGTGGAGAAAATCGCGGAAACCTATCGTGCGACAGTTCCCTTTGGCCACCCGCGGCAGGGGCGCCGATGTCGCCACGAACGCCGTAAAAGGTGTGATCTGGTTGGGGGTACGACGACGGCCGCCGCTTTCAGTCCCGCCCGAGGAAGGAACCCTTGAAGGGGGAGGGGGCAGTTGTTAAGGTCAGTGTCGCCCCTCGCTGATAACGACGTTATGGAACCGCGATGTCGCTGCAAACCAAACAGAACTATGCAACCTACTGCTACATCCTCGTCTATGCCGGGTGCGTCCTTCTGTCGACTTTTGCGGGAAGAGGCACGGTCATGCGCTGGGATGACCTGCTGATATGGGGAGTTCCTGCGCTGGTGGGGCTTCTGGGCCTGGCCTATCTGTTCTTCCGACAGGGATTCCACACAAAGAACTTCTATGGAATCGGGGTGAGCATCGTGATGTTCTGCGGCGCGGCTTGCCAGACGTCGCTCTGGTTCCGCCTCTTCGTCATCATTCCCTTCCTCGCCGTGATCTATGTGGTCCGGCACCATCCCCGGGTGGCGGAATGGGCGGGATGAGGGCTCAGTGCGGCCTCGCCGTCGTCGTCGGCGCCGCCTGTGACCAGCAGAAACGTCGGGGCCGCTAGACTGTGGGCCATGGCTGTCCCCAAGATCATCCTTTTTTATGTGTTCACCCCGCTTGCCGACCCAGAAGCCATCCGCCTCTGGCAGCGCAGCCTGTGCGAGCAGAACAATCTCCGCGGCCGGATCATCGTCTCCCGGGATGGCATCAACGCCACGCTGGGAGGGGAGCTCGACGACGTCAAGCGCTATGTTCGCGGCCTGCACGCCTACGCCCCGTTCAAGGGTGCGGACATTAAGTGGTCAGAGGGGCGCGGGGATGATTTCCCGCGGCTGAGTGTGAAGGTGCGACCGGAGCTCGTCACGTTTGGGGCACCGGATGAGCTGCATGTCTCGGCGGCGGGCGTCGAGGGCGGCGGCCAGCGCCTCAGCCCGGAGGGGCTCCACCGGCTCATGGCGGAGCGCGGGGAGGACGTTGTTTTCTTTGATGGGCGCAATGCCAAGGAAGCCGAGGTGGGGAAGTTTCGCGGGGCCGTCGTCCCGGAGACGCGGACCACCCGCGATTTCCTCCCCGAGCTGGAATCCGGCAAATACGATGACCTCAAGGACAAAACGGTGGTCACGTACTGCACGGGCGGCATCCGCTGCGAGATCCTCACCGTCCTCATGAAGAACCGCGGCTTCAAGGATGTCTATCAGCTGGACGGCGGGATCCACCGCTACACGGAGAAGTACCGGGATCGGGGTTTCTGGGAGGGGGACCTGTACGTCTTTGACCAGCGCGAAACGCTCGAGGTGAAGGGCGGGGAGGAGCTCGCGGAGAAGCCGCACACGCCCGCCCCCGCGGCGGCTCCCGCCCCCGAGCGCTAGCCCCTAAGCCCCACCAGCCCCACTCGCCTCGCTCTCTTCCCCCTCCTCCGCGAGGAAGCGGTGGCCCAGGCCGGTCTCGGTGATGACGTGCTGCGGGTGGGCGGGGTTGGTCTCCAGCTTGCGCCGCAGCTGGGCGATGTACACCCGAATGTAGTGGCCCTCGTTCTCGTGGCCGGGGCCCCACACGGCGTTGAGGAGCTCATCGCGGCGCACGAGCCTCCCCTGCGCGCGGACGAGAACCTCGAGGACCCGCCACTCCGTGGGGGTGAGGTGGATGTCCTTCCCGTCGCGGGTGACGCGAGTGGCCGCGAGGTCAATGAGCAGGCTGCCCGCCCGCACGACGGGCTCCCCGCGATCCTCCCCGGGGGCCGACGCCCCTCCGCCGCCCGCCCCACCGGCGCCCCGCTGCCCACGCGGCGCGGCGTGGCGCAGCGCCAGCCTCACCCGGGCGAGGAGCTCTTCCATGGCGAAGGGTTTGGTGATGTAGTCGTCGGCCCCGGAGTCAAGGACAGACACCTTGTCAATGGAGGTGTCTCGTGCGGTGAGCACGATGATGGGCAGGTTTGTCCAGCCGCGGATGCCGGCGAGCACCTCGGTGCCGTCGAGGTCCGGGAGCCCGAGATCGAGGATGACGAGGTCGGGGTGCTGGTCAGCGGCCCGGCGCACGCCCTCGCTGCCCGTGGTTGCCGTGACGACGTCATAGCCCCGCGCGATGAGGTTGATGCGCAGCGCCTTCACCAGGCGCGGGTCATCATCCACCACCAAGATCCGGGTGCTCACTCCGGCCTCCTTCTCTGCTGTTGCCGAGGGTTCCATCACGACCCCACCGGCAGGGTGACGCGGGCGCAGGCCCCAGGTGCGTCCTCCCGATTGACGAGTTCGATGCTACCGTCCATCGCGAGCGTGAAACCGCGGGCGACGTCGAGCCCCAGGCCCACGCCGGTGTCGCGGTGACGATCGCCGTGGCGCTGGAAGGGCTGCCACATGCTCTCCTCCTGGCCGGCGGGGAGGCCGGGCCCCTCGTCGGTGATGCTGATGGTGACGTGGCCGGCGTCGGGCTGGGCGGCGCTCACCGTGATGGGGGTGCCGGGGGCGTGGGTGAGGGCGTTGTCGATGAGGTTCGCGAGGACGCGCTCGAGGAGGACGCGGTCCGCGCGGACGACGGCGCCGCTGCAGCTCGGCTCCACGCGGACGAGGCCCGAGGCGTAGCCGCGCCGGCCCATCGCGCGGAAGACGACCTCCTCCAGGGGGACGGGGCCGAGGTGCGGGCTGACGGCGTCGGCGGCGAGGCGGGAGGAGTCGAGCAGGTTCGTGACCAGCGTGGTGAGCTCGTCGACACTGTCCTCCACGGTCTCCAGGAGGTCGGCCTGATCCTCCTCGGAGAGCTCCACATCGGGGGCGCGGAGGGAGGACACGGCCACCTTCGCCGCGGCGAGCGGGGAGCGCAGGTCATGGCTCACCGCGCTGAGGAGGGCGCGGCGCAGCTTGTCCGCGGAGGCGAGGGCGCGGGCCTCGGCGGCCTCCGCGGCGAGGGCCTCCTGCCGGCGCAGGGCCGCCACCTGATCGGCGACGACGGCCAGCACCCCGCGATGATCCGCCTGGATGTTGTGCGGCGCCCAGAGGCGGAGCGTGACGGTGCCGTCATGGGAGGTGATGGGCGTGTCGACGCTGTCCTTCGCGGGCTCGCCCTGGATGGCGATGAGCTGCCCGGACTCATCAAAGGCGCTCACGGAGGAGCAGCCGAAGACCTTCGCGATCTTGTCCAGCACCGTCTCCACCTGCGCGCCGCGGAGCACCGTCCGCGCGAAGGTGGCCAGCAGGTCCGCCTCCTGGGAGGCGGAGCGGGCCTCGCGCCGGGATTGGCGGGCCCGGTCCACGAGCAGCGCGACGGCCAGCGCCATCGCCAGCATGACCACCAGCGTGAAGCCGTGCGAGGGGTGGGCGATCGTGAACGTGTGCGTGGGGACCGTGAAGAACCAATTGAGCAGCAGCCCCGCGAGGAACGCCGAGAGGAGCGCCGGGACGATGCCGCTCACCAGGCTCACCGCGAGGATCATCGCGAAGAAGATCGCCGAGGTCAGCGCAATATCCGGCGAGAGATCGAGCGCGATGCACACCGCCGTCGTGAGGAAGGGCGCCAGGATCGCGAGGCTCCAGCGCAGGAGCATGCCCCGCAGGCGGTGCGGGGGCTCGACGCCGCCGTCGCTGCTGCGTGGCTCGGTGTCGAGGGTGACCAGGTGGACGTCGACGCGCCCCGAACCCCGCGCCACCGCGTGCGCCGTGTCCTCCCGGAAGAAGTGGCGCCAGCGCGGGTGCCGCTTCGTGCCCAGCACCAGCTGGGTGGCGTTGACCGCGCGCGCGAAGTGGAGGAGCGCCTCGGGAACGCTATCGCCGGTGACCTGGTGGACGCTCGCGTCCACATCGGCGGCGAGCTCCCGGATCCGCGGCATCGTGTCCAGGGTGCCCGAAGTGAACGCATCCCCGCCGATCACGTGCACAACCAGCAGCTCCGCCGAGGACTTCTGCGCAATCCGCCGCCCGCGCCGAATGAGCGGCGCGGCATCGGATTCCTCCGCAATAGCGACGACGACGCGCTCCCGCGTCTCCCACGTATCGGTGATGGATTGCTCCTCGCGGTAGGTAGCGAGGGCGTCGTCGACCTGATCGGCGAGCCACAGAAGGGCCAGCTCACGGAGGGCGATGAGGTTGCCGGTGCGGAAGTAGTTGTTCAGCGCGGTGCCGATGCGCTGCTCGGAGTACACGAGCCCGTCCGCGATGCGGCTGCGGAGGAACTCGGGGGACAGGTCCACGAGCTCGACGGTGTCGGCGTCGCGCACCACCCGGTCGGGGACGGTCTCGCGCTGCACGGTCCCGGTGATGTGCGTGATGACGTCGCCGAGGGACTCCAGGTGCTGGATATTCACCGTGGAGATGACGTTGATCCCCGCGGCGAGCAGCGTGTGGATGTCCACCCAGCGCTTCTTCGAGCCCGCCGAGTGCGCCAACTCATCCACGAGGACGATCTGCGGGTGGCGGGCGAGGACCGCCTCGACGTCGAGCTCACCCGCCGCGTCCCGGGGGATCGTCTCTAAGGAGCTGGCGAGGTCCCGGGTGTAGGCGCGGCCGTGATCCTCGACGATCCCGACCACCACATCCTTGCCCGCGGCCTGAAGTCGCCGGGCCTCCGCGAGCATGGCGCAGGTCTTGCCCACGCCCGGCGCCGCACCCAGGTAGACCTTGAATGTTCCTTCAGCCTGTCCCTCCATGGTTGGTTATCATTCCACGGCCGGGCAGGTGGTGCCGCCCGGCAGGGCGGCGTTGAGGTCGGTGACGTGGACGACCGGGTCGCCCAACACCCCGATGATCCGGCCGGCCGTGTGCTCGGACACGAGGCGGCGGACCTCCTCCTCGCTGAGCCCGTGGGCGCGGGCCACCCGGGGAACCTGCAGCTCGGCGTAGGCGGGGGAGATGCCGTCGTCGGCACCGGAGCCCGAGCCGCTCACCGCGTCGAGGGGAACCTGCTCGGGGGCGACGTGCTCCCGGGCGGCGATCTCCTGGCGGCGGGACTCATAGTCCTTGTTGAGCTGTGGGTCCAGGGGGGAGAGGTTGGTGGCGCCCTCGGCGCGGGACTGGAACCAGGCGTCGTCGGGGCGGCCGTCGGCGAGGCCGTGGGCGGCGACGAGGCAGTCGCCATCGTAGATGAGGTGGCCCTCGGCGGCGTCGGCGTTGATGCGGGAGACCGCCCACATCACGCAGGGGTAAGCCATGCCCAGCACCACCGTGCCAATGATGACGGCGATGAAGCCGCGAACAGTAGAGCGAAGAAAAGACATCATGATTCCTTTCAGGATCCTTCAGACTCCGGGATGGATCAGAAGGCTCAGAATCCGGGGAGGCAGCGAACCACCAGGTCAATGATCCAAATACCGATGAAGGGGGCGATCACCCCGCCGAGTCCCCACACCGCGAGGTTGTGGCGCAGCAGCGTTGCGGCGGCGGCCGGGCGGTACTTCACGCCCTTGAGCGCCAGCGGGATGAGCGCCACGATGATGAGCGCGTTGAAGATGATCGCCGAGAGAATGGCCGACTGCGGCGAGTGCAGCCCCATGACGTTGAGCGCCCCGAGCCGCGGCACCGAGGCCGCGAAGAGCGCCGGCAGGATGGCGAAGTACTTCGCCAGGTCGTTGGCCAGGGAGAACGTGGTGAGCGCGCCGCGGGTCATGAGCAGCTGCTTCCCGACCCCCACGATGTCGATGAGCTTCGTCGGATCCGAGTCCAGGTCCACCATGTTCCCGGCCTCCTTCGCCGCGGAGGTGCCCGTGTTCATCGCCACGCCCACATCTGCCTGCGCGAGCGCCGGGGCGTCGTTGGTGCCGTCGCCGGTCATCGCGACCATGCGGCCGTGGGACTGCTCCTCCCGGATGCGGGCCAGCTTGTCCTCCGGGGTGGCCTGCGCGAGGACGTCGTCGACGCCAGCCTCCTCCGCGATCGCGCGCGCGGTGAGAGGATTATCACCCGTCACCATGACGGTGCGGATCCCCATCCGGCGCAGCTCCTCGAAGCGCTCCCGCATCCCCGGCTTCACGATGTCCGAGAGCTCAATGACACCGAGCGCCCGGCGCCCCTGCGCGCCCTCCTCCGCGACGACGAGCGGCGTTCCACCCGCCTGGGCAACCTTCTCGACGGTGTCCTGGACCTCCTGAGGCCAGGCGCCCTGCCCTTCCGAGACCCACGCGCGCACGGCGTCGCCAGCACCCTTGCGGATTCGCCGCCCAGCGATGTCAATGCCGGACATGCGCGTCGTCGCGCTAAACGCCACGACCTCGGCGGAGCGCTCCTCGGGCGTCGCCTCCTGGGTGAGCCCGTGCTTCTCGGCGGTGTACTCGACGATGGACCGGCCCTCCGGCGTCTCATCCGCGAGGGAGGCCAGCCGCGTGGCGGAGGCCAGGTCCTCCATGTCCACGCCCGTGGCGGGGAAGAGGTTTGTGGCGCGCCGGGAGCCGAAGGTGATGGTGCCGGTCTTGTCGAGCAGGAGGACGTCGACGTCACCGGCGGCCTCCACCGCGCGGCCGGAGGTGGCCAGCACGTTGTGTCGCACGAGGCGGTCCATGCCGGCGATGCCCACGGCGGAGAGCAGGGCGGCGATGGTGGTGGGGATGAGGCAGACGAGCAGCGCGATGAGGCTGAGCGGGTCGAACTCGGCGCCCACCCACGTGCCCGTGGGCGCGAGGGTGACGACCGCGACGAGGAAGATGATCGTCAGCGTGGCGAGCAGCACGGACAGCGCGATCTCGTTGGGGGTCTTCCGGCGCTCCGAGCCCTCCACCAGGCTGATCATCCGGTCCACGAAGCTCTGCCCGGGCTCCGAGGTCACCTGCACGACGATCTCATCGGAGAGCACCACGGTGCCGCCGGTGACGGCGGAGCGGTCCCCGCCGGCCTCGCGGACGACGGGCGCCGACTCGCCGGTGATCGCGGACTCGTCGACGGTGGCCGCGCCCTCGATGACGTCACCGTCGGCGGGGATCGTCTCGTTCGCGGCGACGAGGACGACGTCGCCCTTGTGTAGCTCGGTCGCGGCGACCTCGCGGACGGTGCCGTCGGTGTCGCGCAGCCGGGCGCGGGTATCGGTCCGCACGGAGCGCAGGGCGTCGGCCTGGGCCTTACCGCGGCCCTCGGCGACGGCCTCCGCGTAGGAGGCGAAGAGGATCGTGACCCACAGCCAGGCCGTGACGGACCAGGCGAACAGCGAGGAGTGAGTGATTGACCAGAACGTGGTGATGACCGCGCCAACCCACACCACCAACATCACGGGGTTACGCGCCTGCACCTTGGGGTTCAGTTTGCGGAACGCCAAAGGCAACGCGGAAAGAAGAGTGTTCTTATTCATCAGATGTCCTTAGGGAGGAGGTTGTGAGTTCCGTGGGACTAGGCCGCCAGGGCCTCGGAGATGGGGCCCAGGCAGAGAACGGGGAAGAAGGTCAGGGCCGCGACGAGCAGCACCACGCCGACGGTCAGCGCCCCGAAGGTCACGCCGTGCGTCGGGAGGGTGCCGGAGGAGGCCTCCGTCGAGCGCTGCTCAGAGAAGGACCCGGCCAGCATAAGAACGCAGATGATGGGCAGGAATCGGCCCAGCGCCATCGCGGCGGCGAGCGAGAGCTGGAACCACACGTTCGTCACGGTGAGGCCGCCGAACGCGGAGCCGTTGTTATTCGCGCCGGAGGTGTAGGCGTAGATGATTTCGCTCAGGCCGTGGGCGCCGGCGGGGGAGCCGACGGGCCCATAGTTGGTGAGCGCGTCGATCGTGCCCGGCAGCAGCACCGTGATGGCCGTCCCGGCGAGCACGAGCGTCGGCATCACGAGGATGTAGAGACACGACGCCGTGATTTCCCGCCGGCCCACGTGCTTCCCGCCGAACTCGGGGGTGCGCCCGACGAGCAACCCGCCGATAAACACCGCCACGATCGCCACCACCAGCAGACCGTAGAGCCCGGCGCCCACACCGCCGGGCGACACCTCGCCGAGCAACATGTTGAGCATGGCCAGGCCACCGGCGGCCGGCGCGAGGCTGTCATGCATCGCGTTGACCGCGCCCGTCGAGGTGGCAGTGGTGGACGTTGCGAAGAGGGCGGACGCCCCCTGGCCGAAGCGCACTTCGATGCCTTCTATGGTGCCGGCCTTCACCTGTGCCCACGTCATGAGGCCCAGCACCACACCCCACAGAAACACGACGACGCCCAGCAGGGTGTAGCCATCCTTGGCGCGCTGCGTCATGATCCCGTAGGTGTGCGTGAGGGAGACGGGAATGACAAGAATCGCGAAGATCTCCACGATGTTGGTGAAACCGTTGGGGTTCTCAAAGGGGTGCGAGGAGTTCGCCCCCACGATGCCACCGCCGTTGGTGCCCAGCTCCTTGATGGCTTCCTGCGATGCGATGAGCGCGCGGGGGACGTCGACACCCTGCGCCGTCACCAGGTTGGACCCAAAGCTTTGCACCACGCCGCCCGCGAGGAGCAGCAGCGCGATGATTACCGCACCCGGCAGCAGGATCCGCGTGGTCCCGCGCACGAGGTCCACCCAGAAGTTCCCCAGGTTGCGGTGGTAGGCAATCCCGCGCACGAGCGCCACCGCCACCGCCATGCCGACAGCCGCCGACAAGAAGTTCTGCACCGTGAGGCCCGCAGCCTGCGTGAAGTTCGTCAGCGTGTCCTCACCGGAGTAGGACTGCCAGTTCGTATTCGTCACGAAGCTCACCGCGGTGTTGAACGCCATCGCGCGCTCCACCGCCTCCTGCGGATTCCCCCAGGAGGGCAGCACCGCTTGCAGCCTTTGGATGAGATACAGCACGACGACGGATGCCAGGGAGAATCCCAATACAGCCCGGCTATAACCCCGCCATGTCTGAGGGGCGTCGGGGTTAATGCGCAGAAGCTTGTAGCACAGTGCCTCTGTGCGCAGGTGGCGCGGCGAGGTGTACACTCTCGCCATCCACCGACCCACCGGCACATACGCCGCCGCAAGGAGAATGATCAACACAGCAATCTGGCCAAGCGTGGCCACGAGAGAAAAAGACGACATGACCTAGAACCTCTCTGGATCGACGAGGGCAATGACCAGGTAGCACGCCAACGCAATGGCGATCACGAGGAGGCCAATGGCAACGATCTGACTCATGAGAGGCACCTTAGAAAGCACTCATGAGGGATCGGCCCCACTTTGACGGGATTTTTACGGCCAATGAGGAAATCTTGACGTTTCTTTGACGGTAGAGGGGAGAGGCGGCCGCGGTGGGAGACCGTCAAGGTGGTTCGGTGTCCATTGCGCGTGCGTTCATCCCCCGATCGATGAGTGACGAGAATACTGCCCCCCGATGCCCGTGCCCACTACCCGACGCAGGGGCGCTTACCAGGGGGTGACGTTGACATTTATGGGGTGTCGCGATCTGACGAGCGCGGCAAGCGACCGGTGATCGTCGATATCCATGGAGGTGGGTGGAATCAGGACGCGCGCATGCCGGCCACTTTACGGTGGTTCGCGGACCATGGGTATCTGGTGCTGCGGCCGAGCTATGAGCTGGCGACCCCCAACAGGCCGACGGCGGATACCGTACGTGACCAGGTTTTTTCTGCGTATGCATGGTGCGCGAAGCACGCGGCGGAGTGGGGCGGGGATCCGCAGCGCCTGTCCGTGTTTGGTGATTCGGCGGGTGGTGGTCTGGCGGTGAGCACGGCGTACCGGGCCTCAGTGGATGCGAGGGTGCCGGGCCCGCAGGATTCGTTCGTGCCGCCTGATTCGGTGAGGACATTTGCCGGTCAGGCGCGCTCCGCGGGGATCGACGTCACGCTGCAAGAAGTTCCCTGGGCGGATCACGCCTTTGACGCGCAGTTCGCCGATTCTCTGGGATTTCAGCTGGTCACCTCGGTGACGGACGCGTTTCTTCGGGAGGCGTAGCTGCCGCATCCGTGGCGGGGATGGTCTTCTCTCCCGTGAGCATGGTGAGCAGTAAGATCAGTGCGGTGAGGGGGTTGGGTTCTTTTGGGGATGATGATGCTCGCGGATCCCCTGGTTGGCGATGGCGCTCACCCACGCCCATGTTGCCAGGCTGACCGCCAACCCGAGGAGGCCCACCGGATTCATATATCCGGGGCTGATCATGAACCATATGGTGCAGACGATGGCGGCAAGCGCCGCGATCATCACCCCGATCTTCAGTGCGCGGCAGAACCGTGCGGTTTCCCATCCCTGGTGGTAGAGGTAGCCCGAGTAGGCCGCTACCCCGCTGAGGCTCAGCCCAGCGACCAGGAAGCACACCGCGTAAGCCAGTCCGCCACCCGGAACGCCGGTCTGCTGGTCAAGCCATTCCTTTACTGACGTAGACAAGGCCACAATCTGGAGTGTCCACAGGATGATGAAGGCCGCAGTGCCGATGTGAAAGAGAGAGAGTTTCCGCATAACGATCATCCGAAGGTGAAGTCGAAGTACATTTCAGTTGCAGGAGCATTCGAGTTTATGTCGTCCCAGGCATGTGCAGTTTGAGTTTCACCCACGCCAGCGACAGCTTTAGCTATCTGTTTTCCATCCCGCTTGTAAGTGATACTCGCACCAACAACTCTTCCTTGTCCGCCGCAGTCGCCACCAGAGCCCTGTTCACCCGAGGCATGGACCGTGCCTCGATAATGGAGGTATGCGATTTGCTGATTGCGTACGGTACTTGAACCGCAATGAAAAGTATGGTCTTCGTAAGGGCTCCAATGGTTAAAATTTATAAATGGACCATTCGCCCCGGTGGTAGACGCTTTATCGCTCTTCTCTAGTTTTTGACAACCGATGGAGTGTTTCGTTCCTTGTGAGTCAAGAAATACTTTGTGTTCTCCATGTGAACAGTCAAGCTCTTGCTGTACTTGAGAAATCGTGGGATCTTCTCCTGAAAAGGGCGCCTGATCTTGAGCATTAGTTACAGGAGGGGTGAGTATGCCAGTAGTGCACATGCTCGCTACTAGAACTTTCATAAAACCCTTATGTCTCATGTGCTCGGGAACCTCTCTTTGGTGGGGTTGATAAGCCGCGTTCTTGCAGCTTATCTATCATGTGCCTATGGTAAGGTTCCCCCTCGAAGAGTTCAATACCTTGTGAATAATTGCACAAAACTCACAAAGGTGACGCAACTCACTACGTGAGGACATGCTGGAACGGCTCTTTCTTTGGGGCACGTACATTGACTATCTAGCGGTTTCCTCTTCCCTCTTCCTCGGCTTCAAAGGCGATGCCCCTCGAGGTTTTCCTTGCGCTCGGTGAAGAAGGCGAGCATAGTGACTGTGCGGCCGCGGACGTTGGTGGCGATGTCCTTGGGGACGTCATCGGGAATGAGCAGCACATCATGGATGGCGTAGCCGCCTCGCCCGCGGCGGGGTGGCGTCTTCTCCCGTGAGCATGGTGAGCAGGAGGACGTGCTGCTCGGCGGGGTCGGCGTCGGCGGGGCAATCCACCCGGTGAATGAGGTAAGCCGGCAGATGGAGGACGACGCCCGGCTCCATGGTGATCTCCTCGTCCTCGCACGTGAAGACGAGGGTGCCGCGCAGACACTGGACGGTGATGGGGTGGGCCGCGCGATGATCCGGCAGGCTCTGACCCGGGAGGAAGTGGAAGCAGATGAGGTTGCCGCCATCAGCCTGGAGGAGCCGGCGCACGCCGGGGCGCGGCCGGGTGGGGTGGGGCTCGGGTAGGTTTTCCAGCACCCGGATGGTGCTCATGTGGCCGGCGTCGGAGCGCTGCTCGGGGCTGCCAAAGGTGTCAGGGTGGTTGGTGTGCATGGTGGCCTTCTTCTTGGATCAGCGTGGATGGGGATGGGGTGTTCGCACTGCCGCCTCGGTGAGCGCGGGAGATCACTGAGGCGAGAGCGCAGACCAGCGCTACGGCTCCCTCTTCTGCAGCACCATGCCCATCCCCGCCAGATAGTCTCGGTATTCGGTGAAGGTGGCGCGCATGGCGAGCACACGCCGGCGCACTTCTGGCTTTCGCGCGAGGTTCATCATCATGGTGGCCACGCCGAGCGGGCCTTCGTCGGCGAGGAGGCGGCGCGGTTCGAGGAGGCTCATGGTGGTGGTGAAGTTGTCGGTGACGGTGAAGCCGGCCTCAGTAGCAACCTCGGTCCATTCCGGCCGGGTGAGGGGGCGGGCGTTGACTTTGATGACCTGCGCGAGGCGCCGGCGGATCGCGGTGGCGATCTCTTCGGGCAGGTCATCGGGGGTGAGCGCCATTTCGTGGATGGCGTAGAACCCGCCCGGCCGGAGGATGCGGTGGGCTTCCGCCATGATGGCCCTCTTCGCTTTTGCGCCCTGCATGGTGAGCATGGCCTCCCCGATGACGATGTCGGCGCACCCGTCCGGCAGGCCCGTATCCGATGCGGACACGTGATAGACCTTCTGCTGCGTGCCGCCCCACTCGGGGTGGGAGCGCAGGAGGTGGGCGACCTGCTCGCAGGCATCGCGGTCCTGGTCCAGGGCGGTGTAGGTGGCGGGGTGGGCGTCCAGCAGAAGGCGGGCGGTCGTGCCCAGTCCGGGGGCAATTTCGACGACGTCCGCCCCGGCGAGGTTGAGCTTGCTGAGCAGCCAGTCCGTTGTTTCTCGGCCGCCGGGGCGCAGGACCTTCTTGCCGACGCTTGCGAGGATCCAGTGGCCGCCCTGGCTCTCCACGGGGCGATCAGATTCAGGGGTATGCGGATGCTGTGTGTGAGGCATGCCTTAATGCTACTCCCAAATACGTATTTAGGGGTGGCTGGGGTGAACGATACAGTGCCCGAGAGTGCAACCGGTGATGTGCGCGGCAGGAGCCAGGGAGGGGCGGTGGTAACAGAGGGCACGATCGTGAGAGTGCCAGGGACCGATGCCGATGAGGCGGGCGGAGAGTGCTCTGTTCGGAGCGGTCAGATGCTGTGTGAACTATAGGAAACACATCATGGCTGCATCCGCGAGACGACATGTCAAGGTGTCAGAAAAATTGAAAAGGTAGCTTTCGTTCACCCCCAATACGGGGGAAATCTATCAATCTCATCGGTACTTATTGACAAGGGTGACCTTAGTATTCCAGTCTGTAGCTGTCCTACTCATCGACCAGGAGGGATCATGAGGATCACCAAGAAGATCGTCGCTACAGTGAGCGCTGTTGCTGTAATGTGCTCATTCTGTGAAGTGGAAGTCCATGCGGAGAGTCGAGATGCTTCTCGCTCCGAAATTCGCCTCGTGGATTCCCCATTCCAAGGCACGCTTGATGATCAAGCTGAAGCAATGACTACGCTTCTCGAATACTATGAGAGCATTCCAGATGAAGTCCTTCAGAAGGGTGACGCTGCATATGATCAATGGAAAGAGCAGCATCCGATTATGGCTACAAGGGCAAATACTGTTGACTGCACCTTGGCTATAACAGCATTAATCGCTACTACTGCCATCCCTGTCGCAAAAATTGTGAAGATCAAGAAGCTCATCAAAGCGCTGGGTGGCGTCCAGGAAGCTGTACGAATCATGTGGGGAGCGTCGTTCAGCTACGAGAAACTGATGGCAATGGGCGGTGCAGTGAAGGATCTCGTCGCAGAGATCGTCGGATACAAGGATGTTAAGGAGAAGTGCTTCCAGTGACGAATAAAAAAGTTTGGGCGGTCTCTCTAACGATTATTCTTGTTGTTGCCGCAGTTTTCGTGGCGATCCAGCACGATTATATGGTGGCGTTGATCCTGCTCATCGTGGCTGGTCTTATCGATCTTCTTGTTCTTATGCCGTCGCGAAAGAGCATCGATTCTATTGCATCGCATAAAGAACTCGGAGATATCAATCCTGAGGAGCTGAAAGAGTACAGGAGGAAGCATCCTGGTAGCTCCATCGTGGATGCTATCAATAACACCAGAGAGTGAAAGCGGCACGTACTATCCGCGTACATACCGGTGACCGTCAGGTAGAGGCATCCTTGTCTCTCCCATGATCGAGATGAGCGACGTACGAGTTTTCAGCGTTGCGTCCGCATGGGTGGTGCTGTGGAGCTGGATCGGGAAAGCTAGCCCCTTGTCTGCAACAGCTGCGAGAACAGTTGTCAGCGGACAAGGGGCATCGTGCGCTTCTGGTCTTATGCCCAGCCTGCCGGGACGAGGTTGAGGATGGACGCGATGGAGTAGAGGAAGGCCAGCACGTAGACGGCGATGAGAACGACTTGGAGGGCTGGGTGGGCCTGCCAGGTGGCCTGCCAGACGGGTTTGCGGTCGCCGTGGCGTCGGGAGAGTCTAAGGAGGATGACGGGGATGATGGACATGACGGCGCCGGAGAATCCGCCGGCATAGCTGAGGGCGGCGACGAAGCTGCCCCATCCGGCCAAGGAGATGATCAGCGGCGGGCCGACGGTGAGTGCGACGGCCAGGGGGCGTTGGCGTCCGTGCTCGGCCCAGTGGCAGACGTCGAGGATGTTGCGCATGGCGGTGTAGCCGATGGCGATGAAGCTGGTGAACATCGCGCAGAGGGCGAAGATGTTGGCCAGGTAGTAGGCGCTGGTCCCCAGGTTTTCACCCCAGGAGACGGTGACCACCTCGGACACCGAGGTCCCCAGGAAGCCGAGCGCCGCGAAGGGCACGAGCGCCAGGGTGAAGCCGGTGGCGCACATGCCGAGCACGATGGAGCGCGGCACCGCGGAGGGGGAAGCGGGGTCTGCGCCGCGCGCGATCTCGGGGACCACGTATTGGGCCAGGAAAGTAAACACCGCGAGGTTGAGGATCGGCACGATGAAGTAGGGATGGAAGACCACGAGGTTCTCCATGCTGATCCCCGGGCCTGCGAAGGTCCAGCCGCAGAGGATGAGGATGATCGCCGCCATCCCGCAGGTGATGAGGCCCTCGGTGAGGCCGGTGGCCTCCAGGCCCTTCCACATGATGAAGGACCCGGCGGCGAAGAACACGAGCGTGCCGGCCAGCTCCGGGATGAGGCCGTTGCTCAGGTTGGAGAGCAGCTGCCCGCTCCCGGAGGCGTAGGCGATGAGCGCGCCGATGCTGTTCACCATGATCGCGATGAAGATGATCCAGCGGCCCGTCTGGCCGAGGTAGCGTTCGGCCAGGCCAGAGAGCTGGAGCGGCTCCTTGGTGCGCAGCGAGACCTCGGCGATGTAGAGCATGGAGATCGTCGTGAGCACGCCCGCGATGACCAGCGCCACGAGCAGCGCGAGGAATCCGCCATTGCGCCCGGCGTAGGGGAGGGAGAGGATCCCGGCACCAATGTTCGTGCCGAAGATGAGCGCCACGCCCTGGGCCACGCTGAGGTGAGCGCGGTGGGGGCCGGTGGTGTCGGGGCCAGGCTGCGTCGTGGGGGTCGAGGGGGAGGAGGTATCGGTCATGGTGTCCTTCAGGTCCGGCGGGGAGGGGGAGGCGCTTAGGCCTGGACGGCGTGGAAGGCGTCGACGAGGACGCGGAGGCCGTCGCGCAGCAGCTCCTCAGAGATGACGAG
Organism: Corynebacterium uropygiale; assembly: GCF_021568315.1. Classification (GTDB taxonomy): domain Bacteria; phylum Actinomycetota; class Actinomycetes; order Mycobacteriales; family Mycobacteriaceae; genus Corynebacterium; species Corynebacterium uropygiale. The sequence goes on from NZ_JAKGSI010000007.1 coordinate 35,825, forward strand.
CGGCGGCAGCAGGCGGATGACGTTGCCATTCATGCCGCAGGTGAGGATGAGCACGCCCTGCTCCTTGCAGCGCGCGGCGATCGCGGCGGTGAGGGCGGCGTCGGGCTGCCCAGAGGGCTCGACGAACTCCAGGGCGATCATGCCGCCCCGGCCGCGGATCTCGGCGACCCGGCCGGTGTCGAGCAGCGGGGAGAGCTCCTCGCGGATGATGTCTTCGATCTCCCGGGCGCGGCCGTTAAGGTTGAGCTCCGCCATCTGGTCGAGGGCGGCGAGGGCGGCAGCGCAGGCCACCGGGTTGCCGCCGTAGGTCCCGCCGAGGCCACCGGGCTGGACGGCGTCGATGATCTCGGCGCGGCCGGTCACCGCGGAGAGCGGCATGCCGCCCGCGATGCCCTTCGCCGTCGTGATGAGGTCCGGGACGATGCCCTCGTGATCGCAGGCGAACCAGTCGCCGGTGCGGGCAAGGCCGGCCTGGATCTCGTCGGCAACGAAGACGACGTTGTTGCTCTGGCACCACTCGACAAGGGCGGGGAGGAATCCCTCGGCCGGCTCGATGAAGCCGCCTTCGCCCTGGATCGGTTCGATGACCACGCATGCCAGGTTGTTCGCGCCGATCTCCTGCTCGATCTTGGTGATCGCCCGGTCCGCGGCCTCCTTGCCGGAGAGGCCGTCGCGCAGCGGGTAGGAGGTGGGGATGCGGTGCACGTTGCCGGCGAGCGGGCCGAAGCCCTCCTTGTAAGGCTTGTTCTTCGCGGTCATCGCGAGGGTGAGGTTGGTGCGACCGTGGTAGCCGTTGTCAAAGACCACGACGCTGTGCTTCTTCGTGTATGCGCGGGCGATCTTCACCGCGTTCTCCACGGCCTCCGCGCCGGAGTTCAGCAGCACGGTCTTCTTTGCGAAGGAGCCGGGGGTGAGCTCATTGAGCTTCTCACACACGGCGACGTAGGACTCGTAGGGGGAAACCATGAAGCAGGTGTGCGTGAAGTGCTGGACGGACTCCTGCACGGCGGCCGCGACCTTCTCGTTGGAGGCGCCCACGGTGGTCACCGCGATGCCGGAGGCAAAGTCAATGAAGGAGTTGCCATCCGCGTCGACGAGGACGCCACCGTCGGCGTCGACGATGTACGCGGGCAGCCCGGGGGTGAGCGCGCGGGCGACGGCGTTGTCGCGCCGCTCGGCGAGTGCCTGCGAGGCCGGGCCGGGCAGCGGGCCCTGGACGGAGCGCTTCTGGGGGAGGCGGTAGGTGAGGTCCTTCATGGGTTCTCCTTCGGAAGGGGTGGGGAGGGGCCGACGACGCCAGCCCTCGATAAACAGGCGCCACGAGTGTGACGGGGAGATCGTGGGACTCAGTATGTGAGAGGGGTCGCCCTGGGGGAAATGTCCGGCATGGACAAATATCCGGCAGATCTTGTCCATGATGGAGCACGTCTGCCAGAATGGGCCCGTGAACTCGGCGAATCATCGCTCCATCCCGCCCGCCCGCGGGGAGCTGGACCTCCATTGGCTGCTGCGCCAGACGCGGCTGCGGCTGCGCCCTCTCGTGGATCGGCCGGCGCGCTTCTGCGCGGTGCACACCACGGAGCTCCTCCACCCGGGGGAGTTCCTCCCCTCCGGGAGCATCGTGCTGAGCTTGGGCATGGTTTTCGCGGGAGGCCCAGGCGGTGTTGCCAGCGCGGAGCCCGCTCACCCCTGGGCGGACTACGTCCACCACCTGGCGGAACACGGGGTGGTGGCCGTCGGATTCGGCACGGGGCTCGTCTTCGATGCCGTCCCGGAGGGGCTCGTGGCGGCGTGCCGGGAGGCGGGGCTTGCGCTCTTTGAGGTCCCGCGGGCCACGGCCTTCTTGTCCATCACCTCGGCGGTGGCGGAGGAGCAGGGGCGCCGGGCGCGCAGGCAGCGCGAGGAGCTCGCCCGGATGCAGAGTTTCCTCACCGCGCGCGCGGTGGCGCAGGGCATGACGGGGCTGTGCGAGCAGCTCGCGGAGAGCCTCGATGCGGAGGTGGCCGTGGTGGATAATGACGGCCGCGTCGTCGGGAAGGTGGGGGAATCCGCGGTGGAGCTCGCGGTGGCACACATTGCGCGCGGGCGCCACGAGGGGAGCCTCGCGCCCGGGACGATGGTGTTTCACATGACGCGCTATGGGCATCGGCATCACGTCATGGGGGTGCGCTCGCGGCGGCTGCTCGGGGAGGCGGATCGGGCGCTCATTAAGCACGCGGCGAGCCTCGCGGATATCCTCCAGCGCCGCTCGGATGCCCTCGTGGAGCGGGAGAATCGCCTGCTCAGCCACGCTCTTGCCCTCCACGTGGGGGCGGCCCCCGATGCGAGCGCGCTCCACACCATCCTCGCCCGGGTGGCGGACGGCGCGGGCCGCATCCGCCCGATCCTCCTCCACGCCGAGCAGCCCGCCAGGGTTCGACGCGCAGAGCGCGCGGCGCGGGAACAGCTTCGCCGCGAGAATCGCTCCTGCGCCACCCTGGCCGTCGACCCCACCACCACGCTGCTCGTCCTCCGGGGGAGCCGGGGCGTGGACTCGGCGCTCAGCCTCCTCGAGGGGGCGCGCGGCGGGGTGCGCGTCTTCGTCGGCGAGCCAATGAGCCTCGACGCCCTCAGCAGCGAGACCGTCGAGCGCCTGGCGATGATGTGCCGCACGGTGCCGCTCGGTGAGTGGGCGGCTACGACCAGCCACGACTGGCTCCGGGACTCCGCGGTGGCTGCGGCCCTCGACGCCCAGGCGCGCGACACCTGGGACGTGCTCGCCGCCCATGACCGCGAGCACGGCACAGACCTGTGTGGGAGCCTCGCCGCGTGGGCGCGCGCCGGGACGAACGTCGGCGCGGCCGCGGAGCTCGCCGGGGTTCACCGGCACACGATGCGTCGTCGGCTCGCGAGCATCAGCGAGCTCTGCGGAGTGGACCTGGCGGACCCGCTGAGCATCGCGGAGCTGCTCCTCGTGGTGGCGACCCGCCCGGCACCCCACGCGAGCGGGCAGGCGCGGGCTTAGCTCTCCACCTTCGTCCACGGCCACCAGAAGCGGCGGCCGCTGAGCAGCGAGGTCGCGGGCACGAGGAAGGAGCGCACGAGCAGCGTGTCCACCAGCACGCCAAAGCCCACGATCACAGCCAGCTGCACGAGGAATTGGATGGGCACGACGGCCAGCGCCGCAAACGTGGCCGCGAGCACCACGCCGGCGCTGGTGATGACCCCGCCGGTGAGCGTGAGGGCGCGAAGGGTCCCCGACTCGTGCCCGTGCTCGAGGGCCTCCTGGCGGATCCGCGAGGCGAGGAAGATGCTGTAATCAATGCCCAGCGCGACGAGGAAGATGAAGCCATAAAGCGGCACGGAGGGGTCGGCCTGCCCCATCCCCATCGCGGAGAGCACCCACGAGGACACGCCCAGCGCGAAGCCGAAGCTGAGAACCGTGGCGATGAGCAGCAGGATCGGCGCGACGATCGCCCGCAGCAGGAGCGCCAGCAGGACGAGGATCACGGCGAGGACGATCGGGATGATGAGGTTGCGATCGTGGATGGCCGTGTCATTCGTATCGATGGTCGTGGCCGTCTCCCCGCCAACGTAGGTGGTGGCCTCAAGCGAGGCGAGCCTCTCGCGGAGGGTGCGCACGGTATTCTCCGCGGCGGGGGACTCGGCCGAATCCGCGAGGCTGGCCTGGAGCATGACTTGCCCATCAATGCGGGTGGGCTCGGCGGCCTTCGGGCCCATGGGGATGGGGGCGCCGTCGGGGCCGAGGGGGAGGAAGCCGCTCGGAGAATCGGCGCTGGTCACGGACACGTCAGCAATGCCCTCGGTATCCCGGACAAGGCTGGCCACCTCCGCCATGTCCGACTCCTGCGTGAGGATGTACGCCGGGGAGGCGCTGTCCTGGGGGAAGTGCTCGTGGAGGATCTCGTTGCCCTCGCGGGCCTCGCTGTAGCCGACGACGAGCTCGCTCGTCGGGACACCCTGGGCGTCCAGGGCGGGGATCCCGGCGCAGCCCAAGGCCAGCAGCACGGTGAGGCCGCCTGCCCAGGCGCGGGGGCGCTGGCGAACCGTCGACGCGATGCGGGCCCACACACCATGCGCGGAGGCATCCGTGGGGTCGGCACTCGCGGCGGAGGCGTGGGCCGCGTACTTCTTCGAAGGCCAGAACGCGTGCCGCCCGAGCAGCACGAGGAAGGCAGTGAGGAAAGTGAGCGACGTCAGCGCCGCGCAGAGAACCCCGATGGCGCCGACGGGCCCCAGCGCCGCGTTGGAGCGCAAGTCAGAAAACGTCAGGCAGAAGATGCCGGCGGCCACGGTCCCCGCGGAGACGAGGATCGTCGGGGCCACCTCCTTCAGCGCGGCGAGCGCGGCCGTGAACGCGCGCTCCTTCGGGGCGTGGGCAATTTTCTCCTTAAACCGCGCGATAAGGAGGAGGGAATAATCCGTCGCCGTGCCGATCACCAGAATGAAGAGAATCCCCTGCACCTGGCCGTTGACCGTAATGATTCCGCTGCGGGCCAAGAGCACCGTGAGAAGCACGGAAAAACACAATGCCGTGAGCGAGGTGAGCAGCGTGATAATCGGCAAGATAGGGGTGCGATACACGATGAGGAGAATCACCGCCACCACCGCGATGGCCACCACCAGAAGCAGACCGTCAATACCGGAAAAAGCCTCCAGAAGGTCGGCCGTAAACCCGGCGGGGCCGCTTACCCAGCTGCGCAGCCCCGGGGAGGAATCCGTGGCCTGGGTGATGCCCTCGCGGAGGGATTCGACGGCTTCGCCCGCATCCATCGAGGAAGGGATGGGGATGATGAGCTCGATGGCCTTCCCGTCCTCCGAGGGGATCGGCGGGGAGGTCTGCACGTCCTGGCCGAGGATCTCCGGGAGCTTCTCCTGGAAGGAGGTCACAGCCTGTTTATCCGTGGGGCTTAATCCGTTGGAGTTTTCAATAACGACAATGGCCGGAATGGAATCCGATCCCAAGAAATCCGCCTGCACGGAGGCGACGTGGGTCGATTCCGCAGATTCGGGGAGAAAGGAGGTGCGGTCGCTCGTCACCACATCGGAGAGCGAGGCAAAAGACATCCCGCCCACCCCGAAGAGACATAGCCACACGACAATAACGATGGCAGAAAAGGAAAAATACCTGCGGCGAGAAGGGGCCGCAGGTTCATTCTGGGTGGTGGTCATAAAGACGACTATACCGACGGGCCCAGCGCGCGCCGGGAGAACGATCAGGCGCCGGCGTCTGCGGGGAGGGGCTGGCGTCGAAACAGCCGCCCGTTGAGACACAGGGCAGCCATGGCCACCACGACGAGGGCAATGACCCCCGTGACCAGCAGACTGTGCCCGGTGAGAACGCCAAAGAGCAGCATCCCCAGCGGGATTCCCGCGGTGTTCACCAGCTGATCGCGGGTGGCAAAGAGGTGGACCTGATCCTGATCGGGGAAGGATTGGCCGAGGACATCCCACGCGATCCCAGAAAACGTGGTGGCAGCCGAGCCCAAGATCGCGGCCAGCACAATGAGGGCCGCGCTGGGGGAATAGGCCAGCGCCGCCACCTGCGCAGAGAGCAGGACGCAGGCGGTGGCCTGCTTGAACCGCCAGGGGATGCGGCGGGTCCGTCGAGAAAACGCGGACATCGAGCCCAACAGCGAACCGATGGCGCCCCCTGCGGCCACCCACCCCCACCAGGATTCGTCGAAGCGGTTCATCACGAGGGTCGGGCCCGCGACGCCGAGGAAACCAATCGCGAGGGCACACGCGCCCCACGTCACCAGGCCCGTGCACACCCAGAGGGGCAGGGTGGCGGCACTGGCATTGGGGTGTGTGTCGGATTCCTCGCTGTCCGAGGCCTCACCCGGGGACGTGTTCTTCTCCGCGCGGAAGCGGAGCAGCGGGGAGAGGACGAGGATCCCGATGAGGAAGGAAAGAGAATCAATGAGCAGGACGCCATGGAATCCAAGGCGCATCATGAGGGCCGTGCCCAGGAGAGGGCCGCACACGAAGAGGACGTCCCCGATCACCGACAGAGTGCTGTTGATCTTTTCTCGTTCGGAATCATGGAAGAGCTGGGCGAGAAGGCTGAAGCGGGCGGGGTTGAAGAAGGCCGTCGCGCAACCGTACACGAAAGAGGACACCGCGAAGGCGATCCCCTCCTGCGCGCCACCAGCAAGGAGCCACAGAAGGAGGAGGAACTGCGCGAGCAGACGGACGGCGTCCGAGCACACCATCCACAGGGCGGGCCTCCGGGGCGACGGCGCCCGCCGCACCCCCAGCGAGGCGAGGAAGCGCCCCAGCCACAGGCTGACGAGGACGGCCGTGAGAGTTTTTCCGGAATGATCGACGTGATAGGACTCGATGGCAAAAGCCACGGGGATAATTCCGTCACCGAACCCCGAGATGAGGGCGGCGCAGAGGATGAGAATGGATGAGAGTCGATGTCTCAGGGGGGGCATGGGCCTCACTTATGAGCTAGGAAATATCACCATGTGAACTGCAACACAGGTTAACGCGGTGGGGCGTATCCCTCGAAGAAGTGTGAAGAAGTGCACTGTGGCTCCAGCAGTGTGAGCGTTGCTGTTCCCGCCCTGCCCCACACACGCCAACGGCCGCTGAGACTCCGGGGAGGATCTCAGCGGCGCGTGGGTCATTCGGGAAAGAGGGAAGGAGAGCGCTCCTACTTCTTCACGGCGTAGAGGCGCTTGTTGACGAACTCATCCATGCCGAGCGGCCCGAGCTCACGGCCGTAGCCGGAGCGCTTCACGCCGCCGAAGGGCATGCTTTCGGTCTCCGGGGGCTGCTGGTTGACGCCCACCATGCCGGCGTCGAGGGAGCGGGCGAGCGCCTCGGCGCGGCCCTCCTCGACGGCGTAGACGCTGGAGCCCAGGCCGTACTGGGTGTCGTTGGCCAGCTCGAGGGCTTCCTCATCGCTGCTCACCCGGTAGATCTGGACGATGGGCCCGAAGAACTCCTCGTAGTAGATGTCCGAGCCGACGGGGATGTCCGTGATGACAGCCGGGGAGACGTAGAAGCCCGGGCGCTCGAGGCGCTCGCCGCCCACGTGGACGGTGGCGCCGGCCTCGCGGGCGCGCTGCACCTGGTCAACGAGGATGTCCGCGGCCTTCTCGGAGGACAGCGGGCCGAAGGCGTTCTCCTCACCGGCGGCCGGGTCAGCCGGGTGGAGGGCGCGGATCTGGGAGATGGCTTCGTCGAGGAACTCCTCGTACACGTCCTCGTGGACGATGATGCGCTTGTTGGAGTTGCACGCCTGCCCGGTGTTCTCCAGGCGGATCGCGAGGGCATCGCGGGCGTGCTGCCGGGCGTCGGCCGTCGAGAGCACGATGTACGGGTCAGAGCCGCCGAGCTCGAGGACGGCCTTCTTCAGCTGGGCGCCCGCCTGCTGGGCGACGGCGGCGCCGGCCCGCTCGGAGCCGGTGAGGGAGACGCCGCGGAGGCGCGGGGCCTCGATGAGGGAGCTCACCTGCTCGTGGGTGGCGAAGATGTTCTGGTAGACGCCCTGGGGAACGCCGGCCGCGTCCATGATCTCCTGGACGGCCAGCGCGCAGCCGGGCACGGACTCGGCGTGCTTGAGGAGGATCGTGTTGCCCAGCATGAGGTTCGGGGCCACGAAGCGGGCGATCTGATAGAAGGGGTAGTTCCACGGCATGATGCCGAGCAGCGGGCCGATGGGCCGGCGCTCGATGACGGCGCGGTACTCGTCGGTCTCCTCGAGGACGGTGTCGGCGGCGAGCTTCGGGCCGTGCTCCGCGTAATAGCGGAAGATGTCCGCGCAGAACGCGGCCTCGCCGGTGGCCTCCTCGATGGGCTTGCCCATCTCCTGGGTCGCGAGGGCGCCCAGCTCCTTCGCGCGCTGAGCAAAGAGGTCCGCAATGGCGCCGACGATCTTCGCGCGCTCCTCGATCGGGCGCGCGCCCCAGGCCTGGTAGGCGGTCCAGGAGCGCTGGAGGGCGTCGGCGACCTGCTCGTCCGTCGTGTGCTCGTGGTGGCTGATTTCTTCGCCGGTGGCGGGATTAATGGCGGTGTAGGAGGGGGAGGTTGTCATGAGTAATCACTCCTTGTTGTTCGTGTTGTGGGTCAGTGTGCGCCACTATGTCAAAAATCTGTTCCGGATGCAGACTCCTCGACCGCCCGGTGGGTGGTGTCCGTGGAGGATTCGCAGCGGCTCAGCGTCTTGCCCAGGAAGAAGTCAGGGTGGCGCAGCCGCGTCCACAGCATGAGCAGAACCCCCACGCCGAGCACGGACATCCCGAGCACGAACACCGCGCCAATCCCAAAGACGGAGGAGCCCGAGCCATAGGAGGGGTCAAGCGAGTCGTGCGCCGTGATCGCGAACATCACGAGCAGCGTGATGCCGCCGAGCCCCGGGCAGATGAGGCGGAACAGGACGGTCCGCCAGGAGCAGAAGAGCTCGCGTCGGAAATACCACACGCAGGCGCAGGCGGTGATGCCGTAGTAGAAGCAGATCATGAGGCCGAGGGCCGTGATCGTGTCCCACAGGGCGTTCTCGCTGATGAGGCGGGTGACCGCGTAGAAGCCGGCGGCGGCGAGCGCCGAGGCCCCCGTCGCCACGGAGGGAGTGCGGAAGCGCGGGCTGATCTGCGCGAACACGGGCGGAAGCGCCCGGTAGTGGCCCATCGCGAGGAGCGTGCGGGAGGGGGAGATCATGGTGGACTGGAGCGAGGCGAAGGACGACGCCATCACCGCGATGGACATGAGCATGGCCGCCGGGCCCATGATCGGCCCAGCCAGTGCTGCGAAGAGGGACTCCTGGTTCGCGGGGTTGCCGGCGCCCAGTCCGTCCTCGCCGACGCCCGCCCACGCGATCACGCCCAGCGCCACCAGCACATACACCGCGATGATGAGGAGCACGACGATCGTCGACGCCCGCCCCGCCGTGTGGTGCGGATCCTTGGTTTCCTCGGTGAGGGTGAGCGTGGCGTCCCAGCCCCAGAACATGAAGATGGACAGCGAGACGCCGGCCGCCACCGTGCCCACATCGGGCAGGTCAGCGGGGTTGAACCAGCTGAGGTTGATGGGGGTGGCGTCGAAAGCGGAACCGTTGTAGGCCCGCCACAGCGCGGTGATGGCGAAGCCCAGCAGCACCGAAAGCTGGAGGACCACCAGCACGTATTGCACGGCCTTGGTGGACTCCATGCCGCGCCAGGAGATCCACGCGGCGATGGCCAGCAGGGCGCACGTCGTCGGGATGTTCACCCACATGTTGAGGCGCAGGTCAGCGAGGCCGGGGTTGTGGAAGAGCTGCCCGAGGAGGATGTAGAAGAAGTCGACGGCGACGGCCGCGAGGTTGGAGAGGACGATGATGGTCGCCGCGATGAGCCCCCAGCCGCCCATCCAGCCGAGCCACGGGCTGAACGCCTTCGTGGCCCACGTGAAGGAGGTGCCGCTGTCGGGGATGCGCTGGTTGAGCTCCCGGTAGCCGAAGGCGACGAGCAACATCGGCAGGAAGCCGAGCAGGAGGATCGCCGGCACGTGGGTGCCGACCTCCGCGATGGTGGGGCCCAGCCCGGAGGTGAGGGTGTACGTGGGGGCGATGCAGGACACGCCGATGACGACGGCACCCAGCACGCCCACCTGGCCGGCCGCGAGACCCTTGTCCCCGCCACTCTGGGCCGGGGCGTCCGTGGCGTTCTCGCGCGTGCGGGCACTCATGATGCACCTCCCGCCGGGATGACGACGACGGGCACCGGGGTGTGCTTGACGATGTGGTGGGCTGTCCGCCCGAGGAAGAGGTGCCCGCCCGCGGCAATCCGCGCGGAGCCGAGCAGCAGGATCTCATCCGGGTCCCAACTGAGCTGGCGGACGGCGTCGTTGAGCGTGTCGCCGATACCGACGTCGACGCTCACCCCGGGCTCATGGCGCAGCTCGCCCACCATGGTGTCCACGCGGGCGTCGAGGCTGGCCTCGGTCTCGCGGGTGAGGAGGGAGGCCAGCCGGAGCGGCAGCCCCCGGTGCCGGGCAATCCGGGCCGCGACCTGCACCACGTCCACCGCGCCGGGCCGGGGCCCGAACATGGCGGTGATCCGGGTGATGGGCTCGCGGCGTCGGTATCCCGTCGGCGCGAGGGCCACGGGAAGGTCCGCGGAGTGGAGGAGCTCGCGCGCGGTGGATCCGATGACCATGCGGCGCAGCAGCCCGCCGGAGCGGGAGCCCACCACGATGATCGAGGTCGCCGCGCCGTACTTCTCCTTCGCCTCGTGCGCGGCCTGGAGGATGCCCTCCGCGTCGGAGCGCGCCCCCACGATCCGCCCCTCAGCCTCGATGCCTTCGGGGACTTCGGCGAGGGCGTCGTCCAGCCACGTCTGCATCTGCGAGTGGATGATGGATTCGTAGCCGGCATCGTGGCGATCGGAGGCGCCGAACACGTCATCGCGCGGCTCCACCATCACCACGGTGAGGGGCACGTCGAGGCCGCTGGCCAGCGCAATCCCCAGGTTGAGGGCGTCCTGCCCGGTGGCGGTGGCCGTGTAGCCGACGGTAATGCAGCTCATTATCAGGCCTCCTCGCCGGGCGCCGGGGACGCCTCGGATGCCTCAGGGGTCTCGACGCCCGCAGCCGCGAGAATGGCGTGCGCCGCCTTCTCGCCCTGGCGGATGGCGCCGTCGACGTGCTGGTAGCCCTCGGCGGCGATGTCCGAGCAGGCGTAGTGGATGGGCCCGGTGGGCTGGTTCTGGAGGTGGCCCCAGCGGCTCAGCCCGCCGAGGTCATAGCTCGTGGCGTAGGCACCGCGGGTCCACTCCTCGGCGGCCATGTCGGAGAGGTAGAACGCGATGGGGTGGAGGGTCTCTTCGCCCAGGTAGGCGGCCATTTCCTCGAGGATGCGCTGCTGGCGGGTCTCGGCGTCGAGGGCCCACATCTCCTCGGCGAAGACGTCGGAGACGAAGCCGACGAGGGTGCCGTAGCCCTCCTCCTCGGGGCCGTTCTCCCCGGGGAGGACGTTGGTGTTGTCGTAGATCTCCTGAACCAGGTGCCCGCCGCCAAAGCAGGTGCCGGAGAGACCCTTCTCCCGCCAGAACGGGCGGTCATAGACGGCGTGCACCTTGATGACCAGGCCCATCGAGATGTGCTGGTGGGCGACGTGCTGCTCGCGCGGCATCGGCGGGACGTACTGGATGCGGCTGTAGAGGTTCGGCGGGACGGCGAGCACCGCGTGCTGCGCGGTGACCGTCACATTGTCGCTGATGGCGGTGACGCTGCCGGCGGCGCCGTTGGTGGGCACACCGTTGCGCACGTCGGCGGGAACCTTGTTGAGCGGGTCCGCGGTGCTGGGGTCCGGGGTGGCCCAGTGCAGGGTGCGGACGGGCTGGCCGAGGAAGATGTCCTCCTCGCCGACCCGCCGGGCGAGCTCGAGGGACACGGACTGCATGCCGCCCACCACGCGGCGATCGAGGATGAAGTCCTCATCCACGAGGTTGTCGAAGCTCCCCGCCGAGGCGGCCATGAGCGCCGCCTGCAGGGCGGAGAAGGTGGTGGCCGGCTTGGTGAGCATGCCGCTGGCCACGTAGATGGAGACGTTGTCGATGGCCTCCGTGTCATCCGAGTGCTGCTCCAGCCACGTGCGGAAGGGGATCGCGTCGAGCTCCTTGGCGCGCTCCGCGGCCCACGGGGCGGTGGCGCCGACCTCCGCCGCCACATCATTCATGAGCGCGATGAGCTTCTCCGTCTCGACGCGGGTGGTCTCGCTGGTGGGCATCGCATCCCCCGAGTACACGTGCCGCGTGCCGTCCGGGGCGCGGTACACGGAGTCGCCTTCGCGGTAGCGCTGGAAGGTCTCCAGCCCGAGCTCCTCCACCAGGGCGCTGAGGCGTGTCTGATCGGGGGAGATCCACTGCCCGCCGATCTCGATGAAGTGCTCGGTGCCCTCGGCATCGGCGACGGCGCCGTTCCACGTGCGGCCGCCGACGCGCTCGCGGGCCTCCAGGACCGCGACGCTCAGCCCGGCCTTCTTCAACGTGTACGCGGCCATGAGGCCGGCGGGACCTGCGCCGATGATGACGACATCGCGGGAGATCGTGGTGTTCGGGGCGGGGGAGGAAGTCATGGGATGTCCTTTCTGAGTGCGACTCCGTGGGGCGGGAGAAGGCGGAGTGTGATCCGCACTAAACGAATACCGTTCATTTAGCCGTGTAGGGCATGCTACTCACTGGGGCCGGATATGGCAAGGGTCACTTCCTGGATGTCTGTGCATAACAGCCAATTGGAGGCGGGGGTAAGGTGAGCAAAGGTAAACGCGCTGGGCGAAGGTGCATAGTAGGGGCGCGTGCACAGGGGGTAGGGATGGCTTTAGTTAACACCCGTAATGCGGGGTGACGTCAAGGCGTCGCAAGATCCTTCCGAAGTGTGTCTTCGAGACGGAGGCTGAGGGCGTCGACGGACAGGGGTGGCCAGAGCTAACGCGACGGCCGATGGCGTGGAAACCACCGATTCGAGGTCGATTGGACTTGGGGTCGCGTGCAAGCTCGTTCAATTTATTTATGGATATAATACTAGCAAACATGTGACCTAAAGCAAATTTTCAGTAGACTGAAAGCTTGATCATACATGCCTGGAGTATATGCCCTAAATAGGGGGTAACTTTGCGTAGAGCTCTTGAGATGGCGCGGTTGTCGTGAGATTGTGGGCGTGCCGAACAATTTGACAGAAAGGAGTTGATGATGCGTCACCGGAAAGTGGGCACGTTGTTTATTCTTGCAACATTGACGGTTGGTCAAATGTTGACACCGCACGCTTCGGCCGAACCGATTGGTATGGAAAGAAGTTCTGGATTTGAACCGCCAAGCGCGTCAGCTGAAGAGGTCCTCTTGCGGTATGTATCGGTTGATGGCCCGGGGGCTACCGTACACTTCAATGAGGAGGCTGCTAAGGCGGATGCTATCGATCCCGCCATTGTTGAATCGGGAAGACTGTTTAATGAATATGCTGATGCAGTTCATTCTGGGGCGAAAGGTAACCGGGCAAAAATTGTAATCTGGGGAAATTATTGCGGGCCAGAGCATTCTGGGCCAGGGGCCCCGAAGGATCTCCTCGACGCTGCGTGCAAGAAGCATGACGAATGCTATGGCCAGCCGAACTCATATGGGAGCTGTGCTTGCGATGACGCTTTGATCGCGGAAATCAACGAAAACTATCGAAGGATGCATGCAACTGAGAAGGTGGCCGCGACTGCCGTGAAGTCGTATTTCATTGCCGTGCGTCCTAAGTGTAAAAAGTAGGGAGACATGAAAAAGAAAATAACCACGCTGGTCTGTTTGGCAGCGATGTCGGTTTGTATGGGTTTCACCTCGGTAGCTGAATCAGGGGCCGACCCAATTGGTGCCCCGAGGTCTTCTGGAACCGGATGTTGGGCGGAGAAGGTGACGGGACCTGGAGAGCATATAAAGGGGAAGAAATGGGACTGGGTGCGGCTCCATTGTGGGACCATACAAGGCGCAAAATACGCGCGAGGTAAGATTCAGTGTAATCACTATCCCGACCGTTACACATCTTGGCTCGTAAGTAATGAATCCGGCGATTCTGGCGGATGTCCTTTCGGCAGCGGAGCTGTTTCCGTTGAATATGTGAGGAGTATATAATGAAATGTTCGTGGTCTTTCTATGGACAATCCCAACCGCGCTGGATGGTGGCGCTCGCGTGGGTCCTCGTTTTCCTGCTCCCCGTCGTCACCTTCCTTGCCCTGCATGATGAGGGCGGTGACCAGCTTCTTTTCCTCTATCCCCTCATCGCGGGAATCGTTGTGCTCGTCATGGCTTTCTTCTTGAAGAGTTGGCTCCTCATTATCGAGGGACTCTTCACCCTGACGTACTACCTTTCCCTCGGCGGGCTGTTCATGGACCTCATCCCGTAGGGACCCCGCGGAGTGCGCATAAAGAAGGATGCTGTGTGCTCGACTCCGCTGTACTGTGAGGCCATGAAGACAACATCCTGGTCTTTCTATGGAAAATCCCAACCGCGCTGGATGGTGGCGCTCGCGTGGGTCCTCATTTTCCTGCTCCCCGCGGTGGCCTTCATCTCGCTGCGCTATGACTGGGGCTACCAGCTCCTCTTCATCTATGCGCTCATCGCGGGTCTCATCCAACTGGTCCTGTCCTGGTGCCTGCGGAGCTGGCTGCTCATCCTGATTGGCCTCTTCACGCTGACCTTCTACTACTACATGGCGGGCCTGCTCTTCGGGATCATTCCTTAAGGCGGGAATCTGTCCGCCCGGGCCCGCCGGCGCCCCGCGACAACCTCGGCGATATGATCCTCAGCATGGCTCGACGCAGCGCTGGACGCCCCCGCACCCCGGTCCTCACCCAGGATCGGATTGCGCGGGCTGCGCTGGACCTCGCGGATGCCCACGGCGATGACGCGATCACCATGCACCGGCTCGCCCGGGAGCTGGGGGTCGCGCCCTCCGCCTTGTATAACCATGTGTCGGGCATCGAGGAGGTGAAGCTCCTCATCCAGGACGAGATGATGGGCCGGGTGACCACCGTCGGCCTCTCGCAGCTCGTTGAGGCAGCGCGACGCGGCGCGCGCCCGGGGGAGGGGGAGCTCAGCCGCGCGTTGGAGACCTGGGCGTGGTCCTATAGGGAGACCTTTGCGCGGTACCCGGGGCTCGTGCCGCTTATCGCCACGCTCCCGGTGGGCGGGGCGCCGGCCACCCAGGCGATGTATGAGACAGTTGCCGCGGGCCTGCGCGCCGCCGGTCTGCCAAAAGAGCAGGTCATGCCGGTGATCGTCGCCTTTGAGTCCTTCCTCTTCGGCTCCGCGATGGACGTCCACGCCCCCGCCGACGTCTTCACCCGCGCCCCCGACGATGACGCCGCGGCCACCCCCACCCTCCAGGAGGCTCTCGACGCCCAACCCGCCGGTGGTGTTCACGGCGGAAATCCCTATGCGGATCCGCCCTTTCGCTGGGGCCTGCGCGCACTCTGCGAGGCCACCGAGCGGGCGTGTACGCACATCCCGGGCAAGGAACCAACCGCTCGGTCCTAGGTCACCCCGAGGAAGCGGAACTCCCCGCTCCACACGCTCACGCCCAGTGCCACCACCGCGATGCTCAGGCAGGCGAGGATGAGGAGGGCGTCGGCGCGGCCCAGCTGCGAAGGACGAGCCCATGTGCGCTGCTCAGCGTTGCGGAATCCTCGGGCCTCCATGGCTGTGGACAGTGTGTCCGCCCGGCGGAGCGCGAAGATGAGCAGGGCGAAAGCCTGGCTGGCCCCGCGGCGGATGCGGCCGTGATCGCCGAGGCCGCGGGCGCGCCGGGCGAGGCCCAGAGTGTGCCAGTCGCGGCGAAAGGCCCCGAGGAGGCGGACGCCGGCCATTGCCGAGAGCACAAAGCGGGCGGGGAGGCGAAGGATCTGGGCCAGGCCATCGCCGAGGTCCGTCGGATCGATGCTGCGCAAGAGGGCGATCGTGGGCAGCCCGATAGCAAGGACGCGGAGCGTGATCGCCTCACCGAGGCGGAGGGAATTCGAGGTCACCCGCGCCGTGAGGAAGGAAAAATACTCCTCCCCGGCAGGTTGTCCATACAAGCTCATGGAGATGCCGGCCAGGGCGGCCGCGAGCAGCACCGGCCAGCCCCAGCGCACCCAGGCCCGGGGCCCGAAGCCCAGGTAGAGCATGAGGGGCACGGACAGCACCAGGGCCACCGCAGCGGAGATCCGGTCGATGGAGAGCAAGAGGGGCGTCGTCAACACTCCGGCGGCGAGGAATCGGCCCACCGGGTTGAAGCACGGGGAGGGGAGGGTCATAGCCGTACCTCCTCGTCGCCGAGGGCGCCGACCACCAGCGGATCGTGGGTGACGGCGACGACGGCCGTCCCCTCCTCGCTCAGCTCGCGGAGCAGGCAGACGAGCTCGGCGAAGGTGCGGCGATCTTGGCCGAAGGTGGGCTCGTCGAGGATGAGGAGCGAGGGCCCGTGCGCCCCGCCGAGCGCCGTCCCCACCGAGAGCCTCCGCTTCTCCCCGCCGGAGAGGGCGAAGGGGCTGGCGGCGGCCACGTGGCGGAGGCGAAGCCGGTCGAGCAGCTCCTCCACGCGCTCCTCGGGGGTGCGGCCAAAGGCTAGCTCCTCCCGCACGGTGCGGCAGAGGAATTGGTGCTCGGGGTGCTGAAAGACGGTGCCGATCCGCGCGGCGAGCTCGCGGGAGCGCCACTGGTGCGGGTGCGGGCTGCGCAGGCCGGCGCAGAGGCTCTTGCCTGCGCGAACCTCCCCGCCGAGTGGGGGCAGCAGCCCTCCGAGGGTGAGCGCCAGCGTGGACTTCCCAGCCCCGTTGTGCCCCGTGATGCACACCCCCTGACCAGCCTCAATGCGCAGGTCGATGGCGCGGCGGACGGGATGATCCGGGGTCCAGCCGACGTCGAGCCCACGCGCCTCCAGCAGAGGCTCGGCGGTGGTGGGCCGCGCGCGATCGGCTGTGCGCGCAACCGGAAGCTCGGGAGGCGGACCGGGGACCCAGATGCCCTCGTCCCGGAGGGCGTCGGCGTGGCGGGCGAGCACGTCCTCGCGGGGGCCGTCGGCGCGGATGCCGCCTTCCCCGAGGACGATGATCCGGTCGATGTGCGGCAGCCAGGGCTCCAGGCGGTGCTCGACGACGAGGAGCGTGGCCCCCGTGGCCTCGACAGCGTCGAGGGGGGCGCGCACGAGCCCGGGGATGCTTTCGGGGTCGATGTTCGCGGTGGGCTCGTCGAGGGCGACGATCCCAGGGCGCATTGCGAGGACCCCGGCCAGCGCCAGCCGCTGCTTCTGGCCGCCGGAGAGGGTCTGCGTGGAGTCGTGAAGTCCCAGCTCGGGGGACAGGCCGACGGTCCGCAGCGCCTCCTCCACTCGCGGCCAGATCTCCTCGCGCGGCACGGCCATGTTCTCCAGGCCAAAGGCCACGTCATCGCCCACGCGCGCGGCCACCGCCTGGGCATCGGGGTCCTGGAGGACGAGGCCGACGCGCTCACGCACGGTGATGTGCCCCAGGTACTCGCCGTCCTCGGGGTCGACGCCCGACGTGGGCCCATACACCCCGGCCAGCGCCGCCAGCAAGGTGGACTTTCCCGCGCCCGAGGTTCCCAGCAGAAGCACGCGCTCACCAGGGAAGATGTCGCAGCTCAGGCCGTGGAGCGCCGGGCGGGCACGGCCGGCATGGCGCCAGCCGAAGTCCCGGAGGGAGATGACCGGGGTGGGCGTCGAGAAGGAAGGGGACATCGGCGCTAGATGAGGGTACGGCGCTCGCGGCCCACGGCGAAGCGGTCCAGCGCCCCCGTAGAGGCGAGGAGGCGGACCACCACCCAGCCGAGCAGGCCGGCCAGAACAATCCCGGACACCTGGGTGCACAGGAGGTAGATGAGGTTATAATCCCAGCTCTTGGCGATGTTTCCAAGGAAGAACTCGAGGATCCACGCGCCGGCGGCCGCGCCCATGCCGGAGAGCATCGCGACGGGGAGGGAGAAACGCCGGTAGGCGAAGAGCGCGAAGATGATCTCCGCGCCAATGCCCTGCGCGAGCCCGGAGTAGATGGTCTCCACGCCCCACTGGTTTCCGATGAGCATGGACACAATCGCGGCGATGAGCTCCACGAAGATCGCCGCGCCCGGCTTGCGGATGATGAGCCCGCCGAAGATCCCGCCGAGCAGCCACACGCCGAGCGGCAGGCCACCCAGACCCGGGGTGAGGGCGTTGAAGACCTCATAGAGGTTCCCGCCCACGATGTTCCACGCGACAAAGATGAAGCCTGTCACCACGCCCAACACGGCGGCGGTGACGATGTCGACGGTGCGCCACCCGCGGCGCGGCCTGGTCGGGGTGCGCGGGGCGTCGTCGTGATGGGGGGAGGTTGGTTGTGTAGACAAGAGGTGTGCTCCTTCGCGGTGCGGATACGAGGGGCACACGGGAAGGATTCTCGCTCCCTTCGCCGGCATGACCCGGATCAGGTGAAACGGTCGAGGGCTCGGCGCCCTCCTCTCAGCCCCTCGCAGGGCTCCCGTGCGCTGGCGCTCACGTCGATCATGAGCGGCTCATATGAGCGCGTCATATCCTACCCCCTCGCGGGATAAGGCAATGCTTGCCCCTGCGCGCCGTCCACGCTACGTTTTTCCCTATGTTGAAGAAAATCTGTGCCAATAAGGTGGGTGCGACGGCGGCTGCGCTTCTCTGCGTTGCCTCCCTCTCCCTCACCGCGTGCGGCTCCTCCGGAGATCACCAGGACACGGCCGCGAACGGCCCCAGCGCGGAGCGGCCCGCGGCGCCGCCCGAGAAGGCCGAGCCCATCAGCGCATCGCTCTCTGTGACCGGCCCGAAGGGTGAGGAGATCACCCTCGATCATGCGCCCCAGCGCGTCGTGTGCCTGACCGGCATCTGCGATGACCTGCTCCTCGAACTCGGGATGGAGCCCGTCGCCACCACCAGCCCTGACCTGCTGAAGGACAAGCACTTCATGGGGGAGGAGAAGGGCGGCCAGGTGCCTGTGGTGCAGGGCGGCTTCGGCTCTGAGGACGTGGGGGACATCGCCTCCTTCAAGCCGGACCTCGTGATCGGTTTGGCCGGGGTGCATGATGGCCTGACCTCGGCCGTCGAGAAGGTGGCGCCCATGTGGAACATGCAGCCGGATAGCGTCGAGGACTCTGTGGCCTACCTGCGGGCGATGGCCGCCCTCACCGGGCGCACCGCCGAGGGGGAGAAGGCAGAAAACACGTTCTACGACAAGATTCGTGAGAGCCGTAAGGTTGCCGACGACAAGGGCCTGCGCAACACCAAGGCGCTCTCCATGTACACCTCTTCCTCGGGCACGGGCGTGAACGTGCGTAACGAGCTCCTGGGCGAGCTGCTGGCCAACGTCTTCGACTACCCGTGGAACGGGAAGAGCGATGACCCGATGACGGCTGGGCAGTACTCGGTGGAGGAGATTCTGGACGTCAACCCGGATGTCGTGTTCGTGCAGTCCTTCGTCTTCGCGCCGGGGGATAAGGCGCTCACCGAACAGTGGAAGGACAACCCTGTATGGCAGCAGGTTGCTGCGGTGAAGAACAACCAAGTCCACGAAGTGAACACGGGTCTGTGGTCGATGGGCCGCGGCCCGCGGGCGCTGTCCGCCGTGCTGGAGGAAGCCGTCAGCACGCAATGAGATCGGCGCTCGTCACCCTGGGGCTGATCTTCCTCGCGGCGGCCGTGTCCGCCGTGACCCTGTGGCACGGTTCGCCCTCGGAGGTGGTAGTGGCCCAGCTGCGGGCGCCTCGCCTGGCGATGGCGCTGGTCGGGGGCGCGGCCCTGGGCGTCGTGGGGGTGCTCCTCCAGGAGGGGCTGGGTAATCCGCTCGCGGTGCCGGAGCTCCTCGGGGTGTCGGCGGGCGCGGCGGCGGTCATGTGCGGCATCGTCGTGCTGGGCCTGCCCATCCCTGTGTTGCTCACCCCGGTGGCCACGCTGCTCGGCGGCCTGGCGGCCGGGGCGCTCGTGTGGTGGGGTGCGCGCTCGGCGCGCTCTGCGGTGGAGGTGCTCCTCGTGGGCTCGGCGGTGGCGGCGGCCGCGAATGCGCTGGTCATCATCCTGGTGGGCTCGGCGGGAGAGACGCAGCTGCGCGCGATCCTGCGCTACCTCCAGGGCAGCCTCGCGGAGCTCTACTGGCCGGATGTGCGGCCCATCATCATTCCGCTTCTCGTGCTGCTGCCGTGCAGCGCCCTCTTCGTCCCCGTGCTGGACATTCTCCGGGTGGGGGACACGACAGCCCGGACCCTCGGCGCCCATCCGGCGCGGCTGCGCGGCCTGCTCTTGCTCTTCGCGACGCTCCTCGTAGCCTTCACGGTGGCCGCGGCGGGGCCGCTCGCGTGGATCGGGTTCCTGGGGCCGCTGCTCGCCCGGCTGTGCCTTCCCCAGTGCGGGACGCGGGTGCTGCTCCTCGGCGGTGCCCTCTGCGGGGCGGTAATGACCTGCGCGGCCGATGGCCTCGCCCAACTGGCCTTTTATCCAGCGGAAACGCCGGTGGGCGGCTGGACGGGGATCGTCGCCGCGCTCACCGTCGTGGGCCTTCTCTTGGGGTCGCGGGCGCGTGTCCTGGGCAGGAGGTCTCGATGAATCCGGTGAAAAAGAGCGCTGTCCTCCTTCTGCTGAGCGTGGGGCTCGTGCTGCTTGTGGGGCTCGACGCCCGCCTCGGCCGCGGAACGGCCTCGTGGTGGGCGGATGAGCAGGCCTGGGTGACGCTCACGCAGCTTCACCTCCCGCGCGCCCTGGCCGCGGTGGTGGCTGGGGGAGCGCTGGCCCTCGCGGGCCTGCTGCTCCAGACGGTGACGGACAATCCGCTCGCCGCCCCGGAGCTCCTGGGAATCAGCCCGGGCGCGGTGTGCGCGGTGATGCTGGGGACGGGGATGAGCGTGGTGAACCCGGCCTCCCCGCTCTCGGCGCTGGGGGCCGCCCTGGTGGGCGCCGTGCTCGGTGGTGTGGTGAGCGTGCTCACCACGCTGAGTGCAGGCCGCGATTGGGCGATCCTCGGCGGCCTCGTTCTGGGCGCCGCGGCGACGGGCCTCAGCATGGTCATGCTGGCCTCCAACCCGAGGCTCACGGGCATGGCGATGCGCTGGCTCGCCGGCTCCACCAACGCCCTGACCTGGGAATCCGTGCTGCCGATGGCCGTCTGGGCAGCCGTCGTCGTGCTGCTCTTCCTGCCGGGCGCGGGAATCCTGCCCCTCGTGGGCGGGGGCGTGGCGCACAGTGCGGTGCTGGGGCTCTCGCCTCTGGTCTCGCGGCTGTGGCTCATGGTGCTGGCCTGCCTGCTCACTTCGGGGGCGGTGGCGCTGGCCGGGCCCTTGGGTTTTGTGGGCTTGGCGGTGCCGCACGTCATGCGCCGGCTCGTGGGGCCGGCCTCGCGCTGGCTGGGTCCGGCCACGCTGGCGGGCGGTGCGGTGGGCATGGTCGCATGCGATGCCGCCGCCCAGGGCTGTGGCCGGCTGCTTGCGCTGAGCACGTCCTCTCTCGGTGTGCCGGCGGGGGCGATGGCCTCCCTCGCCGGCGCCGCAACTCTGCTGTGGCTTCTCAGGAGGAGATCATGACCACTCACGCTCTGAGCGTCTCGGAGCTCGCATTCCGCTACCCCTCGGCACCGGAGCCGGTGCTCCGCGAGTGCACCTTCGACATTCCCGCAGGTCAGCGCTGCGTGGTGCTGGGCCCCAACGGGTGCGGCAAGTCCACGCTCCTCTCGATCCTCGCGGGCGTGGAGTCCCCCGACTCCGGCAGCGTCCAGCTTCTGAGCGAGGACGCCTCCTCGCTCCACCGCCGTGCCTATGCGCGCCGGGTGGCGCTCATGCCGCAGGTGCTCGCCCCGCTCCAGGGGCTCACCGCGCGGGAGCTCGTCTCCCAGGGGCGCTACGCCCAGGTGGGCGCCCTGGGGATGCTGCGCCGGACGAAGGCCGACGACGACGCCACCATGGCCGCCCTGGCTGCCGTCGGCGTCGAACGTTTCGCCGATCGGCTGGTGGATTCGCTATCTGGCGGGGAGCGCCAGCGGGTGCGGCTGGCCCTCGCGCTGCGGCAGGAGGCGCCGATCCTGCTTCTCGACGAGCCCCTGGCGCACCTGGACCTCCAGCACCAGTTCGAGCTGCTCGACGTCGTGCAGGATGTTGCGGAACGCGAGGGCCTCACGGTGGTGGCGGTGCTGCATGAGCTGGACCTCGCGGTGCGCTGGGCGGAGCGCATCCTCGTGCTCCACGAGGGACGCATCGTCGCGGATGGGAGCCCCTCCGAGATCATCACCCCCGGGCTGCTCGCGCGGGTGTTTGGGCTCGACGGCCACCTCGACGGGGAGGGCCGCCTGCAGGTCCAGGGCTCCATGCGCTGAGAGATTTCTCACAGCACTGATTTTCATGCATGGTTGCTTAGCCTTCCCCCGATGACAATAATTGCCGATAGCTGTTGGGCCTAACAGTCTCTGTACACATCCCCGACATATGTGAGGATCATTCACTATGCAGAACATTGACCTCGACCAGCTCGAAGCGTTCTCTCCCGTGTCCACCGTGGCCGCGGCCGGCCACGCCCACGCGTGCTGCTGCCACGCCCTCGTTGAGGACCTCTTCGAGGACTAAGGGGCCAACCACCCTCCGTTGCTCCCGGTGCCTCATCCGGTGCCGGGAGCAGCGTGGGGTTCTTTTCTTTTCTGGGAGCAGGGGATTCATTGACACTTTTACCGCAGGGGACGAGCCTTCTTCAGGAGAACGGGCGGTGGCTGTTCCGCACCTCCTCCGGCACATACTTTGACGTGGATCCGCGCCGCCTTCCCTCCGTCCACCGCGAGGGGGACATCATCGACGCCCTCCTGGCCGAGGATCCCGAGCTTCTCCCCGAACACACGGCGGCCTTTCACCTGCTCGAGCGCCGGGAGGCGCCCACCGCACCGCAGAACGTGGACATCGATATTCGCGGCGAGGGGCTCCTCGCCCGCGCGGTGCGCGAGTATCTCTCCGCCTTCCCCGCCGCTGTCCCCGAAGGCTTCTCCGCAACGCTGGCTCTCAGCGACGGCCCCGCCCCGCGCGACTGGCGCGCGCTCGACGAGGAGCTCGCCTCTGATCCCGAGCGCTGGTGGATCCGCGCGAGCATCGAGGGCCAGTGGTGCCAGGTGGAACCGCTGGCCCGGGGCGCGTCGGGAATCAATCACACGATGACGAGGGCCCGCCTCCTCGCGGCATCCACCACCCCTGCCCTCGACGCCCAGGAGCCCGCCCTGCTGGGGGCGAGCCTGCTCAGCGAGGAGACGGCGCCCTTCCTGGCGGGCATCGTGATGGAGACGATCCTCCGCCTGCTCGCCGAGTTTCAGGGCATCGGCACCCTCACCCGGATTGATGTGCGCAGTGGGCGTCGAGAAACCCACCCCATCCTGCCGATTCCCGCCTGCGAGGGATACCCTGCCCGCGAACGCCAAGGGTCCCGTGTCTAGGGCGGCGCAACCTGTGTGTGAGGAGCGACGGCTCAGCGTCCCCGGGGCGGAGCTCGCCCTGCGCTGCCACTGGGTGGATGAGGAGCCGCGGCCGACGATCCTCCTGCGCACCCCCTACGGGGCGCAGCACCATGACCGCGAGGCCGCCCACTGGGCTGAGCTGGGCTTTCACTGCGTGTTCGCGGATGTGCGCGGGCGCTACGCCTCCACTGGGGAGTTCGTCCCCTACACGCGCGAGGGGGAGGACGGGGAGCTCGTGGCCCGCCATGTGCTCGCTGATTCGCACGCGAATGGCCAGCTCATCGCCTATGGGGCCTCCTATGCGGCGCATTGTGCCCTCGAGCTCGCGCGCCGGGTGCCGCTGGCGGGGCTCATCCTGCTGGTGCCGAGCCTCTCCCTCGGCTGCGCGACGAACGACGGTCCCGGCATCTACCGGCTGCTCTCCCACACGTGGTGGTGGCACCGCCATGCGCGGGCGCGGACCCCGCGGGAGGAGGTGACGCTCGAGCGGCTGCTCGCCGATGACGCGGCAATCCTGCGCCGCCCCCTGGGAAGCATCCCGGGGGCCTTGGGGCTCGACGTCCCGGGCTGGTCAGAGGCCTGGGAGGCGCCGCACACCTGGGAGCTGCCCGCGCAGGCGGACGCCCTGCCGCTGCTCCTTTGCTCCGGGTTCCACGACGCCTATGTGGAGGACACCGCCCGCCTCGCGAGCGCGTGGCCTGGGCCGTGCTGGTGCATGATCGGGCACATCGACCACTCCTTCCGGGACCCGCACGGCCGCAGGGCCCCGTGGATTGGTGCCGCCCTCACGGAGTGGGGTCGCGCCCTTCGCGATGCGGAGAACCCCCAGGCGGCGGAGGCACTGGGCCGACGCTATGAGCTGCAAGATCAGGAGGGCGCGTGGCATCGTCCGGCGGGTGATGGGGCGCAATGCCGGAGTCCCCAGGCGTGCGTGCGCGCCTGCGTGAACTGGGGTGCTGAGCGTGGCGCTGAGCGTCGCGGTGTCATGCGCCCGGGTTCGGGCGAGGCTCCCTTCCCCTCCTGGCAGATTCCTTCGTCGGCCACCGCGGGTGATCGTCTCCGGCACCCGGAGCAGTGCTCGGCTGTCATCGAGTGGCCGGAGGAGGCCCAGACCGGGGTGCTCTGCGGCCGCGTCACGGTGAGTACCCGGGTGGAGGTCGCGGGGCCCGTCGAGGAGCCCGGGCCGGTCACGACCTTCGCACACCTCCTCTGCGTCGAGGGGACATCCGTCCGCTGGGTGGCCAGCACCAGCCTCACCCACGAGGAGGGCGAGGTGGAGTTCTGCTTCCCGGCGGTGTGCGCCCGGCTGAGTCCCGGGCAGACGTGGATCATCCAGTGGAGCATGAGCGATGAGCCGGTCCACCGGCTGGCGGGCGACGCGGCTGGCGCGGCCGGCGCGCCCGCCGCGCCCCCACCCGGGAGGATGCTCAGCGAGGTCTCGGTGTGCGCGGAGCTCGCAGCGGAGTATGCAGCGGAGCTCGCAGCGGAAGGGAGAACAGAAACGTGGTGAAGAGGGTGTATGAACAAGGTTTTCTCGATATTCTCGTCGACCCCGTGTGCGGTATCGTCCGCGAGCTCGGGGAAGTCCCCCTGCCTGAGGAGGTCCCAGACAGCTTCCACTGCGTGGTAGCGAGCGTCTCCGATCCGCGCCAATTCTCCGTGTGGTTGGCCGATAAGATCGCGGGGGCCTCGGGCTTCGGCGAGGTGTCGGAGCTGTGGGCGCCCGCGGTGGGGGAGGCCGCGGAGCGCTATTGCGGGAACAACATTCCCACGGACCTGCTGCGGGCCTCGCCCGAGGAGCTTGCGGCCGCGGGGCGCTCCTTCCTCGACCCCCTCGAGTTCCCCGCCTTCGATGAGAGCCTCTTCACCGAGAGATTCCCGTACCAGCGCTATGATCCCGCGGCCCCGATCCTCTGGGCCCGCGCCACGGACGGCGAGGGCGAGGAGATCCTCGTCCCCGGCTCCCGCGTCTACCTCAATTGGAATCAGGGTTCTCGACGCCACGAGCCGCGCACCCACCACATCGCCTACGCGGGCATCGCCGCAGGTCCGAGCAAGGATTTCGCGGAGCTTGCCGCCTTCCGCGAGTGCGTGGAACGCGATGTGACGACGGCCTGGTGGTCCCTCGGCCTGCCCGCCCAGGCCATCGACCCGGCCACGGTCCCGGGGATGGACGCGCTCCGGGCGCAGGCCCCGGACTTCGACATTGATATTCTCTTCCTCCCCAACCCGGAGGGGATGCCAGTCTTCGCCGCCCTCGTCTATCACCGGGGCCTGCGGATCCCGGGCGCGGGTTTTTCCTGCCACGGTGACCCGGCGTCGGGGGTGTGGAAGGCGCTTTCGGAGGCCTTCCAGGTGTGGATCAGCATGCACGGCGTGCTGGAGGCCGACGGCACCGGCTACCGCAGCGTGGCGGAGGGCCTCCTCTCCGCCAAGGCGTACTTCCCGCACCAGCCGGACCGCCGCTACCTCGAATTGGCCGGCGAGCGCTGGGAGAATGTCCGCGACCTCGCCTGCCAGGCCCAGCTCTGGCTCGACGAGCGGCTGCACCCCCACCTGGACAGGTTCCGCCCGGCGGGGGAGAGGATCGCGCTCTCGGAGGTCCCGGCCGTCGACATGGCGCAGGCGTGGCGTTCCTACCGGGGCACGCCCAGTAACCGGGTGGCCACCGTCGACGTCACAACCAAGGACATCCGGCTCGCCGGCCTTCATGTGGCCCGCGTGCTGTGCCCGCGGCTGCTGCCGAATTTCCCCTCGGCCTTCCCGGTGGCGCGCTCCCCGCGCTGGAAGGAGCACTGGCACTTCCACCACCCGGGGAACGAGGACATGAGGATCTCGGCCCTGCCCCTGCCCCACATGTAGGCGCGAGAGGAGTATGAGCATGACACGAGGAGACACGCTGCTCGCCCAGGCATGGGCCCGAGCACAAGACCCCCACGAGCCCATCCCGGTCCCGTCGGCGCCGATCCCCCGCGCGCCACGGTGGTTGAGCAGCGAGGATGTGCTCTCGACGGTGGTGGGCGCCGCCCTGGGCGGCCGGGGAAGCACCCGGCAGAACCCCTCGGCGGGTGGGCTCTATCCCGTCGAGGTGCAGGCGCTCGGCCCGGACTCGGTCACGCTGAGCCTGGCGTGGTGGCGCACCGCCGCGAAGTATTCCACCCGCGCCTGGATGAGCTGCCTGCTGGACCTGGGCTATGCGATCGCTGCCGTCGAGACCTCCTCCCACCTCCACGGGGTGGGCATCCGCTCCATCGAGACGGACTCGGACCTCGCGCGCGCGGTGAGGATCACGTGGGATCGCCCGTGCGAGAACCTGTGGGATGGCCCGCCCGCCACATCCCCTCCCGCGGCTCCTCCCGACTCCGCCCCGTGGACCGGCGATGTGCTGCGCGAGGCCCTGGGTTTCTCCGTCGAGCCCCTGCCGCCGCAGCCGGGACTGTCCCTCGATGACCTGCGCGAACGTCGCAGCGGGCAGTGGGAGTCGGCGGGGGAGGCCATGCCCGTGAGCGCGATGAGCACCCTGTGCCGCCAGCTCCCGGCGGGCTGCGTGGCCCAGCTGATAGACCCCGATGTCCTCTGCCTCACCCGCGGTGATGCGGAGGAGCCCCTCCAGCCGCTCAGCCGTGGGGACGCGCGGGCGACGCTCGCCCAGTGGTGCGGCGGCCAGCCGATGGTGGCCACCTGCTCGGGGGCCGTGATCGTCACGCAGCCCACTCCGCCCGGGGACGCGAGCCCCTCGGCCCTCGACTACGGGCGGTCCCTGCTCAACGCCGGGCGCTATGGCTACTGTGTTCAGGTATCCGCCGCGATGATGGGCTGGGCGTCGCGTCCCATCGCGGGATGGGTGAATGCCGACATCGGCCGCGCCATGGGCCGCGAGTCCGCCCTCATCACCCACGCCGTCGTGTGTGGGCCCCGGAGCGCAGATGCACACGACAAGAAAGTGAGGAAGAGCCTTGATTAATCGCCGATTATTGTCCCTTGCGGGCAGCGTGTGGGGGCCCATCGCGCTGGGAACGCTCATGGCCTATGTGGTGATGGGCTCGTGGATTCTCCAGGCGATTGTCGTCGCGCGCGGACTCAATGACCTGGTCGCCGGCGATTTCCCGGGGCTGGTGCGCTGCCTGCTCATCGCGATGCTCGTGATCCTCGTGCGCGGGGTGTTGATGGTGGTGCGCCAGATGCTCACGGTGTCCCTCGGCATGCGCACGCGGCGCCACCTGCGCACCCTGCTCACCCGGCGGGTCGCGGAGCTCGGGCCCGCGCACATGTCCACACAGCGCGCCGGGGTGATCCGCTCCACGCTCATCGAGGGCGTCGACGGCCTGGACCCCTACTACTCGGATTATGTGCCGCAGCTTCTTGTCACCGCGACGGTGCCCATCGCCCTGCTCATCTGGATGGGCTGCTATAGCCCCTGGTCAGCGGTGGCGGTGGCGGTGTGCATCCTCGTCGCCGTGGTGGTGCCGCAGCGCTTTGATAACAAGCTCATCGTCGCCGGCCGGGAGCGCTGGGAGGCCTATTCCTCGCTGTCTGCGGACTACCTGGAATCCATGCAGCAGATGGAAACCCTGCGCAGCCTGGGCGCGGCGGGGCGTCGGCACGCGGGCCTCGAGTCCCGCACGTGGGAGCTCTACCGCACGACGATGCAATCGCTGAAAATCTCCCTGGTCTCCACCGGGCTCATCGCCCTGGGCACGCAGGCGGGGGTGGCGCTGGCCGTCGTTCTCGCGGTGCGGGATCCGCAGAGCGCCTCGCACCTCTTCCTCGTGCTGCTCCTCGCGATGGAGTGCTTCCGCCCCGTGCAGGAGCTCGCGAAGGCCTGGCACGCGGGCTACCTCGGGGTGACGGCCGCCGATGGGCTCGACGCCATCCTGAGCCCCACCCCGCCCGTCCCGGATGAGGGCACCCGCTCCAACGAGTGGTCGGTGGGAACCCCGCCCGGCATTGAGATCCGGGACGCGAGCGTGACGTATCCCGGGGCCGGCACCCCCGCGCTCACCGGGCTGAACCTCCGCATTCCCGCTGGTCAGGCCGTGGCGCTGACGGGCCCCTCCGGCTGCGGGAAGACGACGGTGCAGCGGCTGATCACCCGCAGCCTCGACCCCTCCTCGGGGAGCGTGAGCCTCGACGGCGTGGACCTGCGCACCCTGCGCCTGGCGGAGATGCCGAGCATCGTCACCGTCGTGAGCCAGGACGCCTTCCTCTTCACCGGCACGGTGGCGAGCAACATCGCGCTCGGCGTGCCGCAGGAGAAGGCGAACCGCGCCGAGGTGCTTCGCGCCGCGGAGGCCGCCGGCCTGCCCGCGGAGCTCATCGACGTCGAACTCAGCGACAATGGCAGCCAGCTCTCGGGCGGGCAGCGCCAGCGCGTGGCGGTGGCCCGGGCGCTCTACCGAAAGACGCCGGTCATCGTGTTCGACGAGGCCACCTCGCACGTCGACAGCGCGACGGCCGCGCACATCAGCTCGACGATCGGCCGGTTGAAGGGCGATCGCACGGTCATTGTGATTACCCATGGCTCGGCGGAGCTCGCGGTGGCGGACCAGGTTATTGACCTCAGCAAGGAAAGGACCCAGCACCATGCGTGAATATTTTGAGGTGTTGCGGGGCTCGCGGGGCCTGTTTGTGTGCACCGTGATTGCTAACATCTGCAACCTCGTGGCGGTGGCGGCATCGGCGGCGGTGAGTTCCGTGATCGTCGGGCGCGCGGTCACGGGCGCGGATCCGGACCTTGGCCGGTGGGGGTGGATTCTGGCGTTCTGCGTGGTGGCCTCGGGGCTCAGCACGTGGTGGGAAATGTACGTGGCGCATGATCTGGCTTACCGCGTCCTGGCGGAGCTGCGCGCCACGCTGTTCCGCCACCTCACGCGGATCCTGCCTTCGCGCAAGCTGGCACGCAACAGCAGTGACACGGTGACGACCGCGGTGGGCGACATCGAACAATTGGAATGGTTCTTTGCCCACATCATTGCCCAGCTCATCGGCGTGAGTGTGGCGACGCTCTCGGGGCTTATCGTCCTGGGCCTCATGGTGCCGGGTGTCATCCTCATCATGCTGCTGGGTATCGTCGCGATTCTCCTGGTGCCGTGGGCGGTTCACCGGTGGTCACGGCGGCAGGCCAGCGAGCAGCGGGAGGAACTCGGCGCGCTGGGGACGGACATCGTGGACCTGGTCGACGGGCTCCCCGATCTCATTCACGCCGGTGCGCTCGACCACGCCCTTCATGATGTCAACCAGCACACCGCCCAGCTCAGCGGGCAGCGCATCCGCTCCGCTGTGCGGGAGGGTGTGGAGACAGCGCTGAGTACCACGATCATCTCCGTGATCTCCATCGGATCGCTCATTCTGGTCTCTCTCAGCGACGTGGATCGTGCCTTTGCGCCGGTGGTGCTGGGGCTGTGTGGGGCCACGCTCAGCGCCCCCGCCCTGCTGAGCAGTGTGCTCATTCATGCTGGCGCGGTCCGGGAGGCCAGCGACCGCGTGCTCTCAGTCCTGCGCACCGCCCCGGAGGTGAGCGACCCTGCAGAGCCCGCCGCCCTGGGCGAGGGCGGCCTGGAATTCCGCGATGTGAGCTTTGAATGGGAGGAAGGCACCCCGGTTCTTCAGGGCCTGAGCTTCCAGGTGGAGGCCGGTGAGATTCTTGCGCTGGTCGGCCCATCGGGAGTGGGGAAGTCGACGGTGGTGGCGCTGACGCAGCGTTTCTACGACCCCGCCCATGGCGAGGTGCGGCTGGCGGGCAACAACCTCCGCGACTACACGGAGGATCAGCTGCGTGAGCTGGTGTGCGTTGTTCCCCAGGAGGTGCAGACTTTTGCCGGAACTGTCGCCGATAATCTGCGGCTCTCCCGGCCCGACGCCAGCGACGCTGACATGACGGCCGCCCTCGAGGCCGTCGGCCTGGGAGACTTCCCTCTCGATCGGGTGCTGTGGAGCCGGACTAAGGGCCTCTCCGGTGGGCAGCGCACCCGGCTGGGCGTGGCCCGAGCGCTGCTGCGCGAACCCCGCATTCTTGTCTTGGATGAAACGTCCGCACACCTAGATACCGCGACGGAAGCGAGCTTGCTGGACCTTGTCCGACGCCAGGTCGCGCAGCACAAGATGGGCGTGCTGCTGGTGACGCACCGGGAGTCGACGAAGGCTATCGCGGATCGAGTGGTGGAGCTTCACCCGGTACGGTAATGGGACAAATCTCAATAGTGTCGACGTCACATTGCGAAGAAAGGAACACTCTGATGACGGTTGAGCGCC
Source organism: Corynebacterium uropygiale (assembly GCF_021568315.1). Taxonomy (GTDB): domain Bacteria; phylum Actinomycetota; class Actinomycetes; order Mycobacteriales; family Mycobacteriaceae; genus Corynebacterium; species Corynebacterium uropygiale. The sequence continues at coordinate 66,007 of NZ_JAKGSI010000007.1, forward strand.
AGCACATTCTCCAACGCCGAGTCCGTTTTATTGTTTACTTCACTATTGTCTATAACGTTGGAGAAGCGATTATTTCATTGGCTGCTGGGGCCGCCGCTGATTCTGGCGCTCTTGTCGCCTTCGGTTTGGACTCGGTGATTGAGGTGTCCTCGGCTGTCGTCGTCGCATGGCAGTACTCGCGTGCTCAACCTGAACGTTGGGAGAGAGCGGCTGCACGACTGGTAGCGTGTTGCTTTTTCGCTTTGTTTGTGTGCGTGAGTGCGGATTCGATACACGCGTTGTGGGCGGGACGGGCGGCCGAGCACTCTCCGATTGGTATTGCTATTACTCTGCTGAGTCTCATAGTGATGCCAGTGGTTGCGTGGTGGGAGTACCAGGCTGGAAAGGAATTGCAGTCCCCGTCGGTTATGGGGGATGCCAAGCAATTAATGGTCTGTTTGTCCTTGTCAGTGGTGGTCCTTGTGGGACTTGTCCTCAACGCCTGGTGTGGCTGGTGGTGGGCAGATCCTGCCGCAGCTTTAGTCGTTGCGGTGTTGGGCCTCAAGGAGGGAATCGAGGTGTGGCGGGAGGGCGAGATCTGCTGTGCTCCTACCCCAGCTACCCGAACAGGAGCTACCTGTCAGGGCGAATGCTCGTCCCATGGAGAATCTTAGGAAACCGGGGACGGTAGGGCGTAAACCAACACTATCGGGCATAATGGGGTCATGTTGTATGTGTGTGGCGAATCCCTCATCGATCTGGTTCCGGCCAGCTCACAGTCAGAGCAAACGGCGCATGTGCCGCTCCTTCCTGTCCCAGGGGGCGGTCCTTTCAATGCCGCGTGCTATTGCGGAATGTTTGATCGGACAGTGGCTTTTGTGAGCCGAATTTCCGAGGATGGCTTTGGGGAAGCCCTTGTGGAGGTTCTGCGGCACTACGGGGTGGATACATCCTTTGTCCAGCGTGGTCCGGAGCCGACGACACTCGCTGTGGCTACCCCCGGCCCCGATGGTTCGGCGAGCTACAGCTTCTACCTCGAGGGCACGGCGGATCGCCTGGTGGACCCGCAGCTCCCGCCGCTCGGCGCCGGGGACATCCTCAGCGTCGGCACCCTGTCTCTCGCGCTGGAGCCGGGCGCCAGCCGCTAC
>NZ_JAKGSI010000008.1 GCF_021568315.1 Corynebacterium uropygiale
CGGTTGCGCCCGCTGGGGTGTCGTCCAGCCCGCCTGTATTGCGGCGGGTAAGGATCGGTTGGGCAACACGCCCTTGTGCCGGTGTGCGTGTTCTGTCAGATGACGGTAAACTCATGGCCATGCTTTCTTCCCAGGTGCGTTCTGGGGGATAAGCGAAGTCCGTCAGGTGCCAGCCTGGCGGGCTTCATTCATTTATGGGGTCTATTGACCGAGAATAACACCGCTGTGATTCGTAGTGTGCTGCGACACAAAGTTTTCCTACCTGCCGTAACGCAACACTCGTCACACCCCGCAAGCAATACAGGTTTACAGTTTTACGGCACCCGCAAAACTGTAAACCTGTAAACCTGTATGCGTGGTTAGCGGTTCTTCTTGACGTATCCTTCGAGGCAGGAGCCGACAATTTCACGCATAGTGACTCCCTTGCGGGCGGCGATAGCTTTGAGCTCAGAGTGCAGGTCGCGGTCTACTTCGATGGTCATTTTCTTGACGTAGTCACGGCTTGAGGACTGGCGGAACGCGGAACGAACAGTTCCCGTGGATACGGTTTTCTTCGTGGTCGTTTTCCCGGTCCGTGGTCCTTGTTGAGCGCGGGCGCGTGCTTTGCTGGTGGTCACTTCATCATCTCCATAATCTCGTCAGCCACCTGGTCGTAACCGTGCATGTCGGGGCCGGGGCAGTAGCCGAAGGCAAGGTGCATGTCTTCACGAAGCGGAATCTCCGCTTCAAAGCGCGGCATGTCCTCAGCTTCAAGCGCTTCTCGTGCAGCTTCCAGCGCGCTGGTCCCCTTGCGGGCAAAGGTCAGCAGAACAGCGTGCGGGGTGCCGCTTACTGCGTCGCGTAGCTCCCACACCCGCGAGAGGTCGGCTGCTGCGGAACGAGTCGGCATGATGATGAAGTCGCTCACGGCGATAGCGGCTTCAATAGCGTTTTCATCTCCAGGCGGCACGTCGATAAACATCATCTCGTCATCGGCAACCAAAGCGGCTTGCCGGTCGATGCGCTTCGGGATCGACAGCTCGACCTCAAACGGCAGCGGATCGCCGCCGTCCTCGGCGCGCTCAGCCCAGTCGAGAGCAGATCCCTGGCGGTCAAGGTCGGTCACGGCCACGGTGATACCGCGTTGAGCGAATACGGTCGCCAGGAACATCGTGGTCGTGGTTTTCCCGACGCCGCCTTTCGCGTTGATCGTGGCAATAATCATGGCTACACCTTTCACTGGGTCAGTGATTCAGGTTTACAGCTTTACAGCTTCACAGTACCCGCAAACCTGTAAACCTGTAAACCCATAACACTAAAAACGCTGGTCTAAGGCATGAAAAGGTGAGCGCCTAGGGCACTCACCGGTGCCATGTACTCGCGGCGCCACACTTAGGGGGCGGTGCCGTCCCCCTGGTCTTTCTTGAGCGCGTCCTCCATCAACCCGAGAGTGATCTCCTCGAAAGCGTCCTTGATCGCAAGCCTCTCGAAGTCAGCAGCAACCTGCTCCCAATGCATACGCTCCAAAGAAGGAAGCACCGCCCACAACGCCATGCGCAGATACACACCCCGACTTCGGTTGGTACGCGCGGCGAGCGCATCGAGACGCTCGACAAGCTCAGGTTCCACCCGCACCGAGATCACGGGTCCACGCCCGACCCAGCTCTTCTGACCCTTTGTCGCCACAGTCGGCCTCCTTATCTCCGTTCACACAGACTCACTGACGGCTAGGTGTAAACAATGTTTACACCTAGTCCGAGCCCACCGCTCGGATATGCGTAAATCCAGCATCGTCGAGTTCGTTCAAGTATCTGGGTTAGCTCGATCCCGGCTCTTACAGCGTCATCCCGTCGCCATGGCCATAGGTATCAGTCATATCCCACGCCGTGGCGTTGTTCTGCTCGCGGTATCGACTACTACGCGCTCGCTGTGCCTTCATACGCTCAGCGAAACTCTGCCCACCTATAATTCTGTAGGTAAAGTGCAGCGCCTTAATGGCGTGCATGATCCCATCTGCCTTGTCGTACTCGGCGTTGATGTTGCGCTGCTCCTGGCGCAGTTGGTTGATGCGCTCTTCTAGCTCGGCCCGATAAGCCTCGCGGTTGTCGTAGGCCTGCTCGGCCTGCGCCAGCTTTTCAGTCCATGTCTCGATCTGGGCCAGTCCCTCGTTGGGCTTAAACGCCTTAGCGAAGAAACCACGATTGTCGCGGCGATATTCTTCCTCACGAATCATGCGCTTATAGCCGTTGATCTTGACGCTGGCATCACGCACGCCGTCGACGGCTTGTCGATACTGCTCGTCTAGCTGCTTGATTTGCTCGGACACGTCAGTCTTGCGCCGCTCCAACTCGGCCACGCGCTCGCGGGCACGATCCAACTTCTCCTGATACGGGTTTGCATGATCCTTGGCGGTCTTCTTCGGCTGCGACACAGAGCCACCACCGGCCACGTCCTCGTGAGAAACAGTGTGGAAGTCGCTCAAGCGCTCGATCCGCGCTTGAGCGCGCTCGTCGGCAACCTCGGCCATGCGAGTACCTCTAAACGGGTCTTCATCAGGCATAACGCCACCGGACAAGCTCACCAGCGCCCAGTCTCGGCGGGCTTGGCGGTGCACATAATGCGGAGTCTGGTCAGCGGTGCTGCGCGTAGCTGCCTGGATAAGAAGGTCGCGGGCATACGTCGCGGACTCGCGGCGTGGTGCTGGCGTTGTCTGTCCGTGCCCGGTGTCGGTATCACCGGGCATAGCTTCGGCCATATACAGGTAGTTACCTTCACGGCCTCGGGTCATCGGAACGTAGACACCTGCCCGATCCATCTGACCGACACCGGCCACCACACGGGCCACGTCCACGGTCGCACCTTGCGCGGAATGACCGGTAGAGGCATAACCCAGCTGCGTATAAGAACGCAGATAGTCAGGCGATAACGTCACAGTGGCGTCAGTCTCGTCCAATCGGCGCACCATCACCGACCCATCAGCGCCAATATCGACAACGCTCCACCGCTGGCCGTTGCGCACCACATCACCGGCGCTGGTGGTCAGCTCGTAATCATTGCGGCGCGTCAAGATCGTGTCCCCGACATGGGCGAACTGGCCGGGAGTCAGTTGCACAGCCTCGGACAGATCAAGCGCTCCACGGGCGGCCATGACCTTTTGCGCGGCCACGTTCAACGCGTCCACATAGTCATTACTCGACGCCACCAGAAGCGACTGCTTGCCCTTCTCAATGTCTTCGCGCCAGCCTGCCAAAGCATCATCAAGCATGGCCGTAACTGATCCCGCATGAAGCCGTCCCCTATCGGCGTAGAACGTCGCCGCGCGCTCGACATCGGGCACCTCACCGGTACGCAACCGCTTAGAAGCCTCCCGCTCGGCAGCATCCTTCTGACGGAACACTTCGGTTAGCTCAACGGCATCGGGCAGCTCATAGGCCAAGGTTGCCAACATGCCACCTCGGGCCTTAACCGCGCCGTACTGGTACGGATCCCCCACCAACACCACACGCGCATCAGCAGCGCTGGCAACCTCTAACACGCGCACAATATCTGGCGTTGCGACCATGCCAGCCTCATCGACTACAACCACATGGCCACGATCCCACCCCAACGTTGCAGCCGCATCAGCCGCGTCCTGGCCGTCCACACGGCGCAGTACCCGCGCCAGAGTTGACGATGAATCAGCCACGTTCTCGCCGACCATCACATCCGCAGCCTTACCCGTCGGTGCCAGACCCACAACGGTTTTACCGGCCTTTTCCCACGCACCACGCGCAGCCTTCAAGCTCGATGTCTTACCCGCACCTGCCGGGGCAATGACCACACTTGCGCGGTAACGCGATGTAACCACGGCCCGCATGGCCTCGGCCTGATCCCGCGACAGCCTGCCCTCAACCGGCTGGATTGTATCGGCGCTTACGCCTGCCGCGACAACCTCCGTCGCAAGATCAATGCCCCGATTCACCTCGCTGACAACGTCCTCGGAGGTAAACCGCTGCGTGCCCTCCCGCGCGGTTTTATCCCGGCTGCGGTCCTTATCCGGGGTCACCGTCCACGCCAGCAACGACGCAAAAACCTCGTCGGTGATCCGCTCAACCACACCACGCACATCACCGGGCTTAGCCACACCGACAGGCAGCATCTCAGCGACTTTCTCCACAACATCAGCGCGGGTAAAGGTGGATCGCTCTGCCGTCACTGCGGCGATAATCTCGCCCGCAGTAGGCACCTCAACCGGCCCGCCTTCGACAGCACGGGGAGACAAACCAGCAATAAAGTCACGGGCGCCAACGCCTGCTGCGCTGCTTTTCCACCCACTGACTAGTTCTTCCAGGGGCGTATCGACGTCCTTTTTCTGCCGCGTTTTCTTCTGCCCCATGCGCTTAAACATGGCGACATCAGCCAACCCATTATCGTCGCGCCACTGATCGATCTCACGCGCCCGCGTGGAAAAAGCCTCAATCGTTTTCCGATCATCAAGCCCTGAAATCTCCGCGCACCCGTTGACCGTCTCGGCCCATTCCACACCCAACTCGCGCGAAAGTTCCTCACGCAACACCGCTTGATAGATCGTTCCTGCCGCACGCGCCTCGTGGTACAAACTCACTCCGTCGAGCGTGCGCCACTTCCCATCTCGACACAGTTGCTTGTTGGACAGCAGAACATGTGAATGCACGTGCGGGTCACCCGCGCGACTCGTTCGGTGCTCATACTTCACACCAGAAATCGCCTCAACGCGATCAATAATCATCAACTCGCGATCAACATCATCAGCCCGCCGCGTGTAGCCCGCGTGCTCGGAAAGGTACGCCAGTGCCGCCGATACTGCGCGCTGATGCGCCCCATCAACCAACGCACGAACCGCCGCATCGTCGGTCAATCCCCACACAAGCGAGACACTTTTCGGCGCACAAAAAGTCAGATCGAACCCCGGGACCCCGCTACTTTTCGGCGCGCGTCCGAGCTTCGTTCCGTTCGGAGCGAGCGCTTGATTGAACCAATCACGGACGTGTTTCCCGTCAACGCGCGCGCCGTTTTTAACCCCCAAAAACTCCGAAACTGCCGCCGCTTGTTCATCACTTCGCGCCACAATCCACGCCTCAGCTGGCCGCCTTCCGTCCTCTGAGTAGTACCCATCGGGGCCAAGATTCGGCTCCTGACCCTCGTCCACAGTGGACTCGTAGTAGGCCACAGATTCACCATGCATCTTCGCAATCGTCAGCACGCTAAACCCGCCTTCCTACCTCGCCGGACGTGCCCGAAGGGCACACAGGGCAGTTTACTGCAAATGTACCATAAGATGAAGACCCTATGGGTCAGAGAAGCGGCAAACGGGTGTGGGGGCAGGCAAGCACCAGGAGCAGTGATGCCGGCGGAAGCGTCTCAGGTGACATCGGGCACGAAAAATTAGAGGACAAGAACGCCGAAGGCGTTCGCGTCAGCATGTCCCACTCCTCAACGAGGACGGCCACAATCCTCGCGCGCGCTCACCAGAACTCAACGACTCGTCAGACGGAGCAAAGCGCGGCACACCCGCGTCACGAAGCAAGGACTCAATTGTGGAGCATGATGTCAGTCTCACACTCCGGTCAGACACGCACACGGACTCGTCGAACAAGGCAAGCTGGCCTGCCTCGTCGTTGAGACGCAGCGAAGCTGGTGAAGCGGTCATGGAGCATGCCCCTGTTACAGGGGAGGGGCCAGGGGGAGGATTTCCACCGGCGTGTCTCTACTGACTTACGAACCCCATATCAGATACTTCGGGGCTCGGGGTGCCCCCATGCACTGACAGTGCGAGCGAAGCGAGCTCCGTCACCCGGCGTAGGCCTACCGGGTGTCGAGGACCCCCTAGGCAGGTTCTAAGCGCCCTCCTGAAGGCTGCCGAGAAGCCCCCTGGGACAAGGGCGCCAACAAGCCTTCCGGAAGACCCTTCCCAGCCCCCTCGGAGAGGCCCGAAAACAGGTCCTCTCGGGCCCCGTTGAACCCCTGAAAATGCCCGTTTTTTCCCACGTGCGTTTGACGCAAGGGGGGGGTGCTATGGCGTAAACGCGGGGGCATGTTCGAATGATTGGGGTTGGCAACCTGGGAAAACAGTGTTTCCGTTTGGGCGGGAATGTACAATTGGTTGATGCACGACTGGACCCTAACCCGCCGGAGAGAACCGGGCAGAGATCGTGGGCGAGAGTGCGAACGCTCACGAAGGAGGCGGTCCAAGGAGCCCGAGGCACGTGAGGATGATCTCTCGACATGTGCACGAGGCATTGGGGAGGGCCAGGCATCCCCGAGGGGCATAACAAGCAAATCCGCTGCTCAATGTGCCTTTTCCAGTGTCTGCACGAACTAGCGACTAACGGCCCTAAAGAATCAACATTTCCATAGTTTGAAGGCGATGTCAATACTTTTCCGGAAACTTGGGCCTTTCGTCTACTCGCAAGGTAACTTTCGACTATCCCAAAGGTAACTTTTGTCTACACCCAGATATGGGTAAGTTCTGAAATATTTTGCGTACCCCTTGCGCGCGATAGAAGGATGCAGTATATGATTCAGTTAGATCATCTCATTTCGCCACATAGGAGGAGATATGCCTAAGGCGGCTAGAGTGCTTATTTCTTTGTGTTCAGTTGGGGCAATTATGATCGGATCTTCTGCAGCCTCTTTTGCTGCAGAATCATCATCGTTGCCTTCCCAACTATCTTCACCGCAGTCAAGAGAATTTCATGGAGAGCGGTATTCCAGCCCAGACGGCAAGCACTGGGTTAAGGTGACAGAAAGTTTTGTTGAACTGGGCACCCTCGAAGGGGAAACTATTTCTGTTAGTGGAAATAAAGCCATATGGAAAGATGCTAAAGGTGACACTATATCGGTAATGGAATTCACCCCTGAGGATCCAAATTCATTTAATCTTTCTTATGATCCTGAGACACATAGAGTGGGGGACGAAAGTGTCTTACATCCAACAGGGGAAAGATGTGCGCCCAAGTGGCAGGCAGCAGGGATCAATATTGCTTGGGACGGACTTGTCTGTGCCCCATTAGGGATCGCTACGCTTGGCACAGCAGCATTTGGGTGCGGCGTCATTGGCACTATCGGCGCGGCGGCGATAAGTTGTTGATATGAAAAATCTCGATAAGCCAATCCAGGCTGCGGCTATACTCTGGATCACCTCAGTTCCGCTATATTTATATATTTCAATGCCGTGGTGGTTTTACCCGGTTTCGCTGTTCCTTTTGGTAATGGCAATGTATTTTTGGAATTACCTGCTTTCTCCAAGGGAGGGAGAACCCGATCTGGCAGCTCAAAGGAAGAAAAGGTACGCATTGGTACTATCTGCCATATTTGCGGTAACTATAATTTCCTGCGGAGTGATCCTGTTTCTTTAATATATCTATTCACTGATGCGGGTGAGCAGCCCATTCCTTTGGCGAGGCTCGGATACTCATCCCGGTAGTAGCGCGGAGCTCCTGAGCTAGGAGCTGGTAGCGCTCCTAGCTTGTCGAGTGGTGCTGCAAGCTGTTTAAGCTGGTAGGAGCGGCATTCCTCGCCTTCTCCTAGCCCCCCAGAGGGTGTATTGCCCATCAGGGGGTGTGATGGGGTTTTCATGATCTTGCCGGCATAGCCGATATCCCCGCCGAGAATGTCGCACAGTCCTGTTTCGATACGTGCGAGCAGGTTGACAGGCCTCCTAGAGGCGGCATCGGTTACACAGACGGGGTTAGCAAGCCCGTAGGCGATATGCCCGGTAACGACTGGTCCTGGGTGCATCACTGTCCATGTTGGTGCTGGTAGACCGCACATTGTGGCGAGGTCGCGTACATCAGAGGTATCGACATCTGTCACAATCAGAGAGCGAAGACAGGCAGGGTTCGCTTCGATCATGGGCATACGGCGTGCTTTAGTCCTCGTGGTCCGCCGGTACGGCCCGGTCTTCTCCTTCGCAGCCAAGGGGGCGTGTGGCCGCCAGAGATCATCGAACAGGTGACTGCTTACCCCTCGTAAGTCATTCGCGCATAGTTCTCAAACAGAAACTCCTGGCGCTGACGCTCAGTCGTCAGCTTGCGCGCCGCCCCCATCGCCTTATCGACTTCCTTGTCTAGCGCATCGTGAGCCTTTAACAACTCGCGAGCCATACCCCTCGGGTGGTAGTGCTCGGCTAGCGAAAGCTCTGGCCGAAGCTTGCGGGCTTCGAGAACTTTCTTGCCCGCATCGATGATCCGCTGCCGAGTCTGCTCGTCCAGCTCCGGGACGGGGAAGGTGTTCCACGTCAGCGTGTTCGCAAAGTTCAGATCCGACTTCAACCGACCGCCAACTGCCCTTTGCCATGTGATAAACATCGACGACGAAATCAAGCCGAACAAAAGTCCATCAGGATCGTCAGCAACATACAGCTTATTACCGGCGATCACGCCAGATTCAAGATATGCTGCCGTGTAATACTTCCGGGACTCGGAAACAACTGCTGGAATTGCTACGTAGTCTTCCGCTGGCTGACGGTTCTCCTGGAAGAGGTACGGGGTGGCCGCAGATTCCTGCGTCGCCTTCTTCTTACTCGACAGCCGCATCTTCTCGACTGCTGCCACACGCTCCTTGAGCACCGGCGAACGGTCTAGGTCGCTTGGAGTGAAATCATCTGCCATCCACAAGCACCAGCGATCAAGTCCGCGCACCAATTCTTTGCCCATGCGGAAGGGCCGGAGATACTTAGCGGCGATAGGGTCGGCTGCCACCTCGTCGTACTCGTCTACCTCAACAATCAAATTCCCCCCATCGGTCGGCTGACTGCCTCTGGTAGCTACAGACAGCACTGGGCTTATCGGTTTCATCGTCTTCGTTACGAGCACCTGTGGACCGTCAATGAGGTACGCATTAATCCCCTGATCCACAGTGAGCTCTACAGGGTCGCCTTTAACTTCCGGATAGTCCCAGAGGCGTTGCTTCACGCCACGGTCACGGGTGAAACCAACGATCACGCAGTGCACGGCGGCTTTGCCGGGGGCTTCGGAGTCCCACGCAAACGTGCGATGCGCAAACTTGATCCGCCATCCCTCACGAATCAGCGGGCCGAATAGCGCGGGCACTGGCTGGCCTTGAGTAATCGAGTTGGTGGTCACGTAGGCGAACTCGCCGCGACGCTTGGCCAGCAGGCGCATGACTTGGGCGTGCCAGCCGGTCACGTAGTCCAGGTAGCCGTCGTAATCCTTGCCCCAGACGCGTTGCATGTCCTGTTTCTGCTCTGCTGTCTTGGTGAATTGGCCGATAAACGGAGGGTTGCCGAACACGTAGGTTGTTCCGCTGACCTGCGGCACAACCTCGACCCAATCCACGGCCAGGGCGTTGTCGTGGGTGATGTGGGCGGTGATCGTGATCGGTAGGCGCTCAGGGGCCAAGCCCACGCGGTCGGCCAACTCTCGGTTGGCTTGATGATCGACCAGGAACATGGCGGTTTCGGCGATTTTTGCGGGCCACCAGTTCAGCTCAATGCCGTAGAACTGCCCAATGGATAGCTTCTGTTCCCAGGTGATGTCGAGGGCAAGACCAGTGTTGCCCTCGCGCTCACGGATTGCGACGATGACATCTGTTTCGATCTTGCGCAGCTCGCGGTAGGCCACGATAAGGAAGTTGCCGGACCCGCACGCCGGGTCCATGAACACGTGGGTCGCCAGGCTGTCACGGAAAGCGCGCAGATTCTCCAACTGCTTCCTCATGCTGCCAGTCTTGGCGCTAATCAGGCGGTCAGCTTCGGCACGCAGCTCGTCCAGGAACAGCGGACCAAGTGTTTTCAAGATGTTCGTCTCGCTGGTGTAATGCTCCCCGTCCAACCGGCGGGCTTCTTTCGACTTCACCAACTGGAAGAGGGAGCCGAAAATCGCCGGCGAAATGTCGGTCCACTGGAACCGACACGCTTCGAGCAGGGCATGGCGCATCTCCGGGCTGAAAAACGTGGTGGTGCGGTCCTCGCCCCCGCGATCAAACAAGGAGCCGTTGACATACGGGAACGCGGCCATCGACTCCGGGACACGGCGGCGCTTGCTCTCCGGGGTGTTAAGCACGTCAAACAGCGCGTCGATCTGACTGCCCAGGTTCTCGCTAGTGGTGTGATCCAGCACGAAGCGATAAAACAGGTCCTGCTCCCACAATCCGGCATCATCGCCGAACAGGAGAAACAGCAGGCGGGTGAGGAACACGGAGGTGCGTTGTACGTCTTCGTCCTCGTCCTCAGGGTTGGTCGGAGCCTCGTCGGCCACGTCCTCGTCTACCTCGTCACCTGCCATGGCGGTAAACAAGTTCGCCATGATCTTCGACGCCTTCAGCGACGCCGCTTCTTCTTCCTCGTGGGTCACCGTCTCGTCATAGCCAGCTAGAAACTTCAGCTGGTCCAGGTAGTCGGTAACCTCTCCCAGGGCAAAGGTGATATCGAAGCGCTGGTCTGGTGCGCCAAGGCGCAACAGACGGAAGGTCTCGAAGTCGCTGGCGAGAATGTAGCGGGGTTGCTCTGTATCGCTGACAGATCCGCCTTGCAGGTAGTCGCGGGCTTGATCGACGGCGACCTGGAGGTCTACGCCGGGTTTCTTGGCCTCGCCGATGACTACGGACGGCCAGAACAGGTCGATGTAGCCCGTGCCGCCCGTAGATCCTCGTCGGGCGTCTTGCTCGAAGAGGTCCATGCGCGCGGCGGTCACGCCGAAGCAGGCCAGGAAGTCTGCCCAGAAGGATTGGGCGTACTTCTTTTCAATAGCGCCTTGGTGGGCTTGCGTCCAGCTGTCCAAGCGCTCACGCCAGTGGAGCTTGAAGGCGTCAAGGTTGTGCCGAACTTCGGCGCGATCGAGTCGTTGAGCTACTGAGGCAGTCACCCCCTCAGCCTACGCAGCCAATGAAAAACTAGAAGAGGGTAAAGACTCAACTGCCTAGCGGCAGGGGAACCGTATATTGCTTATGGCATTTCCCACCTTGCTCAGTCGAGCATCCCAGCTTCGCGAAGTGCTCTCAGGTGCATGTTGACGGTTCGCTTCGTTACTCCCAGTTCCGCAGCGATCTCACGTCCCGACGGCAGCTTTCCGGTCTGTGCCAGTGTGTCCATGGCAACGTGCAATACTCGAGCTCGTGTGCCGCGTCCCTGGATAGTTCGGCGTTGATTAGCTGCTTTAAGAGTTTCTCGACGTCCTTGGGCATACTCGCCTTCTGGGTCGGTTTTCCAGCGTTGTGCGGCTTTCTGGCCGCCTCTACGCCCCATGGTGGCTAGTGCTTTGCGCTCGGTGGTTGTGGCGCGTTGTGCTGAGGCTGCGTGCCCTGTGTTTGCCTTCGATTGGGTGACGTAGCCGCGTACGCGCCTGGCCATGGTTTGGCGGTCACGCATCGGCGGCATCTCGTTGTCTCGTCCGTCTGCGCCGTGGCGGTGGGCAACGTTGTAGGCGTGCTCGTAGGCATCGATGATGGCCGCGTCTGTCATGCGCTGGCCTGCGGCGCGTAGCCGGTGGCCGGTTTTGAGTGCGTGTCGGAAAGCGGTCTCGTCGCGGGCTGCTTTGCCCTGGCTAATCCACAGCACGCGCACCCCGTCGATTAGTTCCGGGTCGTACTGGTCGAGTTCGTCGCCGAGTTCCTTCTCCACGTCCTGGGCAAGGGCTTTGAAGGCTTGGGCTTCCTCGCGACGGGTTTTGACCGCGTTAATCAGCTCACGGCCGCTGGTGAACTGTTGGCGGGGTGCTGTCTCGTGCGAAGATGTGCCCATCATGGCGCGTACCTCCTTCAACAGATCAGCGAGCCGGTGGACCCGTTTGTGCTGGCAATACCAACGGTAAGCAGTGGGATCATTACCGGTGTAGAACGGGCTGCGGCTAAAACGGTGGGAGAAGTGCGGGTCATGGTCTAAAAGCTCCCCGAGTGCCCGACTGGTAGCCGACAGCAGTGTCATGTTGCGTGACTGGCCGGTGGCGTCGGCGTAGACCGGATCAATCAGCCAGATTGCCTGGGCTTTGCCGTTGATGGGGTTGATGCCAACCCATGAGGGGCCGATCCCACATTGAACCAGCATGGCGAGGTTCTGGCGAACGTCTAAGGCCAGGTCCGCGGGGTGACCTCCTGGGCTACCGGGCCGGTCAATGTCCACGACGAGGACGGCAGCGTACTGCTTGGTAGTCAGCATGACGTACTGGCAGCGGGCGAACGCAGCAGAGGTCACCCGGTAGTACATGGGACAGCTCACACCGTCCTCGTCGCGTCGGTAGGCCTTGCTAAATTGACGGTCCACGCTGGCGTGGATGACGTTGCGGCCAAGGTGTTCTAGGAGAGCGTCGCGGTCGGTTGCGCCCGCTGGGGTGTCGTCCAGCCCGCCTGTATTGCGGCGGGTAAGGATCGGTTGGGCAACACGCCCTTGTGCCGGTGTGCGTGTTCTGTCAGATGACGGTAAACTCATGGCCATGCTTTC
>NZ_JAKGSI010000009.1 GCF_021568315.1 Corynebacterium uropygiale
CCTGGACTCAAAGTACTCATCGAGCTCAGGGCGGAGAAATAGCTCACCGTCAACAATCCCGACAAGCAATTTATCAAGCCATTCAGCGTCCCAGTTGTTCGATTTTTTAGGCATCGGGGACTTCAAATCGACGATCCCGACGATATCTGCCCGCCATAGAACGTAGACATGATGAATGATATCAAGAAAACTCGTTCGATCGATAAGATTCGAGAATGGTAGAAAGCCTATCTTCAGAAAGTCCCGCCCGTACCTATAATATCCAGTCTCCGAAACCCCCCACCGTGATGATATTTCTGTACTCCACCCTTCTTTTACCCCATAAGGCTCTTGCGGATCGTCTAATATACCTATGAATCTACTGTATGAACGACTACCGAAATCCAAATTATTTCTCAGCTCATAGCACCGCGGCCAGTGCTTTGTCCTTTTGCCATCAATAAACACTGGTTTAGAGTAAAACTCTGTCGGATCACTAACAAGCGAGTGACCATACCAAACACTCGGCTGGCCCGGAAGTTGACGGTAATAATCAAACAGCGCTTCTAACGCAGAAACATTAGCCTCGGTGCCAACAAAATCCGTACTTGCATAACGCGTTGCCTGCAAAAGAAAACTTGGCCGTTCCGTTATCCGTCCGCTTTGCCTAGGATTCCACTTCACGGTAAACCTCCTATCCTTTGGTCATTGGATAATACACTACATCAATTTCGCTTATATTCTCCTCCTCCAGTACACTTCTCAACATATCCGCCGTTTTTTCTGTACCCACCCGCCAGATGATCGGATACCCATCCACTATATCTCTTTGCCGCTCTGCCTGATCGACTATCCCACCCCTACCTTGGAACCACTCTTTGAACTGTAATTTACCGCCTTCACCTTCCTCAATGAAGTTGTCGTAAGAGTATTTCGCGTCAACCAACGCCCCGTTGGGAGGGTATTCAGGGTCGATCCCATCAAACTTCACCCTCTGTCCGTCGTTCTCAACGATAAAGGCCTCGGACGCTGGGTGTCCAGTCACAAACTCTTGGTACTCCGTTGCCTTCTTTGAGAAGTTTTCGCCCGATGGACCCCACTCACCAATCTCTTCTACCGGACGAACAGAGATATCCTCTGGCTCATCCGTAGGCGCCTGCCCCGGACCTTGAGCCCCAACCCCTACACCGAGTGGCGGGTGTACCTCCGGCCGGCTTTTCTCAGCACCACGCGGGGGCTTCTTTACTGCATCGTCCCCTTGCCTGAGCAGATGCTCTTTGCCGACCCCATCCTTGGGGCCTTGCGGCTTGGCTCCACGGACGGATTTCTCAGCTCCGCCCTTGGGTCCTTGCAGCTTAGGCTTCGGGACGCCGTCCTTCGGAACCTTACGTCCCTGCTTGCTAGCCTGTTTCGCCCCACGCTCAACCCGGGACCCTGCCCGGGCCGCCTTCCCTACACGGCCAACACGACCCGCTGCACCAGCACCACCACCCACGCCAGCGGTACCCACATTAAAGGCTACTTTACCAGCACCTTTGGCATAGTTCCCCTGCTTGAACTCATCCCAAGCGACGATATCCTTTCCTAGCCCTACCAACGCGTCTTTTGGTCCCACCTCATCAGACGCGCCCACAAGAGCACCAGGACCGTTCTTCCAGGATTCCGCGACCCCCGGGCCACCATCTTCGCCCATGCCAACAAGCGGTGCAGCTCCTTCCACCATCCCCTTAGCACCGTCATACGCCCCATCCCCGAAATCATTGACTACACCAGCAGTCTTCCCCGCCAGGCGTACGGCCTTGTTATCAGACTTACCCCACGACTCTGCTCGCTTATGAGCAGAATCTGATGCCTCCTGCCGCTTCTCGTCGACCCACTTCCCGGCGTCACGAACCTCATTCTTCCCAGCACGGGCAACGCTCTTGGTCTTATCCCACCCTTTACGCCCCACCTTCTTCGTCTTGTCCCACAAAGACTCATCCCCCGTGCCCTTCGACTTATCCGGGTCCGCTACGACGGGAAGCGCAGTCGTGCGCAGAGGGTCAATGACCTGGACGATCTCCCCCGTCGCGTTATCTACCTCAAACCACGTCGGGACAGCACGCCCCGAAGCATCAAACGCCCACGGCGGTCGGATCGACTCGACAACCCGGCCGCGCTCGTCATACACGCTGACCCCGCCGTCGGCATTCTTCACCAGCCGCCCACCGGGAGGAACGTCCATCTTAAATCGGTGCTCACGCGGCGAATCGGGCCCTTCCAACACCACCAAAGACTGAGTGCGGCCCTTCCCCCACTCAATATCTTTCCGCCATACTCGGCTGCGACGGCCAACAACCGCAGCCGCGCCCGCCATCGCCCCGGCAAGACTCACCAACGCACCACCGGGAAGCCCCGGTGTGGAATTCTCCGCCTCGTGAGAAGCAGGAGCATCCGCAGGCGCTGGTTCCGGGGTCACGACATGCGGCTCCTCAGGGTCAGCGAGTTTCTCACCTCCCACACCCTCACGATCATCAAGACGCACCTCACCCGTGGCGGGGTCCGTCACCACTACCTCACCGGTTGTAACCCCCTGCTCATCAACGACAGCGACGTCACCGTCGTCCGTCTCAACAACCCGGACAACACGGTCAGGAAGGCTTACGCTCCACGGAGTTTCTTTCGGAACATTCGACTCAGCCCGATCGGGATGATTCGATTGATCATCGACCCCGCTCTTCATCCGGTCTTTCAGACCTCTCCGCGGGGATCCCACCTCCATATCCTGCTCGTATGGATTGGTTCCTGAATCAAAGCCCTGGTAGTGATGCGTCCGGCCCGGCGTGTCCTCAGTGTTATCGAGCTCCGGCAAGGCCGGCGGATCGTCAGGCACCGGCCCGCACACATACGGCACCGGGTTCGGCGGAACCGGGCCTACATGCCCAGGGTGTGTTTGGCGGTAGGTATTCTCCCACCACGCCTCACGCGCCGCTTTTTCCCGCTCACAGCGAGCAATATCCTCCGCTGTCGGTTCCTTAGCGTGCGCAGACGGTGAGCACATCACTCCCATCCCGAGAATCAGGGTCACTGCAACCCCGATCACCGCACATAGACGACGGCAGCGCTCACACCACACATCATGACGATCTGAGGGCCTATCACTAATCGGCCACGCTACGCAGGACACGTTCTTTTCCTTTTGCTTCCCCAGGACCTTGACTACTTATGACCTCGCCGAGAAAAGGCGCGAGCATATCCTCATAAACCCAGAGGTCATCAGTCCGCCGCCGATCATCATGATCACCTTGAACACAAACATCACGGGAACATAGCCCCACCGTGTCACTGGTGCGGCGAAGTACTGCGAAGCCCACAAGCCGACGAGCACCACCACGATCCCGACCAGGAACATGATCACGGCAGCCACCCATGACGGTGCCTGCTGACCAGAGGACTCCTCCCCAGCACGGTCGCCAATCCCTGATCCATGCACGGGGAACACGTCCTTCTCACCTGCCTGTGTCGTCATCATCCCCGCCTAGCGGATCCGCTGGGGATCCCCGTAGACACTCACGGTGTCCACTGACGTCGGTGAGGTCGTCGACACTGTCGCGAAGGATCGCACCGTCACCGGGCCGATGCACCCCTCCACCTTCACCTGCGCACCGGAGAATCCTCCGGAAGCGCGAAGGTACTGGGGATCCATGGGCATCGACACCAACACCACATTGGTGATGCCACCCGGGTTGAGATGCGCCGACACCGTCGGGGCCATCTCCGCCTTACCGGACACCGAACCCTCTACCTTTGCCGTGCCATCAATACCGGCATTCACGCCCTGCACATTCGGCAGCTTCACCGAGACCGAAGGCCCTCCCTCGACGCCAGCTTTCAACGCCGGAGATGAGCCCAACGCACCAGCAATCTCTGCATCAATACCCCCAGAAATATCGATGCCACAGCCCACCTGATAGCCCGCTTCAAAAACCGCGCCGGAGAGCTCAGGAGCGCCCTCGCCGTCGATCCAGCCCTTAAAGTTGACCGAACCGAATGCCTCGCCCGTCGTCCACGAACCATCCAACGGCGGGTTCACAAAGACGTGCTCATCGAACTTCCCTGCGTGAACAACCCACCCGTCAGACGTCACCTTGTCTGTCACCCGATCCGGCATCCCACGATCCACTCCGGACACCGGAAGAGGCCACGGCAGGAAATCGATTGGCATCGCAGATGCCACCCCCATTCCCGCCATGCTCCACATGGCTACCGCTGACACCACTGCCGCCACACGGCCCGCACGCTTCATCTCCAACCACCTTTCATCGAGGTCGATCACGGCCAGGTTTAAGGTTCGTACCTTATCCCTTTGCTATCTATAGATAATATATTCCCTTCCAGCGGCTGAAGAAAACATGAAAATTCCCCGCAACGGACAAATGTGGTACCTCACACCCTGCGAAACCCAGTAAAGAGTTCCCTAGCACTCATAAAGGACAATTTTTTTGTGGTCTACGTGAGGCACATCTCATCGTTCATCACGCCCTCGTACCACCGCCCCTACCCCCGTCGGCCCCACCCCGAGCTCTCTACGCTCACCCTATGGCTGCCAGCGTGCACGGTGCCTACGGAGAGAGCCACAGAAAACCCCGCATCGAATCGATGCGGGGGAATGTCGTGTGACCTTTGCGCCTAGCGCACGCCCTGGAAGGTCTTGAGGATCCAGCGCTTCATGAGAAGCACGATGATGCCCAGGACAATCGAGGCGCAACCCAGGATGAGGAAGAAGGAGTTCTCCGCGGAGGAGTCATCCGGGTTGTAGAAGCCGGCGAGGCTGCCGGCCAGCGAGGTGCCCATCGCCACGGCCATGAGCCAGAGGGCGAACATCTTCGAGGGGAAGGCGTGGGGCGCCAGCTTCGTCGCGAGAGAGTTGCCGACGGGGGACAGCAGCAGCTCACCCATCGTGAACAGGAAGAGAATCCAGACGATGGCGTAGATCGGGACGCTGTTCGGCTCCGCGCCGCTGAAGGGCAGGAAGAAGAAGAGCGACACACCGATGATGAGGTTCGCCACGCCGAACTTCACCGGGGTGGACCACTGGCGCTCGCCGAGCTTGGTCCACATCGCCGCGAAGATGACGGAGAAGATGATGATGAACACCGGGTTGATGGAGTTCACCACGCCAGGCTTCATCTCCCAGGAGCCGATCATGCGGTCGAGGCGGACGTCGGCATAAATAGCGAGCACGGTGAACTGCTGCTGGAAGATGCCGAAGAAGAGCACGCCGGAGATGAACATCGGGATGAAGCCGACGAGGCGGGAGCGCTCCTCGGCGGTGGTGAGGTTGGAGAAGTACATCTGGCACCACATGATGACCGCCGCGACGAGCGCGACGATGGTGACGATGTCGGAGAGCCGCTCAAGCGGGATCACGCCGGTGGCGATGAGCGCGATCACGATGACCGCCACGACCAGCACGATGACGCCCCAGCGGACGTAGCCGGAGCGAGGCAGCGGGTTGGGGACCTCGTGGCCGGCGGCGCCGATGGTGGACTTCCGCATGAGGATGTACTGGATGAGCCCCAGCGCCATACCGATGGCCGCCAGACCGAAGCCCCAGTGGAAGCCGCCCCAGCCCCACAGCGCGTTGGTCAGCAGCGGGCCGATGAGGGCGCCGATGTTCACGCCGAGGTAGAAGATGGAGAAGCCGGCGTCGCGGCGCGTGTCCTCGCGCGAGTAGAGCTGGCCGAGCACCACCTGGGCACACGTCTTGATGCCGCCGGAGCCCAGCGCGATGCACACGAGGCCCAGAGCCAGGCCGATCGTGCTCGGGATGAGGGCCAGGGAGATGTGGCCCAGCATGACGAGGATCGCGGAGTAGAAGAGTGTGCGCTCCGAGCCCAGCATGCGGTCCGAGACGAAGGACGCCGCCAGGGCCGCCATGTACACCATGCCGCCGTAGGCGCCCACGATCGACGTGGCTACACCCTTATCCAGCCCCAGCCCGTTCTGGGCCAGCGGATAGTAGATGTAGTACGCCAGGAGGGCCTGCATGCCGTAGAAGCTGAAACGCTCCCACATTTCAATGCCGAACAGGTTCGCCAACCCCCACGGATGACCGAAGAAGGTCCGCTCATGCCCCTGCGTGGCGGGGTACTGTGCTTGAGTCATGCCGTCAATTATGGCGCTTAACCGGGTGAAGAGAATCTATTGGGTCTGGTTAAGCTCCTCACAGTCTGCGCTATTCGTCATCTCAATAACAGTAAACGGCGGGCCTGAGCTGGGCAAAAGCCGCTGTGAGGTGGGATACTTTCCACGCTGCGGGACGAGTGCCCGTGTGCTTAACTAAGGAGCATGGGTATCTGGGAATTTCTGATGATCATCATCCTTCTCCTCATCCACGTGGCGATCATCTGGGGTGTCACCGCGATCCTGCGCGGAGCCACCCGCATGAGCCAGAACGAGAAGCAGAAGCTCAAAGACGAGATCATTGAGGAGCTGCAGCGTCCGGGCGACGAGGGCTTCGAGGAGCGCGCGGGTCGCTAAGCCGGAGGATGTGCAGGCGGAGATAGTCCACTTCGGCATCGCTGAGGCTTACTCCGTGAGAGTTCTCGACGATCGCCTGGACGTCCGCCACCGCCCGCTCGATGGAATCCTCGTGCGCATCGGGCGGCGGCGCCATGACCCGTCGGGTAATTTGTGCGTCATCCATGATGCGCACGAAGAGATAGCGCAGGTGGGTAACGAAGCGCGCCACGCTGAGAGGGTCCTGGGGAGCGTCGGCACCTAAGCGGCGCTGGACGGCCTCGACGGCCCGGTTGAGCAGCTCGGTGAGCTCGATCGTGCGCGCGAGGTTGTTGCCCGTGAAGTGCGCATTGACGTAGTGCATGGCGAAGGCGGTGGCTTCGTCGTCGGGTAGGGCGGGGCAGAGTTCCCGACGCGCGACCTCAACCGTGAGCCGACCCCAGCGCATCTCTTGAGGGTAGAGGTGCGGAACCTCCCAGCTGGTGGGGTAGCTCAACGTGATGCCCTGCTCGGTGCGAGCGATGGCCTGGTGGAGGTGGTCCGCGAGGGCCAGAAGCAGCACCTGGGAGGAGTGGGGGAGCTCGGGGCCGATCTCATTGAGGGCGGCGCGGCAGCACTCGAAAACTTCGAGGGGGATGTCGTTGAGGAATGCGCCGATGTCCCGCCCGCTCTCATCGAGGCGGGTGGTGAAGATTTCCTCAGCCTCGGCGAGGGGAATGTCATCACCGAGGCGGCGCCGGAAGCCGATACCGCGACCCATGAGAATGCGGCGCTGCCCCTCCACGGTGACGAGAACAGCATTGTTATTGAGGGATCGGAGAACAGTACCGACACCGGAGGCCCCGGGCTCGGATGTGTGCGCGGCCATAGTGCCAGTGTAGAGAGCTCGGGGTGGGGACGACGGGGGGTAGGGGCGGTGGTGCTGTGGGGCCGACCGGGGCCCGTAGGACAAGCGGATCCAGCAGGGCGCCCTGGTTGAGCGTGGCGCTCAACAGGCTGGCAAGCAAGGACGGACGGCCCCGAGGGCGGAGTGCACCGGCGGGGGAAGATGCAGTAAGGATACTTCCACAGGGCGTTGCATAACAGAGTGCTGCTGGCACGGCAAAGAATGGCCCAACAGCGGTAACTTCACGGACAGCCCGCGTCCCGTCTATGAGATCGGTGAATGGGCATCATCGGGCGAAAACTCCTCGACAACGGCAAATGATCACCAAGAACATGTGACGGGATACCCATCTGCTGGACATTTATCATTAGCGCTGAAGAGTAGGAAGGACTCGCTCGAGGCGAAATGTGACGGAGGCGATCCTTCTTACCCGCCGAGTCGAGCCGTTGTCGATGCGAAGTGGGTATATAATCGGCCCACCCGCAACACTGATGAAGGAATATACCAATTCCGACCATAGTTGCGAAGCGCAGGTGACCCAGTGCCACAGGAGCACGTCAAACTAAAGGCGCGCGAGGCTACACTGTAGTGTGGAAAGTAGTCATAAAGAAAGCCGCAGAGGTGCTCACTGAGCTTATCGCGAACAAACATACTGTCCAAGCTATGATGATCAGGTATTAGCGGAATTTTTCTAAATAGAAAGAGGCTCTGAGAATGTGCAAAGAGGATGATATCCGCAGATTGTCGGATCATCCACAGTTTTTAGTTCAAGCTATCCGCTATACTCCAACGACATTCGTTGGAGATGTCAATAATATCGCGGCCGTGGAAGCTCTGTTTGACTATTATCGCCAGCTTCCGGGTCAACCAGATGTATGGTATGGCTTTTCGCAGTATGATAATCCACGGGACTTCTATTCGCGTCCGGCGTTTATTGATGGGCATCGTACGGAGTTCTGGTCTCACTGCTTTTCAGTACAAAATACTTTAGAAGAGGGTGCTGAGTCATCGTGCAAATTTATGGGACTGTGGACGGATCCAGGCGGAAAGTATAGGATAAAGGAGGGGGGTTCCCTTAAAATATATTCCCGATGGGGAGAATCGGAATGGGGATGCACCAATAATTCGCGTGCTATTCTAAGTATTCGAATTCGCTCGAACCCGTATTTGTTCTCTCGAGAAGTGTTCCTTGACATATTGAATCATGCTCACGTACTGTGGCGGTCAGATATTGTCGGAATAGTTGATGTTAACTCTCCTGTTGTGCGCGAACATTCTGATGGAGATGCTGCGCGGATTGATCGGACACTTGTCGGGATTGTTGACGGTGAGCTATTTCTCCGCCCTGAGCTCGATGAGTACTTTGAGTCCAGAGAGAATAGTGGGGAGCCTAAACTATGAGAGGAGATAAGAGAATGGGTGACTATCAGGTAGAATATAATAAGCTGTCTGAGGATCCGGTTTTTGTC